>MPMM01000050.1 GCA_002238505.1 SAR202 cluster bacterium bin22 | reverse complement strand
AGCTCCTGGATGGCAAGGGGGTGATTGACCGGTCAACTGCAACCTGATAAAAGTACATAACTCCGGTGATCAGCGTGGCTGGATGTCTGTGAATATCACTGGCCTAATGTTCCTGATTATTGACACGGCTGATATTCAGTTTGTCGATTTACAACATCATTGACCCACCCTGGGAGCGTGGTGAATGGAGTATATGCCGGCGAAGAACGACGCCGAAGCTCTGGCAAAGCTAGCAAATAAGCAGACGGAGAGCGAATTCAGCGCCCGTCCCGTCCCTCCGGTCCAGGAATCTCAAGCCGCCGCTTAATCCCCAGGGGCTCGAAGTCCCCGTCCACTCCGCGCATCCAGGAAATTCTCCAACACCCGCCTGGCTCGTCGGCTACCACAGCCTTGCACGGAAGATCCGGAGCGCTATTGGCGGCAGCGCCACGGCAAGCACCGCAGGGCTAAGGATGATTATCCAATCCACAAAGGGCGAACTGTTCCGGCTGATCAGGGGTGTGGCCAGGCCCATAAGCAGGATAACGACCAGGACCAGGAGCCCGCAAATCAGGCCTACTACCGAGCCTTGGATAATAGACACCCCGCGCATTAGCCAACCCGCGAGCGCGCCGGAAATCAAGCCCAGCACGTGGACAATCACATACATGAGCGACGAAAAGTAAATGGCCGCTATCATCAGCCCGATGTCTTGCATTACCATTCGCCTCCGAGAAATCTTCCATACAGCACCGCCAGACTTGAGAACAGCGTGAACAGGTGCACCAGGCAGAAGCCTGCCACAAGAAGCATAAACCCCGCCTTTGCGTGTCTTTCGACCTGTTCACTCGGGTCAAACTCGTCATCGAAAAGGAAGGCATAGATGTAGCGGGCGACGAGGATTATTCCCACTCCCTGGGCACCGTTACCCAGGGGATAGGCGATGCTGGCGAGCCAACCTGTGAATTCGATGGTGCCCATTCAGGACCTCTTCGCTTTGAGAATTCCGGGGCCTGGTAGCAGTCGCTGTCGGATTACTGGGCAAGGCTACAGTTGTTGAACGTGGGGATAGCCATGTGCTCGGGAGCGCCCTCAACCCGCACGAATTCCGTGAGCCGGCAAAACACCCGGATGATGTCTCCCTCACCATACTGCTCCGCCCACTCTGCAAGCCTCCGGTAATTCTCCGGCTTCAGGGACTTGTCGTGGCGGAACAAGACGCCAACCTGGTCAGCGAAAACGATGGAAACGGTCGCGGAATTCTCCTTCTACTCAACAAAAGTAACTATTCCGTCCAGGCACAACTCTTCCCCAATGTCTTGCTCAGCTGCCTGCGGGTCTGCCAGGAATGCATTCTGGATGTCCTGCACTCCGACTTGGTCAAAGCAGGAACTATAGCCACCGGGCGAGGACGCGCAGGCACAACCCAAGAGAAGAAAGGCGAGTGCCGGGATTACGAAGAGTCGAATGTGCATGGTGTTCCTACTTGATGGTTTAACCCTCCACACCCGCCCGATGCGCCCAAGTGACGCACGCCAACCAGACGAGGGCCGTGCCAAGAACGGCGAGGACCGCCGGAAGGACAAAGACCTCCAGGCCAAAACCAAAGGAACGGGGGCCGGATACCAACCGAACCAGCGTGAGGGGGGATTCGAGCCGGGACAAGACAAGGGCCGCAGCGAGAATACCCACTGCGGCCCCAATGGCGGTACCCCATCTTCGGCCCACTCTCTCCATTCGGAGACCGCAAATTACACCGGTGAGGAGGGGAACAATTAGGGCCAGGGGGACACCGGCAAAATAAAGAAGCACGAACAGCAGCTTGAATATCAAGGGTTTGTGCGTCCCTTGCTGTCCGAGCACTCCCGGACTCGCCCCATTCTCTCCGCCTCAAAACGGGTAACGCGGGCGAAGTACCAGCCCTCTTTCTGCACCCGGACCAGGTGCTTACAGTCCGGATTCGTGTGGAAGGTCTTCTCTCCCTCGCGATTGCTCCTGGTGACGTAGACGCTTTCGCTCATCGCCCGATTGTCCCACAGTCAAGATGTTCCCGCCATCAAGCCACTGAGGTAAGTCGGCCATGCTGGCAGGTTCGCCCCGTAAGCGCGGGGATCCGCCGTGTTGTTTCCGGTGGAGTCTTTAGGTTGGCTCGTTCGCCCCGTAAAGGCGAGGGTCCGCCTGTTCCGACTTCGCCAGGTACCGCCTGGCAAACCTCCAGCCCGCATACGCGGCAGTATGCCGGAGATCCGCCTCCAACAGGAGGATACCCGGGCCGTTGCCCCGCAAACGCAGGGACTTTCCTGCTGACTACAGCGACAGGGAACAGCTTTGCAGGTGTTCCCTGTACCTGCGGGTACACACCGAAGCCTGCCGACCTGGGCTCAAATCCGGAGAAGTTGACCAGGGACCTACCGCTCTCTTGGACACGCCCGCGCAGGGACCATGCTACAACGCTGGCCTCACCTGTTCAGCCCGGCGGTAAGGAACTTCGCTGTCATGATCTTGACAGCTGCAGCTGAAGTCAGTTAGATAGCACCAACCACCAAGGCGATGAGGAAAAAGTGGATTGCAACCACGATGAGCAACTCCAAGACCCCACGATGGTTGAGGGCCTGTAGGAGAACGCAATGGCCATCGCAAAGGCGGAGTGACGATGAAATACGCAAGGTTCATTGCAGCGTTCCTGGTCTACGCCATCATCGACATAGCGTGGAACCTCTCCCCTCCGGTGCGGGGAATGTACGAGAATTTCTACGAATCCAGCGGCCACGACTCGCTGCTGGACCAGTTCGGCAGGCCGCTGGACGAGCTGGGCGGCGCCGTGCTGCTGGCCGCGTTGGTATTCTTCCTGCTGATCGGCCTGGCCAACAGCGTCCTCGCCATCGAACCGGCCCTGCGCGAGGGTAGCCTGCTGAAAGCGGCGAGAAACAGCTTCATCTTCGGCTGCGCCGCCTATGCCACCTACGTGGTGCCCATCTACATGATGACCAGGACGTGGCCCGGCGCACTGGTGCCCATCGACATTCTCATTGGCGGCGCGCTGAGCCTGATCACGTCAACGGCCATCACCTGTGTATCCCTGCGGCTGCGCCGCCGCCACGGCTGAAACCGTCTGAATCGGGATGGGACTTGCACAGTTGAGGTCGATTCCGGTAGGGGGGCAGAATCGTACGCTAAGGCCGCTATCGTCGCTTTGGACACCGGTATTCGCCAGTAAGCAGGATGTGGGCCCGCATATCCCGAACCTCCTGTCCCGCGTCAGATATTCTTGCCGGTGTGGCCGGCATGTCCGGGGTCCTGCCGTGGACCTGCGCCTTCCCGGCGCTGGTGATGACCACCCCTGGGACAGAGAGCGAAGCCTCCGTCCCAGGGCGGGTGGCGGAAGGACTGGGGACGACGGGGACCTCCGAGTACCTGATCTGGCCGGCTGATTGCCTTCCAATCTTCCCTTGGCGCGCGCGATGGACATGCCCTCGCGGGTCCGCATAGGGCTGACATCAGCTTCGAATTCAGCGAGGCTGTCAGACAGCGGAAACGCGCCGGGCTCACCGTCGAGCCCGAGCTGCTGGCCCACGTCTCATCCCTTGGGTGGGCCCATGTTCTGCTCACCGGCGAATACCGGTGGCCAAAACGCCAATAGCAACTTTGGCGTACGATTCTGCCCCTTGCCGGAATCGACCCGAATGGCGGGGTTCATTGACGGTAGCGGTTCGTCTTCGCTTTTCTGGGGCGGAGTTTACCGACGCTAATCTGCACCAGTCCACAAATGTAGATTCCACCTGGGCCTCAGTTTAATACTGTGGCGGGTACCGAGAGACGGGTTGCTGCACTGAACAAAGGCCGTGGCACTGACGTGCTGCGACGTGGACTTGCGGGAGCACAGGACCGCTCTCCTGCAAATCCAATGGTCCAAGATCGGAACGTCTGTCGAGGGTACTGCCCTCTACTTGGATGTAGAGCTCGCCTAGCTGTTGCGGCATGGATTCCATTCAAGAGGGTCCACGCTGTGAACGTTCTCTGTCGGAGTCCAATCTTGAAGAGCACCAACACCGAAGCCGGGGCCCGTTGTTGTCCAGGACCTGGCTGAATTGGCATTTCGGGGCAGAGGTCCGGACGGGCAGACGTGATGAACTGCGCGGAGGTTTCCGGCGTGTAGGAAGCATACGAGTTGCTGGGGCCCACATTGCCGATCTCCAATCAACCTATGGTAATTATTCTGCAAAAGGCAGTTTGTCCGCCTGACTGGGGCTGACCGAAGGTATGAACGGACCTACGATGTCCATAGGCCTTTGCGCCTAGTTCCAAAATATCGTGAGGTCGAAATGAATATTTCAACGGAAATTCCTTCGGTCAACTTCCACCTGTGGAAACCCTGTAACATGAAGTGCAGATTCTGCTTCGCCACCTTCCAGGACTTGGGTCAGGGCGACCTGCCCAAGGGGCACCTGCCCCGGGAGGAGTCCGTGGAAGTGGTGGAGGCGCTGGCTGGAGCTGGATTCAACAAGATCAACTTCGCGGGCGGAGAGCCCACCCTTTGCCCCTGGCTTCCTGACCTGATACGGCGAGCCAGGGAACTGGAACTCACCACTTCCATCGTCACCAACGGGAGTTGCATCACACCGGAATGGTTGGATCGTGTAGACGGCTGCCTGGACTGGGCGGCAGTAAGTATAGACACGGTGGATCCGGCGAAGTTGAAACGCATCGGAAGAAGCACGCTGACCGGTCCATTGAGCGAGCCTGACTACCTGCGTATCATGGATATGCTTAAAGAGCGGGGAGTTCACCTGAAAATCAACACCGTAGTGACACAGAGCAACAAGGATGAGGGCCTGGCCGGGTTCATCGCCGACGCACAGCCTGAACGGTGGAAAGTGTTTCAAGTGCTCCCGGTCAGGGGCCAGAATGACGGTCTGGTGGACGATCTTGTGGTCACCAACGAGGAATTCTCCAGCTATGTGTCCCG
>MPMM01000023.1 GCA_002238505.1 SAR202 cluster bacterium bin22 | reverse complement strand
CCAAGTTTCGCCTGGACGCCATCGAGGTGCTGGAGGAGTTGGGAGACCCCAGCGCGGTGCCGATCTTGATCCAGGCCATGGAGCGCTGGGGAGACCGGGGCGCCCCGGGCGCCCTTCTCAAACTGGGTGGCAGGGAGGCGGAGGACGCCGTCATAAGACAGGTGAACCAGCCTTACTCCAAGGGGATGGACTGGAGGGCCGCCAGGCTGCTGGGCGCAAACGGAATCACCCGGGCAATGCCGGCCCTCAGGCAGGCGGTGGAAGATGCCTACCCCATGGATATGGTCAGCCACGCCGCCATGGTTCTCGCCCGGCTGGGTGACACCGTAACGGCACCCAACATGGTGGAATGGCTGGGCCACGAGGACCGGGACCGGCGCCGGAGGGCTGCCGTCGCCCTGGGCTACCTGGGAGACGGCAGCGCCACGGGGCCCCTCATGGCGGCGCTCCGGGATCCTTTTGGCAAAGTGCGTAAAAGTGCTGCCCGAAGTCTCGGCTTGCTGGGAGACCAGGCTGCCGTCCCTGCGCTGACCGCGGCCCTGGACGACATTAAGAAAGGGGTCAGGAAGGCGGCAGGACAGGCCCTGGAAAGGCTGGAAGAACAGGAGAAGGCGAGCTGAACCTTGAGTGGGGGACAACTCTGTGGTTGGAGCTCGGGCGAAAATCGCCTGTCAGCTGAGTCCCGACCCGACAGGCAGGGGCGTCCGGGGAGGAATGCCTCTCATGAGGATCGGCTTCCGAGGGGTCCCAAGACGGGCTGACGCCTGCCGCGACGCTCCATAGTTTATCCTGCCCCGGGATCCCATGCCTCCGGCAGTAGCTGGGTGGCCGCCCGGCAAAAAGCCGATAACCTCAGGGCCGCCACCAGAGGATCAACGGCGCTGATCGGCGGAATAGTCGCTGCAGCGGGCCGACCGACGCCTCACGCGGTGGCCAGCAGGAGAGGAATGGGAAGTGCTTAACCTTAACAGGGAGAGGCCAATGGGAAATTTCAGCGTAACCATAGGGGTGGCCAACGTCCATGGGGAAACCTTCGAGGAGGTGGAATCCACGGTGGATACCGCCCGCGACTTCACCACCCTGCCCAGGGCGCTGCTCGAGAGATTGGGGGTGCCGGTGACCGGCACAGTAGTCACCGAGATGGCCGACGGCCAACTGGTCTCCTGCGACACGGGCTGGGCAAGGATCCGACTGGAAGGCGACGAAGAGTACACCCGGGTGATATTCGGGGGAGAGTGGGAAGCAATCCAACTGGGAAGAATCACACTGCAAACAGCGCGCCTGGCCGTGGACCTGCACAACAAGCGGCTGGTGCCGGTTAAGGTGCGAAGGTACTGAAGGCAGGAAGGGGAAGGGGGATGCCTCTGAAACCGGGTGGCGGAAGCCTCAGGCAGCATTACCGCCAAGGTAACGTGGTGGTGAGCCCCTACGTCGGCTCGAAATCTGGACCCCTCCCACTGAATGCTTGCGATAACGTCTTCATAGCTAGAGTGAAGAGGTAATGACCATCCTGCCCTTCGTCGCCGATGTTATCGTATTTACCCTGGATGCGCATGAAGAAGGGGTGGCCATACTGGATTACCAATGTAAAGGGGGATATATCCAGCACCAAACCGAACGACGGGAGTGCAATTGCAAGGATAAGCAACATAGCTTTCACCCCTTACCCAAAGGGCCGTGACGTTGACGCCCCGGACCGGTGTTTCACACTCACCGTTGGCGGGCATCCAGCCCAACTGCTAGAATCCCTCCGCATGGACAAAACTAAACCGTTGGCCGGAACCAACGGTTCTGTGCCAGTGGTCCCTCCAGACCAAGAAAATCGGCAAGGCCCTTACCTGGTTACCGCCGTCACTGGAGCCTTGCCATTTTGAGATAGTTTCTAAGGAATTCCGCAATGCCGTTCTGTCAGGACTGTGGGCGAGAGCATCGTCAAGAGGCCAGGTTTTGCCCGGGTTGCGGCCGCTCCCTGCAATATGAACAACCCGCCAACCACCCGCTGACCCCGGGGGGGCCAGTCGGCAAGCGAAGCTACTCCTCCCGCCATTGACGCCCCCAGTCCGCCGAATCCGGCGCCACCGTTAGGACGCGTCAGGAACTGGTGGAATGAGCTGACAACAATGCAGAAGATTCTGGTGATTGGCGGTGCCTTCTTTGCCGGGATATTGCTGGCCGCAATTTTCCCGGAGGGCGACTCCCCTGATCCCGACCCTGGGACGCAGGATTCCAGGGCAGAATCCCCGCCACCAACCCTGCCGTTGGCAACGTCAAGGGCGGTCCGGCCTCCAGCAACCGCCCGACTGGTCACCAGCCAGTTCCACGCCCGCTCCGGTTGTTACTGAAGGGCTTAACTCCCCAAGCTCAAGACCCGAAGCCCAGGATTCGAATGCAGATTCCCTGCGGACAACCCTTCCTTCGGCGACGTGGAAAGCAGCCCAGCCACCTGCCAGTCCCATGTCCCCTCCGGTTGAGACTGAAACTAGCAACAACGGGGAACCGCCCCCTGAAATACAGATCTTCGAAGATTCGCAGGGAAGGAAGGAATTCTACATGGTCTATGTCCCGCTGGGACAAGCAGGTTCAGAGAGACTCCTCTATGACATTGCGATAGCCGAATATCCAGGCCGTGGAAGCCAATTGGTGGTAGCTGATTTTTTTGAAGACGCAGATGATGCCGAAGCCGCCGCCTGCTACGAGGCAGTCAAGGGTTCCAACCTATCTAAACCTTGCAATGGAAAAACATCTGTCGAGTATCCAAGCCATGTGGGGTTCGTGGCCCTAGGTCCAGAGGCTCGCTTTATTTATAGGAGCTTTGCAGACCCATTGGCATTGGAAACCGAGCTGGACTCATGGGATGTCGAACGACCACTCCGAACCTTGGCGGAGATTAACAGTCCAGGTTGGAATGAAATCAATGTGCCAGTAGTCACCTTGGATTTCAATGTGGGCGTGCTGACCGACACGGATTCGTCAACTTACAGGCTCTGCAACGACGCCTACTCGTTCTACAAGCTGGTCGCTCAAAGAGAGACAAACAAGGTAAATATACTTACGATACATTTTCTGATGGGAGACGAAAATAAAATTCGCAGACTGGCTAACACCATATTTATGAGTCGGGAACCTCAAACACGGATTTCCATCAGGCCCTATCACAACCAGAATCGATATAGTGACAGACCCGACTTTGACCAAGCGAATATAACCGTCAGACTTAACGGGACATGGGACAGCAGCAGTCCACCTCCCACCTGCCAAATGGAATAATGTTGTGGTACCTTTTGGACCGTTCGCCCCAGATTCTACAACCACGCAGGCGTTGCATTAGCTAAGGTCGACTCTGGCAAGCTCATTATGGTCGGGAAGGTCCTGACGCTCCCAGCGAAGACCGGCGGTCGAGTCAGGACAGAGGAACTCCTGCGTTAGTCTGGCCGGGAAATCCGCGAGTGCCGGATACGTGAATCTGGTGGGCGCTGGTATGACAGAGTCCGGGTAAGCATCGGTGTGGGCGACTACCCTGGTCACTGCGGTGAAGGCGCCGTGGGTATCGACCTGGGGCCCAGGAACTTCGCCACCATCGCACATCCCGGCGGCACCATCAAGAAGGTGGTCACCCCGGGACCACACCGGAGGGCCCCAGGTCCCTGCGTCGGGCCAACCGGAGAGTATCGCGTCGGAAGAAGGGCGGCAAGGACTGACGCAAGGCAAGGCTTGCGGTCGGCAAGGGACACCGCATGATGGCAAGTATCCGCAAGGACTTCCTGCACCAACTGTCCTACCGAATCACGGCCGGCGCCCGCACCATCCTGGTGGATAGCCCCGTGCCTCCGGTGCTGGCAGAGGCGATGGGGACGCAAGGCGTCAGACCTGGCCACTGGAGAGTTTCTGCGTCAACTGGAATACCAGGCAGCTTGGCGCGGTGGCCAGATGGTCAAAGGCGACGGGCATCTCCCTTCAAGCCAACTCTGCCACCAGTGCGGAGTTTAGGGCGGCAACTGACCCTGGACCTGCGGACATGGCTCTGCCAGGGCTGTGGGTCCCTGCTGTAATGGGACGGCAACGCTGCCCTTCAGTTGCCATTCCCATGCCCATTTGCGTTCCTGCAGCGCGGCGTTGTAGAGGTCCCGGTGCTGGGCCAGGACTTCGTCAATGCGCGCATATCCGCGCCGGTTCGTGTAGGCCCTGAACTGGTATACGACGTGCGCTTCCACCAATACTCCAATAAAGAACCGGGCCCCGGCTGGGCGCCGTGGCTCATGGCCTGATCCAGCAGAGAGTATAGCGAAAAAGCGAAATTCAGAACAGGGGCGGCATCCACCAGGCCAGGACAATTGTGGGGTGGAAGGCAGTCAGGCCTCTCCGCTCATTCGGGGCTTGCCGAAGGGTACGACGGACCCGGACGCGGTTCGAGAAGCTGGCCATGGGCGGTTAACTGCGCAATCGTCTTGATCAGGGTCCCGCGGCCGCTTTACCTAACGGCTTATCCCGGTTCCCGCGGTACTCCGCAGCCTGCGGCGCCGGTGGGCGGGATTACCGGTGGCTTATGCCGGGCGCCGGCTCCGCTCTCAGCGATTACTACAGCCGCCCCCTGGGCCCGGGGCCCTTGTCCCCGCCGGGTCCCTTCTTTCTCCGGGTTCTGGTCTGTTGCGACAACCGGTCCCCGGGGCTCATTTTTCGGTGGAATTCCGCGGCGTCGTCGAATCCCAGCGTTCTGAAGTAGGTGTCCGGGATTTTCTTCCAGCCCCCAATAATCTTGAGCACCTCATCCGGCATTTGCTTCCGCAGGGAGTCCATGGCATAGGTGTGGCGGAACATGTGGGGATGCAGGCGAGAGATTTTTGCCCGTTTCTTCAACCTCTTGAGCAGCGAGGAGATCCAGTCGGACCGCAGGGCCCTACCCTGCTCCGACACCCAGAGGTCCTGGGTCAGGGGGGCCAGGGTCTCCCTGGCCTCAAGGTAGTCCTGCATCGCCCGCTGCGCGGCCGGACCGATGGGCATAAAGCGCTGGCGGCGGCCCTTGCCCATGACCCGGACTTTCTCCTCATCCAGGATCACGTCGTCCACCTGCATGGTGGCGATCTCCCGGAGGCGGCCAGGGCTATCGACGAACAGGTACAGCAGGGCGTTGTTTCGCTTCAGGCGAAAGGCGTCCTTGCGGGTCCGGGCCAGTTTGGGGTTCACCAGGGC
This sequence comes from SAR202 cluster bacterium bin22, assembly GCA_002238505.1. Taxonomy (GTDB): domain Bacteria; phylum Chloroflexota; class Dehalococcoidia; order Lucifugimonadales; family UBA3495; genus Bin22. The sequence goes on along the minus strand of MPMM01000023.1, from coordinate 52,457 downwards.
CAGCAGGTCGGCAAGCTGATCATCGGAGAGGGTGGGGACGATATTCTCCTCCACCCTGGGCGCCCTCATGACGTCCAGGACGTTCTCGGCAGCCAGCCGGCGCTGGGGATCGGCCATCCAGCCCCAGAAGCAGTGCAGCTGCCGGTACTGGCGGTTCAGGTAGCTGGAGGAGGGGGTCTGGCCTTTCTCGGACTTCCGCTGCCCGTAGCCCTTCTGCCGGGTCCGGGAGTAGGCGAAGTACTCCTCCAGGTGCTCGGTGGTGATGTGGGGAACGGTGGGCCAGCCGTGCTCCTCGGAGTAGAGGGCCAGGTAGGCGATGGTCTCCTCCAGGCTCCGCACGTAGCTTTCCTGGTAGTTAGAGGCCCGGTAGCTGTTGATGAAACGCCGGCCGGCGTCGCGAAGACGGAGATTTTCTTTAGGACTGAGGTCAGAAACCTTTTTGACGGACATACATCGGTGGCACCCGGGAGCTTAAAGCCGTCAATTTTGTATCTGAAAACCGTGTTTTGGTGGGCCTGGATGGACTCGAACCAACGACCTCGGTCTTATCAGGACCGCGCTCTAACCACCTGAGCTACAGGCCCACGAAGGGGGGCGCTTTTGAGTAAGCTCGAGAATTATAACAAGCCTGTGGGCGCCAATCAAGGCAGCAAGACGGGGACGTAGTGCCATCGGCAATGTCCACGTAAAGTTTTCGGCAGATTTGCGCCAGCGGCCACGGTAGCGAAGGAACCCGGTTTCTGATATTATGCCCGAAATCGTTCACTGGAGGTACAACCATGGCGCGAATCAACCGCCTGCAGCATATAGTCCTGAACTGCCGGGACGTTGACGCTTCCGTTGACTTCTACACCCGGGTCGTGGGCATGGAAGTCGTCAGCCACAGCACCGAGCGCAACATGGCGTTCCTGTCCTTTGGAAAGGAACACCACGACATCGCCCTGTTCCCCTTCCGCGAGCCGGCCGACAAGCTGGAGAAGAACCACCTGGGCCTGAACCACATTGCCCTGGAGATCGAGGGCGGCGAGCAGGAACTAAAGGACTACTACCAGCACCTCAAATCCAACAGCGTAGATATAGACGGCACCATGGACCATGTTATGAGCCAGAGCATCTATTTCTTCGACCCCGACGGCAATCGCATCGAAGTTTTCGCTGATATGCTCCACGACGAGGCCAAGGAATGGCTCCACCAGAACGGTGGCGTAGCCAAGCCCCTGGTGCTGGAAGAAGCGTCTGCCGACTAAAGCCGGACACTTTCGCTACAGCGAATAAGCTGCGGGGCAGTCTGTTGTGACTGCCCCGCAATCTTTTTGCCTTCTGTCAGGGGAGTGTCCTCCCGGTTAAACTCCCTTAACCCCTGGACTCCCGCACACACTCCTCCAGCAGGTCCAGGGCCGCCTTGGCGAACACCCACATATTGGCTTCCCGGTGCGGGTCCCCCGTCTCCACGGTTATGGCCTTCTCAACCGGGCCGGACACTGCTATGCAGGCATGGCCGGCGGAATCGCCATAACGATTACCGGTGGGACCGCTGGCCCCAGTCTCGCTCACCGACCAGGTGGTGCCCAGCCGTTCGCGGATGGTGCGGGCATTAAGCTGGGCATAGGGTTCGCTGCTGGCGCGTATGCCCTCCATGGCCGATTCCGGCACGCCCAGCAGCCCTTGCTGGCCGGTACGGGTGTAAACCACCGAGCCTCCCACGTAGTAGGCCGAGGCCCCGGGCACTGCCACCAGCGTGGCCGATATCAGGCCGCCGCAGCTTGATTCCGAAACGGACAATGATTCCCCGGTTTCCTTCAACAGGGCTCCCACCGATTCTGACACCGAAGTCAGGTCTGGCATAACAAAACTCCTTTCAGTCGTGAAAAGTCTTTCTGAACCGCAACGCGAACACTATGACCAGGAAAGCCACCATTATCACCAGGGCAATGGCCCCGGAAAAGCGTCCCGGAGCCCAGGCCTGCATCGCCGAGAAGATCACAATGCCCAGGAGCGGTATTCCAATCCACAGCATATGTTTCAGGTGCATTCTGCCTCGCAAGAGCCCGGACTGGATGACGTCAGCATCGCTGCTTTCTCCCGAACTCGCTCGACCTGGCCTGGCTTGCCGGCCTCTCCTGGAACTCCCTATCCCAGGGTCGGGTCAAGAATTACCTTGCCCAAAGGTTCATTGCTGTCCACCAGTTGGTGGGCTTCCACCGCCTCGGACAGGGGTATGGTCCGGTCAATCAACACCCGTAATTCGCACTTTGCCGTAAGCTCCAGCGACTCTTCCAGTTCGGCCCGGCCCTCGGCGCCCAGGCCGCTCATTACCTGCAGCCGGCGCTGGTACAGCTTCTTCAGGTCGAGGGTAACCATTCCGCCTCCGTGGGCGCCGACCGTTGCCAGCCTGCCTCCGCGAGCCATGCTGTTGAAAGCCCGGTCCCACTGGACTGGGTCCCCGATGTTTTCGAAGACCACATCAACTCCCCGACCTCCGGTAATGCGCATAACCTCGGCTTCCAAATCATCCCGACGGTAATTGACTCCGTGGTGCGCGCCCAGGGCCTTTCCTACCTCCACCCGTTCGTCGGCGCCCGCGCCGGCGATGATGTTGGCGCCTATGTTGCGCGCTACCTGCACGATGCAACTGCCCAGGCCGCCGGATGCCCCCATCACCAGGGCCCAGTCTCCGGCCTGCAAATTGGTCAGCCGGGTCTGGGCTATGGCCAGGGGAAAGTGCCTGGCTACCACCGTTGCTTCGCCATATGACAGCCCGGCGGGGATTGGTACGCAGTTGGACGCCGGAACCTTGAGGTATTCGGCGTATCCGCCCCACAGGTGGATTCCCAGCATCCGCCGGTTAACACACTGGAAGTTTTCGCCGGCCCCGCAGGGATCGCAGGCGCCGCAGTGAATGCCCTGGGAAATTGCCACCCGCTCGCCAACCTGAAGCGAGTTAACGCCACTGCCCAGATCCACCACCTCGCCGGCGGGGTCGTTCCCCAGGACCAGGGGCAGAATTGCGCCGTACCCGCCGCCGTCCTGCCGCACCTGCAGGTCCAGTGTGCGATTCACCGACACCGAGTGGACCTTGACCAGTACCTCGCCCGGCCCGGGCTGGGGTGTGGGGGTTTCCTCCCACTGCATTACTTCCGGTTCACCAAACTGGTGAATTACCATCGCCTTCATGGCTCTCTCCAGGTGGCTTTGCTGGCAAGTTTGTTCCTGATTAAGGGTCCAATTCCGATAGGGGCGTCAATTTCTTGCCGGAACAACCGCCGCCGCCACCACCGGCATTACCGCGAAAACCCCGATGGCTACCAGCCGGGCATAAGGCCCGCCAAAAACGGTGCTCACCGCCCAGATTATGCCGAACGCGACTATGCCTATCAGCAGTCCAACCAGGATTACCAGGTTTGGCTGGCGGTTCTTCCGCAGGGCCAGTTGGCGCGCCCCGAAATAGCTTCCGGCAAAGAGTATGAACAGCACTATGGCGGCCGGAATTATCAATTAAAGCGTCCAGTTGCCCCGGTCTATTCCGATTCCTTGAAACGGACCATAAAGCTGGCCTCGCCCAGGGGTTCACCGTCCAGCAGAATGGCTGCGACGTGGGTGCCCGCCCGCTGCACCGGAATGCGGAACGTCTTTATCCAACGCTGGAAGAGGATGTCCTCCTCCCATTCGATGGCCTGCGGGGGCGGCGTATCCAGGGGTATGCCCGGGGCCTTGATGGCTACCATCAGGTGATGGTTTCCGGGAGAAGCCCCGGCAATGCAAAAGGCAAGATTCACGTCCACTTGCGCCAGAAAAGGCGTCTCGGGCCCGGGCGGTTCCGCCGGAGGGGGCAGTTCCACCAGGTCAATTACTCCCTTGAAGGTAAGGTCGTCGTCGGAATCGGTTTCCGTGTCCCGACAAAACAGAGCGTACTTTAGGTAAGGTTGCGCGGGGGTGCTGGTCAACCGGAAATCTCCTTGCGACGGACGCCCACGGGCGGTCCGGTATTAGCCGGCTAATTCTAGCACTTCCCAGTTGCGCGCCCAACCCCGGCCTCGTTCATCTGATCAGGCGTAGTTGCCGCCGGATCGGACGTCTGAGGAAGCTGCAAGGAAGTCAGGACAGTTCCTCTCTGGCTCGACCGGAGACTGCGCAGAGTCTCTCAGAAATCGATGAAGGTCGTCCTGGACCTGCCGAATGGCCTCAAATCCCTCCTGTGCACACCCTCGCCTAGCACAAGTTATGTCGCCCTGAGCTTGCCGAAGGGCCTCAAATCCCCCCTGAAACCCCTCCGCAGGGCACAAGTAATGTCATACTGGGCCTGCCGAAGGATCTAAAACCCACACCGGAAGCAGTCAAAAGGAGCGGAACAGGACTACCGGGTGTAGTCTATCCCAACTGGACTCTGGGCAGAGCACGACCCTCCTACATCCCATCGCCCGGGTGAACCAACTCGCGGTGGATTACTTCTCGTTTAGAGGATACGATAATGCGGTCCAGAATGAGGGGAAGCCCGACAATGAGCGATAGGAAAGTTAGTGCGTAACAGACAGATTGGCGAAACCATTAACATCGGCTGGCCCGACTATGGCCGCGCCGAGCAGTCCTTCACCATAGTTGACCTGGACCAGGTTGGCCAGGTTTTCCGGGCCCGGGTTACCGACGGCAACCGCGAGGGCGGCTTCCTGGTGATTTACAACTGCCCCGACGTGGTGCTGGAGCAACTGGCGGAGCAGGCAACCAACACCGTGGGTTTCCGCGTCATCGTTTCCAGCCTCCGCTGCAGCATCGACGGCGACGTGCTCCGCAGCTTTGACTACGAATGGTATCCCACCCCCGAGTACGCGGAACGCCCCCGCCAGTTGGCCACCGCCCTGGCCGACCTGCTTTCCGCCATGCGCGGCGGGAGCGGCGACAGCCAGTCCACCAACTAGTCCTGAACCCGTACGGGTCCGGTACTCCACGCGCCGCTGTCCTGGCGTGGGCAATACTACAGAACAAAGACGGGCGCTGAAGGTTGTTAACCTTCAGCGCCCGTTGCCTGGCCTCTCAATTCCCTGTGTCGAGCCAAAGCTGGCCCGGATGACCGATTAGCTGGGGTCCGGAGCTGCCTCGATCTCCTCTGCATCGCTCCAGGTTACGTTGTCGCAGTCGGTATTGTCGCAGGACCCGACCTGGAAGGTGTAGGTGGTGCCGCCAGTCAATTCGGCGTCGGGAGAGACCCAGTAGTTGGCTGGCTGCACATAGTCACCTCTTCCGAGCGCGCCCCACATCTGGGGGAAATGCATGGAATCCAGGGTAACTACGGTCCAGTCCGACATGGGGTCGTCGTCCTTGTAGCGCAACTGGTATGCCGGTATTTGTCGTACGACGTTCCACGCGACTACTACCTTCGAACCAACGCCCGAAAGGTTGCTGAAGTAGGCGTAGTACCGGAAGTTTTGGGGAGCGCCGGGATTTAGGTGAGCCAGCTTCCCGTTTACCACACCTATCGTGGAAGAGGTGGTCAGGGTAGCGGTTGCCTCGGCCGGCGTGCTCTCCGGGTCTTCACTTTCGCAGACAAGATCACCGTTTGAGTTTAACCTTTCGTATTCCTCGCTTATGGGGTACAGGCGATAGAGGTACTTGTTGGCATCATTGGCGGTGTCGTAAGCCGATACGAACCGGTCAGTGAAGCCTGTCCACAGGCTCTTCGGCCAGAAGATGCACTGGTTAACCCCGCCAGTACCCAGGTATTCACGTTTCAGAATGTAGCCAATGGTCCTCCCGTTGTCATCGGGCAGATCCCAGGCCAGCCTCACCCGCCCGTGCCTCGCGCTGTCCACCTTAAAGTTAGTGGGAGTGTCCAGGCTTGCTACCGTCGCTTCGGCCGGGTCTGAAAAGGTAAATGGCCCCACTTCGGCGGCAGCGCTGAAGGTATAACCTTCATCGTCATCGGGGTCTCGAACGTAACCATAGGCTGCGTTCTCATCGCAGGTGACCTCGTCTATGTAGGAAAAGGTCTGTTCATTGATGGAATACACCCGGAAATACCATTCACCCGCAGGTGTCAGCCTGCCGTCCCTGAGAGTGCTGATGCTGATTGTGTCGCCATCGGGGTATCCGCCGGCCACGACGCATATCCACTCTCCGCCGACATCAAGGCGCTTCTCCAGAAGGTAGCCATCGTCGGCGTCATCGTAGTTCCATTTCAGTACCGCCACGTACCCGTCGGTATCGTTTCCACTGAATAGCTCCAGTTCCAGATTGGTGGGCGTTGATGGAACAACCGCCTGCGCCTGGGCTGGGGCGCCCCAGGGCAGGAACAGGGACGCTCCAACAAGAGCCACCAGGGCAAGGGCAATTCCGGCCAACCTCAATAAGTTGCCTGTGGGTATCATTTTCCTATCCTCCTCCTCTATCGACTCACGGTTATGGCTAAATTGCCCTCGTTTGTACCTTCCGGAAACGCCGACGCAGCTACGGCTTACACAGGGTGGCCAGGGCGCAGCAAGTATACGTGCAACTTTATGGAAACTGTTAGCGGATTAAGAGGTACTAATGCTTGCAAGGCAACTTACAGCGGTCGCCGATGCTTGGCGCTCATGCGGGCGAAGCAGAAGGGTCAGGGGTTAGTTGTTCAACACCATTGCAATGAAGGGTTGGGGTGTAACCGTCATTCCGGCCTTGCGCCGGAATCCAGGCAGGTTGCGAAAGGTCAACTGCATGGCACAAGCGGGGCTCTGGATTCCGGCTCCGGGCCAGAGTGGCGATACAGATTTAGCAGGCATCATTTCGGACCGGTTGGCTCAAACCTGTTGGCCTGTTAGTGGAAACCCGTTAGTGGCAGCACAGTTTGCCGAGAAACACCGCTGGCGGAACAAGAACGCTAACGCTACGGGACTCCCCTGGCAGGGGTGACGGCTGGCTGGCCACTCTTCCGGCGACAGAACCTGCCCAGTAGCCATACCCCGTGAAGGACCCGGTTCTTCTTCCGCGAATTGGCCCGAGTCGCCTGAATGGCGCCTCTTCCATCCATCGGGTACTCTCTTCGTCAAAACCCTTCAAACTGCCCTGGCATAGCTATGAAGTCCACCGGAAAATTGACCGAATGCAAAGCGCTATAGCCAATACTTATGTGTTTTCCGTGAACTTTCGCAATTGACTTTAATACCCACCTTGCAGGGCATATAATTTCACCATGCCGGAATTCTTCAACGTTCTTCCGCCGCAACAGGCTCTGGCAGCTTTGCTCGAAGTATTGCCATCGCCCGCCCCCGCCTGCGAGGATGTGCCGGTACACGAAGCCCTCGGCCGAGTCACCGCCACAGACCTTGTCTCCCGGCAGGACCTCCCCACCTTTCCCCGCTCCACCGTTGACGGTTATTCCCTCCGGGCCGCCGATACCTTCGGCGCCACCGAGGGGTTGCCGGCCTACTTTTCCGTTGTTGGCGTAGTCCCCATGGGTAGAGCCCCCGGGGTATCCGTAAACCTGGGAGAAGCCGCCGGAACCTATACCGGCGGCATGCTGGCCGGCGGCGCGGACGCAGTCGTAATGGTAGAGAACACCCAGCAGGTTGACGCCGACACCATAGAGGTGGTCCGGCCAGTGGCCCCGGGCGAGAACGTGGTCCAGCCCGGCGAAGATGTTCGGGAGGGAGAATCAATCCTGCCTCGCGGGCGCCTGCTGCGGCCGCAGGATATCGGCGGGCTTGCTGCCCTGGGCATTACCAGCGCCCCCGTGGCCCGTCGCCCCAGGATTGCGGTCCTGTCCATGGGCGACGAGGTGGTTTCACCGGATAGAGAGCCGGCCATTGGCCAGATCCGGGACGTTAACAGCTATTCCATCGCTTCCCAGATTCTCCGGGACGGTGGCGAACCCGTTCCGCTCGGCATAGTCTCTGACAATTACGAAACCCAGTTGGAAGCGGCGCGTCGGGGTCTGGAGCACTCCGACGCGCTGGTTTTTTCCGCGGGCAGTTCGGTCAGCAGCCGGGACATGACCGCCGACATCATCAACGCCCTGGGCGAGCCCGGCGTGCTGGTTCACGGCCTCTCCATCCGTCCGGGAAAGCCGGCCATCCTTGGAATGGTGGCGGACAAGCCCGTTTTTGGCCTGCCCGGAAACCCGGTATCCGCCATGATTGTCTTCGACCTGCTGGTCCGGCCGGTTATTTACCGACTGGCCGGATGCCTGGCGATCCCTGAACCGGCCAGGACTGCGGCGCGACTGGACCGCGACCTGGCTTCAGCCTCCGGCCGCGAGGATTACGTTCCAGTGCGGCTCAGGCGCAACGGAGACAACGGCGCTGAAGAACTGGTCGCCGAACCCGTATTCGGCAAGTCCAACCTAATCTTTACGCTCATCCGTGCTGACGGCCTCGTTCAGGTTCCGCTGGACAAAGCCGGCCTCTATGCCGGCGAGACCGTAACGGTCACGCTGTTTTAATCCATGATGAAACTCCACAGGAGCAGGCAAGAGTAAGCAGTGCAGAATCCAGAGTTGCCACCGGCCATCATTTTCGATATGGACGACACCATCCTGTCCGACGACGTAGCCGCGGGTAGGTGCTTTCGCCAGGTCTGCCACGACTTTGCCAGCCGTTTGCCCGTAGCAGACCCCGAAGACCTGTCCGACGCAATCCAGGAAATCCGGCGCTGGTACTGGTCCGACCCCGAGCGAATCCGGAAGGGCAGCATGAACCTCAGCCGGGCCCGCTGGGAGCTGTTGTCCATGGCCTTCGAACGGTTCGGGATGGACGATGACCCTCTTAAGGAAGAAATGTCGGCCGCCTACCAGAAGCTGAAGTCGGCCGCCGTTGAAGTTATCCCCGGCGCCTTGGACCTCCTGCAGGCCCTCCGCGACCGTGGTGTCAGGCTGGGCCTGATTACCAACGGAGACTCCGAGGGCCAGCGCGCCAAGGTCGTGAAGGCGGGACTGGAACCCTGTTTTGAATCGGTGCTGATCGCCGGCGAATTCGGCGCAGCCAAACCCGACCCCCGCATCTTCCAGCAAACGCTGGAAAACCTGCGTGTGTCTCCCAGCGAGGCCTGGATGGTGGGCGACAACCTCTATGCCGACGTGGGCGGCGCCCAGGCCGTGGGAATATTTGGTATCTGGGTGGACTGGCGGGGGGACGGCGTTTCCCCCAACAACCACCCCCAGCCCCACCCCCAACCTCCCTTCCCACCCCACCCGCCATGCCAGACCGCATCATCCGTTCCATACTCCAACTACATCCTAAGTGAACGGGGTGAACTCTCTTGACCTTGGGCCAGCCAAACCAGCGACGCTACTACCTTTCCGACATCCCGCTGGAAGAAGCGCGGGACAGGTTTTACACCGCCCTTCGTGACGCCGGCTTGCTGGAGGCCATGCCTCCCGAAGTTGTTCCGGTGGCCACGGCCCGGGGACGGGTAACATCCGGGCCGGTTTGGGCCGCCAAGTCATCTCCCCACTACGATGCCGCCGCCATGGACGGAATCGCCGTCCGCGCCGCGGATACCACCGGCGCCACCGAAACCTCTCCCGTTACTTTGGCGGTCAACGACCCCGGGCAGCAGGCCGTGTGGGTGGATACCGGCGACCCCATGCCCTCCGGCTTCGACGCGGTAATCATGGTCGAGCACCTGCACAAGGTGGGGGAAAACCACGTCAGCATAATGGACCCCGTGGCCCCCTGGCAGCACGTACGTCCCCTGGGCGAGGACATTATCGCCACGGAACTGGTGCTTACCGAAAACCACCAGCTTTCTCCCGCAGACCTGGGCGCCTGTGCCGCCGCCGGCCTGGCCCACCTGTCCGTCCGCCGCCGGCCCTCCGTGGCCATCATTCCCACCGGCAACGAACTGGTGCCCGTGGGTACCGACCTGCAGCCCGGAGACATCGTGGAGTTCAACTCCATAATGCTGTCCGCCCAACTGGAAGAGTGGGGCGCAGTCGCTACGGTCGTGGACCCGGTCCGCGATGACTTTGTGGCTATTCGGGACGCCGCCATTGAGGCCCTGAAGACCCACGACCTGGTGATCATCAATGCCGGTTCTTCCGCTGGCTCCGAGGACTACACCGCCCTGGTGGTCGAAGAACTGGGAGAGTTGCTGGTCCACGGCATTGCCGTTCGCCCCGGCCACCCGGTGGTGCTGGGGCTGGCCCGCGGCAAGCCTCTCGTCGGACTGCCCGGGTACCCGGTATCCACCATGCTCACCGCCGAGTTGCTGCTACAGCCCCTTATCGCGCGGTGGCTGGGCCAGGCCCGGGGCGGCCAGCGTCCCATAGTCCACGCCCAAATTACGCGCAAAGTCACGTCATCCACCGGCGAGGATGAATTCCTGCGGGTCAAGCTGGGCCGCGTCGGCGAGAGAATGGTAGCCACGCCGGTTCAGCGGGGCGCGGGGGTAATAATGTCCCTGGTCCGCGCCGACGGCCTGGTGAAGATACCCCGCTTCTCCGAGGGAATGGAAGCTGGCGCCGAAGTAGCGGTTGAACTGTTGCGGCCCCTGGCGGAGGTTGAAAACACCATAGTCGCCATCGGCAGCCACGACCTTACCCTGGACCTGATGTCCAGCTTCCTGCGGCGGGCGCCTTTCGGGGCCAACCTCTCCTCTTCACACATAGGCTCCCTGGGCGGTCTGATAGCCCTCCGGCGCGGCGAGGCCCACCTGGCCGGCTCCCATCTCCTGGATGAGACCACCGGGAAGTACAACCTTTCCTACATCGAGCGCTACCTGCCCCAGTTTCCGGTGGTTCTGGTAAACCTGGTAGGAAGAGTCCAGGGCCTGATGGTCAGGCCGGGCAACCCCTCCGGCATTCACTCCCTTTCCGACCTCATGCGCCCCGACGTCACCTTTGTTAATCGGCAGCGCGGCTCCGGCACCCGGGTTCTGCTGGACTACAAGCTGGGGGAAATGGGCGCCGACCCCGAAGCCGTCAACGGCTACCTGCGGGAGGAGTTCAGCCACCTGGCGGTGGCGGCAACCGTAAGCGGCGGATCCGCCGACGTGGGTCTCGGCATACTTAGCGCGGCCCGCGCCCTGGGTCTGGAATTCATCCCGCTGGCCAACGAGCAGTACGACCTCGTTATTCCCAGGACCCACTACGAGAGCGACCTGCTGCAGCCTCTGCTCGCTCTGCTGATCAGCGAGGAATTCCGCCAGGCCGTGCATGAATTGGGGGGCTACGACATCAGCCGTATGGGCCAGGTCCAGGCCGAGATCGGCTAGGGGGTGTGCCTGGCGCGCCTCGGCCGCGAGGGTTGGACCCATCAGCGTGCATCGCATCGCGAACTTCCCCGCGCTGGACCAAATGTGTACCCGATGCTCATCCTTACCTCCCTTCGGCTGGTTCCGGGCGTCCTGCCCCTTTATGCTACAATCCATTAGGTAGCCCCACGAATTGCCCAGCCCCACAGGAGGCCCCATGCAGAGCAGCGAAATCCGCCTGACCGAGCTTTCCCACTGCGCCGGTTGAGCGGCCAAGATCAGCCTTGAGGACCTGGTACAGGTCCTGAGCCAGTTCCCCCAGCTTTCCCATCCCGACTTGCTGGTAGGCACCGAAACCGGCGATGACGCCGCCGTCTTCCGCATCAACGACGAGACGGCCCTCATCCTGACGGTGGACTTTTTCCCGCCCATAACGGATGATCCCTTCGAATTCGGGGCCATCGCCGCTGCCAACGCCCTCAGCGATGTTTACGCCATGGGTGGCAAGCCCCTGGTCGCCCTCAATATCTGCGGGTTTCCGGCAGCCCTGGACAAGGGTATCCTGGGCGAAATCCTGCGGGGAGGCTACTCCAAGACCGCCGAAGCCGACTGTCTCATCGTGGGCGGCCACACCGTGGACGACCCCGAACCCAAGTACGGCCTGTCGGTCGTGGGCATTGTGGAGCCGGGCAAGCAGACCACCAACGCTGGCGCCAGGGTCGGCGATTCCCTCATTCTCAGCAAACCCCTGGGCACCGGCATAATCACCACCGCCGGAAAGCAGGGCCGGGTTGACGCCGACGTCCTCCAGGGAGCGGTTGACGCCATGGCCACCCTGAATCGTTCAGCCTCCGAGGCTATGACCAAGGTGGGCGTCCACTCCTGCACCGACATTACCGGCTTTGGCCTTATGGGCCATCTCAAGTCCATGGTCAAGGGCAGCGGCGTCTGCGCCGAAATCAACCTGGGCCAGGTGCCCACCTTGCCCGGAACCTGGGAACTGCTGGAGCAGGGCATCGCCCCCGGCGGCACTGGCCGCAACCGGGACAGCGTGGCCGACACTGTGCGCTGGCACCCGGACCTGACCGACAACGACCAGTTGCTCCTGTGTGACGCTCAGACCTCCGGCGGCCTGTTGATGTCAGTCGCGGGAGACAAGGAAGAGCAACTCCTGGCGGAGTTAACGGCCCACGGGACGCCCTGTGCCTGCGTGGTCGGCCGCATAACCGACGGGCCTGCTGGCACCATAATCGCCAATCCATAGACCATCACAACCCCGCAGCCCGTCACGGTGGCTGCGGGGTTGCTTGTCCTCCTGCTTCCCCACCTCTGCCCCTACCGGTAACTGCGGTCGCGCTTCAGCTTACAATTGATAAACGAAACCAACGAACGTCAAGGCGCGATCACCCCGGTCATACCAGCGGCAACGCACCCGTTTGACACTCCAATGGATGAAAACTAATATGGCCTCCAGCACTTCCCGCATAACCCAGTCAATAAACAGGTGGTTGAATAAATTGGAACCGCAATTCGGATTGAAACGCCCCGACCAGGTTAAGGAGGCCCCCGACCAGGGTGAACGCGTCCCGCCCGGCCAGTTTCTCAGCAAGCGCTTTCCGGTACTTACCTACGGCTCCAGGCCCGAGGTGGACATCAGCCTCTGGACTTTCCGGGTGTTCGGCGTGGTGGACCAGGAAATAACCCTGAGCTGGAAGCAGTTCACCGAACTGGACTGGGTTACCCTGGATGCCGATTTCCATTGCGTCACCCAGTGGAGCGCCCTCGACCAGACCTGGGAGGGAGTACCAGCCGCTGCCGTCCTTGAAATGGCCGGCGTAAGGCCCCAGGCAAAATACGTCATGGCCCACTGCCTTGGCGGCTATACCACCAATCTCCCCCTGGAAATGGTGCTGGAGGAAGGCTTCCTGGCCCACCGCCACAACGGCGCCGAACTGGGCAAGGACCACGGCTGGCCCCTTCGCCTCATCGTCCCCAGCCGCTACGCCTGGAAGAGCGCCAAGTGGATTAACGGCCTGGAACTGATGCTGGAAGATTCGCCTGGCTTCTGGGAACAACGCGGCTACAACAACAACGCCGACCCCTGGAAAGAAGAAAGGTTCTGGCCCGAACTTACCAGGTAACCCACGGCGCCTGTCCCCTAAAGAACCCTTCGAGCCCCGGCCGTATTGGCCGGGGCCTTTTCATGGATATTTTATATCCATAAACAGCGGTATGTTGTATCATTTGGCCCATGTAGAAAGACTCGCCCCTGGCGAATACCGGTAAGAGTTAAACTTCCATTAACGGTTAACGGTGGCTGTCGCAGCACCGGGTACACAGGCATTCCAGGAGGTATTTGTGGCAGATATTGCGAACAACAATTCGCCCGAGCGTATAGTAGATTCCGGCCATAGAATGGGCTTTGCCCGCCGCCTCGAGCGCCACATACAGGGAAGAACCATCAGCGGTCTCATGGAACTGTTTCCGCTGCTGGTCACCATCCTGGTTCTGGCACTGATAATTGGCTACGCCGACAGTTTCGTTCACCCCCTGGTCAAGTTTATCCCCTGGGACCTGCCCTACATCGGCGGCCTCACCTTCACCGGAGTGGGCCTGATTGTCCTTGCCGGCCTCTTCTACCTTACCGGGCTGGCCGTTGCCTCGCGCCTCGGCAGGAAGTCCTTCGATATAACCGGGAAAGTCCTCAACGGCACGCCGGTAGTGGGCTCAATCTACGGCCTTACCCAGACAGTTGCCGCCGTCATGTCGTCCCAGTACCGCTTCAGCCGCGTGGTCTTCATCGAGTGGCCCCGCGACGGGATGATCGCCCTGGGCTTCGTAACCGGGCGGGCCGTCTGCGCCGACACCGGCACATCCCTCGTCGTGGTTTACGTCCCTACCGTTCCCAACCCCACCTCCGGCAATATGGCGATAATGGTGGAAGACGACGTTTTTGAGACCGACCTCACCGTGGAGGACGCCATGAAAATGGTCTTCTCGGGAGGCATCGTCCTTCCCGAATCAATGGCCTTCGCCAGGCTGCCCCGGGAGAAAGGCATCCACGAGTATGTGGGACGGTTCGAATCGATCGGCGGCCAGTAGGCTCCAACTCCTGGCGTGAGGACCACACATCTCTTTGACCGGGTGACCGGGAGCGAAATCTCGCTAACCATCAATACAAACATCTCAATGTGCCAGGACCCTCGCAGGTTGCCGCATCCCACCCAACAACGGCTGCACAAAGCTTCAGGGGCTGCCAGTTCCATCACTGGCAGCCCCTGATTATCGCCCCCCTATTCTGTTCCGGAATTCCGGCCGCCTTCTAGGCCGCCTTTCGCACCGGTTCCTTAACTTCCGGATGAGCGGCAGGTGCAGCAACCGTTGCCTGTGGGAGAACTTCCGGGAGATCCCGACTGAACCCGCATTGCAGGCAGTTGATGTAACGTCCGTACATATCGGAAGTCAGGTTCAGGGTTCCCTGGCACTTGGGGCATCCCTTCAGTTTCAGCATGGCGACTCACCTCCTTTGCGGCCGCCGGGCCTTTGTAAGCAATCGCTTCACACTTAATATTGCGAGAAAATAATAAATGTTGACACGGCTAATGTCAAGGCTTATTATATTGATTGTAATTAGTTCTTCTTTTCACGAGCGGCAGTCCCGGGAGGGAAAGCAATGTACCAGAGGTTTAGAGTTTGGGTTGATTCAGACCTGGTTGACACGCGTAATGCGGACTCATTCTCTGTTCCGCCGCCCCCACCGTCCTCGGCCAGCGTTGAGCCTGCCCACCAGCCTCAGCACACGGAAACCAGCCCCGTCGACAACGGAAACGCCAACGGCAACGGCAGGTCGGACGAGTTTGGGGCCGGAATCGAGGGCGTGTACATCATCAGCGTCGCCGCCCGGATCCTCGACATGCACCCACAGACCCTGCGCAAGTACGAGAGGCTGGGCCTGATAAACCCCGGCCGCACCGTCGGTATGCTGCGCCTCTACTCCCGCGAAGACATACGCAAGGTCTTCCTGATCCGGCACCTGATGGAACACCTGGGCCTCAACCTGGCCGGAGTTGAATTTGCCCTGAACCTGGTGGAAAACCTGCAGGGCTTCAAGCAATACCTCAAAACGGTTTCGGAAGGCACCGAAGTAGAACCAATAGTCGAGCCCGCCATGGCCCAGCTGTTCCGCAACCTCAACCTGCCGGACGACGAAGGCTAGGGCATTGGACATTCTGGAATTCTCTCTATTTTGAAAGGTGACCCCCTTATGACAAACGGCCATAACGACAGTGAGATCCCGGTCCCCGAACCGGACGACTCGCAACCGGAAACCCAGGAATCCATTGTGGATTTTGACTCCCTGCCCGCCGAGGATCAGGTAATCATCCTCCAGCAGAACCTGGACGAGGCAAGGGACGAACTGGGCCAATCCCGGGAACAGGTCCAGCGGGCCCAGGCGGAACTGGCCAACTTCCGCCGCCGCACCGAAGAAGATCAGGCCACCCTGCGCCAGGACGCCAACCGCCGCCTGATAATCAACCTCCTCCCCGTGGTGGACGAACTGGAACTCGCCATCAACCACCTCGGCAACGGAGACGCCGGTGACTCCTGGGTAGAAGGCGTGAAGCTTATTCACCGCAAGGCCCACGGCGTCCTGGAGTCCGAAGGCCTTACCCGGATCGACACAGTAGGAGTCCAGTTCGACCCCCTGCAGCACGAAGCAGTGGCTATCGTGGACTCCGACCAGCAACCCTCCGGTTACGTCGTGGAGGCCGTGCGCAACGGCTACCGCCTGCGGGACCGGGTTATCCAGGCAGCCCAGGTTGTAGTGGCCCGCTAGGCCCCAACCCTTTTTTGATTGGTTAAGGTTTAATTGCACCTCTAATTTCAGCATCGAAAAGAAGCGAAGGAGCACGGAAATGGCAAAGGTTCTGGGAATAGACTTGGGGACCACCAACTCGGTAGCTGCGGTTATCGACGCGGGTGAACCCGTAGTCGTGGAAAACGCGGAAGGCGGACGCCTTACCCCCTCGGTGGTGGCGGTGAACCCCCGCAGCGACGAACGTTACATCGGCCAGGTCGCCAAGCGGCAATCGGTGACCAACCCGGAGAATACCATCTTCTCCGTAAAGCGACTCATGGGCCGCAAATTCTCCGACGGCGAAGTACAGGGCGCCCTCGGCAAGCTCCCCTACAAGGTGGTGCAGGCCGGCAACGGCGATGCCCACGTGGAAATGGCGGGAGAGTCCTATGCGCCCCCGCAGATTTCGTCCTTCGTCCTGCAGAAAATCCGCCAGGACGCCGAGGCCAAGCTGGGTGAGAAGATCAGCCAGGCGGTGATTACCGTTCCCGCCTACTTCAACGACGCCCAGCGCCAGGCTACCAAGGACGCCGGAACCATCGCCGGGCTGGACGTGCTGCGCATCATCAACGAGCCCACAGCCTCATCCCTCGCCTATGGCCTGGACAAGACCCACGAGGACGCCACCATCGCCGTCTTCGACCTGGGCGGCGGCACCTTCGACATTACCATCCTTCAGATGGGCGAGGGCGTTTTCGAGGTCAAGTCCACCAACGGTGACACCTACCTCGGCGGTGACGACTTCGACCAGCAGATCCTCGAGTGGCTGATCCAGGAATTCCGCCAGGAAACCGGTATCGACCTGGCCACCGACCGCATGGCTCTGCAGCGGCTTCGCGACGCAGCGGAACGGGCAAAGATCGAGCTTTCCAGCACCCTGGAAACCGAGATTAACCTGCCCTTCATCACCGCCGATGCCAGCGGCCCCCAGCACCTGGTCAAGCCCCTCAGCCGCGCCCGGCTGGAACAGCTGGTGAGCGGCCTGATCGACAAGACCGGCGGTCCCTGCCGCCAGGCCATTACCGACGCAGGGTTGCAGGCCAGCGAAATCGATGAAGTCATCCTGGTGGGCGGCATGACCCGCATGCCCGCCGTGCAGGAAAAGGTAAAGTCCCTCTTCGGCAAGGAACCCAGCCGTTCCGTAAACCCCGACGAGGCGGTAGCCATGGGCGCGGCCATTCAGGCAGGAGTCCTCGGCGGCGAGGTGGGCGACATCGTCCTGCTGGACGTCACCCCGCTGACCCTCGGACTGGAAACCCTGGGCAGCGTCATGACTACCCTGATTTCCAGGAACACCACCATCCCCACCAAGAAGACCGAAACCTTCACCACCGCCGCCGACGGTCAGACCAGTGTGGACATTCACGTCCTCCAGGGCGAGCGGCCCATGGCCGGGGATAACAAGTCCATTGGCCGGTTCATCCTCGACGGCCTGCTCCCCGCGCCCCGGGGGGTACCCCAGGTGGACGTCACCTTCGATATCGACGCCAACGGTATCCTCAGCGTTTCCGCCCAGGACAAGGGCACCGGCAAGGAACAGCGCATCGTCATCCAGCCCAGTTCCGGCATCTCCAAGGACGAGATTGACGACATGGTGGACGCCGCCCGGGCCCACGAGGAAGAGGACCAGCGCCGCCGCGCCGAGGTGGAGACCAGGAACCAGGCGGACTCCCTGGTGTACAGCACCGAAAAGCTGCTTCAGGAGAACGCCGACAAGGTGCCCGAAGACCTGAAGACCGAAGTGGAAGGAAAGATAGCCACCTTGAAATCGGCGGTGGCCGCCAATAACGTGGCCGAGATGCAGACCGCCATGAACGACCTGAACGACACCCTGCAGCGTGTGGGCCAGGCAGTGTACGGCCAGCAGACCGCCGGTACGCCTCCCGGTGACGCGGGCATGGGCGGCGACGACGATGGCGGCGACACGGTGGAAGGCGAGTTCAGAGAAGTCTAAACTTCCCTGGCTGGTAAAGCTACGTGGAGCCGGCCAATCTGATATAATAGGTATGTGATGCAATAGCGCCGATAGTTCGGCCCTATTTTCCGACATTCTGGTAGAGGGGTACACAAAATGACTGGTTCAGAGAGTGCGGGGCAGGAAGTGATAAACACCGAGAACACCTTCGTCATTGATGGTGTTCAGCAGACTGTGACGCCGCTGCAGTACCATTACCTGAGCTTGCTGGAGCGTCTCACTGCTCTCAAGAACACCTACCAGACCGACCCGGACTATGAAGCCTGGATGATTGAAGCCATCAAGAAGTCCATCTACAGCACCTTCCGGGATTGCCTGGAGTCCAACGTTGGCGACACGGCCAGGGACATCCTGTCCGGTGAACACCAGGTCAACTAACTCACAACTGAATTACCAAAAGCGGACCGGCCCCTTTGAGGGGCCGGTCTTTTTTGTGCCTTTCAATTTAACCACCTGCTGGGCTCTCTAAGCGGTTATCGGTTGATTTCCAGTAGTTCAACAGCATTGTAATCATGGCTTGGGGTTTAACCGTCTTCCCGGCGAAAGCCGGAATCCAGCCGTCTCGCCCTGGCCACCAACTACGTCGCCCTGAGCTTGCCAAAGGGGTAGTCTCTCTACAATGAGGTCATGTCGCCCTGAGCGCAGCCGAAGGGCCCCAAATCCTCGCCGGAAACCACTACCAGGGAACCGAACGGGCTGCCTGCCTGAACCAACCCCGGGGCGGTATGTCCATTGCCTTTCTATCGACTATGGTAGCCGAATTTATATGGCGACCGGGTAGGGGCGCACGGCCGTGCGCCCCTACGGTTCAGGCAAAATCTGAACCACTACCACTCGAATGCCAGGTACCCTCGATGTAGTGTTCACCGTGGCTTTGGTTTAGTACGTCAACAGCATCGTAATCATGGATTGGGGTCCAACCGTCTTTCCGGCGAAAGCCGGAATCCAGCCACCTCGCCCACCAAGCCAACCACGTCGCACTGAACGCAGCCAAAGGGGCAGCCTCTCTGCAATGAGGTCATGTCGCCCTGAGCGCAGCCGAAGGGCCTCAAATCCCTGCCGACAGTCCCGTTGCAGGTCCAAAACCTTCCTTGCGGAACGGTGTCCAGATTCTCCAATTCCTCCAAGAAGCCAATTTCCTTAAAGCGCTACTCCCCTGAGTATGCAGTTGGATCCTGCAACAACTGAATCAAACCGTTGGGTTGCCACCCCTGGCAGGAACGATCCCCCCTACCCCAACCCGTGCCGGGAAAGCACCTCCCTTCGTAACTCCGACACGCCATCCTCCACGTACCGCCTTACCTCCTGCCGCACGTTGTCCGGCACCTCCAGGGCTACCGTGTCCCGCAAATTCGGTGACAGGTACTGACCGGCTACCGCCTCGGGGATTCGGTCAGGCCACTCCGTACCCAGCATTACGCCATAGGCCAGCGTCCAGCAGCGGGCCACGGCGCCTATGTCGTAACCTCCCCCGCCCAATGCCAGCCAGGGCAGGCCCAGCGCGGCAAATTCCCGAATTATGTCCACATAGCCCCGGGATGTAAGCTGCAAATGCGTTATCGGGTCCGAGTGGTAGCTGTCGATACCCAGCTGAGTTACCAGCACATCCGGCGCAAATGCCCGGATAAGGGGCGGGACCACCTCGCGGAAGGCCCACAGGTAAGGCTCATCCTCGGTGTAGGGATACAGGGGAATGTTCACCGAATAACCGGCCCCTTCGCCGGTTCCCGATTCCGAAACAAAGCCCGTACCCGGGAAGAGGTAGCTCCCCGATTCGTGGATGGATATGGTCAGCGCCCGGTCGTCGCCGTAGAAGACATCCTGTACGCCGTCGCCATGATGGGCATCCACGTCCACGTAGGCCACCCGCATTCCCCGTTCCAGGA
This sequence comes from SAR202 cluster bacterium bin22, assembly GCA_002238505.1. Lineage (GTDB taxonomy): Bacteria > Chloroflexota > Dehalococcoidia > Lucifugimonadales > UBA3495 > Bin22. The sequence goes on along the minus strand of MPMM01000023.1, from coordinate 32,581 downwards.
AATACTTTATGGCAATTGCTGGGTCGTTAAAGATGCAAAACCCGGAGGCATGGGTGGGCGCGGCGTGGTGAAGCCCGCCGGAAATGGAAAATGCCACGTCCACGCGCCCTGCCGCCACCAGTTCCGCCGCCACCAGCGTTGCCCCCGAACTCAGGGTTGCCGCATCGTACATCCCCGGGTAAACGGGATTGTCCCCCATGGCGGCAAAGCCAAATCTCTCCGGCCGCTCCGTGGCAAGGCCGGAACTCAGCGCCCTGACTGCCGCGATGTACTGGGGCGTATGGACCCACTCCAGTTCCTCCTCCGTTGCTGACCGGGGGTTGATGAGACGGGATGTTTCGCCGTCAAAAGCCCCGTATGCCGACAGCAATTCGTAGGCAAGCCGCAGGCGCACGGGACGCATGGGATGGTCGGACCGCAGGACGTGCTGGGACAGGGCATCGTCGTAAACAAAGGCAGCATTGGGCATGGCAATTTCTCCCCCGGTTTTTACCAGACGAATATACACGAAGACAGCCAGTTCCGGGTGAAGCGCTCCAAGTCTTGCAGCGGGCTACTGGCCAGAGCACCCGCGGACCTGAACCCCCAAAACCACGTCGCCTTGAATCCCCAACCCACGTCGCCCCAAGCGCTCAAACCTTGTCGCCCTGAACCCCCAAACCATGTCGCCCTGAGCGCAGCCGAAGGGCCTCAAATCCTCGCCACGAGCCCCTACAAGGGAACCAAAACCAGGGTGGGACGCGCATCGCCATTCTGTCGACTATGGTAGCCGAACCAGACATGGCTCCCGGGTAGGGGCGCACGGCCGTGCGCCCCTACGGTTCGGGGAGAATCCGAACTATTGCCACCCAAACACTGGTAGGCCAACAGGTTTGAAATCATGACTGGCAAATCTGTATCGTCATTCCGGCCTTGAGCCGGAATCCAAACCACATCGCCCCAAGCCCCCAATCCATGTAACCCTGAGCCCAAACCATGTCGCCCTGAGCGCAGCCGAAGGGCCTCAAATCCTCGCCACAAGCCACTACAAGGGAACCAAAACCAGGGTGGGACGCGCATCGCCATTCTGTCGACTATGGTAGCCGAACCAGATATGACGCCCGGGTAGGGGCGCACGGCCGTGCGCCCCTACGGTTCGGGGAGAATCCGAACTACTGCAATACCCACCGCCGCAAAACCCCATCCCTTGCCTGTTTCCCTCAATACCGCTATTGTTACCGGAATGCCCCTGACCTTCCATGGTCCACGGGTCCAGGAAAGGACTAGACAACAGGTCCCCTGCCGGAACAGGGCCACGGGGCCGTCAACCGGCAAACCGCCGCTATGCTTACCGCACAACTTCGCACCGCCTGGGATTCCCTGGAATGGCTGTCCGTCGTCAAGATTGGAGCCGGAGTCCTGCTTTTCCTCGTAATCCTGCTGATGCCGCCTCCCGAGGGCCTCTCTCCCGAAGGGCAGAGGGCCCTGGCGGTAATGACCTTGGCCGTCGTTTTCTGGGCCACCGAGGCCCTTCCCATATCGGTAACCGGCCTGCTGGGGGTGCTGTTGCTGGTGGTGGTGGGCGCCGTACCCGGGATTACCGAGGGACTTTACGGCTTTTCCCAGCCCGTTTCCTACTTCCTGATCGGCATCCTCACCATCGGCCTTGCCGTGCAGCGGTCGGGGCTCGCCGAGCGGATGGCCACCTTTCTGATCAAGGGAGCCGGTGGCAAGCCGGGCCTGCTGTACGTCCAGATGCTGCTTTCCTTTGCCCTGCTTACCTTCGCCCTGCCGTCCGCCAGCACTCGGGGCGCCATCATGGTGCACATCTACGCCCAGGTACTGGCCCGCTGGGGAATTCCCCAGGAGCACAAGTACTACCGGGCCTTGATGATGGCCCTGGGAACCATGAACCGGCTGGGTTCAACGGCCCTGCTGGCCGGGGGCATTACCCCTGTGGTCGCCTCGGCCCTGCTGGGCGATTTCTCCTGGACGGGCTGGTTCATCCTGATGAGTGTTCCCTTCTACTGCAACCTCATCGTTGGCGGCGCCATCCTGTTCGTGCTCTACCGCAGCGGCTTCCGGCTGGACGTTTCCCAGAGCGCCGTGGACCTTGACCGGACCCCGGTGAATGCAGTGGAATACCGGGCCGGGTTCATCGTCCTGGCCACCGCCATGCTCTGGTTCACCGACTTCGCCCACGGGCTGCATCCGGCGGTGCCGGCCCTGGTCGCCATGGTCCTGATCCTGATGCCCAAGATCGGGCTGCTCACCTGGCAGGACTTTGAACGAAACCTGGGCTGGACCAACTTCTTCGTCATCGCCACATCCCTGTCCCTGGCCCATACCCTCGTAGTCACCGGGGCGGCTGGCTGGTTCTCGGAGACCCTGGTCAGCGGGACTACCGCCGTTCAGGATAGTCCCCTCCTGATCCTGCTGGCTCTGGCCGTCAGCGCGGCGGTGGTGCGGCTGTTGATGCCCAACATTGCCGGCTACCTGGCCTTCGTCATTCCCGTGGCTATGGCCAGCGGCGAGGCCCTGGGCCTGAATCCCCTGGTCTGCGGCATGGCCGTGGTGGTGGTGGGCGACTCCCTGGTCTATTACAGCGCAGCGGGGACCGCCTCTGTCTTCATATTCCTGCAGGCCAACATCCGAAACCCTGAAATCTTCCGGTGGGCCCTGGTCATGACCGCCGTCGCCATCGCGGTCCTCTTCCTGGTAGCCGTCCCCTACTGGTCGCTGGTGGGCGAACCTCTGGTTCCCTGACCGGCGAGCCGCGCTTAACCACTGCGCCATCGGCGGGCTCTACCCCTGGCTGTACCAGTCCGGGTGCACCGCCTGCAGCCCAAGCTGCGGCCACGCCGCCGGCGCCCCGCACTTCTCCAGCCGTTCCTCCAGCGGCAGCGACTCGTCCCAGTAATAGGCAATGATCCGCCGCCCGTTCCAGTCGCCAGCCTCGTCCGAGGCAATCCACACTGCCGGAGCCTGCATCACTTCCGGCTGTATCAGCGTCCGCGCGCTGGTCCCGCCCGGCGGTATCACCATGTTGGTCGCCGTGGCCCCGCCCGGGGTCAGCACGTTGGCCGTAACCCCGGTTCCTTCCAAATCCTGGGCCATTATCGCCACCAGCGCCTCGTGTCCCGCCTTGGACGGACCATAGGGCGCGCCGCCCTTGCGCCACATGGTATCCATGCTGGTGGTGACACTGATAATCCGCCCGAAGCCCTGCTCAATCATGTACGGCGCCACCGCGTGGGACATCAGGAAGGGCCCGCTGAGATTGACCGCAATCACCCGCAGCCATCCCGAAGGGTCCATCGTCCAGAAGTCAGTCCGGCGGCCCTCTTCTCCCGGGTTGGTAAACCCGCCCGACCGCAGGTTGATGCCGGCATTGTTCACCAGGATGTGCAGTCCGCCCATCTCGTTGACCGTGCGCTCCACCGCCTGCCCCACCGAATCCGGACTGGTAACGTCGGCCACAATTGGCAGCACCGCATCGTCGCCGCCAATTTCCTGCATTACGCTGGCCGTTTCATCCAGCCAGTCCTCGTTGATATCCAGCATGGCCACCCTGGCCCCGGCCCTCACCAGCCCGGTGGTTATGGAGCGGCCCATGCCAATGGGACTGGCCGCGCCGGTAACAATGGCTATCCTGCCTTCCAAAGCTCTGGATGTCGATGTCATGCCACTACCTCGCTCTTCACTAATGCCCCCGCGCCCGCCAACCCTTCGGCAACTCTGGATTCCCTTTCAATATCCCCTTGTCCCTTGCGACAGAAGGCAGGGCAAGGGCTGATACCCTTCCAGAGGTCGCCCCTGCAAGTCACCAAAATGACACCAGGTGATCTTGAGACAAAATCCGGCCGCCTGCCCTTCTTCTCCCCCTTACCGCACCCCTTCCAGCATCTCCCTGAACCGCCGGTCCTGTTCCTCCCTGGGCAGCAGGATGCAGTTAGAACAGTATTCGTTAGCCCGGGGCGACCGCCACCACAGGCAGCATCCCCGGCGGCGCGAGAAAAAGCCGCTGCGCTCCCCATGCTCAAACTCTTCCATCGTAAGCTGCCCGCTGACCGGCGAATCCGGGTCAACAAATACAGCCTCCGCTGCCTCGACCACCCGCTCTCGGGCGGCTTCCGTGGCATACAGCCGGTTCAATGCCTGCGAAAAAGCGGCAGCGGCGGCGTTCCAAGACACCTTGACACTGGCCCCCGCGGCCCGACGCAGGGCCTCTATCACCGGCTCCAGATTGTCCTCAAACAGCCACGCCTTAAGCTGGTCGTACAGGGCGGGCCCACCGGCAGTCACCACCACGTCTGCATGGTCTGCCGCGGCATCATCTGGAAGGGCCGCAAATTTCAAACGGACCAGACCCGTGGCGTCAATCGCCGCACCATTCCAGTGGAAGGCCAGGTTATCCAGCGACACGTCCGGAACCCTCTGCTCCAGCACGTACTGGCCCACCAGCGGAAACACCACCCGGCTCAGATACGCCACCAGGAAGGCCGAGCCCGCCACATGCCGGTTGCTGCTGTCCCACGCCCGCTGGCCGTACGCCGCCACCAGCCCCCCCAGGCGCTGGTCATCTCCCTGGAACAGTTCCCGGGCGGTCATCCAGTCCGGGTCCCCGGTTTGCTGCTGGGGCAGAGCAAAGAAACCGCCCAGCGCGCCTGCCCGGGCCATGCTGTCCGCCAGGGGATGGCCTCCCTGCGTCGCGTCAGCCATGGAAAAACCTCGGGGCTGAGCGGTCCACCGAATCCGCTCCCTGGCCCAGGTACTTCTCCCGCAGCCGGTCCCACAAGTACAGGCGGTCCCAGTCCGGGCTGTCCATGTAATTCTGCCGGTCGTCCAGGTGCGGATTGGGCAGCAGGACCGTAATCTGCTGCTGGCCGCCGCCGTTGAACAGTCGGAACCCCCACGACGTCGGCTGGTGGTCCGGGTTGAGCCTCCGGTACAGTTCCGCCCGCGCGGTGCGCCGCAGCCTTGCCGTTTCCGGCGGCGCCGCCTTCGACTCCCCGATGCACAGGTGCAGGTGCCACTCCTCGAAGTCCACCGTCAGGTATCCGTCCAGGAACCCGGTCCGTGGCTGGCAGGGCGGCTTGATCTCCCACACTGCCCCGGGCACCAGCATCCCGATGCGCACGTGTTCCCACTCCGCCAGGCAGTCCATCAGCACGCCCCGCAAAGTCTCCTCCTCCACCGGCAGGGCAAACAGTTCGTACGTCCCATCCAGTTGCTGGATAATTTCCCCTCGGGGCAGCGGTTCCGTGGTGGTCATGGCGTTGCTCCAGGTAGCAGAATGTCCGGTGCCGGAATACCGGAATACGGGTTCAGCCCTGCCGTCTCTCCAGCTCTTCCCGCAGCCGCCCTTCCTGTTCGGCCTGTTCCGGCGTCACGGCATCGCCAAAGTCGGCAATTTCGTACAGGGGGCGAATCTCCAGTTCACTGGGCCTCGGCATGGGATTTGGACACCGCCGCGCCCACTCCAGGGCCTCGTCCATGTCCCGAACTTCCCACAGCCAGTAGCCTGCCACCAGTTCCGACGTGTGGGGAAAGGGCCCGTCAATTACCGTGCGGCTGTCGCCATCAAAAGCAACCCGCTTCCCCTCTGCAGACGGTTTCAGGCCATCGCCGCCCTGCATAATTCCGGCCTTTACCAGTTCCTCGTTGAAATTGAACATGGCCTCCACCAGCTCAGTAGAGGGCATCGTCCCGGCCTCGCTGTCAACGGTGGCCTTCACCAGCACCATTACGCGCATAATGTTCCATCCTCCGGCAATAGTCGCAGCTCCATGAAGTGGCTGGACACCGGCAATAATACACGATAAGGGGCGAAGGCACAGTCATTCCATCACCACAGCGCCGGCGCCGGGCTATGATAATATTTCGGCATGGGAATTAGCCCCATCGGACTACCCCAGCTTTTGATTCTGCTGCTGATCGCCAGCTTCTTAGTCCTGGTGGTCGTGGGAGTGGTCTGGCTGGTCGAGAAAATTGGTGGTAACAAGGGCGTGAGATGTGGCTGCGTCCTGGCGGTCGGCGCCGCCTTCCTCGCCATCTTCGCCCTCTTGATGGTCGTAATGGCCAACAACTGGTGACACCATCTCCCCCTGCCCCCAGCCCAAAAGCCTCAACCTCCCGTAGGGGCAGACCTGTGTGTCTGCCCTGGCTCCATGCCAATATCACCCCGACCTGTAACCACCTCACTGACACTTCCCCCTACAATGCCCCGCAACCCCCTGCTATACTTCCCCCATCTTCAATCCCATGGTAAGAGCGCCGATGACCACCCCCAAGCAAATGGAACCCAACGTCAACATCGCCCTGGGCAACCTGCTCAAAAGCATGATGCCCACCTGCACCGTCCTTTCCGAGCACACCAACACCTTCCCCGAACACCCCGGCCGCCACGCCGACGTGCTGGTAACCGCCTCCGGCCGTTCCCCCGTCACCGTCGAGGCCGAATTTGAGCCCGCCCCCGAAGCCGAGGATGATGCCCGGGAGAGGCTCGGTTTGAAGGTAAACGGGGAAGTTCGCACCATTGAAGCATCGGTGGCCGTGCGCTATCCCCTGTCCCTGGAAACGGCCGGCAACCTTCAGGAAAAGCTGCTGGAAACTACCCTCTCCTACTGCGTCCTATACGAAGATTGCTCACGTTTCCCCGCATCCGGCTGGCTCCAGGGCTCCGTTACCGACCTGGCTGACCTGGTCAGGCTGGTTTCCGTCCCCCAGAAGGAAGTAGAACAAGCCACCGATATTCTGGAAACGGGCATCGAGGATGCAGCCAAAATCTTGGACAAAATGGCCGAGACACGCGCCCACCTGTCCGCCAAAATCGCAAGACTTCTGGGCATGTCCGACGTTCCCCAGACCCGCCGCATGGCCTGCGCCATTCTCGCCAACGCCCTAGTCTTTCACGAGCGTATCGCCGGGATGCTTGAAGATGTCAATCCCCTGTTGCTCTTGGGCGGCGGCAAGGCGGCCAAATTACAGGACGCCACCCTGAAAGCTTGGGGCACAATCCTGGACTACGACTTCTACCCTATTTTTTCCATCGCCAAGGACATTCTCACTAACTTGCAGTCAGAGGATGCCGCCGCGATTTTACAGGCCCTGCTTCCCACCGCCCGCCAGGTCAACGCCACCGGCGTGGGCAACGCTCACGACCTTACTGGCCGCATTTTCCAGCGCCTGATTGCCGACCGCAAATACCTGGCCACTTTCTACACCCGCCCCGCCTCGGCGACCCTGCTGGCCCGCCTGGCCGTGGCCAAGCTCGAAGGCGTGGACTGGGGCGATGCCGAGGCCCTGGGCAAGCTCCGGGTTGGCGATTTCGCCTGCGGCACCGGCGCTCTTCTCTCGGCGGTTTACGACCAGATTGCCGCCCGACACGAACTGGCCGGCGGCGACATGGCGGCTCTGCACTCCGTGATGATGGAAGACGTGCTCTATGGCTGCGACGTGATGCCTTCGGCCATCCACATCACCGGTTCCACTCTCTCTGGAATCCAGCCCAACGTTAATTTCGAACAGGCCCACCTCTACACCATGCCGTACGGACGCCAAAGAGACGGGTCAGTGAAAATCGGCTCTCTGGAACTCTTGCAAGGTTCCCAAGTACAGACCCTGTTTAATACCAGCGATCCAGCTTTGCAAACCGGTAGTTTTGGTCAGGAAACCGCCGCGCATGTAAATGTGGATATTGCCGATGCCGGGTTCGATATCGTAATAATGAACCCTCCGTTTACTCGTAACGTCACTCGGGAAGGCGCGACAGCCGATGCAGTTGCCGCCGCTTTCGCCGCTTTCGAAGCAACTGACCAAGACCAAAAAGACATGGCAAATAGACTGGGTAGTTTCAAGCTCGGAGGTAGTTACCACGGCAACGCTGGACTTGCCACTGCCTTTGTTCATCTTGCTGACAAGAAACTTAAACCGGGCGGTGTTCTCGCCCTAGTGTTACCGCTAACCGCCGCTAGTGGCACAGCATGGTCGGGATTTCGTGAGATGCTGTCAGGACACTACTGCAACATATCGGTATTTAGCATTGCAGCCAACGGAAAGGATATGTCTTTCTCATCCGATACAGGTATGGCAGAGTGTTTGGTGATAGCGAACAAGGCTCACAATACGAACTTCGATAATCAAAGACCGACATTTATATCACTAACTTGCCGGCCTATAAATTCAGGCAGTGCTTGGGTTACCTCAAATACCATTATCGCCAATGATTATGCTCGTAGAATTGAAGACGGTCCTTACGGTGGTACCGCTGTGATGCTGGGTGAAGGTCTCATAGGCGAAATGTTAACCACTACAGAAGAAAGTATAGGGACATCGTGGGGTGCCGTTCGGGTCAGAGACTATACGTTGGCCCAAGTTGCGTATTCGCTCGCTCAATCACAACTTTGGCTTCCTGCAAGGCCCGAGGGACTTAAGGTCAACGTAGCAGAGCTGTCTTGCGTCGGAAAACTGGGAACGTATCACCTGGATATTATTGGGGCTGCTCCTCGCGGACCGTTCGCCAAATTACCTGCATCACCAACTGCTACTTATCCTGCTCTGTGGAACCACGATGCGAAGAAGGAAACTAAAATCGTCTGTCTACCGGATTCATCTTTGCAGGTTCGCCCTGGGCTAGAGGAAAAGGCTACTACGGTCTGGAATACCGCCACCCGACTCCACTTGAATCTCGACTTTACCTTTGGGTCTCAGGCATTAGCGGTGGCCTTCACAGACCAGCCATCTGTAGGCGGACGGGTATGGCCAAATGTAATCTTCGACAATAGCGATTTCGAGAAGACATTTGCAGTTTGGGGCAATAGTACAATTGGGCTTCTCTGTTGGTGGTGGCATTCAAATCGTCAACAATCTAGCAAGGCTGGCCTTACCATTCGCTCCGCCGAAACGCTTCCCGTCCTTGACTTCCGCACCCTCACCGACAAACAACTGGCCGAAGCCGAGAAAATATTCGAGGAGTTCCGCGACAAGGAACTCATGCCCGCCTACCTTGCCGACGCCGACCCCAACCGTGCCCTTCTCGACTACCGTGTTATCTGCGATCTCCTCGGCTTCGACGAGTCCATCTACCAGGGCGTCCGCCGCCTGGCCCAGAAATGGTGCAACGAACCCTCCGTCCACGGCGGCAAGGCCCGCCCCAAGGACGCCACCTTCATCATGCAGCCCCCTTTGTAGCCCTGGCCCCCAAATCCCCGGCCAACCACCCCTTTACTCCCAGGCTGACACTCCCCTACCATAATAAAGAGTTCCCCCTGGCCCCATCGGAAGAGGAGCCGGGGGTGAGGGCCACCCACCAAACCATGTCATCCTGAGCGCAGCCGAAGGATCTAGAATCCATGCCACAACTCATGCCCAGCCAACCGCAACCAACATCAAAACCAAACTCTCCCCTCGCCCTATGGGAGAGGGGCCGGGGGCGAAGGCCACCCCTTCCACCCCCGCTGCTGGGCAAGCTGGGAAACGGCGGGCGACCCTGTCATCACCCTGTCATCACCCTGTCACCCACCCCCGCCCCCAGCTACAAAACAACTGGAAATGAAAGGAAATAACAGGAAAAAACAAAATTCCCCCCTCGCCCTATGGGAGAGGGGCCGGGGGTGAGGGCATGGGCGAGGGGCAGGGGGTAAGGGAGAGAGGACCAGGGTTGAGGGCCATTCCCCCTGTGCTATACTGGCCTGACTGTCTTGTAGCTACAAATCCTTTGTCTGGCCACGGAGGAAAACAATGACCTCAATTACCCAGTTGGGCTCAAACCGGCCCGCGACTATCGGTGAACTGCGCGACAGCGGCTACAAGGTGCTGCCCGTCCGCCAGGAGATGCGCAACAACCTGGTGCAGAAAATGCGCTCCGAGGAAATCGTCTTCCCCGGCATCATCGGCTTTGAGGACACCGTCATTCCCCAACTGGAAAACGCCATCCTCGCCGGCCAGGACGTCATCCTCCTGGGCGAGCGCGGCCAGGCCAAATCCCGCCTCATCCGCAGCCTGGTCAACCTGCTGGACGAGGCCATTCCCAAAATCGCCGGTTGCGAGATAAACTGCGACCCCTTCAATCCCATCTGCCAGGCTTGCCGCGACTCCGTCGCCGAGGCCGGCGACGATACCGGCATCGAGTGGATCGGCCGCGAGGACCGCTACTCCGAGAAGCTGGCAACCCCAGACATTTCCATCGCCGACCTTATCGGTGAAGTCGATCCCATCAAGGTGGCCGAGGGCCGCCACCTGTCCGACGAACTGGCCATTCACTACGGCCTGGTTCCCCGCACCAATCGCGGCATCTTCTCCATCAACGAACTGCCAGACCTGGCCGAACGCATCCAGGTCGGCCTCTTCAATCTGATGGAGGAGCGCGACGTCCAGATCAAGGGCTACCGCATCCGCCTGCCCCTGGACGTTTACGTGGTGGCCACCGCCAACCCCGAGGACTACACCAACCGGGGCCGCATCGTCACCCCGCTGAAGGACCGCTACGGCTCCCAGATTCACACCCACTACCCCCGCCACATCGAGGAAGAGATCACCATCATGGACCAGGAGCGCGCCCGCTTCATGGACGAGGACAACCTGGTCATACCCCAGTACATCAAGGAGATACTGGCCGAGATTACCGCCCAGGCCCGCTCCAGCAACGAGATCAACCAGCGCTCCGGCGTCAGCGTCCGCGTCTCCATCGCCAACTACGAAACCCTGCTCAGCAACGCCGTCCGCCGCGCCATCCGCGCCGGGGATACGGTGGCCTGCCCCCGCATCAGCGACCTGCCCTACATATCCGCCTCCTTCGGCGGCAAAATCGAGTTGGAAACCTTCGAGGAGGGACGCGAGGACCGGGTGATGGAGGACTTGACCAAGCGGGCCGTGCTGCGGGTCTTCGGCCGCTACTTTGACGTGGACGCCATGGACGACGTGGTTACTGCCTTTGACCTGGGCAGCCAGGCGGAGACGGGCAGCGACAAGCCGGCTGGCGACTACCTGCCCATGGCTTCAGAAGTGGAGGGACTGACGGAAGCGGTGGCCCTCATCACCGACGACCCCCGCCCGGAACTCCAGGCCTCGGCCGTCGAGTTCGTCCTGGAAGGCCTGCACCTCAACCGCCGCCTCAACTGCGAGCGCACCCCCCAAGGCTACACCTACAGGAGGTAAGGGGAGGGAGACTTAGGCCTGCTTGAGGTATTGTAGAGCTCTCTGAGCAACCTCTTCCTGAACATGAGCTTCGGCTAAGTCGTAAATTTCTTTCAGAGTTTTGCTTCTGGATTCTAGCTCATCTCGTTTTCCAGTTTGGGTAAATATCGACAGCGGGCTATATTCCAAGCTCTCGATAACTGAACCAGTTTCATTGATCAGGTCCAGTCGATAGTGCCCCGAAGCGCAAAAAATGGCAAGGGATACATCCGGAAAGCTCACCCGATATTCGCTGTCCCTTCTAGTCTGCTTCCAAGGGATTTTCCCATCCCTAGACCGGCGCAACAGTTCGCTGGCTACTTCGTTCAATCCCTGTCCAGGCATTCCGTCCTCCAAAGGGCAACTACTCGAGACGGTCTTCTAGTTCTACAAGCAAATTTGCTTGGAAATCAGTTAAATCATCGTTAATTTTGGTTCTCAATTCAACTGGAATTTCGTCTTGCAACGACTCCAGTTCACTCTGCATATTTCTTAATGTCGCAATCGATTCCTGAATTTGGCTGCGATGATACAGCGTCAAATTGGGGTGATGTCGGCGTATATCTGTGAACAAGTTCCTGATGTCGGGAAAACGTTCGAGAGCGCGTTCCCTGTCACCGCTTCGAAGTAAGTCGACCAGACCCTGAAGGCGCCCATTTAATCTGGTCAGATCCGTACCGGTTGTCTCCCGCCTGACTAGCCTTTGGGCCTCTTCCGCAGCCGCTCTAGCTGCACGAGTTTCTCCCCTCAATTTTAATATGTGGTATATGGCAATGACTAGTGCAACACCCGATACGACAGCACCCGCTACGCTGGCGATGCTACCAGCGTTATCGAGCAAACAACCAAACCCCCGTGGTGTGGCAACAATGTGTCCATAGCATTCCTGCAATTAGCTTAGCCATCCGGACATTCACTCCCCCAGCAACCTTAGCACTGCCTCCCTTACCTCGTCCCGCCCCAGGGTGGCCACCAGTTCACCGTTCTCGTCGGCCTGGAACGCCGACTCCTGGTGCAGTTCCGATACCAGGGTCGCCACCGTCTCCTTGCGGCGCAGGGCATCCGCCGCCTCGTCACCGGAGACTCCGGGCAACTCCAGGGCGGTAAGGTGTTCCTCCACCTGGGCAGTCAGCAGTTCCACCTCTACCGCGTGCCGCTGGATCTGGCCCACCGACTGCAGGTGCCGACCCAGGTAGCACCCGCCGAACTGCAGCACATCGCAGGGACGGCCCTCAACCTCAGTCTGGTACTCGTAGCGGGGCTCCAGCTCATGGTCGGTCAGGTAGTCCCGTACCTCCTGGTCCTCCGAGTCGGGAAGAGCAGGGTCAAAGATCAACTGCACCGTGTACATAAAGAACCCGGCCGGTTCAACCTTAATGAACATGGGAACCACCTCCCGCGAGTGCTGGTGTATCCCCCGGACTCCTGGACCTGGCTGCTTACATCCCCACAGCCTTGACAATCAACTCGACATTCGAGGGGTCGGGCTTCAGAGAGCCGTCATCAATGCCGTGCATGGTCTCAACAATGGCATCGTGGAAGGGAGTTGGCACGCCTGTCTCCCGACCCTTGCTGCAGATGAGGCCGTTCATAAAGTCCACTTCAGAATGGCGGCCCTTGTGCACGTCCTGGGCCATGGATGCCAGCCAGTTAACCCGCCCTCCCGCCTGGCTCATGATGCCATTCAGCTCTTCGAAAACCTCGCCCTTGTCGGCATCGGCCCAGGTCTGGGCCGGGATGCCGTTGATGGCCACCACGTTCAGGCCCTGGGCCAGGCCCACCTGGGCCCCTTCCTTGGCCAGCTGAATGCGGATGTTGCGGAACCGTGCATCCTGGGCCATGTCCTGGGATCCCAGGGTAGTCATGGCGGAGATGGCGTTGCCCATGCCGTTCTGGCACAGCTTGGCCCACCGTTCACCCCAAAGGTTGTCGGTAGCATAGGCGGCGTCGATGTTGTCCAGCTTGCTGGCGACGCTCTCGCTGCGGGCCGTAACCTGTCCTGACTGCTCGCCCACGCGGAACACAACGTGACCGTGGTCGCGGCCCGGGGCGCCGCCTCGCAGAACGTGGCCGGGCTCCCACAGGGCTACCTCAATGTGGGAGGCAATGCAGCCCATCTCCCGTTCGGGGCCCACAATCTCGCCGATGAGCGGGTCGTTCCAGCAGTTCTGGAGGGAGACGAAGTAACCGTCGGGCTTCACGTACCGCTTGATGAAGTGGGTAGCCCACTCGGTGTCGTAGGACTTCATTGCGATGAAGGCAAAGTCAAATGGCTCGGTTATGCCCTGGGCGTCGGTCAGGTGCATGGCCTTGACCGGCACCGTAAAGTCGCCCTGGCTGCCACTGGCCCGCAGACCCTGCTCCCGCATGGTCTCCACGTGCTCGGGCCACATATCAATAAAGGTGACGTCCTCACCGGCCTGGGTAAGAAAAGCTCCCACGTAGCTTCCCAGGGCCCCGGCTCCCATAATCGCAATCTTCTCCGCCATGATGCTTTTCTCCTCTATATTGAACCTGAGGCCGGGTTAAACCCGGCCTCAGTAGCATACCACACGCCAAAATTAGTCCAGGACCAAGAACTAGAGCTTCACCAAGTGCGCATCCGAAATGTGAGGCAGGGCCTTGATCTCGTCCAGGACGTGGGCAGGCACGGGATCATCCAGCCCCAGCACCATCATTGCCTGGCCCCGCAGGTTCAGGCGACCTACCTCCATGAAGCTGATGTTGATGTTGTGGCGACCGGCTATGGTACCCACCGCGCCAATGGACCCGGGTTGGTCCCGGTTGTCCACGAACAGCATATAGGGGGCCGACGGCGGCAGGTCCAGCCAGTAGTCGTTGACCTTGACTATGTGGGGTTCGTTGCGCAGGGATGTCCCCGCCAGGGTAAACTCCCCGCTGCTGGTGGCCAGGGTAACCGTCAGCAGGCTGGTGTACTCGTGTGCCTCGGAGTACTTGTGCTCGGTGACGCTCAACCCACGCTGTTGCGCCAGCACGGGAGCATTGATCAAGTTGACCTGTTCTGACGTAACCGGAGTCAGCACTCCGGCAAGCACCGCCGACTTGAGCATAATGGTGTCGTGCTGGGCAATTTCACCCTCGTACGAGATGTTCACCCCCACAAACTGGTTCTGGGCCAGATGGGTCAACAGTTTGCCCAGGAGGGTGCCCACGGGGATAAAGGGAGACAGCAACTCGTGGGACTCCGATGCCATGAAGGGAGCGTTGACCGTGTTGCGGGCCGGCTTGCCATCCAGCACCGCCAGCACCTGCTCGGCAGCCTCAATAGCAACCTCGCGCTGGGCCTCCCGGGTGGATGCGCCCAGATGGGGCGTTGCCATCACCCTGGGATGTGCCACCAGGGCTCGATTTTGCGGTGGCTCCTGGATAAACACGTCCAGGGCTGCCCCGGCCAGGTGGTCTCCATTCAGGGCTTCCAGGAGCGCGTCTTCGTCAATCAACTCGCCGCGAGCCACGTTTATCAGGTGCGCGCCTGGTTTCATCAGGCCCAGTTCCCTGGCGCCAATCAGGTTTGCGGTGGAAGGAGTAAGCGGAGTGTGCAGGGTTACAAAGTCCGCCCTGGCCAAAAGTTCATCCAGGGGCAGCAGTTCCGCGCCCAGCCGGCGGGCATAATCGGCCCCTACAAAGGGATCATAACCCAGCAGGTGCATCCCAAAACTGGCAGCCCGTCGGGCTACTTCGGAACCCACCCGTCCCAGGCCAACAACGCCCAGGTACTTGTTGCGCACCTCCACGCCCATAAAGGCGCTGCGCCGCCACTCGCCTTGCTTCAACGACTGGTAGGCCTGCGGAATATTGCGCGCCAGGGACAGCATCAGCGCCAGGGAATGCTCGGCGGCGGCCACGGTGTTTCCAATGGGAGCGTTAACCACGGCAATGCCCGCATTGGTAGCGGCGGCGAGGTCAATGTTATCCACGCCAATTCCGGCGCGGGCGATTACCTTGAGATTCTGGCCCGCCTCGATGACGCTGGGAGTTACCTTGGTTTCGCTGCGGACAACCAGGGCATCGAAATTTTCTATTGACTTGATCAATTCCTCGGGCTTAAGCCCAGTTTTCACCTTAACTTCCGTCCTGGAAGTGAGCAGTTCAACCCCTTCCGGGGCTATGGGATCAGATACTAAAACTTTCGGCATATAAACGAACCTGTCCTTACCAATTGGTGTCACTTAATGATACACCAACCGGGCTAAGCGGGTAGAAAATCAGACAATGGGGAGGGTACGGCCGCTTTAGCAGGCCGGAGTAGTCAACAATCTGAAGTCGCGTTCAGCCGTGGCTTGCCAGCTAGAATTCAATACCTGCGGCAGCGGCCACAGTGGGCACATCCTTGTCGCCCCGGCCGCTGAGGCACATCAGGATAATCTTGTCCTGCGGCAGGCTGCGGGCCAGTTCGGCCACGTGGTAAACGGCGTGGGAGGGTTCCAGCGCGGGAATTATTCCCTCGGTGCGGGATAGCAGGTGAAAGCCCTCCAGGGCCTGGCTGTCGGTAACCGAGGTGTACTCGGCCCGGTGGGCGTCCTTCAGGTAGCTATGCTCGGGTCCCACGCCCGGGTAGTCCAGCCCTGCGGAAATGCTGTGGGTCTCGTGAACCTGGCCGTGCTGGTCCTGCAGCAGGTAGGACATGGACCCGTGCAGCACCCCGGGTCGGCCGGCGCTGAGAGTTGCCGAATGGCGGCCGGTTTCCACCCCTTCGCCGCCCGCCTCCACCCCGACCAGGGCTACATCCTCGTCTCCAATGAACTCGCAAAAAGTGCCTATAGCGTTACTGCCGCCACCTACACAGGCTACCACGTAGTCGGGCAACCTACCCTCGGCCTCCAGAATTTGAGCCCGCGCTTCTCGACTGATGACGGACTGGAAGTCCCGCACCAGCATGGGATAGGGATGGGGGCCAACGGCGCTGCCGATGAGGTAGTGGGTGGTTTCGACATTGGTAACCCAGTCGCGTATAGCCTCATTGATGGCGTCTTTCAGCGTGCGGGTTCCCGACTCCACGGCAATAACCTCTGCCTCCAGCAGTCGCATGCGAAAAACGTTCAAAGCCTGGCGGCGGATATCCTCGGCGCCCATGTAAACCACGCACTGGAGCCCCAACATGGCGCAGACCGTGGCGGTGGCAACACCGTGCTGACCCGCTCCCGTTTCGGCGATGATGCGCTCCTTTCCCATGTGTTTCGCCAGCAGGGCCTGGCCAAGGGCATTGTTAATCTTGTGGGCGCCGGTGTGGGCCAGATCTTCCCGCTTCAGATAAATTCGAGCGCCCCCGCAATGGCGGGTGAGGTTTTCCGCAAAGTACAGGGCAGTGGGACGTCCGGCGTAGTGATGCAGCAGGGATGAAAGACCGCTCTGAAACTCTTCAGACTGCTTTGCTTCAGTGTAGGCTTCTTCCAGTTCCTCCAGGGCTGCCATCAGGGTGGCGGGCACGAACTTGCCCCCAAACTCGCCGAACCTGCCTCGCCCGTCGGGCCATACCGTTGATTCAGAAACGGTCACGGTCATTTACCTCTTTCATTCAAATAGAAGGACAGGATAACAGGATAAAATTGCAGCTACTTTTCATGATGCTGGCCCCAATGGTCGGGAAGGGAAACTGCGAAACCAGGTTTGTCCCATTCCTTAGGGTTGGCATCCCCGGCCAGAGGGCTGGGCGTTCCGGATGAAGGCCCGGATTTTTTTCTCGTCCTTTTTGCCATCGGTTTCCACACCGGTGGAGACGTCCACGCCCCAGGGTTGTACCTGCTCCACAGCGTCAGCCACATTGTCCGGCGTTAAGCCTCCCGCCAGCAGGAACTGGTAACCCTGGCGGGACAACTCGGCGGCAACCTGCCAGTCAAAGCTCTGGCCCGTTCCGCCCTGCAGTCCTTCCACCAGGCGGTCCAGGGTCACCCGGCATCCGCCCTCCAGGTATGGGGCAATTCGCGCCTGCATACCGCCACTGGCCCGAACCGTATCAATCGTCTCCGAAGCAGGTATATGAAGAACCTTGATTATTTCCGCACCCGTCCGGCCTGAGACCTGCTGGCAGTATTCCGGAGACTCCTGGCCGCATAGCTGTACCATTTCCAGATGGCAGTCGGAAATCACTTTTACCACTTCTTCAAGAGGCTGGTCGGCGAACAGTCCGACCGTCCTGGGAGGTTCGGGGACAAGGGTACGCAACTCGCTGACCACATCCGCCGCCGCTGGTACTTCAAGGCGCCTGCGCCGCTCCGGCACAAACACCAGGCCAATAAAGTCAGCCCCAGCTTCCGATGCCACCAAAGCGTCCTCGGTACACTGGATACCGCAAATCTTGGTATGGATCATGAACGACTCGCGGCGGGGATGGGCGCGGTCAGTTCCCGGACCTTGGCCGCGGTATCCGGCGCGGTGACCAGGGCTTCTCCTACCAGCACGGCATTAACTCCCAGTTTTCCCAACTGTTGCAGGTGCTCCGCAGTAAATATGCCGCTTTCGCTTACTATCACCTTGTTCCCGGGAATCAGGGGAGCCAGCCCTTCGGTAGTAGCCAGGTCGGTCTTGAAGGTTCGCAGGTCCCGGTTATTTATCCCGACAATTTCAGCCCCTGCGTCGAGGGCAGTCTGCAATTCCCCCTCGTCATGGACTTCAACCAGGCAGTCCATGCCCAACTCTCTGCCCAGGGTCAGCAATTCGGTCAACTGGGCCGGAGAAAGGATGGCAACAATCAGCAGATAGGTGTCTGCCCCCATTGCCCGGGCCTCGTAAACCTGGTAGGGGTCGAAAATGAAGTCCTTCCTGAGAACCGGAGCGGCGGCGGAACTGCCCGACTCCTTAATGCTGGACAGATGGGCCGGTTCCCCCTGAAACCGGGGGTCGGTCAGCACAGATATGGCGGATGCCCCGTTTTGGGAGTACGTCTGGGCTAGCAACACAGGGTCAAAATCGGGGCACAGCAATCCTCGGGAAGGGGAGGCCTTCTTTACCTCGGCGATCAGCCGCACCTGTCCACCCCGCAGAGCGCTGGCGAGGCTAAGAGGGGCTGGCCGTTGCGCAATCCTGTCCTGCTGGGCCGCCAGCGAAGCAGAGGCTTTGACCTGGGCCAATTCCTCTCGCTTGGCGGCAACTATTTCGTCTAGAATGTCAGGCATTCAGAAAAAAGAGACCTCCTCGTCTCTGACCATACTGGTTTCCAAATTCAGAATAAACTCTCTTGCTCCCCGTTCCTCAAATCTGCCAGAGTGACCTACTGAAAAAATATGTGGGCTTCCAAGCAGATCTGCAACGACGCTTGTGTTCACTGAAGAACCCTGCTCCACCATCAGTTGGACTTTGTCCAGGGCGTGGCAGGTAAAACGAACGGGATTCAACGCAGCGACTGAATCGATTTATCGGGCGGACACTGTTTCTACGGGAACTTCATCAGCATATGGGTCGCTGCTGCGCCCCGCAACTGGATTGGTAACCCTACCCCTCCATTACACCAAGAACTATGGCATTGAACAGGAGGGTGTAGCCGCAGTTCTCGCACGACAGCACAATCATCGGGTAAGACTGCCCGGTGTTGGGCAGCCATTTGGGCCTGGAACTCATCTGCCGCATTTCTCCCACCACTTCGCCCATGAACCAGCCGCTGTTGCCGCAGATAGCGCACTCCTTCTGGCCTACCCAGTTCTCTTCAATCCACCTGAGCGCCTTTTCCACTTGAGCTCTTCCCGCTGTTGCCATGGGATTACCCCCTCCCCCTTCCCAATGTATTTGACACTCCGCTCCGCTAGCCCGCCGCCTGGCTGACCTGCACCAGTGAATCTACCCGGGAGAGGGCGGCGCCGCTGTCAATGGCTTCAGCGGCCATTGCAATTCCGGAACGCAGGTCGCTCGCCTTGTCCGCTGCTACCAGGGCCGCGCCGCCGTTCAGCAACACGGCGTTGCGTATGGGACCATTTTCACCCTGAAACAGGCGGCGCATGGTGTCAGCGTTCTCCTGGGCGGTCCCGCCATGCAGGTCGTCAGTACTGGCGGAAGGCAGACCCGTGTCTGCCACCTCGATAGTCCAGTTGCTCACCTGGCCTCCCTTGACCTCCCAAACCGAGGACGGTCCGGCCAGGGTAATTTCGTCCATGCCGTCAGCGCCATGCACCACGAGGGCATGCTGCACATCCAGCAGCCGAAGGGCCTCGGCCATCAAACCACCCAGTTGCTCGTAAGCTACGCCCAGCAGCATGCACTGGGCGCGAGCAGGGTTGGTAAGGGGCCCCAGGATGTTGAAAACGGTGCGAATGCCGATTTCCCGCCGCACCGGTCCAGCGTACCGCATCGAAGGGTGGAAAGCCGGGGCAAACATGAACCCCATGCCTGCCTGATCCACGCACTGCGCCACACCCTCGGGGGTAAGCTCGACTTTGACGCCCAGGGCTTCAAGGACGTCGGCAGCCCCACAGGAACTGGAAGCGGCTCGGTTACCGTGCTTGGCAACCCGGGCCCCGCAGGCGGCCGCGACAAAGGCCGAAGCAGTAGAAATGTTGAAAGTGTTCTTGCCATCCCCGCCGGTGCCTACCACATCCAGCAACGGCCCCACGGTATCGACCCGCAGGGCCTTTTCCCGCATCACTGAAGCCATTCCGGCGATTTCTTCGGTGGACTCCCCTTTCAGTCGCAGTCCGGTCAGGAAGGCCCCCAACTGGGCGGGGGTTGCCTCCCCTTCCATGATTTCCTGCATAACTTCGGTGGCCTGCTCCCTGGTGAGGGAGTGGCCGGATACTACAATGTCGATAGCTTCCCTGATCATCGGGAAAGCTCCTCCTGTGGTCGCTCGTATTTCACTGGCCCTATATTATGGATTGGTTGAGTTGCCGTGTAAACCGGGCCCTTCTTCCAGCCAACTCAATCCCCGTCACCCACCAGACCTGTCATCCTGGGCGAAGCCGAAGGATCTAAATACCTGACCAAGAACGACGTCCAACTAACCGGAACCACCGTCACAAATGCAGCGCCATTAGCCGGTTCTACCAATGGCCTCCAAAGTTAAATACCAGCGATTACTGCTGCTCCCGGCAGGCAAACCACAACCGGTCTAACGCTGGGGCCAGGACGGCTCGTGATAGCCCAGGGGCACCGAAGGGCGGGCCCAGTACGGTCGGGTAGCCGACAGCTCCAAAGTTGGGGCCAGGTGCTTCAGTGTGCCTCCGGGAACTTCGCTGACAGTGGACCAGGCCTCGATTTCCTCGGGAGAAAGGTCTGTTGGAATGCCCGAGAGTTCGTCCTCAGGCACCTGGCCCTGTCCTACCAGCCAGCGGCCGGTCTGGGCCAGGGAAAGGCGCACCAGCCAGCTTCCGCCCTCAGTAGCGCGGCGGGCCAGCGCAGTCAGAGCGCCATAGGCCATCAGGTAACCGGTGAGATAGTCAATGGCCGACACCGGGTAGAACTGGGGGCCCGGCTCTGCCCCGGGGAACATTTCTCCCTGCCGGTGGGTGATGCCGCTGACCGTCTGGATTACCGTATCGAAGCCCCGCCGCTCGGCCCATGGGCCCACGCGACCGAAGGCGCAGAGGGAGACGTAGATGATGCCGGGACGTATCTCGGCCAGTTCCCTGGGGGACAGGCCCCGCTGGGCCAGCGTATTAGGACGGTACCCCTGGGAGAAAATGTCAGCCTCCCTGACCAGGTCCCTGAGGGTTTCCATGTCCTGCCCCTGGCGCAAGTCCAGGTGGGCCGAGAGCTTGCCGTGACCCGTGTCGTATTCCTGACCTTCGTTAAAGGGCAGGTGAGGGCCGGATATCTTCATCACGTCCGCGCCGTGCTCGGCCAGGGTACGGGCGCAGGTGGGCCCCGCCAGCACCCTCGTCAGGTCCAGCGCCCGTATGCCGGAAAGGGGCCTGTCGCCCTCGGGCAGCGGCTGGGGTGGGGCGTCACCGATCTTGTCGATTTCCAACAGAGGCAGCGAAGCCACGGCCGCCGACTGAGGATGCTGGGCCCACTCCTGCATAGTGCGGACCATACCTCCGGCTCCCCGCGCGGCAATGATGGCCTCCTCAAGTTCCCTGGCATCCCACTGGGCTACCGCCCCGCGAACGGCGTCCTTGTCTTCTTCCACGCCCAGAACGCTAAGGGCGGCTTCCCGGTGGTTGGGAAAGTTGCAGTGCAGGTAGCTCCACCGCCCGTTCTTCGCCGGATAAACCCCCATGACGGCATTGCGCTCGCCCGCCGCCGGTTGGCCATTCAGGGTCATGTACCGACTGCTGCGGAGAGAGGCTGTCGCCCTCCGGGCATTAACCCCGACTTCCTGGCGGTGGCCGGTGCGCAGTTCCCACAGGTCGGATACGGCCAGCCCCACGGCTGCCAGGCTGGCCGCCGCCGCAGAACCTATGCGGAAGGGCGTGGGCAGGATAGGATCCAGGCCACCGGTAAACTCGACCTCTCCGAACCTCTTGGGGTCCAGGCAGGGGATAGCATTGAGAGCATATTGGGTGTAATCAGTCATGCTGATGCTGCTCCTTGGAAAAACTGGAAATGAAGCTGTGTCTGGCGCCAATGATACAGGATACGACGCTGGCTGCAATCCCGTGGCTCCTCAGGGCAGCGCTACAAGAGATACATTCCCGCTTCCCTGCGGAATTGTGCCGGTTTCAGCGTATAACCTATAATTAGCTGTACAATTAGGTTGCGGTATCTGGGAGGGTGCAGGGATATTCAGGGGAATAGCCGCAGCTACAGGAATTATTGATGGACTTGACCTTCGAACGAGGGAATGCCCAGCGCCCCAAAGGCCACGCCCTGGTTTACTTCAAGGTGGACACGGAGCCGGACAAGCTATACGCCAGCTACATCGTAGTCTTGCCGGTCAAGGCAGACTTTGGCAAATACGTTCCGCCCTTCCTGGCTTCCCACCTGGGAAATATGCCTTTGAACGACTTTTCCGCCTTTGCCATGCCGCCGGTGCCCGAGGAAATAAGCGGGCATAACGAACTGGAAAGGCTCAGCGACCTGCGCGACGACGACCTGGTCTTCGCCAACAGCATGTTTTCCTTTGACCTGCCCCGGATGATGGAAGGGATTACCGATGCAGTTCAGTCCTACTCTGACCTGTGTGCCGAATTCTTTGATCGGCAGGGCCTGGCCAGCGCTGCTCCTTCAGAAGCGCTGGATTCGGCCGCTCCAACGGCCGCCGGCGAGGTTGAAGACGATACCTCGTACTCGGTCAACGAAGTTCTGCTCGGCTTGATGAGCGAAAGGGACAAACTGGCAGAGCTGTCACGACTGCTGGGAAAGCTGCAGTTTGCCCAGGAGGGTCGGGATGACAATATGACCGGCGAAGTAACCGACGAAATAACTGCCCTCTCGCGCCATCTGCCCGAGGAGTTCCAGGTGTTGAACCTGCTGGCCGCCGCAAGAGAAACTACTTCCCGGGGTTCACGCCTGGCCCAGCTTTATCTGGACCGGTGTTTCCGCCTTTCCGACGGCGACACAGCCAGCGCCCGAACCCTGGAGAGTCAAATAGAGGACTTAAGAGAGGGAAGGTAGAGCTGTGGCGGTCAAGGAACTATACCGATCACTTTCAATCAACCTTCAGGCAATCAACGAACTATCCGACACAGCTATATCTTTTTGACAATCGGCAGACAATCCCTTCGGGTAATTCTGCAAAAAAGCAGGGGCAACCTTTGAGGTTGTCCCTGAGTTTTTCAATAATGTGACACTCAACCGGAATGGCGGTGTCACGTGTCAGTCACTAGCCCAGAAGGCTGCTTCCTTCGCCCTTGACAAAGTCGGCCGTACGAAGGGCAAGGGCCTGGATAGTCGTCGTAGGGTTGATGCAGGCCCCTGTGGTGAAGATGCTGCCGTCGATGATGAGCAGGTTTGGTACGTCGTGGGCCCGACCCCACCGGTCCACCACCGAGTTGGTAGGATCGTCACCCATTCGAGCGGTTCCCAGCAGGTGCCAGCCAGCGTTGCGGCGGATGTGGGAAGTATAGACTTCCTTTGCGCCGGCGGCTTCCAGAACTTCCTTTGCCCTTGCCACACCGTGGTCCAGAATCTTGTCGGTGTTCTCACTGACGGTGTACTGAATTTTGGGCGCGGGAATGCCATGCGAGTCAGTGAGTGTCGGATCCAGAGTTACCTGGTTGCTTTCCTCGGGCAAGTCCTCGGTCATGACGGTGATGCCGATGGTGTGGCCGAACCGCTCGCCAAAGACGCGGTGGTGGTCCTGTCCCCAGGGGACGGTCTCTTGCTGAATGCCTCCCAAGGCAGTGGGCAGGGGCGAACTGGTAACGCCGGTAATCTGCAAGTCATACCCTCGGACAAAGCCCCGGCTCAGGTCGGTCTCGTAGAACTCCTGGCTCAGCATGGAACTGCCCCGGGGGCCGGCCTCGCCACCCAGCCATTCGTCAAAGATTCCCATGGCGCCGCCGCAGGGATGGTGCATCAGGTTCTTGCCCACCAGTCCGCTGCTGTTGGCCAGGCCTTCGGGGAAGAGGGCCGATTTGGAGTTCAGCAGCAGGCGTGCGGTGCCCACGCCGTTACCGGCAAGTACCACTACCCGGGCACGTTGTTCCTGCAGGTTGCCATTGGCGTCGTAATAGAGGGCCCCGGTGGCCCGGCCAGATTGATCCACCAGGATTTCCCGCACACGACAGAAAGTCTTCAGCCGGGCGCCCCGGCGTATGGCCCTGGGCCAATAGATGATGTCGGCGCTGGCCAGGGACCGCAGGGTACCGCCGGTGTCGGGTTGGCGGCCATCGTACTCCACCGAGGCGATGGCGCTGTCGGAAGACCACCAGTGCCAACCCAGCTTGTTAAAGGCGTTGGCCAGCAGTTCCCCGCCTTTGCCGATGGACAGCGGAGGAGTAGGTCGCTCGGGCTTGGGCGGATATGCGGTATCGCCCTTCAGGCCGGAAACGCCGTTCAGCCGGTCGTTGAGGTCGTAATAGGGTTCCAGTTCCGCATAGGTCATGGGCCAGTCGTCGGCCACTCCATCCTGAGACTTCAGAACAAAGTCCGAAGGATGGAATCGGGGAAAGTGGGAACCCCAGTGGATAGTGCTGCCGCCCACGGCGTTATACATCAGAGGCGAGATGGGCGTCTCGTCCTCGTTGACCGGATAGTCCTCTGGCAGTCCACGGACATTGGGGTTGGAATGGAAGTCGGTCTGCCAGTGAATTTGCGCGTCGGGTTCGCTGGTGGAAAAAACGTCCAGCGGAACCCAGCCACCCTGTTCCAGGCAGACTACCTTAATGCCAGCAAGGGTCAGGCTCCAGGTAAAAGCGCCACCGGAAGCGCCCGCCCCGATTACCAGCACATCGGCTTCATCGTGTCGGTTTGCCATACTTCCCTCCCAATTTCACTTGTCACCCGCGAAGGGGTACGAAGAACCACAAAGGCTGTTTTATCCACGAATGAGCGCTGATTCCCACTATTTTTTCTTTCTCTGATGAAAGACTGTTTGTGAGTATTTCCGCCCATTCGTGGACAGGAAAGTCTAACGCCGTTCGAAGACTGCGGCCACGCCCTGACCGCCTCCCACGCACATGGTTTCCAGTCCGAATTGAGCGTCGCGCCGCTCCATTTCGTGCAGCAAAGTGGCCAGGATGCGGGCGCCCGTGGCGGCAATGGGATGCCCCAGGGAAATGCCCGATCCGTTTACGTTCAGGTTGTCCTCGTTGGGCAGTTTCCACTCCCTCAAAACAGAAAGCACCTGGGCAGCGAAGGCCTCGTTCAACTCGATCAGGTCCATGTCCTCCACGGACATGCCAATCTTGCCCATCACCTTGTTCACTGAAGGAACAGGTCCGATACCCATATACGCGGGGTGGCAACCTGTAACGGCCCAGCCCCTCAGGTAGGCCATGGGGGTTACGCCCAGTTCTTCCACCTTGTCCTCGGCCACCACCAGGCACACCGAGGCTGCGTCGTTCTGGCTGCTGGCGTTTCCGGCGGTGACGGTGCCGTCGGGCATCACCGGCCGCAGGCGTCCCAGGGCTTCCATATTGGTGTCGGCACGGGGATTCTCGTCCTTAACAAAGTCAACCGGGTCGCCCCGTCGCTGGGGAATGGGCACTCCCACAATTTCCTGGTCAAACCTGCCGGCTTCCACCGCGGCTACGGCGCGCTGGTGGCTGCGCAGGGCGTACTCATCCTGTTCCTGGCGGGAAATTTCGTACTGCTTGGCCAGGTTCTCGGCGGTCTCCACCATTCCGGAGATGTACCCGAACCGCTCCTCCGGAGAGATGGTCTCCCGCGCCCGCACCAGGCGGTCGTGGAAGGTCTGCGATCCGAACCGGCCGCCCCAGCGAGCCTCGTTGACGTAGTATTCGGCATTGCTCATGCTCTCGACGCCGCCGGCCACTACGGCATCGGCGTTTTCCGTCTGCACCAGCATGGCGGCGTTGAGGATCGCCTGCAGACCCGAGGAACAGCGGCGGTCCAATTGGTAGCCGGGCACCTCGATGGGCAGGTCCGCCTTGAGGCCAGCCAGGCGACCGATGGCCGGATTTTCGCCGCTCGGGTAGCCGCAACCCAGGATGACATCGTCCAGCTTTGCGGGGTCGATGCCGCTGCGTTCAACTGATTCCTTGATTACCAGAGATGCCAGATCGGCTGCAGATACGCCACGCAACCCTCCGCCAAAGGTGGCCACGGCGGTCCGGACCGGCGCTACTATTGCGACTCCTCGCATGTGAATCTCCTTAACAAAACAGGTTGACACGGGCGCAGGAAATGGCCCGATTTGCTGGGCAATATAATACCCGCTCAAGGGTTGTATGTCGAATGAGAGTCGTATCGATTAAAGCTGGCAGGCCGTGATAAAATGGAAGTCCTCAAATGGGGGTGTAGCTCAGTCGGGAGAGCACCTGCTTTGCAAGCAGGGGGTCAGGGGTTCGAATCCCCTCACCTCCACCATCACCACTTCCAGCATCGTCCATTGAAGCCCTGGTATTGAATCAAATCAGAGATACGTGCTTTGGGAGCACGGTCTAATTTTGCACAGGGTCGGGACAGTTGCGAGAACCGGCTGACGCCAGTGGTGTGTCACCCAGGGTTGTATTTGGTAGTTCCTGTAGGTGCGCTATCCAGAACTGGTCGCCCTTCAGTTTGACGGTTACTCTCGGGGGTGCGGCGTCGGGGGACGGATTCAAGATATAGAGGGTCCAGCCAGGGGTTCTGTTTTGCTCCCAACTGTCAGACAGCCAGTATGGAACCGCAGAGTGCCGGTCGAATAGAACCTGGCCACTCTCATGCGGGCAAAACTTCACCAGAGGCTGAACGCCCTGGTATCGGGCAGGCTCGAAGGTGTTCCAATTCATAAGATTCCACAGAGTTTGCTCGGGGTCGGCCAGTTTTTCATGGCAGGGGCGGCCACCATTGACCAGGTCAAAGGTGAAAGGTGTGCCAACGCTGTCAGGTGAGCTGTGAAGCTCGACCCGGCTCCAGCACCGTGCCCCCTCTTCAGTGTTGTGGCGCAATATGATGAACACATTGTCAGCAGTGACGTTGCCCTCTTCAGTGCTGATGCGTTCCCAGGTGACGTCTCCACAGACGGTGCGCAGCCGTAACTCCAGGGCATCTTCACGTTCCCTGGGACACCCATAGTGGCCGGTATCTCGCCCCAACTCTCCGCCGGCCTCATCGCCTGGGGGCCGGTGTAACAGATTCAATCTCCGTACGTATATCAGCCCATGCTCCAGGCCGCCGTCCTCCTGGGGGATGTCCATTTCGATGTCCCAGCCGCATTGCACTCGAGGTACCACGGCTTGTGGGAGGGGCAGTTCAAGCCGTTCAACGGAGTAGGTCTGGTCTTTTTTCCAGCTGTGGGCTTCCTGAGGGACAGCTTTCAGGTTGATCGTAATTTCCGGTGCAACAGGCCATTGTCCTTCGGGATGGGGATTCACCACGTATATGGCCCATATCTGCTCTCTCAGAGCCTGCAACCCAGCTAAGGATGTCGCTGGACCGCTGTAATCGTCGCTCAATCGATAGGGCGTTTGAAAGCTGCCGTCCTCGAAGAATTTTGCTACGGGATTTTTCTCGACGTCCCTGACGCAATACTCGGTCAGGGGAACTCCCGATATGTACTCGGCAGGGATGGGCTCTTCAGGTTGCGAAACGTCCATCAGGAACCACTTATATTCGAGCTGGGGACAGGGAATCCCTCCGTCGTGTACCGGGAAGTGGAAAGGGTCGCCGGTCTTGTCAATCAACAGAGGTCCCCAGCAATTCCCTTCGGGGTCGCGAACAATTACGCCTAATGTAGGCGGCACATCTCCGGTGTCCGGCCAAGTTACGTTGCCTCTTAAGCCAATGGGAGGTGGAGAGGGTATAAGCCCGTGCCGAACCGAAGCGATCTCGAAGTTAAACGACCCGATGTGCCCGTGTTTTACGGCGGCAGTCTCTGAAAAATCATCCCACTTTTCCTGTCTAAGATAGGTCAGGTCGTCTCTTTCCAGTGCAAGCCAATAAACGGAGTACGAGAACCATGCCATCAGCAAAAGCACCAGGAGAGCCGCAGGGAAATACCATTTCCGGGCAAAAGGGGAAGCCTCCAATCGGGCGTTCAGAGAAATGCGTTCGCCACGCTCCCGGGGATTCAGGTTAATAGTAAGGTCGTACGGACGGGCCGGTTCTACGATAGGCCTGCGTCTGGGGTGAACCAGGACCCTGGAATCATTGGACTCCCCGGGGGCTACCGTCAATGGATTGGGATTGAATGCGCACCTGCAAAGACCTTCAGGGTCGATGCCATCCAGGTCCAGCGTAATATCGATATTTCCAGAATTGGTCACCGAAATTGAATACTCCCCCCTCGGGGCGGCGACCAGTTCGGGGCGAATCCTGGCGTTGTAGTCTCTGACCTGTTCCACCTGTATGGAGTGCTGCACTGTGGTCTCTTCTCCAGGGAACACGCTGGAGGAGACGGCGATATTCAACCAGTAAGTTCCTGCCAGGGCTTCACTGCCGGGTGGAATGTGGAATGTTAGTCCGACAGACTCAGCGTCTCCGGGGAAGAGAGAAACGGATTCTTGCCCCAGCGTTAACCAACTGGACGCTGAACCCTCTACATCGATGGCGTAGGCATCCACAACCCTGCCGAGGTTTTGCACCTCCACAAAAGCCAGGGTTTCCTCGCCCGGCGTCACTCGCATTTCTGTAGGAGTACAGGAAACCCCTATCAGGTCAGACATTACAAATTCTACTTCCCAGGCTGTATCCGGTTGGTCGGCGCGTGTAATGAAATGCCCTATCCACTGGATAACTCCCCGTTACTCTCCGAACATGGCGCTATGGGGCTGGGCATTCCGTTCCTCGAAGGAGCAGGGTCAGCCAGAGTTACCCTCCAGCGTTCGTCTCCCGTGACGTGCAAGGAGACGCGAGGGGCAAACTCGTGACCCGCAGAAACTTCGGTGTTGTAGATTGAGCCGTTGATGACGAACAGGTGCCAACCTTCAGTTGTAGATGGATAAGTATGGGGCCGTACCTGAGGAATGACCGTTGTATCTTCGAATACCAGGTGAGACTCTGCGTCTGTTGCATCTACCACACACAGCTTCACCAGGGGCTCCACCGGTGATTTATAAATTGCGGAGCGGGGCAGGCCTCCATCAGTAGGGAACCAGTTAATCAGGTACCACAACACTTCCTCGCGAATAACTTCCTCACAGGGCAAGCCTTCCTCGATCTCAAAGGCGAAGGGCGTCGGCTGGTCTAATTCCTGCACCGTCTTGCTTTCAAGGGTAGACCAGCAATTGCCTCGGGGGTCCCGGAGGACTACAAAGGCGCTCGTGCCGGTGTCGTCCTGGCCCTGCTCCCATAAGAGATCCCCGCAAACCATAGCGGGGCCGACACTTCCCCGGGCAGCTTCGTCAAGTTGTACCTGACCCAACCTCAGGCATGGGTCGGCATGATTCTTCAGGATGTGAAGTTCACTCGTGCCCTCAGGCGTGTACTCCGGTTCGACACTCTCGGATTCACAATTGGGGTCTGACCTTAAACAAAACTCCAGACCCTTAACGTATATGTCCCCTCCTATCAACCTTCCGTCTGTTCCCAGTCTCGCATGATCGTCCCATTCAATCTCACAGGTGGTTTCGTCGCTGGCCGGTAAAGGAGTCCCCTCCCTTGGCACTGCGATTACCTGCAGTTCGTAATTTCTGTCCCTTACGGTTTTACCCTTGTCCAGGACAGAGCCCTTCAGCCGTATTGCGACCTGGGGGGGTTCCTCGTATTCCTGGTAGTCGTTGCTGTTGATCAGGTACATGGTCCAGTAGTCAGTTTCGTCGTCGGAAGAAGTTCCGTGGGCAGCAGCCAGTCTGGGTTTCTTGCCGTCGAAAATCACGGTGCCATCCTTCCTGACGCAATACTGGTCAACCGGTTCAATATGTACATGGCTGTGATCCGCAATAGCTTCGTCAAATACCACGATCTGGGGTGCATACTTCGCAGGCCTTACCGGTTCATGGCCGTGGTCCAGCAGCAGCCTGTTGAATTCGATGCTCCCGCATGGCGTACCGCCACTGAAGAGGGGGAACTGTACAGGTCCGGCAGTCCTTGCCAGATGTCGGTGTTCCCAGCAATGGCCCGAAGGGTCTCTGAGGATCAGCGCCAGGCTCTTCGGTACATCTCCAGTATCCGGCCAAGTCACGCTTGCTCGCAGGTGAAGGGGAAGGGGACTGACTTCCTCTACACCTTCCCCAGGCTGGACGCGAAAGAGGATGGAATAAACTACCCCATGGGCAGCGCCAAAAGTCTTTAGCTCCACGGGCCAGGTTTCCTGTCTAAAATACGTGAGGTCTTCCCTTTCGAAGGCAGCCCAGTAGCCTGAATAGCCCAATATCGACAGAAACACCAGAAATATTGCAGTTGCCGCCAAGTGCCATAAGCGCACCCTGGGGATCGCTTCCAACTGGGCGGCAAAAGTCACCACTTGCGGGGCCTGTTCGGGAGTAACAGTGAACGTAATGTTTAAAATCTTGTCTTTCCCCAGCCAGCGACGCCGGGTGGGTTTGGCAAGAATTGCGACTTCCAAAGTTTCCTGGGGTGGGACCCTCGCAGGGTTGGGCCGGATCAGAAATTCACAAGAGTCATCGGGAGTTTCTCCCTGCAGGCTAAAACTGAGGTCGGCGTTTCCGGTGTTACTGATGGTGTTGGTAAACTTTCCTTCAGCGCCTTTCACTCTGGAGGGATGCAGGTCATGGAAGAAGGAGTAAACGGGCAGGACCACAAGCTGCCCTGATATGGAAACATGTTCCCCTGGATAGAACTGGGACGACACCTCAACGGAAAATTCATAAGTGCCAGCAATGGTGTTGGGTTCGTCCGGCGGGTGCAATTCCAGAACTACGGTAGCCCTGTCACCAGGGAAGACGGAAAAGCTCCGTTCGGAAAGGCTGGGCCACGACGGCCGGAGGCCGGTAACTTCTATAGTATAGACATCCAGTATGTGGCCAGTGTTCTCAACTTCCACCAATGCCTCAACTTCCTGGCCAGGCATTACTTCAAGGATTGATGGAGTTAACTTCAGACTGAATGTGTCGGGCATAGGTTATGGTTGTGTGACCCTGAAACGGGTCCGATATTTCAGATAGGTGTCAGGCTGGCATCGGGAAACTGGCAAGTCCCCAGGGTTTCTTGCACCGCTCAGAGGCTTTCAGATGAAATCAGGCTTTGCCGTGCCCCTGCTGGATTACATGAGTAAGCTCATGGGCCAGGATTTCCCGGCCGCGATTATTGTCTGGCCGATAGTATCCCTTCCTGAAAAATATGTCCTTCCCGATAGTGAAGGCCGCAGACCCCAGATAGTGATTCAGGCGATCGGGAACGGGGCCGGTATGGATTTTCACGCCATTGAAATCGGCGCCGAAAGCGCGTTCCAATTCTGCCCGCAGGGTTCCGGGCAGGGAGCGACCGCCGCCCCTGGCGTGGCGGATGGCATTTTCAATTCCACGTTCGACTACGCCGCCTCTTGCGGAGACGGCCCGCTCGACTACCTGCCGGGTCCGGACGTTGGAAGCTTCGGCCATCTGTCAAGGGCGGGGGAATAGTGGACCATTGTGGCGGCAGGAAAGTGTACCACCTGACGTAACTGGCCAGCATAAATGTCCACGCCAATTGCTCATGGGAAATGTCCTGCCGCGGGGCAGTGACCGGGGGTAAGGGGGAGCCGTTCTGGCAGGGGCTAGACGCCTTCTGGGCAGTCTGCTGGGATGCGGCCTCCTGCCAGCCACCCTTAAGCCGGTAGCTGTCGCCGTTCATCTCCAGGATGTGGACGTGGTGGGTGAGGCGGTCCAGCAGCGCCCCGGTGAACCGTTCTGAGCCGAAGACTGTGGTCCACTCGTCGAAGGGGAGGTTGGTGGTGACCAGGAGGGAGCCCCGTTCGTAGCGCTGGCTGAAGACCTCGAAGAGGAGTTCTGCCCCGGTGGTGGCGAGGGGAACGAAGCCCAGTTCGTCGATGGTCAGCAGCCGGAGGCGGGCCAGTTGCCGCTGCAGATTGAGCAGACGACGGTCGTCCCGGGCCTCCAACAGTTCGTGGGCCAGGTCGGCGGCGGTGGTGAAGCCCACCGACATTCCCTTTTGGCAGGTAGCCAGACTCAGGCCCAGGGCGATGTGGGTCTTGCCGGTGCCGCTGTTGCCGACGGCGATGACGTTCTCCCGCCGCTCGACGTATTCACACCGGGCCAGTTCCATGACCAGGGCCTTGTTCACCGAAGGAATGGCCAGGAAGTCGAAGGTGTCGAGCCTCTTTACGGCGGGGAAACCGGCGGCACGACTCTGGTGACTTTGCGGCGCTCTTCCATGCGCTGGTGACGGTCGATGAGTTCCAGTTCAGCGAGACGCAGCAGGTAGTCAGGGTGATCAGTGCCCTCGGCGGCGCACTGGGCGGCCAGCTTGCGGTACTCCCTGAGGAAGGTGGGCAGCCGTAGTTCCTTTAGTAGTTCTTTGAGATGGTGCTCCAGGAGCAGCGTTGACTTGCTGGTCATGCCGCCCTCCCCGGCAGCAGAGCCATGTAATCCGTGGTGCTGGTGGTCTTGACGGTGACATGGGGCAGGTAGGGATAGAGGTCCAGATCGAGCCTGGGGGGTCGTCCTTCGATACGGCACAGCAGCAGGTGCTTCACGGCGTCGAAGCTGATGGCTCCCAGCCGCAGGGCGTCCTGCACTGCCCAATGGACCTCCTGGTGAGAGAAGGTTTCCAGGAGCCGCAGAACCTGGACGAATTCCCGCTTGCCCCTGCGACCCATCCTGGACTCCAGCAGGCGGCGCAACGTCCGGTACTCGCCTACCCCTGCAGGGGCGCGGCCTGGTCCAGGGCGGCGGTCTTCCGTTCCAACAGGGGCAGGTAGTGGATGGGATCGAGGACGAAGTCGTCCTTCTCGCAGGAGCGGGGGTGCCTGGCAATGATCTCGGCGCCGCAGCTGATCACCACCTCATTTACGTAGCCTCTGACCAGCACATCT
>MPMM01000022.1 GCA_002238505.1 SAR202 cluster bacterium bin22 | reverse complement strand
TGGCGTAGTTCAGTGAGGGCGGCATTCTGCAATTTCAGGGAGAATTGCCCCTTGTGGCAGCCGGTGGCTGATCTCCGGTGGCGGATGAGGGCGTTCTGGAGGTAGCCCATATCCAGCAGTGCCTGGTTCAGCTGTTGGTAGCCGGTTCTGGTGGTGGTCAGCTTGTATTGCAGGCTGGTTGCTGGCATGGGCGCAGCTCCTGGGTTGACTGTATGTCGGCTACTGTCAGTTGGCAATTAGCTGCTGTCAGTGGGGCTTGAAGAGTAGCGGAATTTTCTCATCAACTGGTTTTCTCCTCCTTCTTCTGTTGCCGGTGCAGCCTTTTCAGCTCGGCCATGGCGGAGCGGACGTTGTCGTGGCCGCTGGCGGCGTTGGCGCCGAACCGCTCCTCCAGCAGGGCGTCGATGCCCCATTCGGTCATGATGTCCCATTCACGGTACAGGGTTCCGATCTCCACGCCGTCCTCCAGGACGGCGTATTCGGTCAGCTCGCCGGGGATCTCGGTGGTCCTGGCGAAGGTCAGCATTCGCCGGCTTTCTCCCGGTCCCGGCGCCTCAGCTCATCTACGACGGCCGTGGCCACTTCTGCCCTGGTCTTGGGGTCGCACATCGCTGCGATCAGCTTTCCCGACTGGCTTATGCTCTCGTGGAGGGCTTCCGTGACATTGGCGTCCGCGTCCCGTTTGGCGGCCTCGAAGCGGACCGCCTCCTCCAGATGGGGCCAGCGGGCGTAGCATTCCGCCTCGCTGATGGCCGGTTCGCTGCGGTCGTCCGGTCCGGTGTTTAGCTCCGCCACGGCGTTCAGGAAGAGATGGCACAGCTTTGACGTGGTCATCCAGCCCGGGTAGATGGGGGCGCTTTCGGTGAACGCTCCGGCCAGGTTGGCCCGTCCGGCCCGGACCTGTCGGGTTTCGGCGCCGCTGAACTCGTAGCCCTTGGGGCTGATCTCCACGGTGCTGCCGTCGTCCAGGAGGGCGTAACCGTGGAAGTCGTGGTCCTTGGCCTGGGGCTGGCGGCGGTGGCGGCGTATGTATTCCAGCATGGCGTCCTCGCCGCTGACGTCGTAGACCGCCTGGGCCCTCTGGGCCACGGTCCGGTCGGTGTTCTCGTTGCTCATGCTTGTCTCACCTCTTTTGTTTTCCGCCTTGGGCGGTCTGGTTTTCCTACGTGGTGGCGCTGGCGGCGGTTTGCCTGGCGTCCTCCTCGGCCATACGCCGGGCGGCGCTTGCCAGGTGCTGCTCGTCCTCGGTGATCCGGCCGGCCTCGATGGAGGCCTCGGTGTAGACGCGCAGCGGGTGCGTGGCCTTGAAGTACAGGTCGCGTTCGATCTTCATTGGCATGCTGTAGGGGCCCAGTTGTACCCTGGTTTCCAGGGCGGCCAGCTCGCTCATCGAGACGGTGCCCAGCTCCGGGCATCCCATGCCCAGGTCGCACAGTCCGAACATCGTGTCCTCGTCCTCCGGGTCCATGGACGTCAGCAGCCAGGTTGCGGCGCCGGCCGGGTTGAACAGCTTGAGCACCGGCTCTCCGGCGTTTTCCTCAGTGGTCTCCTTTTCCCAGTTCTTGAACATCTGGATCTTCTGGCTCTTCTTGATCAGTTTCATGGGCGTGGCTGGTTCCTCCTCTGGCTGTTGTGAATTTGGGTTGCGCCGGCGTAAGCCGTCCGGCTGGTGGGTCGTGGGATAATCGTTGAACGCGGTCTGATGGGCTGCGGAGCTGTTTCCTTTTTGGGGGGTGACGTCCCATGGTCACACTGGATCCCAAGTACCGCATACCGGTGCAGCCGGACCGGGAGGCTCGGAAGCGCCTGGCGGCGATCCGCCTGCGGCGGCGCCTTTCTTTCCTAGCCCGGCACGGGGCCTTCTTTGGGGGGAGTACGCTGGTGGGCGGCCTCTGCTATTTGCTCTCGCCGGGTCCGTCCTGGTTCGGTCCGGCGGCCGGTCTGGCCGGCCTGCTGGGGTGCGTCGGGTCGGTGATCCTGTTCATCAACTCGCTGGGGTACCTGATCACGCCGTTGATGGAGGCGGAGCTGTGGTACTTCCCGGCGGACCCGGGGCAGCTGGCCGCCTGCCAGATCGCCTTCGATGAGGGCCGCATGGAGGCCCTGTTCTTTCCCGAGTATGGGGCGGTCGGCATGTGGGCCTACCGGTGGCTTCCCTCTTCCGACGCCTGACCTTCGGCTCCGGGGTCGTCCGCCGTGTTGGCCAGGGCCTCGTCCAGCAGCTCCCGCAGGCGGCGGACGGCCGGAAGGGTCAGGAACCCAAAGTGGCCGGGCGGCATGGCGCCCGGTCTCAGTTGCAGCATCAGCAGCGCTGGCTGGCTCTCGTCGTCCCGGAGTACGGGCCTTATCCTCATACCCTCGGGTTCCCAGGGCTTCAGTTTTGAGTACATTCTGGTGGTCTCCTTCATGCGGGTGTGCCGTTCGGTTCAGACGTCCAGGTTGCGGACCGTGCGGGCGTGGGCCTGGATGAAGTTCCGGCGGGGGCCCACCTGGTCGCCCATCAGGGTAACGAAGGCCTCGTCGGCCTCGGTGGCGTCCTCCACCGACACCTGGAGCATCTGGCGGGACTCCGGGTCCATGGTGGTCTCCCACAGCTGGTCCGGGTTCATCTCGCCCAGTCCCTTGTAGCGCTGCATGGCCACGCCGCGGCGGCCCTCCAGGTCCGCCATCATGCCGTCCTTCTCCTCGTCGGTGTAGGCGTACTGGACCTGGCTGCGTCCGCTCTGGATGCGGTACAGCGGCGGCTGGGCGATGTAGAGATAGCCCAGGTCGATGAGCTGGGGCATGCGCCGGAAGAAGAAGGTCAGGGCCAGGGTCCGTATATGGGAGCCGTCCACGTCGGCGTCGGTCATGATGATCACCTTGTGGTAGCGGATCTTGGCCGGGTTGAACTCCGAGTGTTCCCCGGCGCCGATGGCGGCGATGATCGACCTGATCTCGGCGTGGTCCAGGATCTTGTCCGGCTGGTTCAGCACCCGTTCCACGTTGAGTATCTTGCCCTTCAGGGGCAGGATTGCCTGGAAGGCCCGGTCCCTGCCCATCTTGGCCGAGCCGCCGGCGGACTCGCCCTCGACGATATAGAGTTCCGAGCGGGCCGGGTCCCGTTCCTGGCAGTCGGCCAGCTTGCCCGGTAGGGAGTTGCCCTCCAACGCGTTCTTGCGCTGCACCAGGTCGCGGGCCTTGCGGGCGGCCTCCCGGGCCCGCTGGGCCACGGTGGCCTTTTCCACGATGTTCTTGGCGTCGACCGGGTTCTCCTCTAGGTAGCGGTTCAGGTGCTCGCTGAGGATGGTGTCCACGGCGGCCCGGACGTCGGCGTTGCCGAGCTTGGTCTTGGTCTGCCCCTCGAACTGGGGGTTGGCCAGCTTCACGCTGATGACGGCGGCGAGTCCCTCCCGCAGGTCCTCGCCGGACAGGTTGGGCTGGTCGTCCTTGACCAGTCCGCTCTTCTTGGCGAAGCTGTTGATGGTGCGGGTGACGGCGGTATGGAAGCCGGTCAGGTGGGTCCCGCCCTCCTGGGTGTTGATGCAGTTGGCGAAGGATATGACCTGCTCGCTGTAGCCCCGGTTGTACTGGAGGGCCACCTCCACGAAGGTCTCGCCGGAGGTGTCCTGGCAGTGGAAGGGCGTGGCCTGGACCGGTTCCCGGCGCCGGTTCATGGAGCGCACCAGGTTGGTAATGCCCGAGTCGAAGTAGTAGGTCCGCTCCGTGTCGCCGTTGCGGCTGGCGGTGTGATAGGAGCTGGTGAAGCATATTTCCAGGGACCGGTTGAGGAAGGCCATCTGCCGGAAGCGGTCGGCCAGAACGTCGAAGTCGTACTCCACCTTTCCGAAGATCTGG
The DNA here is from genome assembly GCA_002238505.1 of SAR202 cluster bacterium bin22. GTDB lineage: Bacteria > Chloroflexota > Dehalococcoidia > Lucifugimonadales > UBA3495 > Bin22. Next base: position 55,028 of record MPMM01000022.1, on the reverse strand, counting down.
CGGTCTGGCGTGAAGGTGACGGCGGTGCCTTGCCGCCGGGTGCGGCTGATCTCCTTGACCTGTCCGGTGGGGGCGCCCCGGCTGTAGTCCTGCCGGTACAGGGTTCCGTCCCGGAACACCTCGGCTCGCATGTGGCTCGACAGGGCGTTTACCACCGAGGCTCCGACGCCGTGGAGGCCTCCGGAGACCTTGTAGGCGCCGCCGCCGAACTTTCCTCCGGCGTGCAGGGTGGTCATCACGGTCTCCAAGCCGGAGCGGCCGGTCTCCGGATGCACGTCCACCGGAATGCCCCGGCCGTTGTCGGTGACGGTTACGTTGCCCTGGGCGTCGATGTGGATGGTCACCCGGTCGCAGTGGCCGGCCATCGCCTCGTCGACCGCGTTGTCGACGATCTCGTAGATCAGGTGGTGGATGCCGCGCTGGTCGGTGGAGCCGATGTACATGCCCGGGCGGACCCGTACGGCCTCCAGTCCCTGCAGGACCTGGATCTGGTCCGCGGTGTACTCTCCGGCCGCGGCGCCGACGTCCACCGCCGGCTGTGCCTGCGGCTGGGGCGCTCGCCGGGGCGGGTCCTCGGTCTCTTCGTCCTGCGTCGGCAGCTCTTCCTGTGCCGGCTCAACCTGCGTTGGCTCAACCTGCGTTGGCTCAACCTGCATCGGCTGGTCCTGCATCGGCTGGTCCTGCACTCGTTCTTTCTGGGCCGTCGGTGCCGGCCTCGGCTCAGGCGCGGGCTCCGGCGCCGGTTCTTCTGGCGGCGTCTCCGCCTGGGCCGTGGCTTCCTGCTCTTGGTCGCCGGCCTTGGCCGGTTCGTTCTCGGTTTTCCTGGGCGGCGGGTCTCCGAACAGCGTTCCCTGCATGTGGGTTGCTCCCTTCCTGGTCTGGACTTATGTCCCTTTCTATTCCAAACCTGATTTCAATTCCGGTCAAGGGGCGGATGTCACTCCCTCGGTTGGTCGGTTGTTACTCGCCGTCGGGGCCGGTCAGTATGGCGAGCAGCGCGGCCAGGACCTCCGGGCCGGTGTCGTTGAAGTTGCCCTCGGACACGAAGCTGTAGCAGCCGACGGCCTCGTCCATGAACTCCTGGCGCTCGGCGCGGGAGAGGTCGGCGAAGCTGCGGCATCCGGGGTTGTTCTTCCGGTAATTCCCATCGTCGTCCAGCGCGTCGTACAGGCTGTTGACGGCGGTCTCGCCGTCGGCGGAGGTCATGCCGCCGTGAAATTCGTTGTAGCCGTCGGACACGGCCACCTGGTCTTCGTCGGGCCTGAAGTCGGCGCCCACCAGTTCCAGCGCGGCGCGGATGTCGTCCTCATTGGCTCCGGCCGGGGTCCGGAACATCCACCATACGTGGTCGGATCCGGCCTTCTGCGCCGGCTGACTGTTCTGGCCGTCCTCTTCGATCTCAAGGTCCGGGGTGTGCTCGGTTACGGTGCTCATGGTCTTTCTCCTTCGTTCAGTTTGCTTGGGTTGCGGCTATGCGGCTTCCCGCTGGTCCCAGAGGGACATCTGGCCTTCCCTCCGTTGCCGTGGTGGTGGACTGTCCGCCATGGCTGGCAGCGGCCGGTGGTAGCCCAGTTCCACCATCCAGTCGGGCGGGAATATGCGGTAACTGACGTCCCGCCAGTAGCTGTAGCGGATGCCCAGCTGGCGTTCTATCTCGTGGCGCCAGCCCACGCGGGCTATCTCGGCGTATGCCTGCACCCGGAACAGGTAGTGGTCGATCTTGTACTGCGGGACGTATCCCTCCGGCCAGCCGGGTCCGGCGCTCTTTTTCGGCCGCTTTACTGGGGCCATTGGGTGGACGGTATGGCGGCCAGGAGCACGCCGGTGTCGGCGGCCAGGTATCCGGCCTTATCGATATAGTTGGGGTAGACCCAGGCGGTGTATACCTCGGTCTCCTCGTCCAGCTCGATGTTGACGTCTATGCCGTGTCGGTAGTCCGGGTGGTGGATGGTCCCCCAGAAGGGGGGCGGCTCGTCGCCGTCGTGTTCCTGGTCTCTGACCCACTGGCGGAAGTCCTCCAGGGTTGGGGCTATCTCAATGGCGTTCTGCTTTGCATCAAAATCCATTCTTGGATCAATTCTCCTGGTTTGAGTTGGTTTGCTTCTGGTACTGGTACCCGTTGTTTCGGGCAATCAGCCTGGTCTCGGTCACTCTGACCGATTTCATGCCCGACGCTCTCGCCCGGGTTTTTCGGTTAGCTAGCACGGCGTAGCCGGTTACCTTTCCGTCCGTTGGGTGCCGGTAGGCTATCAGGTCTCCGCTGGCGATGCCGTGACTTCTCCGTTGTCGGAGCTTGTGCCCGGGCATGGTGGTGAAGCCCTGCCGTTGCCTTGGCAATCGGCTCCAGGCCCGGTATCCGTGGTACTTTCCGGCGGCTCCCGTTTGGAACCGAGGCGTGCCGTGCTTGCTCATTTGCGTGAGCATTTGTCTCTTTCCGTGCCCGGTGGCGGATATGACAGTGATCGACGTTGGCACGTTCAGCAGCGCTGGGGGTTCCCCCAGGCAGGCCGCGTCGTTGACGTGAGATTTCTCAATGCCCAGCTGTGTGCGGGTAAATGCCGTGTTGACTGCGTCGGTTTCCCTGACGGGTATGCCCAGACTCTCGACGTCCGTTATTACGAAGGGTACGAGGGCGTTCATGTGGGCCGCTGACTGCAGCGAAGATCTCATCTGCTGTCTGAGCTTCCTCAGGGTCTCTGGTCTGTCCTTCAGAAAGTGTTCCACCGGCAAGTTGCTCTTGGCCTGGTTGCAGTCGTGGCAGGCTGCTATCAGGTTGGCTATCCGGTAGGCTCCACCCCTGCTGCGGGGCACGATGTGGTCTGCCTCCAGCCGGACGCCGGTTTTGCCGCAATACTGGCAGGTTCTGCGGTCCCTCTGTAGGACGTACTCACGGACCTGCATATTTGCTCTCTCGGAGGTCTGGTATCCGTCGCCGTAAACGTCAGGATCGGCGATGAGCCGGGGGTCGAACCGGCAGGTCTCGACATTTATGACGGAGACCGGAAACAGCTCCGTCAGGTGACTGACGTTGGTCCGGATGTTGGCTCTGATGGATTCCAGCGACGGCGGGAGCCAGCCCTGCCTTCTGGTCCGGTTGTTAAATCTGGCGGGACGTCTTCTTATCCGGCTGCGCCGGTTCCTGCGGTAGGATCTCCGGCTGAGCATTGCCTGGCTGATGCGGTGTCCCCGGTGCCTGACCTGGCAGCCGTGGACAATCTTTTCCCCGTCGGGGGTTGTCACCGTGACGGCCATGCCGGTGGTGCGTGCGCCGGGGTCTATGCCCAGCGTTACGTCGGGTACCGAGCAGTCGGCCTTGCTGATGTCGCTCAACCGGATAGCGAACCGGCCGTGTTTCCAGGTCTTTGCCGCTCGTCCCTGGTCCAGTAGTCTTCTGGCCCGTGAGGGCCTGGTCGGCGCTACGGGTATTCCGTCCTTGTCCAGGACTGGTACGGAGGTCTGGTTATGTGGTGAGATGTGTCTTGCCAAGGTGGTTACTCCGGTTTTGGGTTGCAAACCCTGGTTGTATGGGCTGGAACCGGGGTGACTGTCCGGATTCCGGCCCGTCGCCTCGCCCATGCCCCGGAGGGGATTCTTCACCTTGGGGCGGATGTCGCCCTTTGGTTGGAGAGCTGTCGGCTGGCGAAGCACCGGCAGGTCGTTATTCTTTGCCCCTCCGGGGGCGTAGCCAGATTTGTTTCAAGTCCCTTCATCCGGCTGGGGCTGTGCAGTGCACTGCTGATGGGCGGTCAGGCTCCTTGAGGCGCCTGAGGCTCAGTTTTGGTGCAAAGCCATGGCGTTCACTCGGGGGTTACCTCCTCCAGTGCGAATGTGATGTAGGCCGGGCAGTTCTGCCCGCACTCGCCGGGGCGGGCCAGGTGGTAAAGGCTGTGGTCGCGTATGCCCTCGATCAGCGCCTCGTAGCCGTCCCAGGACCGGTGCCCGGTATCGCTGGTTCCGGTGTCCTCGACGGACTGCAGGACCATGGCCAGGCCGTCCTCCACGGTTACGGTGGCGCGGGGCGTCGTGTCCAGGGTGCGGGCCAGCTCCCGGGTCAGGGCGTCGGTGAATGGCAGCCCGGCCTGTTGTGCCTGGTGGGCGGCGTCGATGGCTTCGTAGACGGCGTTCTCGGTCTCCTCGACCGCGTGGTCCAGGTTGGCGGGCTCGGTGGTACCGGGTTCGTCGGGCCAGCGGCCCCTCATGCGTATGCTCAAGACTGTTCCTCGTCCTCCTCGTCGCCGTCGTACCCGTCGTCGCCCTCGCCGTCATGGGCCGGGCAGCTGCAGGGGGTTTCCGCCGCGTCGCTGTGGGCCAGGTCCAGGCAGGTGCCGACCATTTCGCTCAGCCCTTCGGAGCGTTCGATGTAGACCCGGGCGGATTCCGCGAAGACGGGCATTCTCCGGTCGCAGATCTCCGGCCCTTCTCGCTGCTGCAGGTAGGCTGTGAGGTCCGGCGGGCCGATTAGGTACAGGGCGGTGTCGCCCCGCGCCAGCCTGGAGCCCATCTGGTCCAGCTCCTGGTCAGTTCCCGTCGGTTTTCCCTGAGCGGCGTTTTTCGCCGCCTGCTCGATTTCCTCGATGGTGTAGCTCTTTTTCATGCCGGTTATGGTGTCCTCCTTTTATGCCGTTAGGCGGGTGGGCCGTCCTGACGCTAGTACGGCCCTATGCTCGTTGGTATGGCGGTTACGCCGTCCCGCTGTCCTGATGCCCGGGCGGTCAGCCCGCAACTCGTTCTGATGGTTAGGTGGCCCCGATGTTGGCTAACCGGCCAGCAGGGCCCGGATCTCCTTGCGGGCGGACTCGGCGGCCTGCTTTCCGGCGCGGTACTCCAGGTACTGTTCCAGGGTGGCGCCCTTGGGCTTGATGTTCAGCCCCTGCAGGCAGCTCGGGCACCAGAACCCGCCGTACACGGTCTGGTACTCCCTGATTTCGAACCGGGCGAACCGCAGCTCTCCGGCTGTATACCCGGTGTCCCGGTAGTGGCTGACTCCGTTTTCCAGCCCCACGCTTTCGTTCTCGCAGGGGAACCGCGGCTCCGGCGTGCCGACGGTGGTCACGTCCTCGGCCCGGGTGGGCGTCTCAACGTAGGTTGGCTTGGGGCACTGGTCGCAGATCGTCTCCTTGGCGCTGGTGGTCATACTTGTTTTCCTCTCCTCATTGGGTTTCCTGTTCGTCCTGTGGGGGGCTGGCCGGCGGCCGGCCCTCCGGGCTGGCTTCCCGGCGCTGCCGCTGCTCTTCCAGCTTTTCCTCCGCCATGCGGCAGTAGCGGGCCGACTGCTCGATCCCGATCCAGCTCCTGCCCAGCTCCTCGGCGGCCAGCGCGGTCGTACCGCTCCCCAGGAAGGGGTCAAGGACGGGCCCGTTGTCCGGACTGCTTTTTACGCACCTTCTGGCCAGCGCCTCGGGAAAGGGGGCCGGATGGGGGTTGTTCCTGGCTGGCGCTATGGTCCAGACGGTGCCCAGGCCGTTGGCCCCGGGCGACAGCCGGAAGGCGGGCTTGGCGAAGAGCAGGATCTGCTCGTGGGACGGCACGAAGTAGCCGCCGTTGAAGTTGATCCCCTTGGGGCGGTTCCAGATTATGGTCTGCCGCAGGGGGAAGCGGTCCCAAACCTGGCGGCGGTCCTGGATCAGCCCGTTTTGGACCCGTTCCTTGAACACGACGAAGGCGGCGCCGTCCTCGGCAAGGACCCGCATGATCTGTTGCATCACGGCGGTCAGCCAGTCCTGGTATTCCTCCTCCGGCCGGTTGTCGTCGTCGCCGTCGTAGCCCTGTTGTTGCAGGTAGGCGGAGTTGGTCCATTTGGCCGATCTGCCCGGGTTGTGGGTTCCGGAGCCGCTGCTGTTTCTCAGGTTGTAGGGAGGCGAGGTTACGACTATGCCCACGGAGGCGGTCTCCATCGTGGCCATGACCTCCAGGCAGTCGCCGTGGATTACCGTGTTGAGCATGGGCGCTCCGGCGTCGGGGGGTTCCTGATTGTCGGGATTCTAACCCGTCAGGGGGTTGGTCCGGCTTTCGCCGGCAGGGGTGCGCTGTATCAGCTTGCCAGCTGGCTTCCGATGGCGCGCAGCGTCGGCGGGTCGGCCTTGGCCAGCTGCCCCCTGGGGGTAATGCGGATGGGCTCGTCCAGCCAGCGTGGTTCCTGCAGGTACAGGGCATAGCGGTCCGCGCTGAAGTCGTCCAGGGCCAGTTCCGTCGCGGTCAGTCCGTGGTGCTCGAACCTGGGGTTCAGGCCCTCGGTGGGCGCGACCAGTTTCAGCCTGACGTGGCCGATGATGGCTTGCCGGTGCATTTCCCGGCCCTCGATGGCCCGCAGGACCTCGGAGGGGATTCTTTCCACCGGCAGCCGGCCCAGCCCCGACGTGTAGATCAGGGTCGGTCCCTCGTGCTTCGTGTAACGGCCGGTGGTGTAGATTTTCTTGATGCCCAGCAGGATCAGGGTGGCCAGGGGCTCCGGGACGTTGAGTATCCGGACCGTCCTGTTTTGCTCGGACGGCGTCGTTTTCCTTTCAGCCGTGTCCTGTTTGGGTTCCTCCAGCAGCCGGGGCTGGCTGGGGCCCTCTGCTTCACTTGGTTTCTGCATTGTCCTCCGTGGTCGTTTTCCGGTTGGGCGTCCGGGCCAACGTGTCCCGCAGGGCGGCCAGGATGGCCCGGTTCGTTCGCCATGAGGTTTGGTTCTCCAGCTGGAGCAGCTGTGCAGGCTTACGCCGCTGCGGGCGGCCAGCTCTTGGCGGGTCAGGCCCGCCTTGCTGCGGCCGCCGCGCAGCTGCTGGGCCAGCTCGGCCCTTGCCTTCCGGGTGGGGAGGGAGATCCGTTCGTCGGTCTCGTTCATCGTTCAGTTCCGGCGGGTCGGTTAACTCTCCGTGGAGTCCTCTTCCGGCCTGCTTTCCTATTTGTCGGCGTCGTTGTACGCGGGGCACTGCGATTTGCTGATCGGCAGGTTGGTCACCGGCTCCCGGCCCAGGTGGAGGCGGCGCAGTCCGTGTTGGGGAACTTGGCGTGGCAGGCGTCGCAGGTGTAGTTTGGGAATTACATACAAGACGATCCCTGAGGGACCAGTCCTCCTGTTGTCATCGCCCCGGGTGGGGCGGCAGGGGGATTCCCGCCCTGCTGGGCCTTAAGGCCCTTGTTCAGTATGTTGATAGCTGCGTTCAGGTCCCGGTCCGTTTCGAGCCCGCAGCCCGGGCATCTGAATACCCGGTATTCGGCCAGTTTCTCTCCGTTGATTGCTCCACACGTGGAGCAGGTCCTTGAGGTGTTCGCCGGGTTGACGGCTATCAGCTGTACACCGGCCCATTCTGCCTTGTAGCGCAGCTGCTGTGTTATCAGTCCCAGGGACTGTTCCAGGATAGAACGGTTGAGGCCGGCCTTTTGTTTTACGTTGGAGCCGGGCTCCTCGACTGTTCCGTTGGCGGAGGCGGTCAAATTGCGGAGCTTGAGGTTCTCGATGGCTATCAGGGAGTATTCCCTGACCAGTTTGCTGGTGATGCGGTGGCACTGATTGCGGTTTCTGACCTGGTTGCGTCGGCACTCCTTTGCCAGGCCTTTGACCCTTTTGTGGCGGCGGTTGCTGCCCTTCCTGGCGGTGGAGATTCTTCTGCGCAGGTTTTCCTCCCTGGTCCGGTCTATTTCTCTTGGCTGGACGATTGTGCCGTCGGAGAGGGTGAGTCGGTGGTTCACGCCCAGGTCTATGCCGACGGCCGGACCTGCTGGTGGGCGGACGGTAGGCGGGTTTTCTGCCGCTGCCCTTTCGTAGAGCAGGTCCACCGTGAGGCCAGTGGGGCGCATGGTAATCCTGAAGTTCTTCAGCAGGCTGCTGTCGGGCAGGGCTCTGCCTGGCCTGAGCTGGATAGCGGGGGCCCTTGACTCTTAGCCATGCCCTGCGGCCGTCTGGGGCGGTTTTAAGCATGCTCGGGTGGGCGGCCACCATCTCGATGGTCTTGTAGCGGCTTCTCCCCTTGAACCTGGGGTAGCCGGGGGTTTCTCCCCTTTTGATTCTTCGGAAGAAGGCGTTGAAGGACTTGTCCAGTCTCCGTAGGGCGGCTCTCCAGACGCGGTTGTCGATTTCCCGGTATTCGGGCAGATCCTGCTTGATCAGGGTCATCTGGTTCTGCTGGTGGGTGTAGGGGATCTGCGTCTTGCTGTGACGGTAGGCGTCTCGGCGTTCCTGCAGGGCGGCGTTGTAGAGGGTACGGCTCATATTCAGGACTTTGTGCAGCCGCTGGTATCCTGCTTTTGAGCAGTAGCCGCGTAGCTGGAAGGTCTGGAGCTGTTCGTCTGGTCTGGTCATACAGGTATGTTCCTTCGTGCTTCCCGGGTTGGTCAATGGTCTGCTGTCAGTGAATCTGGATCGTCTTCTATGTAATTCCCCATTTTCTTCTTCTCCGGTTGCGGTTTTCTTTGGGGCCGGGGTCTACTGGCCTGGGGTCAGGTAGATGCCGTGCAAGGCGAAATGGATTGCGGCGATGGTTACGCCGCCGGTCCGGCCGTTGCCGTCCCGGAACGGGTGTACGGTTTCGTAACAGAAATGCCAGTCTTCCAGGTCCCTTTGGCTGGGGTTCTGGAGCGCGTAGGCCTGCTCCAGCTGGTCCATGAGCTTGCCCACCAGCTGGTGGTCGGGCGCGATGTGGTCGGCGACCCGGACGTTGACCTGGCGCCACCGGCCGGCCTGTTTGCCGTGGTCGCTGAAGATGCGCCGGTGGGCGGCGACTGCGATGTCTGAGCTGAGGATGGGCTGGCCGGGTCTGGCCATCAGCCTCCGCACCTCGGTTACGGCCTCGTCGATGGCCTTGATGGTATCTTTCACCCGGGCCGGATAGTCCTCGTGGGGTCGGTTGATGTGGTCAGCGCAGTCGGCGACCGTTTGGGTCAGGTGGAACCTGGGCTGCCACCCGTTGGTCCTGAGGGATTCGAATTGCTGGCGCGGGTTCACCGGCGGCGCTTGGTCCATGAATGTTTCGGTCAATCTGGGTTCCCCCTCTTCTTACGGCTCGTTCGTCCGGGTTGTCGTCAGCTGGACCAGCCAGCCGAGCACGGCCCGGGGTGTGTGGGCGCGGGTATATGCCGGGACGTCGGCGCTGTCGGCGCTGTTGCTGTCGGCGCCGTTGATCTCCTCGTCGCCGTCTATCACTGCCATGCAGACCGTCATGCCGCCCAGGCTCAGGTTCAGCGTCAGGACGTCTCCGTCTTGTCTGATGCGCTCGGGCCGTCCGGCCTCCACGGTGTTTCTTATGTCGATCGAGTTGTTTTTTACCCTCTCGACGCCGGCGGCGGCGTCCGCGTGGTTACGGCGCAGTACGGTCAGTGTCAGCCGGTTCAGGCTGGCGTGGGCGCTCTTTCCGTCCTCTGATAGCTGCCATGCCGGTTCCTGCTCCGGCCGTGGGCCCATGAGCCTGATGAAGGCCTTCAGCTGATCTTCCAGCTGCTGGCTGAGGGCCTGCCGGCGCCGGTTGTAGCTCTCCAGGAACTGTTCCGGCGAGATGTTTCCGGTGAACAGCCGGATGGTCACCTGCCGGTCGGCGGCGGCCTCCGGGGCCGTCAGGAAGGCGGACAGTGCCCTCCGTCCGTTGCGGCGGCCCTCGATCCTGAACCCGGGCCGGTCCGGGTCGTCGGGCATTGCGTCGTGGTCTCTGAGCAGCAGCGTCCGGGGGTTGTCGTCGTCGTCCGGCGCCGGCAGGGTTCTGACGTCGTCCTTTATTTCCTCCCAGCGGCGCACGGTTACGGTCAGGTCGATGCCGCCGGCCTGGCCGTGGGCGGCTCCCCGCCGTTCTCTCCAACCGTTCATATTCTGTCTCCGTCCGTTGTCGTCCGGCTGTCGGCCTCCAGGCTACCCTGGGTCGGGTTGTCCTGGAGCGCCTGTTGGCCGGCGAGGTTTATCCGCTGCTGCATCATGGCTTCTATCTCGGCCTTGGCCTCGGTCACCGTCTTCTCCATCTGGGTCGCGAACTGGCTTTCGACAAAGGGGATGTTGGAGCGCATCTGCTGGATGATCCCGTCGACCTTGGCCTGGTCCCGCTTGGTCTTCAGGGTTTCCCGCAGCTCGTGCAGCCGTTCGAGGACGTTCTCCAGCGACCTGTGGATCTCCTGTTGGAATTCGTCCCGCTTGTTGGGGGCCGGCGGCCTCTCCCGCTGTCTGGTCGGGTCTCCGGCCACGTATTCCAGCGTGATTGGCGTGCCGGTGCCGTGGTTCATCTGGGTTATGGCCTCGGCGAACTGGCTGGGCGACAGCAGGCCCTGGAATATGATCCCCTCCTGGAAGTGCCAGTCGCGGGAGATCTGTCTTTGCACCCGGGCCTCGGAGATCTCAATCATGACGGCGGCACTGTGGAGTATGGAGGAACCGAACAGCGGGGTGTTCTGGCTGTTGATCCGGGTCATGGTGATCAGTCAGTAGGACTCGTGGCGTTCGATTCCTTCCTCTGCCATATTTTCAATCTCCGTGGTGTCCGGATTGGTTTAATTCATGTGGCGTGTTTCCGGACGTGGCTATTCCAGGTTGTCGTGTCCGCTGGACAGGGTTATGTCCTGGAAGCTTGGGTGGTCTTCCAGCAGGTCGGCCAGGTCCAGCGTCTGGTCGCGGCAGGCTTCCAGGAACCTGACGTAGCGTTCCAGGAAGGTGTGCTGTTGTTCCGCCGTCAGGGCGTACCAGTTTCGGTGTCCGCAGCCCTGCCCGCACTGCGGGGTATATCTCTCTGCGCCGCTTTCGTGGTCCCAGATGCCCTCGACGGCGGCGAGGGTCAGGGCGTATCCCTCGACCATCGGTGTCGCGGCCCGTCCCTTCCGGACGGCTATCCCCGTCTTCTGCAGGATCTCCGCCAGCTCGTTGGGGGACATGGGCTCCTGCAACTCCAGGTATATGTGGCTGGTTTCGTCGTTGTCAAACACGGTTGGTTTCTCCTTTTTGGCCGGCGGCCTTTTCTTCTGGCGCGGTCTGCCTTACTTCCTTCTGAGGTCCAGGATGGCTCCTGCGGCGGTCGTGGCGCTAAGGAGGGTGGTTGTCAGCCCCAGACTGAACCCGTAGTTGCAGGCGCCGGGCATGACCGGCAGGGCGTTTTGCAGGCAGCTTGCGCTTATGAAGGTTGCCCCGGTCCCGGATATGGACATCGCCGTGGCGGTGAAGGCGTATCCCGCCTTTTTCAGCAGTCTGAGGGATTCCCTGGTGTAGCTCAGCCACAGGGTGCTGGCGGTGGCCGAGTTGATCGGGGCCAGGGTTATCAGCCCGGTGGCGTGCAGCCCGGGGCTGGACTCGGCGGGGCCGACCCCCAGCCAGATCAGTGTTGCGCCGGCGCTGTTTCCGGTGAACCGGAGGGCACGGGCGGTCGGGGTTTCCTTCTTTTCGGCCAGCTCGCTGGTGCGCTGACTGTTCTGGGCGGTCTCACTCATTGGGTTTCGATCCTGCCTTCGTTGAATCGGCGCTGGTGACTGTTGTTCAGTCAGCGGATTGCCCGCGCCTTGGGGCAAAAGATTAGCGGGAAGCCCGTCCGGAGTGGGAGGGTTTTAGCGGTCAGACTTGAAGCGCCGGTCACGGTCTGGAATGTCAGGCTTCCAGTTGCGCCTTAGGCGTTTGTTCCCGGGGGAGCTTTTGGTGGCACTGCCGGGAGGGCTCCCTTCCTCTGACCCCAGCTGTCTCAGCACCTCGCGCCTGGCCTGCTGGTATGCCTCGGCCTTCGCCAGGGATCGGTTGTCTATTCCTCCTGGTAGGCTGTCCAGCTCCTGGATCATTCTGGCGGCGGTCAGCCGGACGGCGGCGTTGGCGGCCCGGTTGAGGGCTGCGGCGCTTACCACGTCGTTTTGCGTGGTTTCCAGGTCTGCGACCTGGGGGTTGTGCTTTTTCAGCCGGCGCAGCGCGTTGGCGCGGGCCGTCCGGCGGCCGATGGTCAGCCGCCGGTTGGGCGGCGTCGCGGTGGACTGGGCGTCTGCCCAGGCCCTGGCTAGGTCGTTGATCAGTCTGGTGAGCTGGTTGCGGAACTGTTCCCCGTGCATCAGAAAATTGCGAGACTCTCTGTTTTGCCCCGATCAGGCCCGGTCAGGGCAGATTTGCTTGCGTTTGTCGGGCTTTCTAGGTTGTTCTGTGAGGCAGGCTGCCCAGCGGGTCCCGTGTCCGGGCCTTCTGTCCCGCCGGAGAGACCTGCGTCTCTCCTGGCCTGTCTCAGGCTCTCGATGCTCAGTCCCTTCCGTTTCTGGAAGTAGAGCATTCCCCGGTCTGCGATATTCAGCGACGCGTTGGAGTCGGCGTTGGCCTGGTAATGGCAGGCGGTGCATTTGAAGCTGCTCTGCGAGTTTCGGGATTTCGGGTCCTTGTGGCCGCAGCAGCTGCAGGTGATGGATGTGGCCTGGGCGTTGACCCTGACGCTGGGGATACCAGCTCTCTCAGCCTTGTATTCCAGCATGGTAAGGGTTTCGCCCCAGGCTTCGTGGAGGATGGCGCGGTTCAGGCCGGACTTGGCCCGGACGTTGCGCCCGGGTTTTTCCACCGTCCCCCGGGCTGAGGCGGTCATGTTCCTGACCTGCAGGTCTTCCATTGCCAGCAGGTCCCTGCCCTCAGCTGCTGCTTTCTCAATGAGACTGGTGGTAACCCGGTGTCGGAACTCGCGTCTCAGCAGCGCCAGCCTTTCCGTAATTTCCGACAGCCTTCTTCTGGCCTTCAGGTACGCCTTCGCTGGCTTTCCTGAGGTCCACACCAGTTCCCGCATGGGACGACCTTTCCTGGTTAGCATTTGGCTTCCGTCAGCGTCCAGGACGGCCCTGAACCCGGCTGTGCCGGTGGCCATAGCGGATGCTACGATCCTGTTCAGCTTTCGCCGGTACTTTCGCTCCTGCGCTTGCAGGTATAGCTGTTTTGGGGACTGGAATGTCTGGCCTGTGGAGGTGGCCACTGACAGGGCGATGCCCAGGTCCACGCCTATGGGGCTGGTTGCCAGGGTGGGGTCTTGCCTTTCTCGCACCTCAAACTGGTACGAAAGCCTGACCTGGATTCTTCCGCCCTTCAGGGTGATTCTCACGGCCCTGGGCTGCCGGTCATCGAGGATTTCCTGGCTGGTCAGCAGCCTGATGGCTGGCAGGGAGCTGATGTGCAGGACCGGCTTGCCGGAGGCGGTAAACCTCATGACCTTTCCTTGGGGCGAGTCCAGGGCGATGGTCCTGAACCTGCTGGTCTTGTAGCGGGGCCTGCCGGTGGCGCTTTCCTTCAGGTACTTGTTCCATCTGGCGGCTGTGTGGCGTATCACGTTGCCCTGGAGTCTCCGCAGGAGGTTGTTTTGTTCCGGGCTGTCGGCCTGCAGCAGGGTAAGCTCCTTTTGCTGGCGATTGACGTCAAACCTCTTGGGCTCGTGGTTTTTCTCGGCTAGTCGGTGCTGGTAGAGGCACGCGTCGTGGAGCTCCCTGAGCTGGTCCAGCACTTGTTCCAGCCGGCTGAGTGCCGCTCGGCTGTTGACGCGGCCCTGGGCCTTGATGGTTCTGACCTGGCAGTTCTGCATGGTTTATTTTTACCTGACGTTAGGGTGGATGTTCAACGGGTAACTGTCAGTCTCTGCTTTTTAGAGTTTCGCAATTGTCTCCTTCTCGGTTTCATCTTCCGTGGGCTCTTCCGTTGAGACTCGGCCCATGTACCTTCTCAGGGTCCCTCGGTGCCGCGGCGTCAGCCATTCGCTGACGGCCAGGGGCGACGCGGCCAGGATTGGGATGATGGTGGCCGCGGCCAGCAGCCGGGAGCCGCATGGGGTCCGGTATGGGTCGCATTCCGTCCCGTACAGCGCCATGTGCGCCGCCACTGCGGCGGCACTGATCGTGAAGCAGGCCCCTATGGTCAGCAATCTTTTGATCATGGTTGGTTTTGACCTTCCATCGTGTGGTTGTTCACTTTTGCCCGGTTCGTCTCTGAAAGCTTGCCATATGTCTTGTCGTTGCGGCCTGGGAACGCAGGTCCTGCGGGCTGTTGGACTCCCGGTTCACCAGGTCGGCTTGGTCGGCCGTGGCATATTCGCCGGTGTTGCAGAAGTGGACGATGCGTTTCATGGCGTCGTGGCGGTGATCCCGAGCCTGCTTGGCGGACTGGGCGGCGTGGTTCATGTTTCCGGCCCGCCGGCACGATTGGCTCATCTGGTCCAGGGCGGCGCCCAGCTCCTCCTCGGCCCGGATCAGGTCCATGAGGTGCTCGGCGGTCGGGGCCGTCCTGCCCTTCCGGCCGCAGAGGCGGTTCTCGTCGGCCTGGGGGAACTCCACCCTCATCTGGTAGGACTGATTTCCTCTGAAGAACGCGGCCCAGGCGTCGTCTAAGTCGTCGCCACGGGCGTTCATGGTGAAGGTTACTTGGGGCCATTTGGCGGCCAGCCGCTTCAGGTCCTCCTGCCAGTGGCGCCAGGTGACTGACTGCCCCTGCAGGGCGTCTCTGACCGCGTCGTCGCAGCCGTTCCAGTATTCGGTGCTGGCGATGAAGGCGCATACCTCTTCGGTGGTGGGCGACTCATGGTTCCAGGTGAGTCGGTATTCGGTGTTGTACCCCATGGTTTGTGGTTCATCTCCTTGTCCGCGCCTTGCGCCGCATGGCGCCGGTTGGCTTTTTTCAGCCGATTGCTATTTTCACTGCCAGGCAGCCGGCCAGTATTGCGGCCGTGGCCAGCAGGCTGCCGATGGCGCGCCCCTGGCCTTTCCTGGTATCCCGTCCGAGACGTTCCTGGCAGGCCAGCATGGCGCTGAAATCGGCCATCGGCGGGAGTCCTCGGTCGTCGATGTCCCGCGCTGTGCAGCTGATTCCATCCAGCCTGCCCATGCTGTAGGCGATGATCACCAAGCTGGTTGCCGTCGTTGCCAGCGTCAGCGCGGCGAGCTGGCTTATATCCTGCATGATGCCCAGGCTGAGATACCCCGTCGGGTCCAGCAGTCGTGCCGCGGCGGCTCCTGCCTTGAACAGCGCTGCGGCGATCAGGCCTCCCGCTGCCGTTCCGGCGTGGATCAGTCCTGCCTGGGTGGCTCCCTTGAGTTCCTGGGCGTCGCTGGGCGCGTTCTCGTAGGTCATTTCGCCTCTCTCCTGGTCCTGGTGGTTTCCTTGTCGTCGGCCTGGGCGGCGGCCTTGGTTTCGGTTACTTCCCTCCAGATTCTGGTCAGACGGTCCAGGCGCCCCCTGAAATACTTGTTGCGCAGGTCTCTCCGGAGCTTGAGCGTCGGCTCGTTTCCTTGGGGGCCCAGCTTGGCCCTGACGTAACGGGCGAACTCCTCGGCCGTTTTTGGGTCGCGGTCCAGCTTGTCCCACATCTGGATCCGGTTGAGCTGCGGAATCCGGTTTTCGAACATCTCCTCGAAGAGGTCGAAGAGGACGTCGTCCAGGGTCTCGCCCTCCAGCTGGCTCGCGGTCTCGGCGAGCAGGCTTGGTGTGATCATGGCTGGTTCTCTCCTTGCCGGTCTGTTTCAGCTCCGTTCGTGGGCGGCCGTCTTGTGGCTGCCGATGTAGGCGACGATGAACTTGCCGGTGGCGTCGTCCTGGTCGAAGTAGATCTGCATCCCGCCGTAGCGGCCGGTGGGATACGTCATGTGGCGGTCGATCACCACCCGGCTGCCGCTTTCGTGATCGGTGAAGGTGCGTTCCCATGGTGGTCTGGCTGTCCCGCGGCGAGTAGTTCCACCCGGGCAGCTGGAAGTGGTCGGCCCAGTTGCCGACCTTTCCCTGTTTTTCGTAATACTGGCTGGCCAGCTGATTGATGGCGTCCAGCGCGGCGATTATCTCCTCGCCGTGGGGCCTGGCCTTGCCGTAGCTGGCGACCTCTTGGGCCGGGGCCAGGAACCTGAGGCGGGGGAACCGGGCCGGGTCGGTGATGGCCTCCAGCACCAGGTCGGACCGGCTGGTTCGCTGGCCGCCGGTGGCGCCGGTATCCTCCGATTCGTCCTCGTCCGGCTCTGCCGGAGCCTGCTGGCCGCTGTACCGAAGGGCTTCCTGCAGGTTGGCTACCTGCTGGCGGAAGTCGTCCAGCTCGCTGTTCAGCCGTTCGATTTCTTTGTCTTTATCCCGGTCCGCCGGGTGTGGCAGGTCGTCAGTCTGCTCATTGCCGTCGCCGTTTCGGCGCAATTCCAGTTCTATCTCAGTGACGTCGGCGGCGGTCGGTCCGTCCACCCTTTTCGCCAGCAGCGCTAGCTGCAGGTTGCCCAGGCTGGGGCCAACCTGGCCTCCCGTCTCGCTGAGGAGCAGCCGGGCCATTTCGTCCTGTTCCTGGTCCAGTCTGACTGTGGGGTCTCCCTGGCTCATTGTGCTGAGTATCAGCATGTTCCGGACCATGGCGCAGATGGCCTGGGCCGAGTTGTGGTCGTCCATGGCCTGGGCTTCGGCGTCGGCCGCGCCGGGCAGTTCTTCCTCCTGGGGGTAGCTGAACCTTTTCTCCCCGGATTCCCTGATGGCCAGCATCCGGTAGGATGCGCTGAGCCAGGGGCGCAGCTGGTCGTCCTTCATCTCCCGGGCGGCGTTGATGATCCCCCGTTCGGATATGGAGACCACCTTGGCGCGGGGCGTCTCCTCCTGCAGCCGGGCGAGCCTCGCCTCGTGGGCTTCATCCTCCCCGTCGGCCCGTTCGATCATGATGTATACCCCGGGCATGGTGGGGAGTTCCCGTCCCTCGTTATCCGTGGTCAACTGGACTTGTTCCATGGCTCGGTAGCGTTCCTGGTCCGCGTTGAGGAAGATCTGCCGGAAGGCCTCGACCTGCTCCTGCACGTTCCATTCCACGTTGTCCGGGGGCTCCTGGTCGCTGGCGTAGATGTGCCCTATCACGCCGGACAGCCGGTTTTCGTCGATGGTGAAAATATGGATTCCGGCCTGGTAGGTGTAGCCGGTCTCCTCCGGGTTCCGGTGGGTGATGTAGTAGCTGTTGCACCGGCGGAAGGGCGAGCGCTGCAGGCGGCTGCTCATAACGCTGAGCCGCTGGCTCTGGAAGCTGCCGCCGGTCCTGGCGTGGGACAGTTCCTTGCGGGCTGCCACCTGCTCCCGTTTCGGGCTGTGGCCCACCACCCAGTCCTTCAGTTGCTGGTCGATGCGGGCGGCGGCTGCCTCGGTGGTCAGGTAGGTGTTGCGGGTCAGGTTCATTGGTCCAACTCCCGCCCGGTGGTGGGGCAGACGACCCGGGCCTTGGGCTGTCCGTCGACCAGTTCCAGGGTGACGGCCAGGTCCATTTTGGCGATGCTGTGCCCGGGGGTTTTGCCGTGCCGGTGGGCTGCGCCGTTATTGGCGTAGAATTTGCCGCAGCCGGTGCAGTAGAAGAGGTCCTGGTGTCCGGTCTGGACGCCGCTGTTTTGCGATATGTACATTGGGGGGTTTTCGCTCCGGTTCTGGATGTTTAGCTTGCGGTCAGCCTCGTCCCTTTCCTGGGCTGGGGCCTGGGGATGTCGATCCGGGCTCCGGCCAGCATTGCGCGTCCCCAGGGGGTGTCGCCGCAGGGCGGGCACATGCCGATGGGCTCCTGTCCGGCGACCTCTCTGCGGTAGGATTCCGACGTCCTGGAACAGATTTTACATGTCCAGCGTCCGGCGGGGCTTTCGTTTTTCAGCCTGGCCAGCAGGCTGCCGATGATCTTCCACATGGCGGTAATGTCCTCCTTTTCATTGGGCGTGCGGATCCAGGCCGCGGTATCGCGGCCTGGAATCTGCTTTCTGGATACTGGGTTTTGCCTGGGGCGTGCCTCGGGGTCAGACGCCGCGGGCGGAGCGCATTGTGTCCGCGATGTAGTCCAGGAGGGCCTGTTCGTTCTTGTTGTTTTCGCTGATCTGGTCAACGCATTTGTGGCAGAGCCAGGCCTTCGGCATGAACGTAAAGCTCCGCGCTGCATACTCGCCTCCGCCGCAGCGGTGGCAGCCTATGACCCGGGTCGTCGATTCCAGGTCCATCTTCCGGTTCCGGTCCTGGCAGCGCTTGCAGAGCCAGCCCTTGGTCCATTTCACGGTGGGCCCGTCCAGGATCTCGATTCGCTCCACGTAGTGGGGGTTCTCATCGCCGCCGCAGTCGGCGCAGCCGCTGACCGGCTTGGTGTTGGCTATGTCGGCCCTTCGTATGGCCTCCAGTGTCGCGCTGTCTACCATCGGGCTTACCTCCTTTTGTGTTTTTCGGGTCCGGGTCTGTCCTTGGTAGCTTGGGGTTTTCCTCCCCTGCCGCCGGCGCCCGTTGGCGCCGGTCATCCGGGCCTGTCCTGTTGAGGGCTCGGTGGCCCAGGGGGTTGCGGTGAAGGCTACTAGGTTCCGGTTCCGGTTTCGGAACCTCTCCAACTCCCATACGTTGACGTTCTCAGAAAATTGCGAAACTCTCTGCCTGGGCCGGGTCACGCCTGGTCAGTACAGAGGCGCTCGCGTTTATCGGGCTTTCTTGGCTGGTCTGTGAGGCAGGGTGCCCAGCGGGTCCCGTTTCCGGGCCTTCTGTTCCGCCGGAGTGACTTTCATCTCTCCTGGCCTGTCTCAGGTCTTCGATGCTCAGTCCCTTTCGTTTCTGGAAGTAGAGCATTCCCCGGTCTGCGATATTCAGGGACGCGTTAAAGTCGGCGTTGGCCTGGTAGTCGCAGGCGGTGCATTTGAATCTGCTCTGGGAGGTTCGGGATTTCGGGTCCCTGTGGCCGCAGCAGCTGCAGGTAATGGATGTAGCTTGGGCGTAGACCCTGACGCTGGCGATGCCGGCTCTTTCAGCCTTGTATTCCAGCATGGTAAGGGTCTCGCCCCACGCTTCCTGTAGGATGGCGCGGTTCAGCCCGGACTTGGCCCGGACGTTTCGGCCGGGTTTTTCCACCGTTCCCCGGGCCGAGGCGGTCATGTTCTTGACCTGCAGGTTTTCCATTGCCAGCAGGTCCCTGCCTTCAGCTGCTGCCTTCTCAATCAGACTGGTTGTAACCCGGTGTCGGAACTCGCGTCTCAGGAGGGCCAGTCTTTCCGTAATGGCAGAAAGCCGTCTCCTGGCCTTCAGGTAGGACTTGGTGGGTTTGCCTGAACTCCACACTAGTTGCCGCATGGGACGGCCCTTTTTGGTGAGTCTCTGTCTGCCGTCAGCGTCCAGGGCTGCCCTGAACCCGGCTGTGCCGGTGGCCATTGCGGCTGCTATAACCTTGCTCAGCTTCCGGCGGGCCTTTCGCTCCTGTGTCTGCAGGTAAGCTTGTTTCGGGGACCGGAATGTCTGTCCGGTGGAGGTGGCCATTGACAGGGCGATGCCCAGGTCGACGCCTACGGGGCTGGTGGCCAGGGTGGGTTCCAGCCTTTCCGGCAATTCAAACTGGTACGAAAGCCTTACGTGGATCATCCTGCCCTTCAGGGTAATTCTCACGGCCCTGGGTTGCCGGTCAGAGGGGATTTGCTGGCTGGTCAGCAGCCTGATGGCTGGCAAGGAGTTTATGTGCAGCACTGGCTTGCCTGTTGCGGTAAACCTTATTACCCTTCCTTGCGGCGAGTCCAGGGCGATGGTGCGGAACCTGCCGGTCTTGTAGCGGGGTCTGCCGGTGTTCTCGTCCTTAAGGTACTTGTTCCATCTGGCCGCCGTGTGGCGTATCACGTTGTCCTGGAGTCTCCGCAGGACGTTGTCGTGCTCCGGGCTGTGGGCCCGCATTAGGGTAAGCTCCTTCTGCTGCCGGTTGGCGTCAAACCATTTGGGCTCGTGGTTATTCTCGGCGAGGCGCCACTGGTAGAGGCAGGCGTCGTGGAGTTCCCTGAGCTGGTTCAGCACCTGCTCCAGCCGGCGGAGCGCTGCTGGGCTGTTGACGCGGCCCTGGGCCTTCATGGCTCTGACCTGGCAGTTCTGCATGGTTTATTTGTACCTGTTGTCGGGGTTGATATTCAACGGGCAACTGTCAGTCTCTCTGCTTTTCAGAGTTTCGCAATTTTCTCCCTCCTGGCCCTTCGGGCAGCCGGTCAGGAATCTGTCAGATCCCTGGCCTTCGCCTGGCGGTCAGCCTTCTCCCCAGTCGTGCCGGTAGTGACACAGGACGCTCATCACCGCGTCGTCGTTCAGTCCGGCCTCGGAGTGGAGCAGGTCCTGCATTTTCTGGAAGGTGTGGAGCATGCTGGTCAGGTGGCGGTCGTCGACCACCGGGTAATCGGGTTCTCCCGGGTTGATGCTTTCGGGCTTCAGGTTGGGGCCGTAGGTAACTGTTTGCAGGTGCAGCTTGAGCTGCCTTCCACGGCGCATACGCCGGTCGTTGCAGAGCCGGGACCGGATCTGGTTGAAGCCCAGGTCGTGCCGTTCCTTGACGTCGCCTGGCTCCTTTTCGTCGGTTACGTCGATGATGGTCACCTGTCCCTGGGCGGATACCAGGACCGCGTCCGGTGAGTAGGGCCGTCGGCCCTCGATGGGGAAGAGCGGGTAACCGGTCACCAGCTGGCCGGTTAGCGAGCCCTCGTCCTTGATCCGGTTCAGGAGGTTGCGAATCGCAGGTTCGGCGTTGTTGGAGCCGTGGATCGTGTTGGTGATCATGGCGTCGCTCCTCCTACCGGCCGTCCGGGCTTATTTCGCAGTAGAGGTACCGGCAGCCGTTGTGGGCCATGAAGCTCTCGCCCACCTTGCTGATGGTCTGCCTGGAGCTGGAGCCGTCGCGCCGGTAGACGTTGATCGCGTCGCCGGCCGCGGGCATTTCCATGGGGATGTCCTCCCGGCGGCCGTCGCCCACGTAGCGGTAGTCCTCCCAGAGGGCCCGCACGGTCCAGGCGCCGTTGTTGTGCTTCTGAAACCAGTTAAATGCGCCTGGGGCGTCGGAAGGGACGCTGGCGTAGTGGCTGCATCGGCTGCACAGGCCGTCGCCGTCCGGGTCTCCCCGGAAGGGTTCGTTGCAGGTCTTGCAGGCCAGGTCCACCTGGTTGCGTAGTTTTTCGGTTATCCGGGCGAAGAAGCTGGAGCCTGGATCTTCGCTGGCGTCTGTTGGCTGATTGTTCTGTTCCTGGGGTGTCATCTTCATCTCCTTCTTGCAGCGCTTCCGGCCCGATCTCGGGGCCGGACCTGGATTTTGAATTCTCCCCCAGCGCCGGCGCCAGGAGGCGCCGGTCATAAGTTATTCCGCTCTCCCTGTCCCCTTTTTTCCGGGCCATCCGGCCCGGTCCGTGGCTTCCATTTCCCGCCTTCCAGTGCGGCTCGCTTCCAGTCGGCGCTGTCGGCTGCGAACTGTTCGATCATGGCGAATATGTGGCTGGCGGCCTCCTCGGTGGTGGCGAACTCCCGGGTCTCGGCCGGGTACGGCGCCTGGCTGGTGATTCGGGTTTCCGGCCGGCTGGTGTCTATGGTTGCCAGCAGGTGGCAGGCGACCCCGGTGTTCAGACGGCCGTGGCCCATTCTGCCCCGGATGCGGTTCAATCCTTCGCCGGCGTGAACCACGTCCATCAGCTCCTTCAGCCGGTCGGCGGCTTCTGATTCCACCTGCTCGCTGGCGTGGCAGTCTAGGCACAGCCTCCAGTCGTGGGCGTACTGGGTCTGATAGGTCACCCAGCGGTGTACGTGGACCAATTCGGGCTGGTTACTGTCTGCCATTGGGCGTATCCCTTCAGTTTCCGGCGCCGCGCTCTGCGTTCAGCCGGTTAAGGTTCTCCTTGACCTTATCCTCATCCAGGTCCAGGTCGGAGTTGATTTCGCTCATGTCGATCCGTTCCTTCAGCTGTCCGACGGTGTCGGTGATCCAGTCGATCATGGCGTAGTCCGCGTCGGCCCTGTCGTCGGCGTCCGGGTCGAAGTTGTCGCGGTAGCTTTCAAGGTCCCGGTGCAGCTCTTCCAGGGTCAGGTGGGCGGCGCCCAGTTTTTCCAGGGCGTCATCGAGTTTTTTGGTCCAGGGGCTGGTCTCTGTTGTCGTGGTCAAGTGTGTCTCCTTCTATCCATCGTCTCTCGCTGGTTGGCGGTATTGCCTTTCAGACCTCCGGTTGTTGTACCGGGGCCCCGAGGGCTATGGCTCCCTGCTGGCGCGGCATCAGCTCCGGCAGGTGGCCGTCCTCCAGGAGCTGGTGGATGCCGGGGATTATCCGGTCGCTGACCGTGGTGTTGTCCGGCAGCAGCATGTAGGGCAGGAACTCCTGCTCAAAGGTGGTTATGCCGGCCGCGATGGCCTCCAGCTTGGCCTTTATCACCAGCAGCAGCGCCCGCCAGGCCTGACGTTCCGCCTGTCGGTACAGGTTTTCCTGGCTGGACTCGGTCCGTTCAAGCCGGGTAACGCCGCGGTTGGTCCTGCGTTCGTAGTGCTGGAAGTCGTCCCGGTTCGGCATGGGCATGGTTATCCGGACGGGCATTCCCTGGTAGGTGAAGGCGATCATGGCCTTCTGCCGGTCGTGCCCGTAGACGAAGTCCTCGGTGCCGTACCGCTCCAGGACCTGTTCGATCTCCATGCGGCTGCGCTGGGGCGAGACCTCGGTATTTGCCGCGTAGCGTTTGCTGGTCATCTGACCTGTCAGCCTCCTTCGTCCTGGTCCTGGTTCTTACTGGCCTGCCGGTCGCTGCCCTTTCGGTTGAAGCGGTTTCGGACCTCGTTGATCAGCGCCGCTCCGATGCTTAACAGGCAGATTGCCGTGGTGATTGGGTGGGGAGCGAGAGCCGCGGCGATTACCGTCAGGCAGGCGATCAGCATCAGGAGCTCTCGGGTGGCCTCAACGACGGGGACGGGGTCCTGCTGCAGGTCTCTGACCAGCCGGTATCCGTTGCCGACGGCCACCCCGGCCATCGCGAGTGCTAAGGCCAGTCCGAACAGGGGGAGCTTATGGCTCCAGGCTATTATCATGACCGTCACCCCCGCTCCGCTGAAGGCGCTGGTCGCCATATCGAAGAGCGCCTCGGCGGTCGTCCGGCGGCCGCCCTCCGCCCTGCCTACTCTTAGGCCTTCCAGGTATGCGGTCTTTTCGTTCTCATCGTAACCCTTCGGGGTCGGGGTTCGTCCTTCGTTTTGGTCCATTGGGGTCTGCTCCTTTGCCGCAGGTTTACAGGCCCAGCAGGGGCGCCTGTCCTTCGCTGTAATCCTCGGTTATTCCGGCTGGTATGTGCCTGTCCGGGAAGGCCCGGCGGTACAGGCTGATGGCCGCTTTCCATTCTTCCTCGTCGAGGCGGCCGTCACTGCCGGTCTCTACGTTGGGCCCCAGGTGGTGCTTGATTGAGATCAGCGCCGCGGCCACCAGCACGTCATAGGGTCTCCGTTCTGTCTTGCACCAGTCGGTCCCGGGATTAATCCCCATCAGGCGGTTCAATTCTTCGGGCGGAGGCCACCTGAAGTCCTCGCACATGTCATCCCCGACCCCGTTGAAGGAAATATGGTTCTCGTCTATCTGCGGCGGCTGGTCCGGATGGTCCGTGTGCCTCGCAACCGGAATTTCAGTGAGCATCATCATGGTCAGGATGTCCTCGCCTATTTCTGTGGTCTTCCGGTCGGTGGCCTCCGGCTTGAGCCGCCACTTGTGGGTGTACCCCATTCTTCTCCTTCTCTTTCCCACGCGGCGCTCGCTGCCGTCTGCTTTCCCGCCGGGCCAGCTCCTCGGTCGCCGCGGCCAGGTCCTTCAGGGCGGCCCGGGCGCGGGCTCTTTCCTTCAGCCTCAGCCGATAGGCCGCCTCCTTTGCCGCTGCAACTGCCCTGGTCTCTGGGGGCGCGCTGCTGTCCTGGGGTCGGTACCGGCCGGTGAGGGGCCTTCCCTGATCGCTCCTCCAGCGTGAGTAGTCCGCGTGCCAGCCGGTTAATTTTCCAATCAATCTGGTCAGTTCCGCTTTGATTCGCGGGTCCTCGAGTCTCACCGTGCGGCCGCTGTGCCTGGCCTGCATCAGCAGCCTTCCCAGCGGCATCATCTGGCGGAGAACGGCCTGCTCCCACCGGCCGTTGGCTTGGTGGTACTGCCGTTCCTCCTGCTTATCAACCAGGTCCTTCTTTTTCGGCGTCAACTTGTTTTGTGTCCCGTCCGGCTGGTCTGGTTTTTCTGGGCTTCAGTTCTTGCTCCAGCAGTCCGCTGATCAGGTTGTAGGCGAGCGGCTGCACCTTGGCGATGGCTTTCGTGCTGATGATGTGGATCGTCCACGTCGTCGAGCAGTCGGGGTTCACGCCGTGGCCGGTGACGAACTGGTCCTCGGTTGTATCCCCTTTCAGCTCCTCGACGGTCAGCCTGCGGCCGTCGGTCAGCGATATGCGGACGTATATTCCCAGGTCTGCCTGTTCCGCCATCCGCTCTTCGTGGCACCGGCAATCTTTCCTGTTCTGGATGGCGCAGTCGGCGCACAGTCCGTGGGCTGGTTCAGTGTGTCTGGCCAGGCTGCGGTAGCTCTTAACTGTTTGCTGGCACCCGTCGACCGGGCATTTTACCCGGAGGTTTCTGCTCATTATTGCTTTCTCAGCAGGAGGTAGGCGAATACGCTCGCGGCCGCTATCAGTGCGGCCACCAGGGCTGCGACCAGCGTCAGCCGTTGCCGGTCCGTAGCGGTTATGGCGCGGATCCCATCTCTCAGGCGGGGAAGCGCGTCGCCGATCCCGGCTATGGCCGGCCTGCTGGGTCTCTCCACATGCGGTCCAGCGGCCGCGGATGCCGTTAGTGTTGGCGGCGTTGCCGTTGCCGTTGCCGTGGGCGCCGGTGTGGCGGTCGCCGGCAGCGCCGTCGTTGCGGTGGGCAGCGGGGTCTCTAGGGTTAATCTCATGGCCAGGACCTGGTCTCCTGACCTGGCGACCTGGAAGACCGGTGTCGGGGTCGGCGTGGCCGTGGGCGTGTTGGTAGCCGTTGGCCTCGGCCTCGGCGTGGCGGTGGCCGTCGGCGACGGCGTCGGTACATCCGTCGGGGTTGCCGTCGGGTCCGACTTCCGGTCGTTCTCTTCCCGGTCGTGGTTCGGGCGTGCCGTGGGCCTGGGCTCTGCCGTTGGCGCAGGTGTTGGGGCAGGCGTCGGCGCCAAGGTTGGCGGCGTCGTCGGGGCTACCGTAGGCGGCGCTGTGGGGTGCGGCGTTGGGTGCGGCGTTGGCTGCTCCCCCTGTTCCTCTCCGTTGTCTGCCGGCGTTGCCGTGGGAGCCCTTGTGGGCGTTGCCGTCGGAGCTATTGTTGCCGTGGCGGTCGGCTCCACGGTCGGCTCCACGGTCGGAGTCGGAGTCGGAGTCGGTGTCGGTGTCGGCGTTGCCCCGGGTTGGGGTCCCCCGCTCTCTGGGTCGTGGGCGATTACCACGTCGTTTTCGGTGTTGGTCGTGCCGGAGCACGCGATGACCTCGTCGTTGTTCTCCTCCCAGCCGGCGGAGAGCCAGGCTATCTGGTACCAGTATTTTATTTCCGGTTCGACGTCGTAGTCGATCCGGTTTCTCGACGGCTCGAACGGGCCGTCGGATGGCCAGTAGCCGGCCCTTCGCCTGGTTTGGGGTGGGTCTCCGTCGTTGACGCGGAATTCCGCGACTCCCCGCGCCCCCGCGGGGTTGGTTTCCCATTCTATTCGGTAGTGTTCTAGCGTGGGCGGCGTTCCGCTGGTTACTGCGGTTACGGTGATGGGCGTTTCGTGGTAGGGCTTTCCTTGGCAGCGTTCGTACTCCAGCGGAGGTCTCTCCTGGGCGTGGGAGATTCCGGGCCACTTCCGCCATTCGTGGGCCGCGCCCAGCAGGATGAATAGCCCGGTCAGGGCGGTTAGCGCGGCGCCCGCCGTCCATGCGGTTATGCTGGCTTTCCGCTCCAATGGCTTCGCCCCGGTTCTTCGCATCCTGTTTCTGTCCTTGCGGTCCGTTCCTTTACTCCTGGGCCGCCTCTTTCTCGCATTCGACGCATGTGGCGGGCGGGGTGCCCTTATCGTCGAGGGTCATGTACCTGTTCTTCCTGCAGGAGTCGCACTGGCGCCAGACGATCACGGAGACTCTGGGCTGCCCTGCCTTTTCCTGGCCTTCCTGCTGGTCGGGTGCCTCGCTGTCCCCGATGCAGACCAGGTATCCGTGGCTTCCCTGGTCCTCGTCCCCGCCGCAGATGCGGCACTTCTTGCTGTCGGGCATAGTCTCCATATCCCCGGCCGTTCAGGCCTCGTCCAGTTCGATTTCCGGCGGTTCGTTTTCCTGCAGGTAGATGACGGCGTTCCAGCCGCTGGGCAGCCGGTGCCTTACGTGGGTGTTGACGGCGGCCTTCAGGGTGGCGCTGATCGCCTCCTTCTCGTTGAGGAGCGTTTGAAGCGCCAGCTGGCGGGCCTCGTTTCGGAAGTATTCGGTCTGTGTCTCGCGGCTGTCGGCGCTGGAGTCGTCGCTGTAGGTCAGGTAGGCATCGACCAGCAGCTCGGTGAGCTGCTCCACCTCGATGGCTTGCCCCTTGGCGATCATGGGCCGGTAGTCCAGCCCTTCGTAGCCGTCTTCGTCGTACCACAGGGCGATTTTTCCCTCAACCTCCAGCCAGGTGACGTGGCCGTCCTTGTCCCGGAACCTGAGCTGGTGGACGATGCCCTCCGGGTCCTCGGCCGGTTGGTCCTCGACGCTGCGGTCTTCGTCGAAGAAGTTTATCTCGGAGCCGTCGGGCATGTGGAGCACCGTTTCGATCCGGTCTAGGACGGTCATCTCCTCGTACCAGACGAATCCTGACATCTGGCTGTCCGCGCTATACATCCGGCGGATGATCTCCGAGTCCTCCAGGGCCATGGCCAGCGTCAGGTCCTCGCGGGCCTCGGTGGCGGCTTCAACGCGGATGCTGTCCGCCAGCACGTCGTTGCGGCGCTCGTCCGGGTGGTAGTCCATACGCTCCCGGTCGGCCATGTTCGGCTGCCAGGCGTGCAGCCGGCTTGGTGGCGTGGGCAGCGTCACGCCCAGCTCTGCAGCTTCCTTCTGCTGCCGGAAGCTGATCTCCACCACCGTTTCGCTCTGGGCCATTGCCCGGTAGGTGGCGCGGCGGCAGGCGGTCTGCAGCGCGTCAATGAAGTCGTTCTTGACCACGTCCTTGCGGGCGGGCAGGGTCAACTCCATCTGCGGCGCGTCGACCACGTCGGTCATGGTCTGCCAGTCCTTTCTTCTGGTGATCATGTGGCAGTTGATCTGGTCCTCGATGGTTACCCCGTGGAAGTTGATTCCCGGCTCTCTGTAGTGGCGGCGCTGGTTTTTCACCCCGATGCGGAGTCCATTCCATTCCTCGATGTAGGAGCAATCGGCAAGGAAGTCCTTCTGCTCGGCGTCGTGGCCGTTGACGGTTACGGGCAGCGGGTAGAACCTGGCGGCCCGCTTGGCCTCCTCTTCCAGGTAGCTGTACGGGCTTTCGCTGTTGGTGGTGAATGCCACCGTGGTACCCGGCGGGATGTCGGCCGGGTTCATTGGTTGCACGGTGGCGGCGCGGGCTCCGCTGAAGATCTGCTCGTCCAGCTCCACCTGCCAGGCGGCGCCGGTGGCGGGGCAGTGGGAGGTTATGGTGATGTCCCGCATTCTGGCCAGGGCGTAGACCCCCATGCCGGCCGGGTCCTCGCTGTTGCTGGTGGTCTCGCTCCAGTCGGACAGGCCGAAGGACAGGAGGCTCTGGGGGTCGGCGATGCCGCTGCCGTCGTCGGTGACGGTGATGCGTCCCGCGGCGTTGGTGGTTATGGCGACGCCGGTGGCGCCGGCCCGGCGGGAGTTCTGCATGATCTCGTTGAGGCAGTCCCTCACGGTGGCGTTGAAGAACCTGGATACCCGGTCGATGGCGTCGTGGTGAATCTCGGCCCGGATCTCCCGGGGGCGGCTCGCTGCTGTTCCGGTGGCGGTGGTCATGAATATTCGCTCCTTCTTCTCTTGCTCATTGGGTTTTTGGCATTCCTGCCTTTGGTGGCCCTGTCGCTGGCTACGCCTGGTTGGGCCTCATCCATTCTGGCAGCCTTTCGGCGGCCTGGTTGTGCAGTTCCCGGGCTGCGGTCATGGCCCTGATTCCCTGCTCGTCGAGGCGGGTCTCGTCGCCGGTGACTGCGGCGGCCCGGGCGGCGGCGCTCCACATTTCGATTTCCTCCTCGGTGGGCGCGTCCCGCATCTGGGCGCCGTTCTCCTGTGCCAGCGTCATCAGGCGGTAGGCTGTCGCCTTCCAGGGGAAGCGGACTCCGGCCGATGAGATCCAGGCCTCCAGCGCTCGCTTCAGCGCCAGGCTGCCGTGGTGGGCCTGCCTCTGTGCGGCGGTGGCCGGCGGCTGCCCCTGGATGCTGGCCAGCATCAGCTCCAGAGCGCATTCGGACAGCAGCTTTGCGGTGATCTGCGGTTCGTAGAGGCTGGGGTGCGTTGCTTCCAGCCGGTGGTAGTTGGTTTCCCACCAGTTCCGGTTGATGGCGATTCCCTCGTCCAGGGCGCGGGCGAATATGCCGTTTATCGTGTTGCGGCCGCGCTGGACGTCCCCGGGCAGGGCCCAGGATATGCTGACCTCGACCGGGCAGGCGCCGCTGTCGTCGGTACCGTAGTGTCGGCGGGCTTCGCTGTCGCCGGTGGCGGTGGCCGCGTCGGCGATCCGCTGGTCCGGGGCGCGGTGGTGGATTAGTATCAGGTTGACGTCGGAGCGGTCGCGGTGGTCGCCTCGGGCCCTGGAGCCGTGGAGTATGACCGTGGCGGCGTGGGCGGCGTGGGCGGCGTCCCTGACGGTCATTGCGGTGGCGATGGCCTTCGGATCGGCGTTGGGGCAGCGGCCGTCGGCTCCCTGGCTCTTGTTGGATTCGTCCTGCTGTGACATATGGGTCTTTACTCCCTGTGGGTTTGTCCTATATTCTGACAGTTACGGGGGTATTTATCACCCCTGAATTTGCACCGTGGGAGGTCCAAGATGAATCTCAGAATGCTTCTGGCCCGTCGCTCTCCCTCCGCCCTGTCCGTTACTCAGCCGGGTGACGGCGCCCCTGCCCCCGATGGCGGTCCTGAGGGCGGGAATGACGATGGCCCTGAGGGCGGAGACGGTGGCGGGGACGGGGACGGCGACGGAGACGGCGACGGAGACGGCGAGTAGCCCGCTATCGGTTTTTCTCCTGTCAGGGGCGTCTCCGGTTCGCCGGGGGCGCCCTTTTCCTGTTTCCTGATGGTCATGTCTCTTACTTTTTCCCCGGTACGCTCCCGCTTCTCGTCACGGCGTGACCGTCCATTCTCTGGTTGCCACCAGCGTTCCTTTCCGGTCGTAGATCGCTGCGGTGTGCTGGCCGGCTCTCCACCCTTCGTACCCTGGCACGATCCATGTGCTGTGGCTCTTTTGCCTCTGGCGGGGTAGTCCGCTCATGGTTCTCTCCCTTCGTTGGAAGGGAAATCCGTCCTCGTGTCTGATCTCCAGGGTGTAGAGCAGGTCTGTTGCCGGCGCGCTTGCGTCGTCGCTGACAGTGTTCAGGGTGATCCAGATCCGCCAGGGCGGGTCTTGTGACGCGCTGAATACGTTGTATTTTTTGCCGGTCCTCCGGTCGTCGATGCTGATGCTGGTAACGATGAGTCCCTGGTTCTCAAACCGCCCCGTGGGTGCTTGGCTTCCTTCCGGCCGTGGGGCTCTCTGCTTGGTCCCTGAGTACCAGGCGTCGATGATCTTCTCGTGCCCGAAGGTCCTCTTGAGCCGGTCTACCGGCGCCATGCCTGCGGCGGTCTCCTGGTGGAACTGGGCGGCGGCTCGCAGGAAGGCCTCGTCCCCCAGCGTTAATCTCAGGCTCTGGAAGAGCCTCTCTCCCCAGCTGTAGTTGCAGCTGTACTGCGGCGTGCCGGGAGCCGGCGCATCCTCCTCCAGGTCCCGTATGTTTTCGTAGTAGGGACAGGGGTACTCGACCACCGGTGTTCTGCCGGGCTGTGTGCCGTTTACGGCCATCTCTTCAAGGACGTTGGCCATACCTTCGTCCAGCCAGCCTGGGTGGTGGTTCCAGTAGTAGTGCGCGATTTCGTGGGCCAGCAGTCGCCTCACGTTGGTCCTGTTCAGGACCTCTGGGTTGAGTCCGATCACATCGTGGTGGTGGGCTCCTGCCGCCTCCAGGGTCAGGCTCTCTGACACGGCGAATACGGCGGCGTCGGCGGGCAGGGGGAGTGCCATCAGCTCTTCGATGCGGATTAGCGCGTCGCTGATTTTGTCCCGCAGCTCGGGGTTCTGATGTTGCCTGGGCGCCAGCAGGTAGGTTTGCATCTGGCCTGAGTGGGCGGTGTCTACCGTCCAGGACTGGCCGATGGTGAGCGCTGGATTCAGCAGGATATTCACCAGTTCCCGATTGTTAATGGTCTCCTCCCGCAGGGTGGTTACCAGGTGGGGGAGCGTGTCGTCGGTTATTCCGTCCCTCTGGAGGGCCGGCAGTCCGAGGATGCGTTTTAGCTCGTCGGGGCTCAGCGTTGCTCCCCTTATCAGGGCGTTGAGCATTATGTTGTCGAGACTGGATAGTTCCTGCAGAAAGGGCATTTTAATGATCTTGGCTGTTGTGTCGTCGCCGGCGGCGTCGGCCAGGCCTACTATGTTCCGGTACGCTTCCTGCTCCGTTGCGGTTAAGCCGTCCTGGACCCAGGGCAGCGCCGCCGCTTGGGCCGCGGCCTTCGGGCTCTTTTGGCGGAGCAGCAGCGTCAGCGCCGCGTTCTCGTCATCCAGGGTGTTCGTTCTCTTTTGCGGCACATGCGCCGGTGTCGGGGCCGGTATTGTGGCTGGTATTGCGGCCTGCGTTGGGGCCGGTGTGGCCTGGGCAGTCGGCGCCGGTTTCGGCGCGGGGGTCGCCGTGGGCCAGCCTGTGCCTGCGTCTATCAGCCTGCTCCAGGGCTGGTACAGCGCCCTTGGCGCGGTGGAGGCCTGGGCTCCGGCGGTCGGCCTGGCCGGTTCGCTGTATACTTCCGCCGCCGGCGCGACCGTGGCCGGGGCCGGGTGCGGCTCGCTGCCCTGGCAGCCCGTCATCAGCAGCAACGCCTGCGCGGTCAGGATCAGCCCGGCCGTTAGTTGGGTTCTTTTTGTGCATCTCATGACTTAAAGTCCTTTTTTACTCGGTGCCATCCTTGCTGGGGGCGCTGTTCCCCGGCGGTCAGCTACGCGGCCAGCTGCAACCCCCTGGTTCCCCGGTGCAATTCGGCCTGGTGTCCCGCGCCCCGCGCGAAGTCCTCGCTGTGGCCCTGGGCCATTGCGGATCCGTAGGCCTGGCAGTATTCGTGGCTGTTGTCCGACAGGGACGCCTCGGCGTAGGCGGTGGCGTAGCTGTGCCCGTAGTCCTGGCACATGAATTCGAGCATCAGGTCCACGGCGTCTTCCCGGTAGCCGTCTGTCAGCTGCTGTTCTACGAAGGTCATGGCGTAGCATCCGTTTTCCTGGAGGTAGGCCCTCAGGGTCCGGTGGTATTCCTCGAAGGCCAGGGCGTACATGTGGGCGTACTCGTCCGGTTTGCCCTCGTCGTGGGCGCTCTTGGTGTATGCGGCGGCATACTCGGCGCTGCGGCCGCTGGAGATGAGGTCCAATGTTGCCACGCTCTTTTCGCTGAGCTTGCGCTGGTCCAATTCTTTCATGTTGAATTCGATCATCTTGTCCTGGAATTACCTCCTTCTCATTTTCCTGTGTCTGATGGCCGGCCGAGTCGCTGCACCGGCCTCAGTGGAGATTTCATTCCAGGATCATGTCCTCCAGCTCTCGCATGGGCCGGTTGGCGGCTTCCTTTCCGGTGGCGGCGCAGTACCAGGTTCGTCCCCGTCTCAGGTAACAGTAGTCTGTGCCCGGCGTGTGGACTGCCAGTTCCAGGAATGCGACCCGTCCTGGGCAGGTTCTCCGGGCTCTGGTACGCCGTTGGTCTGATATCATGGTGCGGTCGCGCTGGATCTCGACCAGCTCGCCGGCTTCGATGATTCTTCTTGCGAAGTTGAGGGGTTCCCGGGCGGATGCCAGCAGGGCCCCGGCCCACTGGGGCTCTCCGCCCCGCTCCAGCCGGGTGTAATCGACGGTCCCGTCGGGCTGTTCAATCCCGATCATCGCCCCGACGTTCATGACGGCTCGCCGGCCGGACTTTGCTTCGGGTCCTCGCGCTCTGCCGGCACGGCCTGCCAGCCGGGCTCCACCAGGCCGCTGACCACCGGTTCGAGGTCGTACTTTTCCCTCTCCCGCAGGGCGGCTCGTCCGGCCTCGGTTATGGTGGCCGGCATGGCGTAGTGTTCGTCGTCCCACTCTCCCATTTCCACCCATTCGGGATGGCTTCTCAGCCACGCGGCCAGGTCCATGCCGTTAAGCAGCCCGAAGACGACCAGGTCGTCGGGCCTTTCCTTGCCCTTGTGGACCCCCTTTTTGTCCCACCAGCAGATATGGATGGTCCCGTGTTCGGCCATCTTCTCCAGTACCTGCCACTGGCGGTCGCGGGTGTACCTGGCCGACTTTCGGCTTCTTTCGTCCTCTTTCAGGATGGGTTCCTTCGGGGTTGTCATGCTGTCTGCTCCTCTCCCGGGCAGTTGTCGTAGATGCTCGGGTCCAGCCGGAACTCGTGGGGATCGGTTCGGGTTCTCATCGACTGTTCCGGAGTGTAGTTCAGCCGCGCTGCGGCCTTGGTGGGCTTCACCCGCCTCTGGCGGTTGCCGGGCAGGGTGAATGGCCTTCTTCCCCGCGGGAAGGGGATGAAGAGCCAGCCCAGGCATTTTCGGCACTGGAAGCCGTCGGTGTGGGCGTTGTGCCTGACGTGCCGGTACTCGTGTGGTCCGTTCTGGTTACTGTTCAATTCTCTGTTCCTGCCGGGCCGGCCGGGTCTATCCGCCCGGCGGGCCCAGGTTTATCAGATTTGTTGTTCCGTCGGCGTAGGTGAGGACGCATACCAACGCGTCTCCTACCTGGTCGACCGAACGGTCGGCGATGAGCCCTCCGGGACTGGCGCTGTCCAGCTTGACCAGAGTTGTCAGGCCGCAGGCCGTTTTGTCGGAGTGGAAGCGCAGGGGTCCGCTCCTGCTGAACCCCTCCAGCCGGTGGCTGGTCAGGCTGGCCATGTTTTCCAGCGCCGTCGCGCTCAGGGGCACTATCAGTGGGATGGGCTCTTCCTGCTTGGCGCTCAGGCTGATGGTCTCCAGGTGGTCGAGGCCTTCCAGGGCGTTGGCCTGGAGGACCTCGATGCCATGGACCTCCAGTTTCTGTAGGCTCTCGGCGCTGGCCAGCGCATTGTCGGCCAGGATCACGCCCGCGCCGTCGTCTGTGGTTATGCTCAGCTGGGCCAGTGCCGCTGGCCAGTGGAAGTTTGGCGTCAGCGTCCATCTCTCGCCGATGAACTCGTATCGGATGCTCTCAAGCTGCGGAGTCGCCTCCAGCAGTGCGTCCGGCGGCTGGGTTACCGTCTGGACTTTCAGGTCGGTCAGGTTGGTCAGTCCTGCCAGGTCGCCGGCCCCGAGGCTGTCGGTCTTCACCTCCAGCTCCCTGATGCGGAAGAGGTTCTCGCCGGTGATGTCCTGGCAGCGGCTGATGCCCAGGTTTTCGATGATGGCGTCCTGTACCTCCGGGTTCCGCTGGCAGATGTTGGCCTGGGCCTCGGCCTCCGGCGCCGGTGTTGGAATTCTGGGCCTCGGCTCCTCGATGCGTTGCATCTCCGGCGTTGGCTCCACGGCGGCCTCTTCGTTGCCCGGCGGCTCCGGCCCTTCTTCGTCTTTGGTCTCTTGCCCTTCAGCTTCTGTGTTTGGCTGGGTTAGCAGGCGTCCGTTGGCTGCGATGCTGGCCCGGTCCAGGGCGGACCTGAGGGCGGTCGCCTTCGATCGAAAGGGTCCGCTCGATTCCTCGGCCAGCTGGACAATCACCCCGGCGGTGAATTCCTCCCCGGTGGACCTGGGCGCCTTCACGAAGATGCCGCAGTCGGCGCCGTCGGTGGGCCAGGTCTCACTGTCGGCCCGGCATTCGTAGGGCGGCTTTCCCGCTGCCTGTGCCGGTTCGAGGTAGTCCAGGGCCTCCTGCAGCGCCTGCTCCCGTAATTCAGCGTCGTCGATGGCCCTGGTCAAGACCTGCCGGGCCAGCTGCTCGTAGTTGCGGCCGATGTGTTCCTCGGCTGCGTTTTCGGGCTCGGCGCCTCCCGTCAGGAGCTGCGTCGCTATTGCGGTTCCGATGCCAAGCAGGAGGAGCGTTGCGCCGATCGTGATGGCCACTGCCGGTCTCTTGAACAGCTTAAGCGGGTCCTGCCTGTTATCCGGGCCGGGCCCGTCGGCGGTCTCCTGGCTGGCGGTCTCCTGCCGGTCCTCTTCTCTTTCGTTCATCGTCTATCCCTTCAGTGAAGTGGGTACAGGGCCGATTATATTCAGCCGCGGGTGGCGGCGGCTTTCATCAACCGGAGTGTTCTTCCTTCTGAAGGTCGTCCAGCGTCACTCCGGCGCTGTCGAGCGCCGACAGGATCTCGCCGTCGCCAACTACGTCGGTTTCTATGACCGACCACTCGCCCATGTTGACCAGCGCGCTTAGCGTCCTCAGCGAGCATTCCTCCCGGGTTCTGGCCACCTTGACCAGGTCAGATCCGGTGAGTTCCGGCAGGCCGGCCTGGACTCTGAGCGCGTTGATGGCCCTTTCCTGCCAGGTTTCCCGGCTGTGCTCCGCGGCCATGACCTCATCGACGTTGTAGGTTATGTTCCAGCCGTCGGGCCCGGTGACCTGTATGGCAACGCAGTTCTTCATGTGGGCTGGCTTGCCGGTACTGTCGTCTCGCGTCAGGTTCTCGAATTCGTCCTCGGTCAGCTGCGCGTGTATGACGATGCTGGCGTCCTCGGGCAGTCCGGCGGCTTGTCGCATTGCTGTGGCTGCGGGGGCCGTGGCCAGCAATACGACCGGGTATCTGTCTTGCTTCTCGGTCATGGGGTTCTCCTCTTTCTTGCTGGGTCTCTTCAGGCTATGGCTTTCCTGACCAGTCTGACCTCCTGCAGGAGGGATGGGTCGGCGACCACCTCGCTTTCCGCCCGGGCGTCCATGAACACCGCCAGCACGGCTTCCGGCGGGGCTATGGCCTGGTACAGCGGGCGGGCGTGTTGCCGAAACCTGCTGCTGAAGTATTCGGCTACGTTGCGGTCCAGGGTCCAGGACATTCCGCAGGGGAGTCCTCCCCTCCATACCGGCATGGGCTGCTGGGGTGGATTCCAGCCGATGTCGCACAGGAATCCCGCCTCGCGGAACATCCCGATGATCCAGCTGGAGTCCTGTTCCTCGTCGCTGGACCCCTCACTGTCCCGCCAGAACCTGCCGAGGAGGTGCGGCAGAGTTGTCCGGTCGATCTTCCCGTCTTCCCACATCTCTTTCAGCTTGGTCAGCCGGTAGGGCCTTTCGTGGAGCCACAGGATCGTTTCCGGGTCGGTCTCCCGGGTCAGCCGTTCCTGTCGGTCCCGCAGTTTCCGGTTCAGGGCGCCCGGCATGACGGCTATCTCCACCACCAGCGGGTGATGCACCATCTGCAGGCCCTGGGGCAGGGTGATCAGGCTGTCGGCCAGCTCGGGCAGGAGTTCCTCCCGGGTGAGCTCTTCCAGCAGGCGCAGCTTCTCCCAGCGGTCTCCGGCCTGGCCGGATCCGTTGTCATTCATGTGGCTTCTCTCCTGGGTGGGCCTTCTGCCGTTGCCGCCTTGGCGGCCTTCGTCGGTCTGTGGGGAGTTCAGGGGGATTCGTGGATCCTGACGGCGGCGTCCAGGCTGGCCAGCTGCCGCATGGCGCTGGCGGCCCGGTTGAGGGCCCCTTCTCCGAAGGCGGCGCCTGGCTCGCCCGGGTTTTCCGCGGCGTAGCGGTGGTTGATCAGCTCCTGGCTCAGGTCCTCGGCCAGTTGCAGGGCGGTGGCGTTGGCCGGCGTGGG
Source organism: SAR202 cluster bacterium bin22 (assembly GCA_002238505.1). Lineage (GTDB taxonomy): Bacteria > Chloroflexota > Dehalococcoidia > Lucifugimonadales > UBA3495 > Bin22. The sequence goes on along the minus strand of MPMM01000022.1, from coordinate 19,459 downwards.
TCTGCTGTCGTAGCGTGCGTGGCGGACTTCCAGGTCGTCGTTCGCCCTTTCCAGGGCCGCCGCCGGGTCGCTGCCATTGATCAGCGCCAGCATTTCGTCCATTGTTTCTGCGGCCTCTCGGGCGATGGTTCGGTCGTTTTCCAGCGCCGTTGCGGCCAGTTCCCGTGTCCAGAGCATCTTGCCGTAGGCTTCGGCGGCCAGGTGGGTGTTTCCCTGCGCGCAGTGGGCTGCCAGGTCGGCAATCGCTCCCCGGTCGTGGTTGCCGAAGGCCAGATCCGCGGTGTCGCGTACTGCCTTTCTCAACTCCGGGTCCTCGATGTTCATGGTCAGGCTGCTGGTGGCATGGGCCAGTTTGTCTGCCGCCGAGGCGGCCGTGTTCTCCTTCAGGAATCCTGCGGCCGTGTCCTGGGCCTTTTTGTCCGTGAGTCCCAGCTCCATCAGGTTGTACCTGGTGTGCTCCATCTCCATCATATATATGAAGGGCTCGTCCAGGGCCGATTCCTCCCTTGCCGCGTGTCTCGTCAGGGCGTTGTCGGTTTCCGGCGCCGTGAGGGCTTCCAGCATCTCGTCGGCGGTCCGGTCCATCAGGTCCTTACCCTCGGTTACCAGGCTCTCATTGCCCTGGCTCAGGCCCAGGTATACGAGGTGCTCGCCGAGTTCCGTCCTGCCCCGGGCCGTCCTGGTCAGGCCGGTGAGCCGGTCTTCCCACGCTTCGCCGTGGACCTGCCGGTACATGCTCATGGTGAGTTCCACCTGGTCGTAGTCCTGGCCGGCGCTGCCCAGCGCCTGTTCCGGGTCGTTGATGGCGACGTAGTAGGGGGTTGCCGCTTCGGAGGCGAAGCCCATGGCGCGGGCGTCCCACGGCGCGGGCTCGTTCTTTTCGTCGTAGTTGGTCTCGCCATGCAGGATGCGTTTCCATCTTGCCGACCGCTGGTCTCTGCCCGGCAGTTTTACCTCGGGCTCGTAGTTGTTGGCGCTTCCGTCGGCCGGATCGTTCATTGCGGCCAGCAGGCTGGCCGGTTCCATTTCCTGGGCGCTCTTGTCCCGGTATCCGGCGCCCGTGTCGGGCCGGCTGGAACTGTTCGCTCTGTCGTTCTCGGGCTGTGCTGGCATCATTTTCACCTCCCGGATAGTTTACCGGCGGGCGGGCTCGCGCTGGCTTTCGTTACGGGTCTCCTGGTTCATAGCGCGTGGCGCTGTCCCATCAGGTAGTCGGCCAGGTCCTCCACCAGCGCTGGGACAACTGAGTTGCCGAGCTGGTGGTAAGCCTGCCGGTCGGAGACGGGGATCTGGAGCCTGGGCATGCCCATCAGCCTTGAGCATTCCCGCGGCGTCAGCCGCCTGGGCTTTTCGTAGTCGGGGGTGGCGATCAGGACCTCCTGGCCGTCCTTTCCGTAGCGGGCGGTCAGGGTCCGCGAGGGCTGCCCCGGATCCGCGATGGTGAAACCGAAGCCGTTGCCCCGGTTGGCGTGCTTCTCCCGGTGGCGCAGCAGCGCGTTCCAGGTGCCGTCGCCCAGCGTGTACTTGGCGCTGACCTGGGCGGCTGGGCCGCTGGTGTAGGGCGGTTCGGCCTGCTCGGTGCCGTCCTGCGGGTGCAGGATCTCGGCCAGCGTGCTCTCGGCGGGCGGCAGGTCCAGCCGGTTCAGGTCCGGGCAGTCGCGGCGCAGCTGTCCGGCGATGAAGAGGCGGCGCCTTCGCTGGGGGACGTAGTGCAGGGCGTCGATGACCCGGTGGCTGACGTGGTAGCCCAGCTCCTTGGCAAGTACCTTGAGGATCACCTCGAAGCTGTGGCCCTGGTCGTGGGTGAGCAGCCCCGGCACGTTCTCCAGCAGGAAGGCCTCGGGCCGGTGGCTGTCCAGGACCCGGGCGATTTCGAAGAAGAGGGTTCCCCTCGTCAGGTCCATGAACCCGTGGGGCCGGTTCAGGGACCGGTTCCGGCTGACTCCGGCCCGGGAGAAGGGCTGGCAGGGAAACCCGGCGATGAGCATCTCGTGGTCCGGCACGTCTCCGGCGTCTGCCTCCCTCACGTCGACGAAGATGTCCTCCTCGGCAACGGCGTGGTTGACCGAGTAGGTCCTGCGGGCGTACCGGTTGATCTCGCAGCTCCAGACGCAGGCGCCGCCGGCGGGCTCCAGGCCGAAGCGGAAGCCGCCGATTCCGGCAAAGATGTCCAGAAAGCGGTATTTGCCCGCCGGCTTGGGGTTGGCCGGGTTTCTCCGGAGCCCGGTGATCCGGGCCGGCGGGGGTACCCGGAGCGGCAGTTTGCCGCGGTCCACCGGAGGTTGCATCGTCATCGTCATTCGTGGCCTCCGGCCGCCATGGTCTCAATCCAGCCGGTCCGCTCGAAGTGGCTCCCCTTGCTGTTCATTATTCGGGTGGCGCCGCACCGGCAGACGCTGGTCTTGGTCTCGCCGTGGTGGGCCTTTGGGTTACAGTTCTCGGGCGCCACGCAGTCCTGGTACCTGCCGTAGGAGGTTTTCCTGGAGATATGCCGGTGGGGCTTGTTCGGGCTGGTCATCTGCGTTCCAGTATCTCCTCGATGGCATTTCCGATGGCGTTGTTCATGATCGCCTTGGCCTCCCGGAGGTCGTGGCTGTCGTTGAGCCTTGCCTCGACGTCGTTGACGATCTCTTCCCTTACGCTGCAGGGCAGGCTCTTCCACCTGGCGCCGCCGCCGAGCTTGGTGATCGTCTCGTCGTAGATTCTCTCGACGTCGCTGGTTGACCAGTGGTCCAGCAGGTACTTGCCGTCGGCCTTTGCCTCGTTGCCCAGTTCATGGGCCTGTGGCCTTTCGCTTGCGAATTCCATTTTGTCTGGCGTCTCGCCTCCTTTTCGGTTTCCGGCTTCCCTTGGTTTCCGGTGTCCCTTGGTTTCGGCCCAGTTACGAACCCATGTAGAATTGGATTGCGTTCTGGTCCGGTTTCCACTCGTGGCGTTCCACGAATATGTGGTCGGCCACGTGGTCGCCGTCCAGCGCGGCCTGCTCGTCGGCTCCGAAGCAGCGGCAGACTGCCTGCAGTACGGCCCTCGCCGTCGGGCCGGGCAGGAACTGGCCCTTGCTTATCGTGACGCCCTCGGCTCTTCCCTCCAAGGAGAGGTATTTGACCACCGCGTCATAGGTCCCGTCGGGCATTCCTTCGGGGGCCCGCAGCTCCAGCTCCAGGACTTCCTCCGGGTCCGGGTGGTCCTGTGCTTGGCTGTTGGACTGGTTTCCCGGGTCGTCCTCGGGATGCCGGTGGATGGACCAGACGATTCCGTAGTGTCCGTCCTTCCATTGCTCGTCGGTCATCGGCCGGCGGTCCTGGTCTTCCTGTGGTGACATTGGCTCTTTATCTCCTTCCCCTTTGGGGGGCTGTCTGTTGCGCATGTCATGTATCGGCCAATTGCCTTCAGCGAGCACCTCCCCGGTCGACGCGTCGAACCGGAGACCGTGGAGCGGGCAGGTCAGGTATCCGTCCGGGTCCGGGGTTATTCCCTGGAGCGCCGCCCCCTTGTGGGGACAGATCCGGTCCTCACCCTGCAGCTGCTCGCCTGCGTGGGCCTGGGGCAGCTCTTCGAGCCAGCGCGCCCTGCTCTGCGGGTACGGCGGGTAGTTGGCCTTGAACATCAGTCTTATGGGCCGGTACCACGTCTCGCGGGGTATCCTGCTCTTGAGGGCCGATTCCAGCTCCACCAGTCCGACGTGCCCCTCCGGCTCCACCCAGTGGATGGGTATCTGGTATACCGGCTGTACGCCGCAGGTGCTGGCGTCTTCTTCCAGCTTTGCTCTCAGCCTGGCTGGCAGGAATCGGTAATCGACGTGAAAGTGGTGGGGGTCGAAGCCGATGATTTCCCGGTCGCTGTGGGCTGGCCCCAGGACGGGGATCCAGCGGATCCTGCCGTCCAGGAACGGCCATCGGGTTCGCACGCACGGTCTGGTGCTGTAGGTGTTGGGGGTGAGCGCTCCGGCGGGTCTGCCTTCTCGGTGTTGTGGTTGTTCCCTGGTTTTCATTTTTCCCCTCGGTGAGTCCTCGGCTGCTGCGGTTATCCTGCAGCTGGCTTCCGTCACTCTGGGGGCGGGCGGAACGGATGTCCGCCCTTCTTCGGCTTTCTCTCCCGCTGGAGTGCAGGCCCTCCAGCGGTTAAGTCGTGCCGCCGCCCTGCCGTTTTTGTGCTCTTGCGCCGGGCCCCCTCGCTGTGCTGACGTCGGGCGGCCCTGCCGTCATGGCGGCTTGCGGCTTCTGGTTGCTAGTATTACAACGTCAGTTGACATGATAAGATGGCTGGAAAATTGGGGAAAGCTTGATCGGGTGAGGCAGGGAAGTGGAAGCGGCGGTTTTCGAGCAGGTATACCAGGACTTTCACGAGTTTCACGCTTATTTCGCTGGGCTGTTTGGCCGGAGGGAGAGGCGGGAGCACAGCCGGAACTATCTTCAGGCCCTGCTGGCGCAGTCCGGGGAGCGGCGCAACGCCGAGAATCTGTCGGAGGCGGTCCCCGAGTCGGCCCGGGGAATGCAGCGGTTTCTCACCGACTCTCCCTGGGACGATGACGCGGTCATAGGACGGCTGCAGGAGTACCTGGCGCCCAGACTGGGGCATCCGGAAGGGGTGTGGGTGCTGGACGGCAGCGACTTTCCCAAGCAGGGCCGTAAGTCGGCGGGAGTGGCGAGGCAGTACTGCGGGAGGCTGGGGAAGGTGGCCAACTGCCAGGCGGGGCTGTTCCTGGCCTATGTCAGCCCGTTGGGACGTGCCCTGGTGGACAAGCGCCTGTATCTGCCGGAGAGCTGGACCAAGGACCCGGAACGCTGTGCCGAGGCGGGGGTTCCGGAGGAACGGAGGGGCTACCGGTCCAAGACGGAGTTGGCCTTGGAGCTGCTGGAGGGGGCAGTGGACCTGGGCCATCTGAAGGCGGGGTGGATCGCCGCGGACGACGCCTTCGGCATGTCGCCCTCCTTGCGGGAGGGACTGGCGGCCCTGGGGATGAAGTACGTGCTGGACGTACCCGCGGGCTTTACGGTGTGGCCGGTGGAGCCAGAGTGGACCACACCGGTCTACCGGGGACGGGGCGGCCCTCCCAAGCCCAGGCTGGTGAGCGGGCAGCGGCGCACCATGGGGGAGCGGAGCGCCGAATTGCCCGAGGATGCCTGGCGTGAGATCACGGTGGCCCAGGGAAGCCAGGGACCCCGGACTTACCAGTTCAGCGCCCAGCGGGTGCGGCCCACCAAGAGGCGCAAACCCGGCGACGAAGCCTGGGCAATCTGGCGGAGGAACCTGGACGGCAGCGAGCCTCGCTACTACCTGTCCAACGCGCCGGAGGATACTCCGTTGGAGACCCTGGCCTATGTGGGTGGCTCCCGCTGGCGGATAGAAACGGAGTTCGAGACGGAGAAAAGCGACGTGGGGCTGGACGAGTACGAGACCCGTACCTGGGCGGGCTGGCATCATCACGTGGCCTTGTGCCTCTTGGGCGGAGCCTTCCTGCTGAGCCTGCAGCAGGTCTGGGGGGAAAAAGATGCCCCGGATCACGAGACCGCAGGTGTACCGGGTGGTGCGGGAGATGCTGCCCAGGGAACGGTTCGGGCCGGCTGAACTGCTGCGGTGGCTCAAGGATACGCAGGATAGCAACGAACGGGCCAGTCGCTCTCACGCCCAGCGCCGCGCCGCCCTTCGCGCATCCTCCGCCATCCCGCCTTGAACTGACGTTGTAATACTAGGGAGGGGGTGTCATGTTTCCTTTGAGTTCCAGGATTCCCAGCGCGTAGGCGTAGTCCCGCGCGGCATTATCCCTCAGCGAGGTGATCTCGCTGTCTCGCATGCCGTGGTTTGGGTTGTTGGCCAGGTCCAGGGGCTCCTGGCAGCTTCCGGCCAGGGTCTTTCTTGCGTAGTTCACCAGCAGGTTTTCACCCTCCGGGTCGGCGTCTTCGCAGCGCCCCAGCGCTTTTTGCAGGAATATTGCCGCGGCTTCCGGGTTGTTTTGGAGGGCGTCGCCCATGGCCACGTAGGCCAGCCTTACCCGTTCGTCCTGGGCGCTGAGTTCCTCGTCGTCCAGCGTCGCGTCGAAGTCCAGGAGGTCCTTGTGGAGCGTTGCCATGGGTTCGTAGGCGGCTCCTGCGGTTTCCCGGTCGCCGCTGGTCAGGCCGGCGGCTAGTTTGTCCGGTATGTCGCTGGACCAGGGGCTCAGTTCGCTGTTGTAGAAGCCCAGGAGGGCGTGGTTTGCGACGTGGCCGTTGAAGTTCATTGCCTGGTCCGAGGTGTGCTGTGCGGCCATCTGCAGGTCGTCTCCGGCCAGCTGGTAGGCCGCGTAGCGAATCATCTGGTTCCTGGGCCCTTCGTCCTCCAGGTGCTCGTAGCCCGATCCGGCCTGCAGCGTGTGGAAGATCCGTTCCTCCACTGCTCCTTCGAACTTTTCTGTCTGGTCCAGGCCGGTTTCGGTCATGCTGATGGCGGTTGTGAAGTGGGTGTCGTGGAGGGTATTCGTTCCGTTGTACTGCAGCAGTTCAGCCAGCGATTCGTTCAGATTGTCCGCCAGTTCCCGCGTCTGGTCCAGGACCATGGGGTCTCCCCGTCTCAGGGCCAGTGTGATCATGTAGTTGGCGGCTTCCAGGCCGCGCTTGGCGGCCCAGGCCTCGCTGTGGGCGTGGAGCCTCTGGTCCTCGCCGACCTTCTGGTCGTCGCTGAGTCCCTCGGCCCAGGCGTGGAGTAGTCCACCCTCGTCCTGGTCCTCCGGAAGGACTCCGGCCCTGGCTTGCAGCTTGGCCCATTCGAAGTTGACCTGCTCCTGGTTGTCGGACAGGAGCTGGCCGGCTATGGCCGCGGCCTTCTCCTCCTCGGGCGTGCGGAAGCTGGCGGACTCGGGCCGGTATCCCATCTCGCTGGTGAAGGCCTGGTTCCAGTTGATCCCGTTGTTGTTGCCGACGTAGTCGTCGGGGTTGGCCTCGATGACTATTCTCGGGTCGTTGTAGGCGGCGATGGCGGCCTCGGCCCTGATTTCTGCCGGCCTGGCCTGGTTGTATCCGATTTCCTCTCCGGCGAGGAAGGATTCCAGGCCCCCGTAGACCTGGGCCTTGCGTTCCAGCCGGGCGAGGTCCTCCTCCGGGTCTTCGTATACCCGCTTTTCGGCGTAGTCCAGGGCCTCGTTGACGGTCTCGGCGATGGACTCGGCCGTATCCTTGGTGGGGATGAACCAGCTTTGCTGGTCGGCGTGGCCTTCGGTTATGCGGAAGTCCAGGAGCAGGTGTTCACGGCTGTGTCCGGTCTCCGGCATGCCGTTGTAGATGGGCGTGATGAGCTGGTAGGCCACCGCCGTTCCCATTTCGTGGTAGTCCTGGGCCGGGCGCATGAAGTCAGCCGCCACCGCCTCGTAGATGGCCTGGACCGCTTCGAGTCGTTCCTCGGGGCTGTGATCGGCCAGGTTCTCCTCTCCGGCCAGCGCCCGGTATCCCAGGCTGGCCCCCGGGTGTTCGCTGGCCTGCAGCCCGTCGAGCAGCTCGTCCAGCCGGTCCTTGATGTGGCCTTCCATACGGTACCCGGTGGCTCTGGCGGCCCATTGGGGCTGGTCGTCGTCCTCGAACTCCTCCTTCTCGTCTTCGAAGTCCGCCTTGTCCCTTGCGGCCGGCTCAGCCGCCTGGCTGTCATCGCTGGCCGTGCGGCTTGGCCGGTATTCTTCCTGGTCTGACGTTGCCATTCCGTCCTCCCTGCCCGTCTCGGCTCGCTGGGTATGGTACATTCGTCCGGGCTATTATACCGGGCAATGCCCGGCGGGCGGCTTCTTTTTCGGGATTGCCGAATTGGCGTCCCGCGCCGGGTCTGGGCGGAGCCTGGGTGTCAGGTTTGTGGACGTTGGTGGGGGGTGTAAACGGACTATTTTTCGGGGATTGGAACGTACGGTTGATATTCACCGTTGCCGGGTGTATTCTTGGGGCAACCGCTGTGCCTCAAACGCACAAACACCACCCGGTATCATCAGGTGGTGTCAGGCCGGCGGCAGCCGAGGCGCCAACGGAAATCAACCCTAATCCGGTGGCGGGTGTCAACGTAGGAGAAGCTACGTGACTAGTCAATATTACCACGATACAGAGGTTGACTCAAGGGTACCGGGACACTCATCGCCCGATTTGCAGTCCGGATTTCAGCTGGTTCATCCCGACCTGGCCCACTCCACTGAGCCCAACCTTTTCGACGACGTCCCCTCCGATCTCCTCACCGACGACCATGTTCTCATCCGTGATTCGGCCACTGAGGGCGACCGCATGATGTTGACGGCGCTGATGCCCGTCTCTGCCGCCGCGCAGCGTGTTGCCATGGCGATTCTGCGTTACGGGTGGTCCGGGGCGCCCTCCCGGGAGGCGCTGGGCTCGGTGGCCAACGTCAAGGGCTATCAGAACGTGGCTCGCGCCGTGAGCGCACTGGTTCAGGCCGGTCTGCTTAACCGGAGGGATATGGTGAATTCGCCCCGGGGCTACTCGGGCAACATGCTCGTATTCTCCGGCGTTGCCGTCTGCCGTCTGCTGGTGGAGCAGGGACATTCCACCCTCTCGGAGCCGGCCCGTCGGGTCCTGGAGCATCACCGTCTGGTTCCTGGCGTGGCGGACGGTTCCCCACCATCGTCGCCAGTCTGTGCCCCGGGCCCGGAGCCGGGCTCCGGGCCTGCTCCGCCGCCCGGCGCGGATGCGCCGAGCGAAACCCCTTTTGATGAAGAGACCCCGGTCGAGGACACTCCCGACCGGGGTCTCAATTTAGAGACCCCGGGGGGTCTTATCAAAACTGAGACCCCGCCCCCTGCCCGGGGGCATGGCTCCGGGCCGCAGGACGGCGGGGCTGGCGGCCCTCCGGATGGTCGCTTCGTCGGCGCCGGCAGGCCCGGTTTGCTCCAACCTGAGTTGAATCTGTACCAAGCGGTAGCGGAGGAGGTTGTTGACGTTCCTGACGGGGGTTGTCTGGCCGTGGCCGGAGGGGGTCTCAGTTTAGAGACCCCGGGGCGGGTTATCAGAATTGAGACCCCCCCTGCGTTTTTGCTCTATGATCATGATTACCGGGGTGATTTGATTGATATATATATAAATATATATAAATACAAATCAATCAATCACCCGGTACCGGGTGATTCAAGTCTTGGTTTCCCCGGACTAGGGCTGGGGGGTCTCAATTTAGAGACCCCGGCGGTTTTGCTCAATTCTGAGACCCCGGCCGGTCCGGAGCAGTCCGGCGTTGTTGGCGGTTTTACCCGACCGGATGAGCCTCTGCTCTCTTTGCCGGCGCCGCCGGCGCCGCTGGACCCGTTGCTTACCGCTTCCCCCGCCGTTGGCGCTGGGTCCGTTTCGTCGGGTTTTGTCCGCGACGGTCCTCAGCTTCCGGCTGTCCCAGCCTGGTATCAGCGCCTGGCTTCCGAGGTGGTCGAGCGCAATCTTCCGCCGTGGCGGGCGGTTTACGAAGACCTGCTGCTGTGCCAGTGGACTGAGGCCGTGCTGGAGGCGGCCTCCCGCCGCTATTCGGCGCATTATGCCGAGCGGTTTGTCTCCGATCCGGCGGCGCTCTTTCGGAAGATTGCCGTGAGCGTTGTCGATGAATTCCGCTGGTCGGAGGGGCGTTCGCCCCATCGAGGGCGGTCCCGCGGGGTCCGGCGGCGGTGATGCCCCCGGCGTTGGATCCCGCTTTCTTCGGGGCCTGTTACAGCATCTCGACGCTGTCCCACTTGAACTCGGGCAGTCCGCTGGCCCTGGTTACCGTCAGCCTCAGCTCCTGGTCTCCGGTCTCCGCGGTCAGGCGGATCATCCGCAGGTTCAGGTCAACGTGGCCGTTACCGCCGTCCTAGGCTGCGGAGCAGGCCTCGTTTTCAGGGCTGCTCAGGTGGGCTTCTATGGTTTCGCTGTCCTGGGCCAGGCGGCCGCAGCACTTGCAGAAGAATACGGCTACCTTGATTTCCCGCTCCGGTCTGGTTTCGCTGCTGGGTGTCATCTTGTTCCTCCGTTTGCGGCTGGTTCTCCAGCACGGTTATCAGCTGCGGCCGCATGCGTCGCCTGTCCCGGGCCTCTTCGAGGGCGACGGCGCCCGGGGATCCCGGCGTAGGGGGCCTGTCGTTGACGCCCCTGACGCAGATCATCTGGCGGTACTTTTCTCCTGCCTCCTGCAGGGCGTCGCTGAACGCTTTGAGTGTTTCGGCCATCAGCCGGTCGTACACCTTCGCCTCGCGCCAGGTGTCCCACCGCAGCGGCGGTTCCTCGTGGTTGGCCCGGTAATCTCTTTTTGCGTCCTGCCAGTCCAGCAGGGCCTGGTCGCGGCGGCGTGCGTGCGCCTCCATTTCCTCGTCCGTGGGCGGGTCGTCGGCGTACCAGTCGGGTATGACCAGCTTTCCGTACCAGGAGTGGGAGGGGGAGACGGCGTAGTTGGGCCGCTTCTGCTCCTTTCTGGTTGCCGGCGCCTCCCGGTCCGGAATGAGCCTTGGCCGGGCTGGCTGGCTTCCCCGTTGCTCTGCTTTACTCGGCATTTCTGGTCGGCCGGTTTGGGACGAACACTGAGATGCCGTGCTCGTGGGCTATGGCCAGCCTTTCCTGGCGGTGCTCCAGCTGGGTTTGGGACATGGCCATGCCGTGGCCGTATCCGTCGGCGGCCAGCAGCATGTAGCAGCCCGGGTCTCCGGCGCTGCCGCAGGCCTCGCACTCGGTGCAAGAGCAGCTTCCTGCGGGATCACCCAGGCAAACCTCGCATACCTCGGTGGTGTCGAGGCCGGTCGTCATGGGCATGGGTTGCTCGTTCTGATTGTAAGTGGCTGCCTCCCGGTCCGTCCGGCCGCTGGCGGCTCTCCACTGTTCGGCGAGGTACGCGAGCTGGTCCCTGCAGTAGAGGGTTTCCAGGTTCCTGAGTTTCTGGATGCCGTGCGTTGTTTCCGGGTACCGGGTCATTGAGCCGTCGTCGTAGACCTGGACGTGGAAGGTTATCCCCTGCACTTCCATGGGTAGGCTGTCGTGCTCCAGCCTGTCCAGGTATTGGCTCAGCCGATGGTCAAGCCTGTCCTCGGCGGTCTCATCGTCGTTGCCGGTCAATCCGTTGGCGTCGAGCAGCCTCTGGTTGTCGTGGGCTTTGATGATGCCCCGGCCCTGCCGGCAAACCTCGGCGGCCCTGGTGGTGGCCCTGACTGAGAGCGGGTGCCGCTCGCCCGGCGCCGCGTAGCCTGGTCTTGTCCGTGATATTCCGTGGGTCACGAAAAGCAGGGAGCCGGCGATGCAGGGGATGGCTACCAGGGCCGTCGGGTCCGCTCCCGTCCGCGCGGCTACTGCGATTCCGGTCACGATTGCCGGGACGCTCAGCCACAGGCCGAGGGCGGTCAGCCCCCTGACCCATTCGGAGTTCAGTATGGGTCTTGTGTCCTCGATGTCGGGATCGCTCTTCCGGGCGGCCAGCATGAGCAAGCCCTGCCGGGCTATTGTCCCAATTGTCATCTCTTCATTACTCCTTTTTCTCGTTGATTGGCGTTTTGGCAGCGCTTCGCCTCGGTGCCCGAGTTGGGCGGCGGCAACCTTTGGCCTTGCGCGGCGCTTGGCGTCCGGCCGCCTGGCGATCGGATGCGGTTGCTGTTGGTTTTTGGGGGGTCGTGGACCTGGGGCGTGGGCTTTGAAAAGAAGAAGATGCCGAACTACTCCTGCGAGCGCAGCACAGCATCTTACAAGCAGCCTGGGGGCTGTAGCCCTGGGTGGTCGGCCCTGCTGGGCGGCGCGGTGACTGCCGGTGGGCAGCCGGTGCGGCCGTCGGCGGGGCTGGCCGGTAGGTCAGGGCCTGGGTTGCGCCCGGCGCTTCCGCCTGCCGGCGGGGTTGCCGTGCGGTCTGGGCCGCTGGCCCCGGGTAGCGGCGCCGGTGGGGCGGGTCCTGGAACAGGGCCTGCCGGGTCCGGAGCGCTCTCCGTCAGGACGGTTGCTCCGCGAGCGGAGCGGGTCCCCCGGCTCTTTTCACCATAAAACTATTTTTTCGGTTCCGTCAACCCCTTTTTCTGGTCACACTCCGGTTTTTCTCCGTGGGTCTCCGGGCTCCGTCCTGCCCCGCAGACCCAGGCGCCGCCGCTCCTGTTTGCTCTCCTCCAGTGCCGACGCCCTGGTTCCCGTCATCCGGTAGTCGGTCACTCCGTACTGGCGGTAGTGACGGCCGTGCCCGGCGATCCATTCCTGGATTTCCGGCTGTCTGTTGACCAGATCCGCCATGTTCTGCCTCTGGTCACGGCGTGCCAGCAGCGTAATACTCAGGGTTACCGCGCCGTCCGTGCTCTTGATTGTTTTCATTCGGGCGTAGGACTTCCCGCTTGCGCCTGCCCTTAGTTGGCCCTGGTTCAGGGGCGGGGAGCCGAGTATCAGGGTCTCCTGGTTCTGGTTCAGGTCTATGTCGATCAGGGTTCTCTGCTTCACGGTTCTCTTGCTTGCTGGCATAACCACCTGTGACGGACCATTCGGTCGCATCCTTTTTTCTGGTTTGAGTGTGGAGCCCGCTGGTGTTCAGGTAATGGTGGAGCCTTCCGTTGAGTCCGGCGGGTGCAGCAGGTACCATGCCTGGGCGTTACGCCAAAGGTCCAGCATCTGGTCCGGGGTATTCCGTTTCAGCATTTCGGTCAGGTCTACCTGGTCCTCCGGGATTGCGGGGTCGGTCTAGCTTATGTAGCTGGCGGGAATTATGATGGTGCTGTTAAGCTCCGTGGTGTTGCCGTCAGGCCCGATCTCCTCCACCGACAGGTAGAAGGCGGCGCCCTCTCCCGCCTCGCACAGGTCCTCGTTCAGCTCGCTTCGTCCCCGGGTTATTGCGGCCCGGATGCTGCCCGTTGTCATGCGGTCCACCTTCACCACCACCAGGTGGTCGGTGGTTCTTCCCATGGCCATATCGTCACAGCAGACCCAGTCGTTCTGTTTACTGAATTTCAGTTCGGGCATCCAGTCCGGCCACTTGTGGTCGTGGTCCTGGTTCTCGGTCAACTTGTTTCCTCCGCAGCGGGTTTTTTTCTCCGGCTTGTGCCGGCGTTCCAGTCTGTGATTTCGTTTCTCTGCCGCTTTGCGGCCTGGTTCTGCATCAGGTGGCACAGACCCACCGCCAGTGCGTCGGCTTCGTCGGCCGTCGGCCTGGTGTTCAGCCCCAGCTGGGCGGTTACGGCGTCCTGCATCTGCTCCTTGCTGGCGTTGCCGTAGCCGGTCAGCGCCTGCTTGACCTCAGCGGGCGTATGCCTGGTGATCTTTATTCCCATGCTGGCGGCGGTGGCGATGGCCAGGCCCTGGGCTTGTCCGATGGCCACGGCGGACCGGAAGAAACCGCTGCTGTTCCGGCCCAGGTAGGGGGTCTCGATGGTCAGCACCTCCGGCTGCCACTTCTCCAGCAGCTCTTGGATCTGCAGCAGCAGGCTGCCCAGCCTGTTCTCTATGGGATCCTTTGATTTGGCTTTCAGCGTCCCGTAGTCGGTCAGGGGCGATGCTCCGTCGGTCTTGAGGACGGCGTATCCGATCAGCCGCGTTCCCGGGTCTATGGCGATCAGCAGTCTGGTCTCGGCGCGTTTCACGTCGGCCTTCTGGTCGTTCCGTCTCCAGTTCTGCGTGTCAGGGTCCATTCTGCCCCGCAATCTCGCTGCTGCCCCAGATTCGTTCCGTGTTGAATCCCGGCCTGGCCAGCCTGGGGAAGGCCTCGGCCAGGTCGGCGAGGCCGGGCGGGTTGTCCCGGTCCCTTGACCTTTCCAGCAGGTGGCCGAAGCCGGCGATCAGCTCGGGTCTCCGGTCGTTGAGTTCGTTCCACAGCCTGGTGAAGTACGCTTCGCCCAGGGTCGCCCGGCACTGTGCGGTCTCGGCGTTGGGATCTTGCTCCAGGTCCGTAAGGGTCGCGGCCTCGATGCAGGCCACCGGCCGGTGGTAGAGCGCGAAGCCGTGTTCCATTTCGTATTGGTTTCTGGGCGTCAGCAGCGCCGTCAGGTCGTGGTACCTGCCCTGGTTCCAGCAGTCCCGCCAGCCCCAGCGGTATCCAGCCCTGGTTGTCGGGAAAGTGGCTGAGGACCGCGGCGTGGGCCAGGCTGGCTCCGAAGTCGTCACTTGCTTCCTTTGACCGCAGGACGGTCAGGATCCTGGCGCCGTCGCCCTGGTGTTCGGGCAGCTGGTCTGCCAGCAGCAATACCGTCAGTTTGGGCACCTCCTGTTGCAGTATCCAGGCTGCCATTGCGATTGCCATTTCCGTCTGTTCCAAGCTGTTGATCTTTCTACCCTCGTTGGGGTCTCCCTCGCTGGCGGCGGCCCGGACTGTGAAGATGTTCTCGGCCAGCCGGTATCCCTCGTCGTCCCGCTTCTCCTCTCCGGTTACGAAGCTTGGGTTCAGCAGCCGTCCGGGCTGGTTGCCGTAGGTGGCGGGCATTCCGTTGACTATCCTGCCTGCGGCGATGGCGGTTCCCGTGTGGTTCAGCCCCATGAATGCCGGCGGCTCGGTGCTGGCGATGAGCCTGGCCAGCGTTCCGTCGTTCTTGTTCTGGAGCTGCGCGAGTCCTTTTATGGCCACCCGGTAGGTCAGGCAACCGGTCCCGGGTTCGTTCCGGTACGGGTAGACGAAGTGCTCGCTGAGTAGCGGGGCTTCCAGAAGCGGCAGGTACGGCTCCATGGGCGCTCGCTCCTGCTCCTGATTTCCTGTACCGTTCTTGGCGGCTACCGCTGTTTTCAGGATCCCGGCCAGCGGGTGGGTCTCCGGCCTGTCTTCCTGCGTCGCGCAGGGTAGTTCTGCCAGCGCGGCTTTTACTTCGGGATGCTCTGATAGCCAGCTTCTTGTCGATGCTGCCGTGGCGCTCCGTCCGTATCCCGAGCCGTCTGCTTCTTGTGCCGTCCGCAGGCGGGCGGCCTGCTTCTTCGTCTGGACGTCGCCTCGCACCTTTTCTTGGGCTTGTGCCGTAGTCTCTTCGCCGGCAGCGGTGCTTTGTCCGATGCGGGTTACCGTTTGCCTTTCCTGCTCCGGTTGTGATTCGGGCTGTCTTTCGGGCCTGGGCGCCGTTGTAGGCTCGGCCGACGTTGTCAGCGGCGTCAGGTCCACCGGTCTTGCCAGCTGCACCGTTGCCGCCGCGGTTGGTTGGATCGCCGGGGCGTCTCGTTGCTCTGCCGTTGGCTCCGGTTCCTGGCTCTCACAGCCGTAGAGGCTTAGTGAGGCGGCCAGCGCCAGTGTGAGCCACAGGGCTTTCAATTTCATGGTCAAGGTGCTTTCTCCTTCCGGGCGCGGCCCTTGTCCGGCGCGGTTATCTGCAGGAAGTAGCGGTAGGCGAGGTACGCATTTTTCGCCAGGATAGCCAGGCTGATCACCAGCACCAGCGTCGCTATGATTATCAGCATGGTCCGGCTGCTCTTGAGGGCGGTCAGCACCAGGAGGATGCTCAGCGCCAGCATGATCCGGTCGGTCCACGCGGTCGCGCTGGCGGGTTTGCCTCTGCTCCACTGTCGCCATACGGCGTTTCGGACCGGCATGACTGCCAGGGCCGCGGCCCCGGCTATGATGCTGGTCTGCGCCAGCCTCTGGTCCCCGGTGCTGAGCGCCGCCGCTGTCGTGAGCAGGGTCCCGGCCAGCAGCACGCTGATCAGGGTCAGCGTCAACGCCGCTGCCTTGTTCAGTCTGCTTCCGCTGGCAGCCTGGGTGGTGTGCCTGGTTGCCTTATTCTCCGTTGAGCTCTGCTTGGGGCGCGTGCTCTCCCTTTTCCTCGTGTCCGGGTCTCTCATCCCGCCCCCTTTCCGCCACGTCGAGGATCTTTCCGATGACGTCGTCGGGCTTCTCTGCGAGCGGCTCGGCCCATTCCTGGAGCCGCCGGTAATTGTCTTCGGATATTCGGATGGTTCTGGTCACTGTGTCCGTCCCTTCAGTCGGTATTGTGGCCTGATTCCTGGCCTGATTCCTGGTTAGCTGTTGCGGTCGGTGAGGGCTGTGCCCTTTATCTCGCCGGGTCGGAAGCAGCATGGGTGCGCTCCCATCTCATGCGGCGGGCCTCCTTCCAGGAAGAGGATCCCGCCGGCCTCGTCGACCAGGTAATCGGCGGTGAAGTGGACCCCGTTGGGATCCATTCCGTCGCCCTGGGCCTTCAGCATGTGGGGGCTTTGAGGCCAGAGCAGCGGCTTGGCGGTTTCTCGTTGGATCCAGTCGGCGAGGACCTCCGTGTGGTGGTTCACGGTCCGGATCTGGTCTTCGAAGCGCGGCAGCGGCCGCTGGGGATAGTAGCTGGATATTCCGGCCACCAGCCCGTCCCGGACGAAGGCCCGGTACTCCACCGGGTAGTTTTGGACCTTGGCCGCAACGATCCAGGGCCTGCTCCAGATCGGAACGTCCGGCCGCGGAAACTCGCTGAGGATGTCCATCAGGCGCGGGTCGTCCAGCACCGGAATGGCGAATTCCGGCTGCCAGTCCGTCTGGCCGCTGGCCATCCTTTGCTTCAGCTCCATAGAGCTGCAGCAGTCGAACCGGATCATCCGTCCCTGGGTCCTGGCCTGGGCCGCCCCCTGGAATGCGGTGCTCAGCCGGTTTATGTGCGGTCCTTCGGTATCGAAGCTCATGCAGTCGTCTACGCTGGCCATGCCCATGAGGTGCGCTGGGACGTGGGGTATGCTCCGGGCCTGCCAGGCCCGGAGCCAGTCGCCCAGGGATACGGGGCAGAATTCCTGTCCGCCGGAATGGTTGGTGTTTGCGGTCACCGTTCTAACCTCCATTGCTGGCGCTGTTCGGCGCCGTCTCGGCTCTTAACCGGCCGGATTGGCCGGCGGCTCCGGAGCCTGGCGGCATTCCTCGGGCCCCTCGGTGCGTGCTGTCTTGGGGTTCTGCCCCAGGTGGATTCTCAGGGCGGCTATCGTGTCGAAGGTCAGCTCGCAGTAGTCGCAGGTGTAATCGCTTTCGGTCGTGGTCTCCACATGGGTTATCCTGATCGGTTCCGGTTTAGGGCCGTCCAGCAGCTTCAGCGCCAGCACCACGGCGTCGCCCTGGTCCTCGTGATGGCTGAGCATGTACTTAATCAGCAGCGCGGTCGCGTCCGACTGCTTCATCAGACTCTCGGCGAATCGTCTTCGCTGCTCCGCGGGGTCCTCCGTGGCGCTGGTGACGTACATTTCGCAATTGTGTTCCTCTTGGCAGAGGCTGCAGCGGTACGTGATCCGGGCGAGGAAGCGCTCTGCCCCTTTTCCCAGCAGTGTTGTTGAGTCTATGTAGGGGTTCAGCCCGTAGTTCATCGTCGGTTCATCCTGTCCGTTGCTCATTCCTTCTCCCGTTCCGCCCCTTTTATTCGCTCCCGTGCAGGCCTCATTCTATCTTGCCAGTGGTATATTTGCCTTGTGGAATACGACTGGTCTGCTGGCCGGCCGCGCTCCCCTGGCGGCTTTGTCCATGTACCGTGGCGACCTTTATGGTCTGTTGACCATGTTCGGCGTGGTCCTGCTGATTTCGCCGATGGGCTCCATCACTCTCTTACTGCAGGTGCCGTCGGCGCCCTTCGCCGTGGGCATAAGCTCGCTGTTGCTGTGTAGCTTTACCCTGTGGTATCCACCGCATGTACTGGTTCAACCGGGTTGTGCGTTAGAGCCTGTGGCCGACGCTGGTGTCCTGGGTGTTCTGGCTTGGAATTCTGCAGTATTTTCCGGAGGTCCACTTCGCCCTTTCCGTGCGGTACATTGAGCCTGCCGTGGCGGTCGTGCTCACTTCTCTCTGGCCGGTCGCGGTGGTGCTGCTGGCTGCGGTCGTCTACCGGAGGCCGTCAGTTTATTCTTCCAACCGTTACTTCGTGTTGCCGCTTTTTGCCGTGGTCATGTCCGGGTCCCTGCTGGTGGGTATCAGCCCGTCGGGCGCTATGCCCGATATGGCCTGGGGGTCGGATTCCCTGGTGGGCGTCGCTATTGCCGATTCTTACAGCGTCCTGGGGGCCGTCGGCCTGGTGGCCGGCGTCTGGTGGGCCCGACGGGCCTCGCTGGTGTTGCCCGCCGAGTATTCGGCCTTCACTGGTGTGCGGTCCCCGCTGATGTTCTGCGTATTTCTGCAGGGCATTGTTACGAACGTGGTGTTGGCTGGTCTCGCCCTTCTGGTTTCATTCCTGACCGGCGAGTCGGGAGTCGGGCTACGTTGGCTTCCTCTTTCTTGTCGGGCTGGTGTTCCTTTGGCCGGTGGTCATTGGCCTGCCAGTGTGCCAGGTGGTGCCGAGCAACCTGGCGGTTAACGCCGTCTTCTATCTCGCGCCGGCCCTGGCCGTCCTCTGGATCTGGCTGATCCACGGCGTGGCCATCAGCCCGCTGGACTGGTTCTTCCTTGGGTTCGCCTTGGTTGTGGTAGCCAATCCTCTTATTCAGCTGGTTCCCTGGCCATCTAATCGTCTCCGAGGGAGGTGAACTCTGTGCCTTTTCCCTGTCCCGGCCGCGGCATTGCTGGCCCCGAGTATCCCGATGCTGAGTCCTTTCCTGATGCTCCGGCGGCGTCGCCGGCGTCGCCGTTCTCCGCTTCGGCTGATTCTCCGGAGGATACTGCTGTTGGGCGCACGCCTGTGCGTCGTTTCTTTGGCTGGTCCTAGCTTCTGTTCATCCTGGGTACCGTCCCCTGCGTTCTCGTTTTCCTGGTCGTTTACCGTGTGACGACTCCTCCCGGGCCGGTGGAGGCTGCGGAGCGGCACGTCGAGGACCGTTACGACCAGGTTGCCGAGGGGCTGGTGGACCTGGTGATTCTGGATTTCTTCCTGGTGGGCGAGCTGGTCTCCGAGGTGGCGGAATCGCTGGCGGAGCGAGCTCTTTCCTACCGCTGTGCGGCTTCCTCCCAGTGGCAGACGGAGGGAGCGGTCTGTCAGCTTGAGGCCAGTGTTTCCTGGCCGATAGAGGTGGGGGTCCGGGCGCGGTTGTCGGTGGACCTGCGTCCCGTCCGCGGGCCCCTGGGACAGCGGGGGCTGAGGCCCACGGCCTCCGTTTTGTTCCCGGGTCTCTGGTCCTGTCCGGCTCGGGGCTGAGCGTCTCAGGCGGCTTCAGGAGAGGGCCATGGACGCCCTTCCCATTGGCCCGTCCCGTCCCGACAATAGCCTGGTTCAGGTCGTACGGATTCCGGCGGTTTGGATCAGCTATGGGATGCCTTGGACCTCGTCGGGGGCGGTCTCCCTTGATTGCCGGTTTTGGCCGTCTATGTTCTTGACTTTTGGTTGATGTATTGTTGACAATCGTCGCTGGTGTCCCCGTTCAACCTGCGTTCCTTCAGGGGAGGTACGCTCTTGCCGGTCTCCAACCTACTGTCAGGTTTTTTCGATTCCGTGGTGGAAGGGCTTTTAACTGTTGGCTCTAATCTGCTGTTATCTGATGATACTTTGTAATATCTGACATTCTTCACGGCTGGAGCGGAGTTTACTGACAGCAGCTTCTTGCGGGAGAGGGTGGTCATTGGGTAGGCTTTCCCTATGCTTAAGTCCCACCGGATAGCGTTGAGACCAACGGCGGAGCAGGAATCCCGGTTCGCCCAGCACGCTGGCTACGCCCGGTTCGCCTACAACTGGGCGCTGGGC
>MPMM01000021.1 GCA_002238505.1 SAR202 cluster bacterium bin22 | reverse complement strand
CGCATCACCCAAGCCTACAACCATACCCCACGCAAGTGCCTGGGCTACCTTACCCCAGCAGAAATCTTATCCAAACCAGTGTTGCACTTGAAATGTGAATCCACCTTCCCGCCTGCGCGGGAAAGACGGCCGAGGCGGTCTTCTCGACCCGGGTGGGCGCCTGGATTCCGGCCTGCGCGGGAGGGACGGGCTTGCCACAAAGCTGAAATGCGCTTGCCCTGCCCTGTGGTAGACTGGCCCCTGCAGCCCCGTTTGGGTGGAGGTGGAGGAAATGAAAGGCAATACACGGCCCCTGATATTTGCGGTGGTGATGGTGGGGGTTGTTCTTCCCGGGTCTGTACTGGCGTTCATTTTTCTTCATGTCCTGTTTGCGTTGTTCGCCACGGCTTTCGTTGGGGTGGCGGTCTATGGAATGTTTTACGGCAGCCGAAGCCCCCGGCAGGAACGAAGGAACAGGATGGAGGCTGAAGCGGCGCAAAGGGGCGACAGCGCGTACTTCATCAAGCCGCAACGACCCCTGTAAGGTCTTGATTCTTGCATACCCTCGAGCTTTCCGCATGGAATCGGGCCGGTAAGCCTTTCCGGCCCGAATTGCCAGGTTCGTTAAACCTGCCTCTTTAGACCCGTTTTGAACCCGTTCCCCGCGCTTTTTGGGTCGCCTTGCGCCCCTCTTGTGCCTTGGTGGCGGTTGAGCGTTTGTAATTTTGTGCCATCCTGTTTACCCTTTTCCCCTGATTGAATCTGTGGGACAGAGGAGGGACATCAGGAATGGCGAGCGAGAATATTGGCCCGGGACTGAAGGGCGAGCGGCAGACCCTAGTATGCGAGCATAACGTGGCGGGGCACGTGGACAAGTTCAGCACCCCCTCCATGATCAGCCTGATGGAGCGGGCGGCCATTGCGGCCATTGACCCGCACCTGGAAGAGGGGCAGACATCCGTGGGGTTCGAGGTAAACGTGAGGCACCTGGCCCCTTCCGACATTGGGGCTACGGTCATCGCCCACGCGGAACTTCTGGAAGTAAACCGCAACCGGCTGAACTTCCAGGTTGAGGCTTATGACGGAGACCGCAAGATTGGGGAGGGCACCCACCGCCGGGCCATCATAGACCGCAACCGGTAGGGGCAAGGGTTTCTGGATTCCGGCTCAAGGCCGGAATGACGGTAAAACCCCAATCCTTTATTGCAATGCTGTTGAAGTACTAAACCAAAGCCACGGTGAAAACTACATCGAGGGTACCTGGCATTGGAGTATGAGTTCAGATTTTCCCAATACAGTAGGGGCGCACGGCCGTGCGCCCCTACCCGGGAAAGGTGTATTATGGGCCGGTTGCGGGTATTGCGTTGACAAAGAATGAAGGGCCGGGGCAGCGTTAAGCGCCCTGGCCCTTTCCTGTATCCACCCTGTTGTGGAAGAAGCGACTTGCCTAGAGGCGTCCGCCGAAGAAGACCGGCACCTGGCGGCGGAAAATCTGAATGCGGGAGCGGGCCGACTCAACGACGAAGACGTTGTCGTCATCGTCAACGGTGACCGCTATGGGACCCCAGAACAGCCTTTCCCGTTCCAGGCCCTGGGCGATGTCCCGTTCCTGCCACATCTCAGAGTTGGCGTCCAGCTTTTCCTTGCCCCACTTGGAAAGGGAGCCGTCGCCGTTGGTCTGGGTCATGTACTCGCCCTCGGCGCTAAAGACCTGAAGGCGGTCGTTGCCCCAGTCGGTCACATAGACGTTGCCGTCCTTGTCCACCGCCACGCCGGTAGGGCGGTCCAGTTCCCCGTCGCCCGAACCGGAGGTTCCGAACTTCATCAGGAAATTGCCGTTGCGGTCGAACTTCTGGATGCGGTCGTTGCGCCAGTCGGCGATGAAGATGTCTCCGTTGCGGTCAACGGTAATGCCCCAGGGCATATTGAATTCCCCGTCGCCGTCGCCCTTGCTGCCGAACTGGGAAATGTACTGGCCGTCCCTGGTGAACTTCTGGATCCGGTGGTTGTCGCAGTCCACCAGCAGCAGGTTATCGTCCTGGTCGAAGGCCAGGCCCGAGGGGCTGCTGATTTCCCCGTCGCCGGAGCCCTGGGTGCCCCATTTGCTGGTATAGGCGCCGTCGCCTTCGTAAATGGAGATGCGATTGAGCCACTCGTCGGCCACGAACACGTTGCCCTCGCTGTCGAGGGCGATGGCCGTGGGCCAGATGAGGGAGCCATCGGCGTCGGAGGGGTCCCCCTCGCCAGCGGTGGTGACTCCCCGGGCGAACTCGCCGATATACTCTTCGTCCAGGGTGCAGATGGTTATCCGCTTGCCGTCGGGCCGGTAGTCGTAGGAGCGGCTGACGACGTACATGGTGTCGTCTTCGCCCCGGACCATGGCTACCGGATTGCGGAAGCCGGGGCCGGAGAACTCTGCCCGGCCAATGGTGTGGCTGGGCTGCAGCGTAATTCCGGTAAATCTTGTGGTGGTCATATTGCCCTCCCTGTCAGGCGTTGTGCGGGTGGGGCAGACACTGGTGTCCACCCATCACCCCCATCCTAACCTTCCCCCATCCAGGGGGAAGGAACTCTTGCAACTGGTCCTAGATGAAGTCGAACTTTTCGAAGCTGCCGTTGACCAGGGGCTGGGCATCCAGTCCCATCCAGTTTTCCAGCAACGTGGAGTAAATGCTGCGGAAGTCGTTGTTGAAGTGCAGGTCGCCTTCCAGCAGCTTGTCGGCCTCCAGGGAAGGATACTCACCATACAGGCCACCCTTGACGTTCTCGCCTATAACAAAGGCCATACCGCCCGAACCGTGGTCGGTGCCAGAGCCGTTGTCGTGGACGCGGCGGCCGAACTCGGTGAAGACCAGCAGGGTGACGTTATCGGCGGCATCATGCTCCCGCAGGTCGTCCATAAAGTCGCCGACGGCCTGGGAAGTCTCGCTCCACAGCTTGGCGTGAGCCTGCAGTTCGCCGGCGTGGGTGTCGAAGCTGTTATAGGGGGCCGTGGTGTACAGCACCCGGGTGCCGAAGCCGGCCAGGTGGGTCTGGGCGATGTTGCGCATGTACTGGCCCACCACGTCGCCGCCGTACTCGATGGATGACGAGTACATATCCGGGGCGGTGCTCAGGATGTCGGCGCCTTTGAGGGCGTCCATGCCCGTGCGGGACAGGTAGTCCACCACGCCGCCGCGACCCATGGCCGGGGAGTAGATGCGGGAAAAAACGTCCAGGGCATCGGCCCGCTGGTCCTCCTCCTCGATGCCGGTCAGCACGCCGTAGGATGCCAGGTTGCCGACGGAGGCCACGGGAACACTGGGCATGGCCAGGGCGCGGGGAAGGCCACGACCAAAGTTGACGCCGGTCAGGACGTTTTCGGAGCTGGGGTCCATTTCCTTGATGGCCCGGCCCAGCCAGCCCTCGGTGCCAACCTTGTCGGGCTCGCAGGTGTGCCAGATATCCATGGACCGGAAGTGGGAGCGGTTGGGGTTGGGATAGCCCACACCCTGGATGATGGCCATCTTGCCTTCGTCAAACAACTGCTTCATGGGCCCCATGTTGGGGTTCAGGCCCACGTAGTCGCTGATCTTCAGTACCTGGTCTTCGGGTACCCGAACCGAGGGCCGGTTGTCGGCATAAAGGGGGTCGCCATAGGGGACCACCGTATTGAGTGCGTCGTTGCCCCCGGAAAGCTGCAGGACAACCAGCACCGGGTCTTTCTTTATCGAAGTCATTTTCTTTCCTCCTCTGCCTGGCTAAACAATCCCTGCCTTCAGGAGATTCAGACATGGATGAACAGGATGTACATGATCTTGGCGTATTAGACGAAAGAAACCTGCGTATCCTGTAAATCCATGTTCGAATACCGTTTAGGCGAACTGGTACTCCTGGGTGGAGACGATCAACTGGAGGGTCTGTCCCACCCGCAGGGAGAACTCGGGGGTGCCGGGGACGAGGTCGCCGCCCCGGCCCACGTGGTCAATCAACTGGGCGCGGGTATCGTCGGCCAGTTCGTAAGCGCCCAGCAGTTCCAGGCAGCGGTCAACCACCTGTTCTGCCGTAGCGGGGCCGTCGGAGCCTACCCGGGCCACCATGTCCTGGACGCCGGGGAGTTCCAGGTTGCCGACCTGGTCTGCGGCGAAATTGATTCGCTCCACCAGGGTGCCGCTGTCAATCCACTCGCCGCCGGTGTGCCAGCCTTCTACTGTCGGGGGATTCATCAGGTCCTGCCCCATGTAGCGAATGTTGCTGGCCAGGTTATGCAGGCCCGGCTTGGGCGAAGTGTAGTCCTTGACCACCCGCATGGTGCCGATGACGGCCTCGGCGGGGCTCTTCACCTTGGCGAAGCGGGCATTCTTGAAGGAGTCGGAGTTAAAGAGGACGCGCAGCATGGAGCCAATGTTGTAGCCAGAGCGGAAATATTCGTCCTCCAGCAACTTGATGGCTTCCTCATCCCGGGGCGGGGTGCTCTGCCAGGCCGGCACCTGAACATCGTCGGCCACGAAGAAGTTGTAAATGTGGCGGGAGATGAAGCGGGCGGTGGAAGGCTGCCTGGCGATGATGTCGATGATGTCGTCGCCGTTGAAATTCCCCGTCTCACCCAGGAAGGTCTTGTTTTCCTCGTCGTGGTCGGAGGGGTTGTAGATGAAGCCGGCCTCGTAGCGGCCATAGGGGTAGCGGGGGATGGCGTTGGTAATGGTCCAGCCGGTAAAGGCCCGGGCGCATTCCTTGACGTCGTCCTCGCTGTAGTTGGACTCGCCGTCCATGCCCACACCCATGGAGAACAGTTCCAGCAGTTCCCTGCCCCAGTTCTCGTTGATGGCGTCCTTGTGGCTCATGCAGTTGTCGAGGTAGAAAATCATGGACGGATCGCTGGACAGGCCCAGCAGCAGGTCGCGGAAGCTGCTCAGGCCGTGTTCACGGAACATGTCGATCTGGAGCTTGATTTGCCGGCCGTGTTCGCACTTGGAGTTGCCGGTGCAGAAGATGCCGTGCCAGAAGAGGGCGATCTTCTCCTCCAGGGGCCGCTGGGTGTTGATCATGGCGTAGGTCCAGTAGGCCTGGTTGACCTCCAAGGCGTTCATTTCGCGCCAGTCAACGAAGCGGCGTTCCAGGACGTCCATTTCCAGGCTGGGGTGGTTGCCGGGATTGAGCAGGTCTTCCACCGTGGCTTCGTAGCCTGCAGCGGCCCGCCTTTCCAGCTCCTCGTAAGATGCGCCAAAGCCAGCCCGGCGCATCAGGTGAGCCATAAGAGCGATGTCATTGTTTGCCATGCTCGAACCTCCTTCTCAGCTTTAGTTTCTTTGTGTTGCAGCGTCTTTGGTCAGACCAAATTCCGGTGGGAATAACGAATTCTGACCTCAAAAGTGTAGCTAAATATTATGCAAGTACCCTTATGGTGTCAAGAAACTACGTTTATTACCTATTACCAACATAGAAGATTACGTTTTATGACTAATCTAATTCGTACATCGGGGAGTTCAGTAATGCCGGTAACCGGTTTTATTCAACAGGTCAGGCCTGCCTCTCAGGCATAACGACCGCAAAGAAAGGCCGCCGGACTTGCACATCCGCCGGCCGCGAAGAAACCTTACCTTGCTTCGATGTTCGAGCTTGCTTGAACCAGTATTAAACCCAGGTGGAACCCTAGCTGCCGCCGTACCGGCGGCGATGTTGCCGGAGGGTTCAATCGTTCATGATTACGGGAATGCCGGCGGCTTCCGCTTTGGCTGCGGCCTCCTCGTTAATCACGCCGTCCTGCATCCAGATGTACCTGGCGCCTACTTCGATGGCTTCGTCCACCACCGGCCCCACCAGTTCGGACCGGCGGAAGATGTCCACCATGTCTATGGGTTCGGGCACAGACTTCAAATCGGGGTAGCTCTTCTCCCCCAGAACCTCTTCGATCATGGGGTTTACCGGAATGATGCGATAGCCCTGGGCCTGCATATAGCGGGAAACGCCGTAACTGGGGCGCTCCGGGTTGTCGGAAATGCCAACAACGGCAATGGTCTTGCTGTTCTGCAGTTGTTCATCGACCAGGTCCATTCTGTCCACCTCCTGTTGAGACTGGCGACCGCGACCGATTCCCCAGAGGTCGCCTTGCCTCATTTTCGCACAGGGGCCTGTTTTTCGCACAGGGGATGGTTCTGGGCCACCCGTTCCATCCCTTATACTCCCCGCAACCAATTTCTGAGGAGGTGCGCTCATGGCTGCTGGCGACGCCGTACTGTGGGCCCTGGGACGCAACTGGAACATGGTGGATGCCGCCGTGGCGGGGCTGGACGCGGCAACCCTGGCCCGTCAACCGGCCCCGGAGTGCAATTCCATCGCCTGGATTCTGTGGCACATGAATCGCGTCGTTGACACTTTCATCAACCAGCGTCTGCAGGGACTGCCGCCCTTCTGGACCAGCCAGGGCTGGAACGAAAGGTTCGGAATGGCCGAGAACGTTCGCGGCATGGGCTGGTCACCCGAGGAACTGGCCAACTGGTCCGCGCCGGATATGGATGTGCTGCTGGGTTACCAGGAGGCAGTCCGGCAGGCGGCCCGGGAATACATCAACTCCCTGACCTACGAGGATATGGAGCGCGAGGTTACCTTTCCGCCCGAGGCCGAGACCCGAGACCACACCCTCAACACGGCCCTGGGCCAACTGGTGTGGGACAATGTGGCCCACGGCGGCCAGATAGCATATCTACGGGGCCTGTTCCAGGGGATGGGCTGGCACCGTTAGACAAAGTTGAAAAAGGTTTGGGGCCCAACTATAATCCCAGCCAACGGGAAGCCCGACTGGGAACAAAGCTGATTGGATAGGAGGAGAGTATGCCCAGAATCAAGCACATCGCCATTCGAACTCCTGACCCGGAAAAGACCGCCCAGTTCTACATCAACGTTTTTGGCATGGAAGAGGTGGGTAAGGCCGGGTCCGGTCTCTACCTGTCCGATGGTTACATTAACCTGGCAATCCTGAGGTCCATTGACGAGGGTAAAGAGGAAAGCGTCCGCGACGTGGCGGGTTATGCCGGCATAGACCACCTGGGCTTCATGGTTGAGGACATGGACGAAATCAAGGAAAAGCTGGAAGCCGAGGGCGCGCGGGCCATGAACATGCGCATTAACGTAGGGGGCCATGAGGGCGAAGGTCGTGGCTACTACGAGGAAAAGTTCCGTGGGCCGGACGAACAGGTAATTGACGTTTCCGGTTCCGGCTGGATCGGCACCTAGCCCGCCGGCATTTGGCGGAAGAAGGCGAATTCCTCCCCAGAACCAAAACCTCCCTGTGGCCGGAGAAGAAAATCTCCGGCCCCTCCCCGGTTCCTTCCCGCCGCAATTCGTCCAGCATTTGTCTTCTTCGGCAGGGGCAGAAAAACTGTCCCCGAAAGGGCAAATGCCCGTGGCGGTTCCCAATTTGTTGCCTTTCTTACGCCCTTTTGCACCGTGAGACTCGTCTTGTATAATGCGGCTTCCCTGCCACAATTCAGGAGGGCATTGGCACGGGGTTTGTTGGAAAGCAGACTATGGGTTATTATTGGTACGTAGGATTCCGATACCTTTCCCGCGTTTCTGGCGCCGGGAAGGGCTTGAACAGGACACAAAACCAAGACAAGAGCAAGCTTGCATACGTTAGGAGGCTGGATAAATGAATGTAGAGTCTCGCCGCGATGGCACCAACCTGGTATTGAAAGCCGATGGACGTGTAGATGGCACCAATGCCAGTGAATTCCAGGATGCAATGAAAGGCGAAATTGAGGAAAGCGACCGGGCCGTAATTCTCGACCTGGAAGACCTGACCTACATCAGCAGCGCGGGTTTGCGCGTGGTCTTGCTCATCGCCAAGGACCTCCAGCGACAGGGCGCCAAGATGGCTGCCTGCTCCCTTTCCGAGCCGGTAAAAGAGGTCTTCGTAATCAGCGGCTTTGACAAGATAATTCCCATCCACGAGACCCAGGATGCTGCTATGGGAGCCATTGGGTAAAGAATCCTCGGCGTTCCTCCGGCGCCTGGCGGCCGCCGGCCCCACTCATTGTAGTTAACGCCACAAGAATAAACGATATCAGGTACCAAGAAGGTGGAGCGAAGGGGAGAGATGCCAGAGGCATTCAAAATTCTAGTGGTGGATGACGAACCGGACCTGGAGCCGCTGGTGCTCCAGCGGATGCGGAGACGCATCCGGGCCGGTCAGTACAGCTTTGTCTTTGCCCATAACGGCGTGGAAGCTCTGGAGGTGCTGCGCCAGGAAGAAGACATAGATATGGTGATTTCGGACATCAATATGCCGCAGATGGACGGGCTCACCCTCCTGGAACAGATTCCCAAGGTGGACCCCAATGTAAGGTCCATCATTATTTCGGCTTACGGTGATATGAAGAACATCCGCACCGCGATGAATCGCGGCGCCTTTGACTTCGTAACCAAGCCTCTTGACTTCGATGACCTCCAGTTGACCATAGACCGCACCCTGGCGCACCTGGTGGAATGGCGGGAGGCCCTTTCTTCCCGTGACCGGCTGGTAAGCCTGGAAAACGAACTCAACGTTGCCGCCAAAATCCAGCAGTCCATCCTGCCCACCGAGTTCCCCCGCGGAGGCGACTATGCGGTATTCGCCAGCATGGAACCGGCCAGGGAAGTAGGCGGCGACTTTTACGATGTAATCAACCTGGACAATGAGCGCATTGGTGTAGCCATTGCCGATGTGTCCGACAAGGGTGTTCCGGCGGCCCTGTTTATGATGTCCAGCAGGACCCTGCTGAAGGGGTCTGCCATAGGCACCTACGAACCGGGCGACGTTCTTAAGGAAGTCAACGACATCCTTTGTGAAGGGAACGAGGCAATGATGTTCGTTACCCTTCTTTACGCCATTTATGACACCAAGTCCGGGAAGCTTACTTACGCCAACGGCGGCCACACCACGCCTTACGTCAGGCGGGCAGATGGAACCGTAATAGCCCTTCCATTTACCGGCGGCATTGCCATCGGCGTAATGGAAGACCTGGAGTACTCCCAGGACGACTTTGAAATGCTGCCAGGCGACGCCGCATTCTTCTATTCCGATGGCGTGTCCGAGGCTATGAACAGGGAAGGGGAAGAGTTTGGGTTGGAGCGCATGGCCGAGGTGTTAGCTAACACTCCGTCGCAGAATCCGATGGATATAAATGAGGCCATGTTTGCCGCTGTCCGCGCTTTTGCCGGCGATACGCCTCAGTCGGACGATATAACCTGCCTTACCCTTTGCCGAGGGGGGGCGACGTAATGGCCAGCAAGATAGATCTCAGGGTGGAAACCAGGCCGGAAGAACTGCAGCGTATTTTTGATTCGGTGGAACAACTGGCAGAGGCAGAGGACTGGTCACCTGCCCTGGTCTTCAAGATCAACCTGGTTTTGGAAGAATTCGGGCTAAATATCATGAATTACGGCTACGACGAAGGACTCCATACCTTTGATATTTCGGTAACTACTGGCCCGGATGCCATTACCATTGAATTTGTGGACGATGGTCGTCCCTTTAACCCCCTGGAGGATAGCCGCCCCGCCGTGACTGACGGCGCCATCAGTGATCGACCTGTCGGCGGACTGGGAATTCATTTCGTTATGGAGATGACCGAGGATTTTCAGTATCGGCGAGAAGATTCAAGAAACTATTCCACGATGGTGATTCGCAAGTCCGAATGACTTCTCCGGGCTTGTCGAGCGGTCTATGAAAGCTATCTCGGCTCCATTTTTGCTTGCTATCCTGGCCATCGTCCTCCTGCTGGGACCGGCCCTAACGGCGTGCGGTAACAACCTCGACGAACTACCTTCTGAAGAAGCCTCCTCTACCCCGGACCCTGTAGAGACTGTCGCGGCAGTCAGAAACCCCGGCGTCACCGACGGCAAAATAACCTTTGGCCAGTCTGCCGCGTTCAGTGGCCCCGCCTGGGAACTGGGCACCAACATGCAGCTGGGTATTCTGGCGGCCTTTCAGGAGGCCAACGAAGCCGGAGGGGTTAACGGCAGGGACCTGGACCTGGTGGCCCTGGACGATGCCTACGAGCCGGAAGCCGCCATCGCCAACACCTTTGAGCTGATTGAAGACAACCAGGTCTTCGCGTTGATCGGGGCAGTGGGCACTCCCACCTCGCGTTCTGCCGTACCGGTTGCTTTGGATGCCGACGTGCCCTATGTGGCGCCTTTCACCGGCGCCGCCTTCCTGCGGGAAACCAGGTATAGCAATGTGGTAAACCTGCGGGCCTCCTACTTCCAGGAAACGGAGGAGATGGTGGCTCGCCTTACCGAGGACCTGGGCATCGAGCGCATTGCTGTCCTTTACCAGGATGACTCCTTTGGCCTGGCGGGCTTGAATGGGGCGACGCGGGCCCTGAGTCGCCGGGATATGGAGCCCGTGTCGGTGGGCTTTTATCCCCGGAATACCCTGGCGGTGAAGTCGGCCATACTGAAAATCAGGGACGACGAACCGGAAGCCGTGATAATGGTGGGGGCCTACCAGCCCGTTGCCACCTTTATTTCCTGGGCCAAGCGAGCCGGAATGGAGGATGTGGTTTTCATTACCATTTCCTTCGTGGGAAGCAACGCCCTGGCCAAGTTTTTGGACCGGGACGGGGAGAACGTATTTGTAACCCAGGTGGTCCCCTTCCCCACAGATGACTCCATCCCTATTGTGGACTCTTACCTCAACGCCCTGGAGGCCTACGATTCCGGGGCCAGTCCCGGCTGGGTTTCCCTGGAAGGTTACCTGGCGGGCCGCCTGGCAATTGAGGGGTTGCGGGTTTGTGGTCGCGACGTTACCCGAGAATGTTTCCTGGATTCCATCTCCGACTTTGAGTCGATGGAGCTGGACGGGTTTGGGCTGGAATTCGGATTTGCAGATAATCAAGGGTCTGACCAGGTCTTTCTCACAGTTATCGGGCCCGATGGCAGTTACCGGGCAATTGAAAATATGCGAGAAGTCTTCCCATGATGGATGAATCGAATTCAGCCCCGGAAACCGCACCCCCGAGCCAGCCCGAACCAGTGGAGACAGGTATCGCGGACCCGGTGAGGCGCCGCTCCTGGAATCCTCTGAACGGTGAGAACCTGGACTCGGCCAGGGATTTTGTCGCCGGCCTGGGTCCCCGTCTGCTGCAGAGCCGCCGGAATATTTCCACCCAGCTTTACGCAGCCTTTGCAGTTATTGTGGCCCTTACCCTGATGGCCACTATTGTGGGCTGGTTCTCTTTTGACCGCGTAGCCAATGCCCAGCGGCATGTGAATGACGAGAGCATACCGGAAATGGTGGCCGCCTTCGAGGTGGCCCAGTACAGCAGCAGCCTGGTTACCGCCGCGCCCAGGATCGTTACTGCACAGACCGTAACTGAACTGGACCAGACTTTTGCCTACGTGATAGCTGGGGCCAGCAACGCCCTGGAGGTGGAACTGGCCGAACTGGAAAGAACGGCCCCGGCGCTGGACCCGCACCTGGAAGAGTTCAGTTTCCAGGAAATCAGGGATGGCGCAAATGTTCTGACAAGCAACATCAAAACCCTCAGAAACCAGCGCACCGAGCTGATAGTTCAGGCTGAGAAGCGGGCCAGTCTCCGGGAGGAGCTGGCAGATGTCAGGAGAAGCCTCGAAGTCAACATGACGGAAGCCCTGGACGACCAGCTCTTTTATGTTGTAACCGGCTATCGCGAGATTGACGCACCCCCGGATCCTGCGTTCATTCACTCCTCACCCGGGGAAATTGACAAGTACCGCCTTCTGTCAGAATTGCAGGTTGACGGCAATATTGCTACAGAACTGATGGCCAGCGCCTTCGCCGTAACTGAAGCGGCATCTCTCGAACCATTGAGGGAGCGATTTGAGGCGGCCATGAATCGGATTGGGTTTAACCTAGCTTCCCTTGAAGGAACGGAAACTTACGATGAGCTGGTGCCCATATTTGAAAAACTGGAGAACCTGGGCGTTTCGGAGGGGACTGGTTTTCACCTTCTGGCCGAAGAATTGCGTCTGGCCAAGCGGCAGACGGAGCTTCTCGAGAGCAACCAGGAATCTGCGGTGGACCTGGTAGATGAGGTTGATGAACTGGTAACCACCGCTCGGGCCACTGCCAGCGACGCTACGGAAGCTTCGCTCCAGGCCATACTGACCGGTCGCACCTTCCTGCTGGTGATCAGCTTGACCAGCGTCGTGGTTGCCGTCCTGGTAGCCTGGCTGCTGGTTGGCCAGGTGCTGCTGCGGCGCATCGGAATGCTATCGGCGTGGATGAGAAGGATGGCCGCCGGCGACCTTCAGGCGCAGGTGGATGTGGGCGGACATGATGAGGTGGCGGATATGGCCGCAGCCGTGGAGGTATTCCGCCTTCACGCTCTGGAAGTGCAGCGGCTTAACCTGGTAGAGCTTTTGGCCAGCGACCTACAGGAAAAGAACGATGAACTGCAGGCAGCCTTCGAGGAACTGCGCCGGGCCCAGGACCAGATAGTTACCCAGCAAAAGCTGGCCAGCCTGGGTGAACTGACCGCCGGTGTGGCCCACGAAATCAGGAACCCCCTGAACTTCGTCAAGAATTTCTCCGAGTCTTCGGTGGAGCTTCTGACAGAACTTCAAGAGGTCCTGGAGGATGCCGGAGAAAGCCTCAGTGAGGAGCAAAAGGGGTTAATCCAGGAGATTTCCGACGACCTGAACGACAATATGGACCGTATTCAGAACCACGGCGACCGGGCCAATCGCATTGTCCATGACATGCTGATGATGAGCCGGGGAGCCGGCGAATTCCAGATGGTGGACATTAACAGACTGGTGGACGAGCATTCCAGGCTGGCTTTCCACAGCGCCCGGGCCACCGACTCCGACTTCCAGCTGGACTTGCAGTATGACCTGGACCCGGAAATGGGGGAACTGGAAGTAATACCACAGGACCTGGGGCGGGTGTTCCTGAACATGGTGAGCAACTCTTGCTACGCCACCAACGAGAAGCGGAAGATCATGACTGAAAAGGGCGAGAGTTATTTCCCAGCGCTGCTCCTGTCAACCCGCCGCCACGACGACAAGATGGAAATATCCATCAGGGACAACGGCAGCGGCATGCCCCAGGACGTCATCGACAAGATTTTCAACCCCTTCTTTACCACCAAGCCCACGGACCAGGGTACGGGTCTTGGCCTGGCCATTTCCAGCGACATAGTGCGCGAGCATGGCGGCTTCATCACTGTTAATTCGGAGCCGGACGAATTCACCGAGATGGTAGTTGAACTTCCTATGGTGCGACCGGTAATAAGCGTTGACGAGGATGGGGAAGAAGGGGGCGAAGTACAAGAATTACAAGAGGAAACGGAGCAGGAAACCACGGTAGGCTCTTAGTAGTTCAACAGCAATGTATTGACGAGTGGCAACGATGTAACGTCATTTCGGACTTGGGCCGGGATCCAGAGAGGTTGCCACAGTTCAACCCCATAACACAGAAAAGACCCTGGGAATCCAGGGTCTTTCGATTGTCGGTGGCAAGTCCTCAAGTCCGTTCGTGGTGAACTTGGAGAACTATTCCGGGCGGCCCTTCGACGGGCTCAGGGCGAACGGTGGAAGAGACTCTACCAAAATAATCGAATGACCCTGCCTGGATTCCGGCCTGCGCCGGAACGACGGTAAATCCCCAATCCATCATTTCCAACCGGTTGCTTCACTGGAAGCCATTTCGAGGTCCCTATTTCTGACAAGGAGCAAGGTCGGGATGGGGCGATGCCCTCTCAGGAGTCGTCTCTGAACGCCGTCCGTTGCCCGCACGCCTGCCAGGGCTGACCGCCACCGGCCCACCGGCGGGCCAAATCCGTATTGACTGGGAAGCCTGGTAAACATAACATTGTAATGCAAGCCAGGTAGTTGCGATCCTGTTATCGGAATGTAGAAGCCTTTCGGGTGTGTGGTGGCGTCATGAACTTCGATTCCTATTTAAATCTCATCTTCCCCAACGGTCTCAGCCTGGATGATGCCCTGAGCCACGTCTTGAACGTGGGCGTGTACATAATAGGCATCTGCCTCTATGGCATCTTCATCTTCCATTTCTACCGGTTTCTGGCAGCGCGGGACATGTTCGCCTTCAACCTGTCCCGGAGTGAGGAGTCCAGGTTCCGGGCAGTGCGCGGCCTGCTTCACTTTTTCAGCTATGTCCTGAAGTACATCGTTATATTCCCCTTCTTCGCCTTCTTCTGGCTGACGGTCCTTACCCTGATTCTGGCCTTCTTGTCCAAGGACAGGTCCTTTGCCGACGTGATGTTGATTGCCCTGGCCACCGTCTGCGCCATACGGGTGACCGCCTACTACCACGAGGATTTGTCCAGGGACCTTTCCAAGATACTGCCCT
Organism: SAR202 cluster bacterium bin22; assembly: GCA_002238505.1. GTDB lineage: Bacteria > Chloroflexota > Dehalococcoidia > Lucifugimonadales > UBA3495 > Bin22. Next base: position 45,260 of record MPMM01000021.1, on the reverse strand, counting down.
TTGCAGTCCTGGGCATTTTCATCATAGACGCGTCTTTTTTCACCACGCTGGATTCGCTGGAGGTGATTCGGGATGCCAACTCCCACAGGGAGACGATCTTCTATTCCTTCGCATTACTGGTGGGCCTGGAATTTGTGCTCCGCATTGTGATGGGGTATCTGATGCTCCTGATTACGGGGCGCCGCCGCATCCTGGAACGACGGGAGTCGGCGGAAGTGTCCGAACCCGCTCCTGAAGAGGCCGAAGAACCGGAAGTCTATGAAGCGGAACCCCGGGAGCGGGCCGGCGGCGCGGGGGCGACTCCGGCAGCGGCCCCGGCGGACTAGCAGGCCGACAGATTTGAAATGATAACTGCTACATCTGTATCGTCATTCCGGGCTTGAGCCGGAATCCAGGCAGGTTGCGAAGGGTCGACAGCGTGGTTCAAGAGGGGCTCTGGATTCCGGCTTTCGCCGGAAAGACGGTTGAGCCCAACCCATCAATGCAATGCTGTTGAACCACCAGGGCCCGGTAGGAGACCAGCGGCAAGCGCCGGGGTTGGACGCAAAGATGCTGCGTGGAAGGCCTCCACCTGACTTGTCCTCCAACTGGCGGAACTCCCTTCAGGCAGCTTCCTGATTCTCTTTGGTTCGGGCCCTCTTGACGCAACAGTCTCCCCGGATAGTCTTCGGTGTATAATTTATTCAGGCCACATTCATCTCCATATTTTGTTCACATTTGGGATGTAACATGCGGCCGGCAGGTCGAAAGCCGATTCCTGCTCGCCAATTCCCGCACCGAGGCACACTGATTGCTGCGCAAAGGCCACTATTCTCAGCCTGAAGGCCCGATTCCCCAATTCTTCTGCCAGTGTAGTAATGCTTAAGTTCCTCCGTGGCGCATGCACGCCCCTGTCCCTTGCCGGCCTGCTCCTTATTCTGCTCGTTGCGATCTTTGCCCTTGCCGCCTGGCCTGAGCCGGTAGCGGCCCTGGATGGGGCCGTGGAAAGTGAAGTGCTTCCAGTCTGCAATGCAACCGTTAAAGCAACCTCCCGCAGCCCCGCAACCGGCACCAGTTACGACGTAACCTTTGTTACCACCACCGAAATCGCCTTCCTTTCCGACGTCATCACAATGGAGTTACACGAGGATATCCGGGTGCCCCGGGCCATAGCTCCTCCGATGGTAAGGGTCCAGTACAGTTGTGAGGTAGACCAAGACTGTATGGAAGAGGACCAGAACGGTAATGAAGAGAGTCGAGCCAACGGCATAGCCGCCGATGTTTCCCTCAGCGAGCAGGACGACCCCCGTCACCCCACCATTCTTGCCATCAGCCCAGCCATAAGAAGGGGAGAAGATGCGGTGGACATCCCCGCCCAGGCAAAGGTTACCGTTACCTTCCAGAAGGGAGCAGGCATAACCAACCCCACCGAGGGTGGCGCATTTTCCTGGAAGGTAGGTGTAAACGGGGAGGACAACCTGGTGGATGCTTGCCACCCCGAAGAGGACGTAATGAAGGCCTTCGTTGCGGCCTCCGGCGGCGACGAAGATGCCGACGTTGGCCTGCTGGTGGACCGGGAAATCCAGTTAAGCCACGAGGAAATTGGACGGGGCCAGGAAATTACCGTCATTGGCCGGGGGTTCAAGAACGGCCATACCCTGGCGGTCTGGCGTGACGCCAATGTGGACGGCCAGCGCGACAGCAGCGAGAGCGAACTGTGCAGGATTGAGGTAGCCGGCAACGACATCGGGTACTGCAGCTTCACCGTTCACTCCCCACCTTTCGCGGCAGCCTTTGGAAAATGCCCCAAGGAAGGGGCCATGGACGACCTGGACTGCAACTTCATCAACGCGGTGGACGGCCTTGGCGGGTCAACCATCATTCTTGGCAAGGGCACGAGTGACCTACTGAAGGCCGACCAGGCCCTGGAACTGGTGGGCAGGGTGCTGGCTGATACCGTGCAGGGCCCCGGCGGCAACATCCAGGTGGAGATAATCGACTTTCCTGAGGGGGATATTACGTCCGTCACCATTGGCGGCGTACCGGCGGAAATTGACAGTCTGAGGGTTGGTCCTTCGGGAAGGCTCTTCTTCAGCATTGCCGTGCCAGACGACGTCCGCCTCGGTCGCCAGTACCTGCGGGTGGAGCTGGAAAGGGATGACACAGAGTGCGCCGAAGCGGACTGTATCTATTTCAGTGAAGTCATCGTGGATATCAGCCAGCCCAAAGCCCTGTTGCGGGTCTTTCCTGAAACGGTACTTCCCAACCAGCGGATATCCATTTCGGGGCTGGGCTTCACCGGTTCCCGCGACACGGTTATAGACCAGGTAAAGATCGGAGGACATGTCCTCAAACCCGCCCGCATAAACAATGGCGAAGGCAGCGCTGAAGTGGACCGCAACGGCAACTGGTCGGGGCACGTAAACCTGCCATTAGTCGAGGCTACCACGACGCCGGGGACGCGCACCCTGGAAGTGAGGGACAGTCGGGGCCGCACCGGTTCGGCAGAGGTCACCATTCCCCCCCGCGAGTTGAAGGTGACTCCAATTTGGGGTCGCCCAGGGTCTATCGTCACGGTAACCGGCACGGGCTTCCCCAGCCGCAACGATTACGGGTCCAGCGTTTCGGTGCGCATCATCTACGACTTCGGCAGCGGCACTGCCTTTACCTCGGCCGAACCCGATGCCAACGGGGCTTTCACCCAGGAGTTGCGCCTTCCCCTCAATACGCCCACCCCTTCGTCCAACCGGGTTCGGGCTGAATTTGATGACGACAACGGCATCACCGTCATTACCTCGGCACCACACGAGGTTCCGGGGGCGGTGGTGCAGGTCAGTCCCGCCTCCGGCCCACCCGGTTCAACATTCACCCTGTCCGGGTTTGGCTTCCGGAAGCACGTGCCAGCGTTATCGGTAATGTTCGGAAGTATTGACGTTACGCCCGGCGGTTCCGCAATCACCGATAGTCGCGGCGAGTTCAGGGTAGAAGTAACAGCACCGGGCCTCGACACCGGGCTGCAGACTGTTGAGGTTACGGTGGCGGGAGTGACGGCCAGCACTCCCTTTGAGGTAACGGCTCCCGGTGTCGTCCCCGGAGTCATTGTGCCCGCAGCCGAAGGGCTGGAAGAACTGGGAGATGGTCTGGAGGTGGCATTCCACTTCAACAACGACACCAAGGCCTGGACCTATTACGATCCACTGGTCAGCGAAGAGAACACCCTTAACTTCCTGGTAACGGGAGAGACCTACCTGGTGCTGGTTAGGGAAACGACGGAAGCGATCCTCAATGGCCGGAGCCGCAATCTTACCTGTCTCGACGGTCGCTGCTGGAACCACATCGTGTGGTAATGCGGTAACGCTGCCGGACAGGCAACGCGCCAGGACTGGATTCGAGCCGAAGAATAAGCCGCCGTTCCTTCGAGGCAAGGAACGGCGGCTTTGAACGTGCTCGTGCGTGGGGTCTGTAAGTTGCGTTGCTAGCCCGTGCGGGCCCGAGACTCCAGGATGGTCACCTGCATGTTGGCCGGCAGGTTGCCGGTGGTAACCGTCAGACTGCGCCGGGGCTGCACGTCGCTTACGCCCATCAACTGCAGAAAGGTGTCCAGATTGCCCAGGGGTTCCGTCACGCCCGGAATCTGGTAGTGCATGGGTATCACAATTTTCGGGTCCAGGTCCTGCATCATCTGCAGAATTCGTTCCAGATCCAGGGTGCAGCCACCGCCGGCGGGAGCCAGCAGCACATCAACGGGCTGCAGTTCCTCGGCCTGGCGGGTGGTCAGGGGCGTGGCGATATCCCCCAAGTGGCACACGTTGACGTTGTCCATAACTATGGAGTAGGCCACATTGCGTTCCCGCTGGGGCTGGTCTTCCTTCAGGGTGGTCATGACGCCCCGTGCCGCTATTCCCGAATACTCGTACTCCCCGGGGGAGTCGAACACCTTGGGAGACCCGCCCACCTCCAGGCGGTTGCTGTGATTGGGGTGGGAGTTGCTGACCGTTACCACGGTAGCGGGTCGGGTCTCTGGCCGGAGACCGATGGAACCGGGGTAGGGATCGGTTACGACTACCAGGTCGTCGGAACGGAGTCTAAAGCACGCGTGGCCCAGCCAGATGATTTCCATAGCTACTGTTTTCGCCCCCTCACCAAATTCACAGCTTCCCATGCGACTGGCAGCAAAAGTGATGCCGCCACCAGTTTTATAGCGTCACCAATTATAAACGGGTAGAGACCCCATTCCATTGTAGTTGTCCAGCGGGTTTCTGCTGGCGCGAAGGTTGCCAGCCACAGCAGCCCGGGAACGTAGAGAACAACGTTGCCGGCCAGCATGGAAAGCAATACCCGCGGCCGGCGGTCCCAGCCCTGTTCCGAAAGCCAGCCCACGACGAAGGCCGCCGGAATAAAGCCGATGATGTATCCGCCCGAAGCGATACTGAACACAAAGCCCGAAGCCCCGCCGGCGTAGAAGGGCAGCCACGTACCGGCTACCAGGTACAACAGCATGGCTGCGGCGCCCCGTCGGCTGCCCAGGGTCGCGCCAACTACCAGTACGGCAAAGGTCTGGCCGGTAATGGGGACCGGCGTAAATCCCAGCGGTATCTTGACCTGGGCCAGCAGGGCGGTTAAGAGGCAGGCGCCTATCACGAGCGCTACGTCTTGAAGTAATCTCCGGTACCCCTCGCTGGCGGGCAGCACGGCGTCGGCCAGCACGGGCGAGGGCTGTTGTGCTCTAATGTTCAAGAGGCTTGTACCTGACTTCGAGAATCGGGAATCGGAGTTGTTGCGGGGCCGGGGTCAGTGGCTCATCACGGCCACACCACCGTGTTCCAGCAGGTGTTTTCGTCACAAACGAAGTGCAGTTCCTTCCCGTTAATTACTACGGTAACGGATTCGTCCACCATAATCAAATAGGTTTGGCCTGATGCCATGGCCTTGAGGGTGCTTTCCTCCGGCAGCTTGGGGTCGTAGAACACGAAGTCGTCGGTAGTCTCGATGTAATGCCAGGCCACCACAAAGTTTTCGCCCAGCGGGGCCACCGCGCCGGCCACGGGTACGGGTATCCCTGGTTCTACGGCGCCGGTGGTAGCGGAAGTCTCCGGAGAACCTGTCTCCCCTGCACCTGCACCGGTGTTGGAACCCGGCGGCTCGTTCGACAGGCTGGCGGTTACAACGTTGGGCGTGGCAGGAGGCAGGGGTGTCGCCGCAACCTGTACCGGCGTTGGCAAGGGGGATGGACGGACCGTTATCCGGGTCGGGCCGGTTTCGGGACGGGATTGCACTGCAGGCGCCGGCGCAGGAACGGCGGCGGATACCGGAGCCGAGACGGTCTCATCCTGCGGGACAGGATCCACCAGGTACCGAACCGTAACCACGGATCCGGTCACCAGCAGGACCCCCGCCAGGGCCAAAAAGACATAGGTACTTATACTCAGGGCCATAGCCCTCCCCAAAGTGTTTCAGGGGCATTACCAGACAATTGGGTACCAGCGGCCGCCGTAATATCCACAGTATGTTTGCCTCTCCTCCCGACGGAAGTAACGGTGGCGGAGGCGAGCGGCAACCGTAGAACTCTGCGGAGCCTCCACAGTGGCCCAGATACCATGTCAGCTTGTCACGCCTCCAAAATTCCAGGGAACAAGCGGGCATCGTGGCTTTCGGGAAACAGGGGGCCAAAGGCGCAGTATAAGTGTGGCCCTCAAAAGCGGCAACTTTCCCTGGGTGGAAAAGTCGAAAGGCGACCAGGGCAGGTTTCGAAACCGCCCTGCAGATATAGACCGCTCGATTCGATGTGCTGCCAGGGCAAGCCCGTTTCAGGAGATTGTGGTGCCGGAAGCATTAGAGAATGCAAACACCATCCTGCAGACCGGCTTTAGGGCCCGAGACCGGATAGTCAGGAAGGTTTTCAGGCCCTTCGGCAAGCTCAGGGCTACATTGACTTATGCATTGCGGATGTCTGCAGGAAAGTTTTCGGGCCCTCGGCTGGGCGCTGGGCGACATTGACTTAGAAACTATCTCAAAATTATTCAAGGCAAAGCATTGGGGAAAATGCGACAGCAAAAGAGATTGCTTTTCACCCCCATCCTAACCTTCCCCCGTCAAGGGGGAAGGGATTTTGAAATAGTCTCTTATGGCTTGCTGATGTCTGCCGCCCATTGCCTGAATCCAGAACGCGAATGCCCTGGGTACGGCGCTCTCGACGGCACCCATCGCTTGACAGCAATTTTGGCCCCGTGCTACTTTCCGAATACAGGTTGCGGCTTGCATGGTCGTTGCCTTGATGATTGGCGAATCCGCAGTTCCAGTAGAATCGTATATAATTGCTGTAATACCCAGTTGGCTTTTTGGGGTTTGCGATGCTTACCCAACGCGCTGGCAGCGTATTAAATATACTGGTAAACGAGTACATCTCCACGGCCAACCCCGTGGCGTCGGACGAAATTGCCAGGCTGTCACCTACCAGGGTGAGCCCGGCTACCGTTCGCAACGCCATGTCCCTGCTTGCCGAAGAGGGTTACATCTCCAGGGCCCACGTATCCGCCGGCGCCGTGCCCCTGGACCGGGGGTACCGGTACCACGTGGAAACCCTGGAAGAGGTTCCTCCGCTGCCCGAGAGTGTGCGGCAACAGATTCACCAAGACTTTGACCGCTCCGACGCCGACCTGGCTGAGCTGAGCCGCCGCTGCGCCCTTATCCTTTCGCGCATCACCACCAATATGGCCATAGTCACCGTGCCCCAGGCCAGGCTGCCGCGGGTGAAGCATATTCAGCTGGTTTACCTGGACGAGTATTCGGCCCTGCTTATTCTGGTGCTGCAGGACGCCCGCCTGCTCCGCCGTTTGCTTACCCTGGATGAACCCGTTGACCAGGAGGCCCTGAACCAGTCCGCCAACTACCTGAACGATCGCCTGGGCGGCCAGAGCCTGCCCGAAGTCGAAGGAATACCCGGAGACTTCGGACCCATATCTGAACGGGTTAAGCAAAGCACCCTGTCGCTGCTGCGGGAGGCCGACGCCTATTCCATTCCCGAGCACTATGTGGATGGTCTGCGCTGGCTCCTGAACCAGCCGGAGATGGCCCAGGGCAGCCACGCCCGGGAACTGGTGGAACTGCTGGAGGAACAGGTGCTGCTGGACAGCCTCCTGTCCGAGCAGCCGGAGACCGGCGACATTGCCGTATTCATTGGCGGCGAGAACATGGAAGAGCCGCTCCGGCCCTTCGGAGTCATCCTGTGCCAGTACGGCATACCCCAGCAGGCCAGCGGGACCATCTGCGTAATTGGTCCCACCCGCATGAGCTACGCTGGCGCCATCAGCGGCGTGGGTTTCCTCTCCTCCCTGATGAGCCGCCTGGTGCTGGAGTTGTACGGGGGCCGCCCGGGCCCGGCTCAGTAGTACCGGCTTTAGCTGCGCCTTTCAATCTCCCCTGTCCTTTCCTGCTACACAACGCTGCTACCCTGCAACCCTGCATCAGCCCGGGCCCGACCAGAGGCGCGGGGACTCTCTGTTGTATGTCCAATGGGGCAACAATGCCTTCCATTAGCCATCGCGGAGGGCTAGGATGGGGGCGAACATTGAACTGACCCGGGGAGGCAGCATGACTGATTACAAGCTCTTTGAACTGGGCGACGTGGATCTGCAGTGCGGGTTGCGACTGCGGGCCGCCCGCCTGGCCTACCAGACCTACGGGGAATTGAACGCCAGCAGGGATAACGCCATCGTCTTCCCCACCTTCTTTTCCTCCCGCCACGAGGCCAACGAACCCATGATTGGGCCGGGCATGGCCCTGGACCCGTCGCGCTACTTCATCATCGTGCCCTGCCTGTTCGGCAACGGCCTCTCCTCGTCCCCCAGCAACACGGCCGAGCCCTACGACCGGGCCCGGTTTCCCGTCGTCAGCTACTACGACAACATCAGCTTTCAGCATCGCCTGGTAACTGAACAGTTCGGCATTGCGCGCCTCCCCCTGGTCTGTGGCTTCTCCATGGGCGCCCAGCAGACCTTTCACTGGGGAGCCCTCTATCCGGATATGGTGGAACGCATCGCCCCCTGGTGTGGTTCGGCGCGTACCTCCCGCCACAACCACGTTTTCCTCGAGGGGGTAAAGGCGGCCCTATGCGCCGACGCGGCCTGGAACAACGGCTGGTACGATTCTCCGCCCACCAAGGGGCTGAGGGCAATGTCGCGGGTTTACGCCGGCTGGGCCCCTTCCCAGGCCTTCTACCGGGAAAGGGTGTACCTCGACCTGGGCTTCTCTTCCCTGGAAGACTACCTGATCACCGCTTGGGAGGGCAGGTATCTGCAACTAGACGCCAACGACATCCTGGCCATGGTGGCCACCTGGCAGGGCGGCGACATCAGCAACAATCCCCTCTACCAGGGAGACTTTGAAAAAGCACTTGGTTCAATCAAGGCCCGCGCTTTCGTAATGCCCTCCCGTACCGACCAGTACTTCCCGCCCGAGGACAACGAAATCGAAGTGGGGATGATGCCCAATGCCGAACTGCGGGTTATTGAGACCATCTGGGGCCACACCGGCGGCGGCCCCGGCCGCAATCCGGTGGACACCGCCTTCATTGACCAGCAGTTGAAGGAGCTATTGGCCTCCTGACGTTACGAGGGAATACGTCAGACCTCCAGCCGCCGCAGGGTGGGACGCAGGATGGCCAGCCACAGGGTGAACGCCAAGCAGATAATCGCGCCGCCGCCCAGGGCCACCGGCCAGCTTGCCAGGTCGGCCACCAGGGCCATGGGCAGGGAACCGATAAACATGAAACCGGCGGACACGTACCACAGGCTCATCACCCTGCCCTGAAGTTCCTGGGGCACGGAAAGCTGCAGCACCGTAGTTCCCAGGGAAATGTAACCAATGCTGCCCATGCCCACGAACAGCAGAATGGCCCAGGAAACCCAGAACCAGTGGGACCAGGCGAAGGCAAAGAGGGCAACCTCAAACACTAGCAGAGCCCCGATAAGCAACAGGTTCTTCTTCCTGAAATTGCCCAGCATGGCCAGGGCCACGTTGGCCAGTAATGAGCCGATGCCGGCGGCAGTGATCAGCAAGCCAGCTTCCCCTGCGGTTGCCTCCAGCACCTCCCTGGCAAAGGCGGGCATTACCTGGACGTGGGGCATTCCAAAAAATCCGAAGGCGAACCCTATCCCGACGATGGTAAAGACCAGGGGGGTCTTGCCGAAATAGACCAGGCCCTCCCGCAGGGCCCCCAGGATATTGGTGCGGCGGTCCTGCTTATCCTGGACAAAGTTGCGGATCATCAGGACGCAGCTGGCGGCCCCCAGGTAGCACCCGGCGTTGACGAAGAGGGCCGGCCCGATGTCCAGCAGGTCAATTATGAACCCGGCCACCGCCGGCCCGATGATGCGGCCGGCATTCATAACCCCCGCGTTCAGCACAACGGCGTTCATAATGTCTTCCCGCTCCACCAGGTTAACCACCATGGCCAGGCGGGTGGGCATATTGATGGCGTGGAGCGTACCCAACAGGAAGGAGGCGACGTATATCTGCCAGACGGCCACCAGGTCAGTTACGGTCAGCGTCGCCACCACGAACATGATCACGGTGACGCCGAATTGGGAGAAGAGGAGCAGCTTGCGCCGGTCGATTCGGTCGGCGAAAATGCCGCCAAACAGGACGAGGGTGAGGTTGGGTATGCCGTAAAAGAAGATGGTAAGGCCCAACTGCGAGGTTGATCCAGTCAGTTCCAGTACCAGCCACCCCAGGATCAGGAACTGCATCCCCTGGGCCACGGCCTGACCTGAGGTGCTAATCCAGAACCAGCGAAAGTTGGGGTAGCGAAGGGCCCGCATGCTGGGAAGACGGGGGGTCACGGCCCGTTCCAGCGCCATCGCTTGGGCCATTCAGACTCCATATGGCCTTGCCGGTTCCGTGTTTGATTCAGCACTGGGCAATCTTTCTCCTATCCTGCAGGATTGTGATTATAGCGCAAGGAGAGAACTCGGTTACCACCTTAATTCTTTCCCTGGTGAAATGTTGAAAGGCCCACCATATGCCCGGCAACCAGGAAAACAGACTTACAGTCTGGCAACCGGGGCATCTTGGTGCTATTCTGCCCGTCAAAGCTGAAAACCTCGGCCCGGAATAAATCTGCCCGCTTGAGTCACCTAAGCAGGAGGAAACAAATGGCTGAAGAACCCATACGCGTGGGACTTATCGGCGCCGGTGGCAACGTGCGAAACCGGCACATACCCGGATTCCAGGGAGTGGAAGACTGCGAACTGGTGGCCGTGGCCAACCGCAGCATCGAGTCGGGCCGGGCCATTGCCGACCAGTACAACATTCCACGGGTTTATGGAAACTGGCGGGAACTGCTGGAGGACCAGGACATCAACGCCGTATGCATCGGCACCTGGCCCTACACCCACCGAACCATGACCCTGGCGGCCCTGGAGGCTGGCAAGCACGTGCTTACCGAGGCCCGCATGGCATCCACCGCCGAGGAGGCCCGGGACATGCTCAAGGCCTCGCTGGACCACCCGGAACTGGTCTGCCAGCTCACGCCCACGTCCACCAGTTACACCATAGACAATGTGCTTAAGCGCTTGATAGACGAGGGCCACCTGGGGGAACTGCTGTCGGTTGACTTCACTTCCCTCCAGAACAACTTCGCCGACCCGGGCGGGCCACTGCACTGGCGCCACGACCGCGCCCTGAGCGGCCACAACACCCTGAACATCGGGGCCTCCTACGAGTCCATGATGCGGTGGCTGGGACGGGGCAACCGGGTGTTTGCCATGTCCAAGGTCAACGTCCCCTACCGGCGCGACGACAGCGGCAACCTCACCTCGGTTTCCATACCCGACCACGTGGACATTCTTTACGAACTGGCCAACGGGGCCCAGGTTCACATGCAAATGAGCGCCACCTCGGGATTGAACGGGGGCAACCACGTCTGGATGTTCGGCACGGAAGGCACCATCCACGTTGACCCCCAGCGCAGGGTGTGGGCCGGCAAGCGCGGCGACACGGAACTGACCGAGGTGTCCAACCCGCCGGAAACCCAGGCCAGGTATCGGGTCGAGGAACAGTTCACCAACGCCATCCGGGGGAGGGAGAAGGTGGACATGGTGGCTTTCGAGACGGGCGTCCACTACATGGAATGGACCGAGGCGGTCCACCGCAGCGCCCAGGAGGGCCGGGTGGTTAATTTGCCGCTGTAGGGCCGTTCAGGGGGATCTATCCCCTTGAAGGGGAGGCGAGGATGGAACGACGGGGTCCGTCACTTGCCCCCGCTGGCCCTGAGCCTGTCGAAGGGGCGTCCGGAGGGTCAAGTAGCCGCTGGCGACGCCTCCCGCTCCCTGGGCAACGAGTCTTCCCAGTCAGGAATAAGCACCCTGGAGGTGGGTTCCAGCAGGGCGATGAACAGCACCCCCGCCAGGCTGGCCGCAATTGAAATGACCCACGCCAAATCGTAGGAGCCTCCGCCCAGGGTGACGAAGCCAAACAGTTCCAGGGGCGCGCCTTCGTTCAGGCGGAAGTCGTAAATAAGCCCACCAATCAGGCCCCCTGCCGCCATGCCAAAGCCGGACCCCAGGTGCTGGAAGCCGAAGATGGACCGCACCGGGCCCATTCCGTAGTACTGCCGGTTGGCGATAAGAAAGGCAGACATCTCCCCGCCAAACCCGATGCCAAACAGGGCGGCAAAGACGTAGAACTGCCACGGACTCTGGACCCAGAACAGCAGCAGCACCGTTACGCCTTGCAGGAAATAGGGCAACACCATGGCTGTCTTGGCGCCCCAGCGGTCGGCCAAAATGGGTATGAACAGGCGGCTGCTGACGCTGGTCATGGTGTAGATGGAGACAATCCACGCTGCGGCCGCCAGGGAAAGTCCCTGGGTGGTGGCGAAGAATACCACGTGCCAGATGACCAGGGAGTGGCCCACGCAGCCCAGGAAGTGAATTAAGGGCAGGTTCCAGAAGGCCCTGGTACGGCGGGCGTGCTGCAGGAAAACCTTGCTCCGCAGCTTGGCGGTGGCCCGGTCGGTGGGGACCGGGTCCGGGTCGTTTTCATCGGCGCCGTAGGGCCGCATGCCCCGGTCTGCCGGTTCACTGTGGAAGAAGGCCAGCAGCGAGAAGAGGATCACGCCTCCCACGGCGGGGATAATCCAGAAGGCCACCTGCCACCCGGTCTCGGATACCAGCAGGGCCAGGGCCGGGGCGGTGATTGACGCGCCCATGCCGCCCACCGACTGCTGGATGCCCACGGCGACTCCCAGCTTTTTCTTGAACCAGGCGGCTACGGTGGTGGGAATGTTGACCGCGAACAGGGCCTGGGCCAGGCCCAGCAGGATGCTGTAGTAGAGGTAAAGCTGCCAAAGCTGGCTCATGGTACTCAGCAGGAGCATGCCGCACACGTACAGGGTGGCGGCCACCAGCAGGGTCTTGCGGGCGCCGTAGCGGTCGCCAACCCAGCCGGCCACTGGGGAGAGCATGGCGTTGATCACGCTGCGCAATACCTGGGCGATGATGATGGCGGTAACGCCCCAGGCAAAGTCGTTCTGCAGCACCACCAGGATTACGGCAAAGGCCTGGCTGACGAAATTGGCGGTGACCCGCAGGACGGTGCCCATGCCCACCACGGCCCAGGCGTAGTGGTATTGTTCCCGCAGCGAATGTACCTGGCCAGACCAGTCGAAACTCAAGGACCATCCCCCTTGCCTGTCAATGATTAACGCTAATGCGGCGGCTTACTTGACGTGATTCGCCGCAGCAAGCCCGACCCTTTCCGAACTGGCGCAATGCGGGCATTGTACCCGCGCACCGCCCCGGTATCAAACCTGATCGCTTCCACCGCAGGGGTTTGCCCCTTCCATTCCCGATGCCGGACCTGTCTGGATGCAGAACCAGGCAGCCACCTTCGGCTTGTGTGGCTGTTCGGGGATTGTTTCTGACAAGGAACAGCCAAAACTTGCGCGTTATTTGACAGTGATGGGCACTGAACGTAGGATTGCGGAAAGTATGGAATAAATTACCGAACGTTTTCGTTGTAATTTACTTTCGTTTCGAGGAACTTCGACAGTCGGTAATTTAAGGGGAGGCAGCAGTATGAAATTCGGCCTGATGTACGAAATCCAGATACCCGAGCCGCATCACCCCGGCTCCGAGCAGGAACGATACAACCAGGTGCTGGCCCAGGTGGACCTGGCCGACGAAGTGGGGTTTGACTACTTCTGGACGGTGGAGCACCACTTCCTGCGGGAGTTCTCCCACTGCTCTGCCCCGGAAGTCCTCTATGGAGCCATCTCGCAACGTACCAAGCGTATCCGCATTGGCCATGCCGTGGCCCTCTTGCCGGGTCAGTATAACCACCCCGTGCGGGTTGCGGAGCGGGCCGCCGTGCTGGATATCCTCAGTAACGGGCGGATGGATCTAGGCACCGGCCGGTCCACCACCCTCATTGAAATGGACGGGTTCGAGGTCAACCCGGAGGACACCCGGGCCCAGTGGGAAGAGGCGGTGCGGATGATTCCCCGGATGTGGACCGAGGAAACCTTCTCCCATGAAGGACAGTTTTATACCATCCCACCCCGCTCTGTAATTCCCAAGCCGGTGCAGAATCCCCACCCGCCAATGTGGGTGGCCTGCAGCCAGCCGGACAGCTTCCGCGCCGCCGGCGAAATGGGTCTGGGCGTCCTCTGCTTCAATCTGGGCGGCTATGCCCAAATGGAGGAACGGGTTGCTGCTTACCGGGCGGCGGTGAAAAACGCAAACCCGGTTGGCCAGTTCGTTAACAACCAGGTGGCGGCGCTGTGCCTGGTCCACGTGGGCGAGGACGACGAAGAGGCCCGACGCGTGGCCTCGCCCGAGGGGGAGTGGTTCGTAAACAAGGCCGAGGAACTGTACCAGCCCTGGCAGGGACGGAATGTGCCCAGCTCCTACCAGTTCGCCGTGGGTGCGATACAGGAGGAACGGGTAAACAAGACCGCTGAAGACCACATCGCGTCGGGGGCCTTTGCCATGGGCGATCCCGATACGGTTATCAAGGTGTTGAAGAAATACGAAGAGGCCGGCGTTGACCAGATTCTGTGTTTCATGCAGATGGGCAACCTGGCCCACTCCCGCATAATGGACTCGATAAAGCTCTTCTCCCGGCACGTTATGCCCTATTTCAAGTAAGCCCGGGTTGGCATACACGCCCTGCCAGCGTTCTGCCAGCCACATTGCCAGGCTACGGAGTCCGTCAAACTGGCGCAAGCCGGTATGCGGAAGCCTAACCCGTTGGGTACTGGCCTGCCTGTAACCGGACAGGTGGGAAGGATTTGAGGCCCTTCGGCCAAGCTCAGGGCGACATGATTGGCGCTCGGGTTGACGTGGCTGTGGCTCAGGGCGGCATGACTGACGAGTGGCGGGGATGCGCTGTTTGTAGTCTGAATTTGGAAGGCGATTGCCTGTGTCCTGCCGACCGCAACCCACCAAGCCGGAGGTACAGGGGGTATAATGCCCGGTAGTCTTGCCCGCCGTAATTACCGACATCGCCAATTGTGAGCGGCACGTACCTGGCTCCGGAACCGCCGCCTCAACTCAGCCCGGGAGGCACTCCAAACGTCAACTCCAGAATCATCGGGCGCAGGAACAGCGCCCCCCGAAAACCAGTCCTCCGAACCCGAACGGCGGCCCCGTCCCCGTCGTACGGCCCGCGTCAACACCTTCATTTCCCTGCGGCACAAGAACTTTCTCCTGCTGTGGCTTAGCAATCTCTGCAATGCCTCGGCGGTGTGGTTCCAGCAGATAACGATTCCCTGGCTGGTGTGGGAAATCTCCGGTTCGCCGCTACTGGTGGGCATCGCAGCCGGCTCACGGTCGATACCCTTCCTGGTTATTGGCCCGATGGCCGGTGTGCTTGCCGACCGGATTGACCGCCGCAAGATGGTCCTGGTGGTGCAGTCGGTCATGGCGGTGGTGGTGTTGTCCTTTGCAGCGGCGATCCACATGGGCTACGTGGTAGGCAACCTGGGGGTAATTTATGCCCTGGTTTTCTCGGTCATCACCGGGATACTGCATGCCTCGATACAACCGGTGCGGCACGCCATGGTCGCCAATACGGTGCCCCGGGAAGACCTGTGGAACGCCATCGCGTTGAATTCCATTGCCGGCAACGTGGCGAGGGTGGTGGGCCCGGGGCTGGGCGGCGTGTTAATCGCCTGGCTGGGGCCGGCGCTTAATTTCTACATTGAAGGCGTCTTTTACATCCTGATGGTGCTGGTGATGATTCCCATCTCCCTGCCATTCAGGGAAGCGGTTACCGCAACCCGTACCTCGGTGCTGGCCAACCTGAAACAGGGCTTCGGATACGTGGTCAACGAGCAGGTAGTGCTTCGCCTGATGCTGCTGGCCTGCGTTTCGGACATAATGATCGCTCCCCTTGTGCATCTAATGCCGGTGGTGGCCGAAGTGGTGCTGGGCGGGGACTCCAGGACGTACGGATTCCTGGTGCTGGCTACCGGGGTAGGCGGCATCATCGCGACGATTTCCTTTGCTTCCCTGGGCAGGTCTGTTATGGGAGGGGGTGTGGGGCTGGTGGCCCTGATGTTCCTTGCAGGTTCCGCCATTGTTCTGGGCATATCAACCTGGATGTGGGTCTCCCTGGCAGCCATGTTCGGCATCGGGTTTTTCCGCCTGGTATTCAAGATAAACAACAATACCCTGGTCCAGACCACCATACCCGATGGACTTCGGGGAAGGGTGATGTCCATCTACAATCTGGACAACGGACTCACTCCCCTTGCCAGCATGACCCTGGGGCTGATGGCCGAGTTCTGGCCAGTCAACCTGGTGGTGCTGGTGGTGGGGATCGTGAGCCTGGCGCTGGCCATCTTTGCTTTCGCGTCATTCTCCGACGTGCGACGAATGAAGTGACTCCTGAACTGTGAGTGAGGACAGGGGAGCACAATGTCTCGCCCACTCAGCCGCTGTTGGACACAGGCCATTCGGTAATTGATGTGCAATCCCCGAAAACTGTTGGTGGTGAATGCGGCCCGGTGGTGCTAGAATTGCAACGAATAGGCGCTCTCCATAGGCATATGGTTGCCGTATTACGGCGATAAATTGGAAACAGTCTGCCTCAAACGGTTATAGCGAAGGAGGAGATTATGGTAGATCAAGCCACTGCACAGGAACTCGGTCTGGCAATGGGTTCGCCGGACATCAAGTCAGTCGGGCCCCTGGCCTTTGGGCCGGAAGGGGTCCTCTTCGTGGGGGACAACGCTGGAGCCTCTATTTTCGCCCTGGACGTGGGGGACGAGACAAAAGTCGGCAACGAGGACGCCTTTGACCTGGAAAACCTGGATACCTCGCTGGCATCCTACCTGGGCTGTGCCCGAGATGACGTTCAGATTCGTGATATGGCGGTCCATCCCTTCTCCGGTAACATCTTTCTCTCGGTAATGCGGGGCAGCGGCGACGCCGCGGTACCAATCATTGTGCGCATAGACAGAGAGGGCAGCATTTCCGACGTTTCCCTGGAAGATATACCATTCTCGAAAACGGACTTAGAGGACGCCGCCGATGAGGACGATCCCCGGGAGGTTACCCGCGTGAAGCTGCGCACGGTGACCGTGACCGACATGTCCTACGTTGACGGCCTGCTGGTGGTGGCCGGGACCTCCAACGAGGAGTTTTCTTCCACCCTGCGGCGCATTCCCTTCCCCTTCAGCGGAGACACCGACGCCAATTCCCTTGAGATTTTCCACGTCTCCCACGGCCGGTACGAAACCGCCGCCCCCATCCGGGCCTTCGTACCCTACCAGGGGAACAACAGCATCCTGGCCAGCTATACCTGCACGCCGGTGGTGCAGTTCTCCGTCAGCCAGTTCAAGCCCGGGGAACTGGCCCACGGCAAGACGGTGGCGGAACTGGGCGCCCACAACCGGCCTCTTGACCTGGTTTCCTACCAGCACGACGAAGAGGAATACCTGCTGGTGGCCAACGACCGACATCCCCTGATCAAGATTGCCTGCGTGGACATAGACCAGCAGGGTGCGCTGACGGTACCCGACGAATCCCTGGACAACAGCCCGGCCGACCCGGTGACCCCTGGAGTGGGTGTTCCCCGCCAGATATTGCCCCATCCGGGTGTACGACGCATGGCCAACCTGAGCGACGAGACTATCCTGATGCTGCAGGAAGACGCGGAGGGTAACTACCACCTGCATTCCTACGGCGTGGGAGAGTTGTGACCCAGGGCGGGCTCGAGGCTCGCCCGGACCTGTCGCTGGCCTGGCGTCAATACAACGGAAAGGACGCGCTGCAAGCCAGCGGCTGGACCAGTGCTGAACTGGACGAACTGCAAGGGCCGGACGGCGGTGGACCAGGCCGCCGTCTGGCCCTTCTGACTGCTGAGGCGCTGGAGGGCGTAACCGACCCGCGACCGATTCCCTCCATCGCCGGGCGGTTTGAAGTGGATGCCGAAGCCGTCTGGTTCATTCCCCGTTTCCCCTTTGTGGCAGGGATGGCCTACTGCCTCCTGGTTTACCCCTCCGGCGCCGGCGAATCCGGCGGCAGCCCTGGTATCTGGCGCATTCAACGGCCCTCCGTGGATTCCCTTCCCGACGCCCGGGTAGTGGCCATTTACCCCGATGTGGATGAAGTGCCCGTGAACCTGCTGAAGTTCTACGTCCACTTCTCCGAACCCATGAGCGAGGGCCGGGCGCAGCGGGCCATCAGCGTCTGCCGGGACGATACCGGCGAGCCCATAGACGGCGTTTTCGTGCCTATGGACCCGGAACTGTGGGACGGGTCCAGGCAACGCCTGACACTACTGCTGGACCCGGCCCGCATCAAGCACGGGCTGGTTCCCAACATGGAGGCGGGGTATCCGCTTATTGAGGGAGTACCCTTCCGGCTGCGGCTTGATTCAGAGTTTCGTGACTCGAAGGGGCGGCCGCTGGCAGCCTGGGCCGAACGGCGTTACGCCGTGGGTCCGGAGGTAAGGGAGAGGATTGATCCGGCAAAGTGGCGCCTGACTGTCCCCCCTGCGGACTCGCGTGAGCCCTTAAGGGTGGAGTTTGAACGTCCGCTGGACCATGCCCTGCTGCAGCGGTGCCTGAGGGTCTGCGGCCCGGAGGGGACACCAATGGCCGGGAGAGGCGCGACGGGACCTGGCGAGAGAAGCTGGCAGTTTGAGCCCGAGATGCCCTGGGTGGAAGGCGTTTACCGGCTGCTGGTGGCGCGCCAACTGGAGGACCTGGCGGGCAATTCGCCTTTGCGGGTCTTCGACCGGGACATGACCGAACCGGATGACGGCCCCTCCCACACCGACCCGCTGGCGGTGGACTTTACCTGCGTTGCCGGCTGATCCTTAGAAGCGTTTTTCGGTAAGGAGGCTGGCCAGGGAAGTGATGGCTGCTTCTCCTGCGGCCGAGTCTTCCCACCCCCTAATGTCCAGCACTCTGCCCTGGCGCAGGGTATTGCAGAGGTAGTCGTCCCGCTGGTAGAAGGGATCATCGGCGCCCAGGATAACGATGGTCTGGCCTGATTCGCCCTCGCCGCTCCTGGCGCCGCACAGCTGGGCCAGGTAGGTGCTGGTCTGCGGGCTGTCCAGGGCGGAGACCGTACCCAGCAGTACCAGGGCATCGTAATAGGGCGTGTGCTCCATGAGGATGCCGCCGGACTGGATGGCAGCTTCATCGTCGGCAGCCAGGGACCATGCGGGTATCTGGAAGCCGGCCAGTCCCGACCTCAGCCTTGCGGCCAGGTCCGCATCCTCCAGGGAACCAACAATCAACGTTGCGGGGTAGGTGCGGTTTTCGCCGCGCATAACGTCCTGGGCTGCCAGCAGCGGCTGGGCCACGCCGGCACTTTGCAGGAAAACGGCGGGAATCATCCCCCTGGAGCTGGCCACGGTATCCAGGGATATGGAGCTGGGACCCGAGTGGCGCGACGTTTCCAGGCCGATGGTCTTGCTCAGGTCGCAATTAATCAGCTTCGTAAATCCCAGCAGGGTGTTCATTAGAACCGCGCTCTCCAGCTCAGCCCCGGTAATGGTTGCGCCCCTCAGGTCGGCCCCGGTCAGGTCGGCCAGCATGAGCGTGGTGGCGGTCAATGTGGCGCCCCTCAGGTTGGCGCCGTTCAGGTTGGCCCAGGAGAGGTCAGTGTATGACAGGTTGGCCCCAGCCAGATTGGCCTCCTCCAGGTTGGCCATGCGAAGGTCGGAGTAAGACAGGTTGGCGCCGGACGCCTGGACGTAGTGCAAAGTGCTGTTGCTCAGGTCGGTCCGGATGAGCGAGGATCCCGTCAGGTTGGCGAAGGTAAGGTCAGCGTGGGACAGGTTAGCCCGGGACATATAGGCGGCCTGGAGGTTGGCGCCGGACAGGCGTGCCAGCCTGAAATTGCAGCCGGTGAGGTCGGCCCTGCTGAGGTCGTCGTGGGCCAGGTCGGCCTGGGGCAGGCGGATACCGCTCAGGTAGCCGCCGGACAGGTCGAGCTTGGCGCGGCCGTGAATGAATTCGGGTTCGAAAGTCTCGCCGGTGGAACGGTCCCCCAGGCTGTAGTTGAGGGAATAGACGACAGGATTCTCGTTGGGAACCCAAAAGGTCTGCTCCCGCCAGCGGGAAATGGCGTTGGACCCGGCCTTGGCGATGGCTATGTGTTCAGGGTCGGCCAATATGACTCCCGGGCCGGTGAACCGGCGCCTGCGTCAACGTGATGGGAGTGAATTGGAGTGTACGATACACCCAAAGGGCGGGTAAGGGAAGGTTGCGGCTGTGCATTGACTGTCCACAAGGGTTGAGTTCTTATGATTCCTGTAGGGGCGCACGGCCGTGCGCCCCTACGCCGATGTGTATGCATTGCGCCCCTACGCCAATATGCAAGCCGTGCGCCCCTGTGCCGATATGTAAGCCGTGCGCCCCTACGCCGATGTGTATGCATTGCGCCCCTGTGCCAATATGCAAGCCGCGCGCTCCTGTGCCGAATTGCGAAGCCGTGCGCCCCTGCTCCACAGGGCTAATTGGGCACCCAGACCATGGCGCCTATCTCGGTGAACTCGCGCCTCAGCTTGTTCCAGGAATCCCCGGCGTCTTCGGTGGAGTAGAGTTCGCCAAACAGACTGGACGCCAGGATAAAGTCCGGGTCGGCCGGGTGGGTGACAAAGCCCCAGATGTTGGAGTTGGGCTCCACGGGCAACGGTCGGTCCTCCCAGGTCTGGCCGCCATCCGTGGAACGCCGGAGCGCCCCCTGGCTGCTGATGGCGGTTTCGCCCAGCGCCGAGAACAGCACGTTGGGGTCGTCGGCCTTGAAGGCGATACCCCGGCTGTAGGGCAAGGGAAGGCCTTCGGTGGTGTTCAGCGACTCCCAGCTTTCGCCCACGTCGGTGGTGTAATAGATCTCACGGGGGGTGCTGAACAGGACCTTGTGCTCGTCGCCGGGGCTGATGGCCATGCCGTGGATGTCGGGATGGACGCCGGTTGTAATGTGGGTCCAGGAGTCGCCGCCGTCGAGGCTGCGGTACACGCCATCCACTTCCACGCCGGCCCAGACGGTGTTGTGGTCCCTGGGGTCCACCATCAGGGCTGTAACCATGGGCGGACCGATGTGGCAGTACTGGGCCATTTCCACGGAGAGTTTCGTCCAGCTTTGGCCGTCGTCCCGGGAGCGGAACAGGGCGGCCGGCTTGATGCCGACATAGATGGTGGCCGTATCTACCGGGTCGATGGCAATGTTCCAGATGGGCACACCCTCCATAGGCGACCACAGCTTGACCCAGGTGGCGCCCTTGTCCTCGCTGCGGAAGATGCCCTGGTCGGAGCCACACAGGATGCGGTCGGGGTTGTCGGGATAGGATGCCAGGGCCCTTACCTGGGCGCCCAGGACAAAGGGGTCGCGAATGCGGTTCCAGGTCTCGCCGGTATCAGGGCTGTGCCAGACTCCGCCGCCGAAACCCACAGCTCCCACGCAGATACTGTAGTCCTTTCCCATAACGTTTACCGCCTTTCTACAAGTTTTCGTCAAGTATCGGGTTTTCTCCGGGTCTTACTGTCACGAATTATAACTGCTGTGGTGGTGGAAGACTATTGCGGGGTAGGGTTTTTGCCCGCGCCCCCGGCTGCTTTTCCTCAGGGAAAAGGGGGAAAATGTTTTCTGCCAGTCATATCCTTTCATATCCAGTTGTTTTGTAGCTGGAGGCGGGGGTGGATGACAGGTTGATGACAGGGTGGTCCGCCGTTTTCCAGCTTGCCTGGTGGCGGGGGTGAAAGGGGTGGCCGTCACTCCAGTTGCAGAGGGGAGATGTTTGGTTTTCAGGGTTGGTTGCGGTTGGCTGGGCATGGTATGTGGTGTGGATTTTAGATCCTTCGGCTGCGCTCAGGATGACATGGTTTGGGGGGTGGCCCTCACCCTTGGCCCCTCTTCCATATGGCGAGGGGGGAGTTTGGGTAGGGGTGTTGCGCTGTTGGCGGCGGCGCCAGGCGCGGGTGGTCTGGTGGGTGTTTTCCTGGCGCGGGGCAGCGACGGTTGCAGCGGATGCAACAGTTGCAGGGGACGCAACAGATGCAAGGGATGCTGCAAATGCATCGTTGGTGCGGAGGACGCGGTCTAGCCAGCGGTTCATCCAGTAGATGAGGTCGTTGATCATGGAACGGGGACGGCGGTCTTCAAGCCTTTGAGCGCACTCGTCCGGGTCCGGTTCGGGCAGGGTGTGGCAGTTATCCACGATGCGGGAGATGCGGTCCAGGTCATGGTTTGCGTAGAGGGAGCGGATGATGCCCCAGCAGTCGGGGGTGTCGCCGTTGGTACGGCAGCGTTCCAGGTAGGTGTGCAGGTTCATGAAGGTGTGAAAGCGAAATCCATTGTCGGCGATGTGCAGGATGAAGGCGTGGGTTTCGGGCAGGGGCTGACGGTCGCCTTCAGCGCGGACCCACCGGAGGGAGAAGTCCTCGGCGATGCGGTGGATGCGGATGATTTGGAGTTCGAGGGCGTACTTGCGTTTGAGGGCATTTACGCGGGTGCGGATCTGGGACAGGGTGTACATGGTTGGTTTCTCCTTTGGGGAGGATGTTTGGTTTGGTATTGTCTTTTGATGGTAGGGGGTGGTAATCCAGGGTGGGAAGGGGGTGGTGCCAGTGGGGTGGGGGTTTATCCACGAAGGGGAGAAGGGGAACAGGTCCTTCGACAAGCTCAGGACGAACGTGGGGGAGGTTAGGGTGGCTTGTGCCTTTGGGGGTGTTGGCAAGAAGGATTTGAGGCCCTTCGGCTGCGCTCAGGGCGACATTGACTTGTGGGTTGGCGGCGGGGGCGGGTTGGAAACCTGCGCCTACGGTTTGGTGAACGACCCTTCGACGGGGGTGGGGCGATTCGCGAATCGCCCCTACGGGTAATGGGGGTCAGGGTCAGGCGCAGGCCTGGACGGGTGCGGGGCGGGGGGGGGGGTGGAACCCGCCCCCACAAGGGGGGGGGGGGGGGCCGCGGGTGGGGGGCAGGGGGCGGGTTTGAACCCCGCCCCAACAAGGGGGGGTTGGTAGTCACAGGATGGGAGCAATCGGACTACCTTGCGTATCAATACAGTTGACGGTGGAAGTAGGTATTGCTAATATCAACCTAGGAGCTTCCCTTAAGTTACGAATAATTTACTGGGGCAGCGTAAAGACTTCTTATGACGGCTCCGCTTACTACCCGCACCGAAATAATGTCGATTCTGGAGAATCGGGGTTATCGGGCCACCGCTCCCAGGCGTTCCATCATTGAACTGCTTGAGGGCAAGAAGGAAGGATTCACTGCTGAAGAGATCAGCAATGAGCTTCCCCAGGTTGGTCGGGCCACGGTCTTCCGGACAGTCAAGCTGCTGTTGAACGCGGGCGTGCTGTGCCGGCTCAACATGCTGGACGGCGCCCCACGGTACAGCCTTTCCAGCGTGGAGCACCACCACCACACCATCTGCGTGAAGTGCGGGAATGTGGGGGAATTTCGCGCCGCCAACATCGAAAACCTGATGCGGGCGCTCAGCGAGCAGATTCCCGGGGAGATCGTAGGCCACCGCTTCGAGTTTTACGTCAACTGCGAGACCTGCATGTCCGACAAGTAGTCTTTTTCTTATCCAGCGCAACAATAGCGGGCTGCCGGTGGGCAGCCCGCTAATTTTTTGGCTCTATTGGTTCATGCGCGGCGGAACCCTAGCCGCCACTTACGGCCAGTGCCCCTACTGCGACGGATGATAACCGTACCGGCAGTTCCTCCCAGGAGACACCCCGGTCTGTGCTCTGGTAAAGCTGGCCTCCGTCGGCGCCGGCATACACGCGGCTGGGGTCGGACGGGTCCCATTCGAAGGCCACCACCATCTCGGCAGGCTCGGTGCCCTGTCCTACTTCATCGACCAGTTGCCAGCTATCGCCGCCATCGGTTGAGCGGTAGAACATGGGATTGAGGCGGCGGGCATTTTCGGACACGGTCACCAGAACCAGGCTGGCATCGTCGGGAGCGGGGGATATGTGCAGGGTGTACCGCCGGTCCAGTCCCTCATTGATGGGCTGCCAGTTGGCGCCGCCATCGCTGGAGCGATAGGGAGCGCGGGCCGTGGCCACATAGACGCTTTCGGGGCGGGCGTCGCTGAGGGCCACACAGTGAATGTCGTCGTTCAATCCGGGCAACTGCTGCCAGTTGGCGCCGCCATCGCCGGAACAGACCATGCCACCCACCTCGATGCCGGCGTAAAGGCGGTTGGCGTCGTTGGGGGCAACGCGCAGGTCCCGCACGTGAGAGTCGCGGGTGGGGGAATGGAAGCCCCAGTCAACTGACTCGGGCACACGGGTGAACCCCTCCAGTTCGGTCCAGGTGTCTCCGCTGTCGTCGGAGCGGTACACGGTAGCCGGTTCGCTGCCCACGAACAGGGTGTCCTCCTCAGTGGGGTGGGCCAGAACACTGTGGGCATACGGGGAGGGGTATGAATCCAGGCGCGTCCAGCTTTTGCCGCCATCATCGGTGCGGTACACACCGGCTTCGTAGGCCGCGAGCCAGGCCCGCTGGGGATTTACCCTGCTGGCCGCCAGCCGGGCCGCAGCGTGGGGCAAGGCGGTAACGGGTCCCTGCTGCCACGAGGAGCCGCCATCCTCGCTGGTTACGGAACAGACGCCATCGTGCATGCCGATATAGATTGTCTTCGCCGCGCTCATATTATCTCCTCCTGGTACGAAACTGGGGCATACCTGAAATGCGGGAAAAGGGGAAACGCCATATGGTAGCCAATTTGGAGTTCTTCGGGAGATATTAACACGCCGGTGGCGACAGTATCCAAGCTGGGGGACCCGGAATGGACTTTGACTGGTTACGGTCGTTCAGTTGCCTGAGGCGGAGGTCCGTTTCCGGTGGTTTTGGGTCGGGGACAGGGCAGACACGCAGGTCTGGCCCTGCGGAGGGCCAAAGCCGCGCCACCGAATCTGGAAGGCTGTCCTGTCGTTGGGCCAGGGTCTTTCGATTTTCCCTCTCCCCAGGCGGGAGAGGGTTAGGGTGAGGGGGCGTTCTTCGGCCAGATGACTCGTTCCCTTGCACTTTCACCCCCATTCCTTCGGCAGGCTCAGGACAGGCTCTAACCTTCCCCCGTCAAGGGGGAAGGGACATCTTGGAACATCGAAAGACCCTGGTCGTTGGGCAAACTTGCGTACCTGGTGACTCGGGTTTATAGTTGATTGGCAGTATTTGTCCATTCGAAGGGACGGTGTCGGCAAGGCAGCGCAACGTCCCTGGGGCGGGGAGCAAGTTCCGCCCTGGAGCGCATATGACTCAGCAGGAACTGGTGGCCTGGCTTCGGGAGTGGGGAGTTCGGGTAACGCCCCAGCGGCTGGCCATCGCCGAGGCGGTGCTTAACTCCACTGACCATCCTTCGGTGCAACAGATTTACGAGCGGGTGAGGGACCACTTCCCCTCAATGACGCTGGCCACCATCTATTCCACCCTGGGTGTGCTGGAAAAGAGCGGCCTGATTCAGGAACTGCCCTTTGCCAAGCTGTCGCGCTACGAGTCCAACCTGGAGCCCCACGTCAACCTGGTGTGCATCTCGTGCGGGAACGTGGTTGATACCAGCCTGGGTCAGGAAGCCGTGCTGCGGCTGAAGGCGTTGATTTCCGAGGAGTCGAACTTCGATGTTGCCTGGCAGCGGGTGGACTTTCACGGGTGGTGCCGCCGCTGCGCTTCCGAACGCCAGAACCGGGAAGAGACATCCCCGGTTTAGTGCTTAGGGCGCCGCGGGTGGCCTGACTGCTTCAGGCGCTTTCGATTTCCACTTTTCCATAATGGAAGTAATTGACCATGATCACCAGCGTGGTTGGCATTACCCTCTGGACAGATGACCTGGACCGGCTGTACCGGTTTTACCACGACCTGCTGTGTCTGCCCCTGCACTCCAACCACGGCGATTTCATCTCCTTCCAGCTGGGCGAAAACATGCGCTTCAACATTGGCATCCACGACGGGGTCAGCGGGTCCAGCGGAGACCCATACCGGATGATGCCTCACCTGGGCGTGGAAGACATTCACGGGGAGCACCGCCGCCTGGCTGAAGCGGGTGTCGAGTTCCTGCGGCCTCCCGAGCAGGAGCAGTGGGGCGGCTGGGTTGCCACCTTCAAGGATCCCGACGGCAACGTCCTGCAAATGCTCCAGTTCCCCCCCTAATTTTCACTACCTCGCATAGCTACTGACAGCCGGTTGTTGATGGCCGGGTATGTGTCTGTGTACCTTGTTGCTGGCGCCAGGAGGAAGAACAGGGCGCGAGGGAACACTGACTTGTACCAGCGAATTGACCAGGTTTCTATCTACTTGCTGGTTGCTGTTCTGACGGCGGATTTGCTGACGGCAGCGGCAGTTTGGTATGAGATATACTACGTGGCAGATGATTCCGCCACGGCGACAATCAAGGCGATTTTCCTGGACGCTGCAGCGGCGGTGGCCGTCGCAATTCTGCTGGTGGCTACGGTGGAGACAGTCATGGTATTGCACAAGCTGATACTCGAGAAATACCTGAACAACCGCTTCGTGCAGGGACAGGAAGTGGGTGAAGTCCGGGGCAGGGAACAGGCTAACGAAGAATGGCTGGCCTGGTACGACCGCATGGTGGAAGCCCGGGAACGGGGTGAGGAATTTGACGAGCCACCACCTGAGGCTCCCGGGAAGAAGGAATAATCACCAGATCAGCATGGCGTCACCGAAGCTGTAGAAGCGGTACCTTTGGGCGATAGCTTCCTGGTAGGCCGCCAGGATGTTTTCCCGACCCGCAAAGGCCGACACCAGCATCACCAGGGTGGAACGGGGCAGATGGAAGTTGGTGATCATTCCGTCCACCAGCCGGAATTGATGCCCCGGCAGAATGTACAAATCGGCCTGGCCGCTGGCCGGTTCTATGGAATCCCCAACTGACTTGCCTGAGTCTTCCAGATCCTTTCCCACCTGTTCCAGGGTTCGCACCGACGTGGTTCCCACGGCGATTATGGGCCTGCCCTGGGCCCGGGCCCTGGCGAGAATTTGCGCCGTCTCAGCGGGAAGCTCGTAGTATTCGGTGTGGATGGCGTGCTCCTGCGGGTCATCCTCGGAGACAGGCCGAAAGGTGTCCAGCCCCACGTGCAGGGTTACGAAGGCGGTCTCTACGCCTTTGGCGCGGAGGGTGTCCAGCAGTTCGGGGGTGAAGTGCAGGCCAGCCGTGGGGGCGGCCGCGCTGCCCGGCTCGCGGGAGTACACGGTCTGGTAACGTTCGGGGTCGGTGAGTGGCTGGTGGATGTAGGGCGGCAGGGGCATTTCGCCCAGTCGGTCTATGCCAGACTCCATCGAAAGACGAACCCGCCTGACACCATCATCTCCCACCGAGATAACCTCAGCCTCAACCGGTTGCCCTTCGGGGAGTCCGGAGAAGGCAGGGACAGGCTGGCCTGGTTCGCCGCCCGAAGAATGGGGCGGTTCCAGCCGGATGACGGAACCCGGGCGCAGGCCGCGGCCCGGTCTGCCAAGGGCTTGCCAGACCCCGGCTTCTTCGCGGCGCAAAAGGAGGAGTTCCACCCTGCCGCCGGTAGCTTTGCGTCTCCCGTAAAGGCGGGCGGGTATCACGCGGCTATGGTTCAGCACGAGAACGGCGCCCGGGGGGATGAGTTGGAGAATGTCGGTGAACTGGCGGTGCTGAACGCTGCCGGTTGCGCGGTCCAGGACCAATAGACGGGAGGAATCACGGGGTTCCACGGGCGTCTGGGCAATTAGCTCCGGCGGCAGGCAGTAGTCAAAGTCGTCGGTGCGCATGGGGCCGGGTGGTGGGGACATGCCGTTCAGCCACCGATCAGGGCGGCAACTGCGCCAGCCGGGTCCTGTATCACACAGAAGGTCTGGCCGCCCATGTCCCGGGGACCGTCAATCAGCTTGCCGCCCAGTTCGACGCACTTCTGCGCGCTCTGGGCCACGTCTTCGACCACGATATAAACCAGCCACTGGGGCGGAATATTGGCGTTGGAGTCTCGGGCATGGCAGATGCCGGCCACGGTCTGGCCGCTGCCGGACAGATTGATGTTGTAGTCGGCGTAGTCGCCCATGTCGTGGTCGGTGTAGGTCCAGCCCACCACCTGGCAGTAGAAGTCGCGAATTTCAGGGGCGTTGGGAACGGTCAGGTCCTGCCAGGCGATGCTGCCTGGGGGCGGAAGCTGGAAGTCCTGGTTCTCCTCGCCGGGTTGCTGCGGTTCGGTCATGGGCAGTAGCGCTCCTTGTTGAGGGATGTTCTTCGGGGAGGTCTTACATTACGGCAGGGTGACCACAAGGGCCGGGCCCTGCGGCTGTATGGCCGAGGCTTCCAACGGCCTAGCTGCCGTGGATGCTGATGCGGGCGGCGGTGAGGGTGTTGACCAGCAGCATGGCAATGGTCATGGGGCCAACGCCGCCAGGCACGGGGGTTATGGCTTCGGCTTTGGCCGAAACGGGCTCGAAGTCCACATCGCCCTCCAGACGGTAGCCCCGACGGCGGCTGGGGTCGTCCACCCGGTTTACGCCTACGTCTATCACCACCACCCCGTCCTTGACCATGTCAGCGGTGATGGTTTTGGGCTGGCCGATGGCGGCCACCAGAATGTCGGCCTGGCGGGTAATCTCAGGCAGGTTGGCGGTGCGGGTGTGGGTGACGGTAACGGTGGCATTGGAGCCTTCCCGCCGCTGCAGCAGCAGAGTGGCCAAGGGCTTGCCTACGATGTTGCTGCGGCCGCAGACCACCACATGCTTGCCTGAGGGGTCGTAGCCGTGGCGGAGGAGCATCTGCTGAATGCCGGCCGGGGTGGCGGGAATGAAGTCGGGGACGCCCTGGAGCAGCTTGCCGAGATTGAAGGGGTGCAGGCCGTCCACGTCCCTGGCCGGATTCAGGGCCTCGATGATGACGGTTTCCTCGATCTGGGACGGCAGGGGAAGCTGGACGAGGATGCCGTGAAAGCGGTCGTCGGTGTTGAGGGTGGCCACCAGGTCGAGGAGTTCCGCCTGGGTGGTTTCCTCGGCGAGGTGGAAGATCTCGCTGAATATGCCGGCCTCGTCGCAGGCGCGCCCCTTGTTCCGGACGTAAATGGCGGAGGCGGGGTCGCCGCCGACCAGGACCGCAGCGAGGCCCGGGGTTACGCCGTGCTTCTCCTGCATTTCGGCGACGCCAGCGGCCACCTCGGTCCGCACTTCCTGGCCCAGCGCCACGCCATCAAGAATTGTTGCCATCCAATTACGACCTCATACGAAAATCGTCAAAATTCTATCACGGGGTAAGGCAGGCCTCAACGAAACCTGCAATAACTGACGGGGCAATCGCGTCTTAATTCTGGCTTTGCCCTCAGGCGGGCGGCATGCTGCATTGAGCCTGCTGAGGAGACTGAAATCCTTCCCCAAGACCTGGTTGCGGGTCCCAGAGTTGGCTTGTGTGAAGGAGTTTAGATTCTTCACTTCGTTCAGAATGACAGTCCTGGCAGGTCAGGTTGACAATCCTTGAAGCCCCGATTGCACTGCAATTGCGGACCTGAGCTTTCCGGCTGACCTATTCCTGGGGAACTCGGGGCAACCGGCGACGAAGGCTGAAGATAGAGGCAGCAACGATTAAAGCCAAAGCTGACGGAACGTAAAATGCCCCGAAGGAAAGGTAACCCATTAGACAAAATGCCAGCAGCGCAATGGTCAATGCCCATAGAATGACCGGAAGCCCAGCGCCTCTTGCATTCCAGGCTAACAACGCCATCAGGGCCACTCCGGTCAGAGCCACGGGAATGAGCAAGGGAAGTAATGCCCAGATTCCATTTACTTCTACGAAAGAGGATGAATACCGGACCACTTCGCTGGCTTCAGCGCCGACCCGATTGCCCAGTTCATCAACCTGGACCGGGGTTGCCGAAACTCCCTGGTAAGACCAGGGCCAGAGAGCTATCCAGAGGAAGGCGGCCCAGGCCAGCGCATGGGCAGCCGAGACCAATACAGCGACACGGTCGAATTTCATGGAACGCCTTCCCCTGGGGCTGAATCACGTTATACTCACTACAGTCTAGCCCATCCAGGAGCGACAGCCCATGCGCATATGTTCCCTGCTGCCAAGCGCGACGGAGATTGTCTATGCCCTGGGGCTGGGCGACGAGCTGGTGGGCGTGTCCCACACCTGCGATTATCCGGCGGACGCCCGCAGCAAGCCGGTGGTCAGCAGCAGCGTGCGCAGCGTTTCCCACCTGGGAAGCCAGGAAATCGACGCCATCATCCGGCAGGCGCGGGAGAACAATAATCCGGTCCACTGGATTGACGGAGACCTGCTAAGAGACCTGCGGCCCGACCTGATCATCACGCAGGAAATCTGCGAGGTCTGCGCCATAGACCAGAGTTCGGTATATGCCACGGCCGCCCGTTTCCTGGACTATGAGCCGGAAATCGTGGTTACGCGTCCGGTGGGGCTGGAGGAAATCTACCACAACATTCACATTATCGCCGATGCAGCCGGAGTGCCGGAACGGGCCGACAAGCTGACAGGGGATTTGCAACAGCGGGCACGGCGGATTACTGACGAACTTGACGGCGTAACCGAACGTCCGAAGGTATTCTGCATTGACTGGCTGGAACCCCTGCGGAACACGGGGCAGTGGACGCCGGAACTGGTGGAACTGGCCGGAGGGGAGGAGGGCCTGGCGGAAAAGTGGGGCAAGTCCCGGGAAATTGGGTGGGACGAAGTTGTAGCTTACCAGCCCGATTACCTGATGGTGATGCCCTGCGCCTTCGACATGGCCCGCACTGAAGTGGAGACGCGGGAGCATCTGTACTCCCACCCCGCGTGGGGGTCGCTGGAGGCCGTCCGAAAGGGTAACGTGTTCCTGTTTGACGGGCTGATTCCCAGCCGCCACGGGCCCAGGGTTTTGGACGTGCTGGAAGGCCTGGCAGAGGCCATGCACCCCGAGAAGTTTGCCGGGCTGGCCAGTCCCGGAGTTTTCCAAAGGGCAGAATTGTAGGGTTTTCCAGTCCACGAACGGGCGCCAATAGTCACCCATTGAGAAGCATGAACTGGTGACTGTTGGTGGACATTCGCGGGTTGATACGAGGAGAAGGAAATGCTGTTTTTCATTGAGTTGCGCCACGCTCCGGAACGCTGCCCGGGGGTTGCGCCGGAAATCAGGGACCGGATGCTGCGGATGTCGCAGACGCGGGAGCGGGTACTGGAATCCCACGGATGCAAGTGGGTCGGCGGGTGGGTAAGTCCCACACCCCACCTGACCTTCATCACCCTGGACGCCCCGGGAGCGCACGCCGTGGACTCGGCCGTGCGTGACCTGGGCCTGGCCGTCTGGAATTCCACGACCATTCACCCGGTGGTGGACTTTGACGATGCCGTAACGGCCCTGGCCAACCAGCCCCAGGACTGACGCTGGACTGAAGGGAGGTTCCCGGCATAGAGAAAGGCGACGAAGAATCTTCGCCGCCCTTGCGGATCATTGGCGGGAGTCGAGGCGCAACTGGAAGTGGGTGACTGTCCTTACTTCCGGCCTTCCCTTACTTCTTGCCCTCGGGAAGGGAAGCGTAGAGGTGGCCGTCGCGGTCGGTAACCTCGAAGGTGAACATCTGGGCAATGGGGCCGTTGATGCAGTTGCCGGTGTAGTACTCAAAGCGCCACCCGTGAGAGGGACACATGAAGCAGGTGTCTTCCAGGTAAACGGTGCCCCAACTATGGGGGCAGAGAGACGACATCAGGCGCAGCACCCCGTCCTTGCCCTGGGCGAGAAAAAAGTCGAAGCCTTCCACTTCCACCTCGACGGGAAACTTGGTGAACGAGTCCTTCGGTCCCAGGTCCACTTCCTTGACGCCGTTGGAGAAGTCCGGGTAAACCATAGCAGTCCCCTTTGCTGGTGAAATTTGAGGGGAGTATAGCGGGAAAGGCAAGGGCTGGGCAAACGGGAAGGGCGGCGGACCATGTCAATCGCATTTGGAGAATTTCACCTTAACGGTAGCGCCCTGCAGGTTCGAGGTTCCCGCGCAGGCGGGAACGACGGGGTTGCACCAAAGCTAAAATGCTATTGCCCGTGGGGCGGACTGACAGACAACCTCTGCCTTCCGGAAGTGAATCAAACAGTGTGGTGATAGAGTATTGACAATGGATACCCAAATGACGACACCCGTTCAGAAACCGGAGGTGCAGACGCAGGCCGGGGGCGGTATCGGAACGCCCAAGTGTGACGGTTGCCCCAGGTGCCAGGATTCCCAGGCGGGTTTCTGTCCCACCTACCACCAGGAGTTTGGCGGCAGGCACCCTGTCTGCAAGGTTTGCCACCACTGCGTCCTACGGGGCAAGCACCAGGATGACGCCAGCGACCTGGACAATTACCGGGGCGCGCCAATGCCCGGCATGGATACGATCCACCGAAACTGACTGAGCAACCGACACAGCAACCGGCGGCGCGACTGACGGCGCAGGGGAGTCGGTGGAGAGCAAGAGGGCAGAAACACGGGTCTGCCCCTGCGGCTGCGCTACCATCTGAATCGGAAGACTGCCGGCTGCGAGTGGTGTTTGACAACCCCGGCTTGACTTTAGATAATACCGGCAACGGAAGCTCCCAAGGGAGTGTTCCCTTTGGCGTGCCCTATTCCAATTCAGCGAACTGGTACCCGTAATCCTGCCTGGGGCAAGGAGGAATATGGCTGAAGACATTGCATTGATGGCTCACCTGATGCGCCGCGCCGGCTTTGGCGCCACCCGAGAGGAACTGGAGGATCGGGCCGCCCGAGGCTACGACGCCACCGTGGACGAATTGCTTAATCCCGAGACGGTGGACGGGGCCGACCGCTACGAGTTTCTGCGCTACCACCCCTCATTCTGGAAGCCCATTACCTCGCCTGGCATGGGCGCATCCGCATGGCTGCACAGTATGCTCAACACGGAGCGGGTGCTGGAAGAGAAGATGGTGCTGTTCTGGCACCAGGTTTTCGCCACCGGCGGTTCCAAGCTGGACCACTGGCACGAGATGGTCAGCCAGGTTGACATGTTCCGAAAGTACGGAATGGGCAACTACCGGGATCTGGTGGTGCAACTGGCCAGGAATCCCGCGATGATTTTCTGGCTGGACAACTGCGATAACCACGAGTATGCAGTGAACGAAAACTGGGGCCGCGAACTGCTGGAGCTGTTCAGCATGGGTGTGGGCAACTACACCGAGGACGACGTGCGCGAATGTTCCCGCGCCTTTACCGGCTGGACCATCGCCGCATCCATACCTCGCAACGCCCACGGCCGTTACGACTGGGAGTTCGAGTACCTGCCCGAAGACCATGATGAGGGAGAAAAAACCTTCCTGGGACACACGGGCAACTTCAACGGCGAAGATATCATAGATATTGTATGCGCCCAGCCGGCCACCGCCCGGTTCATCGCCCGCCACCTTTATAACTTCTTCGTGGCGGAGGAGCCGCAGGTGCCTGCCTGGTCGGTGACGCCGCCCAACGACCCGGAGGCCATAGACCTGCTGGCCCGGACCTTTGTGGAGTCGGGCTACGAAATGCGGGAAGTGCTGCGGGTCCTGTTTACCTCCGACTTTTTCAAGAACGCCCGCTATGCCAAGATCAAGAGTCCCGCCGAAGTGCTGGTAGGTACACTGCGGTTCGTGGGCGGGTACAAGTTCCCCGCGCCGGGCATCGGCAACCTGTCCAAGGAAGCCGGGTACATGGGGCAGGAACTGCTCAATCCCCCCAGCGTTGAGGGCTGGCACACGGGGGCCGAATGGATCAACAGCGGCACCCTGATGAAGCGCATTAACTTCTCCGCCGACATGGTGGGCGATACCACCAGGCCCGGAATCCAGGCCATTATCAACCGCCTGCGAGCCCGGGGAGACCTGGAGCCGGAACAGTTGGTGGACGCCTGCTTCGACCTGATGGGCCCCATGGTGGTGGAGGGAGACAACCGCCAGCAACTGGTAAACCACGCCCGTGAGCTGGGAACCCTTACCTGGGCCGACGACGTACAGGCCAGGGACAGGGTAGGCGAAATGCTACAGTTAGTTGTATCTTTGCGCGAATACCAGTATGCTTAACGCGCTAAATTCTTAAGGCACTTGTCGCCAACCAGCCAAAATTCAGGCAGTTGGCCCAGCAAGGAGACAGGAGATGACCAGCAACAAGAAAGACCCGGTTTTGGTTGTATTGCAGCTTTCCGGCGGGAACGACTACATGAACACAGTCATCCCGTACGCCGACCCTCTATACCGGGACAACCGTCCCGCCGTCGGTATCGCCGACGAAGATATCATTCGCATTAACGACGAGCTGGGTTTCCACCCCAGCCTGCGGGTGATGGAAGAAATGTTTAACCAGGGCGAC
Organism: SAR202 cluster bacterium bin22; assembly: GCA_002238505.1. GTDB lineage: Bacteria > Chloroflexota > Dehalococcoidia > Lucifugimonadales > UBA3495 > Bin22. Next base: position 11,499 of record MPMM01000021.1, on the reverse strand, counting down.
CTGGCCGTCATCCACGGCGTGGGATACCCGGACTCGCCGCGCTCCCACTTCCGGTCGATGGATATCTGGCACACCTGCGAGCCGGATACGATGGGAACCGAGGGCTGGCTGGGCCTGGCCACCCGCGAGATTGACCCCCAAAAGGAAAACGTGGTTACCACCGTAAGCATGGGCCCCAGCATGTTCCGGGCCGTATCGGTGGCTGGCGTTCCCGTGGCCGCGGTGGACAGCCTGGACAGCTACGGGCTGCTCACCGGCATTTCCAGCCAGGAACAGCGCCTGAAGATTCTTGATCGCTTCTCCCAGATGTACACCCCCACCATCGGCACCGGCGCGGTGATGGAGTACCTGGGCGAGACCGGTCTGGAGGCCATGAAGGGCGCCGACATCCTGAAGGTTGCCCCAGGCATGTATTCCTCCACAGTGGAATACGCCGACAACCCCATTGCCCGGAAGCTGAAGGACATCGCCCGAATCCACCTGGCCGACTTGGGCACCCGAATTTTCTACTGCGACTACGGCAGCTTCGACTCCCACGCCAACCAGCCCGGAATGCACGCCGGTCTTTGGAACGACGTATGCGCAGGGGTCAGCGACTTCTTTGCCGACCTGAAGGAACACGACGCCGACGACAACGTGATAATGATCATGTTCTCTGAGTTCGGACGCCGGGTGCACGACAACGGGTCCGGCACTGACCATGGCGCGGCCGGCGCGGCCTTTGCCCTGGGCACCCCCGTAAAGGGCGGTTTCTATGGCGAGTACCCGTCCCGCAAGGCCGAGGACCTGCAGCAGGGCGACCTGGTCCCCAACCTGGATTTCCGTGGGTTCTACTCCACCGTCCTGGAAGACTGGCTGGGCCTGGATTCCAAGCCTATCGTCAAGGGCGAGTTCGAGAAGCCCAAGTTCCTCTAGGAACCACACAAGGTTGCAATTCAGGGGCCAGCGTCTTTAATTGGACGGCTGGCCCTTTGACTTAACTTGGAGGCGAAATTAGCGATGGTAACGCGAGTGGTTGCCGGTCGGACCTACGATTTCAGCCATGCCATGGGCCGGGGAGGCGTGGGCGCCGGGTTCAATTCAGGGAATGCCCTGGCATTCAGTTCCGATAACCTGGTCTATGTCCTCAGCCGGGGCGGCGAGGCCGTTACTGCTGTGCCCTGGGACCGCACGGCCCGTGGAGCGCGGGTCACCAAGTTCGACGTCGGCCTACAGTCTGGAGACGAGGAGTTCATCAAGGAGTTTGGTGAAAACGGCAGCGGACGGGGCCAGTTGATCTGGCCGGCCGGCCTGGCCCTGGATTCCAGGGACAATATCTACGTCAGCGACGAGTGGATGAACCGCATAAACGTCTTTGACACCGAGGGCAACCTGCTGCGAGACTGGGGCGCCATTGGCACTGGCGACGGCGAGTTTGACGGCCCCTCGGGCCTGGCTATGGACAGTGAGGACAATCTGTACGTGGTGGACAGCCGCAACCACCGGATACAGAAATTCACTGCAGAAGGACAATTCCTCGGAAAATTCGGCAGTCCTGGCGACGGCGAAGGCCAGTTCAACCTGCCCTGGGGCATTACCCTGGACGAGGAGGGCTACCTGTACGTGGTGGACACGAACAACCACCGGGTGCAGAAATTGACCGCTGATGGTGAGTTTGTTGCCCAGTTTGGCAGCCATGGCGAGGGCCGGGGCGAGCTTGACCACCCCTCGGACGTTACCGTGGACCCCGACGGCGATGTTTACGTCTGCGACTGGGGCAACGACCGGGTTCAGGCCTACGACGCTTCGGGCAAGTTCTTCACCAGCTTCACCGGCGACGCGCAGCAGCTAACCAAGTGGTCGGAGATGATCGTGCAGACCAATCCGGAGGCGATGAAACGCCGCCGTGAGGTTAAAGACTTCCGCGCTGAATGGAGATTGCGAATGCCCCGGGCCGTGGCCTACGACATTCAGAACAGTCGCCTGCTGATCCTGGACACCCAGCGCAGCCGCATCCAGATTTACAAGAAGCTGAACAACTACGTAACGCCGGCAAAGAACCTGTAGTTCAGCCGCGGACCGGCACAAACACTCAACAATGGGTTAATGACGCAGGGCTGGCCTCGAGGCCAGCCCTGTTTGTTGTGGGGAACCAGGTATCGCAAGTAAGGGGCGGGTTTATAACCCGACCCTACAATTTCAGGTGACAGGGTTGGGGTGGCTAATCGTCATCCGTGGCTGCTGGCACTTCGGCGCGGATAGCTGTCAGTGAGTCGTAGCGCTGGGCGGCCTGCTCCGTGACGGTGTCCATGTCTTCGGGCAGCATGTACCTGGCGTCGATGAGGGACTGGGCAGCCTGGCGTACCTGGTCGAGGAAATCCTCGCGGGAAGCGTAGCGTTCCTCGATGGACGGGCGCGGGTCGCCGGTGGCCTCCTGGTCGGCACGGGTAGCCGGGAAGGGGATCGTCGAGCCAATCTGGGGCATTATCTGCCCGGGGGCGCCGTTGTCGGGGTGGCGCAGGTTCCACCCGGCGTAGGTAGCCAGGGACACGGCCAGATCGGGCAGGCGGATTCCGGGTATCTCGTTGCCGTCGGAGTCCACCTTGGGTACATAGTTGGGGTAGGGTTCCCCGCTGGTGGGCGCCGGTTCCACCAGGCCACTGTGCGCCTCGGGGCCAAAGTTGGTGCGGAACAGGGACTTGTGCACCTCGGGGAAATTGACCCCAGGGATGGCCCGGAAGGTGGATTCCTGTTCCGGCCCGGGTACAGCAGTGCCGTCGTCAAGGCGTGGATGGCTGCTGGGCGGCGGTTCCACACCCTCGGTTACCCACCGGTCCACGTTCTTCAGGGCCGCACGCAACAGCGGGCGGTAGTCAACCGAGTTGTCCAGTTGCTGTCCCTTCGGGCCTTCCCGCACGTCCACGTCGAACAGGTTAAGCTGGCCGGGGCCGTGCTGGGTGCCAGAGTACAGGTAGATACGCACGTTGTCCGAAGGCTCCAGGTCGGCGGCGCCGTCCATGGTGGTATGAATCAGGGAGGCGTGGCCGCTCCAGTACTCCGCTGAGGTATTGGTCAACAGAATCCGGGGAGTCTTGCCGGATGCGTCGAGGCGGGCCAGCAGGCCATCGGTGCGGCCCGTGTCGGGGTCGGTCTGCAGGGTGTCGTGGAAGGGGAAGCTGCGCCCGGCGCTGGGGCGGGCCGGGGTGGAGGGCTGCCCGAAGCGCTGGTTCATTTCGCCGCGGCCGCTGCCGGCCACCAGGGGAATCAGCCCTTCGAAGACAGGCCGGTCCTGCTCGTCCTGGGTCAGGCCGCAGTAGAGGAAGCGACGCAGGAAACCGCCGGACTGGGAGCGCCCAAAAGTAAAGGCATGCTCAATGTCTCCGGCGCAGGGGTTGCCGTCCTCGGCCGAACCGTAGCGCAGGAAGGAGACCAGGTCGCGGGGCGCCAGCATTCCCATGCCCACCACGGCGGCGCCGGTGGTCGTATAGGTTATCTCGTAAACCTTGCCTGGCTGGAAGCCGGACGAGCAGTACACATATCGGGTGTCGGGCACCACCTCTTCGCCATCCAGGCGGGCGAAGGACCACTGGTCGCGGGGAATGACCTCGGCGGGTCCGTCCTGGAACTCGCGAACCACCAGGGTCGCATCGGGGTCGTTGATGTCCGACGCGGGATGAGTCCTGTGCTGCCGGTCGGCCAGGGAATGGGTCTGAATTGTACGGTAGGGCTGGAAGGCGACGGAAATCCGGCCGGAAATGGGTGAACCGTCGGGATTCAAGGCTTCCGGCACCCAGGCCTTGACCAGACCTGCCGCGTCGGGCGGGACATCGTACTGCCATCCGCACCAGACCACCGTGTAGCCGTGGCGCATGAGGAAGCCGTTGCCTGCCCCCAGCCTCTGGCCGGCGCTGTTCAGGTTGGTCAGGATGGTGGGGTTGCCCCGGTTAACCACGTCGAAGACGATGCGGTGGCTGCCCCTTGCAGGGTCTTCAGGCTGCAGGATGGTGAAATCAGCGGAGCAATGGGCCCGGCCCGAGGAATCCCGGGGAGCCAACTTTATGTCGGTGATGACGTCGTTGGCCGGGTGGTCGGGGTCAACGGCTACGTGGACGCTGCCGACAATCTGGCGGTAGGGACCGGTGTTGCCGAAGACGGCGCCGCCGGCGAAGGGTCGGATGGAGTGGACTTCCAGTCGGGTAACTGCCATGCTTCAGACCTCCGTTGTATAGCTTTTCATTCCACGAAGGGCACGAAGGGTCGGGGAGGAGTTTATCCACGAAGGGACACGAATGAAGCGCGAACCGACTTCCAATCCCCTCGTGCCGCTTCGTGTCCTTTGTGGATAAACTACGGTTAGTCCTCCAGGTGGATGGTTACCGTTACGCGGGGGGTGTCGCTGACCACGGCGGTGGTGTGGCCGTCGCCGGTGGTGTCCTCGGCCAGGTTGACGTCGCCGGGGCCGAGGCGGTACTTGGTGCCGTCGCGCAGGCCGATTTCGCCCTCGCCGGCCAGGGTAATCACATACTGGCGGCGGGGAGCGACGTGCCAGTCGCTGAACCGGCCCACTTCGGCGGCGCGGAAGACGACGCCCTTGGCGCTATGCAGGTCGGTATAGTCGGGGCGGGACTCCCAGTCCAGTTCCTCGATGTGGGTGTGGCCGTCGTCGCCGGTGTACAGTCGGATGAATTTCATGGGTAAACCTCCGTTAATTTGTTGCTGTTGATGTGGAAAGCTACCGCGTCCTGGCCAGGTAGGTATCGGTGGCCCTTTGCAGTCCGGCGCGGCGGTTGCCCTGCAGGGACTCGCGCATGGCGGAGAAGCGGGTGTTGGATTCCTCGATGCCAGCCAGGCTGCCCTGGAAGCGGGGCATGACGTAGCGGGCGAAAAGCTCGTAGCTGTGGAACAGGTTTTCGCGGGTGGTCCAGTCCTCGGCGCGTACCAGCAGGCCGCCGAAGCCGCCGCTGGATTCCTGGAAGCGTTCGATGCTGGCGATGGCGTCGTCGGGAGTGCCGACGATCCACTGACCCGCGTCCACCATGTAGTCCACGATTTCGTCCTGGGGGACGTCGGGAGTAGGGTGGCCGTTGGTGCCGCCGGTGTACTCGGTTACTACCCGTCCGGCGCCCACGCGGACCTGCTCAAAGGCTTCCTCGCGGGTTGCTGCCAGGTGAACGGGCACCGACAGACGCCATCCGCTGCGGCGAACTTCCTTGCCGTGTTCGCGGGCCGATTCCTCGGCGATGTCCCACTGGTCCTTGAGGGAGGTCTGCCGAATCATGGAGCGGGGGACGCTGAGGGAGAGGACGTCGGCGCCGTGCTTGCCGGCCACAAATACTCCGGCTGGTGACTGCACGGAAGCTACGGCCACGGGCAGGCTGGGCTTCTGGAAGGGACGCAACTGCAGGGAGGCCTCCCTCAGCTGGAACCAGTCGGTCTCGCAGGTTACCGGTTCCTGGCCCTCAAACAGCTTCATGATGACGCCCAGGGATTCGTCCATCATTTCCCGCTGGCGTTCCGGGTCGATGCAGAACATGTAGGCGTCGGAGGCCAGGGAGCCGGGACCCACGCCCAGCATGACGCGCCCGCGGGTCAGGTGGTCCAGGAGCACCATGCGGTTGGCCACCATGTAGGGGTTGTGGTAGGGGAGACTGACCACGCCGGTGCCCAGGCGGAGGCGGCTGGTGCGGCCGGCGGCAGTGGCGATAAACACTTCCGGAGAAGCGATGGTCTCCCAGCCGCCGCTGTGGTGCTCGCCGATCCAGGCCTCGTCGTAGCCCAGGGCATCAAGCCATTCCAGCAGTTCCAGGTCCCGTTCGAGGGCCAGGGTGGGGTTTTCTCCCACCCGGTGGAAGGGGGCCAGAAAGATTCCGAAGGTCATGTTGTCGGTAAGGGCCGTCATAGCTATCTCCTTCCGAGCGATTTTGATGAGATTCTAGCACCAAACGGGGGGCATTCCAATTCGAAATCGTTCCTGGTGGTCTTGCCTGACTTAACAAGCGCTTTACGTGCTAATATATACACCTGATGGAAACCAACAGGCGAAGGGTAAGGAGACGGTTAGAACGCGATGGATGGTACTTAGACCGATATGGCTCCGATCACGATATTTATCGACATCCGTGCGTCCGTGGCATTGTTACCTTGCCTCGACACCGAACACTTTCAACTGGCGTAGCAGCCTCTATAGCCAAGAAGGCGGGCTGGACGGATTAGGAGGGAGTCTTGGTACGTTATCCAGCTTTAATTGACGGTGAAGATGGGGCCTTTGGCGTGGTCTTTCCCGACATTCCAGGTGTAGTAGCTATGGGATCCACCATAGATGAAGCACTGATTAACGCCGAAGCAGCTCTTAGGGATTATGCTGTCGAAACCGAAAGAGACGGGGATGAATTGGTGGACGCCAGTCCTCTCCAGTTTGTAAAGACACCACCGGGGAATCAATTGGTGTCGATACCATTGATTCGCACTTCCGGAAAGAGTGTACGGGCTGGTCTGACCCTGGATGAAGAAGTAGCAGAGTTTATATCTACCGAGGCTAGACGCAGAGGCATGACGCGTAAGGCATACATTACCTGGGTTGTTCGCAGAATCGCCGCAATGGGTGGGTGATGGAACCCATTATTTGAATCAAGACTGTTCTGGGTTCACATTGGTCGCACAGGACCAAAGACTCAGTTTCCCGAAAAGCTTTCCGGATTCTATGCACCAAACTTGATTGCATGCAACGATAATGCTATTATTTGCCCAGCTATGTTTGCCTCAAACTTGGTTGAGGAGGAGTACGGATGGCCGATAACGATATTGCCTTGATGGCTCACCTGATGCGGCGAGCCGGGTTCGGCGCTCAGTATGACGAAATAGTCGAGCGCGCTGCCAAAGGGTACGAGGCTACGGTAGAGGAATTGCTGAATCCTACCGACGAGTCTCATGGTATGGAACTGGACCTGGCCGAGCGCAGTTTCCTTGAATGGAACCACTTCGTTCGCTGCGTACCCGAATACGTCATGTGGCGGATGATCAACTCCAGGAACCAGTTGGAAGAAAAGATGGTGCTGTTCTGGCACGGCATTCTCTGTACGGCCGACAGCAAGACCCAGAGCTACATCACCTCCCAGGCCGAGCTGGATATGCTGCGGGCCAATGGCATGGGCAATTTCCGGGAACTGCTGGTCGAAATCTCCAGAGACCCGGCCATGATCTACTTTCTGGACAACTGTCTCAGCCACAAGGACAACATCAACGAGAACTACGGCCGTGAACTGCTGGAGCTCTTCTCCATGGGCGTGGGCATGGACGGCCAGTTCAATTACACCGAAGACGACGTCAAGGAATGCGCCCGGGCCTTTACCGGCTGGACCATTGGCAACAATATCCCCGGTCAGCCCTACGGCCGCTATCCTTCCCAGTTCGTGTATAACCCGGCGGACCATGACGAGGGAGTGAAGACCTTCCTGGGCGAGACGGGCAACTTCGATGGCGAGGATGTCATTGACATTATCGTGAAGCAGCCGGCTACGGCTCGCTTCATCTCCCGCCATATGTACAGTTACTTTTTGGGCGGAGCAACCCGGGGTTCCCCCCTGGAGGAGGAGAACCGCCCGCCGCGCTCCCCCTCCCCCCCCCGCCATATGTACAGTTACTTTGTGGCCGACGAAGCCGGGGTTCCCTCCTGGATGGAGACGCCGCCGCGGGACATGGAAACCATACAGATGCTGGAGGACGTTTACTACAGCTCCGGATACGACATCAAGGCCATGCTTCGGGCCCTGTTCAACTCCGACGCTTTCAAGAACGCCCGCTTCCAGCGGATTAAGGGCCCCATAGAATCGATAGTCGGCACCATTCGCCTGGTGGGTGACTGGACCACCCCCAAGCCCGGCTTCGAGATGATATTCGACGAAATGAAGCACATGGGCCAGGAAATTCTGAATCCCCCCAGCGTGGAGGGGTGGCACACCGGCAAGGAGTGGATTGACGGCGGCACCCTGGTGCGGCGGATCAACTTCATCGCCGACTATCTTAGCGACCTGAACCAGCCCGGTGTCCAGGAACTGGTCGGGAAGCTCCAGGCTGAAGGCCCAGTCATTTCACCGGAGAACCTGGTGGATGGGTGCCTGAGGTTGCTGGGCTGCTACGAACTGGAACCGGAGACCCGAGACATGCTGATCAAGCATGCCGAAAAGAGCGGCGACCTGCCCACCGGCAACAAGGAATTTCCGGGCCAGGTGACCCAGATGCTGCAGATGATTGTGGCAACCAAGGAATATCTCTACGCCTAACCGGACTTTCGGTTGGCCCGACCCTTCGGTAAAGGAACCCGAATCGTAATCCATCAAGGAGAAGAAGATGACCTCCACCAAGAAAGATCCGGTACTGGTAATACTTCAGATGACCGGCGCCTATGACGCGCTGAATACCTTTGTACCCTATGGCGATCCCCACTACCAGGACTATCGCGACGTGCTGCGCCTTTCGGCAGACGATGTCCACGCCGTTGACGACTACGTGGGATTCAACCCCGGCATGGGTCCCATCAAGGAACTCTATGACCAGGGCAAGGTTGCCGTAATGCAGGGCATCGGCTACCCCAACCCCATCCGGTCCCACTTCCGCTCCCTGGACATCTGGCACACCGCCGAGCCCGACAAGATGGTAACCGACGGCTGGCTGGGCAAGGCCATCCGGGACATTGACCCCAACAAGGAAAACATCCTGACCGCCGTTAACTTCGGCCGCGGTCTTCCCCGGGCCCTGGCCGCCCCTGGCGTGTCCGTGGCCTCCGTGGGCGACCTGGCCAGCTACGGCGTGCTGACGGGCATTGACGGCGAAGAAGAGCGCATGGACGCCCTGGACATCTTCGGACGCATGTACTCCCCCATGATCGGCTCCGGCGCGGTCAACGACTACCTGTCCCAGACCGGTCTGGACGCGCTGAAGGGCGCCGACATCCTCAAGACCGCTCCGGACATGTATTCCTCCAGCATTGAGTACGGCGGAAGCCCCTTCGCCCAGTGGCTGAAGAACATCGCCCAGGTCCACACGGCCGGCTTCGGCACCAGGGTGCTGTACACCGGAGTGAACCCCGGCACCTTCGACACCCACGCCAACCAGCACATCACCCTGCCCAGGCTGTGGGGCGATGTCACCTCCGCCATCGGCGATTTCTACCAGGACCTGGTTGAGCACAACGCCAACGAGGAAGTGGTTATGGTCGTCTTCACCGAGTTCGGCCGCCGGGTCAAGGAAAACGGCTCCGGCACCGACCACGGTTCGGGCGGCGTGGCCTTCGTAATCGGCGACGCGGTTAAGGGCGGCCTGTACGGCGAGTACCCGTCCCTGGAGCCGGACAAGCTGGACGAGGGCGACCTGCGGTGGAACAACGACTTCCGCAGCACCTACGCCACGTTGCTGGAAGACTGGATGGGCCTGGACGCCCAGCCGATCCTCAACGGCAACTTCGAAAAGTTCGACTTCATCAAGTAACAACCGGGAATCAGCGACAAAGGCTGGCAGCTCAGAGTTGCCAGCCTTTACCTTATTCGGCGGCAATTCAAACGCTCCCGCTTCCTGCTGGTGTCTCATCAGCAAAGGTACGGGTTTCAAACCCGCCCCTACAGAACGGGGGGATGCGTTGGAAACCGGGTTGGCGTCAACGGATAAGAGACTCAAAGAAGCAAACAGCGAGGAAAGATGGTTACTACCCAGATTGCGCCCATAACCTTCGAGTACAGCCATACCATCGGGCGACAGGAAAACCGCAGCGGTTCCGGTTTCTTCTATCCTGTGGACATCGTGGTCAGCGGCAAGAACCAGTTGTCCGTCATCAGCCGCGGCTCGGAAACTCCCGCCTTCTTCCCCTGCAAGCGGGTGACGGTGTTCTCCGTGGACGAAGAGCTGATTCAGGAGTTCGGGCAGAAGATTCCCCCGGAAGAAGCCGACGAGAACGCCCCGGCCGGCACCTTCATGTGGCCCACGGCCCTGACCGTGGACAGCCAGGGCAACACCTACGTGGCCGACGAATGGCTGCAGCGCATCACCGTCTTCAACAAGGAAGGGGAATGCACCGGCACATGGGGCAAGCAGGGCAGCGGCGAAGGCGAGTTCAACAAACCCTCCGGCCTGGCCTGCCATGCCAACGACGATGTTTACCTGGTGGACAGCTACAACCACCGGGTGCAGGTCTATACCGGCGAGGGCCAGTTCAAGTTCCAGTGGGGCAGCGAGGGCAACGGCGACGGCCAGTTCAAGTTCCCCTGGGGCGTCGAGATTGACCACGAGGGCAACGTCTGGATCGCGGACTGGCGGAACAACCGCATCCAGAAGTTCACCGCCGATGGCCAGTTCCTGATGAAATTTGGCTCATCCGGCGACGGCGACGGCCAGCTAAACCGCCCCACCAAGGTGGCGGTGGACAAGGAAGGCATCATTTACGTGGCCGACTTCAAGAACGACCGGCTGCAGATATTCGACGCCGAGGGCAACTTCATGACCAAGCTGCTGGGCGAGGCCACCCTGTCCACCTGGGGACGGCAGCGGGTTATGCTGGACGCCACCATAGTCAAGGGCCGGGAAATGGCCCACAACCTGCACGAGCGGGAGAAGCTGTTCCACGGACCCATTTCCGTAGAGGTGGACGACGAGGGCCGCATTTACGTGCTGGAATGCCCACGCCAGCGATTGCAGGTTTACCACAAGCAGCACGCCATCTTCGGCGGCGGCCAGCTTTAAGACTTATACCCGGACCCAACGGCAGATCAAAGAAGGGGCCCCGGAAATTTCCGGGGCCTTATCATTTTGCCCGCGAAGAGACAAAAGGAGCACGACGAAGAGAAAGAACGGAGGCGGTACCAATAACCGCCTCCGTTCCCCACTGGTTTGGTGACGGCCGGCTTTTGGGGATAGAGAGAGCCGGGCCGTCGTTGCTGCTGGTTTCGGATTACTGGGAGTTGGCCAGCACCTCTTCCACCGGCCCGTGCATGGGATTCTCGCCGCCGAAGGCGGTACCGGTAGTGCCGTTCTCGAACTTGGCCAGGGCCAGGTCATAGACCGGCTGGGGGTAGGGTATGTAACCGACTTCCGCCGCCAGGGCCTGGCCTTCCTTGCCCAGGAAGTAGCGCACGAACTCGGCGATGTGGGGGGTGCCGGCCGCATCCTTCCGCACGTAGATGAACAGGGGGCGGGACAAGGGGGCGTAGGTGCCGTTGTTGATCGCTACATCAGTGGGGGCGATGCAGCCAGCGCCACCGTCAATCTCCACGGCGTTCAGCTTCCCGGCATTCTCCACGTAGTAGGAATAGCCCAGGTAGCCGACACCGTTCTTGCCGCCGGAGACGCCCTGGATGATCAGGTTATCGTCCTCACTGGCGGTGAAGTCTCCCCGTGAAGCGCCCGATTCGCCACCGATGGTCTCGGTGAAGTAGTCGAAGGTGCCGGAGTCCACGCCGGGGGCGTACATTTCCATCTCGTCGGAAGGCCAGCCGGGGCGGACCTGGTCCCAACGGGTAATGACGTCCTCAGCTT
>MPMM01000049.1 GCA_002238505.1 SAR202 cluster bacterium bin22 | reverse complement strand
GTTGCATCCGCTGCATCCGTCGCTGCCCCGCGCCAGGAAAACACCCACCAGACCTCCCGCGCCTGGCGCCGCCGCCAACAGCGCAACACCCAGAACCAAACTCCCCCCTCGCCCCATGGGAGAGGGGGCTGCATGTTCCAAAAGAATCTTTTGGTTTTGAGTTGTTTCTAGGCTTACTGGCTCGTCATCTGGTCCTTTTGGTTGGGGGAGAGGCAAGGTGTAAGTGATGATGTGGTCCCGATCGTCAAAAACGCGAACTTCCTGTATGAAGGCCCTGAGGAATTCGCGCCCAGCGCTGGGGTCGCTGGGGTCGAGGAATGTACGCAGGTCCATAGCTGTTGCTATGATCCTTTCCGGGTCTGACAAGTAATCAATTCGCTCTTGGGTGTCCCGGCTGGCACTGGCTTTTTTGTCCTCCAGTTCTTTGTATCTCAGGTCCACTGCTTCCAGTTTCTTTATGAGTTCCATGAAGCCTGGGCCCTGATTGTCAGCGTCGTAATCTGCTATTGCTGCCGTCAAGTTTTTTCTTTGCTTTTGTGTCTGGAGAAATGCCTTTTCGACTTCTTTGATTTGGCTCATTTCTGCCTTGACCCTTTCCGGAATCTCCTCTTTAAGGGTCTGCAACTGTTTGGTGAGGACCTCCTTCGTCAATATCCGTTCCAGGAGTTCGGTGGTAACCTGTTCCAGGAATTCTATAAGGGGAATGTTTTTTTTATTGCAGAAATCTGCGCCGCGTTTCTTTTTCCCTGAGCAGACAAGCTTCTTGTGGCTTCCTTGATTCATTAAGGTCATATTATTTAGGTGTCCCTTTTCTATGCAGTGCCCGCACTTCACCCGGTCGGAAAGTGGATTAGGGCTGGTGGAGCACCTGGGAGAAGACTGTCTGGGCCGCGTGTTCTCAGCGATTCTCTTCTGTACGGCATCGAACGTTTCCTTTGAGATCAGCGGTTCGTGGGAGTCTTCTAAGACGGCTGTCTCGTGTTGTTTTCTGTGCAGGATGAACTTTGACCGTGAGGTCTTCCCCGCCGTCGCAGTGCCTTTGTAAACATCGTTTTTTAACATGCTTAGCAATGAGGACGTCGCCCAGAGCCCGCCGGAAGGACTTGAAATGCCACGACTGTTGAAGTCGTTGATAATGGCCATTGAGGATTCGCCGTTTTCCTTTCTCTTGAAGGCTTCTATCACGACCTGGCTTGTTTCAGGGTCTGGTTCTATTCTGGGGCGGTATATTGTCTTTTCCTCCCCGGAACGCTTTCCTGACCTCTCGTCTTCGTAGTCTTTTTCGGGCATTTCCTGCTTTTCGGGGTAGTAAAACCTTTTGTACCCATAGGGAGGTCGGAAGGGATAGTTCCCGTTTCGGACGGAAGTGAGCAATCCTTCCATGGTTACTAGGGAGAGGTCCTCAATGTAATCACTGTTGGTGGCGAACTTGTGCTTCCACGCCCGGCGGGCCTGAATGTCGTCGCTCCTGCCGTCTCTGACGCTGTGTACAACTATGTCGTGTTCAAGGAGCATGTCAACGAACTGGTGAGGGTCCACATCGCTGCGACTGAAGCGCGAGAGATCATGGAATATGATGGCGTTGGCGTCAGTTGCCGGGTCTACGGCCATTGCGATCATGCGTAGAAATTCAGGCCGCTTCGTGGTGTCAAAGCCACTGGCAACTTCCTGAAAGAACTCAAGGACGAAAATGTTCATCTTCTTGGCGTATTCGACGATATAGTGTCTCTGCCTCGATGGTGACATGACGGTGTCCTGCCCTTCACTGGAGGTCCTGAGGTAGGCGTAGGCCATTGTCATGCCCATTGTGCTGCCGGTCGCTTTTGATATTACATCCACCATGGTTCCACCTTAAATAAGAGCTTTGCCGGTAAAGTGCTGATACATACTGATGATGAACCTCTGCACTTCTATGCTGGGGGCTGTAACTGGTCTCGGCCATTCCCGGAACATGGGGTCTGAAAGGACGAACTCATAGCTCCTTCGTATCTCAACCTCGGGTTCTATGCGTTCTGTTACTGCCTGGGTGCTGGCAAGTCCTGCCGCCAGGAGGAGTCGTGACAGGGGCACCTCGTAATAGGCCGCCAGGGTTGTGAGGGTCTTAATCCCTGGCCGTCGGATGTTCCTTTCTATGGTGGACAGGTAGGAGTTTGATACGCCGGTGTCGGTTTCGACCTGCCGCAGGCTTCTTGTTCCCCTGAAATTTCGCAGGAGTGGTCCAATTTCGCTAACCGGCGGCTCGTTAGCCGGCTGATGAAGGGGCGACGATATGTCCCGGAAACTGTCAGCGTCCGGTTGACTGGCATGGAACATACGTTCTACAATTGTTATGCAATTCTACCATTCAACAGGCCCTTGTGACTATCTTCCATGCTATACTTCCGCAAGCTCAGGCAGCTTTTGGATAGCACTGGTTCAAGCGGTTCTGTGAAAGGCAGTGTCATTTTAGCATATGGCTGATTCTCATTCCGACATTCAGGAGTATGAGGACCTTCCGGAAGGTCGGGAGGACGGCGAATTTGAACTCCCGGAGTTTCACAGTCGGTTGTTTACCGATTTACTCTACGGGGGGTTGTCGGGTCTGTGGAGAAGGATAGAGAATCCGACAGATTCGCTTTCAGGCTTAGGTGGAGATGAGGAGGACAAAGAAGATTCCGAGGGCCCGGTTTAGGAGGAGTTCTAATCTCCTTACTCTAAGTGATTCCGCATCCTCAGATTGCTATCAGGTCCTGTGTAATTGTGGCCTGGTGGCGTTCGTCTGCCAGAGGAAATGCATAGGTGACCTGAACTTCTCCAGGTCTGACCTGCAGCTTGGTTATGAACGCATTTACAAGTTGCCGGATGTCTTCCGGCGCTGAGAGGTCGAGGTAGGAATTCACGTCGCTGGCGACGCTGTTGATCTGGTTCTGACCAAGTTCTAATTGGTCGAGCACCCTACTTATGCCTTCTACTCTTCGGCTTATCTGGAGGTATTCTTGGCTGTCTGCCTGAAAATTCTTTGAGGAATCATCGGCTATTTCTGGCTTAAGGCCCGGCCTTGGCTCTTGAAGTTCCCGTTGTATTTCGCCAATCTCGTTGTTGACCCTTTCGATGAGCAGACCGCTCACCTGCGCTGTCGTACCCGGCGTGATGGTCCGCGTGACCAATCTGGTCATAACGCTCCGCGCCAGGTCGTCCGCGTTGACCGGTGCTGCAGTGCATTGAGATTCCCCGGCACCGTTGCTGGAACTGCATCTGTAGTCGGCTACCACCAGTTCCATCGTGTTGCCACACACAGCACACTGGATCACATCCTGTACCGCAGGACCGTGTTCGATTGAGGTCTTTAGTCTTACCATGGGATTCCTCCCACATCCTCTGGGCTCAAAGTGTTTCATAATACTGGCTATTAGTCAAATTTTTGGGCCTTTGACTGAAGGCTAAAATGTTTTGTGTATAGAGTCGGCCAATTCAGTTATTGCTCCGTTGTTTGACGACGCATAAGTGACTGCGTCGTGGCCTGTATAAACAGGTTTGACTCTCAGGAATCGTCCGAACCCCCACCATTTGGCGCTGACGACGCTCTTCGCCTGGGGAATATCGGTACTTTGCATATGTGAAGTCGCATCAACTTTTGACGGAGACCTGGAATAACCGAGTCTCCGCATCGGCGTCTCTAGGCCTGGTTATTTGTGCTAAGCCGATTCCGACTGTAGTTTTACTTGAAGAAGTTTGGGGGTTGTAATGGGCAAGTTCTTGGAAAGAGAAAAACTGTCTCAGATCTATTTCAAAGAACAGTCGGAAAACTTTTCTGAGGCCGCTAGGGTCGATGGCTTTTATCGTGGAGAGCTGCGGCCGTTTTGCCTTCCTCGTGAGTGTGCTAGAGAAAATCTGTTTGCCGAAATTCGAGATGGCGCAATAGACTACTTCGAAGGGCAGAGAATTAAATGGCACGATGGAAAGAGCGGGATGCCGAGCAATCATCTCTGCAGTTCACAGGTGCAGTGTGTCAACTTTCTCTATCCATTCGCGGATAAACCGCAAGCTCTCCTCAGGTTGCTGCGTTCTATTTTCCCTGACATTGAGTCAGTTGAGCCGATGGAAACGGAGGGCCGTTTCGTTTCTTTTGAATGGATTGGTCTCCGCAACTATTTGAAAGAGAAGATTCGTCCGGGCGGTCTCCGCACCAGGGGTGCCAATTTCACCAGCGCTGATGCTGCTGTCATGGTCACCTTGTCCGACGGAAGTCGCCAGATTATTTTGGTCGAGTGGAAATACACGGAATCCTATGGTTCTACCTGGTTGGGAATTGCGAAAAGCGGCACCAGCAGGATGGGTATTTATAGGTGGTTGTACGGCAAGGCCGGCTGTCCTTTGGACAAAAGCCGCGTTCCAGAGTACCGCGACTTGTTCTATGAGCCGTTCTATCAGTTAATGAGGCAGCAATTGCTTGCCCACGAAATGGAGGAGGCTCGGGAACTGGGAGTTGATCTTGTTACGGTGCTGCATGTGGCTCCCGCTGTCAATGGCGACTTTCTTCGAGTTACGTCGCCCGGGTTGCGCCATCTGGGTGGTTCCAGCCTTGAGGTCTGGAAAGAACTGGTGAAACAGCCGGGGCGGTTTATCAGCGTTTCCACTGAGGCGTTGTTCGGTGAATTCCCAGTGGACGCTCATCCAGAGCTTACCAGTTGGTCGCAGTACATTTACCAACGCCATCCTTGGGTCCGCCGTCGAGGCGTGGAGTAGCCGGTTGACTCGTCTGGGACCGCTGATCGCGGCTGTTTGCTAGTGTGGCTTCTTTCCCCTCTTGGACGCTGTAAAAGGCGGAGTTAAAGTGGACCACGTGGACGGCTCTGTTGGCTGATCTAGGGCGGCGGAAAATCGTACCGTCCACCGCTTTCCGTAAGGCTGGGTATCAGTCTTTGGAAGGTGCGATGGATGTACAACGTGGAGCTTTACGCGCGGGTTCGCCGGACCTGCATGGTGGAAGGGATGAACGTTCGGGAAGAATCCCGGGTGTACGGCCTGCACCGGGACACGGTGCGCAAGATGCTGGATTACTCGGTACCACCAGGATACCGACGCCGGGACCCACCCCGAAGATCCAAGTTGGCGCCCTTCACCGGGGTAATTGACGCCATCCTGGAAGCTGATCGCCAGGTCCCCAGGAAGCAGCGCCACAGGGCCAAGCGGATCTTTGAGCGGCTGCGGGACAACCACGGGTTCGACGGCGGATTCACCACAGTCAAGGATTACGTCAGGGAGCACCGGCGGCGGACTCGGGAGATGTTCGTGCCCTTGTCCCCCGCACCGGGCCATGCCCAGTGCGACTTCGGGGAGGCGGTGGCGGTCATCGCCGGAGTAGAGCGGAAGGCGCACTACCTGGTGCTGGACCTGCCCCACAGCGACGGCTGCTTCATGAAGGCCTATCCGTCGGAGACCACCGAGGCCTTTCTGGACGGTCACGTCTCGGCCTTTGCCTTCCTGGGCGGGATTCCCCAGAGCATTCTGTACGACAACACAAAACTGGCGGTGGCCCGGATATTACACAAGAGCCTGGGGGACGGCCGAAGACAACGTACCCGTTCCTTCACCGAGCTGCAGTCCCACTACCTGTTCGAGGACCGGTTCGGGAGACCCGGCAA
>MPMM01000002.1 GCA_002238505.1 SAR202 cluster bacterium bin22 | reverse complement strand
AGAACCAGATTACTCGCATCACCCAAGCCTACAACCATACCCCACGCAAGTGCCTGGGCTACCTTACCCCAGCAGAAATCTTATCCAAACCAGTGTTGCACTTGAAATGTGAATCCACCTTCCCGCCTGCGCGGGAACGACGGGCTTGCCCCAAGGCTGAACTGCGATGGTCCGATGGTCCCGGGGCCCTGGCAAGCAAAATGTTGAGGGATGACTCAGGTGGTGGAGGGGGACAGCAAGTCCCTGACCCGGTCCAGAATTCTCTGGCCGACTTCGTACTTGGTGAGCAGGGGCAACTCTTCCACCTGAAGTTCCCGGTCGATCAGGACTACCCGGTTGGTGTCGGAACCGAAGCCGCTGTCGGCGTCGGTGATGTCGTTGGCCACTATCAGGTCCAGGGACTTGCGGCGGACCTTATCGGTGGCGTTGGCTACCAGGTTTTCGCTCTCGGCAGCGAATCCCACACGCACGAAATCTCCCCGGGCGGTGTCGAGAATATCGGTGGTCTTGGCCAGTTCTATGGTCAGTTCATCGTCGGACTTCTTGATTTTCTGATCGGCTGCGGACGCCGGGCGGTAGTCGGCAACTGCAGCAGCCATGATGAGCGCGTCTGCGCCGGCCACCTCACGCTTAACGGCATCTGCCATCTGCTCAGCCGTCTGCACTGGGACCACTTCCACCAGGGGCGGGTCGGGCAGGCCAGTGGGCGCCGTAACCAGCACGGCCCGGGCGCCCCGGTCGCGGGCCGCCTCCGCCAGGGCATAGCCCATCTTCCCCGAAGAATGGTTGGTTATCACCCGCACCGGATCTATGGGTTCCTGGGTGCCGCCGGCACTGACCACTATGGTGCGGCCGGCCAAGTCTCCGGTGCGGCCCAGGGTGGCGGAGATGTGGCCCAGTAGGTCAACGGGTTCCAGCAAGCGGCCCATACCGATGAGGCCAGAAGCCAGGCGGCCTGGAGCCGGACCGGCTATGGTCACACCCCTTTGCCGAAGTTTTTCCAGGTTTTCCTGGGTTGCCGGGTGGGCGTACATGTCGGCATCCATGGCCGGGGCCACCAGCAGGGGAGCGGAAGAGGCGATAACCGTGGTGGTGAGGGGATCGTCGGCCAGGCCCACGGCCAGCTTGGCGATGCAGTTCACCGTCGCCGGGGCGATGACCACGATGTCGGCGCGGCGGGCCAGGGCCACATGCTCGTTGGCAAATTCGGATGAAACGTCGTAGGTGTCGGTGACCACTTCCCGGTGGGTGATGCTGCGGAAGGCCAGGGGGGTGACGAACTGGGTCGCCCCGTAGGTCATGATCACGTCCACCAGGGCGCCGGCCTGCACAAGCTTGCTGGCCAGATCAACAGCTTTGAAGCTGGCGATGCTGCCGGTTACGCCCAGAACTACGTGCCTGTCGGTCAGGGGTCCCGCCATAATTGCTCCGAGTCCGGAAGAATTGACTTTCCCGATGCCCGTCTATTTTAGCGGATGCGGGGGAGTCAGTTCCTTGCGCGCTGGGGCTTTTCCCGGTTCATTTCGTAGATGAGGCGAAGACCTATCAGGGTAAGGTCCTGGTTGATGTCGTGAAAGACGCTGGTCTGAGCGGCTACGACGTTGACCAGGCCGCCGGTCCCGATTACATGGGCGTCCTGCCCGATTTCACCCTTTATCTGCTCCACCATGCCGGTGACCAGCGCGGCATAGCCGTAAACCAGGCCGGACTGTACGGCGTTGACAGTGTTGCGCCCGACCACCGACTTGGGGGCAACCAGTTCCACCCGACGGAGTTGAGAGGCATTGAAGAAGAGGGCATCGGCGGCCAGGCTGATGCCTGGGGAGATGGCGCCGCCCAGGTATTCACCCTCCCGGTTAACCACGTCGAATACGGTGGCGGTGCCCAAGTCCACCACTATCAAGGGCGGAGAATACAGTTCGATGGCGGCCACCGCGTCGGCAATGCGGTCGGCGCCCACATCCCGGGGGCTGTCGTAGAGGATGGGAAGGCCGGTGCGCACTCCAGCTGAAACGGTCAGCGGTTCAATGCCAAAGAAGGCGTGGCAAAGGTCGGTGAAGACCACGGTGAGGGGTGGAACACCGCTGCAGATGCAGGCGGAATCTATGCTGGCGGAGTCTATTCCACGAAGGCTAAGCAGGTTAGCGAGTTGGAGGCCGTATTCATCGGAAAGCCGCCGGGAATCGGTTGACAGGCGGAAGGTGGCCGACAATTGCTCGCCGTCGAATACGCCGATGGTGACCACGGTATTACCGATGTCGATAGTCAGCAGCATTGGCGGATTATACAATATGGCCCATCCCATTTCATCAGAGGCCAGGGCATGGCCAGGGTCTTTCGTTAGTGGGTGGCAACTCGTCCAGTCCGTTCGTGGTGAGCTTGGAGAACCATTCCGGGCGGCCCTTCGACAGGCTCAGGGCGAACGGTGGAAGAGACTCTACCAAGATAATCGAAAGACCCTGAGGGCATGGCAGGGTCTTTCGATTGTCGGCGGCAACTCCTTGAGTCGGTTCGTGGTGAGCTTGGAGAGCCATTCGGGGCGGCCCTTCGACGGGCTCAGGGCGAACGGTGGAAGAGACTCTACCACAATAATCGAAAGACCCTGAGGGCATGGCAGGGGCAATCGCTTGAGGGCCAAGTTGCAAAGTTTCCAGGGATAGGTCAGCACGATATTGCGGGGAACATACGACGGGGGCCGGATTCCCGCGCAGGCGGGAATGACGGGAGGATAGCTGGAAGGACCGAGTTAGAATTGATGCGACAGCCCTGGCCGGGGAAGGGGTTTCAAGTTGACATTGCTGATTGCCAATGGCTACCATAGCCATTGCCCAGAAAGGCTTTTCAGAACGTAAATCAAAGCCGCCGGAGAGGATGAATCATGGCCAATATGGATCAGGTGCAGATTGTCAGGCAGGGACGGGACGCCGTGACCAAATGGCGCGAGGAGAATCCCGGGGAGTTCATGGACCTCAATGCCTGCTACATGAGCCATACCCGCATACCCATGGTGAACTTGACCGGCGCAGATATGCGTAACTCTGACCTGATGGGGGCCATGCTGCGGAGGGCGGACCTGTCCGACTGCCGGCTCAACCCCATCCACATGTACCGGGCAGACCTGCGGGAAGCCAAGTTCGTGGGGTCACTGCTGAATGGCGCTAACCTGCGGGGAGCGGACTGCCGGGACGCCGACTTCAGCAACGCCGACATGGACCGCATTATTCTTTCGGACGCCAACCTGACCGGGGCTAACCTGAGGGGAGCCAACCTGTCGCGGGCCAACCTGGACCGGGCCAATCTGACGGGGGCCGACCTGACCGGAGCTACCCTTAATGGGACTGCGCTAACACGGACGAATCTTTCAAACGCCATTTTCAGGGATACTGACTTTTACGAGGCAGTCTTCAACTCGACACCAGCAGAGGGTGCGGACTTTACCGGCGGCATAATGGGCTACACCGTGTTCCAGAACTGCAACCTCAGCGGGGCCGTTGGACTGGACTCGGTCCGTCACGACGCGCCAAGCACGCTGGGCGCCGACTCTTTGTTCCGGTCGGGGGGAACAATACCGGAAGCCTTTCTGGCGGGTGTGGGTTCACCCAGTTACCTGGCGACCTTCCAGCAGTCAATCAGCGAGGCCCAGACGCTGTCCGGCGACTATTTCATTGCCTGCGCCGCCGGAGACGTTGCCTTTGCTACCAAGCTGCAGGACGACCTGAGGGCCAATGGCGCGCGCTGCTGGCTTTTCCCGGAGAACGCCCGGGGGAGCGCCTTGGTGGACCGCCGGAGCACCTCGGAGGAAGAAGAGGTGGAAAGGTGGATTCGCCACTACGACAAGCTCATTGTGGTCTGTTCGGGGGAAGCGGTGGCCAGCGAGACCCTTCGCAATGACATTATTGCCGCCCGGGAAGCGCAGGACAGCCGGGACCAGTGGGTACTGTTCCTGGTGACCAGCGAAGGGTACCTGAATTCGCCCAGGGACCGGCTTGCCCGGGAGTTGAGCACGACCTTCAAGTTCTTTGACCTGCCGGGCCAGGCAGGCAATACGGATGAGTACCAGCAGGCCGTGGCCGAACTGGCCGGGGTGCTGGTGGAGACCCATCCGGCCAGCGAGTCAAAGCCGGCCCGCAGCTCATCGTCCTCCTCCATGCAGCTGTAGGCGGGGTGAGGGAACATGGTCCAGTATTCCTTTCGCCTGCCCAACGCCGACTACCTGGGCTTTAAGGCAACCACCGAGGCCATAGTCCAGGCGGCCGTTAAGGCCGAGGAACTGGGCTTTGATGCCCTTTTCGTCAACGACCACGTAATAGTTGACGACTCTCCCCGCAGCGAACCCTGGCGCAACGTTTACGATCCGCTGATGGCGCTGTCATACGTGGCGGCCCGAACTACCAGGGTAATGCTGGGCACCTCGGTGCTGATCATGCCCTACCGCAACCCGGTCGTTACGGCCAAGATGTTCGCCACCCTGGACCAGATGTCCGGTGGCAGGGCCATTGCCGGGGTTGGGTCGGGCTGGAACGAGGCCGAATATAATGCGCTGGGAATTCCCTTCCGGCAACGGGGAGCCAGGACGGACGAGTACCTGCGAATCTGGCAGGCCTGCTGGGAGCCGGGACCGGTAACGTTTCAGGGCCGGTTCTTCTCTTTCGAGAACATGCACGTGGAGCCCAAACCCGTGCAGCAGCCCCACCCGCCGCTGTGGATTGGCGGCTCGAGCCAGGCTTCCTTGCGGAGGGCGGCCCATTTCGGACAGGTTTGGCAGCCCACGCCCACAGTCCTGGACACACTGGTCAGCAGCCAGAACTACCTGAGGGACTACTGCGGGGAAATAGAGCGTGGGGACGTCCCGCCGACCCGCATGAGCTTCCGCGTGAATTTCAGCCACATTACCGGCAGTTCCAGTGGGGCGGGAGAGCGTCCCACCGGGCAGGGGACGCCGCAGGAGATTGCCTCGGACATTACGCGATACCGGCAGGAAGCAGGACTGGAGCAGTTCCAGGTAAACTTCAACGGGTGCGAGAGCCTGCAACAACTACTGGATTCAATGGACACGCTGATGGGGGACGTGCTGCCGAGGGTGGACGCCTAGCAGTCGCAGGCGCTGAGCCCTTGGTCAAAGAGTTGGCGGTCAGCGGACAGTTGGGAGAGCCTGCTGGAGTCACTGCCCCTTTTGACTTCCTCAAGGAAAGGGAAGGGATTCTGGACGGGTCTCAGCGGCGCTGTCTAGGGTCAACGTATTCGCCCGGTTGTTCTTCTTCGCCCAGACCGGCCGTGGCCATGAGCAGGGACAGGGCGACGGGAATGAGTGCGGCGGCGGCGTAGATTGGGACCTGTCCCACGGTTCCCCCACCAACCTCCCACACCTTGTCGATGATGGACATTTGCTCCCACTGGGCTGCGTACTGAGGGTTCTCGGCGGCAGCGTCGTAATTGGCGTCAAAGTGCTGCCACATCCCCACAAATGACACCACTATGGTGATCAGGGTAACCACCTGGGCCAGCTTTTTGGTCCCGATACCCGGAGCCAGCACAACCAGCACCAGCGACACCAGGATCAACCCCAGGATTGCCCAGGGAATCCACTGCACATAGCTGCCCCAGTGGCGTTCGTAGGCCAGCAGGGCGGCAACGCCGACGATTCCGAGCAGAACCAGCCACAGCAGACCGACCCGCAACCGCCATACCGTGTTTTCTAAACGTTCATCACGCATCTTGGCAAATCCTGCTTTCTGTTCAAGTGTGAGGTTTGGTCAGCGGCGGGATAGCTGGAATGGCGTCGGCACGTATCCAGAGCGGCCCGAATTATAGCGGAATTCACGCAAGCTTGGCAAAGGGACCGTTAGTGGCACGCCTGCGTCCGGCCAGTCACCCTGACCTGCTTCCCGCCCCTCTCTCCCGCTCGAATTTACTGAGCCTTCATATTCCTTTTACGAGCCTCAATCCTGGAAGCCTTCCCCAAGCAAACTGGTTTTCAGTCGCATTAAGCCCTGGCGGGGTTTTTCTTGCGGGAAGGGCATAAGGGGAGAACCCGGGATTAATGGGAGGCCTATCGCATATGAAGCACTTCGCATCAGCCGTTATTGCCTCCAGGTTCGAGGTTCGCGCGCAGGCGGGAACGACGCGCTTGCCCTGGAAATAATGGGACAATGTATTGACAAAACCATGTATCAATTGGTATAACTATAGTGTCCAACTGTATTGAGATTCAGTCTTAATAACATACAGGGTTGCTTTGCAAACCTTATGGCTAAGCATTTGGCCCGGGCCCAGGGCAGGCCGGGTCATTAATGGTATTACACTATGGAGCCCCTTTCCGAGGGCGGAAGCAGAAACTGCTGAAGGGGTTCCGGGCAACTAAAACTATTGGCACCAAGGAGATAATCGATGGCATCAGGTTCAATGCGAGTATTTATTCCCCTTTTGGCGATGGCGCTGCTGCTGGCCGTGGCCTGCAGCAGTGAGGAGCCTGCACCGGCCCCGTCCAACGGGTCAACAGCTGCCGTCAGCCAGGATTCGGCGGTACAGCAGGCTGGAATGGAACAGCCTGCCGAACAACAGGCTGCAATGGAACAACCTGCCGTACGGCAGTCTGGAATGGAGCAGCCTGCCGAACAACAAACCTCCCAACCCCAGGTTTCAGACCAGCAGTCTTCCCCGCAACAGGCCGTTTCACAACAACCTGCCGTACAGCAGCAGGCCACTGAAAGCGCGCCGCCCGCAGCGGGACCTGCGGTCAACGTCGTAACCACCAGCAATATTTTGGCTGACTGGGTTGAAATAGTGGGTCAGGATAGAGTCAACGTACACTCGCTACTGCCGACAGGGGCCGACCCACACTCCTACCAGCCGGGGGCACAGGACATAGCCCAGGTGGCGGACGCCGACCTGGTATTGAGTGTTGGATTGTCCCTTGAGGCGGGATGGCTTACCGAACTGGTGGAGCACGCCGCCCAGGATCCGGAAAGCATTATCGAGATTGGCGACGAAGTTGATCCCATAGACTTCGTGGAGATCTTCGAGGACCAGCATGACGAAGAAGAAATGATGACGGCACTGCTCGGCAAGCTGCTGATCGGCGACGGAGAGACCGGAGCCCTTTCGATAATCGAACTGGACCACGGAGAGGTTGAGCAGGACGCCTACGACCTGGGCAGCCGTGCGGGACGCATTTATGCAACCAGGAGCGGCCGCTTTGCGATAGCGGTTACCAGCGATGCAAATACGGCTCACATAATTGATGGCGGGCTGTACCTGGAAGCCCACGACGGACACTTTGACCTGGTAAACCAGGAAGCTGAGCTGATTGGGCTGGACCTGGCAGGTGACGATCCGTCACACCTGTATGTGGGAGACGAGTGGTCAACCATATACTACGACGGCTCCGGGGACGTGTTGCTGATTAACGAGCACGAAGTGGAAGAAGAGGGCGCCGCCTATCAGCCGATACGCCTTAATGCGGGTCCGCAACAAGGGGCAGCAGTACCCCTGGAAGATGACCTGTTTGCGGTCACTGCACAGCACCCGAATTATGCTGCGAATCCGCAGCTGTACCGGTTGCCCTCCTCCGTAGATATTCGGAATACCTCGGGCGATGTTCTTTACACCGCTGACGGATGCCCTGACCTGCAAGGTGACGCCGGAAACGGTCACATGGCAGTGTTTGGCTGCACCGGCGGGGTGCTGGCGTTAGCGGCCGAGGAAGGCCAATACGACCACACCTTCATCGCGGCGCCGGAGGGAAGCCCTGAAGACTTCCGGCTGACTACGGTTTATGGAGCCTCGGGGGTCGACCACTTCTTTGCCTTGGGCTCCAATGCGGGGCTGTTCGTGGTGGAACCTGAGGAAGGCGAAATGGACCAACTGATTCCCCCAACGGAAGGGGCCAAGCCCATCCAGGCAGCCCTGTCCCGGGACGGAGAAAACCTGGTCGTTGTGTTGGAGAATGGCGAAATACGGCTGTACGACACTCATGACGGAGACGTGATCGCAACCAATGCTGAGGCGCTGACCACTCCACTGGTAACGGACTTCTGGGGGCGCCCCCACATTGCCCTGGCTCCTGGCGCCATCTTTGTCACCGACTCGGTGGGTGAGCAGGTGCTGCACCTGGACGACCATGACCTGGAGGTGGTGAACCACTGGGATGTGAGCGGCACACCCGTCAAAATCGCATTCGTGGGAATTCACGGCGAAACGGAAGGGCACGAAGAAGAGGGTCACGGAAACGAGGAAGAAGGCGACGAGCACGGGCACGGAGAACTGGACCCTCACTTCTGGTTCGACCCGCTGCGGGTGAAGCAGGCGGTAAACAGCATTGCCTCCCGACTGTCCGCCGCAGATCCAGCAGGGCAGACCTTCTACCGGGATAACGCGGCAGAATACAACAGCCAGCTGGACGACCTTCATACCTGGATCCAGGGTGAGGTAGCCACGCTGCCCGAGGACCAGCGGCTGCTGGTAACCTCCCATGACAGCTTCCAGTACTTTGCCCAGCGCTACGGGTTTGAAGTAGTAGGGGCGATAATGCCGGTGACAACCGAGATTGAGCCCAGCGCTCGGGACCTGGCCGAACTGGTGGAAACCATTGAGGAATCGGGAGCGAAGGCGGTATTTGCCGAGAAGACCCAGACAGACAGGCTGGCCCGGCAAGTTGCCGACGAGACGGGCGCCCAGTTGGTTGGAGGCCTTTACACGGGTTCGCTGGGACCGGCCGGAAGTGAAGCGGGCACGTACCTGGACTACATGCAGTACAACGTGAATACCATAGTGGGTGTGCTGAAGTAGGACCACACATTGGGTTGCGCGCCAACCCACGGGAAACCGTCCAAGTGACTAAGAAACTCTCTCAAAATTATTCAAGGCAGAGCATTGGGAAAAATGCGACAGCAAAAGAGGTTGCTTTTCACCCCCATCCTAACCTTCCCCCGTTAAGGGGGAAGGGATTTTGGGATAGTCTCTGAGTGCGGGGGTTGCCGATTTGGCAACCCCGCACCGTTTTTCCCTGGCGAGGAAAGTGCGTGAGGCCAGAGCCCTCGGGTCAGCGGCGCAGGTTAAACCTCGTAGCAGGCCACCCAGTGGTCGGGCGCTTTTTCCTCGAAGGCAGGGTGGGGGTTGTCGCGGCAATGATGGGTGGCGAGGGGACAGCGGTCATAGAATCGGCACCGGGCCGGAGGGTCAATGGGAGCCGTCAGGTCGCCCACGATGTTGGGGGGTTCCCGCCGGTGGCCCGGGTCGGGAACAGGAACCGCCGAGAGCAGGGCCCGGGTGTAGGGATGGAGGGGATTGCGGAGCAGTTCTTCGGTTTCACCCAACTCTACAATCTTGCCCAGGTACATGACGGCGATGCGGTGGCACATGTAGCGGGCAACGGCCAGGTCGTGGGTGACGTAGAGGTAGGCTATGCCCAGGCCGTGGGCCAACTGCTGCATCAGGTTCATAATGCCGGTGCGGCTGGAAACGTCCAGCATGGATGTGGGCTCATCAGCCACCACGAAAGAAGGTTCCACAACGAGGGCCCTGGCGATAGCCACGCGCTGGCGCTGACCGCCGGAAAGCTCGTGGGGGTGGCGGAAGAGGAAGGTGGCCGGGGGTGTCAGCCCCACCAGCATCAGAATTTCCGAGACCATGTCCACCCGGTCCAGCACTGTGCCCATGCCCTGGACGGCCAGGGGTTCGGCAATGGTGTCGTAGATGGTGCGGCGGGGGTTCATTGACTCGTAGGGGTCCTGGAAGATCATCTGGACCTGGCGCCGAAAGGCCCGCAACTGTCCGCCACTGATGTCGGCGGATTCCACGGGCACATTTTCCGTACCCTCACCGACATCCAGCCCGGGTAACCGGTAGGTTATATGACCGCTGGTGGGCTCGATGAGTTTTACCAGCAGTTTGCCGACGGTGGTCTTGCCACAACCCGACTCGCCCACCAGGCCCAGGCTGTCGCCCCGGCTTAACTGGAAGGAAACGTCGTCAACGGCGTGAATAAAGCTGGTTGCCCGGCGGAACAGGCTTCGCCCCACGGGGAACTGCCTGGTCAGACCCGAGACGGAGACCAGGCGCTCAGTTTCGGCGGACGGGGTGTGCGCCAGG
This sequence comes from SAR202 cluster bacterium bin22, assembly GCA_002238505.1. Taxonomy (GTDB): domain Bacteria; phylum Chloroflexota; class Dehalococcoidia; order Lucifugimonadales; family UBA3495; genus Bin22. Next base: position 491,773 of record MPMM01000002.1, on the reverse strand, counting down.
GATGCTTCCACCTAAACTTCTCCAGCCTCGACGGATTCGGGGACGGCACTCTCCTCAAGGGGGTGCCAACAGTCGGCCCACTGGCTGCCACGCTGGACCCTGGGAGGAATTTCCTGGCGGCAGACCTCTGTGGCGTGGATGCACCTGGGATGAAAGGGACAGCCCGGGGGAGGATCAATCAGGTTGGGAGGTTCGCCAGACAGGTTAGCCAGGACACGCTTTTCCCCGGCGATGCTGGGGAACGAGCCCATCAGCGCCGCGGTGTAAGGGTGAAGGGGCGCGCGGAATACGTCCTCGGTGGCGCCGTATTCCACCAGGCGACCGGCATACATGACGCCAATGCGGTCGGTAACCTCGGCAATCACCGCAATATCGTGGCTGATGTAGATGACCGCCATGTGCAGTTGCTGCTGGATTCCCTTAAGCTCGCGAAGTATGCGGTCCTGCACGATTACGTCCAGGGCGGTGGTTGGTTCGTCGGCGATAATCACCCTGGGGTCGCAGGCCAGGGCCATGGCAATCACCGCGCGCTGGCGCATGCCGCCGCTAAATTCGTGGGGGTAGCGGTCCATCAGCGCGGGGTCCAGACCCACCATGCGAAACAGCCTGGCAACCCGCTCGCGGGCAAGGGAGACGGTAGCCTCAACGCCGTGGGCTTCGATAGCCTCCACCACCTGTTGTCCCACCTTGTAAACCGGGTCCAGGGCATTCATGGCGGCCTGGAATACCATAGCAATCTGCTGCCAGCGGTACTCGCGAATTTTGTCCTCGGTCAGCGACAAAATGTCCTGCCCATCGATCAAGACCTGACCGGCCACAAGCTGGGCATTGTCCGGCAACAGCCGCATCAGGCAGTTGGCTACAGAGGTCTTGCCGCACCCGGATTCTCCCACCAGCCCCAGGGCCTGCCCCTCGGCCAGTTCGAAACTGACGTCCTGGACTGCCTTGACTGCGCCGCCCCGGGTCAGATACCGAAGCGAAAGGTCAACCACTTTGAGGACAGGGGCGCTTTGGGGGTTAGTCATGACGCCGCCGCAGCCTTGGGTTGACCACTTCGTCCAGGGCTCGGCCGCCCAGGTAGAATGCGCTGCACAGAAGAGTAATGGATGCGCCAGCGGGTACTACCAGCCACCAGTACCGGGTGCCGCCCATCAGGTAGCCACCGGTGTTGGCGGTGTGAATCATTATGCCCCAACTCATTCTCACGTCCAGAAGGCCGAGGAAGGAAAGCACCGCCTCGGCAAAAATGGCGCTGGTCACGGTGAACATCATGTAGAGCAGGGAAAGGGGCAGCAGGTTGGGAATGATGTGAACAAAGATGATGTGAAAGTGGCCCCCGCCAGCAACCCGGGCAGCCTCAATGTAGGGCTTGACCTTGATGCTCAGGGCCTGGGACTTGAGGATAATGGCTGTTCCGCCGAACCCGCCCAGAATTCCGATGACCAGGGCAAGGTAAAAGAGGTTCAGCTTGAACAGGGCGCTCAGGACGATGAGCAGAGATATGCCCGGCAAGGCGATGAAGAGGTCGGCCAGGCGCATGAAGAATACATCCACAATGCCTCCGTAGTAGGCGGAAACGGCGCCCACGGTGGTGGCTATGGCTACGGTTACCAGCGCGGCAGTAATCCCCAGCACGAACTCAGACCGGGTGCTCCACAGCAACTGGCTCAGCACATCCCGTCCCAGGGGATCGGTGCCCAGGGGATGCCGCCAGGAAGGGGCAGCCGGCTGATTGACCTGGTCAAAGGCGTAGCCCGTCACCGGATCATAAGTGTCAACATCCCAGATGGTCAGCATGAGGATGGGATGGACCACGGCCATGATGGCGAAAATTCCGATGATAACCAGGGAAAGGACCCCGATCCGGCTTTCCATGAAGATGGACCAGCCGGTACGGAAGGAATGCAGGGCCAGGCGGGTCCTGGCCCACAGCAGGCGGATCCGGCTGTGCCCTACCTCCATCACGGGAGGCTCGGAACCGGGGCCGGGCACTGGCGTATAGTTGGGAGGAGTTATCACTGGTAACGAATCCTGGGGTCAAGATAGACGTACAAAATGTCCACGATAACGTGGGCCAGCAGGGAGAATAGGCCAATGAAGACCATGGCCCCCATGACCAGGGGGAGGTCTTCGGTACGGACAGCCTGGAGCAGCGTCAGACCCGTGCCGGGCCAGGAGAACACAACCTCGATGATGACGCTGCCGTCGATGGCGAAGATGAGGCTGTAAACCAGGCTGGTAACCACGGGCAGGAGAGCGTTCCGGGCGGCGTGGCGGTCGCGCACCTGTTTTTCCGGCAGACCCTTGGCTCTCGCGGCCATGACATAGTCCTCGCGGACAGTTTCCAGCATGCTGTTGCGGGTGAGCAGCATGGTGCCAGCGAAGGATATGAGGGTAAGGGTGACGATGGGCAAGACCATGTGCTTGAGAATGTCGAGGGCCAGGCCGCCGACGCTGGAAATGGACCATAACAGGAGAACAACGACGGCCCCGACGGCGATCAGGGGGCCCGCCCACCGTGCCAGAGCCACACGGCCTGTTTTCCTTAATGCCCACAGCACCAGGAAGGCAAAGACGGTGAACAGGAAGGCGGTCAACAACATCTGGCCGAAAACATGGTTGGCGGTTACGTCCGCGTGCCGCCATACGAGTGGGTCCAGGAACTTGCCCACAGGAAGCCAGCCCAGCCGGAAGGAGAAAATCCAGATCATCATCAGGGCGAAGGCAGGAGTGAAGACCGTAAACAGGGTGGCCCCGGAAATGGTGGCGGTGTATTCGAGCACACCACCCCGACGCCAGGCAATGGCCTTGCCCAGGAAGAAGCCGATGTAGAAGGAAAAGACCGTCGCCGTCAAGAACAACACCGCAGTGCGAGGCACCCGTTCAATCAGGACATCCATGACCGGCCTGGGGAAATGGCCGAAGGACACGCCGAAGTTGCCAGTAACGGTGTTCTTGAGGTGAATCAGGTACTGCTCCCAAAGGGGTTTGTCCAGGCCAAAGGAGGCCCGAATCTGCTCACGGACGTCGGGAGGCAGGTCCGGATTGAGGGCGTAGAAGGATGCATAGTCGCCTGGCTGGGCCTGTACCAGGAAAAAGGCAACGGTAATTATCAGGAAGAGAGTAAGGACCATTTGACCCGCGCGGCGAACCAGGTAGCCGGTCATGGGGCAAACTCCTGATAAGAGTGAGACCAGGAACAGGTTATTCCGGAATTAGAAAGCAAGAGACCCTGAACGATTCCCAGAAGTGGGTCAGGGACTCCTGCTATCTGCACTTTTACTTGAACTGCACCGTGCCGATCAGGGCGCCGACACTTTGCAGGCCGCCCAGGTTTTGGGTGTAGGGATAGACCAGCTTGTCGCTGCGGTAAGTTTCCACGATGGGCGTATCGAACAGGGTTACGTAGGGAAGCTCTTCGGCCAGGAATTCCTGCATCTTGAAAACCTGATCCATGGCCCGCTCAACATCGGTTTCGGCCAACAGTTCGTCGGCCAGGCGGTCGAATTCGGGGTTGTTATAGCCCCCGGCATTGTGGCCTTCCAGTCCCGAATGCCTGCTGTGGAAGAAGTTCTCGAGATAATCGGGGAACAGGGTGAGGCCCCAGCCCAGAATCCACATGTCAAAGTCCTGCTGGTCGAATACCTTTTCAACGATGAGGTTAAATCCGGTAAGTTCAGCCCGTACCGGAATTCCAACCTCGTTAAGCCAGCGTTCGATCCAAATGGCGAAGGTGGAGCGGAGGGGATCATAGCCGGGACTGGGCGACATTATCATCAACTCAGGCATAGGGTCGCCACTGGGCAGCCTAAGACCCTCACCGTGCTGTTCGACAAATCGGCCATCCTCGCTGACCCTGGGTTCCACTTCCCAGGTGAAACCGGCCTCTTTGAGCAGTTCCACAGCCGTCGCTACGCGTTCAGCGCGGCTCAGGCCCTTGCCTGTCTGGGGCACGTCGGGGTTGTACCAGGCGACGTTTCCGGCAGGAACCATGGAATAGACGGGGTCGGCTACGCCCTGAAGAACGGTCTGGGTAAGGAATTCCTTGTCAATGAGGGTGGCCACCGACTGGCGGAAGGCCTTGTTGCTCATGGGTTCACGTCGAAAATTAAAGCCCAGGTAGCGCACGCCATCGGAGGCATTTTCAATGGTGGTCAGGCCCTCGGCGTCTTCCAACTGCTCCTGGAGGCCCTTGGAGAGGCCAAGAGGGTTTAGCATGAAGTCAACGTCACCCTTCTTGAGGGCAAGTACGGTAGCATCCTGACTGCCGTAGATGGAGTAGATCACACTGTCGGCAAAGGGGCCGACGGTGTATTCCAGGGTCTTGTCCCCGCCGGGGTCGCCAAAGGCGGTAAATTCGTAGGCGCCCGGCTTGGTTTCCTGGTAGGCGCCGCTGGCGTACTGGGTTGTAATGCTGTCGGTGAAATAGAAGTCGTCGTTCCTGGCTTTTTCGGCAAAAGCGCCCCGTTCCCATTTGCCAAAGTCAAAGCCTCCGGCAGTGGGTTCACCGTCAGGTTCGTGGGCATAGAGTACCTTGTGCTGCTCCGTAATCTCGCCAGCCATTTTGGCCTCTTCTACTACGGGCTCCCAGTATGCCTTCGAGAAGACAGGCATAAAGGCCAGACCAAACTGCCAGCGGGCGAGGCCCGGTTCTTGCTTGAAATAGATCTTGAGGAGATGAGGATTGATCGCCTCGGCATGGTCAAAGTAATCGGGGTCAACTATTGAAGGCCAGTTACCTTTCAGCTCCAGATCGTTTACTGTTCCGGCAGTGAAGGCAAAGTCCTCTGCCGTAACGTCGTTGCCATCGCTCCATTTAACTCCCTGCCTCAGGGGAACCTCCGTAGTCCAGAAGGTCTCGCCATTGACGGTTTCCTCCTTGAGGTCGGTGGGAAAATCTGAGGCCAACGCCGGGACCCAGTCAAATCTTTGATCGGAGTAGGTATAGAGGCCGACCTTTCCACCGGCCAGAACATACTGATTCCAGATGGTGCCGTCAGGACCCAGGAAGGCCCAGTAATTGGTGGTGGTAAGATCCTCGGAAATTCCGATCTGGTAAATGTTCTCCGTTGAGCTGGATCCGGAATCAGCGGATGGTGTGGGAGCAGCGGGGGTGGGAGTAACCAGCACCTCGACCAAGACCTCTCGCTCCACTTCTACTGGAACTTGTACCTCCACCTCCACCGGCACTTCCCTGACTACCTCCACCTCCCTGGTACAGGCGAGGAGGGCAGACAGTACAAGTACCAGAGAAAAGACCAACAGTATTCGGCCTGAAAACACCATACTAATCACCCTGTAATGCGTGATGCACAAGGATTCTCAGCTAACGGCTGAGGACGTTGAAGAACAGGCTGGAACCGAACGAAACAGGTCCTGGCAACACCGACGCTACCCGAGCCTCCGGGAACGCATACCGGTATAGTAGGAAAGGAAGGGAATATGCCAGTTATGTAACCCTGTTGATATAGCTTATCAACGGGGGTGTGCGTTGTCTAGCTATGCAAATGAATCTGCACAAAATTTGCACTTGAATGGTCAAGGACAGTGACGGAGTAGCCACCAAGGGTTACCCGGAAGAGAACAGGTCCACAAAAACGGGCCGGTGGAAGATCCACCGGCCCTGGTTGCCTGAGTAAGCTGGAAGGTTTGGACTAGATGTAGTCTTCCTCTTCCATCATGCCCATGTTGTCGCGGCTCTGGGACAGACCACGAGCCATCTCTGCGCGGAACTCCTCGAGCATGTCGTCGGTGATGTTTCCGCCGTTGGCGTTGGCCTTGTCCTTGAACTGCTGGAACGCCCACTCTTCAGTGTCGCCCGCGGGCATGCTGAAGAAGCCAGCGTCGAATACGGGCATTTCGCCGGGGCCGAAGTAGCCCTTGCCTTCCAGGGTGTAGCCTTCGAGGTCATGGGTGCCCTTGCCCAGTACCTGACCGGTCTCGGCATAGTGCTCCATGGTGTTCTGCAGACCATACTTCTGGATGGGGCAAACCTTCATGCAGATACCGCAGCCCAGGTAGCGGGCCATGACGGGGCGGCAGCGCTTGAAGTAGAGCTTGTTCTTCTCAATTCCCCGCCACCAGATCTTGTCGCGCATGAGGGCGCGGCCGGGGCAGCGGTTCACGCAGACCTGGCACACCTGGCAGAAAGCGTGGATGCCATAGTCCACTGGGGAGTCATGAGTGACATTGGCGTCGGTGGTGACCATCATCAAGCGGCAGCGAGAGCCGACGTGAGGGGTCAGCAGGTAGCCGCAAGCACCCAGCTGGCCAAGACCGGCGGACACAAACATGGGGATGTAAGGGCCGGTGTTGTCGTTGGGGCTGTGAACCTGGGCACGATAGCCGAGGCTGCGGATGAAGTTGCCCAGTTCCAGACCGGCGGCGCCTTCAGTCCGATAGGTGCTGGAGTGCACGATCTCGGCGTCAACGCTGGGGATGGTCTGGGTGGGTTCGAAGTCCTGTTCATAAGCCAAGCAGACGACGTGGGGGAACTTTACCCAGTCCTTCTTGCTCTGGTAGGTGTAGTGGGTGTCATAGGCAGTGATGCCGACTTCCACATAACCCAGTTCGCGGGCCTTTTCCTTGATGAGTTCACTGACGTCTTCGCCGGTGGGCTCAGCGGTGGGCTCCAGGTCGCCGGTGAGGCGGGCGCCCATGATCAGGGAGCGGTTAAGCTTGTCGTGTTCCTTACGGATCTCACGCATCTCAACATGCTGGTCGCGAATGGCATTGGCCCAGTCGCGAGAAGCGCGCTCGGTGATGTTCATGGTTTCCACGGGATATTCCCGGGCGTACCAGTCGACTTCGCGCTGAATCTTGGGGATGCCGGGTACGGTTTCCAGTTCTTCGGGTACCGGGATAGTGACGGGGGTATCACCCGCGTTCTTGCCGGGTCGAACAACCTCATGTCCGATTTTGAGCATACCTACTCCTCCCTATAGTTGTCTTGAACCTACGGATAGTTCTCTTGAACCTGCGGTCAAGTCTTGTTGGTTACGATAATGGTTGCTTTTTTATTTGTCAATACTATGGGGCAACAGTTTTTGTATTCCTTTTTACAATATTAACAAGCAACCCGAAATATTATGATTTGGCGCCTTTGGCCCGGTAAACACATGGAGATTTTACCGACTGTCAACACTGCCTGAATTGCCGTTTACAGGTACATGCCAGCAACGAATTTCCCTTCCTGAATGACAGCAATGGGCAATCCACTGGCTACGACCAGCGGAAGGCCGCCTCCGCCGCTTTGCCGAAGACCCATTCCCGTTCCTCCTGGTTCTTGAAGCAGGGGTAATCCTTGAGGGCCTCCAGGGAGTTGCGGTAGCCTTCCCGGCCCGCCACCGGGGGAAAGTCGCTGCCCCACATCATCCTTTTCGGGCCGAAGGCTTCATAAGCCATTTCCATCAGGGGTGGAATCTCTTCAAAACCATACTGAGCGGCCAGGGGATTGGGACGGACGCAGAATTCACCAAGGCCACCGAACTTGATGAAGGTGTTGGGGAAACGGGAGAGGGTAAGGGCCTCGCGGTAATCGTCGTAGGGGGCAGTTACCGATTCGGGACTCTGGGGCCGATAGGCTCCGGCCAGGTGCTCCAGGATAACCGTCAGGTTGGGGAACTGCTCTACGATGGCCTGGAAGCCTGGGTCCGCAGCCTGGGCCGCGTTGCGGGCGAAGCAACTGACGGGCAGGCCTAGTTCGGAGGCCTTGCGCCAGATGGCCAGGGGGTCGGGTTCGGGGGACCGCTGCGGGGGGTGCAGACGCATTCCGATTACTTCTTCATGCTGGGCCAGTCGTTCGAGGGTGTCCGGGGCGTTGGGGTCGTTAACGTCCACCCAGATTACGGCGCCAAACCTGCCTGGAAACCGCTTGACGCACTCCAGGAGGTAATCATTGTGGTAGTTGCCCGCGTGCTGGATCAGGGCAGTCCGCTGGACACCGTTCAGGTTCATCTGGTGCAGGATCATTTCCACCGGTTCGAACCAGTTAATGCCTGCATGGGCGTGGGTATCTATTATATTCATACGTTTTCTCCTGTCAGTCCAAAGAGTTTGCTGCATGAGATTTGGAAATCTTGAGGTTCAACGGGCTGGCATTACCGGCGGATGCAGCCCCATTTACTGAAGGCCGCGAGCCGGGCCGCGTTGACCCGGCGTTGAAGACTGATGCGCTAATATCCCTAAATGTCCGCCCCTTCGAACCGGGCAATTTCCACAAACCCGGCTTCTTCATCCGACCACGCGAACAGGGCCGCTTCTACTACCTGGCGTTCATCTATGCCAACAACAAGCTGCTGGACCGGGTAGGCGGGGCCGTCTCCCCAGGGGCTGGCCGCGACCTGCCGGTCGGTGGACGAAAAGTAAGCCTGACCGTTGGGATGGGAATGGTAAATGATCAGGGGCGGGCAATCATCATCCAGAGTGCGGTTGAGTTCCAGCAGGTCGCGGGCGCTGAAAACGTAGGCCCGTTCGGCGGTCCGGTCGGCCACCGTAGGGTGGTTGCCAGAATCCTGGTCGTTAACACAGGGATGGATTTCGGTGGCGGCGTTGTCCGTGCGGGGCCCCGTGAGCCATCCGCAGCATTCGGCAGGAAAGCTGGCGCGGGCTTCCCGGAAGGTTGCCACCAGCAGGTTGCGGGAAATGGCAACTGGTTGGATGTCCGGGTAGCTTTGGGTGGGGCCGGTCATTGCGCTTCACTCCATTCTGTTAACTGGGAAGGGTTTCAGGTTTAAGCCAGATAGGATAGAGAACCGAAAATTGTGAAAGTTTGTTTATAAATTATGGAGTCGAAATAAGTATTGCAATATAATAAGAAATCATAATCATAGCGTGAATCCAAATAGCCGGTCTTAATGAATCTTAACCAAGAGTATGGACGTAACAACCGGAGACGAGAATCACGCAAACCCCAACAGGGAAAGGACAGATGCGGTTATGGAAAACAATACCAGGTTCTTCTTCAAGTCTTGCACAAAGTGTGGTGGTGACATGGTCCAGGACCGGGACTTTGATGGGTACTTCCGCAAGTGTTTGCAGTGCGGCCGCATCGTTGACCTTGGGGCTACCCTCGAACCGGTGGTGGAAAACCCGGACAAGAGACTGGCCGCCTGACACCTCAGAAAGAAGACCCGGCGTTACGGGCCCCGGTATTGCTGGCAGCGAGGGTTGGATTCTCCAACCCTGCCGAGAATCGGGGTCCGTTGCTTTTGCCAGTGAACCTCCGGAAACGGCCCTCAACCCATTCTCAAATCAAATCCAGCCAAACAAGAAACCAATTTCGGTATCACCCCGAACTCCGTACTCTTCGCTGGGGGATGCATCCAAAAGGCTCCAGCCTCACCTCACGCGGGCGCCTCCCGTATTCTTCCTATGCTCGGCATATTCGATTACTGCCTGCTCCTGCTCGGGAGTCTGGATTGAGCCTGGGCGCAGCTGGCGGACAAAATCGATGGCTACCTGAGGTTCGTATCCCGTATAGACCAGATAGGAGGCCAGGACCGTTCCGGTTCGGCCAATTCCCGCGTAGCAGGTGACGGCAACGGGCCTCTCATAATTCTCAATCTGGTCCTCAATCCAGCGGCACATCCGGTCGATCTGCTCGAGAGTCGGGGCTGAAAAGTCGGGCACCGGCTCGAACATATCGTGCATGTGCCACATCTCGGCGGAGATGGTATTCTCCTCCATACGAAGGACTGCGCGGATGTCCTGCTGCTGGAAAAAGATCAGGTCCCGACGGCTGGAGGGGCCCATAGCGCCCGCCAGGTAACCTTCCAGGACCCAGCTGAAATTCAGGTGTTGTGCCAAGACTCTTCTCCGTCAAATACCCCGGCCGTTTACGAGAGGCCAATTATAAGGCCTTGCCGGGGGTAGGCCAATATACGGTACAAGTTGGCGCTCCCTCGAGCCGTACCATAACAAGTATGAACACGTTGAACAGATTATGGCGCAGGTTCGGGGCAAGCCCGGCGTCGCGGAGCGAGCCCTGTATTAAGGGAAGGGGCGGTTACTGACCCCGCCCCCATTACACCATTTCCACCTACACCGTCTCCACCAGCCTGGCCAGCAGTTCCTCCGGTTCCAGACCCTCCACTTCCACCACTTTGTCCCTGGACGCTGCACCACGGACTATCCTTAACTTTTGTCGGGATACTCCCAAGCGCTCGGACAGGAGGGCAATGACTGCGGCGTTGGCCTTGCCATCTTCGGGCGGGGCAACCACTCTTACCCGCAACACACCTTCCCGGAACTCCTCAACCCGGTTCCGGGAACCCCTGGGTTGCACCTTTAAATGGATAGTTGCCACTTTCCCCCTAGAGGGTGTCGTCAAATCAGTCCTTCCTGCCGTTTGGTGATCGGGTGCAAATATGCTGCAACATAAAGCCTTGTTACATCGCGGAGGTAATCACCCATAATTAAGACGTTTCTGGATTCCGGCTTTCGCCAGAATGACGAGAATCGACTTTTGACGACACTCCCTAATGCGCCCCCTCTTTCTCTTTATAGAGGAAGGGCTGAAAGGGCATTCTATTCTTCAGGCGGGGGCCACTGGGTGCCGCCCTCGGACGGTCGCTGCCCCGGGGCCATTTGCAGACCTTCGGCTACCACCTGTTGGAACTCTCGCAGAATGACGTCACCCCAATCCTTTGCCTTTCCTACGCGGAAGGAGGTCCGCTTGCCACGGGTTGCGGCGCGCACCTCGTCGCCACTGGCGCCTTCGCTGGCCACTTCCTGGGCAATAGCGTCGTCCATGGCGTCGATCTGGGGCACGAGGGAACGGGCCGTTTCTACGAATCTGGAGATCTCGCCCATTTCCGCGTCGAAGGTCACGAAGACGGGAACCGTTCCGGCCCGGTTCTCGGGCAGGAAACTGTTGGTCGTCTCCAACTCGTCGTCGCGGCTGAAGACCTGGAGATTCAGCTTGTCAGTGGCGTCGGCCAGTTTCAGGACTGCCGGGGTGGTGCTCATGGCGTCACCGCACCAGTCAGAAGTGAAGACCGCGAGGTTCAGCGGTTCCTCCAGCCCATCAAAGAAGGCCCTGGTGTCCTCGGGGACTTCGACGCCATTGTAGATATCAATGAAGGGCTGCTTGTTGACCTTGATGTACTCGATGTATTCCTGGGTGGTCATTCCCTGTTCAAATTTTTCCCTTGAGATGGCCATATCAAAACCTCGTTTAGAAGACTCGGGGAGTTGCGGTTTAATAACCCGGGGTGCGCCATTCGAAGGCCAGCGTGGCGTAACGAACGAAAACGGCGCCGCCGGGAGCGGCAATGGGGCCGTTCATTGCCAGCAGGGCGATAGTGTGTTCGTCGCCAGGCTTGGGCTCGATATCCACGACCACGCGCTGGGGGACATTGAAGCCCTGGACGGCGCCACGGTCTCGGTTGCAGTCTCCGTCAATCCAGAGTTCGCCATAGTCGTCGATGCAGGTTTCGAATATGCAGCGGGCGCCGGCTATGTCCCTGCCCTCTACCTGCTCGGGGAGGGTTACTTTGATGCGATACCAGGCAAAGGTTACGCCCCGGGATCGCCATTCGGCCAGGTCGTTGCAGACTTCCCAGCCGGAGTCGTCATAGTCGGGCAATCGGGCAGGGCTGCCCTCCAACTGGGATACCAGTCCCTCGTTGGGTTCTCCCGGCACCAGGCCCTGGGCCCAACGCCAGACGCCGTTTACGGCTTGAAGGTCAGCGGGGTTTTGCAAATTCAGAGTTCCTCTCGGCATAGCCAACGCCTCCTGTGTTTCAAATGACTCTTAAAAGTGTGATTGCTTTATGCCTACACACCCACGATTTTAATGCCCGAGTGCACCTTGTAGATGCGGTTTATGTTGACCAGCAGGGGGGTAATCTGCTCAACGTACTTGGAGTTTCGAAGTCCCCCGCCATCCACCGGGCGCAGATTGGAAATTTTGCTGGTGAATGACATTACCAGGCCCCTGGCCTCCGCGTGGTCGGAGCAGATAACTACGTCGCCTTCCATCTGATGGCCCAGTTCCTGAAGCTCCTCGGCGCTGACGTTCTGAAAGGCGGCAACAACCCGGGAAGCGGGCAGCATACCCTGGGCTTCCTCGGCGGCGGAACCGGCCTCAACCGGAACGGCAATGGCACCCTTGCCCCGTTCAAATCGCATGGGGGCAATTACATTGACCACAACCTTGCCAGCCAGGGATTCGGCCAACTGGGTCAGCATGGGAGCCTGGGCCTCGTAGGGCACAGTCAGGAAAGCCGCGTCGGCCCGGCTGGCAGCCTCCAGGTTGTCTGCGCCCTCAATGCGGCCGCGACCGGCCACGTCCTCAACCAGGGCAGCCAGTTCTTCGGCGGCATCCGCTGCCCGCTGGGCATCACGGGACCCGATTATCACGTCCTCACCAGATACGGCCAGCCGCAAGGCCAGGCCCCTGCCCTCCGGTCCGGTGCCCCCCAGGAATGCCAGCATATTGTCTATCCCCCTATGAGTTGTCCCTAATATAACACAAGGTAATGTCCCCTTCGGCAGAAAGGAATTACGTCTGCCGTTTACCTTCCTCTGATTGACGCTGCCCGTTATGCCAGCCTAGAATTCCGGCATACCATTGCCGGACCGTTAATCCTCTTGTTGATAAAGTAGTCAAGCGTCAGGTTACTGTGATGGAAGGTGGCGCCCTGCGGGTAATGTTTCTAAGCCCCTATTTCCGGCCTTACCTGGGTGGTATCGAGCGGGCCATCGAGCGACTTTCGCATCAACTGCTGGAATCACCCTCGGTGGAGGCGGTGGGCGTCCTCACTACCAAGTACTCCTTTCCCCCCGCGCCTCACCCGGAGTGGCCTGACCGGGAGCGAACACCCGAAGGCATCTCTATTTATCGGGTCGCCGGATTTCCGGCCAAGCCCCCACCCTTTTACTCGGTTCCCCTGGTCTGGCTGTCTCCCGGCAAGATGCGCCGTTTCCTGGACGAGTTTGATCCCGACGTCATTCACTTTGTCGGCGATGGCTGGTTCTGGGGCCACCTCTGGGCGTATTTGTGGCGCAGACGACGGGCGCGTTTCATCTTTACACCCTCTTATCACACCCTGCCAACGTCTCGCACCTGGCTTAAGCACATCAACCGGTTCCTGTGCCGGCGGATGGACCGGGTCGTCACACTCACCAGGCAAGAGGCGGAACAGGTGGCCAGGGACTATGGGGCAAAACAGGAGAGGCTGGAGATTGTCGGCTGGGGAGCCTCGGTTCTGGGCGAAGGACAAACAACCACTGCCAGGGAAACCTGCAACAGTCGGACGGTGGATATCCTCTGTGTGGGACGGCTCAGCCACCACAAGGGCCAGGCCTGGCTGCTGGACGTTTACCAACAAGCTTTGCCCCAGTTCCGGCACGCCAGCCGGCTGGTTCTGGTCGGGCAGGATGAGGACTCCGAGGCAAACCTGCGTATCCAGGTTAAAAGGTTTGGGCTGGAAGACCAGGTAATCTTTACCGGCGAGCTGGGCGATGAGGACCTGGGCCACTGGTACGCCGAGGCCGACATCTTTGCCCTGTTTTCCCGCTATGAAGCCTTTGGGCTGGTGTACTTTGAGGCGATGCTGTGCGGCTTGCCGGTACTGACCCACGAGGTGGGGGCCAACCGGGAGCTATTGACCAGCGGCTCTGTGGTAGTGCCCCGGTTTGACCAGCACAGGGCGGTTGAAGAACTGGTAAGGCTGGTAAACGACGAAGACTACCGGCAGGGGCTGGGGCAGGAAGGCAAGGAATACGCCAAAAGTGAATTTACCTGGGAGGCTGTGGCCGACAAATACATTTCCCTGTACCAGGGCAATGGTTCGGAGGTTTTCTAGATGGACCGCGCAGAACTGGAAAGCAGGGCAAGGCAGATTCTGCTGACCAACCTCCGCCGGGGGGTTGCCGACTGGAACGGAAAGGAATTCAGCTTTGTGGTGCCGTCACTGACCGGGTATCCCTTCCAATGGTTCTGGGACTCGTGCTTCCACGCTATTGCCCTGACACACCTGGACCCGGAGCAGGCAAAGGCAGAACTCACCACGCTGCTCAGCGGCGCCCAGCCTGATGGATTCATCCCCCACATTATCTTCTGGGAAATGGAGAAACAGCCGGACTTTCTGAGCCGCAACATTGTGGGGATGACGTCTCCCTATTTCAGTGCCACCATTCAGCCTCCCATAGTTGCCTATGCGGTGGAAAGAGTGTACCGGGCCACCGGGGACGAACAGTTCAAGGACGCCGCCCTGCCCGTACTGGTTGCCTATTACCGCTGGCTGCGGCGCAACCGGGACCCCGACGAGGATGGACTGATCGCTATCATCCAGCCAGAGGAAGCCGGAACGGACTGCTCACCCAAGTACGACGAAGCCCTGGGGCTGGAAGACCTCAGTAACCAGGGTTTCATTGCTGCCCTGCGCCAGGTTTACGCCGCCTACGAGCCCTTGCGGGGAGATGACCGCCGAATCCTCGACGCCGACATCTTCCACTTCGAAGACGTACTGGTAAATTCCATCTACGCTTTTGGGATGAGGTCGCTGGCCCGACTGCTGGGGGATGCCCCGGAGGCGGATGAGTTTGGCAGGGAGGCGGATAGAACCCGGGACGCGCTAATCGAAAAATGCTGGAACGAAAAGGCAGGGGCTTTCTTTGACCTGCAGGGGAAGGCAGAAAAGCCGGTGGAAATGGTGACCATAAGTTCGCTGATGCCCCTGATCCTGCACGACCTTCCACGGCACATCGTCGAAAGGCTGGTGGAGGACTGGGTCAAGAAGCCGGAGCACTTCTGGTTGCCGTATCCGCTGCCCTCGGTGCCCGCCTCCAACCCCAGGTTCATGCCCGGCAACCCACGGGGCTTCATCTGGAGGGGGCCGACCTGGGTAAACACCAACTGGTTCCTGTCCCACTCCCTGAAGGGTCATGGCTACCCCGAACTGGCTGAGACCATCGTGACCAAGACCCACGAGGCGGTGGAGAAGTCGGGCTTTCGGGAGTACTACCATCCCTACACCGCTGAGGGTCTGGGCGCGCGGGATTTCGGGTGGACTACCCTTATCCTGGACATGTAGGGAAAATCGGCGCCGGGACCTCACCAGCACCGGGGACATTCCAGGGAGCTTCGCCAGGGAAAGGCCAGGCCGATTGCCTCATGTGCCCAGAACAGAAAAGGAAAGGGGCGGGAAGATTCCCGCCCCAGACTATTCGCCAGTTACTCAATATGGTTAGTCCACGGCGGCAACCGCGGGTTCCCCTTCGGGCTCAGGCACTGCATCGCTGTGCCCGTTGGACGAAGCTACTGCGGTGTCGTCTCCGGGGACTTGCGCTGCTGTCTCAGCTTCAGGGGGCACCGAGTCTGTGTCCGGGCCCCACTGGCTTACCACAGCTTCCTTAACCAGAGGGTTGGTACGGTTAAGGTTGAAAGTGCGGAATCGGCGGGTGCGTCCCGTCTCTTCGCTCTTTTCCTGGTGCCAGTCTCGAAGGAAGACTTCCTTGTCCCCGAGTTCCCGCAGCAGGCGGGTTACGTAGGTGCGGGAATAGGTTCGTCCACCCCAGCGGCTGGTTATCTCCGGGTGTTCCGCCTCAAGACCCTGCTGCAGGGCGCCGCAAATTTCGCTAAGCAGGAAGTTGAAGGCCACGTGGGTAATGCCTTCCTGGTGCTCCAGCATGTCAGCCATTATTACCAGGTCCGCGATGCGGCGGCCGTCCTGGCCGTCGCCGGGGCCACGGGGCAACTCAAGCTGGGCCAACGTTTCCTCGAGAACCTTTTCCAGTTCCGGACTAAGGGCCGGGACTGGCGCATCTTCCACAACCGCTTCCGTGGCATCGCTGGCGGCTTCCGTTTCGGTTTGGTCTTCACTGGTTACGGAAATGGTATCGGTTGATGCATCGGCCTCTGCTTCGGGCGCTTCAGCCTGGGCTACAGCCACAGTTTCGGGCTCAGCTTCTGCTTCGGGAGCCTCAGGCTGGACTTCGTCCACAGTTTCAGGTTCGGCCTTTGCCCTTGACCTGGAGGTCCGGCGGCCATTCTCTGTGGTTTCGGGCGCAGCTTCGGTGGCTTCCTCTGTGACTGTATCGGGAAGGACTTCCTCACCGGCGGCGACCGACTCAATGGCGCCTTCCGCCGGCTGGGACTCGGGCATGGCTTCTTCCGGAATAGTCTCGTCGGCCCGGATAACCCAGTCCACGAGGCCCACGGTTACCAGCTTGATGTTCCCTTCTTCTGCAGTACGGAGCATCAGCTTTTTGAAACCGGAAAAGCCCAGCTTCTTTTCGTCGAAACCGGGGACGCGCCGCATAATCCGCTGCTTCAGCGAGGTCAGAAGCGGGGTACGGCCGGCCTGTCGCTCGGACCGGACGACTTCCTCAATAACCCGCATCACGTCGGCAAGTTGCTGCCGGTTGGCGCTGCCAGCCCTGGAAGAACGGCCGGTGACGGGAGCGGGTTCGGGGACCTGCTGAATTTCCGGATCCACGTCAATGTCGTAAAGAATCAGCCCGTCCACCTGGTCCGCCAGCCGGCGGGAGGTGCTCCAGGACACGCCGATGATAATGACGCGTTTGCCAATGGCCCTTAGCGAATTGATGACGTGGATGAAATCGGAGTCGCCCGAAACCAGCACATAGGTACCTATGTTAGGGTAGGTATGGGCGCACTCAATACAGTCCGCCGTCATCTTTACGTCCACGCTGTTCTTGACCCGGGTGGTCCGGGTGTTCATGGCAGAGGGACTGCCCAGGGGGAGGCGGGTGGGAACATAAACCGGCTCAATGCCGGAGGCGTAGAGGGCGGGAGGGTCGATGATAAATTGGCTGGCCCCTTTGAGTTCGGGAGACCTGGTAACCCAGTCAGCGTAGGCCTTGGCCACCACCACCCGCCCGTGGTTGGCGACCTCTTCCTTGAGGGCGCTAACGTTAGGCGCCCGGTTTCCTCCGGCCAGGCTGATCTTGAAGTTTTCCCAGTCTATAAATAGGGCTACGTCATCGCCCGATATGGGGTGACCGTTTGTAGTGATAATAAGCTCACATCTCCTGTGAAGCCTTTGCGATGCTAATTCGAAAGTTTAGTCCCCGGCGTCAATTGCGTCAACAACGACAGTCGACGGGTATTGCAAATTTTGGTGAAACGTCCATTACACTCGTTGACTATGGCGGAGCAACCTCAATAATTCGCGCCTTCGCCGGAGTCCCACTTAGAAACTGTCTCAAAATTATCGAAGGCAGAGCATTGGGCAAAATGCGACAGCAAAGGAGATTGCTTTTCACCCCCATTCCTTCGGCAGGCTCAGGACAGGCTCTAACCTTCCCTCGTCAAGGGGAAAGGATTTTGAGATACTCTCTTAAGGGCGCTGTCGTCACGACTTATCCCGCAGGATGGGGGTGGCTTGAAATACCGTGCCTTTCCTCGGGATGCAGGTTCATGGCGCCGCCAACTTCATTCCCGCACAGGCGGCCAGGAATTAGTCTCCAAATGAGCCGCCCTGATTCCCGTCCTTGCGGTGCGGCATTTTTACCCAAGTGCTATAATCCCATGCTGTACGCCCCCTGCTGGGCGTTCAAGATGTCTGTAAACCGCAATCAAATTAACGAAATCTGCTGGCAGCAGCGCCAGCACCAGGGAACAGACCAGGAGGAAAAGTGAGGATCCAACCCCATAACCTGCGGACACCCGGCCCAACTCCCATCCCGGCCGAAATTTACGAGGCGATGTCGGACCCCATGATCAACCACCGGGGGCCGGAATTCTTTGAACTGATAACCGAGTGCACGGACATGCTGAAGCAGGTCTTTATGACGGATAACGATCTGTTCATTCTGACTTCCTCCGGCACCGGCGGCCTGGAAGCTTCCGTGGTTAATACGCTTTCAGCCGGGGACAAGGTACTGGCAGCCAGCGCCGGTTCCTTCGGAGACCGATTTGCTGACATGCTGGATGCCTACGGCGCCGACACCCAGCGGATTACCTTTGAGTGGGGCGAGGCCATTGACCCCGAGGCCCTTCGGCAGGCCTTGCGGGATGACCCGGAAATAAAGGCGGTAATCGTAACCCATAATGAAACATCGACGGGTGTAACCCACGACCTGCAATCCATCGCCAGCGTGGTGAAGGGAGAATTTGGCAAGCTGCTTATTGTGGACGCGGTCAGCAGCCTGGGTTGCGTGCCCCTTCCTGTGGATGGCTGGGACTGCGATGTGGTCGCCACCGGTTCACAGAAGGGTTTCATGATTCCCCCCGGCCTGGCCTTCGTGAGCTTCAGCAAGGATGCGTGGGAAGCCCAGAAGACGGCGACCTTGCCCAGGTTCTATTTCGACCTGGACGAAGCCCGGAAATACCTGGAAAGAAACCAGACTCCCTGGACGCCTAACCTTTCCGCAATGTACGGATTGAGGGCCGCGCTGGAAAGCCTAACCGCGGAGGGCATGGAAGGCGTCTTCGGTCGCCACGCCAGCATCGGCCAGTTCACCCGTGACGGGGTTCGGGCTTTGGGCCTGGAACTACTCTGCACTGACGAGGAGCGAGCCTCCAACACCGTCACTGCCGTCAAGATGCCCGCTCACATTGATGGCGAGCAGTTGATGGAAATAATGCGAGTAGAGGAAAACGTGGTGCTGGCCGGCGGGCAGGGCAAGCTGACCGGGCACATCTTCCGCATCGGCCACCTGGGCTACTTCACAGAGGACCATATTCAGGAAGTTCTCGACGCCCTGGGCAGGGTGCTGCCGCGCGTGGGTTTCTAGAAGACGTTTGAACGTCCCTTCTCCCTCGATGGCAGAAGCGGATTCGAAAAGAGGTACACCCGACTGACCGGGCAAGCGTATTGCCCCGAGACCGATTACAAGGCTTTACCTATGTCAATGTCCCAGTTGCAACAGACCATGGCCACCCTGCGCATGACCCTGGCGGAATTGCAGAACAAGGAACAGCAACTGGACACGCTCATTTCCCAGTTTCGGACCCAGTTGCAGAGACTGCCGCGACAGGTAATTTATGGTCGCACTCCCCTTGAAGTTTCCCTTTCTTCGATGGGAGAAATCGAAGAGAGGCTGGCAGACACAGAGGCAACCAAGCGGAGGTTGCTGGCAATAAAGAAAACCGCCACTGAAGAGCTGGCTGCCCTGGAGTCAGTAAAGCAGGTTGACGAGGCCAAGCGGTCCCTGTCCAACCTCAAGATTCAGATGAGGCAGGAAGGGGAAACCCTGGAGGGACTGGCTGAGGTCCGGCGACTGGAGTACTTCATCGCCGAGCACAGCAGGCTGGCCGAGCAGGTCATCACGTCCCGCTACCAGGAACGGCACGAGGGGCTCTAATGGGTTTCGTCAAATTAGCCATTACTGCCGGTCAGGTATCGGGTATAAACAGGCGAAATACCAGAGTCCTGGTATATCGCGGAGCATATCACCCATTTACATGACGGCTCTGGATTCCGGCTTTCGCCGGAAAGACGAAACTCGGCTTTTGACAGCGCCCCCCAGGTCAAGCCCCTCCCAATCCTGGCGCAGTCTGGAATGCGGCGCTAAATGGTACCGTCCAGCCGGTTGATTACCAGGCCCGTGGGCAGCTTGGGGTAGAAGAAGGTGGACTTGGACGGCAGTCGCTGTCCACCTCCAACAATGCTCTCAAAAGCGTCCATGGGAAAGGGTTTAAGCAGGAAGGCGAGTTGCTGGGACCCATCGCTGACCATGCCTGCCGTTCGCGCCGCGTCGTGGCTGTAATCAACATGGCGGGAGAAGGAATCGCCCAACAGGGGCTTCATAACCTGCTCGTCCAGCACCCAGGCCTCTGAAACGGCCAGTTCTCCCCAGTTCCTCCAGTCGATCCCCGGGCGCAAGGTGAGCAGCCTCGCCTCGTCGGCGCCAGGCCCCACCAGCCCCACTGCATGTTTTCCTTGCCCTCGTTCAATGACCATTTGTCCGAAGCCGGCCCCGCCGCCACACTGCGACAGGTCCACAGGCTCGGCATCGAACAGTTCCAGAATGCCCTCTTCCAAATGCTGCAACTGCTGCGGGGACAGCCCACCAATAACCTTGTGGTAGGGCAACAACTGGAGGCCCGCATCGTCAAACTCGGTGAGGGACATCATGACATAGTTGCTGGCGGCATCGGTCGCGTGGCCAGCAGCTGATTCCCGCAGCTTTCTGTACCGCAAGGCAGCTTCGTAGCGATGGTGTCCGTCGGCCAGGAAAACGGGACGTCCCTCAAAGAACCGGGTTATGCGGTCCTGCAGGTCCGCATCGGAGATACGCCAGAGGGCCAGTGCGCCTATGTTGCAATTGGTATTGCCAGGAGACTGAACGTCCGGGGCGCCCGCCATGACCTGGTCCAGCAATGGCCTCAACTCGTTGCCTGCATCACGATACAGGGTCATAAGGGGACTGAACTGGGTCATGGAAGCTTCAAGGAGAGATACCCGGTCCATCACCGCAGGTTCACGGGTGAACTCGTGAGGCAGCACCGAACCACCACCGTAGTCCTCCACCAGCACATCGCCAAACAGGCCGAGTTGATGCTTTAGTTCGCCCTGGTCCTGGTAGCTGTGGCGCATCAGGTAGAAGGATGGGGACGCTTCCTGCTGAAGCACGCCATCCTCCAGCCATTGACGAAACAGGGCGGCAGCGCGCCGGTAGCCGGCTTCCGGATGGACCGGATCGGGCTGTTCTCCGCCTTCAAGGTGAACCGCGTTGTAGGGACTAAGTTCCTGCAGAGATTCCTTGAGGGCAGAGCCAATCATATCGTAGGGTGGGCAAAGCAGGTCTGCCAGATCGCCGGCGCTTTGCGGCACATAACGGCAGCCCCGAAAGGGTCGGAATACGGCCATAGTTGAAACTCCTGGGAAAAGTACAGGAATTATAGGATAGGGAAAAGGTGAGCGTCCAGATTGGGGTCCAACCAACTCTTGCCAGCGAGGGTGCGCCAGCCAAGTATTTTAGAGCATGGACGCGTATATCCAGCGTTCCAGTTAGGGTGGTCTGGTGGCAAGACAGCCACCAATGCTGATGGCAGGGGCGGATTTCGAACTGTCTTCCCAGATTCCACAACTATGAGCCAATGAACGGTACCGACGGAGCCATTTACCTTGACATCCCCATACGCCAATACCATAATTCCACTAACTTTGTAGCTGTCATCCTGTAACAATAGCTGTTCCAGTCTTCTCCATTTCAAGACCAACTGGAGGCTTCCCATGGCCACTGTTAAGTATTCCCTGGACGAATTTATCCATGACATGGAAGTGCTGCTCAAGGAACAGCCCGATCAACACCGGATATTCGATACGGGTTCTTCCTACCTGGAGAAGCTCATCGCAAATCCTGCGGCCATTCCCGAGGAATACCTGGTTCCGATGGGCAAAGGAAGCCGGAGCAATCATGGTTCCTACGCTCTGTACCAGGGCGAGAGCGGTTTGCTGATCACCTCGGTGGTCTGGGGCCCGGGCGACCATGCATCTCCCCATGACCACTGTACCTGGGGGATGATTGGCGTAATGGGCAATCACCTGACCGAGACTCGCTTTCGACGAGTGGACGACAGGGAGGTGGAAGGCTACGCCAAACTGGAACAGGACCGCAGTGTGGAGTTTAGCTCGGGCGAGATCACTCTGCTGATTCCCGAAGTGGACGAGATACACCAGATGGACAACTTTACCGACAGGCCCACCGTGGAAATCCACGTTTACGGGAACGACTTGCGAGGCCTGAACCGGAGCCGGTACGACCTGGAATCCGGCAAGATTATTCCCTTCGTTACCGAGAAATACGACAACTGCTAGGGCCGGCCCAGCAACCGGATCCTGGGCGCCGGCAAAGCATGCCTCCTGTTGTCCACATTGTCATTCCAGGTTGGACCAGCAGGGGAAGAGATTCGTCAGACTAGAGGAGAAATGAATATGGCCCGGGAAATTTCCCCTGAAGACCTGGCCGCACTGCTGGAAAGCAATGCTTCCTTTGCGCTTATTGATGTGCGCGAGGCGGGCGAATACAACAGTACCCATATCCCCGAGGCGAGCCTTATACCCCGCCGGGAGCTGGAGTTTCGTATTGCCGCTTCCGTACCTCACAGAGAGGCGCAGGTGGTTGTCTGCGATGACGACGGGCGGAGGGCAGGCCTGGCAGCTATGACTCTGGAAAGACTGGGCTATTCCAATGTTTCCGTTCTGGCCCGCGGGATTAACGGATGGGCCAGCCTGGACTATCCCACCGAATGGGGCGTAAACGTGCCCAGCAAGGACTTCGGCGAAAGGATGGAGGTGGTCCACCACGTTCCCGAAATTGACGCCACAGAACTTAACGAGCGCATTCAGCGGGGCGACAAGCTGGTCATACTGGATACCAGGACGCCGGAAGAATACCGGCGCTTTTGCATACCCGGCGGGCGCAGCGTGCCCGGAGGCGAACTGGCATTGCGCATTACGGACATTACCGCAGACCTGGACCCGGACACGACGGTAATCGTCAACTGCGCCGGTCGCACCCGAAGCATCATAGGCACGCGGGTTCTGCAGCGCATGGGCCGCCAGAATGTGCTGGGACTGAAGAACGGCACCTCCGGCTGGGTTCTGGCCGGCTATGAACTGGAGTCTGGAGCAGACAGGGTTGACCTGCCCCAGCCCTCGGCGGAGGGACTGGCCGCTGCGGAGGCTTACGCCAACCAACTGGCGGCAGAAGACGGCGTAAGGCCCCTGGATATCCCTGCTTTGCAAGAAATGATGGAACGCGCGAAGTCCGAGGCCGTTTATTTCGTGGACGTGCGAACCACCGAAGAATACCGGGAAGGCCACATTCCGGGCTTCCGCTGGTTCCCAGGCGGACAGGCAGTGCAGCGGTCGGATGAGGTGGCCGTGGTCAGGAACACTCCCATCATCTTTGCCTGCGATGACAAGGTGCGCTCCACTCTTACCGCATCCTGGTACCGGCAACTGGGGCACCAGGAGGTTTATGCCGTTTCCGGTGGGGTCAGCGCCTGGGCCGCAGCCGGCCTGGACGTAGAAACCGGCGGGCCAGCAGAACCTGTTATGGGACTGGACGCTGCCCAAGCAGGAGCCAGGGAGATTTCAGCGCAAGAGTTGGAGCAGGCGAGAGCTTCCAATCCCGGTTCGGCAGTCATATTCGTGGATACCAGCGGCGATTTTGCCCAGGGTCACGTTCCGGGAGCCCGCTGGGCGCCCCGGGGGTGGCTGGAGCTGCAAATAGAGGGACTGGTGCCGGACAAGAGCACGTCGGTAACTGTGTCCTGCCGGGACGGTCAAAATTCCGTGTTTGCAGCAGCAACACTCCGAGACATGGGCTATAGTGACGTGGCGATCTTGTCCGGCGGCATGAACGCGTGGAGGGCCGCCGGGCTGGCCGTGGAGACCGGTCTTGCCGGGGTGATGAGTCCCCCAACTGACCTGGTGGCCAGCGGCCCCGACCGGAACTACGCCGACATGATGAACTACCTGCGGTGGGAGACGGCCCTCGGGGAGAAGTACGCCGGAGGCTGACACCTGGGAGGAACAAGTCCTGAACCGACCTGCGGGGACTGACCCGTGCCCAGGCAAATGAGATATGTCCGTTGAGGTAATGCATGCCCATAATTGAACACAGTAGTATCCGTATGTCGGCGCCGACGGATTATATGTCCGAACGCACCTTTGTTTCCGCAGAACACGGCGCCGCGTCGTTGACTATCAAGGAAGTTGAACTGCATCCGGGGTGGGAAGGCAGGCTGCACACTCATCCCACCGACATGGCAATTATGGTGTCGGCGGGCGCGGTACAATTGATAATCGACGACGAACTTCGTACGGTGCGGGCCGGCTGCACTTTGTTTGCCCCGCCGGGCACACCCCACAAGCTGGTGAACAAGTTGTGGATTCCGGCCCGGCTGCTGATAACGTACCCCACTACGGAACTGGAAACTGAGTACCTGGAATAGAGTCTGGCCGCCTGGATGTTCAGGCGGCGGTCCAGCCCCAGATTCGCTGTAGCAGGTCGGGCCACCGAATCAGGTGGCATGAGAAATAACTCGACAGGAGGCCAACAATGGCAACCCGGAGTCTGCGAACCGAAGTTCAACCCCAGTTGATCCCGACCAACGCCGGACTGCGTACCTGGGCGGCGCCCCCGGAAGCTTTACAGCAGGAGGTAGTCCCCAACGACCTTTTCTACATTCGCAACCACTGGACTGACTGCCCGGAGATCGATATCAACACCTACCGGCTGGTGGTGGATGGCGAGGTGGAGACTCCGCTGAGCCTCTCCTTCGACGACCTTCTAGGCATGGCGCAGCAGAGGTTCCAGGTTACGTTCGAGTGCTGCGGCAACAGCCCGGTGCCCGACTATTGGGCCAGGTCAACCCGGACCGGCTCGGTAATGGAAATGATCAAGGGTCACGGCATTATGGGCAATGCGGAGTGGGCTGGCATTTCCCTGGCCGACCTCCTGGAAAAGGCGGGGGTAAAGGCCTCGGCGGTTGAGGTAATGTTTGAAGGGGCGGACCACGGCCCGGACGAGACCGTAGGCGATCCCCCGGAAGTTACCTATGAACGCAGTCTGCCCATCGCCAAGGCCCTCCATCAAGACACTATGCTGGCCTACGAGATGAACGGAGAGCCGCTACCCCTGAATCACGGATTCCCGCTGCGCCTGCTCGTGCCCGGCTGGTACGGCATGAATTCGGTGAAGTGGCTGGTTGGCATCCACGTCCTGGACCATGAATTCAAGGGTTTCTACCAGACGGAACGGTATATGACCCAAAACGGTCCGGACAGCCCGGAATACTACACCTACTACACCAAGATGAGGGTAAAGTCCATCATCACCAACCCGTCGCCCGGTGAGGTCATTCCGGCCGCGGGTTATACGCTGGCCGGCGCCGCCTGGTCCGGCGAGGAAGAGGTGGTCAAGGTAGAAATAAGCTGCGACGGTGGCGAAACCTGGGACCTGGCAGACCTGGCGCCCCGAGCCAGTTCCTATGCCTGGTTCCGCTGGCAGTACCGGTGGCAGCCAAAGGGCCCGGGCCGCTACACCCTGATGTCGCGGGCCACCAACAACCTGGGCGAGACCCAGCCCATGGAGTTCCCCAACAAGTGGGACGGCCGGGGCTACGGCAACAATATGGTCTTCCCGGTAGAAGTACAGGTAAGCTAGGATTAAGGGCCCTCGCTGGCAGGCAGCGAGGGCCATTTTCTTGGCAAGACGGGAAACCTGCGAGGGCATGATGCTCAAGTCACAACGCGATAGCATAATCAGCGGCCTAAACGGGGACGACCGGAAGAGCGTCCAGCGGGTAGTTGCGGCCATCAAGGACGCCCGGGGCAACAGCCCCGAACCGGACAAGGGAAGCAGCCGGGTGAACGCCAGGGAGTTGCTGCAAGAATGGCAGGGTGAGTTGCCTGCGGAAGTAGAGGCCGCGCTGGAAGCTATTCTTGCCAGAGACGAGACCGGGCCAAAGGTCGGGGAGTTTCCGGACGACTTCCACCTGAAGCGATTGGGGTCGGAAGAGCGGGTGCGCCTTTCGGACTTTCGGGATAAGCGGCCGGTGGCGCTGGCCTTTGGCAGCTATACTTGACCACCCTTCCGCGCCCAGGCTGAGCGCATGACCGGCATTTACCAACAGTACAGCGACCAGGTAGAGTTTTTCGTGGTTTACGTCCAGGAGGCCCACCCCACGGATGGCTGGCAGACCGACAGCAACGTCCGGCAGGGCGTCCTGTATCGTCAGCACCAGAGCTACGATGAGCGCGAGGAAGTGGCCCTGGCCTGCAGCATAGACCTGAATATTGGGCTGCCTGTTTTGATTGAGGAAATGGACAACGCCATTGATGAAGCCTACGGCGCCGCTCCGGAACGCCTTTACCTCATTGGCCCCGACGGCCGGGTGGCATACCACGGGGGCGCAGGGCCTCATTTCTTTGACCTGGACGAGTGGGAAGCTGCCATCTCAGAATGCGTGGGAAAGCAGGGGAAGGTATAGTTAACACATTGAGACCTTGCATGCAGTAAACGGGCACGGTTTGATGCCACTGGCGGCGCAGGACAGGTTGGATATCCGCCCCTGCCTTGACGACCCCAGCCCCTCGATTATGAATCCCGGCAAGCCAGATTACCCAAGGGAGCACGAAGTTGACCGAACTGATTGATTTGACCCTGACCCTGGGCAGTGACCGGGTAGTTCCGGTGCCGGGCCTGATTGGAGTTTGCACCGAACCACTGCACACCCACGAATCCCATGCCCGTTCCAACACCAAGCTGACATTGGCGACCCACATTGGCACCCATGTGGACGCGCCTTATCACTTTCATGCCGACGGCACTACCGTGGAGAACATGCCCCTGGACCGCTACATGGGGCCCGCGCTGTTGCTGGACTTTCGGGAGGTGGCTAAGGGTCTTACGCCCCTGTCAGTTGCCGACATTCAGCAAGCCGGGGGAACACACGAAGCGGTGAAGGGCAAGATAGTAGTCCTCTTTACCGGATGGGCAGCGGCAGAGTCGGGCGGTGTCCGCTTCTATTCCCAGGGTCCATACCTGAGCAACGAAGGCGCCGCATACCTGGCCGAAAATGGGGTTAATGCAGTGTCGGTGGACTTTCCCATCGACAAGCACCCACCGAGTCCCCAGTCAACCATAAACGACTTCCCCGTCCATCGCCTGCTGCTGGGCCAGGGCATCCCCCTGATCGAGAATCTGATTAACCTGGACCAACTGGTGGGCAGGGAGTTTGAACTGTGGGCGCTGCCCATCAAGCTGAAGGACGGCGACGGAGCCGCTGCCCGGGCTGTGGCCCGTATCCTTTAGGCAGCACCCTCACCCACGTGGCAATTCCCCCTGATTTCACTCCCATCCTGTTGGCGACGGGCAATCCAGCCAAGCAGCGGGCCCTTAGAGACCTGCTGGAAGGCCTGCCATTACGTCCAGTCAGCCCGGAAGACCTGGGGCTTAAGGCAGACCCGGAAGAGACTGCCGAGACGCACGAAGCTATCGCGGTCGAGAAGGCGGTGGAGTGGTCGCGCTTGGCGGGAATGCTGGCTATCGCGTCTGACGGGGGACTGGTGATTCCCTCCCTGGGGCCAAACTGGGAAAGCCGATACACTCACCGCTTTGCCGGCCCCGCCGCCGACGATGATGATCGGAGGCGACGCCTGCTGCAGATTCTTGAGGACAGCGACCGAGGCCAGCGTGCGGCTTCCTGGGTGGAGGCCCTGGCTGTTGCCGACTCGGGGACACCCCTGAAGTCGTGGGAACTGAAGGGAGGCGAGGGCATCATCGCGGATGCGCCGGAACCCGGGCCCCATTCTCCGGGTTTTTGGGTGTTTCCCCTTTGGTACTTTCCTGCATTGGGCAAGTTTTACAATCAGCTCACCGACTCTGAGAAGGAAGCAATGGGCGATCACTGGACAACCCTGAAGGCGCTGGTGCGGGACTATTTCACCAACGAGCGTTAATTCCCCGCTTAGGGGCCTGGCTGGTGAATTGGCGCCCCCAATGGGATAGAATAGGCTGGCACATTCCACCCATCCCCAGATAAATGCACCGGCAACTTTGTTTGCCTTACAGAGGGAGAGCCCACTTTGACCACCGTCGAAACACCGCCCACTACCATAGACCAGGTCCAGAACTTGCTGCGGGACCAGCAGTACGTTGCCGACCGGGGGCTGGCCGTAGCCATCTACCTGGCCCTTACTCTCCAGCGTCCCCTGTTCCTTGAGGGAGAGGCCGGTGTGGGCAAGACGGAAATCGCCCGTTCCCTGGCACGGGCTTTGGATACGGAGCTAATCCGCCTCCAGTGCTACGAGGGGCTGGATGTCAATCATGCCGTTTACGAGTGGAATCATACCCGCCAGATGCTGGAAATTCGGCTGCTGGAGGCAACGGGAGACGTTGACCGTCAAGCAGCCACGGACGACCTGTTCAGCGAGCGATTCCTGGTAAAACGCCCCCTGCTCCAGGCGATTGACGACAGCAGGGAGAAAGCGCCGGTTTTGCTCATTGACGAACTTGACCGGGCCGACGAGGAGTTTGAGGGATTCCTGCTGGAGATGCTGGCAGATTTCCAGATTACCATTCCAGAATTGGGCACTTACCAGGCGGCGCACCCGCCGGTGGTTATCATTACATCCAATCGCACCCGGGAAATCCACGACGCTCTGAAACGCCGCTGCCTTTACTACTGGATTGACTACCCGGACTACCAGAAGGAATTGCAGATAGTAAGCACGAGGCTGCCGGACGCACCGCGACGGTTGGCCCAGCAGGTTACTGGGTTCATTCAGGAATTGCGGGAAACGGAACTGTACAAGATACCCGGCGTTTCCGAAACCATCGACTGGACTTCTGCGCTGCTGGCCCTGAACCAGACGGAACTGGACGCGCAGATGATAGACGACACGCTGGGCATAATGCTGAAGTACCAGGACGACATTGAACTGGTGCGGGGAGAACCGGTCAGGAACATCCTGGAACGTTCCTTGAATCGTGGGCCCCGCCGGGGCGGGCGACGGGGATAGCGCGCCGGGGCGGCGAAGAGCCCCGGTTCAGACTCTTGTTATTCCGCAGCCTGTAGAAGGACATTTTGCAAAGCATGCCCTTAGAGGACTCAACAGATAACGGTTCAGGCCACTCCGAAATTGACGGCCACATCCTCCACAACCTGATGCTCTTCGGGGAGACTCTGCGTCGGCTGGGGCTGGACTTCGGTTCCGGTAATATGCTGGACCTGGTGAAGGCCACCGAGACCATACCCATCGGGCGACGGCAAGACTTCCGACACGCAGCCCGGTGTTTGCTGGTACACCGAAAGCAGGATTTTCCCCTGTTCGATGATGCCTTCCAGGTTTTCTGGCGGCGCCCTTCCCACGGAATAAGCACACGGGACCTCCACAGCATGGGCGAGGAACGACGCTACCGCAATCCACGAGTTGGCCCTCCCGCCTCGGGTGAGGAAGACAATGCGGACCTAGTTGGGGAGGCTCCCGAAGGCATGCCCGCCATCGACATAAGCCAGACCTACAGCGCACGAGAGGTTCTGCGGCAGAAGGACTTTGCCGAATACACGCCCAGCGAAATCTCCCAGGCTCGCACCATGATGTCGGAGTTGTCGTGGGACCTGGGGAAACGCCGGACACGTCGCACGCAGGTGGGTGAAGGGGAAGCGCTGGACTGGCGACGGACCTTCCGCCAAAACCTGAAGTACGGCGGAGAGCTCCTGGAACTATCCCACCGCGAACGTAAAGATAAAACCCGCCCTCTTGTCCTGATCTGCGATGTCAGCGGGTCGATGGAACGCTACACCCGCCTGTTGCTTCACTTCATTCACACCATTGCAGGAGATCTGGGCAGGGTTGAAGCCTTCCTTTTCGCTACGCGGCTTACGCGAATAACCCGCTACCTCAGCTACAGGGGCGTTGACCAGGCGGTCAATGAAGTGTCTCGAGCCGTGCCTGACTGGGCCGGAGGCACGCGAATCGGGGATGCCGTAAAGGATTTCAACTATACGTGGGGGCGGCGTACCCTGGGGAACGGTCCGGTAGTCCTGGTCATCTCCGACGGCTGGGACCGGGGTGAACCGGAATTGCTGTCCCGGGAAATGTCCCGACTGCAGCGAAGTTGCCACCGCCTCATCTGGCTGAATCCATTGCTGGGATCGCCGAACTATCAGCCCCTGACCCAGGGCATCAAGGCGGCCCTGCCTTACGTGGACGACTTCCTGCCAGTGCACAACCTCAACAGCCTTGAAGCGCTGGCCCGGCACTTGAACAACCTGCCGGCGCGAAAACAACCTGCTGCTGCCTACCGACGGTCCCGCCTGGCAAATGAGCCGGAAGAGGCGCAATCGGCCACGCCGGCCCGCCGGCGGGAGGACATGAACCCCGCGCTGGCCCCCACCTTCCGCCATCCCCTGTGGGGGCAGATACCGCCCGGCTAGCTTTCGGTTCCGGTCTTTTCCCTGGGTCGGACCTGTGCCAGGAGATTGGATATGAGTCGGCGACACCAAGGATGGCGGACCGCCAACAGCGTCCAATAAGCCGCCGCTACCAGCGCCAATCCCACCACGGCATCCAGCAAGAAGTGGTTGCCGGTAACCACAATGGCCACCAGCGTCAACCCGGGATAGGCGATGCCCAGGTACCGGTACCACCCCCTCAATTCCTTCACGAAGAGCCAGGCAAGAATGCAAGTCCAGCTGAAATGCAGGCTGGGCATGGCGGCGTTGGTGTTGTAGAGGACAGACATGGCGTCACTGCCATACAGGGCGGGGCCGAGAAGCTGGATGGTGTCTAACATATAGACGGTCTTGAAGGGAGGGGCCAGCGGGAACAGGGTAAAGACCACCAGGGACAGGACAAGTTGCAGGACTATGAGGTTACGGTACCGCAGGTAGGTGGTGCGGCGAGTGAGGTAGAGCGCCAGCGCCACACCCAGGATTACCGGCCAATAGGTAACGATATAAGTCCAGTTGAGGATAACTACCAGTGGCTGGGCATGGGCCAGGGCCAACTCTTGCAGGTCCGGCTCAACGAAGATGCCGAGGGAGGATTCCAGCGCGATTATTGTCCCGGCGTTGGACAGGGCAGTTTCGCTGCCGTCAAACACCAGGCCCCGAAGGAGCAGGTACAGGAAGTAAAGGCCGAGGTAGAGGGCAAGCTCACGGGCGTGACTGTGCCAGTGGCTCCGGCCCGGAGAGGGAAATACTCTTGCGATGCGAAATACAATCGAAGCCATAGACGCCCTTCCATGAAGGCAGACTAACCCGTGCGGATGATTGAATTCGACTGTCCTTGTTTAACTGCTGGTTGAAATAGAATCGAGGACACCCGCAGGCAGGCGTCCTCGATCGCAAAGTGCTGTTCGGAATTAGTCCTGAAAGTGGGGCATCACCTCGGTGGCGAATAGCTCAAGGGAGTCCTTGACCTTCTGGCTTTCTATCCCGCCGTAGTTGGTAAAGAAGATGATGCTCTTGACGCCCGCCTTGTGCATGCGTTCCACGCGCTCGGCAACCTCGTCGGGAGTGCCAAATAGAATTACCTTGTCCGACATATCCTCGAAGTCGAAGGTGGTCTCGGCGGCAAACCGGCGGCGGTAGGCCTGGTAGTTCTCGGGCAGCAACTCGCCACGGCGTTCGGGCGGCGCGCCAACCTCGTCGCCCGTGGTCTTGAACCACATGAAGGGCTCCTCAGCATCCTCGCGCGCCTGCTTGTGGGTAGGGGCGGTGTACATGGCGCGGGCTACTTTCACGCTGTAGGGGTCAAAGTCCTGGCCGGCTTCGCCGACGGCGCCCTTGAAGTAGGCAACCTGCTCGCCCACCTGGTCGAAAGTCAGACCCTGGCCCACCAGCAGGTTCCAGCCGTTCTGGGCGATGCGGTCCATGCTGCCGGGGCTGGCGGCAGCCACCCAAAGAGGCGGATGAGGTTCCTGAACCGGTTTGGGCAGCACCGTCATGTCGTTGAAAGTCCAGAAATCTCCCCGGTGGTCGAAGGGTTCATCGGTGGTCCAGGCGCGGG
Source organism: SAR202 cluster bacterium bin22 (assembly GCA_002238505.1). GTDB lineage: Bacteria > Chloroflexota > Dehalococcoidia > Lucifugimonadales > UBA3495 > Bin22. The sequence continues at coordinate 460,325 of MPMM01000002.1, read as the reverse complement.
TCATAACGTCGATGGATTCCTGGAAACGCCGGTCGGCCTCGTCCATGGGTATGTTCAGCTTATGGAATTCGCCCCACTGGTAACCCCGGCCCACCCCCAGGTCCAGGCGCCCGTTGCTCAGCAGGTCAACCGTGGCGGCCTCCTCGGCAATCTGAATGGGGTTGTGGAAGGGCAGGACGGTAACGGCGGTGGCGAGGCGGATGGTACTGGTCAAACCGGCCAGGTAGCCCAGCACAGTCAGGGATGCCGAGACGATTCCATGACGGGAGAAGTGGTGCTCGGTCATCCAGACCGAATCGTAACCCAGTTGCTCGGCCCAGAGCACCTGCTCCAGGGCATCGCGATAGTACTGGTTCTGCTTGGCGGGGTCGGGCAACTGCACCGAATGGAAGAGACCGAATTTCATAGATTACCAACCTTGAGTAAATTACAAATCCAAAATGAAGAGTTAGAAGTCAGTATAAGGTCCTCGCCAGGATAAATTACTTACACTTATGACTTCTAACTTAAACCTGCCAACTTATAGCGCTTGCCAGTAGCGGCGGCCGGCGGCCCGTACCACCTTGCCAAAGCCGGGGTAGGGGAAGTGGCCGATGATCCCCAGGATGTTCTCAGTTTCCAACTGGTTTATCAGCTTGCCACGGGTTATGCGGGTCTGTTCGGGGTCCATATCGGCCCGGGACTCCCAGTCGGTTTCGTTAACCTGGGCCTGGTTGTGGATGGCGTCCCCCAGGATGATGGCCCGCTCGCCCTGGGAGTTGATCATAATGCTCATGTGGCCGGGGGTATGGCCCGGCGAAGGGAAGGCGGTCAACTCGGAAGTCAGGACATGCTCGCCGTCCATGAACTCAATCAGCCCCAGGTCTTCCAGCGGCCAGACGGAAGCGGGAGCGTTGGGGAACCTGGCAGGCATGATGTCGGGGTCATGACAAGCTTCCCAGTCCTTCGTGCTGAACCAGTAGCGAGCGTTGGGGAAGGTTGGAACGTACCTGCCCCCTTCCTCGGCCGGGGGGGCCAGGTTCCAGCCCACGTGGTCGCGGTGAAGGTGAGTCATAACCACCATGTCAATCTCGTCGGTGCGCACGCCGTGGGCCTGGAAGTCGTTCATCAACTCCCCCCAGGGAGTGTCGGGAGCGTCGGCGGGACGGGCGCCCATCCCGGTGTCCACGACGATGGTACGGCCCTCAGAGCGGATGAGGTAAGACGCCAGGTTGAAGCGGACCTTATGGCCATCGACCAGGTGCTGGCGATAGCCCTGCCATTCGTCGTCGGACTTGTGGTTGGGGAAAAAGTTGCACAGGTCGAACTCAAGAATGCCGTCGGAGAGGGAAGTGATTTCCACGTTGCCTACGGTTACCCGGTTACCGGCCATGGCGCGCCTCCCGTACTGGTGGAATGGGGAAATCCGGGGGGTATTTTAGCATAAAATCGCCTTGACTCTTTTCAGCTTCCACGAAGGGTTACGAGCGTCCACTGAGTGTAAAGCTATACCAATCTCTTACTTCGGTAGGGTTTCCCGTTCTGTTCGCTTTAGTTGACGGGTTATCTGTTAAAATGCCGCCCATCTAGACCCGTACGGCCTGGACTGCCAATGACCAACTCAGTTAACCTGGTTGACGAACTTTTTGAGCGGGTAAAGGCCTTGCCCATCCCTTCAATTCCCGCCATCCGGCCCATCCGGCGGAAAATAAGCCGGACTGTTTCCAAATGCAGCGGCGGAGATGTCCTTGCCCTGGCGCAGGGTGTCGTTGACCGATCTTTGCTGGACGGAGAACGGGACCTGCGGTGGGTGGGTTACGAGATCGCTCATTACCACCGACCTACGCTGGCATCGCTGGACCGAAAAAGCCTGGAGCGGCTGGGCGAGAGCCTGGACACCTGGGACTCGGTGGATGTTTTTTCCCTTTATCTGTCGGGGCCGGTGTGGCGAAACGGCCAGATAGGTGATGACGAAGTCCGCGACTGGGCCCGTTCCGAAAACCGCTGGTGGCGGCGGGTTGCGCTGGTCAGCACCGTGGCGCTCAACCTGAAGGCGCGGGGCGGGACTGGTGATGTGGCCCGTACCTTGCCAGTTTGTCTGATGCTGGCCGCTGACCAGGATGACATGGTGGTGAAAGCCCTGTCCTGGGCGCTGCGGGTGGTTGAGCAACACGACCGCGAGGCGGTTGAGTCGTTCTTGATGGAATTCGACCATTGCCTGGCGTCACGGGTAAAACGGGAAGTAAGAAACAAGCTGAACACCGGCCGCAAGAATCCCCGCCGACCGGCCACCTCCTGAAATTTTTCGTCCGTGCCATCAGGCTGGCAGGATGTTAGACTCTCCCCAGTAGCCCCAGGACAACACAGGTGTACCAACATCAAGGAGGTGCGGCTATGAAGGCTGCCGTTTTGAGAGAGGTTAACGTACCCCTGGAAGTGGAAGAGGTGCAGGTTGACGCCCCGGGCCCCCGGGAGGTGCTGATCCGCACCGGGGCCAGCGGCGTTTGCCACAGCGACCTGCATTATGTTGAGGGCAGCTACAGCATCGCCAAGCCGGCCATCCTGGGCCACGAGGCTGCCGGAATAGTTGAGGCGGTGGGGGAACAGGTCTATTACCTGAAGCCGGGAGACACCGTAATCATGTGCCTGTCGGTCTTTTGCGGGCACTGCGAATTCTGCCTGAGGGGCCAGCCAGTACTGTGCACGCGCACCGACGTAGTCCGCAGCCCTGACCAGCCCCCCAGACTGCGTAAGGACGGCGAGGGAATTACCCAGATGGCGCAACTGGGTTCCTACGCTGAAATGATGCTGGTCCATGAGAACGCCTGCGTCAAGGTTCGGGAGGATGTGCCCTTCGACCGCCTGGCCCTCATAGGCTGCGGGGCCACCACGGGCCTGGGCGCGGTACTCAACACAGCCGCGGTGGAGCCGGGCAGCACCGTATGCGTGGTGGGATGCGGAGGCGTGGGCCTGAACTGCATCCAGGGCGCGGCCCTGGCCGGGGCTTTGCGCATCATCGCAGTGGACACCATGGAGACCAAGCTGACTATGGCCCGGGAGTTTGGCGCCACCGATGTGATTGACGCCTCCAGCGGCGACGTGGTGGAGCGCATTCGAGACCTGACCGACGACGGGGTTGATTACTCCTTTGAGGCTATTGGTCTGAAGCAGACGGCGGAACAGTGCTACCAGATGCTGCGCCCGGGCGGCACAGCCACGGTCATTGGCATGATTCCCGAAGGGACTATGATCGAGATAGATGCCGGGGGGTTCCTGCGCCGGGAACGCAAGCTGCAGGGCAGCAGCATGGGGTCCAACCGCTTCCGGACGGACATGCCCCGTTACATTGAGTTCTACCTGCAGGGGCGGTTGAAGCTGGACGAACTGGTCAGTCAACAGATGAAGCTGGAACAGATTAACGAGGCCTTCGCCGACATGAAGGGCGGCAACGTGGCCCGGAGCGTGATTCTGTTTGAATAGACCAATCTGCCACGGTTTGCCAAATCAAGAGGGGCGGGTCCTGAGACCCGCCCCCATTCAGGGAAACCGTTGATTTCGGTTCAGATCACTCGATGAACCGAAGGGTGTTGCCCCGGAGGCGCGGCGCGTAGTAGGGCTGCCATTCGATGTCGTCAGCCAGACCGTACACGTACACAACCTCGAAGAAGGGCAGGAAGATGGCCTCTTCATAGGCGAAGTCGGCGATCGCTTCCATGGCCGCGGTCCGGTCCGGTCCTTCCGGAATGGAGTTGGCCTCGGTCTTCCATGCTTCAAATTCGGCGGTACAGTGGCGACTGCTGCGGCTGAAGCAGCTCAGACGAGAGTTGTTGAACCGCTGCATGTCCAGAATCTCGTTGGACGTAGCGACTTCGTAGGCGTGGGAGCTTACGAAGGCCGGTCCCGGAGGGTCCCGGTCGGCGCAGTCCATGGCAGCCTTGTATTCGGGTTCGGCAGAGAAGCGGCCACAGCCGGAGATCTGCAATTCCCTGGCGGCGCCGAGGTCACCAAAGGAGTTCAAGTTAGCGTTGACTCCAATCTCGCGCCAGGACTGGACCACGGACTCCAGGATTTCCTCGCCACGGATGTTGGAGCCGGGGCGGGTATTAATGTTGATCTCGTTTTCCGGGTCGTAACCGGCTTCCGCGAGCAATTGCATTGCCAGTTCAGGGTTGTATTCCCTGGGAGCAGAGTTGGCATCGGTAATGCCTACTGTGCCCTTCATGGAAATCGCCTGGTGGCATGGGATCTGGCCATTGAAGAAGGAGTCCAGCATGGTCTGGCAGTCCACGGCGTGAGACAGGGCAAGCCTGACCTTCTGCTTGGCCAATTCTTCATGGAATACGGTGTCAAAGACCAGCGTGTAAACCTCTGCGGTTTTTCCGCTAACGGTCTTGCTCACGGTCTGGGCTTCTTCGAAACCGATGTCAGCGGCCCAGTGAGCCTCACCGGTCCGTATCATAGCGGCGCGCACCGTTGCTTCAGCCCGCCAGGTGTGAGTCAGGTACTGGATAGAGGGAGCTTGCGAGAAGTGGTTGTCAGTTGGCAAGTAGTCTTCGTAAGCCTCGAACTCAGTCTTGACTCCCCCAGTATGTTCGAGAATCTTGTAAGGACCAAAACCGATGGTGTTCGTGGAACGGGCTTCTTCATCATCCTTTATAGATTCAAACCACACTGGATCCTGGAAATCGGCAAACAGGGCGGTGCGAGGATAGATGGGACAGGGGTTCGGGCAAACCGCTTCAACCGTCAAATCGTCAATTACGTCAGCGGTCATGTCCGGGCCAGTCCAGGTAACCGATGCGCTGGGGTTGTCAGGGAAGCCGTTATATTCGATGCCGTACTTGGCAGCGGCGGCATTCCAGGGAGCGCCGTTGTGGAACTTGACACCATCCCGCAGGTTGAACCGCCAGCGGTCCAAGCCAATCTGCTCCCAGTCCACTACACCGGACATAGGAACGATCTCAGCGGTGCGGTCATCCAGCCAGGTAAGGAAGTCGGTAACGAAGTCCTGGCAGCCCATGCTATGGATTTCGGCTGAACAGCCTTCGCTCCAGGCTCCGACGCTGGCGGGTTCCGCTTCAGTAACCACTACAGCGTGGTTCTTGGCGGGGTCGGCCGACGGGGGAGCAGCGGTGGGCGCAGGCGCTGCGGTGGGCGCAGGCGCCGGCTGGCTGGAGGTATCACCTCCCGAGGAACCACTACCACCCGTGCTTTCTGCGGGTGTATCGGCCTTGGCCATGCTTTCAGCCGGGGCCGACGTGGCTGCCGGAATCAGCTGGGGAGCAAATGTAGCCGTGGGAGCTGCTTCCTGCGCTTGTGAAGCGGGAGCGGCGGCGGGTTCATCAGCCGAACCGCAAGCCACTGCCAGCACCGCGACTAAGGGCAGTATCACCCACAGGCGGGGCTTGAAAGATCTGCTATATCGTTTGACTAGCTTTCCCACAAATTCCCTCCTATTTTTACGAATTGCGTAAATTTGTATTACTATTTTAGTGCTTCGGTTTAATCCTCCTGCATATCGATTACTACTTTGTTAACGTAGTAATCAGCTTTATATTACATTAACCCCGCCCTGTCAATAATTTCTATTATGGAGGCCGAATCCGGACGACCAACTGCGAAACTGCTCAAGACAATACAGGCAATACGGCAAAACGCTTCTCGAAATGAACAGTATTCGATTTGGGCTGTAAGCTCTCTTGACAGGTAAACCCGCCACTGCTATTAACAGGCCATGACGGAAACAGATTTGCTCATTATCGGCGCCGGCCCCTACGGGCTGGCGACGGCTTCTTATGTTAAACGCCTTGGCCTGGATTGCCTGGTAGTTGGCGACCCCATGAGCTTCTGGCGAGATCACATGCCCTCGGGGATGCTGCTGCGGTCTCCAACCTCATGGCACCTGGACGCCGTGGGGGAGTTAACCTTTGAGAAGTTTGTTGGAGAGCAGGGACTTACTCCGGAGGGTGTTTCTCCCATTACGCTGTCGCTCTACCTGGAGTACTGCCGGTGGTTCCAGGAGCGGAGCGGCATTGCGGTGCAGCGAAACTTCGTGCAGAACCTGCGGTGGACGGAAGGCATTCCTGCGCCATTCACGGCAATTCTGGATGACGGTTCCGAGATTCGGGCGCGGCGAGTGCTTTCGGCCACAGGACTGACCCATTATCAGAACATTCCGGAGGACGTGGCTTCCCTGCTGCCCGGTGACAAGTTTGCCCACACCTGCGACTACGTGGACTTTGCGGGGTTGAAGGGCAAGCGGTGCGCCATAGTGGGCGGGCGGCAGAGCGCCTTTGAGTGGGCAGCCCTGGTCAGCGAGGCGGCGGGCGCCGAAGTCCACGTCATCTATCGCCATGACACACCTGCCTTTACAGAATCCGATTGGGACTGGATTGACGAATTGATGGACCGGACGAGGGAAAGCCCGGGCTGGTTCAAGCGATTGCCTATTGAGGAACGAGACAACATTTACCAGCGTCTCTGGGGCGAGGGAAGGCTAAAGCTGGAACCCTGGCTGCATCCCCGAATCCAGGGAGGCAATGTCCATCTGCGGCCCAACACCGTCATTTCGGATTCACGCATGATCGGGGACGGAACGGTTGCACTCTCCCTGAGCAATGGCGAATTGGCGGAGGTGGACCAGGTTATTCTCGCCACCGGATACCGGGTCGAACTGGAGCGGGAGCCCTACCTGCGCGACCCTACTATCGTGGAGAGCCTCAACGTGGAAGGAGGCTGCCCAGTCCTGGATGACCAGTTCCAGTCCAGTATTTCCGGGCTTTACTTTACAGGCCAGACTGCCACCCGCGACTTCGGACCCTTCTTCGGATTCGGTATAGGTTGCCCCCCAGCGGCGTGGGTTATCGGCAATGCGCTGAACCGGTAAGCCTCTTCTTTTCAGCCGTTCGTTGATGCCTTCCTCTAAACTAGACCGGGGTAACGGGGGGATGTTAAACTGCTCGTGCCTTTGGCCAGCGGCGTAAGGCGCCGAACAATAGCGGCAGGAGTTTCAGCGATGTCTGAACCGGTGCTCATTTACGAACAGGTTGACAACGTCGCAGTACTGTCCCTGAACAACCCGTCCCGCCGTCATGCGCTGTCCAGCGAAGTGCTGGCTGCGCTGAAGGACCGGTTGGGTCAGATAAGGGATGACTCCACCATCAAGGCGGTGGTTTTGAAGTCGGATGGGCCGGTATTCAGTTCCGGCCACGACCTGCGGGAAATGGTAGGGTCTGACGAAGAGTCTTACACCTGCATTTTTGCTGAATGCACGGAGGTTATGGAAGCAATACGCTTGCTTCCCCAGCCCGTGATTGCGCAGGTGCAGGGACTGGCTACGGCGGCGGGCTGCCAACTGGTTGCCACCTGCGACCTGGCGGTGGCGTCGGAAGACTCGGGTTTTTGCACACCGGGCGTCCAGATTGGCCTGTTCTGTTCCACGCCGGCGGTAGCGCTGTCCCGCGCGGTCAGTACCAAGCATGCCATGGAAATGCTGTTGACCGGTACCCCGATTTCCGCAAGGACCGCGCTGGACTGGGGTCTGGTCAATCGAGTGGTTCCGGCAGACCAACTGTCGGACACGGCAATGCAGCTGGCTCAACACATTGCCCGGGCCAGTTCTTACACCCTGGCCATTGGCAAGCAGGCCTTCTACCGGCAATTGCAGGTGGACCGCCCCGAAGCCTACGACATGGCACAGCGTACGATGGTAGTGAATCTACTCGCCCACGATGCGCAAGAAGGCATTTCGGCCTTTCTGGAAAAGCGAGAGCCCCACTGGGCCAACTAGGGCGGCCCAGGCGAGCAGTAGCCTTTACTCCTTTTGCTCACTGATTAACTAAACCAAACTGACTTGGAGGAAACAATGGCAGACGTTCCCCTGTTTCCGGTGACCGTTGTCGGAAGCTGGCCCAGGCCACCCGAACTGATCCAGGCGCTGCGGCGGCGGCAGGCCGACGAAATATCCGAGGACGAGTTCAATTCCGTAGCTGACAAGGCGGTGTTGCAGGCCCTCAAAGAGCAGGATGAGGCGGGTACCGACATAATCAGCGACGGCGAGCAGCGCCGCGACAATTTCTACTCCTACGTGGTTGGGAAGATTGCCGGCATGCAGCTGATGAAGGTGTCGGACCTGCTGGACTACGCCAAGGACCGCGCAAGGCTGGAAGAACAGCTTCGCGCCCTGGACGTCCCGGCCTTCGCAATCAAGAGCCCCATAGTCACGGAGAGGATTTCCTGCGCTGAGGGCCTGTCCCTGGACGAACTGGCCTTTCTGAAGCAGCACACGGACAAGCCCATCAAGATTCCCCTGCCCGGGCCCTATATGCTGACCCGTTCCAGCTGGTTCGAGGGGCTGTCGGACAAGATTTACCCAACGCCGGAAGACCTGGCCAAAGACGTGGTGGAAATTCTTCGAGAAGAAACCATCAAGCTCAGGGACCAGGGTTGCGATTTCATCCAGTATGACGAGCCCATCCTGACTCAGGTGGTATTGGGCGAAGAGTCCAGCGAGACCTTTATGTGCGCCTCGCTGCCCCAGCGCCGGGACCCCACCACTGAGCTTGAGTTTGCCCTCAGGCTGATGAACGAGGTGGCCGAAGGGATCGAGGGCATCAAGCTGGGCGTGCACGTTTGTCGCGGCAACTGGAGCCGCAAGGAAGAGGTGCTGCTGACCGGAAACTACGGGCCGCTGCTCCCCTACCTGGTGCAGATGAACATTGACCAACTGGTGCTGGAATGCGCGACGCCCCGCGCCGGTGAGATGGAAGTCTTCAAGGAATACGCCAACGAGAAGGAAATCGGCTTGGGCGTGGTCAACCCGCGCACCGATGATCTGGAGTCGCCGGACCAGGTAGTGGACCGGGTCAAGGAGATGCTGCAGTATTTTGATGCTGACAAGATCTACCTGAACCCGGACTGCGGATTTGGAACCTTTGCCGAGAGAAACATCAACACCTCCGAAGGAGCCCTCAACAAGATGCGGATAATCGGCGAGGCGGCGCAGAAACTTCGCTCCGAATTCGGCTAGGATTTAACTATTCAAACATGGATGAACAGGATGGACAGGATTTCTTGATTGAGCGTCTCCGATAGTTTCGCTGATAAAGCGCATGTTGCGTGGCAATCAACTCCATATTCTGTTTATCCTGTGCATCCCTGGAAGTAAGACTAGGATTTAACTATTCAAACATGGATGAACGGGATGGACAGGATTTATTGATTGAACGTCTCCGATAGTTTCGCTGATAAAGCGCATTTTGCCTGGCAATCAACTCCATATTCTGTATATCCTGTGCATCCCTGTAAGTAATAAAGGAGAAGAAAATGGCGGAAGAAGTACGCGATTTGAATGGCCTTCCCCGAGAGAAGCTGACCCAGGTCCTGGAATCCTTTAAGGATCCGGATGTGTTCAATGCCGTTACCGGCCCCTGGAAGTCCAGGATTGCCTGGCAGGGCGGAATGCGGGCGCGGGCGTACATGCGCAACCACCAGGTGGACATGGACGAGCCGGGAGACCTTACCGCTACCGACGTGGCTGCCAGCGCCCACGAACAGTTGCTTTCCGCTATTGGCAGCTGCATGACCGTGGGGTTCGTGGTCAACGCCACCAAGCAGGGTGTGCGAATACACGACCTGGAAGTGGCCGTGGAGGGCTACTTCGACAACATCCGCAAGTGGGCGGGCGTGGAAGACCAAGGCAACCCCGGGTACGGCCGCATTTCCGCCAAGTGTTTTGTTCGCGCCGACGCAGACGAAGCCACCTTGCGGGAAATCTGGAGACTGGCGGTGGAAGGGTCTCCCGTAACCCAGTCAGTCGCCAACCCCACCTCGGTCGAAACCGACTTCGAAATGGTCGGTTAGCGGCCACTTCCCCCACGAAGGACAGGCAAGAGCACGAAGGGTCGAAGCACGATTCTTCGTGCTTATTTTGTGCCGTCTAGAACGGCAACTCCAGGAGCAATAGACAATGGTCGAGTTCGTTTCCGCCGATTGGGTTGAGTCCCAGCTGGGATCCCCCGATTTCTTGCTGATTGATCCCCGCGGCCCCATGCGTTACATGCAGGGGCACTTGCGCGGGGCCGTTAACCTGCCCGCCGTCCGCCTGTTTGGCAGGGAAAATAAACTGCTGTCGGTCTATGAAATGGCGGAGTATTTCGGTTCGGTGGGAGTGGGGAACGATACTCCGGTCACCTTTTACGATGGCGGGGACGGCCGCAACGCCGCGATGGCTACCTGGACCCTGGAATACCTGGGCCATTCTCAAATCCGCATCATGGATACTTTCTTCGAGACCTGGTCGGCCCAGGGGCGGGAAAAGCTGTACCGGCCAGTGAAACCTGTAGCCAACCAGCTTGAACCCAGCGTCAACCCGGAATTGCGGGCAACGCTGGAGGATGCAGCCCAGGCATCGGAATCGACATCGGGCGGTGAGACAGCCGCACTGCTGGATCTGCGCAGCCAAGACGAGTTTGACGGGCTACCGGAGATCGACGAACGTCCTGGTCACATTCCAGGCGCGGTAAACCTGGTCTGGCAGTATCTGGTGGATGGTAACGACAGTTACCTGAATTCCGAGGGCAATCTGAAGGAGATGCTGGCCGAAAGGGGAATCGGAGAGAACAAACCGGTAATCGCATACTGCCGCAGCGGCATACGGGCTTCAGTGGGATACCTGGCGCTGAAGCAACTGGGGTATGACGTGAAACTCTACGACGGTTCCTACCTGGAGTGGATGAACCAGGGAATGCCGGTAGAGGAAACGGAAAAGCAAGGCTGAAAGAGGAAGGTAAGACCTGGAGCGGCAGATGGGATTCGAACCCACGACCCTCTCCTTGGCAAGGAGATGCTCTACCACTGAGCCACTGCCGCCCGAACAGTTTTCTAATTATATTTAGGCTCGGGGCCGTTGTCTATAGGCATTGACCCTTTCGGCGCAGTCGCTATAATTGCTTTCAAGCTATGAAATAAGGAGTTCGTTTGATGGCCGACGAGGAGCTAAAGCTCTTTAATTATGACAACATCGAAATAGGGGAAGAGCTAGGGTCCTACGAGTACGTCCTGACCCAGGAAATGCTGGACAACTTCAGGGCTTCAGTGCAGGATCCAGATGCTTGTTTTCCCACCCTGGCGGTGAAGCACGATGCCACCGCCCTGAACATGGTTTACGATGACCAGACGGGTGGCGTCAACGCAGGAAACGAGGTTGAGTTCTTCAACCCTCCCATCGTTGGGAAGAAGATTTTCGTGAAGGGCAAGATCCACGACAAGTACCTGCGGCGAGACAAGCCATACATGGTGATTGAAGCCACCGCCGTAGACGAGGACGGGCGCATGCTGGAGCGGCTGCGCACATACCAGATGAAAAAACCTGATGAGGTGGGAAAGAAATGGCATCCTCAATCGTAGAAAACGCAGCTATCCCCACGCTGACCAAGTCCATCACCGAGGAGAGCATCCTCCAGTTCGAGTCCTGCGGTATCCTGGACCGGCAGAACATCCATAACAACTACGAACTGGCCGCGCAACGACTGGGCACCACGTACACGCTGGCTTCCGGCAGGATGTCAATTACCTTCGCCTCCGAGGCCCTGCGCCGGTTCTTCGGCCCCGAGGTGTTTAATCACACCGGCAGCGTCAACCTGAAGTTCCTGCGGCCGGTGAAGAAGGGCGACACCATTACCGTTTCCGGTTCGGTGATTCAGCAGGACCCGGTGGAAAGCGGAACCCAGGTCACCGTGCAGGTCCAGTGCCACAACCAGAACGGCGACACCACGGCGGTAGGCCAGGGCTTCGCCGTCGTATCCTAGGCAAACTGAAGGGCGGGTCTGCCGGACCCGCCCTTCTGGCATTCTCCTGGTTCCAGGTTCCTCTTCTGCTTCTAATTCAATCGAGTTGTTAGACGCTCGGTCCACTACCAACAACAAACCCGCACAGTCCGTATATAGCGCTAAAGCCCGCCTCCACTGAGTCGGAACAGGAAAAAATAGACCAGGAACAGCATCCCCAGCAAGATCCCCAGAACTAGGCAACCGTACCTGGCCACTCAGCTACACTCCCTTTCCCTGACCCAGCCTCGAATCAGCCCGATTACCCATTGGCTAGCCAAACAGCCCCTGAACGGCGGGGACTATCAGGTCCGGCCCGTTGTTGGTGGCCTTGTTGACCAGGGAAGATACTTCGTAAGCCTCCATCGACTCATCAGGATAGGAGAGCAGCACGTCAGTGAGGGCAGCCGAATCGGTTACATCGCCGTCCAGCCAGAATTCTTCCATTTCCCGTGGGAGTATGACCGGCATACGCTCGTGAATGGGGCGCAGTACTTCGTTGGCCTGGGTGGTAACAATGGTGCAGGAACGGACGGTCTCGCCTTCCGGATTGCGCCAGGACTCCCATAGTCCGGCGAAGGCAAATGGCTCACGAGATTTCAGCAAGATGCGCATGGGCCGCTTCGCTTTGCCGACCTTTTGCCATTCGTAGAAACCGTCGGCCAGAACCAGGCACCGCCGCCGCTGGAGGGCGTTTCGGAAACTGGGTTTTTCGGCCACCGTTTCGCCACGAGCGTTGATCATGCGGTTTCCGATGGAGGCATCCCTGGCCCAGGAGGGTATGAGGCCCCAGCGCATGAATTCACCCCGCCGACCCTCCCGATTGGTGACGGTAAGCACCGACTGGGTTGGCGCGACGTTGTACCTGGGTTCGTTGACGAATCCGGTCCCGTCAAATTCAAACTGCCGGGCCAGTTCCTGGATATCGGCGATGAGGCTGTATCTTCCGCACATGCTGATGATTCCTGACTTCGGATTTCCTGTGAGTTTCAAGGGTATTTTAGCATCCGGGCCAGGCGTGGGACGATGGTAATCGGCATTTACACTGGTGGCGAGTCGAGGGGGCCGCAAACGCCGACCCTGCGGATATGGTGGACGAGTAAGCATCGCCCCTAATGCCAGTCGTGGCCGTCGGGCATGGAGACGCGAGGGTCTATGGCCTTAACGTCGGAGACTATTACGTTGGCGGTGCCGTCCCACCGGGACACGGTACCCCGGGCCAGGATTACCTGGCTGCTGAGTTGCCGCTTGCACCGCTCAAAGACCGGCGGCCAGACGATTAGCTGGGTGTCCCCTTCCTCGTCCTCGATGGTCACGAAGACGGTGCCGTGCCGGCCCCGGGGATGCTGCCGGGCCACGGGCCAGCCGGCCACCAGCACCTCCGTGCCGTCTTCCAGGAACTCGATGGCCGTGGTGGGCAGCACCCGCTGGTCCAGCCCGGGTCGGACAAACTGCATCAGGTGGCCACTGGGGTAGATGCCCATCACCCGGTACTCGCCAGCCATGCGCTCAAAGTCGGTGAAGTCGGGCAGTTGGGGCGCATGGTCCGAGGTGGTCATGGGCAGAGCCGGTTGACCGTTGCGACCCGGCCGGACGTCCAGGCCGGAGTTCCACAGGGCCTGTCGGCGGTTGGACACCAGGCCGTCAAAAGCCCCGGCCTGCACCAGTGACTGGATGGCCTGGGGCTTCAGGCCGGTGCGCCGCACCAGATCGGACGGACTCAGGTAAGAGCCCCCGCGTTCCCGTTCCGTCACGATCGTTTCCGCTCCCCGGACACCTACATCCTTGATGAACTCCAGCCCCATACGCACCGAACCATCCTCGGGGCGGCAGCGTTCCAGGCTGCGGTTGACGCAGGGGTTCAGGAAGGGCACCCCAAAGCGTCGGGCGTCTTGTTTGAGAGTTTCCCTGGGATAGAATCCCATGGGCTGGTTGTTCATCAAGGACACGAAGAACTCCACCGGATAGTACCGTTTCAACCACGCGGCCTGGTAGGCGGTGACGGCGAAGGCATGGGAGTGGGACTCCGGGAACATGTACTGACCGTTAAGCTTGGCGAAAATTTTGGCGGCGGTCTCATCCGGTACGCCCCGCTCCCGCGCTCCCTGCAGGAACCGCTGCCAGTGTTCCTCGATGAGGTGCTTGTTGTTGGGACGGGCAAAGGCCCGCCGCATCTCGTCGGCCTGGGCGGCAGTAAGCCCGGCCACGTCCATCACCAGTTGCACCACCTGCTCCTGCCAGACAATGATGCCGCAACCCCGCTCCAGGGCTCGCTTCTCCAGGGGATGGTCAAAGTCCCAGGAGGCGCCGTGCCGGTACCGCTCCACGAACTGTGAGACTGCGCTGCCCTGGACCCCCACGCCCGGCCGGATGAGGGCTACCTGGTAGGCCAGGTCCAGCAGGCAGCGAGACTTGAGCCGCTGGCCCATGTTGAGCTGGGCCGGTGACTGCAGCAGGAAAATACCCTTGGCCTTTCCCTGGTTGATCAAGTCGTACACTTGCGGATCCTCCGGGTCGATGCGACTAATGTCGGGGCGCTGGCCATCTCGCGCCTCAATCAGGTCCAGGGCCTCCTCCAGCTGATCCAGCACCGGCAGGGACAGCAGGTCTATCTTGGCGAAACCGGCGTCGGCTACGCTGTCCTTGTTCCAGTCCATGATGTAGCGGCCCTCCATGGCCCCGGCCCGGATAGGCACCATTTCCGGGATGGGAGAACTGCTGAGGATCATGCCGCCCACGTGCTGGCTCAGCAGCTTGGGCGCGCCCATCAACTGGGGGGCCAGCCGGACCATATCCCGCCAGCCGGGAGCATCAGCCTTGTCCCGGAAGGCCGGCAGTTCCCTCATCTCCTGGTCCAGGTCTTCAGCCTTGTAGGAGTAGAGCTGCTTCGACAGCAAGGCCAGTTCCTCCCGGGGCAAGCCCAGGGCCTTGCCCACATCCTGGAGAATACCCCGGACGGTGTAGGTGGAGATGGCTCCGGTGAGGATGGCGTACTCCTTGCCAAAACGCTGGTGCACCCTGGTAATGAGTTCGTCCCGCAGGTTGCGGGGAAAGTCCAGGTCAATGTCCGGGAGCAGGCTGGTGTCCTCGGAAATAAACCGCTCCAGGGTGAGGCCCCACTTCAGCGGGTCCACGTGGCTGATGCCGATAAGGTAGCCCACCAGCAGGGCCACCGAGGAGCCGCGACCCCGGCCCGGCGGTCGCTCTTCCAGGGGCGTTTCCGGGTGAGACAACCCCCGCTCCTCCATGATGTTCTGGGCCAGCAGGACAATCTCGCGGTACAGGAGCAGGAACCCGGCCAGGCCGTGCAGTCCAATCAGCTTGAACTCCTCCTGCAGCCTTGCCTCCACCTCCCTGGTCACCGAACCGTAGCGGCGTTGCGCGCCCTCCCTGCACAGTTGTTCAAGGTAGCTGTCCGGGGTGTAGCCTGGCGGGACTTCAGGTTCGGGCAGGGTGTAGCCCAGGTCAACGCTGAGATCGAATTGGCATTCCTCAGCAATGCGCCGGGAATTGACCACCGCCTCCGGGTATTCCTCGAAGAGCTGCTCCATCCCCCGGGGCGACTTCAGCGACAGGTGCCGGTTGGGGTGGATGAAGGGCAGCGCCTGGTCTATCGTGGTGTTATGTTTAGCGGCCACCAGGGCGTGCTGCAGACGGTATCGTTCCGGAGAATGGTAATGGACGTCGTTGGTGGCCACCAGGCTGACCCCCGCCTGGGCTGCCAGGCTGGCCAGTTCCCGGTTGCGGGCGGCGTCGCCCTGCAGAAAGTTCTGCTGCAATTCCACGAATACCGAGCCGATTCCAAACCAGTCCAGGTAGTCCCGCAGCAGCGCCAGCGCTTCGGGGCGGCGACCTTCAGCCAGCAAGCGGTCCAGCGACCCGCCCCGGCCGCCGGTGAGCAGGACTACTCCGGCGGTGTGTTGGGACAAGTACTGTGGGTCCAGCCTAGGCTCTCGGCGGTCCGCGGAGTTGGCCAGGGTGAAGAGCCGGGAGATGCTGGCGTAGCCCTCCCGAGTTCGGGCCAGCAGGACCAGGCGAGCGCCGTCGGCAAGGGTCAGTTCGCCGCCGGTGATGGGCCGAATGCCCAGGCTGACAGCCAGGCGGGCAAACTCCAGAGCGCCGCAGAGGTTGGTATCGGTCAGGGCCAGGGTATCGTAGCCATACTCCCGGGCCTGGGTCAGCAGTTCATGGACGTGCGATGCTCCCAATCCGAAGGAAAAGAAGCTCTTGGCGTGGAGTTCCACGTAATCGCCGGACATTGTCTCTTACCACCCTGGCCCGGCGTACTCTAATGGCCCTGTTGATACCAGCGGTCTTCCCGCTGGTCCCGAAACAGGACAACCTGTCTCCCGTCCTCGCGATCCACCCGGTAGTAGGTCCTGGTAAGGGGCTTGGGCAGCCACCAGAGGTCGAAGCTCCACCGCTCGGCAATGCGGTCCACCCGACACCAGTGGCTGCCCTGCCGGACGGCCGCCGGGCGGTGGTCGGGGTGTTCCTGAACCAGAACCGGTACCGGGGCCAGTAGGGGACGAATGCCGCCGGTCCCCGCCTGGTCCAGGGGGGCCTGCACCGCCCGCATTTCCGGCGCCGGATGCCAGGGCGCCACGTTAACCACCCGGTACAGGGCCGAGACACCGGGAGCGCGCGTCTGCAACCGGCGTTCCACCTCTACCAGTTGCTGCTGCCGGGTCTCCCGCACTTCCGGCATCAGCCCCAGCTGTGAACCGGACTCGCCGGTAAAGTCGGCCAGAGTCAGGGTCAGGTCGTCAATGGGAGACTGGGGAGGTTCGGCTTCCAGGCGGCTGCGGACGATGAAGGAGGCCCGCTCCCACCGGTTTACTCCTTCCTGGAAGGCAATGGACTTCTGCCAGGGGGCGGCGCGAAAAACAGCGCATTCCAGCAGGACTTTGCCGACGTACCGTCCGCGTATCTCCGGACGAGCGTAGGCCCGGCGCAGCAGGGTGTCCACCGCCACCAGCAGCAGTTCCAGGGAAGTGGAAGAAAAGGGCAGCGAGGTGCGTTCTACCACCATCTCTTCATGCTTGATGGGGACCAGGGGACTGTCGTCGTTGCCGTTGGCCAGGCTCCAGGCCAGCCACCCCTCGTGACCGAAGCGGTCCACCAGCAGGTCGGATGGCATGGCGGCAATCTGGCCCAGGGTATGGAGGCCAAAACGGTGCAACGCATCCCGGGTGCCTGCCGACATGGGCAGCAGATCAATGGAATGAGGGGCAAGAAAGGCTACCGGATCGGGAGGGACCCGGGACACGCCCATGGGCTGGCTGTCTCGGGCGGCCACCAGGGCCGGGAACTTGCCCTCGCCAACACCGATACGGGGGTTCAGCCACCGGGGAACAGCGTTCAGCAGGGTGGTGACCAGCCGGGCTTCACCGCCGTACATGGATTCCAGTCCGTCTATCCCCACGCAGGCCGTGCCCAGGTCGGCTGCCTCCACCCGGTCGCTGACTCCCATCAGGGCAGTGAGGACCTGCCGAAATACCCGGCGGTAGTGGGAGTCATCCGCTTCCAGCACTACGGCCCCGGGGCACAGCGACAAAGCCTGTTCCAGGGTGGCTCCCGGCGTCACCGCCGCATCTCCCGGGGAACTGTCAATCACCAGGGGACGGGGGTGATTTCGGTCAACTATAATAACCGGGAGTCTTTCCAGGTGGGGTTCCCGCTTGACCTCAGCCTTGACCCTCAGGTGGGTAATCAGCGCACAGGCGACCTTCATTTCTTCCCGGCAACGCCCATTTTAGGGGCCGCGTTGCCGGGATAATTTTACGAACTTATGTTCTAAAAGTCAATGTCCGGGAGTGGGGCATCCACGCAGGGGAACAAAGGAACACAAAGAGAAATTTTCCGCTAATGGTCACGAATTTTAGAACACTTCATTAGAAACTACCTCAAAATTATTCAAGGCAGAGCATTGGGCAATATACGACAGCAAAAGAGATTGCCTTTCACCCCCATTCCTTCGGCAGGCTCAGGACAGGCTCTAACCTTCACACGTCAAGGGGGAAGGGATTTTGAAATAGTCTCTAAGTGATCATTCGTGGAAAAACCAAAAGAAACGGCCCACCTGCGACAGTTCTAATCGCAGGTGGGCCAAACTTATTTCAGCCCGAGAGAAAGCCGAACCGGATTGGGGGAGAGTCGGTTACCGGTCCATTACCTTCATGGTGTTTTCATCCGGGTTGTACTGGTAGCGGACCAGTCGGTCCAGCTTCTGGGATTCCAGGCGCACCACCAGGGCGCGGCCGCCGGTGACGTTGCGGGTGTTGTGAATTTCGCCGGGCAGGAAGAAGGCCACGGCACCGGCATCCTGCACAAACTGGCCAGTCTCCTTGAGCTGCAGGCGATCAACGCCTTCGCCGGGGTAGAACCAGCGCCACTTGGTCTGCTCAATGGAACCGTCATACACCCCATATACTACCCAGGCATTGCCGTGGTCATGGGGCAGGTTGTCCCGGCCGTCTTCCTGGACAGAAGCCATCAGCCAGAAACCGGGCTTGGGATGTCCGGCTTCCTCTTCCAGGTGCAGGCTCTTGGGGCCGTAGCCGCCCTCTTCCGGCAGGTCCAGCATTTCCTCGAGCCAGCCCGGGGTGTTGATGAGGGTCTTCAGGTTATTCGCCACGGCCTGGGCCTGGGCCATCGGGTCGTCGGTGGTAGCAAAGGTGTCGCGGACGTCATCCAGAAAGGCATCCATCGTGTAAGCGGGAGCCATAGTCATAATCGACCTCCTGATCATTCGAGGTATTGCATCTGCCTATAATTTTCATCGAATATACGATACGTGTCAATTCCTGATGAACTCGGTGGCAATCTGACGGGCCGCTAGAAGGGCAGTTCCTGCCCAATGCCCTGCTCCCGGGCCTTGTTGTAAACAAGCTGGGCAGCGGCGATATCTTCCAGGGCCACACCCATGGATTCAAAGAGGGTAACAGCCTGGTCGTCCGGACGTCCGGCTACTCGGCCGGCTACTACGTCCTGCAGCTCGCAGACCATGTCCCAGCGGAACTCGCCCCGGGCCTCGGGCCACATCAGGTCCCCGCATTCGATCTTGGCCTGGTCCAGGTCGTCCACCGCGATAACGGCGGACCGGAGGATGGTAGCCTCATCCACCTCGCGACGCATCCAGTGGTTGCCGCCAGCCGCGTTGACGTGGGTTCCAGGAGCCAGCCATTCCCCTTCAATGACCGGGTCGCGGGCGGAGGTAATGGCTATGGCTACAGCCACATCGGATACACACTCCTGGGCGCTGTCCACGGGTACCACTTCGATATTCAACTGTTCACTCATGCGCTGGGCGAATGATTCCCGACGTTCCTGGCGGCGGCTGTAAACCTTGGCCCGCTTGATGTCCCGTACAGCGCACACCGCTTCCAGCTGGGTTCGGGCCTGGAAGCCGGAGCCAATAACCCCCACGCTGTCGGCGTCGGCCCGAGCCATGTAACGGCTGGCCAGACCCGAGGCGGCGCCGGTCCGTATCTGCCCCAGGCGACCTCCTTCCATGCAGGACAGCAGTTCCCCGGAGTTGTAGTCGTAGAGCATTACTATCATTTTCGCCCCGCCGGCAAAAGAGGGATAGGCCTTGTAGCCGAAGACCTGGTGGTCGGCATCGGCGGCGGCCATAAAATGGAAGAAGCCGCCAGGCATCCGGATACGAGAGCGGGGTTTGATATCCACCTTGCCCGCTCCGGCGTGGGCAAAGGCCTCGTCCAGCACATCCACGCACTCGGACATCGGCAGCAATTGCGCCACTTCTTGCTCGTTCAAAAACAGGGACATATTTCCTCCAGGAGATTCGGGTTTTGGGCGTTGGCCGCCGCAATCGGTGGAAAGTATAGCACCAGGAACGGTGAGGTTGGGGGCAATCGCGTTGTAATGGCTTCACAAGCCAACCGAATCTGTGACAAACCACATATGCCTTTGTTAAGATTTATTTAAGGGAGTTAATTTGTTCTGCCCAGCCCGGCCAATCTGAAAACTCCCAGGTGCACGAAGTGAATGTAAGACCCCGCGTTTTCGTTACCCGCGAAATCATGCAGGAAGCCCTGGACCTGATTGACCAGCATGCTGATATGGAGGTGTGGCCCGATGAAGAGCCACCGTCTCCACAGATATTGCGTGAGAAGGTCGCCAATGCCGAAGGGCTGCTGACCAATATCATGGACCGGGTTGACGCCCAGCTACTGGAATCTGCTCCCAGGCTGAAGGTTGTCAGCCAACTGGCGGTGGGGCTGGACAATGTGGACGTAGCCGGGGCCACCCGACGTGGCATTCCGGTGGGGTACACGCCGGGGGTGCTGGCCAAGGCCACCGCGGACGTGGGATTTGCCTTGCTGATGTCCGCCGCCCGACGCATCGGAGAGAGTGACAGGTGGGTGCGTGACGGCCAGTGGACCCTGGCATTCCATCCCATGCGCTGGCTGGGTGTGGACATCCACGAAAAGACCCTGGGCATCATTGGACTGGGTCAGATAGGCCTGGAAATGGCGCGTCGGGGTCGCGGCTTCGACATGAGGATCATCTACCACTCCCGCACACGGCGACCGGAACTGGAAGCTGAGTACGGGCTGGAGTACGTGGACCTGCCAACCCTGCTGGCCGAAGCAGATTTTGTTTCCCTGCACGTTCCCCTTACTCCGGAGACTCATCACTACATCGGAACTCCCGAACTACGCCAGATGAAGTCCACCGCAGTATTGATCAACGTGGCCAGGGGGCCGGTGGTAGATTCGGCGGCGCTGTCCACCGCACTCAAGGAAGGGTGGATTTACGCCGCAGGCCTGGACGTTACCGACCCAGAGCCCATTCCGGCAGACGATCCGCTTTTGACTCTGCCAAACGTGGTGATTTCTCCCCACGTGGGCAGTGCTTCACTGGTTTCCCGGGGCGCCATGTGCATGCTGGCGGCCCGCAATCTGGTTGCCGGGCTTGCAGGACGTCCACTGGACCGGTGCGCCAATCCGGAAGTGTATGAAACCAGGGCAAACTGAGGGCGAAAATTCTTAGGAGAGTTCAGAACGGGGGGCCCGAGAATGCGAAAACGAAACATCATAATAATAGCGGCAGTGGTGGTTTTGGTACCGGTTGTGGCCTTTGCCTGGTGGTTGCTGTCGCCGCTCTTCATCAGCAACACGGTTGACGAGGAGTTCCCCTTCGCCGCAAATGCTGAGATTCCCGCTGAGATGACCATGGCCGAGGTGGAAATGGTCATGGAGACCATGGCCCAAATGGACCAGGAGCCAATGGTCGAGCCCATGCCGGAGATGACTGCCCAGCCCGTGGCCGTGGCTTCGGGCAGCTTCAGGGACGCCGATTCCTTCCACCGGGGCAGCGGCATGGCTACTATCTATCAAACGCCCGACGGTGGCCACGTTCTCAGATTCGAAGACTTCATGGTTACCAACGGTCCGGACCTGCGGGTCCTGCTGGCAGAACCAGGGGATCCCATGAGCAGGGATGCTTTGCAGTCTGGTGGCTATACCCACCTGGCTAAGCTGAAGGGCAACATTGGGAACCAGAACTACGAAATACCGGCGGACATCGATCTGTCAGAGCAGAACAGCGTAATCATTTACTGCATGCCCTTCCATGTAATTTTCAGCGTGGCGCCGCTGGAAAGGGCCGGGTAGCAATCTGCTACGGGGTAACGCAAGGGAACATTGAGAGCGTATCCTTCCACGAATAGCCACGAACGGGCACAAACAGGTGGATTGAGATTGGGGCAGCTCTTGTAGCTGCCCCAATAAACGCCGGACTCATTAACTAACATTCCCTGATTTCCCGGTTTAGATCCGGCCCTTTTCGAACCTGCCTTCGGCCAGCCACTCCAGCACGTCGGCCAGCGGTAGAACGTCGGCATACTTCTGATGCATGTCGAAGAGGTTTATGGCGTGGGTCGCCTGGTGGCGGTCAAATACGCACTCTTCCACCACGATCATGCGGTAGCGGTTGGTGCAGCCGTCCACAACGCTGGCCCTTACGCAGCCGCTGGTGCTTTCACCGCAGGTGATCAGGGTGTCAATGCCCAGTCGGGTGAGGTGGCCGGTCAGGGGAGTCCCCCAAAAGGCGCTGGGGGAAGTCTTGTAAAGAACTGCCTCCCCTTCTTCGGGGGCGCACTCGTCGATTATGTCAAACCGACGCCGTTGCCGGTCAAGGGCAGCTTCATCCACCACGCCCGGTTTTCGGTCGGAATTTCCCGCCGGCTGCTTTAGTGAACTCCATGATTCAACGCCGGAACCACTGAGGCCGGTAACGTGCACTACCGGTATTCCCGCGCGGCGGCAAGCGTCCAGCAAGGTCTGGATGTGGGGGATGGCGTCCCAGGCGGCGAGCCCACAGCTACCCGGCCAGTCTTCGACGGTATCCAGCAGGGGCTGGGGTTCGTCCCCAAAGACCCAGCGGTACAGGTCAACGAGCAACAGAGCCGGCCGCTGGCCGAAGCCAACCTCCTTGGGAGATGTCATTGCCAGGTGCGCCCGGTCCTGTTCCGTCAGGTAAGGTTCCCAAACCCGTTCCGGCATGTTGTTCACCTCCAGCGAAGGCAGCGATGTGGCCGAGGAATTTGCTGATGCCTACAGTCCCAGTTTGCCGGGGTTCATGATGCCCGAAGGGTCCAGGACGTCCTTGAACTGCCGCATCACGTCATGGCCCACGCCCATTTCCCGGGAGAGCAGGTGATTTAACTTCATTCCCACCCCGTGGCAGTACTCCATGATGCCGCCCATGTCCTGGGCCAGTATCAAGACATCCTCCACGGCTTCAGCCAGGTTGGCACGAAACAGCTCGCCCTCGCCCGAAGGGTCTTCAGGAACTACCATCATGGAAAACAGTTCGGGTCGGCTCCAGATGGCGTACTCCACTATCCGGATGCCTCGGGCCGACAAAATCTCCTCGCACCTTCTCCGGTAGTCCAGCACCCTGGAGATGGGAAGGGCCATGTGCAGGTAGTCGAAACTGCGACCCCACTGGCGATTCCACCGCTCTTCCCGAGGCCGGTCCAGGGCATTGCGCTTGTAGCGATAACCCGAATCGTGGCGGCCTTCCCAGTAGTCCAGCGTATCTTCCGGACCGGTGTCCCTCCCGCCAAACTGGGCGCAGATCTCCATGGCCCTCTTGTGACGAGCCTCCACTCCCTCACGGTACCCTTCGAACAGGAGAAACATGCGAATCAACCCGTCCTCTTCCGTCAGGTCAAGCAGAGTTGGATGGAGGTCCAGGGCCTTCATTTCAGCGGCAGCGGAGAAGCCCTGATCAAAACTGTCGAAGGCGGCTGTGGCAAATGCCTGGGCCTCGGGAATGCGAAAAACCTTGATGGTGGCCCTGGTGATAATGCCGAATACGCCCTCTCCGCCAATAAACAGATGGTTGAAGTTGGGCGCAGATGAATACTTGGGGACTGAGCGGGTGTCCAGGATACGGCCATCGGGCAGCACCACCTGCAAGGACACCACCTGTTGGCCCATGGGCCCGAAGGCGCTGGCCCGGTATCCGACTCCATTGGTGGAAATGGTACCGGCCACGGTAGCGATGGGAACGCTGTAAGGGTCGTGGCCAATCATCAGATTGTGCTCGGCCAGGGCATCGGCCAAATCCTGCAGGACCACGCCAGGCCCCACGGTGGCGGTCATATCCTGGGGGCTGATTTCGATAATCTGGTTAAGACGCTTTACATCGACAACTATGCCGCCCTTAACCGGCAGCACTCC
The DNA here is from genome assembly GCA_002238505.1 of SAR202 cluster bacterium bin22. Classification (GTDB taxonomy): domain Bacteria; phylum Chloroflexota; class Dehalococcoidia; order Lucifugimonadales; family UBA3495; genus Bin22. The sequence goes on along the minus strand of MPMM01000002.1, from coordinate 436,804 downwards.
GCCCATAACTCCGGTACCGCCGCCATAGGGCACCAGGGAGATTCTCTCCCGCGTGGCCAGGGCCGCGATTTGGGAGACTTCTTCGACGGAGCCGGGACGGACCACCAAGTCAGCCAGTTGCTCAAAGGCGTAGCCAGCACGGTAGGCGCGAAAGGGGGTCAGAGCATCGGCCGAATAACGGTCAAGATCGTAGGGAGCCGACAGAAGGTTGTCGTCGCCAACGATACGGGAAAGGGACTCAACAATGGAAGTAGCAATCATAAATGGACCGACTATTGCAAGGAAGAATTGGGAACTTGCCAGTACGGAAACCACGGCGCCAAGCGACGCTCGTACATTATGTCAAAGGGGCATTCAAAGGGCAACCAAAATGTGAGGATGTGGTGTATCGGCCCCGGGGTTCCCGCCGCACCAGACCGGTTACCTCGGACCGAAAGGTATCACAGTTCAGGACTGTTCTGCCTCGCATTGGGTATCACACGACCGAACGCCGGTAACAAAATTGAACGCGCGAATTGGGTCAGGAATCAAATATTTACTTACCACGATATAAATTCCAAATTCATTATCTGAGTCTGATACTTCTTTACACAAACTTCATTGACTCGAGGCGAAACGACAATTAGCCTTATCTGGAGCGATCTCAAGCTCACACACTCAGGGTATCCAGCTCACCAGGAGGAATAAGATGGCTGCCAATACAGAAGAAATGGAAGCAGGCTCGAGTGGAGGAGCGTTTGGCGGAATCCTGGTCAGGTACGTCGACGAGCTATACCTGCTATTCCGGCTGGTATTTGCTTTTCTCGTCGCGTTACATGGGGCACAGAAAGCATTTCTGCTGTGGGGATTTCCGGCAGAACATCCCCTGGGAGCCCTGGTTGATATCGCCGGATGGGTGGAGTTCATTGCCGCTTTCCTGATTGGGCTGGGCATTTTTACCCGATTAGGGGCAGGCGCCCTGTGCGTCACCATGGTAGTGGCGTATTTCCGGGTCCACGCTGGAAACGGGGTGTGGCCTCACATCTTCCCGCCGGGTGGTTACGGGGAGAATGGCGGGGAAGTCGCCATCTTGTGGTTTATCATTGCCGGACTTATCGGAGTTCTGGGCAGTCGAAAGTACGGTATTGAGCGGTGGTTCTTCAAGAAGGAGATTTTCTAGGATTACGCCCCGACCGAATCCTCCTGAAACAAGCTTGGGGCAGGCCATGCAGCCTGCCCCGATTCATTTCCTGCCGGTTTAAGCGCCTCTACCAGGCGCCCCTTTGATACCGCCACACCGTACCCTGGGCTGAGTCCTCCAGAACCACCCCCTGTGCCGCCAGTTCATCACGGATCCGGTCGGCCAAGGCAAACTGGCGAGCCTGGCGAAGCTCGGTGCGGGTGTTTACCAGCAAGTCGATGAATGGCTTTGCCGCCAGCTCGTCGCTTCCCGCAGACGATTCCTCGAAGGTAAGCCCCAGCACGCCGCCCAGTTCCCGCAGGGTCGCCTGGGCCGCCGTTGTGGAACGCCCGCTGTCCCGCTCACGGTTAATCTCGCGAGCCAGGTCAAAGAGGGCCGCAATGGCCTGCGGGGTGTTCAGGTCATCCTCCATGGCGCCGATGAATCGTTCACGGTAGGGCGCTGGGTCCATTGAACCGGCGTCGCCCGAAACATTCACATCAGCTTCGGAGGGGCGCAACGCGTGATGGAATCGGTCCATGCTGCGTTCCATGGCCGCCGAGCCGTCGTCACTGTACTGCAGGGGGCTGCGGTAGTGAGAGCTGAGGAAATAGAGGCGAAGGGCGTCGGCGCTGTTACGCTCCAGCGCTTCCTCCACCGAAACCAGGTTCCCCAGGGACTTGCTCATCTTGTCTTCGCCCAGTTGCAGCAGGCCATTGTGAACCCAATGATTGGCAAATGGGGCTATGCCGGTATGAGCCTCGCTTTGGGCGATTTCATTCTCATGGTGGGGAAAGATGAGGTCCTGACCGCCCCCGTGTATGTCCAGCGGATAGTCCAGGTAGCGCAGGGACATGGCGGTACATTCAATATGCCAGCCCGGGCGTCCCGGGCCCCAGGGGCTTTCCCAGGAGGGTTCGCCTGGCTTGGCGCCCTTCCACAGGACGAAGTCCATGGGATGTTCCTTGTCCTCGTCCACCTGGATCCGTGCGCCGGCGATCATGCCATCAAGGGTGCGGTGGCTGAGTTTGCCGTAGTCTTCCTTGCGGTTGACGCGGAAATAGACGTCGCCATTGGCGGGATAGGCAAATCCCTTATCTACCAGGCTCTGGATGGTGTCCAGGATAGGTTCGATTTCCTGGGTGGCCCGGGGATACACGTCGGCGCGGCGGATGTTCAGGGCATCCATCGTGCGGAAGAAGTCGTCGATGTACTGGGCGGTAAGATCTTCCTCGCTGATGCCTGCTTCCTGGGCACGCTGGATGATCTTGTCGTCCACGTCGGTGAAGTTTTGAATGTGCCTGACCTGGTAGCCCTGGTATTCCAGGTAGCGGCGGAGGGTGTCGAAGACCACGTAGCTGAGGGCGTGTCCAACGTGGGTGGAAGAATAGGGTGTCACACCGCAGACATACATTCTTACGGTGTTACCGTCGGCCGGGACAAACTCCTTCTCTTCGCCCGTCAGGGTGTTATACAGCCGCATAGCCTTGCCGTGAGTCCCTTCTCACCCTTGCAAATCCCCCTGGGAAGAAGCCCATAAGCGCGTCATTCCGAAGGGGGTAAAGGAAAATTATTCGAGTGGTCGGAAGATGGTGGCCACCGCCACAGCGGCGATGCCTTCTTCACGGCCCGTAAAACCCAAGTAATCAGTGGTGGTGACCTTGATGCTGATTCGGTCCGGCTGGGTCTCCAGGGAATCTGCTATAAGGTTCCTCATTTCCGGAATGAAAGGCCCCAAACGGGGCCTCTGAGCCAACATTGTAGCATCTACGTTAGCTATGCGCCAACCAGCAGCGCCTATCTGTTTCCGCACTTGTTCCAATAATAGCAGGCTGGAAATATCGCGGTACTTTTCATCGGAAGACGGAAAGTGTTGACCCTTGTCTCCCAGTGCGGCGGCGCCCAAAAGGGCATCCATAATCGCATGAGTCAGGGCGTCTCCATCGCTGTGGCCGACCAGGCCGAGGTCGTGGGGAACTGCAACTCCTCCCAGCACCAGGCGTCGCCAGGGCGCCAGGGCGTGAGAGTCAAAGCCAATTCCGGTGCGGATGTCGGGGAGCATTGTCGGGATACCTGGCTACTTAACTATGGAATCTAATCATGGATGTACGCGATGAAGAGGTAATGCTCATTATTTCCTGCCCTGGTCTGCGGTAATTGCCGTATCAGCCTGATGCCCGCGCCTGTAGTATGGCTTCCATCACCACCAGATCCTCGGGCGTGGTTACCTTAAGGTTCTCGTAAGAACCGGGGAATACAGTTACGTGGTGGCCGAGAGATTCCACCATCATGGCATCGTCGGTGGCCTCACCCTGAAATTGGGCGTGGGCCCGACAGAGCACGTCGTAAGCGAATATCTGGGGAGTCTGGGCGGCCCACAGGGATTCACGGGGTGGCGTGCCAGTGATCCGGCCAGAAGCGTCCACAGTCTTTATAGTGTCCTTGACCGGGACACCGGCGATGGCCGCGCCGTGGGGTGAACTATAGGCTGCCGCCAGGGCCCGTTCCAACAGCGGTATGTCCACGCCAGGGCGCGCGCCGTCGTGGACCATGACCCAGCGACAGGGTTTTAGTGCGTCGAGTCCCGCCTTTACCGAGTCCTGCCGGCGTGCCCCACCGGCAACCACGCGGGAGATTTTCCGGTACGCATGCTCCTGGACTACCGATCTCCCTGCTTCAACGGAATCTGCGGAAAGCACCAGCGTCACCTGGGAGATGACCGGCCATTCTTCGAAAGAGTCCAGTGTGTGCGTAATGAGGGGACGGCCCAGCAGGGGGGCGAAGGTCTTGTCCACCCCCTCCATGCGGGTACTGCTGCCAGCGGCAACTATCACCACCCCTACTGTTGCTTCTGAACTCAAGCCGCCGGTCCCTTGAAGATCTCTTCCACAAATACCAAGGGCACAAAAACCAAAGGCGCGGAGGCCAGAAGAGCAACCAGGTCACTCAACGTCTTCACCGCGCCCTTACAGATATCGGTTCTAGTCCTGCAGGTTAGTTGTTCTTGGACTGGGCAAAGATGATCCGCCCGGCTGCGGTCTGCAGCACTCGGGTTACGGTCACGTCATGGAAGGCGTTGATGTACCGCTTGCCACCCTCGACCACCACCATGGTGCCGTCATCCAGGTAGGCTACCCCCTGCCCAAGTTCCTTGCCTTCCTGCACGATATTGACCCGCATTTCCTCGCCGGGCAGGACTATGGATTTCAGGGCATTGGCCAGTTCATTGACGTTGAGGACCTGTACCCCCTGGAATTCCGCTACCCGATTCAGGTTATAGTCCGTGGTCAGGATGGGGCACTTCATGGTGCGGGCCATCTGGACCAGCATCGAATCTACTTCGTCGCCGTTGGAAATACCCACATCCAGGATGTCCAGCGTGATGCTGTCATCCCTCCTCAAGCGACCCAGAACCTCCAGCCCTCTTCGTCCGCGATTGCGGCGCAGGGGGTCGCTGGAATCGGCTATGTGACGAAGCTCGTCAAGGATAAAGCGTGGGACAACCAGTGTCCCCTCCAGGAATCCGGTACCAGTAAGGTCGGCAATTCGGCCATCGATAATTACGCTGGTATCCACCAGTATCTTGCCGTTGCGTCCCTGTTCGGCTACGCCGTTAGTATGGGCTGTTTGTTCCAGGGAGGGGAAAACGGCCTGAACATCCCTGCCTCGCAGGCCGCCCAGCAACAGGCCGAAGGAACCCAGGGTAAGGCTCACGATTATGGGAATGCCCCAGGCCATCCAGCCATTAATGCTGTAAAAGGGGATTGAAATCAGCGCGGCAAAAACAAGTCCAATCAGCGCGCCGAATGCCGAAGATAGAAGGGTACTGCCGGGTACGGAATTGATATAGGCGACTACCTTGCGCCAGGGGCGGAGAAACAAATAGGGCGTGACAAAAGCTCCAACCGGGATACCCACAATGGCCAGTACTATGCCCCAGGGGATTATCTGCTTACTGTCAGTTGGCAGGTCTGGAACATAGGGCCCCAGGCGCCACCCCAAAACGCCAAGCCCTCCCGCGCCAATGAGTCTCAGGGTCCATACATCGAACACGCAAATTACTCCTTTCCCTGCGTTCGACGCCTCTCTCGGCTAATGTTCGAGGGCAACAATCATGCCGACTTCCCTACCTCATCAACAACACTCAACCACCACATCCACGGGACAATTTCGACGGTAAACGCAGAACAAATAAAATGATTAGGACAATGCTGGCAACGGCGCCCTGTGCGCTCTGAAAAATATTGTAAAAGGTATCTGGGCGCCGTTCGCACCAAGCCCAATATTGGGCCGGGTCCAAGCGACTTGAGCATAACATAAAGAAATAGGTTTCGGAAGTTTTCAGATCCAGATTCTAGCGCCTTGCAGGAGACACAACCTAAGGCAGCCAAAGGCGCGTAAAAAATCGGCGATGCAGTGCCTGCATCACCGATTTGCTACTCTTAGCTATTAGCGTTTCGCTGCAGTTATGAAAGAGGCTGCTAATGGTGGGCTTCAGCGAACACCTCAGCCGAGACGCTGGTAGTCGGGGTCGCCACGGCGACCGAACCGTAAAGGGGTCAACGGCGTTTCCACTGATCTACCAGGTACTGCCCCTGATCGTCATCCAACCCCCACATCTGGAAGTGGACCTTAATGTCGTCATAGAGCGACACAGCGCCTTCGTCGGCGATGCCAGCGCGGTCGGGGTCTCGGAAGGCTTCAATGCTGACATCCATCCAGTTGAGAGGAATTTCCTCGCCGGTGGCAATGCGCTCAACCATGTTCACCGCGCAGGCAGTGATGCCAGACAGGAACAGTTCGCCGGCGCCAACTTCCTCTCCGCCAGAACCGTCGGCCACCCAGTGGTGGTTTCGGGTATTACAAATGGCGCGCCCGGGGGTCCCCGTACTATAGCTTCTGACCCGATATGCAAGGGCTAGTTCTGCCATACTCCTGACCTCCTTTCGTCTATTCCATCCGACTTGTGGCTAATATTAACTATATTCAGGCAGGAAAGGCAACCACAACAAAAGAAATGGAATACCGACCCGGTGGTACTGCCAGCCAGTAGGGCTCCTCCCTGACTCCATTGGGGCTGTGGTATATTTACCAACCAAAGTCAGGCCGCTTGAACAGGAACAGTCCCACTACGGAGGATTAGCTATGAAACTGGTTACCTACAACACGGGAACCGGACCCCGATGCGGGGTTCTGCAGGAAGACTCAGTAGTTGACGTTACCGTCCTGCTGGGGGCGCCCCAGACACTTAGGGACGTTCAGGCTTTACTGGAAACCGGAAGTGACGCCGTGGCCAGGGTACAGGCAGCGTTAGGGCAGGAAAACTCCCCGGCGCCCGTTTTTGCGCTGGAAGATGTTCAGCTCCAGTCGCCCATTCTGCGCCCGCCCACCATCCGGGATTTCATGATTTTCGAGGAGCACGCCACTCAGCAGGGAACCCGAGAGCGTGAAGAAGCCTGGTACAGGATGCCAATTTTCTATTTTTCCAACCCCCTGTGCGTTTACGGCCCGGACGATACCGTGCCGCATCCCTCGGCATCTAACATGCTGGACTATGAGCTGGAAATTGGTTGCGTCATCGGAAAGGAAGGCTCCAACGTGGCCGAAGCCGACGCCCTGGATTACATCGCCGGCTTCCTGATTTTCAATGACTGGAGCGCCCGGGATTTGCAGCGGGACGAAAGCGCTGTAGGCCTTGGCCCCGCAAAGGGCAAGGACACCGCTTCTTCCCTGGGCCCCTGCCTGGTGACCACCGACGAACTGGCCCCCCTGATTCGGAACGGGCGCCTTCACGTAAAGTGTTCCGGCCGGGTCAACGGTGTCCCCTGGGTTGAAGACAGCGACGGAAGTCTCTCTTACCACACCTGGGGCGCAATGGTGGAACGGGCTTCCAAAGACAGCCGAGTAGCAGTGGGCGACGTACTGGGCTGCGGCACCGTGGGTGGCGGTTCCATTGGCGAGGCCATTCGCAAGGGATACGAAGCGCGCTGGCTGCAACCCGGTGACGTGGTGGAATTCGAGGTGGAAGGACTCGGCACCCTTCGCAACACTGTGGGACCCAAGGTGGGCGAGGACGCCAACTACCGGTACGGCGTCGGCATAGAAATTGAAGCGCCCGTACCCGGGATAGCTACTGGCTACGTGTACGAACTGAAACTCCCATAATCACTAACCAGGCAACCACCCTCCCAAAACTGCCCGGGATACAACGGGCCAATCAGGAGCAGCAGATATGCCAGATAAGAAAGGGAACGGATTGTTGATGGTCTGGGCCGATGTTCCGGCCGACAAAGAGGACGACTTCAACGCCTGGTACAACGAGGAACACATTCCGGAGTTGCTGGCCATACCCGGCATACTGAATGCCGCCCGATACGAGGCGGTCAAGAGCGGACCCCGGCACCTTGCCTGTTACGAACTGGAAAGCGTGGCGGTTGTCGAAACCGAAGCCTTCAAGAACCGGCCCAGGTCCGAGTGGGCGCAAAGAGCATCGGCCCCCTCCATTGCAACCACGTTAATCAGCAACGTTTACCAGATGATTCACCCCACCGAGTTGACGCCGGAAATTGCCGGCAGCGACATGGCCCCCGCCCTTCAGATTGGTCGCATGGATGTGGGGCCTGAGAACGAGGACGAATGGAATCGCTGGTACAGCGGAATTTACGTCCCCAACTACGAGACGGTTCCCGGAGTCATTCGGGGGCGCCGTTACAAGTCGGTACGTGGGACGCCAATGTATGCCACAGTTTACGAGTTCGAGCACGAATGTGTTTCCGAGAGCGAAGAATGGGACCGGCAACGAGACATAGACCCCTCCACCGAACGTATCCGTCCCATGATGACCCACGCCACCGGTTCGCCCGGCGTATGGAAGAAGACGTTCCAGATTAAGGACTAGGTTCCGGTCTCTTTCTTGTTACTCTGGATGGGAGCGGAATAGCCAATGTGGCGCAGAGCCAACCGTCCTGCTGCAGTTCAATCTGGTAAACTGGATAGGCTTGATTTATAGACGGGGTCACCGGTGCACGCCAGCAAGGAACTGACCGGTCTCCCTTCCAGAGCCTTTGGAGGCCGGATTGGCTCACCCCCATTCCGAAGGTCACGATCACATAGGCCGCTCCGCCGACCGCAGGGGACACTTGGCCGTACTGGCGCTGACCGGCAATTGCCTGCTGTTGGCAGCAGTGGGCGGCTTCTTTCCCGCCGGACTGACCCCTTTGTCGGATGTCGCCCGCACTGTTACTGGCGCCGCTTCCATTGGACTGGTTCTGGCTGGCTCTTGGGCAGCGGAGCGCCCCGCCACATTCACCCGTGACTTCGCCTTTCGAGGATATCAGCCTTGACCCTCCGCAAACTGCTTCCCTGCCTTTCCATCGTAGCGACCATTCTGCTGTCCCCATTACTGGGCGCCACCACAGTTTTCGCCCAGGACGCAGGCCAACTGGATAATAATGCCGGGCCCGTCTGGATTGACCGCAGCGTGGTTGCCGGAGGCTATGAACTGTACGTGGAAGCCGAGGCATCCAAATTGTCACTCGGCAGTGCGCTGGTAAGCGTAGCCGTCCTGAACGCCGTCACCGGCGAACCGGTGCCAGGGGCCCGCGTCATCATCCATACCCTGCACGAAGGCTATGGTGAGACCGGCTGGGCAACCGCTCTTCCGGTGCCGGAAAGGCCCGAAATTTACCGGGCGCGCATGAAGCTGGAGTTAGACGGTCCCTGGGAAGTAAGCGTGGAGGTCATTGGCCCGCTGGGTCGGGTACAGACCCATGTGGGTACCGTGACTATACCCCCTCCCCGCCAATACTGGGTGGGTTCAGTGGTATTCGCCGGCATGTCCGTTTTCCTCTTGGCCGGCCTGGCTTACGTTGGGTGGACCATCCGCCGGGCTCAGAAACAAAGGCAGGCAGCCAATGCCTCTTAATCCCGGCTCAACCACACCCGGTTTGCGCCCTTCCCGTTCCGGAATCTCCAGGCAAGCCGGGCCTGGCTCGGGCGCCAGAAGAAGAATCAGCCTGCCCAGGCTGAACTGCATTAAAGTTTGGGTCCTGATGGGAATGGGAGCGGCCGTGCTTTGGCATCTCCTTGCCAGCGCCCCGGCAGCATACGCCCACGGAGGGGTGGATCCCGGGGATAACGTGTGGCTTGCCTGGAACACGCAGAACCCCCTGCCCACCCTGTTCCTGTTTGCTGCCGCATATCTTTACGTAAATGGCCTGGGAAAATGGGAGAGGCCCAGCCATCCGGTGACGGCATGGCACAAGGCTTCCTTTTTCTCAGGATTGCTGGTTCTGTTCCTCGCACTGCAGTCTCCCATTGACCCGCTGGCCGAGCACTACTTTTTCATCCACCAGGTACAGCACCTGATGATCCGCATGATAGGGCCCCTGCTGGTCCTGCTGGGCGCGCCACTGACGCCAATGCTGAGGGGACTGCCACTGTGGGTGCTGCAGGGCGGTGTACGAACTCTGGTGCGACAGTCCTGGGTCCGGCGGGCCTACTATCGTCTGACCAACCCCGTCCTGGCCGTTGGAGTTTTTCTCGGGGCTCTCTACCTGTGGCAGGTCCCGTTCATGCACGACCCTGCGGTGCGGAACGACTTAATCCACGAACTGATGCATATCTCCATGCTGTTTTCGGGCTTCCTGTTCTGGTGGCTGGTGATCGACCCCAAACCCCACCGCTCGAGAATGCATTATGGATTGCGGGTTCTGTACCTGGGCCTTATCGTATTGCCCAATACCGTGCTGGGGGCGGCCATAACCTTCTCCCGCGGCCTGCTGTACCAGGCATACACGGAGTTCCCTCAACCCTTTCCGCTGGACGCTATCATTGACCAGCAATTAGGTGGCCTGCTGCTGTGGGTAGTGGGAGATATGATGAGCATCTTTGCGGCCGGCATCGTTATGATAATGTGGTACCAGCAGGAACAGGAAAAGGACCGGATGGAAGCAGCCCAGAGGGCAGCAAGTCGTGAAGCGGAGAACTAAGAAACTATCTCCGAATTATTCAAGGCAGAACGTTGGGCAAGCTGCGACAGCAAGAGAAGTTGCTTTTCACCCCCATCCTGACCTTCCCCCGTCAAGGGGGAAGGGCTTTTGAGATAGTCTCTTAGCCCACAGGGGAACGCTCAATGCTGAATCCAGTTACTCACATTCTTACCCTGACCCTTCCCGGGGGACATCGACTTGAGGACAAGTCTTTATATCAGAACCTCGACCCCAATGCTGACCTGACTGGGACGGCATGAACTGGATTAGTTCATTGCTTTGGCTGCTGCCCCGGCGTCTGCGATCTTCGTGGGCGCTGCTTGCCATTACCGGCTTCGGGGTTCTGGCCGCAGTAACCTTGATGTCGCTGGGCGCCGTTTACACTCGCGCCCTGGCGGAGGCAGGCCTTCAGCACAGCATAGCATCGACAAGTCGCCAGATATTAAACACCCACATCATCTCCCAAAACCGCCCCCTGGGACCCGCCGATTACAACAATCTGCGCTCCACCCTCGAAGAAATCGTGGAAAACCGCCTGGGTTTCATGCTCCGGGACATCCAGCGTTACGGTCGCCCCCAGCCTGAAATACTGCTGGTAAAGGAACCTTTTGACCAATCTCAACTCCTGGGCGCTCCCTCTGCCCGCCCTTTCTTTCTAACAGACTTTCAACAGCATGCCAGGTTGATTGACGGTAAGTGGCCCTCCCCGACGCCCGGGGAGAGCGACGGGCGACTATCCATTGAGGTTGCCGTGGGCGAGGATACGGCTTCCGTAATGTTCTGGGAATTGGGCTCTGAGGCCGTAATACTCCCGTACCGGACCGACCTGGACCAGCAGATACACGTGAAGGTTGTGGGCATCATTGAACCCATTGATACTACGGAAGAGTATTGGATGGGTTTCCACGACTACTTCGGCCCGCAGGAAGCGGGGGAAATCGTCCTGATGCCCTTGTACGTACCGGAGGAACTGTTCTTCAACGGCATAGGCGCCAGGTTCCCCACCCTGGTAGGCGACTTCGGTTGGTACCTGTACCTGGACACGGACGTGCTTAACGCGGACCTGGTACAGCCGACCAGGGACGCCTTTGAGGGCATGGAATCCGACATCAACAAGAGCGTGCCCCGTTCCCTCATACTGACCCGACTTGAGAACAGCCGGGATACCGGGTTGCTGGCCAGCTACCAGCGCGCCGTGACCCGGGCCCGGGCCCCCATCTATTTGTTCATTTCATTGGTGGTAGTGGTTATCCTCTACTTCCTGATTCTGGTCACCAGCCTGCTGGCCAAGTCCCGCAGCGAAGAAGCGGGCCTGCTGCGCAGCCGTGGCGCCAGCATGCTTCAGGTGGGGACAGTCATTACCCTGGCCGAAGCCATCCTAGTGATTGCAGCTACAATTGTTGGGCCGCTCCTGGCCATGCTGATTTTCCGCCTCGCGCTTTTCGGCACCATAGACCCCAAGGGTGGCACCGAGGCCTTGGAAATAGGATTGAGAGCCGACATGTTCCTGATGGGGGCTGTCGGCGGGTTGATGAGCCTGGCAGTGCTGGCTGCCGCCAACTTTAACCTGGCCAGAATAGGCTTGCTGGACTTTCTGAGGGAAAGGGCGCGCCCGCCAACCATCCCCTTCCTGCAGCGGTACTACATCGACCTGCTGGTGGTGATTGCCCTGGGGCTGGTCTGGTGGCAAATTGAACAACGCGGCAGTTTCTTGCAACGTACCCTCACAACCGGTCGCTCCGAACTTGACGTCAGCCTGTTGATCGCTCCCTCCCTGGCCCTGCTTACAGCTGCCTTCTTGGTACTGCGGGTGTTGCCCCTAGTCGTGAAGGCGCTGGCCTGGGCGGCCCGCCTGGTGGCCCCGGCATGGGCCGCTTTTGCCCTTTCCCGGGTAGCCCGCGACCCTCTGCCTTACGGCTCGCTAACGGTCATTGTCATGCTGGCCGCAGCCCTGGGCGTATTTGGCGCATCCTTCCAGGCCACATTGGGACGCAGCCAGGAGGAGCAGGCGCTGTACCGGTCTGGCGGTGAACTGGAGGTGCACATAATTGCCCCTACCAGCGACACGGAAAACAACCTGGCCTCCCTGCCCTCGGTTCATTCCTTTACTCCCGTTCAACGAGAAGCAGTAACCCTGCTGGACGTGGACCCCGGGTCTTCGGCCGTTTTGCTGGGAGTCGATCCGGTTTCACTGGTGGATGTGGCCTGGTTCCGGGAGGATTTTTCCACCTCGGGCAAGACCCTATCCGAACTGGTCACTCCACTAAGACGCGGCCAGTCCAGATTGCCCGACCTGAGCGGAAACCTTCCATCGGGAATACCCGTCCCCGAGGATGCCGAAAGCATCGGCGTATGGGTCAGCAACGAGACCTTTGCCGAGAGTACGGTGCAGCAGTCGCTCAGTATGTGGTTGAGGATTGCCGACGCCGACGGGAGCCACGAGAACCTGGATCTGGGAACAGTCCAGCTTTCCCACGGCGGCTTCCAACGATCTGACAGCCAGGGTGTGTGGACCTATTTCGAGGCGCCTATGCCGGAGGAAAAGGTCTGGCTCGATCCACCGTTCAACGTTGTTGCCCTGTACTTCGTGGGGCGGTCCCTGTACCGGATGCCACCGGGGTCTATCTACGTTGACGACATTACCGTCAAACTGAAGACAGACGCCAGCGGGGCCAATACCGATGCCGACGGGCGGCAGGTAATTGAGGACTTCGAAGACGTTGGCCGCTGGGTGACCCTTCCTCACCACGGCGGAACATCGGATGGCGCATCGGTTACCAGCCGGGCCGGCAGGGATGAGGGCCGGGCCATGGAGTTCACCTGGCAGGACCCCCTGTTGCAGGAACCACGCGGCATATTCATTCCTCCCGGTGATTTCCCCCTGGCCGCTGTAGGCAGCCCCGACCTTACGGGCGCCCAGTTCCTGAGGGTGGATGTGGGAACCCAGTTGGTGCCTCTTTCGGTGCAGGAAACCGTAACCCATTTTCCAACCATTTTGCGGCGGGAGCAGTCTTTCCTGCTGGTATCTCTGAAGTCCTTTGAGGACTACACCATGAGGCTGCCAAGGGGCATACCCACACCGCCCAATGAATACTGGCTGGCGCTGGAGGAGGGCGAAGACCGGGACGAAGCGATACGCTCGGTACGAGAAGCAACCTCGGTATCAGCAAACATACGGGACCGAACCGGGCTGGTGGAAAGGTACGCCCAGGACCCTCTGGCCGGTGGCGGCTGGAATGGATTGACCCTTTTGGGCCTGGGAGCCTTGACCCTGGTTGTGACGCTGGCCCTGGCTACCCACGCCATCGTAGCCGTAAACGGCAGCCGGGTAGAGTTGACGGTAACCCGCGCCCTGGGATTTTCCAGGAACCAGCTGCTGGGACTCCTGGTGCTGGAGAGACTGCTGGTATCTACTGTGGGGCTGGTTGCAGGAGCATTGATCGGCTATTACCTTGGCCGGTGGACACTGGGCTTCCTTGGTGTCAGCCCGGGCGGTCTGCCGATAGTTCCGCCAATGGTCATTACGGTTCAAACGTGGCTGGTGACCCTGGTAATCGTGAATCTGGCCATTGCCGCGGCCCTCTCCATCATTGTTGCGGGGGTGGCGGTGGGCCGCCTGAAACCCTCTGATATACTGCGGAACAGGGGTTAGGAAAGCCCACAACTCACCATCGTTTTTGCTTTGAACCTTACTTGAGGGGTTATCAACAAGGGGCTGCCTACCAGGAAAATGTCCTTTCTGCAACTGGCTTATACGATAGCTCGAAGGCGAATCGCCACGGCGTGGCGGTTGGAACTCGTGCTGTTCATGGGCATCCTGCTTTCGGTAGCGCTGCTTTCCAGCAGTGTGGTCTTCTCGGACCTGCTTGCCGAGGCTGCGCTGCGGCGCACTTTGCGCGAGGCCGAGGCCAGTGAGGCCAATTTCTGGGTTCGCATCTTCCTGAACCTGGAAGAACCGTCCATCTCGGAAAGCCGTCCCTCCGTTTACCAGACTAGTACGGAATTTGTGGACGACCGGGTAACCGGCGTTTTCGAACCCTACGTGGAAGACCACGCCCGACTTCTGGAAACGTCCACATTCTTCTATACCGGCGACCCCAGGTTCAGCACCGAGCAGGACTCTCGGCCCCGGGGACGCATCCAATTCATGACCCGCCTTTTTGATGAGGACCGGAGCCGACTCCTGGAAGGCCGCTGGCCCAGGGATGCCACCGCCTCCGGCGGAGACGTACTGGAGGTGGTAGTCGAAGAGGACGGGGCCGAAATGGTGGGAATGAACCTGGGAGACTCCCTGTTCATCCATCCAGCCACCGGCAACACGGAAGCCAAGATCATCAATGTCCGCATTGTAGGCATTTTCGAGAGAATCAACCCAGAGGACGATTTCTGGTTCGGGCGGGACCACAACTTCAGCAATCACAACGGTGAGTGGCCAACGATTCCCATGTTCACCACCGAGTCGGCAATCCTGCAGCGCATTGGCACCGAATACCCGGGCATCTATTCCAACGTAACCTGGATATACGACCTGGACCGTCAGGGCTTCAGCTTTGGCCAGGTGGATGAGGTGCAGCAGTCCATCAGAAACATGCGCTACGAGCTTGTTTCGCGACTGGACAACTCCACAATTTCGCTGAAGCTGGACCGGCTGCTGGACGATTACTCCGAACAGCTCGTCCTGTCGCGCATACCCCTTTACCTGATGGTGTTCCTGGTTGTGGGCATCCTGGCCTATTACCTGGCGCTGGTGTCTGCCCTGACTATCCGCTCCCGCAGCGCAGAGATCGCCATGCTGAAAAGCAGAGGCACTACCACCTTTCAAGTGGGCCTGATGATTTTTGTAGAAGGGTTGCTTCTGACCATTCCCGCGGTAATCGTGGGCACGATCCTGGCCGCACCAGTTGCCAGCCTGCTGGGAAGCCTGTTCTTCGACGTACAGAGAGACGGCATCATAATTGCCCTGTCGGGGCGCGCCTTTCTCCTTGGCGCAGCCGGCGCCCTTCTTTCGGTTACAGTACTGACCCTGGCTACCCTGGTTGCGGCGAGGCAGGGAATTGTGGAATTCAGGCAGGCCGGCGCCCGCCCGGCCCGCGCCCCCCTGTTGCACCGCTATTACCTGGATTTCCTGTTGCTGGCGCTGATTGCCTTCATCTGGTGGCAGATACAGAGCCGCAGTTCATTCCTGCTCAGGCCGGTGGGTCGAGGGGAACTGGAAATCGACTTTACCTTGCTGCTGGGGCCAGTTCTGGCCCTGCTGGCACTGGGGTTGATAGTGCTGCGGTTCTTCCCCCTGGCGGTCGCCATTTTGGCCCGCGCAATAGAACCCATAGGCCCTGTGTGGCTGGTCCAGGGGCTGCGCCGTGTGGGCCGGGACCCAATCGCCCCTGGCAGCCTGGTGGTGCTCTTGATGCTGGCCACGGCGCTGGGCGTTATTGGCAGCGCTTTTGGGTCAACCCTGGAACGCAGCCAGGAAGACCGCGCCCGCTACCAGGTAGGCGCAGACGTAAGAGTTCAACATGCCGGACATCGCATGCCGGTATCATCATTGGGCCTGGACCAGGTCCACAGCAGCGACATCCCGGGCCTGCGGATGGCGGAAGTATCCCGCATGACTGGCAACCTGCTTACCCAGGGATTCAGCAGCGTGCGCTTTGACCTGCTGGCGGTGGACAGTTCAAGATTCGCCCAGGTCGCCTGGTTCCGTCCGGATTTTGCCGAGGGCCAGACCCTCGGATCACTCATGCGGTCCATCCAGACTCCACCGGAACTCTCCAGCGACCAGCAACCAGCTGAGCTTCAGATTTCCCGCGCCATATTGCCAGGAGTCGGCAGCGGCTTGCCTTTGCCGGAGGAGACCACCGCCCTGGCGCTTTGGGCCAATCCGGGCCAGCCCAGGGCACGCCTCGTTGTAGGGGCCAGAATACGGGACGGCCGGGGCTATACTTTCGACGCCCTCATTGGGGAACCGAGCGAAGCTGGCTGGCAGAAAATCGCAGGTGAACTCCAGCCCCGGCCTACCCGGGGCAGCAGCCAGCCAATTACAGTCCAGCCGCCATTCACACTGATAAATCTGCAGGTATCAAGCCGCTTCGGCCTCAGTGACCCGGGTGTACTGTTCCTGGACGACCTGACAGCCGTAACTCCTGAAGGCGAGGTTTCCATCGCCGATTTCCAGTCCCTGGAAGGCTGGGAGGTAGTGGAAGACTACACCCGGCCCGGTCTGTACGCACTGGAGACCAGCGAAGCGGTGGGCCGCGAGCCCGGGCGCCGGTCTGCGGCGTACAGTTGGGCCCCCGGCGGGGTAAGCCTGCGGGCTATTCGTCCGGGACCCTCAGATGCCCCGGTGGCAGCCATCGTTTCGCCCCAGATTCTTGAGGAGGCTGACGCCCAGTTGAACGACGTGATCAGCGTCGGCACTTCAAATGTGGCGTTTCCCGTCAAGATCGTGGCGGTGGCTGATTACTTCCCCACCATGGACCCACGGTCCCAGCCCTTCGTGGTGATTGACCAGGCCACCTTCAACCTGTACAGCGACCGCCTGGGCAGGCGCCCCGGCTCCGGCCCCAACGAAATCTGGGCAGCCGCTGCGGATGAGGCGGGGGCAGCAGAGTTCCTGACTGCCGTTCTTGACGATATGGAAGTGCCCGTTGAGGGTTCCCTTACCGCTTCGGAAGAAATCCGGCAGCGAGTGGAACAACCCCTGGCGAATGCCAGTTGGGGAGGTCTGCTGGCCCTGATGTTCCTGGCCCTGGTACTGGCCAGCGCTTCCGGCGTGGTCCTCTTTTCCTATGTGGACACCGGGGAACGCCGCACGGAGTTTGCCCTGCTGCGTACTCTCGGTTCTTCAACCAGGCAGTTGAACGGCATGGTATGGTTTAACCTCCTCTTGATGGTGGTCTGCGGCGTCGTACTGGGCACCTGGGCAGGTCAGCAGATCGGCACCACGCTGCTTCCAGTACTGGAAGTGTCGGAGGGAGGCGTACGGGTAACGCCGCCCATGGCCCTGGAAACCAACTGGATTACGCTTGCGGTGGCCTACCTGGCCCTGACGGCGGTGGCCGTAAGCAACATCGTATGGCTGGCCTGGTTTACGGGCAGGCTGAACATTCAGCAGGTGCTGCGCGCCGGTGAAGCAGGCTAATCCGAGACAAGAGACCCTTAATTGCAGGAAGTTACAAATGGCAATTGATACACAGGGGAATCAAGTCCCCAGTCCGGCGACAATCGCCGCCGCTATTGGCTCGGATGGACACCCACTTCCATATCTGGAATGCCGGGATCTTTTCAAGATATTCAAGCTCGCTGACCTGGAAGTAGTAGCCCTGCGGGGTGTTGACCTGGAAGTTGTCCCCGGCGAGGTCACTGCCATCGTGGGAGCCAGCGGCAGCGGCAAAACCACCCTGCTCAATATACTTGCCGGGCTGGAACGGCCGTCGGCCGGGCAGGTGCGAGTTGGAGAAAGGGACCTGCTCAACATTTCGGACAGGGAATTGGTAATCTACCGCCGGCAGGAAGTGGGCTTCGTATGGCAGTCCACCTCCCGAAACCTGGTGCCGTACCTGAACGTTCGCGACAACATCGAACTGCCCATGGCCATCGCCCGGGTTCCCAAATCACAACGCCGCCAGCGCAGCGGCGAACTGCTGGAAGCCATGCACATGGAAGACAAGGCCCAGCGGTTCCCTGACCAGCTATCGGGCGGTGAACAGCAGCGGGTAGCTATCGGAGTGGCCCTGGCCAACCGTCCGCCCCTGCTCCTGGCCGACGAACCCACCGGCGAACTGGACACTCAGATGGCAGACGAGATTTTCGACCTCCTCAGGGAGATGAACCGGGCGCTGGGCGTGACGGTCCTGGTGGTTACCCACTACCCCGGCGTGGCCCGCCACGTAAACCGCGTGGTTCACATTCGGGACGGCCGCATCAGCGCAGAGAGTTTCATGCAGACTACTTACCGTCGCCGGGGCGACCTGGTTCAGCAGGAATACCTGGTTGTTGACCGGGTCGGCCGGCTTCAGCTTCCCCCGGACCAGGTTGAACAGTTGCGGCGCAACGGCCTTGCAGGACTAGCTGCAGCGGATTACCTGGAGGGTCGGGTGACCATCAGCCCCGCAGGACGACCCGATTCTGCCCCAGTTCCGGTCCAGCCACAGCAAGACCCGGTTCCGCCCCCGGTGCAGGAAGTCCGGCAGCAGTCGGAACCTGAACTCGCGGCTGTGGTTGAGGTTGAAGCGCCAACCGTGGTTGAGGCCGACGCTCCGGCTGCGGTTGAGGCTGAAGCGGCAGTTGTGGTTGAGGCTGAAGCTCCGGCTCCGGATCCCCACGCCATGTTCCGCCGTCCACAGCAGGAGACCCAGAAAGGGGACTAGCGTGAGACGCCAGGCAGCCGCCCCTTCTGGCTTCCCTGAATTGGAGCATTAGAGAAACTGGCAGAATCCCCAGGAGCAGTCAGGCAATGAACCGGCCCACTTATCGAACATCGCAGGCGACTCCGGACAACCGGGGTGCAGTCCCAGCATCCAGCATCATTTCCGCTCGCGGGGTCTTCAAGACCTTCGGGACCGGTGCGCAGGCTGTAACCGCAGTCGACGGGGTTGACCTGGATATTGCACAGGGGGAGTTCCTGGCAATTACTGGCCGGTCAGGCTCGGGCAAGACCACCCTGTTAAACCTGCTGGCGGGCCTGGACCAGCCCAGTTCTGGCGGGATAGTTTTTGAGGGTCGCAACCTGGCAGAGTTTTCGGAGGCGCAACTCGTAGATCTGCGCAGAACACGCATAGGGTTTGTATTTCAGTCCTTTGGTTTGATACCTCTGCTTTCCGCTTTCGAGAACGTGGAATTGCCCTTGCACATCGGAGGATCGGGCTGGCGGGAGCGGCGTCAGAAGGCAGCTGAAGCCCTTGACCTCGTAGGACTGGGCTCCAGGACCGGCCATCGACCCTACGAACTCTCGGGCGGAGAACAGCAGCGGGTGGCCATTGCCCGCGCCCTGGTCACCGGTCCTGCCGTGCTCTTCGCTGACGAACCGACGGGCGAGCTTGACAGCGTTACGGGCATAACCATCGCCTCCATCCTGAGGGATATCGCTCGCGACCGGGGAGTCACCGTCATCACCGCCACCCATGACCTGGCGCTGGCGGGTATGTGCACCCGGCGCATGGAAATGGCCGACGGGGCCTTTGTCCAGAAGGACGAGGAATAGGCGTGCCACCCAGGTTGACCATCGGGCAGCCATTCTGGGTATTGTCGGTCGTCGGTAACTGCTCAAATGCAGGGGAACTGGCTGGCGTCCAGTGCCGTCTTTCCGGCGTAAGCCGGTACGGCGGTTTCAGGGTGGGAATCCCCTCCAAATGTGAACAGTTACGGTTACCAGCTTTGCCTTGCTTGCTATAGCCCTGTGTGGTACATTATCGGCAATCGCAATCTCACAAATGGCAAAGGAGAATTGAATGGCATTTGTAACTCCCCGTGAAGGCGAAAGCCCCGAGAGTCTGGTCAACCGTTTTCGCGCCTCGGTACAGCACGCCGGTATTCTGCGTGAGTTGAAGGACCGCCGGTTCTTCCGGTCCAAGGCCCAGAAAGAACGTCTGGCCGCCCAGCGGGCCGCCCGCCGACGCCGCCGTCAGCGCCGCTAGACCAGCCCGGCTCAGAACTGATTTACCCATTAGAATGGCCCGTTTTGCGGGCCGTTTTCTTGTTTTGCCGGTTGCAATCACCGCCGAGGAGTGTACCCGATGATGCCGAATCGACGAGAGTTTATCGATACCCTGAATGCCTTCTGTCCGGGCGATGACACCTGGCTGCCTGGCGGGGACGGTCCCCTCTCCGGATTAACCTTTGCTTCCAAGGACATTTTTGACGTAGCGGGGAAAGTCACCGGCGCGGGCAATCCAACCTGGCAGGCTACCCACTCTCCCGCAGAAGCCCACGCCTGGGTGGTGCAGCAGTTGGTGGACGCTGGCGCTGAACTGGCGGGTAAGACCATTACGGACGAACTGACCCGGGGCATTTTCGGGGAAAACGTTCACTATGGGACGCCGACCAACCCCCGCGCAGCAGGGCGGGCGCCTGGCGGTTCATCCAGCGGGTCGGCAGCGGCAGTGGCCGGTGAACTGGTGGACTTTGCCCTGGGTTCCGATACCGGCGGCTCGGTGCGGGTTCCGGCCAGCTTTTGCGGCCTGTACGGACTGAGGCCCACCCACGGGCGCATCCCCCGGGGAGGTATGCTGCTGCAGGCCCCCAGCTATGACACCATCGGCTGGTTCGCCCGCGATGCCATTACATTCCAGCGGGTTGGGCACGTCCTCCTGAATTCCAGTGGCGACTCTGTATTGCCTACCCAGCTTATTGTAGCTGAGGACGCCTTTGCGCTGGCCGAACCCGAGACAAGGGAAGCCCTGGCGGCGGCGACAGATCGTATAAGTTCCCTCTTTGAGGCGGTATCGGAAGTACGGCTCTCTCCCAGCAGCCTGACGGACTGGTCCAACCAGCAACAGATACTCCAGAGCAGGGAAGCCTGGGAGTCGGTGCGCGAATGGATTGACCGGTATAATCCGGCCTTCAGCTTTGAGGTTTCAGACCGCTATGTACTGGCTCGTGGAGTTACCGACGCCCAGGTTGCCGCGGCCCAGTTGCGGCGGGAAGACATCGTTGCCCGGGTTAATGAAGTCTTTGCCGGCGGTAACAAAGTGGTGTGCCTGCCCACCACCATAAGCCCTGCTCCTCCGACGGGTCAGGCTGTTTCACAACGCCACGAATTGCGGTTACGCAATAGCGCGCTCACCTCTATTGCGGGAAATACGGGAAGGCCACAGATATCGTTGCCGCTGGCTGAGGTGGATGGCTTGCCTGTGGGGCTTTCCCTGTTGGGTGACAAGGGCACGGACGAAGCGTTAATGGCCCTGGCCGCAAAAATTGCGGAGGGAAAGGAAGAAAGGGCTGGTCAAGCCAATTGCTAGAAAGTATGGTCGTGTCGGTCGCCCAAGAAGGCGGACTGATCACCACGCTGCGCAGCGGCAGCTTCAGCCCGGGACACTGCGTCCCAACGCCGCTGTGATGGCCCCGCCGTCGTGATCAATACAATTATCACGGCCACTCCAACAACGCCGACTGCTATAAGCAGAGGCAGGAAAAGCAACGCCGCCAACGCCACAAACAGGGCAACCACGCTCACCAACGAGATGATTATGAGCCTTTTTCTTCTACCCATGACTTCCTCCTCCCAGGCGCTGCGACACTTGCCTTAGCTCACGATGATATAGAGTCAGCGCCCCCATTACAAGGCTGTGAAGGACATCTGAGGTTAATTCTTGTGGGAATTGAAGACAAGGTGGGAAGGGCGGAAAAACGCCGCTGTCGTATTTGACACAGTGGTTTGCCAATGATAAATTGTCGGTGAAATTATTAACAAAGTGAATGATTGCGCTATTGATAAGCCAACCGGCGTTGGCCGGGCGCAGTTCCTCAGGAGGAATAAATTGCCCCGCTACGATTATCAGTGCACCAGTTGCGACCACACATTTGAGCTAGTCCAGAGCTTCAAGGAAGCCGGTTCCGGGGTTTGTCCCGAGTGCGCCGGTGAGGGACGCAGGGTATTTCACGCGGTACCCGTCATCTATAAGGGTTCCGGTTTCTACACCACCGACTACGGTCGGCCCAAGTCTCCACCCCCGGAAACCAAGGAAAAGGAAGGCTCCTCCGCCTCTGAAAGCAAGTCCTCCGACTCGTCCAACGGATCCTCATCCTCCGAGTCCAAGAGCGAATCCACCACAGCAGCGGCGGAAACTACTGCATAGGACACCCGGCCTCAAGAGCACGACCATTACGGGCCCAGATTAAGTTCTGGGCCTTTGTTTGTATTGACCCAATGGCTGTAGGCAACTGCAAGGGAGCTGGAAATTGAGGGCCCTGATACAGCGAGTTAGTCGGGCAACTGTCAGCGTGGACAACCACGAGGTCGGCGGCATTGGGCCTGGGCTGTTGGTGCTGGTGGGAGTTTCCAGGGAAGACGATGAAACCGATGCCCGGTACCTGGTGGACAAAACGGTCAACCTGAGAATATTTGCCGATGACCAGAACCGGTTCAATCTGTCCGCGCTGGACACCGGCGCCGGACTCCTGGTAGTCAGCCAGTTCACCCTTTACGGCGATACTCGAAAGGGCCGACGGCCCGACTTTACGAGCGCGGCCCCGCCGGAGCAGGCTCAACGTCTCTACCAGCACATCGTGGAACTTTTCGAGGCCACCGGACTCACTGTGGCTACCGGGGTATTCCAGGAGTACATGCAGGTGGCCCTGGAAAATGACGGGCCGGTCACCATCATGCTGGACAGCGCAGACCGCCACCGCCCAAGAAGGTAGTCCCTACGTTAGATGTTGGCGATGTGAGGCTGGCTTAAACCAAAGATACGGTCTGACTTGAAAACATCAACTCCCCAACACCAACTCCTAACTTTTATCTACCTTGGGTACCAGCCCATGCCCTGGTAGTAACCCCGCAGGTAGGCAATCTGGCCGCCGTGGGCCACATTGTCCCAGGTACGCTGACCGATGGCGGAACCAACAGACCGTGGCTCCGTAAAGGGCGGAATAACGATAGGTTTTTCCAGGTCGTCCTGGGTCACCGAGGCCAGGTACTGGGAGGCCTGGGCTTTCACTGCCTCGTAGTAGCCAAGCTGCACTTCCACAGGCGGCGGATTCCAGTTGGCAACCTGATCCGCAGTCCAGCCGACGCCTCTTTCATCCGGGTCGTCGGGCATGCCATACTTCTCGTGCCAGCCCTCCCGAATCCAGAGTTGGGGAGTTTCCAGCAGCCAGGTGTTAAGCAAGGCATCCCACACCCGGTTCATGTGCCACAAAATCCACGACACGGAGTTAGAGGAATCGTTGGGGCGCCGGGCCATGGTTTCGTGGTCCATGCCTTGCAGGGCCCGGTCCACCATATCCCAGTTCCGTTCCAGGGCGGTAACAATTCCATCGGTTACTGGCATGCTTCAACTCCTGCTGCGAACTCCAACCCCTTCCCATGGACACTTGTTGGCCGGAAGGCTACCGCGGCGTCGACTTCCGATCATGCGCCACCCCGGCCTGGCCATCCACCGCCAAGGGTAAAGGGTCTCCGAAACAGTCCCTAGTCCACTATTTCGGCCTTGGCCCCTTCCGGAAGTTCAACCTCAAAGGCCGTCAGTATCTGACCCACCAGCAGGTAGTGACCTATCAGCCCAGTAATATCGACGGTGTTCTGGGTTCCAAACCGCTCCATTACCGCGTTGAAGGTACCATCGCTGATCTTGCGGTTTTGCAGGAGTTCCTGCACGTAGCTCACCACGAGGGCTTCATCTCCGGAAAGGCCATCAGGAGCCGTGCCCCGGGCAATGGCCCCTATGGTCTCCTCGGTCACGCCGTGGCCACGGGCCAAACGGGCATGGGCGGCAAACTCATACTGGTTGCGTATTTCCCGGGCAGTGGCGATGATTATTACCTCTTTCAGGGCTTCCGGAACATCGAAGTCAAAGCGTACGTAGGTACCGGTGTGGGCCACCCGAGCCGCCAGCTTGGGACTGTGCAGCAATACTCCGTAGGGCCCGCGAACACTGCCCCGGCTTCCTACTATTTCATCGAAAAAGTGCTGGTCTTCTGCCGACAGTTCTTCCCTGGTTACATTTGGTAGTCGCGCCATTCTATTACTCTCCTTCATTTCAACCTGAATATGCTAATAACATTTGCCTGGCCGCTTCCGTGGAGATACATCCTTCCTGAAGGGAGCCTGGCGGGACAAAGTTAGCCTATGGGAACTCCAGGTCGAGACTTATGTCCAGCGCCTGGGTTGAGTGGGTCAGGCCGCCGATGGAAATCAGGTGAACACCCGTTTCCGCGACCGCCCGAACCGTGTCCATATTGATGCCGCCCGAGGCTTCCACCACGGCCTTGTCGCCGATGATGTCCATTGCCTCCTGCATCAGGGGAACGGGCATATTGTCCAGCATTATGATGTGGGCCCCGGCGTCCAGGGCTTCCCGTACCCCGGCCAGGGACTCCACTTCCACTTCCACCTTTATGGTGTGAGAGGCCTTTTCCAAAGCCAGTTGAACAACTTCTCCCAGGCCCAGTTCGCGGGAAGCCAAAGCCTCAATATGGTTGTCCTTTATCAATATACCATCGGCCAGGTTCAGGCGGTGGTTGTGACCACCTCCCATTCGCACCGCGTATTTGTCCAGGTAGCGGTGCCCGGGGGCCGTCTTGCGGGTATCCACGATGCGGGCGCGGCACCCGTCGATGGCTCGCACGTAGCGGTTGGTATCGCTGGCGATGCCGCTCATTCGCTGCATGAAGTTCAGGGCGATCCGTTCCGCCCGCAATATACTGCCAGCGGAGCCTTCCACTCGCGCGATGTCCAACCCGGGGCTCAGCGCCCCCCCATCAGCAAGGACAGGGTCATAGTCCAGGTTAGGGTCCACCCGCCGAAATACCGCCGCAGCCACGTCCTGTCCCGCCAGGGTTCCCGCCGCCTTGGCACGCAGCATTCCCAACCCGACAATGTCCGGTGGAATGAGCAATCCGGTGGTCGGATCATTGAAGGTTTCGTCCTCGGACAGGGCGGCGTCTATCAGGCTGAACACTTCGGGGGGAAGCTGGCTCATGGTAGTACCTCCTCCTGGGTGAGCGCCACGTGCTTTTCCCACTCCGGTTGCGTTTCCGGAAAATCCTGCCGGAAATGGGAGCCACGACTCTCCTGGCGCAACAGGGCCGACTCGACCATCAGACGTGCCAGCAGGACCATGTTGCTGAGTTCCCAGGAGGCCCGGTCTTCCGGGCTTGGCATGAGGCGCTGCCAAAGATTAAGTATGCGGGCAGTCAGCAGCAATCGAGAGCCGGTACGATTGATACCCACGTTCCGCCAGCAGATGTCCTGCAGGTTTTCCAGGCTCGGCGAGGGCATTGTGGCACATACCGGGCTTCTATCAGGAACCCGCCGGAGCAGCATACTCTCATCTTCGTCCATTGCTGGTTCAGGGGCCCGCCCCAGGCTGCAATCCACCAGCCGCCGGGCGAACACCAGCGTGTCCAGCAGCGAGTTGCTGGCAAGGCGGTTGGCTCCGTGGACTGCAGAGCAGGCGGCCTCGCCACAGGCGTAGAGACCCGGGACGCTGGTGCGGCCCCAGGTATCTATCTGGATACCCCCCATCATATAGTGGGCGGCAGGAGCCACCGGAGCAGGTTTTCTGGTTATGTCAACTCCACGATCCAGGCAAAAATGGTAAATGGTAGGAAACCTGCTCTGAATTACTTCACTGGCGAGATGGGATACATCAAGATATACCGATTCGCCATTGGCCTTTTCCATCTCAGTGGCAATGGCTCGAGATACCACGTCTCGTGGCGCCAGGTCGGCCAGAGGATGGTAGTCCGACATAAAAGCGCGGCCATCTTCGTCCCTCAGGACGGCACCCTCTCCCCGCATAGCCTCGGAAAGCAGGAATGTAGGGGCGCATGGTAGCCGCAACGCGGTTGGGTGGAACTGGTAGAACTCCATGTCCATAACCCGCGCTCCGGCACGGAACGCCAGTGCGACGCCATCGCCAGTGGCTACTTCCGGGTTGGTGGTGTACTTGAAGAGTTGGCCCGCTCCGCCCGTACCTACCACAATGTGGCGGCCCTCAAAAGTTTCGTGGCGACCCGTTTCACAATTCAGGGTTTCAACGGCCACAGCCCGACCGTCTTCAACCACGATGCCGGTAGCCAGGGTATATTCCAATACGTCGATATCAGACTCCGCAACGCGAGACGCCAAGGCCAGTTCTATGTGTTGCCCCGTGGCGTCACCGCCGGCATGCAGAATACGGGGCCTGCTGTGGGCGCCCTCCATTCCCAGGGAAATTTCTCCGTGGCTGGTGTCAAACGGGACCCCCCACCGGATCAGGTTGGCGACACGCTGGGGGCCCTCACTGGTAAGGACCTCTACCGCCTCCCGATTACACAGACCCGCTCCCGCAGACAGGGTGTCCTGCATGTGCAAATTGGGAGTATCTCCGGTTCCGATGGCTGCCGCTATTCCGCCCTGAGCATATCGGGTGTTGCAGTCATCCACCTGCCCTTTGGTAAGGATCAGGGTGGACCCATGCTCACGAGCCAGCAGCGCCGTGTTGAGTCCGGCGATGCCGCTGCCAATTATTATGTAGTCGTACCGCGAATTGGGCATGGAGAATTAATTTCAGGGGCTGAATTCAGGTAGCGGGAAGGCCCTTCGCCAGAGTTTCGCCCTACTATACTGCCCACCTGGTTAAATGCCAAGCTTCCTCCCGTGTAAAAGCGGGGTCCCCGCAGATTCTCCATCATACAAAGCGAAGCAAAGGGCCCGGCGTTAGTATGCCGGGCCCTGTAGTATGCCAATACGGCCGACCAGCGCATGCTCAGGCGGTCTGGTCCACTGCCTTGATTCAGATGGAGCTAGTTTTCTTCGGGCCGGTCAAAGCCTATGTCCAGGTCCCGAAGGAATTCTTCTATGTTGGCGGACAGCGGCGGCGGGGACGGCTCGTCCTGCAGGTTCTCGCGATCGTAGTGTTCTTCAAGCTGGCCCAGCAGTGAAGACACATCCTCGCCCTCGCTGGTCACCATTTCGGCTATGGAATCGTACTGTTCCTTTCCCCTGTCGGGTTCAATCAACCGGTCTGGCAGGTCGTACTGAGCGCAGAGAATCTCCATCAGGCGGGCGGTGCCCATCAGGTCTTCATCGACCTGGTAATACTGGGGCAGGTGGACCACAAAGGTTCGGGTTTCTATGCCTTCGCGGGCTGCCTCCTGGGGAATCAGGTAGGTAATCGTGGAAGGGCCCTCGTAGTCACTGGTGCGGACGCGACATCGCTTCTGTTCGTCCTCCAAGTCACCGTTAACCCCTGAACCGGACACCAGCAATGGCCTGGTGTGCGGCACCATGTCATACATCGCTCCCACCAGCGAGTACCGCTTAACTCCCATATGGCGCACCAGTTCCAGCATGGCGTCGGTATAGTCCTCGCCGTACAGGTGGGGTTCCAGCAGGTGCGCCAGCAACAGGTCCTGCCCCTCTTCTCTTTGTACGTAGCGGATTATGGTGTTAGGAATGGACACTTCCCGCTTGCCCTGGTTGAAGTAAGAACGGGGACGGTAGCGGGTGAAGTCATAAAACAGGCCGGGCCGGTGGAGGCGTCCCAGCTCTTTGGCGCGCATATGCCGCTCTATGCGGCCCAGGCTGAGGCTGCCAACCCGCCCCACATCTATCCAGGGGCGCAGTACCGCTACCAGGTGGGGGTCATTCAGCTCGGGAAGGGGTTCGTTGATTTCAAATTCACCAAGTCTCATATACCATAGTTTGACATCGGGAATCCCCATTTACAAGACCCGAGTTGGCATCGCTGAATGCTGTACCAGGATACTCGGCCTCCCTTGCTCCCTTTCTCATTTCCAACTGAGTGACAACCTCCCGTCGCCACCCTGCATGACCCTGGCCTACTATGAGAATAGACAGCTTTAACGGTCGCCTCACAGGCGTTCCGCCAGGCTTGTTCATTTCTCGCTATCTTGCGTTCATCAGGAGGGTCTCAAAGCAGGGTTGTAACCAATAAGCACGCCATCCTGGGCCGCTTATCGTCCGGATATTCGATCCGCCAAATACGAAACCTCCGGAAATGAGCTTCATTGGCGGGGAAACCATTTTTCTGGCCTGAGCCCTCCAACCGGCAACGGTCATGGCCCACGCCCCGTTAACAAGTTTAACCAGCCCATCGCTTCCGCGGGAATGAAGCGATTCCACCCGAGCAATCGAACCCCGGTCTGTTGTTGCTGATTGGAACGGCTGGTGGGATACTGTAGCCCTTTGCGAAAGGAGCAATGATATGAAAGTCGTAGATGTTCACAGCCACATTGTCCCCGACTGTTTCTGGAAGGCCAACGCCCAGGATGGCAACTGGTACGGAGCCAGCCTTTTTGTGCGTGACGGTATCCAGTACATCAATGCCATGAATAGGGTAGCGGGACCCATTGACGAGAAGTGGCAGTTCACCCCGGAAGATCGCCTGGCCTTTATGGATCAGCAGGGCGTTGACGTGCACGTCTTGTCAGTCGCCCCCTACCTGACCAACTATCACCTGGAACCCGGGGAAGGGCTGGCCTCCGCCAGGGAACTGAACGATGGCACCGCGGAGTTCGCGAGCCGCCGCCCCGACCGATTCATTGGCCTGGCAACGGTACCCATGCAGGACACGGCCGCAGCGGCGGAGGAACTGGAACGCTCCATGCAGGAACTGGGCCTGGCGGGTGTCGAACTCAATACCAATATGGAAGGCCACAACTGGGACGAGGAACGGTTCCTGCCCTTCTTCCAAGCTGCGGAAAGGCTGGGGGCCTTCGTATTTTTCCATCCCCACAATCCGGCCGGTTCAGACCGAGCCACCCGCTACTACCTGTCTAACCTCATCAACTTCCCCCTGGACACCACCATAGCCATCGCGTCGTTTATCTTCGGCGGTGTGCTGGACAAGTGCCCCGACTTGAAGCTCTGCTTCGCTCACGGCGGCGGCTACGCCTGCTTCGGCATCGGGCGGATGGACTTTGGAGCGGGGGTACGGCCGGAGCCCAAAGTGAACGAAATCAAAGATATGCCCAGCGACTACCTGCAACGCCTGTACTACGACAGCATTACCCACAGCGACGAAGGCCTGAAGTACCTCGTGGACCGCGTAGGCGTGGACCGGGTCATGCTGGGCGACGATTTCCCCTTCGACATGGGACCCACCGACCCGGTGGGCTGGCTGAAGTCCCTCCACCATTTGAACGACTACGAAAAGCGTCGCATCCTCGGGGAAAATGCCCAGGAGGTCTTTGGTATAGAGGGGTAATTTGCTTTTTCAGGGCCCCGAATTATGGCAGCAAGTCAACCAAAAACGTGGCCCGGGACTTACGCCCCGGGCCCTCAATTTCTTTGTTGACCGTTAGATTGAGAATAACCGGTCGGAAGCAGGCCATATCTGGCTCCACCCCTGAAAGTTCCGGTTGTTCAGCCTTCCCCTTTGTAAACCTGGGTTTCGGGATAGAAGGAATACCAGCCAAACCAGTAGGCGTTATGGGTGGGTATGCGGGGCAGGCTGAACGATGAATCGTCCTCCCTTACCAGGGCATCCTCTTCCACGCGCCACAATTGACCGGAGTTGTCCGCAATAACGCTGCCTGCTTGCGCTGCACCCTCGGCCACACTGAAGGACTCCTCGCCTCGCTGGTAGGCGCGGCTCCCCAGGTGACCGGTGGTTACAACAACCAGGGCTTCCCCGCCCAATTCGTCGTTGACTACGGTGTTCTTCCGCAAGTTTTCAAGAGGGTAGGCCTTGGTTTCGCCATTGATACTCAGGCCAATTACCTGGCCCTTGGTGACGAGGGCATCGCTCTGTCGCCACACGGGGAACATGGTCCGGGGACTTGTCCGATACCCGAAGTATATGGACCTGTCGTCCCATTCCGATTCATACAAGAAGGCAGGGTAAATTCCGGTTTCCAGGTCTAGTACCGTCGTGTCCGGGTGCGCCTTCAGCCATTCCGCCCAAGTAGTAGTGACCACCGGCAGCAACTCCAGCCGGATATTGGTGCCGACCAGCGGCCCCGCCGCCGGCACACCGGTAAACTGGTTCCACAGGGTATGGGTCTTGCGGTCGTACATCAGTTTGTTGCTTCGGTAAAGCATGCCGGAAGTGCCGAACTCTATCGTTTCGCCGTCCAGGTTAGTGGAATACACGATTCCAGCTCCGCAGAGAGTTCAATAGGTCAGGGCGAAGGGCACACCTCCTACTACATCGTTAGCCATCTCGTGGGCATTAACGATGCGGTGAGGGTAGGCCCGATGCTCTCCATTAAAGGAAACGCCGAATACGCGGTCAGCAGGGTCAAGATAGTCGGCATCAGCCCCGTCGATTACCGGCGCGTAGGTCAAGTCAGGAATTCCATCCTTCTCCACGCCGCCCCAGACGATCTCTTCTATGCGAATGTTCGACCGCATACCATCGTAGAGGAAAGCCCCCATATTGGGGTCCACCAACTCGGCAAACAACCTACCCTTCCAACCGGCGAATCCCGGGGGAGGCCATATCTCGGGGTGAAGTCCGAGCCACACGACCCAGCGGGACCACTCGTTCACCTGGGCGATCGACTCCGCGTCAGAAAGGCCCGGGTTCTTTGCCACTATCCTGTCCAGGGACTCGAACAGGGCCAGTTCTATCTCTCGATCGATATGCCACCAGGGGAACTTGATCATCTCCATCAATACGGGAATATATGCGGGATTGCCCGAGTCGCCAATCCTGACGATGTCCCACGGATCACCGCCCAGGGCCGAATCCAGGGCATCGTACATAAGCTGGGTTGAGGCGGCCGGCAATGCGCTGGGATCGTTGCCTGGCATTTTCCAGCGCGCCAGGTGCCGCTGACCTACGGTACAGTCAACCAAGACCAAATCCCGGCGCAGATGGGACTGCCCCCCAGCAGGTTCCCCATCGCCGGGGGCCGCTGACAGGCACAACACTCCATCTCCGGTTCGCAGCGTGCCGTCTGCCCCTGCTTCGAATCGCTGCGCAGCGGCATTGGTGCAGGAGCGGACATATACCGACTCGCCTTCCGCTTCCATGCACAAATCATAGGCGGGCATGGAAATTTGTCCTTCGGCGGGCCGGTTGAACAGGAACAGTTCATCGTCGGCGCCAGGCTTGCACGTGTGGGCCTGCAGGGGACGGTCCGTAGCCAGACTGGACCCGAATCCACTAACATCAACGCAGTACGATTCCGGTTCATCCAAAAGGTCGATGAGTTGAATAAGGGTGGTGTCTTCGGGGAATAGTTCCTTCAACGCCTCTTCGGTCGAGGATGGCGACTTAACGGGAGTAACGTGAGTTATTTCTACTTTTTCGGGGACAGTAGTTACTACCTTTCCTGGGACAGAGGTAGTGGAGTCCGGTGGCGCAACAGTCTCCTGTACCGTCGCAGCGGCTTTCTCTGCAATGGCAATTGCAGCCGAGCCGGAGGACCTGGCCGAAGGGGTGGCGCTATCCGTTCCCGCCCCAACGCTGCTGGTGTCCGCCGGACCGGCAGTTGAAGCAGGAGACGACGTGGGCGCTCCGGCATTGATCCCCGGTTCCTGCTGGCTGCACGCCACCGCGACCGCCATCAGCGCAATCAATGCGGCTAATAATGTGGCAGTCCCCCAGCGGCCAGTGATCAGCAAGGTCCCATCTCTGTCAGCTTGCCTTCACGCCAGGCTACGGCGCCATTTCGTACGGTGAGAAAGGTGTCCAGCCTGACCTTGCCTTCAACCTTGTTGCGTGCCATGTCGTGCCAGACAAACCGACCTTCGCGAAGATCATAAACAGCCGCGTCTCCGGACAATCCAGGCGCCAGCGATCCTAGATTATCATCCACACCCAGCACCTGGGCGGGCCGAATAGTGCTGGCCGAAACGGCGTCCTCAAGGGACATTCCCATGGCGTGGAACTTACTGATCAAATCGTTCATCAAATAGACTCTACGACCGGGCGGCGGCAAGTGGATGTCCGTGCTGAGGGTGTCCGGAGGCAGTCCCTGCTGGATTGCGGCCTGAGCAACCGGTACGTCACAGTGGACACCGGCATGGCCCAGGTCCATGATGATGCCTCGCTCGGAGGCCTCCCTTACCTCTGGCCGAATTCGGTCCTGCCGGTCGAGAATGCCTTCGTGATTGCCGTTAAAGGCGTGGGTGACTATGTCACCGGGCCCCATAAAATCCAGAATCTGAGGTAGTGGAATGGGGGTACCGCTTACGTGTACCATCAACTTGCCGCCCGACTGGTCTGCGGCTGCCCGGGCGAGTCGCATGGCCTCCGGCGCGTCCCAGTGGGACACAGCATTTAGTTCCATGCGCACTTTGATGCCAAAGAGAAAACCGGGATTTTCCTTGACCGCATCGGCCGTCTGGTCCACATCAATAATGCGCAGATCCTGAAGTCCGCCGCCCAGCACCCGGTTGGCCGCCAGCCCCACTGCTCCAATATGAAGGAATGCCAGCAGGCGGGTACGG
The DNA here is from genome assembly GCA_002238505.1 of SAR202 cluster bacterium bin22. Classification (GTDB taxonomy): domain Bacteria; phylum Chloroflexota; class Dehalococcoidia; order Lucifugimonadales; family UBA3495; genus Bin22. The sequence continues at coordinate 404,589 of MPMM01000002.1, read as the reverse complement.
TGGGCCGGAAAAACGTAGTCCCTCATGGCACCCAGGTTCAGGAACCCGGAACTCCCGGCATCAACGCCGGTGGTAACCCCCGAAGACAGGCAATTCTGGTCGGCGTGAACCGCGCTGCCGGTTCCACCGTGGTAGAAGTGACCATGGAGGTCTATTAGACCAGGCGTCACCATTTTGCCTGCAATGTCCACAACGTTGGCAGCCTGTTCAGGAGCGATGTTTTCCGCCACCTCGGCGACCAGGCCATTCTGGAAGGCAATATCGCACCGGTCGTGGATGCCCTGACCAGGGTCAAGCAAAGTGCCTCCCTTAAGCAACAGATCGTAGTTTGCAGTTGCCGTGGTCATTTCATCCTCCTGGCGGCAAGTTTATGGACAAATCCTGGTGGAATCATTGAGACCGGTAACGAATAATCAGGCGTCGCTGATACTCAGACAAGTTCATCGCCTGAATTGTCTGCTATTGGTCTCCATTGGGGGGTTCGGTGAACTGCAAGCGGCGCAGCCGGGGATAGACCAGTTCCTTGGGGTTACGCAGGTCGGAATCGGAAATTTCCTCGGAGGCAGCCAAGGCGCGGGCTCGCCATTTTTCTACCGCCTGCCGGATGAGGCGGTTTACGATCTGCGGAGACCTTCCCTCCAGCCGTCCCACCTGGTAGGCAAGGGTTACCGCCAACTGTCCTCCCGTTATTCGCTCAAAGGCTGATGCATCCGAAAGGTCTTCAGGCATACCTCCGCACTGGTCGAGGAAATCGTCCAGCACCTGGCCCATAATGTCGGTCAGACCACCCAGTTCAATCTCGGTCATGTAATGGGTAAGCTGGTCGGTCAGGTCTTCGACCCCCTCTGCCGGGAGTACCAGTTCCTGAATATCGGAAGTTTCCTCTCCGCCGTTGTCGCTGGACATAGATTATGGAACCTCTCAATGGGGCTGATTTTGGGGCCATTGTAGCACGACAGGGCATTCGGCTTACGCTTGACGCCCGGTTTTGAAGCCGTGCTAATATGGGTTTCCACCCCAACGTTGTTCCTACTCCGAAGCAGGTTCCACCTTTGATTTCTCAGTCCGAACGAGAGCTTTTCATCACGGTGGCCGAAGAGTACCGGCAGGATGTCTCAGAAGCCTGGCTGGAACGTGTGCTTACGGCAGCGCTCACGTTTGCCCTCTCGCCGGAAGAGCCTGCCCAGGTAAGCCTGGCATTGACTGATGACGAGACTGTCCGCAACCTCAACCGGGAATTCCGGGGTTTGGACGAGGTGACTGACGTTCTTTCCTTCTCTTCAACGCACGAAGGCCATTGGGAAGGTGAGGACGCCCCCTCCGTCGGGCCAACTTCCTTTCTTGGACTTGAAGGCGAGGACGCGATACCCGGATTCGTACTCCCCCCTGACGAACTGCCTCCACTGGGCGACATCATAGTTTCCTACCCGCAGACATGCCGCCAGGCCGTTGCACTGGGCCGGCCGGTGGAGCACGAACTTGCCTTGCTGATTGCTCACGGCGCACTGCACCTGGTGGGTCATGATCATATCGAACCGGAAGAGACCACCATAATGCAGGCGTTGGAGCGGCAAGCCCTGGCCAGCATTTTTGATGACGGGGAGGAAGGACAGTGACCTCCCAAGTCTATTACCGAAAGTGGCGGCCGGGATGCTTTGCCGACCTGGTCGGGCAGGAGCACGTAGCCAACACCTTGCGCCAGGCCATCAAACAGGGAAGGGTCTCTCATTCTTACCTGTTTTGCGGGCCACGGGGGACGGGAAAGACCACCACCGCCCGCATTGTTGCCAAGGCGGTCAACTGCCTTGATCCACAGGAAGGGGACCCCTGCAACCAGTGCGCCATTTGCGTTTCCTTCAACGACGAACGGTTTATGGACACCATTGAAATGGATGCCGCCAGCAACCGTGGCATTGAGGACATTCGGGAAATCCGCGACAAGGTGAACTTCGCTCCGGCGGAAGGAAAGCGCAAGGTCTATATCATTGACGAAGCCCACATGCTCACTGACCAGGCATCCAACGCCTTTCTGAAGACCCTGGAAGAGCCACCGGCCCACGTTATTTTCATCCTCTGCACCACAGAAGCCAACCGCATCCTTCCTACAATTGTTTCCCGGTGCCAGCGGTTCGATTTCCGACGACTGCCTTCGGAGCGCATTTACCAGCGGTTGACGGAAATCACCGAGGGCGAGGGCGTTTCAGTGGCGCCGGATGCCATGCGACTGGTTGCCCGCTATGCTGCCGGCAGCCTGAGGGACGCCGAAAACCTGCTGGAACAGTTGGTAGTGTCTTTTGGGGACGAGGTAACCCTTGCCGAAGTGGAAGAATTACTGGGTCTGGGGTACGGCGACCGCTGGCTTGACCTGGTCAAGTACCTGCTCATGGGCAACACTTCCGCTTCCCTGGAGTCGGTAAACCGGGCCGCTTGGGACGGGGTTGACCTGCGGCAGATGCACCGCCAGACCCTTGAGTTGCTGCGAGCATCCATGTTGCTGGAATGGGGCGCTGCCGAGGCCCTGGAATTGCCGGAGCATGTAACGGGACAGCTGGTAGAACTGGTAAAGAACCTCCCGAACTGGCGCGTTGTGAAGGCCCTGAAGATATGGGGCGAAGTCAACATGAGATACGACGCTCCTTCCACCCTTCCGCTGGAACTGGCAATCGTGGAAATTTGCAATGACAACCTTGCGCCTCCGGCAGAAGAAACCCAAGCCCCACCCGCCAATCGCCCGGCGACGGCGCCTCCCAGCCGGCGTTCCGCGCCAAATTCTGCGCCACCGGCAGAAGGGACCGGAGCCGCTCCTGCGCAGGAAATGCGAGACAGGGCGCCCAGCCAGCCCGAGCGCTCCCGTCCGGCCCCAGTGCGCCCCGCAGCTTCCCAGCAGACTAATGACGTCCCAGCCAGCCAGCCAGGAGGTGAGGGCGGCGTACCCGAAATGTGGCAGGCTACGGTCAAAGCCCTGGGCCGCGCCACCGGCAAAAGGTACAACCTGGGGGCGTTGCTTCGTGATTGCAAGCCCAACACCATTTCCCTTGAAGGTGATACACTGTTAATACCCTTCGTGCACCGCCCCAATATGGAGCGCATGCAGGAAGAACTGGAAGACCCTAATTCCCGCCGTATGGTTACTGAGGCGGTTACCCGTTTCTTCGGGACACCGTACGACTTCAAGATAACCCTGTCGGGTCAGACCGAAGAGGGATCTCAATCCAACCGGCCCAACCAGCACAGTCCGCTGGTGCGCACCGCGATGAATATGGGAGCCCGAATCGTGGAGGACACTGTCGAATGAACCGGAACATGATGCGTCAAGCCCAGCGGATGCAGGCCCAGTTGCAGAAAATCCAGGAAGAACTGGAGACCATGACCGTAGAGGGCAGCGCCGGTGGTGGAGTGGTCAAGGTAGTAATGACCGGCAAACAGGTGGTTGAGTCTGTGGCGATTGAGCCCGAAGCTACCGAAGACCTGGAATTGCTGCAAGACCTGGTAGCCGCCGCATTCAATGACGCCACGGAAAAAACCCAGCAACTGGCAGCCAGCAAGATGAGCGTCATCACTGGTGGAATGAACATCCCGGGTTTGACCTGATCGACCGGCGGTACGCTGGACTTGCCTGAAGCAGGAATCAGCGTCCACCTCCATCTATGAAGAATTACCATTTTCGCGAAGATGTGAAATGACCCTGGAGCACCTGCCATCGGCCGCCCCGTCGCTGGCGCGCCTCGTACAGGAACTGAACAAACTTCCAGGCATCGGCCCCAAGAGCGCTCAACGCCTGGCCTACTTCATTATCCGCCTTCCCGATGAGGAAGCCTTCGACCTGGCCAACGCCATCAACGCGGTCAAACAGAGCATAATGTTCTGCGGCCAGTGCCAGAATCTCACTGACTCCAGTCCCTGCTCGGTTTGCGCGAATTCCCAGCGCAACCGGGAACAAATCTGCGTAGTAGAAGAACCTTTAGACGTACTGGCGCTGGAACGGACCCATTGTTACCGGGGCCTCTACCATGTGCTTCACGGAGTGCTGTCACCTCTTAACGGCGTCGGCCCCGACCAGATCAAGCTCCGTGAACTATTCGCCCGTCTCTCCGACGAAGAGGTCAAGGAAGTAGTCATTGCCACCAACCCTACCCTGGAAGGGGAGGCCACGGCCATGTATATTTCCAGAAACCTGGCCGGGGCCAACATAAAAGTGACCCACCTGGCCAGGGGATTGCCGGTAGGTGGATCTCTGGAATACACGGACGAAGTAACCCTGAGCCGGGCCTTCCAGGGCAGACAGGCCCTGGAGTAGCCGGCTAACCCTGACTTAACGATGGACCTGGCTGCCAGTTTCGAGGATGTATAGCCGCTATGCCGCCGCCCCGAATGTACCGCGCCGAGGCGCTGGTACTGAAGAATATGCCGCTGAGCGAAGCCGACCTGCTGGTAACCCTGTTTAGCAGAGATGCTGGCAAGTTACGGGCTGTTGCCAAGGGAGCCCGTCGGTCCACCGCCAAACTTGTGGGACATCTGGAACCCCTCACCCTGACCCGCCTGGCCCTGTCACGGGGAAGAACCCTGGACGTCATCAGCCAGGCGGAAACGCTGCACAACTTTACGCCCCTCAAATCCAGCTTGACCGCCATTTCCAGGGGGCTGCAGGTGGCCGAACTCGTCGATGGCTTTGGTTCTGAAGCCAGTCCCAACGAACCACTGTACGACTTGGCCCGGTCCACCCTTGAATCCATTGGAGAATCACCGGAAGACGAACTGCCATTGCTTCATTTCCAGCTTCACTTGCTGGGCGTTTCGGGACTGATGCCGGAACTGTTGAATTGTGTGGAATGCCGGGGTGATATTGAACCCGACCGCCACCGTTACAGCGCGGACGGCGGCGGAGTTTATTGTCCCGACTGCACTCCAGACCAGGCAGCCTTGCGTCCCCTTTCTCTCCGAGCCCTTAAAGTGCTGCGGTTGCTGGCTCGCAGCGATGCTGCAACATTGCCTTCCTTAACTTTGGACGACACGTTGACCCAGGAGCTGCGGGCGATCTTGACGGGAACATTGCAGTACTGGCTGGACAGGGAAATCCGCACCAACTCCTTCCTGAACCAACTGGCCCGCGCCGACAGGGCCTGACCGAAGCTGCCTTAAGGACATGGAGTGCAATAATTCTTCCACTCTGTATTCCCATTCGACCAAACCTGTTCAATCCCGACGGGCAACAGTTTTTGCAAAGCCCAGAGTGTTACGCTACACTGTTTTTCAGGTACGGCCCTGGCAACATTTCCACATTCGCGAGGCCGTTGCAACCGAAGGAAGCAGGCTAGCACGTGCCCACCTATCGGCTCAGAGTAGGAGACCAGTGGTTCACCGTAGAAGTGGGTGACGTGACCCGCTCACCGGTGGAAGTAAACGTGGACGGGCAAACCTACTACGTTGATGCAGAGGCGCCCCTGTCTGAGTCGCCCCAACCTCCCAGCAGAAGGGGAAGACGTCCTCCCAGCCGGATTGCCCCTCCCGCGCTGCCCAGGGTAGGCGGGGCTCCATCGACCTTCGACCCATCAGACAAGATCCTGCGCGCCCCTATGCCGGGACGAGTAATTGCCATTCGCGTGCGACTGGGTGACCGGGTTGCCGCGGGCGACGAAGTATGTGTCGTGGAAGCCATGAAGATGGAGCAGAGCATCCGCGCCGCCCAGGACGGCGTAGTTAAGGATATATACGTTCAGCCCATGGACTCCGTGGGCGCCAACGATGCCCTGATAGAGCTGGAATAGAGGACATGCCACTACCCCTGCTCGCAATTCCAATTGCCATCACTGTAGGTTCAGCCGCCGCCCAGATGGTGGGCAAGCTGAAGTCCCGGAAGGAACTGAACGACCTGAGGACTCGGTTAGCGGACGCAAAAGAACGTCATCGCCATTTGCTCACCGAGTATTACCTGCGCCAGAATTACCTCTGCAGACAGCTTGGCCTGGAAGCTCCGGAATTACCGTCGTCCCTGTTGCCACCTGAGCCTGAGGAAGAAGCCGTTGAAGGGACCCGTCAGTCTCGGTGGAAAAGGCTCATTCGGCGCAAGGAAAAGACCACCCTTACCCAGGGGTCAACCGGATCTGCCAGGGTAATTATCAGCCGCCATTCCTTCAGCGCAGTCAGCGGCGTGGTGTGGAAGACCACGTCCGCCAGCATATTGCGCGTGGTACAGCCTGTTGGGTTGCGAGTTATACAGCCGGTGGGCGCTCGGATAGTTCCCTATGCCCCGCGACTGTTGATGTTTGGGGGAGGCGCCTCGTCAACTGGCGGGTCCGTCGCCGCTTCCACGGCTGCCCGAGCTGCCTTAGCTGGCATTTCCGGTGTTGGGCTGCTGCTGGGACCTGCAATAGCGGCCTGGACTGTAACCAGCGAAATCCGAAAGATCAGGAAGGCGCGCCGAGACCTCAGGATTCTTCTGGCAAACCAGGACATGGAGATGGCTGGATTCCGGGTTAGAAACCGCAGGCTGGAATCCTCGTATGCCGAACAAAGCAAAGATCAGGTCGAAGAGAGGGAACTCGCGGCCATATCCGGTTAAGGGCACCGCTAGATCCTTGACTTCTTCGGCAGACCCCGGCCTTTGAACTTCATAAGCTGGAGTGGACAGGCTTGGCCAGGGACGTCAATTCAAGGACCTGGCGGCCAAGCCAAACCGACTACTACGGTCAGTCCAGACTCTCTCCATTCCCCCCTTCCGTGCAATAGCAACCCCTGAATGTTAAAATCGGCATTGACTTTTTCCCACAGGATGTTGGCCTATGCCTCAGGACTTTATCCACGTAAAAGGCGCTCGGGAGCATAACCTCAAGAACATTGAAGTGACCATCCCCCGGGATAAGCTGGTAGTTATCACCGGTGTCTCCGGTTCCGGCAAAAGCTCCCTGGCATTCGACACCATCTATGCCGAGGGACAGCGCCGGTACGTGGAGTCCCTGTCCGCCTACGCCCGCCAGTTTCTGGGCCGCATGGACAAGCCCGACGTGGACTACATCGAAGGCCTTTCCCCCGCAATATCCATTGACCAGAAAGGCGTCTCTCACAACCCCCGCTCCACCGTGGGAACCGTTACCGAGATTTACGACTACTTGCGCCTGCTTTTCGCCCGCGTGGGTAAACCTCACTGCCCCAAGTGCGGCCGGCCTGTAGAGCGGCAGACCATTCAGCAGATTGTGGACGCCATTCTGTCACTGCCGGAAGAGAGCCGGATTACCCTGCTGGCGCCCAAGGTACGCCGCAAGAAGGGCGAACACAAGGACGTATTTGAAGCCGCGCGCAGGGCAGGCTTTGTTCGCATTCGCGTGAATGGCGAAATTTTGATGCTGGACGAGACCGACAACCTTAACCTGGACAAGCAGAAGTGGCACTACATAGAACTGGTGGTGGACCGCATCATTGTCAGGCCCGACACTGAGTTGAGCCGGGTTTCCGAATCTGTAGAGACGGCCCTGCGAGAAGGTGAAGGAGTGCTGCAGGTCTTAAGGCAGCCACGGGAAGAGGGGGCCAAGGAAGAAGAGCTGGTTTTCTCCGAACAATTTGCCTGCGTCCGTTGCGGCACCAGCCTGCCAGAAATTGAACCCCGGACTTTCAGCTTTAATAGTCCCCACGGCGCCTGTTCCCAGTGCACCGGCCTGGGCTTCAAGCTGGAAGTTGATCCCAACCTGGTAATTCCCAACCGGAACTTGTCACTGCTGGAAGGGGCAGTGGTGGCCTGGAACCGAACGGGAGCATCGTCTGGCTGGTATATGAGCATGATGGAGTCTGTGGCCCGCACCCACGACTTCTCCCCCCAGATGCCGGTAAAGGACCTGGATGAGGAACATTTGAAGGTCATCCTCTACGGGGTCAAGGGCAAAAAGATTACTGTCCGGCACCGCACTCACAACGGCCGCACTTACAGTTGGGAGACCCGCTTCGAGGGAGTAATCCCAAACCTGGAACGGCGTTATCGAGAGACGGACTCGGACCACACCCGGCAAGAAATCGAGAGGTACATGACTGCCCGTCCCTGCCAGGCCTGCAAGGGTCAACGCCTGAAGCCGGAGGCGCTGGGAGTGAAGGTATGCGGCCTGAGCATTATGGATGTCACCGCGATGAACATCGCCCAGGGCGTGGAATGGGTTCGCGCCATTGACCCAGACACAAAGGGCAAGCGCCTCGGGGAAGTCCTTTCCGGCCGCGACAAGTCAATCGCCAACCAGATCCTAAAGGAAATAGACGGCAGGCTCAGGTTTCTTGACGGCATCGGGCTGGACTACGTGACTATGAGCCGTACGGCCCGTACTCTCTCCGGCGGAGAAGCCCAGCGGGTAAGACTGGCCACCCAGATCGGTTCCGGATTGACGGGAGTCCTTTATGTTTGCGACGAACCCACGGTTGGGCTGCATCCACACGATGACCACCGGCTGATAAATACTCTTACCAGCCTTCGGGATATGGGCAATACGGTCATTGTGGTCGAACATGACGAAGCGATGATGCGTGCCGCAGATTTTATAGTTGACCTGGGGCCCGGTGCGGGAGAGCACGGGGGCCACATTGTTGCTACGGGAAATATTGACGAGGTCATGAATAACGGAGGCTCGCTGACCGGCCAGTACCTTAGCGGGGCCAGGGAAATTCCTTTTCCCGAAAGCAGACGGTCCGGCAACGGCCTGCACATCAACGTAACTGGGGCCAGGGAGAACAACCTCAAGGACGTGGACGTCTCCATACCGCTGGGTATGTTGACCTGCGTTACCGGAGTGTCGGGTTCCGGCAAGAGCACTCTGACCTACGACATTCTCTACAAGCGGCTGGCCCAGGAAATCAACAAGGCTCGCGATTACCCCGGTGACCATGACGATGTTACCGGCATGGAAAACATTGACAAGGTCGTCAACATCGACCAGTCGCCCATCGGCCGAACACCTCGAAGCAATCCTGCCACCTATACCGGGGCCTTCACGCCCATTCGGGAACTGTTTGCCTCCCTGCCTGAGGCGAGGGTACGGGGTTACAAGCCTGGACGATTCTCATTCAACGTCAAGGGTGGCCGTTGCGAAGCCTGCCAGGGCGAAGGCTACAACCAGATAGAGATGCAATTCCTGCCTGACGTTACCGTGCCCTGCGAGATCTGTCACGGCCGCCGCTACAACCGGGAGGCGATGGAAGTCACCCTCCGTGACAAGAGCATCGCCGACGTTCTGGAAATGACAGTAGAACAGGCCCTGGATTTCTTCTACAACTTCCCGCGTATCCGGCCGAAGCTGGAAACCCTGCGGGATGTGGGACTTGGATATATTAGATTGGGGCAACCCGCCACTACCCTGTCCGGAGGGGAGGCTCAGCGGGTAAAACTGGCCACAGAACTAGCCAAGCGGGCCACCGGAAAGACGCTTTACCTGATGGATGAGCCCACCACCGGCCTGTCCTTCGAAGACTGCGCGGCGCTGCTGCGAGTGCTGCACCGCCTGGTGGACAACCGGAACACAATAGTGCTAATCGAGCACAATCTGGACCTGATTAAGAACGCCGACTGGATTATTGACCTGGGCCCCGGCGCCGGGGACCGGGGTGGCGAGTTAATTGCTACAGGAACTCCCGAGCAACTGGCCCAGCATCCCGACTCTCACACCGGCCGATTCCTGAAGCCACTACTGGAAGCCAATGGAAGAGCCCCGTTGGTGGTGGAGCCAGCGCCCGTTGCTCCAGTGGATATAGAAGAGGAAACGCCGGTGAAACCCAGAAAGAAGGCTGCAAAGAAGACAACCAGGCCGCGGGCTAAAGAACCAGTGGGCGTAGGCGACGACTAGCGCAGAAACTTTTGATGGCCTCCACAGGTCGTCTGACCGGTGAATTACCTGCGGTTTCCGTCTGGGCGACACAATTGAAAGCGGCGAAAGGAACTATTGTATGACCCAAACCAAGACCCTTCAGTATGACTTGTTGATTGACGGAGAGTGGAAACCCTCCGGCAGCGGCGATTACTTTGACGTGGAGAATCCGGCTACCGGCGAGACGGTAGCCCGAATGGCCAATGCCAACGAGAGGGACGTAGCAGAGGCCGTTGCCAGCGGCGAAAGAGCTTTCAAGCACGGCCCCTGGTCAACCATGCCCGACTCGGAACGCGGCAAAATCCTTTGGCGAATTGCCGACATCGTAGAGGAGCGGCGAATGGAGTTGGGTCGGATGGAGTCCATATCCAACGGCCGGCCTATATCCGAGACCTCTTCCCAAATGCTGGTGGTGGCCAGCTACTTTCGTTACTTTGCGGGATTCTGCGACAAGATCCAGGGTTCCACCGTCCCCACGGACCGGGGCCACTTGAACTACACTGTTCGCATCCCCCTGGGCGTGGTTGGTCAGTTGACGCCCTGGAACCACCCAATGATGATCGCTTCCAAGAAGCTGGCGCCGGCCTTGGCAGCGGGTTGCGTTGTAGTACTGAAGCCCTCCGAATGGGCCCCCTTGACTCCCACGGAAATCGGAAATATCGCACTGGAAGCGGGATTGCCACCCGGAGTTTTGAACATCGTAAACGGTTTCGGCCCCACTGCCGGCAAGGCCCTGGCCGCAGATCGACGGCTGGGCAAGCTGGACCTGACCGGTGGTACAGAGACCGGGCGCGCAGTTGGCGAAGTAGTGGGCCGCAACCTCACGCCTTTCCAGGCAGAGCTTGGGGGCAAGGCGCCGGTCATTGTATTTCCCGACTCCAACCTGGACGACGCAGTTAACGGCTGCGCTTTCGCGTCCTTTGTGGCTTCCGGCCAAACCTGCATTCAGGGCTCACGGGCCGTGGTTCACCGTTCCATATATGACCAGTTCGTGGAACAGTTGTCGGCGAAGGTGGCAAGCATTCGCATTGGAGATCCCACCGAATTCGATACCCAGATGGGACCGGTCGTCTCCAGGCCGTCCTATGACCGCATCCTCAGTTACGTTAACGGGGCGCGGGAAGAAGGAGCACGGGTTGCCCACGGAGGCAAACATCCCGAGGGAAGCCAGTACGCCAACGGCTACTTCATCGAACCGACTGTTCTGGCCGACGTAAGTCCGAGGATGAAAGTCGCACAGGAAGAAATTTTCGGGCCCGTAGTGTGCGTAATTCCCTTCGATACCGAGGAAGAGGCTGTAGCGATAGCCAATGACATTCCCTACGGACTGGGTTGCTCAATCTGGACAAGGGATGTGGCCCGCGCTCACAGGGTGGCCGGTGAAGTGGAAGCGGGAATCGTCTGGATTAACGACCACCATCGCCTGCATCCCGGTATCCCCTGGGGGGGATTCAAGGACAGTGGCTATGGGCGGGAAGGCAGCTTCGAGTTCATTAACGAGTACACCGCTCCCAAGTACGTTTGTGTCCGCGTAGAACCCCAGGGCTTTGACTGGTATGCCAATAGCGGCCCGGGCCAACGGCTGAATTAGGCCTCCTAAGCCGTCTGCGATTTTCGGGGGCAGTACGACCCTAACGGTAACGAATTTGGTTGGGCAGTCCGTGTGACTGCCCAACATCTGATTGCGATGAGGATCCAGGCAGGGCTGAACACTGTTGGCAGGTTACCAATTCAGGTGACAGGCCGGCGGAATATCAATAAGGGTTCAGGGCGGGGGCGGTTCACGAACTGCACCTACGGGTGGACCACTCAATAGAGAACCCTACTGCATCCTGGAAGTCGCTAGTAACCCCTTTCGCCATTTGGTAGAATAGCCACGAATTGAACCCCGACTTTCTCGGAGGAAGCGCTATGGATCTGCATTATGACGGCGAAGTAAAGATAGCCAAGATTAACATGGGCCCCTATGACAACAACGGTTACATCGTAGTCTGCCCTGATACCAATGAGGGAATAATTATTGACACGCCGGCCGAGCCGGAAAAGCTGATCAACCAGGTGGGCGATGTCCAGATTAAGGCCATCCTGATAACCCACAAGCACCAGGACCACCTGAACGGTTTCCATGAAATTACCGGTGCCATCGGAGCGCCGGTGGCGGTTCACGCAAACGACGTGGACGGTCTGCCTCGCTCTCCCGAGACTGTCCTGAACGACGGTGACACCCTTACCTTTGGAAACCAGACCGTCCAGGCCATATTCACACCCGGCCACACCGAGGGGGCTACTTGCTTCCTGGTAGGCAAGCACCTTTTCTCCGGAGATACCCTGTTTCCGGGCGGGCCTGGCAAGTCCCGCAGCCCCGAACTGCTTCAGCAGATTTTGAACAGCATCAGCTCGAAGCTGCTTACCCTGCCGGACGATGTAGCAGTTTACGCCGGTCACGGTTCGGTGGATACATCCATCGGAGAAGCGCGGAGCCGCTATCAGGTATTTTCATCCAAGACCCATTCCCCCGAGCTGTTTGGCGACGTAGACTGGCTGGAAACCGAATAGCTGTCCGTTGTAGTTCAGGTAATCCCAGTCAAGCTAATCCAGAAGTCTGCTCAGCGACCTGATCGAGCAGGCTTCCTTTTTCTTTCAAGGTAATTTTACTGAGGTGGAAATGTTCCAACGCACCGTACTGGACAACCAATTGAGGGTCCTGACCTCCGCCATGCCTCATTCAACGTCGGTATCCATCACCATCAGCGTTGGAGCCGGGTCACGTTACGAATCGGATGAGATGGCAGGCCTGTCTCACTTCCTGGAGCACCTGCCCTTCAAGGGCACAAAAAGCTGGCCAACGGCCCGCCACGTCAGCGAAGCCATTGAAGGGGTGGGCGGGATAATGAACGCCAGCACCGACCGTGAGGTAACGGTCTTCTGGTGCAAGGTTGCCAGGCTTCATTTCAACCAGGCCTTCGCGGTGCTGCTGGACCTGGTGTTGAATCCTATCCTGGACCCCGGTGAAATGGAGAAGGAACGGGAGGTCATCCAGGAGGAACTCCGAATGACCTACGACTATCCGTCCCACCGGGTGGACCTGCTAATCGACGAGTTGCTTTGGCCGGAACAGGCCATGGGGCGCGATGTGGGTGGAACGCTGGAATCGGTGGACAACATAAACCTTGATCAAGTCCGCGACTACATGATGCAGCAGTACAACCCCTCCAACACGGCCATTGCCGTGGCCGGTAACATTGATCACGGCGAGATTGTAGCCATGGTCAACGAGGCTACCCAACACTGGCAGCCCAGGGAGTCCCTGCGGTGGGAACCGGCAGTTGATTACTACGGCGAAAGGGGGATAGGTTCAATCGCCAAGGTTGAGGACCGACAATCCGACCAAGCCCATATCTGCCTTGGGCTGCCCGGAATTTCGCTGACGGACCCAGACCGGTACGCGCTGGCCATCCTCAACGGAGTGCTGGGAGACGGCATGAGCAGCCGCCTGTTCCTGAACCTGCGCGAGGAACAGGGGCTGGCGTACGATGTTTCCAGTTCCCTGAACCATTTCCGGGACTGCGGTTCGCTGGTAGTTTACTGCGGAGTCGAGCCCCGCAAGACTCAGGAGGCAGTCCGGGCAGTTATACACGATCTGGCCGGTATGCGGGAGCCGGTGCCCGACGCGGAACTAAACAAGTCACGAGAGTTCACCAAGGGCCGGCTGCTGTTGCGGATGGAAGACACCCGTTCCGTAGCCGCCTGGCTGGGGGCCCAGGAACTGTTGCTGGGCAAGGTCTCCACCATTGACGAAACTGTCGAAGAGATTGACCGAGTCACCTCGGAGGATATAGCGAACGTTGCCGAGAGACTCCTCGACCCGAACAAGCTCCGGTTGGCGGTTGTGGGGCCCCAAAACAAGGAGAAGGACTTGCAGGCGCTGCTGAACTTCTGACGTCAATCACCATCCTGATCTCAATGTTCCGGCAACGCAGGATACAGAGACAGTCCTCCAACATTATCACTGCCACAGAATGGCCGCCCCCTTAAAGGGGCGGCCAAACTTGTTCTTACTGACGGGGGGCTTGCCAGGTTATTTGAACACGGCCAGGCACTTGGGGGCGTTGAAACTCCAGCACTCGGCCCATTCCAGATAGTCGGCATGGCGGTTCAGTTCGGCCATTGCGCCCACCAGACACTGCCAGTTAAGGGTTTCCTGCTGGCCCGACTCTTCCACCTGGTGCAGGGTCCAGTTCTTCCAAGTGTCATATTCACCCTTCCGCAGGGCATCGAGGAGCACCCGGTCGGCTTCCAGGTCAGGATAAACCCAGCTGTTCTTTTCGGTCAGGAAGGCGTGAGACCAACTGGATGAAGCCATCAGTACTACCCGATAGGGGCTGTCTATCAGGGCTCGGGCGGTGGCCTGGCCTACCTCAAAACAGCGAGTCGGCGTGGGCGAAGGTGGGTCCAGTTCCTCTTCGAAGACTTCGGCCCCACCGCGCATTCGCACCACGTTGCTGCCGTAGCAGTTCACCGCCATGGGCAATATGGGATAGTTGAAGCCCTTCCGGTCCAGGTCCAGGAACAGCAGGGTGTTGGCAAAAGCGTGGCCCAGGCCGGCCTTTTCGTGTAAAGGCTTGTAGGAATAGGCCATATCCACGCCCTGCTCAATCAGGCGGCGAGTCAAGTACCGGCCGGCGGCCTGATGGCCCGGTACGCTAAACACTTTATCCTTGGGCTCGTCCCAGATGTTGGGCCTGTCGCCGATGCGGTAGTAAGGCTCAAAGTCGATCTGGTCGTAGGCCAGGACGCAGAAGGGGGGAATTATATCCTCCCGGAAGTTCTCGTACTGGTCATCGCCCCAAAGCAGGATAAAGTCGGGATTGAAGGCGTCGATTTCCTCTCGGAGCTTCCTGAAGGCACCGAAGACTTGAGCCCGGTGGGCACGGTGAGCGGTTATGCCCTCGTCGTCGCCCCATTCGGCCTGCATTTCGACGGGCCAGTTGGCAGGGTTCTTCATATGCTCAGGAATCCGGTTGGTCTTGAGCATGCGAGTCAGGGGCCAGGGCTTGTATTCGTCGGGAACCAGGCCAGGTGGATAGTGAGTCGCGCCAATACCAAGTATTTCTCCCATGAAATCCTCCGACGGGACAGGTTATTTCCCGCAATTTCGGTTCGGCCGGGCTGGGGTAGATTCGGGAATTATAGGTTTGGCCATACTGGGGAGTCAATAAAGCGAATGCCCCCTAAGGAAAGGGATGACTTTGCCTGTCCCTTTCTTGATTCTGGGGAAAAAGGTATTTCCGGCCATTCTCATTTATTTTCGCTCACTTTGTATTTGGAGATTTCCCAGACAGGAGCTAATGAACGCCTCGGTGAGGGCATCCCCCAGCCACCTACTCTTAAGGGAGATTCCCCAGTTGTCCGAAGAGGCGCGTGCCCTGGTAGTCCGCCAGGTTCTAGCTGCTTCAACATTATGCCAGGCGCCGGTCAGACGGCCCGAAAGGGGCAGGTATCAGCGAGTTGGAGTCAGAAACCCAATGGACAGATGAGGCTTAGCTGTTCAGCAACCTAATGGAATATGACCAGTCCAGAGGGCGGGCCTCGGTGGATATCACACCCTTTCTTCCGGGCCCACCAGGGCTTCGGCCCGTGGCCTGTCGTCGGTCGACGTGGAGAGAGCTATAGTGGCAAAACCGTCCTTCCGGTCCAGAATGTGGACACTTCGGATATTTATGCCTGCCTCGCTGAAGCGCTGAGCCACACGGGCCAGGGCGCCGGCCTCGTCCTTTAGCCGAATAAGCAGCGCGTCGTCGGTTACCGCGGAGTAACCGGCACCCGCCAACGCTGTTAGGGCGCGGTTTGTGTCGTCAGTGCTGATGATTATGGTCCCGTGCTCCCCGTTGACCTGAGTATTGATGGACTCCAGATTGACGCTGGCCTGCGCCAGGACGCTGGTTATATCCGCGAGTACTCCCACATCGTCGCGGGCCATAATTACTATGCGTTCCAAGTAATATCCTCCCTTAAATGGCTTGCGCCGCAAACGGCTGCCAACAGTTCCAGGAATTTATCGTGGGTCTGCCTGTCACAAGGGGCGACAGCATATCGTGAGTCGCCATCCAAACTGGATTTTCAAACTTGATGGAAGAAGGCGCTCTGAACTGGCGCCTATTTCAGCGGGTAGCCGGGGCAATGGCCAAGCATTCGTCCACCAGTTGATCGACCAGTTGCCGGGTTACATGGGGCATGGTAATGAGATGAGCAATGTCCCGATAAGGGGCAAGCTGCCATTTGCTGACCACCTCCTGGGGCGGCCTGGGAAAAACGACTGTTACAGAGTTGTGATGCCGCCAGGCGGGAATGCCGCTGTCATTGAACCTTTGGACCGCATATTCAGCCACCGACAGCATTTCCGCCACAATATCGGTAAGGCCTTCCATTCCGTGTTTCTCGAGGGCATACCACAATAGCAGCGGTGTCCACGCGTTGCGAGAGCCCGGAATGGTAGTGTCCATCACCCCAACGTATTCAACCGAGCGCGATATGCGGGCAACATACTCTTTCCTGGTGAGCACAACGCCACAGGGTATGGGAGAACCGATCAACTTATGACCGCTGACGGCCAGGCTGTCGGCGCCCTCGTCAAATCCATATGGCTGGGGGTCGGCAACGAAGGGCAGAATCATACCGCTGAGGGCCGCATCCGAGTGAATGTATGATTGCCGAATAGCCAGGTCATCCAGAATCTTGCGCACTTTGCGAAGGTCGTCCACCGCTCCCTTCATGGTTGTGCCAATATTGGCCATCATGATCACCGGGACATCACGATTGATACGAATGGTCTCGTACAGGTCGTCGTAATCAATCTCCCCGTTATCCTGGCTCTTGATCATGATGTTGCGCATATTCAGAACCTGCATGATCTTCAGGATGCTGTAGTGAGTGTCCTGAGAGAAATAGACCACGCCCTGGGGATGGAGTTCCCGGGCCATATAGAGCCCGTACATGTTTCCCTCAGTGCCGCCAGTAGTCACATAGCCCCAGGCGTCCTCTGGGTCCAGGCGCATCAGGTTTGCGAATTTCCCAACTACTTCCCGTTCAAAATCATGGCTGTTGACCCGGTAGTTGGTGCCGTGGAAAGGGTCGCCTACGTTGTTTGCATTGAATTTCAGGAAGGGCAGGATTTCTTCGTAGTCAAAATCAAAGTTGACCGGATACCCCAGAGCATAAGCGGATGCTTCCTCATAGGTCTCCTTCAAAGCGGCCAGGCGAGCCCTAGCTTCCCTACTAATTTCTTTCATGGATTCACACCTCCCGTTCCCGGTGTCCCCAAACGGGCTGGCAGCCCATCTTCGTCTGCCAAAGTACCAATATAATTGTACCATCGGGTTAGGTGGCCCTTCCTTATGGCGAAGACGCTCAGCCTGCGATCAGGCAACCCGAACTGCCCCTGGCGACACGAGCCCGGTAGCCCTTGCGTGGTATCATCTGTCCTGAATCGGCCAGCAATGGCTTTCCCCTGGAAAGTGGAGATAGGAGCAGAAGGAAAATGTCGGGAAAACCCTTTATTGACTTTGAACAGGCTCAGGCCGCCATGAAGGCCATAATCGAAGAGGCGACCAAACCTGGCGGCATGCCGGTGGCAATTTCGATAGTGGACGACGCAGGCAATATGGTGGCCTACGCCCAGATGGACCACGTCCGGCTGTACGCCCGGCGTCACGCCTTCCGCAAGGCCTATACTGCGGCAATTATGGGGATGGATACGGGAGCGCATGGCGAACAGTTGAAGGAAAGGGGCCGAACCGTAAGTGATTACGGCGATCCCAGCCTGACCCCCGGCGAAGGTGGAGTAGTCGTAAAGTCCCGGGAGGGCATAATCATGGGAGGAATTGGAGTGGGCGGCTACCTGATTCGGGACGAGGAACTGGCCCAGATTGGCCTGGAAGCGATGAACATTCAGGACTGATTGACCGTGAAGGATCACTGTAATATATTTCATTCAATGATTCGGGACAGGAATGCGCGACTTTTGCCCGAATACTTTCAAAAGAGGTGATAACCATGCCGGAACGCAACCCTTATATGCCAACTATTAACAAGGGCAGCATCAAGGTAAGCATGATCCAGCACACCAACGTGGAAACCAGCGACGTGCCCCGCAGCCAGGAATGGTACGGCAAGGTGTTCGGCGCGGAGTGGACTGAAGACGGGCCACGCTATTTGAAGCTGGGGAACACGGAAGTGCACCTGCACGTGGAGACCAACCCCCAACCCCATTCCACCAACCATTTTGCAGTGGAAGTGGAAGACTGGGACGCCTGGCTGTCCAACCTTAACGAGGTAGGGGTCAATTTCGAACCGGGCCGGGAGCCCAAGCTGAATGACAGCGGCAAGCTGGCAGGCTTCGTCAGGGACCCGGACGGTAACCTGATTGAGGTTATGTACCACGCAGAGTGGCACTAGGCTTCAATAATATATTCCAAACGAGCAACTCCCTCGGTGCAATTGGCTTGCACCGAGGGAGTTCTTTTTGACCCATGCCGATTTCAGGAGGGGTTGGATCCTGTAGCAGGGACGTCTAGAGACCTTCCACAAAAATGGCGTTGGTGGTGGCCGAGTTATGCCGCATCTCTTTGGGTCCGGCGTACTCTTCGGAGTAGTACCAGGCTTTTGCCTGATCCACGCTGTCAAACTCCAGAATGACCAGGCGGCTGGGATTCCAGTCACCCTCCACGGTCTCGGTATCCCCGCCCCGAACCATGTAACGGCCTCCGTAGGCCTCAATAGTCGCGCTGACCAGCTTGCGGTATTCCTCGAAACCCGCCGGGTCGGTCACTGTAACGTCGGCAATCATATAGCCGGCCATATCATGCTCCTTTGCCTTGTGAACTGTTGAATTCCTTAAACACCAGGGGCACAGTCCTAAGAATCAGTCATGGGAGTGGTGGTGCTGCTCCCGGTGCTGACGCAGAAGGTCCTTGCCGTAATCGTTACCATTGGGCGTCCGCACCACTGTATGAATGTGGTTGCGGCTGGGTTCATCGTTGTCCAGGAAGATGCCATTCTGGTGGTCAAACTCGATCAGAACCACCGGGCTGTGGACGCGGTAGTAGAAAACGCTGTCTTCCTCGACGCCGCCCATCCAGGCAAAGTGGGTATCGCCCAGGTGCTCCCTGATCTCATCCATCTTCAACTGGGCGTGGTCCGAGCGCATCCGGTTAATGTAGGTACCAATGAGGTCGAACATTATTGCCTGCTGGTGGCTGGACAAGTCTCCAAACTTGATCCCCTCGTAGCGCATTTCGAAGTTGTCCCGGAAGGCGCCGGTGAAGACGCCGGGGGGAACGTCGTCGGAGACAATGGCCTTGCTTTTTTGCTCGGCGGAGAAGGAACGGGCCAGATTGAGGGCGATGCTTTCTTCGGCCTGGAAGACGCGGGTACCGGCGTGCTTGCCGATGTCAACGGCAACCGGTTCCGAACCCATAAACATGGGAGTCATTACCATCTGGCCTCCCAGCAGGAAACAGTTGACGTTGAGGTGGTGGCCGTCGAACTGCCAGCCCCAGGGGCCCTCGGCGGAGGGTTCACCCATCACACTCATCCAATACAGCCACTCGCCCAATTCTTCATCACTACCGGTGATTTCGCGGATGGCTTCGTTGAGCTTCATTATGTTGCGGGCAAGTTCAAAACCGGCGGGGCTGAAACTTTCGCGGAGCATGTTGAAGGTCAGGTCCCGCTGGGCCTGGGACATGGGTGCCATCATGGCGCCATGACGCATCAGGAAAACGTGGATATTGCTCCAGCGGCGCCAGGCATCACTGTCCAGCCCGAAGCTGGCAGCAGATCTCTGTTCCGAATCAAGCGACTCCAGCCAGGCATTGGCGGCATTGGCAATTCCTTCATTGGAAAGTCCGGTGTCCTGCAACGAATACAGGCCAGTAGTTACCTGCCCTTCGGCAGTCAGTCCCTTGAAGGGTTGGGCAATTTCCGCTTCGGCGTTTCGCAGGTTAGTTGCCAGTTGTTCCGGCATGTCTGGGGCCAGTTTTCGGCCGGAAACGACGGGACGGTTTCGTATTTTGAAATCGCGCAACGTCAGTGTCATCAGTATCGTTCTCCTGTAGAAGATAGCCAATTATACTACGGGCAAGGTGGAACCAAGAATTCTCGCGCTAACTGAGTTCCTTCTCTCTGGCAGATGCAACAAAAATGCGAGGGCAGCCACAAGAGATGCCACAAGAGGTAACTATACGGGTTCAATCAAGCGATAGGCGAGCATCCAACCCCAATCAAGGATATTGGTTGCCGATGGCTTCCACGTAGAGCGCGTACAGCGATTGGCTGCAAGCCATGAACAGCCGATTTTTTTGCAGGCCTCCGAAGCAGAGGTTAGCGCAAGGCTCGGGCAGGTGGATGCGGCCAATCAACTCGCCGTCAGAAGTAAAGCAGTGTACGCCATTGGAGCCCGGGCCAGCCCAACCGACACCGGCCCACAGATTTCCATCACGGTCCGTGCGCAAGCCGTCGGCGAACCCGGGCTTGAAGTCGGCGAAAACCTCACCACCCCGCATCACTCCCCCTTCACCGACTCCAAAGACGCGAATGTGGCCAGGAGCATCTGGGTCGTGGGAACTGCCGCTATCGGAAATGTACAGCCGTGACTCGTCCGGAGAAAAACAGAGCCCATTGGGCTTGACGAAGTCCTCAGCTGCTACGGTGGCCAGGCCGGTTCCTGGATCCAGCCAGTAAATCCGAGTGGGCAACTCGGGGTCCGCCCGCTGGCCTTCGTATCCCACCAGGATTCCGTAGCCAGGGTCGGTAAACCAGATGGCTCCGTTGGATTGGACCACCACGTCGTTCGGCGCGTTGAGGCGCTTTCCGTCGAAACGGTCAATCAACACCGTTATGCTGCCGTCATACTCGGTTCGGGTAACCCGGCGAGTCAGGTGTTCGCACGAAATCAGGCGCCCCTGTCGGTCGCGTGTGTTGCCATTGGCGTTGTTGGATGGCTGGCGGAACACAGTCACGTCGCCGGATGCTTCGCAGTACCGAAGCATCCGGTTGTTGGGAATGTCACTGAAAATCAGGGACCTGGAGTCGCCAAACCACACCGGGCCCTCGGCCCACCTGGTTCCGGCGAACAGGCACTCTACCGCCGCGTTACCGTTCAGGTATGAAAGGAACCGCGGGTCCACCGCCTCCACTGCCGGGTCTGGATAACGAACAATACCCTGGTCCCAGCGCCGTGCGAGTTCAGGAGTCCAGTCTGCTTTACCGGCCATTAACTACTTCCTGGTTTCGTTTTCCAGCCACTATTCCCGGGCTTGCCTGGCGGGATTTTACACCTTTCGGTTAAGTGAGGTTGAAACTGTCGGGCGGAGGGTTGCCCGTGGAATGCTGGCTGCCCAACCCACATTCTACCTTGCCCACTAAAGCCTCTAATGGTACTTTACTCCATAGCATTCAATCCTGCGCAACCTTACCTTTACATGAGGACGACTAATGGCAACAACACAGGGCGCCCCCCATCGCAACTTTATCGGCGGACAATGGGTCGAGTCCGTGTCCGGCCGTACCTATCCCGTAGCGAATCCAGCTCACAAAGGGACGGTCTTGGGCGAGTTTCAGACTTCTACTCCTGAGGATGCGCTGCAGGCAGTAGCCGCCGCCAAGGAAGCGCTGGAAGGATGGGCGAATACGCCGGCGCCGGCCCGTGCCCAGGTTCTTTTCCGGGCCCTGGAAATAATGGGACGTCGCAGTGACGAACTGGCCCGAACCATAACCGAGGAAGAAGGCAAACCCCTGCCCGACGCCCAGGGCGAAGTACGCCGGGCCATGAATATTATTGAATACGCAGCCGGCGAAGGACGCCGGATGTTCGGGTACACCACACCTTCCGAGCTGCCCAGCACCGTTGCCTACACGGTGCGGAGGCCGCTGGGAGTGGTAGCCATTATCACGCCCTGGAACTTCCCAATCGCCATTCCAGCCTGGAAGATGGCCCCGGCTCTTATCTGCGGAAACGCGCTAATTTTCAAACCGGCGTCCATCACACCGTTAAGCGCGGTTAAGCTGACCGAAATATTTGAGGAGGCTGGCCTGCCTCCCGGCGTCCTTAACCTGATAACCGGCCCGGGCGGGTCAGTGGGCAATGCGCTGGTAGAGAGCCCGGACGTGAACGGTATTTCGTTCACCGGTTCAACCGAAATCGGGACCGGAATTTACGCGGAAGGAGCCCAGCGCCTCAAGAAGGTACAGTGCGAGATGGGAGGCAAGAACGCGGTAATTCTGCTGGCCGACGCCGACCTGGACAAGGCACTGGGCGGTATCGTGCAGGGGGCTTTCGGCTCCACCGGCCAGCGATGCACGGCCACCAGCCGGGTGATCGTCGAAGAGGATGTTTATGACATCTTTATGGAGCAGTTGATCGACCGCACTTCCAGGTTGAAGGTGGGCGACGGGCTGGCTCCGGATACGGATGTCAGTCCTTTGTCCAGCCAGTCCCAGTTGGACACGGTGCTGGAATACATTGGCGTTGGGGCCGAAGAGGGAGCGCACCTGGCATTCGGCGGCCATGCGGTTACGGGCGGCGAGTTTGACGAGGGTTACTACGTGGAGCCAACCATATTCACCGACTGCACCACGGATATGCGTATTGCCCAGGAAGAAATATTTGGACCGGTTCTGACGGTATTCAAGGCCAGGGACCTGGAAGACGCGGTTGAGATATCCAACAGCGTCAAGTTTGGGCTGTCCTCTTCGGTGTACACCCGTGACCTGCCCCGGGCTTACAGATACATCAACACCGTGGAAGCAGGAATGGTCCACGTCAACGCCCCCACGCTGGGCGGCGAAGTGCACCTGCCCTTTGGCGGTCTCAAGGCCTCGGGAGTTGGCCAACGCGAACAGGGTGTGGAAGCGATGGATTTCTTCAGCGAAGTCATCACCGTCTATATCGATTACGCCGACTCTTCAAGGTCGCAGGCACGCTTCATTTAAATGGACATATGGGACCTGACAGCCCTGAGGCGGGGCCTGGTCGGGTTGGCTTTCGCCAGCCTGACCCTGGCCCTGACGGCCTGCGGGCCCTCGGATGAGGAGCTCAACCAGCTCATAGACCAGCGGGCACGAGACATTGTGGCTGCCGCGCCCACCGTTACTCCCCAGGTAATTCCCACGCCCTTGCCCACGGCCACGCCCCAGCCCACCGTTACGCGGATGCCGGAACCAACGCTGGTGCCTACGGCTACCCTGGTACCCACGGCAACTACCCCGCCGACCGCCACTGCCTTTCCGACGGCAACGCCTCAGCCAACGGCGACACCGATAGTTCTTCCGCCTACGGCTACACCGGCGCCGACGCCGACCCCGGTTACTTTTCCGCCAACGGCCACGCCGGTTACGATTCCTAACACGGCTACGCCCCAGCCTACCGCTACACCCCAGCCGGTTACCGACTTTCGTGCCATCCACCAGCACGCCTGGCCTTCAGTCTTCATGATCGACACCAGATTCAGCCGAGGGTCTGGGTGGCTGATCGAGCCCAACCTGATAATTACCAACGAGCACGTAGTTGATTTCAACCGGACCGTCACCGTTCGCCAGGCCGAAGAGCCCGAATTCACTGCCACCGTGTTAGCAGTGGACCGGGAGAGGGACCTGGCATTGATAAGGTTCGACCCCGATAAGGCGCCGTTGAGCAGCCGAGCAGCCCCGCTGCCCCTGGGAACAGTGCCCCGTCAGGACATAGCCCAGGAATTGATGGCCCTGGGCTATTCCACGGTTTTCCCCCGGGACGACGGAACCGTAGGAGCAGCGTCGGCCAACCGGGGGGTGCTTTCCCAGGTAGTTTACGTTGATGACGACCGGGAAATCCGAAACTTGTTGATGGACGTGCCGGTGGACCCGGGAGACAGCGGAGGTCCAGTCTTTAACAGCGATGGGGAGGTGATTGGCCTGGTTCGGGCCGCCCAGACCCAGGCCGGCGGCAAAAGGGTTATAGGCACTTTCTTTGCCGTACATGTGGACGAAATCCGCGAGGCTCTCCCGGCTCTCAAGCAAGGCCGGTCAAACTAGCTTTGCACTAACCGCCTTAACGGAAAGAGCCCGCTCTTTTCATCGACGTAGAGTCCGAACCAGAGACCTTATACCTACTGATAGCACTCTGCATACGGGTGATTCTTATTTGTTTGGCATCAATCCTGCTGATATAATCGCCGAAAATCACCATATCTAACCCTATCTTGTCGAAACTGGGAGGCAACTTATGGGATACATACCACGACAACTGGGCCACGTGAATATCTACGTCAGGAACGCGGAGCGAGCCAGGGACTGGTACGAAGACCTGCTGGGCCTGCATACTCACGGATTCACCCCGGGCCGGGCTGCCTTCATGAGCGCGGACATTGGAAATTCCCACGAAATCGCCCTGGTAGAGGTGGGGGATGACGCTGCCGGACCCCAACGGGGACAGGTTGGCCTGAATCACATGGCGTGGTACATGCACAGCCTGGAGGACCTGGCGGAGTTGTACGAACGGGTCAAGGAGAAGAACATACCCATAGAGCGAGTGTCGGACCACGGCCATGCCATAGGAATTTACATCCGTGACATGGACGGCAATGGCATCGAGCTTTCATACGAGATGCCGGCCAGCGAATGGGGTCACGACCCGAGTGGATATATGATCGGCGGAACAAGCAAAGGTCGCCTTTCGGGTCCGTGGGATGAAGCCCTGGCGCGTCAGGCTCAGGCCACCGCTTAAGGTAGGGTCTTTACTCCTCAGGCAGGTCGGCCAGACGTCAGGTGAAACCAATTGCCGAATTCTTGCTGGCGCATTGCCGGTATGGAGGTTGAAGGAATGTCTGGAAATTACAGCATTATGGTTGGAACTACGGGTGCGGGCCTCTTCCATAGCGCCGACTCAGGGGAAAGCTGGCGCCGGGTGGGCAACCCCTTCCCCGGGGAGTCTCAGATCCGCGCGCTGACGGTGGACCCCAGCAATGCCAGCGTGGTGTATGCCGGCGCCGAGAACGGCTTCTACCGCAGCGAAGACTCGGGCATGCACTGGGCGAAACTGGACTCGCCCATGGAAGGCCTGAAAATCTGGTCCATCGCGGTGAATCCGGCCAACTCGGAAAACATTTACGTGGGCACCAGCCCGCCGTTCCTCTTTCGGAGCAGGGATGGCGGCCAAAGCTGGGAGAAGTTGTCGGCCGACATAGCACAGGAATGCGCTATCGGCGACCCACGGGTTACGGCCTTGCTGGTGGATCCGGTGGATACCGACACAGTCCTGGCCGGGGTCGAGATAGACGGTGTTTACGTCAGCCGGGATGGTGGGGACACCTGGAGCCACGTTGAGCAGGGAATAACCAATCCCGACATTCACGGCATGGCCTTCAGCCTGGGCGAGGAGAAGACGGTGCTGGTCAGCACTCCACGGGAAATTTTTGCCAGTCGCGACGACGGCACGACCTTCGACTCCCTGATGTCTTCATCTACGCTGGAGATGCCCTACTGTCGCTGGGTGGCCGTCAAGACAGACGACCCGCAGGTAATGTTTGTGGCCAACGGCGACGCAGCCATCGGCAACACAGGAACCATACGCCGCTCCACTGACGGCGGGCAGTCGTGGGAAGAACGGCCGCTGCCAGTGGAACCCAACTCGCCAGTCTGGAACTTTGCCACCAATCCTGCCGATCCCAACCTGATTCTGGCGAACAGCGTTTACGGCGAACTGTACCGCAGCGAAGACGGAGGGGAAAACTGGAGTAAGCTCAAGAAAGAATTCACCGAAGTTCGGGCGCTGGCCTGGACTCCGAACGAGGCATAATTTAGCCGAGAGAGCGAAAATCATTGCCCGCCTGAGTAATCCGGCGGGCAATTTTGGCAAGAGTGGTTAAACACCTGGGCCCTGCTTTAGCCGGGCTGTAGATTTGGTATATAATGTGCCAAGGGCGCTTCCGTGGAACTCAGACTTATCGTACGAGGTTCCGGAGGGCAGAATCATTCCTTCTGAAAGGTGTGGCCCGGTTATTCGATAAGCTTATTCTGCCCGGCATCCGTGGATGCCGGGCAAGTTCACTAGAGAAACAGGTTAAATTGCTGGATACCTACTACATTTGGACCATAGGCTGCCAGATGAACAAGGCCGACTCCGAACGGTTGGGGTCAGCCCTGGAACAGCTTGGCCTCCAGCCCGTGGATACCGCCAAGACCGCTGACGTAATTGTCCTGAATTCCTGTGTAGTCAGGCAGGGAGCCGAGGATAAGGTGGTCGGCAACCTGTGGATGGTCAATCCTCTCAAGAAGAAACAGCCCGACCGGGTACTGGCTCTGATGGGTTGCATGGTGGGCCCCAGGACTGACCAGCTGGAAAAGCGGTTCCCTGACGTTGACCTGTTTATGCAGCCGCAGCAGTTTGAGCCATTGCTGGAACTGGTGGGGCAGCGCAAGGGCCTGGACTGGGAGGGTTGCGTAGGGTCCCTGGCCCCCACCCATCCTGATGTTACCTGCTACGTACCCATCATCCACGGGTGCGACCTGATGTGCACTTTCTGCATTATTCCCTATCGAAGGGGGCGCCAGGTCAGCCGTCCGGTGGATGAGGTGGTCCGCGAAGTTGAACTGCTGGTAAATCGGGGTGTCCGTGAAGTCACGGTCCTGGGCCAGACGGTGGACGCATACGGATATGACCTGCCGGAGAAACCGGATTTGTCTCAGCTGCTGACCTGTCTAAACGACATAGATGGGCTGGACCGCATACGTTTCCTTACCTCGCATCCGTCATACATGGACGACCGGATCATACGAGCGGTAGCAGAACTCCCCAAAGTCTGCGAACACATCAACCTGCCGGTCCAGGCGGGCGACGATGAGGTCCTGCAGAACATGCGCCGTCCTTATACTCGGGACGAATACCGTGATCTGGTCGGGCGCATTCGGGAGACTATTCCCGCCGTCTCCATGAGCACCGACATAATCGTTGGTTTCCCGGGAGAAACGGAAGAGCAGTTCGGTAGAACCATGGACCTGGTTTCGGAATTGAAATTCGACAAAGTCCACTGCGCTGCCTACTCAACCCGTCCCGGAACCGTTGCCCACCGAACCATGGAGGATGATGTACCGGCAGAGGTTAAAGACCGCCGGATGAAAGAACTGGACGCCCTTCAGGAGAATATCCTGAGTCAGACTAACTCCAAACTGGTGGGCCATACCATGGAGGTGCTGGTGGAAGGTCGGAAGCGAGGCAAATGGCAGGGCCGCACTCGCACGGATAAGCTGGTGTTCCTAACTGAAGATGACGACAATGGATGCTCCACCAACCTGGCAGGCCAACTGATACAGGCGGAAATCGAAAATGCCAGCCCGTGGGCTTTGCAGGGCAGGGCCCAATCGCTGGACTAAGCATATTCTGTTAAACGCTACGAAAGAGGCTAGAAGCGCAACATAGCCCAATGCATTCAACAGTTTGCCCCGGCTGCCCGTGATTTACGGCACATAATGTATCGCAGCCTTCCCTGAACCGGCAGCCTCCAAAGCACCGAGGGAGTGAATATGGCAACAAAGCCCAGGACGCCTACCATACCCCTGAGCGAAATAGAGCACGCAGCCTTTTGCCGGCCGGAAGACGAACTGCCGGCAAAGTCTCTCGCGGAAGAACTGGCCATCAATGTGCGGTGGCAGAAAATCCCGCCCGAATACCTGAGGTGCTCGCCGGAAGAACTGGACAATAGAATCCACCAGGTGAGGCAGAAGCTGGGCACAGACGTAACTATCCTGGGCCATCACTACCAGCGGGAAGAAATCATCAAGTACGCAGATTTCCAGGGAGACTCATTCTTGCTGTCCCAGGAAGCTGCTTCCCGCCCGGAGGCCAGTTATATCGTCTTCTGCGGCGTTCACTTCATGGCCGAGACCGCCTGCATCCTGTGCGCTCCGCACCAGCAGGTAATCCTTCCCAACATTACGGCGGGCTGTTCAATGGCCGACATGGCCCCTATGGACGATGTAGAAGATGCGTGGGACGACCTTCAGGACGTGTTGGGCGACCATGGCGGAATCGTCCCCATCACCTACATGAACTCCATTGCAGGCATCAAGGCTTTGTGCGGCCGGAATAATGGCGCCGTTTGTACCTCATCCAACGCAACGGCAGTGCTGGAGTGGGCCTTCCAGGAGGCTGAACGGGTCCTGTTCCTGCCCGACCAGCATCTTGGTCGCAATACGGCGTTGAAGCTGGGCATTCCGCTGGAAGAGATGGTTGTGTGGAATCCGTTCAAGCGCCTGGGAGGCAACACTCCTGAACAATTGCGGAACGCCAAGATGGTTTTGTGGCAGGGCCATTGCTCAGTCCACACACGATTTACACCGGCCCAGGTACAGTCTGCCCGCGAGCGTTTTCCTGACGTAAACGTGCTGGTACACCCGGAGTGCCCCATGGAAACCCTCCAGGTGGCTGACATGAACGGGTCCACCGAGTTCATCCGCAAGGCTATCAATGAAGCCCCTGCGGGGAGCATTTGGGCTGTGGGAACTGAAATCAGCCTGGTAAACCGACTGGCGTTGCAGAATCCTGACAAGACGATATTCTGCCTGGACCCGGTAAGCTGCCCTTGCTCTACGATGTACCGGATTCACCCGGCATACCTGCTTTGGGTGCTGGAAGGACTGGCTGAGGGAGTGGTAAGCAACCAGATAACGGTACCCGAGGACGTTCGACGGGACTCCAACATTGCCCTGGAAAGGATGTTGTCCCTGAGATAACGGGCCACTGGATGCCGCAATCGATACTGTGCAAACTCCGGGTAAGCCGGGCTACCGGCGGCAAATTGGCGTTCAGGAAAGAATTTCCGAGTATCACAACTAGTACAACCCGTAATATAGCGCAACGACTGCAGATTGACTCCCAATGGGCCGTGTGCTACATTGTTTCAACCCTTCCTGAACAGGTACCCCTACGAAAATCTTTCGGAGGTAAGAGAGAATAGCAAGGCAGTATAGAGTAAACGAGCAGATCAGGACGCCCCGCGTTCGCGTTATCGGAGAGAACGGAGAGCAGCTTGGACTAATGCCCCTGGCTGAAGCCTTGCAAAAGGCACGGCAGGATGGTGTCGACCTGGTGGAAGTGGCTCCCAATGCAGATCCCCCGGTTTGTCGCCTGCTGGATTACGGAAAACTGCGCTACCTTTACTCGAAGAAAGAACGGGAATCAAAGAAGGCCCAGAAGAATACCGAGTTGCGGGAAGTGCGCTTCCGGCCAAACATCGGTGAACATGATCTGGACGCGAAACTCCGCAAGGTCAAGGAGTTTATCGATGACGGGTCCAAGGTCAAGTTGACCGTACGTTTCCGTGGCCGTGAGGCGGTGCACCAGCAACTGGGGCTATCGCTTCTCAAGAAAGTAGCCGACGATCTCAAGGAAGAAGTGCGGCTGGAAAAGCCCCCGTCAATGGAAGGCCGGGCCTTGTCCATGATATTGATTCCGAATCCGGCCAAGCCTGAAAAATCCGAGAAGAAAGTGGAAGACCTAGCCAATGCCGAAGCTTAAGACACACAAGGGCGCCAAGGCCCGATTTCATGTGACCGGCTCGGGCAAGTTAATGCGGCGCAAGCGCATGAGCAGTCACCTGCGACGCAAGAAGCCCAAGAAGGTAACCCGCAAGTACGACGCCAAGCTCCACGTGGACAAGGCGGACGTCAAGCGGTTGAGCCAGTTGATCCCCTACGACGCATAGGTCGTCGGTTAATTTACCCCGGAGTTTAACGTTGTCCAGAGTCAAACGCGGCGTCACCAAGCGCCACCGCCATAAGAAAGTATTGTCAGCGGCCCGAGGATACCAGGGATCCTCCAGCCGAAACTATAAATGGGCCAAGGAAGCGCTGCTCCACGCTTGGAGTTATTCCTACCGGCACCGCCGCGAGAGGAAAGGCGATTTCCGTCGACTGTGGATTGTCCGTATCGGCGCTGCCTGTCGGCAATCAGGTACCAATTACAGCCAGTTTATGTATGGCCTCAAGCTGGCCGGTGTCGAAGTGGACCGCAAGATGCTGGCCGATCTGGCGGTGAACGATCCCGCCGGCTTTGACAAGCTGATTGGCATTTCCAACGAAGCCAAAACAGCTGCCTGATCCCACTTTCCTTCAAGTAAATTAAACGAGACCATTCCCAATAACCCGGGAATGGTTTCTTGTCGTGTAACAGACAACGGGGCGGACTGTTTTTCAGCCGCCCCGTTTTTTCTTTGACAGTAGTTCGGGAGCTTATGCCAATACTGTTCAGGTTTGGCCTTTCTTAGTCCTCCACCCGCGCGAAGCCATAGTAGTCGTCGCTGTCGAGAATGCGTTCCAGGGTTCTCAATGTGAGATTGATGGGTCGAACCGGCGTGGACCAGCGTTGCGTAAGCTCATCGTGAAGTTCACTGAGAGCCATCGGCTCGTTGCGGCGGGCCAGTAGAGTCCGGAAAATTATTTCCTGCAACGGCATGCCTGAGTCTATATAGTCGTCTTCAGTTCCGCAATATTCGGCTATCTCACTCAGAATCTCCTGGGGATTGTCCAGCTCGCTATTCTCCTTGAGCATGGAGGGAACCATGGCGGGTCGCCGGGCCGCCAGCAGAGTAATGGCCGACCGGTTCAACTGATCCAACCGATCAAAGCTGACATGATAGGAAGGGATTTCCTCTTCCTGCTGGGACACATCCGGGTTGGGGATCGTCATATATCTACCTCTTCGTTCCAGTCGAGCATGATAATGTCCACCTGTTCGCCGGCATCCTTGCGGGAAAGGTGGTCGGGACATATTGCCAGGGCATTGGCCCGGGACATGGATGTCAGTATGTTGGAGCCCTGGGGCCCGGTGGGGTTGGCATAATAGACTCCATCTCGTTTTTCCACTTCCACCCGAGCGTAAACCCGGCGACCGTCGGAGTTATAAATAGGCGCGGTCAAGATTCCCTCGACCATCGGTCGTCCCAAGCGTTTTCGCCCAAGCATGGTCCGAATCGCCGGGCGGGCAAACATCTCAAAGGCCACCATGGCGCTGACCGGATTGCCGGGCAGACCCATTAGCGGTACCGGCTTCCCCGTTCCGTTTACCGGATCGCCCCGCAGCATACCGAAGGCCAGGGGCTTGGCGGGGCGCATCCGCACCGACCAAAAGTTGATATCGCCCCGCTCGGTCAGTACGTCCTTTACCACATCATAGTCGCCCTTGGAAACCCCAGCGGAGGTTACCAGCAGGTCGGAATTGACCACCTCTTCCAGCTTGCGGTGCATGTCTTCCAGGCTATCACGGGCTATGCCCAGGACTTTGGGAATACCCCCGGCGGCCACTACAGAAGCGGCCACGCTAAAACTGTTGCTGTCGTAAATCTTGCCTCCGGAAAGCTGCTCTCCCAGCGATGCCAACTCGTCACCAGTGGAGAGGACCGATACCAGGGGGCGGCGAATGACACGGGCGCTTGCCAGGCCCAGCGACGCCAAAACGCCTATCTCCGCCGACCTGACAACGGTGCCGGCTTCGAGCACCAGGTCTCCCTCCCTGACATCTTCTCCGGCGGGCCGCACGTTGCAGCCCAAGGGAAGGTCGGCCTGAATGTCTATGTCAGCCAGTGTCCTGCCCGAGGAGCGCCTGTTAATCTCATCGGTTTCCTCGAAAGGCACCACCGTATCTGCCCCCGACGGCACCGGCGCTCCCGTCATGATGCGAATAGCCGTGCCGGGCTCCACCGTCTGGTCTGAGACCTGCCCGGCGGCCACCAGGCCGATGACTCGCAGATTCCTGGGAGAATCTTCGGACGCGCCAATAATGTCATCCCGTCGGACAGCGTAGCCGTCCATACCGGAATTGGCCAGCGGCGGAAGGGCCAGAGGTGAGCGCACTTCAATTGCCAGGGTCTGACCCAGGCAGTCCAGTATGGGCTTCTCCTCTACCTCAAGGGGAGCGAAGCAAGCCATGATCTGACGGTGGGCTTCCTCGACCGAGAGCATATCCTCGCCAACATGCCGATGACCGTGGTCATGGGGAGGGGCGTGGTGACCGTGCCCGTGGCCAGCAGATTCTTGATGACCCTGGTGCGGTGTTTGCATAACTAGTCCTTAAAGGGATGCGAATTGAAGACTGCGAACGGCTTCGTCTGTTTGCGAAGCCACCGAGCTAGTCCCTTAGCGTGGCTCCCACGTCACGCTGGAGAATCCGAAGCAATCCGTCCAGGGTGCGGTTAACCTCTTCGGCGGTCAAAGTGTGGTCGGACGACTGGAAGTAAACGTGGAAGGCCAGGGACTTCATGCCAGCTTCCAGGTTCTCCCCAGCGTAAACATCGAACAACTCCACCCTTTCAACCAGGCGATGGCGGTCCAGGATTTCCTGAACGTTGCCGGCAGGCACTTCTTCAGGCACAACCAGAGCCACATCTCGGTGAGCTGACGGGAACCGGGTTAACGATTGGAAATTCCGGCCCGACCCGGCAGGCAATGTCAGCAGATCGTCCAAATAAATCTCGAACACTACTGCGGGCCGGTACCTCAGATCGAAACGTTCGGCGATTGATGGGTGCAATTCACCCAGCACACCTATTTGGGATCCGCTGCACATGATCCTTGCGGCCCGACCGGGATGCAGGGCAGGATTCTCCTCCCCTGATGCAGGTTCCCAGGATGGCGTTAGACCCAGCAGGGCCAGCATGGAGGTCAACATTCCCTTTACGTCATAAAAGTCCAGCGGGCCATTATCAACCAGCCATGAGGGTTCCGAGCGGAGGCCGGAAACAACGCCGGCGCCAACCTCCCTCTCATCGGGAAGCTGCTCAGGCCTGGGCAAGAACACTCGAGCCTGCTCAAAAAAGCGGAAAGGTCCCTCATTGTATCCTTCGTTATAGGACAGCGTATTCAGGAGGCTGGCAAGGAGAGTGGGACGCAAGTGATCATGTCCCGCGCTCATGGGATTGGCAACCTTGAGTGGAGCAGATCTTTCGGCAGTGCAGTTGACCTTCTCCAGGTCTTCCAGGCTGACCAGAGGATAGCTGATAGTCTCCTGAAGCCCGACCGACGCCAAGGCCTCCTTAACCCGAGCTTTCAACTCGGTCATGGGGGCAGGCTGCCGGTAAGGTATGGGGGTTGACAACATCGTGGTAGGAACGTTGTCGTACCCGATGATACGGACAACCTCCTCTATCAGGTCCTCTTCGATATTGATGTCACTGCGCCAGTAAGGAGGTATCACCGAAATAGAGGCATCATCCACTCGCTCCGTCTCAAAATCCAGAGATTGGAAGACCTCATTGACCTCTTCGACGGAGACATCCATTCCCAGTACCTGCTTCAGCCTTCGCAGCGTCAGCGTAACCTTACGCGCCGGTGTATCAGACTCGGAATAAATGTCATAAATTCCCTGAGCTATGACACCACCGGCCACTTCCTGGATTAGCTGGGTGGCACGGCGGAGGGCAATGGGCGCCAACTCGGGACGAAGACCCTTCTCAAACCGCTGGGAAGCATCGGTGTACAGGCGGAAAGTGTCGGCAGTCCTTCGGTTGTTGTAACTGTTGAAGGTGGCAGATTCAAGCAGCACGCTGGTGGTGTCGGAGCCAATCTCGCTGTTGGCGCCGCCGATAACTCCACCCAGGCCTACCGGGTCCTTTGAGTCAGCGATTACGAGCACTTCGCTGTTCAGTTCCCTCTCTACGCCGTCCAGGGTCTCCAGGGCCTCGCCCGGGGCGGCGCGCCGGACTATTATGGTCTTGTCCCTGACCTTGTCCAGGTCAAAGGCATGGAGAGGTTGGTTAAACTCCAGCATCACGTAGTTGGTGACGTCAACTACGTTGCTTATGGGCCTCAGGCCCGCCCTGGTCAGACGGTCCTGCAGCCACTGCGGCGATGGTCCAATCTCCAAACCCTGGATCAGGCTGGCGGTGTAGCGGGGGCAGAGGTCAGGGTCCGCCACGGACACACTGGCCTGCCCCGTGATAGGCGGGCCATCCTCCTGGTACTGGACCTCTGGTACCTTGACGGGCTTGCCGGTCAACGCGCCGATTTCGTGGGCAACGCCAAGAACAGAGAAACAGTCCAGGCGGTTAGGGGTGACCTCGAGGTCAAGGATAGTATCACCCAGATAGTCATCCAGGGCCATTCCAGTGGGGGCGTCATCAGGAAGGACCACGATGCCTTCGTGGCCTTCTCCCAGTCCAAGTTCCAGTTCGGAGCAGATCATGCCCTCGGAGACCACACCGCGAATCCGGGCAGCCTTAAGGGTTTCATGTCTTTCTGAATGAGTATTGTAGAGGCGGGCGCCGACGCGGGCGAAGCAAATCTTCTGCCCAGCAGCCACATTGGGGGCGCCGCAGACCACTTCCATTTCGCTGCCGTCGCCGGGGTTTACGCGACAGAGTCGGAGAGTGTCGGCATTGGGATGAGGGCTAACCTCCAGAACCTCGCCGACACAGCAGTTTTCCCACCCACCCAGTTCAGTAACTTCTCCGACTTCCACTCCGGCCATGGTCAGGCGGTGAGCCAGTTCTTGGGGTGGCAGGTCGATGTCGACGTACTCGCGCAACCAGCTTAAAGGAATTTGCATATGCGTTGAATCTCGTTATTGACCGCTACGGTTTGGTTGGAAATGTCGGGGGCTATTCTTGCCATGGCCCCAACCGGAGCATCCGGCAGCAGAGCCCTTGTCTAGAATTGGCGCAGGAAGCGCAGATCGTTGGAATAGAAGTGCCGAATGTCGTCGATGCCATACTTCAGCATGGCAATGCGCTCGGGCCCCAGGCCAAAGGCAAAGCCGGTGTATTTTTCAGAATCGTACCCCACCGCCCGCAAGACATAGGGATGCACCATCCCAGCGCCCAGGATTTCGATCCATCCGCTGCCCCGGCAAATGCGGCAACTGCTGTCCGTTCCCTCACATGAGAAACAGTCGATGGACATGTCCACGCCAGGTTCCACGAAGGGGAAATAGTCGCAGCGGAAGCGCACCTGACGACGGGCGCCGAATATCTGGCGGGCAAACTCGTACAGTGTCCCCTTCAGGTCGGCAAAGGTAATGCCCTCATCCACGGCCAGACCTTCAACCTGGTGAAAATGCCACTCGTGGGTGGCGTCGGTAGCCTCGTATCGATATACCTTGCCGGGGACGACCAGTCGTACCGGAGGCTGCATGCTTTCCATCACCCGCGCCTGCATGGGCGACGTGTGGGTCCGGAGCAGCATTGGGCGCTGGCCCTCTTCGTTAACGTAATCCACCCACAGGGTGTTCCACATATCCCGGGCAGGGTGTCCCTGGGGGATGTTCAACATCTCGAAGTTATAGTGGTCCCACTCCACCTCGGGTCCTTCAACAATGCTGAAACCCATTGCCACAAAGGCATCGGTAATTTCGCGAACCACCTGGGTTGTGGGGTGAAGCCGGCCGGTGGCAACAGGGCGGCCGGGGAGCGTTACATCAATGCGCTCCAGGTCTGCAACCTGCGCCAGCCTGGCCTGGCTGACTTCCTGACTGCGCTTTTCCAGTTCCTCTTCCAGAGTGGACTTGGCGCGATTGCCCAGGGCGCCCACTTCCCGTCTCTGGTCTATATCCAACTGGGACAGGCCCCTCAAAATACTGGTCAGGCCGCC
Organism: SAR202 cluster bacterium bin22; assembly: GCA_002238505.1. Taxonomy (GTDB): domain Bacteria; phylum Chloroflexota; class Dehalococcoidia; order Lucifugimonadales; family UBA3495; genus Bin22. Next base: position 369,148 of record MPMM01000002.1, on the reverse strand, counting down.
CCGCCGGCCCAGGTAGCGTACCCGCCACTGTTCAAGGGCGTCGGAATTGTCCAGCAGGGCAAGTTCGCCGAGGGCGGTTTGCGTCAAGTCTTCGATGGACTGGGCGGTGCTTTGCGTCACTGAGGTATACCTTTACCGGAAGAGTACGGGTAAAAAGGGGTAGTTCCCGCCACGCCATTATAGGATTCGTACATACAAGGGTCAAGCTGACTGAGGCGCATTAGTATCCAATTCGCGGCAGCCACCAGATCGCTATCTTTCGAACTCCCGCAGCCAGTCGTTGATGTTCTTTCCCGTTTCCAGGCATGCGTAAAGTACAACACCGGCAGCAGCCCTGGCATCCTCCAGCGCATCATGATGGCGAAAGGTAATCCCCAGGTCATGGGCCAGGTTAGCCAACCGATACCCCCGCCCGCCGCGCCGGTGGGGCCAGGCCCGCCGCGCGATGGCCACGCTGTCCAGCCAAATAGCAGGAATGATGGGCAACCCATATTTGTTGGCCGCGCCATTCATGGCCCTGCGGTCGAAGAATGTGTGGCTGACCAGCGCCGCCCCGTCCAGCCAGTCGAACACCTCGGCAAAGACTTCATCGAAGGAGGGAGCGGAGCGAACTGTATCGGGACCAATCCCGTGCAACCGGACATTGAAGGAATTGAAGGCCTCTTCGGGATTAACCAGGGCGCAAAATGTGGATTCAACCTGTCCATTCTTGACCCGGACCATGCCTATCTGGCAGATGCTTGATGGACTGTGATTGGCGGTTTCCACATCTATGGCGCAGAAATCCAGATCAGTGACAGCGGGCATTTATGTCATCCGTTCCGTTGTAGTCCAGTCCCCCTGCCCGCCAATTCATACCACTCCCCTTGCGTTTTCCAGACTCTCGTGCGAAGAAATACCTGACCACGTTGCGGGTTCTGCCCCACAAGGGTCCAGTTGACAAGCCTCCCCATTTCTAAAGCGCAATGTGCATCAGTTCCTCAGAGAATACTATCTCTCCATCGTAAATGCGACTGATGTCACCGATACCTTGTTCCATGGGACCGTGCCCAGCCAGGTGGGGCCCTACGTGGACAAGCACCAGTTTCTTGACACCGGCTGCCTGGGCAATTCGAGCGGCGCCAGTGGTGCCGCACTGGCCGGTAAACTCGCCATTGGCGTCCATTACCGCCTGGTCGTCCCAGCACATGCACAGCATCATGTCGGCGTCCTTTGCAAGCTCTGCCACCGAATCGCAGGGCTGGGTGTCGCCGGTGAAAACCACGCTTCCATCGTCGGAGTCCACCCGATAGGCCAGGGAATCCAGCCAGGGCTGCACGTGTTCCGCCGGCGCCGCGGTAACTTCCCAGTTCGGACCGCTGAACACTTTGCCTGGACCAACATCCCGGGCATCCACCGATGGAGCAGGTCTGGGCAGGGTCCCACCCCGATTGACAAACACCTGCTGGCTGAGGGGGTGATTTACCCGAGCCTTCCAGTCATGGGTGAACAGTCCGTTCTCTCCCAGGATTCCCTCGGTGATTTTCTCAGTCAAGTCCGGGCCGAAGACTTGTAGCTCGTTTTCCTTGCCTATGCTCTGGTCCCAGCGGCAGAGCAGGAAACAAGGGTAGTCAATATCGTGGTCAAAGTGGTGGTGGGTGAAGAACAGATAGTCCACCTGGGTGGGAAACAGACCGGCCTTAACCAGCTTGTGAGTAGTAGCGGGGCCGCAGTCGAACATTAACAACTGGTCGCCAAGCTTGAATACGTGGGAGCTTCCGAAACGTGTGGGAGTAGGGGTAGGAGTTCCGGCGCCCAGGGTGTAAATTTCCGCCATTGCTGACCTCTCAGGTTCGAAGGAGTAAATTCCAAGGTTGGCACCAGCATACCATCAAAAAAGAACAGTGAAGCTTACATCCACAGGTCACCGTTATTTCTCGTGCCCGCCGAGGGCTGCTATAGACAATCCGTTGTGTTCAGGTCGAATATCCTGTCCTTCCGTGAATAGAATACAGAAAGCGAATATTTTTCTTTAAGCTTGCCGATAATCTGACCCTAAAGATATACTGAATATACGGAAAGTTAACCCCTGGCCCTCTCCCATTTGGTTTTTGAGCGTACTGAGCAATGACTACATCTGCAACGGACGTCACCACTCATCGGCTGAGCTTGCCGGAAGAGTTAGTCCTGACGCTACTCAATGAAGAGAACGGGTACTTCCATCAAGTACCGGGTTGGGACCTGAATTGTGCCGTAATTGGCGCCGTGCTGGCCGAGCTTTCTCTTCTGTCCCGCATAGATACGGACATGGCCTCCTTGTTCCTTTTGGACCAGACCGCGACCGGGAATCCCGCTCTGGACAATACTTTAGAGGAAATAGCAGGCGAACCAACCAGGAGAAACGCTCAGTACTGGATTGAGCGGCTTGCCCCCCAGGCCGAGAACGTAATAGACCTGACCCTGGACAGGCTGGTAGAGCTAAGGATTCTCGAATATCACGACGGAGAGTTTTGGACCTTGGCCCGCAATACGGGTAGCTCCGAATTGTTTGCCGGCGCTTCTGAAGGCTCCGGACTGCAGTTTGTAAAGACCCGCATCAGCAATGCTATCTTCAACAACGAAATCCCCGATCCCCGGGACAGTATCATTATATGTCTCGTAAATGCTTGCGATGTTTTCCGCTTCATGTTCCAGCTGGACGATGAGGCGGAAGAGCGCATTGCATTTCTTTGCAATCTGGACTTGATTGGACGGTCTATCGCCGCCGCAGTGTCACAGAACATTGCCGGCGCCCTTTTCAGGCGATCAGCTCTGGCCAAGAGAATCCCAACAGTGTCTCTGGGCAAGCTGATCTTCAATCCCCACGTCAGGGACGGGAACGTTCCCGCACTGCTGGCGGACCTGGCAAAGGAATATGGTCCGGTCTTCCAGATTCGCCCGCCCTTATCCAAGCCCATGATCTTCCTCGCCGGGCCCGACGCCAACCAATGGGTGCACCGGCGGGGACGAATGTACCTGAGAGCCAAGGACTATTTTAGTGATTTCGAGAAGGTTTATGGCGCCAGCGGGGTGTTGCCTTCGCTGGATGGCGCAGACCATTTCCGGCTCCGGAAATCCCTGTCGGCCGCCTACTCCCGGGGCAGGCTGGCGGGACAACTGGACCAGTTGTATTTCCAGGCCAAGAGGTATATGTCGGAGTGGGAGGTTGGAGACGCCTACTCCGCCAAGCACCTTTGCCGGCGGATGATCAACTCTCAAATATCACCGCTTTTCGTCAGCGTGGAGTCCCAGGATATCTTTGACGACCTTACAACTTATAAGGAAAGGGCGCTGGTCACGCACGTGATTAAGGCTCTTCCCAAGTTTATGCTGAAAACCCCGGGAATGCGGCGGCGTGCCAAGGCCGTGGAGGTCCTTCTTGATCGCGTGCAGGGAGTCCATACGCCTGCTCAGCGGGCGGACAGCCCCAGGAACCTGGCCGACGACATTCTCAGCCTTCACGCCAGTGATCCCCAGTTTGTACCTGAGTCAAATCTAAGGTTTGCGTTGGCGGCGGCGTTGATTGCCAGTGTGTACCTGGGGGACGCATTCAGTTTCACGCTGTACGCCATGGCCTCTCAACCCGAAATTTACGAGCGGATTCAGAGCGAAGCTGACGCCCTGTTCACCAACGGAGACCCGGACGGGCAAGACTTGAACCCGTCCACCATCGACGTAACGCACCGGTTCCTGATGGAATGCCTGCGAATGTACCCCATAGTGCCCCTGTCCATCCGCAACGTTATGAACTCGTGTGTTGTAGAGGACTTTGAACTGCCCGTGGGGTCGCGCCTCTACATTGCCCAAACGGCGTCCCATTACATGGAGGACGTTTTCCCTGAGCCGACCAAATTCGATATTGACCGATACCTGCCGCCCCGAAATGAGCACCTCCACCCGGGATATGCGCCCTACGGCCTTGGCACTCATACCTGCCTTGGATCGAGGTGGATGGAATTGCAGTTAGCGGTAAACGTATTGATGGTGGCCCACTACTTCAATATCAAAGTCTCTCCGGACGATTACAAGCTTAAGTACAGCCCGATACCATCAATGAAGCCAAACAAGAAGCTGAAATTCCTGATTGCCGAGAAGAGGCACGAACTGAGCTACTGAGCCCTGCAACCTGAGGCGTATCCATAACCTGCCATTGACCCACAAAAAGCCCCGGATATGGCCAAGAGAGCCAGACCCGGGGCTTCTTCTCTTTCCAAGCCCCCTGGCATTAAGGGGGTGAAGCTTCGCAGCCGATCAGGCCTCTTGCCCCTCCTCGTGGCGGGCGTGCACCGCTTCTATTTGCATGTCCAGTTCGTCTGACCAGCGTTGCACCATGGACCGCAGTCGCATGTTCTGGTAGGCGCCCCAGAATGTCATTGCCGCCGGGACAACGATAATTGATACCAACAGCGAATAGGCGATGGTTATAGCCGCCGTAAATCCAAACTGCTGTGACGCCGCCAGGGGAGACGCAACCAGCACCCCCAGTCCCAGGGCCGTGGTAAGCGCAGAGCCAAGCAGGGCAGAGCCTGTAGTCCCCAACGTCCGAATCGCCGCCCGCTCGGGGTCACGAGTTTGCGAGTACTCTTCCCGATAGCGATGGATCATGTGGATGGTGTAGTCCACGCCAATACCGATAGACAAAGCCGTGATAATGGAAGTAATGATCGTATAGGGGATGCCCAACAACGCCATGGTACCCAGCACAGAGATAAGCACCAGGACAATTGGGCCAACCGCAATTATCGCCAGAGCCGGCTGACGCAGCGTTATCCAGAAGAAAACGGCAAGTACTGCCAGTGCCGCGATGATGGTGGTCGTTATGGCCTCGGTCTGCCGTTCGGTAATGGCGTCGGTAACCGTGACGGAAATTATGCTGCCGGAGGTGGCAGTAAGATCCTCGTCCCGGCCAAACCACAGTCCTTCAAGTTCCTCTTGCAGGACCTTTGTCTTGGAAGGATCACCGGAGAAGGTTGGGAATTGCAGCAGTAATGTATCTACGCCGTCAGGGTCGTTGACCACGATCCTTCGAAACTCGGGATCCATTGCTTCAAGTTTGTCCACGAACTGCTGCATCAGGACCGGGTCCAATTGCACCGATGCTGTAGCATGGTGGAACAAGTCTTCAAGCTCCAGATCGTATTTGTCCCCGGGGATTCCGCTATCGGTGGTCCAGTCATTTGCCAGCAGATCGAAGGAGGAATGGATTGGGCCGGCCGCCGCTTGAGGCCGTTGCCGTTCATCCTCGAAGGCTGAAGTAAAGTCGCGAAGGTTCAGAAGGGTGCGGGTTTCGGTGATCTCGGCCTTCACCAGGACTGTGGCCATCTCCGTGGAACCCCCAACGGCGGCGTCCAGGGTGTCCATATCCTTCAACAACTCGCCGTTCCTCGGCAGGATGTCGCGAATGCTGAACTCCGACTCCAGGCCCGTGGCGGCGTAACCCAGTCCGGCGGTCAAAATAATCACACCTGCCAGGTAGGGTCCCGGGGCGCGCGTAATGCTTCGCCCCAGCAGTTCTGCAGCCTTTCCGATACCGGGCAGCGCATTGGCAATAGGATTGGGCGGCTTCAGTGTGCCTCGCCTCTCCCGTCGTCGATCAATGATTGTTCGTCCTGCCGGGACCAGGGTCAGCATGACGATCAGGCTCATGCCTACGCCCAAACCGGCGATAATGCCGAAATCACCCACAATTTCTATGGGCGAGAACAGGCTGGCCAGCAGACTCACTATCGTCGTGACTGCAGCCAGCACCAGGGGAACGGTTACGTTTCGCAGGCCCATGCGGACTGAATCCAGAACCGCTTCACCGGCGTTACGCTGCTCCCGGTAGTGAGAGACAATCTGTATCGCGTAATCCACCGTGAGGCCGATGACGATGATCGGCACCATTGTGGTCAGGGAGTTGGGTGGGCCAGTGAGGCCCAGGGCCTTCGGTCCCAGCCATCCCTCAACGCCTACGATCCAGACGATGGACATCAGCAGGCCCGCCAGGGTAAGCACCAGATCTGAGATAGTCCTCATGAACAGCAGGATCAGAGCCGCAATCAAGAGAAAGGCCAGTCCCACCAGGGGGGCCATTCCCTCTTCGGTGGCCTTCTTGTATTCGTCCTCAATGATTATGGGAGAGACGGTGCTGACCGTTAACGGTCCCTGGCTGGCCCGGGCCAGTTTATCGATGTTTCGTTCGATGCTTGGCAGTCGCTCGTCACCTGTGTCCTGAAGGCGAATAGTGGCAATTGAAACCGGGGTAGTACCATCGGTATCGGTGCCTGTCAGGGCATCAAGGGCGCCCATAATTTCGGGAGGACCCTGTGCCGCGTCGATATCGGCCTGGGTTACAGTTTCGAAGCTTCCTGTCTGGAGCAGGGCCTGATAGAGGGAAGAGGGAGCAATCACCGGGTTTGCCGGTGCGAGCAAGGCCTGTACGTCGGGGTCGCTGACCACCTGCACGATCAAGGCGTCCATTTGGGCCAGGCCTTCCGGCGTAATGGCATTGCCTCTGAAAAGCAAGGTAACCACGCTGGCTTCGCCGGATTCCCGGAAACTTTCCTTGATTTCCTGCAAAGCCACGGCCACGGCGCTGCCCTGTGGCAGTGTTGCCGCTGTATCGGGAGGAGGGACGCGCTGAACCGCGCCGGCGCCCAGCAGCACAGTGATCAAGATGAGGATGAGAATTGTTACGATGGGTCTGGCCGTCACCAGCCAACTCAGCCAACCTAGAAACTTGCTCATGCATTAACCTTTCGGCGGGACATTTCAATCAAGCCGACCCGCACCTGTTGCTACTCGCTCGCGGAGACGTAAATTCTCCAATCTGCACTGTGCGCTCAAGACCCTGAATTCCTTCCCGAGTGGCCTCGGTTTGTCGCTAATAGAGTGTGGCCGGCGGACGAGGACTCCTGGCCTTAAGTGGAAGAGATTTCCGCGGCAGCGCGAGTCTCATCCACTACATTGTTCAGATCGGGATAGAACTGGGCGCAATAGGCCCGGAAGGGCATTATTTCGCCATCGGACCGACAGAGGCGTGGTCGCGACTGGTAGCGCTTGCGTCTCCAGATGACCACATCCTGCAGGACATCATGCTTCTGCATGGCGGCGACAAACTTGTTGACCAGGGGCGCACGCATCCTGACGGGAAGCATTCCAAGGCCGGAAGCGCGACGCCGGGTGTGGCGAATTTCTTCCACCTGCGAGGCCAGCGACATGTCAATCAGTGTTCCATCCACGGGAGTGGTCAACACCCAGAGGCGCATATTCATGCCAATGGAGTGCTCCCGTATCTCCACATAGGAGTAACCCAGACCAAATATCCGGGTCCTGGCGGAAATATCCATAGTAAACGGTATGAATCTGCCCACGGTGCGGCGGGACCTGAAGTCAAAGTCACTTTCAAGGAGCGGCCCGTCAACGAAAGCAGAGCCAATGCGAGTCACGCTGTCGTAGCCGTGGACATACCGAAGGTGAGCCAAGTCAACCGAGTTCTCCGTGGTCTCCTGGGGATGTCCGGGAAATCGCAGAGTGTTGATTTCCAGGCCCGTCCAGCCGGCCTGGTCGGGCTCTTGATCCGGCAGGCTCCACTGGGGTTCCCGTCCCTCAATGCCCCACCACGCGAAAATGAGGCCAGCGATATCACGAGTCTCGAAAACCCTTAGCCTGGCGTTCCTGGGTGGGCTGGCAAAGGGAGTTGCAACGCACTGGCCGGTGGTATCGTATTGGAAGCCGTGAAAAGGACAGACCAGCCTGCCCTCACAAACCCGCCCCCCCGTTTCCGGGCCCATGTCGGAACCCAGATGAGGACAAAAGGACTCGGCGACGCAAACGTTGCCTTCCCGGTCGCACCATACAACGATGCTTTCACCCATCCAGGTCTTTTGAAGAAGGCCGGCCTTCTGGACCGATTGGCGGCTTGCGACAAAGTACCAGCCCTCGGGAAATGGGGAGGGAAGCGACTGGTTTGCACTTCTCATAGATCGGGACTCCGCACAGAAGTGGCTGGGCAAAAGGACCGACTCGTGGGTCTGTGCCTCAAAGGCTTGAGTAATTCAGCGTCAGAACCGGTATCAGACTATATTTCCACTTTACCACGTACCAAATCAAAATGCCTATGTCTTGCAAAGCCTTCATAGTTTCTTTAGACCCAGGCAGGCAGTTCAAGGCATTAATCATAGAGAGCTTGTCGGGCTGACACATGGGTGGTATAACCCCCTCGAAGCGACTCTTTACCTGAAACCAGCAAGCTCCCTGAAAGGAACAAGATGGAAGAATTCGCCCTGGGGATAGATGTAGGCGGAACTTTTACTGACATTGTCCTGTTGAACCTTTCTACGGGAGATTGCCGCCTGGTCAAGACTCCCTCGACTCCCGAAGACCCCTCCCGGGGCTTCATATCCGGCGTTTCCCGCATACTGGAACAGGAGGGAGTAAGCTGCTCCCAGGTTAGACGCATCTTTCACGGCACAACCATAGCCACCAACGCCATCCTGGAGGGCACTGGAACGGAGGTGGGAGTCCTGGTGTCGGAGGGGTTCAAGTATGTGCTGGAGATAGGACGTCACAACATGGCGAGAATGGCCAACCCGCACGTATGGGTTAAGCCGGAACGTCCGGTTCCTCCGGAAAGGGTGCTGGAGATATCGGAGCGCACTTCATTTGACGGTTCCGTCATCGAAACAATGGACGAGGAGGCCGTAATAAGGGCGGCAGGCCATTTTCGCGACAAGGGCATTGAGTCGATCGCTATATCGTTGACCCATTCCTACGCAAACCCAAAGCACGAATTGCGGGTCCGAGAACTGGTGAATGAGGCGTTCCCGGATGCCCACCTTTCCCTCTCCTCCGAAGTGCTGCCTGTATTCCGCGAGTACGAGAGGACCATAACCACCGTCCTTAACGCTTATGTAATGCCACGGGTCAGCCACTACATTGAGAACCTGGACCGGGAGTTGCGGAGGATGGGTATAGAGGCTCCCCTGTTGATTATGAAGTCAAACGGGGGTGTTATTGGCACAGAGACGGCAAGTCGCCAGCCGGTTCACACCGCCCTTTCAGGCCCCGCGGCCGGGGTGATGGCGGCCATTGATGTGTCCAGCAACACCGGGGTCCAGGACTGTAATTCCTTTGATATGGGAGGTACCAGCACCGACGTGTCCCTGGTCAACCAACGTACTCCGACAGTTACGCTGAACGCAGAGCTGGGAGACTGGCCGGTACAGCTGCCAATGCTGGACATTGCCACCATCGGCGCGGGCGGCGGCAGCATCGCGTGGTTGACAGCGGCAAACAATCTCAACGTGGGGCCCCGCAGCGCCGGGGCCGTTCCCGGCCCGGTTTGTTATGGCGCTGGAGGGACCGAGCCCACGGTGACCGACGCCAACCTGATCCTGGGCCGGATCGACGAGAGCATCGCGGGCGGGTCTTTGACCCTCGACGCCGAAGCCGCACGCACGGCCATTCGGAACAGGATCGCCGCTCCCCTGGGGCTGGACCTGAACCGAGCCGCCCACGGCATTCTCCAGATAGTCAACAACAACATGGTGGGAGCTATTCGGAACGTCAGCGTGGAGCGGGGTTACGATCCTCGGGACTTCGCCCTGGTGGCCTTCGGTGGGGCCGGTCCAATGCACGCCATTGCGGTGGCTCGGCTGCTGGGAATGACGACCGTGATCGCTCCACCCAACCCGGGAGTTGCATCGGCCTACGGGCTGCTGGTGGCCGACTTCAAGAATGACTACGCCAGGACTTCCATCCGGAAGCTTCCGGACTACGATGCTGACGGGATGCAAAGCATCTACCGGGACCTGGAAGCAGAAGCAACCAACTGGCTGGATTCGGAAGCAGTTTCCCGGGACCTGCAGGAGTTGGCGCGGTCCGCAGACTTGCGCTACGCCCACCAGGGATTCGAGGTGACCGTAGAACTGGCCGGAGTCATGGTGGATGAGGACTCGCTGGAAGCCACCATCCAACGGTTTCATCAGGAGCACCATCGCCTGTTCGGCTTCTCCCTGGACCAGCCCGTGGAGTTTGTCACCCTTCGTGTGACGGCAAGAGGCCACCTGGAACCTGCCGGGAGAGCCATCTACTCCCGGAGTCTGGAGGGGCCAGCGGATGCTTCGCCGGGGCAACGCGAGGTCTTCTTTGAAGACGCAGGCGGATTTGTCGCCTGCGACATTTACCGGCGGGACCGACTGGTTCCTGGTTCCACCATTGGGGGACCAGCTATTCTGGAGAACGTCGATTCTACTGTCGTAATTGAACCAGGCTGGAAGGCCCGCATTGACGACTATGGCAACTGCATTTTGCAGCCGGTCTAGTACAGGAGGGTGAACAGCATGTCGAGCAACCCGTGGATGAAGGGGGACGAAGGAACACAAGCAAGCGTAGATCCGATTACCCTCCAGCTTGTGCGCGGGTCGCTGCGTTCGGCTCGGCTGGAGTGCGAGTTGATAATCGAGCGGACGGCCATGTCGGCTTTCATCAGGGAGAAGAAGGACTATACGGTCAGTTTCCTGGACAGCCTGGGGCAGGAGATCTACGGCGAGACCATGGGCAGCGACATTATGGGGTGCGTGTGGAGTCACTATCCGCCGGAGTCCATGCACCGGGGAGATGTGTACTGGTACAACGACCCATACATATCCGGAGGCAGCATCAGCCACACGCCCGATATGGTGTTCATTGCACCTGTCTTCTTTGAAGGGGAACTGGTGGCCTACTGTCACTCCTTTGCCCATTTCTGGGACCTGGGCGGGTCGCGCCCCGGAAGCATCGGGCCGGCCAACACGGAGATCTTCCACGACGGCACCCTGGTCCCGCCCATACGGATTGTGGACCAGGGCAAGCTGAACGACGAGGCCTACCGCATTATCCTTCGCAACTCCCGCTATCCGGACCTGCTGGAAGGAGATTCCAGGGCGCTGATGGCGGCGGCGCAGCGGGCGGAAGACCGGGTTCTGGAGATCTTCCGGCGCTTCGGCAAGGAGACCGCGCTGGCTGCCCTTCGCCAGGACCAGCAGGAGACTGCGGACTTCATTCGCCGGAAGACCCTGGAGACGATTCCGGAAGGTTCCTACTCCACGAGGGATTACCTGGACAATGACGGAGTGGGAGACGAATGGCACTCCTTCCACCTGGAACTGACGCGGTCGGGGGACGACATTGTTCTGGACGCGACTGCCAGCGATGACCAGGCTCCCGGGTCCATCAACTTCATCGCCAGCGACGGAACCCTGGGGGCGTACCTTGGGCAACACTTCCACCAGTATGACCCTTCGCTGACCATGAACCAGGGTCTGCTGGCGGCGGTTGACGATGTAAAGCTGCGGCCGGGAAGCATTCTGCAGCCCCAGTGGCCGGCGGCGCTGGGTTGCCGAGCCCACACCTTCACCAAGCTGAAGAACGCAGTGCGGGCGGTGGTAGCCAGAGCCAACGGGGGCGATGCCATGGCGGCCATGGCGGTGTATGTGATTGCCTACTGGCGTATGAAGGACGCCGGGACCGGGGAGTGGCTGCTGTGCACCGACGGCATCGCGGTAGGGCATGGAGCGCGACCGCAGGCCGATGGCATCTACGCCGTTTACAGTCGCCACAACGAGAACTACCCGGCCGAGTTCATGGACATGGAGTACCCGCTGCGGATGGAGCGTTACGCCATCAACCCCGATTCAGGGGGGCCAGGGAAGTACCGGGGTGGCTGCGGCATCATCCGGGATGTTCGGCTGCTGGCCCCGGAGGGGACCTTCGGACTGCGGGTGGAGAATCACCGCTTTCCGGCCTGGGGCATTGCCGGCGGGAAGGCGGGGGGCACGTCCCGAGTCTTGCTCAACCCGGGGCAGCAGGGTGAGCGAGATATCCGCCCCTTCTCTGACGATAACCGCTGGGTGGCGGGAGACCTGGTCAGGCTGTACACCGCCGGCGGCGGGGGCTGGGGCGACCCGCTGGAACGGGACGTCGATCTTGTTGAGAAGGACGTCAGGGGCGGCTTTGTTTCCCTGGAGGCGGCCCGTTCCGAGTACGGAGTGGTGATTGACCCCTTGTCCCAGAAGGCCGATGCTCAGGGGACCCGGGCCTTCAGGGAGGACCTGCGAAGGACCCGGGAGCAACCGAAGATGTTCCACCGCTTTATCTACTTCGACGATGACGAAGAGGAACGGCGGTGGATTGAGACTCACATGCCCCGTTAAGGGGACACGTGGGCCGATTTGGATTGTGCATTAAGGGCGGCCAGCGGCCAGGGTTGGGATTCTTCGCCGCACTCAAAGCGCCAGTTGAGCTGGTTTCGTTCACTCCCGCATTGTTTCTGTATGGGTTCCCCTCATACTGACCTTCCCCGGCGAGGGGGAAGGGTCCTGCCGGGCTATTGGGCCTGGCGCATCCATTCGGCCACGCGTTCGGCGATCATGATGGTAGTGGCGTTGGTGTTGGCGCGAATGCAGTCGGGCAGGACCGAGACATCCACTACGCGGAGACCTTCGAGGCCGTGAACGCGGCAGTACTGATCAACGACCGCCATGCCGTCGGATGAGGGACCCATCTTGCAAGTGCCCGAGATGTGCTGGGTGGTAGTGACGTTCTGCAACATCCACTGGTCCAAGGCATCGTCGGAGGCCAGTTCCTCTTCCGTAGGGCTGATGCACTCCTCCACGAACTTCCGGTACTCCTCTCCCTCCAGCAGCTTCAGGCACAGGCGAACACCTTCACGCATTCTTTCCCGGTCCCAGGGTTCCTCCAGGTAACGGTAGTCCAGGAGGGGCTGTTCGTAGGGGTCGGTGGAAGCAAGTTTCAACTCGCCGGCGCCCAGGGCCAATTCGATGATGCAGGTAAACCTGATGCCCTCGCCTTCCAGCGGGTCTCCGCCCATGGGCGACGAGAAAGATGACTGCAGAATCTGCATATCGTTGCGGTCGCTGGAGCCGTCGGCGGTGTAGCGAAGGGCCAACTGGGTTCGCGGGGCCTCCGGATCCAGCGGGAAGTCCTTACTGACCCGGACAGGAATGCGGACGTTGGGATGGTCGCGGAGATTCTGGCCGACACCGGGCAGTTCGTGATGCAACGCAATTCCCATTTCCTGCAGGTGGTCGTCAGGCCCGATTCCGGACAGCAAGAGCAACTGGGGAGAGCCGACAGCCCCGCCGCTGCAGATGATTTCGTCGCCCTCAACCACGAAGACCTCGCCGCCGCTTTCTACCTGGACGCCAACGGCCCGATTGCCGTCGAAGATGAGACGGTGAGCGGTGACGCCGGAACGGACGGTGAGGTTCAGGCGGTGGCGCACGGGATTCAGATAGGTGAGGGAGGTGCTCATGCGGATGCCGTCGGGGTTGTTCATGGGTATGGGCCCGACGCCCCCGGAATCGGGGTTATTCATGTCGGGATCGTGGGGATAGCCCTCGGCGCGGCAAGCCTGGTAGAAGGCCTGCTGGGCAGGCAGCCAGGTCTCTTCCTTGTGGCGGCGCACCGGTATGGGGCCGTCGAAGCCGTGGAAGTCGTCGTGAATATCGGTATCGGTTTCCAGCTTGCGGAAGTAGGGGAGGGTCTTCTCGAAGGACCACTCGTCGTTACCCCAGGATGCCCAGTTGTCGTAGTCCTCGGGAACGCCCCGGAGGAGGACCTGGCCGTTGATGGCGCTGGAGCCGCCCACGACCCGGCCCCGGGGCACCGGCATGGTGTTGCCCTGCTCGGAGGTGGAGATGCCGGTAAAGGACCAGTTGTGGGGCGCGCCGACGGCGGAAGCGACCTGATTGTAGCCGTACTTAAGGTCGTTGGGGTACTGCTCAAATTCGGGATAGTCGGGTCCGGCTTCCAGCAGGAGCACGGTACGGTTGGGGTCTTCGGTCAGGCGCGAGGCCAGCACGCAGCCAGCGGAACCGGCACCGACGATGACGACGTTGTACTTCATGGATACCTCCCCGGGGTAGGGACCCCGTTAACAGCGGTTAGTTGGCTGGCCGGAATGCATTGCCCCTGGGCGGGGGCTTGCGGCCAGCGGGCCTGGTTGGTGGCTATTATGTCGCGATGCTGCTGCCAATTCAACGGGGAGGCCCTCACCCCCGGCCCCTCTCCCATAGGGCGAGGGGGGAAATTTGGTTTCTCCGGTTATTTCCTTTCATTTCCGGTTGTTTCGTAGCTGGGGCCGGTGGGTTGCTGACAGGGTTTTGAAAGGGTGCTGCGCCGTTTCCCAGATAGCCTCGTGGCGGGGGGCCCTCACCCCCGGCCCCTATCCCATAGGACGAGGGGTGAAATTTGGTTTTTCCTGTTATTTCCTTTCATTTCCGGTTGTTTCGTAGCTGGGAGTGGGGGTTGCTGACAGGATTATGAAAGGGTGTTGCGCCGTTTCCCAGATAGCCTGGTGGCGGGGACCCTCACCCCCGGCCCCTCTCCCATAGGGCAAGGGGTGAAATTTGGTTTTCCCTTTCATTTCCTGTTGTTTTGTAGCTGGGAGTGGGGGTTGCTGACAGGGTTTTAAAAGGGTGGTGCGCGGATTTTCAGATAGACTGGTGGCGGGGGGCCCTCACCCCCGGCCCCTCTCCCATAGGGCGAGGGGTGATGTTTGGTTATTGGCGATGCATGGGGGCATTTCAGGTTCCTTGGTGGGCAGGGTCAGGGGCGGGTTTGAAACCCGCCCCTACGTGGTAACGGGCTTTGTGCTGTGATTGTCTCTTGATGGTAGGGGTGGGTTATCCAGGGTGGGAAGGGGGTGGTGTCAGTGCGACGGGGGATTGTCCAAGTCTCTCTTCGGGGGTCAGAGGGAGGAGGTTTGCCAGGTGTATTAGAGCAAGGGGAAGTTGCGGGGGTTAGTTGGCGACTTTACACTGTCGGCAACCTGGAATCGGGAAAGGGCATGAGGAGAAGTCAGGTATGAGTGAACTGGACGAGCGGTACGAACGAGGAAGGGAGACCCGCAGGATGTTCGGCGGCGGAGAGATTACCGGTGGATCGGCGCCGGGGGCATGGGAGATTGCGCCGGACCTGGAGAGAATCCTGGGCGAGGCGTTGTTTGGAACCATCTGGCGGCGACCGGCGTTGACACCGGTCCAGCGGGAGATGATTACCCTTTCGTGCCTGGTGGTCACCAACCGGGAGGTGCAGTTGAAACGTCACCTGGGGAACGCGCTGAACATTGGACTGACGCCGGAGCAAGTGGTGGAGTTGATAATTCACGATACTTGGTACAGCGGAGCGCCGGCGGGTATCCAGGGGCTTTCGATTTGCAAGCAGGTATTTGAGGAACGGGGGATTGATTTCACTCCGGCCCGCATCCACGACGCCAATGAAGACCCGGACAGCCTGTTCCAGCGGGGAGAAGAGTACCGGCGCAACTACATGGGTACGGGCGGGGCCTCGAGAGCGGCCCCACCTACGGACGCGGAACGGGAACTGGGACGCACGACGGGAGAATACTACTGGGGGGCGACGTGGACGCGGCCGGGGCTGGACCCGACCAGTCGATGCATCTGCACGATGACTTGCCTGGCGGCGCTGGGGCGGGAAGGCCCACTGAGGAGTCACGTTCGCGGCGCGCTGAACATCGGGCTGACCAAGGACCAGGTGATTGAGGTGTTCGGCCACATTACGCTGTACGCGGGAATACCCTTCGCCCGGGGCGCGATGGATATTGCCAACGAGGTGTTTGCGAGCGGGTGACGGGGGCAGGCAAGGTGGAGTAATGGCGGAGTAACGAAGGGGGCGGGTTTGAGACCCGCCCCTGTGGTTTGGGGGTTCTGTCGGGTAGGGGACTTTCGGGGTGAATCGCCCCCATTCCTTCGGCAGGCTCAGGACAGGCTCTAGCCTTCCCCCTTCGAGGGGGAAGGGAGTGTTTGTTGGGGGGTTAAGAGCGGAGCAGGTCGGTGATGGCGGTGATGGATTCGGGTCGTTCGGGTTGTTCGAGGTGGTCGAGGCGGGCGAGCAGGTCCGCAGCCGTGGTGTCGGGGATGCAGAGGGAGGCGCAATCGCGGAATTTTTCGCGGATGTCGTTCATGGTTACCCCACGGAGGGCGCCGGCGCTGGCACGGCGGGCCTGCTGGCGGAGGACTGAACCGTCTTTCAAATACACGTCAACCTCGTTGTAGCCCTCGGTCCAGCCTGGTTTGCCCTCGTTGCCGGGGAAGCGGCGCATGTCTATGCGGGGGATGAGAGACTGGGCTTCGGGACGGAGGACCTGTTCGTCACCAAAGGAATTTAGACCCACCCGCAGGTCGAGAAGAGCGGCGGCGAGGCAGTATTGCATGCTGAACTTGCCTTCGAGGGACGACACCGGGCGGGAGTGAATGAGGGAACGGGGCGGGTCAAAGTCCACCATCACCTCGATCCTTTCCACCGCATCCGGGTCTATGGAGCCCTGGGCGAGAAGGTCAAAGGTGGCGTCGAGGGCCAGGTGAGAGCTGCCGCAACAGGGGTATTTCTTGATCTCAATGCCTGATTCCACCAGGTAGCACTTGTTTTCCAGGTTTGCCACCACCTGTCCGGCGTCGAAGTCGCGGCCGCCGGAGAAGGCGCGGATGAAGCCGAAGCGGCCTTCCAGGGCATCGGCGCTGGCGGTAAAGCCGTCGCGGACGAGAAGTGCCGACACCACACCAGCCCGGGCGGAATCGCCGGCGTGGAAGGGCTTGGTCATGGTGCCGAAGTTCTGGCGCAGGCCTGAAGCCTGGGAAGCGCCGAGGGAGATGGCCATGGCAGCCCGGTCAGCGTCGAGACCCATGATCCTGCTGGCCGCCGCCGCCGCGCCGATGGCGCCAAGGGGTCCGGTGGGGTGCCAGCCGAGATCGTCGTAGTAGGCCTCACTCAGGGACTCGCCGACAGCGCAGGCGACCTGGAAGCCGGCCATGTAGCCCAGCAGCAGGTCACGGCCAGTGCCGCCGATCACTTCGGTGGCTGCCAGGGCTGCGGGGAGAAGAACGGCGGTGGGGTGGGTCTTGGTAATCTGGGTGATGTCGTCGTAGTCGAGGGCGTGGGCCATGGCGCCGTTCACCAGGGCGGCGCTGGCGGCGGAGGTGCTGAAGCCGCGTCCCACCACGGTGGCGACGGGGGCGGAGTTTTCTGCAGCAACGTAACGGTGGAGTATGTCAGCCAAGTCTTCCCGGCTGCCGGCGAGAGTACAGGCCAGGCAATCGATAATGGCTCCCTTGGCCGCCTCAACGGCGTCGGGCGGGAAGTCCTCGATGCTGACGGTGGTCAGGTATTGGCCAATGCGACTGGTGATTTCCATGGAACCTTCCCTTTGACGTGGATGAATGATAGACAACCGGGGGAAGGCCACGCAACTATTCCGTGATGCCAAGGCTGGAAAGCATGAAGGCGTATTCCTCGGCAATCTCGTACCAGCGGGCGAACCTGCCGGACCTGCCGCCATGCCCGGAACCCATATCGGTCTTGAGCAAGAGCAGGTTGTCGTCGGTCTTGAGGGTACGGAGCCTGGCCACGTACTTGGCCGGTTCCCAGTAGGTTACGCGGGTGTCGTTCAGGCCGGCTGTGACCATGATGGGTGGGTAGGCGGCGGGCTTCAGCTGGTCGTAGGGCGAGTAGGAACGGATGTACTCGAAGGCTGCCTGGTCCTCGATGGGATTGCCCCACTCGGGCCACTCCAGCGGAGTGAGGGGAAGGTCTTCGTTGAGCATGGTGTTGAGGACGTCCACGAAGGGGACCTGGGTGACCATTACGCCCCAGAGTTCCGGGGCCTGGTTGACTACGGCGGCCATGAGGGTGCCGCCAGCGCTGGCGCCGGAAATGGCGATTCTCCCTTCGGCCACGTAGCCTTCGCTGACTAGGTGGCGGGCCACGTCCACGAAGTCGTTGAAGGTGTTGGTCCGCTGGAAGAGTTTACCGGCCTCGTACCAGTGGAAGCCGAGGTCGTCGCCGCCGCGAATGTGGGCAATGGCGAAGATGAAGCCCCGATCCAGGAGGGAGAGCCTGGCGGTGGAAAAAGTGGGGGAGATGGCGCTGCCGTAGGCGCCGTAACCGTAGAGGTAGAGGGGCGCTGAGCCATCCACCGGCGTGTCCTTGTGGCGGACTATGGAGACGGGGACCTGGGCGCGGTCCCTGGCAGGGGCGAGTTCCCGGTGGGTGACGTACTGGGAGCCATCATAGCCGCTGGGAATTTCCTGCACCTCCAGGACCTCCAATTCCCCGGTCTCGATGTGGTAGTCGTAGGTGGTCCAGGGCGTGACCATGGAGGTGTAGGAAAGGCGGAGGGTAGTGCCATCGAACTCGGGGTCGAAGTCGATGTAGGCAGTGTAGGCCTGCTCGGGAAATTTGATGTGAGCAGATTCGCCGTCCCGATTTATGACGCGGACCTGGTCGAGGCCGTCGATGCGTTCCTCTACGGCAACCACATTTTCTGTCAGGGAGAAATAGTTCAGGTAGAGGGAGTCGGAGCCCTGCAAGAGGGTTTCCCAGGCTGCTTCGGTGGGGTCTTGTTCCGGGGCGACGGCCAGCCGGAAATTGGGGTGATTGTCATTGGTCAGGATGATGAACCGGTCACCCTGGTGGTCGATGGAGTAGTCATGGCCGGGCCGGCGGGGAGCGACGAGGACTGGTTCGGCAGCAGGGTCGTCGGCCCGAATCAGCCGCAACTCTGAGGTTACGTGGTCGCCGGCGCTGATGACGACGTACTCCTTGGATGCGGTGCTGGAGACACCCACGAAAAACCCGGAGTCCGGCTCTTCGAAAATGACGGGATCGTCCTCAACGGGCTGGCCCAGGGTGTGTCGGCGGACCTGCCAGGGGCGGCCATTCTCGTCCATGGTGGTGTAGAAGAAGGATGAGTCGTCGCTGACCCACACGGCCCTGCCCCGCATTTCGGGGATGGAGTCTTCGAGCAAGTCCCCGGTTTCCAGATTCTTGACCACCAGGGCGTAGCGTTCTGAGCCGCTGGTATCGGTACTGTAGGCCAACAGGGTGCCATCGTTGCTCACGGTCAGCGAGCCCAGGCGGAAGTACTCCAGACCCTCGGCCAGTTGGGGTTCGTCGAGGAAGACCTGGGCATTGGCGGTAGGGCCCTCCCTGGCGTTGGGGTCTGAGGCGGGCCAGCGGAGCCATTGACGATACTGGCTGCCTTCCCCGTACTGCCACTGGTAGTACCAGTCGCCGCGACGGCGGGGGAGACTGGTCAGCTGGGCGGGCTGGCGTCCCTCAATTTCCTTGAAGATGGTGTCTATCAAGTCCTGTTGAGGCGCCATTTGGGTCTCGAAGTAGGCGTTTTCCGCCTCAAGGTAGGCCAGGACATCCTCGTCATCGATTGTGGGAAAGTCCTGGTCCTCCAGCCAAAACCAGGGGTCCTCGACGGTGATGCCGTGATGGGTGAAGCTGTGGGGACGCTGGCCGGCAACGGGTGGCTGGGGTTCGGCGGCAGCGATTGGGGGGCGGTCAGGCTCGGGAGCCGGCGGGGCTGGGGGGGCGGGGGGGGGGGGGGGGGGGGGGGCGGGGGGGGGGGGGTGGGGGGTGGAAGCCGCTGCAGGGGGTGACGCGGGTGCGACGGCAGGCTGGGGTACGGCAGTGGGCTGAGGGGACGGCGTTGCCGTGGGCATGTGCACGGGAGTTGCAGTGGTAACGGACTCCAGGGTTGGGGCTGGCAAGGGCGTGGGAGTTGGCGGTTTGGTCAGTTCCGGCGCCTCCGTTGGTATGGCGGCGGCAGCGGTTTGGGTTGGGACTGGGGCAGGCAGTGGTTGCGGGGTTTCGCCGGCGCAGGCGGCAAGGACAAAGAGGGCGATAGTGGCAAGAGCCATGACAATCAGGGAACGATGGGCAGGTGGCAAACTGAGAGCCTCCGGATTCGAGGTATGCGGTGATTAGGGATAATGATTGTATAACGATACTTAGTTTCTGGTCGAGTTGGAGAGGATGGGGGTGTGGTGTAGCACTGGGAGGATATGGCTGCAGTCGGGGGCGCACGGCCGTGCGCCCCTACACGTGGGGGTTGGAATCGGGTTCGAGGTTCCTGCAGGCGCGGGGACGGTGGAGTTGGCACAAAGATGGTTTACTCCGGGTTCGAGGTTCCCGCCGTCGCGGGGACAGTGGGGTTGGCCTAAAGATTGTTCACTCCGGGTTCGAGGTTCCCGCCGTCGCGGGAACGTCGGGGTTGGGAGCGGCGGTGGCAGTCGGGGGGGGGCCGGCGCGCGGCCCCCCCCCTTACGGGCGGTGGGGAGGGGCGGTGGCAGTCGGGGGCGCACGGCCGTGCGCCCCTACATATGGGGGTCGTGGCGGGAGACGCGTTGATTGACAGGGGGTTGGGGCGTGGGGATAATCGGCTAAACCTTAGGTGGAGGGCAGTGAATTGGCTGAGACCGCTGACGTCGTTGTAGTTGGTGCTGGGGTAATTGGCTGCTCGGTGGCCTACTACCTGGCCCGGGAAGGCCTAAGGGTTGTCCTGCTGGAGGGGGAGGCTATCGGGAGCGGGGCTTCGGCGCATGCCACCGGGTCTCTCAGCCTTTTGGGGGCCGAGTTTTCTCCTGGGGCATCATTTGAGATGGCAAGGGCCGCGTACGACGAGTTTCCGGAACTGGTCTCGGAGCTGGAAGCGGCCACGGGAATGAACCTGCTTTACCAGCGGAGGCCGTCGCTGCGACTGGCTTTGGACGAGGAGGAGGCAGCGCTTATCCAGGGGATGATGGAGTGGCAGCGGCACCTGGTGAACATGCGCTGGATTGATGCAGAGGAAGTCCATGCCATTGAACAGCGCCTGTCTCCTTCCTTAGTGGGAGCGGCATACGAGGATGAGTCGGCGCAACTGGACAGTTACCGCCTGAACCTGGCACTGGGCCGGGGGGCTGAACTGAAGGGCGCAACGTTTATCCAGCGGCAAGTAACGGGACTGGTTACAAGCGGCGCGACGGTGACCGGAGTCACGACCGCCACGGGCGACATTCACTGCGACACGGTAGTGGTGGCCGCCGGCACCTGGAGCCGGGCTTTTACGCCCTGGCTGGAGTTTCCGGTACCGGTGAGGCCAATGAAGGGGGAGCGCCTGCTGCTCAACTACCCTGGCGAGCCACTGCCGGTACTGATCAGTTCTCCCAAGCGCGGGCATATGATCAGCCGGCTGGACGGTCTGACCAGCGTGGGAAGCACCGGAGGCCGGGATTACGATGAAAGGGACCTGTTTGCGGGAGAAGAGTTTGACCGCCAGCCTACGGAATCGGCCCGACTGGAACTGCTGCAGCGGGCGATAGATGTGCTGCCAGACCTGGAGAGGGCGGAACTGGTGCAACAACTGGCCGGCTCACGTCCCCTGAGTCCGGACAGCAAACCGATAATCGGTCCGGTCCCGGGATGGGCGGGCGCGCTGCTGGCGACGGGGCATACGACCAAGGGCATCCACCTGGGGCCGATAACCGGGCGCATTGTCCTGGACTATATCCGCCATGGTGCGACGACAGTGGTTTCAGATATGAGCGAGTTTCTGCCTGACCGGTTTGCGGGGTTTACTGACGCGGACTTTCTGCCGGAGGCGCAGGCGGTTGAGGAGTGAGGGGGGAGACTGGGTGGGTAACTTGGGGGATGGTGGATTTGGGCCTGCGTCGGGGTGTCGGTTGGGCCCCAGCCCTCTAATACCTTGCGGGAGACGTGGTTGTTCCCCAACCATTCATGGCAATGATGTTGACGTAGCAAGCCTAGGGTAGGGGCGCACGGCCGTGCGCCCCTACGGCTTCTCCAATGCCAGGTACCCTCAGGGTGGTTTTACCGTGGCTTTGGTTTAATGCGCCAACGGGCTTGAGATGGTGAAGGTTGGTGCTGGTTCGTCATTTCGGCTTTGAGCCGCAATTCAGATGGGTGGCGAAAGGTGATTGGAAGGTACTTGAGGGGCTCTGGATTCTGGCTTTCGCCAGAATGACGGGCTGGGCCCAGCCTTTCGATTCCTTGCGGGAGACGTGGTTTTTTCCCGATCCTTCTTTGCAATGATGTTGACGTAGCAAGCCTAGGGTAGGGGCGCACGGGCATGCGCCCCTACGGCCACTCCAATGCCTGTTATTTGAGAGGCTCTGGATTCTGGCTTTCGCCAGAATGACGGGCTGGCCCCAACTCATTAATACCTCGCCGGGATGACGGTTAGGCCCCAGCCCTTCATTGCAATACTGTTGAACCGCTAGGGGATCCAGGCTTTCCAGATGTCTTCGTTGGCGTCTATCCATGCCTGGGCTGCCTGGCGGACCGTGAGGTCGTTCTCAGTCAAGTTGAGAACAATTTCGTTCTGCTGGGCGTTGGTCATCTGGAAGTTATTGAGGAACTGGTAGGCTTCAGGGAACTCTTCCTGGAAGCCAGGCCAGGCCAGCTTGGCCACGGAGTCCGTGGGGAAGCCGCAATTGTAGCTTTCGCCCTCGGGGTAACAGTCGGAAGTCCACTCGGGCATCTCGATCTGGACCAGGTCGTACTTGGCGTGGGCCCAGTGGGGTTCCCAGAGATAGGTCAGAATGGGGTCGCCGCGCTCAAAGGCAGCGTCCAGCTCAGCCAGGGCCGCACCCTCAGAGCCGGCGAACACGGGCTGGAAGTCAACACCGAAGGCTGCCAGGCGTTCCCCGGGGCTGGTATCCCACGCGGCGGTGAACTCCAGAAGCCGGCCTTTGTCGCCGGTGTCGCTGGTGGCGAAGACTGACTTGTACTGGTTCAGGTCAGCGACGGTCTTCAGGTCGGGGGCGACGGGGGCGATGCCCCTGTCGGGATCGCCGTTGATGACGTAGGAGGGGACGTACCAGCCAGTTTCACCGGTGATGCCGACGGTCCCAATCCTCTGCACCTTGGCTTCATCGGCGTCCACGTATTCCTCAAGCAGGGCGGCGCTGTAGGAGGGCCAGTTACAGCAGACGAAGTGGAAGTCGCCCTCTTCCAGGCCGATGAACAGGGGCGCCGAATCTGCGGGCGCAAACTTGGTGGCCACATTGTGGTCCATCTCCTGTTCCAGCAGAATCCGCATAACTGCGGTGGTCACAAGCTGGCCATTCCAGTCCTGATCCACCAGGTAGAGGGTTCCCCGGGTTTCAGTTTCCTCGGCAGGCTGGCTACAGGCGATACCTGCCGCGAGCGCCATCACCAACACACCCATCAATGAGAGACGAATCCAGTTGTTCTTTCGCTTTGTCATATTCTCTTTCCTTTCTGGGCCAGGATTGTGGAGATAAGCACGGAAAGATGGCCTTTGGCGCTATGCATACATAGGAATCCCCCCTTTGATCAAGGATTTACCAAGAAACTATCTCAAGATTATTCAAGGCAGAGCTTTGGGCAAATTGCGACAGCAAAAGAGATTGCCTTTCACCGCCATTCCATCGGCAGGCTCAGGACAGGCTCTAACTTTCCCCCGTCAAGGGGGAAGGGAACTTGAGATAGTCTCTAACGGATTAGCCCGAAGGGTATGGAAGCTTCGCGTTTGCCCTGGGTCATGCGGTCCAGCACCATTGCCATGAAGACGATGGTCATTCCGGCAACCAGGCCATGACCCATTCGGAGCCAGATGGAGTTGATAAAGACCTCTTGTCCGAGGCCCCCGCCGCCCACGAGGCCGGCAATGATTACCATGGCCAGGACCATGATGATTGTCTGGTTGATTCCCATCATGATGGTGGGAAGGGCGAGGGGTATCTTGACCTGGAGCATGGTCTGCAGGGCGGTGGAACCGTGGGACTGGGCCGTCTCGATCACCTGCTCGGGGACTTCCCGGATGCCGAGGACAGTCATGCGGATTACCGGGGGAAGGGCGTAAACGGAGGTGGCGATTATTCCCACGAGGGGGCCGATGCCCCAGAGCATGATGACGGGTATCAGGTAAACGAAGATGGGCATGGTCTGCATTATGTCGAGCACGGGACGCAGGGCCGCCTCGAAGTGGCGGCTCTGGGATGCGAGAAGTCCGAGAGCAACGCCCACGACGACGGTGAAGATGCCGGCGGTCAGGACCTGGCTGAGGGTATCCATGGTTACGTCCCATACGCCGCCAATTCCGGCGAGGCCAAGACCGGCCAGGGCCAGGAGGGCGACGCGCCATCCGGCGGTCACATAAGCCAGGGCCGCGGATACGGCCATCATCGCAGGCCAGGGGAGCCAGAGGAACAAGGTGTGAATGGGCGAGTACCCTAACTCGCGAAAAAGCATGTCCCGCACCCAGGACGTGATGAAATGGAGGTGCACGGCCATCCAGCCGACGACCTCGTTGACCGGGTCCGCCAGGGTGAAGGTCAAGTCATCCGGGAGGTCCCGCAGCGGCGGGAACAGGGCGCCGACAATGAGCAGAACCACCAGCAACGCGGCTCCGGCCAGGGGGAGGGCATACCGGGAGGCCAGGAATTTCAGCACACCCGCGCCGGATTTTCCGGAAAGGGTCCCGCCTGTCGGGGGAGTGGCAGGTGATGAATGGCCGGACCGGGCCATGGCATAGCTGAAGCGGTCCAGGATGACGGCCAGGAGCACAATGGCGATGCCACTCTCCAGGCCTTCGCCGGCGTCCACTTCCCGCAGGGACAGCCAGACGTCGGTGCCGAGACCTTCCACACCCACCAGGGCGGTAACGATCACCATGGACACGGCCATCATGATGGTCTGATTGATTCCCATCATGATGGAACTCTTGGCCAGGGGAAGCTGAACCTGGAGAAGGGTCTGGAAGGCGGTAGAGCCGTGGGAGTGGGCGGTTTCAATGGCGGCGAGGGGCACCTGCCGAATGCCCAGATTGGTCAGCCTGATGACGGGGGGAATGGAGTAAACCACGGTAAGGAAGATTCCCTGGGTGCCGCTGACGCCGAACAGGACGAGGGCTGGGATCAGGTAAACGAAGGCCGGCAAGACCTGCATGGTGTCAAGAACCGGGCGGACTATGGACTCGAAGCGATTGCTGAAGGCGGCGAAGATGCCGACCGGAACACCGATGCCGACCGCAAACAGTACGGAGACTCCCACGACGCTGAGGGTGAGAATGGCGGAGTCCCAATAGCCGTTGAAGGCTATGAAGAGGGCAGCAGCGCCGCAGAATATGCCCAGCCACTTGCCGCCCAGCCGACAGCCCACCGCGGCGGTAGCCACAACGATGAAGGGCCAGGGAAGCCAGAGCAGGAATGCCTCAATGCCGTCCAGGCCGCGGTCGATTACGTCGGATAGGGGGTTGAAAAACCAGGCCGTGGCGTCCTCGAACCACTCAAAGAACCGGTCCACCGGTTCCTGGATGGGCAGTTCCCAGCGGCCGGGCCAGTCGCCGTACTCGGTGCCAGCATTGGCGGCGGCCAGGGAAAAGGCCAGCACGTAGGCGGCAACGGCCACCGCAACCCACAGGATGCCGCGATAGCTGCGTTCCCCGAAGAGACGGGCAGGCAGGGCCTGGGCGCGAATCATGAGGCCGACACCTCGTCACTGACCAGAGCAGCCATGGCGACCTCGGGGGTGATGGTGCCGACACATTGCCCGCCTTCCAGAACAGCTATGGGGGATTCTCCGGAAAGGGCCAGGGAAATAAGCTGCTCCAGGGGAGTAGAAGGCTCGGCTACCGGGCACGAGCACCTCGTTATGGAGGCCACGCTGGCCTGGGCTGAGGCGCCGGGCGCATCCTCCAGGCAGGCTATTCCGACGAAACTGTTTTGTTCGTCAACCACCACGGCACTCTGGCAATCGAGGGCCACAACCTTTGCCTTGAAGTCGGCAACCGTCTCGTGGGCAGCAACACAGGCCCGGGGTGGGACCATTACCGAACGGGCAGTCAGGACCTTGGACCGGGGAACATCGCGGGTGAAGTCGCGGACATAGTCGTTAACCGGGTTGGCAACGAGGTCCTCGGGGGTTCCCGTCTGGACGAATTCGCCGTCCTTCATCAGGGCAACCCGGTCTCCGACCTTGAGGGCCTCCAGGAAGTCGTGGGTTATGAAGACCATCGTCTTGCGCACCAGTTGCTGGAGGCCGATTAACTGGTCCTGCATGTCGCGCCGGATGAGGGGGTCGAGGGCGCTGAAGGGTTCGTCAAAGAGGAGGATACCGGGGTCCACGGCCAGGGCGCGGGCCAGCCCGACCCGCTGCTGCATGCCGCCGCTCAACTCATGGGGATAGCGTTCCTCCCAGCCGGCGAGGCCAACAAGCTCGATTACTTCAGCGGCCCGCTTCCGCTGGGAGGCCTTGTCAACGCCCTGGACCTGGAGACCGTACACTACGTTCTCGAAGACGCGCTTGTGGGGGAAGTTGCCAAAGTGCTGGAATACCATGCCCATCTTGTGGCGGCGGACGTCCCGCAACTGTTGCTTGTTCATGGCGAGGAGGTTTTCGCCATCAATGTGGACCATGCCCCGGGTTGGTTCGATGAGTCGGCTGAGGCAGCGGACGAGGGTGGACTTGCCGCTGCCGGAGAGACCCATAATCACGAAGGTCTCCCCTTCACGGACGTCGAAGGAAATATCCCTTACGGCGACAACGCAGCCGGTCTGGGAAAGGATCTCGTCCCTGGAGAGGGCAGGGTTTATGGAGTCGGCGAGGCTGTCCGCACCGTCGCCAAACACTTTCCACAGGCCCTGGCAGGAAAGTCTCGGGACGGCATCAGCCCCGGATTCCCCGGCTAACCCGGAATCAGGGGATGTGCGGTGTTCACTGGACCTGCCCAAAATAGCTGTACCACCTGTCAGGTTATGTCAGTCTCAAATACAGCAATACGAGAAGGTAAACTTGCGCGTCCCGGCGACGATATGCTAACTGGCAGAAACTGGGCTATTGGATGGGTGACCACCACCCTGCGGATTCTTGCTTATGACCGGAACAGAGAGGCGGTGACGTATTCCGACCCTGCCTGCCGGGGTTCAGCCGATTATAACACCTTTAATATTTCTTTAATGCAGAGGGGGGGAGTACCGTCAGGGCAATCGCGTTTCAGGGGGTGTCGTCAAATTAGCCATTACTGCGGGTCAGGTATCGTGTATAAACAGGCGATATACCAGAGTCCTGGTATATCGCGGAGCATATCACCCATTTACATGACGGCTCTGGATTCTGGCTTTCGCCAGAATGACGAGAATCGACTTTTGACGATACTCCCTAGCGCGGAGGTTTCAGCTGAGAGTGGCATTTAACGCCTTGCTTGCTCAAAGTCCCTTCCCCCTCGGCGGGGAAGGGACTTTGAGATGGTTTGCCGAAAGGGGGCATCCGGAGGCAAGACAAGTGTGGGTCAGACCGACAGGCCCTCGGCCCGCTTCAATTCCTCGAGTTCGTCGCCGATGTAGGCGATGTCGTTGCCTTCACCCCTCAGGGCGGCGAGCACGCGCTCTCCGGACAGGGGCAATTCCCGGATTCTGACCCCTACTGCGTCGTAGATGGCGTTGGCGATGGCGGCCGGGGGGCCGAAGCCGGGTGGTTCGGCAACCGCCCGGGCTCCGAAGGGTCCGTCCTCGGAAGGAACGCGGACCAGCAGGGTTTCCAGTTCCGGGAGGTCCAGGGCCAGAGGCATTAGATAGGAGGCGAAGGAGGGATTGCGGACCGCCCCCGTCTCCGGGTCGAACTGCATATCCTCGGTCAGGGCGCGTCCGATTCCCTGGACGGCGCCGCCTTCTAGTTGACCCTCGACGGCCATGGGGTTGATGGCTACTCCCACGTCCTGGCACTGGACGTAGCGGGTAAGTTTGACCTGTCCGGTGTCTTTATCGACCTCGACCTCGGCCGCCTGGGCGCTGAAAACAGGGGCGTAAGGCAGGGTGGACAGCGAGGCGTTGCCAATAATGGGGCCGGAGCGGGAGGTGACGCTCATGGCAGCCAGTTGCCCGAGGGTAAGGGCCTGGGGCGGGTTGTCCTGGACGTACACGCTGCCGTCGGCGCAGGCCAGGGCGTCCGAGGGCACGCCGAGGCGGTCAGCGGCCAGCGCCAGCAGCTTGTTGCGGGTATCTTCCGCAGCCATTTCCACAGCCTTGCCCTGGCTGTAAACAATGCGGCTGCCGCCGCTGGGACCGGTGAAAGGAGCAAGGTCGGTGTCACGTTTGGCGACAATAACCTGATCCATGGCGATGCCCAGGGACTCGGCGGCGATGGAGGCCAAAGAGGTATCGCTGCCGGAGATATCCACAGAACCCGTCAGGAGGCTGACGGTGCCGTCCTCATTGACGCTGATGGCGGCGGTGGAGGGTCCGGTGCCGCTGCGCCATTCGCAGAGGGCGATACCGACTCCGTGTCCCTCGGGCAGTTCTTTGGGCAAGCCCAGCTGTTCCTTGATTGCGGTCAGGCATTCTACCAGGCCATTCCTGGGAACCCGGGAGCCGTTGACGGCGATGTCGCCTTCCTTGATGGCGTTCTTCAAACGGAAGTCCAGGGGGTCCATGCCAAGCTTGTGGGCGATCATGTCCATGTGCGATTCAACGGCGAAGGTCATGTCGGCAACGCCGGAGGCTCGGTACGAGCCCACGTAAACCTTGTTGGTGTAGGCGGCGTAGGAGCGCAGCCGGAAGTTGGGAATATCATAGGCGCCCAGGCCGTGGCCGATTCCCGAGTTGGGGCCGGCGCCCAGGTAGGCGCCCACGTCGAAAATGGTGTAGGCCTCACGGGCAACAATGGTCCCGTCCTGGTTAACGCCGGTCTTTATGTAATTGGTGACGGGGTGGCGAGGCCCGTTCTGGGTGAAAACCTCTTCCCGGTTGTTGATGAGCTTGACGGGGCTGCCGGTCTTCATGGAAAGCAGAGCAGGGAAGGCCTCGAAGGCCAGCCGCAGCTTGTCGCCAAAGCCTCCCCCCAGTTCCATGGGGATGACTTTGATGTTAGAAAGGGCCATATTGAGCACGGAGGCCAACTGGGCCCTGACCTGGTAGGGTCCCTGGGTTGAAGCCCAGATAGTAAGCCGGCCGTTGGCTTCCACGTGGGCAACGCAGGCCATGGGTTCCAGGAATCCCTGGTTAATTCCCTGGGAACGGAAGGTGTCCTCGAAAACGTGGTCGGCGTCCCGGAAGGCCTGGTCCACGTCTCCCCGGTCGGCGTCCAGGAGGGTGCAGATATTGCCGCCCTCGATGGTAAAACCGTAGCCTTCGTAGTTCTCCAGGTCGGGGTGGACTGAGGGAGAGCCGGCTCTCAGGGAAGCCAGGGGGTCCACCACCGGTTCGAGATCCTCGTATTGGACGTCAATCAGGCCGATGGCTTCCTCGGCGGTAATTTCATCCTCGGCGGCCACCGCCGCAACCGGTTCTCCGATGTAATAGACCTTGTCCCGAGCCATTATGTAGCGGTCCTTCAAGGCGCCGGAACCGAAGCGGATTTCAGGGAAATCCACGCCAGTGATGACCGCCCTAACGCCCGGCAAAGCTTCGGCCAGGGAAGTGTCTATGCTGACGATGCGGGCGTGGCTGCGGGCGCTGCCCAGGGTTTTGCACATGAGCATGCCGGGCAGGTAAACGTCACCGGCGTAGGTGGCCCGGCCGGTGACCTTTTCCCAGGCATCTACACGGGGATTGTTCTGTTCGAGGACCTTGAAGGTTGCCATTATTCCAACTCCTTCAGATCTTTTGGAAGGGCGGCGCTTGTTCAAAGAGCTATTCCTGGCATCGGGATTCTTGCCGCCGGAAGCAGTGGTCTGAATCCCTCATCTTGTTAGGTAGAGTAAGTCCGCTGATGTGGGCCTGCCCTTCGACAAGCTCAGGGCGAACGGGCTATTTGGCCATCACTTCGACAGGCTCAGGGCGAACGGGCTATTTGGCCATCACTTCCCGAGTTTCAGTCCACTAGCCCAGGGAGGCCATTCGGTCTGCCGCCAGGAGAATGGCCTCAACTACCTTGGTGTAGCCGGTGCAGCGGCACAGGTTCCCGCCAATGGCAAATTTGACCTCTTCCGCCGATGGCTGGGGGTTTTCTTCCAACAGACCAACGGCGGCCATGATAAGGCCCGGGGTGCAATAGCCGCACTGGAGGCCACCCCGTTCAATGAAGGCCTGCTGAACCGGATGAAGAGCATCGGGGGTGGCCAGGCCCTCCACGGTGGTAACTTCCGCGCCCCGGGCGCTCATGGCCAGGACCAGGCAGGAGGTGACGGCCTTGCCGTTCAGTATGACCGTGCAGGCGCCGCAGTCACCCTCATCACACCCCTTCTTGGTGCCAGTCAGCTGAAGTTCATCGCGCAGAGTGTCCAGCAGGGAATAGTAGGGGGCCACGAGAATTTGCCGCTCATGGCCGTTGACTGTCATTGTTAGTGGCTGCTTGTTCACCTGGGCACCTCCGGGCGGTTGGTGTACGGCGACGCGGAAAGGGACTGTTCCTCTTGAGATAGTACGGACTGGGAGGTTCAGAAGGCAGTCTGAACGGCCAGACGTCGTTGTTCTTCGAAGGGCATGGCCCGTCCGGACGCCATCTGCAGGGAGTACTGAAGGGTACGCCTGGTAAGCGCTTCGACCATGGCCTTGCGATAACCGGCGGTACCGCGGACGTCGTCGATGGGAGTAGCGGCGGCCTCGGCGGCTTCGGCGGCCTGGGCAAGCAGACCGGCGGTCAACTCCTGGCCCTTGAGCAGGTTCTCGGCATCGGTGGCACGGAAGGGAGTGGGGCCGACGGCGCCGAGGGCGATGCGGGCATCGCGGCAGGTGCGGCCGTCTTCTTCGAGAGTCACTACTGAAGCCACGCCGACGGTGGCGATGTCCATGGCGCCCCGGGGGCTGTGCTTTATGTAAAGAGAGCCGGTTCTGGGCAAGGGAGCGGGGAGAGTCAACTGGGTCAGCACCTCGCCTTGCTTCAGGGCGGTGCGGCCCGGGCCCAGGAAGAGTTCGGTCAGGGGCAGAGTTCTGCTGCCTTCAGGCCCCGCGATGGTGCACTGGGCGTCGAAGGCCAACAGCGCAGGAAGGGTGTCTCCGGCGGGGGAAGCGTTGCAGACGTTGCCGCCAATGGTGGCAAGGTTGCGGACCTGCACCCCGGCGAAGGAGGTAGCGCCGGTGGCCAGGGCCTGGTAGCGGCGCCGGACCTGGGCATTGGACTCGATGGACTGGACGGTGGCCAGGGCGCCCAGGCGGAGGCCGTTCTGGGGGCTGTAGGAAATGCGGCCCAGGTTTGCGATTCCCTTGAGGTTCACGACGGCGGCGGGCCGCCAGAATCCCTGCCGCCAGCGGGCCAGGAAGTCGGTGCTGCCAGCCACCACACGGGACTCATCGCCGTGACGTTCGAGCAGTGAGATTGCGTGGCGGAGATTTCGTGCCTCGAGAAAGTCGAACCTCAGCATAAAGCGCTCCAGCCGCGATGGTTTGGGAGGATTTTATGTCCGGCCAGTTGGAAACTATCTCAAAATTATTCAAGGCAGAGCATTGGGCAAGATGCGACAGCAAAAGTGATTGCTTTTCACCCCCATCCTAACCTTCCCCCGTCAAGGGGGAAGGGATCTTGAGATAGTCTCTTAGAGGGGGCCTGACGTGGCCAATTATAGGGTCGGGCGGAAAAAGGGGTCAACAATTTCAATGGGAGACAGATGCCAGTGCGGAAATCGCAGGGTTATTTGAGAGTAGTCTCTATTTATTAACCAACTCGGCTACGGAATGACTTCGCGGAACGGGGAAGCGCCGGCCGTGGGGTTCAGCGATGGGAGACGAAGGAGGGCAATTTTGCCGGGCGCCAGGGGGTGGCGTCAAATTAGCCATTACTGCCGGTCAGGTATCGGGCATAAACAGGCGATATACCAGAGTCCTGGTATATCGCGGTGAATATCACCCATTTACATGACGGCTCTGGATTCGGGCTTTCGCCGGAAAGACGAAATTCGGCTTTTGACGACGCGCGCTGGGTGAGGTTCAGCACGGCAGGCTGGATAGGGGAGGCAGTTTACCAGACGATTTGAGACCAGCAGTTTCCCTGGTAGCAGGCAAGGTTTCGAGGCTTGCCGTTGAGGATGGCGCTGGTGGTCTCGTTGACGAGAATGAAATAGACCTGGCCCTGGTACAGGGTTTTAAGAGTGCTGTCTTGAGGCATTAACGGGTCGTAAAACTGCCAGGTCTTGGAGTGATTGTCCATGTAGAAGCAGACCTCGAAATTGTGTCCCAGGGGCTGAAAGGCGCTGGCGACGGGAGCAGCCACGCCATAGGCGTTGAGGGGCATGACGTGCAGGATGGCGGTGGCGGTGGTCCCACCGGCCCCGACTGATACAGCGGTTTCGCCTTCGCTGACTCCGGGAACCATAATTTCGAGGGACACCTGCCCGTCTGCGTCGGTATGGGAAGGATGAGAAGGCGTTACGTCCATGTCTCCGATATACACGGACTCGATGGGCACGAAGCTTCTGAAACCCTGGCCAGTCACTCGAATCAGGGATCCGGGCGGGGCCAGCGTGTCTGACAGCGTTATCCCGGCGGCCGCAATGTGGTGAGCTACAGATTCCACTACCTGATTACCGTGCTCATCCCTGAATTCCACAACCACCAGATTTGTGGACGGGACTCCCACCTTGTAAGGAAGGACCAGGGGGATGGAGAAATTGCCGTGCATGTCGGTCAGGCCGGAGGCCATTACCTGTCCATTGCCGTGGTCGTAAGTGGCGGTGATGAAGACTGAACCGTCAACGGCGTTATGCGCAGGGAATCCCCTGCCGCTTATCTCGATCTGGGTACCTGGTCTGCCACTGTGGGGTTCGATTTCCAGCAGGCGGGGGGCGGATTTCATGAGCAGTTCGCCCGACCGACCCCTGGTATCGAGCACATGGAGTTTCCATTCGCCTTTTCCCGTGGTTACCTGGTTGACGGGTATGTCGATGGTTCCAAGCCACCTGCCGCCAGGGGAAGCTTTCAGGTTGGCGGCTCCACCGGAAATGCGGCTGTGTTCCAGGGGATGGCCGTCGATCAGCACCTGGTCTATTTCCGAGTCATTGTAGCCCAGGATGCTGACCTGAATGCGCTGATTCGGCGTGACCGTCTCGGGGGCAGCCTCTATCAAGAGGGTGTTGTCAAAATAGGCCACGGCGGATTCTTCGTGGCGTCGGTGATGATTGTGCAAGGTGGTTACTTTGAAGCTCAGGTTTCCTGCCCTGGTGCCGATGGGCAGTTCCATGGTAAAGGAGTGGGAGTCTGTCTCGGGTATATGGGATTCTGAGAGAGTAGCCAGGTCTGCTTCGGCGCCCCCCACATTGATGGAAATGACTTCGCCAGGGGGAAAATTGGTGAGGGTGACAAACACGCGGGGATCGGGTCGGTTGAGTTCACCTACTTCTACCCTGCCTTCCAGTTCCAGAATTTGGGGAGAGGACTCAATGGAGTTGTCAGCCCGCATGTCCTCGTCTATGACCAGTATGGAAGTGTGACTTCTGCCATCTCTCCCATT
Source organism: SAR202 cluster bacterium bin22 (assembly GCA_002238505.1). Lineage (GTDB taxonomy): Bacteria > Chloroflexota > Dehalococcoidia > Lucifugimonadales > UBA3495 > Bin22. Next base: position 335,935 of record MPMM01000002.1, on the reverse strand, counting down.
GATAAAGTTGCAGTTCCTTGCGACCAGATGGTGGTCGTGCTGCGAGGAGTTAGGCTGAGCCAGTTGTACGAAGCAATCGCCGAAGCCAGGACGGAAGGGTGGATTATTGAATTCGAATTCGCATTGCGCCACCGCCTTGTTGTTGACGTGGGCCTGGCAAAGAGGGACTTCGTCGGCGTCCTGGATGCCGTCGAAATTGGCGTCCCGCCAGAAGGCCAGGGTGGTGCCAGCGGTAAAGCCACGGCCGGTCAGTCTGACCTGCTCTTCGGTGTGAGCGCCTTCGCGACTAAGCCCGATTGTCCGGTCTATCAGCAGTCCCGGGGGCTTGTGGATGGACTCATTGGGGGCCGCTCGCCCTTCAATTTCCTCGAATACGGCGCGCACAATTGGGTCGGGATGCCTGGCCTGAACCACTTCGGGGTTGCGGGTAGTGCTGACGCCCCAGAGGTAAATGCCCCCTTCCAGGGGGTTTGACAGGCCAGCGCCTTCGGAGATTACAACCTGGACATCCGCCGCAGCGGGGATGGGTATGGAATGGCCCTGGTCGAGAATTCGGGGGTGGATGGTCAGGATGGTTGACCTTGCCTCGCCCTGATTCCGGGCTACCTCAACAGAGGCAGCTACACCCCGGCCAGCGCCGTGCTCGGGGTGACGGAAACGGACCGAGATTTCGGCTTCGGGAATTCGGGAGGGGACATGCACTGCCCGGTCTATGGAAAGAACAATAGCGTCCTGAGGAAAGATCAAGTCTTCGTGACCGTTGGTAAATTTGACGTCGTACCTGGCGGCGCTGCCCGCCGTCCGGGGGATTGGTTCTACTGTGGGACCAGGCGCGATTGAGCCCGACTGGGCCGCTACGTCGCTGGCCGTGCCACTGCCCAATATGCCGAGTATGACCAGCAGGGCCAGGGCGCCGGTGACGACCGGAAGGCGAAGTTTCATGGTGGCGTTATGAGTGGGAGCAGAGTCAATTGGAGTAAGTATCTCTATCTGTAAGGAAGGTCCTAACCATGCGACTATGGTCGGTCAAACACCCGTTAATGGGCTGACCTGCAGCTCTTGAAGGCCTGTAGCCGGATTCATAAGCAGTCTGGGCGGTGGTGGTCCGGCTCACTCTCATTGCTTCTCTGGCATGGAAGCAGGGAGCAACGCTGGGGAGGTGCAGGCGGAAGGTGCTTCCTCGAGCATCTGGCTATCGTGGCAACCTGTGGCTGCATTCTCGATGAAGGCGGAGGAGGCCGGCGGGACCTGGCGCCAAAGCATGGCCAGCACGGCGGCAAGAAGGAACATTAACAGCAGCCAACGCCGTAGTTGTGTGATTTGGTCGGTACTGTTGTTCATTGGAGGTATTCCTCAAGAGTTACCGGATGTCGTTCGCCGTTGCCAACCTTGAATTGGCCCGAGAACTCAACCCCGGGCATCGGGATTTCCGTCAGCGCAAGGGTTTGCACTTTGATGATTCCTCGAGTTGGTGACTTCTCAGGACACCGGGAGAACAAGCCGCGAGTATTATCGCGGGCTACATAAATTTCATTATAGAAAACAGGAGTGAATATAAAGTGAGGGAATGTCGTAATTATGTGAAGAAGTTGTGATGATTTTGGGAATCAGAGGCTTAACGCGACTGCGTGGAGGCCAGCGCATCCGGCGCCGGTGAAAGGAGCGGAAGTGCCAAGGGATATACGGGACAGGGCCGCGTTTTCGGGGCGACCTGCCCCAGATACGGAAATGCTTGCACAGATACATCGGATAGTTTACCTTTGTATCATCATTTAACATAATGTGGTTTCCGTGGCTGACGGAAACCAGGCGTACTCGGGTTGTGATGTGCGGAATAAGGGGACTCTGCATCGGTCTGACCGTAATGGCGGCACTCCTTTGGGTTGGGTGCGGCGCGGACCCGCTGCCAACGCCAACGACTACACCCGCCAACCCCGCCACCGTCGCCCCACCGACATCCAATGCGCCGGCTCCCCCCGCCGAGAGCATTACCAGCGCAACTCCGGAGCCGGTAACCCCGCCTGAAGCAGAAGAAAGTGAGCCGGAAGCTGTACCAGATTCGGCTACATCAACCCACGAAGCCCTTGTATCCCGGGGCACGCCAGAACCCCGCCCCCCAGCCTCCCGCGATAACGGCCAAACGCCGGCCCCGACAGGCACGGAAGCGCCTCTGACCGAGCAAGTTGTTGCGCCGGGGCCATCTCCCTTGCCGCCGGCAACACCCACGCCCTCGCTGGAAGATTCGGGGCCACGGGACAGCGTCCAGGACTTGCAGGATTTAGTGAAGGGCAACAGTTCCTTTGCGCTGGATCTTTACCAACAACTTTCCGGAGAGGGCGGCAACCTCTTCTTTTCTCCCTACAGCATCTCGCTCGCCCTGGCGATGACTTACGGGGGAACGCGGGGCGAGACCGAGAGCCAGATGGAGGATGTCCTGGGATTCAGGCTTCCCCAGGCCCACCTGCATCCGACCTTTGAAGCCCTGAATATGACGCTGACTGCACAGGAACAAGGGAAGGGGAACGGAGGGTTTGAGCTAATTATCGCCAACTCGGTTTGGGGACAAGAAGGCCACGACTTCGTGCCCGCCTACGTGGACACCCTGGCGCTGAACTACGGCGGCAAGGTTCGGGACGTGGACTTTAGGGGGAGTCCGGAGGACGCCCGCCTCCGCATTAACGACTGGGTTGCAGAGGAGACGGCTGGCAGGATTGAGGACCTTATTTCCCACGACGCCATTGACCGGTTCACCCGGCTGGCGCTGGCCAATGCCGTCTATTTCAAGGCTGAGTGGCAGTCGCCCTTTGACGAGGGGGCAACCTCTCCCGCTCCCTTTTATGCCCTGGACGGCAGCGAGAATCGGGTTGCGACAATGCGGCAAACGGAGTACTTCGGGTATGCCCGGGGTGCCGGCTACCAGGCGGTGGACCTGCCCTACAAGGGCGGCGCCATGTCGATGACCATCCTGGTGCCCGATGAAGAACGGTTTGGCGAGTTTGAATCGTCCCTTGATGCGGAACGGATGGCCGACATTCTGGAGGGGCTGGAAAGCACGCGGGTGCGGCTGGCGATGCCCAGGTTTGAGCTGGAAGCCAGCCTGGACCTGGCCGACACGCTGGAGGCCATGGGAATGCCTAACGCCTTCGACGACAAACAGGCCGAGTTCCAGGGGATGGACGGCCGGTCCTGCCTGGCCGGCGACGATGAATGCCTGTACATATCGAGTGCGGCCCACAAGGCCTTTGTTTCTGTGGACGAGGCCGGCACGGAGGCGGCGGCGGCCACGGCGATCATCATAGGAATTACCAAGGCGGAACCCGAGGAACCCATTAGGCTGACCATTGACCGACCCTTTATCTACCTGGTACGGGACCAGGAAACGGGCACGGTCCTGTTCCTGGGCCGGGTGGTGGGGCTTTAATGCGGGGTAGCATGTTGCTGGAACAGGACGCCTTGTCTTGTAATTTGGATATACATCGCCTTGTATGAATAGACTTGCTTCGACATTGATTGTGCTGGTACTCGCCGTCCTGGCAGCGGCGGGCTACCCGGTGTTTGCCCAGGGGCCGCCGGAGCAGGAGGGCAAGCAGTCTTCCATCGTTGACCCCCTTATCCGGCAATTCATCGAGCAGCAGGGAAGCGCCACACCCCAACCCACCCCGCAGCCCGACAGCAGCGCGTTCACCCGTGGGCTGGTCCTCGACAGCGGCGTAACGGCCAAGGGTGTTCCGGGGACCGCGGATTCAGGGGCCTGGGGGGCAACGACCGGGGACGCTGAAGGGGGTTCCGAGTCCGAGGCAGCGGACGCGAAGGAGGCCCCCGTGCGGTTCGATTCTTCGGGGAACGTCCAGGTCTATATCCACCTGGAAAACACCAACGAATCCACGCTGCAGCAGCTTCGGGAACTGGGCGCGACCATAGAGGTTACCAACTCCGACTGGAACATAGCCCAGGCCTGGGTGGCCCCGTCGGCCCTGGATGCACTGGCGGCGCTGGCTGTGGTCAAGGAGATAACGCCGCCGGACTACGGGCAGACCAAGACCGGGCGCGTCAACAGCGAGGGGGACGGCATCCACCGGGCCGACCTGGTGCGCTCTATCAGCGGCATCAGCGGCAGGGGCGTGAAGGTGGGGGTCATCTCCGATGGTGTGAATGCCTGGCGAGCTGCCAAAGCCAGCCGCGACCTCCCCGACAGCCTCGAAATCCACCCGGGCAGCAGTGGCCGGGGCGACGAGGGAACGGCGCTGCTGGAAATCATCCACGACCTGGCCCCGAATGCGGAACTGGCCTTTTCGGGCCCCGATACGAACCTGGAAATGGTCGATTCCATTCTCTGGCTGGCCAACGATGCCTTCGATGGAGAAGGGGTGGACGTTATCGTGGATGACCTGGGCTATTACAGCGAAGCGTTCTATGAGGACGGTCCGTTGGCCCTGGCCGCCGCCGATGCCGTGGCCGGGGGCGTTGTATTCGCTTCCTCTGCCGGCAACAACAACAACAAGCATTATACGGGCACCTTCTCGGATGACGGCAACGGCTACCATGACTTTGACAGTTCCAGCGCGACGGACATATCCCTGAGGATAGGGGTAGGCAACAGTGTCGCCCTGCAGTGGAACGACCAGTTCGGGTCTTCCGGCAATGATTACGACCTGTTTGTCTGCCCACCCGGCCTGAAGCCCGTCAAGTTCAACCTGCAGAATAACCTATGCGCGGGCAGCAATCGCGAGCAGGATGGCGATGACAATCCTTACGAAAGGGTTTCAACCTACTTCCTGGACTCCTCGACGGCGGACGTCTATATCCGCAAGTACTCGGGCGACGCGCGGGAACTCAAGCTGTTCGTCCTCCGGGGCTCGGTCCGGGAGCACGGCGTTACCGAGGGCAGCATCATTGGGCACGAGGCCGTCGAGGGGCTGCTGTCCATCGGCGCCATTGATGCCTCGGACCCGGGCAACGATGAGGCTCAGTTCTACAGCGACCGGGGGCCGGTGGAGATTTACTTCCCCACCCGGGAAACCCGGAACAAGCCCGACCTGATGGGCATAGACGGCGTACTGATCACCGGCTCCGGCCGCTTCGGCCGGCCGATAGAAGGCAGTTCCTTCCGGAGGTTCTTCGGCACCTCCGCCGCCGCGCCCCACGTGGCCGGCATCGCCGCCCTGGTCATGGAGGCCCAGCGCAAGGCCGACCCCACAATGACGAAGAAGGAAGTGGCCGACGCGGTTACCCAGAAGCTGAAGGACACGGCCATCGACCTGGGAGAAGATGGCTTCGACACCACCTTCGGTTACGGTCGGGCCGACGCCTGGTCAGCAATAGAGTCCCTTGCCAGTTCGTCCGATTCGCTGGACCTGCATTCCCTGACCACGTACGAGGACACCCACACGGTCAACTCCACGGGTGACGGGGCCGACAGCGACACAACCGACGGCATCTGCGATGACGGCACGGTGGACGGCGCGACCAACTGCACCCTGCGGGCCGCAATCCAGCAGACCAACGCCGGAACCAGCGGTGCAATCGAGTTCAACATTTCCGGCGGCGGCGTGCAGACCATCAGCCCCGCTTCGGCCCTGCCTGCTATCACCAAGCCGGTGTTCATTGACGGCTACAGCCAGCCGGGGGCCAGCGCCGGCACGGTGCTGATTGAAATAGACGGCAGCAATGCCCCCGGAAGCTCCACCGACGGCCTCACCCTTACCGGGGGGCGCAGCCTCATTCGCGGCCTGGCGATCAACGACTTCAACCGGCGTGGCATCGTTCTCCAGAACAGCAGTCGATACATCCTGGAAGGCAATATGATCGGCACGGACACCACCGGGTCCACCGACGAGGGTAACGGGAACTGGGGCGTTTACTTGAGCAGGGTTTACGATGCGCTATTGAAGGACAACGTCATTTCCGGAAACGAATCCCACGGCGTCCTCACCAGCATCGGCGGCCCATTATTCTTCTACGGCAACAAGATCGGCACCAACGCCGCCGGCACCGCCGACCTAGGCAACGCCTGGGCGGGTATCGAAATCTCGTCAAGGCAGGTCGTGATACGGGACAACGTCATCTCTGGAAATAACACCCATGGCATCTATTTGGACAGCAATGTCACTACGCAAGCGGTGATTGAGAACAACCGGATCGGGACCAACGACGCGGGAACTGCCGCGCTGGGCAACACCAGTACCGGAATCTATTTTGAGGGCGACCCGAAGGATAACCTGGTCACCGGGAACATCATCGGCGGCAACGGCTCCCACGGGATCTGGCTGTATAACGCTTACGTCCGGGACAACCTCATTGCCGATAACTACATCGGCACCAACGCCAGCGATACTGACCTGGGCAACGGCGGCTCCGGGGTCCACATCAGCCAGACCAGCCTGGGGGGCCCCGACGACAACACGATAGAGCACAACACCATCGCCTACAACGGCGGCGACGGCGTAACCATCACGGGCAGCGGCTCGCTGGGCAACACGGTGAGGGAGAACTCCATCCACAGCAACGACGGCATAGGCATCGACCTGGGCGACGACGGAGTCACGGCCAACGACGCCACCGACTCGGACAGCGGGCCCAACCACCTGCAGAACTATCCGCACAATATCACCTACGCCACCAGGGGCGACGAGGCTTCGGCGGGATTCGACCTTTACATGACCGCCAACCGCCGGTACGAGGTCGATTTCTACTCCTGCGACTCGTCCACCAGCGGCGAAGGCAAGGACTGGCTGGGATACACCTTCGGGACTCTTTCTACCTCGGAACTGGGGAACTTCAACGTCAGCACCCTGATTTCCGGTCATTGGTTTGGTTTCTCTGCCACGGCGGCCACCCACATAACCGCCACTGCCACCGACACCGAGGCGGGCACCACGTCGGAGTTCGCGCCCTGCGTGGCACGCGTCGATCTGCCCGAGCTGGTGATTTCTGAAACCGAGGTGGAGGTAGCAGAGGGCGGAACCGCCACCTATACCGTCAGAATGAGCGCGCTGCCCTCGGAGGATGTTACCGTCACCCTGACCTCGGGAAACACCAGCGAGGCGACGGTCTCGGACGAAACCCTCACTTTCACCACCACCAACGGCACCTCGGCGCAGACCGTTACGGTAACGGGCGTTGAAGACAGCGACGCGGTCAATGAGACCACGACGATTCTCCACCAGGTTTCAATCGGCGACAACGACTACGTCACCGCCCTGGTGCCGGTGGCAGTGACCGACGACGACGCGCTGGCGTTGACCCTGTCCAGCACTGAAACGACGGCCACGTTCCCGGACAACGTGTCTGTGGGCCACTATTACGACGGCCGCTTTGGCGACGACGAGGACACGCCCTTTAACGAGGGAACTACCGCAACCTACACTGTTGAACTGGACAGCGAGCCTGACGGCGATATCACTATCAGTCTTAGCAGTTCCGATACGGGCGCCCTGACCGTTTCCCCAGCCTCGATAACTTTTACCAAGACCGGTGATGCTTCGGACCCCAACAAGTACGAGTGGGATGATCCCCAGACCGCCACCATCACCGCGGTGTCGGATACTGACGGGTGGGACGAAATAGAGGAGGTGTACCACGAGGCAACCATCAACGGGGAAGCCTACACCCTGGGCCAGGTGGCGGCGTTCATCAAGGACTCGGCCCTGCCCACGCTGTCCTACCGGCAAAACAACGCAGACATTGAAGAACTATCCGTAAATGAAGGCGGAACTACGACGTACACGGTGGAGATGGACAGCGAACCCGATGCCGACGTTACCGTGCTGATGCTCAGCACCGACACCAGCGCGGTAACCATCTCCCACGATTCGATAGTCTTCACCAAGACGGGAGAGGCCGCGGCCGACGGCAAATATGAGTGGGACGACCCACAGACGATAACGGTTACCGGGGTGGCCGACGGCGACCAGTTTGACGACATGGAATATATCTGGCATTGGCACAACATCGACGGTCGGCCGTTTTATTGGTGGCCGTCGGTGAAGGTCACGGTCGCCGACGGCAACCGGGCGCCCTACTTCGAGGACGGCCTGGAGACCACGCGGGAGGTCCCCGAGGACGCCATCCAAGGCGACAACGTGGGCGACCCCATTACCGCCACCGACCTTAACGCGGGGGACACCCTCACCTATACGCTGGAGGACCCCAGCGGCCTGTTCGCCATTAACGGCGCCACCGGCCAGATTACGGTGGCCATCACCGACCCGCCGGTGGCCCAGCCCTTCGACTACGAGACCGGCGACCGGGACTACTCAATGGAAGTGAGCGTCACCGAGACCGGCGTTAACGGGCTAAGCGACAAAATCGAGGTAAAGGTACTGGTAGTCAACGTCAACGAGAAGCCAACAGTCACCGGCGACACGGTGCTTACCTTCGCGGAGAATACCGCCACCACCAGGGTGCTGGACCGCTACACGGCCACAGACCCCGAGAACGATACCATCTCCTGGTCGGTGGAGGGGACAGATGCCAACGCGTTTACCATCGACAGCAGCGGCAACCTGAGGTTCAGCGGCGAGCAGGACTTTGAGACCAAGGACGAATTAAGCATTACCATCGTGGGTACCGACGACGGCGAACCTCCCCTGAAGGATGAACTGCCGGTAGCTGTTACCCTGACGGACGTTGACGAACCGCCGGAGATCAGCGGCAGTGAGAGTCTGACCTTCGCGGAGGGTACGTCCGACACCACTGTCCTGGCGACGTATGGCGCTCACGACCCTGAGGAGGTGACTACATCCTTCACCTGGTCTCTCAGCGGAACCGACAGCGGAGACTTCGACTTGAGCGCCAGCGGTGAATTGAGCTTCAAGGTGGCCCCCAACTTTGAAGGCCCCGCGGACTCGGGCCGCAACAATGAATACAACGTCAACATCCGCGCCAACGACGGCAGCCTCACCGGATCGCTGGCCGTAACGGTCACGGTCACCGACGTAAACGAGGCTCCGACGATCTCAGGCGACGAAACCCTGTCCTATGCGGAGAATACGGCTGTCACCAGGGTGCTGGACCGGTACACGGCCAGCGATCCGGAGCGAAGTTCGCTGACCTGGTCGGTGGGCGGGACTGACGCGGGCGCCTTTAACATTGATGCCTCCGGCAACCTGACCTTTGCCGAGATTCCAGACTATGAGGCTCCCGCCGACTCGGGCGGCGATAACGTTTACAACGTCCAGGTAGTCGCCACCGACGACGGGAACCTGGGCGACGGAACATCGTCGCAGCAGGGAGCCCAGTCAGCATCCTTCGACGTAGCCGTAACCGTGACCCCGGTCAACGAACCGCCTACGGTCAGCGGACAGGTCAGCCACAGCGTCAACGAGAATGTTGCGGACTTCAGCCATACCTATACCGCCAGCGACCCGGAGGGTGCCGCATCCACCTTTACCTGGAGCCTGGCGGGTACCGACGGCGGAGACTTCAACATCGACCGGAATACGGGAGAGCTGACTTTCAGGAACACGCCCAATTTTGAGAGTCCCGCGGACGGGAATAGCAACAACGAGTACCTGGTAACCGTGCGGGCCACCGATGAAGGCAACCTCCGTGGCGACCTGGCGGTAACGGTCACGGTCAACGACGTAAACGAGGCTCCGGCTATCTCGGGCGACTCCGTCCTTTCCTATGCAGAGAACACGGCCACCACCCGGGCGCTGGACCGGTACACGGCCAGCGATCCCGAGAGACAGCAAATAACCTGGGCTCTTGGCGGGGAAGACGCCGATGACTTCAGGATTGACACCTCGGGCAACCTGTATTTTGCCGTTGCCCCTGACCACGAGAACCCTGATGATACTGGCGAAAACAACGTTTACAAGGTCCAGGTGATGGCCACCGACGACGGAAACCTGGGGGACGGTACCACATCCCTGCAGGGAGCCCAGAGCGCCTCCTTCGATGTCACGGTGACGGTAACGCCAGTGGACGAACCGCCGGAGATCAGCGGCGACACTGCCGCCACCGTAAACGAGAACGCGGACGACTTTTCCCGCACCTATTCCGCCAGCGATCCGGAGGGTGTGAACTCCACCTTTACCTGGAGCCTTTCGGGGACGGACGGCGGGGACTTCAACATCGACCGGAACACAGGGAAACTCACCTTCCGCAACACGCCCAATTACGAAAGTCCGGCCGACTCAAACCGGAACAATGAGTACCTGGTGACGGTGCAGGCCAATGACGGGCAAAAGACGGGTCGCCTTGAAGTCGCGATTACGGTGGGGGATGTCAACGAGGCGCCGGAGTTCAGCTCCAGCAGCCTGAGCAGCACCACCTTCAGCTTCCCGGAGAACCGGACCACCTCGATTTACTCCTACCGGGCTACCGACCCGGAGGGAGAGACCATCTCCTGGTCGGTAAGCGGAACCGACCGTGGAGACTTTGAAATCAGCAGTTCGGGTGTCCTTTCCTTTGCCGAGACACCGGACTTTGAGCTACCCGACGACGCGGACGGAGACAATGAGTACCTGGTGACAGTAGTGGTACAAGACCCAACCTCTAACCAGGCTACCCTGAACGTGACGGTCAACGTTACCAACGCGCCAGGCACCGAAGAACCCACCATCACCACCACGAGCCGGACCTCCTTTGCCTTCCAGGAAAACGGAACAGGTACGGTATATACGTTCAGGGCCCGGGACCCCCAGGGCCTGCCCATTTCCTGGTCGCTGAGGGGCACGGATGCGGGTCAATTCAACATCAGCAGCGGCGGCGTGCTGACCTTCCTGAACTCATTAGATTTTGAGAACCCTGCCGACGCCAACGGGGACAATGTCTATGAAGTAACCATTGTGGCTACAGACGTGGACAATTTGACGGACGGCTTCAGCATAACCGTTACGGTCACCAACCACGCCGAGGGTGTGGAGCCGACCATCAGCACGCGACGGCCGCCAGCGACTTACCGGGAAAATGACACCCGTACGGTCTATACATTCCGGGCCAGCGACCCGCAGCGACAGGCCATCACCTGGCTGCTTTCCGGCACAGACGCAGGTGATTTCGACCTGGACGCCAGCAGCGGGGCATTGACCTTCCAAAACACACCGGATTATGAGGCTCCAGCGGACAACGACTCGCAGAACGATTACGACCTCGTGGTGGAGGCCCGGGATACAGATGGCAACGTGGACCGGCTGGCCTTCACAGTCACCGTCACCGACGTGAACGAGGGGCCGGAGATTTCTCCCGTACGCAACGCGCCCAGCAGCGTACCTGAGAATTACGGCATTTCCACGCTGCTGGCCAGCTTCACTGCCACTGATCCCGAGGACACTACCGCCAACATCACCCGCTGGAGCACCTCGGGTACGGACGGCGGGGACTTTGTGATGAACCCCGACGGCGAACTGCGGTTCCGCAACACGCCGGATTACGAGCGCCCAGCCGACTCCAACCGGGACAACATCTACACCTTCTCGGTGCGGGCTTCCGACGGGCAGTATTACGGATATTACGAAGTGACGGTGGAAGTCACCCCGGTCAACGAACCCCCCGCTATTACCACCACCAGCACGTCGGCCACGGCGCTCAGGCAGCCGGAAAACCGGACATCCCGCCTGTACACCTACCGCGCAACGGATCAGGAGGGCAGTTCCACGGTGACCTGGTCGGTGGGCGGGACAGATGCCAGGTTCTTCGCAATTAACGAAAGGGGCGAGTTCTCCTTTGATGAGAACAATCCCCCCAACTTTGAACAGCCGGCAGACTCGGGCAGCGACAATGTTTACGACGTGACCATTCAGGCCACCGATGACGACAGCAACCGTGCCAGCCTGGACGTGACGGTCTCGGTGACCGAGGTGAATGAGGGGCCGGAGATTTCTCCCGTACGCAGCGCGCCCAGCAGCGTACCTGAGAATTACAGCATTTCCACGCTGCTGGCCAGCTTCACCGCCACCGATCCCGAGGACACCACCGCCGACATCACCCGCTGGAGCACCTCAGGGACGGACGGCGGGGACTTTGTGATGAACCCGGACGGCGACCTGCGGTTCCGCAATACGCCGGATTACGAGCGGCCAGCCGACTCCAACCGGGACAATATCTACACCTTCTCGGTGCGGGCTTCCGACGGGCGGTATTTCGGGTATTACGAGGTGACGGTGGAAGTGACCCCGGTGAACGAACCGCCCACCATTACCACCACCAGCAGTTCGGCAACGGCTATGCGCCATCCGGAGAATCGCACATCCCGCCTCTACACCTACAGGGCAACGGACCCGGAGGGCAGTTCCACCGTGACCTGGTCGGTGGGCGGGACAGATGCAAGGTTCTTTGCAATCAATGAAAGGGGCGAGTTCTCCTTTGATGAGAACAATGCCCCAGACTTTGAACAGCCAGCGGACTCGGGCAGCGACAACGTTTACGACGTGACCATTCAAGTAAGCGATGACAGCAACCCGCCCAACACCGCCTCCCTGCCAGTCACCGTCACAGTCACTGATGTCAACGAGGGCCCGGAAGTAACTTCGGGCGGGGACTCCTTCACCGTCCAGGAAAACAGAAACTGGGCGGGTGCTTCCTTCACCGCCGCAGACCCAGAGGACGGCGACGTAACCCGCTGGGCTTTGGGCGGCCGGGACGGGGGAGACTTCACCATCACCAACGACGGGCTGATGACCTTCCGCAGATCGCCAGACTTTGAACGGCCCGACGACTCGGACCGGGACAACGTTTACGAGGTGGACGTACGGCCCTACGACGGCAGGTACTACGGTTCCCACCCGGTCACGGTGACGGTGGGGGACGTGGCTGAGATTACCGGAGCGGCCACCCTGAGCCGAGCAGAGGCCGTTGAGGGCATCCTGGCCACCTACACCGCCACTGGACGGGGCGACCTGACGGTGGACCCTGCCTGGCGGCTAACGGGCACCGACGGCGGGGACTTCCTGATTAACGAGGATGGAGAACTGACCTTCCGGAACACTCCTGACTACGAGCGGCCCGCGGACTCCAACCGGGACAACGAGTACGTCTTTAACGTGCAGGTGTCCGACGACCGGTACTACGGCTTGCTGGAGGTGATGGTGACAGTGACGGCGGTGAACGAACCGCCCACCATCACGACCACCAGCAGGACCGAATTTACCCAGCAGGAGAACCGGATAACCCGCCTGTACACCTGGCGAGCCACCGACCCGGAGGGGGGCAGCACTATCACGTGGTCACTGGGCGGTCCGGACAGCAGGTTCTTTGCCATCACCGAGCGTGGCGAGTTCTCCTTTGACGAGAACAGCCCGCCGGACTTTGAAGCCCGGGCGGATTCGGACAGCGACAATATTTACCAAGTGACCATCCAGGTCAACGATGACAGCAGCCCACCCAACACCGCGTCTCTTCCGGTGACGGTGACGGTGACCGATGTGAACGAGGGACCGCAGGTATCGGGGCCCACCACCTTTACCATTGGCGAGAACAGCAACCTTTCCAATGCCGTCTATACCGCTACCGACCCGGAGGGGCTGAACGTGGCCCGCTGGAACCTGGGAGGACGGGACGGCAGCGATTTCTTCATTACCCAGGGAGGCACCCTCTACTTCCGCAATCTGCCGGATTTCGAGCGGCCAGCCGGGTCGGGTTCCCACCGCAACGAATACCTGGTGGAGGTGAGGCCGTCCGACGGCAGGAACACCGGTTCACTGCTGGTAACTGTCACCGTCACCGACGTCGATGAACCCCCGGAGTTCAACCGGGGCAGCAGAACCGCTTTTACCCAGCGGGAAAACCTGGTGCAGAATTTGTACACCTACCGGGCCACCGACCCGGAGGGCGGGGACGTAACCTGGTCGGTGGCGGGAGAGGACGGCAGCCACTTTACCATTGATGCCCAAAGCGGAGTATTGTCCTTCACCAATGAACCGGACTTTGACAGCCCCGGGGATACGGGCGGAGACAATGTCTATAACATCGCAGTCCAGGCCCGGGACCCCCAGTCCAACGTTGACGGCCTGGCAGTGACGGTTACGGTGACCGAGGTCAACGAGGGACCGGTAATCACCCGACAGGGCAACGCCCCAGGCAGCGTGCCGGAGAACACCGAAACCACCCGGGTCCTGGCCACCTACACCGCCACGGACCCCGAGCGGCCCACGGTCAAGATTACCCAGTGGAGCACCACGGGCAGGGACGGCGGCGACTTCGTCATGAACGCCCTGGGGCAGCTTATGTTCCGGAACGTGCCGGACTACGAGCGGCCAGCGGACTCCGATCGGGACAATGTGTACGAGGTGACTATCCGGGCATCGGACGGCCGGTACACCGGTAGCCTGGAGGAAGTGCAGACGGTGACGGTGACCCCGGTGGATGAACCGCCCGTGATCACCACCACAAGCCGGATCAAGTTCACCCAGCAGGAGAACCGAACCTCCACCCTGTACACCTTCCGGGCCACGGACCCCGAAGGGGAGACGGTCACGTGGTCGGCGGAGGGCGCGGATGGAAGCCACTTTGCCTTTGATGAACAGGGACGGTTCTCCTTTGACGAAAACAGTCCGCCCGACTTTGACCTTCCCGGGGATTCAGGCCGCGACAACGTGTACGACGTCACCATCCAGGCGAGAGACCCCCAGTCGAACACCTCCAGGCTGGAGGTGACGGTGACGGTCACCAACCACAACGAGGGCGAGGAGCCGACTATGAGCACTCGCCGACCGCCCACAACGTACCGGGAAAACGAAACCCGCACCGTTTACACCTTCAGCGCCAGTGATCCGCAGCGTCAGGAAATAACCTGGACGTTGGAAGGGGATGATGCGGGAGACTTTACTCTGACTAAGGACGACAGCGGACGGGGTGTCCTGACCTTCAACAGCCCACCGGACTTTGAGGATCCGGTGGACGACAACCGGGACAATGTTTACGAACTGACGGTGGTGGCCACCGACGAGGACGGCAACTCGGACCGGGTGTCCTTCACCATCACGGTCACCAACCACAATGAAGGAGTGGAGCCAACGATCAGCACCCGCAGGCCCCCTGCCACCTATCGGGAGAACGACACCCGCACCGTCTATACCTTCAGCGCCAGCGACCCGCAGCGGGATACCATTACCTGGTCGCGGGAGGGGACGGATGCCGGAGACTTCACAATCACCACCGACAGCAGCGGCCGGGGAGTGTTGAATTTCAGCAGCCCGCCGGACTTTGAGAATCCGGTGGACGCCAACCGGGACAACGTTTACGAACTCACGGTGGTGGCCGCTGATGGCACCGGCAATTCCGACGGGGTGAGTTTCACCATCACCGTGACAGACCTGAACGAGGGACCCACCATAAGTCTGGAGGGCTCCGCCACCACCACCGTGCCCGAAAACACCGCCGACACCGTGGTCCTGGCCGATTATACCGCCACCGATCCGGAAAATACCGGGGTGGGAATCTACCGCTGGAGTACCACGGGTAGGGACGGCGGTGACTTTGTCGTCAGCGACCTGGGCGAACTGAGGTTCCGCTACCCGCCGGACTACGAACGCCCCGCCGATTCCGACCGGGACAATGTGTACGAGGTCATTGTTCGGGCTTACGACGGACGGGCCTACGGGATGCTGGAAGAACCCCTGCTGGTGACGGTAACGGAAGTCAACGAGGCCCCGGTCATTACCACCAAGAGCAGGACCCAGTTCACCCAGCGGGAGAACACGCCCTCCATTCTTTACACCTTCCGGGCCACCGACCAGGACCAGGGCGAGAGGGACAGCATCCAGTGGTCGGTGGAAGGCGAGGACGGTGGCGACTTCGCAATCTACAACGGCGTCCTGGGCTTCCGCCTCCTGCCCGACTTTGAGCAGCCCGTGGACGAAGATGAAGACAATGTGTACCACATCACCGTGGTGGCGACGGACAGCCGGGGGCTGCGGGATACGGTGGATGCCGTCGTCACCGTCACCGAACAGCCCGAGGGGCCGGTAATCGCGGGCAGGACATCCTACACTTTTGTGGAGAACTACGACATCGCCCAGGCCCTGGGCACCTACACGGCCACCGACGCCAAGGACGGGCGTTCCGTATATCCCCGGTGGAGCCTGTCGGGGCGAGACGGCGGCGATTTTGTCATTGATCAGGTCACCGGCATTCTGACCTTCCGCAACATCCCTGACTACGACCGGCCAGCCGACAGCAACCGGGACAATCTGTACGAGGTGACGGTACGGGGCTATGACGGCAGGTACTACGGCAACCTGGACATCACGGTGGAGGTTACGGGCATCAACGAGCACGATCCGGTGGTCACGGGACGGGAGACACTGTCCTTCAGGGAAGGGACCACAACGGACATCCGTCTCTACACCTACCGGGCAATGGACGACGACCTGAACACTGTGTTCACCTGGACGGTGGAAGGGGACGACGGAAACGACTTCGCCATTGCCGAGGGTATCCTCACCTTCAGCAGTCCGCCGGACTTTGAGCGGCCCGGGGACAGCAACGCGGACAACGTGTACGAGATTACGGTGGTGGCCTCGGACGGGGATAACCGCGGCACGCTGGACGTCGCCATCACTGTCACCGAACAGAACGAAGGGCCGGAGGTGGCGGGGACTGCCGCCTTCACCGTCAGCGAGAACCAGGACCTGCCCGGCGCTGCCTTTACTGCCACCGACCCCGAGGCGACCATTGGTGTCACCGCCACCATAACCTGGAGCACTTCGGGGCGCGACGGAGGCGACTTCCTGATAGACCGTCAGACGGGGGTCCTGACCTTCCGCAACCTGCCGGACTTCGAGCGTCCCGCCGACGCCAACCGCGATAATGTTTACGAGGTCACTGTCCGGGCCTTCGACGGCCGCGTGTACGGCAGTTTCGACGTGACGGTGACGGTGAACGACGTTAGTGAGATTTCCGGTCCAACGAGCCTTACCCGGGACGAAAATCTTGAGGGGACCCTGGCAACCTATTCCTCCACAGGCCAGGGCGCCCTGACCGTCGAGCCCCAGTGGCGGCTTACCGGAACAGACAGTGGCGACTTCATCATTGACCGCGACAGCGGAGTCCTGACCTTCCGCAATATTCCGGACCACGAGCGGCCGGCCGACTCCAACCGGGACAACGTCTATGAGTTCACCGTTCAGGTCTCCGACGGAACCTTCTACGCCACTCATGACGTGACAGTCACCGTCAATCCAGTCAATGAGCCTCCCGGAATTACCGGTCGGGACGCCCTCTCGTTCCGGGAGAATACGCCCACCACCACAACCCTTTACACCTACAGCGCCGTGGACCAGGAGGGCGAGGACTTCACCTGGGGCCTGGGAGGGCTGGACGCCAGCGACTTTACCATCACCACCGACAGCCGGGTCCGGGGCGTCCTGACCTTCTCCTCGCCCCCGAATTTTGACAGCCCCGGTGGCTCCGGCACTGACGGCAACCAATACCTGGTCACCATCCAGGCCAGGGATTCCCAGGGCAACACCGGAGAATTCCCTGTAGTGGTTACCGTCACCGACCAGAACGAGGGGGCGGTGGTGTCGGGCCAACAGTCTATAACCGTGCAGGAGAATACCAACCTGTCCAATGTCGTCTATACCGCCTCCGACCCGGAGGGCCAGTCAATAACCCGCTGGTCTCTTTCCGGCAGCGACGGCGGGGACTTCTTGATCAGTGAAGACGGGGAATTGACCTTCCGCAACACCCCGGACTTTGACCGGCCTGCCGACTCGAATCGGGACAACGAGTACCTGGTCACCGTGCGAGCCTACGACGGGCGCACCTACGGTAATCTGGATGTGGTTGTCACCGTGACCAACATTAATGAGCATGATCCGGTCATTCGCAGCGGCAGCCGCACCGAGCACACCTACCGGGAGGAGGGCACGTCCGCAATTTACACCTACAGCGCTGCCGACCAGGACAAGGACGACGAGATTTCCTGGACTGTGGGAGGGATTGACGACAACCGTTTTGAATTCAACGACCGGAACGGCCTGATGTTCAGGGAACCACCCGACTATGAGAGTCCCGGGGATGTGGGTGGAGATAACGAGTACAACGTGACGGTCATCGCCACCGACAGCGGCGGTCGCAGCGCCAGCCTGGCTGTCACCGTCACTGTCACTGAATTAGATGAAGGGCCGAAGATTACGGGGACTGCCGCCTACACCGTGGTTGAGGGCGGGAGCCTGACTGGCGCCACCTTCACGGGCCGTGACCCGGAGGATCCAACCGCCGAGGTAACTAGCTGGCGGCTGGCGGGTTCCGATGCCGGGGACTTTACCATCACCAGCACCGGGGCCAACTCATCCCAGCTGACCTTCCGCAACGTCCCGGACTACGACCGCCCGGCCGACTCCAACCGGGACAATGAGTACCTCGTGACGGTGCGGGCCTACAACGGCGGCACCTATGGCTCCCTCGACGTGACGGTGACCGTCACCGATACTAACGAATCGGACCCGGTGGTCTCGGGGACGGTGAGTTTGTCCTTCAGGGAGAACACCGCCACTGATACGCGCCTCTCCACCTACACCGCCCGGGACATGGACCTGGGGACGGAGATTGCCTGGTCCGTGCGCGGCACGGACGGAGGAGACTTTACCATCACGCCGGACAGCAGCGGACGAGGTCAGCTGTTCTTCAGCAGCGCTCCCAACCACGAGATACCTGCCGACGCCGACCAAGACAACGTCTATGACATCACGGTGGTGGCCTCTGACGGCAGTAACGAGGGAACCCTGAACGCCACCGTAACCGTCACCGCGGTCAACGAGGGGCCGGAGGTGAGCGGGCTGGACAGCCGCACCGTAGATGAAAACTTTGACCAGGTCCTGGCTACCTACACCGCCACCGACCCCGAGGGTTCCGGCGTCAGCCGCTGGACCCTGGTTGGGGCCGACAGCGGCGACTTCACCATCACTGACACCGGCCAGGAGGGAGGCCCTTTCTCCGCCGACCTCAAGTTCAGGAATCCGCCCGACCACGACCGGCCCGACGACGGGAACAGGGACAACGTTTACCTGGTGACCATCCGCCCCTACGACGGCAGCGTGTACGGCAGTTACGACGTCACCATCACCGTCACCGCAGACAACGAAGGCCCGGTCATCACCGGTCGGGACTCCCTGAGCTTCGGGGAAAACACTCCGGTCACCACCCGCCTGTACACCTACCGAGCCACCGACCCCGAGGGTGACGACTTCGCCTGGACAGTGGAAGGGACGGACGGAAGCCGCTTTGGCATCAGCGAATCCGGCGTCCTCACCTTCAGCGCTTCCCCGGACTACGAGAGTCCGCCGCGCATCGGTGACAACGATTACCAGGTGACCATTGTGGCCACCGATGCCAACTCCAATCGGGGAACCTTTGACGTGGTGGTCACGGTAACTGACGTGAACGAGGGGCCGGTGGTGGCGGAAACTGGTTCCAATACCGCCATTACCGTGCCGGAAAACCACACCGCCGTCCTTTCCACCTACTCCGCCACTGACCCGGAGGGAAGCGACATCACCCGGTGGAGCGTCACCGGCACCGACGGCGGCGACTTTACCATCAACGAAGATGGCGAACTGTCCTTCCGCAATCCTCCCGATGACGAACGGCGCGCCGACTCCAACCGGGACAACATTTACCTGGCCACGGTCCGAGCCTATGACGGCAGGAACTATGGTTCCCTGGAAGTGACGGTGACGGTGACGCCGGTGGACGAGGCGCCCGAGTTCCGGAGCAACAGCACCGACACCTTCGCCTACCAGGAGAACGGCACGGCAGACCTGTACACCTACCGGGCCACCGACCCGGAGGGAGAGGATGTGTCCTGGTCGCTGCGGGGCGACGATGCTGGCGCATTCACTATCAGCGAGGCCGGAGTATTGGCCTTTGCCGACCCGCCCGACTACGAAGCGCCCGGCGATGACGGCGAGGACAACGTTTACAATGTGACGGTAGTCGCTGCCGATGAGCAGGGGAACGAGAGAGAACTGGCGGTGATAGTCACCGTGACTAATTTGACGGACTGAGGCGGCAGCGCCCGGGGTTGGGAGGTGTGCCTTCGCCCCTCAACCCGCCCTCAGGCTGCCGGTTCCACACCCGCTGCCCCTTTGCCATGGACCGCTGTGCCGTCTAAGTCCCCGAAACCAGGCAGGTTGCGCCGGGGCACACAACCTCTTGCCACCTTTACTGAACTTCGCACCTCAGTTCCAGGTCAGGCTGCCGGACGGGTTGCCCGGTTAACCGGCGACACCTGCTTCGCTGGCGCCGGGAACACCCAGGCGCCAGCCCCGACCTCTCGGGGGAACTTCATTCAGGGAACCGGCTGTCTAGCAGGTTTATACATTCACCCGGTAAACCCACACCCGATGAATCAATTCAGGTTCACCCCTGGGTAAGGGCTGAAATGGTTCGGAAAGTTCGGCCAGTGTCCACTTGCCGCTTTCCTCCAGGGCCGACTGGTATTCCTTGAATCCGCCCTCCTCGTAGAGGTCCACCCGCAGGCTGAATACGACGAAGCCTCCCTCCCTGGTTATTCGGATAAGTTCGTCGAAGCCCTGGGGCGGAGCATGGCCTTCGGTGAATACTCCCACACTGACCACGGCGTCAAAAAAGTCAGTGTCGTAGCCCAGTTCCTCACCCAGCGCCATTTGCCGGAAGTCCCGATAAACTCCCTTGCGGCGGGCTTCCTCCAGCATTCCCAGGGAGAGATCCATGGCGTAGAGATTTGAAAAGCCCAGGCGTCCCAGCATCTCCCCCACCAGTCCGGTACCGGCCCCAGCGTCAAGGACTTTCGCATCGGATGGAACGAACCTGGACAGCACTTCCGCCGTAATTTGGGGACTGACCCATCCAAAGTCGGTGTCCAGGTCTTTATCGTATTCTGAAGCCCACTGGTTGTAGCGTTCTTCCAGTTCCTGGTTGCTGGACGAGGAATACACCCATCGGACGCGGTTCTGACTCTCCTGCATGTGTCTCCTTACAAGCTTGAAACGGGTTAAGGCTTCCCTTTCTATCCACTTTCAGGCAGGCCATTAGTTACGGGCCCTTGCTTAATGGCCTGCGGTTAATCAGCTGCCGAGCTTCCCTATTCCCGGTTCTCCTCTTCGGCAATTTCTGTGGAGGGTGCGACTGAAGGGGCAACAGGCCCGGGTCGTAGTTCTCCGGCGGCCCTCACCAGGGCGGCGCCGTATAGAAAGACTATCCCGGCCATGAAGGCCCACATGAGGAGCAACACCGCGGAGGCAGCCGGCCCGTAAACAATTGACCGCTGGGCAGCCATGCCGGCCAGGAAGAAGAACAGGTGCTTTCCAGTCTCAAACAGCAGCACAGCAATCAGGCCGCCAAAGATTGCGTTTCGCCATTCCACGTAAACGTGGGAAAAGTTGCGATACATGGCGGAAAAGGCCAGGCCGGTAACCAGGGGTGGCAGGAATGCCGACACCGCGCCCAGCAGGATCTGCCAGGCCAGCGATGTACCCACCATGGGTTCCAGGTGGTCCCTGCTTTCACCTATGGCAATTTGGACGAGGATGCTCATGCCAATGGACAGCATGAGCAATATGCCAAGGAAGCCGGTAACCAGGGACTCGAGGATGCGGCCCCGCAGGGACACGATATCCTCAGCGCCCATTACGCGGTTAACAGACCGGTTAGCGGCCATGAACAGGCCATTGGCCGAAAAAACCAAGGACCCCAGGGCCAACGCTCCGAAGGCGGCGGAGTTGCCCAGCAGACCGCCTACAGATTCGTGGAATAGCGCCGCTGAAGCAGGGAAGTAATGGGTCACGAGACCCTCAAGCACTACCCTAATCGTTTCCACATCGGCAAACAGGGAAAAGACCAGGACGGACAACGCTACTAGGGGGAAGAAGGAGAGCACCGTGAAATAGGCCAGGGAGGCTGCCTGGTCAACCGGCCCGGCTTTCAATAGATGCCTGACCGCCCGTACGACCGCCTCAACCCGCCAGGCTGGGTGTCCCCGGTGCAGATTGTCCTGGAGGCTTTCCGCGACCAGGGCAAGCTGGTGTTGCAGGGAAGGACTCAGGCCCGATCTTTGGCGTGAAACCGTTCGGATAACCGCCTCCCTCACTCTGTCGCCCCGGGCTGCCCCACAGCGATAGGCCGCAATCACTGCCGCGTAGGCCGCAACAGAAACCAGTTCTGCCGCTTCTTCAGGGGTGGTTTCCGTTCGTGCGGCCCCGACGATTGCCGATTCCATGATTTCTTCTGCCACACGTGCCAGACTCTCGTCGTCACACCGGGCCGACCGTTCCACCACCACCTGGACGCAACTCCGTACTACGGCTTTCAGGTTTCCACCCGAGGCGGAAACTCCGGAAAAGACGCCGGCCATGCCGGCGCCGGCAGCCTCCGTCAGGTCTGCCCCCGCCTCAACAGTCGCTGCCACGGCGGAATCCGCGACTGCCACAGCGGCTTGTTCTGTGTCCAGCCCGACATTACTGGCGCCGATAACTGCCCCTTCTACCGCGGCCCGGCTTACTTTCGCCGCTGCACTGCCGGTCTCACCGCTGCCGTGGACTGCTCCCGCGACAACCTCCGCAAGGGTTGAGGGCGTTACCGAAATGACCTGCGCCACACCCTCGATTACTCCTATGACGGCGTCCCGAACCAATAGAGCAGTATCGCTGCCTATTTCCGCGAGCGCGGTCACGGCCCCTTCGACGCTGGACCGTGCCAAGCCCGCACCGTCGTCCGTTCCAGCCAAGAAACTTGCCCTGGCAGCCTCTTGAGCAGCCGCCCGCACCTCGGAACCGGACAGGAGAGTCCCGGTCCCGGACTCCTGAAGAAGCATGGATCTGACATGCCGGGCTACAGAATATGAATGTGAATTTTCCTGGTCCAACGGGGATTCCTCGGTGTGTGATGCACCTTTGGGATGATTTGAGCGGCAGGACAAGGAGACCAACAACTACAGAATTGTTCAGCAGTTAGCAGAAAGCTGGCTCCAACTTACCACTCAAGGCGAATTTTCGCGCTTTGTGTCTATTTCAGACTAATGGCTAACAGAGGTTCGCACAATTACATTGGGATGCTATGTAGTGGAGGCGGACGGTGCGGGAAAGCCCCGCTTTGATGGGTCCCAGGTCAAGCTCCCAGGCTTCCAAAACGCGGAAACTTACCGTTCATGCTTATGGCAACGTACATTCCCATTCCGAGGCATAACGGGGGCGACAACCGTGCCAACCAGGGGGATGTGCGCCCGTAACGCCAGCTACATCCGGCTATTTATCTCCAGTCAGGCCCGGAAATGCGGTTGTGGGATTACAGGGGCCGTCAGGGAGTCCCCTTGCAATTGAGTGAGTCGGCAAGGCTTGGATACTATCTCAAGATTATTCAAGGCAGAGCATTGGGCAAGATGCGACAACCAAAGAGATTGCTTTTCACCCCCATTCCTTCGGCAGACCCAGGACAGGCTCTAACCTTCCTCCGTCAGGGAGGAAGGGATCACCCCCATCCTAACCTTCCCCCGTCAAGGGGGAAGGGACTTTGAGATAGTCTCTTAACACGGTTGTAACGGTTGTAATTGATTAGTTACATTGCCGTCATTTGGGCGAAATAAAAGACCAATACGCTGGTTGCAATCGATCCAGAAGGGAGGATCCGCAAGCGGCGATGGTCTCCACTCCATTTCAGCATGACACGGCTACCCACTGTCCTTACTGCGCCTTCCAGTGCGGGATGCGGCTGTCCGGCCCCCGCGAGTCGGTAGTGGTGGATGGGGACGAAGCGTTTCCGGTCAATAAGGGCGCCCTGTGCATAAAGGGTTGGACCTCTGCGGCGCCTCTGGCCCACCCCGAGAGACTGCTCAACCCGCTGGTAAGGAATGCTGCCGGAGACCTGGTCCCAGCCACCTGGGACGAGGCGCTGGCCCGGGTGGCCGAGGCCTTCAAGAGCATCCGGACGGACTACGGCGCCGATGCGGTGGGAATTTTCGGCGGCGGGTCGCTGACCAACGAGAAGTCGTACCTGCTGGGCAAGTTCGCTCGGGTCGCCCTGGGCACCGCCAACATCGACTACAACGGCCGCTTCTGCATGTCGTCGGCCGCGGCTGCCGGAATACGTGCTCTGGGCATCGACCGGGGCATGCCCTTCCCCCTTGAAGACATTGCCAGCGCCGAGGTGGTGCTGCTGGCCGGCAGCAACGTGGCGGAGACCATGCCACCCATAATGCAGTACTTCGAGGCCCAGCGGGCCAACGGCGGGGTCCTGGTGGTATCCGACCCCCGCCGCACTGCCACGGCGGCAGCGGCAGACCTGCACCTGCGCCTGACACCCGGCACAGACGCTGTCCTGGCCAACGGACTGCTGCACCTGCTCATCCGCGACGATCTCATTGACCACGACTACATCCAGGAACGCACCGAGGGCTTTGAACGGGTGCGCCAGATCGCCGCCACTTACTGGCCCGAGCGGGTGGAGCGAATCACCGGCATTCCCGAAGCAGAACTACTGCAGACGGCCCGCCTGCTGGGCCGGGCCAACACCGCCATGATTCTCACGGGCCGGGGCGCCGAGCAGCAGGCCCAGGGCGTAACCAATGTCCTGTCATTCATCAACCTGGCCCTGGCCCTGGG
Source organism: SAR202 cluster bacterium bin22 (assembly GCA_002238505.1). GTDB lineage: Bacteria > Chloroflexota > Dehalococcoidia > Lucifugimonadales > UBA3495 > Bin22. The sequence continues at coordinate 311,414 of MPMM01000002.1, read as the reverse complement.
CAAGGTGGGCCGTCCCAATTCGGGTTTCGGTTGCCTGACGGGACAGGGAAACGGCCAGGGCGGCCGGGAACACGGCCAAAAGGCCGACCAACTCCCTGGCTACCGCCTGATTGCCGACCCTGCTGCCCGCCAGCACGTCGCCGCCGTTTGGGACTTTCCGGAGGAAGAGTTACCGGGGCCCGGCAAGTCGGCCTACGAACTGCTCGACTCGCTGGGTCCGGAGGGGGGAATCCGCTCCCTGCTGGTGCTGGGCTCCAACGTAGTGGTGTCAGCGCCCCACGGCAACAACATCAGGGAACGCCTTGAGTCCCTGGACTTCCTGGTAGTGTCCGATTTTTTCCTGTCGGAGACGGCGCTGCTGGCCGACGTAGTGCTCCCGTCGGCACAGTGGGCCGAGGAAGAAGGCACCATTACCAACCTGGAAGGCCGGGTAATCCGCCGCCGCCGGGCCTTTGCACCGCCGGAGGGCGTCCTGACCGACCTGGAATTGCTGGAACAACTGGCGGCACGGCTGGGACGAGAGCGGTGGTTCACCTACGCCAGCCCGGAGGCGGTATTCGACGAGCTACGCGCCGCCAGCGCCGGTGGCGCGGCCGACTACTCAGGCATCACCTACGAGAAGATCGAAGCCGGCCAGGGAGTTTTCTGGCCCTGCCCCTCAGTGGATCACCCCGGTACGCCCCGGCTGTTCGCCGAGTCCTTCCCCACACCCAGCGGCAGGGCAAGGTTCCACCCCGTACTACACCGTTCCCCAGCGGAGGAACCGGACGAGGACTTTCCCCTGTACCTGACCACGGGACGGGTCCTGGCCCAGTACCAGTCCGGCACCCAGACCCGGAGAATCGGGGAATTGGAGGACATGGCCTCCGAACCGCTGGCGGAAATAAACCCCACCACGGCGGAAAGGTACGGCCTGGCCGATGGCGATATGTTGACCCTGGAGACCCGGCGCGGCGCGGCAAGGGTACGGGCGCTGGTCACAGAGAACATCCGCCCCGACACGGTATTTGCCCCTTTCCACTGGCCCAACGAGCAGTCGGCAAACCTGCTGACCAACCCGGCCCTGGACCCAACCAGCCGGATGCCCGAGTTCAAGGTCTGCGCCGTGAGAATCGTCAAGGACTAAAGCCCGTCGGCAGGGCGGCAGAGCGTCACCCCGAGCGGAAACCCTCGAAACATACAACGCATGCGACCCCGGCAAGGAATGGAGATGTTGAAGAAGGAACGCCTGGTAGTAATCGGCAACGGCATGGCCGGCGCCAGGTTCGTCGAGGAATTGGTGGCCCGGGGCGGGGCCGAAATGTACGACATCGTTATGTTCGGCGAGGAGCCCCACGGCAACTACAACCGAATCCTGCTGTCCAGCGTCCTGGCCGGGTGCCACAAGCCCGAGGACACCCTGATCAACGAACTGTCCTGGTACGAGGAACAGGGAATAAAGCTCTACTCCGGCGTAAAGGCCGGGTGGATCGACCGGATGGGCGCGTCGGTCTATGCCGCCGGGGGCATTTCGGAATCCTACGACAAGCTGGTAATCGCCACGGGCAGCACGCCATTCCTTCCGCCCATCGGCAACATGTACGACGAAGACGGCTTCATGCGGGATGGGGTGTTCTCTTTCCGCACGCTGGAGGACTGCCAGGCCATGATTGACCATGCAGCGTCGGCCCGCCGGGTGGTGGTCGTAGGCGGTGGTCTGTTAGGGCTGGAAGCAGCCCGGGGCCTGCTGGAGCGGGGACTGGAGGTCCACATAGCCCACCTGGGCGATTACCTGATGAACAGCCAGCTTGACGCCCCGGCCGGCGCCATGCTCAAGCAGACGCTGGAAGGCCTGGGGCTGAATATCCACCTGGACAAGCTGGCCGAGTCCATCACGCCACCCTTCGCCGGCGCACCAGTCGGCGGCCTGAAATTCAAGGACGGCGAGGAACTGGAGTGCGACATGATCGTCGTGGCGGCCGGTGTCAGGCCCAACATCGACCTGGCCAAGCAGTCCGGGCTCCACGTGCAGCACGGCATAGTCGTCCAGGACGACCTGTCCTGCCGGAACGACCGCAACGTTTACGCCATCGGCGAGTGCGCCCAGCACCGGGGCAAGCTGTTCGGGCTGGTGGCTCCGCTTTGGGAGCAGGCCCGCATTTTGGCGGAGCAACTGTCCGGCGAGAATCCCGAGGCATCCTTCCGGGGCGTCAGGGTCTCCACCAAGCTCAAGGTTCTTGGCGTTGACCTGGCGGTCATGGGAGACAAGGACTTGCAGACCGACGAGGACGAACAGGTCCACTACAGCGAGCCGGCGCGGGGTGTTTACAAGAAGCTCATTATCCGCAACGGCCGCCTGGCCGGGGCCATTCTGCTGGGCGATGGGCTGACCACACCCGGCGTGCTGCAGGCCTTTGACCGCAGCGAACTGCTGCCCGATAACCGGGCAAGCCTGCTGTTCCCCGGCACTGGCGGCGCGGCGCAGATAGACGTTGCCGACCTGCCGGAAACCGCCCAGGTCTGCAACTGCAACGGTGTAACCAAGGGCCGGATCATCCAGGCCTGCCAGGACGGCAATGGCACCTTGGAGGCCGTGTGCAAGGCCACCAGGGCCGGCACCGGGTGCGGAGCCTGCAAACCCCAGGTCAAAGCAATAGTCACCTTTGAAGCTAACCAGGCGGCGTCCCAGGCCGCCACCGTCATCAGCGTGATCGGCGGCAAGAAAGTGGCGTTTCCCGCAATTGCGGATGAGGCGCCTGCCAGGACACCGGAAAACGTGGCGGTCGGGAGAAGTTAGACGATTTCGCCATGAGCGGGCTACAGGCCAGGGACCCACGCGCCACCCCGAACTGGTGGCGGGATAAGGACCAGCAAGGAGAAGCATCGTGAACAAGATTGAGGCCTACAAGGAAGAGAAGAACGGGTTGGACGTTAAGGATGACCTGCCCCGCTACGCCAAAGACGGCTGGGAGACCATCAGCGACGGGGACAGAGAGCGTCTCAAGTGGCTGGGGGTGTTCTTCCGGCGCCAGACACCGGGCAACTTCATGATGCGGCTGCGTATGCCCAATGGCATCAGCAATTCGGCCCAGTTCCGCGCCATCGCCGGCATCAGTAGCGACTTCGGCAAGGACTTCGCCGACCTAACAACCCGCCAGCAGATCCAGATCAGGTGGTTCCAAATTGATGAGGTTCAGGACATCTGGGACCGGCTGGAAGCTGTGGGCCTGGTATCCCTGCAAACGGGAATGGACAACATTCGCGGCATAGTGGGCTGCCCGGTGGCGGGCCTTACCCCCAATGAATTGTTCGACGCCTCCGAGGTGGTACGGGAGTACAACGACACCTTCGTGGGCAACCGCGAATTCACCAACCTGCCCCGCAAGTTCAACGTCACCATCACCGGCTGCCTGGACAACTGCACCCACGCCGTCACCCAGGATATTGCCCTGATCCCGGCCGTCAGAATCATCTCGGGTCAGGAAGTCAGCGGTTTCAACGTGGCCGTGGGCGGCAAGCAGGGCTCCGGAGGTTTCCGTCCCGCCACGGACCTGGACGTGTTTGTGCTTCCCCGCGACGCCGCGGAGCTTTGCAGCGAAATTACCCTGCTGTTCCGCGACCACGGGCCCCGGGAGGCCCGCAACAAGTGCCGTATGGCCTTCCTGGTGGAGGAATGGGGCGCGGACAGGTTCCGGACTGAACTGGAACTGCGGGTGGGGCATCCCCTGCTAACCAGGGGGAACCCGGTGGGCAGCGAGGCCAAGTTCGACCACATCGGCATCCACCGCCAAAAGGAAGCGGGCCTTAACTACGTGGGCCTGGTGGTTCCCGTGGGCCGGATTACCGCCGGACAGATGCTGGAAGCCGCCCGCCTGGCGGATGCCTACGGCAACGGGGAAATCCGCCTGACGGCCGAACAGAACCTGATCATCCCCAACGTTCCCACCGAACTGCTGCCTGCCCTGGAACTGGAACCGTTGCTGGCGGAGTTCCGGCCCGACCCGTCGCCGGTGATGCGTGGCCTGGTCAGCTGCACCGGCATTGATTACTGCCACTTCGCCCTGGTGGACACCAAGGCCCTGGCCCTGAAGACGTCGCAACACTTGGAGCAGAAGGTGGACAGCAACCTGCCGGCCCTGTCCATCAACTGGTCGGGCTGCCCAAACGCCTGCGGCAACCACACGGTGGCGGACATCGGCCTGCTGGGCAAAAAGGCCCGGATCGATGGAGAAGTGGTGGAGGCGGTGGACATTTTCCTGGGAGGCAAGGTGGCCGAGTCGGCCGGTGTCATAACCGATGGCGAGTCTGCCGTGAAGACGCTGGAAAACGTCCCCTGCAATGAGTTGCCCGAAACCCTGGAGAGGGTACTGGAATCTCTCAAGCCGACTCCCGTCGCGCTGACTGTATAGCTGAACTGATTAGTAAAAAGGAGGACCAGAGTCATGGAAGTAAAAGATACCGAAATTCTATTACCACCACCTTCGAACAAGGCCACACGCATTCGACTTTTCAGTCTTGCCAAGCCCCACATGCGGACCTTCCACCTGACCTGGTTCGCCTTCTTCCTGGCATTTTTCGGCTGGTTCGGCATTGCCCCCATGATGGCGCTGGTGCGCGACGACCTGGGACTGACCAAGACGCAGATCGGCAACACCATCATCGCTTCAGTGGCCATTACCATCCTGGCCCGGCTGCTCATCGGCTGGCTGTGCGACCGGATCGGGCCCCGCCTGGCCTACTCGGGATTGCTGGTGCTGGGCTCCATACCGGTGATGTGCATTGGCATGGCCCAGAACTACGAGACCTTCCTGCTGTTCCGCCTGGCTATCGGCGTCATCGGAGCAGGCTTTGTAATTACCCAGTACCACACATCAGTAATGTTCGCCCCCAACGTGGTGGGCACGGCCAACGCGACCACCGCCGGCTGGGGGAATTTGGGCGGCGGCGTCACCCAGATAGTCATGCCCCTCGTGCTGACCCTGGTACTCATGCTGGGCGTCAACGAGGCCTTGGGCTGGCGCGTGGCGATGGCAGTCCCTGGCGTCGGTCTGTTCCTCGTTGGCATCGCCTACTACTTCCTGACCCAGGACTCGCCGGAAGGCAATTACCGGGACCTGCGCGCGGCCGGAAAGATGGCTCCGTCGCCATCGGTCAGCGGCTCATTCATGGATGCGGCCAGGGACTACCGGGTCTGGGCGCTGTTCGTCATCTACGGCGCCTGTTTCGGCGTGGAACTGACCATCAACAACGTGGCGGCCCTGTACTACTACGACCGGTTTGAACTGAACCTGGCCACCGCCGGACTGATCGCCGGCCTGTTCGGCATGATGAACATCTTCGCCAGGACCCTGGGCGGATATTTCGGCGACAAGTTTGGCATCAAGTTCGGACTCAGGGGGCGGGTGATGTTCCTGGGCGCCGTATTGCTTATGGAGGGAGCGGCCCTGATCTTGTTCTCTCAGATGGCGACCCTGTTCCTGGCGGTGGGGGCCATGATCATCTTCAGCCTATTCGTCCAGATGTCCGAGGGAGCAACCTTCTCGGTGGTGCCCTTCATTAACCGCAAGGCCCTGGGTTCGGTGGCGGGCATCGTGGGCGCCGGCGGCAACGCCGGAGCGGTGGCGGCGGGCTTCCTGTTCCGGATGGAGAGTCTTACCTTCGGAGACGCGCTGATGCTCATCGGCATTGTGGTGGTGGCTGTCGCTCCCCTGGCCTTCCTCGTACGGTTCTCCCCACAGCGGGAAATGGAGGAACGGAGCTTGATGCGGGAAGCCCTGGCCAGTCGAGGAGCGCTGGCGAAGGGGGCCGTACCTGGCGCGGCAGACTAATGCACCAATAGCAGCCATTGCCTAAAATCTCGGAGGCGACGCAGGTATCAGCAGTGCCAAACACCAGGCTGGTGGCGTCGTCTCCAACGGGACCAGGCAAACTCTGACTGCTGCGATGGCGGGGCCGCCAGATGAACCCTTACAGCAATCGGTGTACGTCGAGTACCGCCAGTGGTACCAGGGTCTCTGACCAGACCCGAACTCTTCCTCTCCTAATCGTCAAGTTGCTGAACCTTCCGAGGCAGTAACACTGGACAGACCAGACATGGAACTCTTGTCAAAGCGGACCACCGGCCTCTGGGGGTCATAGGGCTCGGCATAGAGATAGTGGTCCCATCCACCGTTGCACTAACAACTTCCTGGTACAACGTCTCCAAACCTTCTAGAACGATGAAGTCAATGGTGTCTCTGGCAATACCGTTGTGGTGTGAAAGCTACAGATGCACGCCATCAAGAGGCATCGGGGAACGTGACGCCCGGAGAGGTTCTCAGGGGGAGGCGAGAGAATATACCAAGACTGAAAACGGGAAGTGAGGACTCAAACCATCGAACTGGGAAGACAGCACAAAGGAGCCTCAGGTAACTACCAGACTTCTCCCTCGGCGAATACGCTCTTCGCGGGCCCGATCAGCTTCGGGTCAGTCATTGAAACACGCTCCGCGACCTCTGGGTCGTACTCTAAGCTGCGCAGCAGGTAGCGCATGGAGTTTAGTCGGGCACGCCTCTTGTCGTCTGACTTCACGACGACCCAGGGCGAGACCTTCGTATCGGTGGCCGCGAACATCCGATTCCGCGCCTCTGTGTAATTGTCCCACAGAGGCAACGACCTGATATCAACGTCACTCAGTTTCCACTGCTTGAGGTCATCGCCTGCGCGAGACATCACGCGCCTGAGCTGTTCCTCCCGGCCCACCGAAAGCCAGAACTTGTAAAGCCGCAGCCCATCGTCAATTAGCATCTCCTCGAACAGAACGGCGTCGCGAAGGAAGCGATCCGTCTCGGCCGGTGTGCAGAAGCCCATCACTGGCTCGATCACCGCCCGGTTGTACCAGGAGCGGTCGAAGAATACGATCTCCCCCCTGGTCGGCAGGTGCTGCACGTAACGCTGGAAGTACCACTGCCCGCGCTCTCTCTCGGACGGGGTAGGCAGCGCTACCAGCCTGGTACCGCGCGGATTCAGGTGTTCCATGAAGCGCTTTATCGTGCCGCCCTTGCCGGCGGCGTCCCGCCCCTCGAACAGCAGAACCACACGCTCCCCGGTCTCCTGTACCCACCTCTGCATCTTCACCAGCTCGGCCTGCAATTCGACCTTCTGGCGCTCGTACTTGGACCGCGATAGCCTGGTGGGATAGGGATAGGAGTCGCTGATGAGCTTCTTGCGAGGGGCGTTCTCCACCTTGCGAAGAACCTCCTCAGGGATGCCCTCAGTGGGAACCAGGAGGCCAAGGGGGCCTCGTTGCGCGGCTGACTCTGCCATGCGAGGTATCGTACAACGGGGAGGTAGTCCAGTCAATTTCCTGCCTAGTACGGGGCGCCGGTGCCCCACCTTTGGCTAGTAGAGCGCCTCGGAGGGTGGTGGTAGTTGGCAATGACGATACGGGCCTTTCCCAGGTACCCCATCATATCAATGGGCACGAGTTCCCGACTCTGGTAGTAGCTGTCCGGATCGTTGGGCTGGAGGACCCGAAGCCGGTCCCGAATGGTCAGCCCGGGGGTGACCACCAGGAAACCGTTGGTGAACCGCCGGCTGTTGCGACGCCGTACTGCGTTGATAGTCTGCCAGGCAATGATCATCGCCATTACCGTGGTCTTGCCGGCGCCGGTGGCCAGCTTCAATGCTGTCCGCAGCAATTCGGGGTTAGCCTGGCGGCTGGCCAGAAATTAGGTCGGGTTCCAGGTGCAGCCAGGTGTGCTCCTTTACTGCCGACTGCCCAAACCTGTCTTTTAGGAATTAAGGTATAGGGTTGATTCAACCGCCGTCCGAATTTTCGGATCGCAATAGACTGCCGAAAGATACATGCTGAGAATCCAGAAAGGGATTGGAAGAGTGTAGGATGTCATCAGGCAAGACCAAGCCTGACGTACTTCTGCAGCTCGTAGGGCACGGCACAGCACCATCTGATACTAAGAGGGACAACAAGTGGGGAGTTATAAATATAAGACAGGCAGAAAATGGGAGTTTTGAGATCAGGGGTATTGAGATTGTGGCGGAGGGAGTGGGATTCGAACCCACGATACCCGGAGGTATACCGGTTTTCAAGACCGGCGCAATCGTCCACTCTGCCATCCCTCCGCGAACTTGTTGGGGTAATTGTTGGACGAATAATCTAGAGGCTAATCCTGAACTATAGGGTAAAACTGTCGGGGGCGTTGCCCCTTGTCCAGGCTGCCCTTTTTCCTTCACTCGAGGGCCCTGGGACAGGGCGTCCAATATACTAACCATTTCAATATACTGCAGCCTAAACCGATACGGCCGTTTCTTCCAGGGACGCCAATTGTTCGTCAATGGACTCCGCTTCCAGTGACAGCGTCTCCCATTCTTCCAGGAAGAACTGTTCCTCTTCTTTCAACATGCGGTATTGCTCGGCAGTGTCGGAAATAGCTTCAGCATCGCTGAACTGGTCGGGGTCGGCAAACATGGCCTCCATCCGGGCGATGCCGGACTCCCTTTCAGCCAGCGAGGCGGTCACCTCATCAATGCGCTGGGACAGGCGGCGGGCCTCGCGATTGAGGCGGCGGCGTTCAACTTCAGATTCCGTCAGGGGCCGTCCGGAACGTCTCTTGACCGTTCCTCCTGGCGGAGCAGAGCTGGCTACCTTAACTGTTGCCGGAGCGGCGCCATTCCTGCTTTCGCTCCTTTCCTTTTCATACAGGTATGCGTCATAGTCGCCCGGGAAAACCGTGGGCCGACCATCCACAATTTCCACTATCTTGTTGGCTATCTGTCGAATCAGCGTCCGGTCGTGGGTTATCAGGCAAAGCGTGCCCTGGTAATCGCCCAGCGCGTCGGCAAGTATCTCCCTGGATGCGATGTCCAGATGGTTGGTGGGCTCGTCCATCAACAGCAGGTTGCTGGGTTGCAGCAGCAGCTTGGCCAGCGCGACCCGCGCTTTCTCGCCTCCAGAAAGTACGGAAATGGGCTTCTGGACGTCATCTCCGGCAAACAGAAAGCCGCCCAGCAGGGTTCGCAGGTTTTGCTCCGACTCAGACGGGGCCGACTGCATCAGTTCGCCAAGAACGGTGTTGGTTGGAGTCAGGAGGTCGAGAACGTGCTGGGCGTAGTAGGACGACGTCACGTTGTGGCCCAGCCTCCGCTCGCCACCGTCGAAGGGCAGGACTCCGGCCAGCATTTTCAGCATTGTCGTTTTGCCGGCGCCGTTAGGGCCGACCAGGGCAATGCGGTCTCCCCGGGAAATTGTCAGATTCAGGCCCCGATAAACGGTGTTCTCGCCATATCGCTTGGTGATGTTGTTAAGGGAAATTACTTCGGAGCCGCTGCGGGGCGGAGCGGGGAGCGAATAGTGGACCTTCCTGGTGGAGCGGGGCAATTCGATGATTTCGACCTTTTCCATCTGCCTCAGGCGACTTTGCACCTGCCTGGCCTTGGTGGCCTTGTAGCGGAATCGCTCGACGAACCGCATTTGCCGCTGCATTTCTCTTTCCTGCCGGTTGGCGGTGGCCTGCAGAATCTCCAGGTAACGCTCGCGGGCCACGAGGTAGTCGTCATAGTTGCCCTTGTGAAGGGCAACCCCGTCCGTTTCGATGGCCAGTACGCGGTTGGCAACGGTATTGAGGAAAGCGCGGTCGTGGGACGTTATCAGCACGCCCCCTCGGAAGCCGGCCAGGTACCTTTCGAACCACAGGTTGGCTTCCAGGTCCAAATGGTTGGTGGGCTCGTCCAGCAGCAGCAGGTCCGGATTCCGGAACAGGATTCTCGCCAGTGCGGCGCGCATGGCCCAGCCCCCGCTGAACTCTGCGATGGACCGCTGGAAGTCACTCTGCTTGAATCCCAGTCCCGACAGGATGGCCTTGGCCTGGTAATCCCGATCCTCACCGCCGGCAGCTTCCAGGGCCGCGTCCAGGGCGCCGAGGCGCAGGAGCAACTCTTCCTGACGGTCAGGGTCTGCTTCTGCGGAGAGTTCTTCGTGGACGGCAGCAATGTCTCCGGAAATGATCCTGGCTTCCACGCCGGCGTCGAGAACTTCCTGGAGAAGGGACTTGCCGTTGAAGGCGGCCGCTTCCTGCTTCAGGTAGCCGACAGATATGCTGCGCTGCCTGATGATGTTGCCCGTATCCGGGGCTGTCTCACCAGCCAGGATATCCATGAGGGTGGTCTTGCCGGAACCGTTGGGGCCTACCAGGGCAATTCGTTCGCCCGCCCCTATGTTCAAGGTGAGGCCACTGAAGAGAGTCCGGTCCGAGTAGGCCTTGGTGATGTCGTTTGCCACTAGCATTAAGAGAATTCCCCGGATAGATTCTAGCTACTCGGACAGGCGTATGCAAATACAAGGGGCCGGCGGAGTTGGCCGAATCCTCAGTGGCGGAATGCGGCCCGCCCCATTCCGGAATGGGGAGGGCCGCGAAATCGCCCTGGCCGCGGCTCCATTGACGACCCTGGAGGTCGGACAAAGCCTGCCAACTAACCGCATGCACCAGTTTCCGGACCCCTCGCCATCAAGAAAGGACGGAGCGGTCAGAAGTCAGAAGGCCGGCCGGTTCAGCACCGACTGATCAATCTTCCTTGAGATCAACTGGCCGTCGTTGGGGGTTCCCAGCAACTGCCCGTTGTCCACCATCACCTTGCCCCGCAGCATAACCGTTGTGGGCCAGCCCTCAATTTCCCAGCCGTCCCAGGGACTGTAGTCCCGCAGGTGAAGGTCCGCCATGCTCAGGCTCTTTTTGATGGAAGGGTCAATAATGGTGATGTCGGCGTCGCTGCCGGCAGCAATGGCGCCCTTTCGGGGGTAGAGGCCCAGCAATTTGGCCGCGTTGGTGGACGTGACGTTGGCGAAGTGCTCCAGGGACATGCCCCGCCTGACCACCGCTTCAGTGTAGTTGACGCCCATCCGTATCTCGATGCCAATGTTACCGCCACGGACATCCACCACGTTGCGCCCGGCGATTTTGTCCAGGTAAGTGGTAAAGCTGCTGTCCGTCGCGGTGAAGGACAGGTCACGCCGCATCAGGCCGTCCCACAGGTGCTGGCGGTCATCCTCGTACTTGAGGGATGGGTAGGTGTGGTATTTCATACCATCGTCTTCCCGGTAGTTGTCGGAGTTGAAAGACAGGGCAAGGGTCAGCACCTCGCCGTACACCGGGTGGCCGTCAGCCCGAGCCTCGGAAATGGCGTCCAGACCATCCCTGGCGGTAACGTGCTCCAAGTAGAGGCCGGCCTCGGTACGCTGGGCCAGACGGATGACGTGCTGGAAGGCCAGGTCTTCCACCAGCTTGGAGTGAATTTCGTGGACGTGGTACCAGTCCCACTGGTCGCGCTGCTGGGCCAGCAGGTAGTTGTACATCACCAGTTCGTCGTCTTCGCCGTGGACAGCCAGGACACCGCCGTGCCGGGATATCTGGGTCATCACGTCAGCAAGGCGGCCCGTGTCAATCTTGCCGATGGGCGTCAGGCTGTGGACCCGCCCTTCAGGCGGCCGGATGTCCGTGGTGAATACCTTTATGCTGGGGAACCCGGCATTGACCAGTTCGCCATAGCGGGAGATGGCATCGGGAGTGCTGCCGCTGGAATAAATACAGTGAGTCGAATAGTCAGTGTAGGCATTGCCCTGCCAGAGCGAGATGAAGTCATGGATGCCGGCGGGCAGGTCGCCTTCGTTGGGCACCGGAGCAAAGTCCATTACCGTTGTGGTGCCGCCCCAGATGGCTCCGAGGGAGTGGTCCAGCGGGCCGGCGTTGGGGGTGTCGGCCACCAGTTGCCTTGCCCCGGGCTGCACGTTGGCTGCAGCATGGGCGTGGGGTTCAATGCCTCCGGGGACCACTATCTTGCCGTCGGCCTCGATGACTGTGGCGCCTTCCCTGGCTAGAATGCCAGGCAGGGCGACGGCTACAATTTTCTCGCCCTGGATGCCCACATCCCATTGCCCGGTTCCTCCGGGGGTTACGACAGTACCTCCACTTATCAGCTTGTCCAGCATATCCACCTCCTTCCACAGGAAGAGATTTCGCCCGGATCAGGATTTCACTGCAGGTTAGCGGGGATTATGTAGTCTGGGCAGAGAGGGCGCAAGGGATTTCCGAGGCTCTCGAGGCTTCTTACCGTTGATTGTCCCCAAGGTGCCCGGCATACCGATGTATATCAACTGCCAAGTGCGCACGGTTATAATTGGTGAAGTGGTGGACAACATGGCTACATCCAACCCTGCATCAATGCAGGCGTCCTCTTTTTCGGCCCATTCCTTCAGGGTGAGGGATGGCCGGCCTTCAAGCATACGCACCGACATTTCTTCTCGCCAGGAACGTCCGACGCATCCGTCATCACGGTTCATTTCCTCCTCCTGAACCAGTCGTGAACCCACCTCAAGAGCATACTGACCTCGCAGACCGCGCCGCCGCTTTATTGACCCGGCACTCGACGGCCGCCATCGCTGTCATCCTCACCATAACCGCCTTGCTGGTCTTCCCAATGATCTTCCTGCACCCGGAGGACCAGGCTTCCCAGGAACCCGGCGGGCCCGTCTTCGACCTGCGGGATGAGGTAAACGCCCAATTCCCTCCCCGCCTCCACATTGCCAGTTTCATTGTCGAGGACCGGGAGGGCGACCTGTTGCGGCAAGCGCCCCTTTGGGAGCTATACCGCAACGGGAAGGCGCTGCGGGACTCGGACATGGCGGACCTTCTTTTCTCCGGATATGACGTGGAAACCCAGCGCCAACTGCAGGGCATTTACTCCCTCGCCGATTCGGTCAACGATGCGCTGACGCTGGACCCGACCAGCGACGTGACCCTCGAGACAGCCAGCGACTCCCAGGTTAAGGAAGCAATAAACCGCATCCTGGAGGGACCCCAGGGCAGGGTGATGCTGGAGAGCCTTTCCATAGACGCTATTTCGGAAACCGTTACGGTGGAAGGTGAGGAACGGCAGGAATGGCGGGCCAGGGCCATTTCTATCTTCGTGGCTGCCGACAATACGAAGCTGGGCGGAGGCCCCTACACCGTGGGAGTCTCCAATGACGAATCGGTACTGGACAAGGAGCGGCTTAACCGAAGAATTCTCACTGTCCTGAAGGGCGACGAAGAACACTACCTGCTATGGGGCGTGGGGCTGGATGCCAACCTCACCTCCCGGGAGCAGGGCGAAACTGCCATTCCCTACATTGTTGCCACCGTGATCCTGGTGCTGATAGTCGTGGGCGCAACCCTCAGGTCGTTCAAGGCCGTCGGCCTGGGGTTCCTGGGTTTGGCGATACTGGTGATATGGCTGAGGGGCATTTCCAATCTCATCGGCCTGAACGGTTCCCTGATTCTGGACCTGATAGTACCCATCGCCATGATCTCCCTGGGAGCGGACTTCCTGATCCATGCCGTGGCACGCTACAACGAGGAGCGGGTGCGATCTCGCCTGCCGATCCACGCCCTCAGGGCAGGGCTGGCCGGAGTGCTGGGGGCCCTGGTTCTCGCTTCACTGTCCGACGGCATTGCCTTTTTGGCCAACGTCACCTCGGGAATCGAGTCGGTTATCGGATTCGGCGTCGCCGCCGGCATCGCCGTACTGTCAAACTTCGTCATTATGGGCATCCTCATTCCCCTGGTGATCATGCGGCTGGACCAGCGCAAAGCGTTGGCCGAGGCTATCCCTGCCCATGCTGAACTCTCCGAGGACAGCCCCGCCCAGGGAAGGTCCGACTCCCGGTTCGGGATGGCCAAAGTGATTCTGACGCTGGCCCGTGCCCCGTGGGCAGTTTTGCCCCTGGTGGCCCTGGGAACGGCTCTGACCACTTACCTGGCTTTCCAGCTGGATCCCCAGTTTGATCCAGAGGACTTCCTGGATACTGATTCGGAGTTTGTAATTGGCGTGAACAAGCTGGACGAGCACATCGCGCCTTCCCTTTCGGGAGAACCGGCCATTATTTACGTGCGCGGGGACCTGACCGACCCGCAATCGCTGGAAGGGTTGCGGGGATTTCTGGACCGGCTGGGAGACAACGAGAGTGTAGGCAGGGGACAGGACGGCGGAGTCTTCACCTATGGTTCTACCATCTTCCAGTTGCTGGATCGGGTAGTCGGTTCGGCATCGGCAAGGCGGGCGGTGGAAGACGCAACAGGAGTCGCGATAACCGACCACAACCTGGACGGCCAGCCGGACGACAGTAAACAGTTGGAAGCAGCGTACGAATACATGCTGGACAACGGGATTCCCCTGGACGAGCAGTCCTTCGCATACGAGACGGCCCGGGTGAGGGAGATACTGGCGAGAGAGGGAAACGAGTACGCCACCGTCATAACCCTCGGCGTCCTCGGGGCAAGGGAACAGGCCAACCTGGCCACAGCACGTGAGTCGCTGAACCGGGACGTGGGTCCCCTGGCAGCCCTGCCGTCAATCTCAGAGGTGGGAATTACCGGGTCGCCGTTTACCCGCGAGGCAACCTTGATGGCAACCACCAGGGCCCTGACCATTTCGTTGCCCATTGCCGCAGGGGCGTGTTTTCTCCTGCTGGCATTTTGGATGAGGTCGGTGGGCTATGCTTTCATTACCACGTTGCCGGTGGGGCTGGTGGTGTCCTGGCTCTATGCCTTCATGTACGTCACCGGCTACAGTCTGAACTTCATCACCGCGACCATAGCCGCCGTTTCCATTGGGGTGGGGATAGACTACTCAATCCACATGACCCAGCGGTTCCGGCAGGAGTTACCCCTGCACCCGAACCCCATAGCCGCCCTGCAAACGGCCGCCGCAGGTACCGGCGCCGCCCTGGCGGGGTCTGCCGCCTCAAGTATCGCAGGATTCGCGGTTATGGGATTCGCGCCCATGCCCCTGTTCTCCACCTACGGGATTATCTCGGCAGTCATGGTGCTAATGGCCGGCTCGGCTTCCCTGCTGGTGCTGCCCTCCATGCTTCTGCTGGTTGCGAGAGTACAGGGGAAGAAAGCCTGAGGACCGCTAACCCAGTTCCACGATCGCCTCAATTTCCACGTCCAGTCCATCCTCGGCCAGCGCGGTAATTTCAACCAGCGTGTTGGCAGGATACTGGCCCTGGAAGAACTCCGCGAACAAGGCCTCCTGCCGCTCCCGGTCCGCCCGCCACTGGGGAATACTGGTGACGAAGGTGGTGATCTTGACGATGTCAGATGGGGAGCCGCCCTCTGCAGCTACAATCCGGACGATGCGGTCCAGGGTAACCCGAAGTTGCTCCATCACCGGCTGGCCCTGGGCTTCGGTGCCACGAGCGGTACAGCCGGCAATATACAGGGTGTTGCCGGCCCGCACGCTCCGGCTGAAGGTCGGGCCCGAGGGCGCAATGTCCGGGTGGTTCTTTCGTATCTTTTCCACTTCTCTACTCCCAGGTGTTTCAGATTACCCGCGCGGCCCGAAGCAGGCCCAATTCCCGCAGGGAGAGCCCCAGTTGGCCGTCCAGAATCTCCGCGTTGTGCTCTCCCAGGCGGGGCGCGGGGCGGGCAGTATTCATGGCGTTTTCGCCGTCAATGAAGAACCCCGACCCGGGATATTGCAGGGGACCGGTTTCCGGATGGTCCAATTCCACGAAGAAGCCCCGTTCCTCCAGGTGGGGTGACTCCACCACCTGCCGGGGCGTCTGCACCAGCCCGATTACCAGGCCCCGAGCCATGGTCTCCCGCATCAGGTCAAGATTGTTCCACTGGGCCAGTTTGGGGGCCACCAGCGAGTGCAGGTCCTCCCAGTGCTCCATCCGACCGCCCCGGGTGGCGAACCTGGGGTCCAGCAGTCCGGGTTCCTCCAGAATCTCGGCCCAGGCCTGCATGGGACGGCCGCCGGTGCCGGCTGTGGTCAGGGTTACCTCGCCGTCCAGGGTGGGCAAGTGCATGCCGTCCATAACGTTGCCGTCGCTGCCGCCCCGGTGGGGGTTGCGACCGGTGTAGGTGTAAGGATGAATGAGGCCCGATGGCGTGCTGACGGCGGCCTCCATGGTGGAAACGTCGATATGCGTCCCTTGGTCCGTTTGTTCCCGCCGCAGCAGGGCGGCCATTACCGCCACGGCGCCGTTCCGGGCCGCGGTAATTTCCATTTGTTGCAGGGCAGTGCCCATAGGCGGCATGCTGGCCGAACCGGTCACGGCATACAGGTAGCCTCCCATGGCCTGGGCTACCAGGTCGTCTCCCTGGTAGTTGGCGTACGGGCCCTCCTGGCCAAAGTAGGTAATGGATACCAAGATCAGTCGGGGGCTCGCTGCGGCCAGGGTCGCGTAGTCCATTCCCAGTTCAGCCAACTTCCCGGGCGGATAGCTCTCGACAATAATGTCGGCGGACTCAGCCAGGCGGAGCAGCAGATTACGTCCTTCAGCCTGCTCAACATCCAGGGTTATTCCCCGTTTGTTGGTGTTGAAGGCCAGGAAGGTGGATGAGCGGTCGGGGTGAGGTTCGTCGCCAATAAAGGGAGGTTCATGGCGGGACTGGTCGCCCCAGCCGGGCGGTTCCACCTTAATGGTGTCCGCGCCCTGGTCGGCCAGCAGCTTGGCGCAATAGGCGCCGGGAGGCCGGTGACTCAGTTCCAGGACACGCAACTCTGAAAGTATTCCAGGCATGGATTCTCCAGTCATTCTTCTACCAGCGGGCGCGAAGGTTCACGAACTGGCCTGATTTTCGCCATTATCTGCCGGATGCAGCGGGCAGCCTATGGCCTTGACTCCTCGGGGCGGGGCGACCCGAAAATTACTCCTTCCGCCTCCAGGCCTTCGATATCAGAGGACGACAGTCCGGCCAGGTCAGACAGCACTTCGCTGTTGTCCTGGCCCAGGCCGGCAACCTTTGTAATTGACATGGTGTTGCCGGGGTCCCGGAAAGGACGGCCGGCAAATACGCGAGGCCCAACCTCCGGCGCCTGGGGATTGGAAAACTCCCACATGTAATCCCGCGCCTGCAGGTGAGGGTCGTTCACCAAATTCTGGGCCGTCATGCAGGAACCGGCGGTGATGCTCTGCTGTTGCAGTAATTGGGCCAGTTCCAGGTCATCGTGCTGCGAGGTCCATTCGGCTACCAGTTCGTCCAGCGCGTGGCGGTTGTGCCAGCGGGACAGGGCAGTGGCGAACCGGTCCTCATCAGCCCAGCCAGGGGAGCCCATGGTAATCTTCAGCCTGGCCCATTCCTCATCGGATGACACCACGATCACAATCCACCGGTCATCGCCTCTGGCGGGATAGACGTTGTGGGGCGCCTTCCACCAGTGGGCGCACCCCAGGCGGTCCCGGGTCATCCCCTGCTGGGCTTCCAGAATGGCGGGCCCCACGGCAGAAACGCCCGTCTCCAGCATCGTCAAATCGATGCGCATGCCCTTGCCGGTGCGTTTGCGCTGATAAAGGGCCAGAAGGAGGGCATAGGCCACGTTGTTGCCGACCGAGTGGTCCATGTAGTTATTGCTGGCCCGCATGGACGGTCCGCCCTCGTAGCCGGTGAGGAATGACAATCCGCAGGCGGCGTCAACAGTGCGGGCGCGGGACCCGGCCCGACGCCAAGGCCCCGTGTAACCGTAAGCCGTGCTGCTGAGGGTAATTATGCGAGGATTGATCGCCGACAGGCTGTCGTGGTCGAAGCCGAAGCGCTGCATGGTGCCGGGGCGGAAGTTGTCAGTGACAATATCGGTTTTCTCCACCAGCTTAAGGAAGACTTCCTTGCCCCGGGGGTTGGTGACATCCATGCACAGGCTGCGCTTGTTGCGGGTGCCGTAATAAACGAGGTTGCCCGCCTCGTTCCACCACTCCTCGCCTGCCTGGCCGCCGGGAAAGGGACCGGCCTTGCGGTCCTGCAGGTGGTCGGGGCTCTCCACCCGGATTACGTCTGCGCCCAGGTCGGCCAGGAAGCCCGTGCCCCAGGGCAGCGCGTGCACCTGCTCCAGGGTCAACACTCTGACGCCATCCAGCACACCCTTTTCGGCCATGGATTGTATACCTCCCCTGACTACGTGATCCGGGACTGGGACAGGCCCAATGATAGTCCACCCTCAACTCCAAGTCCACTTGCCGGCTTCCCCTGTCCCCCGGCCTTTGTGTTAACATTTGCCCCGCAATAATCCACAACAAATTCTGGCAGGTGAATAATGGCTAACCTGGGTTTCATCGGACTGGGCACAATGGGCGGCAAGATGGTTCGCCGGTTGCTGGACGCGGGTCACACCGTTACCGGCTACAACCGCACCAGGTCCCGCGGCGACTGGCTGGTAGATATGGGAATGCTCTGGGGCGAAACTCCCCGGGACGTGGCGGAGGCCGCAGACGTTACCTTCACGATGGTCGCCAATACCCAGGCGCTGGAGGCCGTCACCGGAGGCCCGGATGGAGTTCTGGCTGCCCTGGGCCCTGGCAAGGTCTATATCGACATGAGCACGGTGAGCCCCGCCGCCAGCCGGGCTCTCTCCATCCAGGTGAGAGAACGGGGGGCGCAGATGCTGGATGCCCCGGTGTCCGGCAGCGCGGTGACCCTGGACGCAGGTCAATTATCGGTAATGGTGGGCGGAGAGTACGAAATCTTTGAGGCTATGAAGCCTATCCTCCAGGACATCGGCCCCACCGTGGACTACGTGGGCGAGAACGGGCTGGCGGCCACGATGAAGGTGGCCGTGAACCTGAGCCTGCCCATCCAGATTCTGTCTTTCTGCGAGAGCCTGCTGCTGGCGGAAAAGAGCGGAATCCCCCGGGAGGCGGCCATGACGGCCCTCCTCAACAGCGTGGTGGCATCCCCGGCCCTGAAGTACCGCTTTCCCCTGGCCGTGGACCCGCCCGACGAACCCCTGTTTGACGTGACTATGATCCAGAAAGACCTGATGCTGGCCCTGGACATGGGCCGGGAACTGGAAGTCCCCATGCCCACCAGCGCCACCACCAACGAATACCTGAACATCTGCCGCGCCCAGGGCTTCTCCGACCAGGACTTTGCGATCTTGTACACGGTCATGCGGAGGATGGCCGGGCAGGGGGAGTAAAGAAGCCTTACCCCCTAATCGTCATCAGGCAGTTCAAACAGGGAAGGGTGCCACTTCCAGACGGTGAAGTATTCGAACTTGGTAGTGTCGCCAGCCTTGTATCTGTTTCCGAAGCCATTGTTGTCATTCACCACCAAGCCTATAAAGTCGGAGTGGGGCATACCCCCCAAGGACAAATTTACGTTGCCGATAAATCGGTCGTTAACGTAAAACCAGCCCGTGTCTCCCTTCACAATAATACGCAGGTGATTCTCGCCTCCCTCAGAAACATCTATTCCGGCTTCCCTTTCACCTGGGAGCCAACCATGGTCTTCACGTACGAAAGAGTAATAGTTGTGAAGCCAGGTTCTCTTGCTGTTGATACTGACCCAGTGGAATCCATCACTGTTTTCCAGGGAAATACCATAGTTCCAATGTGATTCGTTCGGTGCGTAAGGATTCTTGAAGGTAACCGCGATCATTACGTCACCTCCCTGCAATACCGCAGCATGTACCTCCGGCATTTCGTCGTCGGGGTCGTGGGTCAACGAACCAACTGTCGGTCCGAAAACGGGGACTTCAGGATCTTCGCCATCCACAGGCTCGTTGGCGGGTGGCGCGTCAACTTCCGGCATTTGCGTTGCCAGCGACTCTCCCCACTCCCAAACGGTTAAGCCATCCACCTGGGTCTCACCGCTCTTCTTGTCGTCAACTATAGCTCTGATACCGCCCCCTGCCCCAATTACTGACAGGTCCATCTCGCCCTGTAGTTGGCCATTAATGTAAATCCAGCCCCTTTCGCCTATGGTGACAATCCTGAAGACATTCTTCTCACCTGCTGCAGTGTTAATGTCTGCAGACTGTTGCACCAGCTCCCCCCTCTGCTCCGGGTCTTCTGCACGTGTATAGAGCAACAGCTCGCTCTCACTATTGATGGTCGCCAAATAGTAATAGTTTGTGAATCTGGCGCGGAAAATGAACCCGTAGGACCAATCGGGATCGCCAGCGGAGGCTGGATTATGGAAAGTGGCTTCAACGACAACGTCTTCACCGACCAGTGCCGCTCTGAACTCTTCCAGGTACCCATCGTCAGGTTCGTGCCTGATGGTTATATCCTGGGGGCCAAACAGCAGCAAGTCGGGGTCTGACACCAGACTTGGTTCGGGTGCTGGCGTAGGAACAGGTTCGAGTGTTGGGACATTGGTAGGTAAAAGAGTGGGCGGGGGTATTGGGGTGCTCGTGGGCGGGGGTATTGGGGTGCTCGTGGGCACGGGCGGTTGGGTTGGCGTTGGCGCCGTCGTTGGCGTAGGGGAAAGCGTCGGTAATGAAGTGGCTGTCGGAGTTGGAGTAGCAGATGGTTGTAGCGTCGGTGTGGCAGTGGGCGTTGGGGTTGACGTCGGCGTCGGAGTATTGCCAGGAATCGGGGTGCCAGTAATCGTCGGCGCCACAGTTGGGGGCGGCGTAGCCTCCAGTACTGCGCTGACAGGTGAAGCGGAGGTAACCGTTGGGACAGGCTCAGACGTAGCTTCTTCGACCAAAACCGGGGCTGCAAGCCGATCCCCAGGCAAAGTGGGAGCCGCTGCGGTTGTTGGAAGCTGCGGACTTTGCTCTTGGCAGGCCAGGGTAACTATCGAAAATGCTACCGCAAGCAAGACCAATAGCTTGCCCATTACTTGCCTCCCCAGGCCATTATGTCCTCGTTATGCGAGGCAGTATAAGCTACCCCTCCAGTAACCTCGCAATACCTTGCTTAACGAGGTTGTTTGCCATTACCACCTTGTAGCCGTTGTCGGTCATGGGGCGGGCGTCTGGTATAGAGAGCGTACCGGCATGGGCTGCGTCCACCGAGTCAATCGTATTACCGGTCAGGTACTCTTCCACCTGGGTGGCACGGTAGGGCACCGGGGCTACTCCGCCCAGGGCCACCGCGGCCTGCCGGATAGTTCCACCTGACACGGCCAGGCGGACGGCAACGCTGACCAGCGCAAAGTCGCCGGCCTCCCGCTCCCGTGCCTTGAGGTAGAGGCTGAGGGGTGGCTGACCGTCGGCCCCCAGGTCGGCTGGCCTGGGCAGCGTAACACCCGATACCACCTCTCCTGGCTCCAGGACCGTCTCCCGCAATACGTCAACCCCGGGACCGGCAAAAAAGTCGCCAATGGGCAGGGTCCTGCTCCCGTTGCTGCCGTTGATTTCCATGGAAGCGCCAAACACCGACAAGGCCACCGCAGTGTCGGAAGGGTGGACTATGTAACAGCGGTCGCCGCCGGTGACGCACAGGTACTTGGTGTTGCCAATCAGCGCAAAGCAGCGGTCGCCGCCCTTCTTCAGACACTGGGTCAGGGGGTGGCGATAGTACCAGCAGCGGGGCCTTTGGTTGAGGTTTCCCCCCAGGGTTCCCACGTTGCGGATTTGGGGGGTGGCCAATCCCCCGGCCGCCTCCGCCAGGGAAGTGTAGGCAGCGCGAATTACCGGATGCGCCGCCACGTCGGCGATGGTGGTCATGGCCCCAATGCGAAGGCCGGCGTCCGTCTCGGTTATGCCGGCCAGGCCGGGCACCGACGCCAGGCTCACAACACTGGCGGGACTGACAATCCCTTCCTTAATCTCGTCCATCAGGTCAGACCCGCCGGCAATGATGTGGGCAGCGCTGGCCGACTCACCGGTCAACAGGGTTACCGCTTCGTCCAGGGACTGCGGCTCATGGTATTGGAAGGGATGCATCGAATACTCCTCTGCCAGTTGAAAGACTGTTAATGGACTTGATCCCGGCCCTCAGGCGGCATTTAAGCCTGGCTGCCCTGCATCGCCCGTATCACCCGGTCCGGGGTGATTGGAAGTTCGGTGAGGCGCAGACCCAGGGCGTTGTAAACCGCGTTGGCGACGGCGGGGGCGACGCCGGGGCAGGGAACCTCTCCCAGACCCTTGGCGCCCATGGGCCCCACGGGATCGACAATGTCGGCAAAAATTACCTGCAGGTCGGGGTAGTCCATTATGGTCGGACTCTTGTGTTCCAGGTAGCTGGCGTTCAGGGTCACGCCGGTAGGCCCGTCGGTGACCAGTTCTTCGGACAGGGCAAACCCCAACATCTGGGAAATGGCCCCTTCCACCTGGTTGAGAGCCATGCGCGGGTTCATAATCCGGCCCGAGTCCTGGGCGGCCACATACCGCACCACCCGAACCCGTCCGGTGTCAGTGTCCACCTCCACCTCGCAGAAGTGGGCGCCGAAGGCATTGACGATGTAATCGGCGCTGCCCGGCACGGGAATAGTTACTTCCTCAGTTATGGTGTCTTCATCCATGCGGGCGGCGACGTCGGTCAGGGCCATGCTGCGGGAGGGATCATCAGTGACGAACACCCTGCCGTCACGGATGTCCAGCTGCATAACCGGAGCTTCCAGCCCATCGGATGCCAGGTCCAGCAACTGGCGTCGGACTTCAGCGGCAGCCTGCACCAGTGCGCTGCCGGTGGAAAAGGTGGCAGTGGAACCGGCGGTAATGGGCGCCTCCGGCGTACTGGCGGAATCGCCAAAGACGGTAATCACGTCCTCGGGGTTGACGCCCAAAATTTCGGCTGTCATCTGGGGCAGCACGGTGGTCGCGCCTTCGCCCACGTCCATCAGACCACTGAGCAGCGAAATCTCTCCGGTTTTCGCGACACTGACGGTGGCGGCGGAGGTTGAACCGGGACCCCCGCGATAGATCATCATGCTCATACCCTTGCCCCGCTTCTTCGACGGGTCTGCGGGCTGTTCCAGGGGCTTGTCCCACCCGAAAGCCTCCGAGCCACGGGCCAGGCATTCCTCCAGGCCGTTGCTGGAGAAGGGAATGCCGCCCTCAATGGGCTGGCTGTCCACGATCTGGTCCGGCGGCGACAGGCGGGGTCCAGGCTGGCCTTCCGGCGGCACCCGGTTTTGCTGGCGAAACTCCAGAGGGTCCAGGCCCAGTTCCTCGGCAATCCGGTCCATCAGCGTCTCCAGGGCAAAGTGGCCCTGGGGCGCGCCCAGAGCCCGGTAGGAACCGGCTGAGGGACAGTTGGTGTAGGCCAGGTAAGACTCGTACAGCACGTTGGGGCAGTGGTACAGGTAGATGATGCCCTGTCCCGCGCGGCGAGCCACCCCGGGCCCGGAGGCGGCGTAGCCCCCGGTGTTCAGGGTTGACGTCCCGTGGATGGCGGTGATGGTCCCATCCCGCTTAACCCCCACCTTGAGGTGAATGCGTCCGGCGTGGCGGGTCCTACCGGCAACAAACTCGTCCTCGCGGGAAAACTCGATACGCACCGGCTTTCCTGCCTGCCGGGAAAGCAGGGCCGCCAAAGCCGCCAGGCGGGACTCGTCCTTGTTGCCAAAACCGCCGCCCAGGAAGGGGCCAATCATCTGGATGTTTTCTACTGGAATTTCCAAAGCCTGGGAAAGAGCAACCTGGTCAACGTGGACACCTCGGGTCGATTTCCATACCGTGACCGAGTCGCCTTCCCAGCTGGCCATGGCCGCCCGGGGCTCCATGGGCGTGGCCGAGTGGCAGGCGATGTTGTAAGTCTCTTCCCTTACCAGGTCGGCTTCGGCGAAACCACTCTCCACACTGCCGCGGCCAATGGACAGGGGAGGGTTGAGGGCCAGGTTGCCCCCGGGATGAATATCAATGGCATCCGGTGCCAGCGCCGAATCGGCGTCGGTGTAGAAGGGCAGGACTTCGTACTCCACCTTGATGAGGGACAAGGCATGGAGCGCGGCGTCATCGTCCACTGCGGCTACGACGGCTACCTCATCGCCCACAAACCGCACCCGCGAATCCAGAACGCTGGTGTCCTGGGCTATGGGCGCCACCGCCCTTCGGGGCACGTTGAATGGGGTGATAATCCCTTCAACCCCTGGAACCCCCTCAGCCTCGGAGGTGTCGATGCTGACTATATTGGCATGGGGATGGGGGCTGCGCAGGACATGGCCGTACAGCATCCCCGGCAGCTTCAGATCCGCCGAATATTTGGCCTGCCCGACCAGTTTTTCGGGAAAGTCCCGGCGCGGTACGTTTTGTCCTACTACGGAAAGGGTTGTCATGGGTGGCTCCTCGGGTGCTAGGCTTGGTTCTGATCCGTCTCCAGGCCATTGTCAGGCGCCAGGGACTGTATCACTTCGATGTGATTCAACAAGTTGTCGTGCAGCCGGTCAATCATTTGCGGCCAGTTTTCTGAGTTATACGCGTCGAAAGAGTCCCAGTTGGATATGCCCTGTTCCTCGATAGCAACGCGGTACTCTTCCGCATACCTGGCGCTCTCGCCGTGGGGTTCTCCCCGACGTCCGTTCAGCACAATGCCCACCCCGTCCTGGGCCAGGTAAAGGGAAGCGGTAACATTGGCAACCGGAACTACCACGCTGTTATTCATGTGGCTGGGGCTGATGTTAACGTCGCCTGGATACCTCTGGGCGTACGCCCTCCAAAAGTCGTTGCGTATCTTTCGCAGGCCGATCAATTCGCTCCTGGTCTCGCCCATGACCCGGACCTGTTTTTCCCACTCGTTTGGCCTTTCCAGGACTTCAAACAGGGCCGCAACCGGGGAACTGCCAATCCGGACAGCCTTCAATTGCACTGCGAAAAAGCTGAATCGAGGGTCGGTGTTCTCGTTGAGCCACCTGATGGCCAGGCAATCGTGCTCGGCGAAGCTGGGGGCCATCCAAACCGCCGTATCGGCGCGGAAGGCGGCCATGTAGGCCAAGACCTGGCCCAGGTGATGAAGATCGGCGGTCTCCAGCTGGCATTCAATAAGCACCAGCCTGTCGGCGTGGGAATCCCTGGCAATCAGGTCCGCCCTCAGCGGTCCGGAATCAACCTCCCGTCCTTCCACTTCCAGGGTTATGCCCAGCGCTTCGGACAGTCTGCCGATGTTTTCTTCCAGCCACGGGGTAAAGTCCCGGGCCTCGTTGGGCCACGCTTCAGACAGTTCAACTTCTCGAAGGTCTCCAAACTGCAGCAACTCGACCGTCTCCTTACCTATCCGGCGCCCTGGCTCAATGGGACGCCGTGACCTGTGCCATTACCCCGTAAACTGCGCCGTTCCCATCGATATGCCCAAAGGGCGGGTTACTATAAACCCGCCCTCAATGGTTGCATCCTGTTCCCAGCGCGGCAAGTCGCGTCGCTGCTACAGGACGTGGTACATCAACCGATGGTCGCGGAGGACATCGGCGGCGAAGTCATTCTCGACGTCGCGCCACACCGAGTGGATGTGATTGGCCCCGTCCTGGATGTTGTCGAACTCGATCAGGAAAGTGCCGCCGTGGATGCGGTAGTAGTGGTCGCGGCTGCGGTCGGTGGCGCCGGCCCACACAATGCGGAAGTGGTCCAGGCCCTTCTCCTTGATCTCATCCAGCCTCTCGCGGGCCACGTCGGTACGGACCTGGTTAACGTACTCGGTAATCAGGGCCAGCAGGATTTCCTTCTGCTCGCCGGTCATGTCGGCGGCGGACAAGCCCTCGCCTTCGTGGACCGGAGCCTTGGTGGTGTTGTAGGTCAAAATGTCCCAGGGCGCATTCTCGTGGATTACGGCCTGGTCCCGCTGTTCATCCGTCAGGGTGGCCATCAGTTCGATGGCCAGGTCCTCGCGCTGTCCCAGGATGCGGAGACCCTGTTTCTCGCCATGCGGTACTTCAGCCGGATTAGCGCCGAAGAAGAAGGGCGTTACTGCCGTTACCTCTTCGCCCCAAACACTGAAATGGAGGGATACGTGGTGGCCCTCAGCCCGCCAGCCCCAGGGTTCCTGTCCGCCAGGCTCGCCGAAGACGGTCCAGTAGTAAAGTTCCGGATCGCGCACGAAAGTTGCAATGTTGCGTTCCTGCTCCAGGGGCCCAAGGATCAACTCGTGCTGGATGATGGCCCTGGCATGCTGGTAGGCCTGGGGGTCCAGCGAGCTTTCCATGATGCGGAAAGCCAGTTCCCGCTGCTCGTCGTTCATGTCCCTGAGGGGCAGGCCGTGGCGGTTCAAGGGCGGGTAATACCAGAACTGCCGCTCTCCGTCCAGGTAGTGGAAGGTAGCCTTGGCTTTCTGTTCGGGGTTGAGGCTGTCCACCCAGTTGCGGCAGGCCTCCGCCATTTCCGCCGAGGCGCTGGTGTGTTCGTGATAATGGGCATGTCGTATGCCGTGATTGTGCTCAGCAGTCGCTGTCATGTCGCCTGTATCTCCTTGCCGGTTTTAGCGCGCCTATGGCGCAATTTGAAATGAGTTTAGTGTTGGGGCGTTGAGGGTGTCAACCTGACGAGGACGAGTCAATGGGGAACGGCTGCTCTTGTTATCAACCTATTTGGCCTGCATATGGCGTTGGGCGTACCCTAAAACAGAACCGGAGTATTTGCAGGAGAAAATGGCGAAAACTCGAACTTGATTGACAGAGTTTAGAGCATATTACAGTGGGCACATATTGCAACCTCTCACCAAGATAGCGACAGGCACTTGTATCACTACGTAATGGCGTTCGCCGGAACGTAACCCCCAAAGCCTAGATATTGGTTAGAAGTTGTTTCGAATTTGGAGAAGACGGTGACGTTTGTATGTGGGTGAAGAGATCTATCATCCATTCCCCCATCTTGTTCTTCCCCCATCAGGGGCGAGGGGATTCTTGAAATGGCTTCTTGAGGATGGCAGTAATGTGGGAAGGACTTGATGGTAAAGGATTGTCCTAGGTAAAGCTGATTACTTCGCCTCCGGCGTAAGCTGCCTGGGTAACTAAGTATACAATTTTCAAGCATTATGCTAATAGCCTGTTCATGAAGCAAAAGACCAGCTAGGCTTTGGTAACAAGGTAATAGCCCAATATACTAAAACCATACTCCTGCAGGCGACGCAAAAAGAGAGGAATGGATGTTTGCGACCAAAAAAGCTACTATTTCTTCTTTCGTCAAGAGGGCTTACCTTTGGCCTAGTCTATTGTATACGTTACTTGTTGTGGCGCTAAGTCTTTGGGTGATTCTTGACATCGCCGGTAATTTGAAGCATATCAATAAACCTTTTTCGCCCAGTCTAATACAAATAGACTTATTGCAATCGGTGGCATTTCCAATTGCTTGGTCAACCTTGCTTATAGCGATTACAGCTAGAATCGTCGGTTCCGCAGAAGAGGTAAAAAGCGAGGTTAGCCAATTGAAAACTTTGATCGACAGTAGTGACCAAGCTAGGGAGCGACAGCTAGCCGAAACTAAGGAGCAAAATGCTGAATTGGTCAAACGCATAGAAACTGCGATGAAAGATTTAGGGGACAATCAAGAGATCGTCATTTCCCAAAATCGAGTGCTAAAGGAGGAAAACGACAGATTTCGCCAGATCCTAAGTCACAACTCCATTGATACTGATATCGAAGAATAAATTATCGCCGAGACAATTATTCACTAGGATCGGACAATTGGGTTGATGTCCCTCCAGGTGTTTCAGGCTAACGTTGCCATTCTCCGTTCAAATCAGTGCCTAGCAAATCGGAAATACGGTCTTGCCTCGTTCTCAATTCCAACCGTACCGCCAAAATCGTGCTGGGAAATTTCATTGATGCCTGCGTTAATCACTTCCTCGTCGAGGATAGCCATTTGAGGGGGTAATATACACGAGCTAGGCTCACATTGTGTTGCTGGTCTATTTTACCCTTTACTAGATTAACAATTCTGTTTGACATCCCAACTCCCGCTACCTACAATCCCCGGCGTCTGCCAAACCTGCCTTGCATTGACGGGCCGCCTATGTCAGCAGAAGCCTCATCACCCTGTTGCGCTGCCTCCCGCCCATCCGGCACGGCGGTGGGGAATGCCGAACCGCTGGAGGTTGCTCGCCCTAACCGCCGCCAGACCCGGGGCATGGCGCTACTGCCCGGCGGCAGGTTCATAATGGGTTCCGGTGACGGCCACGGGCATCCCGATGACGGGGAAGGGCCGGCGAGGGAGGTAATAGTGCGGCCATTCTATATTGACACCTGCGCCGTCACCAACCAGTCCTTCCGGCGTTTCATCCAGGCCACCGGTTATGTGACCGACGCCGAACGGTATGGGTGGTCTTTCGTGTTTCGGGGCTTTGTCAGGCAAGAACTGGCCGCGACGGCCATCAGTTCTCCAGTTGAGACTCCCTGGTGGCTGGCCATCGCCGGGAGTGACTGGCAACATCCCGAAGGACCAGGTTCCAGCATCCGCCGGCGCATGGACCATCCGGCGGTTCACATTTCCTGGAACGACGCCGCAGCCTATTGCCAGTGGTCCGGCAAGCGCTTGCCCACCGAAGCGGAGTGGGAATTCGCCGCCCGTGGCGGCCTGGAAGAAAGGACTTACCCCTGGGGAGATGAACTGACTCCCGACGGCCAGCACCGGTGCAACATCTGGCAAGGGAGTTTCCCAACTCGCAACGACAAGGAAGATGGATTCGATGGGACTTGTCCCGTCCGGGCCTTCCCGCCAAACGGTTTTGGCCTGTTCAACATGACCGGCAACGTTTGGGAGTGGTGCGGCGACTGGTTCAGTGCCACCTATGCCAGATCCGGTATGGTTGACAACCCCCGGGGGCCGGACCTAGGTCCGGCCCGCAGCATGCGCGGCGGCTCCTACCTTTGCCACGAGTCCTACTGCAACCGGTACCGGGTGGCCGCCCGTAGTTCCAACACGCCGGACAGTTCCACGGGAAACCTGGGCTTCCGTTGCGTGATGGACACATAGCATACTAACAGGCACGAATTCCCGCGAACTTAATACTTAGTAGACTTAATGCTTAATAGATTGATCATCGGCAACTATTCGTTCCAATTCCTGGATCAGGAAGACCAACATTCTCATCGGAGTTGACTGATGGCCGACCGACCCAACCTGGTATTTATTTTCAGCGACCAGCAGCGCTATGACACCATGGCATGCTACGGCAACGATTGGATCAACACCCCCAACCTGAACGAACTGGCATTGCGCAGTTTCATCTTCCGCAATGCCTACGTTACCCAGCCGGTGTGCACCCCCTCCCGGGCCTCCATTATGACCGGCCTTTATCCCCACACCGCCGGGCCGGTGCTGAACGGTATCCAGCTTGCCGACGAAGTGCCGTGTATCGCCGAGATGGTGTCACCCGATTACCACTGCGGTTACTTCGGCAAGTGGCACCTGGGGCACGGCGACCGGCCCCAGCACGGCTTCACCACCTGGGTCAGCACCGAGGACGGTTACCGGGGCGACTTTGTCCGTGGCGGCCCCCTCTCCAACCTCAGCAGTTTTCACCGGCACCTGGCGGACAGCGGGTTCCAGCCCGACCGGGACGCCGGAGAAATCAAGACATTTACCCACGAGTTGCGAACTTCATTCCCCACCGAATACCAGATGGCCCCTTACCTGGGCGACCAGGCGGCCCAGTTCATCGACCAGAACCGGGAACGGCCCTTCATGATGTACGTGAGCTGTCTTGAACCCCATGCCCCCTACATTGGGCCGTTGCAGGACATGTACAATCCTGCGGAATTGCCCGTGGGTCCCACTTTCCTGAAAAAGCCCGAGAACGTGGCCCTGCTGCACCGGGTCAAGGCAGACTACTACCTCCGATACATGAACGGCGGCGACCCCAGCAATGACTCCTACATGACCGGCTGGGCCGCGGTGGGAGAGGACGTAACCACCGAAGCAGGCTGGCGCGCCCTGAGAGCCCACTACTTCGCCAGCGTTTCCCTGGTGGACATTATGGTGGGCAAGATCACTGCCGCCCTGGAGCGGAACGGCCTCAGCGACAACACCATAGTGGTGTTCACCAGCGACCACGGCGACCTGCTGGGCGACCACGCCATGCTGGAAAAACGGTCCTTCTACGAGGAATCGGCCCGGGTCCCCCTGCTCATGTCCGTACCATCCCTCGGAAGGGAGCGGCGGGAGATTGGCGGCAGCTTCGGTCACATTGATCTCGTACCCACCCTGCTGGACCTGCTGGGCGAATCCATCCCCACCAATTTGCATGGGCGCAGCAGGTTGGGAGTTCTCGAAGAGCGGGAGACGCTGGAGGACACCGACGTTGTGGTGGAGTGGAACGGCATCCGGCCGGGCCACTTCGACCGGGGCCAGGCCACTCCTGAAGTTGACCGGCTGAACCACTCCATGTGGCGGTCCATCATTACCCGGCGCTGGAAGCTGAACCTCTGCACTGGCGACCAGTGCGAGTTGTTCGACCTGAACACCGATCCCTACGAGGAAAACAACCTCTTCGACGACCCCGGCCAGCGGGACCGCATCCGCGACATGGCCGCCCGGCTGAGAGTCTGGCAGCATGTTACCGGCGATACGGCCCAAATGCCGAACGTTTAACCCAGATGGCATAGGGGCGCGCGGCAGTGCGCTCCTGCCGGGTTGCATCATTTCAACTCGGCGCCCGCTTCATAGCCCGTCTTGACACCCCGGCCAGCGGGGTTATGATTGGGACTGTTTACCCACGCTATCCGGAGGTTTCCAACATGGCTTCTCATTCCCTTGGCCTTACCCTGCACCAGGCAGCAAGACAGAAGGGGGTTTCCTTCTCTCAGGAGAATGAACCGGTCGATCGAAATGTGCAGGCCAACGGGATGAACTTCCACTACCTGGAATGGGGCCAGCCCGGAAATCCGATGATAGTGATGCTCCACGGAGGCTCCCAGCAGGCCCATAGCTGGGACTTTGTCAGCCTGCCCTTATCCGAAAGTTACCACATCATCGCCCTGGACCAGCGGGGCCACGGAGACAGCGACTGGGCCCCCGATGGCGACTACGCCCTGGAATCTCACCAGCGGGACATCGACGGTTTCGTCGCTGCCCTGGGAATCTCGGGCTTTCACCTCATGGGCCATTCCATGGGGGGGCGCAACAGTTATGTCTGGGCCTCCCGCAATTCGGACAAGCTGCGGTCATTAGTCATCGTGGACACGGGGCCCGTTGCCCAGTCCCGGGGCCGCAACCGCATCCAGAATTTCAGGGAACTGCCCGACGAGCTGGACACTTTCGAGGAATTTGCCGACCGGGTTCAGGAGTACACGGGCCGCTCCCGCGAGCAGACCCTGGGAGCGCTGAAATACAGCATCCGCCAGCGCACCGACGGAAAGTGGTCATGGAAATACGACAAGCTGCTGCGCACCCCGGGCCATCAATCTCCCGCCTGGACCTCTGACCAGTTGTGGGAAGCAGTGGCAAAGATTACCTGCCCCACCCTGGTGGTACGGGGCGGCAACAGCGACATTTTCGCCGACGAGACCATGCAGCAAATGCAGCAGGTCATCCCCCAGTGCGAAATTGTCACCGTGCCCGATGCGGGCCACCTGGTAGCGGGCGACAACCCCGTGGACTTCCTGGCCGCCGTCCGCAAGTTCTACAGCAACCTGCCGTAATTCAAACGCCGTAATTCAAAAGTGGATTGACGGGGTGAACCAGATAGGCCTGGATTCCAAAAGGCCTGATTCAGAACCCAGGCGCGCCCACCCCTGTCCCGGCTGAACCAGCCCCTGGCTGAGCAGACCCCCGGGTGAACTGACCCCTAACTGAACAGGCGGGGAACCAGGTCACCCAGCGCGAAGCCAATGGCGGCCGAGAAAACCCCAATCACCAGGATCTCCAATCCCTGAAGCAGCGGTGACTTGCTTACCAGCCTCCCCTTCCCCATCCCCAATACAAACAGGCCAACTAAAGCGCCGGCGATCGAAATGGCGATGGCCCTCGGACCTTCCATAAACAGGTAGGGCACGATGGGTATGGCGGCCGCAACTACGAATGACACCCCCATCACCAATGCATCCTTAACCGGGCTGGTGGTCTCCTCCGAGCTTATCCCCAATTCCTTCTCCACCAGGGTGCGGAGCCAGGCCTCCTTGTCCTGGGCAATTTCGGAAGCCAGGGTGTTGGCCTCTTCAAAACTCCTTCCTTCCCGCTGGAGTATTACCACCAGTTCGGCAAATTCCTCCGCGGGGTTCTCCTCCAGTTCCCGGGCCTCCCGGGCAATCTCGGCGCGCTGGACATCCTGCTCGGCGCGGGAACCCAGGTACGCGCCCGTCGCCATGGAAATCATGCCGGCCAGGGCTGCCGCCAGGCCCGCCACCAGAATGGTCGCGCCGTCCCCGATGGCCACCGCCACCGATGTCACCAGGGCCACCGTGCTGAGAATGCCGTCCTGGGCGCCAAACACCACCTCCCGAAGCCTTCCCAGGTTGGCGACCCGGAACCTTTCCTTGTCCACCTCTATGGTGGCGGCGACGTAGGTATTCAGGTCCATCTGCGAGTCCCCGGTTCCAACCACCAGGTCGGGGCTGAAAGCCACTTCCTCCTGCTCCACCACTTCTGACGGGGCCTGAACAACTGCGGTGGGGGCTGATTGTGCCGCCGGGGCCCGACTCTGTCGCGCCTCCATTTGTTCCAGGGCACGGGAGAATATGGCCTGGTGGTGCTGTTCCCGCTCCAGGGCAAGGGCAAAGGAATCTGCTGCGTCCTGCCTTCCATCGGACTGGGCGTCTCGTATCATGCGGGGATACATGGTGCTGAATTCGCGGGCTTCCCCTTCGATTACGGACCGCAGGTTCTCCATGGTGTCCTTAACTTCACCTGCGACGTTCAGGTGGTTCAGACCGTGGATGGTTTCGGCTCCCGCGACCTCCTGGAATACCTGGGCGACTTCGGGATAACCCTCCTCCAGGGCCTTGTGGGCGAAGGCGTTGTACTTGAGGTACGCCAGGGCTTCACCGGCAATGGCGCTCCATAAGTTTCGTTCAGTTCGCGTTAAATCCTGGGCAGATGATGCCATGCCATTTTCCTCTCGTGGGCGATCCTTTATCAGGACGAAATATCTTCTATCATTATAGCCCAGTCCGTGAGTCACAAAGGGCAAAGAGCCCCGGTGATACTGGTAGCCAGATGAACCCCCGGTTTTGCCTCCTGGCCTACGAGTCGCCGGAGGCGCCGAAATTGGCAGCCCCAGGTTGCGGCAGCTTTCCCCCTACCCGATAATGGGGAACGCTAATGGGGATATAAGCCAGTATTGAGCCCGAAACCAGCGGAATGGAGGAATTAATGAAGGTAGGATTTATTGGCCTGGGAACCATGGGCGGCAGCATGGCCTACAACTGCCTGCAGGGTGGAAACGAAATGGTTGTCCATGATATTCGCCGGGAGGCGGCCACGCCCCACCTGGAGGCCGGCGCGCAATGGGCCGACAGTCCCAGGGAAGTGGCCGAGAGCGCCGACGTAGTCTTCACGTCACTGCCGGGGCCGGTGGAAGTAGAGGCAGTAGCCCTGGGCGAGGACGGATTGATGGAGGGCCTCACCCCGGGGAAGGTATATTTTGACCTGAGCACCAACTCGCCCACGGTCATTCGCAAGATTCACCAGGAATACGCCGAGAAGGGAATACACATGCTGGACGCACCGGTCAGCGGCGGGCCTCGCGGAGCCCAGACCCGCAATCTGGCCATCTGGGTCGGCGGCGACAGGGCGCTCTTCGACCAATACAAACCGGTACTGGACTCGATTGGGGACAAGGCCTACTACGTTGGCCCCATCGGCTGCGGGTCCGTCGCCAAGCTGGTCCACAACTGTTCCGGCTACATTATCCAGGCGGCCCTGGCCGAAACCTTCACCATGGGCGTCAAGGCCGGAGTAGAACCCCTGGCGCTTTGGCAGGCGGTACGCCGTGGCGCGCAAGGACGGCGCAGTCCCTTTGAAGGCTTGGCAGACCACCTGCTCACCGGGAACTTCGACCCGCCCGATTTCGCCTTGCAACTGGCCCGCAAGGACGTGGATCTGGCAGTGGGCGTCGGTCGCGAGTTCAATGTTCCCATGCGGCTGGCCAACATTACACTGGCCGAAATGACCGAGGCCATCAATCGGGGCTGGGGCCAGCGCGACTCCCGGGTCGCCATGCTGTTGCAGGAAGAAAGGGCGGGGGTCGAGGTGAGGGTGGACGAGGATGCTCTCAGGCAGGTCCTGGAAGAAGAACGAGGCTAGGCGGCGCCCTCGGGGGGTCTGTTCAGGCAGTGGACGGGGCTGCAGCAATACTTCCCTGCGGTGGTACTGCAAACCGGTTTATAATTAGGAAAGGAATCCCACCAACCCGCGACCGGCGCTATGAGGATTATCCAAACTTAACGGAGGTGCACCATGGCAATTGAACTGAACCATACCATCGTACCCTCACGTGACAAGGAGGCCGGGGCCAGGTTCTTTGCCCGGGTATTCGGGCTGATGTATGAAGGAACCCACGGCCATTTCGCCCCGGTTCAGGTCAACGAGTCCCTGACCCTGGACTTTGACGACCGGGATGAGTTTGAGAGCCACCACTATGCCTTCCACGTCTCCGAGGATGACTTCGACGTTATCTTCGGCCGCATTAAGGCGGAGGGCATTCCCTGGGGCAGCGGCCCACGCAGCCTGGAAGACATGGACATCAACCACCGCAAGGGCGGCCGGGGCGTTTACTTCAAGGACCCTGACGGCCATGTGCTGGAGTTGCTGACCCAGTTCTGAACGCCAGCCGGAATACCAGCCAATCAAAGTGGACGGGCCGGGGAGCTTTCCCCGGCCCGCTGTTTTCGGTTACTGTGAATTTCGATAGTCGGAGTCTAGATCAGGCGGCTGTCTTCAGCCAAATCGGATATCATTTCTTCCATGGTGCGGTCGCCATTCGAGGCACGACTTGCGGAGTTTTGTCTGCCGTTATGGCCTAACCCCGGCGGATCGGCATTATCGCTGGAAGCGTCCTGTTCATGGGAATCGAGGCTTTCCCGACCCCTGCCGCCCGACATAGCCTGGCGCATCAGTCCCATCGAATCGATGATGCGCGGCTCCAGGGCAAACCGCCGTTCCCTGCGGCCCAGTTCTTCCGAAAGGGTGTTGCCCGGCCGACGCACGTCCCGGTATTCGTCCAGCAGGTTCTTCAGACTGCTCGCCAGTTCCAGCGTCCGGTCAAGGTCCGAAAGCTCAGTTAGCGACTGAACCGACCAGAAGGAAGTATCCTGCTCCAGGAACTCCAGGTCCGACTCAAACTCCTGCATGATTTCGGTGTGGGCTTCCAGCAGGCTGGCACGTCGCTCCCGCTGGGCTGATTTCAAGGTCCGGATTCCGCTGACCGCGTCAACGAATGTCGGCACCGCATCAGTCCAGTTACGGTCTTCGGGGCTCAAAGATGACAGAAACTCAATGCACTGGTTCAGGATGGCTGGGCCATCGAATTCGGTTGGCAGGCTGAGGGGCTGCTGAGGGACGACCGCCGCAGGCATCCGCACAACCCTGGGGGGTTCTACTACCGGGGCTGGCGTTTCAGGAATCCGGACCTCCGGCTCTTCCGCTTCCTGCTTTACCGTCTCCCTGACACTGGGTATTTCCATGAAGGGTTCTTCGGTCTCATCTGCGCCGTCGTCTTCGTCGTACACTATGGTCCTTCCGGAGACATAGCAGAGCATCAACGCTACGTCTTCTTCACTCCAAAGTTCTGCGATATCCACAATCCAGTCCAGTTCCCGCTGCCAGATCTCTTCGTCCCAGAAGCCGCGGAACCGGTAATTATCAAAGTCCGGGTACTCTGTCGGCAGGCCCTGGGATGCCAAGTGACCGGCAACCAGCTTTTCCAGTTCCTCCATTGACTCTGCCCAGACGCGAAGGGCCGTGGTTGCAAGTTTTTCAGACTTGACTATCGATGCATTGACGGGTTCCAGCAGCGCCGAGGAAATTGCCAGGGCCGGGTTGGAATACCCCACCAGGCGAATACTGCCGCGAATGGCCGAATCCAGGGCTCGGCCAGCATCGGTTGAAACGTGATCCCGGGCGCGCAGAGCCCGCATCACCAACGAAGTCCTGTATTCCGGAGTCAGGGCCTCAAACATGGCCGTGAATTCCAGCAACGCTTTGCTGGTAGCCTCATCAAACAGCTTCCTGGTCATTAGAGAACCTCCGGGTTTGCATCACCGGGCCGCCGGGTTGTCCGCCGCTTTCTGGCGTCCGGGAACCGGACTGCGGCTCCGGGATCATTTGTATTCTAACACTGCAAATGTGCTGATTTTTCAACGTGTAGCGACTGCCCCTTCCCCACCGGGAAAAGGACGACAAAGGTCAAAAAGTGCATTTGTGAAATTGATAACTATTATAACACTAATAGAGGAAACTACATACCCTCAGTAAAAGATTTTATAATTCTATGTCTCAAAAAGGAATCCCCCGCGCTTTGGCTGCAAGCGCGAAGGGGGTTCAGCGTACCTGGAGTTTAGCTCTATAGCCACACCGGGTACTCCGGGTTGCTATGTACTTGCCTCCCTGCCTCCACCGGAACCGGTGGGACCACCCTCCGGGGAAGGGGAAAAGGTCAGCTCCGGTGCAGCGACCCCTGCCGGTTGGGCCTCACCCGGCAGGGTCTTTGAATCCTGACGGGGCGAGGCCGGGTATCCATCTGCCGGGGAACCTTCTCCGCCCTCTCCGTTCCAAAGTTGCCAGGCTGTAATGCTTCCCAGCACCACAAAGCTGGCGTTAAAAACTATCCATACGAAACCCACGACGGCGCCAGGCCTGTTTCCACCGGCGTTCAGTTCTTCAAACCAGTTGGCAAAGAACCATAAGGTCAGGAACATGGCCGCAAACAGCAGGAAGTTCCTGCTCAAGTAGGTGAAGCTCACATTGTCGTCGGGCTGTCGCCGGTCAAACTCCCGTTTCTTTTGGAAATGGTAAACCAGGGTAACCACAATCCCCAGGGCAGTGAGCCAGTTCAGGTAGTCCCATACCAGGTGCGGTTCGGGCAGCAAGCCGCCGTACAACTCCCCGGCGACGAAGTGTATCCCCAGCGCCAGGGTGATGGCGGCGAGCCCTGCCGACAGGACCCTCTTTAGAATGCCCATCATTGCCTCTACATGCGACCGGAACTGGCATTGCCCGGTCAGGGGGCGGAGTTGCGCCAGATTCGGATGCCGGTCAGCCCAACCAGGATTGCCAGTATCGGGTCCAGGATGTACCAGATGACCATCGTGGCGACGGACTGGTCACCAATGGGACTGGAAGACAGGAAGTCGAACCAGTTTCTGAAGAACCAGATTGCCACCACCAGGGAAAGGAAGAACATCAGGTTGGCTTCCAGGCGTTCCCGGTTGAGGGTATCCCCGCGAATCCGGTCTGCTGCCCGCTTTCGTTGAAGCTGGACTGCCACCGTAATCGCGATCGAAACCGCCATCACCATGTCCAGGTAATACCAGACGGCCAACTCGGCCTGCCCGATGTCACCGTATATGGGGCCGAGGATGAACTGCATTGATACTGCGATCCCGCAAAATATCAGGAACAGCCCGATAAGCATCCTGAGAACGTCCATCCTAACCACTCTCTCCAGTTTCTCGAACATTCCAATGCTAGCACCGGGACCCTTGCGCCTTCCCAGCGTTCGCCCGACAAATTACCTCGACTTTTGAGGGTTCACTAAGAGGTCCGTATCTAACTGGCGCAACAGGAACCCTGGACAGCCAGATTCGAGGGGCCGCCTTGGACAGGAGTCCCCCCGACCTCTCAAATTGACACTGTTTCAACCGGACAAATATAATCTCCGCAATCCAAAAGCAATCTCACACCCGTATTTTCCTGGGGAGACCGGTTACCGCGTCCTGGACACCGGCCGTATTTGTAAAAGTTATGACCATTCGAGAGAAACTGGAAGCAGACATCCTGGCGGCCATGCGCAACCGGGATCAGCAGCGTCTGGATGCCCTGCGTTACTTGAAGAGCGCCATCAATCGCGTGGAAATCGACCGCCGGGTTACCCTGGACGACGAAGGCGTAACCGAGGTCGTGGTGCGCCAGGTCAAGGACCGACGGGACAGCATCCGCATGTTCGAGGATGGCGGCCGTCAGGACCTGGTGGAAAAAGAAACCGCCGACCTGGTAATCATTGAAGAGTACATGCCTCCCCAATTGGGCGAGGACGAACTCATGGCCCTGATTACGGAAACCATCAACCAGGTGGGTGCCGAATCGATGCGCGACAAGGGCAGGGTCATGGGCCGCCTTATGCCCCAGGTTCAGGGAAAGGCCGACGGACAGCAGGTAAATTCCATCGTCACCCAGATCCTCGAATCCCTGGGCTAATGGGAACGGCGTCACCCTCACCCATTACTGCCAAATCCTGTTTACACCATTTGGACCGATTCTGATATGCGCTTTGGCATCCTGATTTTCCCCGGCACCTGGAGCGATACCGACTGCTACCACCAGGTGAAGACTGTTCTGGGCCAGGAGGCCGACTACGTCTGGCACCGTCAGGAATCCCTGGCCGGTTACGACTGCGTAATTGTTCCCGGTGGCTTTTCCTATGGCGACTACCTGCGTGCCGGGGCCATCGCCCGCTTTGCGCCGGTGATGGAAGCCCTATCCGATTTCGCGGGTAACGGCGGCCTGGTGGTCGGCATCTGTAATGGCTTCCAGGTGCTTTGCGAGGCGGGCCTGCTGCCGGGCGCCCTGATGCGGAACGCCCACCTGGAATACCGCTGCCAGTGGACCAACCTTCGTACCGAGCGTATCGACACCTCCTTCACAACCAGGTGCCACCCTTCCCAGTCCCTCCGTATTCCCGTCTCCCACGGCGAAGGCAACTATTATGCCGACGACGTTACGCTGAACCGACTGGAAACCAACGGTCAAGTCCTCTTCCGGTACTGCGATGACGATGGCCTGGCAAACGAGGCAGCCAACCCCAACGGTTCCGCTCGCAACATTGCCGGAATTATTAACGAAAGGGGCAACGTGCTGGGAATGATGCCGCACCCGGAACGGAGTTGTGAGCCGCTGCTAGGCAGTGATGATGGCAACCTCATCTTCCTTTCCCTCATCGACAACGTGGGCTGACAAAACCTTGATCCAACTGGGCACCGCTCATGTTCTGGTCGCCTGGTGCCGTGACAGCAAACAACGCAAAGGGCAGCGGTGGTTCGCGAACCGCCCTAATTGATATCACTGCCGCTCGCCAGTGAGGCCTGCTCTTCAACCATAGCTCCTCGCCCTTCACGCAACAGTGCGAACCTGTCTCCGAGCGAATCCCCAGGAAATCGGCGGTGACGGCGTTGCGCCTGCTGCGGCAAAGGTATTAAACTTTTGCTTTCCAGTACGGACCAATGCAGGGGCTGAACATGCTTCCAAAAGTATTTATTGACGGGCACACCGGCACTACGGGCCTCCGCATCCACCAGTGGATGACCGGACGCGACGACATTGAACTGCTGACCCTGCCGGAAGAACTGCGACGCAATCCTGAAGAGCGCCGGGGCCAGATAATGGAGGCGGACGTTGCCGTCTTATGTCTGCCCGACGACGCCGCACAGGAGGTGGCCGGCTGGGTACAGGACGCTGACACGCGACTGATCGATGCCAGCACCGCCCACCGCGTAGCCGACGACTGGGCCTACGGTCTGCCGGAACTGGAGCCCGGGCAGCGGGAAACTATCCACAATGCCAAGCTGGTATCCAACCCCGGCTGCTACCCCACCGGGTTCAGCCTGTTGGTGCGTCCCCTGGTGGATGCCGGTCTGCTTGCTCCGGAGGCCCCCGTTTCCCTCAACGCCCTCTCCGGGTACTCCGGCGGCGGCAACTCCCTCATCAGCAAGTGGGAGGACCCGGAAAATGGCCTGGACAGCCTGCCCTACGAGGCGCCCTACTCCCTGTACGCCCGGCACAAGCACATCCCTGAAATGATGAAGTACGCCCGCCTGGCCTCAGAACCCCAGTTCATTCCGGCAGTGGGCCCCTTCCGGTGCGGGATGAGGGTGCAGGTACCCCTCCACGCTTCCATGCTGGCCGGCGGCGCCACAGGTGAGAAAGTCTGGGAAGTTCTCTATGAACGTTACCAGGGCGAAAGATTTGTCGAGGTGGCCCACCTTCCCGAACCCGGCGCGGTGAACGAGCGCAGTTTCAATCCGGAAGTCTGCAACGACAGCAACCGGATTCAGCTTCACGTCGCTCCCCATCCTTCCGGCCACGTCCTGCTGGTAGCCCTGCTAGACAACCTGGGAAAAGGTGCATGCGGCGCGGCCATTCAGAACCTGAACCTGATGCTGGACTTTGACGAAGGCGCTGGCCTCCCCGACCAGTCCTAATGGTTTGGCGAGGACCGGGTAGTTTCGGACAGCGAAATAGGAGCGCCTTCCGGTTAACTTTGCCGGTCCACCAGAAACGCCCTTCGGGCAAGATTCGGTATCCAGGACTGTTCAGGCCCAGTCTCCTCCACAGGACGAAGTAGAGTTCCCATGCCCGTTACCAAAGAAATCCTTGACGAAATAGCCCTCAGCCAGGCCGAATACGACATGATCGTGGACCGCCTGGACCGGGAACCCAACCCCGTGGAACTGGGAATGTTCGGCGCCCTCTGGAGCGAACACTGCGGCTACAAGCATTCGCGGCCCTTGCTGCGCTTCTTCCCCAGCCGCTCCCCTCGTGTGCTGTCCCAGTCGGGGGCAGAAAACGCGGGGGCCGTGGACATTGGCGACGGCCTGGCCGTGGTCTTCAAAGTCGAGTCCCACAACCATCCTTCGGCCGTGGAACCCCTGCAGGGCGCGGCCACCGGTGTGGGCGGGATAGTCCGCGACATTCTTGCCATGGGCGCCCGGCCCATTGCATTGCTCAACTCCCTCCGATTCGGCCCCCCGGACTCCAGCCACAACCGCCACCTGTTTCGGGGCGTCGTGGAGGGCATTTCCTGGTACGGCAACTGCATCGGCGTCCCAGATGTGGCCGGCGAGATCTACTTCGACCAGTCCTACTCCTACAATCCCCTGGTCAATGCCATGTGCGTGGGACTGGTTTCCAGCGACAGGCTGGCATCCGCCGCCGCCGGCCGGTCCGGTAGCGTGTTGCTCCTGGTGGGCGCGGACACGGGGAGGGACGGCATTCACGGCGCGTCCGGCCTCGCCTCCCGAACTTTTGAAGAGGAACAGGAACTGCGGCCCACCGTCCAGGTGGGCAACCCCTTCCTGGAAAAGGTCCTGATCGAATCCTGCCTGGAAGCGCTGGAGACCGGTTTCGTCACCGGAATTCAGGACCTGGGCGCCGCTGGCCTCACCAGCGCGGCCATCGAATCGGCCTACCGGGGGCGGCGCGGCTTGATTCTCGACATTTCCCAGGTACACCGGCGCGAGCCGGGGATGACCGGATACGAAGTCATGCTTTCCGAATCCCAGGAACGTATGCTGCTGGTCACGTCGCCGGAACACGTTGCCGACGTTCGGCAAGTCTTTGAGAAATGGGACGTCCCCTGCAAGGAAATTGGCCAGGTGATTCGGGAACCGCAGGCCCATATCATGGATGGCGAACAGGGCATCGCCCAGCTACCCATCAAGCATTTGACCGAAGCCCCCAGGTACCGGCTGAAGGGCCAGCCCAGCCGCGAGCAGCTGGTGCGGCAACAACTGAACATCAGTGACGTCCCATTGCCGGATAACGGAGTTGATGACACTCTCCTCCGGTTGCTGGCATCGCCCAACATCGCCAGCAAGCGCTCCGTTTACCAGCGGTATGACCACCAGGTCCAGACCAACACGGTAGCCGGACCCGGAGGCGATGCGGCGGTGCTCAGAATCAAGGGCACGGAAAAGGCCGTGGCGCTTACCATCGACTGCAACAGCCGCTACTGCTATCTGGACCCCTACCGTGGCGGGCAGATTGTGGTGGCCGAAGCCTGTCGCAACCTGTCCTGCACCGGGGCCGAACCGCTGGCCCTTACCGACTGCCTAAACTTTGGCAACCCGGAGCGCCCGGAAATCTATTACCAGTTGGAATGGTGCGTGCGGGGCATTGCCCGGGCCTGCCGCGTGCTGGGCGTCCCGGTCGTCAGCGGCAACGTGAGCCTTTACAACGAGTCCCAGGGCCAGGCCATTTACCCCACTCCTGTCGTTGGCGGCCTGGGCCTGCTGGAAGACGT
The DNA here is from genome assembly GCA_002238505.1 of SAR202 cluster bacterium bin22. GTDB lineage: Bacteria > Chloroflexota > Dehalococcoidia > Lucifugimonadales > UBA3495 > Bin22. Next base: position 269,632 of record MPMM01000002.1, on the reverse strand, counting down.
GGCCCTTCGCACCGGGTCCGCCTTTACCGAAGAGGGGTTGACTGTGTTCCTGCTAGGTCAGTCCAGATTTCGACCGCGAAGCTCCGACCTGGCGGGCAGCGAGCTTCTTGCCGAAGTCCATGGCCTGGCTCTTGGCCGCCCCGCCATTTCACTGGACCTGGAGCAGCAGGTCCAGGCCCTGTGCCGCCGGGCCATTCAGCAGGGCTTAGTCGCCTCCGCCCATGACTGCGCCGAAGGTGGCCTGGCCGTGGCTTTGGCCGAGTCCTGCATTCCCAACAGCGTGGGCTTCAGGGCGGGGCCCGTCTTGTCCCGGCTGCCCAATCGTTGGGACTGTTCTTACTTTGGGGAACGCCAGTCCCGGATTGTAATATCGGTCCGTCCGGAACATGCGCAGCAATTGCGAGCACTTGCCCTCGAAGCCAAAGTGCCGTTGCTGGAACTGGGCGTTACCGGCGGCCCCACGTTCCACCTGGGCAGCCACGCCGACCTTCCTATTTCGGAAATCGCAGATGCCTGGGAAGGCGGACTGCAAAGGGCAATGGCCAGTCCGGCATAGACAGCTTTTTTCGCCCGGATCTCCCCCGCAACAGCAGAAGGGAGCGGCAAATTGGTCGCTCCCTAGTCTATGCTGATGGACTATTGTGGCGTGCAATTGCCGATCTATCGCGGCAGCACTTCCAGGTATCCTACCTCCAACTCTTCGACCGAAGAAGCGTTCCCGCCGCCATTATGGTGACCTGCGGAGGCGTCTGAGCCATCTGCGTGGTGACCGGCGCCGCTTCCACCGCCGGCTGCTGCCATCGAATCCGGGGAATTCGGTCCTGCGGAAGCATCGTGATGCCCAGCTTGGCTGCCGCCTGTAGCGTCCCCTTTGGGTCCTTCCTGTACCTGCACTGAGGTTTCCACTGGCTGGCCTTCAAGAACGTAAGGCATGCCCAGGTTGTTCAGCAGCGCAACAGTGAAGGTGTGTACCCCTTCTCCCTGCGCCGGCGTTTGGAACCAGGAAACGTACATCCGGTTGAATTCCTCGCCGTCAATGCTGAGCATTGCATATCCTTTGTTGGGCATGTGGGACTGGCCGATGGCGGAAGAAAACTCGAACCCCACCGGCTGCACCTGCACGTTGTAGCCGCCCAGGGGATCCTCATGGACCGTAACCTCCAGAGACATGGGCGCATCTGCCTCTATCGATTCAATGGCTCTTGGGGTCCCGTGGTCGGCGCTTGCGGTCGCATCCGGGATGGTTATAGAGGTTTTGGCTTCCAGCAACGCCCCCTGCCAGGACAACTCACTGTGGTCGTTGCTGTTTAATGAGACCTTGATTTCATGCTCTCCGGTTGCAAGGTCTGGAACGTAGTGGTATGGGCCGTAAACCCGGCTCAGCTTGACTCCGTCGGCGTAGATGTGGGCGTGGCCCGCACCATCAATATTGGCCCCGTTTACTTCTTCGGGTAACCAGTCCCAGCCATCGGTGTCGATCTTCACGTGTACACCCCCGTCCACAACGTCGGCGGATACGGAAATGCTTACCGGGACCGCAGACTCCATGGGCATGTGTTCCATTGACCCGGTGGACTGGTCAGGGGCGCTGTGGAAATTGATCCGGAACCGTCCGGTAGCATCCGCCACAAATTGAAACTCGCTTACCTCCCCTACCACGGCGTCCTTCTGCAGGTCATAGCCGTGAATATGGAAGGTTCCCGGGCGGTCCGTCTCCAGGTTCAACACAACATCGTCACCCTGTTTGACCTGGATGGTTTCGGGAGTAAGCCGGTTCTCCATAAAGCTGACCGCCACCGCTGCTGAAGGAGCCGCGTCCTCCGATGTTGGGCTCGCGGGTTCTGATGGAGCGCTGGCGCCGCATGCGGCCGCGAGAATTAATGCGGGCGTCAGAAGCCCTGCTAACAGGACTAATTTGCCCTTCCTGAAGATATGCATAACAACTCCTGAACGAAAGCATGGAATAACGGAACTACCTGACGCCCAACAGAAAGGGCTACCGGTTGGCCCGGATCCTTACCTGTGACGCCAGATTAGATATGGCCGGAGCTAGCGCTTCGGCCCGTCAGGAGTTATGCCGCGGGGGGCTTTGTGGGAGGAAAAGTAACTGTCTCGTTGGGGACAACTTCCCGGGCGGCGAAGGCAGCCAGCAACGGGCCCTGCCCAGGGTCGGGGAAATGCAGCCCGTCAGTAGATGGTCCGGAGGGCGAAATTATCAGCCCGCTTCCCGAGCCATCATAGTTGACCAGGAAAGAGACGCCATCCGGAAGCTGCTGTCCATTCGCCAGGTCCGCTGCGGCAATATGGCCGTGAGTTCCGCTGGAGTCATAAACGTGGACGTGGTAGCCCTGGTTGTCGCCGGCCCCGCTGCCGAAATAGACGTGGCCGTGGTTGTGCTGCCACTCCACGTAATGGTGGTCCAGCAACGGGCCCGCCACGGGCAGCAGCAGCGCGTACAAGGCTATGATTATGCAGGGGCGAAGGAACTGTGACATTTATCTCAGTCGTTCACCGGATTGGCCGGGGCCTGGGACGTTTCATAACGCCCGGGAATGCAGCCTACCCGTTTGCCCGGCGGCGTCGCATGCCCGACCGAATCCGGTCATATGTCCAGATACCCACGGCAATGACTGCCACCGCAATTGCGGCCACCAGGATCAGGTTTATAGGGCGCCCTTCCCGAACGTCCATGAGCACAGTTATGGTCTCGTCCCCCAGTTCCGTGTTCACACTGATGTTCACTTTCCAAAGGCCGGGAACGCTGAACGGCAGGGTAGTCTCAAAGAACTGGGGCAGGACATCGTTATCGACTATTATTGGGCCGAACTCATTGCCCAGGTGCGGGCCATCTGCCGAAACCCTCACAGTAGCCGCGGTCAGGGTCTCTTCGGTTTCCAGGGCAACGACTCTCAGGCTCAGGTGGGTATTGTTGACGATGGCCCTGCTCGGCAGTATGGAAACCTCGAACCTGTAGGGACCCTGTTCCTGGGTGTCAATCAGCGTCGCGCTGCCATTGGCGAAAACCGGGGCAGTAACGAAAACAACGCTGCCAAGGATGGTGGTGCCAGCCAGAATAAGGAGGAGCAGTAATATCCTGCTACCGGGGGAGGAAGCGAACAAATTCAAAATCCAAATAGTTACAGTGTGCCAATATTCTAACACGCACCGTATCTGACAACAACGAAAGGCAGCCGTCAGGGTCCCTCGACTAAAGAAGGCGCCGGTCACCCCGCAGGGACGGCCCTTGTGGCGCCCTGCTTCCCCATTGTGTATCCCGAAGAACCGACGCTACCTCGAATCCCAGAACCCTGGACCATGCCGAAGTGTGAGCGCTGGCAGCCAGTTTCGGAGCCCGGGCCCCAACCACTTAGAGACTATCTCAAAATCCCTTCCCCCTTGACGGGGGAAGGTCAGAGCCTGTCCTGAGCCTGCCGAAGGAATGGGGGTGAAAAGCAATATCTTTTGCTGCCGCATTTTGCCCAATGGTCTGCCTTCAACAATCTTGAGATAGTTTCTTAATCCTCATTCCGATCCATTTCCCGCAAGACCAGCCGCGACAGCCGCAGTTCGTCGTACTCAAACTCCTGGCCCAGGTACTCTCGAAGGGGTTTCAGGTACTGGTCTCCGCAGACATCCAGCGCCTCCTTTATTCTCTGCAGCCTGTCGGGCGAGGGCAGCAAATGCTCCAGCGACAGTTCCTGCCCCTGGGCCGCCATACGTTCGATCTGCCCGATGATAGTGGTATGGGCCAGGCCCCTTTGGCTAGCAATCTCGCCTATGGTCAGACCCTGGGACAACATTTGCCTGGTTTGTTCATAGGTTGAGCTTCGTCCTGCCGTCTGTCGTTCCCGACGCCCGCTGGTTCTTCGTGACGACTCTGAATTCCGCGAGAGACCCATCTCCCCGGTGCGGTCTGCCAGGCCCCGGGCCTGGGCAAAGGTGGTTATCGCTGCAACGAACCTGTCGCCATACTGCTCCAGCTTCGCGCTCCCCACCCCGGGCACGCGACCAAAACTCTCCAGCGATTGGGGGAAAGCAGCCGCCATATACCTCAGGGCCACATCGTTGAAAACCACGAAAGGAGGCACGTCCTGTTCGTCGGCCAACTGGCGCCGCAGCGCCCGCAACTCCTCAAACAGGGCCGGATCGTAGTCCTCTATTCCCGGACCGACTCCCGCTTCGCCAATTCCCCTGGAGACTCGACCTGTCTTACCATCCCCCACTTCAGCAGACTTCAGCCTGGGCAGGGCAAGTTTCCGGCGCTGGTTCAGGAATTCCCTCCCTTTCGAGGAAACCGAAAGGGTCGTGTACTCTCCTTCGTTTCGAACCAGCAGGCCATTTGCCCTGAGTTGACCCATCACCTCCCTCAGTTGCTCTTCAGTGAAATCGTTGACGATGCCGTGGACACTCAGCCGCTCGTGTCCCAGTTCCAGCACCCGCTTCTCCCGGCTGCCGCGCAGTACCTTGGCCACGTGTTGCGCGCCGAAGCGCTCCCCGGTTCGTATCACCGCCGACAGAACCTTCTGCACAACCTCAGTTGCATCGAACTCCTGGCTGGCCGACAGGCAAACGTCGCAAGCCCCACAGTTTTCCGGTTCCCAGTACTCCCCAAAATAGGTAAGTATGGACTTCCGGCGGCAAATAGGAACCTCGGCAAATTCCACCATCTTGTTCAACTTTTGGTAGGCATTCTGCTGCTCCACCCGGTTTTCCAACTGGTTGATGAAGTACTCCTGCCTGGCCCGGTCCGCATAGGAATAGAACAGCGCGCAGTGGCTGGGCAGCCCGTCGCGTCCGGCCCTGCCCGTCTCCTGGTAATAGCCTTCCAGCGACTTGGGCAGCGAGTGGTGGACCACCAGGCGGATATCCGGCTTGTCTATCCCCATACCAAAAGCTATGGTGGCCACAATGATTGGCACCCGGTCCCGGATAAAGTCTTCCTGGTTTCGGCGGCGGACTTCCGGGTCCAGCCCCGCGTGGTAAGCGCGGGCCGGCATACCCCGTTCGTTAAGGTCATCCGCCAGTTCTTCCGTTTCTCGACGGGAGAAGCAGTAAATTATGGCCGACTCGCCGTCGCGGGACTGCAGCAGGGACAGCAGCTTGCCCCAGTATCCTTCCTTGTTTTCGACTGAGTAGGTCAGGTTGGCGCGGTTGAAGCTGGACAGGAATACCTTGCCTTGTTGCAGCCCTAGCTGTTCAACAATATCCTCCCGTACCCGGGTGGTGGCGGTGGCCGTCAGGGCAATGGTTGGAACCCCGGGGAAGTCACCCCGCAGCTGCCTTAGATTGCGGTAATCGGGGCGAAACTCGTGGCCCCACTCGGAAATACAGTGGGCCTCGTCCACGGCAATCAGGCTCAGGTCCACTCCCTGCAGGAAACGTCGAAACCCCGGAATCGCCAGCCGTTCCGGGGCGACGTACAAGATCCTCACCCGTCCCCGGGAAGCCTGGGCCTGGGCCAGTTCAATCTCCGATGACGTAAGGGAACTGTTGATGAAACGCGCGCCAATTCCGTTGGCGTTCAGCGCGTCCACCTGGTCCTTCATCAGGGCGATCAGCGGTGACACCACCAGGGTCATCCCAGGCAGGCAGACGGCGGGCAACTGGTAGCACAGCGACTTGCCCCCGCCCGTGGGCATCAGCACCAGGCTGTCATGCCCCGACAACACGTTCTCGACAATCTCCTCCTGCAATGGTCGGAAACTGTCATACCCAAAGTGTTCCTTGAGGGCTTGTAGCGGGGTTGAATGGCTGTTCACCATGCCTGGCAATCCTTGAAGAAGTTTAGCGGCCTCAACTCTGAAGCCCGCCTATCATAATGCCTGCCCACACCCCTCGGAAAGTAAATCGCATTCCGAGGCAAGGGATTAAGGGATTGCCGCCGCCTTCCAGGGTTCCCCAGGCGCAGCCCCTGTTGCCTCCCCGATTTCTACCCATGGCTCCCTGCCTCGTCAGGTTGAACTCGTACCCCGGTTGCGCTAAACTAGCCGCTGTATTCGGGCGTATTCCGAAGGAGACCCAATCCTTTCTAGAAGGGGAGGACCATGCCAGGAGCAGAATTCGGTAAGGTTGAAGTAGATATTGTTTACTGCGTACCTTGAGGCTACCACGCAGTTGCCATGTGGCTGGCGACAGAGTTTCTCAAGTACCAGAACCCCGGCGATATCGCCATCAAGCTGACCCCTTCCGACAAGGGCAGGCTGGAAGTTTACCTGGACGGCGACAAAATCTTCGACCGCATGGACGAGGATGGCGTTTACCCCAACCTCAGCCGCGCCAACGAACTAAAGATGGACATCGACGAGAAGATTTTCCAGGTGGACGAAGCGGTAGCTAACGCCTGATCCCCAGCCTTCCAGGGCCCGCGTGGGCCCGGTACGCCTTGTGCTGGAAGAAACAGCCCGGAACCGCAAGTCAGGGCTGTTTCTGTTTGCGCCGCAATTGGCTACTTTTCGTAGCTTTTCCGGGTCGCCAGCAGTCCCCTGAGAGTTACCACCTGATTTGGAGAGTTAATTTTGGCTAATTCGGAACATCTTGAGGTGGCCCGCCAGGGTCGCCGGTCCCTCAACCAATGGTTGTCCGACAACCCTGACACCATCCTTGACCTCTCGGGAGCAGACCTTTCCGGGGTCGATTTTTCCGGCGTCAAAATGCGCAACGTTAACCTGGAGGGCGCCAACCTCAGCAACTGCAAGCTGACTCGCGCCAGCATGCCCGGGGCTAATCTCTCCGGCGCCAACCTGGACGGCGCGGACCTGGGCCGAGTCGGTCTGACCGGTTCCAATCTTTCGGGCGCCAACCTCAACAACGCCAACCTGTTCTGGGCCGACGTCAAGCAGTCCAACCTCCAGGGCACAGTTCTGCATGCCTCGCATCTTATGCGCACCTGCTTTATGAACGCCGACCTTACCGGCGCCGATCTCAGCCAGGCCACTATGATCGAAGCCGACCTGCGCAGCGCCAACCTCTCCGGCACCGGCTTCCAGGGCGCCAACATGAACGGCGCCGACCTCAGCCGGGCCACCATGGACGGGGCAGACTTCACCCTGGCAAAAATACGCGACTCCCTCTGGATAATGGCCGATATGCGGGGCGCCAACTTTGCCAAGGCCAGCCTGCACCGGTCAGACCTCAACAAGGCCAAGTACGACGAAACCACCCGCTTCCCCCAGGACTTTGACCCCAATAACACCGGCTACAAGGATGTGATGGACTAGAAACTGCCGCGGGTTACCTCCCTCCTTGACGAGAGCAGGCACGGAAGGGGCGCCTCCGGCATGGAACAGCAAAAGAAAAAGGGGCGGGCTGGAACCCGTCCCTTTGCTTTTGCGCCGCGATTATGCGAAGCCCTTACCGGACAGGTACCGGACGCTCCGACTTGTGCTTTTCGATGGTATCGGTGTCCCAGAACTTCGAGAAATGCAGGGCACGGGGGCAGTGCCCGTAGGCCTCGTCCACCTCGATAATGATTCCCTGCAGGTGGTAGCCCCGCTCGTCAGGTTCGTACAGCGATACTTCCACGTCCTTGCGGTTCAACTCTTCCTGGTTAACGATGCTGACCGTGCCGTTAACCCTGACTGTGTCGTTAACCCCGGGGATCAAGAAGATCAGCCCTACGTGGGGGTTCACGTCCATGTTCAGGTAGGACTGGAACAACCGGTTCCCGGCGACGTCCGGCAATACCAGGTGACGGTCGTCCAGAATCTTGACGAACCCGGGCATTCCGCCCTTGGGCGAGGCATCGCAATTGCCCTCGGCGTCAGAGGTAGCCATAACCACAAAGGGTGACTGGCGGATAAACTCCTGCACAAACTCGGACATGTGGTTAACGACCTTGGTCTTGGCCCGGCCGTTGGGGTCCGGCGCTCCGAAAATGGCGGTGAAGCGATTCTCGTCGGTAATTGGATAGGTGGTTTGGGGCTGGCTGGTGGTGGTCATTCAGACTCCTCCCTCTTCCGCCACAATGAACAGCAGCGATTTTTGCCAGTCTAGCAGTGGCAGTGGTCAATATCAAGAAATACATCCAGGCCCAGAGCCATCGCGTTTTGTATTCTGAATATAGGTGGAAGACCCCCGACAGCCATAAATCATGTCGCCCTGAGCCCAGCCGAAGGGCCTGGAATCCTTCTTGACTGTCCGGTTGCAGGCCCGAAACTCATCTTGCGGCAAGGTGCTTGGACTTTTCAATCCATACTCAACGACAACTTCCCCGAAACGCCGTCGCCCTGCATACCCCCTTCTTGCCATCCAAATTACTGACATTCTCCCCTGTCCCGACTGCGTAACCATCGCCCACTATGAGGGTGGGCAGTTACAGGAGTCTGGCCCGTTACAGTTGAGTAGAGAGTTACAGGAGTGAGTAAACGATGCCTTGACGGTCCCGCCAGAATTAACCATTTTGGCCCAGCATCTCCGCGCATAGCTTCAAATTGGTGGCGGTGAATAGTGTCAACCCTGCTCCACTGCTGACCGGCATGAGCACTTGCTCAGATACAAAATGGGCGCAAATGGGTACAAATAACGAGGATTTTTTATTTTTCCGGGTGGCTGCCCTGGCCCCAACCTCAACCCCAATCGCAGTCCCGCGATTACGTCCGCCGGGCCGTTGTGTTAATATGGGCAAACTGGCCCAAAGGGCCGTAAATCAGGAGGTATAAAGGGAATGAAGGCGCTTGAAGGGATACGCGTGCTGGACTTGACCCGGGCTTTGGCCGGGCCTTTCTGCACGTTGATGCTGGGAGACTACGGTGCCGACGTCATCAAGATTGAGATTCCAGGCACCGGGGACGACACCCGCCACTGGGGTCCGCCCTTCATCGGCGAAGAAAGCGCTTACTTCCTGTCCATCAACCGCAACAAGCGAAGCCTTACCCTTAATTTCAAGGAAGAAAAGGCCCGGGAGATTTTCCTGAAACTGGTCGAGGACTCCGACGTGGTGGTCGAAAACTTCACCCCCGGCGTCATGGGCCGCTTCGGCCTGGATTATGACACCGTCAAGCGGGCCAATCCCAACATTATCTACTGTTCCATTTCCGGCTTCGGCCAGAACGGCCCATACCAAAGCAGGCCCGCATATGACCAGATCATGCAGGGCATCAGCGGCCTGATGAGCATCACCGGAGAACCGGAGGGTGAACCCGAGAAGATCGGCGTGGCCGTCACCGACATCGGCGCCGGAATGTGGGCCGCCTTCGCCGTGATGTCCGCCCTCTACCGCCGAGAACAGGACGGCGAGGGCCAGTACATCGACATTTCCATGCTGGACGCCCAGGTTGCCTGGCTTACTTACCAGGCCGGCTACTATTTTGCCTACGGCCGACCGCCCCAGCGCCTGGGCAAGGCCCATCCCACCCTTGTGCCCTACCAGGCCTTCATGGCCAAAGACGGCAAGTACTTCAACGTGGCCGTGGGCTCCGAGCGCCTGTGGGACCGCTTCTGCCAGGCCGTCAAGCGCGAGGACCTTAAGGACCACCCCGACTATGCTACCAACGGTGTTCGTGTGGAAAACCGGACAACCCTGGCTCCTTTGCTGCAGGAATACTTCCTGACCAGGGACGCCGACGATTGGGTCGTTGACCTCCAGGCCAACAGCGTGCCCGCCGGTCCCATAAACGACCTGGCCGACGTATTCTCGGACCCCCAGGTGCTGCACCGGGACATGTTCCTGGAAATTCCCCATCCCACCCTGGAGTCCATCAAGCAGACGGGCCTGCCCATCAAGTTCTCCCGCACCCCGGGCGGCCTCGACCAGCATCCGCCCCTGCTTGGAGAACACAATCAGGCCATCCTGCAGGGCCTGGGCTACTCCGAGGCCGAAATCCAGGACCTGTCCGAGAAGGCTGTGATTTAAGCCTGGACCCCTCGTCCCCAATTTTCCAGCACAGAGAGGCGGACCTGCCCAGCGTGGTCAGGTCCGCCATATTGGATTGACAGCAATTGCCATCATGACCCAACTACAACGCTGCAATTGGGCCGGCGAAGACCCCTTGATGATTGAGTACCACGACCGCGAGTGGGGTACGCCATTGCGAGACGACTTGCAGTTGTTCGAGTTCCTGATCCTGGAAGGAGCCCAGGCCGGCCTTAGCTGGCAGACCATCCTGCGCAAGAGGGAAGGATACCGCCGGGCCTTTGCCAATTTCGACCCTCACCGGGTAGCCGCCTTCAATGATGACGACGTCGTCAGGCTTATGGACAACCCCGAAATAGTCCGCAACCGCCAGAAAATCCACGCCGCAATAGGCAATGCCCGCGCCTTTCTAAAGGTGCAAACTGAAGAGGGTAGCTTCTCCGACTTCATCTGGTCTTTTACCGATGGCAAGCCCAACACCTCCTGCAGGACTGCAGCCGACGACACCCCTTCCACCTCGCAGGAATCTGAGAATATGAGCCGTGAACTGCGCCGCAGAGGTTTCAAGTTTGTCGGCCCCACAATCTGCTACGCCTTCATGCAAGCGGCCGGCCTTGTCAACGACCACACCACCAACTGTTTCCGTCACCTCCAGGTCCAGGAAACCCCACATTAACCGGCTTCCCCTGCGTCACCATCTCAACTCCAGCAATTTCACTGAAATCTCATGAATCTTCCCTGCCGTAATACTGTTGTAATTAAGGCTCAATAGAATACAGGTGAAGTTGCCGGCATACCCACGTTATGTAAACAGCATATTAACCGGCAGGCGGAGTTTCCTTAAATATGGACCTTGGGTTAGCTGAACGGGTGGCAATTGTTGGCGGCGCGGGGCTGGAAGTTGGCAAACATGTCGCTATGGCCTTAGCCAGCGAAGGCGCCAGGGTCTCCCTGTGCGCGCGAAATGAAGAGGGGTTGCGACTGGCGGAAATCGAAGTGGCCCGCATCGGCACCCAGCATAACGTCCTCGCTATGCCTGCCGACCTTTCCGAACCCAGGGACATTCGACGGGTGGTGCGCGACACCGTAAACCGCTTCGGCCAGGTTGACATCCTGGTGGTCCGAACCCGTCAGCCCATCCGAGGTGCCCTCGCCGATATCGAAGACAGCGAAATGACTGAAGAGGTGGAACGTCACCTCCTCAGCGCGGTCCGCCTGACCAGGGAAGTCATTCCCTACATGAAACAGGAACACTGGGGCCGCATCATCAACCTCGACCTGGCATCCAGCCAGCAGGTAGTGGAGGGCGGAATACAGGCCACGGCGCGGCAGCTATACCTGATCGGCTACTTCAAGACCCTGGCCCAGGAACTGGCGCCTTTCAACATTACGGTCAACAGCCTTCTGACCGGCGCTCTGGACACCCGGGAACTCAAGGAATACCTGGAGTACCACGCAGTGCACGAGGAAGTGGACCTCGACGAACTGGCGAAGAAGACCGCCAAGCGCGTACCTATGAAGCGCTTTGGCAAGCCCGAGGAGATCGGGGAAATGGTGGCCTTTTTGGCTTCCGAAAAGTCCGGGTACCTCACCGGCGCCACTATATCGGTGGACGGCGGACAGACCCAGAATTAGCCCCCAGCTTCCCGGCATCCCTCTCCCGTCTCGGACCGCTGGCTGGACATGGACTTCCATGGCCCAGAATAGCCTTTAGCGCCACACCGTTTCACAACGCATCAGCAACAGCCTGAGAGGATAGCTGGCATCATCGTCGCCGATTCCTGAGAAATGAGCCCCGGAAGTCAGCGCTTCCGGGGCTCTTCAGTTCTTCGCCAAACGTTTCCTAACCCTGTCCAGGAGACCACTTGTAAACCCGCTTCAGGGTTCCGCCCATCAGGACCTCCCGCTCGGCATCAGACAACTGGTCCGTAACCCGGAACGCCTCCACCCCCTGCTCGTAATTAAGCAGCTTGGTAGCCCGCGTCCAGTCCGTACCCCAGAGGCACCGGTCCAGCCCGTAGGCATCAAAAATCTGCCGCAAAGGCTCCCAGATATCGGAATAGGGGAATGGCTCGTGGGCAAGGGTGCCTGCTCCGGAAATCTTGATAACCACGTTGTCCAAAGCAGCCAGTGACAACACCTCGGGCAGGGCGGCCCAGGGTTCCGCCGGCGCCGGCGGTTCCGGCGGCTGGGGTATGCCCAGGTGGTCAATCACCATTTGGGTGTTCGGGTGCCGCCGGGCCAATTCCCCGAAGAGGCCTAACCTCGTAGAACACATCACGTTAACCGGAACCCCCGCAGCCGCCCCGGCATCCAGTATTTGATTCAGCCCAGGATGGTCGGCCTCAAAGGGTTCCGCAGTCAGCATGATCCGGGCGCCTACCACCCCGGCATTGCCCGTCCACTCCGCCATTTCTTCGGCTATGGAGTCGGAATGGGGGTCAAACGGCCGCACCAGGCCAAACCGGGTGGGATGTTTGGCATATACCTCCAGCGCATAGCTGGCATCGTACCGGTACATGGAAAAGGGCGATATCAGAATTGCCCCGTCCACACCCACGGCATCCATGGCCGCCACCATATCATCTCCGGTAACCTCGTCCGGTCCCTGCAGGAAACCCACCCAGGGACGCTCCGGCTGGTTTCGCTCGTAGCAGTGAACCTGGCAATCAATGGTTTGCATATTCGAAGTAGTCATTCCTCAACTCCTTCCGGTTAGTCTTGGCCTGCGCAATGGTTAGCGCCATATAGCGATGCCGCACAGTATGCCACATCCCGCAACCTCCCAGAGGTGAGACGCAAGAAGCCCTTGAAGAATTTCTCCGCTCCAGGAGATCTCCGAAGAAGTATGTCAGCGAGGCCGATGAACTGTCATAGCGAAAAAGCATTTGGGGGTGCTTCGGGCTGAAGCAGTTTAGCCAGGCGACCCTGGCTCATTGTCACCGCCAAGGCCGGGGGATTATATTACCGCCAAGCCACAGCATAAAATAACCTCGGAGAAAATGAGCATGACCAATAACACCGAAGACAATCCCCGTCCGCTGGAGGGGCTTCGAGTCCTGGACGCTACCCACATCGTCGCCGGTCCCTTCTGCGCCATGATCCTGGCCGACATGGGCGCTGAGGTAATCAAGATTGAACGCACCCGTGTGGGGGAAAGGGCCCGCCTCAACGAACCCTTCGTTGAGAGCGCGGACGGCCAGAAAGTCAGCGCCCGCTTCCTGGCCATCAACCGCAACAAGAAGAGCATAACCCTGGACCTGCGCAATGCCCGGGGCAAGGAAATATTCGAAACCCTGGTCACTGAGTCCGACGTCCTGCTGGACAACTGGGGCCCCGGTGCCCTGCGCCGCCTTGACCTGGGATACGAGCACCTGCGCCAGTTGAATCCCCGACTGATCTACGCCAGCATAACGGGCTTCGGTGACAGCGACGGCCTGCGGGGCCCCTACTCCGACTGGCCGGCCAACAACCCCTGTGTCCAGGGCATGGGGGGCTGGATGGAAATTACCGGCGCACCCGACGGTCCTCCTCAAATGGTTGGCGACAACATCGGTGACTCGGTTCCCGGCGTCTGGACAGCCCTGGGCATAATGATGGCGCTGGAAACCCGCCGCAAGACGGGACGAGGCCAGCACCTGGACATGGCGATGTACGACTGCATGGTGGCCCACACCACCAGCATCATGCCCTTCTACCAGGCCACCGGTCAGGTAACGACCCGCGCCCGGGAAAACATGATCACCGCCCAGCTGGCACTGAAGGCCTCCGATGGCTACGCGGTCCTGGCTGGCTCAGGTGGCGGCGGCGGCAAATGGGAGGGTCTCTGGCGGCTTATTGGACGGGAAGAACTGATTGAAGACCCCCGATTCCTGGGGCAGGGCATTACCGGCGAGTTCTATTTCAACCACATTGTTCCGGCCATTGAGGAATGGTCCCGGCAAGTCCCCAAGCTGGAAATTGCCCAGAAGCTTATCGAGCTGGGCTTCTCCATGGGCGTAGTGCAGGACGCTGCCGACCTGGATCAGTGCCCGCACCTGGCAGCCCGCAAGATGTTTGTGGAATGCAAAGATTCCCTCGGCGGGCCCTTCCCCACCCGAAACAACCCCAACCCGCCCGCCGAGGTCCCCCCGGCGGCCCTTCCCGCACCGTAAACACCCCAACCCGCCTGACAGAGTCTCCCGACACTGCCGCCGCTCCTCCCCCATTGCTGGGCTCCAACAACGAGGAAATCCTCTGCAGCATAGGTGGGGTATCCCCGGACGAACTGGAGCAGTTGCGGGAGGAGGGTGTCGTCTGACATACAACGGCATGAACTGTAAAATGAACAAATGCTGAGGGGAGAAAGACGAGACCAGAAACGCACCCGCCGGGTCGAAAAGAAGCGGCGCAAGAGTAACCGCAAGGCCCTGCAGGTAATCATCGACGCAGCGGCTAAGCGCCGGAACCGGCGCCCCGGCGTGCAGGCTCGTGTTGAGTAATCCGGGGTGTCCCGCTAGAATTAAGAGCGAAATTTACCTCACAAACCAGACCTACGGAGCTGCCCCTTGTACCAGGCCCCAAGAGGAACCGCAGACCTGCTCCCCGAGGAGCAGAAGTACCGGCGATATATCGAATCCAGGGCAGTTGCCCTGGCCCGCAGCTATGGATATGGCCGTATTGACAGCCCAGTGTTTGAGGACGCCGGGCTTTTTGTCCGCTCGGTCGGTGAAGGTACAGACATCGTCGAGAAGGAAATGTACACCTTCGAGGACCGGGGCGGAGACCTGGTAACCCTTCGCCCGGAGGGCACCGCGCCAGTCTGCCGTGCTTACCTCGAGCACGGGATGCACAACCTGCCTCAGCCCGTCCGCATGTACTACTTTTGTCCCGTATTTCGGTACGAGCGTCCTCAGGCAGGCCGCTTCCGCCAGCACCACCAGTTCGGGGTGGAGGTACTGGGTGACGCCAACCCTGCGGTAGACGCGGAAGTAATCGAGCTGGCATGGCGGCTGATGCACTCCCTGGGTCTGACCCACATTCAATTGTTTATCAACAGCATCGGCGACCGGGAAAGCCGGCCCCAATACATCGAAGAGCTGAAATCCTATTATTCCCAGCACTATGAGCGCCTGTGCCAGGACTGCCGCTCCCGTCTGGAACGCAACCCCTTGCGGCTGCTGGACTGCAAGGTCGAAAGCTGTCGCGGAATTGGTGAAGCAGCTCCGCGCTCCGTCGACCACCTCGACCCAGAAAGCCTGGACCACTGGGACAAGCTGCAGTCCTACCTTGCCGCCATGGACATTCCCTTCCAGGTTGACCACCGGCTGGTAAGAGGCCTGGACTATTATTCCCGGACTGTTTTCGAAATACAGCCTGAGGATGCCGGCGCTCAATCCACCATTTGCGGTGGAGGCCGCTATGACGGTCTCATCGAACAACTGGGTGGCCGCCCCACTCCGGGAATCGGCTTCGGTTCCGGCCTGGAACGACTCACCCTGAACTTGAAACGAAGCGGAGTGGAGGTGCCCGACGAACCCTCACCTTCCTACCTGGTCGCTAACGTGGGCGACGATGCCCGTCTCCACGCCCTGGAACTGGCGTCTCGAATTCGCCGTGCCGGGGCCGGGGCCATTCTCAGCAGCGGTTCCCGTGCCCTGCGGGGGCAAATGCGCCAGGCCAACGCCCTGGGCATACCCTACGTGCTCATCCTGGGCGACGACGAAATCAGCCGCGGCGAGGTGGTAATCAGGGACATGGCAACCTCAACCCAGGAAACCAGTCCTATGGCAGACTTCCTGCAGTCGTTGGAGGCAAACGGCCAGTAGATTTTCGGCCGCTTACCAACGACGTCCGGATTCGCCTCCCACAACTTGCCTTGCAAGCGGTTGCAAATGGGTTGACCCTCGGCTCTTCGCTCTCGTGGGTCCGGCTATTGTCTGTGCCCTCATGCTTTGGGCGACGGCTTGCGATTGGAACGACAACTCAGCCGCTCAATTCAGGAATCCCGACGACTCGGCCTCTCACCTGAACCTGGCTTTCCTTGGGCCCCCTCGTAGCACTCTTCCGCCGCCACCTACTCCGTGGAGCCTGCCAATACCTGCTGTCCCAAATGATGTCACCGAGGACCCACTCGTTATCGTCCCTGCAATTCGCTCAACCCCTGGGCCTCTATCCCTGGAGAAACACGCCACCCCTCAAGCATCTACACCTGCTACAACCAATGCGGCGAAGGTCTTCCTCCCAACCCCTGCAGCCGCGGATATCAGTACAATCACAGTCCCTATACCCCTTCGGCCCGCTACCCCAGCCCCAACTCCCACACCGCAAGCCCCCGCCACCGCAACCAACCTCCCCGCTCCAACCGGAGTGCTACTTCATACCCCGACTCCTTCCCCCACGCCCACTCTGACCCCGACTCCCACTGCCACATTGGCGCCGGAATTGACAGTCCCCTTGGTTCTTGAATCCTATTCCGAAGCTGTGGAGACCGGGCAAGAGTTTCAACTAACGGTTAAGGTCGAGGCTGGGCACACGAGACCCGTCGATGCCGCCCAGATTTACCTTGACTTTGACCACACCACTCTTGAGGTAGTGGCCATTCGACCTGGACCACACCTTGGATACCTGCTGCAGTCATCGTGGGACAACAGCCGTGGTCGCCTGGCCTACGCTGCCGGCACCCTGGGTAATCCCCTTGAGTTCCCCTTCACATTCTGCAATGTGGTATTCCGAGCCAAGGCCCCAACAGTGAGGGGTAGCACCCTGGTCCAATTCGAAGACCTGCGGCCCCCTCGTCAATCAAAAGCCATCTACCGTGGCCTGGATGTCACGGGGCACCTGACCTCAGTGCGGATACGAGTGCGTTAGTTTCTACACTCCCCAGCCCACCGAAACCCATTGCAACCCAGGATTCCCTTCGTCGCCAGCCACAGCAATCCACCGGGACGCCACACTGGTCCCAATGACGACCAGATCGTCCTGCCACCCAGAAAAATACTGACACTTGCCTCTTGATTCTCGCTCCAGGATATTAGAACATTTGAGCCAGCACCGGTGGCGGCAAGAGTTAATGGAATTACCGTCACAAACGAACATGTGGAGGATGACGATGCAGGAAGCAATTGCACAGGGAATGAACATTTACTACCGGGGCTACGTGGTTCACGAAGACGTTCCGAAGGTCTGCTACACCATTTATGACCGCCGCCCGGACCGCGTAGAACTGGCCACCGTTGGAACTTCTCGAGAAGCCATGAAATGGGTGGATTGCCGGATTGCCATAGAGGAGAAGTTGCGGGATACCCGGGTTACTGTCGATGAACTTCTTAGCCTGGCCAGGAGCGCAGTGGTCGTCTATTAGCCGGCGCGCGGTACCGAATCCTAATGCTAGATTATTGATTTCCCTACTTCGTCCTAACACCTGTCAGCCCGGCTGGGCCGACCCAGGACACAGTAATCTTTCCTGCCGCAAGACCACCAATTCTTCGGTGCTGTCCATCTTCCGGGAGCATTAAATCAGACTATTGATCTGGCTCGCCAAATATTTCGGGGTAGAGCCTTTTCAAGACTTGGTTCTCATGGTATTCACGTGTGGCTCCCCGCAAGGGGTGCCGAAAGAAACTGCGAACAGGCGAAAGCATTTCCCAGGCGTCGAGTAGCCCCCTCTTCCAATAAGGAGGTGCAAGCAAGAGCAGGGCCAACGTGACCGGTATGCCAATGGCGAGGCAAATAGGCTTAGAAGTGATAGAGACCCCACCGGCCTTTATCGGGTTCGGCTCATTATTCCTGTGGGTGTTTACTGCTGCGAACCCATTTAGCAGATAGCAGAAGATGTACCCCAAGCCTACGATAACGCCATAAACAGCCGCGAGCAGCACAATTCCCGGTACGAGTGAAGACTTCCTCTCGTCCAGAATTGCTTCGATTTCGGGTCCAAGAAACACTCCTATGACATCCAGGGATGCTAAGCTGCCCAGAAGGATCAGGACGAATGTTGTTAGCCCCCAAAATGCCCCCCTAAAGAGAGCATTCGCCGCTCCAATCCTCATCATCCATTTAATGCGGGAAGTAAAGACATAGTCTTGATACAGTCCACGCGGTGTCCTAAATAATGATGAAATGCTAAAAAGGATACCCCAGGCCACTAAACTAACAGCGAGCATCGAATTGACGAGGAATATCTCAACAGTAACCCCCGTGTCCCCAATGGTAGCGCTGACGCCTGGGTCGGCAGCGGGTCTTGGGCTTGGTTCAGACGAAACCGCATAATAGAGGTATAGCAGGGAGAGCGGAAGAGCAAACAAAAAAGCCTTCACACGGCGAGACAACTTTCGCAGTGTGCGCCAAAGCCCACGGACGGCCCGCACAGGCCAGACGACAACGACGATGCAAGCACGTATGAACTTCATTCTTTTTCCTGTCCCGCCGTTCCCAAGTCCTCCCCTATCCTTTGCACGACTTGGTTGATCTTCCCCCAAATTTCCTCTTCGGGTTCTCGCTCGCTCACTCCGGCAATGAATGGGAAGTCCCCACCCCCTCGGCTGACCTCGTACCCGTAGGGGCGTGAAGCTCCTACCAACGCTAGGCAGAATGCTTCGTCGTTGGAGCCAAGAACAACAAACGCGGGTGGCCTTCGGACGAACAGGAATCTGAGCAAGAACTGAACAGCAGAAGAATATTCGCCTTCCTCGGAGACGTCAGCAAGGACAATGTCGAACTCACCCATTGTGTCGAAATTCGGTATCTGCTGGGAAGCGTCAAGGGAAGCGACAACATCTATTCCTGCGGCCTCGATGGCCCGTACAAGAGACCCACCGCCAAAGTGAAATTCAGCCACCCGAATGGTGGCCGAAGGCGTGGGTGTTGGCGTGGTTGCAGCGTCAACTAAGTCGCGGAATTCCTGCTTGGGTTGTTGCTCAGTCATGGCTGCGGTTAGCTCCTTGATATATAATGGTGGTAGCATGGAGGGAAGTGGGTCAAGGAGCGTGCAGATGGACAAACTGCCACCAATTGATCCTACCAACATCCCAGAGTGGAAACCAGATGAACGCACCAAGAAGCTTAAGGCCGCACTAGTCAAGGACGGACTCTTACCTCCGCCCAATGACCCCAAGTCCCCGGACCCCGGTAGCTAGCAAAATCAAAATCACTCACCCCCTCCATACTACCACTGTGATGAGAAAGCGGTGGCCCGACAGCTACCGCCAAAACTGAGCCGGGAGAATACCCCATGGGGTATTCTCTGACTCTCTGTAAGTATAGACCAGACGTTATATTTTGTGCAACTGCCAAATTGCACACTATATACTGCACATCTAGACAAAATTAAGGCCCCGGGCATCAACCGCCCGGGGCTTTGTGAATGTCCACTTGGGGCGGGCCTATCTTCGGTCCCACACCGCCGGTTTCGAGTTCACCAGTTCTTTCCAAGGCAAGGTTCGGCCTTCGGCCATGTCCAAGAGTAGCCCGATGGTTTTCGGGCCGTTGCCCGGGCCCAGGTTATTGCGGAAAGTTGATTCGTCCAAGTAGCGTTGTGCGTTCTTTGCTGGAAGGTAATGGTGGACGCCGTGATATTTTCTTTTCAACTGGGACCAATGCCCCTCGATAGCGTTGGTAGTGAATCCTTCCTCGTCCACGTATTGGCCGTCTTCGTGGATGACCACCTTGTGGATGTAACCGAACTCGGAAAGGCGAGAATATCCGGGATGGCCGTCCGTAACGACTATGCTCCCGGGCTTCACATTAGTCATTACGAAGTCGAGCCTTGCCACGTTGGTATTCTTGAGGAGTTGCTCGACAGCGACGTTGCCATATTCGTCAATCGCCCCGATGATAGCGATCTTGTTGGCCATGCCGTCCCCACCGTACTTCTTCCGCCTCTTCTTGGGCATGTTCTTGAACTTTCCGCCGAAATAGGTCTCGTCGATCTGGACGAGGCCCGAAAGGAGCGGAAGCTCCGTGTCCTTGGCCATGCGGCGCACCCTTTGACCAAGGAACCAGGCCGTGCGTAGGCCGGTTTTGAGGGATGCGTGCATCTTGCGACCAGAACTGCCTTTGCTCTCGGTGAGCATGAAGTGTATGTAGAGGAGGAACTTGCGAACGGATAGGTTGCTGTGCTCCATTGGCGTCCCAATCTTCACGCTGAAATACTTCTTGCACTCACGGCATCTGTGGCTAAGGGGTTTACCCGAGGCAACCTTGTAACAACCCGTGCCGCCGCACCGGGGGCAACGGAGGCCATCCCGCCACCTGTGGTTTTCGTACCACTCAAGAGCACTGGCCTCCGTGGGCCAGAACCCGAAAAATTCCTCGATGCCAATAACATCGTTTTCTTCTTTCCAAGTGGGAGGCCCGGCCCGGCGGTTGGGGTTTAGGTCGTCGTTGTCCTGGGTTCCAATTGCGGTGTTCGTTGTCATCGGCACCCCCTATGCCTTTACTTACCTAAATTCTAACATAAGCAATGCCAATGTGTCAATATTCTTTATCACCTGCCTTTATTGTGATTGTGCAGACAGCTTTCTTTTTCAGACTTGCAGGAAATGGCGGTGCTTGAACCATTGGGTGTTAGCCATACTTATTATCCTTGTCTCAATGGCTTTTCTGTGTACGGGTCTGGGAACTACAAAGAACACCCTGGCCGTACCCCTGCTGAACCACAAGGCTATCGGGTCCCGGTCTAGTCCAAGTCCTTCTTTTAGTTCCGTTTTCTTGGCTCTGACCATCTCGTGGCCCTTCTTGTCCATCACGCTCTGTTGGTACATCACCAAGCTCTTGTTATCGTCCCAGAGGGTTTTTAGGTCGTTGAGGCACGTGTACTTTGGCCCTCTCTCCGAGTGAAGGCCAACGCTCTTTGGAATAAGCCCATTGTCCGGGTCTACACACACAAGCTGGGCGTCCTTCATTGTCTTGTGGGCACCGGCGAACCACTCCGCCCTGGCGCTCCGCCTTGTCGCTGGCTTTATATCTCTTGGAAAATAGAACAAAGGGCTGTAATAGAGCGCGTCTTTAGGGAGAAGTTCGGCTTCCTCGGCACAGTGAACACACCTTGCATCCGCAAAGACCAAATCTCTCAATTTCTCCCACAGGCAAGGGTCACAACCTATATATTCGCTTTTGTCGTCCCTAGCTGTCCGCTTGAGGTAGTCAATATACCGCCCGTCCCCGTTGTGTTCCCTTGGGTCGTGGCTCAGATACCAGATGACTCCCAGCCTGAGCCGGTCTCCCTCGTCGTCCGCAGTTTCACCGGAAAGATAGCGGAGTAATCCGTGCTTCGCAAAATCCCCCACGTCGCCAACGTAACGATTCTGCATAAACAACCTCCTTTGGCTTATGATTTCAAACCCCTGTTTCCTTTGTAAATGGCAACGGCGACTCCGCACCCGGATATTGCCAACGCGAGGGTGTAGACAAGACCTCGTCGGCCCAAAGTCACTGTGGCCACAGCCCCGGCCAATATGAACCCTAGAATGTTGACCCGCGCTATAACTCTCATGGTGCAAGCCCTCCAAGCCCTCCAAGCCCACGCCTATTGCTGGCACATGCCCATGTCCAGGGCTAACCCTCCAATGTCTCGCCGGAGGACAGCAGGGCGGGCGATGAATTCCTTCATCTCGCCCCACTCCCCAAAACAGACAAACAACACTCGGAAGTCAAGGAATACGCCCCGAGGGCACTGCCAAAATCGAAACCGTTGCTCAAGTGGTAAAGCGTGAGAATGACATAAACAACAATTACGGAAATGATGGTGATTCTGATAGCGTTTTCCATCTTGACTCCCTTCTTCAATTACTCCCCCCTTCGTCCGTTCCCTGGTCCAACAAGTTGACCCCAAAAGGCACGCAATCCTCCGTGCTAACCCTCGCCGGACCCTGGGAGCCGAAGCCTGTACCAATCCCGATCACCACGCAATCGGCCTCAACCACATCCCCAATGTCGTGGGACGCCACCCATTTCTCCCAAGCGCGGTGTGCGTCGGGGTGTCGGCCAGCAGTCGCCCAGCCCCAGGCAATCATGCGGATTTCGGAGTTGTTCCTGAGGTCGATGGAGGAGAGGATTCCTGATCCTTCAATGGACTCAGCGACGCCGCCAATCCTGATGCGCTCCCCGATGTACTTGTTCTCGGCGCGGATCGGGTTGGCCTTGTAGGTGTCCTGAATCTCGCGGACGTTCTGGCAACCTTCGCAGTCTGAACCACTAAGGCCAGAGGCCAATGTTGAGCATCCAACGAGGAAAACGAAGAGGAACAGGAAAAGAAGAGTCAGAAGCGGAAAAAGTCTGGTCAAAAAGGGTGCCCCCTGCAACTAGGATGGGTTAGCTGCGACACTTCCCCAAACAAAGAGCGCGACAGGGGGCATGGGGCTGAACCCACGCCGTTGGGATGCGCTCTTTTGTAGCTCCAGGAGGCCCGAGGAAGTGTCGCAACCCCATTGCACCATAGGGGATGATAGCCTGTCAATTATCGAGGTTGGGTTATGGTAGAATGCGGAAACTACATGTGCGGCTCTGGGTGTTGACTTGGGGAGCCTAAGCCAAGGGGAGAGAAGATGGACTTCTTCGTGAACATAGACGGAGGCGGCAGTCGGAGGTCCGGCACGATTCACACGAAAGACTGCACCTGGACAAACCCCGTTGTGAAGGCGTCGCCCGCGGAGTTCTGGTTCGGGACCCTGACACTTGACGCCGCCCGCAGGATTGTGGCAAGTCTGGGGGCGGAAGAGAACATCCACACTTTCTGCATAGACAGGGAAACATTGAGTCCCCGCATAAGAAATTGACGGAGCCTCCTGTTACTGCCCTTGCAAGTGGGAGAACGACATCAAGGATGAATTCATTCGTTGTTACATGGCGTGACGTCGTTCGTGTTGGATGACGCGGACACCTACGCAACAGTCAAGGCCGACTACGACCTGGTTCGCAATGTTATCAGAGAACAGGGTTTCGGCCATTTGACGGGGTACATGGGAACGCTTATCCAGCCCCGCACAAAAGGCAGTGGCCACGGCAGCACGTCCCGGGCCTTCTACGCCAGAACACAGTTTGTGGCCACATTGCTTAACTTGTGACAAATCACAAGCTAAGTGGGGGGCACCCGAGCACCGGACAAACAACAACAGCCCAGTTACTAAGCTGGGCCTTGCTTTAGTTCGTTCCACAGCCTCCAAAACCACCCGCCTTTCGTTGGCTGTCATTTCCTTAACACACGCTAAGGCCAGCTCTTATAACGAATAGTCCGCCAGAGTGCCTTTACATAGTAGCTCGGGACCAAGAGGCACGTTAGACCAAAAGAAGGTGGAAAATGAACAAGCAAGACCGCTTTCGTCGGCAAATATTGAGGGCAATCGAGGACTTTGAGGGAGACCTATACATTGCTGGTGATCTCAGCTACTCCCACTCTGCTTACATGTTCTTTGACCCGTTCATGGATGAATTCTTGAAAATAGTGAAGGACGTGGACATCAGCCTCCAGTGGGCCTACAGCAGCCTGGGCCGTATGACCGGTCAACATATCGAAATTTTGGACGAGTCCGAAACTGTTAGCGAGAGACAAATTCCTGAAAAAGACGCAATCTTGGAGTGGGCCCGTATATACTATCTGGTGATAACGTCAGAGGGTTACGAACTCTTGGACGAACTTGAGCATCCCGCGAGGAACTGGATAAGCCAGAATTGGTTCCCTCTAGCTGTGGCAATCTCAGCTTTGGTCGTAAGTGTGGGGTCTGTGGTGATTAATTTGCTTGGCTGAATGATCCAAGTTGGGCGGCGTCTAAAATGTCGTCCAATCCCAGGCACGGTCGCGGTGAAGAAAGGTGGAGAAAGTACATGATTACTCTCTGGGGCACACTGGGAATAGCGTTCTTCGTGGCCGGCATAGCATTCTTAGTGAGGTGGGCATTAACCGCGAAGGGCACAAACCAGAACCAGAACCGGAGCAACGTTACTGCCCAGCAAGCAGGAACCGCTGAGCCGCGCGCGCCAAGGCCAGCCGACTACGAAAAGGATAATACAGGTCTTAGGCGGCTTCTTCTGGCATTGGCTGTCGCTTGCTTCGTAACCAGCTTCTTATTCCTTCACCAAGCAGGTCTCCTGCCAATATGATCAGGCCGAACACGGCTCCTGTTGCTGCTACTGTAGCAAGGATGAGGTAGTAGAACTGCGCGTAGGTCATCTCAATCATGCGTGTGCCTCCCTCCGTAAAACCAATAATCGAAGTCTGAGAGAATGAGGTGGCAAAAGAGGGGGGCCGCGTTCCCGATGCGAACTTCGCTTGCAGAAAGCTTGCAGGCCAGGAGTAAGGCACAAAAAATCCGCCCATCGAGGGGCGGAGATTCTGGGTACACTGGGCCTGATATCTCGGCGGCTGGTCATATTGATAACCTATAATCTAGCATTGGGATTCGGTACCCCGGCGCGCCAGTTAACGGTTCATGCTACCAACGCCAGTTCCGGTATTTCATCCCACATCTCGGGCATTTCTTCCAGCCATTTTACCTAGTTTAACGATGTAAATGGCCTTTGCTTGCCACTGCATCGCAAGGTATGATAAAAAAGATGCTAGGTATCACAGAAAACCAAGGAGGGGATGGGATGAACAAGCTAGTGTATCGAATAGCGGCTACTGCAAGCCTGCTGGCTTTGTTGGGTCTGGTCAGCGTCGCCTGCGGCCTGGGCCAATCTGATGACGACACGTTCAGAATTGGGGTAATGGAGTCTCTCACCGGCCCCGGGGAAACTTACGGTACGGTAATTAACCAGTCCAAGGAAATGGCTGTAGCGGAAATCAATGATGCCGGCGGCATCAACGGTACGCCCATGGAACTGGTCGTTGAAGACTCCAAGTGTGGAGCCCAGGACGCCATCACCGCCTACAACAAGCTGACCGACGTGGACGGTGTCAAGATCATTCTGGGAACCTCCTGCAGTGGGGCCATGCTCGGGGCAGCTCCTCTTGCGGAAGAAGACGGCGTTGTTCTTTTCTCCGCATCAGCAACCAGCCCTGACATTGAAGGTGCAGGTGACTACATCTTCCGCACCGCCATCAACGACGCAAAACTGGGAGTAGATGCCGGCAATACCATGTGGGTTGACGGAGTCCGTACTCTCGCCACCATCAACGAAAGTACCGATTACGCCGAGGGCGTCCAGAAAACCTCAGTGGAACAGTTTGAAAAACTGGGGGGCTCAGTTGTCGCCAGTGAAAAGTACGCCTCCGACGTTACCGATTTCAGGACCCAGTTGACCAAGCTCCTGGGCGCCAATCCGGACGCAATCCTGCTGGCAGCCCAGTCCGAGTTCACCGGCGGCACCATCATCAAGCAGTCTCGGGAACTGGGGTACACGGGCCCCTTTTACACTGAAGTAGTCCCCACCGGCACCACTGCCCTGGAAATTGCCGGGGATAGCGCTACCGGCGTCAAGGCCATCATCCCCAGCCCTGACCTGGAAACCCAGAAGGGAAAAGAATTCCTTGACAACTTCCGGACCCGATACGGTTACGTGACTCTCCCCTGGTTTATCGGGTCGGCTTATGACACGGTCCACATTGCGGCCCACTGTCTGGAGCAGACCGGCGACGATCAGGACGCCGATGGCTTCAGGGATTGCCTCTACGGCCTGTCTTGGAGCGGCACCATCGGGGACGGCTACACCTTCGACAGCAACGGCGAGGTGGTGGGGCTTTCGAACGCAGTGGTAGAAGTTCTGCCCCTCAACGAAAGGACCGAGGAAAACAATGGCTACAAAGTCCTCGGTGCCGCCCCAACGCCATAACCGGGACAGTTGCAAGCCAAATAAAAAAGGGGATTGGCCACGCAAGTTTGGGCCAATCCCCAAGTTTTAAATCGGCCAGTCAGATTTTGCCTGGACGATTGATCGAGTAGTCATACCTGATCCTTGATCTTCACCTTCGAAGCGCTACCACATTGCTATTCGCCCTTTAAATGGTAACTCCCCGTCTGGATCTAAGATCGGCGCAATTTGGACAACCGGACAGCATTCCCGAATGACAGGCGCTCCCGGCTGGCGCAGGCGAGAAACTGATGCTGAAACAGGTTAAACTGGAATAAACGTATCAGAACTGGCGAGAAACCCTTTGCTGAACTACTTTTCCCGCAAGGAAAGACTGATAGCCTTTCTCCTTGTAGCCATTGTGCTCATATACATTGGCTGGCGGTCTATTTCTTCGCCCGAACAGGCTATGCAGTTCGGTTTCAACGGGCTCTCGGTAGGGGCGGTTTACGCCCTGATGGCCATCGGTTTCACCCTGGTTTACAGCACCGTCTGGTTCTTCGACCTCTATTACGGCGCCGCAGCAGCCCTGGGAGCCTACGGCGTGTTCTACCTGAGGTCGCAGGAATGGCTGGGCGGTCAATACCAGGTCAACACTCCTGTCGTTAACATTATTCTGGCCCTCGTAGTTGCCGGAGTGGCTGCCTGGGTGCTTCACGCGATCCTTTACAGCAGGCTCCGAGAGCGAGTAGATCCCACGACGCTCAGAATAGTCGGCGGGCTGCTGGCCATAGCACTCGGGGCTTACACCGGGCTCGTCTTGACCTTTCCCAGCCACCTCCACGTTACTTTCGGCCCGGTCGCAGCTTTAATTGTCGGGGTCGCAGCAATCTGGGGCCTCAGGTTACTGTTCGAAAGGCTGAATGGGGGAAGAGGTCACCTGGCTTTCCAGGCCATTGCAGTCTTGATCGGTGCGGCCCTGGCTATCTACATTGGGATCTTCCTGGTGAACTCTCCGGGCAGTAAGCTTTATCTCTCCTGGGCGGTTTCCTGTCTTATAGCCGGCACGGTAGGTCTGGCTCTTTATCGGGGCTTGTACGTTAGAATGCGCCAGCGGTCCCGGTCTCCACTGATTATGTTGGTGGCCTCCCTGGGCATTCTTCTGGCTCTTACTGCCTGCATTTCCATTGTTTTCCAAAGCGCGCCTCGGCCCCTGCCCGACCCCTTCGGCAGTGTCCCGTGGACCATTGGCGGAGCAAATATCAAGGGCTTCAATTTCTTCGCCATTGGAGTGGCTATTGTCGGATTCCTAGCGCTCTTGTCAGTCCTGAAGTGGACCTCTTTTGGCAGGGCCGTACGCGCCATCGGCGACGACGAAGAAGTAGCCAGGGTGGTAGGCATCAATACTACTGTCATTATCGCCATCGTCTTCTTCGTTGGCGCCGCCTTCGCGGCAATGGCGGGAATACTCAGCGGCCATGACACCGCCATTCAACCCCGCATGGGTTTGCTGCTCATGCTGAAGGGCTGGATAGCGTCCGTCGTAGGGGGAATTGGCAACCTGTACGGCGCCATACTGGGCGGTTTCATGCTGGGTCTGATCGAACAGTTCGCAATCTGGGACCTGGCTGGTGAGTGGAAGGACGTGGTGGCATTCGGGCTGTTAATCCTTTTCCTTTCTTTCTGGCCCCGGGGCCTCCTGCCGAGGAAGTAGAACTGTGATGATGAGACCACCAGGCTGGCAGCGAATCACAACGGTTTTGCGGAACCCCCGTGAAGCTTTGACTCTGTCTCGGGGCAACATTGAACTGTGGGCCAACTTGCTTATCATCCTCTGCGCCCTGGTGTTCATGGTGTTGAAGGGCGCAACATTCGCGGTAACTCTGGGCACCGTATTTGGCATTTGGGCCATGCTCTCGATAAGCCTTAACCTGGTGGTGGGATATACGGGGCTGCTTTCCGTCGGCCACATTGGGTTCTTTGGATTGGGGGCATATACCGTGGCCATTCTGACTTCCACCACTGCCTACGAGAACCTGCGCACCGGGGAGATTCCAACCTTCGGCTGGCCCTTCTTCGCCGCTCTGCCCGTGGCTGTTCTGGTCGCCGGCCTGGTTGCTCTGCTGGTGGGCATAGCCTTCAACCGGTTCCGCGACGACATATACGTTCTCGTCTCCTTTGGCTTTGCAATAATATCCTTCAACGTATTTCTCAACTTCAGGGCACTGACTCGCGGGGCTTTTGGCATTCACGACGTTGCCCGTCCCCAGATTGGCAACTGGGTGTTCGACACTGAACTGGAACTGATGCTGGTCTCCCTGGTCCTGCTGGCCATTGTCGTGGGAATATCCTGGTTTATCGTTTCGTCTTCCTTCGGCAGGGTGCTGAAAGCCATTCGCGAGGACGAACAGGTGGCAGAGGTCTTTGGGTACCGCGCTACCCATTACAAGCTTGCTGTCTGGGTGATATCGGCCATGATGACGGGACTGGCCGGCGGCATGTTCTCCAGTTGGACTACGTTCATTGACCCTAATTCATTTATCCTGCTTGAGTCTATTCTGCTGGTTTCAATTGTGATTCTCGGCGGACTGGCCACCATATGGGGGTCCCTGCTGGGGGCTCTCGCCTTCGTGCTGCTGGAGGAGGGCATGCGCTTTCTGCCCTTCCTGCCCCAGGAATACGTGGGCCAGGCACGCCAGGTGGTCCTGGGGGTACTGCTGGTAGTATTGATGATGTTCAGGCCGCAAGGCCTAGTTGGAAGGTTCAAGCTATGAGTGAATCTCCCGGCCAAAGGGACAACTACATCCTGGAAACCCTTGACATCTCCAAGCATTTTGGGGGAGTCTCGGCCGTTGACGGCCTTAGTATTTCCATTCCCCGGCGGGGCGTGACCAGTATCGTCGGGCCCAACGGTTCCGGAAAATCCACCCTGATAAACCTGCTCAGCGGTACTCTTCCCCTGGACGAAGGGATCGTCGTCATAGATGGGAAGCGGCTTCGGACTATCCACGCTTATGAGACGCCCGATCACAGCATTACCCGAACCTTCCAGGAGGTTCGCCTGTTTGACCAGATCAGCGTTCTGGACAACATTTTGGTAGTGCTGACCACTCGCAAGTTCTGGGCTGCGGTATTTGAGCGAACTAACCGCCAGTATCGGGCAAGGGCGCAGGAAATCCTGGAGCAAGTGGGCATGTGGGAAAAGCGGGACGCACTGGCCATGGACCTGTCTTACGGGCAGCGCAAGCTTCTGGAGATCGGACGGGCGATGGCCCTGAACGTGAACATTTACCTCCTGGACGAACCTTTTGCCGGCTTGTTCCCCCAGATGCTGGAACGGGTTAAGGTGCTTCTCAAGGGTATGCGGGAGCAGGGACGCACCATAATTTTCGTTTCCCACAACATGGAAATCGTGCGGGAAATGGCCGACCATCTGATTGTTCTGGACGGAGGCAAACTGCTCCTTGCTGGCGAAGTTGAAGATGTCCTGAACCAGCCGGAAGTAATTTCAGCTTATTTGGGAACCTGAGGATCGACTGCGAGTGCGTAGTCCCTGAAGTGACTGCAACATGGAACAGCATTCTTCCACAACCGAAATCAGGCCGCACACAGCCAGCGAGGGCATGACCCTCGAGTTAAGGGATGTGTCGGTCCACTTCGGGGCTGTAGCAGCCTTGCAGAACGTCAGCCTGGGAGTGACCACGGGAGAACTGGCGGCAGTTATGGGACCCAACGGGGCCGGGAAGTCAACCGTATTGAAAGCCATCATGGGACTGGCTCCCGTAACCGGCGGCCAGGTCTTCTGGCGCGGGGCGCCCCTTATGGCCGCTACCCACGAGATTGTAAAGCAGGGAATTTCTTTCGTGCCCCAGGGACGGCGCGTGTTCACCCATTTGTCTGTTTCGGAAAACCTGGAACTCGGCTGCCTCTACCTGAATGACCGGGCGGAACAGCAGCGGCGGCTGGATTCAGTGCTGGAACTTTTTCCCGTTCTCTACGATAAGCGGCGGGATATGGCCAGCCAGATGTCCGGCGGGCAGCAACAGATGCTGGCCCTGGGCCGAGGGCTAATGGCCAACCCCGAAGCCTTGCTGTTGGACGAACCCACCCTCGGACTGGCTCCAATCATCGTTAAAGAGGTATTCGAGAAGGTCCACGAAATCAACGAAAAGCTCCAGACCACCATCTTCGTAGTTGAGCACAACATCAACGGTGTCCTGGACATTGCCAATCGCGCCTATGTCCTTGACAAGGGTCGCCTGGTGCACAGTGGCACCCCGCAGTCCGTCCAGGAAACCAACATTCTCACCGACGTCTTTCTCGGTCGCCTTGGAGGAGAGTCTGAAGACGAGCTTTAGTCCACGCTCATTCTGTAAATGCCCTGACGCCCCTTTGACCACGTTATTATGAACTCTGACTTCCTGAACCGCCGCATAGTTGACCTGAGCCACCCCCTGAACCCTTCGGCGCCTTGCTGGCCCGGCGACCCTGTTCCTGAATTTGAAACGCTGGCACACCCCGACACAGACGGCTTCTTCCTGCGGCGCTTCTCCCTGGGCGAACATACCGGCACCCACGTCAATGCCCCGGCCAGCTTCCATCCCGGCGGCGCCAGCATCGACGAATACCCACCTTCCAGCTTTGTGGTTCCAGCCATAGTCATAGACGCGCGGCCACGGGCGCTCGCCAACCCCGACTATCGGTTAGGAGTAAACGTGCTCCTGGAGTGGGAGCGAGACCACGGTCCCATTCCTGCCCAATGCCTGGCCATTTTTCGGTCGGGCTGGGAAGAGCGATGGACGGATTTAGAGGCTTATCTCGGGCTGGAGGAGGACGGTTCCCTGAATTTCCCGGGCTTCAGTGCGGAAGCGACCGGCGTGCTGCTGACCCAGAGGGGCGTGGCCGGAATTGGCATAGATACTCACGGGGTTGACGGTGGTCGTGACACCGATTTCTCCATCAATCGGCGAGTGCTGGAACGGAAGCGCCTGGTGCTGGAAAACCTCTGCAACCTGGACCAGCTTCCTCCAACGGGGACCATGCTGGTAATCGGGATACTGCGGCTGGAGGGAGGCAGCGGGTCGCCTGCCTCGGTCCTGGCATTCGTGCCCTGAACCTTTACTTCGCTGCTGGCGGGCTGGTCAAAGCCGTCTGCTGAGTCATCAATATCCATGCCCCTGAAGTTCCACGCGCGGGAGTTCATATCTAAAGTCTTTCGGCTGCGATTTTCCTGGAGAGAGGCTGCCCATACCGGGGAAAAGGAAACAGATGAGGCCGGCAACAAGTTGCCGGCCTCAATGAATCTCAGGGCATACCTTGGAAGGGAAGAGCTAAAGCTGTCCCACGCCGGCGCTGGCGCAGTCTTCATCCTGCTGGCTGGTGCCGCCGCCTACTCCACACGCGCCCTCAATAGCGCCATTTCGAATAATGGGCACGGCCCCCTGGCCCATAATCATTTCCCCGCCGGAAGCGGCATTAATCCCTGCCGGGGTAGGCTGGGTTGCCCGCTCCTGCATCTCACCGCTGTTCCGGCCGAAAGCGGCGGAAGCCACCGCCTTGCCCTGGCACCCGTAGGCGCTGGCCCAGATGGCTCCGTCCATTCGTTTCATGGCGATCAGTCGGCCGCCGTTGTCCACTACTGCCGCGCTGATCTTGA
Source organism: SAR202 cluster bacterium bin22 (assembly GCA_002238505.1). Classification (GTDB taxonomy): domain Bacteria; phylum Chloroflexota; class Dehalococcoidia; order Lucifugimonadales; family UBA3495; genus Bin22. The sequence goes on along the minus strand of MPMM01000002.1, from coordinate 238,421 downwards.
TGTTCAATTCCGCTGCGTGGGCCAGGGCCCCATCTATAATGCTGTTGGCCTCTTCCAGGCTAATTGCCATGTTGCACCTCGCTGGCTAAAGATGGCTAATTGTAGCCCAAGGTATGAGGGCTGCCAACCAATCTTAAAACGGAGACAGACCAGTAACAGTAACTGTGTCGAATTCCATCAAAGACTATGGCAGAAAATGATATACTTTTCCAGGCAAAGACAAGAAGACGTTAATCAATGAGTGTCAAATGCTGACCAAACGAATCATACCTTGCCTCGATGTGGATGCCGGCCGAGTGGTCAAAGGGACCAGCTTCGTCAATATTCGGGACGCAGGCGACCCTGCGGAGTTGGCTGCCCTCTACGACCAGGCAGGCGGCGATGAGCTGGTATTTCTGGACATTACCGCCAGCGCCGACTCCCGCAATACCATGGTTGACGTGGTCCAGCGGGTATCGGAGCAGGTCTTTATACCGTTGACGGTCGGGGGCGGCATCCGAACCCTGGAAGACATGCGCCGCATGCTGAATGCGGGGGCAGACAAAGTCTCCATCAACACTGCCGCGATCAACAACCCCGAGGTTATCGGCGACGGGGCAGCCCAGTTCGGCAGCCAGTGCATCGTCGTAGCAATAGACGCCAAGAGAGTACATACAGAGCAAATACGCGATGGGGCTCCCTCCTACCGAGAGGTCGATCCATCCATCGCCCTGGACGATACCTCCGGATGGGAAGTCTTTACTCACGGGGGCCGCAACCCCACCGGCATCGACGCCGTAAAGTGGGCTATTCAGGCGGTGGAGCGAGGCTCCGGAGAGATCCTGCTTACCAGCATGGATGCCGATGGTCAACTGGCGGGGTACGATCTGGGTTTGACGGCAGCAATTTCCGGCGCGGTCCCGGTGCCCGTCATTGCCAGCGGCGGCGCGGGCACCCTGGAACACCTTTACGACGCCCTGGACCGGGGCCAGGCGGATGCTGTCCTGGCGGCATCCATATTCCACTACGGGACTTACACAATTTCTCAGGCCAAGGAATACCTGGGCTCCAGAGGCATACCGATCCGCCCCACGGCAGATTAGAGCCTGGTATTTAACGTCACCGCGACAACCTACCATTTCAGGGAGGAGAATCAGCCATCCCATGTCCAAGATAACCACGGTTGTATTTGATGCCTTCGGCACCCTGTTTCAGGACAGTCCCGAACACTGGGACGCAGCCATGGGGGCCATCATTGAGCAGCAGAATCTCGACGTGTCGGTACCCACGCTGAACGAGGCCTGGCTGGACGCCTGCGGCAGCTTTCGCACCACCCGCAGCGATTCCAAGTATCCCTTTCAGTCCTACACCACAGCCTGGCGGGATGCGTTCGTGGAAGCATTTCGCGCCCTGGGGCTGGCCGGCGATGCCGAAGCAGCCTCGGACTATTGGATCAGCAACATGGGCGAGCGGGACCCCTATCCAGAGACCCGGGAAGCCCTGGAAGCGCTGTCTGAAAAATACCGCGTGGTAGTCCTTTCCAACGCCGACGACTGTTTTCTGGATCCTGTGCTGGACCGGTTGGCTTTCCCCTTTGACGCGACCATGTCCTCCGAGGGCGGGCAATCCTACAAGCCCAATCCCCAACTGTTTCATACCCTGCTTGGCAGGATCGGCGTCAAGCCGGAAGAAGCGGTTTACGTGGGTGACCGGCAACTGGAAGACATCAAGGGGGCACAGGAGGCCGGAATGGGCGCCGTCTGGATCAACCGTGCCGGCACCGACCCCGACCCGGATCTGCCCGTCCCAGACTACCAGATAACCAGCCTTCTGGACCTGACTACAGTCCTGGAAGATTAGCCGTCATATCTGCATGAGCTTCCGGCGACGCAACAACCCTTCAACTATCGCGGCACGAGGTAAACAGCCATGAAAGTCAAGCTGAACGAAAAGGGCCTGGTCCCGGCCATTGCCCAGGACATCAACACCGGCGAGGTCCTGATGCTGGGCTACATGAATCCAGGGTCGCTGAAGCGCACGGTGGAAGGCGAGCAGGTCTGGTTCTACAGCCGCAGTCGGGAGGACTTGTGGCATAAAGGGGAGGTCTCAGGCAATTATCTGAACCTGCGCGAAGCTTACGTGGACTGCGATGCCGACACCATACTGCTCAAGGTTGAACCCGACGGCCCGGCATGCCACACCGGCGAAGTGTCCTGTTTCTACACCAGCATGGACGACTTGCCCGAAGACTATGAAGTGATTGAGACTGGTTCCGGCATTCTGGACGAACTGTTTGCCCTCATCCAGGACCGCCAGCGGGAGCAACCCGAAGGCAGCTACACCGTACGTCTGCTCCAGGACGGCGTGGCAAGGGTGGCCCAAAAGGTCATCGAGGAAGCCGGAGAATCGGCCCTGGCGGCAGTCCAGGACGACCGGGAGGGTCTGGCGGGGGAAGTAGCCGACCTGCTGTACCACACCCTGGTCCTCCTGGCCGCCAGTGGTTCCCGTCCCCAGGAAGTGTGGGACGCGCTGAGGGAGCGCAGAGGATAGCCCGGAGCCACCCCGTCCCTACCTGATGGTTTCACCCGACTGATACACCTGCCAGCCATCCTGCCGGTACACCGTCACCTTGCCGTGGCCAATAACTTTCCAATCGCCGGGGCTACCCAGGCATGCGGTCTGGGCGTCGATACCGTATATGACCATGCTGTCCGAGAGGTGATCCTCGATTAGCGGGGCCACCTCCGCAGGATTGCTGCGCTCGTGATGAGGCAGAACGCAAATGCCCTGGGCGATTCCCAGTCCGGTCACCCACTCGTCGGCCCGTGGCCTACGCATTACCGAACCCATTACCATTGCACCCGCGCTGGAACCCGCCAGTATCGCTCCCCCTGCCCTGGCTTCGGTTATGGCATCCAGCAACCGGGAACCCTGCAGGGTTTCCAGGAGGTGATTGGGATTCCCGCCGGTGAAGTAGATAACCTCAGCCCCGGCAAGCCTCTGAACCATCTCAGAATCGTTGGCCTGCTCCCTGTCAAGAATCATCAACGGTTGACCGTTTCCACCGAGCCCGGAAAAGTGCGTAACCCCGTCGTGGGCGGCCTTCACGGGACCGTTCACTGCGGCGGTAGGAAGCACAACCACTCGGGCAGGATTCTTACCGGTAGCCGCCATAATCTCCTGGTCCATCTCTCCGCAGTAGCGGCGAAATTCGTCTCCCCCAACCAGTGCAATCGGTCCAGCCATGGTTTCCTCCCTTGCTACGGAGTAAGAATTGCATCGAAGGCAATTCTACCAAATTACCGGCCTACGCAACGGGGACAACTCTTGACCTCCAGCCTGACGGACTGCCTGCCCCACCCCCAAATTCACGTGCAGGGTAGCGACCGTCATTGCCATCGCCGCAGCAGACCTTCCCTGCCTTCAGCTTCTTCGTTTAACGAAGCCCGTGCCTGTGCTAAACTCAAGCCAAACCCTTAAAACCCGGGGATAGACTCGACCTGAAACTATTGATCCCCCAGGGGGCATTGCAGGAAACGGAGGCAACAATGGCTGATATCGTCCTGGGACTGGGATCTTCCCACAGTCCGCAACTCAGTACCCCCTCGGAAATGTGGCTGCCCTATGGCGAGGGTGACAAGCGCCACCAGGAATTGTGGGCCGCTGATGGTAAGCCATATTCTTTTGAAGAGTTGCTGTCCACAGTGGATCGGGCAGTCATTGATAAGGAACTGGGCGCCGACACCATGGAGACCAGATACCAGGCGTGCCAGCAGGGGATAGCCACCCTGGGTTCAACCCTGGAAGCGACGGCGCCCGACATTGTGGTTATGATCGGCGACGACCAGCTTGAACTGTTTAACGAAGGCAACATGCCGGCTATGCTGGTTTACTGGGGAGACACCCTCCGTAATGTCCCCGTCAATATTCCGGATGCTGCGCCCGCCTTCCGAAAGGCTAACGCCTGGGGCTGGTTCGCCGACCGCGAAATTGACTACCCCATCGCCTCCGACCTGGGGCGACACATCATTGAATACCTGGTTGACCAGAAGTTTGACGTCTCCCATTCACGGCGATTGCCCGACGGTCAGGGTATGGGCCACGCCTTTGGCTATTTGTACCAACGGATATTGCGGCAGAAGCCTATTCCTGCCCTCCCCATAATGGTCAACACCTACTATCCCCCCAACCAGGTTACGCCCCAGCGGTGTTACGAGTTGGGGCAGGCCGTGCGCGCCGCAATACAGGAGTGGAAGAACGACGCCCGAATTGCCGTTGTGGCCTCCGGTGGGCTGAGCCACTTCGTCATCGACGAGGACCTGGACCACCAGGTCTTGAAGGCAATGGAAAATCGGGACGCCGGGGCACTTGCCTCCATCCCACGGGACAAGCTTAATTCCGGCAACTCGGAAATCCGCAACTGGATTGCCGTTGCTGGAGCAGTTGAACACCTGGATATGAAGGTGGTGGATTACGTGCCCTGCTACCGCTCGCCGGCTGGAACCGGTTGTGCCATGGGCTTTGCCCAGTGGACCTAGGCGTATTCAGCAGGTTATCGCCTGGCAAAGCTGCTCCCATAATCCTGGCCATGCTGCTGGCGCTCAATGTGGGATGCGGCCCCTCCGATGAAGAGGTGACCCAGGCAGCGGAAGAATCCATCTACCGAATTGCAGCAATAGCGGTGGCAAACCTCAAGTGTTCTGTTGATGAGGTGTTCTCCGGTGGCAGTGAAGCTACAAGAGTAATGGAAACCAATTCCGACAGGATGGAAGAACTTACCGATTCGCTGCAGAACAACCTGGACGCCAGCAACCGCGAGAAGATGCGGGCCATTGATGAAATGGATGATCTGTATGATAGCTGGGGAGCGGACCTGGAAGAGATCGGGTGCGAACTCCCCAACTTGGAACAAGAACAGGGCTGATAGCCACCTGACTTTGGTATAAGTGTTGCCAAGGAGGATCAAGATGCTGTCCCACGCCGAGAATGAAATCCTTACCCGAACCGACCAGGGCACCCCGATGGGTGACGTTATGCGCTGCTACTGGATGCCGGCCCTGCTGTCGTCGGAACTGTCGGAGCCGGACGGCCCTCCCCAAAGAGTACGATTGCTGGGGGAAGACCTGGTGGCCTTTCGGGATACCAGCGGCCGGGTGGGGTTGCTGGACGAATACTGCCCCCATCGTCTGGCGTCCCTGTTCCTGGGCCGCAACGAGGAATGCGGCCTGCGCTGCGTGTATCACGGCTGGAAGTTCGACGTCGAGGGCAACTGCCTCGACATGATGAATGAACCGCCGGACAGCGACTACCACACCAAGGTGGGTATCAAGTCATATCCCACGCTGGAGCAGGGCGGGGTGATCTGGGCGTACATGGGCGAGGAAGGTAGCCAGCCACCGCCACCGCCAAACTTTGAGTGGGCCACCGTACCCGAGACCCACCGGAAGATCTCCAAGAACCGGCAGGCTTGCAACTGGCTCCAGGCCCTGGAGGGTGGCATAGACACGGCCCACGCTCCTATCTTGCATCGCACTATTACCGTGGACACCAACAAGCCGGGCATCGGGGTCAACACCGACTTTGTTACCGGCGGCGCTCCCTCGCTGGAGGTGGACGTAACCGACTACGGCTTCCGGTACGTGGGCATCCGCGACCTGGGAGAGAGGGGCGACTTTGTGCGGACCTACCAGTACGTTATGCCTTTCCATCAGGCGCGCCCCCGCCAGTCGGCGTACAAGGGAGGGGCCGCCCAGCAGATGATCGCGGGCCACATGTGGGTGCCCATGGACGACTCCAACTGCATGATCTACAACTGGGTGTACAGCTTCGGTCCCGAGCCCATTACCGACGACGACTTTGTGGAGTTTGAGCGGGGTTACGGCAGAGGGCCCGACGATATGCTGCCCGACTTTCGAAGCAAGGGCAACCGGGAGAACGACTGGCTGATCGACCGGCAGGTGCAGAAGTACGAGACTTTCACCGGCATCAACGGCATCAACGCCCAGGACGTAGCCGTACAGGAGAGCATGGGCCCCATCGTGAACCGAAGCCGGGAAAACCTCACCCGCAGCGACATGGCAATCATCCAGGCGCGCCGCCTTCTGTTCCAGGCCGTCCAGACGGTGGCCGACGGCGGAACGCCCCCAGGCGTGGCGCCCACTTACTACAACGCCCGGGCCATCGAGGGGATACTGCCCAAGGGTTCCCACTGGAAGGAGGAGATGCTGGAGTTGATGCACCCAGGTGCACAAGTTACAAGTTAGAAATTAGGAGCTTAGACTATGTCAACCTCCCGACTTGAGCTTGACGAGATACTTAAGAATTTGCACATCCGGTTTGAGGAGCTCATAAGTTGCAAGCTGATTGAAAGAAGTGAAATTAGTAAGTCTTGCGGTGAGATATGCGCTAGCAATTCAGGCGTGTACCTATTCTGGAATTGGTCCAGGCCGATGTACGTAGGCCGAAGCGACAATCTTATCACTAGGCTGCAAATTCACGGACGAAAAGGAAGTTCTGCCAACTCTGCTGCGTTTGCTTGCATTTTAGCCAAGGAAAAATTCTTTAAGAGAAGGCACCGCGAGTACCAATTCAGCTCAATGAGAGATTTGTGGCAGAACGAGGAATTTAGGAACCTAAAAATTGGCACGATTAAGAGTGAGCGAGACTTTCAGCGCTTTTTCGTCGAAGCCAAGCAGGGAGTTCAGAAAATGCGCGTGCAAGTAGTTGAAATAACGAACCCGTGCGAGCAGGCTATTTTCGAGGTTTATGCCCACTTAAGATTGTGCACCCCATATAACACATTCGTTAATCATTGACGAACAAGGCCCGTTTGCTTTTCCGAGAGCCAGTTCGCACCTTGCATTAGATAGGAGGTTCCTTATGCCAGCCAGGACGGGAGCGGACTACCTGGAACGCCTGCGGGAGTCCCCACCTGAGATTTACATGGAGGGCCAGCGGATAAAGGACCCCACTTCCCACCCCACTCTGGCCAACGGCGCGCGTACCCTGGCTTCCCTTTACGACCTGCAACACCATCCTGAAATCGGGCCCGAGATGACTTTCAAGTCCCCATCAACCGGGGACCAGGTTGGATTGTCATTCATAATCCCCAGGACCCATGACGACCTGAACCGGCGGGGCAGGATGATCCGTCACTGGGCCCGGATTACCCGGGGCATGATGGGCCGGACGCCGGACTTCCTGAACGTGGCCGTGATGTCCATGGCGGCGGCCAGTGAGTTCTGCGGCCAGAACCGCCCCGAGTTCAAGCAGAACATCGAAGGCTATTTCGAGCACATCCGGGAAAACGACCTGACCCTGACCCATACCCTGGTGAACCTGCAGCGCAGCCGCAATCCCGTGGGAACCGCCCTGGAAGACCGCACGGACGTAGCGCTGGCCGTGGTCAAGGAGACCGATGCCGGCATCGTGGTGAACGGAGCGCGGGTGCTGGCCACCTTGGGGCCCCTGTCGGACGAGATCATAGTCTATCCGGCACGCACCCACCGTCTGCCGGGGGATGCCGGGGAACGCTACGCCTTCGGGTTCGCCCTGCCCTGCAACACTCCTGGAATGAAGTTCATGTGCCGGGAGAGCTTCGACCTGGGCCGCTCCCACTTTGACCACCCGCTGGGCTCCCGATTCGAGGAAATGGACGCGGTGGTTTTCTTCAACAACGTGCTGGTGCCCTGGGAACGAGTTTTTCTGCTAGGCGACGTTGAACTGGCCAACACCTGGGCCGAGGCCACCAACCGCAACGCTCATACCGGCCACCAGGTGGTAACCAAGAACGTGGTCAAGTGCGAGTTCATGCTGGGCCTGGCCAACCTGATGACGCGGACCCTGGGCTCCACTCAGCTGCAACAGGTGCAGCAGATGGTGGCCGAGGTTATCCAGAACCTGGAAATTACCCGTGCCCTGTTGAAGACGGCGGAAGTGGAGGCCAAGGTGGACCAGTGGGGCGTGATGTGCCCGCCCTACATGCCCCTGCTGGTGGCCCGCAGCCTTTTCATCCAGATGTACCCCCGCATGGCAGAGATTATGCACTTCCTGGGTTCCAGCAGCCTGATGGCGCTGCCCACCGAGGCCGACCTTAACGGCCCCCTGGCCGACGACATTCGCCAGTACCTGGACACGGATACCGCCACTGCCGAGGAGCGGGTACGCCTGTTCCGCCTGGCCTGGGATACCTGCTGCAGTTCGTTTGCCTCCAGGCAAGTGTTGTACGAGCGGTATTTCGGCGGCGACCACATCCGCAACGCGGCGGTGCTGTACAGCCTTTACGACAAGGAACCCGCTACCGAGTGGGTGCAGGAATTCCTGGAAATGGAGTAGGGGCGTCGGACGCCAGGAACTTCTTCACTCCCGCCGCTTCCCATTACATGCACAGCATTCCGCCGTCTATGGTTACCACCTGGCCGGTGATGAAGGATGAGCGGTCTGACGCCAGCATCAGGCACATGCCGACAATGTCATCGGCCTCGCCCAGCCGCTTCAGGGCGGTGGCGTTGACGGTGCGGTTGACCTGCTCGTCGTTCCGGGCGTCGCGCCAGCGAGGGGTGTTGATGCTGCCCGGGGCGATGGCATTAACGTTGATGTTGTGGGGACCCAGTTCCCGCGCCATTGTCGCCGTCAGACCGATGATGCCGGCCTTGGAGGCGGAGTAGGCCGCCGAAGTGGGCTCCGCCGAACCCCGCCGCCCCACAATAGAGGCCATGCTCACAACTTTGCCGTAGCGGCGTTCCTTCATATGGGGAACTACCGCCTTGAAGCAGTAGAAACTGCCCTTTACGTTGACATCAAAGTTGTGGTCCCAGTCCATGTCGTCCAGTTCTTCCAGGGAACCGGTCAGGTTGGGACTGACGGCGTTGTTCACCAGGATATCGATCTTGCCATACTCTTCCACGGTGCGGGCCACCGCCGCCTGCACCAGGGAACTGTCGCTCACGTCGCAGGGAACGGCAATGGCGTTGCCTCCCTGCTCACGAATGTCGGTGACCGTTGATTCGGCCCGTTGCTGGTCCAGTTCGGCAATTGCTATTGAGGAGCCCTCCTCAGCAAAGGCCAGGGCAAAGGCTCGACCGATGCCGTGGCCGCCGCCGGTAATGAACACCACCTTTTCCGCTAATCCCAGATCCATGCCCTTTCCTCCTGAACCGGCACGCGCCGGTTGCATATTTTCGATTTTCGCTGGCGCCAATGTGGTCGAACGGCATTTTACAACACCCGGGGGACTCGGACCAAAACCCGGTGACAGGGCCTGGTTGGGGCGATACAGATACAGCATCGTATTCAGCGCCCCCGAAAAAAACAGAATCTCCTGTTATTTCCAGTCATTCCCAGTGATTTTGTATCTGGAGAATTGGGCAAATGAAAGGCTGGTGACGGGAAATTCCACCATTTTCCGGTTCCAGGAATTTGGGCAAGAGAACAAAGCAAACCGACCTTCCCATGTTTTTCTCAACTTGTTCTCATGGTAAACAAGGATCATGCAAGCTGAAAAGGCCGGATTGTCAGTAGTTGAGGATTGAAACAGGTTCAATGAAGAACGTAAGGGCAATCACACACGGTGGCTTCGCTGCTTAATTGAAAGCTGAAGCAGGGCCGCTCCAGGTGCGAGGTTGCTGACGGCTCAAGAACGATGGATTGGCCCCAAACCGGCAATGCGACGGCCCTGCAGAGAAGGCGGGGCCACTCCACGGTTTCAAGGCAGACCAATGTATGGTTTCCGGTCAGCTTCCAACCTATAATCTACGGTGGACGAAGCTTATGTAAATGTCCGTTCAATTCTCAAATTTCGCTGGCGTAATAAAGGGTCCGCAGGTTTTGGTGAGGCTGACATGAAAGCAATGATGTTGAGAGAGCAGGGCGGTTCGTTGAATCTGGAGGACGTTCCCGTACCACAGCCCGGAAACGGTGAAGTCCTGGTACGGGTGCGGGCTTGCGGACTGGGTCTAACCCTGGTCTGGAATTTGCGCGGCAGGGGCTTCGGCCGAGGGACGATTCCCGACAAGGTGCCCCGCATTATAGGGCACGAAATTGCCGGGGACGTGGTGGAGACGGGACCAAACGTGGCGTCCTTCAAGGCCGGAGACCGGGTCAACGTGTATTTCTACCTGACTTGCGGCAACTGCCGCTGGTGCAACGTGGGCAGGGAAGACCTGTGCGACAACCACGCCGGCTACGTGGGCCGCCAGATTGACGGCGGTCTGGCGGAGTACGTCGTTTTGCCGGAACGGAACCTGTGCCACATACCACCGGAGATGGGCTACGTGGACGCGGCAGTGACCGCGGATGCCATTGCTACCCCGGTCCACGTGCTAAGGGAGCGGGCCCACGTACGCGCCCCGGAAACTGTACTGGTGGTGGGCGCCGGCGGCGGCGTGGGCATCCACATGGTCCAGATGGCCAAGGTGCTGGGGGCGCGGGTCTTTGCCGTGGACATTTCCGCCGAGAAACTTGCCCTGGCCCGGGAAGCCGGAGCGGACGAGATTATCAATTCGCGAGAAACGGGGTTTGACGAAGAGGCTCGCCGCCTGACCGGCGGGCGGGGCGTGGACGTGGTGGTGGAGATGGTGGGCATTGCCGACACCATGCAGGCCAGCCTGGACAGCCTGGGCAAGGGCGGCCGCCTGGTGTTTGTCGGGTCCTACGACGGGGAAGCCTCCCTGCCCTTGAATTCCCGTTCCCTCAGCAACGAACTGGTGCTGACGGGGTCACGGTACTGCAGCCGCCAGGAACTGGCCGAGGCGGTGGAACTGGTGGCCCAGGGCAGCATCCGCCCCATCGTCACCCGCCTCTGCCAACTGGAAGAGTCGGAAGAAGTGCTGAACAGCATTGCAGCCATGGAGCAGCCCGGGAGGGCCTGCGCGGTACTGCCTTAGCCAGGGCTGAAACGATCAATCCTGGCGCTGATTGGCCAACAGGTTTGAAACGGTGGCTGCTGAATCTGTATCATCATTCCGGCCTTGATCCGGAATCCAGACAGGCTGCCACAGGTCGCCGCAAAGTACAGGAAGGGCCCTGGATTCCGGCTTTCGCCGGAAAGACGGTTAAGCCCCAATCCTTCATTGCAATGCTATTGAACTACCAGCCATCTTCCCTCGTCAACGCAAGATTCCAGGGTAAGGACGCCTTCGGATTCCCCCGGGATCTGAACCGCGGTTTTCCTGCGTATAAGAACATATACGGGTGGCGCCAGATTCCATCACGCTTTCCATTACGTTGACCCACCCGGTAGCTGGGCGTATCATCCACGGCATTGGGACCAGAGAGCCGCAATTTCGCAATCTTCAGCCTGGAGGGTAACCATGCGCGGAGGAGATGCCATCGTCCATGCCCTGGAAAAAGAAGGGGTCGAGTACATAACGGGATTTGCCGGAGGTGGTGAACAACCTCTCTGGCCTGCCCTCCGCCAATCGGCTACCATCAAGGTGTTTTCGGCCCGCCACGAAAGGCAGGGAGTGGAAATAGCCGACGGATACTCCAGGGCTACGGGCAAGGTTGGCGTGGCCCTCTGTGGCACCGGGCCCGGCGCCACCAACACCCTCACCGGAATCGCCGGCGCCTTTGCCGACAACATCCCCGTCCTGCTGCTGATGGGACAGCACCCGCTGGCCAGCATGGGTCGGGAAATCCAGCAGGAAGCTCCCTCCAGCATTTTCGACAGCTTTGTGAAATGGAAGGGTACCTTCTCCAGGATCGAAGACATTCCGGCCGTCATGCGCCGCGCTTTCACCGCACTGAGGTCCGGCACCCCCGGACCGGTGGTGCTGGAAATGCCTTCGGACGTGCTGAACTCAGAAGCGCCGGACGAAGTTCTGAACTATGAACCGATGGGGCCCGGCCGCAAGTCGGCCCCAGATCCGGCGGACGTTGAGCGGGCCGCTGACATCCTGGTAAATGCCAGCTTTCCCATCCTGAACTTGGGGGGCGGGGTCCTGGCAGCCGAGGCCTGGGACGAAGCCCGTGAACTGGCGGAAATGCTGTCCATGCCGGTGGCCACCACCCTGGTGGGAAAGGGCACCTTCCCCGAGAATCATCCCCTGTCCCTGGGAGGAGGCGTTTACCCGCGCAGCAAGTACGCATCCGGCCAGGCCCTGCACATCAACCGCAAGGCGGACGCGGTGCTTGCCGTCGGCAACTCCTTCCGCCTGCCCAACGGCACCGATGGCCGTCCCATACCGCCCGGGGTCCAGCTTATCCACGTCAACGCGGACCCGGGGGACCTGAACAAGATCTATCCTGCCGACGTGCCCATCCTCGCCGATGCCAGGTTAACCCTGCAATCACTGAACCAGGCCGTGAGAGACCGCATCGGCCCGGGCGGTGGCGGAATCAAGGAGGAAATAGTCTCCGAAATCCAGCAGGCCAGGGCCAAGTGGCTTGGAGAATGGGCTCCCGTGTTCAATGACACGACGGCGCCTACCAACGGATACCGCGTCGTCCAGGAACTGATGAAGCTGGTTGACCTGGACCGGACCATCGCGCTGCACGATGCGGGAGGCAGCAGAGGGTACCTTTCTCCTTTCTGGGAAGCCAGACAACCACGAAACTACATCGGCATGGGCGGAATGGCGGCCATGGGCTGGTCGATGGGCGCCACCGTGGGCGCCAAGCTGGGGCGGCAGGACCACCTGGTGTTTAATGTCATCGGCGACGCTTCCTTCGGCATGGTGGGAATGGAGATAGAGACCGCAGTAAGGATGGGCCTGCCCACGCTTACCGTGCTGCTGAACAACGGCGGCACCGGAGGGGGATTGATGGCCATGGAACGGGCCAACGCCGCGCCTCCGGCCATGGCGGAGTTGGGCGGCAACTTCAGCCAGGTGGCCCAAGGGCTGGGGGCATACTCCGAAAGGGTGGAAAATCCCGAAGAGGTTTCGGAGGCCCTGAGACGCTGCATCCAGGCCACCGAGGCGGGGCAGGCGGCCCTGTGTGAGGTCATTATCCGGCCCCTGCCCACACCGGAGGCTCCGGATAACTGGTCTCTTTAGCCTGAACGTTCGCAGGACATAGAGGCCGGAATAGGCGGTAGATATCTCATGCTGAGTGGCAGCGGGTCTGGCCCTTTTCCGTAATTCCCCGAATCCCGCTATGGTATCAACACGCCAAATATACAAGTGATAAGATATAAATAATATAAGTAATTTGTTTGACGAATAATTGGATAATTTGGGAGCTTGATTCGGTCTGGATTCGACCCAGCGTCCGAAACAGTTCCCCCCAACCCCTCCTAACCGGAATGCAGTTTAAATCGGGAGGAAGGTAATGCCCTATCAGCCCATTGAAGACTACGGAATCATCGGCAACATGCACACAGTCGCGCTAGTGGGCAAGAACGGCTCCATAGACTGGTTCTGCTCGCCTAACTTTGACTCGCCCAGCGTCTTTGGCTCCATCCTGGATGACAAGAAGGGGGGTTATTTCAAGGTAGCTCCCGCCTACCACCAGGATGACCTGACCACCAAGCAAATGTACTGGCCGGAAACCAACGTGCTGGTAACCCGCTTCCTCTCCGCCGAGGGCGTGGGGGAAGTCATTGATTTCATGCCGGTGGGGGAGCACCACCAGCGCCACAACCACAATGAACTTATCCGCCGGGTCAACGTGGTGCGCGGCACCATGACCTTTCGGATGGAATGTCACCCCGCCTTCAACTTCGCCCGCGACACCCATCAGATCCATATAAATGGTGAAGGGGCGGACATGTTCACCGAGAAAATTACCATCCGGCTGACCTGCACAACGCCCCTGGAGCGTTCCGGCGAGGGTCTGGTTTCTGAATTTACGTTGCAGGAGGGCCAGACAACCACCTTCGCACTGGACGAGACCAGCAACAACCTGGTGGCCGTTCACCATTTCGACGAGGAGGAGAGCGAGCGCCTGTTCAACGACACGGTGGAGTACTGGCGCAACTGGCTGTCCCAGTGCACCTACCGGGGCCGGTGGCGGGAAATGGTGCAGCGTTCGGCCCTGGTGCTGAAATTGCTGACTTACGACCCAACCGGCGCCATTGTGGCCGCACCAACCTGCAGCCTGCCCGAGGACGTGGGCGGAGTGCGCAACTGGGACTACCGGTACACGTGGATACGGGACGCCGCCTTCACGCTGTATGCCCTGCTGCGCATAGGCTTCACTGAAGAGGCTACCAAATTCATGAAGTTCATCGAAGCCAGGGCCAGCGAGTTGAACCCGGACGGGTCGCTGCAGGTGATGTACGGAATTGACGGACGGCATGAATTGACGGAAGAAAGCCTGTGGCACCTGGAGGGCTACAAGGGTTCGTCGCCGGTCCGGATTGGCAACGGGGCCTACAACCAGCTGCAGCTTGATATTTATGGCGAGCTGATGGATTCGGTGTACATTTACAACCGCCATGCCGAACCCATTTCCTTTGACTTCTGGCTCCACCTCCGCCGGTTAACGGACTGGGTGGTGGACAACTGGGACAAGGAGGACGAGGGGATCTGGGAAGTCCGGGGCGGGCGCAAACACTTCGTTTATTCCAAGCTGATGTGCTGGGTGGCCATTGACCGCGCCATCCGGCTGGCGGACGCGCGCTCCTTCCCCGCCGACCGACCCCGCTGGGAAGCGGTGCGGGACACCATTTACGAGGAGATAATGACCCACGGCTGGAGCGAGGCGCGCGAATCCTTCGTCCAGTCCTACGACACCGATTGCCTGGATGCTTCCAACCTGCTGATGCCCCTGGTCTTCTTTGTTGCCCCGTCGGACCCCAGGATGCTGAAGACGCTGGAGGCCATCAACCAGTCGCCGGAAAAGGGCGGCCTGGTCTCCAACAGCCTGGTGTACCGGTACAACCTGGAGGCATCGCCCGACGGCCTGATGGGATACGAAGGTTCCTTCAACATCTGCACCTTCTGGCTGGTGGAAGCCATGAGCCGGGCGGGGCGATTCAACCCGGAGGCGCTGGACCAGGCCAGGCTCATCTTCGAGAAGATGCTCAGCTACGCCAACCACCTGGGCCTGTACGCCGAGGAAACGGGCCACAGCGGTGAGGGGCTGGGCAACTTCCCGCAAGCCTTTACCCACCTGGCCTTGATAAGCGCCGCGTGCAACCTGGACCGGGACATTGATACCGCCGGCAAGGTGGACTGGTAAACAGATGGACGGCCGCCGCGGCAAACGTCTTTTTCCTGGGTGGGAAACTGAAGGCGGAGGAAAGCATTGAGAGCGGTGGCCGTAACCCCGGGAGTCAGCGGTTCCCTGCGCCCCATTGAAACGCCGGAGCCGAACCCTGCCGCGCATGAAGCCGTGGTGCGGGTAACGCAGGTTGGCATTTGCGGCACTGACATGGCGATCGTGGGAGGAATGCATTGCCAGTCCCCGTCCGGCAGCGACTTCCTGATTATCGGCCACGAAAGCCTTGGGCAGGTCGTTGATCCCGGGGGTGCGGCTGGCAGCCTTTCTCCTGGCGACTACGTTGTGGCCACGGTGCGGCGGCCATGTATCCACGGTCGTTGCCGGCCCTGCCGGAGCGGGCACACCGATATGTGCCTCACGGGGGATTTTACCGAGCGGGGCATTGCGGGTCGCCACGGCTACATGGCGGAATACTACGCCGAAGACCCACGATTCCTCGTCAAGGTACCTGCCCAGCTGGCCCCGGTCGGGGCTCTGCTGGAGCCCCTTTCGGTGCCCGAGAAGGGGCTGCGCCAGGTATGGAAAATCCAGGAGCGGCTGCCCTGGGCTCCCCGGAAGGCGGTGGTACTGGGCGCGGGGCCCATCGGCCTTCTTGCGGCGATGCTACTCCGGCTAAGGGGAATCGATACCTGGGTATTCGACATTGCCTCCCCTGGAAGCGCCAAAGCCAGCATTGCCTCGCAAACCGGCGCGGCCTTCGTCAACACGGCAGATGTGCCGGTCTCAGCCATTGCCCAGGCGCTGGGGCCCGTGGATGTCATCGTGGAAGCCACCGGGTATTCGCCCCTGGCCGTTGAAGCCATCCAGCAACTGGGGAACAACGGGGTTTTGTGTTTGCTGGGCATGGCCGCCGGCGCGAACGCCGTCCCCATAGATTCCGGGGCCTTCAACAATGCGCTGGTTACTGGAAATCGCCTGGTGGTTGGTTCGGTCAACGCAAACCTGGCTGACTTTCAGGCCGGCGTGGACGACCTGTCAGAATTCGAGAAGGAATGGCCCGGAGTCGCGGCCAGCATGCTGAATCGGCGGGTTCCCCTGACAGAGTATCAAACCGCCT
Organism: SAR202 cluster bacterium bin22; assembly: GCA_002238505.1. GTDB lineage: Bacteria > Chloroflexota > Dehalococcoidia > Lucifugimonadales > UBA3495 > Bin22. The sequence goes on along the minus strand of MPMM01000002.1, from coordinate 222,220 downwards.
TCCAGCGGTCGCCGGAGGACATCAAGGTTACGGTTCTGCTGGACTGAATGAAGTCCACCAAAAAAGAAGGGCACGGACGCCTCCCGGTTGCGGGAAGCGTCCGTGCCCTTTTTATTGAGCCAAGGGGGGTTCTAGCCGGACTTGCGCCGGTCGTCCAGGCGGCGGGCCTTGGGCAAGACTCCGACGCCGGTCAGGGGGGCCAGGCTGTCCGGCTCCACCAGTTCCACCTTGATGCCAACGTTCAGGCGGTCGCGGAAGGTGCGCTCCAGGTCCCGCTGGATGAAATCATGGTCGCTGGACTCGGGGGTGTGCTCCACCTGCACGGTCATTTCCTCGCGGTTGCCGGCGCGTTCCACGATGCAGTAATACTCGCCGGTGAGGCCGCTCTTGGTGGCGACAATGGTCCCGACGCCCTCGGGCCAGACGTTGACACCCCGCAACTTGACCATGAAGTCCGAACGGCCGTGGATGGGATCGATCTTCTGCATCCAGCTGCCGCACTCGCACTGACCCTGGGGCCACAGGCGGGTAACGTCCTTGATGTCGTAGCGGACGATGGGATAGTTCTCCTTGTAGAGCGCAGTTACGATCATGGTGCCCAGTTCGCCAGGCTCCACCGGTTCGTAGGTCTCCGGGTCCACAATCTCCACGATGAAGGCGTCCTCCCAGATGTGGTGGCCGCCGCCATAGGGACACTCGGAGGAAATGGCCTGCACCTCGTGCATACCATAGGTATCGAAGGCCGGAACACCCCAGGCCTCCTTGACCAGGTCCGACTTGCCAAAACACTCGATGAGCTTCAGCTTCAGGTCCTTGCCCACTTCCAGCCCCATCTCCTTTGCTACCTGGGACATATGAATCAGGTACTCCGGGAATCCGATAAGAGCATTGACCTGCCACTTCTGCGCGATTTCCAGGGCGCGGGAAGTGCGGGTGACGACGCCGGCGCTGGTGGTGACGGGGATGCAGCCCAGCCATTGCCACAGGGCCTCATGGGCGGAGTAGGCGGCGTTGTGGGTGGAATACAGCAGGGTATTCATCACCACGTCGCCGGGCTTGAAACCGTGCCAGTAGTAGGAGCGGGAGCGCAGTATGTTGCCAACTTCCCGGTCCCAGGGGGTGTAAAAGGTAGGGCGGGGCTCGCCGGCGGTGCCGCCGCTGGAGTGGATGCGCCAGGGAATCTCCCCGGCCAGCACGTCGCGACCCACGTAGTCGCCAAAGGGCGGGTAGGCGTCCACGCTCTGGCGGATGTCCTCCACCGTGTACATGGGCGCCTTCTTGATGTCTTCGATGGTCTTGATATCGCCGGGTTCAACACCGGCGGCATCCCACTTGCTCTTGTAGAAGGGCACCTTATACGCCCGTTCCACCGCGCCCTTCAACCGCTGCTCCTGCAGGGCACGTATTTCCTCGGTGCTCATCATGAAAACACCGCGGAAGAAGTCCGGAGCGGGCGGGTATTCCCGAACCAGTTCCTCAAAGTCTATGGACTTGTAGTAAAAGGGGACGTCGTGGAGTTCGGCGTTTTTAAGCACGGGAAACCTCCTGATTTGGACCCAGCCCCGCTCCCCGGACTCCACGCTACGGGAACCTGGATTCCGGCCTTCGCCGGAATGACGGAAGAAGGACTACGCTCCTGGTATGCTTGTATCTAACCTTCCAGCTTCAGAGCCTTGATGGCGTTGGTGCGGACAAACTTTTCGTACACTTCCGATTTGATGGTGCGGTGGGCGCCGCCCCATTCGAAGCCGTTGTCCACAATCTTCTGGTAATCGTCCAGCCACACCTTGGGGTTGATGGCGGGGTAGTCGCTGCCAAATACCAGCTTGTCCTGCAGCACGGTGTTCATGTACTGGAAAACTATGGGCTGGGTGGCGTAGATGTAGCGGGGCAGCCAGCCTGAGAGGTCCATATAAACGTTCTCGTGGCGCCAGCAAACGGCCAGGCCCTCCTCAGTCCAGGGCCAGCCAAAGTGGGTCATGATGATGCGCAAGTCCGGAAAGGCGGTGGCCACGTCGTCCAGCATTACCGGACGGCAGCCATTTATGGTACAGCGGGTCATGCGGGTGGTGCCGGTGTGCACCAGGATTGCTATGTCCAGTTCCACGCACTTGGCGTAGATGTCCCACATCAGTTCCTTGTCGTTTGGACAGAATTCCTGGTAGGCGGGGTGGAACTTCAAGCCCTTGCAGCCCAGTTCCTTGGCCGCCCGCTCAATCTCCCGCAGGGCCAGGGGACCCATGTGGGGATCCACGCCGGCGAACGGTATGAACAGGTCCGGGTACTTCTCGGCATAGAGAGCCAGGTAGTCGTTGGGAAGGGCCCTACCCCACTGGTTGTAGGAGACCATATTTACGATGACGGCCTTGTCAACGCCGGCTTCCTGGAAGTGTTCGTAGGTCTCATCGATGGTGATGAACTGCTTGCCGTGGTGAGGGGCTTCGGGACTGCGCCCAAAGAAGTCGTAGTGGGCCTCGGTATAGGAGGGCCCGTGTCCCAGGCAGGTTTCCTGGGTAAAGGGATGGATGTGTATGTCTATGGGCTTTATGGCCGGGGTGGTCATTAATTCCTCCTGAAGGAGACGGGAAAATTCCCGCCTATCTTATACTGTTGACCCACCAGGGGCAAGGATAGCCCTTGCCCGCAAAGAGTCGTTGTGGTATTAACTCTTCAACCAGCCGGGCGCGAAGCCCGCCCCAAGGGAGTAAGGCCATGACTACCCCGCATTTGCCCCTGGCCCGGGAAATTGACCGCGTCCCCTCCAGCCGGGTGCCGCTGGATGCAGGACAGGAAGCCCGCTACCAGCGGCTGGCTGAAGAAGCCACCATGATTGACGTCCACCAGCACCCGATGATTCTGCCAGAAGACGTGGGCCGTCTGACCGAATACCTGCGAGCCAATGTTTACAGCTGGGGCTATGAGGCGGTGCGGCAGGGCGGGTGGACGGCGGTAACCACCGCCAACATGTTCCGCTGCCTGGTCAGCAACCCGGATATGTCCTTCGCCGAGTTTGACGACATACTCACCGAAGTGGGGCTGATGCTGTCGGACGTGGACCGGCAGGAAGACGTGGTCAAGGTTTCCAATGCTTCCGAAATCGAGGCCGCCCGGCAGCAGGGCAAAACGGGATTCATGCCCACCCTGGAGCACCTGGCCATCGGAAAGGACATCAACCGCCTGGACATTCTGTACAGCGCGGGAGTGCGGCTGGCCGGTCTCACCTACAACCGCAAGAACTACATCGGCGACGGGCAGAACGAACGCAACGCCGGTGGCCTGAGCGAGTTCGGGGTAGAGGTAGTGCGGCGGATGAACCAACTGGGCATGTGCATCGACGTGTCCCATGCCTCAATTCCCACGGCCATGGACGCCATCGAGTTTTCCGAGGCGCCCATCACCTTCAGCCACAACGCCTCGTACACCCTGCGACCCACCACCCGAACCCGTCGGGACGAGGAACTGGTCGCCTGCGCCCGGAAGGGTGGCCTGATCGCCATAACCGCAGTGCCCAATTCGCTGAGCGACGACCCCAAGCAGGATATCAACTGCGTCCTGGACCATTACGATTACATGGTGAACCTGGTGGGAGTGGACCACGTGGCCATTGGCACCGATACCAACGTGGGCGACCACGTGGACTTCCACCACTACGTCCTGAACCGCCCCTACGATGACCTGCCGGCTCCCTACCTGGACGGGCTGGAATCGCCGGCAGACGGCCAGAACATCATCCGGGGCCTGGTTAGCCGGGGCCACTCGGACGATGATATCTTGAAGATAGTAGGCGGCAATGCGCTGGACTTTTTCCGTCGGGTGATGGGGTAGCCCTCACCCAGCCTCAAACCCTGTTGTATAATGGGCCGACATCAACCCAGGCTACCAAAATCCGTACCGGAGGTATGATTCAGTGAAGTTACTAGTAATCAGCGGGGGCCGACACCCGTACGAGGAATCTACTCCCATCCTTAACGACTTTCTTACTGCCGCGGGGCACGATGTGACGGTGACCGAGGACGCCTCGGTGCTGGCCAATGCCGACGAACTTAACGGCTTCGACGCCCTGGTTTTCAACACCCGCCGGGAGAACATCCCCGACTTTGGCGACTGGGCCCTGGAAGCCGGCGAGCGGGAAGGCATGGCCAACTACATCAGCAGCGGCAAGGGGTTTGTCTGCATCCACATTTCCACCTGCCTGTCCAATAGCTGGCCCGAGTATCACCAGATTACCGGCGGCGGCTGGATTACCGGCACCAGCTATCACCCGCCCTACGGCGAGTTTACGGTGAACGTCAGCCAGGCCAGCCACCCCGGGGTTGCGGGCGTGTCTGACTTCTCCACCAACGACGAGCTTTACATGGGCCTGGCCTACGGTGAGGGCAACGATATTTTCCTGACCGGCGATTCGGAGGAAGGCACCTGGCCCTGGGGCCCGGACCGTTCGCCCACCTTCATGGCTGGCGGGACTTACCCCCTGGCCTGGACCCGCAGCTACGGCGACGGCAAGGTATTCGTCCTGCTGCTGGGCCACGACGGCCGCAGCTTTGAGACTCCTGAATTCCAGAAGATCGTGCTGAACGGGGTTGACTGGGCTACCGCCTAGATTTCCCTGCTGACGAGGCAAACCAAAAGGGCCGGGGTAAATCCCCGGCCCTTTAATTTGTGGGTATTCAAATGCTCGTGGATTTGCGCGCTAGTACCCCTGGAAGCTTTGGGTGAAGAGCAGCGCCATTTCCAGCGGGCCGTCAATTTCCAGCTGGACGGGTACTGAGCCGGAGCTAATGTCCAGCCGCCCGTAAATCAGGAGCACGTAGGCGCTGGTATTGGCGCGGAAGGTTACGTCGGGGGCGGCGCTGCCGGCCGGTTCAATTCGGAAAGTATCACCCTCCAGCACCACATCCTCGCTGAAGGCGTTGGGGCCCGAGACCTCGAAACGGAAGCGGGCGTTGGCGCCGCCCTCCAGGGGTACAAAACAGACCCCCAGCCAGCGGTGGGCTACGGTGGCAATCTCCTGCGCCCCTGCCTCGGAAATTTCGGCGGCAGGATCGAAGGCGGAACGGATATCCCACCCGTGAATGGCAATTTCCTGGACTCGGCGGGTGATGTTCTCGTGCACCGGGATGATACCCCGCCGATGGAAGGAGGGCTTCTCCCAGTCCTCGGGCCGCAGTCCCAGGGCCGTCGCCACCAGGCGGTCGGACCCTTCCCGATATGCCTGGACCAGTTCGGCGGCCTCCTTGCCTGCGCTGAATTGCCTGGCACGGTCTGCGGTGCTTTCGGAGGCGCGGTCGCCGGCATCCAGGAGACGCTGCCCTTCCGGAGGACCCGGGTTGTCGTCCTGGGCGCGGGTCAATGCCAGGGAAGAACCCTGGGAACCCTGGGCAATGTGGGCCGCCGCATCGGCTACCGTCCAGGCGGTGCAGGCGCTTTGACGCCCCCAGCCCTCGGTGTCGAGACCGGCCAGGAATTCGGCCAGCGCGTCAGCCTCGGAGCGGAGCAGGGCGATAGTCTTTTCCATGTCTGGTGCGGTGGGTCCGGAAACCATGTTTCCTCCTCAAATTCAGGTGCAAATGTAGTAGTTATTCGATGCCTTACCGCGCCCGGGAGATCGTCAGGAATAACGGCCGACGCCGGAAGCACGGAACAGGCTGCCACCTTTAGTGGTCACATACAGGTCTGCAGAGCCAGAGCCGCCAAAGGCGCAGTTGGTAGGAGCTTCGGGCAGTGAATGGGACTCCAGGATACGGCCTTGCGGCGTGATGACATAGGCCATGGGCCCGGGGCCCGCATCCTCTCCACCGGCTACTGCCACCACGTTGCCCTCGCCATCAAGGCACATGCCGTAGATGCCGCGATGGACGCCGCCACGTCCCGAGCCACTGTCGCTGCCAAAGGTGTGGAGCAAGCGGTACTGGCCCACCGAACCATCTTCCAGAATGGGGTACGCGCGCAGTTCTCGCGGCCCGCTGGGTTCTTCGCTGCTCTCGGCCACGTAGAGGGTGGACTCGTCGGGAGACAGCAACAGGGCCGTGGGGGAGTCGGTGTCGTAGGTGATGCGGGTAATGGATGCGTCCAGGGTCGGCGCTTCCAGGCGCAGGACCGACGCGTGGTCCAGCTTGTCGTGAATCTGGGGATTCATGGCCTCCCGCAGGTCGCCGTGGGGGTCGCAGAACCAGATCCGGTCCTGGCTGTCCACCACCAGGTCCCTGGGCTGGTTGTGGTAGATGCCATCCAGCTTGTGGGCCAGGGGCGAGGTGCTGCCGTCGGCATTGAAACGGACCAGCCTCCGTCCACCGCTTTGCGCCCCGTACAGGACGCCGGAGCCGGAAAGGGCCAAGCCCATGGTCCGGTTGGTCCAGCGACGAAAGTCGGTTACATCGCCAGTGGCAGGATCGTACCGAAGGATACGGTTGTTGGCGACGTTAAATGGGAAAGTAAGCTGGGTAAACAGCAATGCTTCCCCGTCCCACACGGGCCCGTCGGTGGGGCTGCCAAAGGGACCGGCAACCAGTTGAAAGTCCCAGCTTGCCATTGAGTCCTCCAATCGAGCGATAGGCAGGATTGTAGGTTGGGGTAGTTGGGGTGTCAAGAACAGGAAGAGTAGGTGGGGAAGACTCCGGCCCCGTCAGTTTGCACCAATTAACCAACCACTGACGGCGTCAGGAAACGGTCATTTGCGAAGCCAGAGGTTTGCCATAGCCTCATCGCTTCAATACGCCGTTGTGTTTCTCGCTCGGTTGCCAATTCCCCAAGCCAATGCTACTCTCCCCGAAATCAGCAACCAGGAAGGGTGACAAGTATGGCAGAGAAACGAATCGGCGTGGCAGCCATGGGCGGAGACAGCCGCACCGTGGTGGCCCGCATTCAACACCTGGAGGAACTGGGGATTGAGGCGGCCTGGCTGACTTCCGGCGGCGCGGGGCCCGATGCCCTGACCACCTTCGCGGCGGCAGCGGCCGTAACTGACCGCATCCTGATGGGCACTAGCATCATCCCCACCTACCCGCGACACCCCATTGTTGCGGTGGCGCAGACCCAGGTGGTGGCCCAGATGGCCCCGGGGCGATTCCGGCTGGGAGTGGGGCCCAGCCACAAGGTCAGCATCGAGCCCATGTTTGGCATCGAGCACAACGCTCCCCTGACCAACCTGCGGGAATACATCCAGGTGGTCAAGGAACTCCTGTGGAAGGGTCAGGTGGACTATGACGGCACCCAGTACCACGGGCATGGGTCGCTGCCCGGGGCGCCGGCCCCGGACGTACCGGTGATGGCCTCGGCCCTGCGGCGACGGTCTTTCCGGCTGTGCGGCGAGGTGGCCGACGGGGCCATCAGCTGGGTGTGCCCCGGCCAGTACCTGCGGGACGTGGCGCTGCCAGAGATGCAGCGAGGCGCCGCCATTGGCGGCCGTGACGTGCCTCCACTGATTGCCCACGCCCCGGTTTGTGTCCACGACAACCCGGAGGAGGTGCGGGAAGCGGCGAGGGCGCAGCTTGCCAACTACCCCCGTTCACCCTTTTACCAGGAAATGTTTGCCGCCTCGGGCCACCCGGAGGCACGGGAGAGCGCCTGGAGCGACGGGATGATTGAGGACGTGGTACTGTCCGGGGATGAGGAGACGGTGGCCGGGCGCCTGCGCGAATTGTTCGACTGGGGCGCCACGGAAATCCTGGCTCACCCCATCACCGCCGGCGGCGACGCCTCTGCCTCCATGGAACGCAGCCTGAACCTGATAGCCACCGTGGGCCAGGGGCTGTAGGCGGGGATTTCAAACATGGATGGACAGGATAGACAGGATTGTTCACGACTTGTGAACGCACATATCCTGTGAATCCTGTCCATCCATGTAAATACCGAGGAACTAAATCTTCGCCTTGGCCGCCTCCCGCTTGCCTTCCTCCGTTAGTTCCCAGGCGTCGCCATCGGCGTTCACCCTGACCAGGCCAAAAGTGATGAGGGTCTGGCGGGCAGCCTCGGAGGACCTGCGCCACGCGAGAGTTCCGGTTTCGACAACCTCGAAATCCCCTTCCCTGAAGTAACCGCCAATCAGGGTCTCAACTCCCTGCAAAACGTCCTCGGTTGAACCGCTTCCGCCCAGGTCGAAGAGGACTTCCAGGATGGGCAGTTCAAACTCGCCATCCGGAGTAGTTCCGGGAGACCGGCGAGCCTGACCGGTACTGCCCGCGCCATTACCGGGGGAAGGCGGTCTCGGAACCTCTTCTTTCGCCTCGGCGCCACTCTCCTGGCTCTGGCCGTTGTGGCTTGAACCATTTTGCTGGGTGGCAGGGCCCTGCCTGTCCGCATAGATCTGGTGAGCGCGGTCGATGGCCCGGACGCGCCCGCTGACCAGGAGTTCCTGGCGTTCGGCGGCCCAGCGATTGGAGGCGGCGACGCTGCGGGTGGAGCCCTGGAAGTGGGGCATAACGAAACGAGCCAGAAGCTCAAAGCTCTTCAGCATCTTGTCGCGGGGCGCCCAGTCGATGGTCTGGACCAGGAATCCGCCGTAACCGCCGCTCTGCTCGGCCAACCGGTTCAGGCCCTCAATGCAGTCGTCGGGCGTGCCGATAATCCAGGAACCATTGTCCCGCATGAACTCGGCAACGTCTTCCAGGGGGCCGTCAAAGGCCGCTTTGCGCCCGTTGGTGCCCTCGGAGTATTCGCGGAGGTAGCGGCCCGCGCCCAGCTTAACCTCTTCCAGGGCCTGGTCGCGGTCTTCAGCCAGGTAGCAGGGGACAGACAGCCGCCACTCATGCCGGTCCACCGTTTTCCCGTGCTCCGCGGCTGAATTTTCGGCAATCTCCCACAGGGCTCCCAGATTTGACGGGCCGGCCGATGGGTCGCGCGGCACGGTGATGGTCAGTACTGAAGCGCCGTACTTGCCGGCCAGGGCCACGCCGGCCGGCGACTGCACCGACGCCACCGACAGGGGCATGTAGGGACGCTGGTAGGGCTTCAACTGCAGCATGGCCTCGCGCAGCTCGAACCAGTCGCTCTTGTAAGTAATGGGCTCGTCTTCGGTAAAAAGGCGCAGGATGATGCCCATGGCCTCGTCCATCTTTTCCCGTTGGGTGGTGGGGTCGATACCCATCATGTAGGCATCGCCTGGCAGGGCGCCCGGGCCAACGCCCAGCATTACCCGCCCGTGGGTCATGTGGTCAAGCTGCACCATGCGGTTGGCCACCATGAAGGGATGGTGATACGGCAGGCTGATGACGCCGGTCCCCAGCTTTATGTGCTTGGTGCGCTCAGCGGCGGCGGCAATGAACAGTTCGGGGGAAGAGATGGTTTCCCAGCCTGCGCTGTGATGCTCGCCAACCCACGCTTCGTCATAGCCCAGGTAATCCAGCCACTCAATAAGTTCCATGTCCCGGTCCATGGCCAGGGTGGGGTTTTCGCCAACCCGGTGGAAGGGTCCGAGGAAGATACCGAACTTCATGCGGTCAGGAAGGTTCAAGCTCATCATGCCACCTCAATAGCAAATGGATAGAAGCTGTGGTCGAAGCTTCAGCGAGTTTACGAAAGGGGATTTGCGGGCATTATAGCCAAGCGTCCGATTCGGGGCAAACCAATGCTGCCAATGCGGATAACGACTGTATTTCACCTTCATACAAAAGGATTCGCCACGGTAAAGCGGGGACAGTTGGATTCTCAAAATCGACGATGGAATGGGACACCAAGGCTTTAGTTCTTGACGTTTGTGCGCAAGTCTATGAGCATACTCCCACGGTTGAGTAACACATACGGGCGCCATTGGTGGTTTCCGGGCCTCATTTGCCGGCACAGACAGGGGCTTCGTGGCTATTTTATTGCCATACTGACATACTTCCCAACGCCAGGTATGTCCAGAACTTTGCGGGCGAAAAATGCGGCGCGAGGAATGTAGAAGACTCAACCCACAGTGTTTGTGGAGCCGTGTACTACCCAAGTGGCCTTCAAAACCCCAGCCGCTCAATCGTCCCGTCAACGTAGAGAATCTGGAGAGTAGTTACTACGCTGCCCAGCAGTTGTTCCTGCTGGGCGGGTTCCACTTCCGAAGCCAAGACTGTTAACAGGCTCCTGACCGAGGTATTGCCGTCAATCATGGTTGCCAGGCGGGCAACCAGGTTGCTGCAGGGCAAGCCCTCGGGATGGCCGTCGGTTACCAGGACGTAGCCCCAGTCGAACACCCCGTCGCCTGGCACCGGTTTGCGTTCCACCCGAATCCCGGGGCGCAGGCTGGGCGCAGCGTCCAGAATCTGTGGCGGTTGGCCGTTTCGCGGTTCAAGAAAGCCATGGATTTCGGCCTGCCGTCTTGCCCGATCTTCCTCGATGGCACGTACACTGTCGGCGAACTTCGTTGGCGCCGCGCCCCGTTCCAGCACCATCCGCTCATAACCCTGGGGGGGCTGTCCCGCCACTGCCTGGATGAAGGATGCCCGGGGAGACAGTCCGGAGTCTTCGCCGTCCTGCCCTTCCAGGATACGCCTCGCCTCCCAGAAGTAGGAATCCACAGTGCGGTTGCTGGAGTAGAAGAGCCGCACCATTTCGCGAAAGTGGTGGTACTCCTTCATGTACAGTTCCTGGTAAACCCGGGCCGCGTCGGGACCCATTTCGGGATTGCGCAGGGCGGTAGTGGCGTAGGCCGCGGCCAGCACCCCCGACATCAGGGCCAGGTGAACGCCGGAAGAGAACAGGGGGTCGATGAAACAGGCGGCGTCTCCGGCCAGCACATATCCATCGCCGGCGATGTTGTCGCAGGCATAGGACCAGTCCTTGACGATGAAAGGGCCGGACACCCTCTGGGCATTCTTCAACATTCCGGTAGTATAGAGAGCCTGGTCCAGCTGCTCGTCCAGGAAGCGCTCCAGCCCCAGATTCCTGACCTGTTCTTCCCCAATGCGCTGGTCCACCACCGCGCCTACACTGGCCTGGCCGGTGTGCAGGGGGATGGTCCACAACCAGCCGTGGGCATAGGACTCGATAAAGATGTTGGTGTCGGCCGGCGGAGGCAGGCGTTCCGCGCCCTGGTAATAGGCGTAAACGGCCAGGTTGCGGAAAGACTCGTCCCACTGGCGGAGATTCAGTTGCCTTCCCAATAGTCCGTTTTGACCCGAGGCGTCAACTACGAAGCGTGCGGGCAGGAGATGCTCATTTCCGTCCGTGTCGAGGCAGCGCACGACCGGGGCCGAGGATTCTGTGTCGGGGGTGTGTCGTTGGGGAGCGTTTTCCCGATTCCGGCCTTCGACGGAATGACGGGTCCTGGGGCTCAGCAGGACTTCTGTGGCCCGCCAGCCCTGGCGTACTTCCACGCCGTTGGATGCCGCGTTGTCCAAAAGCAGGTGGTCGAAGGTGGGACGCCACACCTGGTAGGAATGAGGGTTGCGACGGTTAGTCTCGCCAAAAAACCAGCTCCACGGCTCCCGGTCCCGTCCCCACACCATAGTAGCGCCCAGCTTTTTGACGAAGCCCTGAGCCTCTACGGCCGGCAGGACTCCCAGTTCTTCCAGGATGGGGATGCTGGCGGGAAGCAGGGATTCTCCCACATGGTCGCGGGGGAAGCGTTCTCGCTCCAGCAGCAACACCTGCCATCCCTGGCGCGCCAGCATGGTTGCGGCGGCGCTGCCGGCGGGTCCGCCGCCGATGACAAGCACGTCTGTAGAAAGGTCAGAAGCCATTTATTCGGTAAACCCTGGGCACGGAATCGCAATATAGCGGGAATCGGCAAGGGCGGGTTGTAAACCCGCCCCTGCATTACCTGGATATATGAGCCATGAGAGGCTAATCATCCGCAGTGGGAGCGGCGGCCTCCTCCCTGGTCAAGTCCTTCCCCGTGGCGGGGTCCACCTCAAAGGGGCCGGGGAGTTCCAGCTCTTTGGCTATTTCCTTGACGGCGGGAATTACCTCCTGGCCCATCAGGCGCAGGCTGCGCATGGCATCGTCGTGGGTCATGGCGCCGTCGCCGTCCCAGAAGAAGATGCTGCCGGGCCGGATGTATTCCAGCACGTGACGAATCCTCTTGATTACCGTATCCGGTGTGCCGGTGATAATGGTGTAGTCTTCAATTTGCTGCTCGTAGGGACGTCCCAGCACGCCGGCCACTCCGCCGGTACCGCCCCGGGCCGCCGTCGCCACCGCCTGGGTGGGAAGGACGCGAGTGCGCGATGTGAGGCCGGGCAGGTTTACCAGGGCCGGGTTAACCGTTCCCTCGTTGCCAGCCAGGAAGGGGTTGCTGGGACCCTGGACGTATTTGCGGGCCGTTGCCTCCGCCAGTTCCTCGGTCTCGTCAACGTGAACCTTCCAGAGGTAGCCAATGTTCTGAGGGCCAGACTCGTAGCCGTGCTCGGCGGCAGTGTCGTGGTAAAGCTGGAAGGCCCGCTTGGTGGGTTCCATTTCCGTGGCCAGCATGATGTAGGGAATGCGCTTTTCGGCCGCCCACATCAGGGAGTCGCGGCTTACCACCCCGGGCAGCCAGATGGGCGGGTGGGGTTCCTGGTAGGGCCGCACCCAGGGATTGACGTGCCGGTACTGGAAATGCTTGCCCTCCCAGCGGAAGGGGCCGGGCGTTGTCCAGGCCTTTACTACGAACTCGTGGGCTTCCTGGAATCGCTCCCAGTTGTAGGGTGGCGGCGAGTTGTGGGCCACGCTCTCCCGACCCGTCCCCCGAACCCAGCCGGAAACCAGGCGGCCCCGGGAGATCATGTCAATCATGGAAAGCTGCTCCACCAGCCACAGGGGGTCGTCCCAGATGGGGAGGATGTTGCCCAGCAAGACAATCTTGGCCCGGTTGGTCATACGGGCCAGGATGGAAGCCTCCACATTCATGGCGCCGCCCATGCAGAAGGGGGTGCCGTGGTGCTCATTGAGCATCAGGCCATCAAAGCCCATTTCTTCGGCGTACATCTTTTCGTCGAGGTAACGGTTGTACAGTTCGGCGCCCAGTTTGGCGTCGTAGATTTCGTTACTGACAGTCAAGTCCATGATGGGCTTGCCGGTGGCGCCGAAATAGCCGGAGCGCTGGTCCTGATAGGGCCGCTCGGTGAAGTACCCGATAAACATTCCCTTGTACCTCCTGGATTTGGGTGGAGGATCGGTGGGCCTCTCGCAACATTCCGTGGAGAGGCGGAGGTCTGAGCAGGCTAGGCGAAGAACTGCCTGACCAGACCAAGGAATTCCTCGGTCTTTTCCACGTGGGGCATGTGGCCGCAGTTGTCCAGAACCTCCAGCCGTGACCCCGGGATGGAATTGTGATAAACCTGGCCAGCGCTGAGGGGAACGAATTCATCCTCCCTGCCCCACACAATCATCGTGGGCAGGTCCTTCAGGCGCGCCAGCAGATTGGGCAGGCCCGGGTAGTACATGTAGGGTCTCCAGCCCAGGCGGCAGGCCTCTTCCCGTGAGATTTCCCAGGCCTGGGCTTGTTCGGGAGACGCCATCTCAGGACAAATTTCCCGGAACTCGGCCGACCCCTCGGGGTCGTGGAAGCAGGCTGTAATGCAGATTGCCGGAACCGACAGAAACATGTCGAAAATAAAGCCTTCCGGGGGCAGCACGCCCATGGGCCCCACCAGCGCCAGTTTCTTGAACTGGCCGGGATCCATAGTGGCGATCTCGGCAGCCAGCCAACCGCCCATGGACAGGCCAACTGCGTTAACCGACCCTAACCCCAGTTCCTCCAGCGCCATCAGGTACCACCCAGCCAGGTCCCGGACGTTCATTATCCAGTCCAGGCGGGGCGTGGGGCCAAAGCCAGGGTGGGAAGGAATATAGACGGTGTAGTTCTGGGCCAGTTCTTCCTGGTAGCGGAGCGAAGCCAGGTGACCAAACTCATCGTTGAGGAGTAAAAGGGGTTCACCGGAACCCCCTTTCCTGAGGTGGAGGTCAACCCCGGCCACTGATCGAGTTTCTTCAGTCCAGGCAACGGACAGAGACGTCATAGGAACCTCTAATGAGAAGGAAAGGGGAGATTTGGGCAGAGTGTAGCAAAGCAGGCAGGGTAACGCAAACGGGAGGCCCCGATGTAACGAAGCCTCCCGCAAAGGGCCTCAGCGCTAACCCTGACGACGGGCCCGGTTATGAGGAAACGGCGGAGACATTGGCAAGGCCGGGGACTACAGCAAAGGCCCAGCCTCGCCAGATTTACTCTTTGGCAACGCCGGTAATGGTGATGTGGCCCATGATGGAATCGGCCGTGGCCCCGTGCCAGTGGTTCTCGCCGGGGAGAATCTGAACAATGTCGCCCACGGAGATTTCGTGGGTTTCATGCTCGTTGGCCACGATGCCGTTGCCGTGGACCACCACCAGCAACTGGTCGGTGGCGTGCCGGTGCCAGCCGGTGGTAGCGCCCTTGCCGAAGTTCACCACGCTGCTGCTGAACCACTCGCTGTCCCCGTCGCCAAGGAGAGGCTGGCGGGTGCGGCTCACCTCGCCGCCGGTCCAACCCTCAATGGGAGTGGCGGTAGCTATGGGTACCTGGTCAATTTTGGAAAGCCTCAAGAGTTTCATGGTTGTTTCCTCCTTGCTGTTATTCCTGAAGATTTCGAAAGCGCAATTTAGCGGGCCGATTTGGACCGGTTAAAGCTCCTCGATCAAAACCTGGCCGCCCTCCCTCGCCTGAATGGTCAGCTGGCTGCCTGCCACTAGCTCCATTCCCAGCAGTGGGGGTTGTTCAACTTCAAACACCAGGACATCCCTAACCTTCGTATGCCAGATGACAACCCCGTCCCAAGTGTCCCATAGGGTTCTCTCTCCATTCGCCATCATTACGCCCACAGGTAATTCGGGCTCCCACCCCAGTCTGTTGATAAGGTCACGCGGTAAAGAAAGTGAGCCATCAAACCCGGTATCCAAAACGGCTTCGGTAGAATGGGAGGTTCCGTGGATGTCCACCAACTCGATTGGAATCCATACTTGCAAGTCTGCATCTACCCGACCATTAACCATCGGCAGAGTGACTTTGCCATCCTGCACGAAATGCGGCGGGATAACCGACCCTCGCTCCAAACCTCACTGACTGGGGACGCCGCTTCTTCAGAATCCGTGAAGCAGTTAACAGGTCTTTCGCGAGTTCAAAGTCTCCACTATCCACATCTATGGCGATGTATTTCCCTTTTTCCTGGGGCTCTACCAGATTCTTGATTCGGTCCTGGTAGATCTTACTGCCCAGTGAGCACAATTGTTCCTTAGTCAGGCCTTCTCCAGACACCTCAATCACCGATCCTGTTCTATTTCAGTTACCAGTATAGCTCCCCTTGCCTTCCCCTAAACTTCCGGGTGACGCTGGTACCAGTCGTTGGCCTGCTCGTAGGCATAGGCGGCGTTAAAGAGGGTCTGCTCGTCCAGTGGACGGCCAGCCATCTGCAGGCCGATGGGCAGGTTGCCGGAAGTGAAACCGCAGGGGACCGAAAGGGCCGGTACGCTGGCCAGGTTGAAGGGCGAAGTAAAACTGCGGCGCCCGGCGTACCCGTCCAGCACTTCCTGCTTGCTGCTGATACCGGCTTGGTCGGGAATCAGCGATGCGGGAATGGACGAGGTGGGCATAACCAGGATGTCCACCTGGTTCAGGGCGTCCAGTATTTCCTGGCGCAGGGCCTGCCGGGCCTTCAGGGCACGCTGGTAAGCCTGGGCCGGAACAATGCTGCCAGCCAGCAGCCTGACGCGGTTGTTGTAGTCGTATTCGTCGAGGTGATTGGCCAGCCCTTCCTTGTGCAGCGACGCCGCGTCAACCATTATGATCAGGCTGGAAACAGCGGCCGAATGGACCATCAAGGGCAGGGACACTTCCTCAACGTCCGCTCCCAGTTCCCCCAGACGCGCTATGGCCCGTATGACCGCTTCGCCAACTTCAGAGTCCACCGCGCTGGAATATACCCGTTCCCTGACCACACCCACCTTCAGCCCCCTGATGTCCTGGGACAGGTTGGCCTGGTAGCCGGGCACCGGAGCTGCGGAGGTGTAAGGGTCTCTTGGGTCGTAACCGGCAATGGCTTCCAGGGTCATTGCGCAGTCTGATACGGTGCGGGAAATGGGGCCAGCCGTATCCATTGACCACGCCGCCGCCTGCATTCCGTACCGGCTTACCCGACCCCAGGTGGGCCTGATTCCCACCAGGCCACAAAAGGTGGCCGGGCCGCGAATTGACCCCCCGGTATCCTCGCCCAGGGAGGTGGCGCAAAGAAATGCCGCGGTGGCCGCGCCGGACCCGCTGCTGGAAGTACCGGGATTCCGGTCCAGATCCCAGGGATTGCGCGGTCTGCCGTAGGGATGGTGGAAAGCGTCGCCGCTGGCGAACTCGCTCATATTCAGCTTGCCCAGGAGAACCGAACCGGCTTCCCTGAGCCTGGCGATGGCGGTGGCGTCTTCGTCGGGTACGTTGTCGGCCAGAATGGAAGACCCGCCCGTGGTGCGGATTCCCCGGGTATTCAGCTGGTCCTTCACTGCCACGGGAATGCCGTGCATTGGGCCACGGTAGTTGCCGGCAGCGATTTCCGCCTCGGCCTGGCGGGCTTCAGCCAGGGCTTCTTCACCCGTAACTGTGATGTACGAATTAAGCTTGCCATCCACCTCAGCTATTCGTTCCAGGTAAGCCTCGGCGGCCTCCACCGGCGATACTTCCCGGGACTCGATCAGGCCGGCAAGTTCGGTAGCGGAAAGGAATGGAATCTCATGCTTGTTCATAGTTCCGGCTCCTTTAGACGGCGTCTGCCGGCGGGCCTGGCAGGATTATGGGCAGCGGCTCAATCTGGTCAAGGTCGGGCAGGTCAATGTTGTCCAGCGCTTCCAGCACGCCGTTAAGGCTGTAGCCAACCTCCGCTACCAGTTCAGGGGGAATGGTCACACCGGCGGCGCGGGCCAGGGTCAGTATTTCGGTTTCCGTAAGGTCTGGCATGGGGCCCTCCTGTCTCCAGTCGGGGTATGATGTAGAATACGGCAAGTTGCCGGGAGATGGGACGCCAGGGGGAATTAAGCCCCATTTTGGCTTCGACTACCGGGGTTGTCAAACCCGCTGTCCCCAACAGGGAATGGAGGGTCTCCAGGCGGACTCCGACGCCGAAATCCTTTCCCTTATGCTGGTAACAAAGCGTCGGCAACAGAGGTGAGATTATGGAGCATTGGGCCGGGGTTATCATGGCTGCCGGTGCGGGCCGGCGTATGGTTTCCAGAATACCCAAGCCACTGCACAAAGTGTGCGGGAAGGAGTTGATCCGCTATCCGGTGGAACTGCTCCGAGGCCTGGGCATAGAGCGCATCCTGGTGGTGGTCTCCCCGAGTACCCTTGCTCCGCTCCAGGCGGCGTTGGGGGATGGCGTGGAGTACGTTATCCAGCCCGTGTCCCGTGGCACCGGAGATGCCGCTGCCCATGCCATTGCGGCCTTGCCCGAGGGTACTACCAACCTGGTGTTGCTGGGAAGCGATTCGCCCCTTTTGCGCCAGGAATCCATCCAACAACTGGTGGAAAAGCATCCAGGCGGCGGGGGCGCAATGACCATGTTGACCGCCCCCGACATGCTTGCCCCTGACCTGGGACGAGTGCTGCGCAATGACGACGGCCAGGTAGTGGACCTGGTAGAGGCGGCAGACTCGGACCAGGAGGCCTGGGCTCCGGCAGAGGTAAACGCTGGCGCCTATTGCTTCAGCCGGTCCTGGCTGGAAGAAATGCTGCCCCGCGTTGCTCCCTCCGCCTCCGGTGAAATTTACCTTACCTCCCTCGTGCCCCTGGCAGCGCAAAATGGGGACGAAGTCGATACGGTGGCCAGTGAAATGCCCGAGGAGATATTCGGAGTCAATGATCGGGTTCAACTAACCCAGGTGGAAGCCATCATGCGCTGGCAGATCCTCGAAAACCTGATGCGGTCCGGGGTTACGGTGCAGGACCCGGGTTCGGTCTATATCGACTCGGACGTTTCAATCGGTTGCGACACCGTAATCCGGCCCAACACCAGTGTGCTGGGCAACACAGTCATCGGCGAGGGTTGCGAAATTGGCCCCAACTCAGTAATCCTGGATTCCCGTATTGGCAACGAGTGTCGGGTAACGGCGTCAATGCTGGAGGAAGCAACCATGGAGGACGGCGTTGACGTGGGCCCCTTCAGTCACCTGCGGCCCGGGGCTTACCTGGAAACGGGCGTTCACCTGGGCAACTACGTGGAGATCAAGGAAAGCCGCCTGGGGCGAGGCGTTCTGGCAGGTCACTTCAGCTACCTGGGAGACGCTACCATAGGCGCGGAAACCAACATCGGGGCGGGCACCGTCACCTGCAATTTTGACGGCAAGGACAAACACCGCACCAGCATTGGCGAGTCAGCCTTCATTGGCTGCGATACAATGCTCGTGGCCCCCGTATCTGTGGGGGACGGCGCCGCCACCGGCGCAGGGTCGGTGGTTACGAAGGACGTCCCGCAAAATTTGCTGGCCGTGGGAGTTCCTGCTAGAATTAGGGCAAATAACCAAAGAAGAGATACGAAAACCCCTAACTGAAGAAAAATTGGATACTGATAGTTTACCTCCATTATTACTGATACTGGCAGGTTCGCTCCTCCTCTTCACCTTCCTGAGTATCGCAGAGCACACGGGAAGCAATAGCGGTGGCATACTGCGGGATAGTTCCCCCAACCAGAGGGCCTGGTTCCTGATATCCCCCTTCAAGTATGCCTGTATCGTTGCTACTGTCCTTTCCGGATTTTTCCTGATACGACTTTATTTCACCCAGGTGTGGCTGGACGCAGCCATCCTGTTCGTGGCCTCGCTGGTCGTCTTGACCCTGATTCACCGCCTGGCTTCAGCGGTAGCTGCCCGCCACCAGGGCGCGGTAGCCCGCGTGTCCACGCCCTTAATCTCTGTGCTCCGGCGGAGCGAAGGTCGTATTGGCTCCGGTTCATCCTCCTCCGGGAATGGCAACCAAAGGGCCGACTCGGATGGATCCTCTGACGGGGAGTCACTGAACATCACCGAGGAAGAACTGGTCGGCATGGACCAGCACGACCGGGAGATGCTCCGGTCCATAATTCAGCTGGATAACTCCACCGCCCACGAGGTAATGGTGCCCCGCCTGGACGTGGTTGCGCTGGAGATCAACACCCCGATTCCCCAGGCATTGGAACCCATCATCAGAAGCGGCCACACCCGTATCCCCGTATTCGAAGACAACATTGACCACATAGTTGGCATTATCCACTCCCTGGACCTGCTGCAACTGTTCTCAAAGGACGACTGGTCCCAGGCATCGCTCAAGGACCTGGTACGCCAGGCGTACTTCATTCCCGAGACCAAGCGCCTGGACGTGTTGCTTGAGGAGTTCCAGCAGAAGGCCGTTCAGATGGCCGTAGTGGTGGATGAGTACGGCGGAACCGAAGGCATAATTACCCTCGAAGACTTGCTGGAGGAAATCGTCGGGGAAATTGAGGATGAGTTTTCCTGGGGCCAGGAAGAAGAGGTAGTCCTGGAAGAAACCGGCGCTGCCGTAGTCAACGCCAGCGTTACCAATGACGTCATCGAGGAAATGTTTGGCGTCAAACTGGACAATCCCGACGTGGACACTATCGGTGGCTACGTTTACATGTCTCTGGGCCGAATGCCCCACGTGGGCGATTTAGTGGAAACCGACGTCCTCGTAATCGAAATTACGTCCATCCTGGGACGCCGAATCCAGAAAGTCCGCATCCAGCGAAAAGAAGGCGCCACCCTTCAGTAACCCTCCCTTTCATCTGGACCCTTCCCCTTACTGACCCTGCTTCGGCCTTCCAACCGGCACCCACTCCCTGGCTTCAGCACAGTGCACCGGAGACAGTTGGTTCCACACGCTCTTGCAGCCTGAACGGCGACACCGGGACGGATTTGGATGGCTCAAGGGTGACGTGAGAACCAGAATTCTGGAGCTTTGACCTGACCTGAATTCTCGAACCACTGGCGCTGCATAGAAAAAGGGCGGGAAGCTCATCTCCCGCCCTTCTTAATTTACCCTATTTGCCGGGCCCTCAGGTCAGAGTCCTCGGCGATTGACTAACCAGGTCACTCCTCAAATCCCAGGGGATTGACCCAGTGTTCGGGATCGGAAAACCCTGCGGGGTACAGTTCCTGAGCGCCAATCTCGTCAATGGACGGTCGGGCCACGACGTGGGTGTACTTTACGGCATTCACCGTATCCCCCGAGTCAGCGGTCACCCCAGCGTCCGCGCTGGCAGCCGTGGCCGCCAATGCCACCTGGTCGGCTTCCGCATTTGACGCAAATCCGTAATAGGCGAGCCCCGTAAGCAGCAAAACGCCCGCCAGAACCGCAACCATCAGGGCGGGCATATACCTGCCATTGCCCTGAGGTCTGCTGCCTAACAATGTGTAATCATAACCAGCTTCCATATAACCTCCAAAACCAGCAAAAGATAGAATGAAAAGAGCTTGGATTAAAACGCTGCTATAAACGGGTACTGTCTACCGCCCTCTCTTTCCCCACCTTGCACCACCCTTCCACCCTCGGACGCCAGACGGCAATCACCGGGGAAGCAGTTGTTGGAGGCCTGATCAGCGGGCCCTGGCAGAATTCATTCCGCCAGGAGTTATCGGCTCATTAAGGTAAATGTCGCCGTTTCGGATCTTGATGTTGAATCCGCAATCAGGATTAATGCAGACCCAGGCCTTGTAATGCACCGCCGCTCCCTGTCCACCGTAATCTGACAGGGGCACCAGTTGACCCACTTGGCATTTCATGCACTTGGGCAAAGTATAATCTTCCACTTCATCACCCCCCAACCTAACTATTAGGCCGAGTATAGCACCCGAATTTTGGCGTGCTCAAGGGTATCATAACGCAACAATTCATGAGTTTGGCGGTGATACCGAAGTCGCAGACCGGCAACTCCAGACCACCAACTGGCAACGATATCTATACCTGACAGCTACCGGGTTACCGATTTCTCGACGCCATGTTGGGCAGTTCTATTCAACTTGTCCTCTATTTAATATACGAACCGGCAGAGTCAACGGTTCCAATTGGGCAGAAAAAAAGAGGGAGGGGCGATCGCCCCTCCCTCGGCTGGGTCACCAACAGCCCGTGTCCCGGCTTACTCGAGGAAGTCCTTGAGCTTGCGGGAGCGGGAGGGATGGCGCAACTTGCGCAGCGCCTTGGCTTCAATCTGCCGGATACGTTCCCTGGTCACGCCAAACTCCCGTCCGACTTCTTCCAGGGTCCGGCTTCGACCGTCTTCCAGGCCAAACCGCAACTGCAGGACCCTGCTCTCCCGGTCGGTCAGGGTGCCCAGTACCTCGGATACCTGTTCCTTCAGCAACTGGAAGGATGCGGCATCGGCCGGCGCAGGGGCCGTTCGGTCCTCGATGAAGTCGCCCAGGTGGGAGTCTTCCTCCTCCCCGATGGGAGTTTCCAGGGAGACGGGCTCCTGGGAGATTTTCATGATCTCCTCGACCTTTTCCGGCCCGATTTCCATGGCGGCGCCGATCTCTTCAGGAGTTGGCTCCCGCCCGTATTCCTGGAGCAGGCGGCGGTGCTGCCGCATCAGCTTGTTGATGGTCTCCACCATGTGGACCGGAATACGGATGGTCCTGGCCTGGTCCGCGATGGCGCGGGTAATGGCCTGCCGGATCCACCAGGTGGCATAGGTACTGAACTTGTAACCCTTGCGGTAGTCAAACTTCTCCACCGCACGAATCAGGCCAATGTTGCCCTCCTGGATCATATCCAGCAGTGCCATCCCGCGGCCAATGTACTTCTTGGCCACGCTGACCACCAGGCGGAGGTTAGCCTCCGTCAAATGGGCCTGGGCCCGGTCGCCGTCCGCCTTGATGTGGGTGAAGCGACTGCGGAACAGCGGCTCGTACTTGGCCAGTTCGGGCATCGACCCGACCTCGCTGAAGGTGGCGTCCAGCTGCAGCAGCGTGCAGTCGCCGAGAGCGTTTGCCGTTTCCGGAGCAAGAATCCAGCGGTCCAGGGACAGGTTCACCACCCGGCGATAGACCTCGTCCCGCTCCATGTCCAAGTCCTCCGCCAGGCTGACCAGCATGTCCTCCGACACCTGGGCATCTATGGCATCTGCCAAAACCGGGTCGTGGATAAGCTGAGACAGGGACGGGTTACGCGGCAATTCCAGGTATTCGCTCAAAGCATCCACCAGAGCAGTGGCGCCGACCAGTCGGCGCAACAGGGTCTCCGCAAGCTCCCAGTTTCGGCCGGTCTCGTTGAACTCCTTCCGGATCTTCTTGCTGAGCAGGTCGGGGCTCCGCAGCGGGCCCAGGTCCACCTTCTCGCCCTTGATCCCAAAGTCGGGACCGCGCCGCTCTTCCAGCACCTCGCGCTCCAGGGTATGGGTGTACTCTTCACCGAGCACTTCCTTGCCCAGGGCCAGCAGGTGCTTTTCGCCTTCCAGCTTGCGGGCAAGCTCCCGCTCGTCCTTGGCGGCCAGCAGTCCAACCCGGCCTATCTCCCGGAGATACATCCGCACCGGGTCATCCAGCACCTGCAGGCTCTCGGCCTCGGCCTCCCAGTCGGGCTCCTCGTTTTCCTCTTCTTCCTCTATTTCGGTTTCATTAGGGCCCTCATCCGTTCCGGTCGTTTTGAGAGCCTCGGGACGGCCGGCGGGCCACTGGTCATCCTGGTCGTCCTGATCGTCAGGCGACTCCACAACCAGCGGGATGGTGGTTACCGCCACCCCCGACCCTTCAACCAGGTCATCCTCATCCTTGACCACCGTGCCAAGAATTCCGAGGAACTTGTCGCTGTCGGACCGCTCTTCACTAATGTCGTAAAGATCATCCTCGGAGCTGATGTCCTGGGTAGCTTTGCTGCGTCTTACCATATATTGTCACCTTCCCCGCAATACTTTTTGTGAGTATTGTTCTCTGGAATCCTGGTTCTCCTTGATCTTCCTGTTAAGGTTCAGGGTTTCTTCAGTCGCTTCTTCCGGAATCTCCGTGAGATCACCGGAGAAGCGAATTTGCTCAGCTGCTTTCAATTCCTTAAGCTGGCGTTCCTCCATGCGGGCCAGCACCTGGTGAAACTCGTCCTTCCTGACCCATGGTTCCATGGGGGGCAGCTTCCTGCTGGCCAGCCTTTCGACATGCTCTCCCAGTTCGGGCAGCAGATAGCGCTTGGTCTGCTCGGACAGGCTGTTATCCGGCATGAGCATTTCCGGCGCTTCCGTCCAGGCCCGGGTCAATTGAACATAGATTTCCCGATTCTCCGGCCGTCGGAAGTACTCGGGCGGCAAACCGCCCAGCTCAGGAAGGTCCTCGGCCAGGTCCGGAAACTGGAGCAGAAGGGTCAGGCAGCGCTCGTCCAGGGAGTC
Source organism: SAR202 cluster bacterium bin22 (assembly GCA_002238505.1). Taxonomy (GTDB): domain Bacteria; phylum Chloroflexota; class Dehalococcoidia; order Lucifugimonadales; family UBA3495; genus Bin22. The sequence goes on along the minus strand of MPMM01000002.1, from coordinate 198,962 downwards.
ACGCTCCTCGGCCAGCAGCGCCGAACGATCAACACCGTTTCGGTTGGATGGCCGTTCCCCCGGGCCTGCGCTATTGGCCCTGGCTCCATTTCCCCTGGCTCCGTTAGCAGAACGGGAGTCTGCCTGCCGCATGTTGGGCCGGTTCAACGTGGCCCGCAAAGTCTCATCACGCACCGCCAAAAAGTCGGCCAGTTTCCTGAGGTAACTGTCCTGGAGGATAGGTTCATTCACCGCATAGATGAAGGGGCTGACCCGCTCCACCATGCGCACCTTGCCTTCCGGCGTTGAAGTATTCACCTGGGCCGAAAGCGCCGGCAACAGGTAATCGAAAAGAGGCACACCGTTACTGACCAGTTCCTCCCACTTCTCCGGCGACTGGCGAATCACCTCGTCCGGATCCTTTCCGTCGGTAAGAATCGCCACCCTGAGATTCAGGTCTTCCTGCCGCTGGGGCGATGATGCACCGCCCGACTGCCAGACCTGCCGGTTCTGGAAAACCTGCCAGGAGGACTCCAGGCTTCGCAGCGTGGCCTGCTGACCCGCCGCGTCGGCGTCCAGCGCCATGGTGACCTGCCGGGTAGTCCGCAATACTTCGGCTACCTGGTATTCGGTAAGGGCAGTCCCCATGGAAGCCACCACGTTATCGTAGCCATGCTGGTGGGCCGAAATGGCATCCATGTATCCTTCAACAATTACAATGCCCTGCTGGCGCGCAGAATCCCGGGCCAGGTACATGCCGTAGAGGGTGCGCCCCTTGTCGAATACCGGGGTGCGCCCCGTGTTCAGGTACTTGGGCATGGAATCGTCCAGCGCCCGGCTGCCGAAACCGGCCAGCTCTCCCTGTCCGTTGCGAATGGGGATAATCAATCTTCCCCGAAACGCGTCCACGTGGCCGCCGTCCTGGCGCTGGTACGACGCCCCGGCACGGACTGTCATTTCTGGCGTGAAGCCGGACTTCAGGAGGTGGTTGAACAGCCCCTGGCCATCCCTGGGACTGAGGCCCAGTTCAAACTTGCTTACGGTCTCCTTGTTTATGCCCCGCCCTTCCACGTAGGCGCGGGCATCGGAACCCATGGACGATGCAAGGTATTGCTGGAAAAACTCCCGGGCCACCTCGTTCAGGCGAAACAGATCTTCATGTTCCGACTGGCGCTCCCGCGTGGGCAAGGCAACTCCCGCCTGCTGAGCCAGGCGTTGCAACGCCTCCCGGAACTCCAGGTTTTCGGCCTTCATAATAAAGCCGAAAATATCCCCGCCGGTAGCGCAGGCGCCGAAACAGTGCCACGACTGCCGCTCCTGGTTCACGTAAAAGGACGGCGTCCGCTCCTGGTGGAAAGGACAGCAGGCCTTGAATGCCCTCCCGGAACGCTGGAGTGAAACGTACCCGGATACCACATCCAGTATGTCCAGCCGGGCTTTTATGTCGTCAATAACTGCCATATATCTGGTGGCACCGCCGCAGCCCTTTAACCATTGCAAAAATAGATTGGGGACAAATTTCTGGGATCAACGCCTGTCTCTGATACCCGGCAGCGAAACCCCGGTTACTGAAACAAGGCCAGAAAAAGGGCGCAATACGGCTATGTTAGGACTCTACCACACCCCATATAATATGTCAAGTAATTATATGGAATGCTTATATGAGACGTCCCAGCTTTACCGCAGGCGCCAGGTGGGAAAAGTTCCGGCATCGGCCGCAACAGTCGGGGGAGACCGGGCTATTCCCGGGCGGGCATTAGCCACGCGGGAGAACGGCCCGGGCAGGGAGTTCAGGGTTGGCGCGTCGAGCTAAAAGGGGACGTCGTCCACGTCCGGTCCATCGGCTCCCTGGAGGAGCACCGAGTTGGCGCCCAGCAAACCTTCCAGCCGCTGGCGCATATCCTCGCAGTAGCCGGTGCTTACAACGGGGAGGTCCATAACCACGCGCCGGCCCTCGGTGTAGATCTCAAGGTTGACCCGGTCCTTGCCGGGGTACTCCAGCAACATTGAGATAACTTCCCGCAAGAGGTGAGCGTCTTCTATGGGATCGTCGGACTCGGAGATTCCGACAAATACGGTGCGGGCGTTGGTCATGCTGGCCGCAATGGCGCCGGCGCCCGACCCGTGGCTTCCGCCGTTACCGTTACCGTTACCATTGCCGTTGCCGTTGCCGTTACCGTTACCATTGCTTCCTGCGCGATAGGAGCCGCCGGCCTGGTGTCGGTAAGAGCCGTTTCCACCATTCCTGCGGGGAGCGCCCCCCGCGGCGGCGTTTCCGTTTCCACCCTTTGAGTGCCCATTGGCCGGAATTGCGGCTGGGGCCGGGGTCTCCTTGATGACTGGGGCCTTGGTCCCCGACGCGTCCTCTTCGGATGATGACGCCTGGGGCACAAAAGCTGACACCTGCTCACATGCCAGGGAGTAGCCGTCGCCCCGCAGCCGTAGCTTTCCTGTAGTTCTCAGCAGCCGGCCGGAAACCCACATCTCGGCAGTCCGCTCCAGCACGTCAGGCCAGACGATAACCTCTACCTGGCCGCCCAGCAGGTCGTAATTGACGACCAGGAACTTCTTCTGCTCCCGGGTATAGCGTTCCGTGACAGAGGCCACGTGTCCTACCAGCGTGTAGGTCAGGCCCTGCATATCCTCGTCCAGCTGGTCTATGGAGTTAATGCCGTCGCCCACGTCGGAACTGGCCAGGGCCATGAGGGGATTGTAGGAAAGGGACAGGCCCAGCAATTCCTTCTCCCAGCCAGCCTTCTCCTCATTGGAGACATCCAGGCCATTTAGTGAAATTCCGGTCACCTGGGGAGCGTCGGTCTGGTCCATACCGCCGAACAGGCTGGTCTGGCCCGAGTTGCGGGTACGGGTCTCCAGCTGGGCCGTTGCCACAATCTGGTCCAGCGCGCCGTAAACCGCTCCCCGGGAACCCAGGCAGTCGAAGGCCCCGGTTTTTACGAGGCTTTCCAGGGTGCGGCGGTTGAGTCCGCTCATGTCGGCCCGGCGGCAGAAGTCGTCGATTGAATCGAAGGGCCCGTTCTCCGCGCGTTCCGCCACCAGCGGTTTGACCGCGCCTTCCCCGACCGTCTTCACGGCGGCCAGCCCGAACCGCAAGCTGGGTACGGGGCCGCTTTCCTTGTCGATGGTAAAGAACTCTCCCGAGCGGTTAATGTCCGGCAGAAGCACGGGTATCTGGAGCTTGGAACACTCGTTGATGGAACTCACAATCCGTTCCGTATTGTCCAGTCGGGAGTTGAGCACCGAGCACATATACTCCAGCGGGTAGTGGGCCTTGAAGTAGGCCGTCCAGTACGAAATCAGGGCATAACTGACGCTGTGGGCCTTGTTGAAGGCATAGCCGGCGAAGGGTTCGATCAGGTCGAACACCTGGGTCGCCAGCGGCCGATCGAATCCCTTGCCCAGGGCCCCGTCGATAAATCGGTCGCGTTCTTCGGCCATCAGCGAGGCAATCTTCTTGCCCATGGCCTTGCGGACCGTGTCCGCCTCGCCCAGCGAATAGCCGGCAAACCGCTGCAGGATCAGCAATACCTGGTCCTGGTACACGATTACCCCGTATGTCTCGTCCAGCAATTCCTGCAGGCTGGGATGGGGATAGGTAATGGGCGTGCGGCCGTGCTTGGCGTCGATAAAGGTATCGATGTGCTCCATTGGACCCGGGCGGTACAGGGCAATCATCGCGGCGATATCGCCCAGGTTCGATGGCTTTAATTCCTTGATATACCGCTGCATTCCGGCGCTTTCCAGCTGGAACAGGTCGGTGGTCTTTCCCGAGGACAGGAGTTCAAAGGTCTCCTTGTCGTCCAGGGACAGGCGGCTCAGGTCAATCTTGATGCCCTGGGTCTCGTCCAGCAGCTTGGTGGCCCGGTCCAGGATGGTCAGGTTGGTCAGGCCCAGGAAATCCATCTTCAGCAGGCCCAGCTTTGCCACCGGGTCCATTGAATACTGGGTCATCAACACCGGGCTGTTTTCGTCTCCGCGCGAGGGACGCTGCAGGGGCACCGTTTCCGTCAGTGGTTCGTCGGCGATGAGGACGCCGGCGGCGTGGGTGCTGACGTGGTGGACAATCCCCTCCAGGCCCTTGGCGTTATCCACCAGGTCGTGAACGGCGTTGTCCGCCTCGTAGGTATTGACGAATTCCGGATTCACCCGCAAGGCATCATCCAGGGTGCGGGTCTTGAAGGGGACCATTCGCGCTATCCGGTCCACATCGCCGTAGCTCATCCCGAGGCTGCGCCCCACGTCCCGCAGGGCAGCCTTGGCCCCCATGGTGCCGAAGGTGATGATCTGGGCCACCCGGTCGCTGCCGTATCGGTCTATAACGTAGTGCAGAACTTCGTCACGGCGGTCATCCTGGAAGTCCATGTCGATATCCGGCATTTCCTTCCGTTCCAGGTTCAGGAACCGTTCAAACACCAGGCGGTATTCCAGGGGGTCCACATCGGTGATGCCCAGGCAATAGAGAGCCACGCTGGCCGCAGCGCTTCCCCTGACGCCAAACATTATCTGGTTGCGGTGGACAAAGTCGCAGATGTCCCAGACCACAAGGAAATAGTTGCCGAACTGGGTATGGCGAATCACTTCCAGTTCGTACTTCAACCGCTCTTCGGCCTCGGGCGTGGGCCTGGGGTACCGCCGCCGGAAGCCCTCCCAGCACAACTGGGCCAGGTATTCGTCGGCCGGCATGTCGTTGGGGGTGGGGTACTTGGGCAGGTGGGTCTGGCCGAAGCCCAGTTCCACGTGGCACATATCGGCGATGAGCTGGGTGTTGCGCAGCGCATCGGGGTAATCCGAGAACAGCGCTTCCATCTCCGCCGGCGTCTTGATGTAATAGGAATCGTCCTCCATCCGCAGCCGCTTTTCGTCCTGCACCGTGGTGTTGGTCTGGATGCAGATGTAAAGGTCCTGGTAAGGGGCCTCGTGCTGGCGGACGTAGTGCGCATCGTTGGTTACCACCATGGGGATTCCCAGTTCTCCGCCCAGCCTGGTTAGTTCCTCGTTAATGGCGGGCAGTTGCTGGACGTGCTCGTGCCGCTGCAACTCAAGGAAATAACCTTCCCCAAACAACTCCCGGTACTGCAGGACCCTGCTGCGGGCCTCATCCATTCTTCCGTCGGCAATGAGCCTGGGCACTTCCGCCGAGGCGCAGCCGGACAGGCAGATCAGGCCCTGGTGGTATTGCTCCAGCAATTCCCAGTCGATGCGCGGGCGATAGTGAAATCCTTCCAGATGTGCCTTGGTTACCAGTTGCATCAGGTTGCGGTAACCGGTGTTATCCCTGGCCAGCAGCACCAGGTGGTAGGGGCTGCGCTCGGAGGCGTTGCGGTCGTGGCGGCTGCGGTGGGCAACGTACACCTCGCAGCCGATAATGGGCTTGATTCCGGCTTCCTTGCACTCGGAGTAGAAGTCCACCACACCATAAAGGTTGCCGTGGTCGGTGATGGCCAGAGACTCCATTCCCATGTCGCGAACCTGGTAAACCAGGTCGGGAATGCGGCTTATGCCATCGAGCATGCTGTATTCGGTGTGGGTGTGCAGGTGGGTGAACAAAAGGCGAGGGCCTCCGCAGGTCGAGGGGTAAGAGTTGGTACCAATTGACCATAATACACCCATCGTCCATTCGGCAAGGCATGGACTACAGGAAATTCCCTCGGTGAGTCCCCGGTTTCCAGCCTGTCAGCTTCAGGCGCAGGGCAGCAGAGCGCCGCAACTCAAAACCGGGCATACGCCGCCCCGCCGGCCGGTTGGGATACCGGGCCAGGCCAGTAAGTTGATGCCAGAAAGGCTACCCGGCGAAAGGTAACCTTGATAAGAAGTTGCAGGGGTTTTCTATTGCCGGGGCTGGCTACCGTGTGCTTGCAGGTTTACCCGGGGTTAATCCTCCGCCCAACCCATCCTCATTGCCTGCCATTACATCCTCGGGATGTAATGGCAGGCCTCCGGAAACTACGCCGGTTTCCCGTATTTCGGTCCCGGGAAGGAGGAAACCCGGAATCTAGAAATCTTCGTCATCTTCCACCATTACGCGTGCCTTTGAGGGTATGCCCACCAGGGGGGTGCGGGATTCGCTGCGCGTCTTCTCGTCACCCCAGTGGGAGGACTCAAGATAATTCTTAAACTCTTTCAGAGCCCCACACAGACGGCAAAATCCTGAACTGAAAGGTCCGTCCGCTTCCTGGATTACCCAGTGATGCTGGCACTCCTGAATGTCAGTTTCACCAATGCCTAATCCGGATATCCGCTCCTCCATCATTTTTGGCCCTCCATAACCGTGATGAATATATAATATCGGCTATTTGGAGGTATGTCAATGCTTTTTATCGCCCTATTATATAAGTTTCTTCACATTATTGAATACTTTTGCCCCTCCATTGATCCAGTTCGTGTCATTATCGTAGCTATATTGACGCTTATGCCAGATAACATACTTATTAAACTAATATTGTGCATTGTGATTACCGATGATATGGCCTTGACGAAGGGTTGCTTTTGCAAACCCTCTTTAAGGCCTAATACAAATGATGAGTATTGTTTAATGAAATGTATAGGCACAGGGCGCCCACAATAATGGCCCTTTGCACGAAACAAAAAGCCTCGCGGTCTATTCCGCGAGGCTGGAGCGGCGCGTCTGTTACCGCGCCGACTCTTGTATCACACCATCCAGCAGGACGGTTCTTGATTGTTACTCGGGCCGCTCTATCTCCTCCGTTGTCCTCCTGGTTACGCCCCAGCCGGCCAGCCATGCTGAATGACGCCCATCGCCTCCCGCAACCACTACCAGCACGTCATCAGCCGATCCCACTATTGGAATCATGGCATCCGGGTCCGATTCATCGATCCACTTGGGCCAATTGCGGTTGCCATAGTGGGCAATGCCCTCCAGCCGGCGCAGCGGCATTCGGGCGTTCTGGAATATATACTCCCGCACATCCTGCCTGGAAAGGCCCGAGGCGTGGATTTCTGCAGCATGCTCAGGACACAGCACCAGGGCCAACTGCGCGCCCGTGCCCGTCTGGTAATAGTTGGAGACGCCAATGGTCCTGAGGGAACCCACCAGGGTACGCAGCACCTGGATGCCCGTGGGAGAGGTGCTTTCCATTATCGTGTACATCCCCCGCATTCCCATCAGGGTCACCATGCTGGCCGAAGGGTCAAGCCCCATTTCCACGTGAAGCGGTTCCCAGGGGCTGCGGGCCTCGTTCTCGGCGAAGCAGAAGGTGTACCGGGCCGGCAGGGCCAGGGTGGCTTTGTCCATTTCACCGGGTATCAGCCCCGCCACGTTTCGCACGAACAGTCTAAGGGCGCGGCCAATGGAAGCATTGGCGCGGTAACCCGGTCCGAAGCATCCGGAATCGCCATTGATTTCCAGCTCCCGTGCTATGGGACCATTAACAATTACCACCGGCGCCGCGCCACCGGTAGTGGCCTGCACGCCCGCTATGTTGAAGTCCGGCTGCATCGCCGCCTTCACCGCCGCCACCACCACCGGGAAGTGCTCGGGCTTGCACCCGGCCATGACCGCGTTAATGGCCACCTTCTCCAGCGTAACCCTGGCATTCCGGGGCTGTACCACGCCCAGGCTGGTCGAAGGGTCCTGACCATAGGGCAGCAGCATCTTGCGCACCAGATCCTCGGTGGCAGGGACCACGGGCAGTCCATCGGTCCAGCCCTGCTGTTCGTAGTAGTCCTGGATAGCGTCGAAGGAGGCTTCCACCTCCACCCGGCGCGATTGGATGGACAATGGATTCATCCTTACTGCCCCCTGTCCGGCGTGGGCAGGAAGGGCATCAGCTTCTCCACCAGGGACGCCAGGTTGCGGGTCTGTATCCACACGTGCCCGTTGCCCCGAAACTTCATCACCAGACCCTCGCCGCCGCCCAGCAGTGACCGGATGCCTCCCACCTTGCCAATTGAATAGTCCACGTCATCGCTGAAAGCCACAAGATGACCGGTATCCACCACCAGTTCCTTGCCTGGCTCCACCGGCAGGCGTTTGATTGCCCCGTATGAGTTGTAAAAGACCGTGCCATCCCCCCGCTCGCAGAATGCCCGCAGGAAAAAGAGGCTCTCTCCACTGAAGAAGCCGCGGAATCCCTGGAACTGCGAGTCCGTCTGAACATTATCGGTACAGGCCAGGAAAGAACTGGACTGAATAAACAGGTTCCGGCCCGTCGGCAAAGCAAAGGAACCAATATCGCCGGGAGTGGACGGCGCCAGGCACACCTGCCCTCCGTCTCTGTTGGCGGTGAAGGTATTGATAAAGAAAGACTCTCCGCCCAGCATCCGGCGGATGCCTCCGAAAAGGCCGCCACCTCCCGAACCGGTTTTCATTTCCACATCCTGCTGGGCTACCATGGCCCCGGGTTCAGCCTTTATGCTCTCCCCCGGCTCCAGTACCACGGTAAGCATGGCGTAGCTTGCTTCAAATTCAATCACTGTTTGCATATCACATCTACCTCCTCCATTTATCCCTAATCAAAACAACCGCCGGAGCCAAAGACTCCGGCGGAAAAGGGTTTCACTATCTTCTGGCGCTATCCGGTGGTCAGCAATCCCACGATTTCTTCAGCATATTCGTGGGCCATCGCCTGCACTTCCTCGACGCTGCGAGACGCCAGGGGGCTGGGCAGTTCCACAATGCGCACCCCCGGCATTCCCAATGCCGCAGCCCGGGCGTGGGCTGCCCGCGTGAATGAGCTGGTAATGACGCTGACCGACGGAACCCCGTGGGATTCGGTTACTACTGTGTCGTGGAGACCCCACGCCGTGCAGGAGCCTCAATCCGCGATGCCGTGGACAACGACATCGCATTCCTCCACCAGGGTGTCTATCGTTTCGTCGGCGCAGGGCATGCTGAAGGTAAATTTGGAGGCATAGACCACCTTCCTGGCCTTGTACTCCTCCTCCAGCACCCGCTGCAATTCCAGCAGGAACGAGTCCGCGTGGTACTTCCGGTTCTCCAGCAGTCCGATTACCTTGCCTTCCAGGCTGGGAAGCTCGGAACTGAGTCCCCTCTCCTCAGGAACATCCTCCGGTCGGGGATCCAGAATCTGAATTGTCCCGGTCGCTGAAACCATAACCTGTAACCTCCCGGAATCTTCTACTAAAGGACTGAAAGATCATGCGCTGCTTTGCAACGGCTTTCACCAGCCCGGCTCCCGCCGCTGTGCAGTCAGCATTAAATCAGAACGCAGGAAACGCTAACCAAGCTGGAAGAACTTGCCCTCGGTCTTGATGGCCGGGGCGATGACCATTTCCGCCTGGTGAAAGTCCCGAATGGTATAGGCCCCGCACATACCCATGGCTACCTGAAGAGCGCCAACCAGGTTCTGGGTGCCGTTGGTCACCGAGGTGGGACCGTACATTATCTCCTTCAACGAAGCCCTGGTCCCTACCTTGATGCGGGTGCCCCGGGGCAACTCGGCATGGGCGTTGGCCATACCCCAGTTATAGCCCCGACCCGGAGCCTCTTCGGCCTGGGCAAAGGGCGTCCCGACCATTACACCGTCGGCGCCGCTGGCGATGGCCTTGCACATGTCGCCGCCGGTCCGGATGCCCCCGTCGGTAATCACATTGACGTACCGCCCGGTACGATGGAAATAGTCCTGGCGGGCGGCGGCGCACTCCAGGGTAGCGCTCACCTGGGGGACTCCCACGCCGGTCACCTCGCGGGTGGTGCAGGCTGCGCCCGGCCCCACGCCGACCAGTATTCCGTCAACGCCCGTTTCCATCAGTTCCATGGCCACGTCATAGCTGACGCAGTTGCCCACTACCACCGGAACGCTTAGCGAGTCAATCAGTTCCGCGAAAATCAGGCCCCGATAGCTGCGGGACTGGTGCCGGGCAGTGGTGACCGTGGACTGTACGACTACGATGTCCGCGCCAGCCTCCACTGCCGCCGGGGACATGCGCTTGGTGTTCTGTGGGGTAAAAGCAATGGCGCAGGTGGACCCTGCGCCTTTTATTTCCTCTACTCTCTTGCCGATCAGGTTGTCCTTGATCGGTTCCGCGTAAACCTGCTGGAGGTATTGGGTAACCTCCTCCTGGGGCATCGAGGTAATTTCTTCCAGGATGGCGTAGGGGTCGTCGTAGCGGGAGTAAAGACCCTCGCCGTTGAGCACACCGAGACCGCCCAGTCCGTCCATCAAAGTAGCGAACTTGGGAGAAACCGTGCCATCCATGGCTGAAGCCATCATGGGCGCATCAAAAGTGCATTCCCCGATGGTCATTTTCGTGGATGTCAATTCGGGATTTATGGTCACATTGCCGGGCACTATGGCAACTTCGTCAAAGCCGTAGGACCGCTCCAACTCTTTGAACAGGCGTCTTGACATCCCTGCACACCTCGCTAGTCGGGGATTTTAATCAATAGAATCTATCGTATAGCTGTGGGTTAGTCAACCAGACCCTGCAGCCACCGGCGGGTATCCTTTTAAGGTTGTCCTGATACTCGCAGGGGCGGTTCGCGAACCGCCCCAGCCCATGGTCCGCATTACCGTAACGCCGCCAGGCCAACTAAATCGGAACGCTGCCTTCCCACAGCAGGGGTGGAACCCGCTTTGCATTCCATCGGAAGACTCCCTGACATTAACAATTGGGCAGAATGATTGGGGTTCAGTTATGTCACCATGCGGCCCCAGCGAGTCACCCATCACTTCCCCTCTCAAGTGGGTATCCCCGAAAGGCCGTCTTTTTCCATTCCTGTAATTGACGGAACGCAACGCCGAAATCCGCCGAGACCCCACACCGTTGACCCTGGAATACCGCTGATACCCTTCCTGAACCCGGGAGGCCCAGGCGGTCCCTTAAAACCTTGATTAAGAGTATTGATGCTCTGGGAGAGGGAGTTCAAGCTGACAATGCCCCAGTTGGGTTTCCTCCACTCTTTCTAATTATGCTGAAACCTCCTTACGCCAATGCCCGACCAACATTAACGTTATTCGCAACATCTTCTGACAAATATCAGGACATTTCGGCATCTTTTTACCGTTCCCGTGGGAAGCAATTGACTTTGGATGATAACTATTATATAAAGTCACGAACTTCTTTCTAAAGAAGCATTCTTTCAGGAGAGGAGGTAAGAGGCAAAGGAAATCAAACAGAAATATAGTTTTTTTACGCATACCTCTAAGCATGTCTCTGGAGGAGCACGGAAATGAGAACAACCAAATCTGCAAGACGATACAGATTTAGCCGGGCGCTGATGTCCATCCTGGCGCTGGTGGCCCTGGTTGCTGTAGCGTGCGGCTCTCCTACCGCGGAAGAACCCGCTTCCGGGTCGGCAGCGCCCGCCGCGGAGCCTGACACCGCCAGGCCTCAGGCTTTGGCCATTCCTGCCACTCAAGCGCCCCAGGAACAGATGCAAGAGTCGGCCCAGCCTGCGGAACAAATGCAGGAAGCGGCCCAGCCTGAAGCGCCTGCGCCTCAGACATCAACCGATGCTGCCGCGCCTACTGCGGCTCCGCAGCCCACTCCGGTTCCCGCCGAGCCGGCTGTAGCGGCCAGAGATTCCATGGTCTTCCTCACCGCGGAAGAACCGACCACCATTGGCGCTGCCAGCGCCAACTGCGGCGGCAACATCCAGAACACCATTTGCGACGACCTCGCCAGCGACCCCCTCACCTGGATCGATGACCACAACGACTACCGGGTGGTTGGGCTAACCGGCATAGAGGGCTGGGAGCAGATTGATGCTGACCGCTGGCGGTTCAACTTGCGCCAGGGTGTCACCTTCCACAACGGCGCTCCCTGGAATGCTGAGCAGGCCGCCTTCTGGATTGACTTCTTCGGCGACGAAGAAACTAGCGGCCACTATAACTCCAACGACTTCAGCTTCCATGGCGTGTTCGGTGGCGAAGTGGTGGACGAATACACCCTTGACGTAGTCTGCGGCAAGGCGTGCCCCATCCTTCCTCGCACCACCATTTTCACCAAGTTCCAGGACGTAGGCTGGTTCCTTGACGTCACGGGCGCGAGTTCAGCCGCCGACCTGCCAGAGGAAATGCCCGACGAAGTCGAACGCTTCACCGTCGGTCTTGGCCCCTACAAAATCGTAGAGTGGCGCACGGGCCTGGAAGTGGAACTGGAAGCCTACGAAGGGTACAATCCCAACCCGGCAACTAACTACTCACGCGCCCCCACCATCAAGACCCTTTATCAGCAGTGGCGCAATGAGCCCCTGGTCAGGGCTGCGGCTCTGTCATCCCAAGAAGCTGACTGGGCGGAAATCGCCTTCCAGGACCGTGAACTGGCTCCCAAGTGGGTCTCCGCAACCAATAACGAGGCCTACGTTTACGCCATTGACACGGTGCACCATCCCTGGCTTCGCCTGAAGGAAATTCGGGAAGCCTTGAACCTGGCCATCGACTGCGAAACCGTGATGGCGGAAATATTTGATGGCGTCCTTGAATGCTATGGCAACATCGCCCAGACCGGTACCGTAGGTATTACGCCGGAAAACTCCGCCGGTTACCCCTACGATCCGGAACGGGCCATGGAGCTAATGGCCCAGGTAGGCTATGACCCGGAGGCGGAAGACAGCCTGATCAAGCTGCATATCCGCTCCCAGCGGGTGCCAAAGGACGTAGAGTACGCCGAATCTGTAATCACCTTCTGGAGTGACGTGGGATTCAACGTCGAGTTGCTGGTGGTTGAGTCCTCCATCCACGCTGGCACCGGTCGTTCCAACTGCGGCCACGGTCGCACTCGCGAGGACTTTGAGGCCGCTGCCGGCTCAACCCTGCACGAAAAGTGCCTCACCCTGGGCCCCGGCATGCCCAACTTCTCCTCAATGCACATCACCGCGCCGGCCACCTCGACCGAGTCTCTGGACTTCTCCAGGCAGGCCATCCTGCGGAACAGCTGCTTCAGCCGCTCCAGCGGTGTCTGCTACGATGAATTTGAGGAGCGGGTCGAGGTAGCCAACGCGACCCCGTCCGGCGACCTGCGCCGCCAGCGTATGGAAGAACTTGCCAATATGGTTCACAACAACTACCACTTCGTACCCAACTTCCTGGTCGTACAGATCTACGGTTTGGCTGCCGACCTGGAATGGGAACCCCACTATGCGCCTCGGATCAGGGCCAACATCATGGACCTGACCGCCCCGTAAGCCCGTTCCGCTCCTCATCCCTCTGGGATAGAGTTTCGGACACAGGACGCCCCAGCCGTTTGGCTGGGGCGTCTCTTTGCGTACCACAGAAGATGTTCTCAGACTAGCTGAAGAGCAAACCACCCGGCCGGGTCAATTTACATGGTCTTCATCGACTCCCACCAGCGGTCTAGGGAAGGTTCAACAACCGCGATTATTCTGTGTGCTCACCCAGCACCAGGTCCCGCAGGGTAACTATTCCCACCGGATTCCGGCCGGCGTCCAGTACCATCGCCCGCGAGATGTCAAACCTCACCAGCAGGCGAATGGCATAGCGGGCCAGCATTTCCTCCGAAACCGTTATGGCCGGTTTGCTCATAATTTCGTAAACGTTAACCCGGTCCGGAGACCGGTCCGGCACCGTGACTTTGGACGCAATATCTGAAATCAGCACCAGCCCGATTTCGTCGTCTTCGTCCCGCCGGTTTACGGCCAGGGAAGACACGCCGTGTTCCTTCATCATGGAAATGGCATCCGCCACCGTGGCCATTCCATCAACAGACCGGATATCTGTCGCCATCAGATCTCTGACCCTGACAGCCTTTCCCGCGTTCATATCTCCTGCTTCACCTCGTCTCTGATTGCCGGCAGCTGGCTGACCAGGCCCACCGCGTCCTCAATATCCACCTGAAACGCTATTCCGGCCCCGCTTTCCCGGTCAAAGTGCCCGGCATCCCTTATACCTTCAAGTATGTGTCTCGCTCGGGTCTCGGCTACTATGAACAGCACCAGGTCCCGCTGGGCCTCAAACTGCAGCCCCAGGAACGTCTTTTGGGGCTCCAGACCCTCGCCTCGTACACTGGTAATGATTGTAGCTCCAGTGGCCCCTCCGGCCCGGCCTGCCTCAATCACCGCTTCGGTTCTGCCGTCATCTACCAGGGCTACGATTAATTTCATTCTCATAATTCGCTCCCCCTTTGTGCCTTGCGGTTTTTCCAGCGGTTGGCGTAGGACGTGGCCATGGTGTAACCCAATACAGTAATTATAGGGAAAACGCTGGCAAACGCTATCAGGCCAAATCCGTCGATCAATGGACTCCGGCCCGGAATGCTGGCCGCCAGCCCCAGGCCCAGGGCCGCTACCACCGGCACGGTGACCGTCGACGTGGTTACGCCTCCGCTGTCATAGGCCAGCGGGATGATGGTCCTGCTGGACTGAAAGGTCTGGACAATCACCACGAGGTAAGCGGCGATGATGTACCAGGGCAATGGAGTGCCGGTAACTATCCTGAAGCATCCCAGCGACACTCCCACGGCGACCCCCACCGCCACCGCGAAACGAAGCCCCCAGGACCGTATGGCTCCGCCCGAGACCTCCTCCGCCTTCACCGATACCGCAATAAGGGCCGGTTCCGCCACGGTTGTGGCAAATCCAATGGCGGCGGCGAAAAGATAGACCAGCCAGTAATTCCGCCAGTCCACTTCTCCTTCAATTCCCAGCGTCCCCAGCATCTCGGGGTCGGTCAACTGACGGGCCATGGTTTCCCCAATGGGAAACAAAGCCTGCTCCAGGCCGATGAGGAAAAGCGCAAGTCCCACCAGCACAAAGGAAAATCCCACGATCATCCGGCGGGCGTGGGGCAGTCTCCGTCTCAGCACCAATACCTGGAAGAAGGCCAGGACCGCCACAATGGGCGCCACGTCTCTCACGGTGGACAACAGCACCGTCCACAGGGTGTCGAAGAAGCCTCCGCTCATGCCACAATTATCCCGTAGGCCATCACAAAGCACATCGGCGTCAGGCTGGCCAGGGCTATAATCCCAAACCCGTCAATCAGGGGGTTCCGGCCGCGTATGGTAGTAGCCAGGCCAACCCCCAGGGCAGTAACCAGCGGTACCGTCATGGTGCTGGTGGTCACGCCCCCCGAATCATAGGCAATCCCGACTATCTCCGGCGGGGCAAACAGCGTCATCAAGGTAACCATCAGATAGCCGCCAATAATCAGCCGGTGAATGGGCCAGCCCTTGAGTATGCGCAGCACGCCGAGCAATACCGCCGCTCCCACGGAAAGGGCAACCACCATGCGCAGGTTGAAGGCATAACTGTCACGGGCCTCCGCCGTATCCGCAATTGCCGCCCCTCGCGATGCCACCTCGGCGGCCTCCTGGGCAATGGCAATCAGCGCCGGTTCCGCCACCGTGGCCCCAAACCCCAGGCAAAACGCGAAGGACAGCAGGGCCGTCAGGCTGCGTTTGCTGGCAAACCCCTGGGCCAGCGTCTCCCCCAGGGGAAAGAGGCCATACTCCAGCCCCTGCATGAACAAGGAAAGTCCGCCCACAACGCATAACAGACCGGCCATTACCCCCCAGAAGTTTGGGAAGGGCTGCTGCAACACCACGATCTGAAAAAAGGCGATAACCAGGATTATCGGCGCCAGGTCGCGAAGAGAAAGCAGTATGCGATGCAATGCCCCGCCCACATGGCGAGCCAGTCGCCTAACCACTGGGCGTTCGGTTTGCCTGGCCAGGGTAATGATGGTAGGGGGCATCACGAAAACTAGGAACGGGCAAAGTCTGGCACAAAAGCCAGCAGTTCTCAGCTACCTCCGGCAGCGGCTCAACGGTGCAGGAGACAGGCGACAGCGGAATGTTGGCGCGAGGATTCCGGTCCCTATTCCCCTTGGCGGTAGCTGACGTTTCGGGATAATAGCACCGCCTTTCAGGAGCTTCAAGGAGACCTTGGTACCAGCTACGGGCAAAAAGGAGACGAGGGCTAGCCCTTGGGGGTACCTTCCCCGATTCGGTTACCGGATTGCCGGAATCGCATTAGCTGGGCCTTGCGGAATGGGGTGTCGGTCCTAGATTGACCCGTCCGGTTCCAGTCCCAGCAACACCCGCCCGAACTGCTGGCCTCCCAGGTCCATAATCAGCCCGTCCCTGTGGGCCACGGCCTGGGCATCCCGGTGATACCGCTGCATGGGTTCCGAGTCGAACAGGGCATGCCCGCCGCTCAAGTCGAAGAGCCGATTGACCGCCTGCAGACCCAACTGGGTGCAATAGGCCTTATCCCTTCGGAACTTGGCCCTTTCCAGGGCAGTAAAAGGCTCGCCTTCCCGACCCTTCCGCAGGGTCTCGGCCACATCCCGTTCCATCAGGCCCTGGGAAGCGTCCACTTCAGCACATGCCTGGGAAAGGCGCAGGTGAATGGCCGGTGAGTCGGCAGTCCTGCCCGGGCCGGAGGTTCCCGACAACTTCTCTACGAACTCGTCAATCATCCCCCGTGCCAGGCCAATCATCGGGGCTACCAGATCCCAGCCCAGCAATACGGGAACCGGCACTCGGTAACGGTCCTGGTGATGCAGTTCCCACCCGCTTAAATCGGAATCACCGGCAGTGCTTACTTCCACCACCCGATGGGCCGGGATGAATATGTCCTCTACCACTATATCCTTGCTGCCGCTCCCCTTCAGTCCCGAAACGTACCAGGTATCCACTATCTGGTAGTCGCCCTTTGGGACAAGAACCCAGTTTCGGGCTCCAATACCCGGGACACCCAGCATTATCCAGGAAGCTGAATCGCAGCCGCTGGAAAACTCCCACCGGCCGGAGAGTCGGTAACCGCCATCTGTCGGCGTGCAGGTGGACCTGCCCGGGCTGAGGGAACTGGAGCAAAGGTAATCCGGGCCCTCGCCGAAGACCTCTTCCTGCGCCTGCTGCGGCCAGTAACCCACCAGCCACGAGTGGGCAACCCACAGCGAGTAACACCAGGAGGTAGATGCGCATCCCCGCGCCAGTTCAACTCCCACATCGTGGGAAACTCCATAGTCAATGTCCAGCCCGCCATACCGCTTGGGCACTCCAATAAGATGAAGCCCCGCATTCAGCATGTCCCTGACCGTTTCCTCGGGGACTCGGCGCAACTCCTCGGTGCCAGCAGCCCTGTCCTTCAGGGTGGGCATCAGGGCCGAGGCTCGCTCCATCAGTTGTTCGCGGTTAAGTGCGGCGGTTGACGATATGGGCTTGGCAGTCATAGTGCTCCATTTCCAGGGCAGAACTTGTGCTGTGGTCCAAGCGGCGACGCAGGCCCATACTACTAGCGGGAACGGGAAAGGGCAATGACGAACTATTACCGAACCAGCGTTCTCAATCAGGCGGCAACATTCGTAGGGAGGGGTTTGAAACCCGCCCTCGTAGCCCTCATGGATTCGGGCTCAAAACCGGAATGGCGCTACATCGTTGCCACTCGTCAATACAATGCTGTTGAACTACTGGTCTTCCGGGCTCCGGTCCAGGCGTTCTTCCAGGCGGCGGAGGGCCTCCTGGGTGGCTTGAATTTCTCTAATGAGCTGATCGCTGGAGGGAGGAGTCTGCAGCTCCTCCAGCCTTTCCCGCTTGGCTTCGTCCAGGTTATTGATGATGATCGCAATAAACATGTTTATCACCACGAAGGTGCCCACCACCACAAAACTGACGAAGTAAATCCACGCCAGCGGATGCCTTTCCATGGCCGTAAACATCACTTCCGTCCACCCTTCCAGGGTTATGATGTTGAACAGGGTAAGGACAGAGATGCCCAGGGTCCCCCAGTTCTCGGGGTCGTGGTCATGGAACAGGTGGTAGCCCATGATGGCGTAAATGTAAACGACGATGCTCATCAGTATGGTGACGTGCATCACGCTGGGGATTGAGCGCACCAGCGCAGCCACAATCAGGCGCAGATCCTGGATGGCCGATACCAGCCGTACCACTCGCAGCAGCCTGGCCAGGCGGGCAATCATTGCGAACTGGCCCGTGGCCGGGACCAGCGCAAACACAATCACCAGGAAATCGAATACATTCCATCCGTCCAGGAAGTACCGGTACGAGCGCGGGGACAGGGCAAACAGCTTCAGTACGGCTTCCGCCATAAAGATGCCCAGGGCAATCTGGTTGCCCAGGTGCATCAGGGTGCCGTACCTGCGGTTCAGTTCGGGAGAAGTCTCCAGGCCCAGCAGGACGCCATTGGCAATGATGACGCCGATAATGAAGTATTCGAAAAGATGGGAGTTAACCAGGCGGGAAGAAAATTGAACCAGTCGTGTCATGGGAGGTGTGCCGGGAAAAGTTTTCTGATGCTCTTGAATTGAGGGCAGTTCTTCATCTGCCCTGTGCCCCTCTCAAGTTCCTCAATTGGACCCGGGCCTGCGGGTACAGTTTAGCATACCCATTCAGAGCCGGCCCGTACGTTTCTATCTGTAAGCAGGGTAATGGCGCTTTGACCTGGTAATAAATTGGGTAAATCCCCCACCTGGAAAGGCATTTAACATTGAAGGCAGCCGAAGGGTCTATAGTCCTCATTGGGGCCCTCACATGCGGACCAATATCGGCCTTCTGGACTTGACACCGAAAGACGCCGCTGCCTGATACAGCGGCGTCCTTTTTTCCCCAATGATTGGGATTTCATTCCTAGAACCTGGGACGACGCCTGGCCCGGAAGTACAGCCATAAGCTGAGGGACAGGAGAGCCGCACCCAACGCAATGAACAAAATTGGCCAGACCGACAGCCCATCTTCGTCCACTGTCTCCGGAACCAGTTGCGCTTCCTGCAATAGCGGCCCGGGTGTGGGTTCAGATTCCGCCGACGCCCCCGGCTGCGGAGTAGGCGTTACTATGACACCCGCCTCGACCACCGCCTGCGGAATCAGCAGTGGCAGCTTGATCCCTTGCTGCTCGGGTTCAGGCGTGGGTTCCGGTTGGGTCGCGGGTACGGGAGTCGCACCGGGAGCCGGAGTGGGCGTCGGTGTCGGTGTAGCCTCCGGACTCGGGTCGACAATGCCGAACAGCGCCCCCAGCGTCGTCAAAACGAAGCAGTCCAGCGACGTCAGACCCGACACCCTGATGGTTATCCACCCATCGTCACCCAGGGTGAAACTGAACTGTACCTGTCTCCACTCGCCGGTTGCGTAATCGCGGGCATATACGGTGAACGCTCCCAGCCGCTGGGCCTCGCGCACCACCTCCGCGCTGCCGAAGTCCTCGGCCTTCATACGGAACTGGATGGTGGCCGCATTGATCAGCACCACCTCGGTTTCCGGCGTGCCCCAGTTGTCGAAGAAGTCCAGGGCCAGGGCTGCCTGCACCTCCTCATCACCGGCGTCAAAGGGACAACGCGTCAACGCCGAATCCACTCTGACCCAGTAATGTCCGGACCGGGAACCTGCCGGGAAGGTAACCGCCGCGGACCCGTCAGGAGTCCAAACAGTAGTTACGTCTTCCGGCCCAACCCTGCCGGAGGCCTGGGTTGCCGGATTGTAGATCGGCACCTCCAGTACATCAGTCAAATCTATGGTGACTTCTATGGCATCTACAGCTCCCCGCCCATCGGTCACCGTCATGACTACCTCATAGGCAGCCTTGCTTTCCAGGTCCAGAGTGGCCCGGGTTATCAGTTGGCCGGTAGCCGTGTCCAGGGCGAAGGAGCCAGCATCGGTTCCACCCAGACCGTACGTCAGTACATCCCCATCCGGGTCGATGGCCGTTACCGGGTCGCCAATGTATATGCCAAGCCCGGTATGTTCTTCCACGTCCCGGGACGTGCTTACACCCTCTTCAAAGTAGGGCGGACGGTTGGGATCCCCGGAGGAGCCACTGCTGCCGCCGCCGCCGAAGCTGCCACCGCTGAAGCCACCTCCACTGAAGCCACCTCCGCCCCCAGTGTTGGGCGGCGACGGGAAGGACGGCGGGGCCGGCGTAGGCGTTGGCTGCGGCGCCGGGTCCGGCCGGCGCGTAGGCGGAGGTGGATCATTGTCGTCGTCACGAATCGTCACAGTTACCGAATCTATGGTCCCTGCCGTTACCTTGGTCGGCATGCTGGCGCCAAAGGACACTGTCACGGTTTCATTGCTCTTGTCCGAATCATGATTCGCCCTGAACACCAGGTCAATTGACTCATCACCTGGAACAAACCCTACGGAGGATGGAATGTCATAGATAGCGCTGGTGCCCGTTTCGCTTGCAGCATCAAAGGTAATGGACTGACGGCGGTCCGCCGCCGGGGACAGGTTGACCTTGATCGTCACCGTGTTGCCTTCCCTCACCGAGTACCTGGAAGAAGCAAAGCTTGCTGTCAGGTCAAACCACTCGGCCTGGGGTTTAGCTTCCGTACGTCCCACCCCCGTCTCTGACCAACTGCCTTCTCCTTCCGCATTCTCGGCATTCACCATAGCCACGTATTCCGTGTCCGGCAGCAGGTCGGTCAACTCCTCCTCCGTGTCCGACGACTCGGCTTCCTGCCAGCTGCTTGATCCCTTTGGGGCGTATTTCAGGTTATACCCGCTAATTCCCGGACCGGTGTTCGTCGGTGGCTCCCACTTGACCATAAGGCCGCGCTTTTCATTCCCGGGACTGGGCATAACCGTATTGATGGACACCCGACCCGGCGGCTCATTGACGTCCACCAAGTTTATGGTTACCGCTATCGTGTCGGTTAGGTTGGACGGATCGGTCGCCTTCACAGTTACCGAGTAACTCTGCTTGGTCTCATAGTCCAGGGCTACCTTGGTCCGGATTTGCCCACTGGACTGTACTATGTCGAAGCTGGCGGCATTCGTCCCTTCCAGGCTATAGGTCAATGCCTTTCCTTCGGGGTCCCTCGCTGTAACCGGCCGTCCCACGTTGGAACCTATGGAAGCATTTTCAGCCACCTGGCGGGTTACGCTGGCCTGCGAGAACACCGGCGGCTGTGGGTCCGGCGGTCTGGGATCAACCCTGTTGGAGGCAATGCCGTGGGCGGTCTTGCCGCTGCCCTGGCCGTCAGTGTACGACGCTGTCGCCCGCAGGTACTTGTTGACATCAGCGGTCACCGGCGTGTAGGTGGCGCTGGTTGTGCCCGTGCCCGTAGCGTCGGTCCAGGAACCGCTCCTGGAGGAGGATGTGGCCCACTGCCAGGTCAAGCTGGTCACGCCGCCGTCATCGTCTTCCAGGCTGGCGGTTATGGGCTGCTCTTCCTCGGGTTGCTCGTTGGACAGGGTTACTTCACCGTTTTCGTCAACGTTGGTGACGTTGATAGTTATGTTAATGGTGTCGTCGGCCGTGACGTTGGGGTCTCCCGTGTCATCCACCCCATCCCGCACCAGGATGGTCACCGAGTATTGGTCCTTGGTCTCGTGATCCAGCGCCACCTTGGTACGCAGCTGGGCCCCGGTGCTGTGGCTATCCACCATGCCGAAGGAAGCGGCATCCGTCCCGCTCAGGTCGTAGGTAAGCCGGTCCACTCTGTCCTCGTCGGTGGCCTTGAACGGAGAGCCGATGTTGCGGTTGGCCGGCGTGTTTTCATCCACCGATACAGTAGCGGTTTCAGCGTCGAACTGAGGGTCTTCGTTAATGTTGGTGACGGTAACCGTTACCACCAGTGTGGCGCTGTTACCGGTATTGTCGGTCACCTTAACCGTGATGTTGTGGACGTTGTTGCCACCCGAGTCCCTGGCGTCTTCAAAGTCAGGCGGGCTCAGGAATTCCAGCACTCCACCCGAGATACTGAACAGGGCTTCGTCCACCCCTTCCAGGTCCCAGGTTATTGCAGTCCCCTCCGGGTCTTCCGCAGAAAACCGGTGGACCGGCGCCGCATCGTTCTCTTCGTGGTCAAAGTTGGGGTCGGCGGTGTCGCCATCCGTCTCCCCCGAAATCACCGGATCCTCATCCACGTCGGTCACGGTTATGGTTACGTCCATCCCATCCGTGAACTCATCGTCGGAGACGTGCACCGTGATGTTATAGGTGTACTTCTGGGTCCCGTTCACCTCGTGCTCGAAATCCGGCGGGCTCTTGAAAGTGAGCACCCCCGTGCTGTCGTCTATGTCGAAGTAGGAGTCGTCCGTGCCGGACAGCGACCACTCCAGGGTGTCATTTTCCGGGTCGGTAGCCGAGAAGTCACCCACATCGCCCGTCCCGTTCTCCACGTAATCATCGATGGTAATGTCCCCAATCTCCGGCGTTTCATTAACGTCGATTACGGTAATTGCCACATCCATGGTCTGAACGTGGTTGGGGTTGCCGTCCGTGGCCTGGATGGTTATTTCATAGACGTCGTCATTGTCGTGGTCCTGCTTTGCCGCGTCCGACTCCTCAAAGTCCGGAGCGAACCGGAAGGCGAGATGCGCCGTTGACGCGCCCGTGTACTGGGCCGTGAGGTTGAACAGGTCCTTATCATCCCCCAACAGTTCCCACTCAATATCGTCATCTTCTGGATCAGCCGCATCGTAGGTTGCGACCGTTGTTTGGGCGTTTTCCAGCCACTCAAAAGCTGTGGGGCCCGAAAGCGTGGGCGTCTCGTCCTCGTCCGATACGATGATCGTAACGGCCATCTCATCAAATTCGTTGCCCTCATCGGTGGCCTTCACCGTGATCTCGTACTCGTTGTCGATGTTAGCGTCGGCGGCGTTTTCCCGGTCCGGAGCATTCTTGAAGGTCAGTTGTCCCTTCATCGGTTCGTTGGTGGGCTTGGCGATGGCGTTGAAATCGCCGGCGTCAACCCCGGACAGAGACCACGTGATCGTGGTATTGGCGTCCGGGTCTGTAACCTCGAAGGTAACAACCGTGCCCGTACTGCCCTCGGCGAAGGTGACCTCTTCCACGACAGTGAGCACCGGTGTCTCGTTGACGTTGGTTACGGTAATCCGGACGTCCTGGGTCTCCTTGTTCACACCCTCGGAGGCCACCACCGTAACTTCGTAAACGTTGTCGGTGTTGTGGTCCTTCTTGTCCTCAAAGTCCGGGATGGTGTTAAAAGTCAGGACACCGGCGCTGCTGATGGACAGCTTGTCGTCGTCGTTTCCTTCAAGGTCCCACTGTATGTCCACGCCCTCCGGGTCGCTGGCGTTGTAGGTTGCAACGGTATCGGTGCTGTTCTCCGGGTAGTCTCGGGACGCCGTCCAGGTACCCTCGCGGACTATCGTCTCGTTCTCCCCGGTCACCGTTACGGTAACGTCCAGGCTGCCGGTGTTGGTGCCGTCGCTGGCGTTTACCTTAACCTG
Organism: SAR202 cluster bacterium bin22; assembly: GCA_002238505.1. Lineage (GTDB taxonomy): Bacteria > Chloroflexota > Dehalococcoidia > Lucifugimonadales > UBA3495 > Bin22. The sequence goes on along the minus strand of MPMM01000002.1, from coordinate 175,868 downwards.
GTACACATTGGTGCCGGCGGCGCTTCCCGGGGTCTCAAAATCTGGCGCGGCCTTGAAGGACAGCTTGCCGGCCGAAGAAATCTCGAACTTGCTCCCGTCGTCCCCGGTGGGGGTTTCCCAGCTTGTGCTTAATCCCTCGGGATCTTCAGCAGAGTAGCTCGCGATACTTCCCGTGCTGCCTTCCACAACGGAAAGGCCGGTATTGCCGGTCACCACCGGATCTTCGTCAACGTCCTCAACCCTTACCGTAACATTCATTTCTGCGTCATTGACACTGTCCGATGCTTCTATAGTCAGTTCATAGTCGTTATCCGTATCATGGTCTCTTTCGTCTTCATAATCCGGCGGCGAGATGAAACTCAGCACGCCGGCGTTGGAGAGGGCGAACAGGGATGCGTCGTCGCCGGACTTGGTCCAGGTGATAGTGTTGCTGTCCTGGTCGGCGGCGACAAAAGTTCCCACCGCCGAGGTGTCGTTTTCGTCAAAAAGTATGGTCTGGTCGCCGGTGTTTCCGTTGTAGGTGATGACCGGGGGCTCGTCCACCGGTGTGACGGTCACGGTGACCGTCTTCGATGCGCTTACGCCGCTCTCGTCGGTGGCCACCACGTCCACCACATACTCGTTGCCGGCGTTGGAAGGCTGGTCGTAGTCAGGGGGAGTGATGAAGGACAGTTCTCCCGTCTCGGCGTCTATTTCCAGGTCGTCGGTATCGGCGCCCGCCAACGTCCAGGATACGTCCTCGCCTTCCGGGTCCACGGCGTCGTAGTCTTCCACCACCGAAGTGTCGCCTTCCACAAAGTCCTTGAGAACCTCTCCACGGGTAAAGACTGGCGGTTCGTTTACGTCAACAACGTTGATCTCAATTTCCCTGGTGGCATCGTTGCTGCTGGCGGAGGCGATCAAGGTGATCTCGTAATGATTGTCCCCGTCGTCATCGTTGGGGGCTTCGTGGTCGGGGGTCGGGTCGAAATGGAGGCTGGCGTACTCGTCGCTTTCGCCGGACAGGTCCAGCCTGAAGTGGTCCCGGTCAACCCCGGAAATGGTCCAGCTAAAGCTGCCTCTCTGGGGATCAGTGGCGGTGAGGGTATCCACCGCGTTGGTGTCGTTCTCGGGGTGGTTTATAGGACTGTCCGCGCCAGTGATGTTAATGCCTTCAATGACGTCGGCTACGGTAACGAACACGCACCTGGCCTGGACGGTGTCGTCCTCCGGCGTCACCCCAACGAACACCTCATAAACATTGTCCCCGTCCGAATCGGTTGGAGTCTCGAAGTCCGGCGGATTAATGAAGGTCAGTTCGCCGTTGCTGTCCAGCCGGAAGTCATCGGCGTCTGTGCCGAACAGCGTGAGGGTCTGGGAATTGGGAGCGGTGTAGGTACCGATGGCGTCCGCGGCGTTTTCCTTGAAGGAAACCCGGTCAGGACCCTGCACCGAAGTGCCGTCACTCACATCCTGAACCCGGACGGTGATGTCTATCTGGGAACTCTCGTAAGTGACTCCTGTATCGGGACTAATCCGGATAGAGTACCCGTTATTGCCATCCTCGTCCGAGGGCGCGTCGAAGTCAGGCGGCTTCTTGAAGTTCAGAATGCCGTCGCTGTCGATGGTGAAGTAGGCAGAATCCTGACCGGTAATCTTCCAACCGGACATTTGGTTCCCGTCCCGGCGGGCAGTATCCAGATCCGCAACCAGCCAGGTACAGTTCTCGAAATAGTCCAGCCACACGCCACGAGTTGTAGGGTATCTATCAACCCCTTTGATCGTCGTCACCGGCACGTCAGCGTCGCCGCCGGGAATGTGAGGAGTGAGGAACAGCTTCATTGTAGCTTTTTCCCCGCTCAGGTCAGTGGCCTCTACGTGTACCTCGTACCGGCTCGCCGTGTAATCCAGGGTGGCTTTTGTCAGCAGGTCAGCAAATTCGTACGTACGCTCTTGGACAATCTCAAAATGGTGGGCATCAGGACCCGAGATGGAGTAAATAAAATTATCACCAAGGTCGTCGTCTGCCGCGCTGATGGGATTATAGATGTAGGAACCCACCGGATAGTAAGGATGGATGGGCTTGCAGGAATCCTCGCCGCATTGAAAGCTTTCTCCGGGGGAAAGTACCGGGGCGTTGTTGGTGTCCGGTGTCTCACGCACATAAATGGCGGGGTCCATCGATGCCGTTTTGCCGGAACCCCGGCTGTCGGTGTAAGTGGCTGTTGCTTTCAGGAACTTGGTTGCATCGGAGGCAGCCGGAGTGTAGCTGTCGGTCGTGGCGGTGCTTATGTCGGTAAAGGTGCCGGTTGCGCTGGTTGAAATGGACCACTGCCAGGTAACGCTGGATACGCTGCCGTCCGGGTCGGAGAGGGTCACGGTAACCTTGTTATTGACCTGAGTCCGCCGCAGCCAGTCGGGAGTAACTTTTCCAGCCTCCTCCAGGTCATTAACAGTGATCGTAACGGTGATAGCGTCGTCGTCCCCATCTGGGTCGGTGGCCACCACCACCACCGAGAAGCTCTTCTCAAACTCATAGTCCAGCTCGTTGCCAACCCACAGCTGGCCCGTGGACGGGTCAATGCCGAAGTGAGTCTTAGCGCCGTCCTGAATGGAATAGACCACGTCATCCTGGTCGTCGTCAGTTGCAGTAATCGGTGCGCCGATGTTGGTGTACGAGGAGGTGTTCTCATTAACCGAGCGGGTGGCGGTTTCGCCTTCAGTGAATACTGGGGCGTTATTCTGGGCAAATACCGGGCCTGACAGCAGAATTGCCAGGCCAATGGTTGCGAAAATGGCTAAAGTAATTGCGAGTATTGGAAATAGAGTAGTGCCAGCGATTGGCCTGTGGTGCATACCCACTCCTCCCTGCTACCCGGGAACATATCTACGAAATAGTGCGTCCGGGCGGGACGGCGGGATGACCAGACAAATAGAAAAATTAGAGGGGCGGGCGCCACCTCACGTCTTCCACCACCGTTGCGCCCTCGCTGCCAGCCATCAGTCAGGGCCTGCTTCGCCCTTTCCGATTTCGACTCGCTATGTCAATTTATCAATTCTTTGCTTCAAGAGCCTACGCGCTGCCCAGACCATTTTCGGGCATTTTGTAAAGTGTAATGCCATACGAACGCAGCACTGCCTGACGGAAAACCAGTCGGGCAGTGCCCGCCCAGGCTTTCCCAGTCTCTCCTCTCACTGACACTTCGCCCTTGCCCCCCTGCCTGAACCTTCTCTACCATTACCATCATGACAAGAGAATTTGCAGTGACAGACCCGGGGCAGTCCCGCTTTATTCAGGCTATGTGCTCAAGCGTGAGTCAAGTCACCCGGTCCCTGCCGAAGGGCCCGAACTGCTCTCCTGGGGGGCGTCGTCAAAAGCCGAGTGTCGTCATTCTGGCGAAAGCCGGAATCAAGGGCCTTTCCTGTACCTTGCGGTTGACCCTTGGCAACCGTTCTGGATTCCGGCTCAGGGCCGTAAAGACATTACACCGTTGCCTCTCGTCAATTCAGTGCTGTTGAACTACTAGCGGTGCAACAGGTTTGCAATGATGGGTTGGGGACTTACCGTCATTCTGGCGAAAGCCGGAATTCAGATCCGTCATGTCAATGGGTGATATGTTCCGCGATATACCAGGATTCTGGTATGTCACCTGTTTATACCCGTTACCTGACCGGCGGTAATGGCTGATTTGACGACACCCCTTAGGTTGTCAGGGGTGACAATCCCTTAAATCGCCACTGCCCTTCCGGACCCCTGGCAATTCCTGTCGGAGATCCACATATTTTGATTCGCACATCGGATTCCCAAGGGAATAAATGGAGGACAATCCTTTCATTCTGGACAAAATTCCTGTCATCGAAAAGAATCTCCAGATACGAAACGAGGGGAAATAACAGGAAATGCTTGGAAAAAACATTTTTCCTCTCCTGCCAGGGCCAGATGGCCCGCCGGCTCTATTGCCCCTGGAACAAAATTTGACGCAGCGGTTTGGGCCAATTACTCTACGGACACCGGATACCAAAGTCTTACCAGCAAAAGGAGTTTGGCATGACTGTCAGCAAGCAGACTACCTATGAGGTTGAAATCCAGGACGTGGAGTACCTCCGGCACGGCGACAAGCCCTTCCTGGCCCGTATCTTCAAGCCCAAGGGCGACGGTCCCTTCCCCGTAATGGTGGAACTGCACGGCGGCGCCTGGGTAAACGGCACCCGCGAGAACGGCAACGCTGGCAACGAAGCCCTGGCCCGCAACGGGATAATCGTCGCGGCCCTCGACTTCCGCGTTCCCCCCGAAGCCTCCTACCCCGCGTCCTTCCAGGACATCCACTACGGCATCCGCTGGTGCAAGGCCCACGCCACCGAGTGGAACGGCAACCCCGACAGCATCGGAGCTATGGGTACCTCCAGTGGCGCCCACCAGGCCATGCTTCTGGGCATGCGGCCCACTGATTCCCGCTACTCCGCCCTGTCCCTGACCAACGGCGCCTCCGACGTGGACGGCAGCCTCGGTTGCGTGATTATGGTCTCTCCCGTAATTGACCCGTTGGGTCGTTACAACTACGCCAAGGGCATCCGCGAAGACATCAAGCCCCCCGAGTCGGTGGGCGAGCGCACCGTGGCCATGCACGACATGTACTGGGTAACCGAAGAGGCCATGGCCGAGGCGGCCCCCGCCCGCGCCCTGGCTGGCGGCGAGCGCACCGAACTGCCCCCCGCTCTGTGCCTGGCCCGCAACTATGAAGCGGCCCACCCCCGCCCCGACCTGGACGAGTTCATCTCCCAGTACCGCAATGCCGGCGGCCAGATCGACGTAACCATCTTCGAGGAAGAAGGTGACGGCGTCCTCCGCGACCTTTCCACCGACGTTGCCCAGCGGGCCCTCGAACAGATGACTTCCTTCATCAACCAGCACCTGGCCTGATCCCGTAACAAGGGTCAGACTCATACCGGGTCTTGACCGCGCCGTAAACCCAAAGGGCCCACGCTAACCGATTAGCGTGGGCCCCATCAAATGGCGCAATAACCAACCATCCCGTTCACCCTGAGGCTCTCGAAGGGCCTGCCATTGTGCTGCCGCAAGGCTCTCCGCGAACGGACTCACCCTGCCCGTCTATACCAGGATGTCAGACCGTTGGAGACTACTGCTCGTACCAGCCCGAAGCGAAGATGTAGCCGTCATGCAGCACGGCGAAGGTGTGCTTGCGCTGCTCCTGCCCCGAACCCGGATTGACTATGACGTAACTACTCCAGCGGCCCGACTCCGTAGCGGCCAGCAAGTCGTCCCCATAGAAATAGCCAGTAGCATCCACCCGCAGACTGGGGTCCCGGTCCCGCAGCGCCGGATTATGGTGGCCGATAGTAACCCCGCTCTCGGCGTCCACGATAAAGGCATACCACTGACCGTCCACGCTCTCCGGCGTGTTGTAGTAGGCAAGCGTGTCGTCCAGGCCAACGGCGTTGTACAGGTTGATAGCCTGCTGGACCACTGACATGGTGTAGGCTTCCACGTCGGTCTTGCGCGGCCCATCCTCGTACCAGCCGGTCCCGAAGGTCAGGTCATCGTGGACCACCATCCAGGAATGCTTGGTTTCCGCCGCTCCGGTGGCCGGGTTCAGGAAGGTGTAATCGAACCAGGCGCCCTCAGGTTCAGCAGATGCGGCGACCGCTGCGCCTGCAGGAAAACCGTTGGGCCCGATGGCCACCGAGACGTGCTGACCGACATACGCAGGGTTGGCGCCGTGGGCCAGGAAGTTCTCGTCCTCATCGATGATGAAGATGTACCAGGGGCCGTCTGTGCTCTCCTGGCTATTGTAATAGTCAACGGTGGACTCCAGCCCCACGGCGTTGTACAGGTTGATGGACTGCTGGACCAGCTCCTTGGTGTAGGCCGGGCCGTCAGTCCTGCTGGGTCCCCGCTCGTACCAGCCCGAGCCGAACACTATCCCGTCGTGGCGTACCATCCAGGAATGCTTGGTCTCCACTTCGCCGGTGGCCAGGTTGGGGAAGGTGTAGTCGAACCAGGCCCCATCCTCGTCGGCAGTCGCGTACACGGCGGCTCCCGACGGATAGCCGTTGGGGCCCAGGATGTCGTTAACACCTACCCCCACCAGGTCAGGATTGGCGTGGGCAACCATAGTCTCGTTCTCGTCAACAATGAACATGTACCACTGCCCATCAACGCTTTCATCGGTGTTGTAGTATTCGACAGTCGCTTCCAGGCCATTGGCCTCGTACATCTTTATGGCCTGTTGAACGTAGTACCTCGTGTACTCAGCAGGCATCCACCGGGCAGGGGCTATGGGTTCGGCCATGGCCATTGCGGTCAACTGGTACAGCAGGGCTTCCAGCTCGGCCGGGTCCACCTCACCTGCCGCCCCCGCAGGTCCCGCCGGACCGGTGGCTCCAGCAGCGCCCGAAGGACCCTGGGGTCCCACCACTCCCGCCACGCCTGAAGGACCCTGGGGTCCCACCACCCCCCCCGCCCCGCCTGAAGGGCCCGGGGGCCCCGCCGCTCCGGGTTCGCCCTGGGGCCCTGGGACACCCTGCTCACCGGCCGGACCGGCAGCGCCCTGGCAGGCTGCCAAAGCGCCAATCAGGGCAATCATCAACACAACTGGGAATACAAAGCGCATGGTTTACCTCGTGGTTCGGCATAAATGTATTACTGGCTTATTGAAGACTAGCAGACTCGCGCGGCAGCTTACAATCGCAAGGAAAATATCGTGAGCAGCAACGACGGGAGGGAGGCATGGGGGGATTCTCGCCGAAGAGAGAGTCTCAAGGCTGGTTATAAGATTGGCTGGCAGGCAGCGTGGCCGGCAGGGCCCGGGTTGCTACCAGGATTTCAGGACGGGCAGCACCTCTTTCGCAAAGAGCTTCAGGCCCCGTTCCGCAACCTCAAGTGGGGTGCCGCCGAACCTGAAGGAAACGTTCAGTTCAAAGTCGCCCAGCAGTTCCCTGCGATCTTCCAGGCCCCGCAGAATCTTGTCAGGGGTGCCCCAGCTGGCCGCCTTCATAAACCCTTCCACCGCTCCGTCCAGGCCGGCCTCGCGGGCGATGGCCGCCTTCTGCTGGTAGGCATCGTAACCCTTAACCGACCCGAAGTGGTCGCCAAGGAACTCGTAGTGGTGGAAGTTGCTTTCCACGAACTTGCCCTGGTACTGGCGGGCTTCCTCCTCGCACTGGGCCAGGTTTTCGCCGCAGACGACAAACTCGGTCATCATCAGGGCTGGCGGCTCCGTGCCGTGAAACTCGCGGTGCAGGGCGCGCCCCCGCTCAATGCCCGGCATACGCATCTCCCAGGGCCGGTCGGCGAACATGATGACGTGGGCGCCCAGCTGGGCCGCCGAATAAACCGAGTCGTCGCTGGCGGCCACTGCGTAGATGCGGCCGTCGAAGGAATGCTCGGGCCGTGGCCGGATTTCCGTACGCGCCTGCGGGTAGTGGGGCCCATCGCCCTCGATGTACCCCGTCCGCAGGGCCTCCACGATCATGGGGGCCGCCTCGTCGAAACGGGCGCGGGACTCGTCCATGCTGATGCCGAAGGTCGCAAACTCCCGCCGCGCCAGGCCCCGACCGAATCCCAAACGCAGCCGCCCGCCGCTGAGCAGGTCCAGGACGGCGGCGTTCTCCGCCACTCGCAGGGGGTTGTGCCAAGGCAGGATCACCGCCGCCGTACCCACGTCAATGTCGGGGTGCCTGGCGGCGATGTGAGTCATCAGTTGCAGGTTATCGGGCACAAAGGAGTAGTCGTTAAAGTGGTGCTCGGCGGACCACAGGCAGTCAAAGCCCGAGTCGGCGGCAATATCTGCCAGGCGCAGTTCCTCCTCCCACATCAACGCATCGGAACCCTTCTCCCAGCCATAGCTGGAGAAGATCATCATCATTCCCACGTCCATGGAATTACTCCTTTCATCCGATTCGCGGCGACTTCGTCCCTTCAACCCCGTCTTTCCGGCGAAGGCCGAAATCCAGTCTCCCGACCCCCAATCGCCATATCCTTCCCCGCTCCGTCCTGGGTTCCGGATCAAGTCCGGAATGACGGGCGGGAAGAGTGACAAACGTCCCTAGTAGGCGGGTTTCGCCCGGTGGGGCGTCAACTGAATCTCATGCGACCAGCACGACTTGTCCTGGCTGTGCAGGTAGTAGAAGGCATCGGCAATGGCCATCGGATTGACCAGCAGTTCCGGATCCTGGCCGGCCCGGGCCCGCGTCCCCGGCGAGTCTATGGTGCCGTCAATGACCACGTTGGCCACGTGGACGCCGTGCTCCGAGTACTCTTCGGTCAAGGCCTGGGACAGGGTCCGCATCATCACGCGCGGGTAGTACAGCGACTGGCCGGTGTACCGCTTCCGGCCTCGCAGGGAGGCGGGGTTGTTGGAGAACAGGATGCTGCCCTCGCCCCGTTCCCGCATGGCTGGCAGCACCTCCTTGGCCACCAGGAAGGGGCCGCTGCTGGAGATGTGCTGGGCCGTCTCGAACATTTCGTAGGGCATGTGCTCCAGCAGTTCCATCTCCGGCGGCAGGTCCCGCCCCTCCAGGTAACCGGCGTTATACACCAGCACCAGGGGGTCGCCAGCCTCGGCGCGAATCTGGGCAAAGGCCTCGGAAATGGACTCCTGCGACGCCAGGTCCAGTTCCACGACCAGGGTGTCGCCGCCCTGCTCGCGGATAGCGGCATTCAGCGACGCGGCGTTGGCGGCGTTGCGGGTGGTCAGCACCGTCAGGAACCCCTCCTGGGCGAACTTCTGGGCAACGGCGCCCCCAATGCCAAAGCGGATACCCACTGGCAGGTCGCTGTCATCAATAGCGCCGCCGTGAATCATCTGGGTATTCCGCCCATCGGCCTGCCACTTGGAAGTAGCCCCGATTACTACTGCTACGGGTTTGGTGTTGGTGGTCATGGTATGTATTCCTCTCTTGCTCAAGCTTAATGTTAAGTCGGCATGCAATACTTACTTGGAATTGGTACTGTTTCTATTCAAACATTATGACTGCGTCTTCGATTACCCTAAAGATTGCTCAAGTTGATGCTTGAACAATACCCTTAAGAGCACAATTTATGGGCTATCGAAGACATTGAAAAGACGTAATATTGGTATCGCCTTTGTATGGGAGCAGTACGAAAAATGCTCCTCAGATATCCTGGAGGGGTTTTTTCCCGTTGCATTAGGTTCTGACTACCCAGAACACGTCGCTCAAATGTCTGAACCGAGTGCCTACTCTTGTGGGCGATGGCATTACGTATGTCAAGGCAGGATCTGATGAGGGTCTTTTCTCCCGTATCCAGGCTAGTGAAAGGCACTCCTTTTCGAAAAAAACGATTGGCCAAATCCTCTGTACGATCATAAGGCAGCCAATCGACATAGTCTCGACCACCGTATACTACGGAACGGACCGCTCGCCTGTTGCTGAACTGCAATAACGGAACCACTGGCGCCGAGCTGGTTACAAATCGGCCGGAAAGCAATCCGACAAACAACTCCTCAATCAGACGTTCGAAGGACGTTATGGCTTCAAAGTAAAGGCCAACATAAACCTGGTTCATGTCCCGATTTACTACTGAACCTTCAAGGAAGAGACGCTCCATTTTGTTGCGGGTTTGTTCCAAATAACCTAGATGACCTGAGAATTCCTCAGAAAGGCAAATAGCCGATTTAGCCACTACCAGCTACCTCTTTCAAATAGTTATGAATTATCGACCGTTCCTGAGGGTTAGTGGTCCTTCTAGTTACCGACTGCAGCACACCTTCAGGAGCAGTTTTCTTGATGATGCCTTCTCCTACAGCATTTATGCTTGAAACTACCTGATTAGGTACCATCTTGGGTCTCATATGCTCCAGAGGGGAACCTATGCCAAACTGATAATCATAGAGGTATGCAAACAAGCTGTAGAATAATGTCTTGCGGCTAAATGGTAAGGATTTTATTCTGTTGCTTAATTTATCGTCGATTGTATCCATAACGACGTTAAATCTCCGCTCAACTTCTTTTCGTTCCGGAAACGTCTCGTCCTTTTCTTTATATGTACTATCTAAAGCGGGTTGTCTCTTGCCTGTCAAACCATTCAGCATCAACAGAGCGAATTCAGAAGAAAGCTCAACCTCTAGCATTCTCGCTATGTCGTCTTCACTGAAAACGCCCCATTCCCGCCACCGCTGAAGATGGGCAGCCGCTGTTTCGTACATAGATGTCTTGAACTCGCCGAAGAACCCTGCATTTCGCAATTCTTGCGGGTTTAGTTTGACGCCGGTAGAGTTCATGCGCGCAAAAATGCTCAAAACCTCGCGATCATCTACTCCTGAGGACAATACATGAACACTAAACTGGTAGTCCAGAATCCTGTGTTGGAAGTCTGGCGAAAGCTGATCGAAAGACTGGTTTGCAATTAGTGGATTGTGGAGCGGCTGTACACAAAAATCGTCACGCCCAACTGTATAGTCTTCGAGCGCTGATGGATCTATATAGGAAATAAGAGTTCTGATTCTTTGCTGTCCATCTACAACTTCGCGTCTTGGTTCGAAGCTGTTCAGATCCGACCTCTGGTCGCGCAAGAATAGAATCGGAATTGGTAGCCCTCTGAATATGGTGTCAACAAGGTACGACTTAGCACCTTTGTTCCAAACAGCGCGTCTCTGAAAACTGGGGCTAAGGACTAAAGTTCTTGCCCTTTGCCAAGAGAGAAAATCACTTACTCTGTAAAGAGTTCTCGTAACATCTAGAGGTTCCATAATCTTTTTCCTGCTGTACGAAAACCAACCAACGGTTCCTTCATACAGCGATTCTATTTGAACTAGAAACTAGGAAAATTCTGCTAAAATTGTACCGCTCCGAGCAACCATCCATTGCAGGCTATGAATCGGTGGTCTAATGCATCAACTTAGTGACTGTGGATTGTGGCGGTGTAGCAGTTCTGCATAGATTGGCTGGCATTCGCAATTGAAGGAAAATGCAGGCTCTTCCCTTGGGCAATCTTACCATTTCTGTGTATAGCTTCGTCACAAGGATTGCAAGAATCGCTGCACCCCCCTAAAACCCGTCCCACCCCGGCACCGCCGCCGCCTGGCGCACCCATTCCTCCATCTGCCCCTCGTCCATACCATCCTCAAAGATGTGGTAGTAGCGGGCGTCGGGGTCCTTTGAGTCTATGGGGGGCATTGGGTCCAGCGACTTGCCTTTGAGGAAGGTAACCTTCACGTATCGGGCGAAGACGTGGTAGCTGATGAACCACCCCTGGCCCTCCACGCCGTAGAAGGGCGAGTTCCACCGCACCGCCTTCTGCACGTTGGGCACGGTGCGCACAATCAGGTCGTCAAACTGGCGGCCCACGTCGCGCTTCCACTCTGGCATATTGGCAATGTACATCTGCACCGGCCCGTCGCCGTCGCCCCTGGGAATCTGGGGGTTGCCGCCGGACAGAATCGGCACGCCGTTTTCGTTCACCGGCAGAGGCGGCCTTTCCGGGGCTTTGGTCCTGGCGCTGGGCTTCTTTGCGGGCATTTCCCTGACTCCAAAGGGGCGGGTTTGCTGCCCGCCCCTGCATTAGAATTCCTTAGTCCTGAGGCTGTCGGAGGACAGCCGTGTCCTACTTGCCGTTGCCGCCGTTGCCATTGCGGAAGCGGGGTATAACCTCTTTGCCGAACAGCTCGATGGAAGACATCACCTTCTCGTGAGGGATGGTCTCCGTCTGCATGATCATCATAACCTGGTCCACGCCAATGTCCTCGTACATCTGGACGGCGGTGGCGCAGCTGTCGGGGTCGCCAGCGATGATGACGCCCCGGTCGGCCAGGGTGTTGGCGTCCAGCTGGGCGATGGCGGCCCGGGCGGCGCCGGGGCCAGCGTCCAGGGAGATGCCCGATTCCTCGGCCTGGGCCCGGTGGGCCTCGTCGGACTGGCGCAGCCACCGGCCAAAGTCGGCCTGCAAGTGGTCAGGGACGCCGCCCCAGGCCTCCAGCAGTTCCTCGTAGGCGCCGATGCGACCCGCAATGTAGGGCTTGTCGGGGCCAAAGAAAGTCTTCATTGACAGGGCGGCCAGTTCCCGCGCCTCGTCGTTGTCGGTGCCGCAGTAGGCGTGAACGTTGTTGCCCCAGAACTCGGTGGCGAAGGCGCCAACCGGGTTGACGTTCTTCAGGGCATCCCGGTAAACCTTGACCTGCTCGGCCAGCACCGAGGTGGCGTAGGAGGCGGAAGACAGTACGCCCAGGCCCTTTTCCGCGGCCAGCCGGAAGCTGTCCTGCTGGGTGCAGGCCAGGTACATGCGGGGATGGGGCTGCTGGACGGGCTTGGGTAAGTGCGGGGAGGGGGTTGCTGGAGGGGTTGGGGCAGCCCCCGCCGCTTCGGTACCTGCCAGTGCTCGCCCTCCCACTCGAACTCGTCCGACTGCCAGATTTGGGGCAGCATGGCGATGGACTCTTCCCACAGGGAGCGGGTGTTGCGGGGGTCCACGCCCAGGCCCGTCTGCTCGTAGGCATTGGAGCGGCCGGTGCCGAACTCCACGCGTCCGTCGGTAAGCTGGTCAACCAGCGCAACCCGCTCGGCGACGCGCACGGGATGGTGGTAAGGCAGGATGCAGACGCCGTAGCCAATGCGGATGTTCTTGGTGATGCGGCTCAGCGCGCCGAACATGGCGTCCTGGCTGGGCGAACCGGAAAAGCCGGTGAGGAAGTGGTGCTCGACGAACCACAGGTTGTCGAACCCGACCTGGTCGGCCAGTTCGCACTGGGCCAGGGTTTCCTTGTACAGCGAGTTCCAGTCAATTTCAGTACCCTCATAGGGCCGCTGGCACTCAAACAAAAGCCCAAACTGCATAAAGGGTTCCTCCTTGAGAAAGGATGGGGGTTGCGGGGATTATAGCGTATTTCGGGAGCAAAAAGGGTCGGCCAGGTTGAGGGTGACGGGCCATACTGAGACAAGCGCGAACTGACGCCCGGGTTGGGAAAGGGTGTACATCGTACTCTCTCCTGAAAAAACTGGATTTTGCGGCCATTTCCAGTCATTCCCGCCCATTCCCCGTTGGGGAGCAGCGGCGCGTGGCGGGCAATTGGCTGTGGGTCCGCCAAGGTTGGCGTTCCGGCGGGGGCCGGAGAATTTGGACTGTTTAAGAATTATGGTAGTAGGGTGTTTTGCGGGGTGTCCAGGAGTGGGGTCAGTGGGGGTGTGTAAAAGTTGGCACCTGAGCCATGCCGGGAATCCTTCCTATAGTTATTTATCCGGCTGTAGAATAGTGAGAGTGTTGGAAAGCTGGTTTCTTGTGAGATGCTAAGGACATGCTAGGGGGTTACCTGCCAATAATGGATGATGAGAAAGTCACCAACCTGATGGATGCATACATAATAGAGAACTCTATTGAGGACGTTTTGACTATTCTGGATTCGGCGCCTATTCAGCTGGATTTGATGCCGGAGAGGAATCTAGTACAGTTGACCAACCGAATCCCTGTTGCTCATTTAGCGATTGAAAGGGGGATGAAAGGACTCCTAAAACGCGTGGAAGGGGGTCAGGAAGAAACGCACTCCCTTGGAAATCTCTACTCGAGTATTAAGAATGTCGATCCTGATTCAGCTGACTTTCTAGCTAGAGCCTTTAAAGATGCTGTCGAGTTCTATGGATATAATCCTAAGCGGTCCGGGTTCGAACAGTTCAAGTCCTTGGAAGAGTATTTTTCGAAGGTTGGCGGGAAGAAGGCATTTGATGCGCTACGATACTGGGCTATCGGGGACCCAGGTACTGGCGAAACTGCGATAAAGTTCATTTCGCCACCTATTCACAGGGAGATTCTTTGCGCACTGCGATCGCTTCTCATTTCAAGATCTGAAACTACTTCAAGCCGTGTCGACTCCCAGATTTTATTCGCTATGTGGGATAGAAGGCACATTTGCTTGACGAATGGGGATGAGGAAAGGAAAACAGCAATAGAGTTGTACCGCAACTGGCTGAAGAATGAGTTTGAGTCTCCCCGTGCCGCCCTATGGTCCAAAGTGCACAGTGCATCACTTAGCTTTGGTCACGAATACATTGATCAGGTCTTTAAGGAGGGATGGGACGATATACAACAAGCTGAGGATCCAGCCGTTAAGTATTTTATCCACAAGCTCACCTATCTGCCAGAAGGGTCTCAACCCCAACACGCCGATGCAAGTCCTGTAATTGATTGGCTACAACAAGACCTGTACGGCCAAGTGAACACTCCTAAGGGAACGTGCTTGGGATTCGTCCAAAAGCAGCCCGACGGGGCTTGGGCAGTTATGCCTTTGGGACAAAGTGCCAAGCCTATTGCACCTGCGGCTTGGAAACTTAAAGATGCCAAGAACCACCTAGTTGACAGGCAAACGTTCAAGGTGACTGTTAAATTGGGATCCGACAGTAAGCAGTTACGAGTATTCGGAATCCAAGATTATTTTCCGGAGCAAGACTTTAGCCAAGCATCATCGAACCCCGATGACATGAACCCGTTAGAACAAATATTCAAACTAGAATTTTGGGACGAGGGGCACCACTTGAGTGTGGGTGATGCCTTGGCTGTATTCCCTTCAGCAGAGATGGAGCAGGGGTTCATTACGATTCTCAAGGGTAAGGTTATTGGAGTAGACGAGCAAAGTGTTACTGTCAAAGGAACAATCACGGCATCTCTGAATGAAGAAGTGCCACTTTAACCCAGGTCAGCACCTGCATGGGATTGTGTCAGCAACCAATAACGGGCCACCGATTGGCGGGTCGCCTTAATTCCGCCGATACCACTCACCCCTACCTTAAATGCCGAATCATATCCTCGCTCAAGCGCTTCGGAATATGCATTGCCACCTCCCTGAGACTGGCTTGCTCCAGGTACAAGGCCCATCTTCAATCAGTGGGCATTTCACGGGTGTTATCATTCGGTCTCCTTCACTTTCTTACTCTTTGATTCAGGACCGCCATATTGACCGACCAGCCAAAGCCCCCAACTTTCAGAAGTAAATCCCAGCAGGCTCTGACCCATCCCGTGACGCTGGTCGCCATCATCGTACTGGTGGTCAACGACTGGGCATTGAAGGCCCTGTGGCAGAACGACTGGACCACAGGAAAACTCAGTGACCTGGCGTGGGTGATTTTCGCGTCCCCGCTCCTCGCCTTCCTGCTTTCCTTTGTCGTGGGGCGAAAGCCGCTGGGGCAGCGCGTGGCCTTCGTTGCTTCCTACGTGGGACTCCCCCTGCTGTACCTGCTGTTCAACACCTTTGTAATCGTCAACGAAGCCATCCTTCGGATGTTGACCCTTGGTCTCGTGAACGTTTCAGGCACATCACCCGACCCGACTGACTCCCTGGTAATCCCCCTGGGGCTGGCAATAGCTCTCTGGGTCTGGTTTAGACGTGCCGAAACGAGATCCAACGCTTTCAAGATGCTGACACAAGGGTTGGCGTGGCCCCGCCTTAACCGTTCGACCCTGTCATATTCCGTTGCCGTCATCGCCGTTGTTGCCTCGCTCGCATCATCGCCTCCCGCCCGAGACCCGGGGGTGTATCGCGTCTGGCTCCAGGGAGACGGTAGCCTGAGTGTCCGTGGTGGTTCTCATATCTGGACCAGTTCAGACGGTGGTTTCACCTGGAATGAAGGCGGTCCACTGTCAGACTACCCGAACCAACTTAAGTACACGGAGATAGAAACACCTCGAGGGATTTACGAAATCAGCGCCAGCGGATCGGAAATAGTCTTGACCTCCGACCAGGGTCAACACATAGCTTATGACGCGAGCTTCTTCAACTCTCCACAGAACCTCAGGATTCAGGAAATGGTCACTAGAAACCTGCAAAATCGGCACCTGTCCGAAGGGCCCGTTGCCCTCTCCTACCACCCCGGCACCGGCAATGTAGTTGCGGCCATGGGCATACAGGGAGCGCTTGTCGGCACGCCGGATGGCCTGTGGACTCCGGTTGCCGTGGGGCCCTATGAACCTACCGACTTTTCGTTTTCGGGGCAGATGCTCTATTTGGTACGGGACTGGGAGCTTCTGCTGATAATCCTTGCGCTGGGCGTTGCCTTCACCGCCGTTGTCATGACCGTCACCAGCCACCGGCAGACATCAAGAAGGAAAACCGTCCTGTTGGGTGTGATCGGGTTGATTGGCTGGGTGGCTCTTCCAGTAATTGGATCAATGCTATCGCTTCCACTGGCTGCGGTACCGTCACTTGTTCCGGGTGTAGCCATTTTCCCCCTTTTGTTGGTTATGGCCATCCTGGCCTTCTTTCTGGTTCAAAGGAAGGCCTTCGAAAAGGACTGGGTTGATGCCTGCAGCGACCTGGCAGTAATTCTTGCCGCCGCCAGTATTCTGCCGGCCTTTATCGCTCCTTTCTCATTCTCCACCAATATCAGCTGGAGCGGGTTTTCCGGAATCATTCCCAGCCAGGTTTTCTCAATAACTGCCTTGTCCTTTGGCTTCTTGGCGCTGGCATTAAGCCTTCCCAGAGTCAAAGACTTTCCCTACATACTGGTGAGCCTGGCAGCCATCTGCTTCCTCAGCTTCTTCGGCTTTCTAGTGGGCATTCCTGAGATGGGAATCTCCCTGGCAAAGGTGATTGTACTGGCGCTGGCAATAATCGCTGCCCTGGCCGTACTCGTCTGGCGCAACAAGACTGTCCCGGTTGTGACTCCGCCTCCCGGCAGCGGGAACTCCACGTAGTACGAACTCAGGGGCAGTCTTCCCTGCTTCCCCAGGAACTTTGCAGAAAAAATGAAACGGGCCGCCAATTGGCGGCCCGTCCTGATTTTCCCAATCCCTGTGCGCTTACTTAAAGTGCGGAATTACGTCCTCGCTCAAACACTTCAACGTATCCATTACCACCTCGCGGGGTACGGAGGCAGTCCAGTTGCACTCGAACATGATCTCGTCGGTGGTGAAAGCTTCGCGGAACATGTGGATTTTTTCGACCACCTCTTCCGGAGTGCCGAAGAGGTTGACTTCCTCGGTGGCCTCGGGTCCCGCGCTCCCGGCGTCGGTGCTGCCGATGGCGATGCGGCCGGCGTAATAGAGGCGGGCCAGGTTCATCAGGTGTTCCACCCGCTCATCAGCCTTCTTCTGGGTGTCGGCAACCAGGGTGGGCACCCGCACCACGGTGGTAGGTTCACCTTCGTGTCCGGCGTCTATGTAGGCCCTGCGATAGGCGTTGACGTCCTCGCGCAGAACGGCGGAACCCCGCAGGTTGTGGGGGGAACTGCCGGCGCCAATGGCGATCTTGTAGCCCTGCTCGCCCATGGGCACGAAGCTCTCCTGGCTGTCCACCGGCAGCAGCATGGGCAGGGGCCTTTGCACCGGCTTGGGGATGCTCATGTAGCCCTCGTAGAAGGCGGGGTAGTTGAAGTATTTGCCCTCGAAACCGGAGAACCGGTCCTCGTTCCACAACTGTTTCAACAGTTCCAGGTACTCGAAGAAATACTCCCGCCGCTCGTCGGAGCCACGGGTGCGGGCGCCAGGCCCGTAGATGAAGCGTCCCTCGCTGATCTGGTCAACGATGGCGACCTGCTCCGCGACCTGGAAGGGGTCCTCATCCTGCAGGTTGTCAAAGGCGTACCGTTCGTGGGGCAACGCCCTCGCGGATGGTTCCTCCCCGGGCAACCGCAGGGTGGGACGGTGGATGGATGTGCCAATCCTGATGTTCTTGGTATGGCTGGCCACTATGGCAGACAGCATTATTGGCTGGGGGTCCATGCTGCCCTGGATGGAGAAGTGGCTGCCGCCAAACCAGACGTAGTCCCAGCCGGCGTCCTCGATGTGGTCAATTTCCTTGAAGTTCTGCTTGTAGGCCGCAGCTTCCTGGAGCTTTCCACCCTGGTATTCTGGGTCCCAGGGAACCTTTCCACCATCATAGACGGCGTTCCAGGTGGTAAACAGTCCAAAATCCATGTCTGCCCCTCCTGTTCCTGTTTGGGGATATTCCTATTTGTCTCCGATAATAGCCCGGTCAGCTTACAGCGTCAACGTATGAAGTAGCGTCACGGGAGACGTTCGATTATCTATGAGCAGTCCCCGGAAGCCGTTTGTGCTAAGCCCTTTGGCAGGCACAGGATGAACGGAGAAAAAAGTCCCACGCCAACAAAAACAAAGCCCCTGGCGCCTCCCCCGGGGGTCAGGGTCATGTCCGAAGAGGAGGTTCGCGAATCGCCTCCACAACCCATAATCAATTACTGCCTCGCCACCAAACCACCGAACTTGAACCGCCGACCAGCTGACGCTACGACTAGTACGGGACTCCGTGCTCATGCGTCAAGGACGCAGGGCGAGGGCTGCCGCAGGGCGCCCCTGCCGTCTCAAACACCACTAGTTCAATGACCGGAAAGCTGTCAGGCTTTGAGTAACCCTTGACACCCTATGTAAATCTAATCCACCATAGTCCGGTTCAGTTTAGGGGCCCCATTCAACTCTGCCGGGCACGCGCAACCGCCCGGTTCCTTTCCCCTTTCAACCCCGTAATCCCTTAGCAAAGGAATACACAGCATATGGAAATATTTGACGCATTATTCGCCATAGGTCTGTTGCTGGTGGTAGCCAAGCTGCTGGAGGGGCTGTTCAAGCGCATCGGCATCAATTCCATATTCGCCTATGCCGTGGCCGGCGTAATCCTGGGGCCAGCAACCGGCCTCGTAGAACCTAACCAGGACATACAACTCCTGCTGAACATCGGCATTTTTGTCTTCTTTTTCCTGGTAGGCCTGGACGAACTGGACATCTCCGGCTTCATATCTGCCATCAAGGGCAGACTCTTCGTTGCCGCAGTCCTTTCGGTGGCCATCTCTATGGTGGGTTCCATGCTGGTAACCACCGACGTCCTTTTCGACGTGGGCCTGGGGTTGGCCTTCACCGACGCCATGGCCGTGGCGGGAGTCCTTTCCCTCTCCAGCCTGGGCATCGTGGCCAAGGTGCTTATCGACGAAGAGCGGCTGAAGGAACCGGTGGGCATCCAGATCTTCACCGGAGTCGTCATTGCCGAACTTCTGGTGTTGTTCATCGTGGGATTCGCCATCAGCGAACACGCCTTCCTGGAGTCGGAGGGCCGCCTTAATGTGGTCACCAGCGTCCTACTTCTCCTTGGCGAACTGGCTGCCTTCACCATCGTTACCTGGCTGGTCTGCAACAAGGTAATACCCCGGGTACTGGTGTTGCTCCACCGGGTGTTGCAGGTTCCCCAGCTATCCTATGGGCTGCTTCTGGGCGGCCTGTTCCTGGTAATAGTGGCGGCCGAAAAGGTGGGCCTGCACGGTTCCCTGGGCGCCCTGCTGTTTGGAGCGGCCCTGTCGCCCCTGCCCTACCAGCTAAGACACGATTCCATGCCCGGAATGCGCAGCACGGCCGAGGGACTGTTCGTTCCCCTGTTCTTTGCCTCGGCCGGACTGAACTTGAACCTCACCTTCCTGCAACTGCACCCGGAGGTAATAGCCGCGCTGGTCTTCGTGCCCCTGGCCGCCAAGTTCGCCGGCGCCTTCATCAGCGCTTACATTACCCGCCTGGAGTCGCCATTCGCCGTGGCCAGCGGTCTGATGGCCAAGGGAGTCGCTGAAATTGCCCTGCTGCTGGTCATGCTGCACGGGCACGTCATCGATGAAGCCCTCTTTTCCCTGCTGGTGGTGATCATGTTCGGTTACATTCTGGTGACTCCCATGGGCATCACCTTCGCAATCCGGAGGGTACGCCACACCGAAGATGTCGACGACAGCGACATACCCCACTTACTGGACCGTTTCGTCCTGGGCGACGTCCATGTTGAGGATGTTTTGGACCATACTCGCATCTACCCGGACCAGTCCATCACCGTGCGGAATTTTGTGGAACACTGGACCACGTCGGAGCAGCATGACTACGTAGTGGTTGACGGCTCCCAGCTTGCCGGCGTAGTCTCCCTGAGTTTCCTGCGATACCTGCCCAGGAGCCAGTGGGGCAACACTACCCTGGTGGAGGTATTGCGCCAGGGCACTCCCACCGCCTCCCCCAATGAGTTGGTGGAGGATGCCCTGCAGCGCATGCTGGACAGTTCCCTTACCGTCTTTCCCGTCGTGGACCCGGATACCGGGGACTTCGAGGGCTCCATATCCAGCTATGAGATACTGGAGATGATTCTTTTGACTGCCGGTGGACGCGACATCTAAAGCGCAGTTGCGAACGCCTAACCTTATTTTATGCAGGAGTTACACGATGCCTATTGACCTGCGTGACCTGGTAAGAAACCCCGAGACCACTCCCTTCTCCCGGCTGAAGTACCTGGTGCGTCAATCGGAAGAGGACGTCACCCGCTTCATGAACGAACTCTTTAACCTGGCAGCCCTGGCAAAGGAGGAGGATGACTGGCGACCGGTGGAACAGTTCCTGAACCGCTGGGAAGAAATCCTCACCGACCGCCTGGAACTGCCCCTGGCCTTCGATACCGCGCCCTGGGCGCCATTTACCAAGTCCCTCTCCCAAGCCCGCATCGCGGTCCTTACCACCGGCGGCATCCACACCTGCGACCAGGAACCTTTCAACGTCGACGGCGACCACAGCTACCGGGAGATTCCCCTGGATACGCCCCTGGAAGATTTCAGGGTGGCCCACACCCATTACGACACGGTTGGCGTGGCCGAGGACGTGGATGCGGTCTTTGCCATCCACCGCCTGCAGGAACTGGCGGCCGAAGGTGTTGTGGGCGAGGCCCAGAGCCCCACTTACAGCTTCATGGGCTACATCCGAGACGTGGCCGGCCTTATAGAAGTCACTGCCCCGGAGGTGGCCCAGCGCCTTAAAGACGAAGAGGTGGACGGCGCCGTCATCGGCACCACTTGACCCCGCTGCCATCAGTCCGGCGGACTGATAGCCCGGGCCATTGAATCGGCCGGCGTACCCACGGTGGTGGTAATGGTGGACCGGCAGAAAGCGGCCACCATGTCTGTGCCCAGGGGCCTCATCCTGCGCTTCCCTTTCGGCCGCCCCTTCGGCGCCCCTGGCAACCCCCAACAGCAACGGGTGGTGCTGGAAGACGCCCTCCAGGTGCTGGCAACAGCTACAGAACCGGGCAAGATAGTGGCGTCACCCTACCGGTGGCGGCGGGAGGACTACGGAGCAATATTGGCGGAGAGGTCTGAGAAGTAATTGATATGTATGAACAGGATTTGCGGCGTTATCCAATCTGGGAGGGACGCAAAGGTTCAGGCCCCCGACTCCCCTTCGTTCTGAATTTCAGAATCGGTGGACAGGGGGACCGGCGGCAGCAAGTCCTCCACCTCAAACTCCACATCAGCCACCGTGGACGGCGCGATCCGGTCGCCGCGCCGGTAAACGGTATTCCGGGAATATCCATCGGGGCCCGGTTCGGTAAACGACTCAATGCAGTCGTCCACCAGGTTCATTATCCAGGTTTCGGGGATACTGGCCTGGGCGTAGAGACTGAGTTTGACCTCCCGATCGTAGGCCAGGGTGGAGTCGGAGACTTCAACGAGCAACAGCACATCCTCGGAGCTGGGCGATTTGCCGGAATAATCATCTTCACGAAACAGCAGGACAGCAATATCCGGCTGGGGCGTGGAATGCTCTCCCACGAGGACAGGATTCTGGCCGCTAATGGTGACGGCATCCCCCAGTGCTCGGCTAAAAAACCTTTCAATCCGGCGTACGCCGGTGGCATGGGGATTACCAATAGGGGCCATTAGCACGATTTCTCCGCAGATAAGCTCGACGCGTTCATCAGGGTGCAGAATTCCCACCTCCGCCATGCGGTAGTACTCTCCCACGGTGAACTTGCGGGTCTTGGGGAACTCTTTAGCTTCCGATTTTGCCGTCTGCGCGGGGGTTTTGGTTGGCGTGGTCATCTGGCACCTCGCCGGGGAAATTCGGATGGAAAGGCAAGAAAAGCATCAACTCCACCACCCATGATAAACTTTCACCCGCACCCCTTCAACACAACCTCGCCTCGCACGGTCACCTCCCACCCCACTTCCACATTATAATCATTATCAAAATACACCCAATGTCCTGAAAATCCCCGAAAACTGTTGACACGTCCTCAGAGTTTGCCTAAAATCCCCGATAAGTCATTGGGTAGAATTGCGACCCGTGAACAGGCAACAAAAAATCTAAGAGGAGGCATCGGATGTCAAACAAAGAAGACCTCTCGTTAATGGCTCACCTGATGCGGCGTGCCGGCTTCGGCGCCAACCGGGAAGAGTTGGAAGCGCTTGTTGCCAAGGGCTACGACGCGGTTGTGGAAGAACTGGTAGATCCGCCCGCTGATCGCCATGGCGGCAAGGCCGAACTGCTCCTTCGCTATCATCCCGGAGTTCTTCTCCCTGGCGGCAACCCGGTGATGGGTCAGGCCAACTGGCTCTATAACATGGTAAGCACCGACAAGCCCCTGGAAGAGAAGATGGCCCTTTTCTGGCACCATGTGTTCGCAACCGGCAACTCCAAGCTGGATAACTGCGACCAGATGTTGACCCAGATCGAAATGTTCCGCGAACTGGGCATGGGCAACTATCAGGATCTGATCATGGAACTGTCCAAAAACCCGGCCATGATTTACTGGCTGGACAACAACGAGAACCACCGCGACGCCGTAAACGAGAACTGGGGTCGTGAGCTGCTGGAGCTCTTTACCATGGGCGTCAGCAACTACACCGAGGTGGACGTACGGGAAGCCTCCCGGGCCTTTACCGGCTGGACCATCACCCCCAAGCTCCCTCGCCAGCCCTACGGCCGCTATCCCTGGCGCTTTGAATACCGGGAAGAGGACCACGACTTCGAAGAGAAGACCTTCCTCGGACAGACCGGCAACTTCAATGGCGAAGACATCATCGACATCGTCGTCAAGGAACCGGCCACCGCCCGCTTCATCTGCCGCCACCTTTACAACTTCTTCGTAGCCGACGAGCCCCAGGTTCCTGCCTGGACCATCGAGCCCGCCCGCGACGAGGAAGCCCTGGACGCCATGTGCACCGTCTTCGAAGAATCCAACTACGAGATTCGCGAAGTACTGCGCTTCATGTTCAAGTCCGAGTGGTTCAAGGAAGCCCGCTTCTCCAAGATCAAGAGCCCGGCCGAAGTCGTCGCCAGCACCATGAAGATGGTCGGCGCCTACGAATTCCCGGATCCCGGCCTGGCCAAGATCTGTCGCGAGCCCGGCTACATGGGACAGGACATCCTGGATCCCCCCAGCGTGGAAGGCTGGCACACCGGCTCCGAGTGGATTAACAGCGGCTCCCTGTTGGCCCGCATCAACTTCGTGGCCGACAACGTCAACAAGACCAGTATGCCCGGCATGCAGGCCATCATCAGTCACATGAAGACTGAAGACATCAACACGCCGGACGACCTGCTCAACAGCTGCCTGGACCACATGGGATTCCTGGAACTCAGTGCTGAGACCCGCGAGCAGTTGAGCACCCACGCCCAGGCCAGTGGAAACATGGACTGGAGCGACGAGGCTGCCGCCTCCGTCCGCATCGCCGAGATGATGGCCCTTATCAGCGCCACCACTGAGTACCAGTTTGCCTAGTTGGTGCCCGTTCCGGACCACTGAGCATTAACCTTAAAGAAGGAGACAGCAATGACTTCAACCAAGAAAGATCCGGTCATAGTCGTGTTGCAGCTCACCGGCGGCAACGACTACATGAACACGGTTATTCCCTACAACGACCCTCTCTACTATGAGAACCGGCCCAACGTCGGCTACAAGATGGAAGACATCATCAAGGTAGATGACACCCTGGGCTTCATGCCCGCCATGGGTCCCATCAAGGAAATGTACGACCAGGGCAAGGTCGCGGTCATCCACGGGATCGGTTATCCTGATTCCCCGCGCTCCCACTTCCGCTCCATGGACATTTGGCACACCTGTGAGCCGGACAAGGTTGGGACGGAAGGCTGGGCCGGCCGCGTCGCTCGCGAGCTGGACCCAAACAAGGAAAACGTACTGACCGCCATTAACTTCGGTCACGGCCTGCCCCGGGCCCTGGCAGTGCCGGGCGTTCCCGTTGCCGCCATCTCCGACCTGGGCACCTATGGTCTGCTCACCGGCATCAGCGACCAGGACCAGCGGGCCAAGGCCCTCGACCTGTTCAGCCGCATGTACTCCCCCACTGTGGGCGGCAGCTTCGTAACCGACTACCTCCGTTCCACCGGCACGGAAGCCATGATCGGCGCCGACATCGTCAAGGTCGCCCCCGAGAGCTACAGCTCCAACGTGGAATATCCCAGTTCCGCCATCGCCCAGCACCTGCGCGACATCGCCCAGGTTTACATGGCCGACCTTGGAACCCGGGTCTTCTACACCCAGCACGCCAGCTTTGACACACACGCAGGCGAGTATGCCGCTCACCCTGCCCTGTGGAAGGACATCTCCGAGGGTGTGTCCGCTTTCTTCGAGGACCTGAAGGAGCACAATACCGGCGAGAACGTGATCATGTATCTGTTCTCCGAGTTCGGCCGCCGAGTCCGTGACAACGGCTCCGGCACCGACCACGGTGCAGCCGGCGTTGCCTTCGCCATCGGTAATTCGGTCAAGGGCGGAATGTACGGAGAGTACCCGTCCCGCGAAGCCAAGGACCTGGAACAGGGTGACCTGGTTCCCAACTACGACTTCCGCGGCGCTTACACCACCATCGTGGAAGACTGGTTCGGACTGGACTCCACCCCCATCGTCAACGGCAACTTCGAGAAGATGGGCTACCTGAAGTAAACAGGCGCTTAAACTCGAGACCTGGCGCTCAATCGAGCAGCCCGATTCAAGGATCGAAGCCAACCAAGATTGAGTTTGAGGGCCGGGTGAACTTTCCCAACCGGGGCGGTTCCCCGGCCCTTGTTGACAAATAGTTTTACGTAAAGGAGACGAAAATGGCACAGAATACTGTAGCCGCCGGGCGTGCCTGGCTTTACAGCCACAACATCGGCCGCAACGGCGCCGCCGGTATGGGTTTCAGCCAGCCTGTCAGTATTGCCGCCGCCAACGATGGCGTCCTGTACGTCACCAACCGGGCCACCGAGCAGAACCCGGGCGGCATCCGCGTTACCAAGTTCACCGTGGAGCAGGAGTACCTGGGTGAATTCGGTCGCCAGGGACTGGCATACGGCAGCGACGAACCCACCACTTTTACCTGGATTTCCGGCGTTGCCCTGGACAAGGTAGGCAACGTTTACGTAGCCGACGAATGGCAGTGTCGCGTCGCGGTCTTTGACGCCGACGGCAACCCCCTCACCGGTTGGGGTGTCAAGGGCGAAGGCGAAGGCGAGCTCAGCGGCCCTGCGGGAATGGCTTTTGACGCTGACGACAACGTATGGGTCGTCAACTCTTTCAACAGCCGCATCCAGAAGTTCACCAAAGACGGCCAGTTCATCAGCGGTTTTGGCTCCAAGGGCGAAGCCGAAGGCCAGTTTGAAATGCCCGACGGCATCGAGATCGACGGCAACGGCGACCTCTATATCGCCGACTGGGGCAACAACCGAGTCCAGAAATTCACCCCCGGTGGCACCCATCTCCGCACTTTCGCCCACCAGGTCAACGGGCGGGATGCTCTTAACCATCCCACCGACGTCTGCGTGGACGGCGACGGCGATGTGTACATTACCGACTGGATGAACGACCGCGTGGTCATCTACGACCCCGATGCCAAGCCCATCGCTTACCTGGAAGGGGACGCGGTAGAGGTCTCCAAGTGGGGTCAGATGGGTCTGGACGCCAACCCGGACATGGTAAAGGCCCGCCGCCGGGTGCCCGACCTGATCGAGCAGCAGCGGAGGTTCGTCAAGCCCGCCGCCTGCACCTACGATCGGGACAACAACCTTTTGTTCGTGGTGGACACCGCCCGCAACCGAGTTCAGGTGTACGAAAAGGACCACGAATACATGGACCCGCAGATCAACCTGTAGGTCCCGCCCTCACGGCAGAAATTCAGGGACGGGAATGCATCCCGTCCCTGTTGGTTTTTGTGGGCGGCTGGGTCGCCCATGCTATAATGCCCAGGTTATTCACTCGGTCACCCTACCCACTCATTTTGTCGGCCCATACCGCCGCACTGGAGCGCAAACCTTGACCACCCAGGAAGAACTAGTTGCCAGGCTTAGGCCCCTCGGCCTGCGTTTGACCCCGCAGCGCCTGGCTATCGCAGAAGTGGTGGTCAACTCGGCCGACCATCCCTCGGTGCGCGACATCTACGAACGGGTAAGGGATTTCTTCCCCTACGTTACCATTGCCACCGTCTATTCCACCCTGGATGTGCTGGAAAAGGCCGGCATAGTTCGCGAACTGCCCTTCCAGCGTTCGTCCCGTTATGACGCCAACCTGTCTCCCCATGCCAACCTGGTCTGCGTCACCTGCGGCATGGTAGTGGACGCCGATGTGGGTCAGGAAATGGTGTCCGAACTTACGGACATCATCAGCGGCAGCGACGACTTCCAGGTCTCCTCACAGCGCGTGGACTTCTACGGCTGGTGCCCAGGCTGCCGACTCGCCTCCGCCAACTAACCGGGCTGGCGACGTACGCCGGGGCTGCCTGAGCCCTTCCCATTTGCTTCTGTTTCCCTTTTGCGCTTTTAAGGCCGTTGCCGCACCGGCGAGTTCACTGCCTCGCAATTGGCGATGTCATCCCCCATTACGATTCCTTCATCAAGCTGGCCGTGAAGAAACTTAAGAGATTTTCAATTGTCGGTGGAAATCCTTCTAATCCGTTCAAGACAATCCCTCGAGTCCGTTCGTGGTGAGCTTGTCGAACCACGAAGTGCCGCCCCTTCGCCAAGACCGGGGTGAACTAGCTGCTTGAAGCCATACATAATGTCGAATGACCCTGCGGCATACTTGCCGCACATCGCCCTCCTTGCCCTTCCTGCCTCCTTGCCCTACAATCTGCCTGCTATGACAACTGAATCACAACTCGCTCACCCCGAATACCTGGCCAACCCCGACTGGCTGCGAACCCACCGGACCGATCCCGACCTGGTAATTGTTGACCTGGACGCCGAAGCAGGATACCTGCGTGGGCACATCCCCGGGGCGGTTTTCCTCGACAACAACTACGAACGCAATCCGGAAACCGGCTGGGTGGACACTATGCCCCCCGAACGGTTTGCCGCCGTCTGCCAGTCCCTGGGCATTGGCGATGAAACCCTGGTGGTAGCCTACGACAACAACATGAGCCTTCACGCCGCCCGCTTCTGGTGGACATTGAGCTACTACGGGCACCGTAATGTTCAGGTGCTGGACGGTGGCTGGCGCCGCTGGGTAGCCGAGGGAGGCGAGGTGGCCTTTGACCTCAAGGCTCCCGGCGAATCGGCAGGGTTCACACCGCAAATAGACCAATCCCTCATCGTGGGCTACGACGAGGTGCGAGCCGGTTGCAGCATTGGCGGGGCGAACGCCGCCGACACGGTCATCTGGGACACCCGAACCACGGCTGAATATTCCGGCGCCGTCAGCCGCAACAATCGGCCCGGGCACGTTTCCGGCGCCGTCCACCTGGACTGGATGGACCTGATGGATGGGCAAACCCACCGCTTCAGGTCCCTGACCGAGTTGCGGGAACTGCTGGGCCAGGCCGGAATGACTCCGGACAAGGCGGTCTTTGCCTATTGACAGGCTGGCCTCCGTGCGGCGCACGGCGTGTTTCTGCTGAACCTGCTGGGCTACCAGCGGGCCCGCAATTACGACGGTTCAATGTACGAATGGGCCAACCTGGAAGAAGCCCAGGCGCCCATGGAAGCCGATGGTTAGCCGGTGGTTAGCCGGTGGTCAGGATACTGGCTTTCAATCTGCTGAACCCGCGCAATAAATAAGCCAAAAAACTTGCACCTGGATTATCCAGGAAAAGAGGTGACATTATGACAACGGGAGACGGATTCGCTAGGCCCGATTTGCTGGTGGACGCAGCCTGGGTGGAGGAACGCCTGAACGACGCCAACGTGGTGGTGGTGGACGGCGACCTGGAGGCCGGCTACCTGCGGGGCCACATTCCTGGCGCCGTGCTGGTACCCGACAACTATGCCAAGGACCCTGAAACCGGTCGGGTCCACATCCTGGCTCCGGAAAAGTTCGCTGCATTCTGCCAGAACCTGGGCATCGGCGACGACACACTGGTGGTTGTGTATGACAACAACCAGGGCCTGTATTCGGGACGGCTCTGGTGGTGCCTCAATTACTATGGCCACACTAATGTCAAGGTGCTGGACGGCGGCTGGCGCACCTGGGTAAACGAAGGCCGTCCCATAAGCTTCGACCGCGTTTCACCGAACGCCGGCGGCACATTCACTCCAAAGACCGATGAGTCCATCATGGTGAAGGTGGATGAGTTGAATGCAGCCTGCAGCCTCGACGACGCTATCATCTGGGACGTCCGCAGCGATGGCGAGTACTCCGGCGCCAACGACCGGGGCAACAAGCGGGCGGGACATATTCCCGGGGCGGTGCACCTGGAATGGTTTAGCGTCATGGAGCGGGACAGCCACAAGTTCAAGCCCGCCGCTGAAATCCGGCAAATGCTCAGCGACAAGGGCATTACGCCGGACAAGGCAGTATTTGCCTATTGACAGGGCGGCATCCGTGCGGCGCACGGCACCTTCCTGCTCAAGCTGTTGGGCTACGACCGGGCCAAGAACTACGACGGCTCCATGGGTGAGTGGGCCAACCGGGAGGACACCCCGCTGGAAGTCTAGAGGCAATCAGTATAGTCCCCGAAAATGCGCGAGGAGTCCCCGGGCAAAAGACTCCCTGGCGGAAACGCAAAAGCAACCGGCCCCTGTTCGATACAGGGGCCGATCTCATACACCCGCAGCGTTTGCGCGGACGCTGGGGGTCTAGATCTCCGCGTTGTGTACCACTGAGATTTCCTCTATGGGCACCACGTGAGCGAGGATGAACTGGGCCACGTCCCGGCGCATGGGGTCTTCCATGTCGCAGTCCTTCAGGTAGCTGAAGTTGGGGAAGGTCTCGTCCATCATCTTCTTGACCCGCGCGTAGCCGTGGCGGGACGCAACCAGGTACTCAACGCTGCCGGGGTCGCGTCCCATGGCTTCCTGTTCCGCTTCCATGTCGGTCAGCTCGGCCTCGTAGTCAACCCGGTCAACAATGGCCATCTGCTCCAGGGCTTCCCGGCGCTGGGAGTCAATTTCCTTGAACAACTGGTAGAGGGAAGAGACCATGGTGGAGACTTCTTCCAGCAGTTGGGGCACCCGAGCCTGCTTTTCGTAAACCGTCTCCATCTTGCGGTTGCATTCTTCCATGGCGTTCTTGCGGGCGCGGTCCCAGCCCTGTTGGCGCTGGGCTCGGGCCAGTTCGTGCCGGAGCACCGGAGCCTCTGCGGCCAGGCCACCCAGGCGGTTTACCGCGTTTTCGGCCTCTTCGGCCTTGCGCAAACGTTCCTGCAAATCGTTATTGATGCGAGTTACCATATCGTGCCACTCCTTATCGGTTGTGAATAGGTGTGTTATAAGCGTCGCCTCGGCCTAGAAGGGCCGGACGATCTATAAGGCGGATCCTTTCGGATCCGTGGGCACAGCGGTACTGAGGTCCGTTACAGAGGCGTTGGAGGGGAATGCCAGGCGGTTGCAGGAAATACTGGAGCGGCGATATTGTCCGGAAGTGGCCAGCGGCTCAATATGGAGGCGCCAACCGGAAAAAAGAAACTTGCGAATATTCCTCGAATTGTTTACCGGACTCTTTAGCCTGCTCTCGGGCTCACCTGCTGCCAGCGACCCACCATCCTCTGGATTGGCTATTCAGTCGTGCTGCCATGCCCTGAGTATATTCTCGATTTTCCCCGCCCAGACTAACCGGGCGGTTGACCTCTAAACGGGTCGGTATTGGTATCTATCTTCTGCCACCTCCCTGCTCCTCGATTCCAGCAGCCTCACAACCTGCAGCGGCGCCTTCCAGTTGAAAATGGTCTCTCGCGCCCTGCTCCACACCTACCCTTCTGGCCTGGTCTAACTATTAAACCGCATTGTCAATCAATGCCGCAAGGTGAACAAATTCCAAAATTGAACAAAAATCGGGCTTTCTCCCAATCGCGGTATTTGGGATACCGTCTGACTCCGAACTTCCTCCTGCCCGAGACCCGAAATTCAGCGAGACTACGGACATTCAGATTCGGTTGCCCGCCATCGCAATGCTGGTGTATAGAACTCTGCATGTTAACTTCACTTGCGAACTGCGCATGAATATAAAGCAGCTATCTCGTATAATGCCGGAGAGCCTCGGTAGAAATAGCCATCGGTGGCCGGAGGCTGACCCAAACTAACGCGACTGGAGGACGTCAATATGCCTGTCGAACAGATGGCTCCGGAACTGGAGCAAATCATTGACTTGAATGCTGAAATCAAGGAACTGGGCACGGGATACGGCGGCGCCAACGGGCCGGCCGAGGGCCCCCTGTGGTGGCACGAAGGTAACTACCTGCTGTTCAGCGACATTCACAACGACCGTCGCATGAAGTGGGCCGAAGGCGACGGTGTAACTGTCCATACCGAGGGTACCAACCGGGCCAACGGCCTGACCCGCGACCTGCAGGGTCGCCTCCTCTCCGCCGAACACGACGGCCGCCGCGTGGCCAGGCTCAGTCGGGACGGAGAACGGGTGACCGTCATCGCCAACAGCTTCCAGGGCCGCCAGCTTAACCGACCCAATGATGTTATCGTCAAGTCCGACGGCAGCATCTATTTCACCGACCCCTGGACCTTCCCCCGTGTGGCCAACCAGTGGGAACAGACCATCTCCGGCGTTTACCGCGTCTCCCCGGACCTGGGCACCATGACCCTGCTGGTGGCCGATTTCACCTTGCCCAATGGCCTGGCATTCTCACCGGACGAGAGCATCCTGTACGTCAATGATTCCCGCCGGGGACACATCCGCGCCTTTGACGTGCTGCCCACCGGTGGAATTGCCCTGTCGTCGGACCGGGTCTTCGCAGACTTGCGGGGCGACCGCCCGGGAGTTCCCGACGGCATGAAGGTGGACCTAGAAGGCAATGTTTACTGTGGCGGCTCGGGCGGCCTGTGGATCCTGGACTCCAGCGGCAAGCACCTGGGCACGGTAGTGCACGGCCAGGAAGCCACTACTAACCTGTGCATGGGCGGCGCGGACTGGAAGACCCTGTTCTTCACCACCCGAGGCACCCTGGGCAGCGTACAGATCAAGATAGCAGGCATTCCCGCGCCCACGGACCGGTAGCCCCATCACCCTGGTCCCTTTCCTTGGGGGAGATGTGACAACAGCCGTAGGGGCGCACGGCCGTGCGCCCCTGCCATTGCCTCCCTGTTTCTTTGCATAAGATAGGGCCCCATCAACATCTTGCACCGTAAGGAGAACAACCATGCCTATCGAAGTAGTATCAGCGGACCTGGAACGAGTTGTTTCGTCGGACGCCACCGTTGCCGAATTAAGCAACGGCTACGGCGGCGAGAACGGACCAGCGGAGGGCCCCCTGTGGTGGCACGAAGGCGGATACCTGCTGTTCAGCGACATCCACAACAACCGCCGGATGAAGTGGACTGCCCAGGACGGGGTCAGCCTGTTCCTGGAACCTACCAACCGGGCCAACGGTCTTACCCGCGACCCCAGTGGCCGCCTGCTGGCCTGCGAGCACCTGACCCGCCGCGTTACCCGCATGGAACCCGACGGCAGCATCACCGTGGTGGCCAGCAACTATCGCGGGCGACGCCTCAACCGACCCAACGACGTCATCGTCAGTTCAAAGGGAGACATTTACTTCACCGATCCGGGTTTTCCCGCGCCTGGAATGGACTTGGACTGGAACGGCGTCTATCACGTTACCCCCGACCTGGGAACCATTACCCTGATAGTGTGGGACTTCAGCCGCCCCAACGGGCTGGCTCTGTCGCCGGACGAAAGCGTCCTGTACATCAACGACACTCGCCGCCGCCACATCCGGGCCTTTGACCTGGAAGCCAACGGCATGCCCCTGATTGCCACCGACCGCGTCTTCTGCGACCTGGGCGGCGAAAGAGACGGCAACCCCGATGGCATGAAGGTGGACACTGAGGGCAACGTATATTGCGGCGGTTCCGGCGGCATTTGGGTAATGGATCCCACCGGCAAACACCTGGGCATCATCGTCCACGGGGAGGCCAGCACCACCAACATGGCCTTTGGCGGCGATGACTGGAAGACGCTGTACTACACCACCCGCCACACCCTGGGCCACGTTCCGGTTAACGTACCGGGACTGCCGGTGCCAGCCGGCGGCTAAGCCGGCCTGCCCGGGCGGTTAGGCATCTGACTTGGCCGGACAAAGAAGCCCGGGTTCCATCCAAAGAGGATTGAGTTTATGAGGACCGGTTCATCCCGCTACATTATCGGCGCAGCCCTGGTCGGCCTGGGCGCACTGCTGCTGTTAAGCAACACCACAGTGGTCAACCTGGACTGGGGCTGGGACTTTGCCAAAGCGTGGTGGCCGGTCCTCTTGATAGTATGGGGCCTTTGGGATCTGGTCTCCGGCGGATTTCGTTTCCGGATTTGGCCAATCGTCTTGCTCTTGCTGGGGATTGGTTTCCAGCTTTCCGCCCTGGGCCTGTGGGAGTGGGACTTCTCGGTAGTTTGGCCAGCCCTGATTGTGATTGTGGGGCTGTCCATCCTGCTGGGACGGCGAGCCCACCGAAATCGAGTGCAACAGTCGGGGCTGATCATCGAGGGTACAACCGTATCCCGTACCGGTTCCCGCGACTTGTGGCGGGCGATCTTCAACAGCGTCGAGGAAAGCTGCGCCGGGCAGGAGTTTCGGGGTGGCGAAGTGGAAACCAACTTCGGCGACGTCGCCCTCGACTTGCGGGGCTCAACACTGGTCGGCGGCTCAGCGCGCCTGGACGTCAACCTTACCTTCGGCCGACTGCACCTCAGAACGCCAGCCAACTGGCATATCAA
This sequence comes from SAR202 cluster bacterium bin22, assembly GCA_002238505.1. Taxonomy (GTDB): domain Bacteria; phylum Chloroflexota; class Dehalococcoidia; order Lucifugimonadales; family UBA3495; genus Bin22. The sequence goes on along the minus strand of MPMM01000002.1, from coordinate 143,037 downwards.
CATCGACGGAGTCAATACCCACTTCGGCGAGCTGAAGGACGACCGCCCGAAACCATCATCCACTACTGTAGCTGGAGAGTTAACCATAGTGGGTACAGTCAACTTCGGAAACCTGGAGATTTCGGGGTAAGGGCCCCGTCCTCAGCCCCCATTCTCTGAGAGCGGGGAATCTGCACGACCCTTGGAGGTTAGACATCATGCCGCCACCGGAACGATACAACACCCGTTACAACCTGGGCGTAGGAGGGGCAGTCGTCAAGGACGGCAAGCTACTGTTGGTGCGCCGGGCTTCCCGTAGGGGCCGGGGCAACTGGCAGATACCCGGCGGCTTCGTGGAGCAGGACGAGACCATGGAACAGGCAGTGGTCCGAGAGGTGCAGGAAGAGGCCGGAGTAACCGCTCGAGTACAGGGCGTGCTGGGCATCCGTAACCGCTACGACCCCGACAGTGACAACAGCACCTACGTCATCCTGGCCCTGAGCCCTGTGGAGGGAGAACCCACTCCTGACGAACACGAGGTGGACATGGCCGGCTACTTCTCCCTGGAAGAGATTGACGCCCTGGAGCAGGTGCCGCCCATCAACCGGGAGGTGGCCCGCCGAGCCCTGGACCCCGAGCGGCGCCTGCTGGACCCCCAGATGGTCACCCAGCCCACCGGCCTGACTTACATGCTGTTTATTGGTTAGGCGCCGGCCGCAATTGCCCCAATCCCGTCCTTAACTAATGGCGCAGGGGCAGGTCTGCAACCCGCCCCTGGTAAAAACAGAATAGCCCTGCCCGTGCCACGACAGCGCCAACAGGAAAGAGGGTTCCCGGCCAGAACCGGCGCAACCCTCCTGGTCACGCCGTCACCGTGCAGGTTACCTACGCCGGTCTGGCAATAAAAACGGGAATCTTGCGGCTGGTGCGCTCCTGGTATTCCTCATAGGGAGGGTAGGCCTCTACGGCCAGGGCCCACAGTCGCGCCCGTTCGGCATCGTCAAGAACCTCGCTGACTGTCATATCGGTTACCTCGGCCTTGTCCCGAATCTGGACACTGCCGTCGGACCGCAGGTTATATACCCATACCGGGTTCTTGGGCGCGCCCCCCATGGAACCCACCAGCACATAGTTTTCCCCGTCCTTTACCCGCATCAACGGCGTCTTGCGTACGGAGCCGGTCTTGTTGCCCTGGTTGGTTACGATAATTACCGGAAGTCCGGTGTCGCGAAGGGTTGTGCCCTCGGCCCCATTGGTCCGCTCGTAAAGTTCAACCTGCTCGCGTACCCAGTCCCTGGTGGAAGGAATATAGTCGGCCATGCTTATCTCCTGAAGCTGTTTTGGGCCATATTAGCACACATCCAGGCCCCGTCTCGCACGGCGCAATATGGTAATGGATGCACTTGATGCAAGGACCTCAGGGGCAGCCGTCCCGAATTGACAGCGCCACGGGAGTTTAACGGTCAACCAGGCTGCTGGTTCCGCCGTCCACGTACACCGAGTTGCCAACCCGGCACAACTTTATCTGCTGCCGGTAAATTCGGTCTCCGGCCTGGCACTGGGCGCTGTAGAAATCGGAAGACCACTCTATTTCCGACTGATCCGGCCCCCCCTCCAGGGCTTCTACCAGTGCACGGCCCTCCATGCCCTCGCCTGCTGGCAACCCCAGCAGCTTCAGGATGGTCGGGGTAAGGTCGATGTTGCCCGAGGGAGTCTCCACCTTAATGTTCTTCTTGAATCCGGGGCCACGGGCAAAAAGGATATTGTGAAGTTCCGACTGCCCCATGGACCCGTGCTGGCCCTGCCCTGGCATTCCCCCCGTCGAGTAAATTGTCCCGTCGTATCCAGCATCATTGGCGTCGGGACGCCAGCGCATGGACATAGTGAGGTCGGGAGCGCGCTCGCCCTCGCTGCCCGTCAAGGACTCCGGCAGAGTCCCCGGAATTTCACCGGACCGCTGGCCGACGGTTATATTCCCGCACCAGGGCTGGGCCATCAGCCACTGGGCCAGCTTTGCCACCGTTTCCCGATCCCAGGGAGTAGCATAGAACAGGACCGCGCCGCCGTTATGGGCCACTGCCACGCCGCCCGGTTCACCCCCAGGCGGAAAACCGGCCTCCCGAACCAATGCCTGCACATTGACCACCTCGGCAATGGTGGAGTAGCCATGGTCGGAAATTACCATCACGTTAGTCTCTTCAGCTCTTCCCGTCTCGGACAGCCAGCTTAGGATACGTCCGAACTGGGCGTCGGCCTCCCTGACGGCTGTATCTGACAGGTCAGACCCAACTCCGGCATCGTGCTGGGACTTGTCCGGTTCCGAGGACCAGATAAGCGCCACCGACGGGTCCCGCTCGGGAAGGATATACTCGGTCAGGATTCGCACTGCCTGGGCCATTCTCGGCGTATTGGGACGACTCTCTTCGGGCCAGGGACCGAAGCGGGCCGTAATATCCTCGTGCAGGGCGCGGGGCAGGGTAAACTCGGGGTGGATGGTCGCTCCACCGCAGGCCTGGGCATTGGGATTGTGCAGATAGGCATTGCCGCTGGTCCCCACACCGATGGCCACATACTCCTGGCCCTGGCCGGACAGCATTTCAGCCAGGGTCGGCGCTAGCAGTACGCGCCCCGTTTTCCGTCCCACCTCCTCCAGTTGAGGTTCCAGTGCGGGAATCGCCTGGTCTGGGTCAAAGTCGGGCACCATCAACGTGTTGGCGGAAAGGCCGTGGCCGCCAGGATGGAGACCCGTCACCATACTGGAGGCATTGGCGCGGGTCACGCTGGGATAAACGGCATGGTGGCTTGCAAAAGTCACCCCCGAAGCAGCGAAGGCGGCCAGGTTGGGCATCAGTTTCTCATTCACCTGGGCCGGTTGCAGCCCGTCAAAGACCACTACCAATACTTTAGTCATGCTGTCTCCTTACCACTGGGAACGGGGCAAAACTAGGAAATAACGCCCAACCCTGGGTGCCATTCAGTGCCCTGCCCACCGGGTCTTCCATACCGAGACTTCCGCACCCATAGAGAAGGAAGCGAATCGCGGGCCTGTACTCCGAAGCGTCAGCCCGCATCTCCATCGCCCGCAAAATGGTCATACTTCCTTCTCGCCAGTTCCACCACCTCTTCCACGTCCTCTTCCAGCAGGTAGCCTTCACCGACCAGGTCCATGGCTGCCCGGGTTACCTGCTCCAGGTAGTCCTCGCGGCTGGCATATCGTTCCTCGATGGACGCCCTCGGGTCGCCTGTGGACTCCCGATCCTCCCTGGTTATGGGCAGCGGAAGGGTCCACCCGGCCAGGCCGCCGGTAATGCCGATGAACAGGTTAGGATTGCCGATACTCTCGTCCCGCAGGTTCCAGCCCGTATAGGTGGCCACGGGCACCGACAGGTCCGGCAATCGGATACCCCCTCGCTCATTGAACGAGTCGTCCAGATCAGCCACCAGCGCGGGGAATTCCTCTCCCTCCTCCGCTGGCAAAGTCGTGGTACGCCCCAGGTGAGTCTCGGGGCCGTAGTCCAGCCTGATGGCCCTGGTAGCCTCCGACGGAACCTTCACGCCGGGAAGCTGGGCAAACCGTTCCAGCAGGGTGTGGGATTCCACCGCCGTTCCGTCGTTCAGGCTGGGATGACGGCTGGCCGGCGGTTCTTCCCCCGTAGTGACCCACCGGTCCAGGTTCTCCAGGATGGCCCGGGAAAGGGGCGCGTAGTCCACGCTGTTAAATGGCAACTGCCCCTTGAGACCATCGGACGGCCTGACATCCAGGGGCGGGAAGTCTCCCGACCCGTGCTGGCAACCGGCAAAGTGGTACCGTCGCGCGTGGAGAGATTCCGGCGCGTCGGTCAGGGTTTCCAGGTCGGTGTGGATCAGCGCCGAATCTCCCCGCCAGTATTCGGCGGAAGTATTGGTGAACATTATCTTGGGGATATTGCCCCGTTGTTCCAGGGCATCCAGCAGGGACCCCTGGGCGCCGGTCACCGGGTCAGTCTGAGGCGTGTCGGTAAATGGGAACATTTCCGGGATGATGTAGCAGACATCCTTGGAGGGCTGCCCGAATCGCAGGTTGAACTCGCCCCTCATCCCGCCGGCCACGTGGGGAAGGATGCCGTCCAGCGCCATCCGGTCCTCTTCATCCTCGTTAATGCCCGTGTGAATGTACTGGCGCAGGAAGCGTCCGCTCTGGGACCGGCCCATGGCGTAGGCATAGTCAATACTGCCGGCGCAGGGGTTTCCGGAGGCGGGTTGGGCGTACTTGAGGAACGACACCGCGTCCCGCATGGCAGCAAACCCCAGCCCCACTATGCGGCTGCCGGTGGTGGTGTACACCAACTGGTATATCCGGCCCGGTTCAAAACCGGAAGGCATGTAGATGTGGCTGTGCTGCGGTTCCAGGTCCTCATCCTCCACCCGCACGAAGGACCACTGTCCCCGGTCAACGGGGGTGGCCGGGCTGTTGGGCAGGTCGCGCACCGTCAGCGTGGCTTCCGCCTCTTCCGGGTCTGCGGCGGGATTGGCCAGGTGCTGTCGGTCTGCCAGCAAGAACACCTGCGTCGCCTGGTCGCACTGGAACTGGCACATAATCTTGCCCGTCAGCGGGCCTTCCGGTCCCACCGCCTCCGGCGCATGCAGCCCAATAAGCCCGGGTGTGGGCGGCACATCCGCCTGCCAGCCGGCCCACACCACCGTGTAGCCCCGGCGCATCAGGTAACCATTGCCGGCTTCGAGGGGCGCCGTGGGATCGGTCGCTGTCGGAACGCTGTTCAAAGTCAGGGCGGTCTTCCGTCCCCGGTTCACCACGTCAAACAGTATGCGCCGGTTCCCACGGTCAGGATTCACCGGCTGCAGCATGGCGAAGTCTGCCGTAAATTCCACCTTGCCGCCAGTGTTTTGGGGCGCCAGGTCCAGGTCCGTAATCCCCTGATTCCTGGGGTGCAGTGGGTCCACCGCATAATAGGCCGTACCCTCCAGCAGTTCGTACGGACCCACCTCACCAAAGCTTTCTCCCGAGGCAAAGCTGCTGCGCTTTGTGATTTCCAACTCTGTTATCGCCAAGACGCCTCCTGGGAGCCGAGGGACTCTCACCATCGGCCCATATCCGGATTTTCGCTTCCACGTATCGGGGGGATTTTAACACTTGCGGCGATGCTGTGGCTGCGGCTGGTATCGCCAGGGACGACGGCTGCGTTGCATGCCAAGCGCCCCATCCTTCAACCGCAACCACCATCCGGGTACAGGCCGCATTCGCCTCCGGCCCACTCTGTTAAGCTGCGGCCACCCCCGTGCGCATAACAGGCTCCCCTGGTTCAAGCACCCGCCTCCCTTCATAATTCGTGCTAGCAAGGGTCCGGAGACCTGTCTCGAAGACATGCAGGGTAGCATCACCCCAAACCACCTCTTCTTCGTTCGCAACAACTCGCCCAATATTGCCCGGGACCCGAAGCGCTGGCGACTCAACGTAGAGGGTGACCCCGTGACCGCAACCTGATTGCTTCACAATTCCACTCCGTAACCGCTGAAGTTTTGATAGACCCGTTGGGGCATCTGCCAGCAGACCACCTGGGTTACACCCTTCTCAAAGGCGCAGGCTTCGCAAAAGACGGCATGCAGCACAAACCGCCGGTTCTTACGTCCCTCGCGGCGCACACCAATAGCCTTTCCCGTATGCTCCCGATCCCGGTGAGGACAGAACAGGCACCCCTTCTCGGTCGCAATAGGCTGGAAAGGGCGAAGCCGCTTATGCACTACAAGCTTTTCATTGGTAATGTCGGGCATAATATATTCATACCTCCGGAAAATATGGTCCGGCAGCGGGGCAGCTACCCCCGGCCCGCCAGGCGGCCTTACACTAAAAGGCATGTCAACCCCATATTTTTCGGCATTTCTGGCAGATTTCTGGATGCCATGACCTCCCCTGCAGAAGCCTCTAAATCCACAGGAACCGGCGTTCGGCAAGCGTTGCGAAAGCTGCGCCGGGGCATGTTGCTGCTGTTCCTGGCTCTCCTTGTCGTTGCAGCCGGGCATTCCGACTACCGCCCAACCGAGCTTGAAACCGCCATGGCCCCTCACCGGTACAGCATCCTGAAATGGGAGTTGGCCCACCTATCCCACAAGTGGACCCACGCCGCCAGCCTCCTGCTGCCGGGCCGCCATGAATTGAGCGACGCCGAAAAGTCCCAACTGGTGGAAGAGTATTTCGACCTTGCCCAAGCGGCGCAGAATCTGGAGAGACAGCAGCGGCAGGTGGAACTGGGAAGGGGTGGACTTTCCAGCGACGGCAGCGCTTCTGTTCCCCTGCCCGGGCCCGCCTACCTCGACACAGCAATCGCAAAGAACCGGGAACAACGCAGGGAACTGCTGCCCCACGTCGAGTACATCGTGGAACAGACGATAGCCCGCGTTGTGCGGGAACAGGGGTTGGACACCCGCTGGCTGGGGGTTTTCCCGCCGGTGGACACCACTTTTGGCGAGTCCCCCAACGTGCTGATCCTGTCGCCCCGCGACCGTATCTACCGGCAGGACGGCTTCCTTCTAGACCCCGACCTCACCATTGACATCAAGGAAGACCTGGAGACTGTGGCCCTGGAAACCGAGGACTTATCGGCGGTAGTGGCTGGCACCGCCGGGCTGTCGGTCTATCCCAGCGTAGTGGCGGACGCCTTGGGACTGCGATATGCCATGGAAGTTGCGGCCCACGAATGGCTGCACCACTGGCTCTTCTTCCGTCCCCTGGGCCGTAATTTCAACCGAAGCCCTGAAATGCTAACCCTGAACGAGACCGCCGCCACGATAGCCGGCCAGGAACTGGGCGACATGGCATACACGGCGCTGACCGGTGGAGAGGTAACCCGTCCCTGGGTTCGCGGCCGCCCCAACGGATTGGACTTCACCGCTGAGATGCGTGAAACCCGCCAGAAGGCCGAGCAACTCCTGGACCAGGGGGATATTGAGGGAGCGGAGGCCTATATGGAGGAGCGACGCAAATTCTTTGTGGCCGCCGGCTACAACATCCGCAAATTGAACCAGGCCTATTTTGCCTTCTACGGTTCCTACGCCACGGGCCCGGGGTCCATCAGCCCCATCGGCGAACAAATGCGGGAAATACGCCGCCTCAGCAGTTCCCTTGGAGAATTCCTAGACACTGTGGCCCAATTTGGCACGTACGCGGAATACCTGGCCTACTGGGAAAATCTCGAGAGCGCGGCGGCTCCAAAAGCACAGGGGTAAGCTCTACAGAGGGACCTGCACAAGCCTGAATGCGGATTCACCAGCCTCGGCAGGGACCAGCGGGCTGCCACAATTGAAATCGTGGCCGAGTATCTCATTCACCCCAAGCCCTTCGACAACCTCAGAGGGACATTCATTTCTTGCTGAAAGATCCCGTGCAAATTGCGAACGAGTTAAAGCACGATTGACCTTCAGCCTCCAACCCCGCTCGCGCTAAACCCAGGGCCGCTGCTTGGACCGTTCCTTTTGCGACGTGTAGCTGGGCAAACCCTGGCGTTCCAGCGTTTGCGACACCATTTCCCGGAACAACTGCCGGTCCCGCCCGGTTATCACCGCCTGCTCGTGGGCCTCGGTGATCACCACCGGGTAGCCCTGCCCCCGCCGGCACTGCTCCACAATAAGGCTGTGACTTTGGGCCAGTAGAGCTTCATCCATGGCAACCCATTCTGGCACCTCTATGCGGGCAATCTCCTCCCCTGCATTCAGGTAGTAGAAATAAACCTGCTGACCAGGCCCGTAAAGGTCCCGCGGCACCGACGATAAAGTCCGGTAAACCGGAGACCGGTGGTAGGGCAGCAATGCGTCACCAAGAATGTCCCGATCCAGAAAATCGTTGGCCTGGCTGCAGGGCTCCAGATCCGAGCGGCGGTTGCTACATGCCCTCTGGCAACTCTCCAGGTTGTGACTGCAAAGGCAACGCCGGATGGCGTTTACCACCTCGGTCGTCCGGGGCAGCGATACATAGGCTGCCAGCGTTACTTTCCCCTCGCGAGCCAGGTCCTGAAAACCCCTGAGTGCCTCCAGTAATCCTTCTTCAATAATGTGGCGGCGCACAAACTCAGGATAGGCGCGGCCGGCCAGTCCCCACATCACCAGGGTGCCGTCCACCAGGGCCAGGACAGGCTGGCTGGCAGGACAATGACGCGTTTCTTCCAGCAGAACCGACAATTCCCGAACCGTGCGGTACATGCCCAGCAGGTTTCCGGTTACCGCCTCTTCCACATTGGGCTCTTCGGCGCTGCGCAGGTACAACTCCTCCGGCTGTGCCGCCAGATGGGGTCGGCTAAAGAAACGTGCCTCGGCCCCGGAGCCGTAAGTGATTTCGCATCCGCCCAGGTTAATGAGGTAGCAGGGCACCGGCAGGTGCCGGTCCACATCTATGTGGGAACCGTCCACCGAAAGGGCCGTCCAGTCTGGGGGCGCGGCAGGTGGAGGTATGCTGTCCAGCAGGGCGTCCACCACCTGTGCGGCCAGGAAAGGAACACCTGCTTCGCGAGTCCGTTCCATGGCCTGCTGGGGGGATATTTCGGCGGCCGCTTCCAGCAATCCCCTCAACCGCCGCTGTCTGTCCGAGCGGTCCTTCACCAGCGACTGGGATACCTGGTCAATTTGGCTGATGGTTGCGGCCAAATCCAGGGACATATCGTTTCACACTCCACAGAATCAACAGGCCAAAAGGCGGGAAAATACTCCTGCCTGAACTCTAGTCGAACCCCAGTTTCCGTTCGTTCAGACTGACGTACCGCCCGCCACCGCCAATAACCAGGTGGTCCAGCAGGTCTATGCCCAGCAGCTTTCCGGCGGAAACCAGGTCCCGGGTTATGGCCACGTCTTCAGGACTGGGCGTCGGGTCTCCCGAAGGGTGGTTGTGGGCCACGATAATTGAGGGAGCGTTGTCGCGAACCGCCGGTCGGAACACCTCTGAAGGGCGAACGATGGAACTGTTGACGTTTCCCACATACACCTCCACCGTTCGCAGCACCTGGTTTCTGGTGTTCAGCAGCAGCACCTTCAGGTGTTCCTGCTCCAGCGTGGCCATTTCAGCCTGCAGCAAATTGGCCACGTCCTGGGGTGAGTTTATAACTGCCCGGTCTTCGGGAACCAGGGAAATAAAGCGACGTCCCAGTTCCAGGGCGGCCATCAACTGGCAAGTCTTGGCTTCACTGAGACCTCGTTCGGCACACAATTCCGCAAAGCTGGCCCGTCCCAGGCCATCCAGCCCGCCAAAGCGGCTAAGCAGGCGCGTGGACATGGTCAACACATTCTCGCCCTGCATTCCCGTGCGGAGCAGAATGGCTATAAGCTCTGCATTGCTGAGATAGCGGGCCCCGTAGTCCCGCAGCCGCTCGCGGGGGCGTTCCCCCTGGGGCATGTCGCGTACGGTGGAACCGCAGGAATCCGATGGGGTCGTGCCCACCCCTTCATCCAGTACCTGAACCAGGTCGGCCTCTGCATCCGGCAAAGTGGTGATGGTCATTGGCTTCTCTCGTGCGCCGGTCGCGCCCCCGTATTGTGGCGGACACGTGACCGGCGCCGCAATGACCGAATGTCAGTGGTTTATATCCGGTGAAGCAGGCACCTCTATTGAAGTGATTTTATCCCGCAATCGCTGGTTCAAGGAGCTAAACAAACTGGTACTTGGAGTAGGCCCCTTCCTCCTTGGTTATGTACTCCAGCAGGGCAAATTCGCCGGCCTCGTTCCGTTCCTGGGCCCGGCGCATAGCGAGGCCGATCTGGTCCGGGTCGGTAACCCGCTCGGCCCACGCACCCATGGCCCGTGACATATCGGCGTAATTCCCGCCCGTCTCCTTGGTGTGGTATCGGGACACGGCAGTGGGCATCCGGCTGTCCGGGTAAATGGCCATGGTGTTATTGTTCAAAACCACGGTGGTTATTGCGATTCCTTCGCGCACCGCCGTCTCCACGTCCAGGCCCACCATTCCGAAGGCCGTGTCGCCCATGAAGTTAATCACCATCTTTTCCGGGGCGGCCAACTTGGCGCCCATGGCCAGGCCCAGGCTATAGCCCAGCTGGGTGGACTTGCCCCAGCCAATAAAGCTGCGCGGGTCTCGCGCTTCCCAGAAGGCCGAGACCTGCTCTCGCGGGCTGCCAGACTCGTGGGTGACGATGGTGTTATTCAGGTCCACCGTGTGCATGATTTCCCAGATAACCCGGTACGGATTCAGGGGGACCTCATCGGAGGTCAGGCGGGCCAGCCACTGGTCCAGCCACTCCTGACGGGTAGCGGCAATCTCGTCGGTAAGCTCGCGATTGGCAGGACGAGCCTGGCCGCCCGTCTGCCGCTTGATTTCCTCCAGGAACTGGCCCAGCACCAGCCTGGCATCGCCCACCACCGGGTAGTCGGCCCTGTAGTCCTTGTTGATATCCACATCGGCGTTGGTGGTGTGGATAAGAGTCTTGCCCGGCGGCAGAGGCGCAGTAAAGTTGCTCTTGATCATGCTGGCCCCTACCGCAAATACCGTATCTGCTCCGGTAAGGAAGCGGTGCACCTGGCCTGTCTGGCTGGAACCGCCAATCCCCAGGGACAGGGGGTGGTTCTCAGGAAAAGCGCTCTTGCCCTCCAGCGTCGTCATTACCGGAATCTGCAGGTATTCAGCCAGTTCCACCAACTGGTCGGTGGCCTCAGCATACAGAACGCCCTGTCCGGCAGTGATTACCGGCCGCTGTGCGGAAAGGAGGGCACGGGCCGCGCGGGCCACGGCCTCGGGGTCACCGGCAGTGCGCATTCCTTCCGGTGGCTGGTAGTCGAACTGCTCCTCGCTGATGTCCTCGGATATGAGGTCACCGGGAATTTCCAGCAGCACCGGCCCCGGCTTGCCGGACCGAAGCCTGGTAAAGGCCTGGCGCATCAGTTCGGGAACCCGGTCGGCATAATTGATCTGGGCAGCCCACTTGGTGATGCTTTCGTAGCTGCGGGTGGGACTGAACACCGGGTCAATCCCCTGCCGGTGCCGACCCGCGCCGGCCGGCAGCAGGAGAATTGGCACCGAGTCGGCGTAGGCCTGGGCCACCCCGCCAAAGGCATTCTCGGCTCCAGGTCCGGCTTGCATCAGGAAAATGCCCGTGCGCTTGCCGTTGTTGATCCGGGAAAACCCGTCGGCCATGTGCACACCGGTCCGCTCCTGTCTCACGACAATGGGCCGGATACCAGCCACGGCGGCCGCTTCAATGAGAGGACTGGATGGCATACAGCCGACAAAGTCCACCCCTTCCAGTTTCAATACGTTGGCGATTGCAGTTATGCCGTCCATTCTATTGTGCCTCCTGAATGTGGATTTGCTGTACGGCTGAGAGGAAACGGGGTTTTCTTCCCAGCAGATGTGGCGACTCACCCTGTGACGAAAAATGCGGCCAGCCGATTAAATCAATGACCTGTTGCGCCAGGCTGGCGGGGACACGCGCGCCACGCGCTATCCGTCTATCCGTTTTCCCCTCGCTACTCCCACATATACTCAACGTCATACTCCGCCACCAATTGCCCATCCTGGTTATGGACTTTCACCGTAAAAGTCAGGTAGCGCTTTTCTTCCCTTTCTTCCTTGCTGGCGACGCAGGTTTGGGAAGCAATTACATCCTCAGGTCGTACAAAAACTCCCTGGTAGCGGATGGTTATGGCGGTGGGGTTCAGGGAAAGGGAGGCGGGCAGGTCGCACCTCTGCCCGGCTGCCAGATCCGCCAACTGGGGTTGGGCGATGGCCAGAATCATGGCAGGAGGCGCGACTATGCCAGGCAGGCCGGTTTCCTGCGCTGCCGGCTGGTTGGTATATACCAGGTTCTCGTAGCGGGCGGCCCGGCAGTATTCCGCAATCTCCACGTCGGCTAATACCCGAGAGGAAGGAGGCGCGGTGTCGCCCACCTTGGCCCTGTCCCATGTGTACGTCATGGGCGTTAATTTAGCACAGAAATCTGGGAAAGGCCGACTTTTTGTCAGCCAGCCTCAGAGGTGTAAGACCAGGCCGTGGCCCGAAGGGGAGTTATCCTGATAACCGGATTGTCGTCGATTTCCATTTCCCGGTACTGCGGGTACTTCTGGCGCAGGGTGAGGATGGCCGTGCGGCGTTCTTCAGTTTCTCCCGGGCCGTCCTCCAGCAGGCGTGCCGTACCCGACAGAAGAACGTACCAAAGCTGGGTCCAGTCCGGGTCGTAGTGGTCCACCACCAGGGCTACCTGCGGGTTTTCCAGGATGTTGCGGACCCGCCGCAGCCTGGTCAGGGACGCCCGCTTGGGCTTCTGGTCCAGCGCGATATAAACCGCCGCTCCATCTTCACACTGGCTTACTGCAAAGCACACCGGGATCACGTGGGGAACGCCGGACTTGCCCGCAGTCGAGAGGTGTCCCACCGGCGCCGCCGCCAGTCGTTGGAACTGTTCCGGAGTCAGCGATAGCAAACAAAACCTCTGACGAAATCCGACGTCATAGTCATCATGCAAATGAATGGTAAGCCCGGTGCGGCGGCTTTGACAATGCAGCACCAGGGCAATTGCGCTTCAGCCTGGCAGCAAATTGCATAAGCCCATTCGACAACTAGACCATATCCCCCTGAGCCTGCCAAAGGGACCCACATCAAATTTCTCAGTAACGCAATTGCCTTGCCCGCGGAAATGCCCCGCCCTTGCCATTCCTTCCCTGGGCTGTAATATGGTTGTTGCCATCACCATGGACTCCAACTCAGGGGACAGGCCATGACCAGTAGTTCTGCCTCCAATCCCGACATCATCGTGGTGGGCGCCGGCATTGCCGGTTGCCTGACCGCCTGGCTGCTGGCCAAATCCGGCGCCAGCGTGACCATCCTGGAAGCCGACTCGGTGGGCAGCCATGCCTCGGGTTTCGCCTTCGGCGGCCTGGGTCCGCTGGAAGGTCCCGGCATTCCCGACCATATCCTCGACTTCAGCGTCTGGTGCTTTGAACGACACAAGACCATCTACGAAGAACTACTGCAGGAAACTGGCATAGACACCCAGTTCCACCTGCGCGACCGGCTGAACCTGGCCTTTACCGAAGAAGAGGCGGACCACCAGAAACAGGCCATTTCCTGGCAGTCAAAACTCCCCGGCTTTCGGGTGGAATGGCTGAACCCGGAAGGCGCGGTAAAAGCGGAGCCGCGCACCAACCCCAACTGCGTCGGCGCATCTTACGCGCAGGGAACCGGGGCGGTGGAGGCCTACCGCTACAACCTGGCAGTGGCCCAGGCCGCGGAGAAACACGGCGCCACTATCCTGCAACGTCGCGTCACCGGCCTGTTGGGTGAAGGCGGCATTTGCCGGGGCGTAAAGCTGGAGAACGGCCAAATGGAGGCCGGCGCCGTGGTGTTGGCTGGCGGTCCCTGGAGCGGCGGGATGTCGGAATGGTGCGGGGTGGAGATTCCTGTACGGCCGTTGAAGGGGCAGATTGTCCGCCTGCAACTCTCTGAGAATCCCATGGTTGCGTCCCTGAACTACGCCGGAAGCTACGCCGCCTCCAAGCCCGACGGCCTTATCTGGGCCGGAACCACCGAGGAAGACGTTGGTTTTGACGAGGAGTTGACCACCGCCGCTCGGGACAAGGTCCTGGGAGACCTGCTGAAAATGGCGCCGTCCCTGGCTGAGGCGGAGCTTGTGCAGCAGACTGCCTGCCTGCGTCCCCTGTCAGCCGACGGCATGCCCATCGTCGATACCATCCCCGGCTGGGACAACCTCCACCTCATCACCGGCGGAGGCCGCAAGGGCATCCTCTGGAGCACCGGCATGGCCCACGCCCTGTCCGACCTCATCCTCAAGGGCTCCACCACCATCCCCGACTTTCCCGCCCTCTCCCTCACCCGTTTCCAAACCTGAACCGAAAACCAGGACAGAGATGCACAGTATCTACAGCATAAGACCAACAAATCCTGTCTATCCTGTCCATCGATGTTTGAACTAGCTCAGGGGCGGTCAACCCGGGCCACCGGTCGGCCGTTCTCTCGGCTCACCTTCATGGCGAAGGGGTACTTGCTGAACTGCAGCGCCAGTTCCACATCCCCGGGGTGGTACTGAGGCTGGCTGTCGTCGAAGAACTTCTGAGTCGCGCCGCCGGTCATAATCAGGCTGCGCACCGCCTCCGGGTCCGGGCGGCGGCCTTCCAGCAGGTTGCGCAGGTAGATGCCGCACTGCTCGTCCTCGTCCGCCCGCACCGCGCCCTGGTCGCCCATGGCCAGGATGGTAACCAGGTCCGGACTATCCTGCAGCACCGCCTTGACGGTAGCGTCCGCCACGGCGAAGGAACCCAGGTAAATGGATTCCGTGCCTGGAGCGTCAAAGGCGGTTGCCACACCCACGGTACCCGCCCGGGTTGACTGGACAAGGGATTTGCCCGTCAGGTCCACGCCCGCAATTTCAAAAGGCGAATTGCCGTAGTCAAACCCCTCCGGGCGCTTGCCGTCCACCTCCCCCATCAGCACATCCCCGACACCGCTTTGGTGCAGGGCCAGGGCATCGGCGGCTTCGGCCACCAGGGTAATGTCGGTAGCCCCGTTATCGAAAGCAATGGCGGCGGTGGTAAAGGCGCGAAACACGTCAATTACGATAACCGTTCCCGCTGCCTCCCGCGCGTCTCGTACCAGGCTGCCCAATCGTATTTCCATAGAATGTATATCCCCTTGTGGGCCCGTACTGCCCAAACTAATGACTGGGGGCGCGCCTAAGGCTGTGCTCCCTCTCTTCCAGAATGGAATCGGCAATGCCGGTTACCAGCCTCGCCATCATCCGGTACAGGTCCGACCCCTCCTCATAATTGGCCGTGTACGGGCCAACGGTCAGGCGCTGCCCCTCGGCCAGTTCATAGGGACGCCGGAAGTCCGAGTCGTCAGGCGGGGTCACCCCGACAGCCTTCCCACCCAGGTAGCGGATCATCGAGAAACAGGGGATGTCGCTGGGTCCGTCCCCCACGTAGATCATATTTCTGAAGGGAACCCGGCGGTCGGCCTGCCCCATGGCATCGTTGACCCGGTACGGGTTGCGGCGAAGTTCCGCGCCCGAAATACCCTTGTTGATCGAGTAGATGAACTTGGTCTTCTCCGTGAATGTAACCGCTCGCTTTACCGCCACCGCCCTTCCTTCGTCGTCGTAGGCATAGGCGCAGCCGAAAATTTCGTTGGCCTCCGTGACCAGCGGCGTGGCCGTCAGGACAGCTTCGATGCCGCTGCTTACTATGAACCACTCAATGGTGACATTGGCTTCCGCAAAATCGGCGTTGGCCGACAGCAGGGCCCTCAGGCGGGGCACAAAATCCAGGGCGCCGGGGTAGAATTCCACCCCGGCGCCCACAGCATTCAGCCTTTCCTGGGTCAGGCCTCCACCGTCAGACTCCCGAGCTTCCACCAGCAACTGCTGGAGATAAGCCAGCGGCGGGTCCCAGCCATCCTCTACCAGCGGGTTCACCCGGTTCTTCCAGAACTCCCGGGAGTCGATGCCCAGCTCTCTTACCAGTCGGTCCGATGTGTCCGGACACAGGGTGCCGTCACAGTCGCAGATTATGGCAATGACGTCCTGGGCCATTGGACTACTTCTTGACCAGCTTCTGCAGGGTCCGCGGGTTGTCCGGCGGATTGGAGTAGCTGCGGGTGTGCGTCCAGGAAACCTCGCCCACGTAAATGTCTTCCCGCGAATCGATACAGATGCCGTGGGGGGCGATGAACCGGCCCGGTGTCCAGCCCTCCGTCTCGTGCCCCAGCCTTGCCAGCACGTTGCCCTTGGTGTCATAGATGGAAACTCGGGGGCCCAGGTCGGTGGCCTCAAAGTTGGGGCCGATGGGCACGCCCAGCTCACCTATGTAAGTGCGCTCAGCGTCCTGGTCAATGTACAGGCCGCAGGGGCGCGCCATGTTCACCCACTGGGTCTCGAACTTGCCGTTAGAGTCAAACACCTGCACCCGGTGGTTCTCCCGGTCAGCCACAAACACCCAGCCATCCTTGTCGGTGCAGACGTTATGGGCAATGTTGAAGCACCCCGGGTCGGTGCCCGAAGCGCCCCAGGAAAAGAGGTGGGTGCCGTCGGGAGAATACTTGTGGACCCGGGCATTGCCATACCCGTCGGAGACATAGAAATCGCCGTTGCGCGGGTCAATGGCCACGTGGGTGCAGCGGTTAAAGGGGTCGCCGCTCATAAACCCCGAGGGCTGCCCGCTGACGCCCAGGGTGAACAGCACCGTGCCGTCCAGCTTGCACTTGCGGATGGTATGGTCCCCGTCATCGCTCAAGAACATGGTGTCGTCGGGAGCCATCGTTATTCCGTGGGCCCGCGGGTAAACACCCTCGCCCCACGACCTCAGGAAGTTCCCGTCCTTGTCAAAAACTATCATGGGGTGCTCGCCCCGGTTGAAGGCATAAACGTTGTCGTTAGCGTCCACGCCCACCGCGGCCACTTCCTTGAATGACCAGCCGTCGGGCAGCGTACCCCAGCCCTCGGCCACTTCGTAGATATAATCGCCAGAACCCAGTTCCACCATAGCAAAAACCTCGTTGCGGCAGATTTTCGGTCGTACCGCCCAAGGGGGCGGACAGGGGAGATTGTAACACCTCCACCACTGATTCAAACATCGATACACATAATGAACAGGATATGCTCCAGGGCAACCAACAACATCCTGTATATCCCGTCCATCCATGTTTGAATAGACGGTTAAGGGTTGCTATCATCAAGGGACGAAAACAATGAAAGCAGGCGGGAGAAGTTGCAGATGACCCAGGAAGAGGCTCGGGACTTCGTAAAGTATTCCTTCTACAAGGTGGCCCCCGAATGGCGGCAGTTGCCACCGGAAACCAGGGCGCGCAGCAAGGCGGAATTTGCCGCCACCCTCGGCGAGTTCACCGACCGCATCGACATGAACAGCTACAGCCTGGTCGGCACCCGCGGCGACGTGGACTTCATGCTGTGGAAGGTCAGCCGCTCCCTGGAAGCCATTGACGAACTGATGGCCCAGCTGAACCGTACCGAACTGGCCGGCTACCTTAGCACACCCCACTCCTACCTGGCCATGACCCGCCGCTCTCCCTACGTGGACGACCACCGCCACGAGGGTCAGGAGGGGACGTCAGCCACCATGCGCATCGTGGGCCGCAAGTATCTCTTCGTCTATCCCTTCGTCAAGACCCACGACTGGTACCAGCAGCCCCAGGAAGAGCGGCAGCGGATGATGAGCGAACACTTCGTCATTGGCCACAAGTACCCCGACGTCAAAATCAGCACGTCCTACTCCTTCGGCCTCGACGACCAGGAATTCGTCCTAGGCTTCGAAACCGACCACCCCGGCACCTTCCTGGACTTGGTAATGGATCTCCGCAACTCCGAAGCCCGCCCCTACACCGAGCGCGACACCCCCATCTTCACCTGCCTCGCCAAACCGGTGCGGGAGTGCCTGGATGACTTAGGGTAAGTGTTAGTCTTCGTCAGTCGCTGCTGGTTCTTCTTTTGCCGAGTCGATATCGATTAGGTCATTCGCAAACAATTCCAACCTCTCAACTGCACGACCAAATCCGATAGAAGTGGCTGATTGAAAGAATAGAGGCGTATTGTTGTTGTAAGTGGACCCATTTGCCATTAGTTCACTTACTGTGTGTATGATCTGACCTGCAGATGTTTGTCGGCGTGAAACTGGCATATTCTCAGATTCTTCCCTTTCCATAATTCTCTTGTAGTGGTTCCACAAAGGCGAGACCCGATTTCCCTGTTGGGTAGCTTCGATCCCCTTAACTTCCAGCTCACCCACAATAAGAACTGATTCGAAGAGCCACGCCGCTGGATCGCTGCGCACAGAGGCCAATCCACCTCTACAGAAAATAGCGTCTGCTAGTTCCAGGTCTTCAATTTCTCCTCGAATGAATTGACGATATAGGCCCTTGTCAATTGTCCTGAGGATTAAAGCCACGGCAACGGCGATTCCCAACACGCGAGTGTCACTTCTCAAGGATGCGAAGACTAATGCAAGCCGATTCAGAGCCTGCTCAATTTCCCTAAGGCTAACTCCAGAATTGCTTAAGAATGACGATAGCAGCCTTTTTGCGTGTTCAAATTCGTGCCTTGCCGCTTTATCGGTGGTCTTTACGAAGTATTCCTCGATTTTCAGGCTATCTATCGTAGACCATATGAACCGATTTCTATCAGGGGCTCTCAATCGAAAGTCAACGTCAATGAATCTCTGCAAGTAAATGTCTGAATCAAAACCTGAGCCATATACGGCCCCGACCGAGTGAATGATCTGCTCCCTGTTGATGGCCAGAACAAAGATCACGTGATCTGCTGAAAAGAGATGCTTTGCGACCTCAAGCATTTCAACAGCATAGGTGGGCCGACATCTGTCCAATTCATCAACCACAATTATCAGCGGAAGTCCTTCACTAGAAGACGCAATATTCTCGGCCAATTCCTGCAAGGATTTCTTGAACTTTGATAATGAACCCTGTGCTTCACTGTATCTTGCTAACCGGTCTTCAGCGACGGAGGCAAGGCCACGTCCTATCTCTCCTTCCATTGCAGGTGAAAGATCAAGTATCCCAGCTGTCCCGATTCGAACAAGAGCAGGAATGGCCCTTATAGCCACTTCGCCGGCTGTCTTTTTCGCCTGTTCCACTTTATTTCTGAGGGCCGAATTTTCTGTGCATTCCAACTGTCTCGTAACCTCAGCTGAAATGGACAGGAACGGGTCTCCGGTAAAGTCGGTTTCCCAAGCGTTTAGCTGTACAACTGTGAAGCCTTCATTTTGAAGCTGTTGACTCCACATTTTCAGGAAGGTTGTCTTTCCAGTGCCCCACCCCGCGTCAACTGCCAAAACACATGGGCCCTCCATATTTCCTACTAAGTTCGTGAGAACCTCAGCCGATTCCCTTCTTTCGAGTAAATCGTTCTTGAAGGGATCGTCTTTCGGTATTTGTACTGACCGAGGCTGAATGCGTATGCCCATTCCTTAATCTCTACCTCTTTTACGCATCAAATTTATGCATTCCCTAGAGAGACAAAACGTTGAAATTGCCTCAAACAATGGAACACTTAGACCACGTTATCCAAGGATCCCCACGAAACCAACCAGCAACTGTCATCAACCCCGCCGCCCTCCAACATCTTTACACTCATTTGAACTGACCATCCCCCCTTCCCAAATCGCTTTACCCATGTTCATCATGAATACAAAACAATTAAGCCTTGGAAGGTCCGTCAAGAAATTGCCGTCCACCACCCTGAATTGCATAACTCTTAAAGAATCAGTAGCGGGAACGCGCTCAATCACCCGCTCATCATCGGGTGGAAGGTGCAGACCTCCAAATACAAAATGGCGACAATTGAGCGGAAATGACAGGTTAAACTGGTTTTTCCCAGGTCCTCAACGAGGCAGCTTCCCCTCACCATTTCATCCAGCCCAACAAAAAAGGGAGAAGCCCCTTCGCTTCTCCCAAATAAACACCATGAGTACGGCTTCTATTGCGGCAGCCAGCCAGGCCCCCTACCCAACCACCCTCGTCACCGACCTCGTCGCACCGCCAAAAGTTGGCACCCATGAGGAGTGCTTCCCCGGCCCGCCCAGCACGATAATCGCCAGGTCTTCGCGGTTGCCCACCATGGGAACGGGGCCGTCGGGAATCTGTCCGAAACGCTCCAGCATGGTGGCCTCGGTGTACCGTTCCAGTGGGACGCGGGCGTGGCGGTTCAGCCAGTCCCGAATGTCATCCTTAGTGAAGCCGTCGATGTGCATTGTCGCCGCGTGCTCGGGGCCCAGGGCCAGCAGGGTTTCGCCGCCGGTGTAGGCGTTGTTGGCGCCTGTGACGGCCATCGCCCCGGCAATAATGGTCAGAATTTCCTCGGCGGTGCTGCCCGTGTGGTCGTTGATGTTGTGCGGCGGCTCTCCACCCACCACGGTTAACGTGCTCTGGTCCGGCTCAAACCCCCGTTCCACGTGCAGGGGCCCCCACGGGTTCGCCTCCTCGTTCTCGGCTACGCAGTAGGTGTACTTGGATGGCGCGCCCTGGGTGGACATATCTCCCACGCCCGGGTGTCCCCCGCCAATATTCAGCAGGGCCAGCCTCACCGCCCGCCCAATGGTGGCGTTGGCCCGCCAGCCCGGGCCGTATGCTCCCGATGAACTGTTCATGCCCAGCTTCTGCCGGATCGGGCCGTTTACGATGAACAGGGGCGCGCAGGAATGGGTGGTCGCCTGGATGGCATACAGATTGAAGGCCGGATCGCTCATGGCAGAGACACCGGCAACTATGACGGGAAGGTAGTCGGGCAGGCAGCCAGCCATTACTGCGTTGATGGCCAGTCGCTCCACAGTGGCGTCGCCCCAGTTGGGAGGTAGCTGTGCGACCACGTGCCCAGGCTCCAGGGAGACAGTGGCCAGCATCGCCTCCACTCGCTCGGGCGTGGGCGGCGTTATCGGCAGGCCATCACTCCACCCCCGCTCCAGGTAAAGGTTCTGGACAGCATCGTAGTCATCGGGCAGGTCAATGCGCTGGGCTTCCAGTGACGCCAAGGGATTGCCTCCATTGGAAGGAAGAGTATCAAGAAGTGGGTGGCGACGCGGGCAGCCTATTGCCTGGTCAGCGCCGCAACTATGGTTTCAAAAAGGGAATCAGCCTTGGCGGAAGCAGTCTCGGCCGGCATACCACCTATGGGGTGGGGAGCTATGGCCATGGGCAGGTCCGGCATTCCCAGCGACCGCCGTTCCACCTCGCCCAGTCGCTGGAACAGGTGGCTGCAGACAGTAACCGTGGCAACGCCCCGCCGCTCCAGTTCCACTGCGTCGTGGATACTCCACGAAGTGCAGGACCCTCAATCGCCCAGTCCCACCACGGCCACCTGCACCCGGGCGGCCAGTTCCTCGATAACCTGCGATTCCGCCGGAATGGAAGCCGTGGGCTTGCGCCGGTACAGCGCCTCCGGAATCTCGTACTTCTCTCGCAGCAGTTGTTCCACCCGCCCGAACAGCACATCTCCATTTGGCTTGCTGTTCCAGAGAAATCCGACGCTCTTCCCCCGCAAATCCTCCGGGCGCAATGCCATGTCCGTCCGCAACTCTCGCGGCGGCGCGGTGGGATTCAACACTGTAATCTGGCCGTTAGTGACTGGGGACATAGGCAAACCTCCTGGAGACAGTTGAGGTTCCGGTTTCAGCGACAATACCGGATGGCTGGTTGGTCTCTCTTAGCCCAATCACCATTAATAAAAGTGATTGAATGACGGCCTTGTGGCTCACCACTCGGCCCGGGCCTGTCGAAGAACTCGAACTCATGGCTGCCAGGGCTGGTGCAGGCGAGCTTCCTTCGTCAGCTTCCAGTATACTCGATACTCCAGCCCGCGCCGACTGACGTCCCATGAAGTCCGCCCGGTACATTTCTGACAGAGGAAGCCTGTCGATACCGGGCGCCGCACGCAGATTCGAGGAGATATTGCCATGCCTGACCATGACATTCCCGCCCACGACCCCTACACCCGTCACCGTATACAATGTGCCGGCGTCGAACTCTCATACGTGGACACTGGGGCAAATTCGGGAGCGGCGCCCGTCGTATTCCTCCACGGCAACCCGACGTGCGCTTACCTGTGGCGGAACGTCATTCCCCACGTGGAGCCACTGGCCCGCTGCCTGGCCCCAGACCTGGTCGGCATGGGAGATTCGGGAAAGACTCCCGACGGTTCATACCGCTTTGTTGACCACCGCCGCCACCTGGATGCCTGGTTTGACGCCGTAATACCCGAGGGTCCGGTCACGCTGGTAGTCCACGACTGGGGATCAGCCCTTGGATTCCATTGGGCCTTTCGTAACCAGGAACGAATCAAGGGCCTGGCCTATATGGAGGCCCTGGTACGTCCCCTTACCTGGGAGGAATGGCCCGAGGCAGCCCGGCGGGTATTCCAGGGTTTTCGCTCTTCGGCAGGAGAGGAAATGGTCTTGACCAGCAACGTCTTCGTGGAGCGAGTGTTGCCGGGCAGCACATTGAATGGCGTCAGCGAGGAAGCCATGGATGTCTATCGTCGCCCCTACCAGGAGCCTGGCGAATCTCGCCGCCCCACCCTTTCCTGGCCACGAGACATTCCCATTGAGGGAGAACCACCGGAAGTGGTCGCCATTGTCGATGAGTACGCCACCTGGCTCTCCAGGTCAGACATCCCCAAGTTGTTCATTAACGCTGAACCGGGAGCAATACTGACTGGCGCCCAGCGGGAGTTTTGCCGCGCCTGGCCCAACCAGCAGGAAGTAACCGTCCCCGGCGTTCACTTCATCCAGGAAGACTCTCCGGATGAGGTAGGGACAGCAATTGCGGAGTGGTACCGGAGAATTGGCGACTAGGGGAGAAGTCCGTTGGATCAGGGGGTACTGTCCGTCTGCCTCAATCGATCGACCTGTTCCTCCAACTGCCGGACCCTTTCCTCAGCCGCGAGGCGCGCCTGACGCTCGACTGACAATTCCTCCTGGTCCAGCCGGCGCGCTTCTGATTCAAACTGCCGGGCATCGGCTTCCTCGGCGTGAGTTGCCAGGAATCGCTCCATCACCGGGTCCCAAAAGCGCAGCTTGCCGTCTTCCCAGCAAATAGTAAGGCCCAGCACCTCACTGTAACCCCAGTGGGAAGACCCGTCCGACTCTATCGCAATGGGCTGAAAAGCGCCGTCCACAAGCCTGTCCCCCGCCAGCGCCTGTGGGTAGAACCGGCCACCGGAGCCATCGTACCGCCAGTACTCAGGGACTCCGTGTGCCTGGTAGCCGTCTCTTTTTGGGCCAATGTCGTTGCGGTAGGTATGGGGAGAGGCCACTTCCATTACGAAGTCGGGCGGTCTGCCCTGGTCTTCAATGGCAAAGCCCCACTGGTCTATCACCTGCTCAACATCGACGTCAAAGGCGACAATCAGGTCAGGTATCAGAATGCCCCGTCGCTGGCTGGTACGGTGACCCACTGGAACTTCGCTTAGAACCAGCGTGGTGCCGGGAGAACCGAAGTGGCGGCTAAGGGTCGTCAAATAACCTGGCACGTAAATGTGCAGGGGGTTTTGCATATCGTCCCTGGGTGGAAAGGCCGGAAACTGTCCCTTGCCTCTCCGGTTTGCAGCCTCGTAATTCAGCTTGCTGGTCATGGTTACATCCTGCCCTGGGCCGGATATGCAAAATTATAGGTTCGCGCCCTGGTAGTCTCAATTCCTCGTTATGCGATGTTGCCTGCTACCGACTTATCCCTTAATCACCTGCCCATAGGGGGGCTTGCTGGTGAGTCCGGTGCCGTCGGTGAAAATCTGCTTCACCTCCAGGAAGTCCTCCAGCCCGTGGTAGCCCAATTCCCTACCCATACCGCTCTGCTTGTAGCCGCCCCAGATGCCTTCCACCGGCTGCGCGTAGTTGTCCCAGATCCATACAGTGCCGGCCCGTATCCCCCGCGCCACCCGCATGGCACGGGGATAGTCGGCGCTCCACACCCCGGCTACCAGGCCAAAGTCCACGGCGTTGGCCAGTTCCACCGCTTCCGCTTCATCGCTGAACGTGGTGACGGCCACCACCGGACCAAAAATCTCCTCCTGGCCCAGGCGGGATGAGTTATCCACCCCGTCGAATATGGTGGGCTCCACATAGTAGCCGTCGTTGAAGCCTTCGCCCTGAAGTTTGTTGCCTCCGGTCACCAGTTCGAAGCCTGCGTCCATCCCGAATTTTATGTATTCCTGTACCACTCGCTCCTGGCTGGCTGAAATCACCGGCCCCATGTCGGTGGAACTTGCGGCAGGATTGCCCACCTCAATGCTCCGGGTTAACTGGGTAATCCTCTCCAGCACCTCGTCGTGGATGCCCTCCTGCAACAGCACGCGGGTAGTGGCGCCGCAGGCCTGACCCGCGTTGCGGAACATTCCAAATACCGCGGCCTGGGACGCCGCCTCAACGTCGGCATCGTCAAATATCAGGTAAGGCGCCTTGCCACCAAGTTCCAGGCTGATCCGCTTGACCTCAGTAGCAGCCTGGGCAGCAATCATCTTGCCGGTACCCGTTTCTCCGGTGAAAGACAGCTTGTCAATTTCCCTGCTGGTCACCAGTTCAGCCCCCACTACGGTACCAGGACCAGGCACCAGGTTCAGGACACCTGCCGGTATGTCGGTCTGGTGCATCAGCCTGACCAGTTCGTATCCTGCGGCAGGAGTGTAGCTGGCCGGCTTCAGGACAATGGTGCAGCCGGCGGCCAGGGCTGGGGCTACCTTGCGGGCCGTCTGGGTCAGGGGGAAATTCCAGGGGGTAATCAGCCCCACCACGCCCACCGGTTCCTTGACCAGGTTAATGAGAGAGCCGTTGGGCAGGGTAAATGACTCGCCGTAAATCTTGCCAGCCAGGCCGGCATAAAACTCGAAGATGTCTGCGGCGGCGGCAATGTGGGGGACAGCCTGGCGCATGGGCATGCCCACCTCCAGGCTGACTACCTGGGCCAGTCGGTCGGAGTTCTCCCGCATCAACTGGGCCGTTCGGTACAGGACCTGCTCCCGAAGCTTGTAGTTATTCAGCCAGTTGCCGGTGTTGCTATCGAAGGCCCGTCGGGCAGCCTCTATGCCGGCCCGGGCGTCTTCCAGCGTGCCCTGGGCGGCGACAGTGGCTACCTGACGAGTGTTGGCCGGATTCTCTCTCTGAAATTCACCGCCGCCGGTGGCCGCTCCCTCCTCACCATTGATCAGCAGTGGACAGGACAGGGGCAACTCAATGGAGTACTGGCCATCGGCGCGTGCAGAAGTCATCGGCAACCTCGAATCCGGCGGTATGTATGCTGGTGCTTGAAGTAGTACCTGCCTGGCTTTGGCTGACTTAAGCCTTGGACTACCGGCCTTTCCGGAAGAGCAAGAAACCGACCGAGCGACACTTAACCCTTTCCGACCAAAAACGGAAATGCCGGTTGGCTATGCGACGGGAAGCTGGGAACCGGCTGGCTTCAAACACTCCCGCGCCACCAGCTCCTCGGCGATCTGGATGGAATTCAGGGCCGCCCCTTTGCGGAGGTTATCGGACACAATCCACAGTGCGATGCCGTTCAAATCGGATGCGTCGCGTCGGATGCGTCCCACGAACACATCGTCCTCCCCTGCCACGTCCCAGGGCAAGGGGTAGTCCCCCTGCCCGGGATTGTCCAGGACCGTCAGGCCGGGCATATCAGCCAACAGTGCGCGAATTTCGCTCGCCTCCATCGCCCGCTCCAGTTCCAGGTGCACCCCGGCGCTGTGGGAAACCATCACGGGCACTCGAACGCAGGTGGCAGAAACCCTGATGTCCGGAGCATGCATAATCTTCCGGCTCTCGTCGATCATTTTCTGCTCTTCCCGGGTGTACCCATTGTCCAGGAAGCTGTCTATCTGGGGAATAACGTTAAAGCCAATCTGCTTGGGTTGCTGCTGCGGTGTTACTGTCTTACCCTCCAGCAACGCCTGGGACTGCTCCCGCAACTCCCGTACTGCCGCTCCCCCGGCGCCCGACACCGACTGGTAAGTGTCTGCGACGATCCGCTTGACAGGATTCACCTTGTGGATTGGGTGAGCCACCATTACCAGGGGTGTGGTGGAACAGTTGGGAATCGCAATAATACCCTGGTGCCACATTACATCGGCGCCGTTGACCTCCGGCACCACCAGCGGCACGTCCTCCTGCATCCGGAAAGCCGAACTGTCGTCTATCACCACCGCTCCGGCGGCCACGGCAATTGGCGCCCAGTGGCGGCTGGCCTCGGTGCTGGCCGATACAAAGGCAATATCAACGTCCTGGAAGGAGTCCTCAGTGGTCTCCTCCACCGTAAACTCCTTGCCGTTGACCGTAAGCTTTGTCCCCGCCGAGCGGCTGGAAGCCAGCAACTTCAGCCCATGCAGTTGGGGATGACGCTGCTCAACAATCTTGAGGAATTCGGCGCCCACCGCTCCGGTTGCGCCCACAACGGCGATGGTTAGATGACTCAGGTCAGGCAACATAGTCCTTGCTCTCGTTCGGCAGATAAAGTTTAGAGCCACCAGCATAATTACCGCCGGCAGCCCTGTTTTCTCGACGCTGGAATGCTCTCAGCCAGCTACAATCCCAGTACGTTTTCCAAGCCTACCACAAGGCCCGGTTTATTCACAACTTCACGGATGCACCGGATTACCCCGGGCATGTAGCAGTCGCGGGTCAGCGTGTCGTGGCGGATGGAGACGGTCTGACCGGCGGCCCCGAAAATCACCTCGTGGTGGGCGCTGCGGCCAGGCATCCGGATGCTGTGGATGGACACGCCGTTGTACTCACCGCCCCGGGTGCCTTCCAGGGTCTCCTTTTCAGGATAGTGGCGGGTGAATTCTTTCTCGTTGCCGATGGCCTGGGCCAGGGCGTAGGCAAAGCCAGAAGGCGCGTCTATCTTGGCCTCGTGGTGGGCCTCGACGATATCCACGTAGTCGAAGTAGGGCGCTGCCTGCTCCACCAGTTTCTTCAGTACCACCGCGCCCAGGGCGAAATTGGGGGCCACGATGATGCCGATGCTGCTATCACTGGCCAGGGCATCCAGCCGCTGCAGGTCCTCGTCCACCAGTCCGCTGACGCCAACCACTATGTTGCAGGAGTGGGCGGCGGCAACGGCCACCGACTCGCGGCACACGGCGGCGTTGGTAAAGTCCACCACCACGTCGGGACCGGTTTGCGCCAGGATTTCTTCCAGGCTGGTGGACAGTGGAACTTCGCCTCCGGTCGGCACGGCCAGGGCGCTGCCCCGTTCCCTGCTGCAGGTGGCCCCCACCAGGGTCAGATCATCCTCGCGGCACACTGCATTGACGGTTTCCGTTCCCATCCTGCCCGTTGCTCCATGAATCGCAACCTTTATTAGCGCCATAGCAACCTCCCGCGCTGGCCATACCTAATTGTGGTCTATATTACCATCAGAACTAGTCGTGGCCACGACTGAGCCCCGCCAGGCAGTACATTCTTCTCGGTATTAGGGTAGGAACGTGCCAGCCCGAGTGAAACCCGGGCTTCCAGCAGCGGCTGTAATCATGCTCCATCCCTGCCGGACGACCTACATCGAGAAACTAGGGAATTGAACTCCGCTTTTTGGCCGAATACAATTAGCCCATGGCACAGGAAGCAATCCCTTTCGACACCCACCGTTTCGTCCAGAATCTCATAGCCAGCGGCTTTACTGAAAGGCAGGCCGAAGCTCTGGCCAGTGAGCAGATAAACTTGCTGAACAGCAATCTGGCCACCAAGTCTGACATTGCAGCAGTCTTGGCCGAAGTTAAATCTGTTAAGTCCGATGTAGAGATTTTGCGGCTTTCTACCCAGTCTGATATCAATGCCCTTCGGCTGTCCACTCAGTCTGATACCGAAGCCCTTCGCGTTTCCACCCACTCTGATATCGAAACCCTTCGCGTCTCCACCCAGTCTGACCTTGAAACCGTCCGTCTGTCGATCCAGTCTGATATCGAAGCCCTACGGCTGTCCACCGAGGCAAGGATCGAGAGGGCCAAATACGATACGGTAAAGTGGATGATCGGCGCGATGGTCGCTCAAAGCGCCATAATCATCAGCTTGTCCGTAACCCTGAGCAAACTGCTCTAGCTGCCGGTTCCTCGCCGCTTCCCTCTCCCCTAAGTCCACTTTCTGCAAACTAGCCCCCGTAAACCGTCTCCCCGCCCACAATTGTCTGCATTACTGGAATGTCCTTTATCGTCAATGGGTCAACCGCCGTGGGGTCCTCACCCAGCACCACCAGGTCCGCCAGCTTGCCCGTTTCAATGGAACCCTTAATGTTCTCTTCGAAGCCCGCGTATGCCCCGTGCAGCGTGTAAATGCGCAGGGCCTCTTCCACAGTCACCTTCTGGTTCTCCCCCCAAAGCCGTCCCTCGCTGTCGGTACGGGTAACACAGCTCTGGATGCCCATCAGGGGCTCAAAGGGCCCGGGCGGGTAGTCGGTAGCCCCGGTGGATATAACCCCATAATCAAGGAATGAACGCTGGGCGAACATCCAGCGCAGTCGCTCCTCGCCGTAGAAAGGCATCTTTTCACCGTGGTAATACACGTAGGTACAGAATGGTGTCGCCACCGCACCCAGGGCCTTCATCCGCGAAAGCAGGTCCGGGTTCACCAGGGTGCAGTGCTCGATGCGGTGGCGGGGGTCGGGACGGGGATATGCTTTCTGGGCCCGCTCGTAAGCCGACACCACCATGTCGATGGTACTGTCCCCGTTGGCGTGGATGCACACCTGGAATCCGGCCTTGTGCATCTCCATTACCCGCTCGTTTATCTCGTCCGCCTCCATGGCCAGGATGCCATAGTCGCAGCAGCTTCCCTCGTAGGGGGCCGACAGGTAGGCAGTACGGGTGGCAATTGCACCGTCCGCCACCATCTTGATGCCTCCAATGCGCAGGCGGTCATCGCCCAGCCCGGCCACTACCCCGGCATCCCGTAAAGCCGGAAAGTGCGGATAGTACAGAAGGCAGTAAACTCGCAGGGACAGGTCGCCTTCCTTGTAGCCCTCCTGGTATGTGGTGAACTCCTCTGCAGTAACCCGCGCATCGTGGACGCTGGTCAGCCCCGCTTCGTTCAGCATCCCGCAGATTGTCCGCAGGCCCTCCCTTCGTATTTCCGGAGTCTCCACCGGAATGAGGCCAAACCGCACCGGCTCAATCGCCCGCTCGTAAACCACCCCATCCAGTTCTCCGGTGTCCGGGTCCCGTCCCAGACGGCCGCCCGACGGGTCCGGGGTCTCGCTGTTGAACCCGGCCAGCTCCATGCCCAGGCTGTTCATGTAATAGACGTGACCGGCCCTATGTGCCACCAGGATGGGATGCTCGGTACTCACGGCGTCCAGGTCAGCGCGGTAAAGAAAGCGGTTCTCGGCCGTCTTGGTATCGTCGAACTTGAACCCCTGCACCCACTGGCCAGCCGGGGTAACGGCCACCCGTTTCCGCAATTCCTCCTGGATGGCCGCAATTGTGGGCTGGGCGCAATCGGCGGCCATGACGTGGCGGATGCCGCTGTTCAGTACGTGGATGTGAGCATCAATAAACCCGGGCAGGACCGTCTTGCCGTCCATATCCAGCACCCTGGTATCAGGTCCCACCCAGTCCGAAACATCGTCGGCGGTCCCCACTGCCGCGAACCTCCCGTGCAGCATGGCCAGGGCTTCGGCTCGGGGTCGGCTGGAGTCAATGGTGATGATGTTGGCGTTGCGAATAACGGTATCTGCATAGATGGAGGGCATGGCAAAGTACCTCCCTGAGCATTTAATGATCTGCTAAGTGGGGAGAGATTACACCGGGGTTGGAAAGCAGGCAACCGAAATTATGGCTTCATCCGGTGACCGGGCCGCCGACTGCTTCTGGCTCCGGCCCGGGGGTATCCTGGAACACTTCCGGACCGGCTTGCGACAGGCCATTTCATTAGCGCAAAACTTCTATCCAACACTTCCGGCCCGATTCGTGATAGAATCCACTTCCATGAATTTCTCCCACGGGTTGCTCCCACTCTTGTTGGTCCGCAGGTATTACCGCACCGCACCTTGTCGTTGTTCGACCGCGCGCATTAGCCAGCGTGCGCCTCGATAAGCTTGCGTCCCAGTTCCGGAATAGCGCCCATGAGGTGGCCGTCAAGACAGACGGCCATTAACTTTGCATTGGAAAGTAAGGTGAAAGGTACCCACGAATGACCATAACTGACAATATGGCAGCCAGACCTTCAGGTCCTGCAGGTGTTGCCAAAGCGCCAGAGTTTGAACCCAACGAGTACGCCCAATTGCGTGACCTTGTAAAAAATGCCGGGCTCCTGGAAAAAGATCCAGGGCACTATGCCATAAAGCTGGCCGTTAACCTGGGCCTGCTGGCATTGAGCATCGGAATCCTGACCCTCGTGGACAGCCTCTGGATACAAATGCTGAACGCGGCATTCCTTGCGTTCATCATGGTTCAGCTTTGTTTCCTCGGCCACGATCTGGGCCACAAGCAAGTCTTTCGCTCGAGCCGCAACAATGACCTCCTCGGCTTGTTCGTCAGCTTCCTCGTCGGCATCAACCGCACCTGGTGGGTCGAAAAGCACAACGAGCACCACAGCAATCCCAACGATCTGGACCTGGACCCCGACATAAACCTGCCCTTCGTCGCCTTCTCTGAAGAGCAGGCCCAAAGAATGAAAGGGATATTCCGGCTGATTGCCAGCCACCAGGCTATTCTCTTTTACCCCCTAGTTTGTTTCGAGGGCTTTGTGCTCAAAGTGTCCGGCATTCAGTATCTTTTCGGAAACAAGCTGAGGTTCCCGGTAGCAGAACCCCTGCTGATGGCCGCTCACGTGGGCCTCTATATTGGGCTGGTTTTCATGTTTTTGCCCGTATGGCAGGGGTTCCTCTTCTTAGCAGTGAATCAGTTGCTGTTGGGACTGTACATCGGTTCAACATTTGCCCCCAACCACAAGGGCATGCTGTTGCTGGACGGAACATCTCCACTGGACTATTTGAGGAAACAGGTACTGACTTCCAGGAATATAAAATCGAGCCGGCTGAATGACTACCTCTACGGCGGCCTCAATTACCAGATCGAGCACCACTTGTTCCCCAACATGCCCAGAAACCGGTTGAAAGAGGCGCAAAAAATCGTTATGCCCTTCTGCAGGGGCCGTTCCATCTCCTACTACGAGACGGGCATAGTTCGCTCCCACCGGGAAATACTGCAACACCTGCACCACGTCAGCGCCCCGCTCCGAGCGTGACCTGCCACATTTGCGCTGGGGATGGCCGTACCGAAGCAGTCGAAAGCAACAGTGCTGCGTCGTTATGGCAATTCAACAGTCTGAGCGAAGGGCGGGAAAGACAACCTGGAAAGCGGGACAGCACATCGACTGGGGAATGTCGCCTGTCGTGTCAAATAGCCAACAGAAACGCGGCAGGCGCACATACCGCGGCTGCACCCAGGAATCCGGCAAGAACCAGCTTGGATTTCGACCACGGCAAATTTCTGGTTACCAGCCTAGCCTCTCCGCCGGACTCAATTCGGTTCACATGAAATTCGGCGCCCTTGTACCGAAATGTCCTCACTTCAACACCATAGCTGAACTCGCTGGTCCGCTGAAGGGCAACCCTCGCCGCCGAAGGTGTCAGCATCTCTTGGCGCACCAGCTTTCCGGGCAGGGAATTGAAGTGCTTTGGGTCCAGGCCGAACCTTGATCTATCCACTTCCAGCCCGCCCAATCTATAGTGGACCTCTGCGTAGGCTCTATATCTTCTGATGACCAGGTCGGCCCGCAGCTTGACTCCGGCGCCGTCGCACCCGCGACATACCACCCAGCCCATGCCACCACACCTGCTGCACCGCACCCTGCCAGTGCTGCCGGAATAGACATCAGCACAGGCAGCGCACCCTTCCGACCGGATGCCCCTGCCTCCGCACGTCAAGCATTCCTCTTTACCATCCATGCCCGAGCGTCCGCTCCCTCCGCAGGAAAAACAGTAGTCCTTGCGGGTCCGCCTCCCTTTACAATTGGGGCAGGGCATTTCCGGGCTGCAATCTATTCTCCCCTGCCCCCTGCAGCGGTCGCACCTTTCCTTTGCTTCAGCCTTGACGAAGGTTATGCGCTGGCTCCTGAAATCTTCAGGACAATAGTCCAGGTCTCTACGGTATTTCTGACTGTCGGCAACTTTCACCGTCGCAACCCTGCGTTTCTCACTTACCGTAAGGGACTCGGTAAGGTATTTCCTGCATTCCAGGCTTTCCCCGTGCAAAGACTCAACCTGTGACCGGAAGTCAGAAGGAAGAAGCCATCTCCGCCAGCCCTCGATATGGTTCCACTCGCCGGGACTCTGGGCAGCCGTAGGCAAGGGCCTGGACCCCATCAGAGCGGAGACTTTTTTCATTAGCGCAGTTTGGCGCATCAAATCGCCTTCAGTTCTGGAGTGCACGAAGAGCGTACACCGGGCCTCTGGAGAGGGCAACAGGAAACAGAGAACGACTCGCCCGTTGCTCGTTTCTCTTACCGGGCAAGCTTCTGTCAGCCTCTTGTTAACCCGATTCTGCCGATGCCAGGGGGACGCTGCTATTTCTACGATTGACACCATAGCACGCCGTTTCTAAACTTCCCCCATGAATTTTCAAAAACCGGAGTGAGCGAATTCGCTGTCAGGGAGGCAAGCCATGGCAGAACTGACCTTGGACAAAAACAGGACCGTGGTGCTGGCCGCCGACTTTCACAACGAGGGCATGGGATCAAACCCCATGGTGCAGGAAAGGCAGACTTTCGACCGCGCTCAGGAAGTCCTGGCGGCGGCTCGCAACGCCGGGGCGCTGGTGGCTTATATCGTCGTGCATTTTCGGCCCGGCTATCCCGAAATTTCCGACCGAAACCAGACTTTCAGCCAGCGCAAGTCCTCCGGACAGGTGCCACCGGCCAACCCCGTCTCGCTGATCCACCCCTCTGTCCTGCCCCGGGAAGGTGAACCGGTCATCGTCAAGCACCGGGTTAACGCCTTCTATGGCACCGATCTGGCCATGATCCTGGGCGCCCACAACATCGACACCCTGGTGCTGATGGGCCACGCCACCAGCGGGGTCATCCTCTCCACCGTTCGCTACGGTGCCGACGCCGACTACCGGCTTGTCGTAGTTGAAGACGGTTGCGCTGACCCCGATCCGGAAGTCCACGACTTCCTTATGCAAAGGGTCTTTCCCAGGCAGGCAACCATCGCCAGCGCGGCCGAAGTGGTAGCGGCACTGGCCGCCGGATAGCCTGACCACCCGCCAACGGGAACCTGCTTGTGGTGCCAGTCAGGCGAACCGGGGCAACACCTCTTTCCCGAACAGTTCCACCGCCTTTAGCGAGTCCTCGTTGGGCATCCCGGGCCACTGGCACCTCAGGACCAGTTCCTCAATGCCCAGTGCCTGGTATTTTTCTATCTCCGCCGCGCATTCGTCCGGACTGCCGATTATGAACCTGCCCTCCAGCACCTTCTCGAAACCCACATCTATTCGGTCGGCCTCGGGAAGTTCCTGGCTGTGTCCCGACGCGGCCCGGTCCTGGTACAGCCACTCCACGTGAGGACGGGCAATGCGAACAGCTTCCTCCCGGGTTTCTGCAATAAACATCTCCCGCCAGGCCGAAATGTAGGGCTTCTTGCCCGCCACTTCGGCTGCCTCCCGGTAAATCTCTACCTGTCTCGCTATGGTGGGCAACGTTGACCGGGAACTGACCAGCCACCCGTCGGACAACCTGGCCGCTCGCCGGACACCGCGGTCCTGGTTGGCGGCGATGTAAATGCGTGGATACGGCCGCTGCAGGGGCGCTCCCACCGGGGGCACGTCGGTCATCTGGAAGTGCTGACCCTGGTGCGTAACCCGCCCGTCGCCCCACAGTTCCTTCATCGTTTCCAGGACTTCCCGGAATCGGGAAAGGCGTTCCGACTTGGGGATGCCGAATCCCTCGAACTGGAAGTCCCTCCATCCCAACGCTGGGGCAAGCACAAGCTTCCCCCCGCAAATGACATCCAGGGTGGAAAGCTGCTCCGCCGCCTCCACCGGATGGTACAGGGGCAGAAGGCCCACAAACCCCAGTTCCAGGTCCGGCGCCTCGGCCGCCACCCGGGCCAGCAGCAGGGTCGCGTGGAAATCGTTGTTAAGATAGGCCGCCCCGGTCCACAGGGAGTGGTAACCGTACTTTGCAGCCAGCCTCGACTTCTCCAGCCGACCCTCCAGGGCCTCGGCCCGCGATTCGTGGGGCAGGTTGCCGCCCCCCAGGTTAATGCCGAATTTCATTACGCAGGTATCTCCTCACTCTCCGGGTCCATTAGCGGTTTCAGGTATTGGTTGCCGGATATTTTCGACTGCACTTTCAATGGCTTCCGTTTATTTGAGGCTCCCACCCCAACGCTTCGGATAGATGAACTTGTCACCTTGAAGGCTGCCAGTATCCATGAATTCTGGCAAGTAACTCTCACCTACACCTTTAAGCCAATCCCAATCTTGTATTTCGTTGGGAAATAACACCGCCCTCAGTATGTCTCCTATTTGCTCACTCATACTGTTAACCTTGCGGTGATTCTCAACGTTAATTTCTTTTGCAGCTCTCTCCAACCCCTCTCTGAACCGCATTAATACCGCTTGTAGTTCTGCCTTAGTGACGGTTCGCTCCCCAACAATATACTGCTGGGTTCTTTCCTTAGGCGGCCTTACTATTCGCGAAAATCGCTCGTCATTCATTTGTAGTGAGGGCGCAGGTGGTCCATTAAGGGCTGGGAACTCGCGGGACAGATATGATGTGCAGCTGCTACATTCTCCGTTCACTCCCCACTCTTCGGCATCATCAGGAAACTCTCTTTTCGGTCCACCTCTTACTTCGAAACCGCATTTTTCACAAAAGGGAACAAGTCCGCAATTTCCATCTGCACTCTTATGTTTCCAAGTCTGGCCAAATGAGAAATGGTCTTCTCCATGCTCGAATCCATCACCACATCGGGAGCACCTTAAGTTCTCATTAACTACCCCTTGCCGAATGCGTTCCCATTCCTCTTCCTTCTCTCTCCATTCCCTGTTTTTCCTTTCCTCGCTGCGAAAGTCTTCCCTAATACCAATTCTCGAATCATCTAACTGCATAATGTGATCTAGGAGAGAGTTAATTCGGTCTCTCTGGGGCTTGCGGCAGTTTAGGGGAGCAATATGCACGTTGGTAAACGAACCATCTATGGGGTGAACATCTCCGGAAATCTCATAAATATCGACTCCACGGGACTTGAAATAATCAATCTTTTTTCGAGACGGCTTGGATGTATTTACAATCTCAATGATTCTCGCAGGCTGATCTCCACGCCTCAGGACAATATCTGGCCGGTAAGGGCCGAAGTCGCACTCTTGCTCGACAGCTGTGACGTCTTTGAGAATGTTATCGACAAACCAACCCCCTTCACATCGTCCGCAGCACTTATCAAAAACCAGCCAGTATCCCTTTTGTAACTTGCGGAACTGCTCCAACTTCTGCCAGTACATCGCCTTGTTTACCCAGTGGGAAACACTTTCTGGATGACCTGGCGTCCCCATGTTGTTGGTGGTCACGCTTGCTTCCCCCGTGTTATTTCTGACTGTCTCGCGGAATTATAGTGAGAAGTAGTTGAAGAGACGTATCTGAATGGTATCATAACCCCGCATCGAACCCGACCGGCTAGCAACTCTGAACGCAACTTTTCCGGAGGTGTCCCCATGGCAGATCGAGTACCTATAGTTCCCGACGGACTGGCCGCCAGCCCGGCCTTCTCTCCCGGCGTGCGGGTGGGCGAGTTCCTCTTCGTTTCCGGGCAGATAGCCCAGGGGGCTGACGGCGAGTTGGTAGGTGGAGACGACTGTGGCGCTCAGACCCGCCAGGTTATGGCCCGCATCCGAACCATCGTCGAAGCTGCCGGGGCCACCATGCAGGACGTGGTCAAGATAACCACCTTCCTGGTCAACCTGGACGATTACCCGGCCTTCAGCGCCGTCCGCTCCGAGACCTTCCCCGAAAGCCCGCCAGCCAGTTCCACCGTGGTGGTAGCCGCCCTGGTCCGTCCCGAATTCCTGGTTGAAGTGGAAGCAATAGTCCACATTCCCAGCTAGCGCAACTAACATGGATACACAGGATGTACAGGATTCTTTGCTTACCCGTAAGGAAGATTTCGATTGGGCAAGCCAACCCAATCCTGTTCATCCTGTCCATCCATGTTTGAATTCACTTTGAGAGGTAAGAAATGAAACTGGCCAGATTCAGCGTTGGCCCCTGGGAGAGCTACGGTCTCGTTGAGGGAGACCAGGTTCGAGTAATCCAGGGCAGCATTTTCGGCGAGCACACCGTTACCGACGCCTCCTATCCCCTCAGCCAGGTGAAGCTGCTGCCTCCCACCGTACCCACCTCCTATTGGGCCGTGGGCCTCAACTACGCCGCCCACATCGCCCACCAGGAAGAGGCCCTGGACACCGAGCGCATCCAGCGGGACTCCTCCGCCTTCCGACCCTGGCAGAAGGGGGCCAACTGCATCATCGGCACAGGAGAGAACATCATCCTGCCCGCCGAATCCGATTATGTCCACTATGAGGGTGAGCTGCTCATAGTTATTGGCAAGCCCTGCCGCCGCGTGTCCGTGGAGGATGCTCCCAACTTCATCCTCGGCTATTCCATCGCCAACGACGTCAGCGGCGAGGGCTCCTGGGCCGCCGACCTGTCCAACTGGCGGCGCAAGATGTGCGACACCTTCGGCCCCGTCGGGCCCTGGATTGAGACTGACGTGGACCCCCACAACCTGGAGATCATCACCCGCCTCAACGGCCAGGAGCACGACCGCGGCAGCACGTCGGGCATGATTTACGACTGTTACTACACCGTCAGCGGCATCAGCCAGTTCGTAACCCTGCGCCCCGGCGACATCATCCTCACCGGCGCCCCCGGCTCCGTGGAACAACTGCACCCCGGCGACGTGGTGGAGATAGAAATTCCCGGCATCGGGACACTGAGCAACCCTGTGGTGGCGGAAGCGGTCTAGCTCCAGATACCAGGCCAATCCCTGCATCAAAAGAATCTTCGCCCCTGTCTCATTGGGACAGGGGCGAAGATTATGGAAGACATTCTGTTAAATCTCGGTTCATCCCCTTTGGGGACTGGAAATGCGGGTTCGACCACCACGGACCGTAATTATCCACCCCTCTTCCAGCGCCTGCCCATGCCGGAAGATAATATCCTCAACTATTGCTATTCGTTGGGACACCCTTACATCGGGCAACCGCATCAGGCCAGCGTGAGCGAGCTCTCCCCTGTGAATCAATTCTCCGAAATCCTTATCCAGCGTATTCAGCACCCTTCCAACCGAAGCCGCCATCTCCAGGAGGACCCTGTCTCCCGGATCCGGATCAATATTTCTCGTATCTATTACGTCATGTCCGTTATCGTTCAACCATTCGGCCAATTGGCGACCAGCGCAACGATCCACAACAAACTTCATGAACCCGTTACAGAAATTGATGCCAGGGTATCACCGGCAATGACTGTGTGGGCATATGCAATGCAGGCCCGAATATCTTCCGGCTCCAACGCCGGATAATCCTGCAGCAGCTCTTCCTGGCTGGCGCCTTGACTCATCAGGCTCAATACCAGCTCTACCGAAATTCTCATGTCACGAATGATGGGCTTTCCACCCAAAACGTCGGAGCGGGCAGTTATTCGTCTCAAGAGCTCCTGATTATCGACCATAACGTCGTTCCTCAAACTTGTCCTGATGGTTTGTCTTTGCACTGCCAGCGGGAAGTTGTCCAGTAACCGGCGACCGCCCCGCAACATTGTGGCTGGCTCTCCCGCTTCCCTCCCCCTTTGATACCCCGGCCCCTTTCACGCTATACTGTTTCCCGGGCCTGGCGCTACAGGTGCAAGCGCCAGGCCAAATTTTTTGCCAGCAAACTTCTTTAATGCGCAGGAGGACTCCGTTGGAATTCAACATTGCAGTGCTCAGCGGCGACGGCATCGGCCCCGAAGTTACCGCCGAAGGCGTAAAGTCCCTGGAAGCCGTGGGGCGCGCCTTTGGCCACACCTTCAACCTCGAATACGGCGACGTGGGCGGCATTTCCATTGACAAGCACGGCACGCCTTTAACTCAGGAAGTCCGGGAACTGGCTGGTTCCGCCGATGCCGTTCTCTTCGGCGCCGTGGGCGGCCCCAAGTGGGACGACCCCTCAGCCTCGGTTCGTCCCGAGGATGGCCTGCTCCAGCTTCGCGCCCATCTGGGCGTCTTCGCCAACATCCGCCCCGTCAAGGTTTACCCCAACCTGGTCGAGTCCAGCGTCCTCAAGCCCGAGGTCCTGGAAGGTGTGGACATGGTCGTCGTTCGGGAACTGACCGGCGGCCTCTACTATGCCGAACCCAAGGGCCGACACCAAACTCCCCAGGGCTGGACCGGCGTTGACACCATGCGCTACAGCGAAGGTGAAATCGAGCGGGTACTGCGCGTCGGGTTTGAACTGGCCCGCGGCCGCCGCAAGAAGCTGGCCTCCATCGACAAGGCCAACGTCCTGGAATGTTCCCGCCTGTGGCGCCAGATTGCCACCCGCCTGGGCGACGAATACCCCGACGTGGAACTGGAACACGTGCTGGTGGACGCCTGCGCCATGCAGTTGGTCCAGCGTCCCGCCCGCTTCGACGTAATTGTGGCCGAGAACACCTTTGGCGACATCCTCACCGACGAGGCGGCTGTATTGTCCGCCTCCATGGGTCTTCTGCCCTCGGCCAGCCTGGCCGACGTTCCCGTAGAGGGACGGAAGACTCCCGGTTTCTACGAACCCATCCACGGCACGGCTCCGGACATCGCCGGCCAGGGAATCGCCAACCCCGTCGCCTCCACCCTCAGCGTGGCCATGATGCTCCGCTTTTCCCTTGGCCTCACCGAAGAGGCCGCCAGCGTGGAACGGGCGGTGGAACAGGCACTGGAAGCCGGCCACCGCACTCCGGATATCGCCGTGGAAGGCACTCACCGGGTCAGTACCACCGAAATGGGCGACCTGATAGTGGCCGCCATCGCGAGCTAGAAATTGAGCATCAAGACCACAGGCTCTCATATCCTCCAATTCTCAATTTCTGACTCTTAACTTACCAACCTAGGAGAACCATGCCTTTCGTACCGGACCAGGTCAGCTTGCTGGCGTCAGTCCCCATCTTCCTGGCCAGCGCAGTGGCCGTAGTCCTTCTGGGAGTGCAGCTGGCCAAGTACGGCGACGCCCTGGCTACCCTTACCGGCTGGGGACGGCTTTTCGTGGGCAGTATCCTCGTGGCCCTCGCCACTTCGCTGCCCGAGCTTTCCAACAACATCACCGCAGTCCGAATTGACGAGCCCGAGTTGGCGTTGGGAGACGCCCTCGGGTCAAACATGGTGAACATCCTTACGCTGGCTGTAGTTGCTCTGCTCTTTGGCGGGAAGCGTTTTCTGCGGCAGATAGCGCCCGAGCAGGGTTACCTCATAGTGCTGGCCGGCATTATGACCGGCCTGGCAGTGATTCTGGCCGCTTGGCACGCCCTGGCGCCCGGGTTCCTGACCGAGGGCAATTTGTGGCAGATCGGGTTCTCCTCCATTTTCCTGATTGTCGTCTATGTAATCGGCATGCGCATCGTTTACCAACACCCCCCGGCAACCCAGGAAGGCGATGAAGACGATGTCGGTATGACCCTGCGACACGCATGGGTCCTGTTCGGTGCAGTTTCCCTGGGAGTAATCGTTTCAGGAATCTTCCTCGCCCAAAGCTCGGCCTGGATCGCTCAGGCGACCGGCATTTCTTCGGGAATCGTGGGCATCCTGGCGGTGTCGATAGTAACCAGTATGCCGGAGGTCTCCGCAACCATCGGGGCGGCCCGGCTGGGAGCCGCAGACCTGGCCGTAGCCGGTGTTTACGGCAGTTGCGTATTCAACGTAACCATCCTGTCTTATGCCGACGTTTTCTTTCGCAACGGCGTCATCCTGAATTTTGCGTCGCCGGAACACTTCGTGGCCGGTAGCATTGCGGTGGGATTGATACTGTTGGGCGGCTTGCTCATCTGGGGACGCAACCGTCTCTCCCAGCCCGTACTCGTGACGGGGCTGGCATTGATAGCGGTGGTGTACCTCCTGGGAGCGGCGCAGGTAGCCATTCTCGGCGCCCGCGGTTAAGCCTACAATCATAGACTATTTAAGCTTCATTTACGCCTACACTTAAAGCTCCCAATTAGCCGTTACAGCCATCAATACACTTGACATTACGCCTACTCAATGTTAGGCTTAATTATCTAATACTTGGAGGCTGATATTGGTTATAAAACAGCGCAGCCCTAACTATCCTGGCATTGACCTACCTAATGCGATTGAACATGTTCGAGGCCTTTATTCTAAGGTCAAGGGAGGGGATTTTACTGCTTCCGATGCTGCCCAGAGCTGGAATCTCAGTGCAGCAAGCGGCGGCGTTAGACGTAGGATGGGGGCTTTGAGGCAGTATGGCCTAATTGAACAGAGAAAAGGTGATACGGCAAAGTTGACCCCAAGGTCCCTGACTGTCGTACTCAGGAATCCGGAATCTAACGAGTTCAAGAACGCAGTCAAAGAAGCAATTCTCTCGCCAGATCTTTTTAGGGACTTGTATGAGTCAGGGAAATACCAATCAGCTGACGATGCTCTCAAGCAACTGCTGGTGATGGAAAAGAGGTTTTCCGATGAGGGAGCCACTAGGTTCATAGAAGTTATGAGGGCGTCTTTCGACTTTGTAGATTTAGATGATAGCGAATCCTTGCACGTCTACAACGAAGGCGTAAATGAGTCCGTTCGCGACGATATAACCAACATGCCTGTGGCAAACAGTGACAAAGTACTATTCTCTGTCACTGGGGGATCAGCCTCAATGCGAATGGAACTTCCTTTACCACTGACTGATGACACTTGGAACAGCCTGATAGCGATGGTTAAAGCCTTGAAACCAATGTTGGTCGAATCGCCTCAACCTGCGGTAACTCTCCATCCCACACAATTAGATCTCGAATTGGACGGATCAGATGAAAATTACGAAGACGAGGAAGAGGAAATAAATTAATCCTCCTTTCTGAAGGGTCGACACCAAATTGCGGGTCTGTCAACATCTATGTGAAGATAGCATGGCACATAGTCGACGCATCAATGAATACGGCATCAGTCCAATGGCGCCCTCCTTAACGCAGATATAAACTCCTTGAATTCAAAGCAAGAACGATATTTCGAAGACTATTTTTAGGCCCCATTTTGATGGGGAAGGGACTTGTTAAGAGGTCTCTTGGAAGGTTTCGCGAATGGGGAGATGGGCAGACCAAAGTGTCTGCTCATCTCGTGTTTCGTATCCAAGGTTCAACTGCTCAAGCCGACCGGATACCCCCTGTTGACGTTCCCCCCATATCTGCCATAGACTTGGCCCCACGAAAACGGCCTCTCCGGGGGTGCCATGACCATCCAAGCCAACCCCGCCGAATTTGTCTCCTCAGTCAAACGCCCCGCCGACATTGACGCCTTCTGGGCAGACGTGCTTGCCCAGACCGCACAAATACCCCTGCAGGCAGATGTGTCCTACGACCCGCTCCGTTCCTCGCCCCAGGTGGACGTTTACCAGGTCCACTACACCAGCTTGGACCACGTGGGTATCGCCGGCTGGTATGCCCGCCCCGCCAACCATGCGGGGCAGCTTCCGGGACTGCTGGTCGTCCCCGGCTACTCCATGGAGCCGCTCATACCCAAGAACTGGGCTGCCCGGGGCTACGCCGCCTTCAGCGTGGCTCCCCGGGGCAAACTCCGCAGCAACGGTCAGTTCAACCCCGGCTATCCGGGCCTTCTCACCCACGGCATCGTGGACCGCAACACCTACATCTATCGTGGCTTCTACATGGACTCCTGCCGGGGCGTGGATTTTCTGGTCTCCCGGGACGAGGTGGATGCGGACCGATTGGGTGTTACCGGCCACAGCCAGGGCGGCGGCCTTTCCGTGGTAGTTGCGGCCCTGCGACCCGAAATCAAGGTGGCCACATCCGGAGCCCCCTTCCTCTGCGGGTTCATGGACGCCATTGAGCTTACCGACGGCTATCCCTACCAGGAAATTGCCGACTACCTGCGCCTGCACCCAGAAAGTCTTCAGCAGGTTACCGACACCGTGGCCTACTTCGACGGCATCAGCCTGGCGCCAAAGGTCACCTGCCCCATAATCGTCAACATCGGGCTACAGGACAGCACCTGCCCGCCCGAGACCGGCTATGCCCTCTTCCGCGCCATGGGCAGCGAAGACAAGCAGCTTTACGACTACGACGGCTTCGGCCACGATGCCAACAACGCCGTCCACACTGGAATCATCGAATCCTTCCTGGCCCAGCATCTGGAACCCTGAGGGACCGGCAACCATGAGCACTTCAGCCGACGCAAGACCCCAAAACTTCGACGCCTACTGGCAGGATACCCTCGCCGAATTGGGCCGACTGCCTGCCGCTCCTGAGGTCGAGGAGATTCCCTTTCGGTCTACCGAATTTGCCACCGCCTACGGCGTCCGGCTGACCTCCATCGGCCCGTACCGCATTTTCGGTTACCTGAGCATCCCTCGCGGCCAGGGACCTTTTCCCGTACGCTACTTCCTGCCCCGCTATGGCAGCGTCGCCGACCTGGTTCCCCAGGGCACTTCCAACGGCCAGCGGCAGCGCTACGTCACCTTCGCCCTTTGCGCCCGGGGCCAGCGCCGGTCCGATCAACCTTACGCTGCCAGTTTCCCAGGCCAGCTGACCGACTGCATTGACGACCCCTCCAGCTACATCTACCGGGGCATCGTAGCCGACTGCTGCCGTGGGCTGGAATACCTGTTGACGAGGCCCGAAGTGGACCCCCAGCGCGTGGCTGCCATCGGGGCCGACATGGCTCTCATCACCGCTGCCCTGTGCCCTCGAATCACCCACCTGGTTTACACCCCGGTGATTTTCCACCGGGCTCTGGAGCGGGCCGCGGCAACCCAGGCCTATCCGTTGGAAGAACTCAACGACTACCTGCGTCAGCGCCCCGAGCGGCGTGACCAAGTGCTGGAAACTCTGGCCTACTATGATGCCAGCCACTTCGCCCCCATGGTGGGAGCCAGAACCCTATTGATGGCCGAGGCCGGAAGCAGCCCGCTGGGACCATCGGCCCTGGAACCTCTCGTCCAGTCAATCAAAAGCAGTACCGATGTCCACGAGTCGGAGAATTCGGGCTACCGGGATGGCGCTTACAGCGAACTCTGGCTGTCTCGGGAACTCGGAGTCGCAGAACCCAGCCTGCCGGCCCATTGGCGATAACGTTGTCGGCCAGGAAATCCGGCTGACCGCCGACCCAAGCTGGTCAGCTGTTTAGAGGGCGGCGGCCACCCCCACAACTTGAAGGAGTTGCTTCATGCCCCGTCTTTCCCTTCCCGGCGTTGACCTGTGGTACGAAGACACGGGCGGCTCTGGAACTCCTGTCATCCTGCTCCACGCTGCTTCCGGCACTACGGACTGCTGGATTCACCAGTTGCCCACATTTGTGGCAGTCGGATACCGGTGCATATCTTATGACCGCAGGACTTGGGGCCGCTCCCGACCCACCGATTCCGGTCCCCAGCCCGGTTTCGCCGGCGATGACCTCCACGCCCTCCTGGATGCCCTGGGACTGGAACGAGTCAACCTGGTCGGGACCGCCGCTGGGGCGATACCTGCCCTGGACTACACCCTGAGCCATCCGGAACGGGTTATCAGCCTAGTGGCAGCCAACACCATCGGTGGCGTCCAGGAAGCCGATTACCTGGCCCTGCAGCACGGTCTGCGTCCACCTCAGATTCAGGAACTGCCGGTAGAACTTCGGGAACTGGGCCCCTCGTACCGGGGCAGGGACCCGGAGGGCGCGGCCCGCTGGCTGGAGATAGACCGGTCCAGCCGCCCCCTCGGTCCCATCCCAACCCAGCCCCTCAGGCAACCCATCACCTACCAAAGGCTGGCTGGCATACAGTGTCCGGTGATGGTATTGTCTGGCGAGGCGGACTTGCTTTCGCCGCCTGCCCTGATGCGGCTTCTGTCCGACCACATTCCGGCCAGCCGGTTTGTTTCCCTGCCCGATGCCGGGCACGCGGGTTTCTGGGAGCGTCCCCACGTGTGGAACGGCTTGGTGCTGGAATTCCTCGCCCAGCATTCGTGACTGTGCGGCCCGCTAATTCAGGCGACCTGTTACCGATGTCTCGCTTTGCCAGACGTCCATCAATCTGCCCGTAAAGACCACACGCATGCATTCGCGCATATTTGTGGATAAAACAGGAGGGTGAACTCAAATGCCTCGAATCACCGTAAACATTGGAGAAGAATCAGGGCGGACCGCCACTGGAGCGACCTGGCGGTATGCTGTCGGGTACATACCCGGTGAGGAGAACGGAGGTCTGGTATTCGAACGCGGTGATCCCAGTCCCGCCAGGCTGGCGGACTATGACGACTCCAGTTGGGAGGAAATAACCGATCTGCCCCAGCGCAATTCCAGCGGTTTTACCTTTTGCTGGTATCGAACGAAGATCACCATACCGGAAACCGTGGACGGCAACCCCACCTCGGGAATGCGGGTCCAGTTCGAGACCTGCGTGGATGATTATGGGGAGATCTGGATTGACGGGCAGTGCAACCGGGACCGGGGTACCGTCCAGGGATTTAACACCCCCCAGCGGGTACTGGTTTCCCAGTCCGTACAGCCCGGGGATGAGCACATCATAGCCGTTCTGGCAATTAACGGCCCCCTGGCCGAGCCCTTCGGCACTGTCTTCGTGCGCTATGCCAACCTAGGCTTCGAGTGGTAGAGACCGCAATTGAACCTGACCGCCCTCATGTCAGGCTGCAGGTTCGCACTACCCCGGCAGTATAAACGCACAGAATTGCATAAAAACAATCCCGTTCGCCTTGGGCTTGTCGAGGAACCCTCTGTTGATGGGTCCTGTAAGACACGCCCACCCTGGGACGGGCTCACCGCAGGCGGCCTGCGGCTTTATCCATCAAAACAATCCGGCCGTAGGCTAAACTGCCACTTCCCGACCTGCGTCAGACGCTTCCTGG
The DNA here is from genome assembly GCA_002238505.1 of SAR202 cluster bacterium bin22. GTDB lineage: Bacteria > Chloroflexota > Dehalococcoidia > Lucifugimonadales > UBA3495 > Bin22. Next base: position 98,534 of record MPMM01000002.1, on the reverse strand, counting down.
ATCCGGTCGATGAAGTGGTGCAGCCGCACGGCCTCGGCAAAGTCGGGCTGGCAGTCGCTGCCCTCGCGGATGCTCTCACCTAGCTTGTAGTACATCTGACCCACGTTATAGGGCGCCCCCATGGGCATGCCTTCCAGCACATAGGTGTAGCGGTCCGGGACAGGCAATTCTTCCAATTGGTTGCTGCCCCTGGCGCCCTCAACCTTCACCCCAATGTGGTTGGGAGACTCATCCGAGGAGGCCGCCAGCGTGCCCTCGCTGCCGTATATTTCCATCCGGTAACCGCTGCCCGCCCAGGGATTGCTGGCAACGTGGGACGACGCCACTCCGCCGGTTATCAGCCTGCCGCTGACCAGGATGTTGTCGGGCGCGGTAACCTCGACGTACTGCTCGGTATCGGTCTCGTACCACTGGTTGACCTGGGTACTTACCACCGCGGAAACGTGGCTGAAGTCGCCCACCACGAATCGCAGGGCATCGATGGTGTGGCCGTTGGTGATAGTCAGGGTGTTAGCTCCCAGTTCCCTTTCTCGCTGCCAGGTACGGTCCGACGTCCGCCGAAGCCCCCCATCGGATATGCGGCTGACGTGGCAGGACAGGACGTTACCCACGTAACCCTCGGCCACCAGGTCTTTCAGGTAAAGCATTGCCGGATTTCCCCTGGACTGGAGTCCCACCATGTTCCGCACGCCCTGGGCCTGGGCAAAGGCGGCCATTTCCTCGGCTTCGACGGTGGTACGCCCCAGGGGCCACTCGGTATAGACATGCTTGCCAGCCTCCAGCGCCGCCATGGTTGGTTCGAAGTGGTTAGGCACGCGAAGGCACACCGCCACTGCATCTATCTCGGGGTGTTCCAGCATTTTGCGGTAGTCGTCGAAGGCGTATCTTGCGCCAAAGGCCTCTTTAGACTCCTCGGCGCTCTCCATTCGTGTCGTGCAGACGCCCGTAAGTTCAAACTCCGGGCTTGCCACCACGGCCGGCAGGTGAGCCCGAGGCGCCCAGCCCCGGTGGATATTCGCCCCAATTATGCCCAGACGTATCCTGTCAGCCATGTCAACCTCCAAACCTCTTCATCCACTTCGGGCACAAACCTGCTTAATCACCCGGCGGGCATTTACCCGGATTGGCCGCCCTCACCGTTCGGCGCCTGGCCGGCGGGCGTAAAACTTCATCCGTGGACCAGTTCCTTCATACGGGGCAATACCCTGTTCCCGAAGAGTTCCACCTGTTCCATGACTCCCTCGTGAGACATCCCGGGCTGCTGGAATGCCAGGTCCACCACGCCCACTCCGCACCGGTGATGCAGTTCCTCCAGTTGACCGGCCACCGAATCCGGACCCCCCACGAAGTTCAGCTGGGCTCGGGGAGGTCGTGCCGCCGAGGCAGGTGGATCACTGTCGGCCCGGGAGTCATACATTGAACCATTTCGGGCCGCCACCACCGCCCGTGCCAGTGATGAACTGATAGACAGACCCCGCTCCACTCCGCTGGCATGAAGACCGTTCAGAAAATCGTTGGCTTGCCCGTCGCTCTCCGCCAGGCAGATGCCGCCGCGATAAACTACATTGTCCGGTGCGGGCTCCCAGCCCGCTTCGTGACACCAGGTCCGGTATTTCTCCACGATGCCGGCGGTCGCCTCAACGCTCTCGTAGGCGATGCCCAGGCCCAGGCCATTCTCGGCAGCATACTTGATGGTATCTTCGCTGCGGGTGGCCACTATGGCCGGAGGCATTGGCCGCTGCACCGGCTTGGGCCACACGGACACAGTCCGGTAGTTGTAGTAACGGCCCTCCCAGGAAAAGGGCTGGGTCTCGGTCAGGGCCCGCAGCACCAGATCCATTCCCTCCAGCAGTTTGTCCCTTCCCTCAACCGGATTCAGGTCATACACCTGGTCTTCGCTGAGAGTGCCGCGCATGAAGGCCACCACCAGCCTTCCCTCGGTAAGGTTATCCAGCATGCCGATTTCCTCGGCCGCTCTTACCGGGTTAAGGATTGGCAACAGTTGTCCCAGGAGCGCAATCTTGACCCGCTGGCACTGCTGGGCCACTGCCGCAGCCATTACTGCCGGGTTCGGGGTGGTGCGGTTGCCAGAGTAGTGGTGCTCGGAAAGGCTCACCCAGTCGAAACCCACCTCTTCCGCCAGCCGGCATTCCGCCATTCCATCCCGGTAAGACCGCATGGCTACGTCCGGTTCGTAGTAAGCGGGAGGCACCGGCCATCCGGCGGGAAATTTCTCGCGTTCCAGGTAACCCATACAGCCAAAGTAGGAAGCCTTCATTTCATCACGCTGGTGGCTCCAGGTTTCGGGAAAGGGAAACCCGAGTCGGGTCAAGACAGGGGAACTAGGCCATCTACCCGGTTACACCGCCGGTCAACCTTGTACGGCGTACTTGATGTGGTCAATTTGTGGGGAGCCGATGCCGCCCGTCAAGCGGACGCTCACCAGGTCTATGCGCCAGGGCAGTTCTTCCCCATCGTTTTCCGGAGCGTGGTTCTGGAGGAAATGCTGGGCGGCCGCAGTCAAGTGGTCAGCCTTGCGACGGGTTATGGATTCCTCTGGCGTACCATACTTGTCTGAACTGCGAGTCCGGACTTCCACGAATGCCAGCTCCTCGCCGTCCCAGGCTACCAGGTCTATCTCTCCCCACGGGCTGCGATAATTAGACGCAACAATTCCGCAACCTTCAGACTTGAGAAAACCGGCCGCCAGATCCTCTCCACGCCTGCCCAGTCGCACTCGAGTCGTGGTCATTTCAATCGTCTCCCAGCATTAAAGCGCCCTGCCGCAGAGGGGAAAAGGACCGGCGATGCAGCGGGCAGGGCCCCAGCTTTTCCAGTTGTTCGCGATGCAATGCAGTGCCATAGCCCTTGTGCCTGGCAAAGCCGTAGCCGGGATAGAGAGAATCTGCCCGTTCCATGGTCCGGTCCCTGGTAACTTTGGCTATTATCGATGCAGCCGCAATGGAGTAACAGTTGGCGTCCCCCTTCACCAAAACATCATAGGAGAAGGGACATTCCTTAATGGGCACGTAGTCCAGCAGCAGATGTTCTGGAACGGCTTGCAGCCCTTCCACCGCCCGCATCATGGCCCGGATCACTGCCTTGCCAATTCCAATGCGATCAATCTCCGCCGGCGATTCTTCCACCACGGAAATCGCCAGGGCATGCTGCTGAATCAGCTTAAAGGCCGCTTCCCGCTGCGCCGCTGATAGCCGCTTGCTGTCGTCCAGCGCCCCCAGCCACTCTTCCTCACCCGACAATTCCGCAGGCAGCGCCACCGCCGCAGCCACCACCGGCCCGGCCAGCGGCCCCCGTCCGGCCTCATCCACCCCTGCAACCACCTTCAACCCCTGGCCAAACAGTCGGAGTTCGCGGGAAAAGTCAGGCACAGCAATCCCGCCGAACTAGCTCTTGCCCTTGGCCGGTTGCTCCACTAGACAATAAACCCGCCTCCCAACACCATATCATCCTGGTAGAAGACTGCCGCCTGACCCGGAGTAATAGCCCGTTGTGGCTTCTCAAAACGAACCATCGCCCCTTCGGGCTGCGGATGGAGTACCGCTGGCGCCTCTTCAAACTTGTAACGTATCTTGACATTCACTGGGGTCGGCTCTGCGGGAGGCTGGCCCGTAACGTAATTCACCCGAGAAACGGAAAACGAATCGCGGTACAGCGCCGACTCCGGCCCCACCACGACCCGGTTGGTCTCGGGCTCCACCCTTGTTACGTACATCGCCTCGCCGCCAGCAATTCCCAGGCCGCGACGCTGCCCCACGGTAAAAAACTCAATGCCCTTGTGCTGGCCTACCACATTGCCTTCCTGATCCACCATATCCCCGCCGGTGGTTGTAATCCGTTCCTCCAGGAAGGCCTTGTAATCACCAAAAGGAATAAAGCAAATGTCCTGGCTGTCCGGCTTTTCGGCGTTTGGAAAGTCAGCCTCCAAGGCCAGCCGGCGGATGTCTTCCTTGGAGTAGCCGCCCACGGGCATCAAAGTACGGCCCAGTTCCTCCTGACCCATGCCAAAGAGCACATAGGACTGGTCCTTGGCAGCATCCAGTCCCTTCTTCAGGGAGTATCCCTCAGTTCCGTCCTCAATGCGGGCGTAGTGGCCGGTGGCAACGTACTTTGCATCCAGGATGGAAGCGCGGGTGGACAGGAAGTTGAACTTGATCTTGTCGTTGCAGGCTATGCAGGGGTGAGGCGTGCGTCCCTGCTGGTACTCGGAGCAGAAGTAGTCGATTACGTGCTCCTCGAACTCCCGCTGCACATTCAATACGTAGTGCGGTACGCCCAGCCGGTGGCAGACGATGCGGGCGTCTTCCACGTCGTCCACGGTGCAGCAGCCCCGGTAGTAGTCGGGCAGGTCGGCCTGGTCCAGGCTGTAGAGCTTCATGGTAACGCCGACCACGTCGTAACCCTGTCGCTGCAGCAACAAGGCAGCCACCGACGAATCTACTCCGCCGCTCATGGCGACGACTACCCGGTTGTCCTTTGTACTTGCCATAGTCGGGTTAGCGTAGCATAAGGAAATATTGCGGACAAGGATGGGGTGTCAGTGAATAAAGGGGACTACACCTCCACTAAACCAGTGGAGGCTTGAGATTCTGGAAGGGGTTCCCCATGTTCCTGAAGAGATTGCAAGTAATATACTATTCCCTGTCGGATAAGCCCTTCTGTTTCCTCTCGAGTATCTCCAGCAGCAATGCAGCCAGGCAGGTCAGGAACATAGGCCGAGTAACCATTTTCGCTCTTTTCGATAACGAAGCAGTATTTCGCCATTCTCCCCTACCCCAGCCTCGGCATCACTTCCTCGCTGAACAGCTTCATAGACCGCAGCACCTTCTCCCGGCCCATTCCTCCAAAGTCAAAGTTGCACCCAAAGTAGTCTATGCCGTGAGACTGAAGCTCCTTGATCTGCGCCACGCACTGATCGGGAGTCCCGATAATGGCGCGGTTGGCAGCCAGGTACTCGTAGCTGTCGGGCAATTCCGTGCGCTCCCGCCGCCAGTCATCCATCCGGCGGTACACCTCGCTGCCGGTGGGAATGAACCGGCGCCATTGCATAATGTCCGCCACCCAGTTAATCCGGTCCTCCGTGTCCCGCTGCACCTCTTCCTCAGTCTCCGCCACGTAGAAGTACCGGAAGAAGGGAATCTCAGACATGGGACGGGCATTTCCGCTTGCCGCCGACTGCTCCACAAACCTGTGGCACAGGTCCAGGGCCAGGTTGGTATCCTGCACCACCGCAATGCACAGGTTATGCCCACTGGCCACCAGGAAATCCAGGGTAGCCTGGGTACGTGTCGCAGCTATGTAGATGGGCGGGTGGGGCTTCTGCAGCGGAGGAGGTACCAGGTTAATATCCTCCAGCTTGTTGTAGGGACTTTCATAGCTGAATCCCGGCGTAGTCCACAGGCCCTCGATTATCTTGACCGAGTCCTGAAATCGACCCGAGCTTTCCGCCGGATCCAGCCCGTATCCGGTGTATTCGTAGCCCCCTGAACCGCGCCCAAAGCCCACGTCCAGCCGGCCGTTGCTGATAATGTCCAGCATTGCCGCATCCTCGGCCAGCCGCATGGGATTATGCAGCGGCGACACCAGCACCGCCGTTCCCACCCGGATCCTGCTGGTCCTGGCGGCAATATGGGTTGCCAGAATGAGGGAAGATGGAACCATGCTGTAGCGAGTAAAGTGGTGTTCGGCCAGCCAGGCGCTGACGAACCCCAGTTCCTCGGCGTACTGCACCTGCTCGGTGATTTCCTCGATCAACTGCTGGGGCTCGGTGCCCTCGGGCCAGGGAACGTGGCTGAAGAACGCGAATTTCATGGATCTAATGCCTCAAAACTTATGGATGGACCAGATATGCAGGACATTTTACCTGACCCCATCCTGTATATCCTGTCCATCCATGTCTGAATTACCGGGTTGGGGGCGAAGTGAAGAAAGCGAATTTCATGGACTCTACGCCTCAAAATTTATGGATGAACTAGATATGCAGGACTATTTACCTGACCCCATCCTGTATATCCTGTCCATCCATGTCTGATTTACCGGGTTGGGGGCAAAGTTAGGCGGGTATCCAGGTCACCGAGGAAATCTCGCTGAACTCGCGCCACAGCTTTTCCCATGAGTCCCCGCCGTCATCGCTGCGGTACATATACCCGTAACGGCTGCCCGCCAGTACCACCTTGGGGTCGAAGGGCTGAATGTTCACCACCCACATGGCGGTGTTGGGGTCCACCGGCAGCGAAAGCTGTTCCCAGGTCTTGCCCGTATCCTTCGACCGCATTATGGCTCCCACCCGTCCGGGCGTCGTATCGCCCACAGTTACAAACACAGTCTGTGGGTCGTCTGGCTGCACCTTGACTCCCCTGGGGTAGCCGTAAGGGAAGTTCTGCTTTACGTTCAGCGCAGTCCAGTTATCTCCGTCCTGGCTGGTATAGACGTCGTCGTTGACCAGCACTACCACCGTCTTGGGCGGACCGCCAGCCACGGCCACGTTGTGAATATCCAGGTTGGGGATGGAGCCGTGGTTGACCTTATCCCAACTGTCGCCGCCGTTGGTGCTGCGTCGCACGCCGTCCACCTCGAAACCCACCCAGATATCCTGCCGGTCCTCCGGGTCGATGGCGATACCTGTGACGCGGGGGATGCCCACCGCAGGGCAGGTCTCGGCCACTTCTACCGGCCGCTTCTCCCACGTCTTGCCGCCGTCGCTGGAGCGGAAAATGGTAGCGGGGTCGGGCGTTCCCGTGCCCGCATACATGGTCTGCGGGTCCGACTCATCAATGGCAACGGCCCAGACGCAGTATTCGCTCAGGGGTGAGTCCACCATTTTCCAGGTCATTCCGGCGTCCTCGCTGCGGTAAAGCCCCTTGTCGGTACCGCTGAACAGAACCTCTGGCTGCCCGGGATGGTTTACTACACACCGCACCAGCGCGTCGGAATGCAGCCCCTGGTTAATGCCCACCCGCTGCCAGCTTTCGCCGCTGTCGCCGCTGCGGATAATGCCCTGGCCCACGGTGCCCACCAGCATTGTCATTTTCTCTGCCATTGCCTCGCCTCCTGGTCTGACTTTGGAGTCCGGAAAGGTCCCCTTCCTTCGGTGTCCAAGGGGTAGTTGGCCGTATCATACTACCGGTGGCCGGTCGATGCCACCGAGATTAATCCCAAAGCTGCTCCGAGGCCATTCTCGCCCCTTCCACCAGCGAGGCCAGTTTCATCCATACAATCTTCGAGTCCACCTGCAGGCGGCCGGCAAAAGTGCCAAAGCCGCAGTCCGCCCCGGCGATCAGGTTCTCCCGCCCCACAACTCCCGCGTACCGAACAATGCGGTCGCACACCACCTCCGGATGCTCCACAAAGTTGGAGGTGGAATCGATGACTCCCGGGATAATCACCTTGCCCTCGGGCAGTTTTATCGAGTCCCTCCACACCTTCCATTCGTGCTCGTGGCGGGGATTGGCGCCGGGGAAGGCTACCGCGCAGGGCTTGGCCTTCAGGACAATGTCAATAACGTCAATGATGGGCACGTCGGTGTGGTGCGGCCCAAGGGTGCTCCCCCAGCAGATATGCATACGCATCCGGTCGGCGGGGATATCCGCCACCGAGTAATTCAATGCCTCGACGTGCATCTCGGCCACCGCCCGGAACTCTTCCAGCGTCAGGTGCGAAAAAAGCTGGTGGCGCCCCAGGGCCAGGTCCGGACAGTCCAGTTGCAGCAGGAAGCCAGCCTCGTGGATGGCGTTGTACTGCCGCTTCATCGCGTCAGCCAGCGCGTAGATGTAAGCCTCATCCGAAGGGTAATAATCGTTATGCAGAAAGCGGGAAATCTGTCCCGGCGACGGTGAGGTCATGAAGACCTCCTCTGCCCCTGCTCCCGAAGAAGCCGCCCGCAGGTTCTCGATATCCGCCTCCACTGCCGGCCAGTCCATCCAGTCTATGGGCCCGACGCACATGGGTCGCACCTGGAAGGGAGACGCAAAGGGCTTCAGTAGTTCCGCCAGCTCCGGAAACTCCTCGTCGCTGGTCATGCCGCCCAGGGGGACGTTCTCGCCCTCGTATCCCGTTAACCTGTCCTTCACATAGACGGTGTAGTCCACGCGACCCTGTTCCCCGTCGTTAACCACGTCCAGCCCCATCTCCACCTGCTGGTTATACACATCCCTGACAGCGGCGCGGACCGAGTCTTCCAGTTGCGACCGCTCAGACAGGCGCGCCTGCTGCTCCTCCACAAGCAGACCCAGCATCCCCGGTGCACGCGGCAGACTGCCCGTGTGGGTGGTAAGAATCCGGTCAGTGCTTTGCTTCATGGTTGTGCCCCCTTTTAGTCTGCGGGAGTTAGATGGTCAAGGCAGAATCGCAGTTCAAGACCGCATTAGAGGTGGCCTTCCCCGCCAGCGGGGAAAGCGCACCAATCATACGGCATGGGCATACGGGAAGGAAAGTAATTGCCCCGGGGATTCCGGGGCATTCGCATTTCAGCTTTGGGGCATGCGCCTGAACTAACGCCAGGGCTGGATGTGCATTGCCTTTCTATAGACTTTGGCATGTTCTCATAGAAGGCGTGACGTTTAAGCCGAATTTGATATGGCGCCAGGGTAGGGGCGCACGGCCGTGCGCCCTTGCGGTTCAGGGAAAATCTGAACTACTGCCACTCCGATGCCAGGTACCCTCGATGTAGGTTTCACCGTGGCTTTGGTTTAGATACTATCTCACAATCCCTTCCCCCTTGACGGGGAAGGTTAGAGCCTGTCCTGAGCCTGCCGAAGGAATGGGGGTGAGAAGCAATCTCTTTTGCTGTCGCATTTTGCCCAATGCTCTGCCTTGAATAATCTTGAGATAGTTTCTTAGCAGTTCAACAGCATTGTACTGATGGGTTGGGGTTTAACCGTCTTTCCGGCGAAAGCCGTAATGACGGTACAAATTCAGCAGCCAACATTTCAAACCCGTTGGCCTGCTAGTCCCCACACAGGCGGGAACCTCGCACCTGGAGGAAACTACGCCTGAGGTGGGATTCTCCAAATGCGATAGCCCCGGGGAACTGCCAGTGTTCCGAGGCCCGAAAGAGGGGTCAGATGCGCGAAGTGGGTGGAGTCCATTTGCCAGTGGCGTACCGGCAGCGGGCCGGATTGCCCGCTAGGTCTCAGCCGAAAAAGCAATGGGATCTTCCAGAAATTCCACGTTTTCCAGGGCCGAACGGGCCGCCTCTTCCAGGGAAGCGTCACCCTCCTCAATGCAGCGCAACAAAGCCCGCTTGGCCAGCGATCCCCCAATCTTGCCCAGGGAGTTCAGGGCGGCTATCTGCACCTGGAAGTCCTCGTCCTCCAGCAATTCCAGCAGGTACGGGACCACATCTTCCTCGCCCAGGTCGCCGCAGGCGTTGGCGGTCTCATACCGAAGGGCCGGCTCCCTGTTGTCCAGTTCCCGGATGAGAGTAGGCAGCCAGCTTACTTCACCGGTGCGGCCCATGGCAAAGATGGCGCTCGCCTTCAGTTCCAGGTCATCGCTCTGGTAGGCCCAGCACACGTAATCACGTATGTCCGGCGTGTTAAAGGGGGCCACCGCTTCCAGGCTGCGGCGGCGGACATCCAGGTTTTCGTCCGGGTCCTGCAGCACCTCCATGAGAGTGCTGTGAATACTGCTGGCATCCCGTGACAGCAGTTGGCCCTCCTGGGCCAGGATGGAGAACTTGCCCAATGCGGAAGCTGCGGCCGACCTCACCGCCGGACCCCTGCGGGACGTCAGGACCTGCATCAGGCTGGGCAGTACCGAGCGGTCCTCATACTCCCAGAGCCCATCAATGGCCTTCTCCTGCATCCACTCGTCCTCGTCCTTGAGGCACATCTTGTAAATGGTGCAGAAATCAAGCTCCGGGCTATCCTCGGCCAGTTCCACCAGCGTTACGAGGATCTCCCTCTTGCGCTCCAGTGACAGGGAGTACCACGAGCGGGCAAACACGCCCAACTCCGATGGCGACAGGTCGGAAAGCTCAATAAAGTCGGAATTGCCCAGGGGGATGGCTGGATCAGAAAGGTTTTCGAGGAATTGTTCCAGAGACATGGCACCCCCTCACACCACGCGGTCTTGCGCAGCTGTGCCGGCTGGCCAGCCGCCTTAAATTAGACAGGATTTCGTATCTGAAGATGATTTTAGAGTATAACATAACGCCTTTTGCCAACACCCACCCACAGTACAAGTTTTCATCAATTTAGTTATGTTCAATTGGCGGGCAGTCAACTGAGGGCAGGAATCCTCCACGTCAATCGCGCCATAACTTGCTCATAAATTGCGCATGACCCTATGGCAAGACACAAGCCCTTACAGCAAGAAATGTATGTCACCCTGAGCGCAGCCAAAGGGTCTGAAATCCTTCCTGACGTTCGGTTACGGGTTCGAAAGCTGGTTTGCGGACAGAGTCCAGATTATTCAACTCCGCTCAGAGTGACATCGAACCAGGATGCGATTACCCCGGCCAGGGGGTCCGCAGCCAGCCATTTTACAAATCTATTTCCAGCATTTTATAATTATTATATATAATATAATGATTGCTATACATTTAGATACCTTTATTACACTAACCCTCCCATAACACCTGGAACGCTAGACTAACCCATTCTACATTTAGGAGGTCATTTCTCAGATGGCCGGTATCAAAAACTGCACCAACCGGTTTCGTATTCCGCGAGCAGGCAGGTCAAGAATTCTCGCTCTCGCATCCCTGGCAACTGTCCTGGCCATGCTGTTGCTGGTACAGCAGTTTGCCGCTCCTAACCCCACGGCCCTTGCCGCCCCTGCCAGCGCCAGGAACGAGCCCTGGCTTTATCTCAAGTGTATCGATTCCCAGGTTGAGGAGGGCGACGACTTCAGGCTGGAAGTCCGGGCCAAGTACGACACCGACATCTTCAGCCCCACCATGCGCGTTTTCTGCTACACCGAACCCACCACCGCCGCCGGTCCTTTGCCCCATCAGTGGATGGAGAATGCCACTCCGCTGACCGATGGCTACCTGAAGATGGCGCACGGCGAGCTCACCGCGGCGGACGGCGGGCGGGATGCATTCAGCTTCACTGCCCACGGTGGCAGGAACTACATCGTGGAAGTCGAAGGCAGGCTGGACGTTAAAGACGACGGCGACGTGCACTACGTTGACAACCACCTCGTTGATCCCAGCATCCTCAAGATCGTCAACCAGCAGGGAGTGCAACTGATGGGCGCGCAGGACGGAGGCGGTCTCCTCCCGAACTGGGCCCGCGGATACTTCGTCCCCGAAGCCAGCGGCGCCTACTTCGTCGCGGTGGGCAGTGGACAGCTGGAACCGTCCGGCACCGGCCACTACACCATTACCGTGCGGCAGGACGACCACGCCGATGATCGGCAGCCCGACCCCGAGATAGTGATCCGCCCCGGCGAATCCATCGAGGCGACGATAAACTCCGACGTCTCGCCGGACCATCCTGGCCTGCACCCGTGGGACTGGGCTCATTGGGGCAGCACATCGGAACCGCTGTGGGCCGTTGAGTCGCTGGACGACCGGGACGTGTTCCGTTTCGAGATCGACCACGAGGGCACATACCGCCTCGAGGTGACAGGCGGGCCGGACCAGCTGGGCATTTGGAGCGTATGGGCGGAAGACGGGTCCAGGAAGCACTTCTCATGGAATGGCCCACTGGATTCCCACGAGGACCACTACCAGCCCGGGGCGTACCACGTCGGAGTCGGAACGACCTTCGAGAGCGAGGATAACACCGGCCCTTACATCCTCTCCCTCGCCACCGTGACTGACGCGGGCGCCACGGCTCCCAGCCCTTGATTACTCCGCGCCCTCCATGTTGAACATACCCCGGCCCCCGGTGACGCACGCACCGTACCATCGTAAGCAGGCGCTCCCACGCCGTCCTCGGTCGCGTCGCCTCCGGCGTTCCACCCTAACCCGTCGTTGTAATTCTAGGGGCCCACGGCCGTGGGCCCCAACCCCGGGCGCGGTATCAAAGTCGGCTCAGGCGTCAAGCCTTCTATGAGAGCATGCCATAGTCGCTGGAAAGGCAATGCACATCCCGCCCTGGCCTCGGTTTAGAAGCCTTTTCAAGATACCTTCCTCACCGACGGCGAAAAGTCGGCATGGGGGTGACGCCCTTCCAGACGTCACCCCCAAACCCAAAGGTCATTCCTTTGACAATGCTTGAAACGGCTTCCACAGCAAGTGAACGCCGCCCAACCCCTTAAGCGGCCCTTAACTCCTTGAAAGCCAGGGGCAGGGCTTCCGCCACCTCCGAGGCCAGCAGGCCGGTGGGGCCCTGCCTCTTCGTTATCATCTCCGCCGCCCGTCCGTGCAGATATACGCCGCAACTGGCCGCGTCGAAGGGGTCCATTCCCTGGGCCATCAGGCTCCCGATAACACCGGTAAGTACGTCGCCCGTGCCACCCGAGGCCAGTCCGGGGTTGGCAAAGGGCGAGAGGCGCACCATTCCGTCCCTCTCATCGCCATCCGCTGGTGCCGATACTGGCTCAGCCACCGCCGTAAATGCACCCTTCAGGACGGTTACCGTTTGCCAGCGGGCTGCCCATTCCCGCGCCACTGCCACCCGGTCCCGCTGCACCTCCGCCGTGGAAAGGCCCGTCAGGGTGGCCATCTCGCCAGGGTGGGGGGTCAGTACCATCGGACCTGACTGTCTCCTCCACCACTCGCGAAGTTGAGACAGGCTGTTCAACCCGTCGGCGTCCACCAGAACGGGCAAGCCGGGTGAGTGTCCGGCGAGCAGCAGGCTCTCCACGAAGTTTGAAACGTTCTCCGACTGACCAAGCCCGCTGCCCACGGCCACGGCATCGTAACGGGTCAATACCTCCCCTATAACCTGGGCGGCGTCAGGGTGTACTCTCCCTTCCCCGTCTTCGGGCAGCGGCAGGTGGACCGTTTCCGTCAGCTGTGAGGCAACTATTGGGTAAACACTCTCGGGTGTAGCCAGGGTTACCAGCCCGACTCCCGACCGGTGCGCCGCCCTCGCCACCAGGCAGGCCGCTCCCACGTAGTTTCGTGAACCCGCCACTACCAGCAGGTGCCCATATGTGCCCTTATGCGAGTCCAGCGACCTTGGCGGCAACTTGCTTCCCACCCAGTCCGGCGTCAGCAATTCCAGGGACACACCATCCTGACCCATTCCGTCGGGCATCCCGATGTCTAGCGTCACCAACTCCCCCACCCGCTCGGCTCCGGGAAACGCCAGCAACCCCGCCTTGGGGAAACCCAGGGCCAGGGTGGCATCCATAATGGGGGTAGCGTCATCCACCGACCCTTTGTCGGCGTCCAGTCCCGTCGGCAAGTCCAATGCCAGCAACAAGGGGGCCTGGCCCTGGACTCGCACCGCGGCAGTCCGGAGCAGCGCTTCCCTGACCACTCCCTGCAGGGGCCGGGACCGACCGGTACCCAGAATCGCGTCTATTACCAGTTGGCTGCGGCCAAGCAATTGGTTGAGAGAGTCGAGATCCGGAGATTCACTCAACTTCAGAATGGACACCCCGTATTCCCTGGCCATCTCCAGCTTGGCATCAACATCGGGACGGGATGTCAGCAGGCAGGCGGTTACTTCCGCGCCCCACCGCTGCAGGTGACGGGCAACCACCAGCCCGTCGGCCCCATTGTTGCCGGGCCCCACCAGGATAACCGCCCGCAATCCGGCAACGCTGCCCAAGCGCTGTCGGGCGTATTCCGCCACCGCAAGGCCGGCTTTTTCCATCAGTGTGTCGGTGCTGGTACCCTGCCGCTCCGACTCCTGTTCCAAGGCCGTCATCTGGGCGGCAGTTACCACCTTGAGGTTGGCAGGATTGAAGTTGGCAGGCAAAGCCGTCACCGCTGGACGTTTTCCCCGCCGGGGAGAGGAGAAGAATCTTCGTTGCTGGAAGAACTGGATTCCGGGGCCGGGGAGGGAGCGCATTGGGTGACCACAAAGGCCACGGCATACTCTCTGGAGTGGGACATGCTGAGGGAGATTTCCAGCACACCCAGCCTTTCCGCCCTGGCCTTGGCCCGGCCGTACAGCCGGATGGAGGGCGCCCCGCTGGGGGCCCTGACAACTTCTATGTCCTTCCAGGCCACGCCACGCACGCCGGTGCCCAGGGCCTTCATCGTGGCTTCCTTGGCAGCGAAGCGTCCGGCCAGGTTGGGCGGCCGCTCCCGGCAGTACTCAATCTCCCCCGGCGTAAAGATGCGGCGAAGGAAGCGCTGCCCGTACCGCTCCAGCACTCGGGCAATCCGGGGGATCTCGATAATATCGACGCCGGTGGTCAGGTTGCTCGTCATGCGCTTGCCCCTGACTTTAGGGGTAGAACAATGGTAGGGAACTTTTCCCTGGAGGCTGCCTCAAAATCTCTTTCCCCCGCAATGGGGAAGGCTGCGGAGGGGTCTAACCGTCATTCTGGTGAAGGCCGGAATCCATGAAGGTGCTGGGTCTGAATCCCTTCCTGGAGCAACCCATTTTTTCGCTGCTGACGACTCGCTAGTCCGCCGCGACGTGACCAGGCAAATTCAGGTTGGACAGGATTCGCGACACCGAGTAGCTGCGGTTCAGAACGTAGAAATGGACGCCCGGGACCCCGTTCTCCCAAAGCTCTTCCACCTGCCTCGAGGCATACTCCACGCCCAGTTCCCGCACCGCATTTTCATCTTCCGAGTAATCTTCCAGCTGTTTGTCCAGGTCCGACGGGATGGTCGCGCCGCACAGTGACGTGAACCGCCGTATCTGGGCCGTGTTCAGGATTGGCAGCACCCCGGGGATAATGGGTACGTCAATCCCGGCCTGGTACGCCCGGTCCATAAAGTCAAAGAAGTAGCTGTTGTCGTAGAAAAGCTGGGTAATCAGGAAGTCGGCCCCCCGGTCCACCTTCTCCTTGGCAAAACGGATATCCGAGTCCAGATCCGGAGATTCGGTATGGCCCTCAGGATAGCAGGCGGCGGCCAGTCCGAAGTCAAAGTTGGCCCGAATGTGGTCAATAAGCTCGGTAGCGTGCCCGAAGCCGCCGTCCACCGGCACAAAGTTTTCCTGGCCCTGGGGCGGGTCGCCGCGCAGGGCAATAACATTCTCCACCCCGGCCTCGTCCAGCCTCTCCAGAACGCCGTTTACTTCCTTGCGGGTCTGGGCCACGCAGGTCAAATGGGCCATCACTTCCAGGTCCGTCTCCTGCTTCACCTGCATGGTAATGCGCTCGGTAAAGGAGCGGGTGGAACCACCAGCCCCATAGGTAACGGAAATAAAGTCTGGGTTGAATGCGCCAACGCGGTCAATGGCGCGAAAAACGGCAGGTATCCCGTCCTCCTCCCGTGGCGGGAAGAACTCGCATGATACAGTGCGCTTTTGCTGGAGTATTTCGCGTATTTTCACGGTGGTGGTCCTTTTATTCCTGGGACGGCACCGCCGGAGGACGGTGCTCCATGGGCGGGCGACCATTGGTAAGCCTGTCCCGGTCGGGGTCGCTGGTGGGCTGTTCCAGGGAGCGGATTCTTGATTCAACTGACTCGCTGATATACGGAGGAAGGTACTCAGAAGCCAGAGTCGGAGCCAATCGGGCAATCAGGTCCTCTGCAGCTTCTATAGCCCGTTCAACTTCTCGAACGGTGTGCTGGTGGAGGTAGAAGTTGTAATGGGCCTCCCGAGCTACCGAGTACGAGCCCATTATGGAACGATCACCTAGCTCGTCCTCTAGTATAAGAGCCGCCCTGCGCAGCTTCCAGTCGGCCTCACTGAACCAGCGACGCTTTTCAGCGACGGCCTTGATGGCGTGGGCTGTAGCGCCCCAAGCCTTTTCAGAGGCCTGCAACAGGTCGCCATTCTCCAGTTCCTGGCGTGCCTTCACCAGGAAGTCCTGGCTTATCAAGGCGTGGCGTCCCGCCTCTTCATCAGGCGTTGGGCCGGGGGCAGTGTTCAAGGGCAGGGTCATTGGCGCTTCCCAGCTATGATTTGGGGGTATTTTACCACATGGAACTGCTAGGACTCGGCCTGATAGTCGTCACCCAGTCGGCCGTTGGCTTCAAGGTAAACTTGGGTGAGGACAGCCAGAGCCTCCTCGGATATGGGACTTCGTAGAGTAACGTTACCCCTTTCAGTCTGGCTCGAGTTCTCAGGATTCAGCAGTCGGTCGAAAGAATAAAATGCGTTAGGTGCAAGTTCCCCAAATACATTCCTGTCCAGAGTAATATAGGGACTGCTCCTGACATTCCATATTGTTAATCGGCTGGCCTTGCCCGATACAATGACACCTAGGGTAGTACAGGACTTGCCAGCATTGGAAACAAGCGTAGCCAACTCGCTATACTCGAGGCCGACTGCCCAATTGTAGAGAGTTTTCAATTCCTGCTGAAACTCTTGCCGGGCGTCTTGAATATGCTCCTCGAAAACTTCACCACCTGAAACTGGTTTGCTGGGAGCAGAACGATGCTCTCTGGTTTCGGTCCTTTTTTCCTGCGCCTGCACCAGGAGATCCTCTGTGCCCGGAACGGGAACTATCTGGCTCGATTCGATTAGAAGTTCCCGCTCATTGCGGTAAGGCTGCAACTGAATACAAGAAATATCCAGCCCATTTTCGTTCAGCCATAAGACTGAAGTGGTCAACTCTTTGGAAAATCCTTCCGACACCAGTACAATTCGTGGCGACTCGGTGTATATGTCGTCAAAGCTTGTCCCGAACAAGTGGGCCTGGATACGTTCCTCCGCATCCCCTTCAATTCTCCACTTGTTTATATACGCTCGGTGAGCTTCGACAATATCCTCAGAAGTAAGTACAGACACCATGGCGGCGTACCGTATAGCCTGCAGCTCAGCATGATCAGCCGTCGAAGTTCGCTTGAGCTCAATGACTACGAGACGCCCATTCGAGTCCAAGCCTAGTAAATCAATACTTCTGCCGGAGCCTCTCCAATGACCGGAGAACTCCTCTGAAAGAACAAACAGTCCTTCTTCAATCACTTCAGGTTGTGACCTGAGGATATACCGTAAATCTGGATCCTCCATTATTCTTTCTTGAACAAATGATGTTTCATGTATTGGATCCAGCCTCTCCTTATCCCCCACCATCTTGTATATCGCCATGCCAATATCTCCGAACTTCTCTCTTTTAACTCCCCCCTACCTGTAAACCTTCCTCGGCCCCACCGTCTTCATGTACCCCTCGTAGTTGCGGCGGGTTTCCGGGATGGAGTCGCCCCCAAACTTCTCCATGAAGGCGTCGGCCAGCACCAGGGCCACCATGGCCTCGCCGATTACACCGGCAGGAGGCGCCTGGCAAACGTCGGAGCGTTCAAAGTGGGCCTGCACCGGTTCCCCCGTGTCCAGGTCCACCGAGGGCAGGGGCTGGTGCAGTGTGGCTATGGGCTTGATGCCAAAGCGCGCCACCAGGGGCATGCCGTCGGTCATTCCGCCTTCGGTGCCACCGGCCCGGTTGGTCTTCCGCTGCCACGGATTGTCCGGGTCGGTTACCGGCTCAATTACGTCATGCACTTCCGACCCCCGCCGGTTGACCACTTCCCAACCCGGGCCGATGGAAACATCCTTGACAGCGTTTATCGACATCAGGGCCTGGGCGATGCGGCCATCTATCTTCTTGTCCCACTGGATGTGCGACCCCAGGCCGATGGGCACCTTTTCAGCGATGACCTCCACCGTACCGCCCACCGTATCCCCCGCGTCCCGCGCCGCGTCAACCTCGGCAATCATTTTCTGAGTGGCGTCGGCGTCGGCGCACCGCACCGGCGACTCTTCAACCGCTTCCCAGTCAATGGCATCGTGGGTGTCGGGCGTGTCGGCCCACACCCCGCCAATGGAGATAACGTGGCTGTGAAGCCTGATCCCGAATTCCTCCAGCAGCCGCATGGCAATAGCCCCGGCGGCCACCCGCGCCGCCGTCTCCCGGGCGCTGGCTCGTTCCAAAACGTTTCGCACGTCGGAGAAACCATACTTCATAGTCCCGGGCAGGTCCGCGTGGCCCGGGCGGATGCGCGTAACCCGGCGGTTTCTCCCTTCCTGCGAGGGATTCTCGACGTACTCCACGGCCATT
Organism: SAR202 cluster bacterium bin22; assembly: GCA_002238505.1. GTDB lineage: Bacteria > Chloroflexota > Dehalococcoidia > Lucifugimonadales > UBA3495 > Bin22. The sequence goes on along the minus strand of MPMM01000002.1, from coordinate 80,489 downwards.
GCTTCCGTCCAGTTGGCCCAGTCCTTGTTCTCGATGGTCATGCCAATGGGACTTCCCAGGGTCAGGCCGTGGCGGACACCCGTCATTATGTGGGCCCAGTCCTGCTCAATTAACTGTCGCCCCCCACGCCCGTAACCCCGCTGGCGCCGGCCCAGTTGCGTTCCGATGTACTCCTCGTTGATGGGCAGGGCCGCCGGCACGCCCTCCATAATTATCACCAGGCCCTGGCCGTGCGACTCTCCCGCCGTAAACCACCGGATCATAGTCAACTACCTCGCAAGTTTATGGTGCATATTGCCTTTGCCGTCCGCGAAAGTTACGCCTCTGGGGCAAGCATTCACCACAGAGGCGCAGGGTTTCGCTGGAATTATTGGTTCGTCTTTTGGGGGACTCTAAGGCCATTTTGATGACTGACCGGCCAAACCCGCCACTCCGGATTTCGCCGGAATCCAGAGCCTGTTCACTCGAAGTCCCTAGCAGGCCGACACCCTGGAATCCGGGTCAAGTCCTGAATGTCGAAACCAGGTGGTCAAGCATCGCCAGACCCTGGTGCCTGTTACTGCCTGGATTGCATAGCCCTGGTGGCCGCCTCCAGCATCACCGGCACCGGCGCCGGTCGCGAGAGCCACATTTCGAAGGACGCCGCTCCCTGGTACACCAGCATCTCGATGCCGCCCAGGGTTTTTGCGCCTGCCTCGGCCGCCTCAAGCAGCAGCCTGGTCTCCAGCGGATTATACACCAGGTCATAGACCAGGGCCGTAGGTGGAATGTCCTGTCCGGCCAGGGGGGTTTCATTCTCCCCGGGCCCGTGGGTCATGCCTATGGATGTGCAGTTGACAATCAGTTCTGCGGTTGACGCCGCCTCTTTCAGCATCCCTCCCGAAAGAGGGACTGCCCCGGCGGTTATGTTCCGGCCCCGGGCCAGGCTTGCCAGACTTTCCGCCCGCTCCACCGTCCGATTGGCGATGGTAAGCTCACCCACCCCGTCTCGTGCCAGGGCCAGCACCACGCCCCTTGCCGCGCCTCCCGCCCCCAAAATCAGGGTGCGGCGGCCTCGGGGCTCAAACCCTGCCCCTTCCCGCAGCGCCCGCAGGAACCCGTAGCCGTCCGTATTGTGCCCGGTAAGCCGCCCTTCACGATTGACAATGGTGTTGACCGCCCCCGCCTCGGTGGCCCAGTCATCAATCTCATCCAGGAAAGGCACAACCGCCTCTTTGTGGGGGACAGTTACGTTAATGCCCATTATTCCCGGCTGGCGCAGTCCGTTGACAAACTCACCCACCTCGTCCGGCGGCACCTGGTAGGCCACATACCTGGCATCCACCCCGCAGTCATCCAGCGCCGCCTGCTGAAACACAGGTGACATAGAGTGCCCAATAGGGTAGCCAATAATGCCCAGCGCGGTGTTCATGGTTTTCCTATTCATCCACCAATAAAAATGAGTTGTCATGACAACTCCGTGTCCACTGCCAACAGAGGGAGGCAGATGGAAAAGTGACAGAACATACGAGTGCAATTTTCAAAGTGTCGGTTCCTCTTGCACGTGACGTCTCAGTAACTTCAAGCAACTTATGTCCCAAATGCATCCACTGGCACAATCGAATCTGTACCAATGAAATTCGAGGACTCCGTTTCTGTGTGACAACTTACTTTGATACGGAGAAATCAAGATGCCTTTGTAGTCCGCTTTGAGTCGATTCCATTCAATATGCAAACCGTATCCAAGCTCATTGTTGTCTCCAACGCATTGCCTGTAGGATTCCTCTCGATAAGCGGAAGTGAATAGTTGCAGGTCACACTCAGTCTGGAGAACCAGAACGCTGTCTAGTTGGTCTGGTCTTAAGACAAAATCATACCTGTATCGCAGAATTTCGCTACCGTCTGCCCATTCGCTATTGCCCTTGCGCATTTGCTCCAACACGAAGACAGACCACCCATAACCTGATTCATCGCTTAGCCAGAGCCCTCCGGGCTTGTGTTGGTTGTCGCCTCGGTGCAGTGAGTTGGTGAAACAATTTACGGAACTCTTGGAGTAATGTGAAAGGATGTTCATTTTCCTTGAGTGTGAACGGGTAGTAATCGACCTGGCATTTCTTGCAACCAAGCTTTAATACGTTAAGGACAGAGGTCAATACCCATCCCACATTGCCTGTTTCACAATTCCCTAATTTGTCGCACAATTGGGGTTCTTGAAGGGATTTTGACCCCCATCACAACCTTCCCCCATCAATAGGGAAGGTACTTTTCAGTGGATTAACTACCCCCCAAGCTGCGCCAGAATCTCCCCCAGCCTCTGCTTCTGTTCCTGCAAGTTCCGCAGCCGGTCCTCCTCCGTTTCAACCACATCGGGGCGGGCCTTGGCGCGGAAGTTGGGGTTGTTTACCAGCTTTTCCTTGCGCTCCAGCTCCCGCTGGCAGTTGTCCAGTTCCTCCCGCAGCCTGTCCTGCTCGGCGACCAGGTCCACCACGCCCTCCAGGGGCAGGCGCACCACCAGGGGATTCACCACCAGGGTAACGCCCCGGGTCTGCTCGGAACCCTCGGGGGCGCCGGAGGTGATGCTCAGGGGTTCCACCCGGGACAGGGTGCGGATAACCTCCGCCTCCTCTTCCATCGCCCCCCGTAGCCCGTTGGCCTCAACCTGCGCCTCCAGCCGTTGGTTAGCGGGGATGCGCAACTGGGCCCTGGTGTTCCGCACAGCCCGGATTGTCTGCATCACCAGGGAAATCTCCTCCTCGGCCTGCCGGTCGTGACGCGGCGCATCCACCTGCGGGTAGTCGGCAACCATAATGGATGGGGACAGTTCACCCTCATCGGGCAGGCGGGAGGTCAGGTTCAGCCAGATTTCCTCGGTAATGAATGGCATAAAGGGGTGCAGCAGGCGCAGGGTTCGCTCCAGCACGTGGGCCAGCACCGGTCGTGGCGATGGGCCCTCGCCCGAACGCATCCGCACCTTCGCCATCTCGATGTACCAGTCGCAGAACTCGTTCCAGATGAAGTCGTACAGCGTCTGCTGCGCCTCCCCCAGTTCAAAGGTGGCCAGCGAGTTGTTCACGTCGGTGGTAACCCGGTCCAGCAGGCTGACAATCCACCGGTCTTCCCGGTGCTCCAGCGTGGACAGTTCCCGCCAGCCGGCCAGGTCGTCCTGTCCCTCCAGGGAGGTGATGACAAAGCGGGCGGCGTTCCAGACCTTGTTGGCAAAGTTGCGGGCCGCCTCCAGCTTGCCCTCGGTTATGCGCAGGTCGTTGCCTGGGGCCGTGCCGGTGGACAGGGCAAACCGCAGCGCATCGGTACCGTACCGGTCGATCAGTTCCAGGGGGTCCATGGTATTGCCCCGGGTCTTGCTCATCTTGTCGCCGTTGGCGTCCCTTATGAGACCGTGGAGATACACGGTTCGGAAGGGAATCTCCCCCGTGTTCTCAATGCCCATCATTATCATGCGGGCCACCCAGAAGAAGAGGATGTCGTAGCCCGTTTCCATGACGGCGGTGGGATAGAAGTAGCTCAAGTCCTCCGTATCGTCTGGCCAGCCCAGGGTGGAATGGGGCCACAGACCCGAACTGAACCAGGTGTCCAGCACGTCCTCGTCCTGCTGCAACCGGTCAGACCCGCAGGCGGTACATGCCATAGGATCTTCCGTATCCACCATCAGTTCCCCGCAGTCCTGGCAGTACCACACCGGAATCCGGTGCCCCCACCATAGCTGCCGGCTGATACACCAGTCCCTGATGTTCTCCAGCCAGTTCAGATACACCCGCGAGAACCGGTCGGGAACTATGGTAATGTCGCCCTTGGCCACGGCGGCGTGCGCCCGCCCCGCGATGCTGTCCGGTTCCTGGTGACTGCCCACCTTCAGGAACCACTGCAGGCTGATCAGGGGTTCCACCACCGAGTCGCAGCGCTGGCAGTGGCCCACCGAGTGCTGGTAGTCTTCAACCTTCTCCAGCAGCCCCAGCCCGTCCAGTTCCTCGGCCACGGCGCGCCTGGTGTCGAACCGCTCCCGCCCCTCGTACTTGCCTGCCACAGGGGTCATATTCCCGTCAAAGCCAATAACGTTGATAATTTCCAGCCCGTGCCGCTCGCCAATCTCAAAGTCGGTAACGTCGTGCCCGGGAGTCACCTTCAGTGCGCCCGTCCCGAATTCCTGCTCGATGGCCTCGTCCCCAACGATGGGAATGGGTCGGTCCATTATGGGCAGCATGGCCTGCATTCCAACTAATGCCGCGTAACGAGGGTCTTCCGGATGCACCGCCACGCCCGTGTCGCCCAGCATCGACTCGGGCCGCGTTGTAGCCACGGTAATGTGGCCATTACCGTCGGCCAGGGGATATCGAATGTAATACAGCTTGCCGTCCTGTTCCTGGTACTCAACCTCCAGGTCCGACAGGGCCGTGGCGCAGCGCGGGCACCAGTTGATAATCCGCTCGTGGCGGTAAATCAGCCCCTTCCGGTACAGGTTGACGAAGGTGCTGCGCACCGCCTTGGCCGGACCCGGGTCCAGCGTGAACCGCAGGCGACTCCAGTCGCATGACGTCCCCAGCCGCTTGTGCTGCTCGTCAATGGTATTGCCATAGCGGGCCACCCACTCCCATACCCGTTCCTGGAACTTCTCCCGACCCAGTTCGTGCCGGTTGGTGCCCTCTTCGGCCAGCAGCCTTTCCACCACCCACTGGGTGGCGATACCCGCGTGGTCCTTGCCTGGCAGCCACAGGGTGTCGTAGCCGCACATCCGCCGCCACCGCGTCAGCGCATCTTCAATAGTGGCGGTCAGGGCATGCCCCAGGTGCAGTTCGCCCGTAACATTGGGCGGCGGCATGATAATAACGAAGGGCTGGCGGCCCGGACGTATCTCCGGCGTAAAGTAACCGGCGGCCTGCCACTCTTGGTAAGTCCGCTGCTCCACGGACGCTGGGTCATAGGCTCGGGGAATCTCGGCGGGGGCGCTGGAGGTCATACCAACTCTCCTGGATTCTGCCGGCCCCGGAAATCATAAATTGAATCCGCCACCGGCTGACCCTGTTTCGTAATCTGGCAACGAAAATATACCATCGCAGCAACCGGGGCGTCTATTGGGGCAAGGTGGCACAATGTTAAAATAAGGCAGAGATTAAGGCGCTCCAGGGAACCACGACAATTATTGGCCAACAGGCCAGGAGCGGAGATTATGTACCGCAGCTTCACCATCAAGAATTTCCGGTGCTTCGACGAGTTAACCGTGGAGGGCATGGGCCGGATTAACCTGATTGCCGGCAAGAACAACGTGGGCAAGACGGCGTTGCTGGAGGCGCTGTGGGTGCATCACGGTGCCGTAAACCCTGATGTGGGAGTTCGCATCGGCACGTTCAGGGGGTTGGATGCCCCTTCCCTGGACAACTTCTTGGCTGACTTGTTTCACAGGTTTAACCGGGGAGGAGTAATAGAACTTCTTGCTATAGGAGATTGGAGCGAAAGTCCTCGGGAGCTAAGAATATCTTGCGAGGAAGTCTCCACAGTTGAAGTGCCACTGCCTAGGCCCCGTGATGAGCAGCATGATACAAGGCAAACATCTTCCACATTTAATAATTCCAGTAGCCGTGTTGTCTTCGATTACACTTTTGGACCTGACGTTCAATTGTCTGCGACTGGTCGACTGGTTGAGCAAATAGTGGGACCTGGAGTTTCAACGATAGCTATGGAGCAAACTCAGCGTCCTAGGCCCTATCAAGAAAATGGCATTTTCCTAGCAGCCAGGCGGACGGGAGTGAGCAACGAAGATGTGCAGCGCTATAGCCAACTGGAAGTTGCAGGCCAAGAGGGCAAAATTCTTGACATACTAGAGCAAATCGAACCGAGTTTAGGCCGACTAGCCGTTGTTGCTACAGGCCAGGAAACTCGGATATACGGCGAAATTGGGTTGGACCGGCTCATTCCTTTTCAGCTTATGGGAGACGGAATGTCCAGGTTGCTCTCGGTTGCTTTGGCTATTGCCACAGCCCCCGGCGGCATTGTACTTGTCGACGAAATTGAAAACGGCATTCACCACTCGGTAATGGAGAAAGTGTGGAAGGCCATCGGCGCCTTTGCCCACAGCTATGACGTGCAGTTGTTTGCTACCACCCACAGCTACGAGTGCATCGGCGCGGCGTACCGGGCTTTTGAGTCTGATGAGGAGGATGAACTGCGGCTATTCCGTATTGAGCGCAGCAAGGAAGGTAAGTTTAGGGCGGTGAAGTTTGACCGGGAAAGGCTGGGGAGCGTCCTGCAATTCAATATGGAGGTCATCTAGACGTGCAGCAACGCACCGTCACGGTTGACCTTCCCAAGCAGTTGCTGGTTGAGGGGAGAGATGAAGCGGAATTCTTCAAGGAGTTTTTGAAGTATCTGCATATAGAATTGATTCAAGTGCAGGGCTATGGTGGAAGGCATAATCTGGGCAATTTCCTCAAGAACTTGGTGGACGTAGTAGGGTTTGATAGAGTCGAATCTATCGGCGTTGTTCAGGATGCGGATCTAAGCGCCCAATCTGCTCTGGAAAGTGTAAGAGGTAGCCTTCGTAACGCCAATCTGCCAGTTCCACAGACATACCTGGTGCCTTCCTCAGGCTCCCCTGCTACCTTCATATTCGTAATGCCGAACAATTCAAGCCGCGGGGCGTTAGAAGATTTATGTGCGGACGCATGGTCTGATGACCCGGCTATGCATTGTGTGGACCAATTTATTGAATGCTTAAAAAACGTAAACTCCTCTCCCCCCGAGAACCGACTGGGTAAGGCCCACGCTCATGCCTTTCTGGCTTCCAGAAATGAACCCGATGTACGTCTGGGTATTGCCGCGCAGAGGGACTACATTCCCTGGGACCACCCCGCGTTAGCCAATTTGACTCAGTTTCTCAGAGACCTCTAACCGTTTCCCTTTTAGCCTGCTCTGTGCCCCCTGCGTCCCAGATATCCAGAACGGCGTGTCAAAACAGTTCAAGTCCCAATTATGCGGTTTATCTGGAACATCGCCGTCCTGGCACATCGAGCCTTCGTCCCAATGCTTCTGACTCGACAGCAAATGCCAGGTTAATCGTTCCATGCCAAGAAAAGTGGGCCGTGTGGGGATCGAACCCACGACACCCGGATTAAAAGTCCGGTGCTCTGCCAGCTGAGCTAACGGCCCATGAATAGAGGATTCCTGCAGACAAATATTGTAGCATAGGGCCCCACATATACCTGCAGTTTCCCCGATTGCTGCAACCACCCCCTTGCCAGATCGTGAAAAATGGTGCATACTCTTCAACGTTAAATGTACTTCCTGGTGGTTCTAGCGGGGTGGACCCACCCGTTCCCATCCCGAACACGGAAGTGAAACGCCCCAGCGCCGACGATACTGCTTTGGTAACGGAGTGGGAAAATAGGTCACTGCCGGGAAGTATATTTCTGAATGCCACTGCCGTCGGCCGCAGTCTCCCTGAAGTCCAACGGGGGCTGCTTCCAGGTCGGCCATCGTCACCCCTTCAGGTTGCTTATCCCATCCGGATTTTAAATGGCGGTTAAACTCGCGTACCTCCGGGCAGGGTAACAGCTTTACATGGAACAAATAGGTGCAATATAATTCAGTCCAGTTTGATGTCGGGTAATTTAACAATCGGTTAAGGGAACCCCCGCTTCGTTCGCTAACCAACAGGCGGCGCCCTTTTCGCGAAGTCCCCTGAGCGGCCCCGTACTACCCGACAGGAGCGGTATTATGGGAAGCAGATTCGAAAAATTCTCGGAACGGGCTCGGAGAGTATTGTCGCTGGCTCAGGAAGAGGCCCAGCGCTTTAACCACAACTACATTGGCACCGAGCACATCCTCCTCGGCCTCGTCCGGGAAACCGAGGGTGTCGCCGCAAGGGTCCTTTCCGGCTTGGGGGTCGACCTCAGCAAGGTCCGCTCCGCCGTAGAGTTCATCATCGGACGCGGCGAAAAGCCCGCCCAGGGTGAAATCGGCCTAACCCCCCGTGCCAAAAAGGTCGTGGAACTGGCGGTCGATGAAGCCCGCCGCATGAACCACACCTACATCGGCACCGAGCATCTCCTCATCGGCCTCCTCCGCGAAGGCGAAGGCGTCGCTGCCGGCGTCCTCGAAAGTCTCGGGGTTACCCTGGAGAAGGTCCGCACCGAAACCCATCGCATCCTCAGCAATAGCTCTACCGGCAGCGGCAGCTCCCAGAGCACCCGCACTGGTACCCGCACTCCTACCCTCGACCAGTTGGGCATCGACCTGACCAACGCCGCCCGCGACAACAAGCTCGACCCCGTGGTCGGCCGCGATTCGGAAATCCAGCGCGTGGTCCAGATTCTCAGCCGCCGTACCAAGAACAATCCCGTCCTCGTGGGCGAGCCCGGTGTCGGCAAAACCGCCATCGTCGAGGCCCTGGCCCAGCAGATCTACAGTGGCGAAATCCCCGAAACCCTTCAGGGCAAGCGCCTCGTAACCCTGGACATGGGCGCCCTCGTCGCCGGCACGAAATACCGCGGCGAGTTCGAGGAACGCCTCAAGAAGGTTATCGAAGAAATCAAGACTGCCGGCAACTGCGTCCTCTTCATTGACGAGGTCCATACCCTCGTGGGCGCCGGCGCCGCCGAAGGCGCGGTTGACGCCTCCAATATTTTGAAACCCTCCCTGGCTCGCGGTGAGATCCAGTGCATCGGCGCCACCACCCTTGACGACTATCGCAAGTACGTGGAACGCGACCCCGCCCTGGAACGCCGCCTCCAGCCCGTCCGCGTGGAAGAGCCCAACGGCGACGAGACTGTCCAGATCCTTATGGGTGTCAAGGGCAACTACGAAGAACACCACAACGTGGAGTTCACCGAGGCCGCCATTCGGGCCGCCGCTGCCCTGGCTACCCGCTTTATCCCCGACCGCTTCCTCCCCGACAAGGCCATCGACCTGCTGGACGAGGCCGGGTCCCGCGTCCGCCTCCGTGGCAGCGTTACCCCGACTTCGGTCAAGGACGCCATGGAAGTCCTCGACAAGGTCCGCCAGGAGAAGGATGAAGCCATCCAGTCCCAGCAGTACGAGGTTGCCGCAGAGTTGCGCGACCGCGAACTCAACCTGAACCAGGACCTGGATACCCTCAAGGAAGAATGGCAGGAGGACCGGTCCCGGGGCCGCTCCACCGTCACCGAAGAAGACATCGCCGAAGTGGTCAGCATGTGGACCGGCATTCCCGTCACCCGCCTGGCTGCCGAGGAAACTGAGCGTCTCATCCACATGGAGGACGACCTGCACAAGCGGATCATTGGGCAGGATGAGGCCATCGTCAATATTTCCAAGGCCGTCCGCCGCGCGCGCGCCGGCCTCAAGGACCCCCGCCATCCCATCGGCGTGTTCATGTTCCTTGGCCCCACCGGCGTGGGCAAGACCGAGTTGGTCCGGGCCATGGCCGAAGTTATGTTCGGCCACGAGGACAACATGATCCGCCTGGATATGTCCGAGTTCCAGGAACGGCACACCGTCGCCCGTCTCATCGGCGCCCCTCCGGGTTACGTGGGATACGACGAGGGCGGTCAGCTCACCGAGGGCGTCCGCCGCAAGAACTACTGCGCCATCCTGCTGGACGAAATCGAAAAGGCCCACCCCGAAGTCTTTAACATCCTGTTGCAGATCTTCGACGCCGGTCAATTGACCGACGCCCGTGGCCGCCGCGTGGACTTCCGGAACTCCATCATCGTTATGACCAGCAACCTGGGTTCCGACCTCATCAAGCGCGACACTACCCTGGGCTTCGGCATCAAGTCCGACAGCGCCCAGACCACCCAGCAGTCCTACGAGCGCATGAAGGACAAGGTAATGGATGAAGTCAAGCGTTTCTTCCGCCCCGAGTTCCTCAACCGTATCGACGCTACGGTTGTCTTCCACCAGTTGGACCAGGAACAGATCCACGCCATCGTTGACCTGATGATCAACATGGTCCAGACGGAACTTAACGACCGCAACATCACCCTGGAGATTACCGACGCCGCCCGTGAGTACCTGGGCGAGAAGGGCTTCGACCCGGTTCTGGGCGCCCGCCCTCTGCGCCGCGTTATCCAGAACGAGGTGGAGGACACCCTGTCCGACGAGTTGCTCAACGGACGCCTCAACGACGGCGACACCGCCGTGGTGGACGTGGAGGACGAGAAGATCATCATCCGGCCCAAGGTGCCCGCCGCAACCTCAGCGTAACCTCTGGCGCCCCAGTCTATCTGGCAGCACAATGACAGCAGGCCCTTCAAAGGGGCCTGCTGTTGTTATATCATGGGCCGGCGAGCAGGGAGGCACAATTATGAACCGGTCCAGGGGTCAGCAGCGAACCCAGTTTGTTTGCCAGGAGTGCGGCCACGAAAGTTCCCGCTGGATGGGCTTCTGCCCTTCTCCCGCTTGCGGATCCCCTCTGCCTCTCCAGGAGTTGGATGTCAGGCCGGCAACCCCCGGCAACCAGACCTGGCTCCCCTCCGCCTCCCAGCCACCCCAGGAACTGTCCACCCTGGAACCCGAAGACCACCAGCGCATCCAACTCCCCTCTGAGGAACTGAACCGGGTCCTTGGCGGAGGCATTGTTGCCGGGTCCGTAGCCCTGCTGGCCGGCGAACCCGGCGTCGGCAAGTCAACCCTCCTGCTCCAGCTTGCCAGGTACCTTTCCGAGGGCGGTCGCCAGGTAACCTACCTCAGCGGCGAGGAATCGCCCCACCAGATTAAGCTCCGCTCTGAGCGGCTTGGCTTTACCGGCGACCGTGTATTCCTGGAAACAGAAACCGATGTGGACCAGGCGCTGACCCGGTTGGAAGAAAGCACACCCGCCTTCGCCATCGTTGACTCCATCCAGACCCTCTACACCCAGGACGCCCCCTCCGGCCCAGGCAGCGTGGCCCAGGTGCGGGAATGCGGCCTCAAGCTGATGCGCTGGGCCAAGCATCGCAACGTTCCCGTCTTCCTCGCCGGCCACATGACCAAGGACGGCTCTCTGGCCGGCCCCCGGGTGCTGGAACACATGGTGGACCTGGTCATGTACCTGGAAGGCCAGGAGGTCAGTTCCTACCGGGTCTTGCGCTCTGGCAAGAACCGCTTCGGCTCCACCACCGAAATCGGCGTATTTGAGATGACCAGCCAGGGCCTCGTAGAGGTGCCCGACCCGTCCCGAGCCCTGCTGGCCCAGCGGTACGAGCGCGGCGTGGGCGCGGCCCTCGCTCCCACCCTGGAAGGCAGTCGCCCCTTGATCCTCGAAATCCAGGCCCTCACCTCGCCCGCCTTCGCCCCCGTGCCCCGCCGCGTGGCCAACGGCGTTGACTACAACCGCCTCCTCATGCTGGCCGCGGTGGCTTCCCGCCGTTCCGGCCTGGAACTGGCCGGCCAGGACATCATTGTCAACGTGGCTGGCGGCTTTCGCGTTACCGAACCCGCCGCCGACCTGGCCATCATCCTGGCCCTAGCCTCCAGCCTCTACAACCGCCCCCTGGACCCGCATCTGGTCGCCATCGGGGAAGTGGGCCTCAGCGGCGAACTGCGCACGGTCCCCCAGGTGGAAAGGCGGGTCACCGAGGCATCCCGGCTGGGCTTGCACCGCTGCATCCTCCCCGAAACCGCCAGGGAACGGCTGGGCGACCTGTCCCACATCGAACCCGTCTTCGCCCGCACCGTCCGCCAGGCAGTCCGCGCCGCCCTTGGCAGCCAGAAAAAACCCGACCCCGAATACGACAACCTGGAACCGGATCCCGACTGGGAAGACTTGCCCTGAAAGCTCGTAGCGGCCGACCTCTGTTTCTGCCGTCGTCCGGTGGCGATACCGCCCGAACGGGAGCCCCGCCCTTTCCATGGCAATCGAATTTCTATATTGGGGCAAGCACGTCGTTTCCGCGCAGGCGGAAACCTCAACCCTGAAGGAAATCACGGTTGCCGTTAAATTCTCCGAATGCAAGAGCCTCCCTGCCCCAAGCCAAAAGTTATGTCGCCCTGAGCGCAGCCGAAGGGCCTGAATCCTTCCCTTTGAATATCCTGTGGGATCGCAAAGAAGTTTGGGATGCGGCAGCCATCCCCAAGATACAGAGCAATCGCACGAGTTCTGACTCGGTCATCTTTCTCCCGTCCTTTCTGCGCAGGCGGAAACCTCGACCCTGAGGGAATTCACGGTTGACGTGCAATTCTCCAAATGCGATTGCCCTGCCCCCGCCTCCACACCTTGACACTAACACCTTGCCGGCCATAAACTTTAGATACGCCGCTGAATGGCGGCCCACGTTGTAAGTGGCCCGGTGGTGTAGTTGGTTAACATACCGCCCTGTCAAGGCGGAGATCGGCGGTTCGAGTCCGCTCCGGGTCGCCACCAAGTCCTGTTCCAAAAAAGACACAGCCCGTGAAACAATTTCACGGGCCTTTTCGTTTCCCCTAACCCAATGGATTGGCCGTTCGCCATATCAGGCAACCAGCCTTCTTGGCGAAAGTCGGAATCCAGAAACCATCCCCCCGTTCAATCAAACCCATACCAGGAGCGCATAATCCCACTGGGTATTTGGCAAGAGACGTGATAGGGGCAGACCTTTGTGTCTGCCCTTTCTGATGCCACCACCACCAAAATTGGACCCAACCTGTTCCAGTCATTCCAGCCCCACAAAACAAAAAGGGAGCGGACGTGATGTCCGCTCCCCAAAACTCTGGCCTTCGATTAACCCTACTGCTTCGCGTACTTGTCCACGCCCACGCCGTCGGGCACGCCCACGTAAATGTCGCCGTTGGGCGCAATCCACGACCCATGACCACCCCGGATAATCCAGCGGGCCAGCAAGTCGCCGTTGTTGTTCATCAGGCTGATGCGGGAGTCGGTCTCCTCAGTCCAGCCCTGCCGCGCGTCCCGGCCGCCCTCGCTGATGCAGAAGACGCCGTTGTCGTCCTGGGAAATGTCCATCGGCCGCAGCACGTCCGTCCACATCCCCTGGTACTCGCCGTCGGCATTGAAAATCTGGATGCGGTTATTCTCCCGGTCGCAGACATACAGCAGCCCGTCGGCGCCTACCATCATGCTGTGGACCAGGTGGAACTCGTTGGGGGCGTCCTTCCCCGGCTCGCCCCAGGAAGACTTCAACTGACCGTCGGCGTCAAACCGGTGCACCCGAGCGTTGCGGTACCCGTCCGCCACGTACATGTCTCCACCAGCGCCGGGAACCAGTTCCGCCGGATAGTTGAAGGGACCGGCCGAGCGGGGGCACAGAGTACCGGGAACTTCGCAGCCCGTGTCCGAATGGACACCCCGGTCTCCAATAACCTGCAGGGGCTTGCCGTCCAGGGTGTACCGCAGGCACACCGAGTCCTCGCGGTCGGTGATGTAAACAATGTCGTCCTTGATGAATATGCCATGGGGGTTGCTGATGGCGTTCAGTCCCCACGAGCCAATGTATTCACCATCGGGATTGAAGATGACGATGGGCGGCTCCTTCCTCTGAAAAGCGTACAGATTCCCTGCTGAGTCAGTCGCGCAGGCGCTGACCATACCGAACTCTTCGCCCTCAGGCAGCTTGGCCCAGCTCTCAATAAGCTCGTAAGTATATTCTCCGCTTCCTACGGTAGTCATAGGACGTCAACCTCCAGATAAGAATTGTCACGATGCGCCAAGTATGAATATCCCGGGGAAGTGCGTCAATAGGGCCTTGGCTTAGTGAGGGCACATGCAATGTATTTTGAATTAGGAATGACCCTGATTTGTAGCTGGTATTCTGGACAGCTGTGGTCGTAATGGGGCGAGCTGTCAACTTGGCAGTTTGGTTGACAAGCTAAAGTGCGGCAGTTGACCAAAGCGATTGCAGATCTGCTGTGCTAAAATTTCCAAAACGCCTGGGTGCTTGTCCCTCATAACAATTCGGATAGGCACAACACGGAGACCAACCTCTATTCGACATAAATTGATGCACCATGCTGGCGATAGGGTGCCAATGAGAGGTTCATGGTGGACAATTTGCTGCATATTACCTTTGATGGCTCACGAATTGCGGATGACGGAGTTTCCCTGGACGACTTTCAAAAGACCGTACAACACCTCCAAACCGCTCTACGGCATATGGTCATTCACCTCGCTGGCGTCCAGGGACGAACCCCGGAGTGGGTGCGCAACGGGAGCATTCTCCGGCTAAGGAGAACGTTTCCTGGTTCTTTAGGCGCTGAACTGTGTCTGTCCCCACCGGGCAATACCCAGACACCTTTGGAAGATTACGGTCAGATGGCGATTGACCGAATAGTCGATTGGCAACCTGCCAACCTCGGTGAAACAGATCATTTGCCTCCGTCAGTGACAAGAGCCCTTAGAAAAATACATGACGACGTTTCAGATGAAATTACGGCCATAAGGGTAATAGAGCCCGGGACTGGCCGGTCCGTATTGATGCCAAGATCGGATGGAGAAAAACAGCCTGGCCGGTCGAATGATCAACTTTCGGCTGGACCCTTGTTTGGATGGCTCAAAGAAGTAAATTGGGACAGGGGCACTGCGCAACTACACAGGTTTGGAGAAAAGCATGTGCCCCTTCGATTCGGTCCCGATCTACACGGAGATATGCTCCGATATGCTACTCAATTCGTGGAAATTATAGGTGCAGGGCGTCTCAATAAGAGCGATCAGTGGACTAGTGTCAACGTCGAGGAAATTAGGGGGCCCCATCCTTGGAACGAATCAATGGACCTGCAATCACTTGTGGAGAACTCCAGCCACAAGACTTTTGACCCTGACCGTGTAATCACTGCCAGCGAACCCTTTGATGTTGACGAATACTACCAACTCATTAAGGAAGCCCGAGAAGCGGAAACCGGGTACGCCCCAGAATGATTGTCTTGGATACAAACGTAATTTCTTACATTTTCAGAGGAGATCACCGGGGTGAATTTTGTAAACAGCGAATCTCCGGCGAACGGCCAATAATCTCTTTTCAAACCCTGGAAGAAGTGTGGTTTGGAGCTTATTCGAACCAGTGGGGCGAGCGACGGAGACAGGAACTTGCCGGCTACCTTCAACAATTCGAGGTCGCTTTCCCCAACCCTCAAGTGGCAGACATATGCGCTCGCCTGAGGGCCGAAAGGCAGTCTTCGGGCAAGCAGTTAAGAACTGCTGATGCATGGGTCGCTGCTACAGCTTTGTTCTTGGCTTGTCCCCTGGCAACCCACGACTCAGACTTCGATAGCATCCCGAATCTTCAACTCATTAAATCGCCAGAAGCGTAGCCACAATCTGCAACCGTTAGAGAAACCCACGGTTGATAAAATTGACCGCCACCCCCTACTTCCCCCTCTTCGACTGGTACTCCTTAATCGCCGGAATCACTTCCTGCCCCAGCAAATCAATGCACCGCGTCGCCGTCTCGTGCGACATCGGACCCTCCCTCCCCCACAGCACCAGGTAGCTGGGGTCCACAATGTCAACAACGTGCTTCAGCTTCTTCAGCACCGTATCCGGATTGCCCGTCACTATCTGGTAGGTGGCGTGGGCCTCCTCGTAGCTCAGGGGCGGCCCGCCCGGCGCCACCGGCCGCTTGTCTTCATTGCTCTCGGCATTCACGTACCGCGTAGTTGCCCGCCGCTGCTGCCGCTGCCCCTGGTTCGCCGCCCGGCTCAGGGACCCCGGCGGCGCCTGCCATTCCCGGGGCGCCACGCCAAACGACGTCCCCAGCTGCCAGAAGAACTTCTTCCCCTCTTCGTAGGCCCGTTCGTCGCTGTCCGCCACGTTCACCCGGATGGCATAACCCCGGTTGTCCGAAGTGGTGGTATATCCCTCCTCTGCCGCCGTCCGGTCGTACAGGTCGTAAATCTCCTCCATCAGGTCCAAGGGCGGCGCCAGCGCAATGTAGGGATACTTGTGCCGCGCCGCGAATATCACCGACTCAGGGCTCGCCACGCCTGGTATCCAGATTGGCGGGTGCGGTTTCTGCAACGGCATTGCCCAGGGATTTACTGCCCTGAAGTGGAAATGCTTCCCTTCCCAGCGGAAGGGCCCCGGCGTGGTCCACGTCTTCACAATCAGGTTGTGGGCCTCTTCAAACCGCTCCCGATTGTAGATTGGATTGGTATTCGTAGCCCAGCTTTCCTGCCCCAGTCCCCGCACAAACCCGCACACCACGCGCCCTCCGGAGATGCAGTCAATCATCGCTATCTCTTCGGCCACCCTCAGGGGATTCTCGTGGATGGGCAGTACGTTGCCCAGAAAGACTATCTTTCCCTTCTTGGTAAGCTTCGACAGCACTGCTCCGATCACATTTACCGACGGCATCATGCATAACGGATTATTGTGGTGCTCGTTGATCATCACCCCGTCAAAGCCGTTCTCGGTGCAGTACTGCAGTTCCTCAAAGTACATGCTGTACAGTTCCGACGCCTTTTCCGGTACAAAGTTCTCGTTGGGAAACATCAGGTTGGTGTACCCGTAGCTGGCGGCCGTTTCCTGGGAGTAGGCGGTGTAACCCATTTCGGTGAAGAAATAGACCTCTTTAACCATGGTCCCCCTCCTTTACAGGCCTTTCGAAGTACCACTGAAAGTTGTACCTCAATTTGGCCCAAGTATGCATACACCTTTAGAACCGGTCAACCCTGGAAGTCCCAGGGTGTGCAGCAGGGTCTTTCGATTTTCCAAGATGTCCCTTCCCCCTTGATGGGGGAAGGTTAGGATGGGGGTGAAAGTGCGAGGCAACGAGTCATCTGGCCGAAGAACGCCCCCTCACCCTAACCCTCTCCCGCCAGGGGAGAGGGAAAATCGAAAGACCCTGGAGTGTGCAGTGCCTCAAATGTCAGCCTGGCTTTAGCCGGCGTATAATGGTCTTCATGGACGAGAAGCAATTGCTGGAAAGAATCACCTTTAACTCAGAAATATTCGGCGGAAAACCAATTGTCCGGGGCCGCCGGCTGGCTGTAGAGCACGTCCTGAGCATGTTGGCAGCGGGAGACTCGCCGGAAACGATTGTCAGCGGCTATCCCTGGCTGGAAGTGGAAGATGTCCAGGCCTGCCTGCTCTACGCCCGAAAAGTGATTGGCAGCGAACGGATTGAAGCCCTGAACCTGGGTTCAGCCAGTTGAGGCTCCTGCTCGACACCTGCGTCTGGGGCGGTGTTATTTCCGATCTGGAAGCTGCGGGGCACGATGTGGACTGGGTCGGGAATTGGGTTGAAGACCCTGGCGACGACAATATTCTTGCTCACGCCCTTGCGCATGGCCAGATTCTGGTAACCCTTGATAAGGACTTTGGCGAACTGGCCGTATCTCGTGGACGGCCTCACTCAGGCATAGTGCGCCTGGTGAACTGGTCCGCCAGGATGCAGGCTCAAGCCTGTGTAACCGCGTTGGAAAGATACCAGCAGGAACTACTTAATGGGGCTCTGGTAACTCTTGAACCAGGCCGGGGTCGTGTCCGCCTCTAGAGGACGGTTCAAGACCCCCGCCCCCTACCCGCAAACCGCAATCCCCTGCGCCTTTATCCCCATCCGGTAAATGGTGGTGCGGCACGCGAAGAAAATCGTGCTCAGGTCCCCCCCGCCAATGGTGAAGTTATGGCACGGCTCAGGCGTCCGGATCAGCCCCAGGTGGTTCCCCTCCGGGTCCATCACCCAAACCCCGCCGGGGCCGGTGCAGTACACATTCCCCTCAGTATCGACCTTGATACCATCCGGGTGCCCCACGTCCGCCCCATGCAAGTCCGCAAAGTGCCGGGGATTCCCCACGGTCCCGTCTTCCAGCACGTCAAATACCCGGATGTAATGCTGCGTCGTGTCGTTCACGTACAGCCGCGACTCATCCGGCGAGAAGCATAACCCGTTGGGAAACACCATATCGTCATTCAGCAGCGTCAATTCCCTCGACTCGGGGTTCAACCGGTAAACCCCCTCGTAGTCCAGGTACTTCTGCAAGTCCTCTCCCTGGTGTCCCACCAGGTGGCAGCCATTGGAGGGATCGGTAAAATAGACCTGCCCATCCGACTTAATCACAATGTCATTGGGTGTGTTCAGCTTGACCCCGTTGTAATGAGAGGCCAGCGTGGTAGGCGTCCCGTCCCGTTCAATCCGCCAGACGGTTCGCCCGCTCCACCCGGCGATGACCAGCCTGCCCTCGTCGTCAAAGGTCATCCCGTTGGCGTGGGCCGAGGGCCGCATGACAATGCTCTTACCCTCTCCGGGGATCCACTTCCAGATGGTATCTCCGATTATGTCCACCCAGGCCAGGTATCCTTCCCGGTAGTTCCACACCGGTCCCTCGGTAAATGTCAGGCCCGTAGCCACCTTGGAAAAGGCTGCATCCTCCGGCACCAGCCTGCGAAACTCGGAACTGTACGCCTCGGTTACCATCGATATCTCCTGTCTTCAAAAGCCCTTGCCCGAAAGTTGCCAGGAACCACCTGCAGTCCTACCCACTCCAGTCAGGCCAAACGCATTGCCGCCTTTGCGACAACCCCGTCGTTCCCGCAACAGCGGGAACCTCGAACCAGTACGGAACCTCGGTTGACCTGAATTCTCCAGGTGCCATCGCCCGGTCACTCCCACGCCAAACCCTCGCCTTCCAAACCCTATCCCACCTTCGGGTAAAGCAAATGCCCCTGCCGTCCCGTATTCCCCACCCGGTACAGGTGCCCCTCAGTGGTCGTAACGTACAGGTCCGTCAAATCCGGCCCGCCAAAGGCGCAGTTGGTGGGTTCCACCGGCACGGGGTGGGTCTCCAGCACCTGCCCTGTTGCAGAAAAAACGTAAATCATCGGACCCGGGCCGCTTTGCTCCCATCCGGCGCAGGCAATAATGTTGCCCTCCGTGTCCAGGCATATCCCGCTGATTCCCCGGTGAATGCCCCGGTAATCGGCTCCAAAGCTGTGCAGCGTCCTGTACTCGCCCAGGCTGCCATCTTTGTTAATTGGGTACGCCCTCAGCTCCCGTTTCCCTTCCGGCTCTTCGCTGCTCTCCGCCACGTACAGCACATCCTCGTCTTTCGACAGGGCCACGTCCAGGGGCGTCGTCGTATCATTCGTCATCCGGGTCAGCGGCGCGTCCTTGTTGGGTGACTCGATTCTCAGGACTGCCCGGTAATCGATGGAGTATGGCGCCAGCTCGTAGTCCCTTAGGCCGCCCACCACCGGCGGACCCCAGACCGGGTCGGCAAACCAGATGCGCCCCTTGCTGTCTATCGCCAGGTCCTTGGGCTGATTGTGGTACTTGCCGTCCACCTTGTACGCCATGACCGACGCGGAACCATCCCCGTTGTACCTTAATATCCTCCGCGCCCCGCTCTGGCACCCATAAAGGGTCCCATCGGCCGAGAAGGTCAGTCCCACCACCCGGTTGGTCCACCGCCGGTAGTCCGAAACTTCACCCGTCCCCGGGTCGTACCGCAGTATCTTGTTATGGATGGTGTTGGACGGCACCGAAACCGTGGTGAACAGCAGTCCTTCTCCATCCCAGGCGGGCCCGTCAGCCCGGTTGCCGTCCGGCCCAGCCAGTAGTTCAAACTCCCAGGTCATTGACGCCTCCTGTAGAGGTCATTGGTGAATATTCTCGCCAGTTCGTGGATAATCCGTCAGTCGCCGAGGCCCGGTATCGGATACGTCGGCAACCCAGGAATCTCCACCCGCATCCGGTAGATCGACGTCCGCGCGGTGAAATAGATGGTCCGGTAGTCCGAATCCCCGAATCCAAAGTTGGCGCAGTCCTCTGGAATCAGCAACCGGCCCAGGTGGTTGCCCTGCGGGTCCGTCACCCACACCCCGCCGGGGCCCGTGCAGTAAACGTTGCCCTCCACGTCCACCTTCATCCCGTCGGGCGCCCCGTGGTCGTCGTGGAACAACTCTGCGAACAACCGGCCATTGCCTATGTTACCGTCTTCCAGCACGTCATAAACCCTTATGTGTCGCCGTGCCGTGTCGTTTATGTAAAGCAGAGACTCATCCGGCGAAAAGCACAGGCCGTTGCAATTGACGTAGTCGTCCGCCAACAGGGTCAGGCTGCCATCCCTCAGGTCCAGCTTGTACACCGCCTCGTAGTCCACGTACTTCTGCACGTCCTCGCTTTCCATGCCTACGTTGCGGATGCCGTTGGACGGGTCGGTAAAATAGACCATCCCGTCCGACTTCATGATGATGTCATTGGGCGTGTTCAGCTTCTTCCCGTCCACGTGGGACGCCAGCACCGTCGTAGACCGGTCGTGCTCCCATCGCCACACGGTGCGACTGCTCCACCCTGCTACCAGCAACCTCCCCTCATGGTCATAGCACATCCCGTCAGCCTTGCCCGAGGGATGCATGATGATTTCTGCCCCCTTGCCCGGCGTCCACTTCCAGATCTTGTTGTCGATGATATCCGTCCACACGAAGAACTTTTCCTTATTGTTCCACACGGGACCCTCGGTAAAAATGTGGCCGCCCGAAATCTTTTCCAGGGTGGCGTCAGGCTTCACGATACGGCTGAATCCGGGGGAGAACATCTCTGAGGACATTCGTGGCTCCTTATGCCCGGCTGCAAATCGGCCACGCCGGACCGGTTCGAGCAGCAGCCATTTATAGCTGCGTTTGTAGGTAATAGAAACGGGGGCTCTCGGATTACCGGATTGTAGGTAGGCGCCCATACCTTGTCAAGGAAAGCGTGCCTCTCTAAACCCTGCCGCGTCCGCCACCCCATTTGACACAACGGCTCCCAACTACCTAGACTGCTACAACTTCAACCCAGGAGGACAGCAATGGACCGAGGAATCTGGGCAACCTGGTACGACCTGCCCGAGGATGGCAGGGAAGAGTTCTTGTCCTGGATGCACGACGAATACATACCCAGGGCTCTTGAGCGCCCCGGCTACCTCTGGGCCTGCCACCAGCAGAACATCATGACGCCCCAGCGGGAGGCGCAGATCTACTCCCGGTTGGTCCACGTCGACGACCCCGGCGTGGACGACACCGGTGTTCCCGGCGGCAACCAGTTCCTGTTAATTCGCGGCGCCGAGTCGCCCCACACCTTTGTGGACCCCAGCGTCCGCGAGCTTCAGGCCAGCGCCGATGCTCACACGCTGGAGATGCTCAGCCTCCGGCAGAATGTCCGCTACTGTATTTTCGTCGAGGAGGAAAGGGTCGAGGGCCCCGAATACCGGTCCCGACATCCCGGCCTGACCCCTGGCCCCGTAATCCAGTTCGGCAGCTTCAACATCAACGCCCTGGAAAACGAAGACGAGATGGGCACTTGGTACGCCCGCTCCCGCCTGCCCTTGATGCGCCCCATGCCCGGGTGCGTTGGCGCCCGCAAGCTGGTTTCCATCGCAGGTTGGGCCAAGCACGCCATCCTCTACGAATTCCTGACCCTGGAAGACGTGGAAAACCATTTCATCGACACCGACGCCGAGTTCTCCGAACGGGTGGTGGCCAACCTGATCCACGCTCCCCACTCGCCCAGCCTCGGAACCCGCATCTGGCCCAGCTAAGCTATTCAAACATGGATGAACAGGATTGACAGCACTTCCAGGATGTCGCGCCTTTAGCGGGCAAGTCTCCCCACCCAAAGGCCAACTCCATCCTGTACATCCTGCTCATCCATGTAAATTCCACCCCACCTTCCATCTCCAGCGCCAACAGGATGTCGCGTCCTTAGCGGGCCAGTCTCCCCACCCAAACGCCAACACCATCCTGTACATCCTGCTCATCCATGTAAATTCCCCTACCCCTCCATCTCCAGCACTTCCAGGCACACCCCTTCCGGCCCCTCAAAGAAACAGACCCGCCGTCCATTGCCCACCTGGGTCTCCTCGGTAATCCTGGCCCCCCCCGCCTTCAACGCCTCCACCGTCCCGTCTATGTCGTCCGTGTCGATGGCAATGTGCTCAATACCATAAATCTGGTCGTGGGTCTGGCTGTCAATCTTGCCGGTCACGTTCAGCGGCAGCCCGTGCAGGTCCAGCCGGAACCCGCCGTTCGCCGTCTCCGCCACCACCGTCGCCCCCAGGTTATTCACGTAAAAATCCGCCGTCTCCTTCGGGTTAGGAGTCTTCAAATGCAAATGGTTAAGCTTGAACGCCATGTTGGTACCTCCTCTTCAGCCAGCATTGGAACTACTCGGCAATGACGGTTAACCCACCGCTGGGTCATTCTGCTGTCACTTGGGTATCGTAGTTATTTCGTAATCCATTCCGCGACGTCGGCACCATTCTTGGGCGGCATTCCGCTTTCGGAGGACACTCGGCGAATCCATGCGTGAAGGGTCCTTTACTTCGATAATCACCCTACGACCGTCGTCATACTCCACTAGGAAGTCAGGGCGATAATTGCATTGCCGGCCGTGGGAGTCAATCCAGCGTATGGATATGCCGTGGCGCTTCTGCCACTTTGCAACTTCGGCATCGGCCTCCAGCTTGACCATCATCCTGCGTTCTAAGTCGCTGTCATAACGCTCAAAGCTGTAGGGGCTCTTGGCCGGGGCTTCGTATATTCCCCGATTACTTATTGGCATACTTCACCATGCCTTCCACCAAGCCGGGTACGCCCTTAATTTGCTTCTCAACTTGGGGCAGCATTCTCCATGCGGCTTCAAGATGGTGGGATTCGGCCAACCCCAAGGATGCTCCCTCAAGGAAGCTGCTCCGAACATGCCTCAACAGAATGTCGTAAATTAGACCCTTAAATTGGGAAGAATGACCGGCGTGGTTCAGTAGCCGCTCCGACATCTGCAGCATCTCCTCTTTAACCGCATCTGCCAAAGCCTCGGGAGTTATATCGACGGACACATCGCCCTCAGAAACTGGCGCCGATTCCAGAGTCATCCACCCGGCCCCGGTTAGTTCTCTGCGCTCAACGCCAACAATAGACTGGTCGGTAATGATAACGGTTTCAGTCGGGTAATCGAGACCTTCCAACACCGATTGCCAGTCCTTCCGAGGATCGGCTGGCCCGTCAACTGGATCAATCACAAACGAACCATCGTCATCCCCAGATGGCTCAGGCAAATCAATCAGGTTGCCAGGATTAACTAACTGCTGGCGAGGCGGCGGTTCCGGCAAGTCTTCATCTTCGTCAAACATATCGTCCATGCCGACGTGTTCGCGAACCCGGCTGTTGAAAATCTCCCAGAGCCACTGGTGTTCTAGCTTGGGGTGGTCAACCACGGCGCAGATTTGCTGTTCTTCTAGGGCCACGTCAGGTTTCCGGACCCGGCGAAGGCCCCGCCCAATTACCTGCTGACCATAGACTCGACTGCCAAACTTGCGAAGTAGCAAAATTACCCCCACCTCTGGCACATCCCAGCCTTCCCGCAACATTAGAACGCTGACTACTGCTTTATAGGGTTGCCGACCACGTTGGGCGCGGCCCAATTCAGTGGCCTGCCGCCGCTCCTCATTGGAGCTGTCTTCCGTTACCAGCAAAGTTTTGACCTTAAAGAAATCGTTCAGCGTTTTGGCGGCCTTCTCTGCGTCCAGTTTGCAGACGGCAACGACAAACAGGATCGGTTGGTAGCGGCCCTTGGCCCGGCGCTCCTGCTCTTTAAGCCGTTGCAGTGCGATAGCCATCTGCTGCTGCATTGGTTTGTCGTCGGTAACCCATTGGGTGGCGTTAATGCCCAAACGGTCAACTTCGGCCCAATCAATTTCCTCAACAGCCCGGGTTTCACCGGTGCGGGCGTCGGTGTAGGTCAGTTCCACGGTAGCGATGCTGGGCTGATAGACTACCGGCGTCTTGACCAGCCGGTCCGCCAGAGCATCCCGAATTTCGTACTCGCAAATCATCCGGCTGTCTGGGGTTTGGCCGTCGGCACGGTCCGGAGTGGCGGTCGTGTCGACTCGGAGGATAGTATGGGGCCTTAGTTTCGCCAATGTTGCGTCCCATTCTGGAGCCGGGGAGTTGTGGGCCTCATCATTGAACAGGGCAAACCGGGTGCCGTTGAGCAGGCTGGTTAAGTTGCTTTGACCTACGGTATTGCTGGCGTAGAACTGATGGATATTTCCCAAAATGACATTGGCGCCCAACAAGGTAGCCCAGCCGCCGGCGCGGTCGCTGCCTAGCGTAGTCAAGCCAAAGTCGTCCTTGCTAACAAAGGCGCCTTTCGGAATCAGGTCCCGGTCGACGAAAACCTTCCCGTGTTCAAAATCGTCCTCCAACCGGTCACGAACGATGAGGTTGGGGCAGAGGAGCAGGAATTTGTACACGTCGTGGGCCAGGCGCAGCCAGACCATGAGGGCGGCAATGATAGCTGTCTTACCTCCTCCGGTTACCACGTTAAGCAAGACGCCGTTAGGTTCGGTTATTGTTTCCTTCGCAATTTCGTACCCATAAACCACCCGCAGGAAGCAATCCCACTGGTGTTCCCAAAGGGTTCCTTCCCGGGGCATGCTGTCATCCTCCGGGTCGCTCAAGTGCTGGATGTAATCGAGGGTGGCCGATTTTGCTCCGGGGTATCCGCTCCTGACCCAATTCAGAAAGTCGTCCTCGTGGGGGTAAAACTCATTAAGCATTAGCTAATTTACTTCGACCTCGCCTACCCAAATGCCTTCACCGCCTCGGCTGTCCTGCACTCGGCAGGCTATCCTTCGCTTTCCTCTACTTGAGAACTTGTGGGTTACCCTCAATTGAGGCTTCTTGTTCTTCTGGAAGGAATATCCAGGTGTGGCGGAAAATCGCCTGCCATTATACTCGAAATCCCATTGAACGTTCACCACTTCGGCGTCCAAATTGATGACCGCCGTATCACCGGCGTCAAAGGTAACGCTGCCGCCCCCCAAGGAGCGGTAGCCCACATTAACCACGGGCGGCTGGACAAAGGTGAGGAATTCGCCATAGTCCGCCTTGTCGGTGGAGCGGCCAATGATGTGTTCCCGGAAGTCGGCATCGCCGATACTGACTTGCTTCAAGCGGATAAAGTTGACATCTACGTCTGCCAGTTGGCGCAATTGTTCAGCGGCGGCTAGAGCATCGGGCCGGAACCCCCAGGCCAACATTATGCCGTCACGCAGATTAGCTTGCTGGTATTGGGTCGAACGGCGGATGGCGTTGGCGAAGTCTTGCACGTCGGCGGCAGTAGCTTGAGAAACCAACTCAGGCTCCCCGACCCAAATGGGCAACTGGTTGCGCCAGCCGTGGATGTGCGGGCCGTCGCCGGTTTGGCCGATCCGGGAGGCGCCATAGGCCCGCAGCACAAAATCTCGGAATTGGTCAACTGGCATATCGGACAACCGCTCTGCTTCGTAAATGCCCCACTGTTCCACTGTGAAGTCGGGAGTGTACTCATCCCCCATTGCCCGAGTCTGTGCCTGCTGTTTCAGGCGCTCGGCGGTAACAGCTATAGCAACACGAGATTGGTCGCAGGCGATGAAATGCCGGCCTAAGCGTTGGGCAACGGCAGCAGTTGTGCCCCCTCCAACGAAAAAGTCGGCAACAACATCACCTTCATAAGAAGAGGCAGAGATAATGCGTTCCAACAATGTCTCGGGCTTTTGCGTAGGATATCCAATTCTCTCTTCGCTATCCTTAGGATCCACTGGTTTTATATCCCATACAGTGTCAAGTGCTTGCCCCTTTACCTCATAGACTACGTCATCCGGACCCGGCTCTCTTCCATTTTGCTTGACCCACCTTCTATAAAATCGGGTGAATCTGGAATCTTGCATGGGCATATTACTACCCATTATCTTGTACCCATCAACCAAGTACTCATTCCATCGGGTAAAGTCAATCGTGTCCTCATTATTTTCATCATACTGACGGTTGAAAGTCCATTTCCCGGGCTTTGTGTAAACTAACAAGACATCGTGCTTTCTAGGGTAATATCGCTTCACATTTCCGTGAAAGCTCTTATAGTGCCAAATGACTTCATTCATGAAAAAGGAGTTGCCAAATATCCTGTCCATTTCCACCTTGATGTAGTGGCTGGCATGCCAATCGCAATGTACATAAATCGACCCTGTAGTCTTCAAGAGCCGCTTCATTTCGTACAGCCGAGCATTAAGCCAAATGAGGTAACCGTCCAAGCCCCCTTCCCAAATATCATTGAAGGAGCGAAGCTCATTACTATCGCCCCACATCACGTTGTACTCTTTCCCAGAGAAAAATGGCGGGTCGATGTAAATCAGGTCTACAGAGTTGGAGGGCAACTGGCGCATAACGTGAAGGTTGTCGCCCCAAATCAGGCGGTTGGGTTCGTGGGTCGGGTCATGGTGGCCCAATGAAACCCGCTCAATAATCTGGGTGGGCAGGTCAATTCGGGGATAGTGCTTTCGGAATCCCTCGCGCCGGTCCCAGCCTTTGGGTTCAGCCTCAACCGGGATGGAGCCAAAGCGGGCAGGGGCCCGGTAGAACTGCTCCTGTTGGGGCAGGTTTTCCTCAATGTAATCCTGCGGTTCTACCGATTCCTGCTGTTGAGTCATAAAGTACTCCTATCTCTATTACCGGCCATGAGTGGAACGTGGATTCCGCCTTGCGCCGGAATCCACCATTCCTTCGTGAACATTCGTGGTTAAGCGAACCACCCTAATTCGGCGTCAACGCCACCGACCTTATCTCCCCAAACTCCTTCTGCAGCTTCTCCCAGGAGTTGCCGCCGTCCTCGCTGACGTAAACGTAGCCATAGAGGCTGACTCCCACCACCACGTCCCTGACCTCAGGATGGACGCCGAACCAGTAAACCACCGAGTTTGGTTCCTGAGGCAGGTTCGCTGCCTGCCAGGAAGCGCCCCCGTCAGTTGACCGCTGGATCACTCCGGTAACACCAGGGATGGAGTCGCCGTTGCCCACGAACATTACCTGGGGATCGTCGGGCTTGATGGCCATGCCCCGGCAGTAAGACCGCATGTCCGCTTCGTGGAACTTCGGAAACTCGTGAAGTTCCCAGCTTTCGCCCTCGTCGTTGCTGGTCGAAATACCGAAGGGAGTCGTAGCGTGTACCGACGTGCCGCTGTCGCTGAAGCGCAGCGTCATGCCGTGAATGTCGCCGTGGAACGGGTCCGGGCCCAGGTCGGGCAGGTGTATCCAGTTATCCCCGCCGTCCAGGCTCTTGTAGATGCCGTCCACCTCAATACCCGCCCACACCGTGCGGTGGTCTCGCGGGTCAACAATCATGTTGGTGGTGCGGGGAATGCCCACCGGACAGGGCAGCGTCACCCCCAGGGCCAGTTGGTCCCAGGTCTTGCCGCCGTCCCGCGACCTGAATGCGTCGGGGCGGGTTCCGGCAAAGATAATATCCGAGTCCTCCGGATCCACCGTCACCGACCACACCTGCAGGTCGCCCACCGGCGCTTCCAGGTCAAACCAGGTCATCCCGTTATCGTCGCTGCGGTAAATGCCCACATCGGTGCCCGCTATCAGCCGGTGCGGATTATCCGGATAGACTGCCAGCGCGCGTACGTTGCACTCCGAGGGGATGGGGTTGCGGATGCGGTTCCAGCTTTCGCCGCCATCGGGACTGCACGACAGACCGCCGCCCACCGTGCCTATGGAGATTGTATAGTTTCCGGCCATTCTCTTCCCTCCTCTTAAGGAAATGAGCTACACCTTCGGGTATGGCCGTATCATAATATCTACATAAACGAATTACCATAGCCAATTCCATCCACCCACCCCCCTCCCCCCCCTCCCCCCCCACCTCTCCAACGCTTCTTCCCGAGCCGCTCGCGCCCCCCCCCCCCCCTCCCCAATCCCCTCCCCCCCCCCCCCTCCCTCCGTTCGTCCTGAGCTTGTCGAAGGATTCGTCCTGAGCCCGTCGAAGGACCACTCCCACATCCCCCGTTCGTCCTGAGCCTGTCGAAGGTCCATTCCCCCTTCTCCCGTTCGTCTTGAGCTTGTCGAAGGATCATCCCCCCATCCTCCGTTCATCCCGAGCCTGTCGAAGGTCCACCCCTAATCCACCCGATCCCCTGGCCCCGTCGCCCGCAGCAATACATCCAGATCCCTCCAACCGTAGGCAACCACCGGCACATCAGTCCCTTCCAGGTCCATCGCACCCCTGACCACATAGACGCCCCCCAACGCCTCATAAAACTCTCGCGCCGGCCTGTTATCCGTCAACACCCACAGGATCATCGACTCGAACCCGAAACCCGACAGCCCTTGGGCAACCGCGTTCATCAGCCTCCGGCCAATGCCCTGCCTCTCGTAGCCAGGCAACAGATAAATGGTGAAGAGTTCTGCCGAATATATCATCGTCCGGTCGCGGTTCGGCCCGCCCAGGGCCCAGCCCACAATCTCTTCGTCCACCTCCGCAACGTAAGGGACAAACCCCTCCAGGTCCTCCAGCATATGGCCTCGATACCGCTCTGCCCAGGCGTCCACATCAATGGCGTCAAGATACTCGTCCGGCACCATCCCCCTGTAAGTGGCTTGCCAGCTTAACGCCTGCACCCGCGCAATGGCGCCAGCGTCGTCCAGCGTCGGCTGTCGTATCACAATCATCTTCTAGTCCTTGCGAAAATATACTCAAAAAACAAGGGCAGACACACAGGTCTGCCCATCTCATTCCCGAAGCGGTCTCGGCCGCAGCGCAATCAGCCCAGGCCAGGCTGCAGTCAGTCCCTAAACCCCGGGCATCACCCGCGTCGCCAGGTCCTCCAGGTGCCCCAGCACGTCATCCACGTCCCTGCTGCTGCGTCCCAGGTCTATAACCAGTCCCGAAACCCCCAGCTCCTCGTAGGTGTGGATATCCCCCGCGATCTGCTCCACGCTGCCGCAAAAATACGGCCGTTCTCCCGAAATTCCTTCCGGTTCCAGCTTGTAATCATGCGTCCGGAAGACTGTCGTAACCTCCGACGCCTCTCTGCCCGCTCGTTCCGCCTGGGACGCCAGCCTCCGCATCCCCGCGGCCAGCGATTCCGGGTCGCCCATGGGAAACTGCGGATTTGAGCCGATGGGATACCACGCATCTCCCACCTGTCCGGCCCGTCTCACCGCCGCCCGGCTCTCGCCCCCAACCCATATGGGCGGATGCGGCTTTTGCACCGGCTTGGGCAAAAAAGTAACGTCCGAGAAGCTCAGGTACTTGCCGTCAAAGGTCGGGTTCTCGCTGGTCCACAACTCCTTGAAGACCCGGATATATTCGTCCGTTACCGCTCCCCGTTCCTCGAAGGGTGGCAGCCCCAGCGCCTCGAACTCCTCTCGCATCCACCCCGCGCCAATGCCCACCACCAGTCGTCCCTTCGACAGCACATCCAGGGTGGACAGGGCCTTGGCCGCCACCATCGGGTTCCGGTGCGGCACAATCATCACGCTGGTAACCAGCTTGATATTGCTGGTCTGACCCGCCAGGAAAGACAGTACCGTCAGCTGCTCCATCGCAACTCCCGACGCCGACCCGGGGAACTCTCCCCCTTCCGTGTAGGGATAGGTGGAGTCAATGCTGTTCGGCACCACGATATGGTCGCCCGTCAACAGCCACTCAAACCCCAGTTCATCACCCCTCCTGGCAATCGCCGACAACGCATCCGGCTCTGCCAGTGGCCCCCGCCCCGAAAGCGCAAATCCAAACTTCATGGCGCAGACTCCTCTCTCTCTCATATCCCAAATAATGCCAGCCCTTCAGGCCCTTTCCCTCAGGGCAATCGCTTTCCAGCTTTGGGCCAACCCCGTCGTTCCCGCGCCGGCGGGAACCTCGCACCCGCCTTCCCCCAAACTCGCCCCCGTTCGTGGTGAACACCGCCCCCGTTCGTGGTGAGCCCGTCGAACCACCCTCTCCTCCGCGCTACCCCGTCGTTCCCGCGCCGGCGGGAACCTCGCACCCCACAGGCAACCACGCCCGGCGCAAATTTCTCAAAGATCGAAAGCCCCGCGCTTTCCCTGATCCCCCATCTCTGCAGGTGCGACCTCGTGGCCGCCCATTCCCCACCGGATCTCCCCTTGTCCTCCAATCTCCGCCTCTTCCAGCCTCCGCCCCTTTCAGCGGTAACCCTGGCGCATCCTCCTACAACCCCTCGTCCGAGAAGAACTCCTTCTCCCAGTCCCCATGCGGCCGCTCATACACCAGGCTCGTGTAAAGGTCACATGCCCGAAACCACAGCAAGATAACTCCCCGCGCCACCCGTTCCGGATCAAAGTCAACCCGGAAACCGTGGGTCCTCTGGTGCCACTGGTTGTACCCCGTGGCAAAAAACTCAAACAGAAAGGCAGTAGGCTCATCCCCAGAATAGGACGATGCCTGGAGGATTTCCGGCGGCGCCTCCGAGCAAAGCATGTTCGGATTGTCCGTGGCCAGTTGCAGATACCTGGCCTCGTCTTCGGGAAGTATGTTCGGAATTTCCACGGGTGTTAGTCCTGGCAGGTTGAATTGGGGGGTTGCAGTGTATAGCAAAAGAGGCTGGGTTGCCCCGGCCTCTTTCCTGAAACTCGTCTCGACTCCTGCGGCTACAGGTTCTTCTGCGCCGAGGAGTAACTGTCCAGCTTGCTGTAAATCTGTATCCGGTTGCGCTGCGTGTCAGCGATCAGCAACCGGTTCCGGGCGTGGTCATATTCCACCGCCTGCGGCATGGCCAGCCGCCACTCCACCGACAGATCCTTTACCTCCCGGCGTCGCAGCAACGCCTGGGGACTGGCGTTGACCGCCGGCCTGGCCCACTTCGAAAACTCCTGGGCATCGCCCACGAAACTGGTCAGGAACCTGCCATCCGGCCCAAACACCTGCACCCGGCTGTTCCCCCAGTCGCACACGTAAACGTCGCCGTCCGCATCCACCGTAACGTCCGAGGGCCGGTTAAGCTGCCCACGGCCGGTCCCGTAAGATCCGAACTCGCCTTCGTACACGCCTTCGGTGGTCAGCTTCTGCACCCGGTTGTTCTTGGTATCGGCGATGTAAACGTAGCCATACGGCCCGATGGTCAGCCCCCAGGGATTGTTGAACTGACCCTCACCGCCGCCAAATACACCGAACTCCGACTTGAAACTGCCGTCCAGGCCCAGCTTCTGCACCCGGTTGTTGCGCCCGTCCACCACATAAACTGTGTCCTGGTCGTCTATCAAAATCCGATTGGGACCAAGGAACTGCCCCGGGCCGCTGCCCTCGCTTCCCCAGTGGGTGACGTACTTGCCATCGGCCCCATAGACGGTCACCCGGTTCATCCACTCGTCGGTGATGTAGGCGTTGCCCCTGGAATCCAGGGCCACTCCCGCCGGCCAGATGAACTCTCCGACCCCATCGCCATAGTCCCCGAATTCCGAGACCCACTCCTCGTCCTCGTTCTCGCCGCCGATGGTGAAAACTCCGATTCGAGATCCGTGGGCCATCTTGTTCCACGGCGCCCCGGGGACATATTCGGCCCCCCGGTTAACCACGAATACCTTGTCCTCTCCGACCAGGCACATGTCAATCGGCGTATTAAATCCGGCGCCGCTCACTGCGCCTCTGCCTATCACGCGGCTGAAGTCAAAAACTCTGCCAGCCACCAACTGGGTTACCATTATCAAGTCCTCCCGGCGCGCCCACCATCTTAAGGAGACGCTGCCCTCTCAAAAACCTGTTTCCAAATTCCCTTCCCCCTTGAAGGGGGAAGGTCAGAGCCTGTCCTGAGCCTGCCGAAGGAATGGGGGTGAAAAGCATCCCCTTCGACCGGGGAAGCCTGCTCCCAAATTCCCTCCCCCCTCAACCGGGGAAGGCTATTCCCAAAAGCGCTTCCCCCTCAACCGGGGAAGGCTGCTCCCAAATTCCCTTCCCCCTCGAAGGGGGAAGGTTAGAGCCTGTCCTGAGCCTGCCGAAGGAATGGGGGTGAAAAGCGTCCACCGCAGCCCCTACGCGTACTGGTACTCCCGCAGCGAAACCACCAGTTGCAGCATCTCCGTTACCCGGTCTTCGGCATCGGCGTTGCCCCAGTTCAGGTCACCCGCCTCTCCGACGTGGTTGATCATTTCCTGCCGGTTCTCTGCCTGCACCGTCAGCGGACCCATCAGGTCCAGGCACCCGTCAACCAGCTGCTCCGGCGTCAGGTCACCCTGTTCACGCAACCGGTTTACCATGCTGCGAATACCCGGCCGGTCCGTCTGGGCCACCATGTCTGCCGAGAAGTTGATGCGCTTCATCAGCGAGCCGCTGTTAATCCACTCGGCGCCCGTGTGCCACCCCTCCACGCTGGGGGGATTCATCAGTTCCTGGCCCATGTACCCCGATTCCTTGGTAAGGATGCCGATGCCCGGGGCAGGAAACTCGTAATCTCCCACCATCCGCAGCGTACCGACCACCACTTCCACGGGACTCTTGATCTTGGCGAATCGGGCATTCTTGAAGAAATCGGCATTGAACAGCACCCGCAGCACCGGCGTCATGTCGTAACCCGAGTCCACGAAGGTCTGGGCCAGCAACTCGATGGCCTCCGGGTCATTGGGCGGCGTCACCGACCACGCCGGAACCTGCGCCTCGTCGGCCACAAAGAAGTTGTACAAATGGCGGGCAACGAACCGCGCCGTCGCGGGATGCGCGCACACGATGTCAATGATGTCTTCGCCGTCAAAGTTGCCGGTGTGGCCCAGGAAGTTCTTCTCCTCGTCGTCGTGGTCTTCTTCCTGGTATTCAAACTCCCAGTCAAAGCGGCCGTAGGCCTGGCGCGGAATCATCGGGGAAATGGTCCAGCCGGTGAAGGCCCGCGAGCACTCCCGAACGTCATCCTCGGTGTAGTTGCCCACACCCATGCTGAACAGCTCCAGCAGTTCGCGGCCCCAGTTCTCGTTGACCGCGTAAACGTGGTTGTCGCAGTTATCCAGCCAGTAAATCATGGCCGGGTCCTTGGCCAGCGCCACCAGCAGGTCCCGATAGTTGCCCATGCCCATATCTCGGAACATGTCAATCTGCTTGAACACCTCGTGGAAGTGGTCAATCTTGGAATAACCCGTGGCAAACACCTGGTGCCAGAACAGCACCATCTTCTCCTGCAGCACCCGCTGGCTGTTGACCATATCGTTCAGCCATACCGCGCCGCCCATTCCTGCCGATGTAGGGGGCTTCCAGTACCCGGGCTGGTAACGCAGAAAGTCCAGCCGGTCCGACCCTTCCACCATCTCGGGGTTCAGCAGTTCTTCCACCGTGGCCTCGTAGCCCTTGGCCACCCGCGCTTCCAGTTCATCGCGGGTAGCGCCAAAGCCGGCGCGGCGCATCAGGTGGGCCATAAGTTCAATATCCTGATTAGACACCTGTCTTACCTCCGTAGCAGGGATATTCAGCGCATTCGGGCCCCTGCCCAATCCATCCAGAAACCAACGGACAGCAAGGCACACTGCGCCATTCATAAACCAACGGCAATTATCGGATTTATTGGTTTCCCCGTCAAGGTTGAACCCCGCCCCGCCGTAAAGGCCAACCCCCCGTCGCCGCCAAGATTAAACCCCGCGTCACTACCAAGGTCCAACCCCGCATCGCCGACAAGCTCAAAACCCGCGTAGCCGCCCACACCCCCATCACCAACTCCCACAACCAACTCCCACATAACCGGCCCAATCCCCCAGGCCATAAGTCATGTCGCCCTGAGCCTGCCGAAGGGCCTGAAATCCCACCCGACTGTCCGGTTGGCGGGCCCGATACCTGCTCTGCCGAAGCCCCCAACTCCCTGTAGGGGCAGACCTGCGTGTCTGCCCTGGCTGCTGCCCATTCAACCAACCCCCCAATTCCCGAAAATTCGCCTCCCTTCGCGAAAAAACTGCATCCCCCCTCTCCTATAGGGAGAGGGGCTAGGGGTGTGGGCCACACATCACAAACCCTGTCATCCTGAGCGCAGCCGAAGGATCTAGAATCCATACCACATACCATGCCCAGCCACCCGCAACCAACACCAACGCCAAAGTTCTCCCCTCTCCCTATGGGAGAGGGGCCGGGGGTTAGGGCCGTCCCCCTCTCCCCCAGGCATATGAGAAAGACAGAGGCCATTCCAATAATCCCATCCCCCTCGACGGGGGAAGGTTAGAGCCTGCCCCGAACCCGATTCGGGGATGGGGGTGAAGGCCCACCCGCAGGTCAACCCCTGCATTTGTGCCAACCCTCCCCCCTCTCCCTATGGGAGAGGGGCCGGGGGTGAGGGCAAACACCCAAACCCACACGACCCAACAGTCAATACCGCCCTGAGCGCAGCCGAAGGGCCTGAAACCCATCCCGACTGTCCGGTCGCGGGCCCGAAAGCTGCTTCGCGTAATGGTGTTTGTATGCGTTAATCCTCGCAAAGCGACAATCTCCCCAAAGCCCGATTGCCCATCCCCCCAACCCCGTCACGTTGCGCCCGGCAATGGCGGGCATTATACTAGCACCCAATACAAGGGTGGTTTCGGGCGGTGTGGGTAGAGGGGTAGTCTAGTCTAGGAGTCCCAAATGGCTTCAAATAAGTACGATCTTGCCATGGGTATCGGCGGTGAGGCCGGTCAGGGCATCGCAACCCCGGGCGACATTCTCGCCCGCATATTCGTTCGCCGTGGCCTCCACCTCTATACCTATAATGCATACCAGTCCATCATTCGCGGCGGTCACATCTTCCTTACTGTCCGCGTGTCTGACAAGGAGATCTACAGCCACGGCGACAAGCTCGACCTTCTCCTCTGCCTGAACCAGGACACCATGGACCGGCACCTCAATCTCATGGGCCCGGGCAGCCGCGTCATCTATAACGGCGACAGCATCAATCCCGGCAACGTCAACGACGGCGTCCATCTCTGCCCCCTGCCCGTCGGCGCCCTCAGCGAAAGCCGCAACCGCCTCGTGCAGAACACCATCGCCGTCGGCGCCATTATGTCCCTCATGGGCGTGGACTTCGAGGTTCTCGAAGAGAGCTTGGGTCTCCGCTTCCAGCGCCAGGGCCAGAACGTCATCGATGAGAACGTGCGCGTGGCCCGCGCCGGTTTCGACTACGCCGCCGAGAACTTCGTCCCCTACTACGACGCCCTGCCCGACGGTGGCAAGCCCCTCGGTGTCTGGGCTGGCAACGACGCCATCGCCATGGGCGGTGCCGCCGCCGGGGTCAAGTTCTACTGCGCCTACCCCATGAGTCCCTCCAGCGGCATCCTCCACTGGATGGCCGCCAACGCCCGCAATCTGGGCATCATGGTCCGCCAGGTCGAGGACGAAATCGGCGTGGCCAACATGGCCATTGGCGCCGCTCACACCGGCGTCCGCACCATGTGCGGCACCTCCGGCGGTGGCTTCGCCCTGATGACCGAGGCCGTCGGCGCGGCGGGCATGATGGAAATCCCCGTGGTATTCATCAATGTCCAGCGGGCCGGCCCCTCCACTGGTGTTCCTACCAAGACTGAACAGGGCGACCTCTGGCAGGCCCTGGGCGCCAGCCAGGGCGACTTCGAACGCTTTATCGTCGCCCCCAAAGATGCCCTCGACTGCTTTAACACCATGCCCGAACTTTTCAACCTGGTGGACAATGCCCAGTGCCCCGCCATCGTCCTCTCCGACCTGCTCATCGGCGAGGGTCGCTTCAGCGTTGACCCCGACGACATCAACATGCATCCCGGCATCGACCGGGGCAACCTGATTACCGAGGCCGCGCCCTCCAACGGGTACATGCGCTACGAAAATACCGAGTCGGGCGTGTCTCCCAGGGCCCTGCCTGGTGTCCCCGGCTACGTCCACATCGTCGCCACTGACGAGCACGACGAGAATTCCATCCTCATCAGCGACGAGTTCACCAACCCCCACAAGCGTCGCATGATGGTCGAAAAGCGCGCCCGCAAGTTCCAGGACATCGTCAAGGAAATCGCCGCCCCCGAGATCGAAGGCCCCGCCGACGCCGACGTCACTCTCGTGGGATGGGGTTCCACCGAGGGCGTCATCCGCGAGGCTCGGCAGCTCCTGGCCGACCAGGGCGTCTCCGTCAACCAGCTCGCCATCAAGTGGATCGTACCCTTCCACGTTGACGCGGTTACGGACGCCGTTAACGGCGCTAAGAAGGTGTTCATCGTAGAGAACAACCACTCCGGCCAGTTTTACCGCTATATGCGCAGCGAAACTGGCCTTTCCGTTGACGGCCACATTCGCAAGTATGACGGCGAACCCTTCATGCCTCACCACATCGCCGACGGCGTCAAGGAATTGCTGGCCGGTAACACCGAAGTCTTCGTCCCCACCCAGGAAGTCATCGTATAAGATTCCTTCCCCTTTGACGGGGGAATCTCCGGCTGGGGGTGAACACCATCCCCAACAAATTCATCGTTTAGAGGGAAGGCCAATGACTACAACCGAAAGAAACACGGGAGACTCTGGTGTCGTAGCCTTGACGGCACGCGACTTTAAGGGGGCCGTTGACCCTGACTGGTGCCCGGGGTGCGGCGATTTCGGGGTACTCAACAGCCTGCAGCGTGCCGTGGCCGGGCTGGGCCTCCAGCCCCACCAAATCCTGACCATCAGCGGCATCGGCTGCTCCTCCAACCTGCCGGGCTACTTCAACAGCTACGGAATGCACACCCTCCACGGCCGCTCCCTGGCCGTGGCCACCGGCGCCAAGCTTGCCAACCACGAACTGAACGTTGTGGTCACCGGCGGTGACGGCGACGGTTATGGCATCGGCGGCAACCACTTTACCCACACCGCCCGCCGCAACATCGACCTCACCTACATCGTTATGAACAATCAGATCTACGGTCTCACCACCGGCCAGGTCTCCCCCACCAGCCGCGACGGGATGAAGACCAAGAGCACTCCCTTCGGCAGCGTGGAAATGCCCGTCAATCCCATCACCTCCGCCATCATGAACGGCGCCACCTTCGTGGCCCGCGGCTACAGTGGCGATGTCCGCCAACTGACCGACCTGATGCAGCAGGCCATCGAGCACAAGGGATTCGCCTTGATTGACGTCTTCAGCCCCTGTGTCACCTTCAATCTTGACAACACCCACAATTTCTTCAAGGAACGCATCGTCAAGCTGGAGGACGAGGAGCACAATACCAGCGACTGGAAGCTGGCTTGCGAGAAGGCCATGGTCTGGGGCGAGACTATCTACTCCGGCGTCTTCTTCCAGTCCCCCGAAAGCGTCAGCCTCGGCCGCCGCGAACCCGTCCTCGACGATGGCGGTCCGCTGGCCTTCCGCGAACTCGGCCTGTCCGAAGATCAGGCCAACAACATCATCCGCCGCATGATGTAACCCCCCGCAGAGTCCCGGAAAAAACCATGGGGCGGGTTTGAAACCCGCCCCCTTCATCATTACCCGGCAACCTGCCCATGTAGATGTACCGTCAACAAACTCGTAGGGGCGCACGGCCGTGCGCCCCTGTAGCTTCAATTCCTTGGGACCGTAATCGGCGAATCTGCCAATCTCCCTAGCCCAGCGGCCCCTGGAACACCTGGTCCACGTACGTATCCGACATTGGCTCAAGCGTATCGGGCCAGTTGGCCGGAACCTGCCGCCGCAACTCCTGCGGACGCGGCTTCCCGCTCCATCCAATCTGCTCCATATAGTAGTAAAGCTCAATCATGTGCCCATCCGGATCAAAGGCATACGCAGCGTAGTCAATGCCCGGGTGCAACTCCGCCGGCATCTCCTTGAACGTAACCCCGTTGTCCTTCAAAAAGGCCACCGCATTCCGCAACTGGCTGTAGCTGCCCACCTCCACGCCAAACGACGCGCTGGTGGTGTGGGGGCTGCATCCCAGTTCCGCCCGCAGCGCCCTCGGGAACAGGCCCAGGCTGTGGTGCTCGGAACCGTTGCGCAGGAAGTACATCCGGTGCCCGTTGAACTCCGTCTCCTCGGTCAGCACAAACCCCAGGTGATTCTGGTAGAAGTTCAGCGACGCCTCCATGTCCTGGACGAACAGGTTCACCGGCCCGATCTTGGTAATCTTGAAGGGCCTCGGCAGCATCACCCCTTCTACGTCGTAATTGGCCGGCAACTGGTTCACGCCCCGGAATCCCGAGAAGATATCAATCCCCTTGGCCACGGCCTCTTCCACTTCCGCCTCTTCCGACATCTGCGGCAGGGCGGGTTCATCGTGGAAGATCCGGTAGTACATCTCCCTCGGTTTGCTGCGGCGCGTCCAGTCAATCTGCTCAATCCCGTAGTAAAGCTCGTTGATGTGACCGTCCGGGTCGTAGGGATAGACGTGCCAGTTGCTCCCCGGCATATCCCGTCCCACCCGCTGAATCCCGATGCCCTGTTCCTCGAAGAAGTGCGCCCCGTTGACTACCTCTTCCAGCGCACCGGTCTGCCAGGTAATCTGGTTGATGGTCACCTCGCCCTTGCCGCCGCCACCGCCGCCCGCCGCCACAAAGGCGTCCATAACGTTGCGCGGGAACAGCACAAAGGCGTGATGGTCGCTCCCGTGGGTAAAAAACACCCCCCGGCCGTCCTCAATGTGGGCCAGCTTTTCCTCCAGCCCGGGAATCTGTTTAAAGTCCAGCACATCCGACTCATAGAAGCCCAGCAGGTCCCGGTAGAACCGCACCGACTCCTCCATCTTGTCGGAATTAAACCCGAAGTGACCCAGCCGGCGAATCTTGAAAGGCCGGTCCAGCATCACCCCGCCCACGCTGTACTGCTTCTTCTCAGTAGTCGTCATAAATCGCGCCTCCAATGGGAGTGTTAACCTAGTTTATCCACCAACAGACACCAATGTCCACTGCTCCGCCAGAAGCCGTCAGATCAATCGCATTTCAGTTCGCGTCAATCCCGTCGTGTCCGTGCAGGCGGAAACCTCGAACTTGGAAGGACTTACGCCCGACGTGAAATCCTCCAAATGCGACACCCCTGCCCCTTGTAGGGGCGGGTTTGAAACCCGCCCCGCCGCCAACACAATGGAACCATGCCTCCCCAAGCCCAGCCGAAGGCCCCCAACCCCCCGTAGGGGCACGCCCACGTGTCTGCCCTGTGCTGCCCATTCAACCAACCCCATTCGCGAAAATTTGCCCCCCTTCGTGAAGAAATTCCCTCCCTACGTTCATCCTGAGCTTGTCGAAGGACGTCCCCCTTCGTGGACAACTCTTCCCCGTTCGTCCTGAGCTTGTCGAAGGACCCCCATTCATGAAAGAACTCCCACCACACTGACACCACCCCCTTCCCACCCTGGATAACCCACCCCTACCATCAAAAGACAATACCAAGAATCTCCCCTCGCCCTATGGGAGAGGGGCCGGGGGTGAGGGCCACCGACCAAACCATGTCATCCTGAGCGAAGCCGAAGGATCTGGAATCCATACCACACACCATGCCCAGCCAACCGCAACCAACATCAAAACCGAAGTTCTCCCCTCTCCCCATGGGAGAGGGGCCGGGGGTGAGGGCACCACCCTGTCATAACCCTGTCATCCACCCCCGCCACCAGCTACAAAACAACGGGAAAGGAAAGGAAATAACAGGAAAAAACAAAATTCACCCCTCTCCCATTGGGAGAGGGGCCAGGGTGAGGGTCGTGGACTAACTCGAACCCTACGCCTTCAGATACTTGTCAAAAAACTCAACGGTCCGGGGCCAGGCCACGGCCGCCCCCTCCGCGTTGTGGCGGGCGCCCGTCCAGTCCATGAAGGCGTGGTCGGCGCCGGCGTAGGTGTGGAAGGTGTGCTCCTTCCCCAGCCTCGTCAGCTCCGCGTCCAGCTTGGCCATATCCTCCTGCGACGGGTTCCGGTCTATCTCGCCAAAGTGGAACAGCATGGGACAGTCTATCCCGTCCGACAGCTCAAAGGGGGTCTTCTCGGGTTCGCCCCACTTGCCCATTATGGTACCTCCATAGAAGGGTACCGTGGCCTTGAAGATGGGATTCACCGCCGCCATCAGCCAGGCGATGCGCCCGCCCATGCAGAAGCCGGTGACCCCAATGCGGTCGTTGTCGATGGCCGAGTTGCCCGTCAGGAAGTCCACCGCCGCGTTCATGTCGGCGATGACCTCGGCGTCGTTCAGGTAGGTCAACCGCTCCAGCCGGGGGCCGTTCAGCTGCTCTTCGGTGTAGCGGTGGAACAGGTCGGGCACCACCGCCACGTAGCCTTCCTCCGCAAAGCGGTCGGCCATAACCTTGTCAAACTCGTCCATCCCGCCCACGTGAAAGGCAATCACCACGGCAGGAAAGGGCCCCGACCCCTCGGGTATGGCGGCATACATGTCCATTTCATTGCCGTCAACGGTCAACTTGTCCATAAAAGATGGCATTACAGAAACCTCCAATGTCTATATGGTGTTACATTCGCCGGCTACTCCGGCCCGCCCATTGTAGCAAAGTGAGGACTTTCCTATTTGAGGGAGACCGGCCTGGCCGCATATGCATTTCACTACTCATTATTCGTGGACATTCGTGATGAAACCCCGTCCTACCACGCCTTTTCCAGCAGTGGCAGCAACTCCTCGGGGCTGGTTACCTGCACCGGGTTGTTGCGCGACGGGCCGTCCTCCAGCGTCATTCGGGCGATCTCCGGCAGGTCCTCATGGGGGATTTCCAGCTCCCTCAGCCGGTGGGGCATGCCCAGTTCCAGGATGAACTGGTCCACCACTTCCGCCACCGCCTCCGAGGCCACATCGTCGCTCATGCCCCGGGTGTCCAGGCCGGCCGCCTGGGCCAGCATGGCCTGCTTGTCCGCCGAGGCGGGACGGTTGAACTCCATCACATAGGGCTGGGTGACGCAGGATGTGTAGCCGTGCCCCACGCTGTACTTGACACCGATGACGTGGCCGATGGCATGGCTCAACCCCGACCCCACGCTGGGCGCGCCCATCATCGACATCCATGCCCCCATCAGGCATCCAAGGCGGGCCTCCGAGTTGCCCATCTCCTCCCTGGACTGGGGCAGATGCCTGAACAGCAGTTCGGCGGCCTTCTGGGTTGTGGCATCGGTGGCTGGCTGGCTGCCCCGGCAGTACAGGCGCTCGATGCAGTGGTCCAGGGCCTTCACCCCGCTGGACAGCCAAAGCCAGTCGGGCGTTCCCTCGGTCATGTCCGGGTCCAGGACTATCAGGTGGGCGTACAGCCCGGGGTGCCGGACCCTTATCTTGTGACCCGCCTGGTCGTCCAGTACGTTGCCTCCGCCCGTGTTGAACTCCCCCGCCGACAGGGTGGTCGGTATGGATACCTGCAGGGGCAGACTGGCCCGCTCGGCGGTGGACTGGAAGTTGCCGCCGCCCTCATGTCCCCGGTCCCTTAACGCGTCCTCCGAGGTGAGGCCCTCGGCCATCATCACCCCAATCATCCGGGCCGCATCTGAGATGGTGCTGCCGCCCACACCCACCAGCGTGTCCACGCCGTTGTCCAGGGCGATCTGGGTGGCTTCCACTGCGGTGGCCAGCGGCGCCCGCTGCGGCAGGTTGGAATAGACGGCCATGCACTTGTCGCCCAGCAGGGCTTCCACCCGCTTGACGGTGTTGGTCCGCTCGGCAATGCTCCGACCCGACAGCACCATCACTCGCTGGCTGCCCAGCCAGTCCAGCTCCGAAGGCAGGTCTTCCCCCCTACCCTGTCCAAATATAACCTTCGAAGGCACCGGCGGCTCGTAGGTTCCATACAATCCAGGCATGGCAACTCCTCTCGTATCAATAGTAGGGCACTGGTAGCAGGTTGAGTTTAGCCCGTTACCCCAGGGGATACAACTCGGCGGTCACAGGCTACTGCGTTGACACTGAATAGGGGCCTACCTATACTCAAACCCATGTCGGCCCGCACAGAAGTGATGATCAGGCTCTGGGCCGCACGGGACAGCCGATGACACCTGAATCAGCCAGCCAGGAGGCAGCAGCATGACGCAAGTTCACTCCAGGGACGGCGGCGACGCCATTCTGGAAGCCTTCCGTAACCTGGGCATTGACTACATCATCTCTTCCCCGGGTTCGGAGTGGGCGCCCGTTTGGGAAGCCCTGGCCCGACAGAAGATCAACGAGGTGGACGGCCCCACCTACATCAACTGCTGGCACGAGACCCTGGCCGTGGATATGGCCCTGGGTTATACCCGGGTCACGGGAAAGATGCAGGCCGTCCTGCTCCACGCCGGTGTAGGACTGCTCCAGGGCGGCGTGGGCATCCACAGCGCTTACCTGGGCGAAGTCCCCATGCTGGTCTGCTCCGGCGAAGCCAACAGCTACGGGGAGAATCCCGAACTCGATCCCCAGGGCCAGTGGTACCGCAATCTCAGCGTGGTTGGCGGCCCTAACCGCTTCGTGGACCCGTTCGTCAAGTGGAGTGGCCAGGCCACCAGCCCCTACACACTCTACGAGCAGCTTGTCCGCGCCGGGGAAATGGCCCAACGCGTGCCCAAGGGGCCAACCTTCCTGGACATTCCCATAGAGACGATGATTCACGACTGGGCGCCACCGGCCAAGATTCGCCGTGTAGCCCAAGCCCCCAAAGTCCAGCCGGCTACCGATTCCATCGAACGGCTGGCCGATCTCATCGCCAACAGCAGCCTTCCCTTGATAATCACCGAAGGCTCCGGGCAGGAGGTTGCCGGCTACGAGAGCCTGGTCAAGCTGGCGGAAACGATGGGCATCCCGGTCACGGAGAGTTCTTCAATCTACGCCAACTTTCCCAAAGGGCACCCACTATACCTGGGGGCCCCGGAGGCCTACCTGAACCAGTGCGACCTGGTGCTGCTGCTGGGCACTCGATCACCCTGGTATCCTCCCAGCGCAGGCCCCGCAAGCGCCACGGTCGTCGCCCTGGGTGAAAACCCGCTGAAGGGACAGATGGTTTACCAGAACCTCCTGGCCGATATGTACGTTGAAGGAGATATGACCATCACCCTTCAGCTGCTGACCGAAGCACTGGAAGCCAATGGAGCGGCGAAGGGCTCCAACGCGGCAAAGATCGCCCAGCGCCGCGAACAATGGACTGCTGAGCACGACCGACTTACTGCCGCCCGCCAGGCGGCTGAGGATGCTGCTCGTACCAGGTCTCCCATAGATCCGGTTTGGCTTTGCGCCGCCATAAGCGAGGCCATGCCCGACAACGCCGCCTACGCCGAAGAGGTTACGTCCCACCGGGGCCAGGTTTTGCGCCACGTACAGTGGGACCGTCCCCAAAGCTACTTCCATCCCAATGGCGGTCTCGGCCAAGGACTGGGGCTGGCCCTGGGCGTGAAACTGGCCATGCCCGACCGGCCGGTAGTGGCCCTGATGGGCGACGGCGGGTTCCTCTACAATCCCGTAACCCAGAGCTTTGGCGTGGCCTGCGAGGCTAACCTGCCTTTCCTGACCGTGATCTTCAACAACGGCAACTACGAGGCCATGCGCCGCAACCACGCCCACTACTATCCGGATGGCGACGCTGCCCGTTCCGGCATCTGGCACGGTGTTCACATCCCAGGCCCGGACTACCCCAAGCTGGTGGATCCCTTCGGGGGCTACGGCGTAAGGGTAGAGGACCCGGCGGAACTGGTACCTGCCCTTAAGAAGGGACTGGAAGCCGTGAACGAAGGCCGAATAGCCCTGGTGGACGTGGCGCTATCCATCTAGTTTGTGCGCGCCGGACACAGCGCGATTGGCCTGATCCGGCGTGTTACAAGTCTGTCATCCATTTTGGCTTTGGTTTAGAATATAGGCCCGTTTCCTATAAACGGGTTTAAGTTCCCATTTAAAGAATTTGTGAAAAGGTAAATTGTAATGTCAACGGCATTGGTTCGAGACCGCATTCAGGAAATGGTGGCGGAGGCCATCGACAGGGCCCGCAAGGAGGGGGCAATCCAGCTGGAGTCCATGCCCGAATTCCTGGTGGAACGGCCTGGCAATCCGGACCACGGGGATTTCGCAACCAGCCTTCCCCTGCGCCTGGCCCGGGCCACCCGAATCAATCCGTTGCAGCTGGCCGAAACGCTGACAGGTTTCATGCCCACCGCCGCTGAGGTGAAGAAAGTAGAGGCAGCCCACCCGGGATTCATCAACTTCTATCTGGAGGACGCGTGGATCCAGAGCCAGGTCGAGGTAGTCAGGCAGGCCGGGGACCGGTACGGGAACGTGCCATCGGGCGAGGGCCGCCCGGTAATGGTCGAGTTCGTCAGCGTCAATCCCACCGGGCCGGTGCACGTGGGCCACACCCGGGGCGCCGTTCTGGGCAGCGCACTGGCCAACACCCTGGACGCCGCGGGTTACGCGGTAACCCGAGAGTACTACGTCAACGATGCCGGCACCCAGATGGAGGCCTTCTATCGCTCCGTTTACGCCCGCTACCTGGAGACCCTGGGAAAGGACTTCGATTTCCCTTCCAATGGTTATGCGGGGGACTACATATACGGCCTGGCGAAGGAAATTGTCGACGCCGAGGGCGAACGGTTCCTGGATATGGAGGAAAGCCGGGCCATCCGCGAGATTGGTGACGTGGCCCGCGAAAAGATGATATCGCTGATACGGGACGACCTCCAGGAGATTGGCGTTGGGTTTGACAACTGGTTCAGCGAAAGGACCCTTTTCGGCAACCAGGAGTACGAGCAGGCGATGGACCTGCTCAGGGAGAACAATTACCTGTCGGAGCGCGAAAACGCCTTGTGGTTCAAATCCACCATGCTGGGTGACGACAAGGATAATGTGGTCGTCCGGTCTTCGGGAGAGCCCACCTACTTCGCGTCGGACATCGCATACCACTACAACAAGTTTGTAAAGCGCCAGTTTGACCGTGTTATAGATATCTGGGGCGCCGATCACCAGGGGCATGTGCCACGGATGAAGGCAGCGGTGGAGGCCTTGGGTATAGAACCGGACGGCCTGACCGTCCTTATCTCCCAGATGGTAACCCTGAAGCGGGGTTCGGAAGTGGTGCGGGCCTCCAAGCGCACCGGCGACTTCATTACCCTTAGGGAACTGGCCGAAGAAGTGGGCTCGGACGCCTGCCGGTACTTTTTCCTGGCCCGTTCTCCCTCGACCCAGATGGAGTTCGACCTGGAACTAGCCAAGAAGGAGTCGTCGGAGAATCCGGTCTATTACATCCAGTACGCCCATGCCAGAAACTTCAGTATTCTGAATCTGGCCCGCAGCCGCAATATAGACTGGAGCCAGGGGGATGTATCCCTGCTCACCGACCCCAATGAACTTAACCTGATCCGCACCATGATTCGCCTGCCCGAACTGGTGGACCAGATGGCTCGTTCCCTGGAACCCCACCATCTGCCGCACTACGCCATGGAATTGGCCACAGCCTTCCACTGGTTCTACGAGAACTGCCGGGTGATTTCGGCTAACG
Organism: SAR202 cluster bacterium bin22; assembly: GCA_002238505.1. Classification (GTDB taxonomy): domain Bacteria; phylum Chloroflexota; class Dehalococcoidia; order Lucifugimonadales; family UBA3495; genus Bin22. The sequence continues at coordinate 35,512 of MPMM01000002.1, read as the reverse complement.
CAGAGGACAACGACATAACCCTGGCGCGCCTCAAGTTGGTGGAATCGGCACAGATCGTCTTCCGCCGCTCCCTGGAATTGATGGGCATGAACGCCCCGGAACGGATGTAACCGTCCGGCCGGACTACAAACCCACCCCAGTTTCTTGTTTCGGTCTTTAAGTGGCTCCACGCAATGTGGGGCCACGCACTTTTTCCTTATCTCTAGCGGTCCGCCTCGCCATAATTCGAGGAAAATCATAATATCCCGCCATTATCAGTCAATTGTGGTTGCTTTGTATCTGGATGCTGGCGACTGGGACAAGAAAATGACGACTGAATGGCGGACAGTCCCGCCGATGCGGCAATAGGATTCCGGGCTAAAGAAGCGGAAATCGTGGATCCTGACGTCCATGTCATTGCGTGCCACTAGCTCGGACCCATTGTTCTTCGGCCTCATTATCATTGTGGGGACGGGTTGTCCTGCCTGGGAAGTGGCGAATGTCAATTGTCCAGAATGGGCATTGAGGCAAGGTCGTTAGTGGGTGCCAATGCGGCCACAGGTGTGTGACGGAAGAGAGTCATAATTGCATTATTATTGTTAATCCCGATTAAATGTCGCTTGAATTATTTGCGTTTAAGGTTTATTATGTCCGCTGTATTCAAGGCATTTGAACGGCTTTTACGCCAGATTCCACGAACTTCACTTTGCCAGTTAGCCATTTCTCAGGCTGACTCACCTTATCCTTAACTGAAACGGTGCGCACTCCCGTCATACCCTGGACTCACTCCAGGTCGATGGCCCACTTGCACCCCCCAAGGAAATATACATGAACATCCTGATGAGAATCACCCGGATGGCCTACTACTACCGTAAACGGTTGATTCTCGCTTACTTCTCTTTCTTCGCCGCCATTGGCTTCTCCCTGCTGATCCCCTGGCTGTTCGGCAAGTCCATAGACCAGCTGGTGGTTATCGAGGGCGTACTGGAAGAGGGGGGACGGCTGATTCCCAACCCGGACCTCACCTGGCAAGCCCTGTTCGTTTTGGCCAGCATGCTGCTGGGCGCCAGCCTGTTCCGAGGGTTCTTCGACTTTGCCCGCACCTACACCACCGACTCACTGTCGCAGCTCGTCAGTTACGATTTTCGTAACCAGATTTATGACAAGCTGCAAAACGTCAGCTTTGCGTACCATGACAAGGAACACACCGGCAACCTTATGTCCAAGGCAACCGCGGACGTGGAGGCCATTCGCAGATTCGTCAACATGGGGTTGGTCCGTTCCCTGGAAGTGGTGGTACGGACCATCGCCGTCACCAGCATCTTGATCTGGATTAACTGGGAACTGGCTCTCATCAGCCTTATATTCGTTCCCTTCCTGATCCTGCGCTCCACCCTGGTTATCGGCAAGCTGCGCCGGATGTGGCTGCACGTACAGGAGGTCAACGGCGAACTGGTAACCGTACTCCAGGAAAACCTGGTGGGAATTCACGTGGTAAAGGCCTTCGGGTCGGAGAACTTCGAGAGACGCAAGTACGAGAAGAAGGCCCAGGAACTGCGCGAGGAGTACTACCAGTCGGAAAGACTGCAGGGCACCAACAGCGCGTGGATGAGTCTTTACTTCACCTTCGCACTGTGCCTGATCGTATGGTACGGCGGCTGGGAAATCATTCGGGGTGACCTCACTCCCGGCCAGTTGGCCCAGTTCGTGCTGTACCTGAACCAGTTGACCTTCCCGATCAGGGCGTCGGCGCAAATCATTAACAGCTTCTCCCGGGCCATATCCTCGGGACGGCGAATCTTCGACGTGCTGGACAGCTCGTCCCCGGTGGAAGAAAAGCCGGACGCGCGGGTCATGTCTCGGGCAGAGGGTCACGTCCGGTTTGAAAAAGCTTCCTTCGCATACGACGCGCGGTCGGCGACCTTGCAGAAAGTGGACATTGTGGCACCGCCCGGCAAGGTTACGGCCATACTGGGAGCCCCGGGCAGCGGCAAGAGCACCATCGTCAACCTGATTCCCCGCTTCTATGACGTAACCGAGGGTCGAGTAACCATAGACGGCGAGGATATACGGGAGTTTACCCTGGAGTCCTTGCGGCGAAATGTCGGAATAGTTCAGCAGGATATTTTCCTGTTTGACGCAACCATCCGGGACAACATCGCCTACGGGGTTTCCAACGCGAGCGAAGAAGACATCATCAATGCAGCCAAGGTTGCCCAGCTTCACGACCAGATAATGTCGTTCTCCCACGGGTACGACACCTGGGTTGGCGAGCGGGGCAGCACCCTTTCCGGCGGGCAGCGGCAGAGACTGTCCATAGCCCGGACTGTGCTGGTTAACCCGCCCATCCTGATTCTGGACGACTCCACCTCCAGCGTGGACGTGGAAACCGAGCGCCAGATTCACCAGGCCATGGTTAATGTGATGAAGGGGAGGACGACCTTTGTAATTGCCCACCGTCTCAGCACGGTACGGGAAGCGGACCAGATCCTGGTGCTGAAGGACGGACAAATTGTTGAGGAGGGCAACCACGTCGAACTGATGGCCCGACGGGGGATATACCGCGACATTTACGAACTGCAGCTGCGGCCCCAGGAAGAAGTCCTGCTGGACGCTTCGCTGGCCGGCGGTGACGGAGGTGACAACTAATGCGCGGAATGGGCGGCGGTTTCGGCGGCATGATGGGAGGAATGCGCGGCCTGCAATCAGGCGGCATCAATTCCCCGACGATGGACAGTCTCAGTGATGAAAATGCGCTGGGCGCGGTTTACAACAACAGGGTAGTACTGCGCCTGATCTCCTACATGGGCCCGTACAGGTCCGATGTGATCAAGAGCCTGATTGCGGTACTGATATACACGTTGGCCAACGCCAGCATACCCATGCTGATACTGCTGGGTGTCAACAACGGAATCAGCTCTGGCAATTTCTGGAGCATGCATCCCCTGCACCTGGTAGGCGCGGCCTTCCTGGCCGTTACCCTGGTGCACTTTGCCTCCAACTACCTGCAGTTTGTGTTTATGGCACGGGTGGGACAAAGCATCCTTTACTCCCTGCGGACCCAGATGTTCAGCCACCTGCAGGACATGTCGCCCTCCTTTTACCATCGGACGGCGACGGGGCGGATTATGTCCCGCAGCCAAAGCGACGTGCTGCAACTGCAGGAAACCTTTGAGATGCTGGTGCTGGCCCTGGCCGACGTGCTGACACTGGCGTTCATCATCATCTTCATGCTGGTGGTTGACTGGCAACTGGCCCTGGTAAGCTTGAGCATAGTGCCGGTGCTGTTCTTCATCCTGGCCTACTGGCAGCGTTTCGCCCGCCGTTCGTTTATGCGCATCCGCCGGGCCATTGCCATGGTCAACGGGGAATACAACCAGAACATTACGGGCGTTCGTGTGGTGCAGAGCCTCAACCGGCAGGAAGAGAATCTTCGCCACTTTGAAGAACTGAACCACGAGCACCTGGATGCCAACCTGCAGGCGAGCCGATTCTCGGGCGGCCTTCAGCCCATGGTGGAGTTCCTTATCGGCATAGGCATGGGGTTCGGCGTGGTGTTTGTGGGCGGCCTGCTGGCCAAGAACGGCAACCTGGAATGGGGCGTTCTTCTGGCATTCGCCGTCTGGATTCAGCGGTTCTTCGAGCCTATCCGGCACCTCACCATGCAGTACGGAGTCTTCCAGCGGTCGATGGCGGCCGGCGTACGCATCTTTGAATTGATGGACCTGAAGCCGGAAGTGAATGACAAGGCCGACGCCATCGAAATGCCCCCGGTGCGAGGAGAGGTCCGGTTCGAAGACGTCAACTTCCACTACGTGGAAGGCGTCGAAGTGCTGCAGGACGTGAACCTGCACATCCGACCTGGCGAGAACGTGGCCCTGGTGGGTTCCACGGGCGCGGGCAAGAGCACGCTGGTGACCCTGATTCATCGGTTTGCCGACGTGACCAATGGCAAGATAACCATTGACGGTTATGACTTGAGGGATGTCCGGCGGGAGTCCCTGGTGTCCCAGATGAGCATGGTGCTGCAGGAGCCCTACCTGTTCTCGGGCAACGTACGCGACAACATCCGTTACTGCTATGACGACGCCACTGACGAGGACGTAATCGACGCAGCCAAGGCCGTAGGCGCGCATGACTTTATAATGGCGCTGGAGGAAGGCTACGACACCATTCTGGCGGAACGGGGCGTTAACCTGAGCGTGGGCCAGCGGCAGCTGATCAGCTTCGCGCGGGCCATCGTTGGCGACCCCAGGATTATCGTCCTGGACGAGGCCACGGCCAACATTGACACACACACGGAAATCCTGATCCAGGAGGCACTGAGCCACGTCCTGGAGGGGCGGACGTCCATAGTGATTGCCCACCGCCTGTCAACCATACGCAGCGCAGACAAGATAGTGGTACTGGACCGGGGGCGCATCGTCGAGGTGGGGCGCCACGAGGACCTGCTGCGCCAGGGTGGCGTTTACGCCCGCCTGTACGCAATCAACTACGGCCTTGCCCACGACAATGGCGCCGAACCCGGCGGCGGGCAGTTGATACCCGCTCCAGCGGATAATGACTAGGTAATTCGGTCACTCAGGCGACAAGGACAGGGGCGGGTGTTATACCTGCCCCTGATTTTTTGGCCCTGCGCTGCCCCGACCTACGACCCGGCCAGGAAGTCCATTATCACGGCAGCGAGTTCGTCGGGCTTGTGGTAGCCGATGTCGTGGATGGTTTCGGGAATCCAGTGGACCCGGTTATTGGGAACGGCTTCTGCGGCGGCTTCCACCATGACAGTTTTGGTACGTCTGAATTCGCCGCCGGCGCGGTCGGGACGAGGTCCGGCGGGAACGATCAGGGTGGGACACAGGATGTCGGGCAGGGTCACCGACGGGGGTTCTCCCCACATGGCCTCCAGCACCTGCGCGTGGTTGGACGGGCGCAGGATGTCCTGGATCTGGCCGGCTTCGTCCTCGTAAACCATGGTCTGGACTATTCGTTCCAGGTCTTCCGCCCAGCAATCATCCAGTTGTGCGCTTATCCGGTCCAGAAACTCCTGGCGGTCACCGGATACGTTGCGGGGCGCAAAGCGGTTACGGAACAATTCCCACGAAGCATCGGGGAGCAAGTGGCCATCGAGAAAACCGCCGTCAATCATGACCAGCATGCTGACTCTTTCCGGAAACCTGGCAGCTACGTTGATGGCTACGTTGCCGCCCCAGGAATGGCCCAGGACCGCGGCCTTTTCGATCCCGAGGTGGTCCAGGAACCGGATTGCGTCCGCCGCCAGGGTCTGCCAATCGTATCCGGTGGGGGCCTGGGTCGTCTGGCCGTGACCGCGCTGATCGGGGGCCCACACCCGGTACTGCCCGGAAAGTCGAGCGGCCAGCCTTTCGTACCAGTTGGCCGAGGAAGCCAGGCCATGCAGAGCCAGGATGGGAGTGGCAGATGACTCCCCGGAAGAAAGCCACTCCAGGTACCGGACTTCCAAGTCACCGATGGTGGCGCGATGTTCAATCGGAGTGGCGGAACCGTTGCCAGAGTTAGTCAATGCAAATCCTCCAGAATGCTGGCTGGAAAGGGCATTTCACAGGAGTGGGGCGATTATAGCACGGGCAATTTGACCCAAGCCCTGCCCTCTTGCGTTGCAGGAAAGTAACGGCTTGCCATACGAAATCCGGAAAATTGTACTTTCCTGTCATTTCCTTTTGTTTCCCCTCGTTTTGTATCTGTAAATTGCTGACGGTGACAGGAAAATAAGGGGCTTGTGACAGGATTGCCCCACCACGGCTCATCATGGCTTTTACTTGCAGGAAAGTAACACCTTGCCGTACGAAATCTGATGAATTAAATTTCCCTGTCATTTCCTTTCGTTTCCCTTTGTTTTATATCTGTAAATTTCTGACGGTGACGGGAAATAGGGGGCTTTTGACAGGTTTGCCCCACCACGGCTCATCAGGGCTCTTGCTTGCAGGAAAGTAACGCCTTGCCATACGAAATCTGAAAAATTGTATTTTCCTGTCATTTCCTTTCGTTTCCCCTCGTTTTGTATCTGTAAATTGCTGACTGTGACAGGAAAATAAGGGGCTTTTGAAAGGATCGACCTACCACGGCTCCTCAAGGGATTTGCCTGCTCGAAAGAGAGCCGGACGTAATTCTTCCGGGTTGAGTTACCCCATTCTGTTAAGAATAATAGGCCGGGGTTATGCAGGCTGAATAGGTGGAAGTGTCAGGGCAATGACATCATTGTATGGTTTGCACTTAGAAACTATCTCAAAGTTAATCAAGGCAGAGCATTGGGCTAAATGCGGCAGCAAGAGGCATTGCTTCTCACCCCCATTCCTTCGGCAGGCTCAGGACAGGCTCTAACCTTCTCCCGTCTTGGGGGAAGGGATCACCCCCTTCCTAACCTTCCCCCGTCAAGGGGGAAGGGACTTTGAGATAGTTTCTTGGCCATTGGGCATGGCTCAGGCTGGCGCAGTTTCTTTGCAGAAGATTGCCCTCTGCCCCCAGCAGAACTGAAAATGCGCTGGCCTCGACCTGTATTGTCTTGGCCCCAAAGGAATGGGTATGCTATCTTGTAAGTGCCCCGCCAAGTAAAGGTTGATGGCAACAGTCACACCAGTAACCGGAGGGTCCTTTGGCTGAAGTCGCCCGAATGGTCGAGGCTCTGGGGAGCTATGAATCCCTGGTTGAGTCCACTCGCGCGCGACTGGACCAGGAAAGCATTATCACCCGCATGTGGCAGGGCGACCACCGGGTCTGGAGCGACGACCCTGCCGAGATTGAAGATCGGCTGGGATGGCTGACCCTTCCCGAAAAAATGACCGCCAAGGTCCCTGAGCTTTCTTCCTTTGCCTCTGACGTACGGACTGCGGGTTTTTGCAACGTTGTTCTGCTGGGCATGGGTGGCAGCAGCCTGGGCCCTGAAGTCATACGCCGAACCCTCGGAAGCGCCGCCGGCTACCCTGAACTTCGGGTACTGGACTCGACCCTGCCCGCCTGGATTCTAGCTGGGGAAGAGGCCATTGATACTGCCAGGACAATTTTCCTGGTTTCCTCCAAATCCGGCACCACCATTGAGTCCAGGACCCTTTGCTCCCATTTCGGGCAGCGAGTAGCAGATGCCGTGGGAGAAGGGCCAGCGGGCGGCAACTTCGTAGCTATCACCGACCCGGGTACTCCCCTGCAACTGCAGGGCGAACGGGAAGGATTTCGCCACGTTTTCCTGAATCCCCCTGAAATTGGCGGACGATATTCGGTCCTTTCCTATTTCGGGATGATTCCCGCCGCGCTGATTGGCCTGGATCTGGGAGATTTCCTGGCAAGGGCCGGAGGCATGCAGACAAGCTGCTCCATTAAGGAGGCAGCCGCCAACCCGGGCGCCAGGCTGGGAGCAATAATGGGGTCAATGGCCGTGGAAGGCCGGGACAAGCTGACCCTGGTGACCTCACCGGCGCTGGCCGGGTTCGGGCTGTGGGTAGAGCAACTACTGGCGGAAAGCCTGGGCAAGTCGGGCAAGGGCATCATACCCGTGGCCGGAGAACCGGAACTACCGCCGGAACAGTACAGCGCGGACCGGTTAATCGTTTACCTGCGCCTGCGGGGAGACGACAACAAGGCCACCGACTCGCTCACTGACAGTCTTTCGGGGAAGCACCCAACGGTGCAGTTGGAAGTGTGCGACCGAGCCGACCTGGGCGCCGAATTCTACCGCTGGGAGTTTGCCACTGCGGTGGCCGGGCACATCCTGGGTGTCCATCCCTTCGATCAGCCCAATGTGCAGGGAGCCAAGGACAAGACCGACCTGGTGCTGGAGCAGTTCACCACCACCGGCCACCTGCCAAGCATAAAAGCTGCGGAGGCCCTGGAAAACCTGCTGGCAAAGGCGAAGTCGGGCGACTACCTGGCCATCCTGGCCTACCTGCCGGACAACGAAGAGGTTTGCCGAGCGCTGGCACAACTCCGCTTGCGTCTTACCCAGAAGCTGGGGATACCCACAACCACGGGGTTCGGACCCCGCTACCTCCACTCCACCGGCCAGCTGCACAAGGGCGGGCCCAACACCGGAATCTTCCTGCAGCTTACGGCAGACCACCCGGTCGAAATGCCCATACCAGACCGGCCATACTCTTTCGGAACACTGGCGGATGCCCAGTCCACCGGCGACCTGCAGGCCCTGCAGGAACTGGGACGGCGGGCGGCCCGGGTGCATCTTGGGGATGAACCGGCCGCAGCAATCCGGCGGCTGACCGCCCAACTGTAATCACTCACCCCCGCGACGGAGGTCAATCCGTGGAACTGGGAATGATCGGCCTGGGCCGCATGGGCGGCAACATGGTACAGAGGCTGCTGGGCGCCGGCCACCGGGTGGTGACCTTCGACACCAATACCGAGGCGGTGTACGGGAGCATAACCCAGGGAGCGGACGGGGCCCACACACTGGAAGAGCTGATTACCCAGCTCACCCCCCCACGTCCCATATGGTTGATGCTGCCCCAGGGCGAGCCCACGGAAGACACCATGTACCGGCTGGCGCCCCTGCTGCAGCCCGGGGACGTAATACTGGATGGGGGAAACGCCAACTACAAGGACACCCTGCGGCGGGCCGAAAAGCTGGCAAGCATGGGCATAGAGCTGGTGGATGTTGGAACCAGCGGCGGCATCTGGGGCCTGTCCGAGGGCTATACGCTCATGGTGGGCGGAAAGGACGAGGTGTTCCAGCGGCTTGAACCCATCTTCCAGTCCCTGGCTCCCGGCTCTGACCGGGGGTACAGCCACGTGGGGCCGGTGGGCGCGGGGCATTTCGTCAAGATGATCCACAACGGAGTGGAGTACGCCCTGATGGAGGCCTACGCCGAAGGCTTCGAGTTGATGGCAGCCAAGGAAGAGTTCAACCTGGACCTGACCAGGATTGCCAACACCTGGAGGCATGGCAGCGTGGTTCGCTCCTGGCTGCTGGACCTGGTGGTGTCGGCGCTGGAAGAGGACCCCAGCCTGTCGGACCTACAGGCCTACGTGGAGGATTCGGGCGAGGGCAGGTGGACAGTCCAGGAGTCGGTGGACCTGGCCGTGCCTGCGCCGGTAATAACCCTCTCGCTGCTGCAGCGATTCCGTTCCCGCCAGGCCCAGCCCTTTGGCGCCAAGCTGCTGGCAGCCCTGCGCAACCAGTTCGGAGGCCACCCAGTGCGGAGGTCCGGCGATGGCGATGCCTGAAACCATTGACCCATCTGACGGTCCCATTACCCTGGTAATATTCGGCGCCAGCGGCGACCTGACGCGGCGCAAGCTGATTCCGGCCCTGGCAAGCCTCCACAGCAAGGGACGACTCCCCCCTAACCTGAACATCCTGGGGGTGGCCCGCAGCGACATGGGGGACGCAGAATTCCACACGCTGCTTGAGGAGTTCCTGGGCGGTGACGGGATGAGCAAACCAACCCCGGACCAGTGGGCCGAATTTACTTCCCGCATTCACTACATCCACGGCGACGTGACCAAGGCGGAGGACATCGCCGAGGTGAAGCGAAAGCTGGCCGAAATTGAAGGCGATGGCCGCGATGGCAACCGCCTCTACTACCTTTCCCTTGCTCCCTCCCTGTACCAGCCGGCCATAACCGGGCTGGGCGACGCCGGCATGGCTGACGACGCCAACTGCTGGCGGCGGCTGGTTGTTGAGAAGCCTTTCGGAACCGACCTGGCTTCGGCCCGGGAGCTAAACGACATCGCCCACTCGGTGTTCCGGGAGGACCAGGTATTCCGCATTGACCATTACCTGGGCAAGGAGACGGTACAGAACCTGCTGGTGTTCCGATTCGCTAACGCCATTTTCGAACCGGTCTGGAACCGCAACTACATTGACCACGTTCAGATAACTGTGTCCGAAACCCTGCGGATTGACGAGAGGGGGGAGTACTACGACCAGACGGGGATTATGCGGGACATGTTCCAGAACCACCTGCTCCAGCTACTTACCCTGGTGGCCATGGAACCGCCCCACGCCTTCGAGGCAGAGGCGCTGCGCAACGAAAAGGTAAAGGTTTTGAGCGCCATTCGTCGCATTCACGCGGAGGACGTGGGCCGGCACGCGATTCCGGGCCAGTACCGCAGCTACCGGGATGAGACCGGAGTTTCTCCTGACTCCGAAACGGCCACCTACGCCGCCCTGCGCCTTCACGTGGACAACTGGCGGTGGCAGGGAGTGCCGTTTTACCTGCGGTCGGGCAAGGCTCTGCGCAGCAAGTCCACCGAGATAATAATCCAGTTTCGAAACCCGCCCCACATGCTGTTCCCGCTGGCGGAGGACGAGGACATTCCGGCCAACACCCTGGCCATCTTCGTTCAGCCAGACGAGGGCTTTCAACTGGAGTTTCAGACCAAGACGCCGGAGGCCGGCCTGCAAATGCGCAAGGCGGAGCTGGAGTTTCACTACCACGAGGCCTTCAGCGGTCAAGCGATCCCCGACGCCTACGAGCGGCTGCTGCTGGATGCGCTCAACGGGGACGCCTCCCTGTTCACCCGCGCTGACGAAATCGAGCAGGCGTGGGGCATTGTGGATCCCATAATTGCCGGCCTGGACCTTCCGCAGGCGCCCCGTCCTTACTATTACTCTGAGGGAAGCTGGGGCCCGGTGGAAGCCGACCGGTTCCTGGGAAGTGACGGCCGAGCGTGGCTGCAAGGAGGCCGGGCCCGCTGAAGTTAAACATCCACCACCCGCCGAGGCAGTGGCAAAACCCACATCTTCGAGTGCGGGCCCCTTCCCCTTCCCACGATACGCAAGCACGTATCCCATTCCTACCCACCCCAGGGTGGCCGCATTATGGCGAAACGTTATGCCGCGCCCCCAGGCAAACACAGGACAGGCTGAGCCGAAGCATCTGAACTACAGCCCAACAAATCCGGTTATGGTTCCCTTGTAACAGCCTTCAGCGTGGATTTCACAGGTTTCAGCAAGATCACAGTGACATTCATTTCCTGTTGAAGGGTCCTTTGCAATCTACGAATACGTCAAAACGGGATTGCTCCGGGCCATCACTGAAATCCGACAGCCCATCGGAATCGTATGCTAAAATTACCGACGTCTTTAAAGGACGGAAGGTTTGAATTTTTGTGTGGGGGTATTCCCTATGAGAATCTTGAAGCGACGCCTGGGGTCGCCCGGGCGCCCGCCTGTTAAGGTGATAGCGCTGGCGCTTTCGACGTTATTGCTGGTACTGGCCCTGGCCTGTGGAGCCGCTGATGAGCCGGCAGCACCGGCAGCGCCAGCCAGCGAACCCGGTCCGGCAGTCCAGTCGCAGCCGGCCACGCAGCCGGAGACTCCGGTACAGAGCGTTCCGGCAGAGCAACCCGCTGGGGCGACAGCGACGGAGGGCATGGCGAAGACAGAACCGGCCACTGCGCCAGACACGCAGACACAACCGCTGATAGTGCAACCGGCGGTCAAGCAGATGCCAGGAGAACAGCCGGCGGTTGTAGAGGCTATGCCTGAGAGGGCCATGGAAAAGCCGGCTACCGAGACCATGGAGTCCCATCCGGAGCCTGTGGTCAAGGCCATGGAACCGCAGACCGAACCTGCTTCCGCGCCGAGCGAGGCCATGCCGGCGAAACAGGAGGCTGCTCCGGACCCGGCGCCCGCTGAGCCTGCGTCCGCACCGGTGGTGGTGCCCGCGCCCGCTCCTACGGCAGCGCCCGTGCCCACCGAGGCGCCGGCGGTTGTGGAGCAGGAGCCTTTGCCCGACCTAGGGAACCAGGTAGGCAACCGGATGCCAGACTTTACCCTTGAACTGGTGGGTGGCACGACGGTTTCGGTATCGAGCATAGTGGAGTCGGGCAAGCCTGCCTTCCTGTTCTTTACCTCATCCACTTGAGGGCAGTGCGCTGCCGAGTTGCGGCAGATGAAGTCCATCTACCCGGAGTACGCTGACCAGGTTAACTTTTTCGCAATAGCAGTTTCCAAGTCCTTTGATAACCTTGACCGTCTCGAGAACCAGCGGCAGCAGCAGGGTTATCCCTGGCCGGTGGCCAATATAGTAGAGGAAAACCAGGCATTGTCCGCCCTGAACGTTTCCAAACAGTCCACCAAGATAGCTTTTGACTCCCAGGGTGTAATTACCTACCGGGACGGCTTTGGCGGTGGAAGCTCCAACACCTGGAACCGGGTGTTTACGGACCTAGCCAATCAATAGGTCCGAGGGGCGCTGACCGGGTATGGACCCGGGGGTTCCTGCAAGAATTGATGACCCAGGGCAACTGGTTTTGCTGCCCTGGGTCTTTGATTTTGTGGGGGTGGCGGTGCAGGTTGGCAGTTGCGGGGGAGGATGGGGTGTTTCGGAGACTCATGCACGTGGAAATATATCGCAGGGCGATGTATAATTGGGTTTCTATAGGCGGGGGTAAATGAACAAGAACGGTTGGATAGGCAAGGTCTTGCTGGCGCTGGGGATATTGGTACCGGTGGCAGGCTTTGCGGCCTCTGTTTATTTGTCCAGTAGCGGACAGTCCATTAATCCTTTTTCGACTGCAGATACCCCTGCTGCCGATGAGTACGTTCTGACGGCGGCGGACTTTCCGGAGACGCAGGAGACAGGCAACCAGGTCGGGTACCAGATTCCCGACGTGACCATGGAACTGGTGGACGGCACGAGCGTGACCTCCGCCAGCCTGGTGGAACAGGGAAGGCCAACCTACCTGTTCTTCTGGGCCACGATTTGACCGGTCTGCACCGCCGAGTTGCGGCGGATGAAGGACATTTACCCGCAGTACGCCGACGATGTGGACTTCTATGCCATCGGCGTCCATCCGGGAATTGTAGAAGACCTAGAGACTCTTGAGCAGTATCGGGCTGAAAGGCAGCACCCGTGGCCGGTTGCCACCGCTCCATCGGAAGTGATGGCGGAACTGGGTGTCACCATTCAGTCCACCAAGATCGCATTTGACTCCAGCGGGACCATTATCTATCGAGAAGGCATGGGACAGGGAGACAACGAGGAGTGGCATCGGATATTCACCGAGCTATCCCAGTCTCAATAGACCAGCGGCAGCGAACCCAGGGAAGGCCTCCCCCTAATCCCCCAGCCAACCCGGCCCCTCTTTCATCGTTCTGCCCTGGACTAACTCCCTGCGGCGCGGAAGGCCCCGGGCGAGTGATCGGGCCCGGAAATGGGGGAGCCAATTGATATGACCGGCAGAGCCTGGAAGAGCAAAGCCCTGTTAGGGCTGGCATACACCGCCCCGGCAGCGGCGCTGGTGATCTACCTCTCTCTTGTCCTGTTCGACATTCCCAATCCCTTCTTGCCCAATTCCGAGGCGAAACACCTGGATCAGCACATTCACGAGGGTCCGACGCTACTGTCCGAGCCTGGCAACGCCGGAATTGGCACCTTGGCGCCATACTTTGAACTTGAACTGGAAGGAGGCGAGAGCCTGGCTCTGCCAGACCTGCTGGAACAGGGTCGGCCCACATTTCTGTATTTTTGGGCGACAACCTGACCGGTATGTACCGCCGAGTTGCGGCGGATGAAGGACATTTACCCCGAGTTTGCCGATGACGTGGCCTTTTATGCGGTGGGCGCCCACTACGGCATAGTCGAGGACGTCGACACCCTGATCATGTACGGAGAGAGTCGGGGATACCCCTGGCCGGTGGCGGCCAGTTCCGTCCAAATGCTGGCGGACTTCAACATTACCCTTCAGTCCACCAAAATCGCCTTTGACTCCGAGGGATTCATCATTTACCGGGGCAACATGGGTCAGGGGAGTGATGAGGAGTGGCGCCGTCTGTTTACCGAGATGTCGGAAAGCGGTAAGGAGCAATAGCGGTCAGCCGGGCGCGCCGCTCACCCCTGGACCTTTTCCAGGCCGGCGAAGCTCAACAGCAGACGGCGAAGTTCACCCCCGTCAAAGCAGACGGAGACCTCGTAGTCGCTGCCCCACCGCTCGCACTGGACAACTTCGCCCTGCCCGAACTTCACGTGTTTCACCTGGTCACCGACGGAGGGGACGTATTCGGGGCCGGCGGGTTCCTCAACGCTGCTGCCCCGGTCCCAAGTGGTCAGGCTGCGGTCGAAGCTGGTGCGGTGGGACACGGTCTGGACAGTTCTGGCGCCGGGGGCACTGGCGTAGGTCAGCAGCTTTTGTGGGATTTCGTCCAGGAACCGGGAGGGAAGGGTGGACGACGACCGGCCATACATGGCGCGCTGGAAGGCCCGCAACAGGTACAGCCGCTCCTGGGCCCGGGTGATGCCCACGTAGCACAACCGGCGCTCCTCCTCCAATTCTTCATTGCTGTCCATGGAACGGCTGTGGGGCAGCAGACCCTCTTCCAGACCAACGATGAAGACTACGGGGAACTCCAGACCCTTGGCCTGGTGCAGGGTTATCAGGGTGAGTGCATCTTCAGTATCGTCATAAGTGTCCACATCCGACTGAAGTGAGGCATATTCCAAGAAATCGCGCATGTCATCCTCTGGCGAGCCGGTTTCTTTTTCCTCGGCCGAAGCGATAAGCTCATAGAGGTTCTCCATTCGCTCTTCTGGGTTAGTGTCCACACTACGAATATAAGCCTCCAAGCCTGCCTCATCCACCAAGACCTTTATCAGACGCGAAATGGGCAGCTTATCCCTCAAATCCTCCATCCTAATCATCAATTCGCCGAACCGGGACACGGCGGTGTAGGCGCGGGATGCCAGGGGAGCAGGACAGGGTAAACCAGCTGCCTTTGCAAGAGATATTCGTTTAATTCCTTCTAGAACGGTGATGTGCTGGCCAAGAGACCAACGGACTATGCCCTGGAGGGTCTTGTCGCCAATTCCTCTGGATGAAGTCTTAATGGCTCTTTCCAAATTCACGTCATCCTGAGGATTCCGTAATACAAACAGAAATGCCAATACGTCCCGAACTTCCCTTCTACGGTAAAACTGGGTTCCGCCCACAAGCCGGTATTTTAAGTCATGGTCAGAGCAAGCTCTTTCCAAAATACGGGACTGGGCGTTTATGCGGTACATTACCGCGCAATCGCCTAGCGAGATCTTTTCTCGGTTCTTCAGGTCTTTAATCTGTTTAACTACAAACTCGGCTTCCTCCACCGCACTGTAGGCCTCGTGGACCACCACATCGGCGCCGGCGGTCTTTTCCGTCACCAGTTCCTTTTCCACACGCATGCCGTTGTTGGCAATGAGGGCGCTGGCCGTGTCCAGGATGTTGCGGGAGGAGCGGTAATTCTGCTCCAGGGCAATGGTCCGGGCGTCGGGATAGTCCTGCTGGAAACTGAGAATGTTCCTGATATCAGCGTTGCGCCAGGAGTAGATTGACTGGTCGGGGTCGCCCACCACGCAGATATTCTGGTCGGGTCCGGTTAACAGGCGGGCCAGGCGGTACTGGGCAATGTTGGTGTCCTGGAACTCGTCCACCATCAGGTAGTGGTAGCGACGGTGGTAGTCCTCCCTTACGTCAAGGTTCTCCTGCAGCAGTTGAACGGCCCGCATGAGCAGATCGTCAAAGTCCACCGCGTTGCTGCGGCCCAGCAGTTCCTCATAGTGGTGATAGACGCGGGCGGCTATTTCGGCCTGGAAATCGTCTTCAATCTGAGCCCGCTTGGCCAGGCCAACCGAGTCCATCAACAGGCTCTTGGCCCGAGAGATGACGCCCTGGATGGCCCGGGGAGGATTGCGTTTCTCATCCACATCGGCCAACTGCATAGACTGCTTAATCAGGCCCAACTGGTCATCGGCGTCATAGATGGTGTAGTTGGAATCGAGGCCCACGCCCTCCCCATACCGGCGCAGCAGGCGGGCACAGAAGGCATGGAAGGTGCCGGCGAAGACGGAGTCGGCATCGGGGACCTGCAAGCCCTGGATACGATCGCGCATCTCACGCGCCGCCTTGTTGGTGAAGGTGACTGCAGCGATGCGGTAGGGGCTGACGGAGGACTCCCGAACCAGGTAGGCGATGCGGTGAGTTACGACACGGGTTTTACCGCTGCCAGGGCCGGCCACAATGAGCAGGGGGCCTTCGGTGGTAATGACGGCTTCGGCCTGGGCGTCGTTCAAGCCGTCCAGGAGGTCAGGTGGATGTGTGGACATAACCACAAGATTATAGCGTGAAGGGCAAATGGGGGGAAGGAGCGGGAGCCCTCACCCCCGGCCCCTCTCCCATAGGGCGAGGGGAGAGTTTGGTTTTCAGGGTTGGTTGCGATTGGCTGGGCATGGTATGTGGTGGCGGGGGCCCTCACCCCCGGCCCCTCTCCCATAGGGCGAGGGGAGAGTTTGGTTTTCAGGGTTGGTTGCGATTGGCTGGGCATGGTATTTGGTAGGGATTTTGGATCCTTCGGCTTCGCTCAGGATGACATGGTTTGGTGGGGCGGCCCTCACCCCCGGCCCCTCTCCCATAGGGAGAGGGGGGAGTTTGGTTTTGATGTTGGTTGCGGTTGGCGGCGGCGTAAGGGTCGGAAGGTCTGGTGGGCGTTTTTTTGGCGCAGGGCGGCGCAGGGGCGCGAGGGCGCGGGGCGCACGGCCGTGCGGCCCTACCGATGTCGGGCCATGCAGCGGTGGTGGGACGGGGGGCGCGCGGCGGTGCCCCCCTACCGATGTCGGGCAATGCAGCGTTGATGGGACGGGGCGGCTGGGCGGATTGGAACGGCGAACAGAAAAGCGCCAAGGACCGCGCTGACGCGTATTGTCCCTGGCGCTGCTTATGCGAGCAACCGATGTGGGGAAGGCTAGGACAGGGCGCCGGAGAGTTGCTCGATGTTTCTTAGTTCCGGGGTTTCGGCGTCGCCCGTCTCCTGCCAGACGCCGGCTGCTTTGGACAGGCTGTCCTGGGCCGTTGAGGACTCGCCCTTGCCGGCCATAACGCGACCGAGCCAGAAAGTGTCCCTGGGGGTGTCGCGGCGGCCGAGGCGTTCCTGAAGCATGGCTTCGGCCTTGTCAAACTGCTCGGCGCGCAGGTAGGCCTCCAGCAGAGTATCCTCGAACACTTCGCGCTGGGCGTGGCTGCCACCGATGCGGATAAGCTGGGGGAACACCGGTTCCAGGTAGTCCACCGAAGCGCTGTAGTCCTGCTGGGCGAAGGCGTCGATGC
Organism: SAR202 cluster bacterium bin22; assembly: GCA_002238505.1. Lineage (GTDB taxonomy): Bacteria > Chloroflexota > Dehalococcoidia > Lucifugimonadales > UBA3495 > Bin22. The sequence goes on along the minus strand of MPMM01000002.1, from coordinate 18,472 downwards.
CCTGGGCCAGGGGCAGGATGACTTCCTTGGCGAAGATGTTGCCGTTTTCAGCGTTGGTCCGGAGACGGTTGATCATCTGGTCCATGAGTTCCCGGTCGCCGCTGGCCGCGAAAGCCAGGGCGGCATGGGCATCGCGGAAGGCCGCGCCCGGGGTGGTGGCCGCCGGAGCCGCCTGCTCCTTGACTTCATCCCAGGGCTTGGGAGGGGCTTCGCCGCCGTAGATGGTCATTCGCCACATGAAGGAAGCGCTGTCGGACAAGCCCGAGATGTTCTTGTTGATGGCGGTGGGGCGAATCCAGTCCTCGTAGAGCTGCAACGCCTCGCCGTACCTGCCCAACGCCAACTCGAACAGGGCCTGGTGCCAGGACAGGTGGGTGTGGTAGTGAGCACGGGCGTCGAAGCCCTCCAGCCAGTTACCCAGGAAGTTGCCGCCGGTGGCCGCATCGCCGTACTCGAAGTAGGAGTGGGTAACCGAGTGGGCGGCCACGGCATTGCCGGGGTTCATTTCGAGGGACTTTTCGGCCAGGCTGAGGGCCTTGTCGAGGATGCCGTTCTCGTGGTGAGCGAAGGCATACTGGCCCAGGAAGGCCCAGTCGTCGCCGCAGTGGGGGGCCACCTCGTCCATCATGGCCAAGAGGGCAGGCGGGAAAGAGGGGTCGCCGGCGCCGCTGCAACCCAGCATGTAGAGGCGCTGGGCGAGCCGGTGCAGCACCGAATCCCTGGGCCATTCGACCAGGTGTTCCCTGACCAGCCGCAGGGCGTCGGGGCCCTTGCCGTTGGCCCAAAGGTTAACTGCCTCGATGTGACGGCGTTCCCGGTCGGTGATGCCGTCGGCCAGTTCCAGACCCCGCTTGACGCTTTCCCGGGCCTGGTCGGGGCGGGCGCGGGTCATGTGCAGGAAGGCGAGGCAACCGTGGGCGATGGCAAAGCCTTCGTCGGTGTCAATGGCCTCTTGCAGCTTCTCCTCTGCGCCGTAGGACTGGGAGAGGAGGAGGTCAATGCCCTCCTGCCAGAGGTCAGCGGCGGCGGGAGAATTGGTGGAGAGGGTCATTCCATAACGGTCTTTGATGTTGCCGGGCATTTGCACGCCTCCTTCGTGTTGTGGTTGCGGAATGCGCAAGCATAGAGCGCGAAGTTGGGAAACCGAGGAATCAACTCGGTTTCCGTAAAGACTTAGGGTCCAAACAATGTTACCACACAGTTACCGGGAGAAGGCCAGACGATTTCGTGCAGAGTGGGCCCCTCCGTTACGCATCCGGTATCCGGATTACCGACCGCAGGGTTTCTCCCCGCTCCATGGCCCCGAAGGCGGACTCGGTATCCTCCAGGCCGATGACTGCGGACACCACGCGATCCAGGTCCAGTTCGCCGGAGAGGTAGTAGTTGGCGAACAGGGGGAAGTCGCGGGAGGGGAGGTTGTCGCCGTACCAGCTTACCCGCAACGATCCGCCAAGGCCGAAGAACTGGAGCATGGGGACGTCCACCACCATGGTGGGGTCGGGTACGCCAATAAGGACACAGGTGCCGGCCAGGTCACGGGACCAGAGGGCCTGCAACAAGGTCTGGGGCATGCCCACGCACTCGAAGGAGTAGTCCACGCCGTTGCCGCCGGTCAGTTCCTTGATGGCCTCTACCGGATCAGTGTCGGCGGCGTTGACCACATCGGTTGCGCCGAACTCTTTAGCCCAGGCCAGCTTGTTCTCGGCGATGTCCACGCCGATGATCCTGGAGGCGCGGGCAAGTTTAGCGCCCATGATTACGCTGGAGCCTATGCCGCCACAGCCATAGACGGCCACGGTGCCGCCGCGCCGCACGCCAGCGGTGTAGAGGACCGCGCCAATGCCGGTGGTGACGCCGCAGCCAAGCAGGCTGGCCTGTTCCGGCGGGCAGGCGGTGGGAACGGGAACGGCCTGGCGGGCTGCCACCACGGTATGGGTGCAGAAGGTGCCGATGCCCAGGGCGGGATTGAGGACGGCGCCATCTCTCTTTGCCGTCATCCGGGGCTGGGCGTTGAGGCTGGCAGAGCAGAGGTTGGGCTGTCCCAGGGCGCAGAAGCGGCAGTAACCGCAGGGCGCGCGCCAGGCGAGGACCACGTAATCGCCCACGCTGGGTTCGGTGACGCCCTCGCCCACGGCCTCCACTATGCCGGAACCCTCGTGGCCCAGCAGGAAGGGGAACTCGTTGTTGATTCTGCCCAGCTTGTAGTGCAGGTCGGTGTGGCAGACACCGCTGGCCTGGATGCGGACCAGCACTTCGCCCGGGCCCGGGTCGTCAACGATTATTTCTTCCAGCAGGGCCGGCTCGCCGGCTTTTCTGGATATAACTCCCATTCCGTTGGTGGGCATGGTGGTTCCTCCGTATGGCAGTTGGTTGATGGTTCAGGTGAGGAAACTTCGGTCAGGATGAGGTTTTGGCAGATTTGGAAGGCTTCTGCGAGGCCTCTTCCCTGGCCTGCATCGCGGCCTGGAGAATTGGCAACAAGGTCTCGGCGGCGTGTTCTATCAATACCCCATTTGGTTGCGTTACTTCCATGTCGAAGAACACGGTTACGTTCTCCGTAATGTCTTCTCCCACCGGCGCAGGCTGTCCGTTGCCCAACCAGAGCGTATCTGTATCTTCAAAATAGGAGATTTTCAATTTCATAGTCTCCCCCAGATTTTCAGCTTGTGGTGGTCGATAAAGCGGTTGTGCGGCTTACCATCCGAGACAATCACCCGAATCCAGTGTCTCAATTCAGGGATATAGCCATAATACCTGATTCTACCGTCTTCCTGTTGCTCAGTATAGTACGGGCTATCCAAAACCCGTTCCACCCATTCATCCAGAATCTCAGGGTGATTGGCCCTGACTGCACGTTCGTAGTATCCGGTTGTCTCAATATCAGCCATTCGACTAGACCGCCCCTTCCTCCTCCAGGGCCGACAGTTCCTCCTCGGTTAACCCGCCGAGGCTGCACAGGACCTCACGGTTGTGCTGGCCCAATTGCGGGGCCGTTTCCGGTTCTATGGGGGCGCAGTCGAGCAGGCGAACCGGGGTACGGAGAGAGCGGAAGGGACCTCCGGCGGTGTCGCCGGTCTCCACGAACATATCCCGCGCCTCCAGCTGGGGGCAGTTGGCCAGGTCTTCGGTGTTCTGGGCCACGCCCATGGAAAAGCCCAGTTCGGTGATTTTGCCGGCCACTTCCCACTTGGGGAGGCTCTGGGACCACTCTTCCAGGGCGGGTACGACATGCTCGTGGATAAAGTCGCCGTCGCTGGGGGCCAGGTAATCGGGGTTGTCGGCCAGGTCGTTGCGGCCCACCAGCTTCCACAAATTCTGCCACCGTTCCGGGACCCGGGCACCGGCCATGATTACGTAGCCGTCGCTAGCGCGGAAGGTAATGCCGGCGTTGGCCAGACGGCTCCAGTCGCGGGTGAACAACTCTCCGCTGGCCTCGTAACCGTACATGTTGCTGAGGGTGTGGAGCACCATGCACTCGTACATGGCCATGTCCACATGCTGGCCCTGTCCAGTTTGCTCCCGGCTGCGGAGGGCGAGCACAACACCCAGCGCGGACCAGACGCCGGGAATGGAGTCTCCGATGTTGTCGCCAACGCTCTGGGGCGGGCGACCGGGCTCCCCGGTCAGTTCCATCCACCCGGCCATGCCCTGGATGGCCAGGTTGTTGGCGGGCCAGTTGGAGTAGGGGCCACGCAATTCGTCGCTGTCGCCGTAGCCGGTGATGCTGGCGTATATGAGGCCGGGATTCAATTCCCTGAGGTAGTCGTAGCCCAGGCCCAGGCGGCGAAAGGCTCCCGGTCCCCAGTTGTCAAGTAGCACGTCGGATACCTTGACCATTTCTTCGAAGGCGGCTTTGCAGCGGGGATTGCGCAGGTCGAGGGTGACGCTCTTCTTGTTGCGGTTGAGGCCAATGTACCGAGAGCTTATCCGTTGTCCGTCCTCTTTGGTGACGTAGGGACCTCGGCCCCTTATCAGGTCGCCGGTGCGGGGCCGTTCAATCTTGATAACCTCGGCGCCCATGTCGGCGAGGATTTGGGAGCAGAAGGGGCCCGCGACTATATGGGTGGCGTCAAGGACGCGGATGCCGTTAAGTGGGAGGGGATGTTGGTTGGGCATTGATGGCCTCCGGCTGGCAAGTGAATGGACATGGATGGACAGGATATACAGGATGATATTGATTGGCAGAGTTACTGCAAAGAGATTACCGCCTTGACTATCGGAAATCAAAGCCTTCGTTGCAGACTGCGTGAGAAAGAAAGCGGGCGGGTCTGCGACCCGCCCGTACGGTGGCTGTAGCGTGGCATGGCAGCCTAAGTAGCGGTAACGTCCGAAGGGGTGGCCCCGAAGCGGGCGGCCTGTAGCTGTTCCGAGGTGGCCGGTGGGGTTTCGGCCAGTTCGTCGGCCAGGCCGGCGGGAGGCTCAACGTCCTTCAGGGCGGGAATTACTTCTTCGCCCATGAGGCGGATGGAGCGCATGATTTTTTCGTGTTCCAGTCCACCGAACATCATCCAGTTGCTGACGTTGGTTACGCCAAGCTCAGCGGCGGCGGAGAATTTCTTGATAACCGAATCGGGGCTGCCAAAGTAGAGGCGCTCCATGAAGCCGTCGTCGTCCAGTTCACCCTCGTAGGGGCCAACCTGCACGCGGCCGTTCACCACCTCAAGGCGGTTAAGGGCGCGGCCGGCCCGATTCTGCCAGCGGGCGTAGGGCAGTTGCTTGCGGGCTTCATCGTCGGTTTCGGCGACGTGGGTGATGGACTGAAGGCCCAGTTCCAGCCCGTGGTAGGACTTGCCCAGGTTCTTGCGGGCATGAATCAGGGAGGCGTAGTGGGTCTTGACCCCGGCGCCGCCCAGCAGTCCGGTGGTCAGGGGCATCATGTCCCATTCCGCCGCCATATTCATGGATTCGACACTGGTACCCGCGATCCAGAAGGGCGGATGGGGCTTCTGCAGGGGCTTGGGCCACACGGTGGTAGCATTTGGTACCTTGATGAACTCGCCGTCGTAGGTGAAGGACTCGTCCTGGGTCCAGGCCTTCACCAGCACGTCCATGCTCTCGTTGAACTTCTGGCGGGAATCCTCCAGGGTTACGCCGAAGCGCGACATTTCATGTGGCTGGTAGCCGCGGCCCACGCCGCAGATAAAGCGACCGTCTATCAGGTTGTCCAGGACGGCGACCTCTTCGGCCAGGCGCAGGACGTCCCAAATAGGAACCACGATGATGCCGGTGGCAATCTGCAGTCTCTTGGTGCGCTGCCCGATATAGAGGGCCTGCATGAGGGGCGCGGGGGAGTTGCCATAGTTGGAGAAATGGTGTTCGGCGATAAGGCAGTATTCGAAGCCCATTTCTTCCGAGTACTGTATCTGTTCTACTCCCTCCTCGAAGAGGGTTTTCCAGTTGCGCAGGTTGGGGTTGGGCCATTCGTAGAAGAGGCCAAACTTCATAGGGGAAACTCCTTGCCGGGTTGCTGATTAACGCAGGGGAGTTTAGCGAATGGAAGGCTTGACAGTCAAACGGGAAGGCTGGCAGGCCACCAGATTTAAGATGGTGGCTGCTGAATCTGCATTGTCATTCCGGCCCGGAGCCGGAAGCCAGGCAGGTTGCGAAAGGTCAACTGCATTGTATGGAGAGAGGCACTGGATTCTGGCTTTCGCCAGAATGACGGGCTGGCCCCAACCCTTCATTACAATGTCGCTGAAGTATCAGGCCAAAGGTAGGGGCGCACGGCCGTGCGCCCCTACGGTTCGGGGAACATCTGAACTACTACCACTACAGTGCCGGGGATCATCGAGTGTTCTTCATCTTGTCTTTGGTTTAGCAGGCCAATGGGATTGAAGTGATGATTGCTGAATCTGCATTGTCATTCCGGCCTTGAGCCGGAAGCCAGGCAGGGTGCTAAAGGTCAACTGCATTGAATGAAAGAGGCACTGGATTCTGGCTTTCGCCAGAATGACGGGCTGGCTCCAACCCTTCTTTGCAATGTTGTTGAAATATCAGGCTAAAGGTAGGGGCGCACGGCCGTGCGCCCCTACGGTTCGGGGAACAGCTGAAGCACTACCACTACGATGCTGGGGATAATAGAGTGTTTCTTGGTTTAGCAGGCCAAAGGGATTGAAGTGATGGCTGCTGAATTTGCATCGTCATTCCGGCCTGGAGCCGGAATCCAGGCAGGTTGCGAAAGGTCAACTGCATTATATTAGAGAGGCACTGGATTCTGGCTTTCGCCAGAATGACGGGCCGGCCCCAACCCTTCATTGCAATGTTGCTGAAGTATCAGGCTAAAAGCAGGGGCGCACGGCCGTGCGCCTCTACGGTTCGGGGAATAGCTGAACCACAACCACTACAGTGCTGGGGATCATCGATGCAATCTCCACCGTGGCTTCGGTTTAATACGCCAATGGGTTTGCCCCAAAGCTGAAATGAGATTGCCCTTACTTCCAGGCTCAATTGACTAGCCTTTTGGCCGTATGGTAGGCTAGACGACAAGCAGAAGTTTGAGGAACTTCCGCACTCTCGCGACTTGAATGGAGTGTTGCATAATGGAAGTAACCACCCTGGCTATTGAAAAACTCAAGGAAGTCCTGGACCAAGAACAGGAAGCCAACAGTTCCCTGCGAGTGATTGCCATGCCTTCGGGCGGTGGCCTTCAGTACATGCTCACCATGGAAAAGGAAACCCAGCCCGATGACACCGTTCTGAGCCTGGAAGGTTTGAGCTTTCTGATGGACTCGGACAGCGCCCCCTTCCTGGAAGAAGCGACCATTGACTATGTGGAAGAATTTGGCGGGCAAGTAGGGTTTGTTATCAACAATCCCATGTATGCCAGCGCCGGTGGTGGCTGCGGAGCCGGATGCGGCTGTGGTTCCGGTGGCGGCGGGGGTTGTGGCTGTGGTTCGGGCGGGGGCGGCGGTTGCGGCGGCCACTAGGCTGAACCGGCCACCAGTACGCAATAGTTTTCAGGTAAACCATTCGGGGCCCCAGTTGCTGGGGCCCCGAAGTTTTTGGGCTACTGTCGTCGGACTGACGGTCATTCTATGCCTGTCAAATTGATCGTTCCGGGGGAAAGCAACAAAGCAAGGGTACTTGCCAGGTCGGATAGAGCGGCTATGCTGACGTTCTCCTCGTCGGCAAACCTCAGCACACTTCCAGGGATATCTGGCAGAACCTCGTCAGGAACGCAGATTATGGCCGGGACGCCAAAATATTCGGCCACACTGCGGGCATCGATAATCCCGCCCATCAAGAAAGGCCTGGACATCGCCTCAATCACTGCAAATTCCGAGTTGTTTCCTACGAGCAGGTCGGGTGTGAATTTCGGTCCGCGAAGAATCGAGGCGGGGTCAAACTTCCACATCTTGCGGTTAGGAACCTCTGAAGGTTCCAACTTGACCTGGTAACCCAACTGATCGATGCTGTTGGCGATTTCCTGGACGAAGTCCTTTTCGAGGATATTGTTCATTGCGTCGCCCCCTGGGAAATTGACCACTGCAACAATGCGCCAGCTCCTGCACTGACGAGAATAGTGGCTCCCCACTTCGCTGCACCCAACAAATTGCGCTTCAACTTATCCTGGCGAATAGCCTTATCCAGCGAGACAACGGGACGGTGGATAAGGCCAATCAGCTTGACGTCCGGCAATTCTCCCAACTGACTGCTGGTACAGTTTAACAGGGCCACCATCGCAGCCACGCATTGGGTAAGCTTCTTACTGTGAATCGAAACAACCCAGTCATCGGTTATGAAAGTAGCAGTCTCCGCTACCATGACCTCCAGCGATCCCTGCGCAGTTGGCCGTTGGGGTATCCGTGATCTCAGACTGTGAGCCAATGGTTGCACGGCGTCCCCTGCCAACAATAGCTCTCTGGCAGCCTGATCCATCGAAGGCCGGCCCGACATTTCCATTTTGAATTCCAGAAGTTCCATGAGTGGCAGGTCGATACAGTGTTAAGGGGCCGCAGGAAAACCCTGGTTGGCACCATTATTTCAACCCTTACCTTATACCGCAATACCTCGTATAGCATTCTTGTTCCATGCTACCGGTAGCATAGAGGATAGTTGGTCACTATGAATCACTATTGCATGGGCCTCAGGTAGGTAGCTGGGCCTCGACACTGCCAAGAACCACTAGTACTTCCGATAACCAATTGAAGAACAGACAAAAGGGCCACCTTCCTCTTCAGGAAGGTGGCCCAGAGTTAGCCGTTAGTGCTTGGTATGACCAGCGATACTAGGCTCCGCCGGGTACACCTGAGACCTGACCAGCATTGCCAGTGTCGTCCATGTGGGACGGGTCGATCCACATGTGCATGTGCTTGCGGTAGGAACCGAAAGGCGCGGGGAAGTGGGCATAGCCCCTAACCTCGGGCCAGAAGGATACCGCTTCCTGCTCCCAGTAAACCGGGAAGGAACTGTACTGTTTCATGGCAGCCAGTTCAATCTCGTGGGCAATCGACCGCCGCTTATCGGCGTCCAATTCTACCTGGGCCTGGTCCAGCATGGTCACGATGTCCAGGTCGCAGTTGGACTCCGGCGGGGTCCAGTCGTTATCGGAGGAGTCGCAGCGCAGGAAACTGGCTACACCGGCGTTGGGGTCATCGGAAGGAACGGTACTGTTGCCGGGTTTCAGATCGCCCCAGGTACCCGAGGCTTCCTGCTCCCGATATGCCACGGTCTCTACCAGGTCGAAGTCGGTCTTGACACCCATCAAGCGCAACTGTTCCTGCAGGAAGGTGGCGCGGGCCTGAACCTGGGCGTCAGACTCGACACTGAAGGAGTAGGTCCTTTCGAAGTCGAAGCCTTCCTCCTCCAGGATGGCTCTTGCTTCGGCCCGGGTTGCCTCAACATCGTCGGAGACACACCAGCCGGGCACGGAGCAGAGCTGTTCCCTGGGCAGTTCCCAGGGGCTGCCGGGAGCGTAGCCGAAGCCACCCCAGGCGCCGTGGCCGTCCTGGAGAATCTGGATAGCGGCGTTCCGGTCAATGCCCATGACGATGGCCTGGCGCACCCTTACGTTGTCGAAGGGCTCGTTGCGGTTGTTGATCCACAGGCGGAAATTGCCCCTGGTGGCCCGGATAACGGTGATGATCTGGTCGTGGTCCACGTAGGCCTGATACTGCCCCCAGTTACGGACCCAGTGCCAGTCGGTCTGGTGGGCAAGCTGGGTGGCCTGCTGAGTGGACTCGTCCAGGATGCCGAAGATAACCAGTTCGTCAACGTAAGGCAATTCGGGGACGAAGTAGTCCTCGTTCTTGTCGAAGTGCTGCTCGTCATTCCCCACAGTCTGGCCTGGCTGCCACTTGAAGGGACCGATACCGACGCTGACATCCTGGAACATGGCCTCCTCGCCACCGGCCTCGAACCAGGCCTTGTTGAATACCATGGCCCGGCGGTTGGACAGGTTAAGCAAGGGAATGCCGGTAGGACCGCTGAAGTTCATCTTCAACGTCATATCGTCGATGCATTCCATTTCATCCAATTTGACGTGGGCCAGGCGGCTCTTCATGTAGCTGGCGGTCAGGCCGTTTCCAGTGCCCATTACCTCGAAGGAGAAACGGGCGTCCTCACAGACGAAGGGCTCGCCATTGTGCCAGTTGGTATTTTCACGGAAGTAGAAGGTTACCCCGTCCAGTCCTTCGTGAATGTCCCAGCTGCCGGCCAGGTCGGGGATTACCGGCGCGCCGGCATCGTAGGGATTTTCCTGGATCAGCACCGCGCTGGTGGGACCACGGTACCTGGCAGAAGCGCCGGTGGCGGCGCCCCAGTCGTTAGCGTGTTCCAGTGGGTCTTCGTAGTTGACGCGGAGTGTGCCACCGTAAACAGGTTCGCCGTAATAATCGGTGGGTGGATTCCAGTAATCAGCGAAGGCCATGGCAGCCTTTTCGGGCTTGCTCATCATTTCGTCGGCCGGCTCTGCCATGGCTGCGGGGGCTGCAGTCGGAGCGGGGGCTTCAGGCTGGGCCGCTGGCTCCGCTGCGGGGGCGGCGGCAGGTGCAGCCGCAGGAGCTGCGGCCGGGGCTGCTGCAGGTTCGGGGGCTGCGGGTTCGGACTCAGCGGCGCCGCAGGCTACGAGCGCCAACGCCAGAACCGCCAATACCGGGCCCAGTAACAGTTTCCTGGGTTCCTTCAAAGATTGCTTCCGCCAGTGGTAGGACATGGTCTTATCCTCCAGGTTCAGACTTTCTTGAAAAAGGAACGGATGTCCCCAGCAGGGTTCCCAGGTGGTGAACGGAAAGAGTTCCTTGTACACACCTCCATAGCTAGATTTCGCAATATCGGGACTAGACGAAAAGAGGGTTTAATTCTGTTAAATCGGCAAGGAATATATTCTTAATAGCTGGTAATGTCAACATCAGCATATATCTTACAGCAGTATATGGGATGAAAGCGTTAGAGGAAATGGGGACATATTACGGAAATCGTGGGATTCTCTTGTGCAGGCGTTGATTAAGGCTTGGTTGGGGCCTGAGCAGGCAAGGGCGGGGGGAAATTATGCAATGACGTGCGAAGACGCCGGTTTACCTGGAGCGCTGGGGGTTAAGTGGGGTGGGGGGTTGGTTTCGGGGGGTCTCCCGTCCGTCCGGGATGTTGCGGACGAACGGGGAGACTTCTGAGATAGATCAGTCGGCTTCGACGATCTTGAGTATATCCGAGCTTTCCCGCGCCTGGACTAATTGCCCGGGGCGCAATCAAAGCTCCTGCACTAATATACTTTAATATGATTCGGGGTCAGTTATTTTACCTGGAGCCCCAAAAATACAATAGCGTTAAGCATGTCAACTCAAGGCGGTGGATTAATTTCGGGTTTTCAGGCGCTGCACACCCTACACCACGTCCAGCATTTCGTAGTTTCCGCCTACTATTGACGTGGCGTCGAGGCCCAGCCAGCGTTCTGCGAGGGTGCCGTAGAGGCCGCGGTAGTCGTAGTTGAAGTGGAGGTCGCCTTCAAGGAGGTCGCCTTCTTTCATTGAGGGGAATTCGTTGTACTGGCCGCCCTTTACCGGGGCGCCCATGACCATGGACAGGCCGCCGGAACCGTGGTCGGTGCCGGAGCCGTTGTCCTTGACCCGACGCCCGAACTCGGTGAATACCAGCATCACCACCCGGTCTTCTACGTCGTGCTCCCGCAGGTCGGCGAAGAAGCAGGATATGGCTTCAGACAACTCAGTCCAGAGCTGGGTGTGGACCGCCATTTCGGCGGCGTGGGTGTCGTAGCCGCCGTGCTGGGTGTAAAAGACCCGCGTACCCAGGTCAGCCAGAAGCACCTGGGAAATGGCGCGCAGGTTGCGGGCGATGGCGTTGTCGCCATACTCCACCGTTGATGTGTACTTTTCGGGCGCGGTGCGAAGGATGTCGGCCCCTTTCAGGGCGTCCAGGCCCGTCTGCCCCAGGTAGTCCATGGTCGGGCCGGTGCCCATGGCCGGAGTGTACATCCGAGCGAAAACGTCCAGGGCACGGGCGCGAGCCTCCTCCTGGGGTATGGCGGTGAGCAGCCCGTAATTTTCCAGGACGGCCACCGAGGCCACGGGGACTCCAGGCAGGGCCATGGCCCGGGGCAGACCCCGGCCGAAATTGACGCCCGTCAGCACGTTTTCGCCGCGGGGGTCCAGATCGCGGATGACCTTGCCCAGCCAGCCTTCGGTACCTATCTTGTCGGGTTCGCAGGTGTGCCAGATGTCCATGGAACGGAAGTGGGATCGGTTGGGATTGGAGTAACCCACGCCGTGAACCACGGCCACATCGCCCTGGTCATACAGATCCTTGATGGGGGCCAGCGTCGGATTGAAACCCACCATGCTGTCCAGGGGCAGCACCCGTTCGGGCGCAACGTTAACCGTGGGCCGGTTGTCGTAGTAGAGGGGGTTGTCGTAGGGGACAACGGTGTTCATGTAGTCGTTGCCGCCGGTAAGCTGAAGGACAACCAGGACGGGATCTTTGCTGACGCTGGTCATGGCAACCGCTCCTTGGCTCGGTGATTTTTCGTTATGGGGTGTCTTTGGGAGAGTTTAACATACGGATAATCCGGATGGGTTTGGGGCAAGAACATTGACATCAGTGAAGGGGACCGGTCCACCTGATGAATTAAAGAACCGGTGAGTTAGAGGGGCGGCAAGGCAGCCTCTCGTTCCTTCAATAATTTGCGCAGCTCCTTGTAGTCGGGCAGATGCCGGGCCACCAGTCCCCAGAAGTCAGGGGAGTGGTTCATGTGGGTCAGGTGGCAAAGCTCGTGGACAACCACGTATTCGACCAGGGGCGGTTCCAGCATGGACAGCCGCCAGTTGAAGCGCAGCACTCCCTTGCTGGAGCAACTTCCCCAGCGACGACGCTGGTTGCGGATGTGCACCGGGGGGCCGGAGCCATTGCCCAACGCCGGAAGCCAGCGGGCTACCTGCGATTCGACCTGTTCCCGGGCCTGCTGACCGTACCAGGCTACCAGCGCGGCAGCCACCTGCTCCTGGCGGGTGGCGCTGTCCAATCCCAGGGGAATCCGCACCAATAGCCTGCGGCGGTCGGAGGAGACCTCGGGACGGCCGGAGGGGGTGCGGTCCACACCCTGCACCCAAAGGATCAGGTCGCGGCCGCGGAAGGGCAGCGACTCCCCGGACAGGAACTGGGGGGCTTCCGGCCTGGCTTCGACAGTGTCCAGCTTGGAGAATATCCACCTGGCCTTCTGGCGCACCATTTCTTCGGCCTGGCCGTTGGTAGTGCGGTAGGGCACTGCCAGCAGTACCTGGCCGGAGACTACGGAAACCTGGTACGTCTTGCGGCGCTGGCGGCTGCGCTTGATCCGGTATTCTATGGCCCTGCCATCTATGGTCACCTGTCTTGGCGGACCCTCGGCGACCTGGCGACCGGCCGGGGCGGCGGACGCCAGTGGTTTTGCGGGCAACTGCAGGGAAATACTGTACATAGAAGACGGGATGCAACGCAGGTAAACTTCCCAACTATTATTTCAACGCTGTCAAATGGCCGCAAGGGGCTGGGAGAAAGGACAGAGGGCAGTTGCATTTGAGTTGACTGTCACTCTGAAGGCGGTGAAGAATCCAGACTCCAACCAAGAAATGGATTTGGAACCCGTGACCGTCTTGAGGGGAGGGATTTGAGGCCCTTCGGCAGGCTCAGGGCGACATGGTTTATGGCTTGGGGGGTCCGCCGTTTTCCAGCTTGCCTGGCAGCGGGGAGCCCTCACCCCCGCCCCCTGTCTCATAGGGCGAGGGGGGATGTTTGGTTATTCTCTTTTGATGGTAGGGGTGGGTTAGCCAGGGTGGGAAGGGGGTGGTGTCAGGGGGTTGGCCCTCACCCCCGGCCCCTCTCCCATAGGGCGAGGGGGGAACTTCGGTTTTGATGTTGGTTGCGGTTGGCTGGGCATGGTATGTGGTATGGATTTTAGATCCTTCGGCTTCGCTCAGGATGACATGGTTTGTATTTGGGGAGCCCTCACCCCTAGCCCCTGGCCCTATGGGCGAGGGGGGATGTTTGGCACAAATGCAGGGGTTGACCTGCGGGTGTGTCTTCACCCCCATCCTAACCTTCCCCCTTCGAGGGGGAAGGGATTATTGGAATGGCCTCTGTCTTTCCCCTGTGCGAGGGGGAGAGGGGGGATGTCCTTCGACAGGCTCAGGACGAACGGGGGGAAGCTCTTGCACGAATGGGGACGAATTTTCGGGAATGGGGTTAGTTGAATGGGCGGCAGGCAGGGCAGACACGCAGGTCTGCCCCTACGGGGGGGTTGGGGGCTTCCGCCAGACGCAGGACTAACGGGACTGCAATGCGGAGAGAGTAGCGATGGTGATGGTTGAGTTACCCCTGGCTTGTAATGTGGCGGCGATTTGAGGGGCTTCGGCTGCGCTCGGGGGGACATGACTTGTGGGTTGGGGGGGTGTGGGCCTCCTGTGGTTTGAGTTTGGGACGCGATGGCGCTGTAACCAGATTTCGGACCGGCACAGGATACCTGCACCGGTTCATCCAGAATTACCAGCTCATCGAGAACTTAGGGTAGGTTCCGCCGGTGGCGGGAATGCCGCCGTTGCTACCCGTGAATACCAATGGTATTCTTGATTAACCGGAATCGGCGGTGCTGGTGGCAAATTTTCGTGGAAACCTGGCACGGTTGTGGACAGAGTCGGTCAAAGGGTTGAGGTTGTTCGGGGGAGTGGTGACACTGGCCGGACTGATCGCCTGCGCCGGAGCGCCGTCACTGAACCCCGACGCCACCGCTACAATTGTCATCCCCGCGCCACCTGCGCCCACCAGCCCTGCAGCCAGAGCCGGCTCCGGAACAGGAGCATTGCACGACTTGAGCGTTGACCGCATTGCCTACATCGGACCCTACGGCGATCTTTTTACGGTCAACCCCGATGGCAGCGACGAACGGCGTCTAACGGGGGTAAGCCGGGTACGGTCTCGCCCCTCGGACCCAGCCGGACCAGCCAGCCCTTCCGATACTGCGGCCTTCTTCCAGGTGCAGGACCTGGACTTCAATGAGTCATACGCCTGGCCCACCTGGGCGCCCGACGGCAGCAGACTGGCCGTGTCCCGGGTGCAGATTACGCCCAATCGTTCCCTGGAAGTATCGGTGCAGGTCATTGACGCCATTACCGGCGTCAGCCGCCTCGTGTACGACAACGACGTTCCTGGACTGATCGCCGATGGTTCTCCCCACTACCTCTACTGGTCACCGGACGGAGAGTTGTTGTCCTTTCTGGCCACCACCCGCCAGGGATTGACGCTGTTCGCGGTCAACCCGGACACATCCGACGGGGCCATCGCCCTGGAACGGGGTGCGCCGCTTTACTACAGCTGGAGCGGCAGCGGGCAAGCTTTAATCGTTCATTCCCGGGAAGACGTAAAGGTGTTGCACCGGCCCTTCCTGAGTGACACGGCCCAGCACTTAACCAACGCGGTGGGTTTCCGAACGCCCGCTTTCTCACCCCGCGGGGACCGGTGGGCCTACTCGACGGGTGATGCTACCGGCAGCGTCGTGCACGTCGGGGAAGACGGGAATCCGGCGGCTGCAACCAATGTACTGGAGACGGGGCCGCTGGTCGCCTTCATGTGGTCGCCCGACGGACAGACCCTGGCCGTGGCGGACAATCCCGACCCGCAAGGTCGCATCTACAACCGCATCCGGTTGCTGACGCCCGAAGGCAACGACCTGCGTACGCTGGTGGAGGAATCGTTGCTGGCCTTTTATTGGGCCCCAGACGGCCAGAGACTGGCCTGGGTGGGGGTGGACGCGGAGGAGCAGGTGTTTGAATGGAAGGTGGTTTCGGCATCCCACCAGGGCGGGGACGCCGGCGGGGATAATGCCTCCCGGGAACTTTTCCGATTCCGGCCCAGCGGAGAAGTCTTTACCATGCTGTCCTTCTTCGACCAGTACGCCTATTCCCATTCTCCCTGGTCGCCGGATGGAACCCGCCTGGTGGTGGCAGGTTCGGAGGGTCCGGTGGCCGAGCGGCGAAACGGTCACACACCGACCGGAGCGAGCATTTATGTGCTGGACGCCGTTGGAGACGCTCCCCCCGCCGAAATTGCCCAGGGCAACGTGGCCTTCTGGTCGTGGAATTAGGCGCCAGGACAACAGCGCCGATGGGCACAATCCGGTTGCGTTGAGCCATCGGGATTAGTCCAGGGAAAACAGACATCTGAAACCGCTCCCCTCCTATTGTCCCTTAACCCGGAGCAGGAAATATCTGACAGCCATGTCAGCTAAGGTTGGTGATTCTGATGATGAAGGTCCATTTACGCTGGTGGTTATCATCGGTGGCAGTGGCAGTGACGGTCCTGGCCGTAGCGTGCAGTCCCGCCGAGCCACCCACTCCAACTCCCGTGCCCCTGCCCGACCCCCAGGCGCTGATCGACGGGGCGGTTCAGCAGATGGAGACGGAGCAGTACATAAGCTTTGTGTTCGACCATCCGGTGGGCAAGACACCCCTGGCGCCCGGGGCGGCTATTACCCGAGCCGAGGGTGTGGCCATACTTCCTGACCAGTTCAAGGTGGGACTGGATATGGAGTCTGCGGGAACGGCGCTGCACCTGGGCCTTATTTCTACGGGAGACACCGCGTACATGACCAATCCCCTGAACGGGGAGTGGATTCAGGCAACTCCCGCCCAGATACCCTTCAGGTTCGAATACATTTCGGGGCTGGTGGGGGCCATGCTGGGTGACGTATCGGACCTGGAAACGGTGGGTGAGAACGTTCTGGAAGGCACTTCGGCCTGGATGGTCAAGGGGGTTACTTCCACCGCAGCGCTGGGGCAGGTAATACCCGGCGCCCAGACGGACGCTCAACTGGAGGTGGAAGTGTGGGTGAACCAGGCCAACGGAAAACTGCTGCGCGCCCAGATGCTGGGAGCCCTGGTTCCCGACGAAGATCCGGAAACGGTGCGCGCCCTGACCATTGAATCCCTGGCCGAACCGCCGGATATATCGCCGCCGTAAGCCCATTCATTGCGGATTAAGCATCGGTAACCGTGGACAACCCTGGTAGTGCATCCGTGAGCGAACACAGCTCAAGGCCCACGTGGCTGGTCTTGACCATAATTGGACTGGGCGCTTTCTTCACCGCCCTGGACCAGACGGTGGTGGTGACGGTGCTGCCGGCGGTGATGCTGGATTTGCGCGTCCCCATCAGCGAGCTGGACCGGCTGGTCTGGGTGGTAACCGCCTACCTGCTGGGCTACACGGCTTTCATGCCCCTATTCGGTCGCCTGGCCGATGTTTACGGTTATCCCAGACTATACATGGCGGGCCTGGGACTGTTTGCCGTGGGCAGCATCCTGGTGGCCCTTTCCCGCACTGTCGAGGAACTGATTGGGGCGCGGGTTGTGCAGGCCATTGGCGGGTCTGCGGCGGTGCCCATTGGCTTTGCGCTGGCCGTCAGCGCGGTGCCGCCGGAACGCCGGGGGCTGGCCCTGGGCATCGTGGGCGGGGCCGCCGAGGCTGGAT
Organism: SAR202 cluster bacterium bin22; assembly: GCA_002238505.1. Lineage (GTDB taxonomy): Bacteria > Chloroflexota > Dehalococcoidia > Lucifugimonadales > UBA3495 > Bin22. The sequence goes on along the minus strand of MPMM01000002.1, from coordinate 1,525 downwards.
CCATGCTGGGGCCGGCCTACGGGGGCGCCATCGTGGAACTGGCCAACTGGCGGTGGCTCTTCTGGCTTAACATTCCCCAGGTTATGTTGATTGGCCCCTTGCTGTTGCTGCAGCACAACCGGCGGCAGACCGGCGTGAAGGTGGACTACACCGGGGGCGTCCTGGTGCTGGCGGCGCTGGCGGCGCTGTCCCTGGGACTGTCGCAAAAGTCGCTGTTCTCCCTCACGTCCGTATGGCCCTACGGGCTGCTGGGTCTGGGGGCTGCGCTGGCGGTGGCCCTGGGGTGGTGGGAGAGCCGCGCAGCGCAACCCTTGCTGCTGCCGCTGCTGTTCAAGACCCTGAATTTTGTGACGGCCAACATCACCCAGTTGCTGGTGGGGGTATCGCTGGTGATTTCCCTGGTGACGGTGCCGCTGATGGCCAACACGGTAATGGGCAAGGACCCATTCACCGGAGCCATGTGGCTGCTGCGGATGACGGCGGCCATTCCCGTGGGAGCGGTGGTCGGGGGGGTGTTGCTGTCCAAAACAGGGAACCGGCCCGTAATAGCCGGGGGACTGATATTGACGGCTTTCGGCCTGTTCCTGGTGAGCGGCTGGCCCCTGGGCGTGACCGACCCGCAGCTGACCCTACACCTGGTGATAGTGGGGTCCGGATTTGGACTGGTGATTGCCCCCATTATGGCCCAGGCGTTGAACGCCGCGCCGCAGGAATACCACGCCACCGCATCGTCCATGGTGGTGGTTGCCCGTCTAATGGGCATGACGCTGGGGCTGGCGGCTCTGGCGGCCTACGGTATTGAGCATTTCCAGACGCTGACCAGCGGACTGCTGCTGCCCCTGCCGGAGACGGGCGAATCGCTAGTTGAGACAGCGGAACGGGTTGCCGCGTACACGGCGGAACTGGAGAGCGCCGGCCTGGCCCTGTTCCACCGGTTCTTCCGCATCGCCGCCGTGGCTGCCTTGCTGGCGTTGATTCCGGTGGCGATGAAACCGGAGTGGCTCCAGCGGGCCAATCCGCGCAGGAGGAATAAGGTTTACGAGGGAGAGCCGGGGAACTGACAACGATCAGGGTCGGCGAGAATCGGGCAGAATCGGGCGTCGTTCATGGGAGTGCGGGACACGGCAATTGCGGGATGAAGGCCTTTCGCTTTGGGCAGGAAGCAGGTCGTTGGGCACGGGGGCGGGTTACAAACCCGCCCCTACAGATTGGCAATTTGCGCAAACTAGGCGGCATTGGGCGCCTTCATCAGGGCTATCGCACTTGGAGAAGTTTACCTCTACGGTAATTCCCTCCAGGTTCGAGGTTCGCTAGACTCACAAACGAAGTGCAACACTTGGTTAGAGTGTTGCCATGGGAAATGTATATCAGCACCTCACCCTTGAAGAGCGGTGTAGTTTGGCCAGTTTACGTGAGCAGGGATACACTAAGCGCCAAATCGCGACAAGCCTGGATCGCTCGCCATCGACAATTTCGCGGGAGTTGAACCGCAACGCCTCCCGCAAGGAAGGCTATAAACCCGTTT
>MPMM01000048.1 GCA_002238505.1 SAR202 cluster bacterium bin22 | reverse complement strand
ATTGGGGCGGCCTGACGTGGGGAAAAGGCTCTCCGGATTATCAAGGAGTTCAGCAGGAGGGATTCGGGATGCCGTCGAGGCGGGTTGGTGGGAGGCATGCACATACCGATGGGTTTGTCACCGGCGAGAGGGATGGGCATCTGGACGCCATTGCCGGCTTTCCTGAGGCGAACTTTGACATGACCGCAGGGTCCCTGGACTCGTGGGGCCGCGGTTACACGGAGGGTTATCGCCAGGGCTACACCCGGGCCCTGCAGAAGCTGGGATCCGAAAATTAGAGGAGTAAGGTCTACCGGGGACCGGGGAATCGACGGCGGGAGGAGTACCGCAATGCCTGTACGCTACTCAACCCCGGGGTGGATCACTGGCTGCGGAATCGACCCCAGGAGGTTTTTCCCAACCCGAATCAGATTCTGTAGTTCTTCCCGTTGTTCCGGCGCCAACCGCACGGCGTACTTATCCCTGATCTTCACCGCCACCCCCAACATCACCACTTCATCCCCTGCAAAATACGACTATCAACCAGTTTCCCATATGACCTTTGGCATCAAAGTTGACTTACTAATAGTCCTGGTAACCTATTGGTTTCCACTATATATATAGTCCAGTTCGAAGCAAGCCTTACAATATAGTTTTGCGCCAAGGTCGGCCAAAATGATGTCTGTTCTACCAAACCTTCCAGACTGAGGCAAGTCACCGATGGCGGCGAAAAATTCGCCCGTCATTAGTTCCTTGCCACAAAGGGAGCAGCTAAGATTAGGATAGTGGCTTGGTTTTCTTAACGGCATCTGCCTATCGAACCTTATAGAGCTGGATCCAGGCCTTTTACCACCCGCAAACTCCCAGGTCAATCAATCATCCCCAGCCAGATATACGAAGTACAAATGGGGTGACAAATGCTTCAATGACGGCAGCCACTACTTTATCGATTTACAGCATCATTGACCCACCCTGGGAGCGTGGTGAATTGAGTAGTATCAGGTTTTGGCCTGAGGGTCAATCACCTTGTATCTTGGTCTTGGTGAGTCACAATCACATCAGCAAGGGGGACCCGGGTGCGGCAGATCGACATCACCCAGGTCATGTAAGGCCGTAAGGGAGCAAGGGTCGCCGCACCCACCACGAGTAAAGCTCGAACAGTATCCGTGGTGGGACGTCAAGTCTTTTGGAGAGTTGCCGACGAGGTTGTCTATGCTGTCAGCGGCACCCACGGCGTTCCCCGCCGCGCCAGAGCGTTCAGTTGCAACAGCAGCTTGCGCATCACGGCCACGAATGCCACGTTGCCGGGTTTCCCGCGCTGGCGCAGGTTCTGGTAGAAACGGCGCAACTCGCCCTCCACCTGGATCACGGAGCAGGCACAGAGGTACAGAGCTTTGCGGACTACGCCCCTTCCGCCGCGAATTGCTCTGTGACCCCGCTTGCGGCCGCTGTCCCGGGACCAGGGTGCCAAGCCCACCAGGGAGGTCAGCGCCTTGCTGTCCCACTGGCCCAGTTCGGGCAGAAAGGCCACCAAGGTGGCCGCAGTGAGCGGTCCCACACCGGGGACGGTCCGGTACAGCGCTGCCCGCTTGGCTAATTGAGCGCTGGCCTGCAACGCTGCCTGGTATTCCTTTTCCAGCAGAGCTATCTCGGTCTCCAGCCAGGCGATATGGCGCCTGGTGGACTCGGCTACGCCGGCAGAGACACCCTTATCCAGCCGGTTTACTTCCTGGACTCGCTGTTCGACAAGCTGCCGGCGTCTCCGCAGCAGATCCTGCAACTCTTCGCGTTCCGGCTCAGTCCCCGGCGTCTCCGATGCAGGGAGCACCTGTCCATAGCGGGACAGCACCTGAGCATCCAGCGGGTCGGTCTTGGCTTCGTAGCCGCAGGCCCTGGCGAAAGCTCTCACCCGGCTGGGGTTGGCCACCCGTACCCCTACTTCGGCCTTCCGCAGGCGACTGACCAGCAGCCGCTCGTACCCGCCGGTGGGTTCGCAGACGGCCAGGGTTGCTTCCTGCTTCGCGAGATGTCTCAACAGCTTGGTGATGCCTTTCGTCGTGTTGTCGAACCGCAACACCGGACCCTCAGAAACCGAAACGTCCAGGCTGGCTTTACCTACGTCAACGCCTGCTACTACCGCCATGTCTTACCTCCCGGCGCGATCACGCCTGGGTCCTCCACACTTGCAGATGCGGGCCTCATTGCCCTTGTATCCGTCCGGAGCGACCAGTGCGGCGGGAAGGGTGTCCTACTGTTCGCCGGCGCAGTACGGGTGTTCACCCGGCTCGCCCAGTTGCCTGCGACGCGCCCTTCCCAACCTGGCCCGCCAACTGGCCTGTCGGCGGAACGGATTCATCATACAAGTTGCCATGGCCAATAGAGCCCGCATCGTGCAAGGACGGGCCACGCTCATGCAGGAGGTACAGATGGACCGTGTCCTACGACGAGACCGGGGTCCAGGAACTGGTCTCCAAGATAATGCACCTGGGTCCCGCCCTGGTGTCCCGCCCTGGTGTTGCTGGAAGCTACGGGTGGACTGGAATTGCCGCTGGTGGCAGTGCTGGCCACTGCGGCGCTGCCGGTGGTGGTGGTCAACCCCCGCCAGGTGCGAGACTTCGCCAGGGCTACAGGGACGCTGGCCAAGACCGACGCTCTGGACGCAGCGGTCCTGGCTCACTTTGCCGAAGCGGTCCGACCTGGGACTGATAGGCGCTTGGGATAACCGATCCTCTCCTGCTCTCTCCCATCGATTATAGACCGTCGGTGTTCGTCGCCGTAACCGGTAACGTTACGCCCCATCCCAGCCTGGAAGGATGCAAAAATTTGCAGGCCCTCTGTGGCCCGGCGCGCCAGCATATTTACACAATTTTCGTCCATTTCTCTGCTTGCCTGGTGCCGTCGCAGGCGGGGTATCTTGGGCATCCCCAGAACCTGCCGAATTTCCCGTCCCTCAAAACCATCTCGCTTCCGCATCCTCTTCTGGGACAAACAGGAATGCCGTTGAACGAAACGGTCGCTTTGGGATCATCCTGTTGGCTCTGCCTCTCAATTCGCTCGGTCAGCTTTATGATTTGTTCAATATCCAGGAGGTCTATGGGTTGGCCTCGCACGAAGTCCTTAGCCGGCTGGGTAAAACCGCCCGTACAAGCCAATACTGCTCTGTCGGCTCTTGCAGCTACCATGGAACCAAGTAACTCGCGGACTATCCGCTCGCTAGCAGGGCTCTTCTGCCGCTTACACTGCACCACCGTAGTCTTTCCGTTCTTTTTCAGAACCAAGTCAACGCCGTGATCGCCAGACTGGGGCGTTAGCTGGACGCTGTAACCAAGCTGCTTGTAAAGCCCGCCAAGCTCGCGCTCAAAACGGAGCGGCTCAAGGAGGGCCCAATGGTTAGTCAGTTTCTGCCTTTGGGCCTGTTCTTCTCTTTGCCGTTGAGCTTGTCCTTCTCTCCGGCGGGCTTCCTCAACCTTCCGCCTGGACTCATAAATCTCAGCCCTTCTTTGTACTTCTTGCTGTTGTATTTCGGCCCTTCTTGCTTCTTCCTGCCGCTCAATCTTGCAGTGGAACATCTCGGCTTTCTCGAATTGCTCTATCCGGGCACGGGTCAGGCCGCTTAACTGTGCGTTTCTACTGAGCCGCGTCAGACCGCCACACAACAACCCAAATGTGACGTGTATCAGTCCGAATAAAACAGGCCCCCCGACGAGGAGGCCGGCCATTCCGCCGCCGAGTGAACTCTCGATTGAACCGGTCGTAAGAAGTGCGCCAAAGAACCCGACACCTGCACCGGCCAGCATGAAGTAATACACCGAGATTCGCGCAACCCAGCTTGGTGGCGCGATCTTCGCTGTCCTATAGATATGGATTTGTTCGGAGGTTATTCCAAATTCGTGTGGTTCTGGCTTTGTCATGAGTTACTTCGTTGGACTTCCCTACTATCCGCAGTTGTATTCGAGCCTTAGCACCCAGACACACTTCTGGCAGGTAACAAGGGAAGGTTCGGCGGTGATTTTCTGGATATCCCACGTGTCGCCGATCGGCGAAAACGTCTGTTGCATGTCTTTCTCGCTGAAATGGGTCCTTAATAGATTCGTTCCGGGGGTGGCCACCCTTTTCGGTTTGTTATTTTCCGTGAAATAGAATCCATGTCCGTGACTTGGGAGGCCTTGTCTGCCAATGTCCTAATATTGATCCACGCGGCGGCTGTGGCCGGTGAAACGCTCGCCCAGGCCCCGGCAATCATTTGCACCCGGTTGGCTTCTCCCCGGACTGCGGTTTCCAGGGACCGACGAAAGACGGCCCAGTCGCCGCTCATAATGGTGACCGATGCGACCTCGTACCTGTTGACGTCCTGCCCGTTGCTGATGCACTGGTCGCAGGTGATCATCAGGTCGTGGCCGTGGCTGGCGGCGGCCTCCAGCAGCTCTCCGTACCGTCTCACAGTATGTCATCCCTCCGGCAGAACGTCGATTTCCTGACTGTCCTGACTGGTTTCAGCACCAGCTCCAGTACGGCCTGTCCTGACCTGGCTAACACCGGTCTGCCGCAGCCCGTGGGATTCCCCTTTCTGTCAACTCAAGATACAAGTCAACCATTCTTACAGCGGTGAAGAACCGCCCACCGGCCCGGCAACATTCCGCCGCCACCGGCGCTTCCAGGAGCGCGCACAGCCCGTTTCGCGGTCCCCGCCACTTACACAGCCACCCCATGGGGCAACGGGCCGCATTTCCAGCCCCGGCAGCCCCCTCTCCGGAACCCACCGATGAGAATCCCGCTACCACAGCCCAGGGGCGGAACACCGACGCCACTCAGCGGCGTCGGCGGTCGGGTGGGAAACAGGGATGAGAGAAGAGAGGACCAGGCAATGCCGGACCGGATGAACCGTGCCGGGCCAGCAGCAACGGGCTGCCCAGCGACCCGCACGAGGCCCCGGACCGCCGGCTCGGCATAAAGGCAACCCCCGCCAACCTGAACCCCAAAAGGAGGCATACCCCATGACCATGCTCAAAGAAGGCCCCAGCGCCGTCCGGAGCCGGGCACCGGCAATAAACCCCGGCCAGTGCCGCTCCTGCGTACACGACAACCCACACGACAGCCCAGCCGCCGGCTGCGGCCTCAACGTCCTGCACCAGGCCCTGCGCCAGGCCCTCCAGGAGAGCCGGAATCCCGAGAACTGGAATCCCGAGCTGCGGGAGGCCATGGCCAGCCTGGTCCTGGTGGGGGAGTCGGGGACCCGCTGCACCATGTGGCACCCCCGGCAGGCGGAGGACTGGTCGCCCCAGCCGGCCACCGGCGAATCGCACCGGAACGGCCGCGCCGTGGTCACCAGGACCGCCCCCACGGCCCTGATCCGCCGGACCTGGCAGGGAAGCGCCGAAACCGAAGGTGAAGGTGAAGAAGAGGACTGGGAACCGCAGCCAGCAGCAGCCGCGGCAGGCCAACCCGTAACCGGCTACTGCATCCGGTGCGCCGACGGCATCCCCTACAACTTCAGGGATCCCCTCTGCCCCAGCTGCCTGAAGGTCTGGCGGCAGTACCGCAACCGCGCCCATCCGGAGCATTACTGCCACAGTTGCGGCGAACGCCATGCCACCAGCGTGGCCAGGCCCATGCACCACCAGTGCTACCAGCGCACTCTCCCCCACGGCCCCCAGCAGCGGTAACCGGCCAGCCTGGACGACGAGCGGCTCAGCCGCCGGTCCGGCAGGCTCATGCTCGGCGGCGGGCCCGGAGACGGCATAACCACAAACTCCAAACTCTGACCCGTAATTGACAGAAGGAGGCATTACATGACCCCGACAAGGAATCAGCTGACCTGGCAGACCACCGAAAACCTGGTGGCTCTCTTGAACTGGGCGGATAAGGTCTCCACGACAGAGGAACTGCTGGAGAAGGCCGGGCTTCCGGTGAGGAAAAGTTCCTTTAACTCCTGCATCAACAATTGGAGCAAGAGGCCGG
>MPMM01000047.1 GCA_002238505.1 SAR202 cluster bacterium bin22 | reverse complement strand
AAGCTCCTGGATGGCAAGGGGGTGATTGACCGGTCAACTGCAACCTGATAAAAGTACATAACTCCGGTGATCAGCGTGGCTGGATGTCTGTGAATATCACTGGCCTAATGTTCCTGATTATTGACACCAGTCCTGGTTCCCTGATTCTGCCGGCGAAGTGGAGGTACGGGCCATCTATGGTCGGCGGGTAAGTGTAGGCCACCAGGTCTAGGTGCTGGAATATTCTCATCTCCGGCTGGCCACTGTGCCAGGTGTCGATGATCTCCATTGCCTTGGCGTCGTGGCCCATGGCCCTTCTCACGTCTTCCATTGTGCTGCCGTTCATGGAGCGGCTTAGCAATCCCCCAGTGATGTTCCCTGCGGAGAGCTGGGCTATTCCCTGGTTGAAGGCTTCAGTTCCCAGGTGTTCTCGCAGGGCGCCGAAGATTCCGTCACCCAGGGTGTAGTTGCACGTGAAGTCCGAGGCCGAGTTTGTGGCCATCACCCCTGGATTCGCTCTTTCCAGTTCCGCTATGTTCCGGTAGGTAGCGCAGTAGGTGACCGGTAGGTAAATTGGTCCATCCTCGGGATGGTCCTCTCTGATTTGGTATTCGAGGGAGTTGGCTAGGCCCTCGTCCAGCCACAGGTGTTCTCCTTGGAACCAGGTGTGGGCGACCTCGTGGGCTATGATTCCGAAGGTGTCGTTACATTCTCCGCCCACCCTGATGGTTATGTTCGAGCTTTCGACCGTTCCTTCGTTTCCAGGATATGCGTACTGTTGGGAATATTCGTTTTGGCCGCAGAATCCTCCAGGTATGCTGTTTACCCTTCTGACCTGTACCTTGGGAGCCGGGAAAGCCACGCCCAGTAATCGTTCCTCTTCGTCGATGATTTGCAACAGCATGTTGAATATTGAAGGGTTGTCGGCGAAGCCTTGAACAGTTACCTCTGTCCGACTGCTCAGCCCGGTCTCTATCCAGCAGCCTTCTCGTAGCATGCAATGTTCCTGCATGGGTGTTGGTAGCACCGTGGGGGGTGGCGTCGGTATTGGCGTTGGCAGATTGGCCTCGATAGTAGGTTTCACCGCCGTCTTTATGGTCGTATTCATGACTCTTTCTTCCTGTCTTGCCTCGTTTGCCATGGGTATGACCACTCTTGTGTAACCCACGAAGAGTAATACCGCTGCTGAGATTGAACAGATGATTATTACCTGTTTATTTGTGAGGAGACGCATTGTAGTCCTCGAATAGCTTCGGATTATTTGCACTTGGTCCACCTTGGGGGCGGGTGTTGTGGCTGCGGCAGGAGCTCGGTCTGAGGTCGGTGTTCCTTGGGCTGGTCAGGAGTCGGGCGCGGCCTGGTCTCCTTGGTAGCTGTGACGGCAGACCTGATGATGGTTCCACAAGCTTCTTTGCCGGGAATCGCCGGGCGGTTTTTGGCCCGTTTTTGCGTTATGTTGATAGAAAATGAAGAGGGGTGGTAGACTGCGAGTTAGCTTCCTGCCATAAACCAGAAACACCACCCGTAGTAGGGGTGGTGAATCGGCCGGCAGGGAAGCCGAAGAGCCAACGGAAATCACGCTTATCCGTCGGCCAGTGTCAACGTAGGAGCAACTACGTGACGGTCTCATCATACCACTCCAGGCTTTCCGCCTCAATAAATTTCTGCAGTCTTTGGGCTGTTTTCAGCCCTCAATTGGGCTCTCGCAAGCCCTTTTTTCTTCCTGGGCTGAGCTTCTCTAAACCTCGCTGCCTGCTGACCACCGGCGCCGGCTTCCGTGTGTCTGGACCTTTCCAAACTTTGACCTGCAATGAGGGGCGGGCCCGTTTAGTGCTGGTGGATTATTGCCACCTGCTGGGTGGGCCGTGCTTGCTGCGGTCCCGGGTGTCGACTTTGGATCCACGATTCCGGCAGGAGGGGGTTGCTGTGAATAAGCCTCGAAGATGACAGCGCCCCGCTGATCGAAGCAATCAGCGGGGCTATGCCATGAAACGAACATACCCAGCCACAGGTATTGTCCGTCCAGGATTATAGCACGAAGCGCTCCTGTGATGGACGGCCTTTTGACAGGAGAATTTTGTGAACTATCAGAATATCAACCACGATTCCCCCAGGCTGGACCCCAGCCTGCAGGCCTACCAGGCCGATTTTGCCGACCACGTCTCCCGCGGCGATGCCGGCGACGCCTTTGTCCGGGGCAACCTTGAGGGAGACGTCCAGTTTCCGAAAGGTCCGGTCTACGCTCACGCCGTGACGGAGTGGGAGGCTCGGTCCGAGCCCCGGCTTTCACCTACTCACGATGCTGTTGGTCGGGCCCTGGCCAGCTTCTTCACCGAAGACGGCGGCTGGGTTTACCTTACCCAGGACATGATCGCCGACGAGGCGCGTCTGAGACGTCAGTCCGTTAACCGTCCGCTGCAGGACCTGGTCGCGGCCGGACGGGTTGAGCGGCGTGAAATGACTATGCACCAGGGGCACCGCGGTCATGCCTACCGGCTGACGGGTGAGGACACTGGGTGGCAACCAGCGGACCTGGGCATTCCTGGCCGGGTTACGGTGGCCGGTTTCAAGAAGGAGCTGGAGAAATTCGCTCTGGAGGAAGCCCTGCAGGCGGTGGTGGAGCTGCTGCCCGCTGACAGCGTTTTGCCCGACAGCGTATTAACACTACTAGAAGGTATTAACTCCCGAAGGGAGGATAAGTCCGATTTACTCCGGAGATTGGAGGAAACTTCTAATAATGGTAATGGTGGACCGCTGTCAAGCAAAATGGTTGACAGCGCACTTGTCGGCGCCGCGCCTGGTCATCGGGACCTGGTTACGGAGAGCCAGATGGTGGCCATCATCACCGAGCAGGAGCGGACTGGGCTCTCTGAGGACGACATTCGTGCCTCCTGGCCTGACATTAACCCTGGGTCGGAGGTCCCCGGTGCCCTGGAGCTTCTGAGTATGTCCCGGGCCTTCCGGCTCGTTGCCTGGCTCAGGAAGCAGCCCAAGGCTCCGGTTCCCAAGTTTGAGCCTGACGTTCCCTGCAGGTGTGAAGATGTTGCTGACGTTGCTGCGGCCATGGACGCCTTGCCTTCTCCCGAAGCCCAGGCGATGTGGGAGCCGGTCCTGGAAAGTCTGGCGAATGAATTGCCCCGGACCACCTTTGATACCTGGTTGAAGGACACCACCGGACTGCGGTTTGAGGGCAACGAGTTGGTGGTCAGGGTGCCTAGTGTTTTTACCGTAGCTTGGCTGGAGCAGCGGATGTACCAGAGTATTCTGCGGGCCCTGCGGGCTTGCTCTGGCGATCAGTGGGACGTCAGATTCGAGGCTTCCGAGGCAGTTGTCTGTCCGGTCCACGGGACTTCAGGGCCGATGGGCTGATGCCGCTTACGTCGGTTTCAAATTGTTAGACTCTGGGATTGCTACGGGTTGACGGTACTGCGCGAGTGGCGGATTTTCCCGGCGCAACCCGGCGCCTGGGGCCGAACTTCTTGCAGTCAGCTCGTGCCCACCAATTCTCCTGGTTTCAGCCTCCTTGTTGAAGCGCCTGCAGCAGGTTGATGGCGCCGGTCTGGGCCTGTCGCCTGTGGGTATCCAGTTCTCCTGCTGGCAGGTCTCCGTGGTAATAGTGAAAGTGGAGTTGCTCAGCCGCGCCGAAGCTGGAAGCCCAGGTGTTGCCGCCGTGGATGTTGTCCAGGCGCTGGGCGACCCTCCGGAAGGCTCCGTGGCTGTCGTGGGGCAGGCCTTCGTTGAGCGCCACGGTGATGAGGCAGTGGGCGAAGGCCCCCCACAAGAGTTCGGCGGCAATCATGTCGTTGCCGCCGTGATGCCACTCCTGGTCGGCCCGTCTCATGAGTTCCCGGGCCGTGCTGACGTGTTCTTCCTGGTTCATGGGGCCGTGTCTTTGGCCAGCTTGTTGGCCAGCTCTATGGCCGTGGCGGCGAAGAGGAATCCTTCTCTTTCTGCTGCCTCGGGTTCTTCCAGGTAGGTCCCGAACTTGAACATCTTCGGTCTGCCCATACTCGCCGACATAGCGAGCCCCATTTCTTGCCCCGCCTTCGAGGCGTTTATCAGCGCCTGGTCCAGGTCCTCCAGTGTGTCGGGCCACCGGCCGTTGCTGCCCAGGGCGGCCGAGATGGAGTAGATGTCGCTGTCGGTGGCGTGGGGCCACTGGCGGGTGGCGGCGATGTGGCCGAAGGTGGCCCGCACCGCGTCCGTCAGGGTTTCCAGGGCCTGCAGCGTCTGCCCCTGTTTGAAGCTCTGACGGGCGGATTCGAAGTATTCCTGGACGGTGTCCTCCACTGCCTGGGCACAGGCCTTCTGCACAAGGGTGTTCCAGGCTTCCTGTGCGGGTTCGCCCTGGATGGCGGTGTCGCGCGCTCGGCCCGCTGCTGCAGCTGCCACCTCCAGGGCGTGATTCATTGGTTGCTGGCTGCCTTCAGGTGGCCAGCTTGCTTTTAGGGTCTCTTTCAGCTTATCCGGATCGAGAGGAGATCCCGACGCCCTGGTGGCTCTCTGCAGGGCGGTGAGGGCCACGTCCTCGGCCACCTTCTCCATTCGGGTGGTCATCTCAATACTCCCACGGTGGATCTCCTTGAATGTTAGGTCCGCGGCTTCTGCCGGTCAATGGCATTGCCCTTTTCCAGGAGCTCTGTGGCTGGCGGTTGTCCTGGCCGGTGGGGGCCTGGAAACCGAATAACCATTTCATGAAAGTCATCTTTCCAAAACTCATGCTATGTTGTAAATGGAGGTAATTCTTTTGGTTTTGTAGGGAGATCCCCCGGACCCGGGTGTCCCAGCCAGGGTAACCTTGGCGTCGTGTATCCCTTCCTGGAGATTCCCCGGACCCGAGTGTCCCAGTCGTGGAACAAATAGCTCTCCGGTCGGGTTTCTTCGGTTTGGCCCGGGCCAAGCCGGCCACCCTCAGCTTATTCGAACCGGAAGTGGATTCATGGAGCCTCAGGCTATGCCCGAGCCACGGTACGGGCCTTCTGCATTTGGAGCCGGGTGACGAATCGCAAACGATGAGCGTTGGCGGTCAGTGGTACCACACCGCTCCTTCTGCGGACAGGGTCCGCAGGGTGGATGAGGGGGCCCTGGGGTGGGAGGAACTGTGGAGCCGTGCCCATGGGCTGGCTGCTGGACCTGCTGGGACCGCAACCATGACGCCCCGGTGGATCACGTCCCATTGATCTTTGGACTGAACTGCAGCCGGACGAATACCGGCCGTGGTGGGTGGAGACCCCCCAACCCTGCCGGGCCGACAGCCTGGCGGACCTGGTGACGGAGAACCGGCTGGATGACTCCCGGGTCCGGGGCAAAACCGGAGTCGCCAAACCGTTTTTACACTTCTTTTGACGCCCGTTTCGTAGCTGCCGGACTTGTTTGCAGGGACCAGAAGAGCCGGAAAACCGCCAAAAACAGCATACCCAAGGGGTCTTAGTATAGAAAACACATACAAATTGTATGTGAGTGGGAACCACCGGATTTACACTGTTTTCGGGAGCGAGGACGGGCGGGAAAGAGCCCATAAGGCGCCGTCGGCGGGGCATTTCCGGCGTCTGCTCTATGCCAGGCCCGGTGGGAGCCCTCTCAGTTGAATAGCTTCGCGTGACGGCGCTGCCGGTATCCCTTGGGCTTGAGGTTGAGGGGCCTTTCGGACATCATCTGCGTCAGCATCTGCTCCAGCAGCAGGGGGTTGCGGTCTATCCTGGGGCTGAAGATGACCACCTCCCGCTTCCCGTCGGGTTCATCCGTTGCCGGGGCCTGGGGCTGGGCATGTCGGGTCCGTGTCTGGTTCATCATCATTTCACCTTCCTGGCTTCAGGTTGGGCTGTTCCCCTGGGCGTGGCATTCCCGCGTCGGGGGCGGCCTGACCGCCCCCAATCGTGGCTTGCCTTGTGGCTTTTGCCTGGGCGGCCCGTTGTGCGGGCCCTCAGGCCGTGACGGGCTGGCGCCCGTTGGCTGGTCGGGTCCTGGCCTTCAGGTCCTCGTCGATGCGCAGCTCGGCACCGGCGACGGGCGACTGCCTGCACCGGTCTCCGGTGCCGAGCTTCAGGCACTGGGGGCAGGCCACGGCGTCGGCGTCCTTGGGGTTGCCGCACTCGCAGGAGCCGTGGAAGGCCTGCAGCGCCGCGGTCAGGTTCCTGGAGATCGTATCTTCACCTGACGGCGACTCCTTGCGGAGCTTACGGAAAGCATCCACAAAC
>MPMM01000020.1 GCA_002238505.1 SAR202 cluster bacterium bin22 | reverse complement strand
CAGCGTCAGCGCGCTGAACGTCCCCGACGCGCTCGCGCTCGTGCTCGCCGTCAGGCCGGACAGGTCCGCGTCGGCGCTCGCCGGCACCGCCGAGCCGTTGACCCGGATGCGGTATTTCCGCACATTGTCCCTTGTCCAGGTTGCCCCCGCCGGATCTTGCACACCGGAGGCATAGCGACTCCATCCTCCAATTGTCCAGCCGCTGGCCCCGCCGGCGTCCAGTCCACTGGATGAGGTCGTGGACGGCCGGCCTGAAGTTCCGGCGGTGGAATACAAGACCACGAAATAGTGGGTGCTCGCCGAGAGCGCCGTGTTGCTTGGCGCCGTGAACGTCGCGATTCCGTTCGTGAGAGACGATGGCGCCGTCAGGCTAACGATTTTCGCATCCGGGGATGTGACGCTGTTTGACCACAACTCCGCGCGCAATCCCGCAATCTGTTGCGCGCTAATGGTGCCCGACAGGTGCATCTCGATACTTCCCAGCACATAGCCGGCGGGATTGCTTCCCGTGGTAAACCGCTGTGCGTGGGTGTCAGAAAAACTGATACTGGTTGCGTTTGTGCCTGTTAAGTCCGCCTGCCCGATGTTGCTGACCAGCACGCTGCTCTGCGCCTGCGCGGCGTCGAACAGGGACAGCGCGCCGAGCAGCAGCGCGAGGGCCAGGAGAGGGAAGAGGCGGCGGAGGGAGGAGGCGCGCATCATGGCGGCCCTCCCGCCATGTTCAGAGGCTGAGGGCCGGCATGCGTGATTAGAACAGTTATCCGGGGGAGGGTAACGGGCATGGCTGCCCGCAGCAGGCGGCCCGCTTTCCTGATCTTGCTGCTGGCGTTGGACATGGCTCTCTGCTCTCCTCTCAACTGCGTTGCGCCTTCCCGTCCGGTTCTAAGGGACGAGAACTCCGGCGACGCCGTTGTTGCTCTCTTTGGGCGGGCTGCGCCTGCCCGCACCGGGTCTGGCCCAGTGAGACAAGAGGTGCAAATACCCTCCGCAAATTATAAAGATTCGTAAATAAATTGGGGGTAAAGGCCATTCCCAGTATGATGAAGCGTGGCTAAACTTTGGCCCAATTTGGTAAGATTGACCCCGACAGGCCCGTTTCAGCCCGATTCTCCAGGGCCTTCAGGGAGGCGAAATGCTGGAAAACAACGGCCCGCCGGCCAGTGGCACGGACCCCGCGGGAGACCGCCTGTCCCGCCTGAGCGCGGCCAGCCTGCGCATCAACGAGAGCCTGGACTTCGACACCGTGCTCCAGGGGGTCCTCGACTCCGCCCGGTCCCTGACGGCAGCCCGCTACGGGGTGATGACCCTGCTCGACGAAGCGGGCGGTGTCCAGCACTTCCTCTCTTCCGGGATGACGGGCGAGGAGGCCGGGCAACTGTGGCTCACCCCGGACCGGTGGGAGCTCTTCGAGTCCCTGACCGGCATCTCCGAGCCCGTGCGGGTGCCCGACCTGGTGGAGCACGTCCGCGCCCTGGGCTTTACGGAGTTCAGCATCCCCCTGCCGGTGGCGGTCTTCCGGTTCATGGCTTCGCCCATGCTCCACCGGGGCGCCCGGGTGGGCCACGTCTTCGTGGGGGACCGGGAGGACGGAGAGGAGTTCACCCGGGAGGACGAGGAGATCCTGGCGATGTTCGCCGCCCAGGCGGCGCTGGTCATCGCCAACGCCAGCACGCACCGGGAGGAGCGGCGGGCCCGTGCCGGCCTGGAGACCCTGATCGACACCTCGCCGGTGGGCGTGGTGGTCTTCGACGTGAGGACGGGAGCGCCGGCGTCCTTCAACCGGGAGGCCCGCCGTATCGTGGACTCCCTGCGGGATGAGGGCCAGGCGCCGGAGGACCTGCTGGGGCTGCTGAGCGTGCGCCGGGCCGACGGGAGTGAGGTGTCGCTGCGGGAGTTCCCCCTGGCCCGGGTGCTGGTCTCCAGCGAGACGGTGCGGGCCGAGGAGATCGTCATGGGGGTGCCCGACGGGCGCAGCGTTACCGTGCTGCTCAACGCCACGCCCATCCGCTCCGACGACGGGGAGGTGGAGTCGGTGGTGGTCTCCATGCAGGACATGGCGCCCCTGGAGGAGCAGGAGCGGGTGCGGGCCGAGTTCCTGGGCATGGTGAGCCACGAACTCCGGGCGCCGCTGACCTCCATCAAGGGCTCCGCCGCCACGGTGCTGGACTCGGCCCTCGACATCGATCCCGCGGTGTTGCGCCAGTTCTTCCGCATCATAGGGGACCAAGCTGACCACATGCACCGTCTGGTCTCCGACCTCCTCGACGTGGCCCGCATCGAGACGGGTACGCTGGCGATAAGTCCCGAACCGGCGGAGGTGGCCGCGCTGGTGGGCCGGGCGAGAAGCGCCTTCGCAAGCACCGGGGGCCGGAACCGTCTCGAAGTCGACATCGCTCCCGACCTGCCCCTGGTACTGGCGGATCGGCGGCACATCGTCCAGGTGCTGGGCAGCCTGCTGTCCAACGCGGCCCGCCCCCCTCCCGGCTCGGCGGTGACACGGGGGAGCGCGGGAGAGGAGGGGGGTCCGGGGTCGTCGGTGATACGGGTGAGCGCCGTAGAGGATGGCGTTCATGTGGTGGTCTCCGTGGCCGACGAAGGACGGGGCATCCCGGCTGAGAGCCTGCCCCACCTGTTTCGCAAGTTCTCCGGTGTGCAGTCCGAGAAACAGAGAGAAGACACGGGCCTGGGCCTAGCCATCTGCAAGGGGATAGTGGAGTCCCACGGTGGCCGTATCTGGGCGGAGAGCGACGGGCCGGGACTCGGAGCCCGCTTCACCTTCACTCTGCCCACGGTCGATGACGCAGCGAGTGCCGTGAGAAGTGGACACTCGCGGGCCCCGGCGCGCTCCCTGCGGCAAGGGCGGGAAGCGACGGGAGAACAGGTGCGGGTGCTGGCATTGGCCGACGACCCCCAGGACCTTCGCTACGTTAGGGACACCCTCGTGCAGTCGGGCTACGTTCCCACGGTGACGGGGGACCCGGAGGAGGCGCTCCGTTTCATGGAGGAGGAGCGGCCCCATCTCGTCCTGCTGGACATCATGCTTCCCGGGACCGACGGCATCGAGTTGATGGGGGACATGCTGGAGGTGGCGGATGTACCGGTGATCTTCCTCTCCGCCTACGGCCGGGACGAACTCATTGCCAGGGCCCTCAACATGGGCGCCGCCGATTACGTGGGCAAACCCTTCTCGCCGACAGAGCTTTCAGCGAGGATCGCGGCGGCCTTGCGCCGGCGGGAGGTCCCTGAATCACAGGGACCGTACATGGTGGGTGACCTGACCATCGACTATGCCGAACGCAGAGTGGCCCTCACTGGCCGGCTGGTACATCTGCTCCCGATGGAGTACCGGTTGCTGACCGAGCTCTCAGCCAGTGCCGGACGGGTGCTGACCTACGAGTATCTCCTGGACCGGGTGTGGGGGGAGAGGGGCGGCGGCGACCTGCGGCCCATGCGCACCATCGTGCGCAAGCTGCGTCGCAAGCTGGGCGACGACGCAGCAAACCCCACTTACATCTTCACCGAGCCCCGCGTCGGCTACCGCATGCCGAAGAGCCAGACGGTGGAAACTGGGGAATCGTAGGCGACTCCGCTCTCCTGGTAATACCTGGCCACCCCCCGGTCGGCCGCCTGCCGCTCGGTGTATCGAGCCGGCATCTTTGAACTCTTCCGCCGGCCCGCGGTCATCAGGGCGTGCAGCTCCACGCCGCTCTTGACCAGGTCCTTGGCCATGCCGACGGGGCCTATGTGGCCAGTGAAGCCCTCGCCAAGGCCGCAGGCCTTGGTTGCGGCACTGACTCTGGGTCCGATCTGGCGAGGTAAGAGCCCGAAGACCGAGGTGTTCCGGTCCATTAGCTCCAGGGCTGGCCTGATGGGCCTAGCCGGCTTGGGGCTCTACGCCCCCGGCTTCAGGGTCGCACTTGGACCGCCGGACGTTAATCGGGGTGGTCCCATTGTCGCGCAGCTCCACGTCGCCCCAGGTGAGCCCTGCGGCCTCTGAGCGGCGCAAGAGGCCGTCTCTCAAGACTGACAGCAGGGACAGAGCTTCACACTTATCCCCCAGGAGACCCTCGCCACGGTTTGCTGCACCTTCCCTTTCTCCAAGGCCACAAGGTTGAGAGAACTGGTCTATACGTTTACGGGAAGTCGCGTGTCACGGTAACGTACCCAGCCAGCTTGGCCCCCAGTGACTGGCAATTGGCGTAGTTGCCGGATATTCCTGCCTCCTCCAGGACTTCACGAAATGAAAGATTGGACAGTTCGTCAGCGTATGGGATGCAGAACAGGACGATGGATGCCCACGCCTGCTGGGTACGCCACCCCTCGTCATACCTGCGGCGCAGTATTTGAGCCGCCTCCCCACTGCTCATGTCTCAACTTTCTCCTCGTCCAGCCGGAGCAGGAGTGAGCTGACGGGCCGGTTGGTAGGAAGCTTATTCCACAAAGGGGCGGAAAAGGTTTCAACGGGGCTGGTCCTGCCGCCCGGCTAGTTTCCGGCCTCCAGCTGCTGAAGGCCCTGGGCGTAGCCCTGGCGATACCCCTGGGTGTAACCCCGGCCCCAGGAGTCCAGGGAATCGGCGGCCATGGCGAAGTCCGCCTCGGGACAGCCGGATACGGCGTCCAGGAGTCCGTCCCTCTCGCCGGTGACAAACCCATCGGTGTGTGCCCGCCTCGCACTGACCGACCTCGACTGCATACCTGATCCCTCCATCCTTCCCCTGCGCTGGGCGCCCCATACTGCTGGCCGACCTTGCCAAATATACGCAAATGTGGCCAAATTGCAACCGCAAATGCCCGGAACGTCGCCCCTGCGTCGTCTCATGGTGTGTAGAATCCATACAGGCAGTTTGAGGCAGCTAACCCGGGAGTTTGAGAGGGAAAGCGATGACTGTGGAAAGTCCGGTCGGGTCGGCACGGAGGTCATTCGCCGGAGAGTTGCGCCAGCACATGGAGGGCTGGAGCGGCTACAAGCACCCGGACCCTCCTTGTTGGGCCCACTGGACCGGCGGGATCAATGAACCTTACCGGGCAGTTGCGAGGGAAAATGCTAGATGAAAGTACCCTGCTGGGCCATTTGATTCCAAACCTGCCGGTGTCCAACGAGAATGCCGCAGTGGAGTCTCTGGCTTATATACTCAACAAGTCCAGCGCATCTATGACTGCATTCAATGCTCCGGTGGTTGAGACCGTCGGGCATCCAGTCGCTGAAGTCCTGAAAGTAGAAACCCAGGCAAGTGCGGCGGATGGCAGCCGCCCCGACCTCGTTGGTTTGGACGGTGCTGGCGATAAGAGGGTAATTGCAGAGGCCAAGTTTTGGGCTGCTTTGACCGACAGTCAGCCCAATAAGTATCTGTCGCAATTACCGGACCGGGGCAGGGCCGTGCTGCTCCTTATATTGCCTGACGTTCGAATCCCGGCATCCCGGGGCCTTTCTGAATTCAATCCACTTATAGACTGCCGCTGGCCCCGTTCTGTCAGCTAGATTGTGCCAGGCTTAGTCGTGCTCGATGATTCCTACGGTAAAACCTGTTGTTATGGCTACAGCTTGTAGCGTCAAGAATCCCAACAACGCTCGACTGGCATCGACGCAATTCTTTACCTGCGGAGTGTCGCAGTTGACTTGAGGGTCAAACAACATAACGACGACCATCAATGTTACCAAAGAGAGAAAGAAACCGGCCCTCCACCGCCGTTTGGCGTGGGTCCACACGGAGTCCTCTAGGCGTCTGTTCTGGGCAAGGACTAAGCCTAAAGTCAGCCAAATGCTGAAGGCGCCCAAGGCTTCTCCCATGGACAACGGTAACGGTTCCAACAACCACTCCCCAACCAAAAAGACTCCGTCGAACGTGAACCATACCGCCCCCAATAGGCAGAGGTATAGGAACCCTTTTCCTAACCGTATGAATGTTCTACTAAACCAAAGCCAAGGCGGGATGTGCATCTGTTGTACAACGAAGATGGGGGTGGGAGTTTTGCGGTAATGCCCCCGCCCTGGCTTGCAGAACTGTCCGGCAGCGCCGTCTCACCTGTTCTTTCCGGTGGGTCAGCCCAGCCAAGAACTAGCGGACCTTCTGCTGCACCGCTGCCCTGCTCCCCAAGCACTGGTTGCCCGTGGTTTCCTCTCTGGCCCAACGCCAGATAGCCTCGTCGGCATTGAAGTCCGGGCTGTAGCCCGGCAGGTTCATCAACTGCAACTCCAAGCCAGGCGTCCCTAGGTATTCCCGCATAGCCTCCCCGCGATGGGCTGGAGCGTTGTCCCAGATCACCTTCAAGGGCCCAGAGTGCTTCTCCTTAAGCTGCTTCAGGAAGGCAACCCAGGTCTCACTGTTGCTGTTGCCCTCCCGTCCCATCCATTCCACCTCGCCTGTCTCCAGACACACCGCTGAATAATAGCTGGCTTTCTCCCTGTACTTGGGACTAGCTGAATCTACCGGGGCCGGTTCTCCCTTTAGCACCCATTTCTCCCGCAATTCGGCATCCGCCCGGAAATGGGCCTCATCCACAAAGAATATTCTGCCCCCGTCCCTTGGGTCTCCTTCAGCAGGAAGGTGTACCCGAGGCCGGGTAGGTTGCCGTTCTTGACTGTGCCGGATAGATTCTTGCGGCAGTAGCAACGTACTGGGGGAATTATGGATGACAATGAAATGCAAATGATAGGTAGGGATTACTGCGGCTTGCTACTTGTAGGGATGTTGGCGGAAATGTTGATAGAATAGGGCGTGATGACCAAAGAGGAGGTATACGATAGCCAAAGCAACTCTCAGGACAAAGCAAAAGCCCCAAGGCGGTTGCCCTGGGGCTCTCTGTGGATGGCATTGCGCTAAATTAGTCTCCTCTTGCGAAGACGACGATTGTAATGTACATAATCAAGACCACTGCGAAATAAAATCCAACCGACCACCCAAACTCGCCTAGCTCGGTTTCTGCCCTCGGCTTGTTGACATATCGCCACAAACCGCACTGGAAGATGAACCCCAGCAACAAAAAGGAGTAATTGAGCCAAGTAGCCAACTCACGGAAGTCAATAAGAATCTCTATAAGGCAATCGGCCCAATCCCTGCCACACGATAACGCTATTGGAATAGACAAGGCTGCGGGCAAGATCAGAGGGACAGATAGTCTTGCCAGCCAGGGCCATTGGTAATGCCTTTTATGCATCGTAGCGCTCCTATTTGACGATGAATTGATATAAAAACCGAGGCCCGGCGGGAACCCCCGCCGGGCCGAACCAGGTCTTTACCGATCAGTAAGTTTGCCTTTAATCTTCGGTCAGAGCCTGTTGGTATAGCCTGCGGATATTGTCGTCTTTCCACTCAATCTTGGCTTCCCTCCGCAGCTTCAATTTGAGGTCTTCAGAGGCGTCTACCCGCTCTTTGTTGTCCGCGTTAGTCAAGCTTTGCTCCGCGAACACCGCCTGGGTCAATTTGATGCTCCCCAAAGAGCTTTTGTAGTCGTCAAAGGCAATATCCCAAAAGTCCTTCACCGAGTATCCCCGGTCTTCTATGGACTCTCTGCAATCTGCCCCATGAGGCCCCAGACAAGCCTCTTTGTGAGGGGCCATGTACTTTCTGACCTCTACGTCTGAAGGAGTAAGCTTCCGGCGCTCGACCTCGGCAGCTACTATCAAATTGTCCACTACCTGAACAATCATAAGTTTAGTAGCTTCATCTTCGGTAAGGCTCTTGTTGTGGGCACGGAACAGTTGAGTTGGTTTCCTTACGGCTCCTTGGGTCAGGTCCTTGCCCTGAACAATTGCGACTACTTTGGAGTCCCCTTTTGCTTGAGCCTCGATGTGCTCGAGCTTACCCTTTTGAGCCAGGGTAGTCCCTGCAATTGCTGCCCCGGCAACTAGAGCAAAGACGGCAAAGGCAGTTACGAATAGCAATGTTCGCTTCATCATTCCACCTCCTTCTTCGATCCGTTGCCTATGGATATGGCGATCGAGGCCTTCGGGGATAATCCTGTAAGCGCAAGCACATCAGCTAAATTGTGCTTCCGGCAGGAATACGTAACCAACGCCTCAGGTTGGCAGTTCTGGGATGGGGAATTTAATTACATCTATGCCGATGATAAGAAGGGCATTCCCTTAAGCATGCCCTTCATCACCATTAACGAGGTAAACGTGGACTCACCGCAGGAGCCGCTGTTTATCGACTAACAAACCTTGCCCTTTAGACGCCCTCAAACAGGATGGAGCATCATTCATCCTGCTTGAATATCTGATGCATTCTTGGGACCAACAAGAACTCTCTTATACTCCAAGCAACCCCTACCATCACTAACAGCACTACCAGTTGCAGACAAGCTATCAAATTCAACTGCCACATTATTGTCTCATAAGCAAGTTCGTCGTCATGCGTTACAACCGGATACAGCGTTCTGTTTGCGACCGTGTCCGTTATCCAGGCGGCAGAGATGCCGAGCAGCAAGGTTAAAGATGTAAGAACAAAACGGAACCGAAAGCTCTTGCTCGGGATGCTCCCCAGCAACGCTGTTGTGATGGCCGACGCTATCCCGTAACTGAACACAATTAACATTTCAGCTAAGGATACTCTGAACAAGTCTGGCTGATTATGGCATAGTAGGGGGAGGCAGGCCAAGCCAATAGAGAGGTGAATTGGGATGGAGCAACCCACTTTTTCCGATCTGGAATATCAGGGCAAGAAGCGCAGGACCCGCCGGGAGGTGTTCCTGGAGCGGATGGATGGCCTGATCCCGTGGCAGAAGCTGGAAGGCCGCATCAATCCCTTCTACCCCAAGGCTGGGCGGGGCCGCCATCCCTATCCCCTTCCGGCCATGCTGCGCATTCACTGCGTGCAACTGTTCTACAACCTCAGCGACCCGGGCATGGAGGACTTGCTCTACGAGTCCGACCCGGTGCGGCGGTTCGTGGGGCTGAAGCTCACCGGCCCCCTGCCCGACGAGACCACCATTCTCAACTTCCGCCACTTGTTGGAGCAGCACAACCTGGGGCAGGGCCTCCTGAAGGAGATCAATGCCCACCTGGAAAGCCAGGGACTGAAGCTCAGGGAGGGAACCATCGTGGACGCCACCATCATTGAGGCGCCGTCCTCCACCAAAAACCGGAACCAGGAGCGGGACCCGGAGATGCACCAGACCAGGAAGGGGAATCAGTGGCACTTCGGAATGAAGGCCCACATCGACGTGGACGCCGATACGGGGATAGTCCACAGCATGACTACCACAGCGGCCAACGCCCATGACGTGACCGAGACGCACCATCTGCTGCACGGGAAGGAAGAGGTGGTGTGGGGCGACGCTGGGTATCAGGGGGTCCACAAGCGGGAGGAGAACTTAGGGTTGGAGGTGGAATGGCGGGTGGCGATGCGTCCGGGGAGGCGCCGGAAACTGGAGCCTGAGAGCGAAGAGGCTCTGGTGGAGAAGGCGAAGGCATCGGTGCGAGCCAAAGTAGAGCATCCCTTCCAGAGACTGAAGCGCCAGTTCGGGTATTGGAAAGTACGCTACCGGGGACTGGCGAAGAACACGGAGCGGCTGGCATTGCTGTTCGGGCTGGGAAACCTGTTGATTGCAGCGGGTCAACCGAGGGGACTGAGGGGGTAGTGGTCCCAGGGGCAACCTTCACCGGCCTTAAACCCCCTGACAAGCTCCCAACTGCCCCGAATAGGGGGCGAAATGCCGGGGTTTGGACCAAATCAAATAACTCAGGGAAGGTGAATATCGCCCCTTACCCATCGGTCAGACGCAATTCAGGCCCCGATGGGCCTTGTTCAGAGTATCCCTAAGAATCAACCACAAAGTGAATCCCCCGACCACCAGCAGCCACAGAGCGCCGCCGACCAGCTATTGGATAAGCCAAGGCCACATCTTCACCTGCTCTCCTTCCCCCTTGATTGCAAAGTCCTAAACCAAAGCCAAGGTGAAAACTACATTGGGAGACGAGCAAACCGCATAGGAACGCTTCCATATCCCAAGTATGTATGGGGCAAGTGGCTGCGAAGGTCAGGGCGAAATGCACATCCCACTTTGGCTTTAGTTTAGTTCGTCGTCGTAGGCTACCGATGGTTGACATGTCGATAAGAACCTTATTTCTCTTTTACTTCGTGCTTCAAAAAGACACCGTTATTGAGTGGTATATTTCTCCCGCGACCACCTTCACGGAAGTGTTCCATTAACCCTTAGTTCCAATAGTACCAAGAAGGCTTATCAGGTTAGCCGCCTCTCCTCTGGTAATACCTAGCCACCGCTCCCCTGTCTGTGGCTTGCCTTTCAGCATGCCGGGCCGGCATTGTTGAACTCTTCAACCGGCCTGTGGTCATGAGCGCCGCAAGCTCGGCAACGGGCTTGGCCAGCTCCTGGGCCATGCCCATGCGGCCGCTGTGGCCTGTGGCCTTCGCTCAGGCCCGCGACGATGGCTTTGGCTCTTCGGCTTGTTGGCCCATTTACCGAATTACCGGTCAATAGACTCTCCAGCCTCGGATGTCTGTGGTGGCCTAGCCGGCTACGTCCACGTCGACGACCTGGGTTCCAGGCAAATTAGCGAAGAGATCCACCATGGCCGGATGGCAGGTGAATACCAGCACCTGATTGGTTTCAGAAAGCTGGGCAAAGCACTCGGCGGCCAGCCGGGCCCTCTCGGGATCGAAATTGACCAGCACCTCGTCCACCACCACAGGCAGGCGCTCCGCGTGCTCTCCGAACTCCCGCACCAGGCCGAAGCGGAGAGCCAGGTAGAGCTGCTCCCGGGTGCCCCGGCTCAGCTGGCCGGGCAGCTTCCGAGCCCCGGTGTGTTCCTCGACGGTTACCGTGCGCTCCCCCATGGGCACGTATAGCCGGTCGTACCGCTGGTCTGTGATGTGGGCGAAGAAGTCCCGGGCGTGCTGGACCACCCTGGGCTGCCGCTCCGCCTCGAACTTCTGACGGGTGCGCTCCAGCAGTTCCCGGGCGAGGGTTAGCCTGGACCATTCCCTGGCGCATTCCCTCAGCTGTTCCACCAGGGTCTCCCGCCGGACCCTCAGTTGGGACGACTCCTCCTCCCCGGTGAGGCCGTCCAGTTCGCTTTCCACGCGCCCGCGCTCCTCCAGCAGGACGTTGTGTTTCTCGTCGGTCGCCTGGAGTTTGTCCGCCAGCTGGCTGGACTCCTCGTTGAGCAGGACCTGGTCGGTGGATGCCAGGCGTTCCAGGAAGGAGTCAAACTGCTCCCCTGGTCCGCTGCGCCGCTCCAGGGCGCTCCGCAATTGCTGCTGCCTGCGCTCCGACTCCTGGCGGGAGTCGTTGTCAGCAGCCCTCCTGCGGAACTCCTCGGGGTCATCGGTCTCACCCAGGCCCATGAAGTCTGCCAGTTCCTGCCGGGCCGCGGCCTGACGTTGCTGGCGGTCTGCCAGCAGCCTGCTGGCCGTCTCCTGCCGTTCCAGGGCTCCCTGCTGCTGGGACTGGGCCACTCTGGCCGCCTCGAGACGGCTGATCAGGGCGTCGGCCGCCGCCGCCAACTGGCCATGATTACCGGTTTCCATGGGAATGGAATGGGCCGTGGCCAGCGGTTCCACCTTCTCCCGAAATTCCTCGATATCCTTCTCGATGGCGGCCACCCGCCCCCGCATCCGGCGGGTTTCCGCCAGGAGCCCCCGGGCCGTTTCGATGCCGCTCAGGAAGATGGCCATGCCCTCCGGGGTGAGGGTCTCATCCAGATTTCGTTCCCGCAGCCACTGGCGCCACCGGTCCTGCAGCTCCTGGTGGGCGGCGGTGGCCGCGGCGCGGGCCTCGACGGCGCGGGCCGCCCTCAGTTCCTGGGAATGCTCCCTCCTCAATAGCCCTTCTACACGGTCGCTGGCGGTATTCCGGGCGTCTATTTCAGCGCGAATTGCAACCAGCCGGACCTCCGTGGAATCCAGGGCTGCCCCGTCGGGTTGGTCCTGCAGGTCCAGAAGAGCTCCCGCCGCCACCAATGCCTGTCGCGCCTGCTCCATGGCAGTCTCCGCATCGGCGGCCTGTTGGCGAAGAGGCGAAGCCACCGGCCCTGCGTCCCGTCCGCCGCCGGACCTGCCCCTGGCCCAGAGGAATACAGCTACGGCCACGAGGAGGATGCCCCCGGCAATTCCCACAGGCAGGCCGGGTCCGCCCAGCACGGCGCCGGCCGTGCTCAGTGCGACGGCGGCCACAAGGAGCATGCCCAGCAGGAACAGCGGCACCGGTGCGGGGCCGGCGGCTGCGCCGGAGGCCGTGGCCAGGGCGTTCAGCTGACCCTGCAGGTTCTGGTGGTTCTGCCGCTGCCGCTCGTATTCCGCCAGGCAGCCCCTGGCGGCGCGCAGCGCGTCCTGCCTCTCGGCGAGAACCGTCGCATCCATACTCGGTGGCTCCGGTGGCAACTGCTCCCGGGCCTCCCGTGTTTCCAGCTGGCGCTCCAGCAACGCCTGGTTCTCCTGCTCCAGGCGGAGACCGGCCTGCCGGAGGGTTTCTTCCGTCCCTTCCATCTGTTCCCGCCAGGTGCCCACCTGGTCGCGGACCGTCAGGGAACTGTCGAAGGCATCCAGTTCGGCCTCACCCCAGGGACGTCCCAGGTCCGACATCCGCGACGAGAAGCCGGCTTCCAGCTCCCGCAGTTCACCCTGCCGCTCGGGCAGGTCGTGGACTGAACTGTCGAAACCGGCCCGGAACCTGCGAATCTCCTCAACCTGGGCCGCAGCTTCCAGAAGGGCTTCGTCGGGTATGGGGATGCTGGCAGCCTCGGTGGCCAACCGGAGCTGTTCACCGGCCTCGTCCAGATCGCCGGTGGTGCGTTTCACTCCATCCTGGAATGCCTCCAGCCTGGGTATGGCATCTACTGGAAACTGCGCGTAACGGGGAAGGGACTCCAGCCGGGCACTGCAGTCATGGAACTCCACCCAGTCATCCCAGGCCTCCAGCAGGTTCCGGAGTTCGGCCGACTTGACGTTAAGTCGTGACCGGTCCATGTCCAGGGCCGCCAGTCCGGCGTCTATTTCGGACCGGCGGGCGGTCAGGCTTCCATAGCGGCCGGCATTGCCAGCGACGGCCTTCAGCTGTTCGTCCACCTCCCGAATGGCCCTGGCCAGGTTGGGGACCTCCTGGGCCCGTCCCGTGGCCAGGAATATCCTTTCCTGACGGGAGGCCAGGCTCCGGCTGAATCCGGCGAGGCCGGGGACGCCCTGGCCGGCGCTGTAGATGGCATCACTGATCGAGGCGTCGTCCAGGAGCCCCATCTGCTGCAGTTCATCGATGCTGAACGCGAAGACATTGCTGAACACGGCCGGGGTGGACTGACCGGTTATGCGGGGCAGCATCAGGCCGGCGTCCAGGGGCATTCCGGCGGCGTCCACCAGGGTTATCGGCCCACCCCTGGGGCCGGCGTAACGCTCGAGAGTGTGGCGCTCCCCGCCGTCGGTGGTCAGCTTGATGCGCCCGCCGTGGCGGCCCCCGGCCAGGGGGGCAAAGTGGTCGCCCCGGTTCCTGCTGGGAAACCCGAACAGGACGGTGCGGATGAAGGCCAGCAGGGTGCTCTTCCCCGCCTCGTTGGGCCCGTGGAACACGGTGATCCCGCCACCGCCCAGGGTGAAGGTGCGCTGGAAGAAGTGGCCGAAGCCGTCCAGGTAAAGCTCCTCAAGCCTCATGGGGTTTCGTCCTCCTCGGCCAGCGCCGCCAGGCACTCCTCCTCGGCCAGGGCCAGCAGTTCCCGCAGGTCTCCATCGGTGGGCGCATGATCCCGCAGTAGGTCCCGCACCTCCCTGCGCCCGTACAGGGGCTGAAGCAGTTCCCTCAACTCGGACGGGGTGTCTTCCCCGGCGCGAAGCTCGGAACTCAGCCTCAGCAGGTCTCCGACGAAATCCTCCCGGCCCAGGGCCGCCTCCCGGTCCACCGGGGAGGCGGTGGCGAGCCTGATTCCCTCGCACCAGAGCCAGGTGTCCTGGTTGGCATGATTCTCGTTGAGCCTTTCCCTCACCTCTTCAGCCGTGCCCGGGCTGCTCAGCCACCGGTGCAGGGGGCCCCGCCCGGTCATTTCCAGCCTGGCAACTACAGACCTGCCTTCGGCGGAGTCCAGAGTCACACTCGCCAGGTCGTCCATCCTGTCCAGCAGGGCCTGCTCCGTTTCCAGGGGGCCGATGTCCAGGGTCAGCGTTTCCCAGCGCACCACGTCCACGGGGCGGAAGGTCAGTTGTATTCCACCATGGTCGTCCACCTCAATGAGATAGACGCCGCGGGCCCCCGGTTCGTTGGGGTGGCGCCCCTGCGGGTTGCCGGGATAGGCGACTGTCGGGTCCCCCGTCCGGAGGACCTGGCGCGTGTGGACGTGGCCCAGGGCCCAGTAGTTGAAACCGGCGTCGGCCAGGTCGCTCAGTGAGCAGGGAGCATAGGAGTCGTGGTCCTGGTTGCCTCCCACGTTGGCATGGAGCAGCCCTATGCTGTACCCCTGGTCCCGGGAGACGGCTGCGGCAAAGTGGGGAGCCAGGTTGTCCCTCACGTCCCTGGTGGGGTAGCTGATGCCATAGACCGCTCCCCTCCCCGGCTCGTCGGGGACTAGGGGAAAGCCCTCGACCTGGGCCCCAAAGCGGACGCAGCCCTCGGGCAGGTCCAGGCGGGCCTCCCAACCGTCCAGGGGGTCGTGGTTGCCGTGGCAGATGAAGGAACGTATGCCGGCCTGGCTCAGTTGGGCCAGGCCGTCCATAAAACGCAACTGGGCCCGCAGACTCCGATCTGCCCCGTCGTAAATGTCTCCGGCCACCAGCAGGGCGTTCACCTCTTCTTGTTTGCAGAGGTCGATGATGTTCCGGTAGGCGTGGAAGGTGGCGCTGCCCATCGCCTGGGCGATGTGGGCTGGGGCCTCACTCCTGATACCCCGGAAGGGGCTGTCCAGGTGAAGGTCGGCGGCGTGAATGAAGCGGATGGTGGGCATGACAGTCCGTTCCTGGATGGGATGGTTGGGTACATGCGGCTCCGGCTACGCCGGGCCCCAGAATTCTATCGCCTTTTGTATGGCCTCGCATCCACCCGATGTCAGTAATGAAAGCTGTTGGCGGGACAACCTCTAAAACGTAAGACGGTAGCTCCCCTCTTCCTCCCACATTCCCTTACCCGCCAAGTCTATCATCAAAACGCGATTGCCCTGAATCGACCCGCTGTTGACAATTAACTTAGTCTAGATTACTGTTGTGTTGACCAAGCCTCTCACGCTCCTCTTCGGAGGGCGCACCAGAGAGGTTTATTTTTTGAGCCTGTAGGAAATGTCTTCCTCTCAAACAAATCCCACCCCTGCTGGGCCTCCCACCTCTCCTGAAGAGCAACTCAACCGGCTCCTCCAGCGCGGGATGTTAATCCAGGACCAGGATGCTGCCATTTGGTTCCTCAGCAATGTGAACTACTACCGGTTCCGCGGCTATCTGGAACCATTTATAGAAAAGCCAACGAGGAACAGTATCCGGCCCTTTCTGGCGGGCACGACCTTCGACGCAGCAGTTGAGCGGTACATCTTTGACATGCACCTCCGCACGTTATTGATGGAGGCGTTCAGTCACATTGAGGTGTCAATACGTACTCAATGGACCTACGGCCTGGCTTACAGTCAAGGCGGGGGAAAACATGCGCACCTGAACCCAAACCTGTTCGGTAGCCACTACGGTGAAAATCTAGCCACTTTGAAGGAGGATTACCGTGATCGTGGCAAAAAGCTACACCATTACGATTTCCAGGCGTGCCCTATATGGGTCATCTCAGAAATAATGTCTTTTGGCCAGCTGTCCCGATGGCACAACGACACAGGCTTGGACATAAAGAAATCAATTGCCAGGCACTATCAGCTTCACCACCGGGTGGTTAGGTCTCTTTTGCATCCTCTGACATTGGTCCGGAACTTTTGTGCACACCATGAGCTGCTGTGGGACAGGACAATCGCATCGCCGTTCAAATTGCCGACACGGATGGGTGCATTTCCGGCTCCACGGACATTCTTTAACGAAACCGAAACCGGCAAGCTCTACAACACCCTGGTGGTAATCGCGTATTTGACCCAAGCCATCACCGCCACAACAGATTGGTCACGAAGCCTACTGGCTCTCATGAACCAGTTCCCCAATATCCCCCAAGATAGAATGGGCTTTATTTCAGACTGGCAGGACCTGGCCATCTGGCAAGGATGACCTGAAGCCAACGATCGTAGAGATGGACAAAAGCAGGAGCGTCGACCATGCATGGACAGCTGCCGACCTTGCCAGCCAGAGTTGTCATCATTCCGCAGTCCTATGGGCTCAGTCTGCATCAAACCGGCACAGACGG
Source organism: SAR202 cluster bacterium bin22 (assembly GCA_002238505.1). Taxonomy (GTDB): domain Bacteria; phylum Chloroflexota; class Dehalococcoidia; order Lucifugimonadales; family UBA3495; genus Bin22. Next base: position 46,310 of record MPMM01000020.1, on the reverse strand, counting down.
CTCCCAATCAGAGGAAGCGCCTGGCTTCGAAGGTGTTCTCCCTGGTATGATCGCGAAGCGAAACTACAATTCTATCGCTACCGCCACGGGCGAAATTCATCATCTAGAGCGGTGCGCTCTGCCATGCCTCCGCAGTGTAACAGGTCCATCATTCTACGACACAGTGTGGAGAGTCCCGAGGCTTTCGTGAGTTACGAAACCTGTTTCCAGGCAGTAATTCTAGCGGCTTTCCGCCTCCTGCGAAGCATCAAACATACTGCTCTCGGAAACGTCTTCGCCCGCGCCAAATCCCGACTCCTTCACATCCGAATCTCCTTTCGTAATGGCTGAAAAACCGGGCAGGACCGACTGAGGCTAGCGATCCAGTTTGGTAAATGGCGAAGCTTGCCGGGGCTGCAGATACACAATTAGGTCACAGTTTGACGGCCGCTTGGCCGGTTTGGGCCAAGGTTAGTAATCTGCTCCTGATAACTTGGCTTCCAGCAGTGAGGTCCACCGTGGCGAACCGGATTAGATGTCCCTGTATTGTCGCTGTTTCATCGATTTCCCCGTCTACTGATGGGTGGAGTAGTAAGCCTGAGGCGTTCAGAGACAGGGGATCGCTGTCTGTTTCCTGCGACCTCAGGTAGGCATATATCTGGTAGAGGTAGCCGCTCCGTATCCTGTGATTTCCGTACTGCCCTTCGCCCAGAATGTGGTTGAATTTGGTGTCGATGACAGTGCGGGTCCTGCTGCCTTGGCCACAGTCTGCGGGCCGTTCGAGGACGATATCGGTTTGCATGGAGGGCAGGATGGCAGCCATGCCCGGGGTTGTATCTTCAGTCTGCCAGTCGATCCAGCTACCCGTCTTGACTAACCAGCCCAGAGGTGAAAGCAAGGTGTCGTAGAAGCCTCCTATGGCGGCCTCGAACAGCCTTCTCGCCCACAAATTGTCCCTGTCCGGTGTTGGAAGACGAGAGGATCCTGGGTCTTCCGTCGGCAGATCCAGACTGAAGGCCAGCCGAGCCGCAGCCAGCATACGGAGGTCTTCCGAACTGGTTCTTCCAGCTGCTGACCGCTCAAGAGCACTGCCTAACCATCGTATTGAGGCCAGTCCGTTACTGACACCAGCTCTTTCCATGGCTGTAGCAGCGATGCGGCATCGCCTTGCCAAGTCTCTGTCTTTAAGGGTCTTGGGCAGTTCTTGCAGAGCCGCTTTGACGAACTGGTTGAGTTGCGTGTTGGTCGTCAGTTCTTCGAAGGAACAGGCAATTTTGCCCTTTTCCAACAGATGGCGGCGTTCGGTCCGCAAGAGGTTTATCCGTCCCCGCACTCGGTTCAAGTCTGCCTGCCTTCGGTGGAAATCAGCGCTGAGGTTGCGTCGCAAGCGGCGTTCCACGGCCAGCGCCAGAATCTCGGCAACGAGATTCGGTATCTCGTCCGGATTATCTTCAACAGCGACTCTTCGGTTGGTGGGGATCTCTCGGTACAGGCGCGATGCGTAGAGCATCAGGAGCCAGATATTCCGGACTGGAATTCTCCCAATTAATCCGGCGGAAGCAGGCCTCCAGGTCATGGCTCGATGCCATTGAGCAGTTTCTCTTTTTCGATACGGGACGTATCGAGATTGTCGAACCAGTATTCGTCTAAGAGAGGTCCGATTTCGGATTGCACCAGGTCCCTGAACCATTTCCGCTGATTGTTGATCTGACTCGAAGGAACTGGAGTAACCACGCTATGGCCTATCCGGAACTGGGGACCCAGGGAGGCGTCTCCGGCTATCTTTTGGTTCAGCAACGTCAGCCGTCCCTCAATTTCAGAAAGAAAGGCAACGTCGATGCTGTGGTTCTCGCGGACCCATTCGCGCCACCGGTCACCGAAGGTGGGTTCAAGGTCAATGAAGGCGAAACGGCGACGCAGTGCCAGGTCAACCAGGGCGAGGGAGCGATCGGCTACGTTCATCGTACCGATCACGTAAAGGTTGGGTGGAATGTATACCCGTTCCTGCGGAATCCTGGGATAGCTGAGCGCCAGCGCGTCTGCCGGGGTTCTCTTATCGGTTTCCAGCAATGTCAGCATCTCACCGAAAATCTGGGCGGGATTGCCCCGATTAATCTCTTCGATAACGACCACGTAGTCGCTGGACTGATCAGCTGATGCGTCACCTATCATATTCAGGAAAGGGCCATCGACCAGATCCAACTTACCGTCTCCCGCGGGTCGCCAGCCGCGCACGAAATCCTCATATGACAGGTTCGGGTGGAATTGAAAGGGACGCACCTGCCTTTCTGATTTCCCACCAATAAGGGCGAATGCCAGCCTCTTTGCCAACCAGGTTTTGCCAGTGCCAGGAGGTCCCTGCAGAATGAGGTTCTTCTTGCTCTGCAATCGCCCCAGAATAGTAACCAATTGCTCTCTTTCCAGGAAGCAGCCATCCTTGACTATATCCTCAAGCGAATATGGCGAAACCGGCTCAACGGTGGGACTGCCCCAACTATTTCCATCGGTGTCCGCCTGATTGCCCTCATTATCCGTTGATTGGTTTGAAGAGGGACCCTCCATGTCATTTCCTGCCCTGTACGCAATGAGCCTGCCTTTTACATCCTTTGACCAATCCTCTGGCATATTGTCTGGGCCGTATTGGGTCACGCACCATACCAGCGATTGGGCATCGAGCGCGTCACGTATTTGTAGGCCCCGGCAGGACGCCTGTGTGATGAACTCATCATAGAATTTAAGTGAGTGCTCATAGCGAATCCAGGCATCAGGGGAATCATTCTGAGCTGACGGAAACCCAGTCAATCGATACGCCTGCTTTAGCGATGCATACCTGTACATTGGGTACTGCGTCGGGTCATGACCCACAAGGATGATCGAGACCAAAAGCCCAGGTGTACCAAAAGCACCCAATTCCTGGAAACGGCGCACTCTTTCCTCCAGCGTGTCGGCGCTTCCAATGGCCCATATAAGGCGCAATGCCGCCTCAATAAGGGAATGGTCCAGTTTCAGGAACGGTTCCCAGGTGCGCCAGTCCCTCCCGAAGCAGTCGGGATTACGCAAGGTGGTTCCCAGCAGGTTTTCCCAATCTGGACTGTCATCCCAGAGAGCTTGCTTGACGCCCGCAAGCTTCGCGCCGGCTGTTAGTTTATAGTCCCGCTCCCTCTCGTTAAACTGGTCCCATTCATAAAATCTCTTGGCCCAACCTATGAAGGCATCCCACAGATAGTCGCTGGCGTCCCCGAAACCTGGACCCTTGTTTCGGCCTGTGCCAGCAAAGGCGAGCAGTCGTTTTTCTGCATCTTGGCTCTTGAGACGGTATATGGTCGGTCGATATGTCATTTCTTTCTGCAAGTCAGGGTCCAAAGAAGCCCTCAGGACTGCCGTATTTATCCATGTGACCTCTCTGCTGTGTACCCAGCCTTCAGGTGCTTCGGCACGATACTTATAGTCCCCCGCCATTCGCCCAATGGCAACAGTTGGCTGCTTCTTGCAGGGCATGACAATCAGGTCACCGACGCTAATGAGCCCTTTAAAGGACCACAACTGTCCAGCTGCGTTATTGACCTTTGCAGTTGTCTCTTCGGGATGCGACTCGACACGCATTTCCCGCATATCTTCAAGAGTTTGCACATTGGCCAGATCTCTGGCTTCGCTGAAATGAATGGACAGTATGCCTGTTGCTAGGGCTGCCTCTTCACTGATTCCGGCGCCACGTACCACCCAAACTGTCATTAGTTTCCCTCGGCATGGAGATGGCTTCCAAAACTTATTGGAAGCGTCTGATAGTCCGGCATAGTCCCATTGGCTAGACAAGAACATTGTAATTGGCTCCCTCACACCCACACTACCTGTCAACGGTCGACCTCCCCACGTCAAACCGCCTCCCTAACCCTTGACAGCACACGGCAAGCTCAAGCCGTGCTTGCTTCCTTCGTCTCCAGGGAGCGTTCAAAAGACAACAGCCTCCCGCCGGAGGGCCAGCCAGCAAACCTTCCACGGTGGGATATTCGTCGAGGCCGGTCAGTGAATCCCCTGGTCAACGCCAATCTGCTGCCAGTCGTTGTGCTCCGCCGGCGTTGCGTGAACCAGCTTACTGGTCCAGTCCAAAGAGACCGCAATGGATCTGCCGTCTTAAAGCTCATAGGGGATAGGCATCCAGTAGCCGGCCGGCATTTGGGATGGGTTGAATAAACCGAGGTCATGGTCATAGAGGTTTTGCCACTGGGGCGGTTTCTGAATAGACGCCCATGCCGAAATTGCGGATAGCGTGGCGTCCCGTTCATCTGCGACGAGGCCCCACGTCAGGTTTTGGACCATTCGAACCGTTTGATCCGGTCCTATTCTGTTTACAAGATGGTTCAATGCACTGGGGTGGGACTCAGAGATCGCCAGGTCCCAGGTCTCACAGAGATGTTTGACCAACAGGGCCCCTTGTACTATGACCGCTCCAACTAAACTATTGGTGGACACGACGCAAGTGACCGGCAGGCCACGGGCTTCCAGTGCCTCTTTGAGTAAACAGTCGACGCGTCTGAATCCGGCATTGTTTCCTCTCTTGTTCCACAACAATGGGGAATCAATGCCTGCGGCTCGGACGCATGAATTTGCATGTGGATAAAAGGTCTCGACTGCGTCTCTAACCTGGCTTATTGCGTCCCAGGCGTCATCCGCTAATCCGGTTATGGGGCACGGCTGCAGGAGGCCACCCGCCTCCATGCAAATGCTCCACCCGAATCTATGTCGGCCACCTGGGTCGAATCCCAGGAAGAGGTTTAGCTGTTCGGGCCTTCCCATGTGCCTTTGCTGTTGAGGGGTTGGTGTTACTACCGTCGCTGCAACGAGGACCATTGCTGGTTGGACGGGAATCAGCACGATAGCCAGTATGTTACCACAGTGGCCCTTTCTACTACCCGCGTTTCCTTCTTGGAATACGCCACCCGGATCGGCCGTAATCCAGGTCCATGTGGCGCCGATGGTAGTGGGCCAAGTGTAAATCGACGAGATACCTACTACTAAGTCAAAGTGGTTCCTGGAGGAGTAGATTGGTCGGATCCACCTTTCGGACGGCCGCTTTGAGATTTCTGAGTAGTTCCATCGCTGGTTGGAAATTTTGCCTTTGTAGCAGGACCTGCAGGCTGGCCACCTCCCGCAGGGCTAGTGGTTCCCAGCCGGCGTCAAACCCCGCGGTGAGGCGGTACTCGTTGCTTTTGCTCCGCTGCGGGTTGGTTGTCCGCCTGGACTCGATGATGTTCAAGAGGCAGAGGTGCCGAACGGCCTCGTTTATCTCCTTGATGTGCCGCCGGTGTCGCCAGCTATCTGGCGCTGGTTGATGTGGCTCCATTCACCGTCGCAGGAGAAATTGCTGGCGATGTGCGCGTAGATATGGCCGGTTTCCGGCGGCAGGCCGGTGGTTTCCATGGCATGGCGCATGACCATGGAATCGTACTTCGGCCCTGGCGCCGGCATGAGGGCTGCGGGCGTCGTGGTCGATGGAAACCTCCTGTCAGGGTTGACTCGGGAACGATTGTTTTATAGAGTCGGATCCGTATAAAAATGATGTTGCTTGGAGTGGGGTCACCCTGGGCGACATCATCTTTTTACGCGCGCCTCTTTCTCCGCAGCGTGGCGTTCTCTATGGAGATGCGCTTGAGCTGGATGAGGGCGCCCTCCAGGTCGGTGGTCTTCCATTTCTATATGCCAGCGTCCGTTTTCGGGACTGTTTTCCAGGACGATGTACCGGTCCAGCGGCCGGAGGGCGTTGGCCGGGTGCATGCCGAACTTGACGTGCGGGTTGAGCCAGCTGCAGGTGGCCAGGTCCTTCTTGACGAGCAGGGTGTCGAGCGCCGTCCTGGCGGCGATCTCGCGGAGCTCGTTCCGGAGGGAGAACATGCTGCGGCTGCGTATCCACTTGTGGGGCCGCTGGCCGTGGGCGGCGAAGACGGCGCCGGCGTAGACCAAGCCGTAGCGTTTGATGACGATGTTCAGGCCGTTGGCCATCTCATGGTAGTCGAGGCTCCCGTTTTCGGTTTCAACGGTTGTCATGTTGTGCAGAAACTCCTCTTCTCTTTTCTTGACGGCTGGTAATATCTGGACGTAATAACTGGAAAGTTTTCCTTTCTGGCGGGTTGGCGTGTCCGACCGTGTGCAGAAAAGGGAGTTTAACCATGCCCAGGCACCTGACTGTTAACGATGAGACCGTAGTCTGCGGCCCTTACTTGGGCGAGCTGGCCGGCGACTCTTACACCACGGATCCTGACGATATTGACTGCATTGTCATTTTCCCTGAGCACTTAACCGGACATTTTCGCTGGACATCGACATGATTTTGGCTCAGTTTAAACCCGTAAATGACAGACGAAGGGACATCCCCGCAGCTACGGGGCAACCGTCCGCAATGTCCGGCGCGGTCCTGACGGCAAGGGGACATCCCCGCACCTACGGGGCAACCGGTTCCGCAATGACGGTGTCGCCGGCGCTCCAGGGGACATCCCCGCACCTACGGGGCAACCCGACTCGGTAAGGTGCTCCAGGGTGGTGTAGAGGGGACATCCCCGCACCTACGGGGCAACCGTGAGCACCTGGACATTGACCAGGCCATAGCCGGGGACATCCCCGCACCTACGGGGCAACCATAACTTCTGCATCTGCCGGTGATTACGCTCAGGGGACATCCCCGCACCTACGGGGCAACCTCGGTGGCCCGGTAACTTTGGCTTGACAAGACAGGGACATCCCCGCACCTACGGGGCAACCGGGAGAGGAGACCATAGATTGATCCAGTGTTAGGGGACATCCCCGCACCTACGGGGCAACCGCGGCCATAAAGACGAAAAGCGCCATCCGGCGCGGGACATCCCCGCACCTACGGGGCAACCAGTACAAGGCGGCGTTTATTTCCACCTACTGCGGGGACATCCCCGCACCTACGGGGCAACCGCAAGGCGGGGAGTATTCCTGCGATTCCGGTGAGGGACATCCCCGCACCTACGGGGCAACCGATTTCAGCAAGGTCGAGGTCAAGTACCACAAGGGGACATCCCCGCACCTACGGGGCAACCCAGGGCAGGGACTCAGACAGCGAGAGCCCAGGGTCGACATCCCCGCACCTACGGGGCAACCCATTATGACCAGCTTGTCATCCCTGGTTGCAGCGGGACATCCCCGCACCTACGGGGCAACCCCAAATGAAGGAAATCAAGGAAGGTAGCGACGAGGGACATCCCCGCACCTACGGGGCAACCGACCAGGCCAAGGTCGACCAGATCGTCAAGAACGGGACATCCCCGCACCTACGGGGCAACCGGCAGTCCACCCGGGGGGAATGGGAAAGTCGTCGGGACATCCCCGCACCTACGGGGCAACCCCATTGCTCCAGTTCTCCCCGGAGCAACTTTGCGGGACATCCCCGCACCTACGGGGCAACCCCTGGAGCGGTGCGCGGGAAGTAGGCGGGGTCAGGGACATCCCCGCACCTACGGGGCAACCGCCGCGCTGTTTTGGAGCTGGCGCCTGGCCGCAGGGACATCCCCGCACCTACGGGGCAACCGCAATGCCAGGAATCGCCATAGTAGAATTCCGAGGGACATCCCCGCACCTACGGGGCAACCCGCAAGGCGATAGCCCTTCACGAAACCTGCCAGGGGACATCCCCGCACCTACGGGGCAACCCCCGGGGAAACCTTCGTGCAACCTGTTACGAAAGGGACATCCCCGCACCTACGGGGCAACCTTGTCAGACGGGAGAATGACAACCGCGCAACAGGGGACATCCCCGCACCTACGGGGCAACCCTTGACCCGGTTAGCGGCAACGAATATCACGAAGGGACATCCCCGCACCTACGGGGCAACCCCGCTAAACCGTTCCGCCAATGCAAGATCGTTGGGGACATCCCCGCACCTACGGGGCAACCTACGGCTTTCCCTACCCGGTAGCCCTGGGCCAGGGGACATCCCCGCACCTACGGGGCAACCCTTGACCCGGTTAGCGGCAACGAATATCACGAAGGGACATCCCCGCACCTACGGGGCAACCCTTGACCCGGTTAGCGGCAACGAATATCACGAAGGGACATCCCCGCACCTACGGGGCAACCCCGCTAAACCGTTCCGCCAATGCAAGATCGTTGGGGACATCCCCGCACCTACGGGGCAACCTACGGCTTTCCCTACCCGGTAGCCCTGGGCCAGGGGACATCCCCGCACCTACGGGGCAACCGGCAGTCTCTCCGGTTACAAATCCTTGAGAGTCGGGACATCCCCGCACCTACGGGGCAACCCCGATTGGCATGGTCGCCACCCCTTTGCAAGACGGGACATCCCCGCACCTACGGGGCAACCGTTGCGGACTATGTAGTCTGCGGGTATGCCTGGGGGACATCCCCGCACCTACGGGGCAACCGATTTGCTGGCGAGCATTGGGCCGGGGCCTCTCGGGACATCCCCGCACCTACGGGGCAACCCGCGAATTTCCCGTATAAACTATTCATTAGTAGGGGACATCCCCGCACCTACGGGGCAACCGGGGAGAAGGAAAGCCAACATTCCCAATCATAGGGGACATCCCCGCACCTACGGGGCAACCAAATAACAACCGTCTCCCGCCGTTTCCTTTTCAGGGACATCCCCGCACCTACGGGGCAACCTCCCGCCCAACCCGGTCAGATAACCGGAACCCCGGGACATCCCCGCACCTACGGGGCAACCGGCGGGAGAAGTTGCCGCCCTTCACTATTTTTGGGGACATCCCCGCACCTACGGGGCAACCCAATTCGCGTAACCCCGATAACCCCGAAAGCGGGGGACATCCCCGCACCTACGGGGCAACCATCTTACTCCCAAAAGGAAACAGGGTTGGGAAAGGGACATCCCCGCACCTACGGGGCAACCGACCAACAACCCCGGCATTTGGTATATGACCCCGGGACATCCCCGCACCTACGGGGCAACCCGAATGGCTTCATACTCCGCCAAAGGTATCCGGGGGACATCCCCGCACCTACGGGGCAACCGAAGATCGGAAAGAAGACTTGGATAGCCAAGACGGGACATCCCCGCACCTACGGGGCAACCGGGCGTTAGGGCGAATCCGCCCTATCATGTCAAGGGACATCCCCGCACCTACGGGGCAACCGTTGAAAACCTGGATTCCCACCTTACACGCCCGGGGACATCCCCGCACCTACGGGGCAACCAACGTAGGCATTTTTCCGGGGATCATATACCAAGGGACATCCCCGCACCTACGGGGCAACCGGATAACCCAAACTCCCGCCGGAACCGTAAAGGGGGACATCCCCGCACCTACGGGGCAACCCCGCCTTGCCAGCATACATACAAATGCGCCGCGGGGACATCCCCGCACCTACGGGGCAACCGGCGGCGATCTTTGGGCGGGGAATAGCCAACTGGGGACATCCCCGCACCTACGGGGCAACCATCGCCCGCCCTATGGCGAACCGGGCTATATGGGGGACATCCCCGCACCTACGGGGCAACCAAACCGTCTCTCCCTGGCCTTGCGCTTATCCCGGGGACATCCCCGCACCTACGGGGCAACCGCTGACCGGCTCCGGCTCCGCCAGGGTCATGCCGGGACATCCCCGCACCTACGGGGCAACCGACCAGGCCACCGGCGGCGGCGTGGTCCAGGACGGGACATCCCCGCACCTACGGGGCAACCGGTTGCGTTCATAGGTGATAGCCTCGGTAACTGGGGACATCCCCGCACCTACGGGGCAACCTGACGGGATTTTCTGGTTAACTCCCCCACGATAGGGACATCCCCGCACCTACGGGGCAACCCCGCTTGTAGGGCATTGACCCTTGCCTGTAAACGGGACATCCCCGCACCTACGGGGCAACCACAAATTCCGCATACTCCCCGGTATCCTGCGGGGGGACATCCCCGCACCTACGGGGCAACCAGGTCCTGGAAAATATGGGGTATGCCGGGGCAGGGGACATCCCCGCACCTACGGGGCAACCTCTTTGCGATCAAGGGCACGGTTAAGTACTACGGGGACATCCCCGCACCTACGGGGCAACCGTGACCTTGATTGCCGTCCTTTCCCTGGTCTTCGGGACATCCCCGCACCTACGGGGCAACCAGTGGGAGGCGGTGCAGCTGGCCGAGGCTGAAAGGGACATCCCCGCACCTACGGGGCAACCTCCGGGTCGAGTTCCAAAACGTACCAAGTCCAGGGGACATCCCCGCACCTACGGGGCAACCGGTGACCGCGCCGGGGTCGTAGGCTTTGGCATGGGGACATCCCCGCACCTACGGGGCAACCGAAGGCGAAACTGCCGATGAATCGCCGGAAGCCGGGACATCCCCGCACCTACGGGGCAACCGTCTCCTACGTCCTGCCTTTGGAGGCGGACTACGGGACATCCCCGCACCTACGGGGCAACCGTTTCCAACCTGGTATTCGTTACCAGCTACGAAGGGACATCCCCGCACCTACGGGGCAACCACCCTGACGCTAACGGCGACCGACCCCATGGGGGGGACATCCCCGCACCTACGGGGCAACCCCACCCGCACCAGTACCCGCGCGACGCTCACCGGGGACATCCCCGCACCTACGGGGCAACCCGACCGAATTAGGCCAGAGCTACAGGCAATGGGGGGACATCCCCGCACCTACGGGGCAACCACGTGGAGGTCCGCGCCCGGGGCGGCCGCCTGAGGGACATCCCCGCACCTACGGGGCAACCGATTCAGAGACTGAATCATCATCAAAACGAGACGGGACATCCCCGCACCTACGGGGCAACCCATCGGCATGGCCCTCCTCAACACCTTCGGGGGGGGACATCCCCGCACCTACGGGGCAACCCGGCTTCCGCGCCCGCCCTTTGGTCAAGGCGGAGGGACATCCCCGCACCTACGGGGCAACCGGTGCCGTGCAAGCGGCCGGACTTCATCGCCTGGGGACATCCCCGCACCTACGGGGCAACCCGCACCCATTGGCCGTAGGCTTGGCCAGTACCCGGGACATCCCCGCACCTACGGGGCAACCCGCTATTACCCTGGAACGGACAGTAGAGACGCCGGGACATCCCCGCACCTACGGGGCAACCGATAGTCCGGGACTTCGGCCATTGGGTTTTCCAGGGACATCCCCGCACCTACGGGGCAACCCCGAGCAGGGGGCCTTCACGCTCCGGGCCATCCGGGACATCCCCGCACCTACGGGGCAACCGTCAAGATTTACTCGCCTGCCCACCGGTACGCGGGGACATCCCCGCACCTACGGGGCAACCCGAGCTGCCCAAAGTGTCGCCTGCTGCCGGTAGGGGACATCCCCGCACCTACGGGGCAACCCGGTATCACGTGGGCGGGGCCTGGTGGATCGTGGGGACATCCCCGCACCTACGGGGCAACCCCCAGGCCACCGGACCCTGATACCCCGTAGAAAGGGACATCCCCGCACCTACGGGGCAACCTCCTCGGCCTGGTCTTCGTTGGCGAGTACATAGGGGACATCCCCGCACCTACGGGGCAACCAGTGTGCTTAATCTCAAAAGGCATTACTCGTCCGGGACATCCCCGCACCTACGGGGCAACCCGTCGAGTTGCAGGACGCACAGATCGATTCTGCGGGACATCCCCGCACCTACGGGGCAACCCTGTAGGCCCGGCATCGCAGAATACCCTTGACCGGGACATCCCCGCACCTACGGGGCAACCCAGCCCGAAACCTCGATAACCTCAACCGCGAGCGGGACATCCCCGCACCTACGGGGCAACCGCGCCGCCGGACTGTGACCCCGGGCAGGTCCTGGGGACATCCCCGCACCTACGGGGCAACCCGGGCCATGTCTGCCTCTTGGCATTCCTCATGGGGGACATCCCCGCACCTACGGGGCAACCGCGCCCTCCCAGCGCCGCTTCCGGTCGTGCGCCGGGACATCCCCGCACCTACGGGGCAACCAGGTAGCGGCGTCGTGGTGCGCTGGGGGAGTGAGGGACATCCCCGCACCTACGGGGCAACCCGCCTTCCATATGTTCGACGTGTCTTTCGCGCGGGGACATCCCCGCACCTACGGGGCAACCACATCCGGGCAGCGTCAACCGCTTCCCCAAGCGGGGACATCCCCGCACCTACGGGGCAACCGCGCAATTGAATACGATCCGGGCGGCGGCGGACGGGACATCCCCGCACCTACGGGGCAACCTCCAGTTATGATGACCGGTCCGGCCGGTGCAACGGGACATCCCCGCACCTACGGGGCAACCTAGGCGTTGAGATCCGCCGGCTGCACTCCCGGAGGGACATCCCCGCACCTACGGGGCAACCCACGCCTTACCCATACACGGTAGGACAATGAAAGGGACATCCCCGCACCTACGGGGCAACCGGTCCATTTCGTCTTCGAAGGGCCAGCCCAGGAGGGACATCCCCGCACCTACGGGGCAACCCTGTTCATGTTCTTCGGCATCCAGAACCTGCGGGGGACATCCCCGCACCTACGGGGCAACCAGGACTATGCTTGCCTCTTGAGGGGCCGGAAGAGGGACATCCCCGCACCTACGGGGCAACCATCGGCGTCCGGCTGCGGCCACATCTTGTCTACGGGACATCCCCGCACCTACGGGGCAACCCCATTGTGGCACTTCTGACAGAGAGCCGCCAGAGGGACATCCCCGCACCTACGGGGCAACCCGGCGCGCTAACCTGTGGACCGGCCATGACTACGGGACATCCCCGCACCTACGGGGCAACCTGGATGGCGATGCTGGCCGTAACCACCGTGATCGGGACATCCCCGCACCTACGGGGCAACCTCCAGGGCGATGGTATTCGCAATGTAGTCAGTCGGGACATCCCCGCACCTACGGGGCAACCAATTCCCAATCGCAGATCTTACACACGGACGTCGGGACATCCCCGCACCTACGGGGCAACCGATTCCCTGCCCCTGCGTATTTCGGTAGTTACCGGGACATCCCCGCACCTACGGGGCAACCGTGTCGCTCATCCTGGACACAAGCCATACTGAGGGGACATCCCCGCACCTACGGGGCAACCAGTTCCCACCACTGGACGCCTTTGTCCAGGCAGGGGACATCCCCGCACCTACGGGGCAACCCTCATCGGTCAGCGTGGCAAACTGCTGGGCAGCGGGACATCCCCGCACCTACGGGGCAACCCTTGCGGCTTGCGTCGCGGCCCGTAATACCTACGGGACATCCCCGCACCTACGGGGCAACCCTAATCGAGCTATACGCACGTCCAAGGCGTGAAGGGACATCCCCGCACCTACGGGGCAACCAGTCTCGGGGTCGGTGTCCAGGCTCTTGGCAAAGGGACATCCCCGCACCTACGGGGCAACCTGGGCCTGTGTTTCCTCCCTGGTCGCAGCCTGGGCAGCGGCAGGGACATCCCCGCACCTACGGGGCAACCCGCTGCTCAAAGTCCCTGTGCTGCTCTTGACCAGGGACATCCCCGCACCTACGGGGCAACCCTGTTTACCCTATTCCTAACACTACCGACCAAAGGGACATCCCCGCACCTACGGGGCAACCGCAAACTCGGCGGCCAGGGTTGCGGACTTCTGGGGGACATCCCCGCACCTACGGGGCAACCTTGACCTTCCATCCGTGCTGTCCCCGGGCTTTCGGGACATCCCCGCACCTACGGGGCAACCAAGGACCACATCGATCACTCCGGCCTGCTCGGAGGGACATCCCCGCACCTACGGGGCAACCCCATATCTGATACTCCATCCTATCCGCTTTACCGGGACATCCCCGCACCTACGGGGCAACCAGGAGCCGAGATTTTCCGAAAGCAGAGGTAGGAGGGACATCCCCGCACCTACGGGGCAACCGTACTCCGGTTGCGACCGGAGTGCCGGATATTGGGGACATCCCCGCACCTACGGGGCAACCTTCCGCAAACCGGCGCATATCGCCATTGTCGGAGGGACATCCCCGCACCTACGGGGCAACCTTTGTCTAAACGAAACCCAAGTTTTCATTGATGGGGACATCCCCGCACCTACGGGGCAACCGCCGACTCCTGTTTACAACGATTGCCTTGCCCGGGGACATCCCCGCACCTACGGGGCAACCCCTTAATGGTTGATAATATTTATCGAGATATGCTGGTAAAGGGCCAAATCGAGAATGAATTTCTTACCGGTACTTGACCAAATGCACGCCGTCGGCGTCCACGATCTGTTTTGGCGGTTCTCCCAACGTACGTACGTGCTGCTCTCCCACTGCGGTGGGGTCTCGCCAAGTCATGACAATCGTGCCGTTGCCCAATTGGTTGTGCCAGCCAGTCAGTACATCCCAGATGCGATCGCGGATTCCCGCAGTCATTGCAGGCGACGTGTATACCCCCGGCGCAATCTCCAGCATTGCCGATGCAAGAAACCCGCGGTAGCGTCCCTCCACATTAATGGTAACTACTACCGTCATTCTCGGACTCGTTCTCCATTGTCAGGGTCATCCATGTCCCATGAGGTTGTTGACAATGGTTCCAAAGGAGGAACGTCTTGGAACAAAGTCTTGATTCGATCAATCATCTTGGAGATGACCCGCTCCGTTCGTAGCATTTCTCCTGTGGTTTTCCTGGTGTGGCGTTCGATTTCAAGCCTTGGGTTATCGATCACTTCTTTGGCCGACTTGAAGGCAGCAGGCAAGAGCACTGTGTCGCGAAAAAGATCCGCGATATCTAACGCAAATGCGTCGCCACTGTGTTCATGGATAAATCCCAGCTGTGGAATTGCGCCAACAGCGGTTACCGCTATCACTGCTGCGGACGTGACAGCTACCGAGGCATGGTTAACCGCCTGGTTGGGAATATCTGCCCATGTCGGGTCGGCCCTGTCGTACCTCCTTCCTTTCCAATCGATGCCATACTGCTGCGCCAAGTTTCGGTAGGTTCGCCGCATTCTGGCGCCCTCCATGCCGCGCAACGCGTTGATGTCGGTTTGTGGCGGCACCTCACCCAATCGGAGGGCGTACATCTTGCGTGCAATGGTGATGCGACCACCCTCAGGGTCTCCCCAGGCTCGCATCTGTTGGCGGGCGATGTCGGAGGTGTCTGGCATTAGGGGAGGTGCTGTGTAGCATCTCACCCCGTCCTCGCCGACGGCCACCAATCCGGTGCCGTGTCGCGCCATGAGTCGGAGTGCATCGTGACTTACAGTTGAGCCTGGGCCCAGCAATATCATCGACAGACTCTGAAACGGTATGCCGTACTCGCCTGCTTCCAAGGGGCTGTCAGAGTCCATGCCAACATGGCGTTCGAAGCGTAATGTGCCGTCCCGGACTGTCAGAGCGCCCCGCGAGAGCCACAATAGCCCATGCCGGTCGGAATGGGGGATTCGTGCTGTTTCAAGCCCCAGTCTCCCTCGTAGCATTCAAATGCCTCGTCGCGACCTCTGGAGTTCCCAGGTGCGGTCAGTTTTATTTACTCGAAGAGTCGTCTACAGGTTCCCTGGGCGGGCACTTGGCCGGAGCAGCAACATTCCATACCCATACCCTTTATGTCGGCCAAGTCCTTCGGCTAGTGCTAACTTCATCCGGTCCGGGTTGATGACGGTACCCACTCCGGAAATGGTTGCGTCCGGCCCAGCGGTCCATTTCGACGTGTTTTGTCGCCGGACGCGTCTCCTGGCGAAATGAATCATTGCCATTGTCTCTGGTATCGGCTGCAATCCCCCCTGCCTTTGCATAAGTTGCGATAGCCACTGACAGTATGTCTCTGCCCTGCTGGAGTTTTCCGTTGAGCCCAGGTAGATGTCTTGTTCTGTGTTGGGGTTTTGGGGTTCGCGACTGGAGGTGCGCTTGGTCGGTCGTACTCTAACCTCGAAATGTATGGATTGTCCTTCAACCCACTGGTCCGGTACTCCAACGGTGTTGATGGTGGAGGGATCCAACACGGCTGAGTGAGCCAATCTTTGGTTGTGATGCGCAATGGCTCTCAATTCCTCAGTGCTCAGTGGGGTATATGCTAAGATCGTGCCCTTTAGCGCTCCATCAGTTACCCGTGTCTTTATGACAAAGGGCTTTGGCATCTGAGCTCTTCCGAATGACTCAGTGACGAGACAGTGGGCGGTGCGGTCCGGGTCGCTATGGTGTTGCTCCGCAGCGTACTTGGCCAGATTCACCATATCGAGATCGGCTTTCATGAGGTATAGCTTTGACATTTCTAAACTCCTGGTATGTCAGCCAGCGTCTCTTTGAATCGTTGCTGCCCTCGGTTGACCATCCGGCGACCGACGTGGACTCCGTTGTGCCAGTCCTTCAGGTCGCTGACCCAAACCTCTCTGTCCTTCCTGATACTGTTGTGGTGATGCGGTCCATCCCATTGGGCCTGAGCTTCCATTATTTCAGGCGCATTTGGTACCAAATATAACGCCTCCGTTTCGTCGGCAGCATCCAGCACTGCCTCAAAAATGGGACGTTCCGGCAGGCAACACTTCCTGCCGATGAATAGCGGACGGGCTGGCTTTTGTACGGCCGCGGCTATTTCGCCCAAGGTGGGGCCTTCTGCCGTGTCGTCCAATGTAATGGCGACGACGGTTCGCGATTCTGTCAGGTAATCGACCTCGCGTATTTCTGGGCTCCTGTAGGTGTCCGGACTGCCGGAGCGGCCTTCGGGGACCCCGTATGTGGTCCAAGCCACATCGTCCGCGCTTAGTTGCGCCGTATGGAAGTCCCTGAGGTTTCGGAGATGCCCGAATTGTTCCGTTCGGGCGGCGTATCTTAACCGTTTTTGCAGGCTGTCCAATTCGGCAGCATCCCGCCGGCTGTACCCGATGGCGTTCCCGAGCAATCCGGTCAGCATGGATCTGCCCGGCATTAAATCGGTCGGCCGTTTTCGGTCAACTGCTTCGTTGCCGTAGGCGACCAGGGGTGCCTGCAATATGAGTATCAAGTAAGAGTTGGTCATTGGGCGTCTCCATAGAGGACCACCTGGCTGACCCATTCCGTGATGTCCTTCAGCGTACAGTCAGGCTCGGGACCCAGGTTGACGAACATCTTGCGGGCCTCATGGGAGCCGTACACTTGGTCGTGGGATTCGACTTCCAGATTGAGGTGCTCGACGGCATCCTGGAAATCCGGTCTGGATGGTTGCCGGTAGGCGCCTGAGAGGCTTCGGGGCTGTCTTTCGCCAGCTTCCACCAGCAGGGCCTTGGCGTACCCGTAGGGCGCTGTCGAACCTTTCTTGGCTCCTGGAGATACTGTGGCCACCAGCCCGACCAGCTTTGAGACGGCTTCTGCTGCAATGTCCCGGTTGTTATCCAGCCACTTTTCGGGAGGACAACCGATGGTGTTGGCCGTGAGGCCTCTTACGTCCACGCACACGTAGACATAGTAGATGCCAGAGTTGATCTCCGTGTCTCCGATGTGTCCAGCACCGGGGTCTGGGGAGAGTTCCTCCATTGCCGTGAAGTAGTCGATCTCTTTTTCCTCACCGTGAGTGGTGAAAGCGTGCGCCACATGCACCGCTGCGTCAATGTTGGCGTTGGGGTCGCTGGTCATCATGCGCCCGAACATAGCTCCGATGATGCCGGCCGGCATGGATTGGCTCAGCCGGAAAGCCTGAAAGTTGTCACCTTCGGACTTCTTTTCCAACAGTTTGTTCACTGCGGCAGCTACTTGCTCAGGTTCACTGTTATCCCTAAGGATATCGGAGGTCTTGATGCTCAGGTAATCAATTTCATTCTGGCCGAATAGCAGGGGTTGTCGGCTGTTGGAGTCATTACCCTTGTCCCCGTAGAGGCCGGTGTTGAGCGCTTGCAATGCGCGCATTGCCAGGTCTTCGTTCAGGCCCGGAGTAAGTTCCCGGACGCGTTTCAGGATGGCCAAGTCGGCCAGTTCCTTGGTACGTACCGGGTCTGGGGCTATGCCGGTAAGGGCGTATTCACCTTCGGACTTCCTCCAGTGACGCTTCAGGCATTGGGAGGAGATGCGAGTGCGCGGCACGCCGCCGTATGGCATGGTCTTGGCCAGTCCAGTGTCGTCTCGATTGAGAAGCGTACCAGTGTAGTTCTGCAACGCGTGGATCTGGATAAATCTCGGGGTAAACATATTCGCTCCTTTATGCTGCCGGGTTATTGTCTTTCCTGTTGGCGCAACTGCCGGTAAAAATCCCGCGCTAGGCGTGTTCTGTCGAGGTCTCTTTGTTCGAAAGTTCGGCGCCCGGTCAGCATGATGCGAGCGCCGTCGTTCCAGTTGAACTTCTGGTTCTTGGCATTCAGGTAGCTGGCCATTCGTTCCACAATGGCCGGCAGCACTGCCGGATCGGCGTCCAACAAGGTCTTCATCCGATTCTGGCTGTAGCCGCTCAGCGCTAGAGCCCGGCCAAGCGGTACGTTGCCATCATGGGGACCGGTGGTTTGGGTTTCACCCACCTTTGTGCCTATGGCAATCATGCGGAAGACTGCAGCCCAGGACTCGAGCAAATCCCACGGGGCCGATTCAATGCCCAGTTCATTGCAGACTTTCCAGAAAATGGCCGTGGTCGGCCTTTTTTCGTTGAGTCTTCTGAGTGCCGCCATGTCTCCGGGAGTTACGTCCCTCCTTGTCAACCTGTCGGCAATCCTGGCAGCGTGTCGTGGGTCTCCAGGATGCAACTCGGCATCCTGCTGATAGGTGGCCGTCATATTTAACCCTCCGGTATTTCTGGCAGTTTGGAACTGTTGCTTACCCTGCGTCCAAACAGATCATTCGCTTCGGCAGTCGCGCGGTATTGCTCCTTGCCGTGGCACAGTCCGGATCGGACCACATCATTCAATATGTCCCTGGCCTGTTTTACCAATATTTGGTGACACCACTCGGCCTTGGTTCGTTGCGGGTCCGCGCTTTCCAGTTCTTCCTGCAAGTCTGTCCAGAACCCGGGGTCCATGGCTTGATCCACTCGACGGCGGGCGCCGGCGATGAGCTTCTGGTGTTCCGCCTTAGTCTTGCCGTCGCTTACTCCATCCTGGAGGTACGTTTTTACTGCGTGGCTCAGAATACTCTGCACTTCGGCGATGATGTTCAATCTCTCCTGTGCCGCTCTGTGAAGTCTGGCCTGTTCCGAAATTGAGCCGAACATTCTCGCAGCCCCGCGCCCTAGGGGTATGGTGCGCTCGTGGTAACCCTCTGTCTTGCCCTGGCCCCTCACAATGGCTCTTGCCACCAGGTGCATTTGGTTGTCACCGTCTACCGTTGGCACGTGCCTAGCCAGGGACGGCAGGGTGAACCGCGTGGGATCCAGGTAGCGCGAAGTTTGCCGGTAGTCGAAACCCGCATTGCTGACAGTTACTGATTTTTCCGTTTCGGTAATTGTCCAGGGGTCATGTGTCATCCCGTTGGCTTCCTTGGCGTGGATACGTGGCGCCCGGCTCGTTGCATAACGGCCCTTGAGGCTCCCTTTGCTATCGGCTTCCAGCCGGATCCGTCGTGACACCTCAACGTAAAGGGGCAGAGGAGCCAGCTGCTGTAGAGGGAGGGACTCGTCCCTTCCGCCGTCCCAGGGCCTGGTCCAAAGCAGGAGGTGGTTCACGTCCTTCCCACGGTGCTGGTTCACCAGCACCTGCAGGTCCCTGCTTACGTGGGCGCCCCATCGGGTGGAAGGGGTAAGGCTGAATCCGTGGCGGTTGCCAGACCCGCTGTTCATGCGAGAGGAGCCGAAGAGCCGATTCCCGTCGTAACCACCGCCGGTCTGCTTTGCGACCAGCGCAAATAACCACTGTTCCGCCGTAGCGTTCCGCATATTGTTGTTCCGAATATCATGGTGTTTTGACCCCACCGGGAGGTCCATTTCGTCCGGAGTAAATATTTCACCCTTGTAGTCGGCCCTTTTCTCAGCGGAACTCACAGCGGGTTGCAGGAAAGCCGGCTTGGTGTAGTCTT
The DNA here is from genome assembly GCA_002238505.1 of SAR202 cluster bacterium bin22. Classification (GTDB taxonomy): domain Bacteria; phylum Chloroflexota; class Dehalococcoidia; order Lucifugimonadales; family UBA3495; genus Bin22. The sequence continues at coordinate 26,465 of MPMM01000020.1, read as the reverse complement.
CAACGGAGAGGTGCCAGGGCTCGTCGTCCGGAAATTCTCCCACTGTGAGGTTGCGTATTATTTGCAGCCAGACCTCTGGTTCCACCGGAGGGTCGTCGATTCCCTCGTTGACCATGGCAATAGCGCCTATCTGGCAGAGAGTGGCGTGCCAGAAGTGCTTCTGGTGGGGCCGGAGTCCCGGGAAATCGTCAACCTGGTTCTCAGCCAACGCGGCGTATGCCTCTGGGAGCGACATCAAACGTGTTTCACCCTGGTAATTGATGCTGATGATTTCGTGGTAAAGTAAGCAGAAGCGTTTGGCCTCTGCTGCGTCTGATTCACCTATTGGGGCTTGATCCGGCGTCAAGACTTTGGGTACCCTTGTGCTCATATTGTTTTCCCTTTGAAGGTACAGATCCCCGCAACTACGGGGCAAGCTCTTTATCATGACTCCAGACGGGTCATCCCCACTTTCGCGGGGGAGTTGAGCTAAAGACGTCACTGGCGGCAACGCCTTTATATCAACTCTGGAGACATCATAAACTGTTATTTCTATCACTGTCAATATCGCTGAAGCCCCTGCCGCGCGTAATGGAATCGCTGCCCTGTGGGAACTTGGAACGAGAAGCTCTCTGGCCCAGAATCTATCAGCTCCGCGACTGCGTCCTGTACGTCAGCAGCGCCTTCGCCTATCATCCAGTAGGGAATGCTGATCTTGCTGATTTCGTTTCCGAAAGGCCCGATGGTTCCGGGTGGGAAGTCGATGTCAATGCTGGGCTCTGCCAGCCTGGTCATCACGTTGTTCGCCTTGAATATGACCTCGTCGTTTGAGCCGGTGGCGGGGTCATAGAACGGCGCCTGCCAGTCCACCAGAATGTTGTCAGCGGTTATGGCATCCGCGTAGGCCGAGCCCTCCATCTGGTTATGATGTACCGTCCAGGTTTGAGGTGATTCGCGCACTATGGAGTTCAGCCTCTCTGGGTGGGTTGATTTTTCGACGAGTTCCCGGTTCATTAATGGTATTGCCCATACTTGGCCACTGGTGATTTGCCTCTTGGTGGCTTCAATCACTCTTAAGTCTTGGTAGACCCGCCCTCTAGGTCCCAGCCCAGTGGTGGAGCCTTTGCTAATTATTTCGACGATCTCTTCCTCGGGCAATAGCACCATGCACATAGCCTCCTGGAATCCTTCTGGTCTGTGCATTCCCTGTCTGCGATGAAGACGCCCAATGCGTTGCAGCAGCACGTCCATGGGGCAGAGATCGGTGATCAGGTAATCGGCGTCTATGTCCAGGGATTGCTCCAGGGTCTGTGTGCCCACTACGATGATGCCGCGCCGGGCTTTGCCTGCAGCCAGAGCCTCCTCAGCGGCTAGGTCCATAAGTTTCCGGTCCTCGGGCGCGAAACGGCTGTGATGGGGGACTGGTTTCCCGTTAACAGTCAGCACTGCGTCGGAAGGAGTAGTTGCCTGTTCTTCCAGTGCTGCGACGGTCTCAATGGCCAATCTGACGGTGTTACGGATTACCAGAACCCTTGCTCCTGCCTGCTGGGCAGCATGGGCAGCTTTTGCCACGTCTCTAGGCTTTTCCCCCACGGGCATGGTCTGTACGTTGACGTGCTTTTGGCGCCCCCCATGTTCAACATGGAGGGTGCCGGCGCCGGTCGTGATGCATGGATACGGCGTAGCCTTTGAGGTTTCGAAGTCAGGAATGTTATGTCCCAGATAGGTGGAACGCGCCACTGCCCCTAGGGTGGCCGACATCATCAGGGTGTGTCCGCCCAAAAGCCTATGTCTCTGGACCAGCGCCTGGGTGATGCCTCTCATGTAGGTGTCGGAGGCGTGCACCTCGTCAATAACCAGGAGATTGCGGGCCAGGCTGGCGGCGCGCATGTGAGCGTGCTTGGTCTGCAACACTGACAGCATGGCCTGGTCAATGGTTCCCACCGCGACCTGGGCGGTCAGGAAACGCTTTGAGCCCTCGGCCGACCAACGGTTGCCGTCGTCGGCACCATCCTCCCAGTGAACACGGTAGCGTTCCAGGGTTGTGCCCTCATGTTCACCGGCCCTGATATATCCAGGCACTGCCAGCACTGGCTCAATTCCTGCGTCGGGCATGATCTGACGGATTGCGTTGACGACCCGGAGGTGAATCTGGGTTGCGGCCGCCCGGGTCGGCAGCGCGAAGTATAGTCCGTCCACCCAGCCTTCTCTTTTCAATCGCTGGAAATGCAGCAGGGCCGCTTCCGTCTTACCAGATCCGGTCTCCGATTCGAGAACGACGAGCTGTGCCCTTGGGTCCACCTCGATAATCGCTGATTGCGTGGCGTTGGGTTGAGCATGGGGTTTGCCCGAGATCATTGCCAGGGTAGCAGGAAAATCAGGAACCGGCTGTCCCCGGGTGTCCATCCCAATGTCTGCCACCGCTTTCCTGGCGCGCCGCCGGGCCGTTTCGATGTACCCCGGGTCGGGTTCCGTTTGGAATGGGAACCATCGGATGTCCGACCCGACCCAGTCGGCCAGCATCAACAGGCCCAGGAAATAGTGCTGGAACTCAGGGTTTGCTGGCAATCTATTCCCCGATTGGCTGAAAGCCTTGGGGAACCATTGTTTGACTTGTGAGGCTATCTCATGGATCTTGTCGAATGGTTGCTGTCTGAAATCGGCAAGCTGATCTACCCAATGGCTGGAACGAGGCTGATGCCCGTTATGGAGTTGCTCGGGCTGGCCGTGGTGGGACAACATGGCGATAATCAGGCCACACACGGTTCCTCCTTCGTTCCGGTCCCAATGTGCCATGGCGTCAGTTAGCCAAGGTACGGCTTCCATGAGGCGTTCTTGGTTGTCAATGTCCTGCCCATTAAGCAGCTGCATGATGTCCTTAGTATGGCTGGCGGTGGGTCCGTCACCCCGCGACGGATTTGCCTTGGCTTGAAAGCGCAAGTTCGTTTTTCCGATGTCATGTAGGGCAGCGAAAACGCACATGCGGGCCGCGATTACGGGATCGAGTTCGGCCAGATATCCAGCCGTCGCTGCAGCCTGCTTGATGCTTGGGATCTCAAGCAACGTCTCCATGACGGCGCCGACGTCGGCTAGGTGATGCTCAAGTCGATGTATTTCGCCAGTGGCTTGGCAGTATTTTGCCCAGTACTCGCGGCGAATCTGATCGTTTACATTTGTGGATAACATCGTCATTCAATCTCTCCCGTGCTTTCCTGATCCATCAGGGTGGTTATATTTTAGCTGGTTCTCCAGCCTGTTAGGGATGTGGTGGATTGTTTCCTCGGCCACGGGGGGCTAAGTTGGACGATGTGCCTAATCAAGGCTGTGTCCCGTCGTCTCTGAATTCGATGTCGCCCTTAACCAATCAGGTGGCTTCGGAATGGCGCAACAGGCCGTCTTTCAGCACCAGCACCGACAACGACGACACTTCTGCACGGTGCCGGAAAAAGCCTGCCATGCTGACCTCTGGGCGGCAGGGCATCCTGGCACAGGTCGGGGATTTTCCCTTTCTATGACCTCTGGCCTGTGAATTAGCAAGTCCTTTCACGTTTCATGGCATTCCGTGACAGAGTTCCTTAAGCATTCGGGCCTGTCCAACAAACCCTTGACGGTATTGTTGAACGCTAGTTATTGTTGAACAGGTTTATTGAACACCTGCGCAAAGCTGACGGGTAGGTCAAGAAGAGGGTGTTCAAAAACGCCCGTTTTCTGAACACCCGCGCAGGTGTCATTCTTCCACTTCAACAATGTTGGAGACCTTCATGAGCACACTCCCTGTGATCTACGGTTACGCCCGGGTCAGCAAGGCAGACGACGACTCGAAGAACCTGGACACCCAGCTGCGCATCCTGGCCGAGAACGGCATCCGCGACCACCTAGTCTTCACCGACGTGGCCAGCGGCCGCTCCCTGCAGCGCCCTGGCTGGCAGGCATTGATGGCGGTTGTGCAGCCTGGAGACACGGTAGTGGTGGCCTTCCTGGACCGGTTCAGCCGGAACTTCCAGGAGGGGGTGAGGATCCAGGCGGACCTGACCCGCCAGGACATCGGCATCGTAGCCATCAGGGAGAACATAGACACGAGAGAGGGGAGCGCCGCGGCCAAGTTTTTCCGGCGGTCCATGCTGGCCCAGGGAGCCTACCAGGTGGACTCGGCCAGCGAGCGGATCAAGTTGGGGCTGGAGCGGGCCCGGGCGGAGGGGAAACGGGTGGGCCGGCCACCGGCTCTGGGCGGTGAAAAACTGGAGCAGTGTCGGCGTATGGCGGAGGACGGAGCGGGGTTGAGGCAGATTGCCCGGGTGCTGGGCTGCTCGCCTGCCACGGCGAAGAAGGCGCTGGCCTCGTCAGCCGTATCCCCAGGAGGACTGGTTTAAAGAATCATTTCGGAAAATCTTCCTCTGGGTAATTCCATTGTTGCTACGAATCCCTGATCCTTGCGCTTTCGTTAATACACGACCACCGCGCCCCGGTCCGTCGTTTGCCCTTGCCGTCCTCCTGCAGCTCCACGTCGCCCCAGCGGAGCTCCGTGGCTTCCGACAGGCGGATCAAGCCGCCCCTGAGTACGGAGACAGGGCGACGTCCATCTGTCCCCGACATCGGGCTGCCCAGGCGTTGTCGCCCTGACGGCCCTGCCCTGGTGTCTCCGGGTTGCATGGCGCGGTAGCCTTGGCCTCTGCGAGCGCTGTCTCGGTTAACGGCTTATCCTGGCGCTGGGGACGTCCGTTGACCCGGGCAATGCCGGCCATGACCTTTCTCACCGCTTCGTTATCGGTGGGGTCCTGGTAACCGGTCTACCGGTGGACCGCCGCCAAGGCGGAATTGGTGAGCCGGAAGGTGGCCACCGACTTGCCCTCCCCTGCCAGCGCCGCCAGGCCTGGTTGTAGGCACGGCGGGTGTTGGCCGATGTGGAACTCTCCAGAGTCTCCTGTATCCGGCACTGGTCCTGGACCGTGAGACCGGCAGAGGCCAGTTCCGTGGATCGTTTGGGCAGGACGAGACGGAGTGGGATTCGTCCGCTGACGCCCAGCCCGCTGATGACCCCACCGAGGGGGAGGCGTGATACGAGCGCCGCTTGCCCCCCGAACGGAAGCCGCCGTAATAGGCGTCGAAGTCTGGCAGCCTCCGAGAGGCTCGCATTGACCACGGTGCTGCGATGGGCGTATTTTTTACTTATCAAGAGGAGGGCGTTATGCCGGAAAAACCCGGGGAACCGGGCGCAGAGGAGACAGTCCAAGCAGCCAAGCATGAGGTTCCTTATCAAGCCGTTTTCGGAGACGTGTCGAGGATCATCGACTCCGCCAGGGAATCGGCAGTCCGCTCGGTGAACGCGGCCATGACCGCCGCGTCCTGGCTGGTAGGCCATTGCATTGTTGAGTTCGAGCAATCGGGGGAGGAACGGGCCGAGTACGGCGCTGCGTTAATGGAGCGGTTGGCGGCGGACCTGACCAAGAGATTTGGACGCGGCTTTTCTCGCCAGAACATCCAGCACATGCGCCTGTTCTACCTCTCCTACTCTCCCGACAAGATTTGCCAGACACTGTCTGGCAAATTGGATCGCCCCCCTCAGCTGCCCATTCGCCAGACGCCGTCTGGCGAATTCGACGCCGCTTCCATCGATGCGCCCCTGGCAGACCTTCCAATGGCCTTTCCGCTGCCCTGGTCCGCCTACGTCCGGCTGCTGTCGGTCACGAATGCCCACGCCCGCGATTTCTATGAAGCCGAGGCTCTGCGAGGAGGATGGTCGGTCCGCCAGCTCAACCGGCAGATCAACTCCCAGTTCTATGAGCGCACCGCGCTCTCGAGGAACAAAGCCGCCATGCTGAGGAGCGGGCAAAGGCAACAACCCGAAGACGTCGTTCGTCCCGAGGAAGCGATCAAAGACCCCTTCGTCCTCGAATTCCTCGACCTGAAGGACGAGTATTCCGAGAGCGACCTCGAAGAAGCGCTTATCCAGCACCTGGAGACCTTCCTCCTGGAGTTGGGAGACGACTTCTGCTTCGTCGGGAGGCAGAGGCGGTTGCGCGTCGGCAGCCAGTGGTACCGGGTGGACCTGCTGTTCTTTCACCGCCGCCTGAGATGCCTCGTGGTCATCGACCTGAAGATCGGGGCTTTCACCCACGCCGACGCCGGGCAGATGCACTTCTACCTGAACTATGCACGGGACCACTGGGTCCAAGAGGGAGAGAACCCGCCCGTCGGACTGATTCTCTGCTCCGAAAAGGATGAGGCCCTCGCCCACTATGCCGGCTTTGCACAAGAATAGTGATTTCGGCAGGCTTTTTTATGCAAGCGGAGACTTTCTTGTGATAGGTATTATTCAAACCGTTAAGCCTGGGGATGCAATGACATCTTGGGTTCCTCCTGTGTATTAGTTGCTAAAAGGCTTCAGGATTGCATTGTGTTTAGCTTTACACCTACCATAGAGGCAGTGGGTGTGTAGAGGTTGTACTTATACGTTCCCTCGTATAGGTAACAGTACCAAAGCTGTCATCCACTCCTAGAAATCTGGCCGAAAACCCCGGTTGACTGGGCAGTGGGTTATACTCCGGGCGAACTGAGTTAGCGGAGCGAGACGATGCTGGGAGAGCGGTCGGACCAGAGGGGGTTGTGGGAGGCGGACCGATTGTACCTGGACCACGTGGGGCGGGACACCTTCTATGGTCTGCTGGCCTCGTTGCGGGGCCGACTGTTCCGGGACGCCGACTTCGCCGAGTTCTACTGTGCCGACAACGGGCGGGACAGCGTGCCGCCCAGCCTGCTGGCCACGGCCCTGCTGTTACAAGTACACGACAAGGTCAGCGACGCCGAGGCCAAGGCCCGGGCTGACTTCGACCTCCGTTGGAAGGTGGCCCTGGGGATTGAGGTAGAGGACAGGCCCTTCGCCAAGAGCACATTGCAGGTGTTCCGCGCCCAGTTGATTCTGCACGACAAGGTGCGGGAGGTATTCGAGTCCAGCTTGCGGCTGGCCCGGGAGTCGGGCTACCTGAAAAGGCGGAGCATGAGGGTGGCGCTGGACACGACCAATATCCTGGGCCGGGGCGCGGTGAAGGACACCTATAATTTGTTGGCCGACGGGGTGGTCAAATTGATGCGGGCGCTGGCAGACGTGGAGCAGTCTGGCATCAAGGAATGGGCCCAGGCCCGGGGATATGACCGGTACCTGGCCTCCAGCATCAAGGGCGAGGCGGCCATCGACTGGTCGGACAAACGGGCGCGGCAGGCCCTGCTGGCTGGGATTGTGGCCGACGCGGACCGGCTGCTGGAGCTGGCGCGGCAGGCCCGGGGGGAGTTGCCGGAGGACAGCATAGAGCGCCAGCGGATAGTTGCTGGCGCAGAGATGCTGGCGCAGTTGCTGCTCCAGGACATTGAGCGCAAGAGCGACGACTATGCCGACGGCGACGGCGTGAGCCTCAAGGGTGGGGTGAGCAAGGACCGGATGGTGTCGGTGCATGACCCGGAGATGCGCCACGGGCACAAGAGCAGCAGGAGACGCTTCGACGGACACAAGGCGGCCATCGTCGTGGACACCGACACCCAACTGATCACCGCGGTAGACGTATTGCCGGGCAACGCTCCGGACAATCTGGGGGCCCTGGAACTTGTGGAGGAGAGCGAGGCCAGCGCCGGTCTGCCGGTGCAGGAGGCCATGGGCGATGCCGCCTATGGCTACGGCGAGACCCGCCAGGCCTTCGCCGATGCGGGGCGTAAGCTGGTAGCCCGGGTGCCAGGCCGCCCCGACCGGCAGCGCTTTCCCAAGGATGACTTTGTCATCGACCTGGCGGCGGGCAGTTGCACCTGTCCGGCGGGGCAGGTCACCCACGCCATCGTGCCCGCGGGAAATCGTACGGATGCCGCGGGTCGAGTCCACCGCTTGCGGGCCTTCCAGTTCGACGGGTCCCAATGTATGACCTGTGCACTGCGGCCCCAGTGCATCTCGCCCAAGGGCAGGAAGGGACGATGGGTGATGATCCATCCCCAAGAAGCCCTGTTGCAGCAGGCCCGGGCCTTGCAACAGAGCTCTGGGTACGACGAGTATCGAGTTCGTCGAGTGGTGGTGGAACACCGGTTGGCCCGACTGGTCCACCTGGGCATCCGCCAGTCCCGCTATTTCGGACGGACCAAGACGAAATTCCAGCTGTACCTGGCGGCCACGGTAGCCAACCTGACCCTGGTGGCGGGGAAACTCGGTATGTCGAGCAGAACCGGCGGCGGCTCCAGCAACTGCGGCGATCCCGGTACAGCTGTCAACCCATCCGCCCTTGATTTCCTAATTGGGCGGTTCGGTCAAATCTTGATACCGGCCTTGCTTACGCCGACCCCATTAGTGAAATACATCTCCCCAAACAGGGCTTTCCGGCCGGATTTCTAGGGGAAAGCAGAAGCGATCCCCGCCTATTGAGCCGTGAAGGTCCTGCCCTGGAAAGCTGCCTTCACGGCTTATTATTTTGACTTTTCGTGCAACGAGCGGTTTTTGTGCAAAGCCCACTATGCCCTTGAGGGGCTGTCGAACAATGTGATGGCTGCGGAGTACCGGATCACCCTGCCCGACGAAGAACTACTGGCTGCGGAGCTTGGCCGGACGAGACAGGCGATTGAACTGCGCGGCTCGGCAACTTAGGGGTTCCTGACCGCCAGCGGAACCCTATCGGTGGAGAATCCACAAGAATGAACAAGGCGACGCGAGGAGCAGCAAAGGCAGCACTGTTGGGAATCTGTGCCGATGAGATCTCTCCATGCGACAAGATGGCTTGGCGGGATTCGTTCCACTCCGGGGCCTGCAAGATAGCACAGGTGATCGTGGCGGATGAGTCCTTTTGCGCTGGCTTATTCGTCCGCCAGGCTGCAACGGACCTAACCCAGGAGGAACGAACGTATGCCTGACACCGAAGTTGAGACGTTAGCCGCTCTGTTGGGGAGCGCAATATCCAGCACGGTTATGAGGAGCCTACGCGGGGACTATTTCGTTGATGTGGCGAGCTTCAGGCGATGGTGTGAGGCAGACCGGCAACGGCCGCCTCGCACCATGGTTGAGGGCCTCAGCACCTTCACAGCATTCGAACCGGAGATCCAAGACTCCATGCTGCGCGAGCAACTGGTCCGGATTATCCGGAGCCACCTGCACGGGTACATCCGTGAGGATACGTTGCAAACGGCGACCATAGTCGCAGGAGGTAGTATACCGGGCCCCAACGTGGATGATCTCCTGGCGCATATGGTGAAGGTCGCCATTCTGCGCGGCTCCGGACACGCCGCTTGCTCATTTTACGAACATGAGCCCAGAGGGAGCGTGCCCCTCCTGTATTACGTCTTGCTCAGCGGGGTCCAAGCGCAGCGGACGTTGGAGATTGGCGACGGGATCAGGTTGATTCCGGTCCCAAACGACAGTGCCGAGATGACACCCTATTTCCCTGACAGACTGATTGGGTCAACCGACCCAACGACCTTCTTTGGCATGACTCTTCTGGCAATTGATGAAATAGTCTCCCCAACGTTCGCGAATGCCGACGAGCTGCAAATTCTTGAAGAAACCGGGGGGCAGGGCGTTTTCCGCGTGTTCCAGCGCCGGTACGCATCCGCCGATTACCCAGAGTTCGACATCCCCAGGTTCCTTGGCGCGTTGTCGCTGGCCACCGGCAGTCCGGTTCAGTCTTCGTGGTGGTGGTCGAAGTTTCACGAAAGCGAGGTGTACGCGGTCCAAGGAGGCATACCGTCCTCCGGCGGATACATCCGACAGGCACTTTACAGTGACCGCCCTCGTCCGGTTGAGATTGATGGCGGGCGCGTACGGGAGGCCCTGTCCCTCTACCATTTGTGGGATGACCTCAACGGCAACGACGCCGAACGCCTGAGGACTCCCATAGATAGGTGGACGCAATCGGTGTCCACTCGAAATGTCGCCGATGCGTTCATTGACCTGAGGATCGCTCTGGAGTCTCTCTACCTTTCCGATATTAGAAGCGGAGGTGAGTTCCGGTTCCGGTTGGGCGTCCGTGGAGCTTGGCATTTGGGGGCGGACCTGGAAGAGCGGATGTCGTTGCGGCGGGAGTTCATGGATGTATATGACCATGCGTCTGGCGCCGTACACACCGGAAGTGCGGGTAAGGTTACAAGAGAGCGGCTGGAATTGGCCCAACATCTCTGTCAGCGTTCTATCATCCAGGTGTTGCGGGATGGCAGAATCCCGGACTGGAACGAACTCGTGCTTGGCGGTGGTTGATGGCAGCCTCGTCCTTTAAGGGTCAGGTCCCAAAGTGAACGGATCAGCTTGAAGTGCTCTTGTGAAGCCGCGCTGCCAATCGCGGTATCATGCAGGTAACAGGTCGGCCCGGCAATGCTGCAAACATCCCGGGCCGCGGCGCCACCTGCGTGAACAGGTGATGCGGTGGTATTGTACTACTTGCAGACATGCGGCAGAGTTCCCGCTGTTGTCTGTCCGTGAGTTTTGGCTGCGTGCCTTGCATTTTCCCCTGGCGCTGGCGATGGCCATGCCCTCGAAGGTGTGCATAAGGGTGAGATCAGCTTCGAACTCGGCGAAGGTGCAGACAGCGGAAACCCGTCGGGCTCACCGGTGAGCCCGGGCTCCTGGCCCACATTTTATCCCTTGGGTGGGCCCAGATTCAGGTCACCGACGAATTCCGGTGGCCAAAACACCAATAGCAACTTTAGCGTACGATTCTGCCCCTTGCCGGAATCGACCCGAGGTTGTCGATCGCCTGCGAGGTCAGCCGGTTCACCCGGGCAACTGGAGGCGAGATTCTGCCTCCACAACGGCGGAGAGCACCGGTTGGTGTTCCTCGTTATCCTTGAGCCAGAACTTCCACCAGGGCTTTGGCTGGTGAGGCGTCCAGGTCATGATGGTGTCGGACTTGCTCCTGAGAAGATGTAGGAAACCCGGGCGGCTGAGGCCTGCCCTGGCCGCCCGGGTGGTGATGGTGTCGTGCAGTTGCTGGTCCCAGGTTCCCAAGTGCTGCTACCATGAAGCCCGACTGGAGGCTCTCTGGCTCACACGTAGCCGATTCCCTTCCCAGCATGACGGACTCATCTCTCTGGGGGAGAGTATCGTCTATTCGTCAGTTTCACGCGCTGGCTCGGAGTGGATTCGATGAATCAGCTTGTTGGCGGCGGTGCTGGCGGCGTTCAGATGCGCCAAGTGCGCGTTCTGCTCCTCACGCAACCGGTTGAGTTCGTCGCGTTGTTGGATAATCTGTTCCAGCGGGTCGTCCAACAGTTCCCTCATAATCGTTTTCCACTGGATGGTAAACTCGTCCGTGATTTCAGTGCTAACGGTCACGAATTGTGCGCGAATATCCTGCCGTATTCTCTGCATTTCCCGGCTGTGTTTGTCTTCCTGGTGGTCGGCATACGCTTGGGCGCCGACGGAAAGAACGGCCCCGGCTATGGTAAGGAACGGAGCGGCGCGTCCGATGAAGCTCGCCATCTTGACGGCCTCCCAAGGTCGGAATGAATGGCCCAGGAAGTGGCCCACATTGAGTATCGCGCCATGGGCGGAGCTACCCGAATATTGAGCAAGTCCTGACGCTCCCCGCGCCACGGCCCCGGAATTGAAGGCCAACCCGCGAGCCAGTTCCCCCAGTTTGGCCACGCCTGAGGCTGCTCCGCGAATAGCCGGTTCCAAATCACGCCCCTCCATTCGGGCGTTGATAGCGTCGAAAGTATCCCTGTGCAAGTTAGTGGCCTGCAAGTCCTCCAATCGCTGCCTCAGGGTGGGCAGCATTTCAGCAGCCAGTTGTTCGGTCTTGGCCACAATTTCCCTGGCGACCTCCTCAACCCGGCTTTGCGCTTCCAGTTCAGCGCGTTCCATCTGGTCCCGCTTGACGTCCGGGTAGAATTGCTCGGCGAGGTCTGCGCCGACGGTTCGTATCTGGTCCGTACCCTGCGCGATGACAGTGCTGACTGCCAAGTGGAGCTGCTGCCTCGTTTCGTTGATGGCGCGAATATTCTGGTTGTAGATCAGTGCCAGGGCGTCGGCTTCAGGGTCATCGGTGGGTTCCATTTGGATTGCGGTTTGCAAAACCTCGTCTATGGCGTAGAGGGCGGTGGTGTGGCGGGCGTTCAGCCCCTTTTCAGCTACCAGGGCGTTGAGATTGTCGACCAACTCATCGAGGTTGCCCTGTCGCAACAGCATTGCCCGGAACTCCGGGTCGGTTTCCTCCACGGCTTCCAGCGTGCTGGCGGCGTCAGTAAAGGTGATGCGGAGGTCTTCCGGAGTGAATGGCTGCAATGGTTCCCGCAGGTTTTCGGTAATCACGGACCTGCTTTCGGGGGTGTTGCCAACGGCGTGGCGCCCCATTTTATTGACAACGAGAATGGCCTCGTGCCCCTTTTCCCGGTCGATGGTCAGTTTGCGGTAGTACTCGGCAATATGGCTATCGAGCAGTTCGTTGGTGATGACGAAGACCAGCAGGTCGGATTTGCTGATGGCGGAATAAGCGGTGTGATCGTGGTCTGGACGAAGGGAGGTATGTATCCCCGGTGTGTCAATGACCGTCACGTCATGCCAGGCGTAATGCTGGGTTGTCTCGGTGGTGATGCCGGCGCCGGTGGCGATGTCGTCGCGTCCGGTAAGTGCCCTGATGATGGTGGATTTGCCGGCGCTGTATTGGCCGGCGAAGGCCAGGCTGATGGGGGCGCTGGAGTTGTTGCCCAATTTAGGCAACTTCTCAGCCAGGAGAACAACGGATTCGGTGCGGGATTCGGTGATGGCACGACGGGCCTGATTGAGGACGACCTCAGTCTCCTGCGCCCACAGGTGAGTTTGAAGTTGGGTCATAACGCTATTCTCCCATGCCGTTAGTGATGTGGTATCCGGTGAGTTGGCTGGCCAGCCGGATTTCGACCTGCGCTTCACGGTTGTCTGGGTCGAACGCCATGCGGGCGGTCTTTGAGGCTTCATCAACATAAACAGCCCCATCCCAGCGACAGTCAGTCAATTCTTCGATAATTTGCCGTGCATCTAACCCCTCGGGTATTTGAACCACGGCTTCGTTGAACAAGTTCCCTATTGCATCCACTGTGGAATCGGGCAACGGGAAGCTGGTGGTGGTCAGGACCATGCCCTGGCCCGGGATTCGGGCAACCCTGGCGACGTTTGGAATTGCGTCGTGATGGCCGAGGTGTTCAAGAGCCAGCTCGATGGTCTGCCGGTTGATGTCCAGCAGGCTGTCTCGCTGACTCCGTGCAGTTTCTCGCATGAAGGCAGCAGTCTGCCCGTATTGTTGCGCCAGATTATTCAAATGCCCTGTTGCACCGTTGAGATGTAGCCCAGTGAATTGATCCAGCCACTGCTGCATATTGACTCGGATTTGTTCCTCCATGTCTTTCAGTTGCTGACCGATCTCCGAAGTTATCTTGGCAATGGCTTCGCGCCGCTGCTGGTCACGGCTCTTGAAACGTCGGCCTACCAAAAAACTGGCCGCACTGAATACGGCCAATCCCGCAAGCGAAGCTGCGGCTACCCACCCAACAGGGTTCCAGAAGTTCGTGAGGGCCGCTATTCCCAGACCCACAGTCGCGGTTCCGGATATCCCTGCTGTGCCCCAGTTCCACATACGGCGGAAGTCCCGAAGCCTACCAGTTTCGAGAGAAATGGTCTGGAATTGCAGGTCTATCAGCCTGATTTCCTCCCGTATGTCCTCGACCAGAGTTTCAAAATATTCAATGCACGCCTTGGCCAGCTTCTCCTGTGTTTCCCGCATCTTCCCTTCTATGTTCGCTGCCTGAACCCGCGAATTCCACTTGCTGGACAACTGCCCGTCCTCACAGTGATCTTCGGCGAAAGCAGGTACCTGGCGGCGCAGACCGCCGGCAGTCTCATGAATCAGCCGGTCAAACTCCTGGTTGGCGCCTCGGATGAATGATTCGCGCCAGGCGTGGAGTTCCCGGGTCCGGTCGGAGAGGCGGCGGCCCATTTGTGCGGAGAGTTCTGCGCTCTTCAGCATAGCCTCGAAGGTACGCGATTCGGTTGCAGCGGCAGAGTCAAGGAAACTGCGCATCCGCAGGAAGATGCCATTGGTGGCGACCTCGTCAAGAATACGGTCTTCCACGTCGAAGAAGCGACTAGCCCTGTCGAGGTCGTCCCGCCAGGGCTTGTCCCTATTTTCCGCACGGTCGGCGAGGTACTTTGCCAGGAGATGGACATTGACCAGTTCCAGTGTCCTGCCTGGTGTGTGCAGGTCCGCCATTTCGTCAAACGTAAGACTGAGTTGTTCCAGGCGTTTGAGGTCAAAATGTTTGTGCCAGTGATCGCGGATGAACCGTCGAATGGCGACCTCATCACCGAGATGTTCCTTGACGTTGCGGATGCCCATCACGTGCTTGCCCCGTTGCCGGAGGCTGGCCAGATGCTCGGCTTCAACCGGCTGCGGGGCGTCGTCGGTCGTCAGGAACAGCACCAGGTCGGCCTGGTCAGCTGCCTTGTATGCCGTTTCCTCATCGATCTGTCCCCCAAACGCCGCGATGCCGGGCACGTCGGTTACGGTTAGGCCCTGCCACTCATACCTCCGCACATCCCGCGTGGTCCTCTGGGCCCCCTGGCCGATGGACTCGCCGTCGCCCTTGGTCAGAATCTCCATCAGCGTGGACTTGCCCGACATGGTCCGCCCGAAAAGGGTGATATTGAAGGTACCCAATTGCTGAAGCTTCGTATCGATCTCTTCGCGCATTCCATCATGGTGTGCCCTGAGTTCCTGGATTGCATGATCCAAGCTTTCCAGTATTGTATCTGTCCCCTGCCCCGTTTTGGCGGCACGGTCAGCACGGGATATTCGGTCTTGGGTTTGTTCAATTACGGCGAGCGTCTTTTTCAGGTGTTCAGTTGCCCTTTGGTGGCCCTCCCTGGCAGCTTGACTGCAACCCGCCAGGGCGATTTCTAGGCGTTCCGAAACATTGCGCCGGCGCTTGTCCCGCTCAATAGATGTGGCTTCGTCAAGCAGCCGATGTCCGTCATCCAGGAGAGCCAGGAGTTCGGCTATGGTGAATTGGTTAGCGGTGCTCATATCAGTGACATCACTATGGCGACGGCGGCCGCGGCGGCGCTGGTAACAGAAACCCCGATGAGAATGCGGGAAAACTTGGTCCATGCGGTGTTGATGCCGTCAATGGCGGCATCGGTGTGGCGCTGGTGTTCAACATTGAGGCCGTTGGCAGCCTCAGCCATGGCGGTCCTGTTGGCGTTGGCGCCGGCTTCCAAAGCACCTTCCAGTTCTGCGCTTAGCTCGGCCAGTGTCCGACTGCGTAGCTGCTCAAACTCGTTGCTCTGTTCCTCCCGCTGGCGCCGGTTGGCGGCGAGTGATGCTTCCAATGCAGATTCGTACTCTCGGTAAAGGGTCCGCCTCTGTTCGTCGGCGTTGCGTTGAAGTTCCTCCTGCAAGCGTGTCAGGTTCTTTATTGCCCGGTCATAGTCCTCGCGCAAGCGGACCCGTTCTTCGGCAAGTTGCTCCTGGGTAGCCGCGACAGCATCCCGCATCGTTTCCAGTAGGGTTTCGCAAACCGCCCGGTCGCGGGCAATTGCGGCAGTCAGTTGTTCGGCCTGGCGCCGGTGCTGCTCCTCCATGCGAGTCAGATTGGAGGTGGCCTCCCGGTGAATAGCTTCGGTGGCGATCTTGAACTGCTCCAGAATCTCGGCCCTGCCAGCTTCCAGCTGTAGGGCGCCAGCGGCGAAGGAGTCCTGTGAGGCTTCTTCTAGTGCGGCCTTGGCTTCTTGAATGGACCTCTGGACCTGCTCTTGCGCCGGGGCGTTGAGGTCATCGTGTTGTTTGATGTGCAATCCCAGGGTTTGGGATTGCTGGGCTACCTCCTGAACAACCCTGGATAGCAGTTCTTCAGCGCTGCCGTTACGTGACTGTGTGGTCATCGCTGTCTCCAAAAGGGGCATTATGGGTTACGACGTATCAATTCGAAACGAAAGATGGCCGACGAGTTTCTGACGATGGGCCGAGTAAGCAGGATTGAATCCACAGTGGTAGTTTCCATCTTGACTATGACGATTGTGTGACTACAAGCCCAATGATATCAGTCCCTGCAGGACATCTCCATTGGCAATATATGAATTCCATGTGGGCAGATGAGACCAATAACCAGAGTGTGACGTACCCGCCGCAGGCGATCCAACCTTTTTGCGTAGTCGAAGTTCCAACTTTTGCGTACGTCTTTAGATTCTGTTCGCCTTTAACTACGAAGAAGCATGAGTCATTACAGATTCTTGAGAACTGCTGGACAGTAATCTGGGGAAAGCCTACAAAAGAAGCCCACTGATTTGGTGTCCATGTCCAGCGAAATCGTAGGCCAGCCTCGGTCTGGGTGGCTGAGTGAGCGCCCCGACTGTGGGGGGGCGACGACGTTGTCGGGCTCCAGCCTGATGACGGCATCTTGGTCATCCCCAAACAGATGGGGATCTCCTGCCACCAAGCCCCTGCCCAAGGGGCAGACGAGGAGGGTCCTTCCCACTGACAGCCGGCGCAGTGGCCGGCGGCGCCCTCCGACTGAAGATCAGCCCGGATGTGAGAGAACAATGCTGACAATTATCCCTTGAAACACGCCGGGCAACATGTCCTATAAGGTCCATTTATAGGACATGTTGCCAGGCGGGATCCAAGCGATCTCGACAACTGAAAACGACAGGTGCTGCTCATGTCAGTAGAAGTGATGGCGGCGTGTTATGTTTCTGGGTGGAGGGACATCAGGGTTATGGTCCGAGGGGCCTGCTGCATTTATTCATTGTTGCCCACGTGGCCGCATCCGTCGTCCACAAACCGGCAGAAGGGGTAACCGGACTCTTCCTGCATTCTCTGGGTGGCCCGGGTGATGAGCATGCAGTCCGTGGAGGCCCAGATCAATCTGACGAACGTCCCTGCATGGAGGACGTATGCAGCCGCGTGGATTTTCAAATTTAATCCGCGCAGGCTCCACAGTTTTGCCTGAGTTTGTTCCCAGACGTTCCGACCGTCGCGCAGGTAACTCTGGTCGTATATGAGAGTTAGTTTTCCTTGTCGGTTGTCGCTGCCCACGATCTGGACGAACTGTTCGAAGGTCACGTGTCTATTGTTTCCAGGCGTCCACAGACCGGTATCGGGGTCTAGCAGCAGGTGTTCCCCACAGTTTTGGGCTGCTTCAAGGAAGGCGCCCCGGTCTTGGGCGTCAGCGCCCAAGTGATTCACACCCAGTGCCCTCTCATACTCCTGTGGGAAGTTGGGATAGGGCGGGTCTTCACGCTGATGGTTGAACCACATCAAGTGGACTGCCCAGGGTCCTTTTGGAGCCAGCCACTCCATGACTTGCCGTTTCGCCATGTCATGGGATTCGCCGAAGTACTTCGGGTGCATGTCCTTGTTCCCTCTTGTTCGAAGATGTTGCCTCATGGAGGCCAGGCTCGGAGGGGTCAATTGCCCGATACTCGCGACCGAGTATATTCCGACCCGCCAAAATACCTAGGCAGATGTACTTCAGATAATCCTAAATCTGCGGGACTCGGCCAAATGCACATCCCACCTTGGCTTTAGTTTCGTAGCGAGACGGCGCTGCAGGACGTTAGTGCGGTCAAGGGCCCAAGCCCTCCTGCGAGACTCGCCGACCGGCTCCGCCATAACCCAAATGCACATGCTGCTGTATCCTTAGTTCAGTTCCCCAACAGTATGCCCCCAACATCCTCGTCCAGCACGGATTCCGCTCGCGCCACAATACTTGTTCCGTCCAGGTTCACGTTGGTGTAGGGATAACGCTCCCCGCTGTTGTAACCGTACAGCGGGTAGTCGGCCAACGTGGCTTCCACCTGTTGAGCTTCCTCTTCGTCCACCCATTCGGAGTAGATGGCCAGGTCCACGGTGTCGTCTGCGTTCAGCGTCCCAGCCCCGCCGAAGAAGGCCATCTCAGGGGACCCGCCCTCGCTCACATACCGGACGGAGAGGAAGTGGACCGGGCCGACAGCCCTAAGCATCGCTGCGAGCGAGGAGTCCAACGGGTTCGGGCCATCCAGCCTGAGGCCCACAGTCTCCTCCAGCAATCTTTGGCTCACGTCCTCCTCTCCCATGGCTGCCACCAGAGTTCCGGGGTCCGGCAGCGCCAGGTACAGGTCGTGATATTTCAGGACAGTGAATACGTCTACGCCGCGAAACGACCTGTGGGACACCTCTCCGGCCTCCACAGCTGCATGGAGGGCCACGGGGAAGGAACTGAAGTCTCCCAGCAGAATGGCTGCTCCCGTCGACCAGCTATTAATGCTGAAGACCGCACTCTGGATGTCCGCGTCCCGCACAAGCTGGTCGTCCAGTATACCGTTCGTGTAATGGGTGAGGAGCGCCGCCTCCGGACCTCCTGTACCGATTTCATAGCCGGGACGCTGCGACGTCGCCCGGTGGTCAACATACGCGACGCTCCTCCGGTTCGTCGGCAAACTTCCCAGTAGCGCGGCCAGGTCATCCGAGGAAAGAGGTGCCGGCACGTCAGGTATTGGCTCCGTTGCCAGAGTGGGCGTGGGCGTGGGGATAGCCGTGGCGGTAGGCAATTCCGTCGGCGTTGGCGTTGGCATAGGCGTTGGTCGCGGCGTTGGAGTGGGAACGGGCGTCACCGTTGGTATGGGCGTAGGGACCTGCGTTGCGGGAGCTTCCGGCGACACACAGGCGGTAGCGGTGGAAGCAAGAAAGGCAAGGATGCAAAAAGCCATCAGTACGTTCTTCAATTAACCTCTCAGTGCCCGGGGGGTGGGGGCCTTCCCAAAATGGTGGTTAAGCGACCGAGGTAACCCTTCAGGAGCTCACATAAGAATCAGTTGTGCGAACCTGAAGTGAAACGGGCGGGGAACTGCCCCGCCCGTCCAGGTTATGGGAGTTGGCACATTCAGGTTTAGACCGTTGCCTCTACTGGCGCTTCCTCCTCGGACAATTCACCAGATCTCAGTTGATAAACCATGTTCTCCAGGTTCAGCCGACTGATCGCCGCCAGGTGATCCTGAATGGCATTGTTCGCCTAGCTTTCTGAGAACGGATAGCCATACATTGTACCAAGTGCCCTTGTGACTTGCTCGTCATAACCCAAATAGAGAGCGATCAAATCTCCGCAACGGAAAAAATGCGCCGGCGCAATCCAATCAATCATGCCATGTACCCGTTGGTCATTCCGAATCTCAGCGGCCCGGGTCCGGGCTGCTTCCTCGCTGGGGTACACATGAATGTGCAGCCATTCCAGATCAGAGTGAGCCGGATTAAGCTGATAGGCATGACCAGGAGCAGGATATAGAAGCTCTGCGCGACTCGGACCTGTCGAGACGAGCTTGATGCCATGATCTTGCAGCAGAGTTAAAACTGAGGTGGGGTCGGTGCCAGCACCAGTCTTATCGATGCTCCCGGAAATTACAAGGCTCGATAAGAGGATAATGATCGCTCCAGCGGCAAAACATAGGATTAGCATCGGTAAGACTGCACCGAAATGCATAATCACTAATTGCGGACGTTGAATGTTCGGCATGGCGCCTACTCTTGGTTTGAAGTGGTCTCCCGCTCAATTTGATCTATCAAGTCGTCGAGGCTTTTGGGTAGCAACTCTGCATTGAACTCAGTATGAGTAGTCACGCTTTCACCGTCTACGTCATATCTGCCCGCGGGATTGACAATTCGATAGAGTTGGCGGCTCGGAGCATGTACTGTATCTCCAGAGACCGACTCCAAGAACAGTATGTGATCCCCACCCACCAAGAATAGCGGGTCATCTACCAGCGTCACATCCTGAGCTGGGTATTGCTTCGTACTGGGTATTGCTTCGTAGCGGAAAGTCCGCCTCCAGTCTGCATCACAGGGGTCGATTCCGGTAGGGGGCAGAATCGTACGCTAAGAGGAGTGGCGTCGGTTGAGTGTGCGATAGACGGTTGGTCTTGAGACGGAGAAGGGCTCGGCGAGATCGCAACAAAGGCGAGGCTCATCACGCACTCAAGAACGCGCTCCGCATCGGGCGCCAGGGCGAAATCCGCGACCGCTCCAGCGAAGGTCAGCACTACCGCTCGGCCGGGCTCAACGTGCTTGCCGCCATCATCATTTACTGGAATACCGCCCATCTCGGCGAAGCGGTCGGACAACGGGAACACGCCGGACTGACCATCGAGCCCGAGTTCCTGGCCCACATCTCACCTCTCGGGTGGGCCCACATCCTGCTCACCGGCGAATACCGGTGGCCAAAACGTGGATAACGGCCTTAGCGTACGATTCTGCCCCCTATCGGAATCAACCCGACTTTTGCCGCCGGGGCCGGTTCGACGCGGTGATCACCCTCCACGACGGGCGCAGCTTCGGGGTGGTGCGCCAAGGTCCGGCGCTCAGTCGCCACTCCCTCCACGACCACCTGCGAGCCATCGCCGAGTACGGGTACCTACGTCGCCCCGGTCATCGCCGGAACAGCCCTGCGCGACATTCCGTTCCTGTAGCACCTCAGGACACCACCGACCCTGTGTCGCAGCCACGCTCACCGCTTAAAGTCCGTTTCCGGGACCATGGCCTTCTGGATGTGCTGCCCAGTCCCGCCCCAATATCGGCTACCACTACCAGGTCTCCGAATACTTGGCGCACCTCGTCGCCACCTTATGGCTGTCCCTTGCCCCACGTTCAGACCCAGGGAAATCCCTCCAATTCTCAGGAGGGCAGCCAAGCCGCGAATTTTCCACCACTGGCTCGGGCCTAAAGCCCGGCCTGGTTCAACTCTTCCTTCAGTGCGGGCAACCGGCGATGACGTTCCCGCACTCCGGCGATGATTTCGGCCCACACCGATTCCTGGGACAGCCGCCGGTACAGGTCTCGCACTCTGGTCAGGTACGCACACGCCTGCCGGTAGTTGTCGCGCCCACGGGCCTCGATCAAGCTCTCCGCCTGCTGCCGGTAGATGTGGAGGGCAGCCTGGGGATGTGTCTCTGAGGCAGCCTGGGCCACCCGGATCAGCTGGTCCACGTCATAAAAGGACCCGGGCCTTCTCAGGTTCACCGACTCCAGGGACAGGTCTATCTCGCCTTCCTCCAGGTATACATCGGTCAACAGGCCGTATTCACCGGCGGCGGACCATCGATCCAGTAACTGCGGACGCGAATCCTGCCATACGCCAAGAGCCCGGGATAAGTCCCGCACCTCCAGATAACCGGCGAGATGGGGACGTCGTTCAAGCATCCGGCTGGCTAAGTCCAGGGCTTCAGCCAGTTCCCCTCTTTCCCTGTACCGTTCCTTGAGCCACTCCGCCAGGCGATTGTCCCGGCTGGTTTCAATCCTTTTCTCCAGCAATGGCTCTACCATTCGGGCGCGGCCGTGTTTACGGAAGATGTCCGCCAGTGTCAGCAGGTCGTAGTCCCCTCCCATATCGGCCTCGGTTACCGCATCGTCCAACCTCCCCAGCGACAGCAGGCGGTCAACCAGTTCGGACAGAAGACCACACTCACGACAGATCCCCAGGAATGAGTCGTCGTTCAAGTGGGACATTTCAAGGTCCAATAGAAAGCGGCCATATGCCCTGCGATGATAGCCGTCACTCCAGCTATCGCCTCGGGGCATGGCGGCCCGCACCCAGCCGGCTATGGCGCCCTTCTCCTCTTCCGTAGCGTGTTCCAGCATGAGGTCCGGCGCGGCCTCTCCCAGGCCGACTCCTCCGAAGTCCACGTCAAAGCGATATATGTCGAAGAGGGTCTGCAGGCAGTTTTCCCTGACCACGGCATCGCCTCCCCCTCCGGCCAGGCAGTTCCCCAGCCCTTCGACGCACCGGTCCACTACATCTGCCAGTTGCCCGCCTTCGTCCGGCATCGTCTCGTAGTGTTCCAGTATCCCCTGAGCCACTGCCCGGTACACGATTCCGGCGCCGGCGTGGTCGGCCAGGGCCAGAAAGCGGTCGCCGGAGTCCAGGGTAACACCGATGTCCCTGGCAACTCTCTGCGACGCAATCCAGTCATCGCCACCGAGTCGAAAGGCAGAGGATACCTGGCGCCGGTAGGCTTCCGGGTTGACCGGAGTGCTCCCTCGGTTCTCATCCGGCAGAGCCGTCTCCAGCAGGGTTTCGAGGTCGGGTTCAAGCTGCAACATCCGCTTGATCAGGTCAACCAGCTCGGATTTGCTGCGCTGCTGCAATACGGTTTCCAGTTCCTCCACCACACGGAAGGCGTCGGGCCGCTCCAACCAGGCAAGCAGAAGGGCTCCGACGTGCTTGCAACGCCCGCCGCCGCCTACCGGACAGGAACAGTGAGCCTCAGCGATTCCGTTGGCGCCGAAGGCGACGTGCAAGCTGTAGGGCTGGTGCATGGAGCCCTGGCACCAGCCCTTGACGGCGTTGCCCTGGCGGCGAGGGTCTATGATTGCATCACTCTCGAAATAGCTACGACCGAGTTGGAGATTCCGTGGGCCAACCCAGTCCGATATGGGCCTTTCGCCTGTTGCTGGGATGGTATCTGACATGATTCTCCTGCGGTCCAGTCGTTGGCCTGGGATCTGCCGTAGTTGCCCAGTGACGGAGCAGGCCAGGGCCCTTGGAGCTAGTTTGCCACAGTTAAACCCCGGGTTGATTTCCCCGTGGAAACAATCCCCCGTTTTCAGAACACCTGCCGGTGTTGGACAGCACAACCAGTTTAGTCTCCTACCTCATCTTGGAAGCCGGAGAAACCAGCGCCACCAATTCGTCGACCGAGGCGATTATGCTCCAAGTCCCCAGACCACGGTAAATCACATGGGAGATTATCCTCATTTGGTTTACCAACCGTTGGGCTTGGAGATGACGCCAACCTCGTCGGTCAGCGTGTCGGGAAATTGGCTCCGTCGCAGATGGCTTTTCCACAGGCGTTTCACGTAGGTGGCGGCGGCAGCCAGGTCCCGTGGGCTGGTGTTTCTGGAGTCGGGGTTGACTACCGCCACGCGGCGGCCCAGACCATCCCTCACGTAGCGCATAGCGCCAGCGAGGTCGGCGTCGTTGGACACGATCGCCGCCTGCTCATATTCCCCGTTGAAGCCGTCGACCAAGAGGCGAGTTGCCAAGTTCACGTCGGACCCTTTCTCCTCTGAGTCCCGGAATAACATACTGGTAGGCAGTCCCGGGGCGGGATTGGCCAGCGGGCGGCGCTTGGTGCCGGACCGAAACCGGCCGTAGTGGATTTCCAGGCCTGGCAGCGTCGCCAGGGCTCTCAGATACACCAGTTGTCTGCGGGGTTGAAGGGGGTTGTCGGGACGGGTGTCAAGGAGCGCGGTGAAATAGCAGACCCGGTTGATGGTGTCCTGGGGAAAGAGAGTCTCAGCCAGTTGCCACAGGTCCAGCCACCTGAAGGACGTGTCCTTGAGGGCTCGGTAGTAGAGATTGAAGCCGTCGATGTAGACGTTGGTGATCAATCGCCCGCTCCCGGACAAAGACAGAGACCGCCTTTGCGGGCGGCCTCGACCCTACCGGCGAAGCGACAGGGGTGGTGCCCGGAAGGCTATCATAACCAGCGCCTGCCGTCAATCGGAGTTGCGGCGTCGGTAAGGTTTCGTTTCAGGTGGTATGGACAATCGGAACGGTAGGGGCAGACCTATGTGTCTGCCCTGGTCTCAGAAGTGAAACCACCTAAATCGGAACGCCACTTGCGGCGTCTCGCCCCGTGCAAAATTAGATCCTAACAGAAGAAGAGGATCAGGCTCCCTGGTAGAACAGCCCGCTCCGTTCGTGTCGTGAATCTCATTCACTTCTCCCACCCTTGACGATCTCTCCACGGCGTCTCCACGGACTTCGCGTACATGATGCCGCAGCTTTCAGGCGGGTCAATTGCATCCTGGCGATGTCGCGCATTTTTGCATTGGCGCTAACGCTTTAGGCTGGTAGATCTTCAGAGCACGCTACTCTCGGAAGTGAACGCATCGGACGATTGTGACAAACACCGCCGGCTCACGACTCGCAATCGACATCCTGGTCGTCGAATCCCAATTCTCTGGCCCTCTGGTAGTCCCCTGCAGCGCCTTCTGCATCCCCCAACCACTCGCGGACCAAGCCATGGCCATAGGTGGCTCGGCCGCTGCCGGGGTCGAGTTTAAGCGCTTCATTGAAGTCCGCCAGTGCCTGGTCGGGGTCTTCGCTGAATAGGTGGGCATTGGCGCGTTGGAAATAAGCTATCGAATCCTTAGGGTTGATATTCAACGCCCTGTTGAAGTCCGCAATTGCCCGTTCGTAATCCCCTTTGGCGATCTGGGCATCGCCGCGGAAACGGTAGGCCAAGGCATCTCCCGGGCTGAGTCGGATCGCACAACTGTAATCGGCTATGGCACGCTCGGGATCACCCATTATTCGGTATGTTGCCCCCCGACCCAGATGGGCGGTGGCATTCTCTGGGTCAAGCTGAAGTGCGGTGTCGAAGTCCCTGATCGCGCTATCGTACTCGCCCCTGTGGCGATGGCCTTCGCCACGGCTACGGTAAGCACCGGCGTGATTGGGGTCGAGCCGGATGGCCTCGCACAGATCGGTCATCGCTTCATCAAAGAGGTTCTGCTTCCCATAGGCCAGGCCCCGCTCATAGTAGGCCATCGCATAGTCAGGCCGGATGCGTATGTGTTCGTTCATATCGGCAATTAACCGGTCCCACTGCTGACGGCATGCAAATATATTGCCCCGAAACCAATAGGCGCCCGCGTTGTCGGGGTTCAAGTCCAGGACTGTGTCCAGGTCCGACAGAGCTGGGTCGTCCTCCCCCTTGGAGTAATATGCCAGACCCCTCTTCAAGTAGGCGTATTCATCTTCCGGATTGAGTCTGATGACTGCATTCATCACCGATATCGTCCGGTCGTGCTCGGCAGTGTCCGCATTGTCCTGATCCTTCTTGCCAAGTTCCCGCAGAAGTTTCCACAGCTCTTCTGTTTCCTCTTCGGCGCCGAAATGACGGGCCCGACGGAGGTACCGCCTCTGTTTGTCGTTATCGCCGGTCAACATGGCGAGTTCGGAAGCCGCCAATAGATTGGCCGTCTCCTCAGGGTCCAGTTCGAGCGCCGCCTCGAACGCTTCCAGGGCCTCGTGCATCCTGTCCACTCTCCAGAATGCCGCCCCTAAGGTGCTGTAGTAATGGTGGTCCCTGGGGCCACATTCCGGCTTCAGGTCCAGAAGATGGTCGACTGCCTCCGACGGTCTTTCGGTGTGGAGGAGGGTGGAGCCGATTTCAGTCCAGGGGAGAATCCATTGAGGGTTCAATGACACCGCCAGCCACAGCGCTTCCAACCCCTGTTGCACAAGGGCCTTATCGTCACGCCCGATGCCAAGGCCGGTTTTCATCGACCCCAGTGCAAAGTGGCTCACCGGTTCCAATGGATCGAGTCGGGCCGCCGTCTCCAACTCGGCCAGGGCTTCAGGTAATTTACCCTGCATCTCGAGTTCCAGGGAGCGCCGGTAGTGGGCAAAAGCTTCAGCGTTGTTCACATCCCAGTCCTCAAGTATGTGCCCTTCCACCTTCTCGAGAAGGTCGTCAACTTCGGCAAGAAGCGCATTGAGGTTAGCTGAGAGAACGCGCCTAACCCAGCCTATGCCGGTGGGACGCAGGTCCTCCCGCCAAGCTTCATCCGGTTCCTCGTTAATCAGGGCTGTCAGCAGGGGTTCCGCAAGGCGGGCGCCAACGCCCAGGTCGGCCAGCACGGTGAGATTCATTACACGGTCTTCGGCAGAGAACTGGTCTTCGATTATGTGGTAGGCTGCAACGGCGTACCGGTGCAGTCGACCGATGGCGTCGTCCACGGCCTCGGCGCCTGCGTGCTCGGCCAGGAGACCGGCAACGTCGCTGATCCAGTAGAGGGCCCTTAGTTCAAGGCTGATGTCCGATGGGTTTGAGCCTTCAATTTTGACAGCCAACGTCTCCGCTAATTTCGCGAGGTTGTCGTTAGAAGGACGTGCACCGTGGTACATCCAAGCGTCCACGGTGTTGTCGTACACACCCACCGCCTCCGCCAGGTCCTCTAGCGACAGGGATGCATTCTGGCGCTTCCCGTTGAGAAAATCTCCTCTACCCTTACGGCTCGCCCAGTTGAGTAAATTGAGCACTGCTGGCGACGATCCGGAAAGATGCAGGTGAGCCGCTACCCTGAGGGACAGGTCGATGACTGCAAGTCTTACGTAGGCTTCCCAAACCTTGGGCAGTTTGCTGGGCAGGACCTTTGTCATCCTTCGACGCAGGAAGGACCGCTGCAGGTCCCAGTTGTCCGCGTGCCACTGCAACATTGATGCCAAAGCAGGCGCCGACTGGTAGCTGTCCTCCCCTGCCTGCGGCGACTTAATGAATCCGGACGCGGTCAGCACCTCTGCTATGGCCCCGATGATATTTTCCCTGGTGGAGTCCTTCACCAGGTGTTCAGTATTGCCGGAGAAATACCGGCGTGCCGTTTTGTTCCGTAGCATGGGGTGTTTAATGTCCAGTTTCGCAACCAGGGCTCCAATTATCTGGCCACTGGTGGGCAGACGGGGCATTACTTCGCGTTCAGCCATGTTAACCTTGCTCTCCTGACCAATCATAAAGTCCATCCCGC
>MPMM01000046.1 GCA_002238505.1 SAR202 cluster bacterium bin22 | reverse complement strand
CCGGCTCTTTTGGTCCCTGCAAACAGCTACGACAGCTACGAAACAGGCGTCAAAAGAAGTGTAAAAATGGTTTGGCGACTCCGGCTTTGCCCTGGACCCGGGAGTCATCCAGCCGGTTCTCCGCCACCAGGTCCGCCAGGCTGTCAGCCCGGTAGGGTTGGGAGGTCTCCACCCACCACGGCCGGTATTCGTCCGGCTGCAGTTCAGTCCAAAGATCAATGGGACGTGATCCACCGGGGCGTCATGGTTGCGGTACCAGTAGATCCAGCAGCCAGCCCATGGGCATGGCTCCACAGTTCCTCCCACCCCAGGGCCCCTCTCCCACCCTGCGGACCCTGTCCGCAGAGGGAGCGGTCTGGTACCACTGACCGCCAACGCTCATCGTTTACGACCCGTCCCCCGGCTCCAGATGCAGGTGGATTCTATCGAAGTACCCCGCCGGTCCCTGCCCCTTAAGAAAACGACCGCATAGCTCTCCCATGTCCAGGTCCATTATCCACGCCAGTTGGCGACACTCCTCGGCCCCGCTCTCGTCTATCATTTGGATGAAGAAGTCGGATGCCCACTGCCGACCCCCATATCCCCTGCACCTGCTCTTGCGTGCTTCCAGGGAATTCCAGTTCTTCAACCGGGTTGCCACCATCTGCCGCCACCCCCGCCTTGCGTCCGGCCCGTCGGGATAATCGAGTAGTGGACTGTAGGCGTTATGGGAGGGCGGCGCCAGCGTCAGCTCCATGATCAGCATCAGCTCCATTCGAAGGCGGATGTCCGCCGCCGCCAGCTCCGCCCCGCGGGGCAGGGGAGAACGGAACTGCACCTCCTCCGCCAGGTTGATCGCCTCGATCAGGGCCCGCGCCGCCGGACGCTTATGATCGTCCAGCCGGCGCCATTGGGTCGTCACCGGCTCCCGCCATTCGGGGTACAGGAACCTGCCGAGGTTCTGAATCCCCGGGTCCAGCGCCAGCCCGGGGTCGATGCCCCGCGCAGCGCACAGCTCGGTGACCAGCTGGCGGTACAGATCGCCGCTGGACCGGTTGGCGGGATTCCTGAACCAGTGCAGCAACCGGTGCAGCAGTCCGCGGCTCCGCCTGAGTTCCTCCTCGGCACGCCGCAACCTTGTCTTTTGTAAGTCAATGAATTCTTGTTTCTTTGTAATGCTCGGCCATCCCGCGGGTTGTCCCGGGTCCAGCGGCTGGCGGAAATGCACCGCCAGGGTAAGCTGCAATCTCAGCACTTCCAGGAGCGCTCGGTCAAACCTGGACATGGCCCGGTGGTTGGGCAGGAAATCCTGTCCTTCCATCAGAGTTGCCTGGGCAAGAACTCCCTGGACGATGGATCCAATGGTCTCCCGGGGGTCTTCCACCTCCTGCACGCCGGTCTCCTGAACGCCGGTCTCGGGAGGGCATGTCTCCGTCACGGGCGCATCATCCGACCCGCCTCCTCGACCGCGGGGCCGGCCACCCCGAGCCGTTGGACCGCGGACTGCAGCCACTCAGCGGTCCGGCCGTCTATGGG
Source organism: SAR202 cluster bacterium bin22 (assembly GCA_002238505.1). GTDB lineage: Bacteria > Chloroflexota > Dehalococcoidia > Lucifugimonadales > UBA3495 > Bin22. Next base: position 4,831 of record MPMM01000046.1, on the reverse strand, counting down.
CTCCGTGCCCTGGCGCATGGCCCTGACCTGATCGATATCCAGCCCCAGGGCCACGCAGACGGTATCGATGCCGGTGCTCTCTATGACCGCCGACAGCCATTTCTGGGGCGACTCCGCTGGAAATGCCACAATACGCCTCCAGGCGATTGAAACTGTTCACGTATCCATCCTATGATAAACCAACACCAACGATCTCCGGTTTTCTTTTTCCGACCCTGTGAGCCGCCGCTCCAGATATGGAACCGGGACTCCCTGGAGCTTCCTGATGGATGTCGATCGGAGCGCTTGGCCTTTCCAGTAGCCGACAACGCTGCTCTCAAGAGCCCCTGACAGCCTCGACGGTCCTTTCGGATGAGCACCGGTCGACTTCCCATGCCGCGGTTGCAACAGTCCGCTCATATCGGTCCGCAGGTTCCCTCACAAAGATGGCTCCAACAGTCTTTAGTAATGGCGCCAAGGGAAACCATGACCACAGCGGAACGAGGTCACCGCAAGACTGGCGGTGACCGATATGTTGGGGGCCCATCAGACCACGGTGAAAGAAATGGAGGACAATCGCCAGCGTCTGGGCATATTCCGCATTACGCTGTTCGGCAGGACCATGGCCGGGAAGCCCACACCGATGGAGCTGCTCACCGAGGGGAACGGTGACATGACATCATGGGTCGATTCCGGCAGGGGGTGGGATCGTACGCTATGGGGAAAGGCGGCGGTTGAGAGCGCGATGGACGGTTGGTCCGCAGACTGGGAAAATCCCAGCGAACTCGTTGATGGAATACTCGCCTGTGGCGTGCATACGGCAGGGTTCCCGCTGCTGTCGGTCCGTCAGTTTGGGCTGCCTGCCCCGCAGTTTTCCCCTGGCGCGGGCGATGGCCATGCTCTCGCGGTTGCGCATACGGCTGAGACCAGCTTCGAGCTCGGCGAAGGTGTCAGACAGCGGAAACGCGCGGGGCTCACCGTCGAGCCCGAGCCGCTGGCCCACATCTCACCTCTCGGGTGGGCCCATGTTCTGCTCACCGGCGAATACCGGTGGCCAAAACGCCAATAGCAACCTTAGCGTACGATTCTGGCCCCTGCCGGAATCGACCCGCTGGAGCGTCGCCGACCCGGAACAGGCACCGTAATGCGCAAGCCCGCCTGCCCGCTGGGCCGGCATGACCCTGGATGCGGCCTACTGGCCCCGACCCGTCCCTCGCCACCTGGACGAGGCGTGCCCGCCTGGCCCACGGGCCCATTACCGCTGCTCGGACAGCCGCGTCCCACCCCCTGGATTCCCGCAAAACGGGTAAGGAGCTACATCCAGGCCCGCCAGATACAAATCCTACGTGTGAAATTTCCTTGTTTACTACACATGCTTTGCTTACGTACTATCCCCCTTTTGACCCCCGTTTGACCGTGATTTTGGCGAAAAAACTCGAAGCCGTGCTGCAACATTGCGGCGGGTGCAGCACGTTTACAGCACCAGGCGGATTTCGGTAAAATAGGGGCATGGAAGAGCAAAAAGATACAGCCAGGATGCGGAGATTCTCGGTCCAGGTGCCCGAGGATCTGTGGGCCGGGCTTAACGACCTGGCGCGGCGGGAGCGACGGCAACTCCAGCCGATGCTGCGGGATATTCTGCAGGCCGTCGTGGACGGTGACGACCCGGGACGGGTGGTATCAGCCGGGACCAGGGAGGCGATCGACGCGCTCAGGGACGAGCAGCGGCAGGGCGCGGCTGCCCTGGAACGGGTTGTGCTGGAGGGCCTTGAATCCGTCACGAACGAACAGCGGCGGGAGGGGGATGCTCGGGCGCAACTGCTGACTGAGTGCATCTATGCCCTGAGGGACGAACTGGACCGGGTCCCAAAGAGGGATGCAGGGGAGGGGCGGATCTGAAGGCCGCCGTCACGCGGCTGGAGGAGCACCTGGGACAGTTGAAGGCCGGGGTGGACAAGTTGCCGGAGTTACACACACCTCCTGCCCCCGATGAAACCAGGCGAGGCCGGCGAGGCCGATTTCCCTTAGGCGGGGGAGGGAAGTAGCCACGACGGGAACTCCCAGCTCCCGCCCTATCCGATCGTAATTCCTGGCGCCCCGGTCCGTCCTGCAGACAACAAGCAGGGGATATGACGTATGCCGCAGCAGGTACTTCCGCAGCCTGGGCCGGATTTCGCTGGGGTTCAGATGGGAAAGCTCCAGCTCAAAGTAGTGATAGCCGGTCCCGGCCGGGCTGCAGCAGTAGAGCATGCCGTCGGGTTCGATCCGCCGCCCCGCTGAGTTGACGGTTATGGCCCGTGAGGCTGGCGCAACCTCGCCCCCCATCACCGTGAAGCGCCCCAGGACGTCCACCGCGAGATCATCGTGGGCCAGCCGGTACCCCAGCCGGTCCCTCAGCCTGCCCACCCCGGAGCGCCTGACGACTTCCCTGTAGGACAACCCGCCGTGGGCCAGCATGACGAGAAACGCACCGTTCTTCGTCGGGGGGATCTGGCCCTGGCCCGACTGCCGCAGCCCCAGCCTCGCCAGCTCCTCCTCCAGCCCCTTCTCCCGGTTCAGGTTCAGGCTGATCCGGTATCGCCTCTGCCCCCGCCCCCGCTCCGAGAGACTCTCGGACCTGTCGGGCGTCGTCATATCCGGCACACCCGGGGTTCCGACTTCCGGGATTCCGACTTCTCTCACCAGACCCAACTCGGCAAGGGTTGCCATACGTTGCCGGCTGATCGAATCCTTGTCGCTCCGCCCCGCCAGCGCGGCATAATGAGCGATGCTGCTCCCCGGGAACTGCACCAGCAGAATGAGGAGCTGGTACAGGGTACGGGCATCGGGCCTGGTCCAGGGGCAGGACTTTATGACGCTGGCCAGCTTGGCCCTGCCCAGGCTGCGCCGGGACCTGGACCACGCAAAACCGTCCAGCCGGGCGGGGGCGAGGGTTGGCCTGAAGGGTTGGCCGGCAGCGCCCTCCAGCAGGGATGCCCCGCTGGCGGCCTGCCATTCCCCGGCGGCACAGGTCCACGCCGCCACATCTGCCGGCTCAACTTGCCATTCGCTAAGCCTCGCCACGGCCAGGGGCAGCGCCCTGGTCACCGCCCACCGGTCGGCGCCTACCAGGGCGACTGAGCCGGAAAGGCCGGCCTGGGTTATGCCGTTGACCGCTGCGGGCAGGTCCGCCAGCCGCCGCCAGATCTCCTGATCCGTATCCAACAGCCCCACCCACATGAAGGACACCGCACTGCGGATCTCCGGAGCGCCCCTCCGGTGATACCGGGCGATGGCCTGCACCGCGGCCCATTCCACCCAGACAACCCCCTCCAGCTCCCAGCCGTCGGTCGCGTACCTGGCGGCCACATGGTTGATAGTTTCCACCCGGGGCATGTCGTACCTGAGGAGACAGCCTATTCCGTCATCGCCATGCCAGGACAGCACATCACGTTCAAACTCCCCCACGGGAGCGCCGTCCAGGTTCACCGGGTCGACCCAGTAGCGGGCTGTCGGCCGCATCAGGCACCCGAAGGACACGCTCCTCAACACACCCCTCTTCTGGAGATCCCGGACAGCTTGCTTCACCAGGTCCTCGTCCAGGTCCAGGGTCCGGGCCAGTTCTGCGCTGTTCACCAGGGGTTGCACCATAACCTGGAGCAGGATATCGCTCATCACTTTGTGCACGGGCATAGGCCGTGCCGGCCCGGGAGCTCCGTGCAACTCCTCCGCCGGCCAGAAAACGGGCGAGCCAAACCGCCTGAGGTCAGGCGGTATCCAGTTTTTCCTGCGACGACCCCCAGCCCGTCTCCTGATGCGGCGGATCCGCTCGTATGCCAGGGATTCGTTGACGGAGGGGTCCTCCACCACATCGTCGACCGGCTCATCCATCGGCCCCGTAAGGAAGCGGCTGTCGCCGACCGACTCGTCATCCCAGTCGGGGGCGTCGTCCTCCACTGAGTCGTCGACGTAATCCTCGTAATCCTCGTAGTCTGCCGCGTCGAGGTATCCAGCGTCGTCAGCGTCGTCAGCCGCGTCGCCGTAGCCGGCCTCGAAGTCCTCAGCCGCGTCGTCATACTCGTGGCGGTGGCGCCCATACCCGTAGCCATAGTCCTCAGCCATATGGCCAACATAACACGGGGCGCTCGATGAACGGCTTTCATGAACGGCAAAAAAAGTTGGCCGGCCTGGCCAGGACCGGCTGACGTATTCCGGATTGCCGGGCGGAAACTTCACCCCCCGCCCACGTCGCGGGGGGTCAATTACGAAACCTGTTCCCATATGCCCCCTGATCCCGCAACCGGTCTCCGGAGCAGGGAGATCCCCCAGCTTTGGGAGGACCGGCGCTGGCCAGCGGCGCGTCCGACGGAAACCGGCCACTGCAGGAGAGGGTTTCGGCAACCGGCCTTTTCCTGGACAATTGGGAAAAAGCCGGGTGGAAACTCATGCAAAAGTTTCTGATGGGAATGGGAATAATCGCCTTGCTTGTTATCCTGGGCGCGCTGCTCAGGGATTGTGGATTCTACGGGTAAGTTAACCCGAGCAATCACGGGGAGGCAGCAGCGCAGGTCCAGGGCGCCGGATTATTCACTGGTTCCTACCGTTGACGGACCACAACTTCATTGACGACTCTGAATCGACTGTCAATGTCAACTCCGCCCATTTTCTCGAATCGACATTCCAGCATGAGACATTCAATCTGCGGAATCGCCTGGCGCTTCTCATCAGCGGGGCCAAGGCCTTTGTGGTCACAGCCACGGCGCTGGAAGAGACCCGGGAAAGTTATGATGATACTTCCGACGCTTCGCTGCGCAGCTTCGAATTGGCCCAAGGCGGTCCGTAACAATGATCGGCGCGCGCGAACTGGGGTCAG
>MPMM01000045.1 GCA_002238505.1 SAR202 cluster bacterium bin22 | reverse complement strand
AGATGATGGCCGAGCCGCCGCTGGGCATATACCGCAACAATTTCATGCGACGGATGTCCCACATGCTCGACTGCGAAAGGGCGCCCAAAGGGGCTTAATGACCAGAAGCGAACAGGACCTTGCCCGGCTTTGCCCCGGACCCGGGAGTCATCCAGCCGGTTCTCCGCCATCAGCTCCGCCAGGATGTCAGCCCGGTAGAGTTGGAGATCCCCCCACCACGGCCGGTATTCGTCCGGCTGCAGTTCCGTCCAACTGACCACCAGTACCCTGACCCTGACAGGGACCGGCGCTGGGCCTTCATGACCCTGAATAATGACAGCCTGATGGAGCCGACCCGTACCTCGCCACCTGGACACGGTCAATCGGGCTCGACACCCGGCCTGTCCCCTGGCGCCAATGATCCGCTGACCAATGACGCCAGGCCGCCCGGGAAGACCTCGCCACCGGGCCCCTGCGAGGCGGAACCCAGGCTGCAACCCCCACTGATTCCCTGGGCCGTACCGGCCTGTCGCCAGGCCCCGGCATCATTGAAATCCGGTGCAGCATCGGCCCTGCCGGACCCAGCCGCCAGCGACGCCGGGAGCCCAAAATGGGTGCGGAGCGCCGACGGCCGCTCCCAGATACGGATCCCTATCTGGTTAGGGTTTCCCCCCCTTACACATGCTTGGCAATGTACTAATGCTTCCTGGACGGGCAATTTCGGTGATGCACCGGCGGCGGTTGCTGCACGTTTGCAGCACCGACTTGATCCCGGTAAAACAGGGGCATGGAGGAGCAAAAAAACACGGATAGGATGCAGAGATTCTCGGTACAGGTGCCCGAGGATCTGTGGTTGGGCCTGCAGGACCTGGCAAAGCGGGAGCGACGGCAGCTCCAGCACCTGCTGCGGGATGTTCTGCAGGCCGTCGTGGACGGTGACGACCCGGGACGGGTGGTATCAGCCGTGATCAGGGAGGCGAGCGACGCGCTCAGGGACGAGCAGCGGCAGGGCATGGCGCCACAGTTCATCCCAACCCAGGGGGGCCCCTCACCCACCCTGCGGCGCAGGTCCTGATTCGCCGTTGCGGTGTCGTACCACTGACCGCCAACGTTCATTCAACGCTCATTGTTTACGGTCCGTCCCCCGGCTCCAGATGCAGGTGGATTCTATCGAAGTACCCCGCCGGTCCCTGCCCCTTAAGAAAACGACCGCATAGCGCCTCCATGTCCAAGTCCATTATCCACGCCAACTGGCGACACTCCTCGGCCCCGCTCTCGTCTATCATTTGGATGAAGAAGTCGGATGCCCACTGCCAACCCCCATATCCCCTGCACCTGCTCTTGCGCTCTTCAAGGGAATTCCATCCCTTCAACCGGGTTGCCACCATCTGCCGCCACCCCCGCCATGCCTCTGGCGCGTCGGGATAATCGAGTAGTGGACTGTAGGCGTTATGGGAGGGCGGCGCCAGCTGCAGCTCCATGATCAGCATCAGCTCCATTCGGAGGCGGATGTCGGCCGCCGCCAGCTCCGCCTCGTCGGGCAGGGGAGACCGGAACTGTACCTCCTCCGCCAGGTTGATTACCTCGATCAGGGCCCGCGCCGCCGGACGCTTATGGTCGTCGAGCCGGCGCCATTGGGTCGTCACCGGCTCCCGCCATTCGGGGTACAGGAACCTGCCGAGGTTCTGAATCCCCAGGTCCAGCGCCAGTCCGGGGTCGATGCCCCGCGCAGCGCACAACTCGGTGACCAGCTGGCGGTACAGGTCGGCTGTTGACCGGTTGGCAGGATTCCTGAACCAGTGCAGCAACCGGTGCAGCAGTCCGCGGCTCCGCCTGAGTTCCTCCTCGGCCCGCCGCAACCTCTGCGTTTGTGAATCAATGAATTCCTGCTTCTTTCTAATGCCCTCCTTTCCCGCGGGTTGTCCCGGGTCCAGCGGCTGGCGGAAATGCAACGCCAGGATAAGCTGCAATCTCAGCACTTCCAGGAGCGCTCGGTCAAACCTGGACATGGCCCGGTGGTTGGGCAGAAAATTCTGTCCTTCCATCAGAGTTGCTCGAACCAGAACTCCCTGGACGATGGATCCAATGGTCTCCCGGGGGTCTTCCACCTCCGGCACACCGGTCTCCAGAACGCCGGTTCCAGGAGGGGATGTCTCCGTCACGGGCGCATCATCCGACCCTCCTGGCTCGGGCTCCAGTGTCTCCGCCCCCCCGAGCCGTCGGACCGCGGACTGCAGCCAGTCCGCGGTCCGGGCGTCTATGGGCTCCGCGCCCTGGCGCATGGCCCTGACCTGATCGATATCCAGCCCCAGGGCCACGCAGACGGTATTGATGCCGGTGATCTCTATGACCGCCGACAGCCATTTCTGGGGCGACTCCGCTGGAAATGCCACAATATGCCTCCAGGCGATTGAGCCTGTTCACGTGTCCATCTTATGATAAACCAACACCAACGATCTCCGGCTTTCTTTTTCCGACCCTCGGAGCCGCGGCTCCAGATATGGAACCGGGACTCCCCGGAGCTTCCTGATGGATGTCGACCGGAGAGCCTGGCCTTCCCAGTAGCCGACAACGCTGCTCTCAAGAGCCCCTGACAGCCTCGACGGTCCTTTCGGATGAGCCCCTGTCGGCTTCCATGCCGCGGTTGCAACAGTCCGCTCATATCGGTCCGCAGGTTCCCTCACAAAGATGGCTCCAACAATCTTTGATAATGGCGCCAAGGGAAACCATGACCACAGCGGAACGAGGTCACCGCCAGACTGGCGGTGGCCGATATGTTGGGGCCCATCAGACCACGCTGAAAGAAATGGAGGACAATCGCCAGCGTCTGGGCATATTCCGCATTACGCTGTTCGGCAGGACCATGGCCGGGAAGCCCACACCGATGGAGCTGCTCACCGAGGGGAACGGTGACATGACATCATGAGTCGATTCCGGCAGGGGGTGGGATCGTACGCTATGGGGAAAGGCGGCGGTTGCGAGCGCGATGGACGGTTGGTCCGCAGACTGGGAAAATCCCAGCGAACTCGTTGATGGAATACTCGCCCCCCGGGTGCATGCGGCAGGGTTCCCGCTGCTGTCGGTCCGTTAGTTTTGGCTGCTTGTCTCGCAATTTGCCCTTTGTGCGAGCGATGGCCATGCCCTCGCGGGTGCGCATGCGGCTGAGACCAGCTTCGAATTCGGCGAAGCTGTCACACAGCGGAAACTCGCCGGGGTCACCGTCGAGCCCGAGCCGCTGGCCCACATCTCACCTCTCGGGTGGGCCCACATTCCGCTCACCGGCGAATACCGGTGGCCAAAACGCCAATAGCAACCTTAGCGTACGATTCTGCCCCCTGCCGGAATCGACCCGAATAAGCCAATCCTTCCGGAACAGGCACAGTAATGCGCCAGCCCACCCGCCCGCTGGGCCTTCATGACCCTGGATGCGGCCTGCCGGCCCCGACCCGTCCCTCGCCACCTGGCCAAGGCGTGCACGCCTGGCCCACGGCCCCATTACCGCTGCTTTGGACAGCCGCGTCCCACCCGCCGGATTCCCGCAAAACGGGTAAGGAGCTACATCCAGACCCGCCAGATACAAATCCTACGTGTGAGATTTCCGTGTTTACTACACATGCTTTGCTTACGTACTATCCCCCTTTTAACCCCCGTTTTCCCGTGATTTTGGCGGTAAAACCCGAGGGCGTGCTGCAACATTGCAGACGTTGCAGCACGTTTACAGCACCAGGCGGATTTCGGTAAAATAGGGGCATGGCAGAGCAAAAAAACACGGCCAGGATGCGGAGATTCTCGGTCCAGGTGCCCGAGGATCTGTGGGCCGGGGTTAACGACCTGGCGCGGCGGGAGCGACGCCAACTCCAGCCGATGCTGCGGGATATTCTGCAGGCCGTCGTGGACGGTGACGACCCGGGACGGGTGGTATCAGCCGGGACCAGGGAGGCGCTCGACGCGCTCAGGGACGAGCAGCGGCAGGGCGCGGCTGCCCTGGAACGGGCTGTGCTGGAGGGCCTTGAATCCGTCAGGAACGAACAGAGGCGGGAGGCGGATGCCCGGGCGCAACTGCTGACCGAGTGCATCTATGGCCTGAGGGACCAACTGGACCAGGTCCCAAAGAGGGATGCAGGGGAGGGGCGGATCTGAAGGCCGCCGTCACGCGGCTGGAGGAGAACCTGGGACATTTGAAGGCCGGGGTGGACCGGTTGCCGGAGTTACCGAAACCGGAGTTACCGAAACCTCCCGCCCCTGATGAAGCCAGGCGGGGCCGGCGAGGCCGATTTCCCTTAGGCGGGGGAGGGAAGTAGCCACGACGGGAACTCCCAGCTCCCGCCCTATCCGGTCGTAATTCCTGGCGCCCCGGTCCGTCTTGCAGACAACGAGCAGGGGATATGACGTATGCCGCAGCAGGTACTTCCGCAGCCTGGGCCGGATTTCGCTGGGGTTCAGATGGGAGAGCTCCAGCTCAAAGTAGTGATAGCCGATCCCGACCGGGCTGCTGCAGTAGAGCATGCCGTCGGGTTCGATCCGCCGTCCCGCCGAGTTGACGGTTATGGCCCGTGAGGCTGGCGCAACCTCGCCCCCCATCACCGTGAAGCGCCCCAGGACGTCCACCGCGAGATCATCGTGGGCCAGCCGGTACCCCAGCCGGTCCTTCAGCCTGCCCACCCCGGAGCGCCTGACGACTTCCCTGTAGGACAACCCGCCGTGGGCCAGCATGACGAGAAACGCACCGTTCTTCGTCGGGCGGATCTGGCCCTGGCCCGACTGCCCCAGCCCCAGCTTCGCGAGCTCCTCCTCCAGCCCCTTCTCCCGGTTCAGGTTCAGGCTGATCCGGTATCGCTGCTGCCCCCGCCCCCGCTCCGAGAGGCTCTCGGGCCTGTCGGGCGTCGTCATATCCGGCACACCCGGGATTCCGACTGCTCTCGCCAGACCCAACTCGGCAAGGGTTGCCATACGTTGCCGGCTGATCGAATCCTTGTCGCTCCTCCCCGCCAGAGCGGCATAATGAGCGATGCTGCTCCCCGGGAACTGCACGAGCAGAATGAGGAGCTGGTACAGGGTACGGGCATCGGGCCTGGTCCAGGGGCAGGACTTTATGACACTGGCCAGCCTGGTCCTGCCCAGGCTGCGCCGGGACCTGGGCCATATAAAACCGTCCAGCCGGGCCGGGGCGAGGGTTGGCCTGAAGGGCTGGCCGGCAGCGCCGTCCAGCAGGGACGCCCCGCTGGCGGCCTGCCATTCCCCGGCGGCACAGGTCCACGCCGCCACCTCCGCCGGTTCAACCTGCCATTCGGTAAGCCTCGCCACTGCCAGGGGCAGCGCCCTGGTCACCGCCCACCGGTCGGCGCCTGCCAGGGCAACCGAGCCGGCAATACCAGGCGGTGTGATGCGGCTGACCGCGGCGGGCAGGTCCGCCAGCCGCTGCCAGATCTCCTGATCCGTATCCAACAGTCCCACCCACATGAAGGACACGGTGCTTTGGACCTCCGGAGCGCCCCTCCGGTGATACCGGGCTACGGCCTGCACCGAGGCCCATTCCACCCAGACAACCCCCTCCAGCTCCCAGCCGTCGGTCGCGTACCTGGCGGCCACCTGGTTGATGGTTTCCACCCGGGGCATGTCGTACCTGAGCAGACAGCCTATCCCGTCATCGCCATGCCAGGACAGCACATCACGTTCAAACTCCCCCACGGGAGCGCCGTCCAGGCTCACAGGGTCGACCCAGTAGCGGGCTGTCGGCCGCATCAGGCACCCGAAGGACACGCTCCTCAATACACCCCGCTTCTGGAGAGCGCGGACGGCCTTCTTCACCAGGTCCTCGTCCAGGTCCAGGACCCTGGCCAGTTCTGCGCAACTCACCAGGGGTTGCGTGATAACCTGGAGCAGCACATCTTTCATGATGTTGTACATGGGCATACGCCGTGGCGGCCCCTGGACTTCGTGCAACTCCTCCACCGGCCAAAAAACCGGCGAGCCAAACCGCCTGAGGTCAGGCGGTATCCAGTTTTTCCTGCGACGAGCCCCAGCCCGTCTCCTGATGCGGCGAATCCGCTCATATGCTGGGGATTCGTTGACGGAGGGGTCCTCCACCACATCGTCGACCGGCTCATCCACCGCCCCCGTAAGGAGGCCTTCGTAGCCAACTGGCTCGTCTGTCAGGAGGTCAGTGTCGTCCTCGTAGCCGTAGTCGTCATGGTCGTCATGGTCGTCGTAGTCTGCCGCGTCGCCGTCAGCGTCGTCAGCCGGGTCGCCGTAGTCGGCCTCGAAGTCCTCAGCCGCGTCGTCATACTCGCGGCGGTGGCGCCCATACCCGTAGCCATAGTCCTCAGCCATATGGCCAACATAACACGGGGCGCATGGCACGCGGCTTTCATGAACGGCAATAAAATTTGGCGGGCCTGGCCAGGACCGGCTGACGTATTCCGGCTTGCCGGGCGGAAACTTCACCCCCCGCCCACGTGGGCGTGGGGTCAATTACGAAACCTGTTCCCATTTGCTCCCTGATCCCGCAACCGGTCTCCGGAGCAGGGAGATCCCTCAGCTTTGGGAGGACCGGCGCTGGCCAGCGGCGCGTCCGACGGAAACCGGCCGCTGCAGAAGAGGGTTTCGGCAGCCGGCCCTTTCCCCGACAATTGGGAAAAAGCCGGGGGGAAACTCATGCAAAAGTTTCTGATGGGAATGGGAATAATCGCCTTGCTGATTATTCTGGGCGCGCTGCTCAGGGATTGTGGATTCTACGGGTAAGCTGCCCCGAGCAATCACGGGGAGGCAGCAGCGCAGGTCCAGGGCGCCGGATTATTCACTGGTTCCTACCGTTGACGGACCACAACTTCATTGACGACTCTGAATCGACTGTCAATGTCAACTCCGCCCATTTTCTCGAATCGACATTCCAGCATGAGACATTCAATCTGCGGAATCGCCTGGCGCTTCTCATCAGCGGGGCCAAGGCCTTTGTGGTCACAGCCACGGCGCTGGAAGAGACCCGGGAAAGTTATGATGATACTTCCGACGCTTCGCTGCGCAGCTTCGAATTGGCCCAAGGCGGTCCGTAACAATGATCGGCGCGCGCGAACTGGGGTCAG
>MPMM01000019.1 GCA_002238505.1 SAR202 cluster bacterium bin22 | reverse complement strand
TGAGGGCGTAAGGGCAGAAGGTGAGGGCACTCCCCCCTCTCCCCCAGGGAGAGGGGCCGGGGGTGAGGGCTCCCCAATAAGGAGGGTTAGCGTATGACTACTCGTATTTTTGGTTCCGGTATTCGCCGCCGCGAAGACCCCCGCCTGATTACCGGCCAGGCTTCTTACACTGATGACATCAAGCTGGCGGGCCTGCTTCACGCCGCCATCCTGCGCAGCCCCCACGGCCACGCCCGCATCAACCGCATCGACACCGCCCCCGCCCCCACGCCCCCGCCCGCATCACCCGCACCGCCCCCGCCGCCGCCGCGGCGGCCCCCGGCGTCATCGCCGTCTATACCGGCGCCGACACCGAGGGTGTCCTGAACCCCATTCCCTGCGCCTGGGTAATCCCCGACTCCGACGTCAGGGCCGTCCCCTACCCGGCCATCGCCACCGATGTGGTCCGCTACGTCGGCGACGCCGTGGCCGTGGTGGTGGCCGAAGACCGCTACCAGGCCGAGGACGCCCTGGAACTCATCACCGTGGACTACGATCCCCTGCCCACGGTTATCAACCCCGAGGCCGCCCTTCAGGAGGGCGCGCCCCAGCTGCACCCGGACCCCGATACCGGTGCCCCCGGCAACCAGGCTTTTCACTGGGTGGCCGCTGGCCCGTCCCCGGAAGCCGTCGACGATGCCTTCGCCAACGCCGACGTGGTGGTGCGCGACACCATTATCCAGCAGAAGCTGATTCCCAACGCCATGGAGCCCCGCTCCGCCATAGCCACCTACCTCCCCTCTCCCTCTGGGAGAGGGGCCGGGGGTGAGGGCGGCTTCAACGGCGAACTGACAATCTGGAACACCACCCAGAATCCCCACATCGCTCGCTTCGTGACCTGCCTGGTGACGGGAATACCAGAACACAAGATTCGGATAATCGCCCCGGAGGTGGGCGGCGGCTTCGGCGCCAAGATTGCCGTCTATCCCTGGGATATGATCACCGCCTTCTGCGCCATGAAACTGGGCCGCCCCGTCAAGTGGACCGAAACCCGCTCCGAGAACTACGTCTCCAGCACCCACGGCCGCGACCACGTCGAGTATGTGGAGATGGCCGCCAACAGTGACGGCCGGGTAACCGCCGTCCGCAGCGTGGTTTACGCCGGCATGGGCGCCTATCTCTCCACCGCCGCCCCCGGCATCCCCACCATCCTCCACGGCCTCATGTACTCCGGCCCCTACGACATCGCCAATATCAAGGCCGACATCTACGGCTGCTTCACCAACTCCACCCCCGTGGAGGCCTACCGCGGCGCCGGTCGCCCCGAGGCCACTTTCCTCCTGGAACGCCTGATGGACCTGGTGGCCGCCGAGGTGGGCAAGGACCCGGTGGAGGTCCGCCGGATGAACCTGATCCCCAGGTTCGAGGACGGCCATGACGTGGCCATCGGCCTGACTTACGACAGCGGCGACTATGAGGGCGCCCTCAACCTGGCCCTGGACCACGTCAACTACGACCAGCTTCGCCACGACCAGGCCCACGCCCGGGAGCGCGGCAATCTGACCGGCATCGGCGTCAGCGTTTACTGCGAAATCTGCGGCCTGGGCCCCTCCCAGGTGGCGGGGGCCGTTGGCTTCGGCGGCGGATTGTGGGAGAGCGCCACGGTGCGCTTCTACGCCACCGGCAAGGTCAATGTCTTCATCGGCACGTCCCCCCACGGCCAGGGCGAGGAAACCACTTTCGCCCAGATTATGTCCGATGAGCTGGGCGTTCCGGTGGACGATGTGGAGGTGGTCCACGGCGACACCGATACCACGCCCATGGGCTGGGGCACCTACGGCAGCCGCACCACGGTGGTCGGCGGCGGCGCCCTCGCCCTCAGCGCCCGCAAAATCAAGGCCAAGGCCATCACCCTGGCCGCCCACCTGCTCGAGGCCGCCGAGGCCGATATCGAGTACGAGGACGGCAATTTCTTCGTTCGCGGCGCTCCCGACAACGGCAAGACGATCCAGGATATCGCCCTGATGGCCAATGTGGCCTGGAATATGCCCGAGGGGATGGAGCCCGGCCTGGAGGCGACGACTTTCTACGACCCGCCCAATTTCTCCTATCCCTTCGGCGCTCACGTGGCGGTGGTCAGCGTGGACCCCGACAACGGCCACGTTGTCCTGGAACGCTACGTGGCGGTGGATGACTGCGGACCCCAGATTAATCCCATGATTGTCGAGGGCCAGGTTCACGGCGGCGTGGTCCAGGGCGCGGGACAGGCTCTCTGGGAGGGCGCGGTCTATGACGATAATGGCCAGCTGCTGACCGGTTCCATGCTGGACTACGCGCTGCCCCGGGCCCACCTGGTGCCCGACATCGAGACTCTTTCCACGGTGACGCCGTCGCCCCACAATCCCCTGGGCGTCAAGGGCATCGGCGAGACCGGCACCATCGCCTCCACCGTGACCATCTACAACGCCGTCATCGACGCCCTCCGCCCCCTGGGCGTAACCCGCCTGGAAATGCCCCTCACCCCCGAGCGCGTCTGGCGCGCCATCCAGGAAGCCGGCGTCCACCAGGCCCACGGCCACCACGACCACGGCCACGACCACGGCCACGACCACGACCACGGTGATGCTCACGGGCATGGTCATGACCACGGACACGGACATTAGCCGGGCCAGGGAGGAACATTAAATGTACACACCCGATTTTCACTACCACAAAGCCGGCTCGGTGGCCGAGGCCATCGAAATGCTTGGCCACCACGAGGACTCCCGGCTATTGGCCGGCGGACACAGCCTGCTGCCCCTGATGCGGCTGCGCCTGGCCCGTCCCGCCACCCTGATAGACATTGGCGGGCTGGATGACCTGAAAGGCATCCGCGTCCACGACGACGATATCCATATCGGGGCGCTGACGACCCACGGGGAGATTGCCCGATCCCACGACCTGGAGCATGCCAATTCCCTGGTGGCGGAAGTCGCCGGAGGCATCGGAGACCCGCAGGTGCGGAACCGGGGCACCATCGGCGGCAACATTGCCCACGCCGACCCTGCCTCCGACTGGGGGACCATTCTCACGGTGATGGATGGCAGCGTCGAGGTGCAGGGACCCAATGGTTCCCGCACCATCGCCATCGGGGACTTCTTCCAGGGCGCCTTTGTCACCGCCGTGGCGGACAACGAAATCATCACCGGCATTCGGGTGCCCACCCTGGTCCGCCAGGGCCACGGGCACGACCACGGTCATGACCATGGGCACGGTCACGACCACGGCGCGGAAAGCATCAACGGCGAGGTGGGCGAGTACGCAAAAATGTCTCACCCCGCGTCCTTCTACCCGGTAATCGGCGGCGCGGTGGTTATCAACGCCGAGGGCGGACGGTGCGTATCGGCCCGGGTGGCCGTGGGCGGCCTGGTGCCCACCCCCAGGCGAGCGCCTTCGGTGGAAGCGGCCCTGGCCGGCCAGGAATTGACCGCCAGCAACCTAGAGGAGGCGGCCAACCAGCTGGCCAACGACTTGGGCGACGAAATCATCGGCGACATCTTCGCGTCGGCGGACTACCGCCGGGCCATCGCGCCGGTGGAAGTCAAGCACGCCATGCTCCACGCCATAGGCCTGGCCCACCACTAGACCTGGGAGAACGACAGGACAGGACACCAAAACACGGGGCGGGCCAAAAACCCGCCCCGTAACTGATTTATCCACGAGTGGACACGAAAGTTCACCAATGGAAGAATAAAGGCAGTGAAACATTTGTGGCTGCTCGTGTACATTCGTGTACATTCGTGGATAGAAATGGGATAGAAAGTCGAAGGAGAGATTACCCTGAAGATATTGCTTACTAACGACGATGGAATTCATGCCCCGGGGCTGTGGGCGGCGGCCCAGGCCTTGTCCCAGGTGGGAGAGGTCTGCGTGGTGGCCCCGGACCGGGAGCAGAGCGGTGTGGGCGCCTCCCTGACCCTGCATGCGCCAGTGGTGGCCCGTTCCCTGGAAATACCGGCCCTGGAGCGATTGAGCGCCGCCGCCAACGAGGAGGCCGCATCCCCCGATGATCCGCAGGCGGAGATACGCCACCGGGTTACCGCCTTCTCGGTGGAGGGAACGCCCGGGGACAGTTGCATTCTGGGCCTGGAAAAGCTGGTGGGGCCGGTGGACCTGGTGGTGTCCGGCATCAACCGGGGCTCAAACCTGGGCTGGGACGTCATGGTCTCCGGCACCGTGGGCGCGGCCTTCCAGGGCTACTTCCGGGGCTACCCTACCATTGCCATATCGGTGGGGTCGGTGCAGAACCCCCGCTTTGACGGCGCCGCTTCCCTGCTGCGTCTCATGGCCCAGAAGCTTAACCAGGAAGATAACTCGAATGGCAAACGGGATGGCTTCCTGCTGAACATAAACGTGCCCAGCCTGGCCCCAGACCAGGTTACCGGCGTGGAAATCACCCGCCCCGGAGGCCGCTCCTACGGCGAGTCGGTGCGGGAAGAGGGCACGGGCCACCAGAAGCGGTACTGGATCGCCCGCAACCGCCCGGTAATGGCCGACAACGGCGAGGGCACCGACATGAACGCCACCAAGAACAACCGCATCTCCATAACTCCCCTCCACCTCAACCTCTCGCACCAGGAAATGCTGCCGAGGGTTGAGTCACTGCTGGCAGGGGTGCCGGAGGCGTTGCTGGGGAAGGGCGGGTGATGCATTGGCAGTTGAGTGGGTAATCCCTTAGTAACGCGGGGCTATGTATTCTCGTCGCCTAACTACTTAGCCGGCTGGAATAATGAAGACCTACACCCTCAAAGTGATGCTTACCCCCGATGAGGACGGTTGGTTTGTCCGCTGCCCTGAACTGGAAAGCTACGGTGCCGCCACTTGGGGTAGAAACAAAGAGGAGGCCAAACGGTTCATCGAAGAAGTTCTTGAGATGGTGGTTGAGGAGATGGTGGGGGAGGGGAGGCTAGTTCCTGAAGCTGACGAAGGAGCAAGCCTTGCTCCGTCCGAGTATCTCGTAAGAGTTTCCACTAAGTGAATATGTCACCAAGCAACCTCATTCGAAAGCTCTGTTAGCATCAATCTCGAACCCCGCACTTTTCAACTCCCTTATGAGGTCCATTTTCCACCGCCCCGACTCATCAAACTGAATGTAAAGAACTCCGGAATAGTCCGAAGGTATCTCAATATTACCCTTTACCAAGGCTCTTACTCTATTGCGTCCGTATTTTCCTATGAAATAGCCGAACTCAAAAATGACGTTCTGCCGACTTCTTGGTTTTAGAGCATTATCTTCGAGACCTCCTACATCGTCAGGTGTGAACAAGGCCAACGCGAAATCGACCTCCGTATAGCGCTCAAACTTTTCGATAATTGTTTGGCTTTCGTCTGGCTGCTCTTGCAGGATGGTCGCCTTAATTCCTAAAGTGTCCAGGAATCTGGCCACGGTTTCTCTAGCCCCAATATCTCTTCCGTGGATGAGGAAAATCTCGTTGGTTACAACCTCTTGGCTTTGCTCTCCAGTAGTTGCCGGAGTAGTTCCTGTGGAGGCATCCTCCCAATACTCTTCAATTTCATCTATCATCGAATTAAGGACGGCTTCCGCAGTTCTTAATCCATCCTCATATGCTTCTTGAAAATCACGGTCAGTGGTTAGACTACTTAGCCCGCGTAGAGAATATTGGATTGCGTCGAAGTCACAAATGTGGTTGGAAGAATCTCCGAAGGTATTTGTGACCGCTACGCAGGCATCCCTGTGCCATTTCTTGAATGCAGGGTCGCTCCATCTAAGGCCTTGCAGTCCGTAAATCTGGTCTCTTATTTTCTGGATGCGTTCAATTGAAATATTCTTGCGAGGGCGTTGCACGATTCTTACTCTCTGCTTTAGCTGGGCTTTCCGGGGTCTTATAATAGTTACATATAGGGGAAATCTGTTCAAGGCATACTAGTTACCCCCGCTACCCCCACCCCTCTCTCTATGGCATAATGGCCCCACCTTTGCATACCCCTACTATTCTTGACCCCTATATTGGGAGGCTTTCCGCTTATGGTTGACCTTAAGCATGGCGCGGCCATCGTGGGTATTCACGAACACGTCACCCGCTACGCGCCGGACAAGAGCGAGCTGCAGATCCAGGGGGAGAGCGTCATCAAGGCGCTGGCCGACGCCGGGCTGTCCAAGAAGGACGTGGACGGTCTTTTCACCGCCTCCAGCAGCATCCGCAACAGCGGCATGAACCTGGCCGACTACCTGAACATGTACCCCAAGTACGTGGACAACACTACCGTGGGCGGCGGTTCCTTCGAGTTCCACCTGTCCCACGCCCTCACCGCCATCGCGGCGGGGCGCATCAACGTCGCCGTCATCACCTACAGCAGCCTGGCCCGTTCCGGCGGCGTCTCCGTGGGCACTGGCGGCGTGGGCCGCTACGGCCACCCTCGTCTCGACCCATCCCCCGACAGCTTCGAAGAGCTTTACGGCCTTACGACCGTGGGCCTGTACGCCATGATCGCCCAGCGGCACATGCACCTCTACGACACGACCTCCGAGCAGCTTGCCGAGGTGGCGGTGGCCATGCGCAGGCACGCCTCCATGAATCCCGAGGCCCTGTTCCGCGACCCCGTGACGGTGGAGGACATCGTCAACTCCCGCGTGATTTCGTCGCCCCTGCACCTGCCCGACTGCTGTGTCATCACCGATGGCGGCGGCGCGGTGGTGGTGGCGTCTCCCGAGGTGGCCCGCAACTGCCGCCACACTCCCGTCTGGGTGCTGGGCGTGGGCGAGGCCATTGCCCACCAGGGGGCCGGCAAGCGAGACCTGATGTATATCGCCGCCAAGCAGAGCCACGAGCCCGCCTTCGCCATGGCCGGTGTGACCCAGAAGGACATCGACATGGCCATGATCTACGACTCCTTCACCATAACGGTGGTGGAGACGCTGGAAGACCTGGGCTTTTGCGAGAAGGGCGAGGGAGGCCAGTTCGTATCCGGCGGCCGCCTGCAGGTTGACTCGGAGAGGACGGACAAATTCCCCATCAACACCGATGGCGGCGGACTGTCTTCCAACCACCCGGGTATGCGGGGCATCTTCCTGCTGCTGGAAGCCACTCGCCAGCTACGCCACCAGTTCGAGGGCACGCCGCGCCAGGTGGACAACTGCCAGATTGCCCTTTGCCACGGCACGGGCGGTTCCCTGGGCGCGCGGCACAGCGGCGGCACCGCCATATTGGGGAGGGACTAACAATGACTACCAGACAAGAGTGGAACAAGCCCCTGCCCACCGTGGTCGGGGAGACCAGGCCCTACTGGGAATCGTGCCGACGGGGCGAGTTGCTGATCCAGAGGTGCGAAAAATGCGGGGAGTACCAGTTCTATCCGCGGGGTATCTGCGCCAACTGCTGGTCCGACGACAGCATTCGGTGGGTGCAGGCCAGCGGCAAGGGAACAGTGTGGACCTACACCGTGACCTACCAGAACCGCACCCCCGGCTTTGCCGAGGACGTCCCCTACGTGCTGGCGGTGGTGGAACTGGAAGAAGGGGTCAAGATGTTCACCAACATCGTGGACTGCAATCCCCGCGAAGTAACCATTGGCATGCCCGTGGAGGTTACGTTTGTAAGGGCCACCGACCAGATAACGGTGCCGTACTTCAAGCCATCCAGCCAGTAAAGCCCCGCATATTGCACAGTAAAGAACCCCTCCCGCCGGAGCTAACTCGTTGGGAGGGCTTTCTGTTGGCTGTCAAAGCGATGCAATCTTGACAGTATCAATGTCGCCCTGAGCTTGCCGAAATGCCTGAAATCCCTCCCATTGAACATCTAGCGGGACCGCAAAGAAGTTTGTGGGCAGGAGTTCAGATTCTTCGACTTCGCTTAGAATGACAGCGCTTTTTGCATGGATGACTACGAGCCTACCCCCGGTTCCTTATCTCATCACATAAGTCCTGGTCTGCTGCCGCTTCTTCGAGGCGGTCGCTGAAGAGGTAGGCCAGGGAGCGGCGGCCGTAGAAGTTGTCGTCATTGGGGTCTATTTCAATGGCCCGGGTCAGGTCCTCGATGGACTCATCGTACATCCCCATTTCGTAGAAGGAACAGCCCCGGTTGAACCAGGCGTCGGCAAGGGTGTCGTCCAACTCCAGGGCCCGGGTGTAGTCGGCTATCGCCTGCTCGTAGGCGCCGTTGCGGCTGTACTGGTTGCCCCGCCGGTTATAGCCCTCGGCTTCGGTGGGTTCTTCCGGCGGGGTTAAGTTAGGTCTCATGCGTTTGGCAAGCCTGACGTGAAATCAGGTGTTTGGCTGAAGGTCGGTAGCAGGTCCAACACAACCTAAATCACCGACCTTACCAGTCCGCCGTCCACCAGGATGGTGGTTCCGGTGATGTAGGTGGACTTGCCAGAGGCCAGGAAGGCGGCCAGATAGGCCAGTTCCCGGGGCTCACCGATGCGGCCCACTGCCGTTTCCTTGGCGCGCTCGGCCAGGCCCTCTTCCACCGAAACGCCCAGTTCCTGGGCCCGGTTGGTTACGTTGGAGAGCATGCGTTCGCTGAGGATGGAGCCCGGGGCGATGTTGTTGACCAGGATGCCGTCTCGTCCCACCTCGTCGGCCAGGCTCTTCATGTAGGCGACCACGCCCATGCGGGTGGCGCCGGAGAGGGCCAGGTTGGGTATGGGCTGGTACACGGTGCTGGCCAGGATGTTGACGATGCGTCCGCCGCCCTGGGCCTTCAGGTGGGGTATGGCCTCCCGGGACATGCGGGAGAAGAAGTAGAGGGACCGCTGCACCGCTGTCTCCCACTGCTCCTCGGTGGCCGTCTCGGAACGGGCCAGGGGAGGCCCGCCGGAGTTGTTGACCATGATATCAAGCTGCCCGAAATGGCTGACAGTCTGCGCCACCAGGTCCTTGATGTTGTCGTAGTTTTCCAGGTCGGCGGCAATGGGCAGAACATCGGCGCCGGTGGTGTCGCGGATTTCCGCGGCCGCTCGTTCCAGGTTAGCGGCGGTGCGGCTGCAGATGGCGATCCGGGCGCCTTCCTCCGCCAGCACGTCGGCGCAGGCACGGCCCAGGCCTGCGCTGGCGCCGCCGATGATGGCTACCTTGCCTTTGAGTTCCAGATCCATGCGGGATTCCCCCTTTACGCTCCGGCCCAGTGGAGGGCCGGGCAAGTATGACACGCTGGCCCCGCATTATAGCAGACCTAGCCTTCCCCCTTGACGGGGGAAGGGCTTTTTGAATGGCGGCTAGGGCAGGTTGTAGGTGACTACCAGGGTTTCCCGCAGAACTTCACCAGTCATGCTGGTGGCGACTACTACTATGGAGTTGCGCCCGGGGCCGAGGCTTACGGTGGTGGAGAAGATGCCAAGCTGGTCCACGGGGATGGCGATGCCGTTCACCGCCACGGTGGCGTCGGAGGCGCTTCTGCCCCATAGCCTGATTGACGACTGGTTTACCGTCCGGTCCTGCACGTCGGGCTGGGTGATGGTCAGGAAGAAGGGTTCCAGGGGCAGGTAGGTGACGGTCAGGGTTCTGCCCTGGCGCTGTCCGTCAGGGTTGATGGCGAATACCTCAAGGACATTCACGCCGGGGGCCAGGGGCACCTTCAGGCGGAAAAAGCCCCCTTCACCAGCGGCTACGGCCCGACCCCGGACGCTGACCGACGCGCCCGGGCTGGTAAAGCCCTGGATGGTCACCGATTCTTCCCGGATGATGCTTCGGTCCAGCGGAGATTCTATGTTCAGGAAGGGAATGTTCGGGTCGGATGTCGGTTCAGGCGTTGGTTCCGGGGTCGCCGTGGGTGGGGGCGTAGGCGTGGGTGTGGGAACCGGCGTCGCGGTGGGCGCGGGTGTGGGAGTGGGTGTCGGTTTCGGCGTGGGTGTGGGCGTCGGTGCCGGAGTCGCCGTGGGTGTCGGCGCCGGCGTAGGGGTTGGCGTGGGCGTGGCAGTAGGCTCCGGAACAGGAGTGGGAGTGGGAGCCTGGGTGGCAACAGGCACGGGCAACGGCGTGGGGGTGGCTGTCCCGGGCCGGTCCGTTACATAAACACAGCCGGCGAGGGCAACCAGGAGCAGGATCGTAATGAACGGAATCCAGGTGGCGGAGGGGATGGGCCAAGGAGACCGTTTCCGGCTGCGGCCGGCAAGGGAAGTCATGCCACCGGCTCTCCGGCGGTCCGGGACGGCGCACTTTGCAGGGGCAGGGTCAGGGTGAAGGACGTGTGATGGTCCGAGTCGGGCACGGTGATGCTCTCCACCGTTAGATCTCCCCCGTGGCGCTTGGCCAGGGTATGAGCGATGAAGAGTCCCAGCCCGGAACTGGTGCGCTCCTCGTGGCGGGCTACCTCCGGTGTCCAACCCCGGTCAAAGAGGTAGGGCAGGTAACGGGAAGCAATACCCGGCCCATCGTCCCAGACACGGATGTGGAAAGCCTGGTCGTCCCTGGTGAGGCCGATTTCCGCGAAGGACTCGGCGTACCTGACGGTGTTGTCCACCAGGTTGGTTACTATGTGCTCGACGGCGGAGCTGTCGCAATAGACGATGCCGAACTCGGTGGGCTCGGACCACCAGACAATCTGCTTGTTGGCGTCACCGGCCACCAGGCTGTAGCGGTCCACGATGCGGCGGACAACCTCGGCGGGCTCCACCGCGTGGAGGTGTTCGCCGGTGTTGGGCGTTTCCAATTCAATGAGCACCTGGATGTTGGACATCATCAACCGGAAGCTGGGAGTCTGTTCCTCGATTTCGTCCAGCAGTTCCCGGACCGACGGGTGAATGTCGGACCCGGAGGCCTGGAGTTGCTCGCGGATTTCCCGCTCCTTGCCCAGAATTCGACGCAGGGGACGGCCCAGGTCGTGGTTGAACAGGTCGAAGTACTGCTGGGTTACCTGGGTCCAGCGTTCGGCAAACCGGCGGTCTTCATCGGAGGCGCGACGGCGCGACCGCACAATATCCGACACCATGTAGGCGAGGGAGGTGATGGCCAGGCCGAGGATTACCAGGGCGGCGCCCATGTAGGTGAGGGGCTCGATACCCCAGAGGCGGGCAAACATGGCCTCGCCCACCACGGGTGCCACGACCAGGTTGGCTAAGCCGAATACGAGAATCAACGCGCCCAGCAAGCGCGTCAGTCCTCCCGGGCCCACGGGTCGAATCCCGACCCGTGGCAAGTTCCAGGATGAGGGGTTTCGCAGGTTCGGGATCAGCACTACTTCACATTTGAGGAGGCGTCAGGCGATAACCCCGGTCCCTGACGTTTACTATCAGATCGTTGGCGCCCAGCTGGATTCCCAGAGCCTTGCCGAGGGACACTTTAATCTCGCGAATGCGTACCCGCAGGGAGGCGCGGGCCTCTTCGCCTTCGGAGTAGCGTTCGAGCCGGCTGAAGGGCACCAGTTCGCCGGGGCTGCGGTACCAGGCGGAAGCCAGTTCCCGGAAGATTTCGAACTTCATGCCGTGGATGTCTGTAACCGGCGCCAACAGGGAGTCCCGGTCCTGCCGGGCAGATACGGTTTCGGCTCCCACATCCACCAGCAGATGAGCGCCAATGGGTATGATGTCGGGACTGGAACCCATGAGGCGACGCAACCGCAGCACGACCTCTTCCGGGCTGGCCAGCTTGTCGATGAAGTCCACGGGAGCGTTCCAGCGGAGGGCGCCGCGAACGGCAGTGTCCCGAGCCGGGCCCTGGGCGTACTGGGTGAACATCAAGACCGGCAGGGTAGGGTAGCGCTCGACGATCTGCCGCAGAATTTCCAGGCCCTTGAACTGGTCGTCACGATGTTCTCCCAGGCGGACGTCCAAGAGTACGCCGTCGGGCCGCTCGTCCTCAATGGCGTAGATGGTGGCAGTTTCGAATTCTTCGCCGACCATCCATTGGGACTGGGGTTGAACGATGATAGTGTTCCAGCCTTCGTCCTGCAGCCGCCGCTGGACGGCCTTGACGATAGCCGATTCCCACTCGTCGTCAATTATCAGTATCTTGCTTTCCGGCATACTTTGAAAGGGCAAATGGATTTGGCTTTATCCCTAATGATAACACGCTCCGGGTGGTTGTCGTGGGGGCCTGTCACCTGGCTCCAGGGTCTTTCGATTGTCGGTGGCAACTCCTCGGGTCCGTTCGTGGTGAGCCTGGAGAACCATTCCGGGCAGCCCTTCGACGGGTTCAGGGCGAGCGGTGGAAGAGACTCTACCAAGATAATCGAAAGACCCGGTCACTTGGCCCTTGTCCGACAGGGCTAGGGGCGAGTCTGGTTTTTGGGTTGGTTGCGGTTCGTTCGGGTTTCTTTGTTGCCAGGGTAGAGGGCGGGTTTCAAACTCGCCCCGACGGGAAAAGGGGTGAATTTTGTTTTCTCCTGTTATTTCCTTTCATTTCCTGTTGTTTTGTATGTGGGAATGGGGGTGGTAGACAGGCTGATGAAAGGGTGGTGCGCCGTTGGCCAGATTGGCTGGTGGCGGGGAGCCCTCACCCCCGGCCCCTCTCCCATAGGGCGAGGGGGGAACTTCGGTATTGATGTTGGTTGCGGTTGGCTGGGCATGGTATGTGGTATGGATTTTAGATCCTTCGGCTTCGCTCAGGATGACATGGTTTGTATTTGGGGGGCCCTCACCCCTGGCCCCTCTTCCTATAGGAGAGGGGGGATGTTTGGGTATTGTGTTTTGGTGGTAGGGGCGGGTTATCCAGGGTGGGAAGGGGGTGGTGTCAGTGGGGTGGCCCTCACCCCCGGCCCCTCTCCCATAGGGCGAGGGGGGAACTTCGGTATTGATGTTGGTTGCGGTTGGCTGGGCATGGTATGTCGTATAAATTTTAGATCCTTCGGCTTCGCTCAGGATGACATGGTTTGGTGGGTGACAGGGCTTGCCCTCACCCCTGGCCCCTCTTCCTATGGGAGAGGGGGGATGTTTGGTTATTGTCTTTTGATGGTAGGGGCGGGTTATCCAGGGTGGGAAGGGGGTGGTGTCAAGGGGATGCGGGTATTCGAGAGGGGACTTTCGATTGTCGGTGGCAACTCCTCGGGTCCGTTCGTAGTGAGCTTGGAGAACCATTCCGGGCGGCCCTTCGACAGGCTCAGGGCGAACGGTGGAAGAGACTGTACCAGAATAATCGAAAGATCGTGGGTTAATCGACGAAGGGCGCCAAGGGCAGGAAGGCAGGGATAAAGGAAGGGCCCTCTTTCCTGTCAGGAGGGAGGGCCCTTCGAATAAACTGCCGTAAGGGCAGGGATCAGGTTTCCTTGTTGAGGTTGGAGAGGAATTCCTCGTTGTTGGGGTACTTGGAGAGGCGCTCCAGAACCCGCTCGGTGGCGTTGGTTGAGCCATCGTTGGAGATGAGGGAAATCATCCGGCGCAAGAGCCAGATCTGCTTCATGGTGTTTTCTTCGTAGAGCAACTCCTCACGGCGGGTTCCGCTGCGGACGATGTCCACGGCAGGGAAGAAGCGGCGGTCGGCCAGCTTCCGGTCCAGGTGAAGTTCCATATTGCCGGTACCCTTGAATTCTTCGTAAATGACCTCGTCCATCCGGCTGCCGGTGTCCACCAGGCAGGTGCCGATGATGGTAAGGCTGCCGCCTTCTTCGATGTTGCGGGCGGCGCCAAAGAACTTCTTGGGCGGGTACAGGGCCGCCGGATCAATGCCTCCGGAGAGGGTGCGGCCACTGGTGGGGACAGCCAGGTTGTAGGCGCGGGTGAGGCGGGTAACGCTGTCGAGGAGGATGATGACGTCCAGCCCGTTTTCCACCAGGCGCTTGGACCGCTCCAGGGCGAGTTCGGCCACACGGCACTGCTCTTCCACCGACTCGTCGAAGGTGGAGGCGAAAACGTCTCCATTTACGGCCCGCCGCATGTCGGTGACCTCTTCAGGGCGTTCGCCGATGAGGACCACCATCAGCACCGCCTCGGGGTTGTTCTCGGCGACGCTGTGGGCGATCTGCTTCAGGATTGTGGTCTTGCCGGCTTTGGGAGGCGAGACAATCAGGCCCCGCTGGCCCAGGCCGATGGGCGCGAACAGGTCCACCATGCGGGTGGAGAGGTTGACGCTGTCGGTTTCCAGCACCACCTGCCGTTCCGGAAAGATGGGAGTCAGGTATTCAAACTGGGCCCGGTAGCGGGAGTTGATCTGGTCCGTTTCCTGTCCATTGACCCTTTCCACCCGTACCAGGCCGAAATAGCGTTCACCCTCCTTGGGCGGACGCACCTGGCCGGTAACGGTGTCGCCGGTGCGCAGGCCGAAGCGGCGGATCTGGGACTGGGAAATATAGACGTCGCCGGTGGCTGGCAGGTAATTGATCTGGCGCAGAAAGCCGTAGCCCTCGTCCATGATTTCCAGGATGCCCGAGGATAACAGGGACTGCTGGGCGGAGACGGCATGAAGGACGCGGTTGAGCAGGTCTTCCCGCCGTATAGATGCCAGGGCGCCGCCGTCTTCCAGGCCGACGTCTTCGGCCATGTCCAGGAGCTGTTCCTTGGTCAAAGCCCCTAGTTCAGCTACATCCATCATCCTCGGCTTGGTAGTTGTCGTCATCTTTACCTCAATTTCTGTCCGGACCTGCGGTGGTGCGCTCTGGCCGGCGGGCTGATGCCAGCCCAATATGGGAATGTGGGGATATAACCCCGAGTCGGGTAGCCATCCAAATGTTAAACTGGTCGAATAGTCTGGGGTAGTCGCCTGAGCTGTTCGCTCTGGGCGACTTGCCAACTGTCATCCGGGCCGTTTGTTGTGGTACTTACTGCAGAAGCCGGTCCTGCAGGGGAAGTGGCAAATGCCGGTCGAAAGGAGGACTGGTTGGATTTAAAGCAAGTAGCGCGTCTGTCTCTGTGTAGAAGGGCCTCGAAACTATAGAATTGTTGTTCCCGTAATAATCATTTGGCCATTGTGCAATCCTTTATGTCAAGGTAAATGGCCGTTATATTTCAGGCGTTGCCGGCTTTCTCCCAGTCCTGAAGGAACCGGGCCAGGCCGGCGTCGGTCAGGGGGTGGTGCACCATCTGCTTGAGAACACCGTAGGGGACCGTGGAGATGTCGGCGCCAACCTTGGCGGCCTGGGTGCAGTGCAGGGTATGGCGGATGCTGGCGGCCATCACCAGGGTGGGAAGTTCGTACTGGCGGTAAATGGCGACTATGTCCTCCACCAAGGTCATGCCTTCCTGGCCGATATCATCGAGGCGGCCGATGAAGGGGCTGACGACGGTGGACCCGGCCTGGGCGCCCAGTATGGCCTGGTTCACGGAAAAGCACAGGGTCTGGTTAATCTTGATGCCGTCGCGGGCCAGGACTGAAATGGCTTTCAGGCCCTCGGCGGTGCTGGGGATTTTGACCCAGGGGTTGGGGATCCATTCGGCGATGTCCCGCCCCTCATCAATCATGCCGGCGGCGTCGGTGCTGACCACTTCCACGGAAATGGGGCCGTCAATGAGGTCGGCGATTTCCTGCACTGCCGCCCGATAGCCGGCTTTGCCCCCAATTCCTTCCTTGGCTGCCAGGGAGGGGTTGGTGGTGACGCCAGTCACGATGCCCAGTTCGGACCCCTCGCGTATTTCGTCGATGTTCGCGGTATCCAGAAAAATCTTCACGGCTGTACTGTACTTCCTGCGATATTGTTTTCTAAAACCAGGCTGCCGATTCGTAGAATGGGGTGGTTAAGGGATTTGAGCGCAGGGTGTCACCCCCATTCCGGTGGTCCCCCATCGAGGGGGAAGGGACTTTGAATCAGCTCAGGTCAGTTTCTTTTTCTTCTATATTTGTGCGGCCTGTCGGGGCTTTGAAAAGCACCGGATTAACGGGTTTCCAGGGGAAGGGGCTGCTGGTTGCCTTCCCGGATGACGTTCAGGGAATGGGCGATAAACTGGCAGAAAAGCGGGTGGGGCCGATTGGGCCGGGACTGGAACTCGGGGTGGAACTGAACCCCAACCATAAACGGATGCTCCGCGACTTCGGCCGTCTCCACCAGCTTGCCGTCGGGGGAGAGGCCGCCCATGATCATTCCCGATTCTTCCAGGCATTCACGGTAAAGGTTGTTGACCTCGAACCGGTGCCGGTGACGCTCTTCAATCTCCTGCTTGCCGTAGGTGGAGAAGGTCAGGGTGTTCTGCTGCGGCCGGCAGGGATAGCCGCCCAGCCTCATGGTGCCACCCAGGTCGGTGATGGCTTCCTGCTCTGGCATGATATGGATAACCGGGTGGGGCGTTTCCGGGTCCAGTTCCGAAGAATTGGCGCCGTCCAGCCCAAGGATATGCCTGGCCCAGTCTATTATCATCACCTGCAGGCCCAGGCACAAACCCAGGTAGGGGATACCGTTCTCCCGGGCGTACTGCACCGTATCAATCATGCCCTCAACGCCCCTGGGGCCGAAGCCACCGGGGACAACGATGCCCATTACGTCGGCCAAGTAGGCGTCGGGACCGTGACGTTCGATGTCCTCGGAGTGGACCCACTTTATCTCGACGTCCTGATCGTAGGCCGTGCCGGCGTGGCGGAGGGCCTCCCTTACGGAGAGATAGGAGTCGGGGTACTCCACATATTTGCCGACGATGGCGATGGGGAGTTTACCCGAGGGGCGCCGCATTCTTTCCACCATCTGGGTCCATTCCGACAGGTCCTGGGGCTGACCCTGAAGGGACAGGAGATTTACCAGGAAGTCGCCAAGGCCGGCCCGTTCCAGGATCAGGGGGACCTCGTAAACGTTAGCCACTGTTTCCAGTGGAATGACAGCCTCGCCGTCCACATCGCAGAAGAGGGACAGCTTGTCCCGAATGGAGTCGGATATGGGGTTATCGCTGCGGCAGATCAGAGCATCGGGCTGTATACCGATACCCCTTAACTCCTTGACGCTGTGCTGGGTGGGCTTGGTCTTCAGTTCCTCGGCGCCGGATATGTAAGGCAGCAGGGTAAGGTGGACGTAGCAGACATTATTGCGGCCCACGTCCTTGCGCATCTGGCGGATGGCTTCCAGGAAGGGGAGACCTTCAATGTCGCCTACGGTGCCGCCGACCTCCACCACGAGGACATCCACCTGGGATTCGGAGGCCAGTTCGGTGAGCCTGGCCTTGATTTCGTTGGTAACGTGGGGCACCGTCTGGATGGTGCCTCCCAGGAAATCGCCGCGGCGTTCCCTGGCGATAAGGGTCATGTAAACCTGGCCGGCGGTGAGGTTGGAGGAGCGGGTCAACTCGACATCGATGAACCGCTCGTAGTGCCCCAGGTCCAGGTCGGTTTCGCCGCCATCCCTGGTGACGAAAACTTCTCCGTGCTGATAGGGGGACATGGTGCCGGGGTCAACATTCAGGTAGGGATCGAGCTTTGCCACCGAAACGGACAACCCCCTGCTCTTGAGGAGGCGGCCAATGGAGGCAACGCAAATCCCCTTACCGATGGAACTGACGACTCCGCCGGTGACAAAAATATACTTGGTGGTCATGCCTCAGCCATAAAAAACTGTTAAGAGGCGAACAAACTTACGTTTGGAGAAAGTGCTGTTCGGGTTGGGTAAGAGAGACGGCCTACGCGAGGGGTCGTGATGGTGAGCCGTGGTACTTCCTGATTATATTCACGGCAATTTCACTATGTCAAGCAACGGCTACTGTTAAGTAGCGTTCCTAATCAGGTGGTTTCATTTGTGAGACAAGGGCAGACACACAGGTCTGCCCCTACCGTTCCGGTTGTCCATACCACCTGAAACGAAACCCTACTCTACTGTCGGGCAGGGCAGTCGCCCTGGGTGGCATTGCCCTGGGAGAGGTTTGGAGGGGCGACAAGGGAGGGTTTCTAACCCGTCCCCATGAATGTCAACCACCGGATTGAGGAGCGCTGTCGTACCGTTGGCGCTGGGAGCGCAGGTTATTCCCGGGTTTCTTCCGCGGGTTCTTCCGTTATCCCATCCTCGGCCGCGGTGGTGGCAGCAGCCTGCATGGCTTCCGCTTCGGCCTGCTGCTGGCGGGCGATCCAGTTCTGGATCCAGCGCCGGTACTCGTCCAGGGCCGGCGGGGCCACGTAGAAGACCTCAAGGTCGGAGGGGAACTGGACCTGGTGCCGCTCGTTAATCAGCAGCAGCCCGGTCTCATCGGGCTGGAGGGTCTGCTCGATCTGACCGGCTATGTATTCGTAACGCGCCCGGGTGCTTTCGGCCAGCCAGTCCTGGATGCGGGCGGCCACCTGGTCGTTGGTAAAGGGGATCATCAGGCAGCGCTGCAGGTCCAGGGTTTCCGTAATCAGGTCGATACTTTCGGTGGCTTCCAGGGTGGCCCCAGCCTGGAACCTGACCTGGATGAAGGAGTGGGCGTGGCGGTAGGCCATCTGCAGGTAGTCCAGGCCTTCCTGGCCGCCTTCCACCAGGCTCTCGTGGTAAATGCGGTGGAGACCGCCCAACCCGGAAGCCAGCGCGTCTATCTGGGTGCGGACCTGGTCCCAGTACCGGTCGTAGATAGCCTGGCCGTCGGAGGCGCCGCCTTCGGTTTCGGCGGGGGGAGCAAACATCAGGGGCACCAACAGCAGCCGGCGCATGCCCTGGAACTGTTCGGCGGGCGGGCGTTCTACCCGACCCAGTTCCTGGGCAGCCGGCTGGGTGTCGTCCCCGGTTTCTGCGCCGGCAACGGGTTCGGTGGGTTGCGGCCGGTTGGCCGGCGACTCCTGATCGGGGTTCATGGTTACATCCCGAAAGCCTTCTTGTAGCTGAGGCTCATACGGCGTTTGACCGGATCAATGTCCATAATCAGGACGCGGACCTGCTGGTTGACGTACACGCACTCGCTGGGGTTCTTGACCTGGCGGGGGGAAAGCTCGGAAATGTGCACCAGGCCCTCGACCCAGTCTTCCAGGCGGACAAAGGCGCCGAAGTCGGCCAGCCGGGTAACTGTGCCCTCGACGATGTCGCCTATGTTGTAGCGCTCGGGCACCGATTCCCAGGGTTCGGGCTGGGTGCGCTTGAGGCTGAGACTGATGCGCTTGGTTTCGGGGTCCACCTTCAGGATCTGGACTTCCAGTTCCTGGCCGACGCTGACCACCTCTTCCGGTCCCTTGATGCGGCTCCAGGCGAGTTCGGAGATATGGACGAGTCCTTCGGCCTTGCCCAGATTTACGAAAGCGCCAAAGCCCCGGAGGGAGGTTACCTTGCCAGTGACGAGGGCGCCTTCTTCCAGGGTGGCGAGGAACTCGTCGCGTTCCGCTTCCTGCTGTTTCTGCCAGATGGCGCGCTCGGAGAGGACCAGCCGCTCCCTGGCCTGTTCCACTTCGAGGATGTGGAAGGGGTATTCCTGGCCCATGCGTTCGGCGATGGCCTGTTCCCTGGTATCGCTGGGCGTGGGCGCCAGCTGGGAGAAGGGTACGAACCCGCGGATGCCCAGGTAGTTGACCACCACGCCGCCCCGGTTCTGTTCCACGACACGGGCGGTGATGGTTTCGCCATTCTTTGAGTGCTGGAGCAGTTCCAGCCAACCCTGCTCTTCCTTGGCGGCATCCAGGGAGAGTAGAGCCATGTCGCCGGGGCCCCGGCCACCCTTAACGGTAACCATAACGCTGTCACCGGAGTGCATGCCGTCCCGTTCTTCCTGGGATAGAGTCCTCATTTCCTGGGGCGGAACGATGCCTTCGGTCTTGAGGCCGATGCTGACGACGATGCCGTCGTCGTCCACCCTCACCACTTCACCTTCTACAATTTCGCCCCGCTGATACCGACGGGGCGACAAGTCCTGCTCGGACAGTTCTGCCATAGTTGAAACGTTTTCGTAATCACTGCTTACCATGGTGGGGTAATCTCCTGCCGCAGTTGAAAGGGGGACGTATGCGGTCGCCCTGCAATAAATTTTACCGGTCTATATTCAACTGGGCCGTGCAGATTTTAGACGGGAAGGGCGGGGTTTTCAATATGTTGGAAGGCAATAAGGGAACTGAAAACGGTGGAATCTGAAGGATTGCAGGTAATGGAGAGGCTGAAAGAAGAGGGAGCAATATTGGCCAGGGGGAAGCCGACAGACAAGTGGACTGAAGGGAATGGGGGATTTGGAGCCGGCAGGCCCTAGGGGTGTCGTCAAATTAGCCATTACTGCCGGTCAGGTATCAGGTGCAAATACGCTGCAATACAAAGCCTTGTTACATCGCGAAGGTTATCACCCATAATTAAGGCGTTTCTGGATTTCGGCTTTCGCCGGAAAGACGAAATTTGGCTTTTGACGACCCCTAGCCTGGCACTTCCTCGCCGAGAAGGGGGCCGGGGACTTGTTCGAGGCGGGCCAGGTGGCGGATGCCCTTGCGGGTGTCGCTGGCTACGCGGGCCGGGTCCCACAGGTTGAAGCGCAGCTTGGAGAGCCAGTAGGTGAATTCCTTGCAGTCGGCCAGAGAGAGGGGCGACAACTCGGGAAGGCCGGCCTCCTTGCGGTATTCTTTCAGCAGAACGGCGCGGGTGTTGCCGTACAGGTGGGTGAAGGCCTCCTCCACCATGTCCTCGTTGTCGGGGTAGCAGCGAGCCTTTTCCCGCTTGCGGACATCGTCCTCCGCCGACTGCTGGAGGGCCTCTTCCACCACCACGCCATACCAGTAGTTCAGGTAGGCCCGGTGCTTGTTGCCGCCCATCCATTCCTTGAATTCCTCGGGGGTGACGTCGTCGGGAAGGGCGCCTTCGAACAGGAGCCTTTCCAGGTCGGAAGGGGGAATGAAGTCCTCGATTTCGGAGTAGAGCCGTTCCACCAGGGTAAGCCAGTCCAGGGCCTCGCCGGCGATAAGGTACCGGTAGGTGCGGTCCTGCCAGGTCTCAAGGGGTAGGGTCCAGAGGGAGACAGCTTCCAGCAGGGCCCGGGGCCAGGCGACGCCGGACAGGGCGGCTGCCCGCAGGTGGATAACCGCATCGGGAGCCGTAGCGGCCAGCACACTGCCCATTTCATCCACAGGGTCAATACCGGGTTCGATGCCGGGTTCGATACCGGGGTCATTGCCGGGATCGATGCCGGGGTCTGGGTTATGCCACGGCTGCCGGGTCACGGGGCAACCAGCGGGCTGGGCGGAATGGAGGTTGCAGGGGGAACGTCGGTGCGGGAGTCGAACACTTCCAGGCGATGGGGTTTGGGAGTGCGGATATAGGCCAGGAAACGGTCCAGGGGCAGGGTGTTGAGGATGTGCCTGGACTCGCACCAGGCGCGGCGGGCGACGGCTACGCCAAAACGCCGCTGGCCCAGGCTGGTGTAATGGTGGGAGTCGGTGTTGATGGCGAGGGGGACGCTCAGTTCCCGGGCGCGGTGGGCGTGGGTGTCCTTCAGGTCGAGGCGTTCCGGCGCGGAGTTGACCTCCATGGCGGTGCCCGTTTCCCGGGCGGCGCGCAGCAGGGCCTCAATGTCGAACTGGACGGGCTGGCGGCGGCTCAACAGGCGGGTGGAGGCGTGGCCGATGATGGTGACCGAGGGATGCTCCATGGCCCGGATGATGCGCTGGGTCATGGTGTCGCTGTCCTGGCCCATGGCCGAATGGACCGAAGCGACGACCACGTCCAGTTCCGCCAACAGTTCGTCCGGGTAGTCCAGGGTGCCGTCGGCGCGGATGTCCACCTCGGAGCCGCAGAGGATGGTGATGGGATAGCTGGACTGCAGGTCCCGCAGGATACCAATCTGCTCGACCAGGCGATCGTTGGAGAGGCCGTTGGCGACGCCCCGCCCGGAGGAATGGTCGGTGAGGGCCATGTACTGGTAGCCCTGTTTCACCGCGGCCTCAACCATGCGCTCTATGGGGTCGCGTCCGTCGCTCCACTCGCTGTGCAGGTGCAGGTCGCCCTTGAGGTCGTCCACGGTCACCAGGTTGGGGAGGGCTTTGACCTGGGCCGCTTCCAGTTCGTTGAAGCCAATGCGGAGTTCGGGGGCAATATAGGGCAAGCCCAGGAAGGCGTAGAAGGACTCCTCGTCAGCGAAACTGGAGACCTCGCCGCTGGACAGACTGGTTATGCCGTATTCGTTGAGGGAGTAGCCCCGGCGGTTGGCGTAGTCGCGCAGGCGTATGTTGTGCTGCTGGCTGCCGGAGAAGTACTGGAGCATGGCGCCGAAGGAACCGGACTCGCCCAGCCGCAGGTCAACCTGGATTCCCTCTTCCAGGATGACACTGGTCTTCTTAGGCCCGTGGACCAGGACCTCCTGAACGGCAGGCAGGGCTGCCAGCACGTCGCCGGCGCCGGCCTGAAGTTCCTCGGGGGCCACGCCCACCAGGTCAATGTCGCCGATGGTCTCTTCCCAGCGGCGCAGGCTGCCGGCGGGGTATAGCTGCTCGATGTAGGGGCATTCGGCGCGCAGGGCGGCTACCGTATCCTCGGCCACGGCCAGCGCGGAGCCGATGGGGGTCCGGCCGTCCTTGGTGCGCATGGACTGGATGTGCCGGAGGATATTGTCGGCGGTCCGACGGCCCATGCGGGGCAGGGCTGCCAGCGCGCCATCGTGGATGGACTTTTCTATGCCCTCGATGGTGCTGATGCCCAGTTCCTGGGTGATGAGCATGGCCGACTTGGGGCCAATGCCGGGGATGGTCATAAGGGTCAGGACGCCATCGGGCAGTTCGCCTACCAGTTCGTCGTAGGCCCGGACTCTGCCGGTATCCAGGTATTCCTGGGTCTTTTCGCTGATGGCCTTGCCGATGCCGGGGATTTTCTTCAGGTCCACCTCGTCCCTGACTGCCTGCTCCAGGGAGAAGGAGAGGTGGCCGATGGTGCGGGCGGCGCGCTGGTAGGCACGAATCTTGAACACGGTGTCGCCCTTCATTTCCAGAAGGGTGGCCATGTTTTCAAAGAGTTCCGCTATTTCTTCGTTGCTTACAGGCATGTTTCAGCTTCCTGTCCCGCCGGTCCTGAGCCTGCCAGGGGCGTCCGGCTCAGAAGTTGCCGCTTTCCCCGTTATGCAGGCGTTTTTCCACGAAGTCTGCAGCGCGGAGCATGCGGCGGCACTTGCGCATAATCTGCCAGTTTCCCAGCAGGGGTTCGCCAAAGGCTACGAGCAGGGTAGCAATAGTAAAGCCCGCGCCAGCCGCCAGAACGATCATGGGGTAGCCTATGCCGACGAACTCGAACACCAGGGCCGTGCAACCGGTAATGAGGGTGAACACCAGCCCAATGGGGTAGGCGAACCAGCAGGCTCTCCAGGCGCTTCTCCTGGCAGACTGGACCAGGTGGTTCCTGGGAACAAACCTGGGAAATGCCTGCATATCAGAGTAGGCGAACCTGGGATCTGTCTCGGAGAGGCGGAGGATGTCATCCACCTTTTTTTCAGTCAGGGATACGGTGTTTTCCACCGCGTTTTGCTGAATTTCGTAAACGGCCACAAAGAAGCGGGTGAGGCCCAGAACTATTTCGACGGCCAGCCGACCACCCAGGGCAGCTATGAGGAAAAGGGCCAGGCCCACCGCAGCAGCCAATTCGGGCGACTCGCTCCAAAGGGCGGCGGCGGCGACAATGGCTACAACGATACCCGCTACGAGGAGGGGCAGCGTAGAAACTGCAAAGGACAGCCTGGTATTTGGGGGCATTGGCTCCTCAATTCCGCTTGAATTTGAAAAGCTGCAGTTCCTGACAGTTTACCACAACGGGGCTCGACTTCCGGCTGCGCCGTACCTGCGGCAAGGGCAATCGCGCTTTAGGGAAACTGTGGTTTCGCAGGGATAAGAGAATCCAAATACCATCCGGCAAACCAGCTTTCGGGCCCGCAACCGAATGTCAGGAAGGTTTTCAGGCCCTTCGGCTGCGCTCAGGGCGACAAGACTTATGCCTTGCGGATGTCTGCCGCCTCCATTTCCAAGCTATGGGCGGAGATGCTGAGCCAAAATGGATAATTCTGGCGAGACCGGAAAGGCATGGTTGGTTCACTCCTGCAACTGTCTGCTCAACTGGAACTGGCCAGTCTCCTGTAAATGCCCACTCTCATAGTAGGCGAGGGTTACGCAGTCGGGACAGGGGGGCGAGCGTCAGTAATGCGGAAGGCAGGAAGGGGCATGCCAAGTGACGGGGCCCGGCCTGGGGGGCAATTGCGTTCTCAGGTTGCTGTTATGGCAAAGCCTTCGGCCATGTCGCCGTGACATGGCTGAAGGGTTGAGCAGGAGGGTTTCTACGGTGGCATCCTCGATGGGCTTGCGGGTACAGGGTGTGGGTACACCGGTCCCATCCGGCCAAGTGGCCAGGCGGGCAGCAGGTCGGCGCAGTGGGTCGACGGGGGTTGCCCGGCTGGAACGGGATTAGCGGGTTTCCGCTTTTTCCTGCCGTTGATTGCGCCGTCGTTCCCGTGACCACGACCTGCGCGTGAAGCTGCAGCCAAGGCCCCGTTCAATTTCCTTCCACTTCCGGTCTTCGTCCGGCGTGATGAAGGTGATTGCCTCGCCGGAGCGGCCCATACGGCCGGTACGGCCCACCCGGTGGGTAAACAACTGTTCCGAGTCGGGCAGGTCGTAGTTGATGACCTGTCCAATGCCCTCAACGTCCAGTCCCCGCGCCGCCACGTTGGTAGCGACCAGGATTTGCGCGGCGCCGGAGCGGAAATCCTTCATTACGCGGTCGCGGGCTGGCTGGCTGAGATCCCCCTGCAGGGCGCCCACCGGGTAGCCCATGGCATCCAGCTGGCTGGCCAGACGCTTGACCCCATGCCTGGTCTTTCCAAAGACCAGGATTGGAGCACCGTCACTGCGGTCCAGCAGAGTACGCAACGCTTCCATTTTGTCGGTTTTCTGGATGGAGTAAATCAGGTGCTCGACCTCAGGCGGAGCTTGCAGGTCGGCGTCGATAGCCACCTTAACCGGGTCTTTAAGGTGCTTTTTGGAGGTTTTCGACACCCACTCCGGCATGGTGGCCGAGAACAGCGCCGTCTGCCGCTGCGATGGTGTCTGACTCAGAATGGCGTCAACGTCGGCGGCGAATCCGCGGTCGAGCATTTCGTCGGCCTCGTCCAGCACCAGGAATCGCACCGATTTCAGGTTCAAACTGCCCTGGCGAACATGGTCCAGGGTGCGGCCGGGGGTTCCGACTATGATCTGCGCGCCCCGCTTCAAAGCCTTGTAATCGTTGCCCACTGAACGGCCGCCGTACAACAGGGTGACGTGCAACCCCTGAGGCCGTGCCAGTTCCTCGATGACGCCGCCGACCTGAATTGCCAATTCGCGGGTGGGTACCAGAACCAGGGCCTGGGGCTGGCGGCTGTTGGATTCGCACTGCTCGACCATCGGCACGGCAAAGGCCAGGGTTTTGCCAGAGCCCGTGCGCGCCTGGCCGATAAGGTCTCTGCCTTCCAGCAGGTGAGGTATGGATTTTTCCTGAATCGGGGTGGGCTCGGAGATTCCCATGGCCGCAATGGCGGTCCGGGTGGCGTCATTCAGAATCATTTGGGGGAAAATGGAATCAGGGGCCACGGACTCTTTGCTGACGCTGGCCTGGACACCATTGACAGACTGTTTCGGCGAAGAGCTTTTCGCAGATGGGGAAGATTTGGCCGGAGACTTTCGGGTGGTGGTCACGCTGTTTCGCCGGAGGTAAAGGCAGTCTGAGCAATACACCGGCCGGCCTTTGAAGGGTAGGAAAGGAACGGTGGTGGACGCGCTGCAGTCGGCGCAGATTACCTGGTGACTCTGGGGGCGGGGGAAGTCTGGGCTGTTGTTCTTCTTGCGGTCGGGTTTCCGGGAACGGGACGATATGGATTGCAAACGCATACAGGGACATACTCCTAGATTACGAAAAGGAAGAGCAGGAAAATCAACGTGGGACGCAAGAAAGAGGCAACAGGTGTGCAGTAAATGCGAAGACGTCGGTGAGCTGTTCCATCGGTTGCCTCTATTATAGCGGGTGCAGGGGGTTTGTGCTTGACCACGGAGGCGAGATTTCCTGGGCATTTGGGTTTTGAATCCCCGGGCATGACGGGGCGCCCAACAATCTTACGGCGACAAGGCTTCTGGATTGAGCAGGAGGGTTTCCACGGTGGCATCCTCGATGGCTTTGCGGGTCCAGGGTATTGGTACACCGGTTCCATTCAGCCAGGCGGGCAGCAGGTCGGCGTAGTGGGGCGACAGGGGATTGCCCGACTGTCCACCGGGCAGGGAAAACAGAGAGTTGTCCCAGTTGCCGAGGTCCAGGACCATGCGCAAGGAGGGCAGGACGCCCGGGCGGGCGAGGGGGTCTTCGCGAAAGGCTCCGGCCTGGGCAACGGTGTTGGCGTCTCCGGGGAAGGCAAAGGGGCCGAGGTTGAAGATGGAACCCACCACGGGCAGCCGGCCCAGGGGATGGGTAAGGACCGCCGCGCTGCGGGCGCGACCCCATTGCCAGCGGTCTGAGGGTTCGCCCAGCCGGTCGACTGCGGCCAGGTACGCCGAGCGCAGGGCGTCGTCGATCTCAGCCTGCCAGCCGCCGGGGAACCAGCCCTCAGGCAGGGACTTCAGCAGCCTGGAGACGCGGCCGGTCTGGCGGGCCGCAAACAGGGAACTGCCGATTACCGGATTTACGCTGCGTCCCAGCGCCCAGGGGAAAGAACGGGGGGCCTTTGCCCGCGCTGTACGGTTGGAGAGTTCGGCCACGAAGAGTTGGAACAGGGTTGCGGCCGGGGAATCGGAAGCCATTCTGCCGTCCCATGCCTGAAGCAACTCCCGCGCGGCACGGGACTCGGCGCTGGCAGAGGGACCGGAGAGAATGGTCTCCCGCATTTCCTCCCAGGGCATGGACTTTACATCGAGCTGCAAGGAGGCCGAAGAGCTGATGTCCCAGTCCGACCGTGCCTCCAAAGCTTCCAGGATACGGCCCAACCGGTAACCATCAACCCAGTCCACGCCCAGGAAGGGCCCGGAGCCGTGGGATTCGGGCTGGGTGTTGGCGGCGGCGATGTAGCCGCACGCGGGGTTAAGGACGCTGGGCATCTCGCTAAAGGGGACGCCTTCGCTGGCCCAGCCGGAGCCCGCGACTTCCTCGCCCCCCTGGACTCCCTTGATCCACCCGGGGGCCGGCATGGTGCCGTAACCCTTGTGGCGTACCGGCGCCTGCCCGACCATGCGGTAGCCGATGTTGCCGTGGCTGTCGGCATAGACCATGCCGAGGGGGAGAATGGGCCATTGGGCGAAGGGCGCGAAGAACTGCTCGAAGGAGGTTGCCTCCAGCGACTCGAGGAAGCCCCGCAACGGGAGGGGATCCAGCCAGAGGGCCCGCATGGAAATGGCGCCAAGGTCGTCCCCCAAAGCAGGACCGATTATGGGCCCCCGGGGGGTGACCAGGACTTCCTCTTCCACAGAGTCACCGCCCCTGATCCCGATTATTTCATTGCGGATTTGGCAGGGGATGTATTGGCCGTCTTCCAGAACCGACTGACCATCGGGGCCGATTTGTTCGAGGAACAGGTCGGTGTTGTCAATGAGACCGGCGGTTACGCCCCAGGCACAGGTTCCGTTGTGACCCAGGGCCATAGCCGGGGTTCCGGGCAGGGCGGCGCCGGCCAGGGCCCACTGCGGCGACTGAAGCCGCGCCAGGTACCAGTGGGGAGGCAG
Source organism: SAR202 cluster bacterium bin22 (assembly GCA_002238505.1). GTDB lineage: Bacteria > Chloroflexota > Dehalococcoidia > Lucifugimonadales > UBA3495 > Bin22. Next base: position 38,527 of record MPMM01000019.1, on the reverse strand, counting down.
CGTGGCGGAGAGATGAGGATCGTTGGCCAGCAAGGGGCGGCCTGACCTGGTCCTGCTGCCCGATACGGCCCAGCCGTTGGAGCCGCCGCCCGTTCCCATGGTTTCCTGCAACGCGGCCAGGTCTTCGGCCAGGCGCTCGGCCGCGTTGCCAGCTATGCCGGCCGGCGGCGCCGGGACCTGGTGCCACTCGGGGTATTGGGGGTCTAGAGCCAGGAGTGCCTCCGGTCCGTCGAGGTTGAAGATCATCAGCCTGGCAAGCTCCGAGTCCCAGTTGGAGGGCATCACCATTGACTGCAGCTTCATTATGGAAACCACGTCGATGGGGGTGAAGTCGGTGAGTTCCCCCCGCACCAAGACCAGTTCGTGGGGCCGGCGCGGCAGGCCCAGGGAATGGCCGGCGTTCACGCCCGAGGCAAAGGCGGTGATGATTGACTTTATGCGAGGTTCCAGTACGGCAAACTGGGCTTCCGCGGCCGGCCGAAGCCCCGCCCTGCGGATGAGTCGGTCCACGGGCAAGGTGGCCTTTCCGAAGAGCTCGGAAAGGGTTCCGGTGGCGGCCCGCTTGGATAGCTCAATCTGTACGGCCCGGTCCTGGCCCTGGCAGAAGCCGAATCCGAAGAATACGTCCAGTTCATCGTCGGCCTCGATCATCGGAATGCCGTACCGGTCCCGGTTTACGGTGACCGGGCCGTGGAGGCCCGCTACCTCCAGTTGGCCGCCGGTCAGGGGCCGGCGGGAGCCAAGGAGGAGACGCAGCAGGACGCGGCCGCAGGAGGATAGGCCAGGGAGTGCAGCCATCAGACAGACTCGTCAAGTGGCAGAGTCGTGGGGAAACACGGCGGGGAAAAGGTCAGAAGGAGTGGTCCCATGTATAAATTTTACGCTGGAGTCGCGGTTTGTTGAAGACTTGAAGGTTCTGCTTGATGTGGAGGGGATCTTTTCGGTGGCATTGTAGTTACCGTGGCCGAGGTCTGCGGCCTGGCTTCGGCGAGGAGTTCGGCTTTCACTTCACGGACAGACATTCGGAGCCGGAAGGGGAATGAAGGGGAGGATTTGAAGTCCTTCGGCAAGCTCAGGACGACATTGGTTTGTGGGTGGCGGCGGGCCGGGTTTCAAACCCGCCCCTACGGTGGGGCGGCTCTCTTTTGGTTATTATTTCTTGATGGTAGGGGTGGGTTATCCAGGGTGGGAAGGGAGTGTTGTCCCAGGAAGGGGCACGTCCTTCGACAAGCTCAGGATGAACGGGGAGAGTCAGTCCACGGGGGAGAGGTAATCCACGAAGGGGGACGAATTTTCACCGATGGGGTTTGGTTGAATGGGTGGGACACAGGGCAGACACACAGGTCTGCCCCTACGGGGAGTATGAGGTGTCGCGTTTGGGGAATTTCACATTAACCGTAATTCCTTCCATGTGCGAGGTTCCCGCCGGCGCGGGAACGACGGGGTTGTGGCAAGGCTGGAAGGCGATTGGCGTGCCCGGGGATGGTGGCATTGTGTCCGATCCCTTTGAAGAAATGTATAATGTGCCGAAATCGGATTCGGAGGTGAACCCGTGGCCAAGATCAAGCATGTTGCCATCACCTGCGAGGACCCGGTCGCAGTGGCCGAGTTCTACAAGCAGGGCTTTGACCTGGTGGAAGTTGCCCGCAACGAACGGCAAATCCAGTTGACCGACGGCGATATTAACCTGACTCTGCTCAAGTGGAAGACGAATGCGGACGCCGACGTTGGTCCCAATGGCGAGAATTACAGCGGGATTCACCACATCGGTTTCCAGGTGGACAGCCTCCAGGAAACGGGCGCCAGACTGCGGGAGATTGACGGGGAAGAGATTGTCCGGCGCGATATTGCCGGCCCCGGCGAGACGCGCCCGCCCCGCGCCGAGGAGAAGTGGTCCGGCCCCAACGGGCAGGTGCTGGACATCTCTGAGCCGGGCTGGCTACACAAGGCGCCAATGGACTGATGGAGCAAAGCTGGAACTCTGAGGCCGGCACTCTGAGGAATGGTGAGGAGAAGAATCCCAGCGGGCCAGGCTGCCGCAGGGGTATCGATTCCCGGCTCCCCTCGGAATGAAGGGGACACAACCAGTCCCTTATATACAATAATGGCAGTGTGACGGCCGGTTATGACCTGGCGGCAGCGTTCCAGGTCAAGCGGTTTGACGATTGGACAGCAATCAAGGCCACCCGCAGGGGCGGTTCGCGAACCACTCCTGCGGGTACCCGATCACCTGCACGCGACCACCTAAGGGAATGCCGCATGGCTTGGCTGTGCCGTTGCTGGCGTTTCTCCACAACTGACAGCGACCCGGGCCGGCTGGGTACCCCCAACCACATTCGCTCCCCCTCATCTACCGTACAGTTTTCCTCTCGCAGGTTGGCCATTCAGCGTTTGCCGTTCAGGTCGGAAACTTGGCTGTTTGGGGCTGACTCTGGGTCAATTGGACGGCCATACCCACTCTTTTCTTTGCAGAAATCGTTCAGCCAGGGGTATTTCTGGGACGGCTACTGCCCTGTCTTTGAAGTATTCCGATGCAGCTATGTACGGTTTGACCCAACAGAATCAGATTGAGTAACGAAACACATGCATCTTTAGAATATTAACTAAGATAATATATGCCTAATGCCACTATTTGACACTGTAATTCCACCTAGTTATAATCCCGCCAATTTTCCGGGGTCACCTATGGGTAAAGGGGCAAGCCCCGGGAAAAGTTGAACGGTCAAGAGAGGTCTGCACAGAGCATTGAATCTTCGCCGAAATCCTGAGGGAATTCGGCAGCGCTTCGAGACTACATTCAGGCGGAAGGTGAGGAATATGAAGGTTTCACTGGTTTTATTGGGATGTTTGTTTTGCATGACACTGCTGGTGGCTTGCGGAGCGGCTGAGCCACAGGTGGTCGAACGAACGGTAGAGGTGCCTGTTGAAGTTGAGACCATCCGTGAGGTGGAGGTAGAGAAGGAAGTACCGGTGGAGGTGGAGACGCAAGTCGAGACGATCAGGGAAGTCGAGACGATCAAGGAAGTCGAAACGATAGTGATTGCCACTCCCACTCCGGTGCAGATACCGGAGTCTGGCGATCTGCCTGGCAGGGTGGATCCCGTGGGTTCCATTATCTCAGTCAGTTCCTACCTGGGCTTCCAGGGGGTGGACACCAACATCTCCCAGGACAGCGCCACCAAGGTGTATTACGACGAGGTGTTCGACTACGCCATTGGTCAGAATCCCGACGGGACCCTGACTCCGGGGTTCGCCACAAAATGGGAAGTGTCCGAGGACCAACTGACGTGGACCTTCACCATTCGCGAGGGGATGAAATTCCACAACGGCGATGACATTACGCCGGAGGATGTGGCTTGGACGTGGAACCGGGCCGTGGGAGAGGACTCACTGGGCGGGTTCGCCCTGGAAGTAGGCCCGCTGCTCACCAGCGCTTTTACAGTGTCGGGCAACACGGTAAGCGTTTCCACCGAAACGCCCCAGTCCACGCTGCCCCTGTTCTTTGCTTCCGCGTCTCCTCCCAGGTCGGTGGTGTTCCCGCAGGCCCACTTTGAGAGCGTAGGCGGCATTGATAACTTCCGGGAAGCCCCCGTTGGCTCGGGCCCGTACAAGTGGGCAGACCGGGTTCCTGGCCAGTACATCCAGATGGAGGCCTTCAGGGACCATTACGAGAAAAACCCCGGATACAATGTTCTGCAGATATGGGACGTGGCCGAACTGAATACCAGGATGGCGATGCTCAAGAGCGGCAACGCCGACCTGATTACGGCGTCGGTGCGCAGCGTGGATGAACTGCAGTCAGCCGACCTCCAGATTCTCCAGTCGCCGTCGGCCAACATTTCGTGGATCTGGTACAACTATGCGTGGGTTCCCGGCCATCCCTTCAACGACAAGCGCATCCGGGAAGCTATTTCCATTGCCATTGACCGGGAAGCCATCGGTACCGGCCTGTATGCCGGGCAGACCACGCCGGCATGCTGCTACTGGGTGGTTGAGGGCAACATCGGTTACCCCGGCGACGTGGAACCGCACCCATATGACCCACAGCGGGCGGCGCAGCTAATTCAGGAAGCCGACTTTGCAGGGGCCGAGATTGAGATTCTGACCTTCTCCGGCGATGCGGACTTTGTGGACCAGCCGGGACTGTCGGAAGCGGTGGCGGGCTACCTGGAAGCCATTGGCCTCAGCACTTTCGTTTCGGTGGTTGACGGGCCGGTGCTGCGCGAGACTTTCGACAACGCCATCAAGACCCCTGACGAGATAGAGACCATCGTAAAGGAACAGCCGCCTTACCAGATAGCGGTTCGTGGCAGCGACACCCGCCTGCACTCGTATCGCGGGTCGCACATTTACTACCATTCCGAGGGCCGGCGGCAGATGATGCGGTTGCCCGGAATCCTCGATCCCCTGCTGGACAAGGCGGGTTCGTCCTTTGACCTGCAGGACCAGCACGATGCTATGGCCGACTTCCACCGGTTGCTGAACCGGGACTTCTGGGCGGGCCCCCTGCTGGAGGCCGGAGCAGTGTTCGGCGCCAGCGACAAGGTGGGCACGTGGACTCCCATAACGGGCAAGCCCTATCCCCATAACCACTGGACGATAAGGCCGTAAGGGGAGGGCTTTCCCCGTACCTCATTCAGTATTGAGGTAACAGTCTGCCGGCGACGGCGAGAGTTGCCGGCAGACCCTTTAATTCGAGGACTTTTGCATGGTCAAATACATCGGGTTTCGCTTATTTCAAGCACTGCTGGGTTTGTGGTTCATTGCAACCCTGGTGTTTATTCTGTCCCGCTCCATTGGCGACCCGGCCGAGGTATTTACGGCCCGAAACTCGGGGGTAGATGCCCGGGAAATAATGGCCGCCAAGCTGGGGCTGGACAGGCCTGTGCACGAGCAATACCTGAAGTTTCTCGGCCAACTGGTCAGGCTGGACCTGGGTGATTCGGTAAGCAACGGAATACCCGTTACGCAGATACTGGTGGAACGGATGCCGGCCACGTTCACCCTGGGCCTGATCGCGCTGATATTCGCGCTGGTATTCTCCTTACCACTGGGGATATTGGGCGCGGTTTACCGGGATACGCCGGTGGACTGGGTGGCCAAGGTGCTGGCCTTCCTTGGGCAATCTATGCCTCCCTTCTGGCTGGGGATCATGCTCATCATCCTTTTTGCCGTGGTCTGGGGGCTGCTGCCACCGGCGGGCAAGGGGGAGTGGCACTCCTACATACTGCCCGGCTTCACCCTGGGCTGGGGCGTAATGGCGGGAATGGTGCGGTTGGTGCGTTCCAGCATGCTGGATGTGCTGGACAGCGACTACGTGGCCATGGCCCGGGCCAAGGGCCTGCCGGAGGTTGTAGTCATTGGCAAGCATGCGTTGAGAAACGCGCTGCTGCCGGTGCTGACGTACAGCAGCCTGGTGCTGGGGGCATTTATGAACGGGTCCGTGGTGGTGGAGCAGGTATTTGCCTGGCCCGGCATTGGCACGTCGGCGGTACAGAGCGTGGTCCGGCGCGACTTTCCCGTAATCCAGGGAGTGGTAATAGTTTTCGGAAGCTTCTTCATTCTGATTAATTTGTTTGTGGACATCATGTACGCCGTGATTGATCCTCGCATCAAGTACACCCAGTAGGGCAGGTAGCCAATGGCCAACACGAGCATGCAAATTGCATCCCCAACTGCTGTCTGGGCCGTGCGGGCCCGTTCAGTTCTTGGCGGGCTGAGGCGAGCGCCGAAAATACCGTCCCTGGTGTTGCTGGTCTTCATGATTTTTGCGGCCTTCGGACAGTGGATCGCACCGTACAGCCCGGTGGCGGTGGACATGGCCGCCTCATTTTCCCCGCCCGTCTGGCACGAAGAGGGCAGCGCCGATCATCTGCTGGGGACCGACAAGCTGGGCAGGGACATTCTGAGCCGGCTGATTATTGGCGCCCGGGTTTCCCTTTCCCTGTCGCTGTTTGTAATTGGGCTGGGCGGTGGCGTCGGGGTAGTGCTGGGGCTGATATCGGGCTACTCCGGCGGCAAGGTGGACGCCGTGATGCAGCGAGGCATCGAGGTCATTCTTGCCATGCCCACAATCCTGGTAGCTCTGGTGTTTGTGTTTGCGGTGGGGCGCAGCTTTGAAAGCGTGATTCTGATCCTGTCGCCCTTCCTGGCGGCCAGGTTTGCCCGTATTGTGCGGGGGGAAACCCTGAGTGTACGCGAGCGAGACTTCGTGGCTATCGCCAAGGTGATCGGAACGCCGACCTGGATGATATTGCTGAAGCACATCCTGCCCAACGTTTTCAATACGGTAATCGTCCTGGCCACCCTGGAAGTGGGGCACCTGATCCTGCTGGAGTCCTCGCTCAGCTTCCTGGGGGTGGGAGTGCCGCCGCCCCAGCCAGCCTGGGGGCTGATGGTGGCCGATGGACGGGAGTTCCTGACGTCGGCTTACTGGATAACCCTGTTCCCCGGCTTATGCATCCTGGCGGCGGTGTTGTCCCTGAACCTGTTTGGCGACTGGCTGCGGGACACGCTGGACCCCAGGCGTCGCCAACTCTAGAAACCGTCTATGAAATCACCAAGCGGTCTGACAGTTGGGTTCAGGGCCGACTCCCGGGAGGGTGTTACCCCATCCTGACCTTCCCCCCTTAAGGGGGAAGGGATCTTGAAAAGGCTTCTGGTCAGAGTATCGGATTAAATGCTTAGAGAAGACACTGGCAACGATTTACTGTTGAGGGTTGAAGGTCTCAAGACCTACTTCTTCCAGCGCAACGCGGTACTGAAGGCGGTGGACGGGGTTAGCTTTTCCGTCGCCCAGGGGGAGGCCGTGGGCCTGGTGGGGGAGTCGGGCAGCGGAAAGACGATGACCTGCCTTTCGCTGATGAGGCTGGTGCCGCAGCCGGGCGCCCGCATAGTTGAAGGCGAGATCTGGTTCAAGGGCGACAACCTACTGGATTTGACCGAACACGAAATGAGGGCTTACCGGGGGCACCGCATGGCCATTGTCATGCAGGACCCTCAAACGTCGCTCAACCCGGTCTATACGGTGGGCGAACAGGTTGCGGAGCCGGTGCGCCTGCATTTGAAAGAGCGAGGTCAGCAGGCCATTGCGCGAGTGCTTGATTCCTTGCGGGCGGTCCGCATACCCAGGCCGGAGCTTCGCCTGGGCCAGTATCCTCACCAGTTCAGCGGGGGGATGAGACAGCGGGTGGTGGCGGCCATGGGCCTTACCACCCAGCCGGAATTGCTAATCGCCGATGAGCCCACCACCTCCCTGGACGTTACGATCCAGGCCCAGTTCCTGCGGTTGATACGGGATCTGCAGCAGGACAGCGGCACCAGCGTCATCTGGGTAACCCACGACCTGGGCATAGTTGCCCAGATGTGCGACCGGGTCAACGTGATGTACGCCGGCCGCATCGTCGAGAGCGGAAGAGTGCGGCAGATTTACAAGGAACCGCAGCACCCCTATACCAGGGCCCTGCTGGACTCGGTGCCCCTCATGGGCGCGCGCCGGGAAAAGCTGTACCAGATTGAAGGGCAGCCGCCCGACCTGAGAAGCATTCCCCAGGGGTGCCCCTTCTGGCCCCGATGTCCGGAGGCTATGGATAAGTGCAAGGAGCAGTATCCGCCCCGAACTTCCCTGGGGGGCGAGGACTTTGTGCACTGCTGGCTGACCGAGGAGGGAAGGTAACGTGGCCAACCAGTTGCTGGAAGTTGAGGGGCTGGCAAAGCATTTCCGGGGCGGCGGAAACTGGCTGTCCAGCGGCGGAGACTCCATACGGGCCGTGGACGGCGTAAGCTTCTCCGTGGAAGAAGGGGAAACCTTTGCGCTGGTGGGGGAGAGCGGCTGCGGCAAGACGACCGTGGCCAAGATGATTCTGCTGCTGGAGCAACCTACCAGAGGCACCATTTCCTTCCAGGGCAAGGACGTCAGCAGCTTCAGGGGCAGCGGCCTGCGGGAGTACAAGCGACTGGTGCAGGCCGTATTCCAGGACCCGTACAGTTCGCTGAACCCGAGAATGCAGGTGATGGACATCATCGGAGAGCCGCTGCGCGTTCACCAGGGCTTGAGGGGTCGGGACCTGCGAATGAGGGTGGGCGAGTTGCTGGAGAACGTGGGCCTGAACCCGGTGACGGCAGCGTTCTTTCCCCACCAGTTCAGCGGGGGACAGCGGCAGCGCATCGCCATAGCCCGGGCCCTGGCGCTGCGTCCCAGGTTAATTGTGCTGGACGAGCCCGTTTCCGGCCTGGACGTTTCCATTCGGGCCCAGATTCTCAACCTGCTGGTGGACCTGCAGCGGGACCTGGGACTGAGTTACCTGCTGATTTCCCACGACCTGGCCATAGTTGAGCACATGAGCCACCGGGTGGGGGTTATGTACGTGGGCAAGATGGTGGAACTGGCGACGCGGGACGAGTTTTACGGCAATACGCTCCATCCATACAGCAATGCCCTGCTGGCGTCGGTGCCTCAGCCTGACCCGGATGTCCCCATGGGCACTACCATAGGGGGCGAGGTGGCCAGCCCCATCAACCCGCCCAGCGGCTGCCGTTTCCACACGCGCTGCCCCATTTACCTGGAGACGAACATGTGCCGGGAAGTGGAGCCGGAATGGCGGGGAAATCTCTCTTAGCACCTGACCGCCTGCCACAAGGTTGAGCCGGCGGTGGTTTAGAAACTGTCTGCGGAACCTCTGGATAAGTACTCTCATGCTGTTGGACAGCCTGACATCCGTGGCTGACGCGCAGGGTATTCCTACCCCGGCAAAGAGAGTTACTTGCCCAGACCCGACCAGGTCCACCCATCAATGCGCCGCCGGCCCGTGGTGTGTGGACACCCGCTGCACCAGGTGTGACGCAGCAACGGGCAGGGTCAGGAATGGAGTGAAAAGACGCAGGGGCGCACGGCCGTGCGCCCCTACATTTTTGCGGGCCTGTTTTTGCAATTCCCGACTAAACTGACAGCAGCGGTCGCAACTCACGAACGCTGGGCAGGGTCTCCAGCCGGTTGATGGCGTCAATCAACTCCGCCGACTGGGATTGACCCAGGACCGGTTCAATCAAGTCCAGAGCCTTTTCGCCCACCTCTTCCCGGGACAGGGGATTCTCCGCCCGGCCCCGGAAGCTGGTAACCCGCTCCTCGTGTACTGTGCCATCCTTCGTCGTTACCTCGACTATGGCCTGGTAATCGGGCTGGGCGCCGCTGAGTTCCGGATCGCCAATGATCGTAACCCGAGAGCGCAGGTCCATCACGGCCGGGTCCGTCATTCGCTCCACAGAATGGGCGGCCTCGAAGGAAACCCGGCCGTCCAGCAGGGCGATGGCGAAGATGTACTGAAGGTTGATGTCGGGCATTTCCCGGTCATTGACGGTGTGGGCTCCACCCTCGGGCAGTCGGGCCACAATCTTCTCCACGTCGGCGGCGCCGATGCCATGCTTGTTCATAATCATGAGCAGTCCCTCGGCAGGTGACTGGATGGGGAAGCCCACGCAGAACTTCTTGATGTTGGTCAGCATCACCTCGTACCTGCTGCCCAGCTCGGACACAAGCTGCTCTCCCCGTGGGTTGTCGGCGTAGGCCACCAGGAAGTTGCCGTCGCCGGCGAAGGTGTCGTACACGCCGGTGAAGCCCATCTGGACCATCTCCGCAGCCATAACGCCGTTGCGGGCGTTCATTCCCCCGAAGATGAAAGCCTTTTCGATGTGTTCCACGTCGCGGGGGTAGGTCATGATGCCCGAGGCCTGCTGGGCGCCGTAGGACAACAGGTCGCGGTACTGCTCTTCCTGCAGGTTTGCCAGGCAACCGGCCGCCACGGTGGCGCCGATGGTGCCGCCGATGCTGAAGGGCAGGTGGTTGCGCGCCCGCATTTCCTCCCGTCCCAGGGCCTTGGTGGTGCGGCTGCCGATGTCGTAGCCCAGGACTACGGCCTTGATGAAGTCCGACCCGTTGACGTTTTCCCGCTCCCCCATGGCCATGGCGGCGGGCAGGATGGCGCAGCCGGGATGGATGCCGGCCGAACCGTTGGAGTCGTCCGTTTCGTCGGCGTGGGCCATCATTCCGTTGGCGATGGCGGCGTTGACGGCGGAGACGACCCGGGAACTGCCGACTACCTGGGCCTCTTCCGGACCGCCCTGCTGACCGATGTACTGCCTGGCCAGCACCCCCGGCTTGAGGACCGAGCCTGAGACCATGGCTGCCAGGGTGTCGAGGATGTGGTGCTTGGCTTTTTCCAGTACGTTGGGAGGCAGTTCGGCGTCAAGGGCGCCGGAGATGTAATGGATCAGCTCCGGGGTAATGCTGCTGTCGTTTGCCATTGGTTAGTCCTCCATTGCTCGCTATCTTGGTATGGAATGTGCATAACCTGGGTTCGTTTGTGGCTGGATGAGTAATTGGACGATCAAAATCCGGTCAATTCCCTGGATTGCACGTATAATGTGGTTCATTCTCCGGGGTCCGATGCCAGTTTATTGCCGGTAAGCCCCGTTTCCAATGCGGGAAGGATACCATTCCGCAATGAGGCGCCAGGGAAACAGGGAGAAGGGAATCCAACCTGCAAAGTATGGGGAGTCTACCTCAAGGGCACTTGGGTCGCAATGGCGAAGGGTTGCTGGCAGGTGTTCAGAGCGGGAGAGACAGCCCGCTCCCTGGTCCGTAATGCCGGCTTTCTCCGGAACTACGGCGCTGTGACCCGGCTTTTCAGGATTTGAGAAATGGTGAGAATTGGTAACCGCAATTAGGCGCAGGCTGCACTATGGCTGGGTGATTTTTGCCCTGACCTTCACGAACCTGACTGTGGAGGGCGGGTCCAAGAACGTGCAGGCGGTGTTCCTGGTAGCCCTGAGGGACCACTTCCGCAGCAGTGTGGCCCTTACGGCGGCGGTGTTTTCCGCCTCGGGCCTGTTCGGGGCCTTTATGGCTCCCTTCCTGGGTATTTTCCTGGACCGTTTTGGCCCCCGGGTCCTGTTCCCCATTGCGGGCTGTTTGATCCTGGTGGGGTGGCTGGCAAGCAGCTTCGCCAGCGACCTTTGGCAACTGTTTATCTTTTACAGTGTCATCGCCACCCTGGGCCAGGTGGGCATTTCCTCTTTCTCCGCCACGGCGACACTGGCGCCCTGGTTCCCCCGGGCCAAGGGAGCCATGCTGGGAACGGCAGACGCTGGCAACCCGACGGGCCAGGCCATCGTGGTGCCGCTGGCCCAGCTGATCGTATCCGCATGGGGATGGCAGTGGGCCTACCGGGTTTTCGGCGTGGCTTTCTTCCTGCTGGTTGCTATTCCCAATCTTTTGCAGAAACGCCCGCCCGCCGGGCATGGGGAAACGGATGCGGATGCTGCCGAGCCTGTGGAAGAGGTCGGCACAGTTGCGGACGCCGGAGCAGGGGAAGAGGTTCAAACCAGGTCTCAAATATCGGAGACCATGAGGGAACCGGCGGTGTGGTGCCTGTGCGCGGCGCGGGCGGTGGGGGCCATCGGCAACCAGATGACCCTGGTACATATGCTGGCCTTCCTGTTCCTGACGGGTTACGGAGAGTTGCAGGCAGCTTTCGCCATAGGGATAGCAGGACTGATGGGCATCGGCGCGCGCCCGGCCATTGGCCTGCTGTCGGACATCTTTGGGCGGGAGGTCATTTACACGCTGGGGATGAGCCTCACCGTGGCCGGAGTGTTAATTGTCCTGTTCTTCAGTTCCGGAGGTGTGTGGTGGGTCCTGGTGACCTTTGTGGCGCTGTCCGGTCTGAGCGAAGGGGTCGGGGGCCTGCTGCTGGGAGCCAAGGCCGCTGACATTTACCCGCCTCGGATGCTGGGTACGGTAATGGGCGTGCTGGAGGCCGGCCGGGGCATTGGAATCGGCACCGGCCCGGTCCTGGCGGGCTTGCTGTTTGACTTGCAGGGAGACTATTTTACAGCCTTCCTGATTTCGGCCGGCCTGACTGTAGTTTCGATATTCCTTATGTGGTGCGCCGGATTTGCCAACCGGAGGAGGGTCAGGGCTGGCAGGGTACTGGTTTAACCGCCGAAGGCCAGAAACGCAGGTCTGCCCCTGCGTAGTCCGGAATTATTGGGGTAGATACTGGTGATTGCCTGCTATGGGGTAAAAGCATCAGGGGCGCACGGCCGTGCGCCCCTGAGTTTATTATCCTGTCCCTGCGTTCAGGAGGGACGGCGATGAACCCGATGTTGGCGGGTTAGCGGCTTCCGGCCATGACGGAGGCGCCGAGGTCGCGGATGGCCTGGGCCGTTTCCGGGGTGGGAGTCTTGCCCATTTCCACGTCCTTGGCGACATCGTAGGACCGGCGAATATCTTCCATTACCTGCTCGTCGGACTGGTCGATGTCGATGGGAATGCCGATCTGGGCCCAGGAAGTGTATCCGGTGAGCCAGAACACCTCGGTGGGGTTGTTTTCGGGGTCGCGGAAATAGCAGCCGATGGCGCTGGCGTGGGTGACGATGCGGTCAAGCTGATAGCCGCGCTCGAGGATGCGGCGCTTGAAATCGCGCAGGTCGTCGAGGGAGTCCACGCGCATGGAAATCTGCTGGATCCACTGGGGATCTTCCATGGACTGGCGGCCGTTGATTAGGGCGATTTCGTGGTCAACGCCCTCCGGATCTGCGCTGAAGAAAGCTCCCAGCGGGCCGACCTTGGTAAGTTTCATGCCCATGAAGTTCCCGTAGAATTCCTTCATGACCTCAATGTCCTTAACGTAAAAACCGACGTGACCCAATCCATTGACTCTGGCTGACATGTTCAACTCCTTTAGTACACCTTGAGTAGGCCTATTATGCCACCTCGCCGCTTGTCTTGTCGAACAGGCAAGACCGGTAGGCAGGGTTCCGATTCAGGCAGTATTGCCATGATACAAGGGCGGACAAGCAGGCCTGCCCCTGCCAGTTTTCCTGCCGAACCGCCGGATGCGAAACGCTGCCAAACCGAGAGGGATCATGGCGCAGGGGGAGCAGGGTCGGTACCGCAGGGAAGTTCGCACTGTCATTGTGGTAGAGTTGGGGCGGAGGCAGACCGATGACTAATGCCGCAGGGACTGATGCTGTAGGAATTGTAGGTTGCGGGGCTATTGGGCGGGCCCTGATCCGGGCGGGGGACACGGGAGACCTGGGGGTACCGGTCGCCGGTGTCACCAGCCGGACATCCTCCACCGCGCGGGAGTTTCTGTCCACTCTTGATGTAGCGCCGCCATACCTGGAGTTGCCGGAACTGGTGGAACGCTCATCGCTGCTGGTGGAAACAGCGGGCGGGCATGTGGTCCCCGCTTTGGCCGAGGCGGCCTTTGGGGCGGGGAAAGACCTGATGGTCATAAGCATTGGGGCGCTGTTGGAGTATCCGGAAATTATGGAGAAGGCCCGGGCAACGGGTTGCCGTCTCTACGCCCCCTCGGGAGCCATAGCGGGCCTGGACGGGATAAAGTCTGCCTGCCAGGGGCGGGTGGACCGGGTGGAAATGGTCTCCCGCAAACCGGTTGAAGCCCTGGAAGGAGCCCCCTACCTGGTGGAGAACGAGATTCCGGTCGCCCGGTTTACCGAAGCGCAGGAAGTGTTTTTCGGCCCTGCCAGGGAGGCGGTGCGCGGGTTTCCGTCGAACCTGAACGTGTCTGCGGCGGTAAGCCTGGCGGGCATAGGCCCTGACCGGACAATGGTCCGGATAGTCGCAGACCCGTCGCTGAGCCGCAACTGCCACGACATTACGGTGGAGGGTGAGTTCGGTCTGCTGAGGGTGCATATTGAAAACATACCCTCGGAAAACCCCAAGACCGGCCGACTGACCGCCCTGTCCATTATCCGTTCGGTGCGCGACGCGGTAGATCCGGTGCGAATCGGGACTTAGCAGCTGTTTCAGAAATGGGCCGCCGCTTCGTCGGATGCCAATGGACAAGCGACTTCCGCAATGGGTCACCCCCATCCTGACCTTCCCCCGTCAAGTGGGAAGGGATTTTGAAATCGCTTCAAGAAAAGTTGGATTCTTAGACCCTGCCGTCGGGGATGGCGTCCTGCACCGCTCGTGGCCGTCGGGCCCGTACTAGCCTTCGTTCCAGAAGAGCTTTCTGGCGTTGCCGCAACTGATCAGGTCCACCTGCTCCGTGGAGAAGCCGGCTTCCTCGATGTTTGCTGATATGGAGGATTGCGAGCCGGCGAAGACGTAATCGGAGCCCAGCAGCAGGTGTTCGGTACCGGCAATATCGTGCATCATGCGGACGGCAGGGGCCGACACGCCAACGTTGTCGTAATACAGCAGGGGTAGGTAGTCGGAGGGCTTGTCGCGTTGCAGGTCCACGGGGCGTCCGGCGCCGCTGCGGTAGCCATTGTCAATGCGGGCGGCCTGGTAGGGAAGGTAGCCGCCGCCGTGAACCAGCATCATTCGCAGGTTGGGGTGCCGGTCCAGGAGGCCTCCGAGGATCAGCTTGGCCATGGTGATGGTGGTGTCCAGGGTGCGGCCCAGCGAAAAGGCCAAGTAAGATGGCCGGATACTGGCGCCGAAGCCGTGGGTGGGCGGATGCATGACCAGGGGAACGCCCAGTTCCTCGGCCGCGTCCCAGAAGGGTTCGAAGGTGTCCTTGGCCAGGTCCTGCTCCATCGGGTCGGTGGCCAGCATTGCCCCCAGCATCCCCAGTTCCTTTACGGCGTACTCCAGTTCGCGGGCTGCCAGGGTTCCGTCCTGTACCGGTACGGTGGCCAGGGCGGCAAATCTGTCCGGATTGGCCTGAACTAATCCCGACAAATGCTCGTTAAACAGGCGCGCCCAGGTGGCGGCATGGTCGGCGGGAAGGGTGTAGCCCTGGATGTCCAGCCAGGAACCGATAATCTGCATGCCCAGGCCCTGTTGATCCAGCCATTCCAGCCGGGGTTCCAGGCGGGCCAAGCCGCCGACGGGCCGGAGGTGGACCAGGCCATCGAACTGCAGGGCGGGGCCCCGGTCGGTGTCTTCCACGGACACTCCCAGAGAGCCTCCGGACTTTCGGGCCTCGTCGATCAGCGAAGGGGGCACAATGTGGGCATGAGAATCAATGCGGGCTGGTTGAGACTGGGCCATAAGGACGCTCCGTTATTTTCCGGATTTTGGATTGGGCCTGGATAATATACCAAAAGGCGCGGGCCCGGGGCGCGCGGCAACCGTTGGGCATACGCCAAAGGTTCTAGATTTGTCTGAGACGGGGGTCCAGCAAGTCCCTGAGCCAGTCTCCCATCAGGTTCATTGAAAGGACGGTGAGCATAATCGCCACGCCGGGGAAGAGGGCCATCCACCAGGCTACCACGATGAAGCCGCGTCCTTCCGCTACCATCTGTCCCCAGGAAGGTTCGGGTGGCGGCACGCCCAGCCCCAGGAAGCTCAGGGTTGCTTCCAGCAGAATTACGGAACCCACCTGGAGCGTGGCAAGAACTATGATGGTGTTGAAAACGTTGGGCAGGATGTGGCGGGACATGATTC
The DNA here is from genome assembly GCA_002238505.1 of SAR202 cluster bacterium bin22. Lineage (GTDB taxonomy): Bacteria > Chloroflexota > Dehalococcoidia > Lucifugimonadales > UBA3495 > Bin22. The sequence continues at coordinate 23,106 of MPMM01000019.1, read as the reverse complement.
GTGCCGGAGATGACCCTATGGAGCGAGCCAGGATTACGAAGTCCCGCTCCTTGACGGACAGTACCTCGCCCCGGATCTGGCGGGCGTAGTTGGCCCAATTGAGGCAGCCGATGACGATTATTACAGTGGCGACGCCGGGCTGCAGGACCGCCACCAGCACCAGGGCCATCAGGATGGTTGGCAGGGCCAGGGCAATGTCCACGAGACGCATTATCACCCCGTCCACGCGGCCACCAAAGTAGCCGGAAGCCAGGCCCATTACGGTTCCGATGCTGCCGGCGATGAATATGGCGAAGATGGACACGATCAGCGAGACCCGTGCCCCGTAAACGATGCGACTGTAAACGTCGCGACCCAGGCTGTCGGTGCCCAGCAGGTGAGCCGAGCTTCCTCCTTCCACCCAGGCCGGGGGTATGAAGGCATCGGACAGATTACCGAAAGTTGGCGCCTCGGGGGCCAGGAAACGAGCGAAAACGGCGGATATAACCACCGCGAGCAGTATTACTGCCGGTATCAGGGGAGCCTTTCGGAACAGACGCCATAACCCGCCGACCTGGCGGGCCCTGACCAGTCGAGTGGTGGTTCCCGTGTCAGCCAATGTTCTCATCCGCAGCGCTGGATCGGGTTACGTGCCAGAGAGCGAGTGTCGGTGTGGTCATTCGTAGCGTATCCGCGGGTCGAGGTACCCGTAAAAGATGTCCACCAGGAAGTTGATGGTGATGAACAGCAGGCCGCCAAACATCACTACCGTCTGGATTATGGCAAAGTCGTTGGACTGAATGCCTCGGATGGCCAGCAGGCCAACTCCCGGCCACGAAAAGATGGTCTCAACCACCACGAATCCGGTCAGGAAGTTGCCCAGGATTAGCCCCAGGAAAGTTACCACTGGAATGGCCGCGTTGCGCAGGGCGTGGTTCCAGATGACTACGTTCTCCGGGACGCCCTTAACGCGGGCGAGCTTGATGTATTCACTGTCCAGCACATCCAGCATGGCCGAGCGGGTAATCCGCATGATGCCGGCCACGGTGAACCAACCCAGGGTGACCGAAGGCAGCACATAGTGGAGGGGTCCGTCACGGCCGGAAGTGGGCAGCAGGCTCCAGGAAACGGCAAATACCCAGATGAGAATGATGCCCAGCCAGAAGGCAGGCACTGACTGACCCAGCATGGCGATGGTCTTGCCCGCGTAGTCTATCCAGGTGTCCCTCTTGACGGCGGACAGCACCCCCATGGGTATTGCTATGATTACGCTCAGAGACAAGGCGGTAATGGTCAACTGGACCGTGGCCGGAATGCGCCGGGCCAGCATTTCCACCGCCGGTTCTTTCCAGAATATGGACTCGCCGAAGTTGCCCGTGCTCGCGTTCCTGAGGAAAATGGCGTACTGGACGTAGATGGGTTCGTCCAGGCTCCACAGTTCGCCCATTTTGTCCCACTGCTCCTGGGAGTAGTCGTCACCCAGCAGCACATCCCTGGGGTCGCCGGTCAGGCGGGCCAGGAAGAAGACAATCAGGCTGAGGGCAAACATGCTTACCAGAGCCTGGACGAAGCGGGCCAGTATGTATCTACGCATTCAGGACTGCATCCTTGGGGAGAAAACGCCTCCGCGTCCCTGTGGCGGAGCCTGAACTCCGGACAGGGGCGCAGAGGGTCAATTGAGATCTGCTCTAGTTGGCGTGTCCTACGCTTTCCAGTTCAGTGGTGAAGCGCTCGCCCAGCCGGGGAGACCAACTGCCAACCCTAGGCCCGATGGCGTAGAGGCTGGCGGTCTGGACAACGGGTATAACCGTGCGCTCGTCCAGGAGTATCCCGTAGGCTTCGCGAATGAGCTTATCCTTTTCCTCCAGGTTGGTTGAGGCCTGGATCTGCGGCGTAAGGGCTTCCAGTTCCGTATTGCAGGCAAATAGGGCTGTACGCTCCGCCGTGCAGCGATACTGGGAGATCAGCCGCCTGGTAGTGTCGGTCAGGTGGCCCAGGCGCATCAGCCAGATTTTGCCTTCCAGTTCCCTGGCTCTGCGCATGGCTGAGTGAGCGCTGCCCTGCAGGTTCAGCTTCAACTCCACGTCCAGGCCCGCGGCTTCCCACATGCCGGCAATGGCTTCGGCCAGCTGGGGTCCTTCAGGGATACCGCCCAGGGGCCGCTGCTGGAACTCGAAGGTCAAGCCAGCCTTGCCCGACTCCTCCAGCAACTGCTTTGCGCGCTCCAGGTCATAGGGGTCGGGCTCTTCCCATCGGGCGTCGTAGCCCAGCGAAATGGGAGACAGGTCGGTTATGCCGGTGGGCACGGCGCCGCCTGCGAAGACAACGTCGGCCAGTTCCTGCCGGTTAATGGCGAGGCTCAAGGCTTCCCGGAAAGTGGGGTCGGCGTTGGGGTTGTTGGGGTCGGGCGCGTCTATGCCGGTGGTGCCTGGAATGTAAACCACGGGCACGATGAATACTCCCGCAACACCGGGGTTGAGGATGGTGCGGACATCGGCCGCTTCCGCCTGCCGCTTGAAGGACCCGGGCAGCAGGGCGATATCCACCTCACCGGTCAAAACCTGGGCCAGGCGGGTTGAAGCTTCGGGTGTAATCCGGAACTTTATAGTCTTCCACTGGGGAACTATGCGCCAGTGCCGGTCTTCGGTGGCCTCGACCTCCATGGACTCGCCCAGTTTGTGTTCCACGAATTCGTAGGGGCCGGTGCCAATGGCCTCGCGGCGGGCGCCGTCCAGGCCAACTTCGTCAACAAAGTCGCGGGACATCATGCCCGTTCCGTTATTGCCGGAGGAAAGGTCCATGAAGGCAGTCAGGAAGGGGTTCTTGGTGTATTCCACCTGTACCGTGTAGGTGTCCAGCGCCCGTACCTCGGGTGCGGCCTGCAACTGGGCGGCCACCGACGGGTGGGTGGACTCTTCGTTGTACAGCCACTGGTCGAGGCTGTACGCGGCGTCGGAGGCGGTGAACTCACCATAGCCTCCGTGGAACTGTACGCCTTCCTGGAGATGATAGGTGACGGTATGGCCGTCATCGGAAAGCGACCACTCCTGGGCCAGGCCCGGCTTGAACTCCCAGGTTACCGGATCCAGCAGCAGCAGGGTTTCCATCACCCGCTCCCAGTAGAATCGCTGGGTAACGCCTTCCCAGGGCAGCCATGACTCGGTGTCGTAATCGAACTCGGACACAGTCAGAATGCCTTCGGGCACTCGGACGGAGTCCGCGGGTTCGGGTACGGCCGTGGGCTCGGCGGTGACGCTGCCTTCTTGCGCGGACGCCGCTGCCGGAACCGGCGCCTGGGATTCAGCCGGCGCCTCGGTTGGTTCAGCTTCAGTCATCGTCTCCTGGCCAGAAGGGGCAGGCGGCGCCGGGTCAGCGGCGGGCGCGGCCGGCTCAGCGGCGGCGGGCGCGGCGGGGGCTGCGGCTGCAGCAGGTTCAGAGGCTGCAGGAGGCGGCGCCTGGGTGGGGTTGGCCGAACTGCCACAACCAACGGCTACGGTGGCCAGAAGCATCAGCGATATGCAAGTCGCCACCAGCCGGAGCAATCTTCCAGTTTTCATATCAATAGCCTCTCTCTTTGATTATTGAACGCTGGCCGGGGCTATTCCCGGCGGAGTATGACCTGGTTAAGGGCAAATATAAGCAACGCGCGGGTTAAGGCGCAAGCGAAATTATCCTCCGCCCCTGCTTCCGGCAGCTGTAGTGCCCTGGGGGACGCTGGTGGGATAGAGATGACAGGCCACCTCGTGCCCGTCCTCGGCCGGCGCCAGAAGGGGTTGCACTGTTTCGCAGATGGGCATGGCCGCTGGGCAGCGGGGGAAAAACCGGCAACCTGAGGGCGGGTCCAGGGGACTGGGTACCTCGCCTGAGATTACTACCTCTTCCCGCTGCACGTCCGGCCGTACCGGCAGGGCCGCGGAGAGGAGGGCGCGGGTATAGGGATGGAGCGGGTTGGTGAAGACCTGCCTGGAGGTGGACTTCTCAACCAGCTGACCCAGGTACATTACCCCCACCTGGTCGCTGAGGAACCGTACAGTGCCCAGGTCGTGGGCGATAAGCAGATAACTGAGGCCCAGGTCCTGCTGAAGGGCCTTGAGCAAGTTGATAATCTGGGCGCGTATGGAGGCGTCCAGGGCGGATACAGGCTCATCGAGAATTACCAGCCTGGGGAAGGCGGAAAGGGCGCGGGCAATTGCTATGCGCTGGCGCTGCCCCCCGCTGAACTCGTGGGGATAGTTGGAGGCGGAGGCAGGGTTCAAACCTACCTGGTCGAGAACTTCCGCCACCCGTTCGTCAATCTGTCGTTTGGGGGTGTCGGTAGTGACCGTCAGTGGGTCGCCAACAATCTCCCGTACCCGCATCCTAGGGGAAAGGGAGCTGAAAGGGTCCTGGAGGACAGCCCCCACGGTACCGCGATACTTTCTCAGGGGATCTCCAGACAGGCGGGTTACTGCCTGGCCTTCAAAGGTTATCTCGCCGTCGGTAAGAGGTTCCAGCAGCAGTATCAGCTTGGCCAGCGTGGACTTGCCGCAGCCCGACTCTCCCACCAGACCGAAGGTTTCACCGGGCGCAATGGAGAAAGCCACGTCGTCCACTGCCTTGATGTAGCCCACCGGCCGGCGGAAAAGCACACCCTTGTTTACCGGGAAATATTTCCGGACATGCTGCACGTCCAGCAGGGGCTGCTGGTTGCCGGCCGCCGTGGTCATCTGTTCGAATCCCCGTAGAGCCAGCAAGCTGCGGTATGGCTGGCGGGTGGTCCGGTGGCTCCGGGGTCGGCGATTCCCGTCTCAAAGGTTGGCGGATACTGTTGTGTGCAGATATCCATGGCCTCGGAACACCGTGGAGCAAAGGGGCAGCCTGGCGGCAGATCGTATAGCGAGGGTGGCTGACCCGGGATGGTGGTAAGCCATTCAACTTCCGTATCCGGATCGGGAAGGGAATTAATCAGGGCCCTGGCATAGGGATGACGGGGCGTACTGAACAATTCCCGGGTTGGGGCCATTTCAACAATCCGACCGGCGTACATTACGGCCACACGGTCGCATACCCTGGCCACAATTCCGAAATCGTGGGTAACGAAAATCATGGAGAAACGGTGTTCTTCCTGCAGGTCTTTAAGCAATTGGAGGTACTGGGCCTGGATGGTGACATCGAGAGAAGTGGTAGGCTCATCGGCTATCAGCACGGAAGGCTGGGAAGACAGGGCAATGGCGCCGACGATTCGCTGGCGCATGCCTCCGCTCATCTGGTGGGGGTAGTCGTTGGCCCTAACTTCAGGCGCGGGGATGCGCACCCACCGCAATAATTGCTGCACCCGTTCCTTAAGGCCCGTCCCGTGAAGTCCCATGTGGTACATGGAGCCTTCCCCTACCTGCTTTTCCACGTTGAAGACCGGGTTCAGGGAAGTCATGGGGTCCTGGAGCACCATTGAAACGTGCCGGCCCCGTATTTTCTCCATCTCGTGGCGAGATTGTTGCAGCAGGTCGGTATCTCCCAGCCAGACTTCGCCTCCGATTATGCGTCCGGCGGGTTCCGGTACCAGTCTCAGAATGGAAAGGCAAGTAATGCTTTTGCCTGAACCCGACTCTCCCACCAGCCCCAGGGTTTCCCCCGGCTCCAGGGTGAAGCTGACGCCGTCCACGGCTTTCACCACGCCCCGACGGGTGTAGAACCAGGTTTGCAGGTCCTTTACTTCAAGGCGTGATGGTGATGAGGGAGCGTCGTAGGTATTCCCGGAATGGGAAGAAAGGGTTGTCACAATCAGCAGGCGGTCCCGTTAAAGTATGGAACATCTGGCGGGAACACGGAGATATTGAGAGCATTAAACCCGCAGGGGTTAGGCTTGTCAAGCTGGAGGCAGGGTCGCCAATTAAGCGCGCTCCAGGACATGGAAAGGGACAGCCCGGGCGTTGCCTTTCCTCTCCGTGGAGATTAGTGGCGCAGCGCCGAATTCTTCCGCAACCCCAGTTTGTCCGGGCAACGGCCCGGGCCATTGCTTTGAATCGGGACCGGTATTAGAATGACTCCAACGCCAATGAGGATAGGAAGGTTGGCGCTCTTGGTACCCCATAGTTTCAACGGGAGTGTTGAGGGAGTTATGAAGAAAGTAGTCAGTGAAATCAGCGGGATCGTGTTTTCCATTCCCTGGCTGATTGCCAAGGACAACGGGCTCTTTGAAGAAGAGGGCATAGATATGACATTTGTGCGGGCGCAAGGCGACCGGGAGAACCGCGTTTCCTACGACCCCAACGAGGTGGACCCCATCCTGGGGCACGTGCCCTACGAACAGAACATGGTGTCCATCTACCGCGCTTGAGAGGAAGGTCAGGTCCGTCGGGCCTATGAAAGCAAGCGCGAAGATACCAAGATCATTGCCCTGCGCGCAGCGGTAATGAGCCAGTCCTTGATGGTGCGTCCGGATTCGCCCCACAACTATCCGGGGACCCTGGGCAACCGTCCCGTGGCGGTTTCCTTCCACGCCGCCGCTCACTATGTTTCCCTGCGGCTGCTGGAGGGATACGTTCCCAACGACAAGATCAAGCTGGTGTCCTTCGGTTCTCCCCGAAAGCGATTTGAGGCAATGATGAACGGCGAGGCCGACGCCTGCGTGGTTATGGAGCCGTGGATATCGCTGGGGGAGAAGCTGGGCTGCAAGTCCCTGGCGGAAGGGCACTACCTGGGGGCGGAGAACGCCAGCGATGACATGGATCCGGAGACCTTCGCCGCCATTAACCGGGCCGTGGGCCGGGCCATCGATATGTTCAACGCCGACAAGCGCAAGTTCCTGCACTACATGATCGATGAGCCCAATTTCGCAGATGTGGCGGCAAAGTATGGCGGTATCACGCCCGAGGACTTCCACCTGCCGCGCCTGCGCTATACGAAAGACACCTACTACTCGCCGGAGATTGTGGAAGACACTTACCACTGGATGGTGCGCTGGGGTCTGCTCAGCGAGTCGGCCTGCACCGCCGACCTGGTGGACAACCGGGTGGCCGCGCCGGCACCGGCCGACGACTAAGTTTTCTAAGCGGGGAACTACTGAAAAGCCGGCAGGGACGTCCCTGCCGGCTTTACTATTTGCAGCGGGTCAACTGAAGGCAACCAAGGCTTCTTTGCGGCGATGGCAGTCTAACGCCTTCGCCGCCAGCCCCGCTCAGTCGGTCAACAGCACGTAAACGGCTGCCGAAGGGGACAGGTCATCATGCTTGTGGCCCTTGCCGGACACGTCGTCCATCAAGCGGATGTCTCCGGCCCTCAGCACTATTTCCGAACCGTCGCTGGCCCCGATCTTCACCTCGCCGGACATATGGATGATAAGCCTGCGCTCGGGCAAGGGGTGATAGTCCCTCTGGCGGGACCCGTCGAACTCCTGAACCCTTACCTCGGATACGTTGAGCATTGCTGCCAGTTCGGGGTGTTCCTCCAGCGTCATTTCCTCAATGTGACTCTCGCCATCGGCGTCTGAGAATACCCTGTAAATCGCCATTTCGCCTCCTGTAGCTTTTGTATTGGAGAGTTCGGGTGGTTACTGTGGCCCGCCCGCCCAGTATATGTGGGTAGCTGATAATTGGGGATTATCCCCCGGAGTTCACCGCAGTGTCGATGCGCGTCACCAAGCCGGAATCGAGCGGTCCCTCTGCCTCGGCAGCCACGCATTCCCGCAACTCAGCCAGGTTCTTGACACCCAGAACCACCGTGGAAACGCCCTCCATAGTGAGGGTGTAGCGATGGGCCAGGTAAGCCGCGCTGCACCCCAGGTCGGCGGCGATGGCACGGAAGGGGGCCGCCCGGGCGAAATCGGCCAGTTCCGTATGCCCTTCCGGCAGTGGACGATCTATGGCGTCGGTAAGGGCGCCGGCCTGGACCGCCCGAATGCCCAGGACCGCCGCGCCGCTGGCATTGGCTGCGGCGATGATGTCGCGGGGACGGATGGGCTGGTTTCCCTGGGGCAGCGCCCCCGCCGAGTCGAGCAGGTTGGCAATGCACTGGATGTAGTCCGGGCGGGGGCCATTGTTCAGCAGGTGGATGAGAGCGTCGGCCTCGCCGATGCCGGTTAACCCCCAGTGGCCGATGCGTCCCTCGGAGATGAGCCGCTCGAAGGCGGGGGCAATTGCCTCGGTTACCGTTGCGACGGTGGTCAGTCGCTCGCCGCCCGCTTCCGACAGGGTGACGGCGTTGTGCAGGAACATGACGTCAACTCGTTCCAGCTTCATACGCTGCAGGCTTTCATCGAGGCTGCTGGACAGGAGATCGTACACCTGCTCCGGCGGGGTGGCTCCCAGCCTGCACTTGGTGGTGATCCTTACGCCGGCGGGAAGGACGCCGTTGAAGGCCTCGCCGATGACGTTCTCCGCCTCGCCATTGCCATAAGTGGGAGCCAGGTCCAGCAGGTCGATGCCGGAATCCACGGCCTCCCGCGCGGTGGCAACGCATTCCTCCCTGGTGGTTGTGCCCCACACCTGCCCCAGGCCGCCTCCGCCAAGGGTGAGGGCGCTGACGGAGCCCAGTTTGCCGAAGGGTCTTTGCTGCATATCGGCCTCGCTTATACCAGTCCTGCCAGTTATTGCCAGTAGCGCGTTGAGCATACCACTGCCTGCGAGCCAATGTCAGCGGACGGCGGCAGGCTGCCAAGGTCTTTCGATTGTCGGTGGCGACTCATCGAGTCCGTTCGTGGTGAGGTTGGAGAACCATTCCAGGCGGCCCTTCGACGGGCTCAGGGCGAATGGTGGAAGAGACTCTACCACAATAATCGAAAGACCCTGGGCAGGTTGCCACGTTTTGAGCCAGTGGTCCGGTTGGTTGTGGGCTTCTCGTGAAGATCTGAAACTGCCCGACCAGGAGCGATTACTTTATAAATATAGCCTCTGATATAATCTTGAGCATCATTTTACCAGCCAATGTATGTTGGATCAGATACAAGCCGGATTGCAGAAGCGGGCAATTCGGAACTTTCGCCACTCACATACACCTGGAAGCTGCTGAAATATTGTGTCGCCTCGAAAGGGAAAGTTCATGACAAACGATTCACGGGATTCCGTTGTCCAGGCAAAGGAAGTGCACAAGAGCTATGGCTCCGGGGAGTTGCAGGTTCACGTTTTACGGGGGGTGAGCCTGGACGTAAAACAGGGCGAGATGGTGGCCATTATGGGCCCCAGCGGCGGCGGGAAGACCACCCTGCTGAACTGCATGTCCGGCCTGGACGATGTGGATTCGGGCACAATCACCATCGGCGGGTCCGACCTGTCAGAGATGAACGACACGGCAAAAACCCGCTTCCGGGCCACCCGGATGGGCTATATTTTCCAGTCCTTCAACCTGCTGCCGGTGCTTACGGCGCTGGAAAACGTGGAAATGCCCCTGCTGGTGTCCGGCTTTCCGGAGAAAGAGTCGCGGGAGAAGGCGCAGGAAGCCCTGTCGCTGGTTGGCCTTGACAACCGGGCCGGCCACTATCCGGCAGAGATGTCCGGCGGCCAGCAACAGCGGGTGACCATTGCCAGGGCCCTGGTAAACCGGCCGGAAATCGTGTGGGCGGACGAGCCCACGGGAAACCTGGACAGCGAGAATGCCGGAGAAGTGATGGAACTTCTGATCCGGTTGAACAAGGAACTTGACGAGACCTTTGTCATAGTCACCCACTCGGATACGGTGGCGGAAATGTCGCACCGTACCGTTCGCATGAGGGACGGCCTGATTGTGGACGACGGCACGGGCAAGGCGGTGTAACGACCCTATGGATGAGCTTTTCGGGGCGCCCATCGCCAATGTTGCCGCCGTTCTGGCTATCCTCTTCGGGATTGCCTTTGCCTTCCTGCTCTTCATCAGGATTCGCAACCCCATCCTGGTACGCATGGCCTTCCGAAATGTTTTCCGGAGGCCGGGACAGAGCCTGCTGATCCTTTCGGGCCTAATGCTGGCGACGGCAATCATTTCCAGCGCATTCACCATTGGAGATTCGGTTACCCACAGCATAAAGGTTACTGCTGCGGAATCCTTTCGGTCCATGGACCAGGTTCTGCAAGTGGATGAGGATGCGGCAGTATGGGAGGGCCGCTCCCTTCCCAGCGGTTTTTCCGAGTCCGTATTCGAGGAACTGGCTCCAACGCTGGACGCCGACGCTGACATTGACGGGGTTCTGCCCGCCCTGGTGGAGAGCGTGGCGACGGTGAACCCGGACAGCCAGCGGTTTGAGTCCTCTGCCCTGCTGGCTGGCCTGGACCCCGAGCGGGCCGGGGCCTTTGATGAACTTGTGGACACCAACGGCGCCCCGGTGGATATCGCGGCTCTTGGAGACGACGAGGTCTATATCACCAGTGACGGGGCGCAGGCATTGCAGGTGCAGCCGGGAGGCAGGATAAACGTTGCCCTGGGACCGGGGCTGCTGGTTCCCGTCACCGTCCGCGCCGTGGTGGACGGCGCCTATGTCGCAGGGCAGGGCGCGGAAGTTATCCTGATGGCGGACCTGGCCGACGTCCAGGAAATGCTGGGCCGCCCCGGGGAACTGTCGTCCGTTCTGATTTCCAACCAGGGAGACGTATTCGGCGGCGTGGAACTGACCGATGCCGTGGTTGCCCGATACAAGGACCATCCGGTTGTGGCCGCCAACGGCCTGGAGATGGACCCCGTCAAGCAGGACGTCATCGCTCGGGCTAACGAAGTGGGCGGGCTTTTTGTATCGCTGTTTACGACCTTTGGCCTCTTTTCCATCGGAGTGGGCCTGCTGCTGATATTTCTCATATTCTCCATGCTGGCCGCGGAGCGGAAAAGCGAGATGGGCATGGCGCGGGCCGTTGGCATGCAGCGGCAACACCTGGTGCGCATGTTCATGGTGGAGGGCGCCATCTACGGAATAGGCTCCGCAGTCATTGGCGCAGTCATTGGCGTGGGGCTGGGCCTGGCCCTGGTAGAGGCTGTTTCCGCCGTAATCAGCGATGCGGTGGAAAGCTTTGCCTTCACACCCCAAGTGCAGCCGGTAAGCGTTATCTCGGCGTTCCTGGCAGGAAGTGTGCTTACCTTTGTCACCGTAGCATTTTCTTCCTGGCGCATCAGCCGGCTTAACATTGTGCGGGCAATCCGAGACCTTCCTGAACCGCAGATGGAAGGCGGCCGGCGGGGTCCATTGATCCGGGCCATCGTGATGACGGTGGTCGGCGTGCTGGCCACCTTCGCCGCATTTAGCGCGGCCCACCTGCCCTTCTTTGGGCTGGGGCTTTCCGTAACAGCCATTGGTCTTGCCATGATTGTCCGGGTTTTGGGCGCGTCACAGAGGATCGCGTTCACCAGTGTCGGGCTGTTCCTGGTCATTTACTGGCTGATACCGCACAGTGTCCTGAAGGGCCGGAAAGAGGACTTCACGGAGGATATGTCCGGGTTTTTCATCCTGGGGGTTTTCCTGGTAACGGGCGCGGTGCTGGTGACCGTGAACAATGCCCCAATAGTGCTGGGCCTGGCCTCCAATACCCTCGGTCGCATGAGGCGGTATGCGCCGGTGGTGAAATCCTCGGTTTCCTACCCCCTCCAGAATCGCTTCAGGACGGGGATGTCCCTGGCCATGTTCTCCATCGTGATATTTTCCGTCACGGTCATGGCCACCTTTGTTGACGTATTTTCCAATCTCCTGGACAACCAGGACCGGATGGGGGGCGGCTATGAGGTCATTGGGTTCGTGCGGTCCGACCTGAACCCCATAGGAGACCTGAGAAAAGCGGTGGAAGCCAACCCGGACCTGGCTCTTGTAGAACGGGACAATGGGTCCCCTTCCGTGGGGACCTTTCGGACGATTTCGCTGGCGGATGCCAGGCTGACTTCAGACTCCTCCGGAGGGTATGCCGATACAACCCTGACCGGGGTTGGCGATGACTTTATAGACTCGAACGGGTACGACATTGCCCTGTCCCTTCCCGAATATACCGGGGAGGACGGGGTGGACAGTTCGGCCGTATGGGAGGCAGTTCGTACAAACCCCGGATTTGCCGTGGTGAACTCTACCATTGTCCCCCAGCGGAACAATCCGGCCTTTGCTTTGGCGTCGGACCAGTTCACCCTGATGGGCGTAGAGGACCTGTACATCGAAAACGACACGATGGAGCCCGTGGAAATCACCGTTCGCGACCTGGAAAGCGGGAACACAATTGACATCAATATTATAGGAGTGCTGGACACGCTGGCTTCCATTGGGCCCGTCCCCGTCGGGTTCTACGTCTCACCGGAAACTATCGGCCGTGAAGTGAATGCCACCCAGTTCTTCTTCAATATCGAGGAGGGTACGGCCGACGGCGCGGGCGCCATTGAGTCGGCCTTCTTCCAGAACGGCGTTGAGACCCTGAACCTGAAGGAGTCCATTGCCGATGCCCAGGCTTCTCAGGAGGCCTTGTTTAACCTGCTCATTGGGTTCATGGCGCTGGGACTGTTTGTTGGCATTGCCGCCCTGGGGGTTATCAGCGCGCGGGCAGTGGTGGAACGACGCCATGCCATTGGCGTACTGCGGGCCATCGGCTTTTCCCGTGGAATGGTCCAGCTGAGCTTTATTGCTGAGTCTTCGTTCATAGCAATTCTGGGTATTGGCCTGGGGCTCGTGCTGGGGCTGATATCCTCGGTAGAACTGATAGATGAACTGCGAGCGGACGAACCTGAAATAGAGTTTGTGCTTCCCTGGGCAAAGGTGATCCTGATTTCCGTGGCAGCGTACTTCTTCTCAGTCCTGATGACCATTCTGCCGGCGCGTCGGGCAGCCGCGATAGCCCCGGCGGAGGCGCTGCGGTACGAGTAGTGGCGGCCAGCACGATTGGAATCGGCAAGATAGAGTAGGGCTCCCGGACTCTTCACCCGGCCCCGGGACACAGGAATTCGCACTCTGTTCCCCGGGAGCCAATCAGCCTCAGGTCCAGGGTTGCCAGGGGGGATGCCAGGGCTTCGGCCAGGGCAACATACCAGGCATCGTAGCTGGTAACGTTGCCACGCAGGTCCCATACGCGTTGGGCAAAGGGAGAGAAGGGGAACAATTCCAGGTTGAGGCGTTGCAGGTCGCCGTAAGCGAGGGTAGCTTCCGCCGTGGAGAGCCTGCCCGACAGTTCCAGGCGGCGCAAAACGTTGCAGACCTCGGCCAGCAACATTTCCGGCGCGGCCAGACCCTCCCGGGCTATCAGCGAAGTTGCCCAGCGGCCATCGGAACCCGAGTCAACTAGCGCTGCCACCAGCGCCGAGGCGTCTATGACCACAGTCACTTGCGGTCCTGGTCTCTGGCCTCAAGAATTTCCGCTGCCGACACGCTGGTGCCATAGGCTGCCTTGCGTTCCTGCACCCGCTCCAGCCACACCTCGACCGAGGGCTTGGAGGCAAGCCGCTCCAATTCGCCCTTCAGGAACTCCTGCATTGACTGATGCCGGAGCGCCGCCCTGGCGGCCAGCTCATCCCGAACTTCCTCGGGAACTCCCCGTATTGTTATCTGTACTGCCATGACATCATTATGAAAGTCTTGACAGCAATTTGCAATCAGCAGCAGGTTTCCAACTCATGTGGTGTTGCCACCGGAACAGGGCAGACACAGAGGTATGCCCCAGCAGGTATCCTGCCAAACCATCTGATACACAACTCTGCCGCAAGCAACACAGGATCGAGACCTTTGGCACCGGGACAGGGCAGACACACAGGTCTGCCCCTACCAGGTTTCCTGCGAAGCCATCGAATGCGCAACGCTGCCGCAAGCAACGCAGGACCGAGACCATTGCCGCCGCAACAGGAACCTGATGTCGCCCGCGCAGTTCCTGCAGGGAAGTGACTAATAGATGCCGGGCAGAATCCGGTATTTGACCCGGCTGCGATACTCGTTCCACTTTTCTTCGCCGTACTTCTCGGCGCAGTTGGCTTCGTCCACCCGCTGCCGCCAGGTGAACAGGGAAGTGATGAACACGAAGTAGGTCCAGGCCCAGGGGTTGGCAAAGTAGCCGAAGACCAGCCCGATGGAGAAGGACAGGAAGCCCTCGCCCAGATAGTTGAAGTGGCGGGCGGCGCCCCACAGGCCGCTGCACAAAATCTTGCGTTCACCCGCCTGGATGAATTCGGGCTCCATGAACCCCAGGAACTTGCGTTCGGGCCACCGCTTGAAGGTGTACTTCTGCATGTTGGCGCCCCGGGAAATACCCCAGCCGGTGATGAACAGGGCGGCCGTACCAATGAGCCAGACATACGTCCATGCGGTCGAAAACCCGGGGTTCGGGTAGGCGGCCATGCCCCACAGGGGCAGAATGTAAATCCACCCGTAAATTACCAGGCCACCCCAGATGAGCTTGAAGCCCAGGTGTTCGTGGATCAGGTCGTAGGTATATAGCTGGACCCGTTCAAAGATGAAGTAGTCCACCACGTAGAAAGTGAGGAAGGCCGCGTACAGGAACACGCCGGGATTAAAGTCGGAGCCGAACCTCTCGTAGTGGTAGGCCGCTCCGGACAGGGCATTCAGGGACAGCATGGTCCCGCCGACCAGGTAGAGGTACATCTTCACGTCGAAGCGCCCCCTAAGCAGGGGTAGCTCCAGGGCGCGCCCGTCCCAAAAAGCCACAAACGGGTTCTTGATCCGGCCCGGCGGCTGGCTGAGCAGGGCGTACATGGAGAAGATCAGGCAGAAGACCGTGCCGCCGGCTATGGCATACATGGTGGAACGGTAGAACCAGTCCCGGGGCATTCCCGTCAGTTCAAAGGCCCATACGACCAGGGCAATGACATAGACCAGGATGCCGTTCAGGCGGTAGCCGCGTGGTTCTCCTGTTTCCGGATTGACCACATACCCGGTCACCCGCCGGGCCGGCAGGATGATCTGGGCCAGGAAGAAAGCGGCGAATATCGCCAGGGGAGTGAAAAATCCGGCTATGGCTTCCGTGCCGGAAAGCTCGAAAAGATGGCTGATGCCAAGAAATTCAATCATGAGTCTTCACCACCCTGTGCTTACTTCCCATCAATTATGGGTAAAAGCGACAAACCGGTCAAATACGCCGAAAACGCTACAGTACTGGCAGTTACAGATACGGTTTAAGTTGGTGTATATGGGGCAAAGGACCTTTTAAAGGCGTTGGAAGTGAAGAAACCTTCACCCTTGTCCCGAAACGAGGTAAGGTCGGCGGGCATGATGATGTGATGGGCGCCTCAGGCCGCCGCAACTGCCCGAGAGCCACCGCCCCGGTGCAGCAGGGGCGACAGGGCGGTAGCGGCAACGGAAAGAACCAGCATGAGGATAAAGGCTGGTTGATAGTCTCCCCAGTAATCGAATATCAGCGCCCCGGCCAGCGCTCCCAGGCCGCCAAACATCTGGTGCACCATGGAGATGACGCCGCTGACCGTGCCCAGCCTGGCGGGGCCGAAAATCTCCCGCGAGAATATCACTGTCAGGGGCGCGGTCATCAGGAAGGTAAAGCCGTAAAGCAATGAAAATACCAGGATGGTGGCGGTGTTCTGGGCAGCGATGATGAGGGCGAATATCCCTATGCGTAGAACGAAGCAAAGCAGCAGGGGCCGCTGGGCGCCCCGGGCGTCCGAGAGCAGGCCTGCCCCCAGCACACCCACCAGTCCCATCAGCCCCATCAGGGCCAGGATGTTTCCGGCCAGGGCCGTGCCAATTCCCGAGTCCTGGGCAAAGGCCACCACGTGGGTTGCCATGAAGAAGTCCTGGAATCCGCACACGGCATACAAGACTACCAGCAGCCAGAACTGGCCCGATGCGATCACCGAAGGCGGCTCTTCGGAAATGGCGGCGGTGGTTGTAGTTGGTACCGGGGGCCCACCTTCAACCGTGCCGGACGGGGACACACGGGTATCGGCGGTGGCCCAGGACCGGAGGGCCACAAACAACAGAGGCAGGGCGATCAGCAGGTTGGCCGCTGCCAGCAGTCCGTAGGCGGTACGCCATCCGGTGGTGGTCAGGAAGGTAGCCAGCATACCGATAATCAAAAGCTGGCCGGTGGCGTTCCCCGACACCGCCACGCTGTTGGCAATACCCCGCCGCCGGTCGAACCACCGCGTAATCATCACGCCGACAATGGGGTTGCCCGTGGCCGCGTGACCCAGGGCGAACAGACCGCCGTACACCAGGAAGACCTGCCAGGGCTGGGTTACCACTCCCATGAGACCCACGCCCGAAGCTACCATCAGCGCCCCGGCGGCCAGAACCCAGCGCAGGCTGTACCGGTCCACGAGCCTTCCCGCCAGGGGCAGGGCCAGGGCCGACGTGAACATGAAGCAGGTAACGGCGAGGGACAGGGTTGACCGACTCCACCCTAGGTCTTCGGTCATTGGCTTGAGCATCAGCCCCAGGGCGAACCGGGACCCGCCGCCAAAGAAGAGGATGAAGAAACCGGCCGCCAGAATCACCCAACCGATACTGGAACGGGACAAGGTTTGCTCCTTGGTCAGTGTTTGGCTGCAGGGGATTGGTCTAAACGGGGTTGGTTGCTGCACTCTACCACATCGCCCGGGTAAGGCAGCTAAAGCGGTTTCAGTGGACTGTAAATGGATTAGCGAAGACCCTTCTCACGGACAACGGTGACATTGTCGCTGCCTTTAAGGTAAATTGGTGGAGACCAGAAGGGGCTCAACTAACATATCCGCTGTCCCGGGTCCAACGTTGGCCTGGGCCGGATTTGCAGGAGGAAGACATGCCAGAGACGATCAGGGATGAGTACATCAGGAGAAACCCCCGCTCGGCAGAACTTTACCCCAGGTTCAGGGAACTGTTTCCCTCGGGCGGCGCCGGCCATGATGGCTATGTGGCATCGCCCTTTCCCATCACCATCGAACGTGGGCAGGGGCCCCGGAAGTGGGACGTGGACGGCAACGAGTATATTGATTACGGCCTGGGCTCCGCATCCCTGCTGCTGGGTCATGCCCATCCTGAAGTGGTGGAGGCGTTGACCCGGGCTGCGCCCATCGGGTCGCACTTTGGCGCGCCGGTGGAGTCCATGCTGGAATGGGGCGAGAGGGTCTGCAACCTGATTCCCTGCGCCGACAAGGTGCGGTTTGTCGCTTCCGGCGCCGAGTCCACCATGCTCGCCATGCGCATTGCCCGGGCCTACACGGGCAAGGAAAAGATTATCCGGTGGGAATCCCACTACCACGGCTGGCACGACTATGTAATGCCCGGCAACCTGCCGCCCTTCGACTCGCCCGCATCCATCGGCATACCCCAGGGAGCGGTTGACTCGGTAATGGTCCTGCCTACGGACCTGAATGTGCTGGAGGACACCCTGGCCAACAACAGCGACATCGCCGGGGTGATAACCGAGGGTTCCGGAGCCTCCTACGGCACGGTGCCCCGGCAGGAAGGCTTCGTGGAAGGCGTCAGGGAACTAACGAGGAAGTACGGTGTAGTGATGATCCTCGACGAGGTAATCACCGGCTTCCGCTGGAGTCCCGGCGGATTGCAGGAATGGCTGGGCATTGAACCGGACCTGTGCACCCTGGCCAAGATCCTGACCGGAGGTCTCCCCGGCGGCGCGGTGGCCGGACGGGAGGAGGTGATGCAGGTGATGGTGCAGACCGGCGAGCGGCAGCATGACCGCTACCAGCGGGTGCTGCACGGCGGCACGTTCAATGCCAACCCTTACTGCGCCGCCACGGGCAACGCTGCCCTGCGCATCGCCGCCACCGGCGAGATGCAGGCCCAGGCGGACCGCATGGCTGAACGGCTGCGGGTTGGCCTGCGCCGCATCATAGACCGCCACGAAGTAGCCGCCGCCGTTTACGGCGAGTCCTCCACCTTCCACGTCTATTTCGGTGACCGCTCCATAGAGGGGCTGGATGCCAACACCCTCAAGAACGCGCCCCCGGAAGTGCAGACCGCCTTCCGCCAGGCGTTGCAAGTACGGGGAGTGGACCTGATGTCCCGCACCAGCGGTGTCCTGTCCGGTGTTCACACCGAGGCCGACATTGACACCAGCCTGGAAGCCTTCGATGGGGCTATCAAGGCTTTGATTGACGAGGGGATTGTGGGCTAGCCTGGGAGTGCATTTGTAACCGTAACAACCAGTCCGTCATTCTGGGGAGTGAAGCGGGGAAGAAGCCCAATTGTACGGGAAAAAAGCCACCGGGGCAGCAGAATAAGATTGCTGGCCGGGCTTGGAATTCCTCGCTGTGCCCAGAATGAAGGGGGCGTGACCGTTGATGGTATCCGGATGTTCCCGGGTTCCTGCCTGGCGGCGCGCCCCTTGCCCAACCAATTGCCAGCATAAGGTCCCCAAATGCCAGAAGGACGATCGACTTTGCGTACTGTATCCCTGCTTCTCCCGATGTTATTGATCCTGTTGCTGGTGTCATGCACTGAGCCTGAGCCCGAGGCAGCCCCAACGGAGGTTAGTCCGGTTGCTGTGCCGGTGGTCCCCACTGCTGTTCTGCCCACTCCAACACCCCCAACCCAGGCAACTATGCTTCCCACGGCCACGCCTGGTCCAGTCCAGCCGGCTGAACCTCCGGGGCTCGTGAACGCCACATCCCGGGGGATTGAGCCCTCCGAACCCGCTGTCCTCGCCATACCCTCCGCCACAGCAGCGCCGACGCCGACGCTGACGCCCGTACCCGCGCCAACGTCAACTTCTACCCCAGAGCCGACGCCTACACCGACACCCACGGCCACACCGATCCCCACACCTACGGCCATACCCACACCCTTACCGCCGCCAACGGCAGATACCCTGCCCTGGGTGGTGGACGGGATAGACGGGATTCTGGAACAGCGGACGCTGGATTATCTTCGTGACCTGGAGACCAGGGCCCCTGCCGTCTTTCTCAGCCTGGCGACTGCGGAACACCAGCTTCTTCCCCCCGAATCGGACCGAGCGTTCCGGGCGCTGGAACTCCTGGAGTCCCTGGCCCTGGTGAACGAGCCGGCAACGGCGCGACTGGCAGTGATGCCGTTCCTTTTCGAAGTGGAGTACATCGACCTTGAAGCCCTGGGATACCTGCAGAAGGCTGCGGATATCCACCCAGCCTACTTCAACAATCTGGTCCCGTACGAAGGACAGGGCACACCGATCACAGACGAGTTGGCAGGGGAAATGCCCATCAGTTACCTGGAGTTATTCCGGGCTGACGCAGGAGCAAGGATTCGTGCGCTCCCCTGGGTCAACGATGGCATTACCTACGTTCCGGAGAGTGAGCAGTCAACCGACGCAGGCCGGACATTGACCACGGAACGCCAGAAAGCGCTTATCCTGGTAGATACTGCGCAGACGATGCCGGAAGTCTTCAATGGGCTGGTAGGCAAGCAGTGGATGCAACGACACCACAACGGCTACGAACTTGGCCCGATGGAAGCCATCATAGAACTGGCGCAACTGGACCGGGCGCTGGCGTTGAAGATTCTGGCGATGCCCTTCATGGATACCTACCAGACTCCGGATAATACGGCATTACGTTTCATCCTCGAACTCCGCAGTACCGAGCCCTTGAAGCTGGAGCGGTTGCTCTCCGCCCCGGAACTGGCTGGCGGGATCACAGACGCGAGCAGGGACCGGCTCACTTTAATCTATAAGGAAAGATACCTGGAGTCGCCCACCGAGATCATGGTCAGACGAGTAACGGGGTCCGAACCCGACACCTTTCCTCTCTGGCTCTCCAAACCCATGAATCAACACGAGGAAATTGCCGGCGTACAGTTCCTTGAAATTTGGCATAGACATACAGCCCTCGCCAAACCACTGGTGGACCGTCCCTGGGCAGCGCCAGAGTTAACCCAGGACGGCCGGCGTCAAATTGAGAGAGTCTTCGAAATCTTGGTCTCCAGCGACCAAGTGGCCGGCAGGTTGGCCGTTCTTTGGGAGAAAAATGGATATTCGGAGCCTCTTTCAGAGTTTCTTCATCGAGTCGTGGTTAAGAACCCGCAAGCTGCTCTGCTATTCCTGGACCTGGACTGGGTCGGCGGAGAGGTTCCCATCCGGATTCCCCAGGGTCTCTGGGCGGTGGTTAACAAGGACAAAGAAGGAACGGAGCTTCTCGAGAGAGTCCTCGGAATGAACTGGGTAGCTGACGGATTGAACGAGGAGGAGAACGAAGCCGTCGAACTGCTGGCTTCCATTTGGGGGTGGGACGTGGTTTTTGCCCTGATAGTTCTGGAACTGGATTGGGTCAATGACGGCACTTCCGTTGAGAACAACGCCGCCTTGCTGGCCATCTCAACCATAATTTATTCCGATCCTTCACTGACGGGCCCCTATCAGTACAAACTCTATGAGGTTCTTGAACTGGGTGGCAGAATGGGATTAGAGGAGCTGCGGGAAATGATTCACGCGGCAGAGTCGTATCAGGGCTAGAAGTTGTCGCATTAACAGCCTGGTCGGAACGCCAGTGGGTGGATGCGGCTGCACCTGGTCGAGGGCTGCCCGTTAGGGCAGCCCGACGTTGGGTTCCCGACAGATGAAGGGCCCTGCAGATATTACCAGGGACGCGCGCCTTCGAAGTAGCGTCGGGGATTCTCGATCATCATGCGGTCGATGTCGCCTTGGGATGTCCCTGCCTCCATTAGCCTGGGGATGACGGCCCGGCTCAACCACAGGTAACCGTCGGGGTTTTCTTCCCTGCTGGGCATGCCTGGCGAGCCGATGCGGGACAGGACTATGTTCCAGTCGTGGGAGAGCATCATGTTGGCGGCCAGGCCCTCGTCCAGCCGCTGCTTCAGGTAGTCGGTCCGCTCCTGCCATGCCGGAAGGTTGGGCCTGCCGAAGGGGTTGTTGATGTCCCAGCCCAGCCATACGCCCAGGCGGGCCAGTTCGTGGTGGTAGTCGGGGTCCAGGGTGTTGTTGATGTGGCCCACGTATATGTTGTGAGGCTCAACGCCCTCCTCCTGGAGGATGCGCACCTGCTCCTCGCCGATGCGTGATTCGGCCGGCGTATGGGTGGTGACGGGAACGCCGGTGCGCAGGTGGGTGCGTGCGGAGGCTCGCAGCATTAACTCCTCCTGCTCGGTAATGGGGTCGCTGGTGGCCACCTTGATGATGCCGGCCTTTATGCCGGTCCCTTCGATGCCCTGCTCAATTTCCCTCACCCACAGGTCGGCGATGAAGTCCTTGTCGCGGCCCCAGAAACTGCGGGGCACATCCAGCCAGCAGCCCGTGCAGCAGATGAACTGCACGCCGGTCTGCTCCGAGACCTCCTTCATGAGCAGTACGTCCCGGCCCAAATCCAGGGGTGAAACCTCGACGACGGTGTCCACCCCGCCCTCTTTGGCCTGTGTGAAGGACTCTAGGGCCATGTCCAGGGCCTGGTCGCGCAGTTCCAGTTCGTAGTAGGTCTGCCGGATGCCGGCGGAAGAGTCTATCAGGTGTTCGTGAGGCAGGGTAAAGCCCAGGTCCGCCGTGTCCAGTGGTCCAAGCACCGAGTTTATGGTTGCCATGCGACACCTCCGGTCTTGTCATGCGGACCCAATCGGGGAGCGGGTCTCCTGCGGATTATACAGGGGCCGACCCCCTGGCGGTGTTAGAATCAACCAATAGTTCCACGATACCAGTGGGCTTTGAATCCTGTCAGCAGGAGGGTTGTTATGCCGCTGCATTTCACCGAGGAAGAACTGGCCACGCGCCGGGAAATGGTTGTGGCGGAACTGCAGTCCCGGGGGCTGGCGGCCTTGCTGATTTTCCGGCAGGAGAGCATGTACTACCTGACCGGCTACGACACCACCGGTTATTCCCAGTTCCAGTGCCTGTTCCTTGGGGCCGATGGTCGGCTGGTCCTGCTGACCAGGTCGGCTGACCTGCGCCAGGCCCGGTTGACGTCGGTTATTGAGGACATTCGCATTTGGGTGGACCGGGCCGACAGCAACCCCGGCCGGGACCTGTGGCAGATTCTGGAGGAGCAGGGCTGTCGGGGACAGCGCGTGGGGGTGGAGATGGAAGCCTGGTGCCTTACCGGCGCCCGCTGGGAGTACGTGAAGGCGGCCATTGATGGTCGCTGCGAATACCAGGACTGTTCGGAACTGGT
Source organism: SAR202 cluster bacterium bin22 (assembly GCA_002238505.1). Lineage (GTDB taxonomy): Bacteria > Chloroflexota > Dehalococcoidia > Lucifugimonadales > UBA3495 > Bin22. The sequence continues at coordinate 1,176 of MPMM01000019.1, read as the reverse complement.
CAGCGGCTACCGGATTATCAAGAGCGACGCAGAGGTGGCCTACGTTCGGCGGGCCGCAGAACTGGCCGACGATGCCCTGGCGGCCGCCCAGCAACTGGCAAGGCCAGGAGTCCCGGAACAGGAGGTGCTGGCCGGAATGAACGCCGCGGTCTTCCGGGGAGGTGGAGACTATGCTGCCTCCCGCTTTATCATCGGTTCCGGCGAGAACGCCCTGATGGTGCGCAACTTCACCGGATACCGGACGCTGGAGGCCAATGACCAGCTGCAACTGGAGTTTGGCGGCGCTTACCGCCACTACCACTCGTGCCTGATGCGAACGATTCTCACCGGTCAGCCCGACCCCAGGCAGGTTGCCATGCATGCCGCCTGCTGCGACGCCCTCCAGTCCTGCAAGGACGCCGCCAGGCCGGGATCTACCTTTGGCGACATCTTTGCAGCCCATGCTGATTCCCTGGACCGTTCCGGTTTTGGAGAGCAGGTGGATTCACATTTCAAGTGCAACACTGGATTGGATAAGATTTCTGCTGGGGTAAGGTAGCCCAGGCACTTGCGCGGGGTATGGTTGTAGGCTTGGGTGATGCGAGTAATCTGGTTCTGGGGGAGTTGGGACAGGTTGGTCTTGCGGGGCAGGTACCTGCGGAGCCGGCCGTTGACGTTTTCCACGCCGCCCTTTTGCCAGGGAGAGCGTGGGTCGCAGAAGAAGGTCTGGGTACCCAGATGGTGGAGCTGGTAATGACGGGCGAACTCGGTGCCGTTGTCGAAGGTGACGGACTGGCGCCAGTGGTTAGGGAAAGGAGCCAGGAGCTGGGTGATGGCATCAGCCACGCCTTGGGACGCTTTGGTAAACAGGGGACAGGTAAGAAGCAGGCGGGAGTGGCGTTCCTGGAGGGTGAGGAGAGACTGCCCACGGTTGCCAAAGGCCATGAGGTCGGCCTCCCAGTGACCTGGATTGGTGCGGTGGTCAGCTTCTTTGGGGCGTTGGGACAGGGGCTGGCGCAGGTGAATAAAGGAAATGGAACTGCCGCCCCTGCGTCCTCGGCAGCCCCGCCTGGACTTGCCACGGGGCAGCAGATGTCGCCAGGAGTAGTCCTTCCTGCGGTCGATCTGGGCCTGGATGAAGCGGTAGATAGTCTCGTGGGATATGAGGGTGCGGCCAGCTTCCAAAGCCAGGCGACC
>MPMM01000044.1 GCA_002238505.1 SAR202 cluster bacterium bin22 | reverse complement strand
CTAAATGTAACCCATCTCCCCAGTTGCACAGGGTGAGGGCTCCCCACCCTTTCATCAACCTGTCATCCACCCCCACCCACCAGCTACAAAACAACCGGAAACGAAAGGAAACAACAGGAAAAAACAAATTCCCCCCTCGCCCTATGGGAGAGGGGCCGGGGGTGAGGGCAACTCATCCCGGACTGACCCCTTTAACGGGTTGCCACATTCCAAAGGTCAATTACAATTGACCGTGCCGGCATATGGACCGGCTTCCTCCCGCAATATACTCAAGAAGGAGTGTTCAAATGCCCGAAATCGAGAACAAGCTCAATGAATTGGGTCACGAACTGCCGCCGCCCAGGCAGCCCGGTGCCGGCAACATCATTCCCCTGGTGCGCACCGGAAACCTGGTCTTCCTTTCGGGCACCGGCCCCGGACTGCCCGGAGGCGGAATGCTCCACGTTGGCAAGCTGGGCGGTGAGGTGACCGTAGAGCAGGGTTACGACTGCGCCCGCCAGACCATGCTGAACCTGCTCACCAACCTGAAGGGGGAGATTGGCGACCTCGACAAGGTGAAGCGCATCGTCAAGCTGCTCTGCATGGTCAATTCCACACCCGACTTTGGCGACACTCCCCGCGTGGCCAACGGGGCATCGGACCTGCTCATAAGCCTCTATGGCGACCGGGGCCGCCACGCCAGGTCCGCCGTGGGAATGGCCACCCTCCCCGGCGGCATGCCCATCGAAATCGAAATGATTGTCGAGGTAGAGGACTAGATTCACCACCATTTCCACACCCGGCACACCAGGAGGCTGACCTATGGCAACAATCCGCAGGCTTGAAGGCCGCGTCGTTCTCATCACCGGGGGTGGCCGCGGCATCGGACAGGCCATTGCCCGGGCCTGCGCCGCCGAAGGGGCCAGGCTGGCTCTGGTATCCCGTACCGCCTCCGAACTCGATGAGACGGCCCGCCTGGTCGGCGATGAGCACGGAGCCGAAGCCATCACCATCGTTGCCAACGTGACAGATTATGACCAGGTCCGGCAGGCCTTCTCCCAGACCCTGGCCCACTATGGCTGCATTGACGTACTGGTCAACAACGCCGGAAACATCGGCCCCGTGGGGCGGGTATGGGACAACGACCCCGGCGAATGGGCGCGCACCATCGCGGTGCACCTGATGGGCGTCTTCTACGGGTGCCATGCCGTGATTCCGGGAATGCTGGAGCGGAGAAGGGGCCGCATCGTCAATATGTCGGGCGTGGGCGGCCCCAACTCCTCAGCCTACGATGCCGCCAAGACAGGCATCGTCAACCTGACGGAAAACCTGGCCCTGGAACTGCAGGGCACGCCCATTACCGTCAATGCCATCAGCCCCGGCTCCATCCACACCCGGATGTGGGAGGAGAACCGCGACCTCGCGCTGGCCATCGGAGATATGGCCACCTACCAGCGAGGTGTGCAGGTCACTTCCGGACAGGGCGCCTCCATCGAGCGGGCGGCGGCCCTGGCGGTTTTTCTGGGCAGCGACGACTGTGGAACCCTTTCCGGCCGCCTCATCCGGGCCTTCGCCGACCGCTTCGAGGATTTCCCCGGAAGGATGGAAGAAATAATGGCCTCCGAGGCATACCAGCTTCGCCGTGTGGACCCGGACCGCCCCTTCCCCACCTCGCCTTCCTACCCCAACCTGCCCATTGAAGGGCCGTAGCAACATCCCTTCCTGCGTCAATGCGGAAGGGCCAGTATGGGAGACAAGGCGGGGCAACCGTCAACACTGGCGTAACCAGCGCAGCGACTCTGGGCATTGAAACAATGTCATCCCGAGCGAAGCCGAAGGATCTAAACTCCTTGCCGGAAGCGCTTTCCTGGGACACGAAGTCAGGCCGTCAGTCTGGATTCTGGACGCTTCTGCGATGACTTTGCTGGGCCTCCCGAGGGGACCTGCAAGACATCTCTATTATCTGCGATTGAGCGGTCAATGACCCTCTTTCCCTTCTGTTGACCCACCGGCCTGCTGTGCCGCCTCCAGCAGCCTGTCCAGTACCGCCCTCCAGTGGGTCCGCATCAGTTCCCGTTCTTCCAGGCTGGACAGCCGTTCCTGGTGGAACCGGAAGGAGGTCCTGTCCCCGGAGGGTACAAGGGTCACCTGCAGGGTGGAGGGGCCGGCCAGGCCCGGGCTTAACCAGGTCAGCCTGATGCGCTCGCCCGGGACTATGGATCGAACTTCACCGCAGGTTCCTCCCGTGGTCTCGTAGTGCTCTCCCTTCCGGAATTCCAGGCTTGCGGTTTCACCCAGCCAGGTGGCGCGCCCAGCATCGCCGGTCACCAGGTCCCATGCCCGGTCGGCAGGTATGGGCAAAGTCTTCTGGACGCCAATCTGGAAACCGCCGGCAGTGGTCTGCCCAACCACCCGCTTGCCTCTGGCCTGTTCGTATCCTACGGCAATCGATTGCTGCCACCAGCCATTGGTCAAGCCGCCCGGACCTGCCACGAGAGCTACAATCTCCTTGTGCGTGCTGGTCTCGGCCCCCAGGTCATCCAGAAAAGCCAGCCACTCGCTCCAGGTACGGCCGGTTGCTCTTGCCACGGCCTCGCTGGACATTCCGCCAGGGTAACGGTCATTTGGCGCCACAGTTGCCTCCCTCGTGCTTGCTCACCCATACTATAGCCCACCCTGGGCGGGTAGGTCTTTGCTCCCGTCCAAACGCCAGGCATCAGGCCCCGGGGCTTGTGCCAGGACCGCAAGCGCCTGTCCAAAAACCATCTATAAGGAGACACGCCATGCCTGCAAACCAGCGAACGACCACCAGGCTCAAGGAACTGTTCGAACGGCCCGAAATATTCGTGCTGGCCGGCGGGATGAATGCCATGGGCGCCAGGATGGCCGAAGTGGCCGGCTACGAGGCCTTCTACATGTCCGGCGGCAACACCTCCGCCCAGCTTATGGGCCTCACCGAGGGCGGCACCAGCATGCGCGACATGGTGGACAACGCCCGGCGCATCGTCAACACCGTGGACATCCCCGTCTTTTGTGATATGGACACCGGCTACGGCGACGCCATCCAGGTTTACGATACGGTCAAGGAGTACATCCGGGCCGGTATTGCCGGAGCCCACCTGGAGGACCAGACCTATCCGCCCAAGTCGGGTCCCCGGCGCCGCTGCGTGTCTATCGAGGAGATGGTGGGCAAGCTGAGGGCCGCCATGGACGCCAAGATGGAATACGACCCGGACTTCGTCATCGTCGCCCGCTGTGACTTCGGAGGCGTGCCCGGCGTCACCTTTGAGGGAGTTATGGAACGGTGCCTGGCCTACAAGAGCCAGTCCAACGCCGACGTCATCTGCCCCGCCATCCAGTCCTGGGAGGAAAACGTGGAAGCCATCCGCAGGATTCCCGGGCCGGTCCTGCCCCTCTTCACCCACGGCAGCCAGACCCACCCCACGCTGCAGGAACTGCAGGACGCCGGGGCCGCGGCGGCATGGTATCCCGCCCTGACCACCATGGCCGGACTCCAGGCTTCGTGGGACTTTCTGCACGACTTCCAGGAAAGGGGCACCGAGGCCATAGACCAGTTCCTGGCCGCTGCCGCCCAGAGCAGGTGGGGCGTAGCCAATAACGGGAATATCCTTGGGGCGCATCGCATCCGAGAAATGGAGGACAAGTACCTGCCGTAATGAGTTGCGCCGGTTCCTGTGCTGCCCGGTTTCCATCCATAACGACGAGGAAGGTCAGAATTACGGCGAGCCAACAGCCAGGGCAGACCCGTGTGGCCGCCCCTGCGTCAGGCCGAAGGCGCATCCCCTGGTCTGGAACCCTGGCTGGCCCGCATGGCTGCCAATCCTTCCGCCAGCCCGAAGTGTTCGAGGCCCAGCCGGTCCATGGTGTCGGCGCAGTCCAGCCCCAGCCGGTCCGGTTGGCTGGGCTCCTCACCCGACGGGACCACCAGCCCGCGTTCCAGACCAAACCCTTCGGCCACCCGGGCGGCGAAGTCGTACATGCTTACCCAGTCCTTGCCGGCGATGTGGTGCATTCCGGGACGGTACTCCAGGGCCAGCCGGCCAATGCCCTCAACCAGGTGTTCGACGTAAACGGGCGACCGCATTACATGGCTGGAACCGGTGTAGGTCTCTCCCCTTTGCAGTCGCTCCACCAGCGAAGAAACGAAGTTGCGCCGCCCGGGCGCGGGCCAGCCGTACACAATGCTGGTGCGCGCCACACTCCATTCAGGTGCAAGCCGGGCTGCCTCAAGCTCGCCTTCCCGCTTGGTCCTGCCGTATTGGGTAACGGGATTGGGTGTGTCGGTTTCCCGGTAGAAGCCTCGGCGACCGTCGAATACATACTCAGTGGAAACGAAGACCAACCGGGAGTCATGCGCGTAGCAAAGGCCGGCAATGTTTGCGGTGCCGGTCGCATTGACGGCAGCGGCCCTTTCGGGTTCCCGTTCCGCCGTACCCACATCGGCGAGAGCCGCCAGGTGCACTACCACCTCGGGCTGGATCAGGCCGAACAGTTTCTCCAGGGCCACTGAATCGGTAAGCTCCAACCGGTACCAGTGGTTAACGTCGTCTCCAGGCGGGCGGGAAAGATAAGTGCAGAACACCTCCTCCCCCAGCATGGAGGCCAGGTGACGCGCCAGGTAACGGCCGATAAAGCCGCTGCCGCCAACAACCAGGATACGCAAGGAAGCCTCCTTCCGGCTCAGGGCCTTTCGATTATTGTGGTAGAGTCTCCTCCACCGTTCGCCCTGAGCCCGTCGAAGGGCCGCCCGGAATGGTTCTCCAAGCTCACCACGAACTGACTCGAGGAGTTGCCTCCGACAATCGATAGACCCTGCAGGCCGGCCTAGAGCAGGGAACGAGAGGGTGTCGAGGGTGTCGAGGCAGGCTACCGGCTGCCCGCCGACCGGCCCCCGTCCACCATGTAAATGCCGCCGGTGCAGAAGCTGCTGTCGTCGCTGGCCAAAAACAGCATCATCCCGGCTACCTCTTCCGGATTGCCGTACCGGCGCAGGGGAATTCGCTGGGCATAGGACTGCTTGGCAGTTTCGATGGATATGTCGGCGTCGTCCATCGCCGCCACCCGCTGCTCCTCGATGGAGCGCATCATGCGGGTCTCGATGGGCGCGGGATTAACGGTATTCACCCGGATGCCATGCTGGGCGCACTCCAGGGCGGCAACCCGCATGAGGCCAATTACGGCGTGCTTGCTGGTGTTGTAGGCCGACATCTCCGAGGTGCCGCCGATTCCGGCAGTGGACGAAGTAATGACGATGCTCCCGCCGCCCCGCTCCTGCATGGCGGGAATCGCGTACTTCAGCCCCAGCCATACTCCCCGGACGTTGACCGCGATAACCCGGTCAAAGACGTCAATTGGGTAATCGGGTATGGTGGAGACGGTGCCTTCAATGCCCGCATTGGCCAGCAGGACATCAACCCCGCCCCAGCGGTTTACGGCAGCCTCCACGTAGGCCTGGGTCTGGTCCGGGTCGGTCACGTCGGCTACGGTGTAGCTGGCCTTGTCCTCTCCAATTGACCGGGTCAACTGCTGCAGGGTGTCTTCATTCAGGTCCACCAGGGCTACCCGCGCCCCCTCCTCGGCAAATAACCTTGATGCGGCCTGTCCGATACCCCCGGTGGCTCCCGTAATGATGGCTACTTTTCCTTCCAGGCGGGCCATAACAATTCTCCTTCTGCCTCGAGTCCCCTCATCCCCACGCCAATGGTTTTACCACTCGACGGGTAAAGGGGCAAGGCCGAAGGGGATCGGGAACGGGGCAATCGCGTTCCAGCTTTGGGCAACCCCGTCGTGCCCCCGAAAACAGAAACCTCGAATCTGGAGGGAACCAGGGCTGAGGTGCACTTCTCCAAGCGCGACGGCCCGGACCCGGGCAACAACGGCGTGGGAGAGCAGCCATCAATCTCCTTCGGACCGAGCCGCCGGCCGACTGGCCCGGTCTGCGCCCCCCATATCCACACCCTGTTTATTCTTTGCCCTGACCCCCTCGAGTATCCCGACACCCTTCAGCCAGCATATCGTTACTGCGCCCAGGGCGGCTCCGGCTATTGGACCAACCCAGTAAGCCCAGTGGCCGTGCCACTCCCAGCCCACCAGCGCCGGTGCAAAGGAGCGTGCGGGGTTCATGGAGGCGCCGGATATGGGCCCCGCAAATATGGCCTCCAGCCCCACCGTCCCGCCGATGGCCAGAGCCGCCACCGGTCCGGCCACCCGGGGCTCCAGGCTTATGGACATGATGATTGCCATCAATATGAAGGTCAGAATGAATTCCAGTACCAGGGACTGCGGTACGCTGCCCGCCGGCAGGGTGGCCCCCATGCTGGCGGTGGACCCCAGCAGGTAATACAAGGTAAGGCTGGCCAGTATGCCCCCGGCAAGCTGGGCGGGTATGTAGCAGGCCGCCACCGTCCACTTCAGCCGTCCGGTAATGGTGAAGGCCACGGTAACCGCCGGGTTGATGTGAGCCCCGGAAATGGAACCAAAGGTGAAAATCATGGCCGCCACTATCAGGCCAAAGGTGATGCCTATGCCCAGGTGGGTCACCCTGCCCCCGGACAGGGCGTCAATCATTATGGCGCCGGTACCGGCAAAAACCATGCCGTAGGTGCCCAGCAGTTCCGCCGCAATTCGCTTGACCACAAATGTCCCCTGTTTCGTCTGCCTTTCCGGGAATCTGCACGGCCGCGGCCGCGGCCGCAATGATGAAATGCGGTTACAACTATACGGGTTTGGGCAGGCCCTGGCATCATAGACCTGTAAATTGAGGTTTAAGGCCGTGTTAAAGCATCACAAATCTGGCGGCCCTTCCTCGTTGCCGCATGCCCGTCACCAAATGCTTTGGCGCGCGCCTTCCCTTAACCTGGTAGCCCAGGGGTGCCTGCACATCACCGGCCCGCGAGGCTGTTTGTTGCCCGCTGTATGGTAGGGCCAGTTGCCAGCCCCGATGCTTTCACGGGTTGCCCGACAGCAGGACTCCCTTTAACCAACAATTAACCCGACCTTAAACACGGCTTAATCGCAATCTAATTGCCCCTTGAAAGACCGGGCATAGCCTAGTCTTCGGTCAAGAAATCGTCAAACGACCAACCAGACCCGACAGGAGGAAAAATGTCACCCAAAAGACCCCGGTATTCCAGCGTAAAGGGTTGGACCATTCCCCTCATTCTTGGCGCCATCGCAATCTCCATGGTCCTGATTGCCTGCGGCTCCTCGGACCAGCCGGACCAGGCCGGCGGCGCATCCAGCGGTTCCTCTGCCTCTTCCCAGCAGCCTGCTTCTGGCAGTTCCAGCGGCGGGGGCCCCCCCCGTTCCTCCTCCCCCTCCCCCCCGCCCGCTTCTTGCCGTTCCCGCGGCGGCGCGGCCACCGGTTCCTCTGCCTCTTCCCAGCAGCCTGCTTCTGGCAGTTCCAGCGGCGGCGCGTCCACCGGTTCCTCTGCCTCTTCCCAGCAACCTGCTTCTGGCAGTTCCGGCGGCGGCGAGTCCATGCCTGTGGCCATGAACACTAGCAAGTATGCCGCGTTGAAGGGCGACATCGAGATTGACGGTTCCAGCACCGTCTTCCCCATCACCGAGGCCGTGGCCGAAGAGTTCGGCAAGCTGACCGAGGGCAACGTCCGCGTCACCGTGGGCGTCTCCGGCACCGGCGG
>MPMM01000043.1 GCA_002238505.1 SAR202 cluster bacterium bin22 | reverse complement strand
ACTGCCCCAGAACCAGATTACTCGCATCACCCAAGCCTACAACCATACCCCACGCAAGTGCCTGGGCTACCTTACCCCAGCAGAAATCTTATCCAAACCAGTGTTGCACTTGAAATGTGAATCCACCTTCCCGCCTGCGCGGGAACGACGGGCTTGTGCCAAGGCTGATATGCGGTTGCCCTGGGGTCAAACGCACGAGTCTGCCACCGCCCTTTCATTGGACTGCCGGAAGCGGAACTGCGCTGATTCTGAAGAAGTCTCTAAACCAAAGCCAGAGTGAAAAGCGCATTGCCTTTCTGTCAACTATGGTAGCCAACTCAGATATGGCTCCCGGGTAGGGGCGCACGGCCGTGCGCCCCTACGATTCAGGGGAAATCCGAACCACTGCCACTCCAATGCCAGGTACCCTCGACGTAGTTTTCACCGTGGCTTTGGTTTCGTAGTTCAACAGCATTGTAATGATGGGTTGCGGTTTAACCGTATTTCCGGCGCGGGCCGGAATCCGGAGTCCCTTTTGCACCTTGCAGTTGACCTTTAGCAATCTGTCTGGATTCCGGCTCAAGGCCGGAATGACGTTACAGATTCAGAAGGCATCGTTTCAAACCTGTTGGCCTGCTAGGCGCGTTCCCGGTTGAGGACCAGTTCCAGAATGTCGCGGCTGGTGAGGGCGCCCATGAACTTGGCGGACTTCCGGTCCACCACGGGCAGGGCGGTCAGGTGGTGTTCTGCCATTCGCTGCAGTACGTCCTCCACGTGTTCGTCGGGCCAGGCCACCGGGGGGTCCGTCCGCATCAAATGGCTCAGGGAAGTGTGCGCCCAGGCGTCCTCCGGCAGGTAGCGGAACATGCCGATGGAAATGATGGCGGCGGCAGCGTCATCGTCCAGGACCACGTAATCATGCTGCTGGGGCGTGGCCCAGATTTCGGTAAAGTCGCGCACCGACATTGCAGACCCGGGATAGGGGCGCGAGGTGTCAAGGATGTCTTGCACTGTTATGTCGTGAAGGACGAAACGGACTATCCCCCGGGGTATGTCGGAAGGGGTAAGAGTGGACTGCTGTCTCCGGCTGGCCCTGGCAGCCGCAAAGCTGATAATCGAAGGCATCAGCAGAATGTAGCAGAACATCACCAGGACCAGGAAGGAGAAGGTTACTTCGTTGATAATCTCCAGCTCCCTCAGTACCAGCAGCAGGGCGATTTCCGCTACCCCTTTTCCCATCAGGCCGGAAGCTACGGCGTAAGGCACCGGCAACCTCGAAATGTAGGCACCAAGGAAGGCCCCAACAAAATTGCCGGCCAGAGGGATAAAGGCCAGGGCCAGCATAACCCACCAGGGCATGGTCACAAAGTGGAAGCTGAAATAAAGGCCGGCGGAGGCGAAGAAAAGGGGTACAAAGAAGCCTTCGGCCACGCTTCTGAGCCCGGGCATCATCTCGGAGCGCACCTGGTAGGTGAGACCGGAAAGGGATGCGCCGAAGAGAAGGGCGCCCAGGGTGCCGTGAAGGCCCATATACTCGGCGGCGTCAACCATCAGGAACAGCACGCCCAGCAGCAGGCCCATGGAAAGCTGGGGAACCCGGATTATCCGCTGCAGCAGGGCAACCAGCGGCGGCAATATCCTGGAAGACAGGAGCCAGGCCAGCGCGGCGAAACCGGCGATCTTGCCGATAAGAACTGCGAGGGAAAGCACCGAAAACTCGTGGGTGTGTTCACCAATGCTGAAGCCGATTACCAGAAGGGTGAGCAGTTCGGCGATTACGACCACGGTGAAAATCTGCAGCCCTACGGGTTCCCGGAGGCGACCCTCGTCGGCCAGGACCTTGGCCACTATGCCCAGGCTGCTCATGGAGAGTATCCCGGCCAGTGCCATGGCCTCGGTAAAGGTCAGGCCCAGCCCAGTGTCCAGCAGGACATCGGTGGTAACCAGCGCTGCAATTCCCAGGGAAAAGACCACCGAGATAATGGCCGCGAGGAAGTAGTGGCCCCGCAGCGTTGCCACAAAGCTGGAAATGTCGATCTCGTCCAGCCCGATAAGGAAGAAAAAGATGAAGATGCCCAGGGTAAGGAGCAGGTCGATGTGGCCCGTAGGCTGAATGGACCAGCCCGTCAGGGACTGCAGCACCGGCCCGAGAATGATGCCCGCCGAGGCGTAGGCCAGGATGGAATTGAGGTGCAGGCGGCGGAAGGCTCCCTCGGCCAGCTTGGCCACAATCAGCAGGAGGCCAAGGGCTAACAGAGACTGGCGAATATCCCCTGTCTCCGAGAGGAAACCGGCCGGAGCGGTCAATACGGGGATAGTGAGGCCTTCGAACAGCATTTGCCTATGCCCTGTCTGTAAACATATAAATGGATTATAGGGGCAGATTCGGCAAATATGGTGGAAGAGGAATCTGCCCGGTCTGACACCGTTCGGTTCGGAGCTGACCCCGGCGTTGCCGCTTCAGCCTTCAGGAGATTTGATTATAGCGGTTGCGGTTCCTGACTTTACCACGATACATGTAAGGGGTTCGTGAAGAATGGTAAGCCTGTCCCGAAATTGTCGGGGCATCTATTCCCTCGTCAGCCGCTCGCTCAAACTCCAAAGCTCCGAGGCCAGATTCTCGTTATAGCTGAGGTCGGAGGAAGCCACAGCGCGGCAGTCGATGAAGAACTCTCCGGTGACGCCCTCCACCTCGGGAGACGATGCCAGGTAAACCAGTGTCTCTGCTCCCTTGTCCACTCCAATTCCCCTAACTCCGATGAAGAAGTTGACCACCCGCCCGAGCAGGCCATTATTTCGGGCGATGCTGGTGCGTACCAGCCCGGGGTGCAGGGCGTTTACCGTCACGCCGCTGCCCTGGACAAGGCGGGCCAGTTTGTAGGTGAACAGGACATTGCAGAGCTTGGAACGCCCGTAGGCCCGGTATCCGGGCTTTTCTGCCGGGTTGGGCAGGTCTTGCAGCCGGAAATTGCCCGCCGAATAATGGGAACTGGAAGATACGTTGATTATCCTCGCGGGAGCGGAGTCCCTCAGCAGGTCCAGCAGCAGCGTGGTCAGCAGAAAGTAGCCCAGGTGGTTCAGGGCAAAGGTCATTTCAATTCCGTCCACGCTGGTACGGCTGGACAGAAAAATGGCGCCGGCGTTGTTCAGCAGCACGTCCAGGCGCGGGGTTTGCGCCTTCACCTGGGCGGCCAGGGCGCGCACCTCGGCCTGGGATGACAGGTCTGCCAGCAGGAAGCTTACGGAATGGTTGCCCGTTTCCGCCATGATGCGGTCGGCGGCGGCTTCCGTCTTTTGGCGGTTCCGGCCAACAATCAGGACGTTTGACCCCTGGCGGGCCAGTTCCCGGGCGGCGGCGTAGCCAATGCCGTCGCTGCCGCCGGTTATCAAGCAGGTCTTGTCTTCCATGATGGAGGATTGTAACGCAGGGATGGGGGATTGTAACGCAGGCATCCCCGGGCGGCCAGAAGGGAAAGGCCCTGGTTCCGGACAGGGTTATGCAAATGTTGGTGGGCAGTCCCAGGGAACCGCTGGCGGTGTGTGCTTCGGCGGGGTGGGGACGGGCTTGTGGAACCCTTCCGGGTGCCCTTCGACAGGCTCAGGGCGAACGGGGGAAGGGTTCAGGGCGGCCCTTCGACAGTCTCAGGGCGAACGGGGGAAGGGTTCAGGGCGGCCCTTCGACAGGCTCAGGGCGAACGGGGGAAGGGTTCAGGGCGGCCCTTCGACAGGCTCAGGGCGAACGGGGGAAGGGTTCAGGGCGGCCCTTCGACAGGCTCAGGGCGAACGGGGGAAAGGGTTCAGGGCGGCCCTTCGACAGGCTCAGGGCGAACGGAGAAGGGGCGCTTACCGAGAAATCGAAAGCCCCTGACTTTCCGGAGGGGAGGCTGCCCCAACCTCCTGGTAACGTGCTAAACTCCACCCAAACCAGCTTCAATGGAGAGCATAAGTGGAGGAAGTTATGCCAAAGGTTAATGTTGAAGAGAACGTGATGGTTGCCAGCGCCAACGGTTTTCAGCTGGGTGTGGACATAGCCCGGCCCTCCGACTCAGATGGCAATGCGACCGGGGTGCTGTTCCTGCCCGGCGGCGGTTGGGTTTCAGCCGACCATAAGCCCTTGAAGGAGCGCTACGGCATTCCCCTGGCGGAGCGGGGTTTTGTCTGTGTGACCGCCCCTTACCGGATTATGGAACAGGCCATTTGGCCGGCCGCAATCCAGGATGTAAAGGCCATTCTGCGGTGGATGCGGACCAACAGCGGAAGCCTGGGGATTGACCCGGAGCGCATAGCCGTGGCGGGAAAGTCGGCCGGCGGACACCTGGCCCTGTTGACTGCGGCCACCAACGGCAAGGTGGAGTACGAGGGCCCGGGCATTAACTCTGCAGAGCTTAGCCGGGTTTCCGCCGCCGTGGGAGTGGCTCCGGCTTCGGATATCCGTAAGTACTGGCGCCGTGAGCCGCTGGGGCCCTATACCGCCAGCGATTCTTCAGACGCGGCCCTGACCGCCGCCAACCCGGCGGAACTGGTTCACGGCGACTGGCCGCCGATTATGCTGCTGCACGGCACCAGCGATGAGCGGGTTGACCACCGGATGTCCATGCGCCTGTTTGACCTGCTGGAAGAGGCAGGGGTGACCGCCGATATGCGGCTGTTTGCGGGACAGGACCACATGTTCGACGGCATACCGGAGTTCAGCAATGCAATTGTGGAGTCGGTTGCCTTCTTCCTGGAGCGGTACGTGACCGCGCCGGTGGCCGAGGCGGTAGCGGCGGACGACTAGCAGATCTGCCGGTTATTGAACATGGATGGACAGGATTTACAGGATGCTGGTGGACTGAAGAGATCGGTCAAGGAGATCCAACAGGTCCTGCAGCCCTGCTCCATTCATGTTCAGCCCAGGTAGTTCTGCAGCATTGTAATGAAGGGCTGGGGTTTAACCGTCTTTCCGGCGAAAGCCGTAATCCAGCGCCTCTCTTGTCCCATGCAGCTTGTCCCATGCAGTTGACCTTTCGCAATCTGCCTGGATTCCGGCTCAAGGCCGGAATGACGGTACAGATTTGGCAGTCCTTATTTCAAACCTGTTGACCTACCAGGTAAACATTTGCCGGTGGTGGCGGTACCAGTCGCTGCTGAAAGTTCCTGACGGGTCGTACTTTTCCTTCAGTTCGAGAAACCTGGGGAATTGGGGGTAGGCACGCTCCACCTGGTCGCGCCTGGCCCAGCGATGGTAGGTGAGGTAGAAGCTGCCTTCCCGTTCCAGGGCGCAATCGGTGAGGGCTCGAAACTGGGTTTTGGCCCGCTCTATCCCCTGGGGAGAGTGTTCCACCAGCAGGTTGAAGATGGTGCAGGCATAGCTGTCCTTCGCCCATCGCAGCAGGGTCTCGTCTTCGGCCTCAATAAGCCGCACGGTGCCATAGACCACGTTGGCTCCGGTCTCCAGAACCGCCGCTTTTGCCGCCCTCATAAAGTCCACAAACCGTTCCCGGGGCACGTATAACTCCGTAATCATCAGCGACGCGAAGGTCTGCCAGCCAAGGTGACGGTACAGGGCCTCGCCAGCCTCGGGCAGGTAGGGGCTGAACTGGAGGTCGTCGGACCAGTAGAGCTGGCCGTCGGTTTGCCGGTAGTGGGCGGCATACTCCTGGTAGGCCCGAGCCTTGTCGGTGTGGGCCAGGACGTAGAGTCGCGACCACTCTTCCTGGGAAAGCCCCAGCTGCCCCTCGCCTATTCCCTGAGTTTCCGGTTCCGGCAGGTAAACCGACATTATGCCCTTGGCCATGAAGTCGGCAGAGGTCTCGTCGGTCATGTACTGGAAGTCGCCGTAGGTTGCGCCCGCCCGGGTCTGGGCTTCCAGGGAGGGAATTACCTGTTCCAGGGAGAGTTCCTGCACTCGTCGGGTGTGCAGCTTTCGGGGCGCCAGGAGCAGGTTGATGGAGTCAACGAAGCCGAACAGCCCGTAGCCTCCGATGGCCAGGCTGAATAATTCCGAATTCTCCTGGCGGCTGCACTTCAGCCGCGTGCCGTCGGGGAGGGTGAGGTAGAAGGCGACGATGTCCTCGACAATTGGCCTTCTGCCCAGCACCCGCCCGTGGATGTTGGATGAAAGGGCCCCGCCCAGGGTCAGTTCATCCGCGCCGGTCTGCTTCTGGATCAGGGACAGGGCCGGGGCAGAATTCCCCTGATTGCACTTGAGCCACTCAACCAGCCGGGGCCAGGTCACTCCAGACTGGACCCAGACCGTCCCAGCTTCCAAATCCAGCGGCCCCACACGGGTAAGGGAAGAAGAACTGAGGGACAATCCCCCTTCCAGGAATTGCTGGCCTCCCATGGAGTGGAGGGAACCGGCGGGACACAGGGATGTCTGCCGCGCCACGGCCTGGGCGATGGCTGCGGAGACTTCGTCGGGGCTGGAAGGTAACAGGACCTGTTGAACCTGGGTGGGGTTGAGGCGAGACTGGACGTCGTTAAGGGCTGGCAAGTGGTCTCCCAGTGGTGGTGTCAGTGGAAATCAGCTTCACTGCATTAACTGTAACATATAGCAACGTTATTGAGCATTGCTGTTCTTGTTCTCTTGCAGCGCCTTCTCCGCCTTTTCCAGGTTGTTGCGGCTGGCCTGGGTGCTGGGGTGATCGTGCCCCAGTACCCGCTCCCGGAGCGACAGGGTCTGGCGGTGCATGGAGACGGCCCTTTCGTAGTCTCCGGTGGCATGGTAACAGTTGCCCAGGCTGCCCTGGCTTCTGAGGGTGTCGGGGTGCTCGGGGCCCAGTGTCCGGGCCCGTCGCTCCAGGGTGTCACCGAAGAGGGCAATGGCTTCCTGGAAATGACCGGCGGCGTAAAAGCTGTTGGCCAGGGCGGTACTGCTGCGGAGGGTTTCGGGATGGTCCGGCCCCAGGGACTCCCTCAAGTCAGTTAGGGCTTTGTGGTGGAGACGAATGGCCTGCCCGTAGCGGGAAGAGACCCGGTGAAACCGGCCCAGGTGGTAGTCAACGTTGAAGGAACCGGACTGTTGAGTTGACATGGTTTCCGTAGGATAACCCAGGTGGAATGTCCCTAAGTCTGGCGTCCCGTTTTTGACAGGGCGCCTGTAAGTTTACCGAATCCAGAGCCCCTCTTGTACTATGCAGTTGACCTTTAGCAACCTGTCTGGATTCCGGCTCAAGGCCGGAATGACGGGTTGGGGTTTAACCGTCATTACAATGCTGTTGAACTGCTAGAAGCCGGTGGCCAGGGAAATCAAGGTGGTTACAACCGGCCCGATTACCTTCCAGAGGATACCCAGGCCCAGCACGTAATCGGCCAGAATGATTCCCAGCAAGACCAGGGGACCGAAGCGTTCGAACCTGGCGTAGGTCGCGGTCATTCTGTCGGGAAGCAGTCCCCCGACAACCCGGGAGCCATCCAGGGGGTAAATGGGAATCAGGTTGAACACGGCCAGCAGCACGTTGAAGAAAATGACCACGCCGGCAATGTCCGTCAGCGCTTCACGCATTCCTCCCGACAGGACGTGGGTTGTCCGGTACAGGCCGGGTGCGCTCCATCCCAATATGCCCAGCTTGACCGGAATGGCCACCAGGAAGGCCAGAGGCTAGACTCACAAACGAAGTGCAACACTTGGTTAGAGTGTTGCCATGGGAAATGTATATCAGCACCTCACCCTTGAAGAGCGGTGTAGTTTGGCCAGTTTACGTGAGCAGGGATACACTAAGCGCCAAATCGCGACAAGCCTGGATCGCTCGCCATCGACAATTTCGCGGGAGTTGAACCGCAACGCCTCCCGCAAGGAAGGCTATAAACCCGTTT
>MPMM01000018.1 GCA_002238505.1 SAR202 cluster bacterium bin22 | reverse complement strand
ACCTGCCCTCGCGGCGAAGCGCCCGACGAACGCTCCAGTCGGAGCGCCAGCGCAAAGGGCGGCGGCCGGAACCGCATACCCCCGGGGAAGACAGGGGTACGGGACAGTTGACCAGGAGTGAAACAACCAGCGGACATTCGTCCCCCGGACTGACGGAAAACCGAGGGAGACAGGAGACCAGGGCAGGCCCTCCGGAGAGACCATCCACCCCCAACCTCCCGGGTCCGGGAAGGATGCTGCAAGCAGCCCCCCCTGATTATGGGTTGGTGTCGCAACAGGGCCGGGACTCCCCCAGGGATGGTCCCAGGGACGCCGGTTCGGGGGGGAGGCTGGATAAGGAACGGTCCAATACGCCCATGGACGTCCGGCGCCGGTGGAGACTGCCAGGGTTGCATGACTGGCTTCAGGGACGGCCGCCTGGACGTGCCGACCGGTTGTGCCGACCGGTTGTGCATGGGGAGGAGACCTCCGGGCTGCTCAACCCCCGGGACGGCAATTGCCACTGGGGGCCGGGTTGCCGGTCCGGATGCTGCGAGGGTTAAACTGGACAGGATCCTGACGTTGAACACCTGATGCTCTCATTTTGGAGGCGGCGGAGTGAGCGACAAGATCGAAAAGAGCAAACAGAGCAAACACCCCGACCGTGGCGGGTGGGTCGCGGCCAGGAAGCGATCCTACCCGCTGCTGGAGGCTGGCCACGCCTTCCGGAGGGCCGCCCAGGCGGCCAGGAAGAGCGGGGAGCCTGTCCTGGCGACGGACGCGGGGAAGGCGGCGACCACCGCCCTGCTGCTGGCGGCGGTGCGGTGGCGAAACGAAGCCCAGCAGTACGCCACCGATCACGGGCAGCCATCCATGGACCGGCCTGTGCAGGGCCCCTGGCGCATGGAGGGTGCCGAGGCCGAGGACCATGCCAGGGTGCGGTTCCTGCGCGCGGCCCACAACTACGTCTGGGCGAAGGCCCTGGGCTGGGACGTCAAGGCCAGCGGTGGCCGGCTGCTGAACGCGGCGCTGCGGCTGCCGGCGCCTCCGCAACAGAAGAGGCGTAAGCCGGAGGCGGCCGGAGGCGGGCGCCGTGGGCTCACCTGAACCGGAAGGCCTCAGGGCGGAGTTGGCCGGAGTCCGCGGCGGTCCGTTTGAGTGTGGGTATAGAAGGCCTATTCAATGCCAATTCAAGGGAGGTCCACCATGCCGACCACCTCGGTCATGGACACCCCGGTCCCGCCGGTGGGGCTCGTCGCCTGGTGCAACACCTGCCAGCGTCACGTTTCCGGTGGCGCCGCCGGCCAGCGCTGCCCGACCGGTGATCCGGTCTGTTACTCGATACTGGTGAACCGTCGCGCCATGTTCTGCCCCCTGGGCAGTTGCCGGGAGAAGGACCTGGTTGTCCTGGCGCCGGCGTCTCAGTCGGCAAGGGACGTCTGGCGGATCCACCTGATGGCAGAGCATGACGTTCAGGCTTTACAGAGTGATGGTAGTGGGCCCCCGTTATGAAAGGTGAGAGAGTAAAGTGATAAATCTTCACCGGCATTACAGTGTGGGGGATCCCCAGGGCCCAACCTGCTCCTGCAAAAGTCTCCGCAGGTGATTTGGGTTTGGGTCATCGACGACAAGGCCAGGTTTCTCTGCGCTCCATGCGAAAGGGCGGAGGTGGAGGAAATCAGGGCCACCGGGGGCAAGTAGTCAAAATCGGCCATTTCGGAAAGGCTGAGTTATATGAGAACGAAGTATGAACAACCTGCTGCTGAATACGTTGGGCGGTAGTTGCCACAAACGCGGTCTGCTGCAATTACCAGGGCTGGGAAGGGTTCCTCGTTTGGAAGGTGATTTCAACATCTCCCGAAAAACGAGAAGACTAATGCAGGAAGCCCAGCAGCTTTCCGAAATACCTGTAAACTTGAAGAGGAGGGCGCTATGTTCAGCAGGTACGGCTGTGGCAACCGGCCTCACCGGCCCGGGGACGTGGACTCCTGCAGTTGCTTCGAGAACGGATACGAGTCGGGCAAAGAGAAGACGTATTTGGAAATTGAGCAAGTGGCGCCCAGCGGACCGTCACCGCGACTGCGGCTGCCAGCCTTACAACGCCGCCAGGACCATCATTACCCGCGGTCTGGGGCCCAAGGCGTGGGGTTAAGGCTCTGCGATGACCTTAACGCACCCGGGGCGTCTCCCGACGCCAGAAGGGCCACCAGCTCCGGCTCGGCCTCTCCTTGGCCTCGGCAACTATGCCCGCCGGCAGGGCCCGGGTCAGGACCTCGGCGGTCCGCTGGGCCTGCCCCAGTTCCTCGAGGAGCTGGGGCACCAGGCTGTCCTTCTCTCTCATCTGCCCCTTGTGGTACTCCTGTAGCTCCTCCAGTCCCCTCACCCGTTCCCTCAGCTGCGTCAACTCCAGTAATTGCGACGTATCAACTGGCGTAGCCTGCAACGTCGGCGCTGCCACAGGCACCGTTTCGCTTGCTGCCTCAGCCACCCCATCGTCCAGCAACACCCAGATCCGGTGACCCCTGCCATGGGGTTCCCGCTCCACCTGGAGCTCCCCGCGCCGGATCCACCGGTCAATGGTGACCAGGGATACCGCGCCCAACAAATGTCTGGCTTCTTCTTTGCTGACTCTCCGTGGCATCACGCCCCCTCACCCTGCTGATTCACGCTGTAACCTGCGTGCATCAGGGTGAGCATATCTGATGCGGCAGGGTAGCGCCTTGTAGTCCAGGGTCCAGTCTTGGGAAACGTCCAGGAGCGCAAGGATAGCCCAATGGGGATAACCCATATCAACCCCCACCCTCCTGGTAATACCGCGCCACCGCGCCCCGGTCTGCCGCCTGGCGCTCGGTGTACCGGGCTGGTATCTTGGAACTCTTCCATCGTCCGGCTGCCATCAACGCTGCCAGTTCCACCCTGGAGGCCCGTGTCCTGGGCCGTGCCCACGCGACCACTGTCACCGATAAATCCTTCTCTGGCCGCTGGCCGACCTGGTTGGCTAAAAGCCCGAAACCCTGGTCAATGGGTTCACCTGTAGAGGGAGGCCCCCTCCGCATTCGTACCAGTCTCTGACGCCTGCGTACGTGGAGTCGCCCCGCTCCATGCTCTCAATAAGAGCATTCACAAATAGAGAAACTTGCCTTCTTCCCTCAATCGGCGCCGGCGTTGCTGAGCATCAGGCATAGTCTTGGACAGCAAATCCCAGAATTCTGCTGAATGATGTCGTACCTGAAGATGCGTCAACTCGTGAATTACAACATACTCCGCCAGGTCCGGTTTCAGCATAGCGACGCGCCAATTGAACCGCAGTGTGCCATCGGGGGCACAACTCCCCCATCGCTGACGCTGGTCTCGAATTAATATCGCAGGCAGCGCTCCGGCCCCTAACCGGGGCCACCATCGTTGGAGGCTGCTCTTGACTCGTAGCTCCGCCCGGTGCCTGTACCAGGCCACAATTGCCTTTCGTATACGCTCGGAACGAACGTCTTCGGCGAGGCCTTGAGGCACGGTTATCTGCAGGCGCCAGTGGTCGAACCGGACTTCTACTGAACGCACGTCTCTGGCCTTGACCAGCATGCGAACATTTTTCCCCAGGTAGGGTAATGTTTCACCGCTAACAAATCGCTTCTTGGGAACTTCGAGAAGAGAGTCCGGTACGTTGGCGAGGATCCAGGGCGCCCGCCGGCGCACTATGCCCCGTATATCGTCGTCAGACGTATCATGAGGGGCCGCCACCTGAACGCCTGTCCCGTCCACGGCGATCTGGACAGTTTTCCGCCGCCGGTCGCTTCTGCGAACCCGGTACTCCATGTCGGTGTTGCCGACTCGGACACTTCCATGGTCCGTCGTCACCCGGGCCACCGCTGGGCCATTGCGACGATCTGGTTGGCCAGGTCGTCCAGGCGATCCTCGCTGTACTTTTGCAAGGGACGGAGTGCACGTTTTATATCCCGTCGAATCAGTCTCTGTACGTCTGGATTGGACTGCCAGTCAACGACGACCCTGTGCTGGTTGACGGTTTGCTCCAGGGTGTCGGCCACGCTCTTCAATGCGGGGTAAACAATTGTTTCCTGGTAAGCATCGTTACCCGCTGTGACGGAAGCAGCAGACTGAATCAGTTCGTATATGGCAAAGGACTCCTGGGAAAGTCCAAGCTCGGCCGCAATGTCAACTTCAGCTTCCAGAGTGTTCTTTACCTGAGACATCTGTCTGGCTGCCTCGGCAGAGTCGATCAGGTGATTGCGCAGGGCCTGGATAATGCGTTCCAGCTGCTCCGACAACTTCTCGAAGAAGGCGGGGTTATCGGCGAGTCGGGTGTTTATGTAGGATCGAAGCCCATGCTCCATTAGGGAGGCCCGTGCTTCGTCATGAGGTAGCGAGGCCAGCTTCTCAGTGAAATCATCAGCCAGCACCGAGACCGGCGCCATCAATTTCCGCACGGAGGCGTCAATCTGTTCGTCTATCAGTTTCTTGACCTTGGCCTCGATGTCGGTCCAGTCCAGATTGGCATTTTCCTGGAGATACAGGGCTCTGCTGTAAGCCCGGATCTCGGTGAGCCGGGCCAGCCTGTCCACATAGGGCAGGGCTTTGGGATCAGGCAAACTCCGGTCCATCTGTTCAGAAAACTTTCGGTAATCGGCGTTGAACTTCTCGAAAAGGTCCGTTTTGAAGTTTCCTTCGGTATTTGCGTCGGCGGCAAAAATGGCAACACAGTCCCAGGTTTTATCGAGGTCACGACTCTTGAAATGCGATTCCGCGCGGGTTGCCACAGCTTCTAGCACTGCGGTTGGGTCGGCTTCAATCGGGGTCAGGGTCTCCTGAACATCCGGCCAGTCGAAGGAATCCAAGGCCTCCTGCAGGTTCTGAGAGACCCCGTGGTAGTCGACAATCAGGCCATAGTTCTTCTCTGTCAAAACTCCGGCGAATTCGTGGAAGAAGCGCCGGTTTACCCTGGCTACCGCCTGGAGCAGCCCGTGCTCACGCAGGGAACGGTCCAAATAGAGGACCTGTTCAACGGGGGCGTCGAAGCCGGTGAGCAGCATGTCCACGACGACCAGGATTTTAGTATCGCCCTGGGGATTCACGAAGTCGTTGATTTTCTGGTCGTGGTTAACTCCCTTGGCAACGTCAAATTCCTTGGTATCGCTGGGTGAAGTGGTGATGATGGGGTAGGCTTGTATGTCCAGTTCGTTCAGTTTCTGGGAGTATCTAAGAGCAGTGGCCCTGCTGGGCGCCACTACCTGTGCCTTGAAGCCATTGGGCATGACCGCTTTCTTGAAGTGGTCGGCGATGTCTAAAGAGATCTTATGGATGCGGTGTTCAGCTTCCGCGACAGTTTCCTTGTTGGCATACCGGCGCCTTATCAGTGCTCGCTCATCTTCGCTGAGGTCTGAGAAGGTGGCATCGAACAGCGCGTCCAGGGTTCCAGGACCCTGAATGGCCAGGTCGGGGAGTCGAGCTTCGTACATGATGCGCACTGTGGCGCCATCGTCCACTGATTGAGGAATGGTGTAGGAATCGATAAGGGGCCCAAAGTGGCGCATTGTACTCCGGCTAAAGCCCTTGTCGATAGGTGTGCCTGTGAACCCCACCAGCACCGCGTTTGGGAGTGCCTCCGCCATCCTGGTGCCCAGCAACCCGTACTGAGTTCTGTGCGCCTCGTCCACCATGATGATGATGTTTTCAGAGGCATTGAGCTGGCCGAGCGAACCGCTGGGCGTTTCCAAAACCTCCTGAAACTTCTGAATGGTGGTCATGAGGGTACGCGCTCCTCCGCGTTGAAGGAGCGTCTGCAGATCGAGGGGTTCGGTCTGGTTTGGACTCCGTGCCCGCCGTTGTTGGCGTCGCTGCTCGGGTTCCGGCCTTGACCGGTCGATCTGCTCTGGTGCAGGAAACCCGCAACGTTTGAAAGTGTTTGCGATCTGGTCGTCGAGCTGGGTCCTGTCGGTCACCGTCACAATGGTGGAACTGGCCAACTGAGGACTGCGACGTACTTTTGTCGCAAGCCACAGCATGGTCAGAGACTTTCCAGATCCCTGGGTGTGCCAGATCACGCCCCCTCTTTCAGCAGGCCTGGCCCCGGCGATAATGCGGGACACTGCCGCTTTGACCGCTCGGTACTGCTGGTAGCGAGGGACCTTTTTTATAATACGGCCATGCTCCTGCTCATAAACCACGTAGTCTCGCAGGATATCCAGCAGGACCGGTGGGGAAAGCAGCCCGACTATGAGCTGGGCTTGACCTTGATCTTGTGGTTCAACGCCATACCGTTGGCGGACTTCCTCCTCGGAATATGGACCCAACCATTTCCACTGGAAGTAGGCGTTTTCCGGCGCTCCCATGGTCGCGTAAGCCGCATCGGCCCCGCAGTGGGCCACACACAGCAGGTTGTAGTGAAAAAGCTCAGGGGCGCCACGGCCCTGCCACTCAGGGCCTGCCTCCTGATACCGGCGCAGCTGACGCACTGCCCTGGTTTTCCAGACTTCCATCAGGGAGGGAGACTTTGCCTCCATCACCACCAGTGGGATGCCGTTCACGAAAAGGACCAGGTCAGGAATAACCAACCGGTCATCGTCCTCCGGCCCGTCTCGTTCGTTGCCGCGGCGGACCCGGAACTGGGTGGTTACCAGGAACTCGTTGAGGCCGGAGTCGGGATGATCAAAGTCGAAGAACCGGACAGTGTAGCTGGTTCTGCCCCGGGGGCCGTCGACCGTCAGGGGCATTCCGTAAGTCAGGTACTCGTGGACGGCCTGGTTGCGGGCCATACCAGTGGCGTTGATGTTCTCCAACTCGAAGATAGCCCGGTCAGCCTGTGATTCCTCAGTCATCCACTCATTGAGTCGCAGGAGGGCAACTCGCAGACGGCCCTTGAGCAAGACATCTCTCTCACCTGCTCGTTCGGTCGCCAAGGCTTCCCGGGGCACGTATGTCCAGCCCAACTGTTCCAGCAGTTGGCTGGCTGGTGCCTCAGCATGGTTAAACTCGTTCAGTTTGGCTGGACTAATGTTGTTCATTCTTCATATCTATTAGTCAGTTTGTTGCTCCAAAATTGCCACCGCTTCATACCCGGCACTGGTCACTTCATATACCTCTACACCTTGGAAGTTTTCTTTCTTCAGCAACCGTTGGTTGCACAAATCATCTAGAACACCCTGCCACTTTGTTTCCAGCCTATGGTTGCCAGGCTCTCCAAATCTTCTTTCGTTAGTTTGGACAAACTGACCTTCCGTTGTAATAGTTCTGAGTATTGTGCCGCTCCTATCTTTGGCAGCCTCCAAAAGGAGGTCTATGTGGTCTTGAGAAAGTTGGAGGTAGAGAGAACTATGAACCGAGTTTTCTGGAGCGTCTTCCGCGCCGGCCGAATGCTGTTCTGCCAGGCGAATCGCTGAGTCAAATTCTCCGGCAGAAAGCCAATTGCTGCCTTCCAAATTCACTGGACATCCAGCAGTCTTCAGCCGTTGAGCCATGTCCTGTCTTCTTTCGGGAGAGCCATTCATGCGAATCGCGTGAATCCCTTCAGTGTCGGTGAATCGTCGAAGAGATCCGACTTCCACCAATACTGTCCTTTCTGGGGATCTACCCATGGCCATGCCAGCTTCAAACAAAACATTGGGACGCGCTTGTCCCGTTAGCCGTCTCTCGTAATCTGGATCACTGTCCGTTCTGAACTGTTGCTTAAGCCTGGCTTCATCATCGGGGCTAAATACAACCACAATTGCGTGAGCTCTGGAGAACGCTGCGTCCAGTATTTCCCCGATATAGGGCGACCCCTTGCCTGTTGCATTAACTGCTTCCGACCACTCTATAGGATGTAAGTCTATGGCCCTAAGAAAGTCAAAAACTGCGTCGCGAGCTAGCAAATTACGTCCGTGAACAACAAAGACGTCTCGTGATTCTTCCGAAGGTCTTGGCTCCGAAAATGTCGTTTCATTCCGGTCAGGCTCACTCCCCGGAGGCCCCGTGATGAACTCATCAGTAACGTCTTCAGCTCTGTCGGCAGCGCGCCAGTCTAATGATGGTCCACCTATAAATGCTACCGGACTGGAACGATCTTCGGCCTTTAGGACTTCTATTAGGTATCTCGCCTCCTCCTCACTCTTGCTTATCAGGACCCGACCGATGTCTGTGGAGGGTATTGCTCTTCCTGAAATTACCAATGGTAGACCTTTTCTATAAGGGACCACGAAGCGATTCATTAGCGCTTCCAGTGAAAGGCCTAGCCTCACCTCATCTTGTGACCGGTTTGAGTTAGGTGTTATTCGGATGTGGTAATAAGCCATGTATTTCCATATTCCTGTCAGGTTTCCGAATCTAAGCAGGTATACGCTTTCGCCCTGTCAGTAACGAGTCTGCAGCAGAATCCTTCAGATATCGCAAACCTTGTCTCTCTTTTCTAGCTTCGGTAATACTGGCGTCCACGCTGTCTAGGAGCCCTGATATGACCTGCTGTTCGGGAAGAGAAGGCACAGGCAACCTGAAATCAGCCACTTAATTTCTGTTACTTCTCCCAGCCTAACTACATCCCAGTCCCTTGGTGTCGTCCCCAACCCAGGGACGTCTTTCCATTCGGTGTGCCAGCCAAGGACACCGTAGGTGAGTAGTTGGTGGAGCAAAGAGTTGCGCAGTTGTTCGGTGGCGGCGATGACCGCCTCGGTACGCTCGATGGCGTCATCAATGGAGTCCAGGGCGGCGGCGATGGCCCGCTGTTCGGGCAGTGGCGGGAGGAGGAAACTGAATCCCCGAATCAAACCCAAATTAAGACCTGCACGACCATCGCCAGTTAGGCTGCGAAGCACATCATAGGCCGAATCGAGAACGTGGAATATGAACCTGTTTACACTGTCCCGCCTCGCAGAGATTGCAGCCAATGACTCGTTACATGAGGCCTCGATTCCAAGCACACAAGCTTTGCCTCTTGTAGCTCCTTGGCCGTTCATGGCGACCATCACCGTATCTGGAGGAAAAAGCTTTGCATTTGAGTTTTTCAGCCCTTCCTGCGTGATAGTCTCTTCCGTCGTCATAACTCGGCGTTGATTTATCTGCCCCGAAGCCATCCAGGGAATCCCGCCTTCCCAATATTCTGGGCGACTCCGGCTGGGAGTACCACCAGTCTCGACCTCCGCCACGTCCCCCAAGCGTACCCGCCGCCAACCTTTGGCTATAGTGCCCTGTCCACTGGAGGGTCTCATTAGACTTCTTCAGGGGCGTCAGGCTGAATTTCGTAGATGTTCACAGGGAGGCCAGTCTGCTTGGCCTCCAGCCATCGCTTGAAAGCACGTGGACTCTCGCCCGACTTTCTGCCGGCAAGAAACCCCTCAATACTGAGGTCTTCATCTAGGTCGGGCCAATGGATGCCCTGGCCGGTCCCAATCAGCTCCCAGTTGTTGCGTTCGCCGGGCGTGGCGTGTACCAAGCGGGGATACCAGGCCAGCGGGACCGAGATAGTCCGGCCATCGGAAAGGTCGGCGGTAAGCGTGTCTTCCGTTACTTCAATGGTTATCGCGTCAGGGACGATAATTTCAGTTGCTGAAATGTGCATTCCATTCCCTCAAAAATGAAGCCTGGTTCTCCTCTACCATACGCTGAACCCGGCGCACTTCGGTACTCC
Source organism: SAR202 cluster bacterium bin22 (assembly GCA_002238505.1). Taxonomy (GTDB): domain Bacteria; phylum Chloroflexota; class Dehalococcoidia; order Lucifugimonadales; family UBA3495; genus Bin22. The sequence continues at coordinate 58,265 of MPMM01000018.1, read as the reverse complement.
TCATGCCTCCGCTGCTCGCCAGCGATATCGGATCCAGCCAGAACTTGGCGGTCTGCCGGTCTCTCTGCACGTGCACGTGGGGAGGTTCCACCCAGTCAGCCGAATAGAAGAAAAAGCGGTAGGGGCCCTGTCTCAATAGAACAGGCATTGCTCAACCATCATCCTACCGGGCATAACCCATTCCGGCCAGGAGTTCGTCCATTCTGGCAACCGCTTCATCCCTCTGCCGTTCCGCTTCACGCAGTTGGGCCAAGGCCTCCTCCACTGGCATCACCTCTATCGGGACGGTAGTGTCCACGTAGCGGCTGATGTTCAGGTTGAAGCCATTGCTTCTGATTTCTTCCAGGTCTGCCACGTGAGCGAACCGGTCTATGTCCTCATAAGCCTGGTAGGCCCGCACGACCTTCTCAATATGCTCAGGGTCCATGTAGTTCTGGGCTGTGCCTGATCGGAAATAGCCTTCCTGGGCAGCATCCACGAAGATGACCTTGCCCTTGCGGTCAGTAGGTTTGGCCCTGTTCAGGATGCAGATGGCCACCGGAATGCTGGCTCCAAAAAAGAGATTAGGCGCCAGACCAATGATTGCCTCAAAAAGGTCGTTCTCCACAATGCGCTGGCGTATTTTGCCCTCGCTGCCCCCCCGGAAGAGGATGCCGTGGGGCATCACGACTCCAACCATGCCCTGGGCATTGGTTACCTTGAGCATGTGCAAGAGGAAGGCCAAGTCTCCGCGGGTTCTGGGGGGTATAGCCCCGAACCCATCAAAGCGGTGGTGGGGGTCGGTGGGAGCAAAATCAGACCCCCAATTGCTGAGACTGAACGGCGGATTGGCGATGACCCGGTCATATGAAAAAAGACGGCCGGCATCGTCCATCAGCCCTGGCTCTGCTATAACGTCCCCTGCCTCTAGACGGGCTGCCGGCAGCCCGTGGAGAAGCATATTAAGCTTGCCAATAGCCAGGGTGCCGAGGTTGCGTTCCTGGCCGTGGAGCACCAGGTTCTGAGGGTTCCCTCCCTTCTCTCTGACGTAATCGGCGGTGAAGATGAGCATCCCGGCCGAGCCAAAAGTGGGGTCGCAGATCCGCATACCCTCCTGCGGCTGAAGCAATTCCACAATGAGGCGTACCACGGACCGGGGTGTATAGAATTCCCCCCCTCGCTTGCCGGCATCGTCGGCAAACTGATAGATGAGATACTCGTAGGCGTCCCCCAGCACATTGCCAGTACTGCCCGTATCGGTACGAAGGTTCTCGTCGCTGAGATCCAGGTCGCTAAAGTGGTTGAGTAGCCGGCGGATGATACCTTCCCGGTTTGACGGGCTGCCGAGTTTGTTTTCATCGTTCCAGTTGGTGGCGGCGAGAATGCCGTCTAACCTCCCTGCGTTTGCTTCCTCAATGGCATTGCTGGCTACGTTTAGCGCCTCGCCCAAGTTCATGGTGGTATCGCAAATCTTGCTCCATTGGGCAGCTTCGGGTACGGCGAATTGGTGCTCATCCATGTCTGATATAGCCACATCCAGGGGCACTCCGGCTTGCACCGACAACTGGACCTCTTCGGCGAAACGGTCTGATAACCGCTTGAGGAACAATACCGCAAAGATGTAATTCTTGTAATCCGCTGAGTCGATCTGGCCGCGCAGAATATCCGCTGCCTGCCACAGCTTCGTCTGCAATTCTTGAGTAGTGAGCACCATGGTTCCTCCTGGCGATTAGCGTGATGTGGAATCCAACGTGCCAATTATCGAATCACGGAGCGTATCCCGCCGCAGACGGGCGGCCTCCAGGGTCCAGGTATATGCGCTGTCAGACGCCTCAACCAGCGAGGCGACTCGTTGCAGGACTTCGCGGGAAGGGTTAGGCAGCTCAACTTCTCCGAGGCCAGCGGCCGACAATGTAGTTAAGGTCGCGCCGACCGTCACTCGCCGCTTCAACTGAGCCTGACCCCACCTCGACGTGAGGAAATACCAAATGAAATGCTCCATGCCCGATCCGGTATCGTGGGCCCGCACCACCAACAGAGTCACACTGGCTACCGTCCGAGATACTGCTGGCGACACCAACGCAGCCTGAACGGTGCTGGCGCGAGCAGTAACCAAAACATCGTAGGGCCGTAGCAGGTATCGATCGGCGGCCTCGTAACTGGGAACTACGACCTCCTTTAGGTTGTCAATGCCCAACCAACAGGCATCCCCAAGGCTCCCGCTTTCCACAAGTCGCACAGCGTATCCCCGGTAATCTGCTTCCAGCTGCCATCCGGAGTTAGGCAGGCCCAGGGAGATATTAGCTATTTCTGCAAGACGAACCATCGGTTGAATTATATTAATAAATTACTTTTCAATGCAAGTGTTATTGCAGCACTACTGGGCAAGATTATTACTAATATATGACACGGTACAGTAAAACTATACAGACCCGCTTGCAGGGAGTAAACTATATATTACAGAGCCTTGCAGGGCTCTATTTTTACGAAGGGGGTCAGGGATGACCAAGAACAACAAGGAATTCCAGGACTTTCTCAGGGACCACGTTAACCTCAACGATACCAGGCTGGACAGGCTAAGAAGCGGAGTCAGGGGTGTGAACGGCCATCTCAAGGAGCACCTGAAAGGCTACCAGAATATGGAACCGCAGGGGTCCTACGCCTTCGGGACTCTCATCAAGCCCGTGGATGACAATGATGAGTACGATGCTGACATCCAGATCGTGATGAACCCGAACTCTGAGTGGGAACCCAAAGACTACGTCCTCGAGGTCAGGCGCACCCTGGCGGCCAACAAGACGTACGCCGACAAGCTAAGGCTGAAGACCAGGTGCGTGACGGTTGACTATGCCGGAGATTTTCATCTGGACGTGGTCCCGCGGGTGACGATCAAGGGCAAGCATTACGTCTGCAACCGGAATGACAACAAATTCGAGCAAACTGACGGTGTCGGGTACAGGGACTGGATAAACGAGAAGAATCGAATCACCGGCGGCAACCTGAAGCGGGTAATCAGGTTGCTCAAATACCTCCGTGACCACAAGAACAGCTTCACCGCCAAGTCGATCCTGCTGACCACCCTTATCGGCAACACCATTAAGGCGTCAGATGAGGGTGAGGGATCAGTGAGCACCAATGCTGATACTCTGGTTACCGTCCTCACCCGCATGGACAATTACCTGCAGCAGCATCCCAACATGCCGAAGGTCAAGAATCCGGTTCTGGCTACGGAAGATTTCAATCGGCACTGGGACCAGCAGAAATATGCCAATTTCAGGGACCGCGTGCATTCCTACGCGCAAACGGCGAGAAAGGCGAAGGACGAACCGTCCAGCGAGAAGGCGATCAAACTGTGGCAAGAACTCTTCGGTGATGACTTCGGAAAGGGGTCATCTGGCGGCGGAAATGGCAATAGTGGCGGCAACGGTGGGGGCAGTGGGAACTCACCCGGCCGGCCTTCCGGTGGCCAAGGGAGTAATCGGCCGCTACTGACGGCCCCTGCTGCTGCACCCGTGCGCCCAAGGGGACCATACGCGGGCGCCCAGATACCGGAGGCCCGTGTCCTGGAACCTGTAACCATTACCCTTTCGGACGAAGACGTTCAGAGGATCACGCTGGAACAGCCCGGGCTGTCCTACGATGCCAAGGGCTGTCGAATCATCGGAACACTGGAATTCTCCGCTGAGTTTGACAAAGATAGCGGATGGCTAACACCCCTTCCGGAACCAACCGAACCAGGAAACAGCAAGGCCATCCACGACACTTTTGAAATAGAAATCCGCCTGGACTTCCAGCCCTCGGCCTTCAACCCTTGGCCACCGGTCATCGAGACCGGTGGCCGGATACAGCAGATCATGGAACAGCGCCAAATAGCTGATATAGCTGATATGCACTGTTACCCGGGTCTTTCCGAAAACCGTTGCTGCCTGGGAATCCAGGCAGCAACAGGTTCAAAAATTGAAATAGTCAGATTCATCAGGGAATTAGTGGTTCCCTTCTTCTACCGGGTGGCATACGTAGACCGGTTCGGGCTTGCAGCGGCAAAGGACGATTTGTGGAAAGAATATCCGCACTCTCCCAGAGAGGCTTACCGGCAGTACTTGGGAGAATTGCAGAGCATGCGGAAGACCGGCCGGAACCAGCCTTGTCCCTGCGGCAGTGGGGCAAAGTTTAAGAGGTGCCACTTAGCGGAAGTGGAGCAGGGCACAAGTGGTACTTCTTATCAGAAATAAACCCTGTTCACGCCCGCCAAATAGCCCAAGCTACCGGCGGGCGCCCCTTACCTAATGGATACAACCTACCGCTGGGGCGCGGAGGAGCGGATGACTGAAACCAACAACCCACCGAGGAGATCGGACGGTATCCTGCGTCGGAGGCGCGAACGGCTGGACTGGGAGTCGGACCAGCCGTTCCGCATTCTATCCCTGGACGGAGGTGGCATCAGGGGGATTTTTCCCGCGGTAATACTCGCTGACCTGGAGAGCACGTACCTTGGCGGTGATTCGGTAGCCGAATACTTCGATCTGATAACCGGCACCTCAACCGGGGGAATCCTGGCCCTGGGACTGGCAGCCGGCATGACTGCCAGAGAACTACTGGACTTATATATCACTCGGGGGAGAGAAATCTTCCCGCCTGAACGGAGAGCATTGCGAAAACTCCGTCAATATGTTTTTCATGCCTATGGACGGAAGGCCCTGGACCAAATACTGGAGGAGGTTCTCGGGACTGCCAAGCTGCGCGATGCGCAGGTGCGCCTTTGCATCCCTTCACTGGATTGGAAATACGGCGACGTATACGTCTTCAAGACCCCACACCACCCTGACTATAAGAAAGACGGCGACGAAGACATGGCGAAGGTAGCGGCTGCTACGGCCGCTGCTTCAACGTATCTCAGGCCGGTAGAGGACGGCTATATCTTCGCCGATGGAGGTGTATGGGCTAACAATCCGATCATGGTCGGATTGGTGGAAGCCTTGTCCAGCTTCACGACTGATAGAAACGACATCTCTATCCTCAGCATAGGGTGCGGCGAAGACCCTTATACCATTAACCGGTTGCAAAGGTGGTTAGGGGGAAAGCTCGCGTGGACAAGTATCATATTTGCCGCCATGCATTTCCAATCAATGAACGCTTTGGGGCAAGCCGGTCTGCTGATCGGAAGAGATAGAATTACCCGGCTCGACCCCCCGTCTGGTGGAAAGATCTACCTTGATGACTGGAGCAAAGCCAAGGTGATCCTGCCAGGAGAGGCCGCCAGCGCGATGGCTCAGCACGGCGCTCAAATAGCATCTACGTTCCTGACGACCAAAGCCGTGCGGATTCCTGGCATTGGATGCTGGGACGGGGCTTAACCCCTCCTTTCCTGGTAATACCTTGCCACAGCGCCCCGGCCCGCAGCTTGGCCCTCGGTGTACCGTGCCGGCATTTTCGAGCTCTTCCACCTGCCTGCGGTCATCAGCGCCGGGAGCTCCACCCCCGCGGCCGCCAGGTCCTGGGCCATGCCCACGCGGCCGCTGTGGCCGGTGAACCCTTCGCCCAGGCCCGCGGCCTTCGCCGCGGCGTTCACCCTCCGGCCGATCTGGCTGGCCGACAGCCCGAACACCGGCGTTGACGGGTCCACTACCGCGAACCCCTCCGGCATAATTGCCACCAGAGCCGCCGCGGCCTCCGGGTACGTCTTGGACCGACGCACGTGGAGCCGTGCCGAGCCGTCTTCCTGCACCTCCACGTCGCCCCACCGGAGTTCCGAGGCCTCCGACCTGCGGAGCAATCCATCCCGGAGAACGGACAGCAGGGCGACGTCCACCTGGCCCCGACGTCGGGCAGCCCAGGCGTTCTCCGCCCTGACGGCCCTGCCCTGGTGTCTCCTGGGCTGCATGGCCGTGGCCTTCACCGCGGCCAGGGCTGTCTCGGTTAGCGGCTTCGCCTGACGCTGGGGACGGCCGTTGACCCGGGCAATGCCGGCCATGACCTTCCTCACCCCCTCGTTGTCGGTGGGGTCCTGGTTACCGGTCGACCGGTGGACCTCCGCCAGGGCGGACTTGGCGAGCCGGAGGGTGGCCACCGACTTGCCCGCCTCGGCCAGCTCCGCCAGGAACGCGGCCACCAGCTCGGGCGACGCCGGCAGAGGGTGGGAGGCCCCACGCTCCCTCGCCCAGGCCTCAAAGCGCAGCCAGGCCTGGTTGTAGGCACGGCGGGTGTTGGCCGACGTGGAGCTGTCCAGGGCATCCTGGATCCGGCGCTGGTCCTGGGCCGTGAGGGTGGCGGGCGCCGGTGGTCCGGATGTCTCTCCGTACGGTTGAATGGTCATGTTTACACCTGGTGGAAGAGTTTCCAGAGCGGGGGCTGTGAGGGCAGGGCGCCTAACCGCTCTGGAGAGCCTTGAAATTGCCCGCCTGGAGCGCCTGGTAAAGCGTCTGGTCGCCCTGGAGCATATAGGGCAGGAATATTTCCTCCAGCTCCACCATGCCGGTATCCAGCAGCGCGAGCTGAGCTTCGATCCAATCCTTCAGGATGCGCCAGGCCACCCGGGTGGCCTGCTTCCGGCGGGCCTCTACGTCACGTACCTGAATCCTGTCCTGGGTGAGCAAATGGAATACTTGAGGGACGTTGCAGGGCAGTGCAAACGCCAGGGGTCCGTGAGGAGTGGTCAGGCGCCACTTCAAGCCACGGGGCTGACCGTCCTCACCGTAGGAAGTGATAATGTCGGTCGCCCCGTACTTAACCAACAGCTGTGTAATTTCCATTACGGTCTGTTCGGCTGGCACCCTGGTGGTGTAGTTCAAAAGCGGCATGTTTCTCCTTTCTTGGTTCTTACAACCGGGGTGCTGCCAACCCCACGCGGCTGCTGGCCAGCATGCGTGATAATGGCAATTGTTGCGCAGCCTGGTCGCAGCGGCCACAAGAAGCAGGTGAGCCCGTTTTGGGGAGACCAGGAAGCCCACTCGGAGGCTTCGGTCTCTGTTGGTCCCTGATGCGGCTTTTCTGGCTGTGGTTTTCTGGATGGCGCTGGCCAACGGGCCTGCGGAGCGGCATGGAATTGGTCATGATCGCGTCGAGGTCACGTCGTCCGCGGACGTGACCACCTCTACCGGACTGGCGTTACTCCTGTGCCATGTTATCGCGGAGCTGGTTGAAGACTCGGGCTGTCTCCAAGACGTCCTTGTAGCGCAGCACGGCCGCCTCTTCCACGTTCCGCGGGCGCTGTCACCGTTGGCGTAGCGGACCAGCTGGTACCACTCCTAGAAGTCGGCGAAGTCGCCGTCCTCTCCCAGGACGTTGAGGTGGGTGAGTTATTTGGTCAGGAGCTACTCTTCGTGGGGGTCATGGCACCTCCCGGCTTTAACGACCTCTGCCAGTGGGGATAGGGACTTCCACGACTTCTCCGGCGTGGACGGTGTAGAGCGCATCGCGGATCTCCACGGTGCATAGTCGGACGAAAGGCCACCGTGGATTCATCAAGACTACTATGCCAATGGTCCTTCCAGTAAGGTTCTGCTGGTACCGGATGCTCTGCTCCGTGGTAAACAGCACCTCGCAGCCATTTTCCCCGGCCCTGTCCAGCATGTCTCCGTTCCTGAGATTCGCCCAGCCCATCCTGGCGGCGGTGTGGATTATGTGGTCGCCCAGGCGCCGGCGCAGCGGGGCCGGGGCGCCGTTGTCAAACAGCAGCTTCATGTTTCAGGTCCTGGAGCAGGCTGGCTTCCAGGTGCTTCAGTACAGCCCGGACCTGCCAGTCTTCTACGCCCTCGAACCAGTCGAGGAATTCCTCGATGGTGGCCCCGGCCTCCAGGTTGGCGAACAGGTGGGAGAGGGGCACCCTGGTATTGGCGAAGACCCAGGCGCCGCTGACTTTGCCGGGGACCTGTTCCACTGCAGGGCAGTCTTCCCAGGTGAACATCTGATTGTCTCCTTAACCTTTCTGTTGGGCCCGGTCTGTTACTGATATTTTCCTCTTCTGGAGCGGCCTGGTCAAAGGGTAGAATGGGGAGGTCTCACGTGTCCCTTAATTCGCGTTAAAGGACATGTGATGGTCTCGCGGAGGTGATGTGATGACGATGTTTCCGGTCCCGGTTTCGGCAGCTCCCGCCCCGGCCCATCAGGGCCTGAACTCCGAGGATGTCCGGCGCCTCCAGGAACTCCTGGACCGCAGCGTGTCGGCCGGCACCCGGGCGGCCTACTCCTCTGCGTGGCGCAGTTTCGAGAAGTGGGCCCAGGCCCGCGCCGTGCTGGCGCTGCCGGCGACGCCGGCCCTGGTGGCCGGTTACCTCAGCCACCTGGCCGAGGAGCGAAAGGTCTCCGTGGCCACCGTGCGTCTTCACCGGGCCGCCCTGGCGGCTGTGCATAAGGCGACCGGTCACGAGGACCCCACCGACAATGAGGGGGTCCGGCGCATCCTGCAGGGGATCTCGCGGGCCCACGGCAGGGCCCAGAAGCAGGCCAGGCCCTTAACGGCCGAGTCCCTGGCCGCGGTGAAAGCCACCGCCGGCCACCGGCGCCAGCTGGGGCAGGGGGAGAAGGGCCAGGAATCGGCGGAGAGGGCGTCCTGGCGGGCCCTGGTGGACGTGGCACTGCTGTCGATCCTGAGGGATGGGCTGTTGCGCCGGTCGGAGGCAGCGGCGCTCATCTGGGGCGACCTGGAGTTCCGCGGGGACGGGTCCGCTCTCCTGCAGGTGCGCCGGTCGAAGACGGACCCCGGCGCCGAGGGCGTGGTGCTCTACATCGGCCAGGAGGCTGCGGGAGCCCTGTGGGCGATCCGTCCGGCGGAGGAGCTGCTGGATCCGAAGGGTCCGGTGTTTGGGCTTTCCCCGCGGCAGCTGGGCCGGCGGGTGAAGGCGGCAACCCGGGCTGCAGGCCTGGGCGACGGCTTCAGCGGCCACTCGGGTCGGGTGGGCATGGCCCAGGACCTGGTGAAGAGCGGCGTGGAATTGCCGGCGCTGATGACGGCGGGCCGGTGGAAGAGTTCCACGATGCCGGCCCGGTATACGGAACGCCAGTCGGCTGACCGGGGCGCGGTGGCCAGGTATTACCGGGAGGGACGATGACGACCGAGCAGGACAACCGCAATCGGTTAGACCGCATTGCCTCAATGGAAACGTTACTTTAAGAAAGTGATTGCCTCAAATAGAATGCTACCGAAGAGTCGGGAGGCGATCACTTGGCGGGAGGCATGAGCAGGATGGCAAAGCGGGAGTTGCTGGCATCAATACAAGAGCGCTATCAAGGTGCTTCCAAGAGAGACAAGGGCCGGATCCTCGACGAGTTCATTGCCGTGACCGGCCATCACCGGAAGCATGGCATCAGGCTGCTGGGAAAATCGGCCGATGCCGTGGGCCAGCTACCCGGGGTGAAAGGTCGGCGCATTTACGACGAGGCAGTTCAGGAGGCGGTGATCCTGGTGTGGGAAGCATCGGACCGTATCTGCGGAAAGCGTCTGAAAGCGGCGCTGCCCTACTTGGTAGAGTCCATGGAGCGCCACCGGCCACCTGGACCTGGACCCCGAGGTCAGGGAGCGGCTGCTGTCCGCCAGCGCGGCCACGCTGGACCGGCTGCTGAAACCGGTGCGCGCCACGGTGGCCAGTCGGCGGAAACGCCGACCTAATCTGAGCCCGGGGCGGAACATCCCCGTCCGGACCTTCGCCGATTGGAACCCCCCTCCGCCGGGCTTCCTGGAAATTGACCTGGTGGCTCACTGCGGGGACAACATGGGTGGGTCCTTCATTTACAGCCTGGTAGCCCCGTAGTCCGCATCGGGTGTGCACCGGCTGGACCGAGGCGGTGCCCCTATTGACTCGGGAGCAATCCCTGGTCGTGACAGGACTGGAGGCCATAGCCAAACAGCTGCCCTTTCCCGTTCTGGGCATCGACTCGGACAACGACAGCGTGTTCATCAACGAGACTCTCACCGAGTACTGCTCCGACCGGGGCATCGAGTTCATCCGTTCCCGAGCCTACCGCAAGAACGACCAGGCGTGGATCGAGCAGAAGAATGGGGCGGTGATCCGGCGCTTTCTGGGGCATGAGCGGTATTCGGGGCAGGTGGCGGGACAGACCATAGCCCACCTGCACGGAGCCATGCGGCTGTACGTGAACTACTTCCAGCCCTCGTTCAAGCTGATGGATAAGACCCGCAACGGCTCAGTGGTGACCAAGCGCTACAGTTCGCCAGCCACGCCCTGCGAGCGGGTGATGCAGCATGAGACGGTCGAAGCTGATACCAGGGCCAGCCTGAATGAGCGCCGCGCCCAGTTGGACCCGGTAGCCCTGCTGCACTCCATTCGGAAGACCCGGTCGGCGCTGGCGGCCATCGTGTCTCCGGAGATCAGGTCCACGCCCAGAGGCGAGAGCCTGGAACGGTTCCTGGTCAGGCTGCCTGACCGGTGGCGGCAGGATGAAGGGGCGGCATCGCGGCCGCCGAAGGTGAGAGCCCCGCACAATTGGCGAACAAGGCCAGACCCCTTTGAAGGTGTGTGGTGCGACGTGCTGGGGTGGTTGCAGGAAGACCCGGACGCCAGCGCGGTGGTATTGCTGGACCGGTTGCAGTCTACTTATCCGGACCGGTTCGAGAGGGCTCACCTGCGCACTCTACAGCGGCGGGTTCAGCAATGGCGGAGCATCATGGCGAGTAAACTGGTCTACTCTGTTTCCTGTGAAACTCTGTGGGACGAACAATCATTGCCGGAAATGGCGCTGGCTGAAAGTGGCGCCAAGTGCTGAGATTTCGGTAACATTCTTCAGTGAGGCAACAGGATTCGGCACTAATGCTTGACGTGGGACAGCGGGTGACCCTGTCGGGTAATCCGGTGGACCTGACTGCCACCGAGTTCGACCTGCTGGCGGCGCTGTCGCTGGAGGCGGGGCGGGTGGTGCCCCACGACCGCCTGCTCCGGCGGGTGTGGAGCCCGGGCAAGCCTGGCAACCTGCAGGCGCTGCGCATGCACCTGCGCAAGAAGCTGGGCGAGGACGGCGAGAACCCCAGGTACATCCTCGCCGAGCCACGGGTCGGGTACTGGATGGCGGTGGGTGAGACACCGGAGCAGGAGGAGCCGGAATGAAACCCCGCGACCTTGCAACAACCTGGTGGAGGCGTCTCAAACAGGTTAACGCATGCACCGCTAAGGTCTTTCCACCGGTTGTGGCCGGGTTCCTCTTCCTCCTCTTCGTTTACTTGGGGGTGGAGAGACAGGGAGGTTATGAGTCACTGAGCGGATGGAGTGGTTTCATTCCAAGATGGCTGACACTTGGAATGCTCATTGCATTCCTGGCCATCGCGGTGGTAGCTGTCGCGTATTTTACATATCAGCAAGCTTCAAGACACCCGACCGTAGCCAATGGATCCACGGCAATCGGAATCGCAATCACAACCACTCTGAGTTGGGCAACCGAACAGTGCAACTGGACAGGCGGCGTCGTGGCCGGCCTTACGGCTGCCGGGGCAATTGCAATTGTGGCCACAGTGATTGAATACGTGACCGGCAGAATACAACCGGGTACGGCCGAGCAGCAGCCGATTGAGAAACCCCTGGAAGGGAAGGAAGGACTCATCTCAGCCATGCGGATCGGCGTGGCTATCTTCATGGGCCTGGTAGGCCTGATCGCAGTATCGTTCGAGGAATTTTCTTCGCCAACTCGCTCTCTATTGCTGGTATTCGCCGGTGTAGGATTGACGTCTGCGGCTACTGTTACATCACAGCACAGCTTGAAGAACTACATGGTAATCGCGGGAATGATCGTGTCTTTAGTAGGTGGATACATGCAATTGGACCAGGCGATTACCGCTGCTGGAAACGAAAGCGTCAGCGCGCTGGACATTGTTATCGCCGTCACCATTTTGGCGTTTGCGCCATTCACGTATCTTGCGGCCCAAAGACACAGGATATTGCGGATATTGTTCGTACCTGCGTTGGCCGCTGCTATTGTTCTGTTTATCATGATCTTGGTAACAATGATACCGGCCATAATCATAGTCTTTGGATGTAATGCAGGCGAAGGCTTACAAGTCATCGCTATCGGAGTGGCCAGCACCATAGCCTTCGCAGCGGGGGTAGCAACCTTCGTAATCGTTACTCTGGCGCTGATACTCAGAAAGAGAGAAAACCAAGACATAATCTGCTGACGGTGCAGTCTGGACCTCTCCTAAACCCGGTCGAACTGGAGTTGAGACCGCCGTCGAATACTCCTATCTGCTGCGAATGTCCGATGTGTCCAGAGGTAAGGGGCAGAATCGGTGATGGCTACCAGTTGGATCTGGCCTTCGGATAGCCATTTGGGAGTAGCCTTGTCCACTGCGGGCTTGAGGGAGTGAGCGACTTGGCGCTAATGACCGTCTGGTTCAGGGAATTGCAAACTTGGAACGATGGGGGGCGGAAGGACATGGAAACATGGCGGAGCGCCAGAACTGGGAGTGTTCTCGCGTCATCATGGGTCAGACTGTCAATGGCCGGGAGATAGTGGGCCAGTGACCTCCAGGTGCTTTGCTTCTTTTCGTTGATATCCTACCCTGGGACGGCGTCCTTGCCTGTGCTGAGGGCGTCGAGTAGAATTTGGGGCACTCCCGACGGTGTTGCTCTGACCGATTGTTGGTCAGGGGCAATGACAACTTTTGACTCAAATGTCTGAAGAAGGACGAGGGGGTGATGAATATCGAGGCATTTATACGGTTGCGGCTGACTGGTGCGAGCTTTGACGAACACGCCATACCTTTTGGGTTCTTGAAGCGCATCTCGAGCCTTGAAGAGATGGCGGTCGCTTTGGCAAGAGCCAAGTACATCGAGGACCACCATGGCCGAACTCCGCCTAGAGGCTTGACGAGTGGAGCAGGACTCAGCTTGACCACTCTAGAAGTTGGTAGTGCGGTGGCGGACATTGAGGTTGTGTTCACTCGTCAAGCGTCATTCGATGCCCGACGCTACTTCAACTTCGGCTGCGCTGCCTTGACCGACATTTTGGGGATGGAGGAAGAACTTCCAGACGAGACGCCTCGCCAAGTTCTGGCAGGTCTCAGGAGGATCGGGAGTGGACTCCACGAGGGCGACGTTATAGAAATCACGGGGAGGTCCCTGTCATCTCCCGTCAGGCTCTCGAAGCGGAGCAGAATACTTCAAGGGGATCAATTGGTTGGGTCCAATGCACCATCAATTGCAGAGCCAACCAGGAGACTGTCCGTTTCCGGCCAGGTCTCAACTGCTGACCAGCTCACGATGACATTCAGAATGCAGTTGGAGGATGGAAAGATTGCTGCCGCACCCATGTCCTCGGATCATCGCCACCTAGTGCTTGAGGCTCTGATAGGCTATGCGAGTGGGACGCGACTGCAAGTTGACGGATTCGCACAAACTGGCCGTCGTGAGCCGCATTTCACTTTCAATCTAATAGACAATGTTGAGATTTTGCATCCAGCGCACTGGAATGAAGTGATTGATGTCGCAACGCTCGCCGAGATGGGCGACTATGAAAGGACAGAGGTAATCCGTCCAAGCGAGACTCAGCCGATCATCGGGGATTCCACCCGCAACGACATCGAAGAGGCACTGGACATTACGAGGCAACTCGATGAACTGCGATCGTTAGAGGATGGTTGGCTGGAGGGAGGAGGCGCGGCCCCTTTTAAGGAAGGTCTGGATTGGCTGAATCGATCCTTTGAGCGACATTACCCAACGGACCTGCCGAGACCTTACCTTTTTCCGACAGAAGACGGTGGGGTTCAAGCTGAGTGGATATTTGAGGAAATAAACATAGAGGTTAGAATAGACCTGTCCAGCAGACTTGGTACTTATTTCTGGTTAGACGAATCCATCGAAGAGGAGCGAGAACTGGACTTGTCAGATGGCGCGAATTGGTCATGGCTCGCCTCGGTTGTCCGAGAACATGCGAAGAGGTAAATTGGAGGATAATACTTGGCTGCTTAGACAAATTCCTCGCAGCTGGGTCAAGGCAGGGCATGTTACATCCCAAGCTTTCCGTCCAACCCAGAAGGACAAGGGGCGCCTCTCAGTCTACGATGGAGACCGCATCACCCCACGCGATGCTTGGACACATTATACGACTGGCTTGGGTTTCCAATCGGTCGGCGTAGTCGCGGTTACGGTGGCTGAGTGTGTAGAGAAATCACTCCCCGTTTATGAGGAACCTCGGGCTAATTTTCAAGAGCACATCTTGATCGATTTTCGCAAGATAACTACTACTATGAGTGTAAAACGGATAGCGAGGGAATTACGCGCATCCGCCAATCTACGGGGCTGGCTATTCCGCGAGCCCGACGATGCGAGTAGAGCATAACGGAGAACATATCCGCTCTGGCACGCCTTCCCGTAAAACCGAAGAGTCTAGCGGACCACACTAGGCGCCCGCAACGGCTAACAGATACCGAAGGGGAAGACACCGAGGCGAAGTTGTCTTGGCAAATGGTCCTCTCAATGTCGTGTGCTTCGGGTCCGGATAGGCACGAAAATCAGGCCGGAGGGCTTCACTTCACATAGCCCCCAGCCACATCTCGAACACGGTACCGCCTACCGCGCACTCAGGCCCACTGGTGGATAAATCCACCCACAAACGCCGGAGGGTATCAATGGAAGTCAGTATTTCCGAAGATTTTCTGTCGGACCTCTCCAGCCTGAGCTCTGGTCTGGCAGGGAAATGCAGAACAATTCTCCGTGCAGCGAAGAGGCAGAATGCAAGAACGATGAGGACTGAAGCCACCCCGGGGTGGCGGGTCCACCGCCTGAAATCTTCGCCTTTTATTTCGATTGCAGTTGATATGAACTATCGCATGCTTTGCACCATCGAAGGAGAAAGGTTTCGGGCGGTCAGGGTCGTTAACCATGATTTGGCCGATGCCGCACACATCAACAGAAACGCCAGCCTAGAAGTCCCATACGAGATCGCCGATGAGAAAATACAGGCAAGTCACGTCTTTGATGCGCTGGTGGCGCTGGGCCTTCCTCAAGAGCAGGTGGACTCTTTCAGAGGAGTTACAGACGAGGACGAATTCATCAACGCTTTGTACGAAGTAGACACGAGGATACAGAGCTTCGCGCTTTCCCTCTACGAAACGACCGGCTTGACGATTCCGCGGTCAAAGTACACCGTTTTTGACGACAGCGAGGACTTCGATTCAGCATTGCGCGGCGACATGGAACAATGGGAACTCTACTTGCATCCCTCCCAAAGGTACGTAGTGGAACTTCCTGTCCAGCACAGAATTGCCGTCCAAGGGTCGGCCGGTACCGGAAAAACCGTGTGCGCATGGCACCGCCTGGGATTCTTGGCCTCCCAGAAACACTCTGTTGGATTTGTGTGTGCCAACAAGAGAATTCTTGAGGTGTCAAGGGATATGCTGGAGCGGTTGGTCAAAGGTACTGGTACAGACTGCTGTTTCCTGATACCTGACTCCAGAGATGCACTTGTCGAGCTCGCACAAGAGGTCGACCATATCGTTTTCGACGAAGGACAGGAATTTACCCCTGCCTGGTTCTCTCACCTGGGTCAGGTACTGTCCGACCTGAACACCGGCATAACCTTGTTCTATGACCTTAACCAAATCGGGGGAAACATCCCTTCGGGAGATTCAGCCCGTTTCAAGGAACGACTTAATTTGTGGCACTCCAGTGTTGGCTCCATACCCAATATCGGCAGGATGTCTTTCCATATCAATTACAGGAACTCAAGAGAGATCATCGAATTCTACAGAAACGCTCTAGACGAGGTGCTTCCTGGCGACCTTGGGTCGAACTTGCCCATTTTTGAGGCGGGACAGGTCGTTTCCGAGGAGGTAAGAAACCGAGAGGAACTCGGAATTAGGATCGCTACCGCGATTCGGGCGTTGCGGAAGGACTATGGGGACAACGATATAGGCCTGATTCTGAACGGCAACGCAAGGGAGAATTTGAGGGATGTCTCGGCCCAGCTTAAAAAGTTCGGCATCAGGACCTCGCCTGATTTGCACGACAGGGAAAAGATACTAATCACATCGCCCAGGGACATCAAGGGACATGAGAGAAAGGCAATAGTGCTCTGCACGCCTCCAATTGGGCGCCGGGTCGACCGGGTGGGACGTGCCATCGATATATACGTGGCACTCACCAGGGCCCGGGACCGGCTGATAGTGTTTCAGATGCCTTAGGAGCCAGGAATCATGTTGAGGGAGTTCAAACCGAAGAGAAACGAACCCAGTCGCATCAAACCATACGAAATAGCAGCTCTATTTGAAAAGGGGGAATTCAGGAAAGCCCTGGCGCACTGCCGCAGAATGGGTTATTCACTGGATGAGTTCTCTGAATCTCTGGTCAAAATGGGGAAGAAGATGATTGGGCCAAGGCCCGGAGAATTGCTGGCATTGGTCCACAAGCACAAGATCGATGTTGGCTATGATGTCTCAGCACTTCTGCGGTCCCAGTTTAGAATCAGGGATTATCACGGATTCCTAAAGAACGTGCACCGATTTAACGCATATGGGGAGTTTGAGTCGGAGGTTGAGACTGCGATCTCAAACTTAACCAGGTCTGAAGAGGCGGAAGCTTGGCGAACTAAGTTCGCCAGATTGTCTTCCAATCAATAAACACGCGAGCATAGAATATGCTGACTAGCGAACCCTTTACCTTCTCACCAGTCCTCGGGTAGAGTATGGGATGGCGGCGGGGGAAGAACCGGCAAGAGGACCGCCGCAGTCAGCGTGGCCCGGGGATTCCTTGAAGCATACCCCTGGCGGGACGGCTTACCGTGCGAAACTGGTCAACCTTGCGGCGTCATGCGCCCTGTTGGCGAAGTTGCTCTTCCAACTCCCGGATGCGGGCTTCGGCGGCGGTGCGGGAAGTCCGCTCCGCGTTGCGTTCGGCTTCGGCAGCGTCGGCCCTGGCGCGTTCATCCTCAAAGGTGGCGATGCGTTGCTCCGTGGCCGGATCGTAGAACACCAGCTCGCCCCGCTCCCACCTCAGACTGAGGTTCAGGACGGCGCTGTATCCCTGCAAGCTCCCATCGGGCAGTTCGTCTATGGGTACGGGAGAGTACTCCCCGTCCTCCAGCCGGTCTCCCGCCAGCCGTGCCCCGTGATGCCGGCCCGTCTCCGTCTCGTCGAACCGCCAGTATTCCGGGATGCCCAGGGCGGCGTAGTCATCGCGTTTCGCCCCCACGTCAACGCCTCCAGTGCTCTCCGACGCTATCTCCAGCACGAAGTCCGGCGGCTTCCCCGCCTGCTCGGCGATGATGTACCCGTTGCTGGCTTTATACAGTGCCGGATGCACACCAAAGGCCACCAGCAGGTCGGGATACCGGCTCCCGGCCAGGTTCCGGGTGGGTCGAACTACCAGATATCGGTCGCCGGCCACCAGGGTGGTTTCGGGGCTGCCCAGGTGCAACGCCAGGTGGTGGGCGTTGCCGTTGATGGTCAGGTGGTCGAAGCTGGTCATCTTGTCTTCCGGGCATTCCGGCGGGTCCGGTAGCCGGAAGCGGCCCCGGACTTTGGGCTTGCTGGCAAAGGTGTCGGGTGTGCTCATATCGCACCTGGCAATTGGCGGCAACGCCGCTGTTTCGGCTCCCCTGAAAGGCGTCTGTTCACGATTGGTATTCTACACTTCCGGGCCATTGCTGGAAAGCCGACAGTCTCACGGCTACGACCCGTCCCGGCAGCGTCCATCCTTCGGTCGGATTGACCCCCAACAAAATCCGGAAGGACCTCATCGGGCGGAACTGGCCGGACATCCTGCGGGTTGTTGCCACCCTGGCCAGTGGCATAGTTGTACTGGTCCTGAAGAGATAGGGGATGTCATATCTTGGCTATGAGAACTGTGTCAAGAACGGGAAAGTAGTAGCCAGGATTGCGTTCGCTTCCCTACTTTGAAGATACGGAAATGACTATGCCCTCATCTTCACGATTCCTGGCGTCGGTGAGTCGATGGATTAGCAAGGTCCTAAAGTTCGAATCGTCATAGTCCCAATGTGAAATGTCACTGGGATCCATCTGAGACGGACAAAACAGACCCGCAGCAACCGCATCAATGATTGGCTTGACGAAGTTCTCAACATCCAACGGCCTATTGCCGTGGTTTGCGGGGTGGAAACTGAGCCCCAAGCTAATGGCGTATTGGGCGCCGGAATCCCAAGGCTCACAACCCCTGCTTGCTTTGACTTCTGATGCCACCCTTACTTTCCAGTTCTGCTGACGCGTCCTTCCGGGCTGGCCATCTACGATAGAGTTTATTATTGTGCCAAACAGGGCTATGGGAGGCAGATAACGGACGGCATCAGCAAACTCAATGGTTGGGAACAGCCAAGACCAAGGATCAATCCTTTTGTTTATAAGCACAAACCCTTCTTCACTCATAATCGGTAGCGTCTCCATATACTACGTCCCTTGATCCTGACTCCTTCTCGGCAGTGGGGCGCCCTTTTTCAGCAACCGGTATGCGTTGTGGATGACGTCCGACCAGTCCAGGCTTTCCAGGATGTCGGAGAGGTCGATGTCATCGTCCGAGATAGCTTCCAAGGCTTTTAGTTCAGTCCTCTGCTTCTCGGTTAATTTGCTGTTCATGATAGGTGGGGAATAGCTGTTGACTGTTCTCCGGCGTGCCGGTCTTTTTATATGGCAATTCTTGTCTCTGTATCTCCCGCTGCTAAAGCGCTCATGTAAGCCAGAACTAGGTCTCGGGTGCGGTAGGACCCGAACTGGGCTTCATCTTCCCGTTGGACGATGGGGAATGTGCTCAATATGTACTCTGCATCCTCTTTGGAGAGGCCGTATAGGTGGAAGTATAGGGCATCAAGCCTGGCGCGCAGGTGGCGTCTTTCGTCATCATTCCAGATGAACGGTGGACCCTCATATCCCAGGTCCCTGGCGAAGGGAGTCATGTCGTTGGCCGTGTAGGTGAGGCGTAGAACGTGGTCGCGGACCAGGTCCCGGGCCGTGATGGTCCCGAAGAGGCGGTCGTAATGCTCAGGTGCAATTACGGGTAGCTGTTCTATGATGTACCAGTTCAGAGTCTGTCCCTGCAATTTTTGCCTGGTAATAAAGTCATATGTAATACTGTTTAGGTTTGCAGCCAGAATCGGACCACATTCCTTATAGGTTGCTGCTGTTTCAGTGGGTTCACCGTCTATCGGGAGAAAGATAGGCAGCTTGTTTCCGAACATGGCTCTGGGGAAAAGGCTGGCAATCATTGTCCGCCGATTGGTGGGTGCCGTTATATCCTTGAATCCCAATACCCATTCCAGCGGCCATTGCCATTCCCAAGCATCTGCTCTGACCCAGAACTGAGGAGTAGGCAGCCAACTCGGATTCTTATGTTGTTCTTCAGTGGCTTCTTGGGGTTGAGCTGGGCGATTGAGGTTCTTGGGGTTAACAACCACACTGGCTGCCCGGTGGTCGTAGGCTTGGACCATTTTCCCCTCGTACAAGGGTAGATAGAAATTCTCTGCTTTTTCCCAGCGGTTAGCTTCAATGGGATAATATCCCTCTGTCTCTATCTGGGCTGCTGTGCGAAACAGGTGAGAGTCGGAGGTCATGTTGAATAAACCCTGCTTGAACCTGACTGGCCATGTCTTTTTTTCATTGCCGTTCAAGCGGCTAACTAGGACGGGATGCCGTTTATAGACGTGTCTGGTGATGTCAGCGTCGCGCCTCGTGCGAAATATTGGTGCTGTGCCAGTATTGGGGTTAACTAGAAACCGGGCCGAAAAGCCCTGGATGGGGAGGGGGCTTTCGGCAGTAGAGCCGAGGCAAACAGAATCTGGGACCACAGCTGTCCGAGCCGGACCGCGCCAAAAATGGCCGCAGCATGGGCGGCAACACCGTGGGAAACAGCCTGGACATCATTGACATCACTGGGGACGGCGCGGTGGGTCTCTACGCCGCCGCCGACACTGTCCGACAGACCGATTTCCCCCGCCACCAGGGTCAGGTTGGCCACCGTGGCCGCCAGGTACAGCTGGAATTTCGTCTTGACTCTGCCAAAATAGCGGGCCTGGCGGATGCCCAGGTGGACCAGCCGGGCCAACCGGTGTTCCACCACCACTCGGCGCGCCCGATATTCGTCATATCCGGCGCTCTGTTGCAAAGCCCGGGCCTGCTGCAACAGGGCTTCCTGAGGATGTATCAGCACCCGTCGTCCCTTCCTGCCTTTAGCTGCGATGCATTGAGGGCGCAGTGGACATGTCCGACATACCGCCCCGTCGAACTGGAAGGCCCGCAAGCGGTGGACCCGCCCCGCGGCATCCGTACGCCGTCCCGCCGGCACCATGGTGTGGGTGACCTGTCCCGCCGGACAGGAGCAACTGTCCGCCGCCAGGTCAATGACAAAGTCATCCTTGGGAAAGTGCTTCCGGTTGGGCCGACCTGGCACTCGGGCCACCAACCGCCGTCCCGCGTCGGCGAAGGTCTGCCTGGTAGCTCCGTCGCCATAGGCGGCATCGCCCACGGCTTCTGCCACCGGCAAACCGGCGTTGGTCTCGCTCTCCTCCACCAGTTCCAGCGCCCCCAGGTTGTCCGGAGCGTTGCCGGGCAATACATCCACCGCGGTGATCAACTGGGTATCGGTGTCCACGATGATGGCCGCCTTGTGCCCGTCGAAGCGCCGGCTGCTGCTCTTGTGCCCGTGGCGCATCTGTGGGTCGTGCACCGACATCATCCGGTCCCGACTCACCCCGTCCCTGAGACTCACTCCGTCATCGCCGTCGCCCTCTCCGTCGCCCTCTCCATCGCCATCTGGGCTCTGGCGCTCAATGTCCTGGAGCAGCAACTGCCCCAGCAGTTCCGCCGCCGCCACGATTTGCTGCCGCTCAGCGCTGTCCTCCCCCAACTCTCCCTGGGCCTGCCGCGACAATTCCAGCAGCCGGTCCGCATCTCGCACAATCCCAGCCAGCAGCGCCTGACGCGCCCCTCTGTTGCTCCAGTCTATGGCCGCCTCGCCCTTGATGCTGGAGGCCAGGTGCCGCTGGTATCCCTGGGCCTGGGCCCATTCTTTGACTTTGGTCTGCTCCACGGCTGCCAGCGTCCGCATCAACTTGACGATCCCGTCGGCCAACAGATTGTAGGTGTCCTTCACCGCGCCCCGGCCCAGGATGTTGGTCGTGTCCAGCGCCACCTTCATGCTCCGTCTTTTCAGGTAGCCCGACTCCCGGGCCAGCCGAAGGCTGGACTCGAATACCTCCCGCACCTTTTCGTGCAGGATCAGCTGGGCGCGGAACACCTGCAGCGTGCTCTTGGCGAAGGGCCTGTCCTCTACCTCTATCCCCAGGGCCACCTTCCACCGGATGTCGAAGTCCGCTCGGGCCTTGGCCTCGGCGTCGCTCACCTTGTCGTGGGTCTGCAACAGCAGGGCCGTGGCCAGCAGGCTGGGCGGCACGCTGTCCCGCCCGTTGTCGGCACAATAGAACTCGGCGAAATCCGCGTCCCGGAACAACCGGCCCCGCAGCGAGGCCAGCAGACCGTAGAAGGTGTCCCGCCCCACGTGGTCAAGGTACAACCGGTCCGCTTCCCACAGACCCCTCTGCTCCGAACGCTCTCCCAGCATCGTCTCGCTCCGCTAACTCAGTTCGCCCGAATTATAACCCACTGCCCAGTCAGCCGGGGTTTTCGGCCAGATTTCTAGTGCACCCTGTGATTGAAGGGTGACAGTAAGCATCCAAATCTAGAATGCGTTTGCCCTGTTTGACACCCAAGAATTCGATGCACGATCCGAATGCCTCTGGTAAGATTGAGTGAGCACAGAAACTTTTCCAAGACTCGACACTCAGGGGCGATTACCGGGGTATCGGGACGGTATCATTGCCCCGAAAAATAGTAACGGAGATTCTATGAGCACCGGCGACAATTCCCTCCACCATGAAAGAGGGCCTGCCGAGAATGCCTTAGCACCCAATACTCCCACAGAGCCTAGCGCCCTCGAGAAAAAGCTGACGGAGTTGCGGTCCCAGAGAATCCTGAGCGGAGGCGACGGTCCAAGAGAAACTCTGCGCCCGGTCGTTCACGTTCCTGGCGCCCTGGAGCGGTTTCTTAAAGCACGAGCCTAATCACAGGTGGCCGAGAACCGATGACGCCACAAATGCCGTTGGTAGCGTATGTCGATCCGTCCGCGTTGATACCCGAGGTTCTAGGCGAGGTACTGTTCCAAAGTTCCACGCGTCGGCGGCTCGATGCGTTCCCCCATCTGATGTCATCGGACTTTCTTGAAGCGGAACTGCGGGTAGCATTCAAGCGGGAGCAGGAGGACTTCGACACGAGTTCGGTATCCAGTATCGCTTGGATTTTCCCGAATCGCAGGATGGACGCTGAAATGGCGAGAGTGTTGGAAATTTCCGAACTTTCCCCGGCTCGCGTTTGGCACCTTGCCACGGCTTTGTTTTTCATGGATGTCTTGCAGAGTGAGATAGCTTTCATCACGCTGGACGAGCAACAGGAAACCGTGGCCCGCGACTTGGGCTTTCCGATTCCATAGGGAGAGCAGCTATGCCGACGTTGGACTTCAAGGGCAAGCAGCACATCTACGCCCACCACCTGACCGTTCCCTACCGGCCGCTCGTTGCCGACCCGGAAAAGTCGCTGAACCTAGCTGATGCTGATGACAACCTCATCATCCACGGCGACAATTTGCACGCCCTGAAGGCGCTACTACCCCGCTATGCCGGCAAAGTCAAGTGCATCTACATTGACCCGCCCTACAACACCGGCAACGAGGGTTGGGTCTATAACGACAATGTGAACGGCCCGCTGTTCAAGGAATGGTTCAACCAGCAAAGCCCGGTTGACGGAGAAGACCTCGAGCGGCATGACAAGTGGCTTTGTATGATGTGGCCGCGGCTCCATCTCTTAAAGGAATTGCTGGCCGATGATGGCGTGGTTTTTGTATCCATTGACGACAACGAGCAACACCATTTGCGGATGCTTATGGATGAGATTTTTGGAGAAAGCAATTTCCGTAATATTATTGCAGTTGCTCGTGTAAAGAAAAACATTAGAGAGCGTGAACATATAAGGGCGCTAAACGAAGGGTATAACTTTGTTCTGTTTTATTCCAAATCCACGGATGGGTTGATCATCCCACCGACAACATTTCATGAAAAAGCCGCACGCTGGCACGCATTTGATGCACCCGGAATTCGTCCGTCAATGGAGTACGAACTCTTCGGAACTACTCCCCCAACTGGAAGGCATTGGATGTATTCTCAGGAGAGGGCAGAAGAACTTGTCGCTGATGGCAAACTGCGCCCCAATCCACGTACTGGGGCACCACAGTATTTGCTTGATGCCAGTACCAGCACAATGCTGGATACTAACTGGACGGACATTCAGGAATACGATACGCGCTTTAACTTTCCTAATGGAGAAAAGAACGTAGCTCTTATTCAGCGGATCTTAACTATGCTTGATGACTCGGATGCCATCGTCCTAGATTCCTTCGCAGGCTCTGGCACAACTGCCCACGCCGTCCTTGCTTTGAATCAGGAGGATGGAGGCAATCGCAAGTTCATTCTAGTGGAGTGTGAGGACTACGCCGACACCATTACCGCCGAGCGGGTGCGCCGGGTTATCAACGGTATTCCCGGCGCTAGGGATGCATCGAGACAAGAAGGTTTCGGTGGCTCCTTCACCTACTGCACGCTGGGCGATCCGATTGACGTGGAGGGAATGTTAACCGGCGACTCACTGCCGGAATATTCAGCACTGGCGGCTTACTTGCTCCATACGTCGGCCGGGCTTTCTGTCGGCGCCTCGACAATTTCTCCACAGAACGACGATGGTCTGTTTTACAGCAGCGACACGACCAACTACCACCTGTTGTACGAACCTGACTTGGATTATCTCAAAAACAATGGCGGGATGTTGAATGAGGAGCGAGCGATTCGCATCAGCGCACTTAGCCAGAAGGAAGGCAGGAAAGCCGTCGTCTTCGGGCCGGGCAAGTACATCGGGCAGCGGGAGTTGACATCTATGGGAGTCACATTCTCCCAGTTGCCTTACGAGATTCACAAGGCAGGACAATAGGGGGTTTGGTATGGAGTTGAAAGACTACCAAACCAATTCGCTCGAAGCTTTTACTGCTTGGCTGGATGCGCTCACTTCAGCACGATTGCAGTCCCAAACCGCCATCAACGCTCTCAAGCAAGCAGGTCCTGCCATCACGATTTCCGAAGACCTTTACAACTATCCCAAGATTGCATGGCAGCAGTTGAAGGATGCTGGACGTGTCGCAGATTCCGCCGGTGAGTACGTCAGCCGCACCGATGATGCCAACCGGCCCGTCCCCCATATTTGCTTCAAAGTGCCTACGGGGGGCGGCAAGACCCTTCTCGCCGCCGCTGCGTTGCAGCGGCTCCGGCGGCAAACCGGCCTGACGCTGTGGGTCATGCCAACTCGGGCCATTTACGAACAGACCAAAGCCGCATTGCGGAGCCGGGAGCACCCCTACAGGCAAATGCTGGAAATCGCCAGTGCGGGAAGGGTCAAGCTGCTCGAAAAAGAAGAATTGTTCACTAAGGCGGACATAGAAAATTACCTTTGCGTCATGCTGCTGATGTTGCCGGCCGCCAATCGGCAGCGGGGCCGCGATTTTCTGCGGATGTTCCGTGACTCGGGACGTTATCCCACGCTCTTCCCGGACAGCGACGACTTGCTCGGCGACGCCAGGCTGCTCAATGACTATCCTGATTTGGAGCGGATTACCGACGACGGCCCGGTGAAGCACAGTCTTTTCAACGTCTTCAAGATGCTGCGCCCGGTGGTGATACTGGATGAGGCGCACAAGGCTTATGGCGCTCGCAACTTGGAGGCCAACGAAGAGTTTGCGCGGTCGGTCAGCCGCTTGGATCCCAGCCTGGTGATTGAACTTTCCGCTACGCCAAACCAGGGGATTAGCAACCTGCTGGTTGATATTACCGGAGTGGAACTGAAAAACGAGGAGATGATTAAACTCCCGGTTCAGGTGACGTCCTTCACCAACGCCGACTGGCATTTCACCTTAGCCCAGGCCCACGACGAACTGGAGCGCCTTGATACGGAAGCGAATTCGTTGCAGATGAGCGCAGGCCGTTACATTCGCCCAATAGCCGTTGTGCGGGTAGAGCGCACGGGCAGGGACCAGAGGGATGGGGAGCGTGTCCACTCGGAGGACGTGAGGGAGTATCTGACCCAGAACCTGGGGGTGTCCGAAGACTCCATTGCCGTGAAATCCTCTGAGCTGGACGAATTACGCCGTGAAGACCTGTTGTCGGAGTTTTCTCCAGTACGATGGGTAATCACCAGGGCCGCCCTTATGGAGGGTTGGGATTGCCCCTTTGCCTATTTGTTGGTGATGCTGGACAACACCCGCGCCCAGCGAGCCATCACTCAGTTGGTGGGCCGAGTGATGCGTCAGCCTCACGCCCGGCGTACCGGACGGGAGTCCTTGGACCAGTGCTACGTCTACTGCTGGAACACAAGCGTTGGCGACGCGGTGGCGCAGGTCAAACAAGGTTTGGAAGAAGAGGGCTTGACTGGCCTGGGGGACGCAGTGACCAGTGACTCGACTGACTTCCGGCGCATCACCCTACAGCGGCGGGAAGGGTTTGAGGGCAAGGATATCTTCCTTCCTCTGGTTCTACATCAGCGTGGTGAAGGGTGGGGCGAGTTGGATTACCAGGCCCATATACTACCGGAAATTGACTGGAACACGATTGAGCCTCCCGACCCAAAGAGCAGCCTCCCGGACAGGGCTGTCCGGCAATCCGCAAGCGTTGACGTCGGTAATGCGCTTCCCGTTTTTCATCCTGAGACAGAACTGAACATTGCCAAGGATGTTCAGTTAAACTGGTTTGCCCGCCGGTTGTCAGATGTGGTTCCGAATCCGTGGCAAGCGGCTCGGATCTCACAGCAATTTGTGGAGAAACTTCGAGACGACGGCGACACAGACGACGAAATCTATGACCGCCGTTCCTACCTGGCATTCGCGCTAAGAGACCATGTGTCGAATCAGTTGCTACTTCAGGCAGAAAAAATCTTCCGCGACAAGTTGCGCGACGGCCAGATACGCTTTGACCTGGAGGGGCGCCAACCGAATTTCCGCATGGTCGAAAGCTACGAAATACCCATAGCCAGCGATGCGGCGCTCCTGGCGGGGAACGACGGGAGACAGGTACAACTCAGTCTGTTTGAACCTGTATATGCACAGCAGTTCGATTCAACTCTGGAACGTAACTTCGCCCGCTACCTAGATGAACAGAAGGCGCTGAAATGGTGGCACCGGGTGGCAGTCCGACAGCGTGGAGACTACTATCTCCGGGGCTGGAAACAGGAACGAATCTGGCCTGATTTCGTGGCTATGGGCGGTGAAACCAAGGGCAAACCTCATGTGTTGGTCTTCGAAACCAAAGGTGAGCACCTGCGCGGCAACCCGGATACCGACTACAAACAGCGAGTGCTTGAGACGCTCCAAAACGCCTTCAACTGTGGAACAATGACCATCAAGGACGGGCCGGCCAAGGGTACATTCCGCCTCGTTTTCCACGAAGCCGAGTTTCCCGAGGCGCTGGCAACGCTGGGAGGCACTTACAAAGCCTGATACCTCGCCAGGCGCTGTTCGTGGGGGATGCTTGTAATCGTACAAGTGACTGGATGTCTGAACACAACCTAAAGATGATGTTGCGAACTTGACTCTGTCTCGGCTTAGCGAAAGTCCTATTTGCCTTGCACATCCAAGGTCGGTTTGAACTGTGCGTGTGGCCAGACTACAGAACGAGCGATGCTCAACCCATTTTGGCAAAGAGGTAGTGTCATTGAGCAAGAAACTCTTGATCCTATCCTGCTCAGGCCGCAAGCAGGTTTCTGACGGCTTGCTTCCAGCCCTGTTCAGGTATAACGGTCCTGCTTATCAAATCCTCAGAAAACACTTCCGAGATTATCACTGGCCTCAGGATGTATCTGTCGGCGTCTTGTCTGCGAAGCATGGGTTGTTCGGAATTCTCAAAGGTATTGAGAATTACGACCAACGAATGGACGTGGCAACTGCTAGAGCCAAGGAAACGGAGTGCGCCGAGGTCCTCTATAAATGGGCTGCTTCTCACGATTCCGCTTACGTATCTTTGGGGAAGGACTACCTGCCTGCTGTGAAACCGGCCCTAGAGCGGCTCGGGATAAAGCATGAAGTTTTCCAGGGAGGGATTGGAGAGAAACTAAGTAAGATCAAGAGTTTTCTTTCGGCTTCACAGTCGCCCCGCCGACTAAGAGTTGATATAGAGGGAGGTACTGGCAGGTTCACATATTTTCTTCCAGATTGGGATGACTTGTTAGACCCAGATTTTGATTTTGAGTCCGATTCCTTTTCCGCTCCGAGACGTGAAGAGCGAAACGACAAACATTGTTCGGTTCTCATGCAACCCAAGCAGATGTCCGACGGAATTTTGGTCAGCCTAGCTCAACAAGGTTCGCAGAAGGGGCCACTGCGCAGACTGGAAGGCACTGAAATCAGTTCCCTATCACCCAAACCGCTTCGAAGCCATTACGGTCTGACTGATTCTCAGTACCTGTTCGGAGACTGTGGGGCCTTCAGCTACCTCAATGAGGATATCCCGGCTATCTCCGTCGACCAGGCAGTAGCACTCTATGAATCTTACGGCTTTGATTTTGGAGCTTCCGTCGACCACATTCCTGCACAGAAAATAAGCCGGGAAGGAAAAGCTATCGAGTTAAGCATCGCCGAAAGACTAGAGAGGGTAGACCTAACTCGACGCAACGCTGAGCTTTTCATTGAATCCGCTAGACGGCGGAAAGTTCAATTCAACCCCGTTGGGACGATTCAAGCTCTGAGCCCCGACCAGTATGCGCAGTCAGTCCACCATTATTACGAGATGGGGTACCGCCACTTGGCGATAGGGGGTCTTGTCCCGAAAGGCGACGCGGAGGTCAAAAGTATAGTAGCCGCCGTGGCTAAAGCAGCCGATGCCCGAACTCGCAGACCGTGGATTCATCTCTTTGGGATCTTTCGGCCCGGCTTGCAGGACTTCTTCCGGGAGCTCAAAGTTGACAGTTTCGACAGTGCTACGTACTTCCGAAAGGCGTGGCTTAGATCAGATCAAAATTATCTGGGCGCCGACGGAAATTGGTACGCAGCCATCCGAGTGCCCATGACCAAGGATGGCCGCACGCGGAACCGCCTAAATGAAATGGAGGCCGATATCGAGCAATTGGAGAAAGAAGAACTGGAGGTCTTGAACTTTCTTTGCCAATACGACAGGGACGAAGTTGGTATCAACGAGGTTCTTGATGCTGTCCTCAACTACGATAGCCACCTTGCCAGGTCTAGCGAGACCAAGTCTATGGAGACAAAATACCGCCGAACCCTTGAGGAACGTCCTTGGAAGAAGTGCGTTTGCAAATTCTGTACGAGTTTAGGGATACACATGCTGATATTCCGTGGTGCAAACCGGAACAAGCGGCGTGGCGCCCACAACACCCTAATGTTGCATGACAGCCTATATTGAAGTCCGCGTATGGCGCTCCTCAGCCCGTGGTTATACGTCGAAGTTGGCCATACCTACCTGTCTTCAAGCTAAAAATCGTCAGGAGACCTCCTACCCAAGGGTGCCAGAGCGGGTCCCAGGTAAGGGGACATTGGACAAACCGTTTGGAAGTCACAGGCCACGCAAGTTTCATCCACCGGACGGGGAGTCCAACTCTGTTGGATCGACCCAGACGAAAGCTCTTGGTCAACACTTGATTCGATCTGCTCAACTATGCCGTCGAACCTGTCCAAAGCATCTTTCTGATTTGCGTCATCCACGGGAACGACCCTCAGAGCTCTTGCCAATCTGTAGCCCCACGAAAGGCCAAACGGCGAGTCGCCATGACGGGTTCCCAAGACGATTTGTTGGTCCAAGCTATTGGGCTCGGGAATGACGTCGGTTTCACCCTTGTTAATGTCCACCCCTAGCTTCGTCATGTCGGAGGTGGTGGGCAGGAGTTCGTTGACAAAAATGACCAATCCAGCAACAACCGGGAGGCTATTGGGCTGCCGTTGCCTCAACCAAGCATAGGTTTGTAGCTGGCGCTCGTACAATTGCCACTCATCCGAGGATGTCGAAGGTCGGCGCGTCCCCTTGTAGTCAACCAAGACTTCGAATGGGTCATTGGCGGATTCTTCGGGGACCATGGCACGGATAGCGTCCACTATTGGGTTTTCTTCGGGTTTAAAGTCATCCAATCTAAAACTCGTTACTAGGTCGATCCGGCCAGTAATCTCGAAGTAACTCGCTCGGTACTGGGTGTTTGGGGGCATTCGCCTCGTGCCACTTACCGATACTTCCGCGGCTTCAACCAGAGGGAACAGGTCTGGTCCCAACTGGTTGATGGCCACTAGCGCCCGATTCCGGGCATTTTCTTCTGCTGCTCGACTTCGAGGCGTTTTTCCCTCGGTGGCCAATCTAGCGACAACAGGGGCGCATATTTGGGAGTCAATCTGGGCACTGTCCCATGGCAAAGACCCGAAATGGCCTTCTTGGAAGTACCTGGTCGCCAGTTCCAACACACCATGGATGAATTCTCCGAACCACATCTGGACTGGCCGAGATGGAGGCAGAGAACTACCATTGAGGTATCGGTATTGGAGACCACATCGGCTGAAGGAGAGAATATCTCCCGTCACACTGTAGTTTGGCACCATGTATATCGGGTTTCTCACCGGCAATAGAGTCATGGTAATTGCTCCTCAGTTGTGTGTGCTGTCTATGGAATAAAGGGCCCTATATCCTGGATTTCTTGGTAGGGTCTTCCGTTACCCACCCAGTGTGAAGTGCCGCTCCTTTCGAAACCCAGTGCGACATTTCTGATTGTTCTTTCTGGACGGGCGGCATTGAGGCCAACTAGAACCAAAAGAGTCTGAGGCCGGCTAAATGCCACGAAGTATCTCCGTACCAAGTCATCGAAGGCTCGATCACGCCAAAGTCTGAATTGACCGGACCGAAGTTCGCTGTGCGGTATGGTGTAGTCTTCAACTATGTGGACTTCTTCCTGTCGGTCAGGAAATCGCATATTCCTATGCGACGGATGGTTGGTTCTGTAGTGGGCAGCGACATCAACGATGACCATCGGAAACTCTAACCCCTTGGCTTGGTGAATAGTCAAGACGTTGACTGCGTCACGTGGAAATTCCTCTAGAAGTTCCTCGTCAATAGATATATCTCCCATCGCAAGGGGGGCAAAAATGTTGCGTATAGCCTCTAACACACTAGGACGTTCTAGGTGATTCGGTTCGTTCACCACCCTAGATCCAAACCGATTGAGCGTAGCGGACTTGGTGATTGCTCTAGCGATGACTTCCAGGAATATCTGCTTCTCAGGTTCCTCGTGTAACGAAGGGAGCCAAGTGGAAATTTGGTAACAAAGGTCCAAGAGAGGAATACTGTCGGGCCAATTGTTTCCTATCTGAGGGGTCTTTGAGCCCCAGGATGCTACGAAGTCAATCAAAGAACTGGGAATCGTAGGAGAAGGGTTTGAAGAAATGAACCTCCGTGCCGCCCCTCGCCACTGGTTCAAGGTCTCGTCAACCTGGGGACCGAGATTCAACACGGAATTTTGGACCACAGCACCAGGGTCTATGCATTCCAGCATCAACCCGCATAACCTTCGCACTTCGATCACTTGGTGTAATGGCTGGCCACGTGGGTTAAACACACTGATCGGCTGACCCAATAACGACAGATTCTGCCTCAACAATAATGGCAGTCTGGGCTGGCCTCCACTTCCATACGGGTTCCAAGATGTTTGCTCCCGAACCGAAAAACCGAGGAAGGCGCAGTCACCAGGCATCCCTTCGTTGGGAACCGTCAGGTTTATGTTCCCAACATCTGTCGTGAGACTGACGGCTCTTTGGTTGAAGAGGTAATCCATCATTTCGGCCAAGTCGTAGGCCAAGTCGTCAATATTCGGTCTAAAGAGTCCCAGAACAGGTAGGCCCAAGTCAAATTGTGGTCCCTGAAGGCGGGGCTTATTTGGAATTCGAGAAGGCTGGTACTGAGGATCAAGGTCTACAAAATCGCTGACAAAAGTTACTAACTCACGACTCGACCGGTAATTGCTGCTGAGATATAGCACTGTTGGAACGCTACCGCTCAGGCCCGACTGGACCCTATGCTGCACTCCACTGAATAGCTCAACTGTGCCTCCCCGGAATCTGTACAGTGATTGGTCATCATCTCCGACAATCGTAATCGAGTGAGCCGTTTTCCTCGCTATCTCCATGTATATTGCTTCTTGCAACGCATTGGTATCTTGATACTCGTCCACGAATATAGCCTGCAATTCGCTGCAAAATCCGTCAAGTGCTCCAGACCGTAGCTGATCGAGGAATAGGTACTCCAGCAGTGCAAAGTCTACGACGCTGGGACCCAAGTTACTCAGACCTGCTTGGTATTGTTCAATTACGGTCGCCATAGCTTGGTGGGGGCCATTGACGGCAGCGAATTGAGGGAGGTCAAGGAGGTCATGAACGGCACGGTCAGCATATGACCTACAGAGCCGCAAAAGGTCCCGCACCGAGGGAGTTGGGTTACCAGAGTGCCAGGAGGAGAACGTCAGCAAATCAGCATTTTGCCATAAGTTGTTCTCGAATAGACCCGACCTCAACAATACTCCGTTGGCTATGAACTCGTCGAGGACCACGGGCGGGCTCGTGTTCGCGGGTCTATATTCGGATAGGACTTGCTCTGCGAGGCTGTCCAATGTCCCAGTACGGAATCTGTTGATGTCCAGACTCTCCAGAAAACTTCGCTCTAAATCGGAATTGCCGCTACCTAGCGCCTCTGAAACACCGATTCCCCAACCAAGTATCCTAGACCGCATTTCCGCCGCAGCTTTCTTGGTGAAAGTAGTTAACATCATGCTGTTCGGGTCCCAGCCGTCGACGAAAGCCAGCTTCAACGCCCGGGCAACAATTGCGGTGGTCTTTCCGGTACCTGGCCCAGCCACCACTATAAGCGGATTGCCAGGAGTTTGGGATACCACGGCGAATTGTTGTTGGTCCAACAGTCGACCACCCATAGCCGTTTGCAGTGCAGCTTGAAATCGGTCAATTGGAATCATTCGGCAATTGCGTCCTAGCCCATCGAGGTAGCTAGAGCCTTGTCAGGACTGTCTACTCCGATGATATGGATTACTTACGCCTACGGCAAGCTGGGATGACCACAAGAATGTTCGTCTCTTCCCCTATGGTAGGTCACGGGACCGTAACAAGCTCAGAGGCTACCAAGCCTGCTTCTCGGGTCAAGCATGGTGGTGTCGGGTGATCATACGATGCAGGCGTAGGTTTTGCGGCCTATCGCCGAGCCACTGGAAGGAAACACCATAGGCTCCGGCCACGGTTACGGTTCGGCGTTGGGATAGTTAGCAGAAGTTCCAATGAGAATCAATCCCTCCCGAGGCGTTCCAGCAAAGGATCAGGCACTCCGGCTTCCGCGAACCCTTTGGCGCGCAGAATACAGCTGTCGCACGCCCCGCAAGGAGTTTCCCTGCCTTCATAACAACTCCATGTGTATCCCAGCGGAGCTCCGAGTTTC
Organism: SAR202 cluster bacterium bin22; assembly: GCA_002238505.1. Lineage (GTDB taxonomy): Bacteria > Chloroflexota > Dehalococcoidia > Lucifugimonadales > UBA3495 > Bin22. Next base: position 25,775 of record MPMM01000018.1, on the reverse strand, counting down.
ATTCCGAGGGCTACTATCTCCGCTTTTGACAGGTCGATAATCGGTGTCTCAATGTTGACTGACACCGCGTGTTCTGTCCAGAGCTTACTGCCGAGAGCCAGTGCTCTCTTCATCGCTCTGTAGAACTCGGGGCGGCAGTCGGGGTATCCGCTGTAGTCAAGGACGTTCGGAGCCATGTAGACTGACGCGACAACGCTGTGAGGATCGACCCCCTCCATTTCAATGGAGTGCAATACTCTGCTTTCGAGGGAGGCCGTGGCCAATGAAAGAAATATGGTGTTGCGCATGGGGACATAGGTAATCGGGACCCCGTATCCTATCTTCTCCACGGAACGGTCCGCTGGCACAGGAAATCGGTCGGGATTGGTCAAAGCGGAGTACCAAGCTATCTTCGAGAGAAATGAGATGTCGAGCAATTCGTGCTCAATGCCGATAATGCTGGCGACCTGCGCCGCGCAGTCGACTTCCTTAGAATGGGTTTGCCCATAGTGGAAGGTAATTGCAGAGATATAATCAACATGTTCTTTCGCATAGGCGGCCACGGTCGTGGAGTCGAGTCCGCCTGACAGGAGAGTTACACCGTATTCTGGCATGTGGGGTCTAGCTCCTTTCCACTTAGGATTGTTGCGGTCACATTCTGCCAAATGATGATGCTGAACGAGGAGCTCATTGCACCTTCGGGTTCCTCTGATGGCAGCATTAACCACTCGTCTCGTTGGCCGGCTTCAAGCGGAATCACCGTAGGCCACGTAGGTTGGATTCGACCCAGTATCAAACCCGGATTTCCCGAACGATGGTTCCTTCTATCTCTCCTGATCGTTGGATTCTATGTTGAACGCCATCCTCTTTGAAATGAAGTAGTGACATGCCCCCGATGGTTGTACCACCTTACTGGAATAGTCCGATCAGCACTTCGAACCTGCCCCCATTTCTGTTCCATGTATAATGCCAATATTGCGGGTTAATCAGCTATTTCCGCCAGCACAGCGAACTCCCTTGGATACAGATTTCCAAAGGCGCCGTGGGCTCGCTCCATTATAGTGATTTCGCCACGTTTCCACCCTTTCATCGGCATCCTCCTGGGACAGAATCCAGTTTCGTTCAGACACCGTTGGAATCTTCCATTGAAGGCTGAAGGTTTCATTGGAAGGAAACCAAGGAAAGCATTGTACATGGGTTTTCCAGCCCGGCTGAAGTCCAACTCCCCCTCTACTCTTGATAGATGGGATTAACGAGAGGGACCGGCCGGTCCGTTATTCGCATCTGAAACTGACCACAGAATCTGCATACTCTGACGATGCCAGCGCAAACAACGTCTCGACAGCCCGCGCGGCTATCCTGCATCCCAAAGGGAAAGCCTCCGTTTTTTCGTCAGGGGCTTGGCAACCTCATTTTCTGTAAGGCCGAAGGGAAAGCCGATTACACTGCCACATCTAACCTGATACGGAAAGTTCTTGATTTTATCCAGTTTGGTGGGCCTGAGTGCACGGTAGGTGGAACTATCTTCGAGATGTGGTTGGGGGATCTGTGATCCTTGGTAACACGGCCCCTTACCGGTAGTTCGAGCCTCATGCAGGGGACGCCACCGGTTTAGAAATTACGGGTTTCCGCTAAGGGCTATATTCCTGAATGTTCGTCGTTCGGCTGCGGTCATGGCCTGCAGGGAGATCAAGGCGGCCCTGGCTACTCCAATCCAGTAGTTGTCGTCTCCGGAAGTCAAGGCCCGGTTGAGGTCATAGTCAGCGGTTTCGCGGGCCGTCTTTAGCCCGGTGAAGTAGTTAGCCAGGCTTCGTGCGTCCTGTGTCAGGGAGAACAAGTGCTGCCCCAAGCTTCGAGTTGCGTAATTGTGGCGCATTCGCCGGTAGGTGTTGGTCCAGGCCTGCGCTGTGGCTGCGTTTGTGGGGACTCCGTGCTGGACATCAGCGTTGATGGCGCTGATGGCGTGAAATACGCCGTAGTAAGCAGTGCTGATGGCCCGGTGCACTGCTTCGCGGGATGGGCCGCCGGGATGGGCGTTGTTGACGGCGTAATGGGCGCTGTCGATAAGAGAGGTCGGATCCAGTGGCGACGGCAATTGGAATTGGCTAGTCGTCATGGCGATTTGCAGTCCTGAGTTACGAAGGCAATAGCTGGCCATTCGCGGATATTGTGGCCAATCATCACCTCTTTGAGGAGGATGTCGAACTCGTTGGTTTCCCCGTGGTTCAGTGGTGGACCGCCAGGCGCGAGGTAGACCGTGATGTAGTTTACTTCGCGGTCATTGCGTCCGAAGGAGCTGCCCACGATGCGGTCGATGCAGTAGCGGTCGCCGAATTGCCCAGGGAACCATTCGCGGATCAGTAGCTCGGCGGTCTGAAGGGTATGCTTGTCTTCGTTCATGCTGGGTTCCTCCAGTGCTGATTGATGTTACCCAGGCCCACCTCAGATATTCCCACTATTCTGTTATTCTGTAGTGGGCCAATTCAACATCGGTGATATCGCTCGCTTTTACATCAGCGGTAACAAATTAACCTTGGCGATTGACCTTCACGACCTTTTCTCCTCCTGAATCAACAATTGTAATAGAGAATCCCGAGAGCAAGGAGCACTCTGATGTAGAGCATGCGCTCGTTCTAGCAGGTGACCCACTTGAGCGCCAGGAGGGATACCGAATACCTCCATCACATCCTGCCCAGTTATAGGGATGATCGCGGCTGTTTCGGTTAGAAACGTATGCTCGATCAATCTTCGGGCCTCAACGTCGAATTCATACTCACCCTGCAACAAAGTCAAGTCTTTGGTCCACTTGCCATAGTACCTTTCACGCATGCGGACTGGATCTATCGTGTCCCTGCCCATATCACTCGCTACTTTTGAGATCAACGTGTCAAACTCATAGGGCGGATGATATCGCCTGAGCCGGGAAGTCCATTCCCGAACGATCATTTCCTGCGATTCGTCATTCTCGATTCCACGGATACACTGGCACAAAGCATCTAGGAAACTAACAGCCTCGGAGAGAAGTGATACTACGCATACATTCCACTGATCCTCGCTGCCAGGAATTGGGGTACCGCATTGTTCCGTGAGCCATTTTTCACACACTTCTCGAATTTCTATATCATGAGGCTTGCTTAAGTCGAGGTTATGTTGGTGATAAGTACGAAAATGTTGAATGTCTCGGTAATGAGCCACCAATCGGTTTTGAGGATCGAGGAAATACGCTGGGAATCGATCGGCCAGAAATGCAACCCCCACTTTTCCTGCTTCGTGGTACAGTACGAACAACCACGAGACTGCTAACATAAACCCCAGTTCCGCAGGATTAAACTTCGGCATGGGAAGCGATAGCTCTTTGAAAATCAGATCTTCGACACCGATCGCCCTTGAAGCCAGCAGATTCATTTCATCCCTGCGAGAAATGATCTCGTACATTAGTCCGTGTGGATTCGGTGTAGTCACGAGCCACTCCGATCATGTGACGTAGTGAGTGCGGGGGTCTGCTATTGGCCCAAGGAAATTGAAAGCTATGTGGAAATCGCCCAGCGGTTCCCCGTGGCTGATGCCATGCCTACCGAACTCCCGCGGTAGAAAAAGCAAATGCCTGCGGAGTTCCTCTACATACACCTCCCCTCTGCGCTCGTTCTCTGATATCCAGCGAACTGTTCCGTGAAACGTTCTGGGTTGACCATCTTGCGTACTTGCTAAGTAGCTTCGAACTACCCGTCGCCGGCCGTATACCTGGTCAGCCCCGATTTCGACCTCCCGGAAAACTTGGATCGCTTCTTCAACTTCATTCAAGTGAAAAAGACAAAGCCCGCGGAGGAACTCTAGAGCTACTCCTCTGTGGGATTGCCCAGTAGCTTCAAGGGCATGGATGGTTTGCAAGAATTGGCGCCAATGGACCTGATTTAAGGGGGGGGTCTGACGTTCTCCCTCAAACAATCGAGTCCTAGTGTGTAGCATCCACGAAAGATCAAGGAAGAGTTCCAGACACCGGGCGTCGCCCGAGACTTCTTGCCGCTTTTCCTCCAGATAGCTCAAGGCACTCCGAATGTTTTTGACGTCTTCTTCAGTCAGCTTATTACGGGTACGGAAGTTTCCAGCCATACGGGATGCCCGTAGATAAAACCCCGCGCAAGAACCTTGGGCTATAAGTTGTGCAAATGCCTCCTCGCTCAGGTGCTTGTCTCCAAGCAGGTCTCCAAACTCTAGGCGGCGTGAGTTGAACCGTTCAAACTGATTGTCATCCAAATCCTGAATTTCAGTGCTTTGAAACACATTTAGTAAGTCCGCGATTGCCTCGGTTCGGGACCGCTCATCCAACATATCCGATGCCAGCAAGTCTCGGGTCACCCATGACAAGACATCAATGGGATAGTAATTCGAAGGGTCTAACAATCTAGCCTCATGAGTCGCTTCGCGTGCCGACTGGAAAGACCGGACCGCCTCCGCAGGCTGGTTGGAGGCAATCATGTTTTTAGCCTGGGATCCCAAAGTGGTAGCTAACTCGTTCATGATAGCGGCTCTCAACGACGCTGTTCTGCGGTCCCCATCAAACAGGTCTAGTGCTTTTCGTAATAGCTCCTCTACACCCTCTAGTATTTTTCTTTCTTCTTCTTGTTCTCCATTTCTTCCCAACCTGAAAGCCGTTGCCCTAAGCAAATTGGCTTCTTGGAGCATTATTCGAGGATTTCTGATTCCACGGTCAGTTCTCAGTTCATGAAGCGAATCGGCGAGATCCCTAAAATGTGGGGCGAAGTATGCGTTATTTCTCCCTTGGGCTCCAACAGCCCGTAGGATGCTTACTGCAAACTCCACTTCCCCATTTTGTGAAGACGAGTCACGGTCATCATGGACCTCGGTTAAGAGCCGCTTAATGAAAGCCACTTCTGTTCGAGCTCCGCCGAGGCGTGTTTGCACAACGATTTGCGCTTCTAACGGATTACGCGGGGCTACCATGACGCGCCCTTGGGAGTCTTCGTACCATCTAAGCACATCCACGTTCTCGAACAGCTGGAGGAAATCTAAAACCGCACCTTTTCCCCAAGCCCTGAGGAGTAACTCGATTGGCACATTCAGTCCAAATCGTCCGGGCACCATTATTAGGCCAATGAGGTCTTGGAAACCGGTGATATGCTCACCGTCAACCAAAGTAGTATTTTCCAGCAAGGAAGATTCTTGGCCAATAATCCCAGCTTCCGCGAGCGCATAGGCCAGCGCACCCATATTCCTATGGTTTTTAGAGACGTTCCTCGCAACCTGGGCAACGGCCTGTTCAGCGTGACCTATTTCTCTGCTTACACCAGATCTGATCAAAGAGCGGGTCGGAGGCAACAGTCGATACAGCGCGGCGAGATACGACTCATCATGTGCTATGAGCGCAGACTCCAAGCGTTGATCAATGGAAGGCAAAAAACTGCTGAGAAACCCAGTAAACTCGTTGGTTTCCTCTTGACTAAGGCGAGCTGGCGCCTCCACAAATCGGTCCCCTCGGGCGTACTGGCTTGACTGACGATAACTGCTGCCAACTAAAACGACCTTCCTCCCTCTGCTGGTAAGAATCCTCAAGAACTCGGAGTACTCCCTCGGGTCAAGCATTCCATCCCAGATGACTAGACACGAAGGAGCGCCATTGTCCTCTGCCCACTGGCAAAAATGGTCGATATCAGCGGCCAGAGGTCTTTGCGTCTTCCGCTCTATGAATAGGACAGGATATTTCGACAGCTTGCGGATTTGATAAGCAAGTTCCGCAAGAGCCACGGTCTTACCGGTGCCAGTCTGGCCGTGAAGTATGGTTGGCTGGTCATTCAACGTGGTCTGTTTAAGCCTAAACTCAGTTCTACTGAACAGTATTTTTCCGTAGCGCCGGGTGTACGCGAAGCCTCTGGCATAGTCAGACCAAAGAGGCCTCAGCGCCGATTCCGATAGGAAGCGCCGAAATTCTCGATAACGAGCATCGTCGGACAACGGTGGAGGCTCAACTAACATAGAGTCATCCACCACCGTTGCAGACCTTGACACTTGGTTCCAGATTTCGCGGGGGACTGCCAGAACTTTATCTTCGATGGCAATCCTACGACCAGATTCTTCCCTATCAGGAGCAACACCTAGCCGCAAGAATCCCAACTCATGCCCACGCGATAAGACCTGAGCCAGTCCTTCTTCATGCAGGGTGAGCTTACCCTTCTCGGTGAGGTACTTGACATCGGGGTGGGTCAACAGGTCATGGGTTGCGCTGAATATATGCGTTTGTCCGGTGTTCAGGGCATCCACGATTGGAAGAAAGTCGTCCAAAGTCAACCAGTCGGCGTTACCCGCGTAACCGTCGACAACGAGCGCCCCGAAAGGAGTGACCTCCTCTGATAGCCGACGGGCCAATCCTAATGCTACTTGTCGGCGCTTCGTCAATTCAAACGGTACCAACGGAGGGCGTTCTGCTTCATCGGACCTGTTGACGCAACCATACAAGAATGTCAGGTGAAGCACTAATCTGTTTCGTGGGTTTTCCGGTTTGTACTTCTCTTCGAACAGTGGGTATACATCACGCCACGACGTCCGAAACTCAGTAGGCCAAACAGAATCGATAGCCGATGCGTATACCCCGCTCCAAGGATAACTGGCAACGGTCTTAAGCCAATCCGGTGTAGATATCCGTCTGCATAACTCATCCATCCATGCAAGTGAAGCCTCAGGTGAAATCCCAGCTTCAGATCCCAGGATAGCTCTATAATGCGAGGAAATATCCCGGGTAGCCCCAAATTTGCGTAGCAGTTCCGATAGAAAAGGATCTACACCGGTCTCTGCTCCTAAATATGCTTGCCCGAGCAACAAAAAGGCAGGACCTCTTTGCAATGACCTATAAAAGCCTTCAAAATTCTGTTCCATTCTTGACTCTCCAGGCAACAACATGAGAAATCGATCATTGAAGGATTCTGAGATTTTCGAAGCTGGTAACGAGCGCCTCACCAACAACGTGTGACGCTATTGATGGTTCCATAGCACATTATACCTTGTGACGGTGGTCTCGCAGTTGGTCCATTTCAGGTTGGTTCATTGACCCTTCCCAGAATCGCCGCAACGCGACGCACCGTGTCGGTGAAGTGCTGCACCTCCTCCGGCAGCAGGCTGCGGGCCAGCACCTTGCTTTCCCGGTAGGAGAGCCACTTCTTCAGCACCTGGTAGCCGCCCAGCTTGTAGCTCCAGACGGCGGCAGGGACGTTGCTCCAGCGGGCGTTGTCGTTAAGGTGGACATCGACCGTGGCATCGCCGAGAACGGCAACAGTGTCTCCTAGCGCCTTTCGCTCAACGACGGTGTAGTCGCGTCCAACGGCGCGGCCTTGACCAGGCATAACGGCGTCGCCCGTGCCTAAATGCCCCCAGCCGACGGTCAACGCGAAGTCGTTCCCGCTCATGTTCCTCCCTCCGGCGGTGGACGGGACGGCGATGGACGCCAGCGCCGGGCGCAGGGTCCCGGCGGTCACACCGGCACCGGTGTCTCTAGGTCCAGCAGCGCGGCCAACTCCCGGCACCGCGCGGCGGAGGCGAGCAACTCATCGACGGCGCCGGGAGCTTCCCCCTCGGGCCAGCTGGGCAGCGGTATGCGCGGCCACTCCATCCGCAGCGCCCCAGCGTTGGCCTGCCGGTAAGCCGGGTCGTGCAGCACCGCTAGCGCGTGGTGGAACAGGTCCTCCACCCCCAGACCCAGCCGGTCGAGATACGCATGAGCCTCGGCCGACAAGTTGGGACGCTGCCGCTCCCCGCCACCATTCAGCGCCAAGCCATCGTCGCGGAACCATGCGGGGAACCAATTGGCAACACGTTCAATCAGATGGTACGAGGCAATATGGGGTGTGAATGCCGTCTGGGGTTCGGACTCGCCCTTTCGGATCCTGTGCGAAGAAGACAGCCAGATATTCCCGGGGAAGACATGGGTCCGATAGTCGGCTCGCTTTTCATCAAGAAGCTTGGTGTCTGCCTCCCAATAAAGCCAGTGGTTATCGAAAGGCCGGTAAGCGTATCTAATGAACCCTGCTTCCTTGGGGCCGCCACGAGCGAGAAGACCATCACGCACAGAGCGTGGGTTGAACCGAGGAGCGGCTTGCATCGATATTGGATAGCGTCTCGCAATCTCCTCGTGGCTCAGCAATGGGTCGAAGTAGTCAGTGATGCGAGTCGTCAGCCGTTCCAGGTCAATGTCAACCAAGAATCCGTCTCTCGCCGTCTTTACACCTGAGAAAGCCACTGCGAACAGGTCGGGCAGGGAGGGCCATTAATCCCAATCGGAGGTAACGGCCATAGCGGCGAAGGGCAGGCCCAATGGCAGCACCGGCTCTATTGTGCCGTACAGCGCGGCCGCTTCCGCTTCCGCAGTATCGGTCAAATCCGTGAGCTCGGCCTGACCCCACACGTGGCGGAAGCCCACGGACTCTGCGGGGGCATGTTCCGCCTTTCTGACCAGCGTGGCGATGGCGGTGCCCACTTGTATACCCACTGGGTCGCCCGGCGTGGAGAAAACGCTGGAGTCGGGCCTGCCTTCGGGGGTGGTCTTGCCCGTCTTGTACTTGTCGCCGTTGAGACAGTCTATGCGGATGACGTCGAAGGCTTCCAGGTAGCGCTCCCGCATCCCGGTGAAGGACAGCCCGTCTAGCCACGAGTAGTTGGAAATGAAGCAGACGACGCCCCGCCCGGTCTTCTCCGCGATGCGCCGCTCCGCCATTCGGAAGAAGCGCACGTACAGGTGGTTCAGCCCCTGACCTTCGGGTTTCCGCACTTCCCTGACGGTGCGGTAGGCTTGGGACAACTCCCGTTCCTCATCCACGGCCATGCCCGCGAACCCGTTGTAGGGCGGGTTGCCCAGGATGACCAAAGCCGGCGTGTCCTGCTTCACCCTTTTGGCCCGGTCCCGCTCCTCCTCCAGCTCGGGGAAGGGCAGCGGCTTCTGCCTTCTCGGCTCCCAGCCGGTCAGCGCGTTGGTCAGGAACACTCCGGCCCGCTCGCTGCCGTCGTCGGACAGGGGAGCGTCCAGGGCCGGCATGGTCAGGCCGACTTGGAGATGGGCCACCACGAAGGGCCCGGGCATGATCTCGAAGCCGAACACACGCTGCGGAGCCGCCTGCTTCACCCGTGCCCCCGTGAGGGCGCCAGGGCCCTTGCTCCGCAGGTTGTCGGCTATCCGTTTCAGCGTCTCGGCCAGATAGGCTCCGGTGCCGCAGCAGGGGTCGAGGAGGTAGACGTTCTCGGCGGCCAGCCCGTCCTCCATGCCGAGGTCGTCCTTCAGGGCGCAATCCACGCGGGCCACCATGTACCACACCACCTCGGCTGGCGTGTACCAGACGCCGACCTGCTTCCGCAGGGCCGGGTCGAAGGCTTCTAAAAACGGCTCGTAGAAGTAAGGCACCGCCTCGCCTTCATTGAAGCGCGCGAAGAAGGCGTCGCGATCCACACGGTCCAGGGCTGCCGCCGTCCAGTCCAGCACTTCCACCAAGTCCAACGACTGCATCTGTTCCCGGCTGGCAACCTGCCGGAACAGGGCTTCCAGGATTAGGGCGCGCAGGAGCCAGGGCGTTTCGTGCCAGTTGAACCTCTGACCCGGCGAGGGCGATTGCCGCGCCCACAGCACCCAGGCCGAGAACACGCCGTAGAAGAGGGTCTGCACCAGCGTCGAGCGGAAGAAGGCCGCACCGCGCTCGCCTTCGAACTTGACCCCAAGCGCCTCCTCCAGCGCCGACCTCACGGCGTCGAGTGAAGGGGCGTCGAGTGAAGGGGCGTCGCCCGATGCTTCCACGCGGGCCAGGCCGTCGCGGGCGTAGGAGGCCAGCAGCCGGGCCAGGTCGCGGGGTTCCGACACCGTGGCCCGGTGGGACAGGGCGCGGCCCAGGTACTCGGCCAGCGCCGGGCCCATGCTGTTGCTGAAGGCGCGGGGGTGTTGCAGCCTGGTCTCGAAGTCGGCGGCGGATTCAGCCAGCCGGAGGGTCTCCAACTTGACGGGGTTGCCCTGCGGGTCCTCTCCCAGCAACACAAAGTCGCGGGTGTTGGTGACCAGCACGAGACGGTAGCGCTGCCAGTAGCGGCTGACCTGGTCGCTTTCGGCGGTAAGCCAGGCATCGTCGCCAGCGGGCTTGACTTCCACCACGCCGCCCTCGGGGAGTTGCCCCTGCCTGGGCTGGCCCTTCGAAACCTGCCTGGCGGAATAGAGTCCGAAGTCGGGATGTCCGGCTCCCTGCTGGGCCAACTGGCTGACGCAATACGCCTTCGGCCGCAGCGAGCCACCCACGGCGTTCAGCAGATTGGACAGCGGTGGATAGTAGGACAGTTCGCCGGTGCCGCCCCCGTAGAACGGATGCGGCGCAGCTCGGCGAGATACTCCTCCACCGCCGCTGTCAGCTTTCTTCCGGTTTCCGCCATTCCCGTATGTCCATCTCCCTTGTCTACAATCCTTGGCGGGCTACCGGGGCAGGAACTCCGGCTCGACCAGCAAATCCGGGGAGTCGATCCCCAAGGCGCCGGCGACCGCTTTCAGGGTCTTGAACCGGGGGGACTGCTCCCCGTTCTCCAGCCTCACTAGGGTGGCCCTCCCGATGTCCGCAGCCCGGGCCAACGCCACTTGGGTCAACCCTGCCGACTCCCGGTAACGTCGCACCCGCTCGCCGATGGTCTGCCTCCCGAGGGCCGCTATGGCCTCGATGGTTGGCCGGTAGGTTGCGTCGCAGTAGTGCCGGGCGAAGTCCCAGGGAATCTCAACGCCCTCGCTCCCGGAGGTTTGCAGGACCAACTCGTAGGGGTTGGGCAACTCCAGGCCGGAGATTCCCTTCCGGGTCCTGACTTCGGGCACTTCTCCGTAGGGAATGAGGCCCCAAAGCCCGTCGGCGAAGCATACCTCAATCCCGTTATCTACCAAGCTGGCGGTGGTCATCATCCGGTTGGCGTTTTTCACCAGAGCCACGTCCATCGGCTACCTCCTGTGGATGACATCCCACGTTTCCCTGATCTCCGCCGCGTGTCTCGCGTAGGCCCGCATGATGTCCCGGAAGTTGCCCGGGCGAGGCTGGTCCATGTAGGTGCCCCCGTTCAACTCTATCCGGCAAACGTCCTCATTGCCGACCCAAACATGGACGTGGGGAGGTTCGAAGGTGTTTTCCCTGGTGTTCACCACGAAGCGGAACTGCCCTTCCACCGCCACTGTCGGCATTCATCATCCTCCAGAGCGGTGCCTTTCGCCATGCCGCCGCAGCGCATCAAGTGTATCATTGTACGAGACATGCTGCAAAGTCCCGCTGGGCTCCGGCATTCGTGGAGAGCGCCGCTCCCGCCAAAAGATGGCAACGCCGGCCGCAGATTCCAGGTGGGACCGGCACTGACGGCCGGTTCATCCTGGGCCGGGTCGGTCAAGGCTCGGCAATGGACGCGCCGTACCGGTAGGTCCACCCTTGAGTTTCGGTCCCGAAAGAGCGATAAACTGCGTGATTTGCGCCGTGGGACGCCCGATCCAAGGTCCTCTACTATTGCCTGGTTGGTTAGGTTTACGGTTGCCTTCGACCGACAAACGGAGAGGCGCTCATTGGTCCGACGCAACCGGGTAGCCGGATTTGATAGAGGAACGGTCTCCAGCAGATCGGAGGGAAGATCGAAGCCCTGCAGGAATTCAAGGCGATCGAGAAGAGCGTTGATGTCGGCTGAATTCTGGCCCACCTCGAACCGGCGCAACCAGACGAACCGGCTCACATTGCCGTCGACTTCCTCGGCAAGCAGCCGATCGAGACGCAGGCGCATGGCATCGTCCAGGCCCGCGGCGATGCGCATCTCTATCCGGCGCTCAGCGGCAACGAGTGCGTCCGCACAGAGACGCTCCAGCACCGATGAACCCGGCAGGATCACCTGACGACGCCGGCACTCCTCCAAGAACCGCCGCGCCAGGCTCCTCATTCGAGCGCGCCGCTTCCGCCTGGTTCTCCAGTCAGGTCTTCAAGTCGCGGGCGCAATGCCCCGTGAACATCCGGTAGCCGTAGATGCGCCGGAGCTCGGCCAGGTGTTCCCGTCGTGTCTCCTCCCGTATTGCATATCCATCCAGGTCTTCGACGCGCATGCCCAGATGCGCGGCAATGAAGCGAAGGACGTTCAGGGGAATGGCCTCGCCCTCCGCCAGAATACGCCCCGGATATCGAAAGGCGCAGAGTTGGAGCGCGAATCCCAGCCGGTTGTGCCCCCCACGCCGCACCCGGATCTGCTCGATGTCGTCGTCGGACAGCGTGTAATGGCGCAGCAGGACGGCTTCGTCCGAGGGCAGGTCGAACATGGCCGCACACTGGCGCGCGCTCCAGATGCTTCGTCTCGGCATGTTCCATCTCTCCGTTATCCGTTCACACCGGCAGGCGCAGCGCTGTCCGTAAGGGGTACGTCCAGCGGGCAGCCCAGCCCGTCGCCCCGGCCACCGCCAAACCCTGGCCAGAACCGTCTCATATGAATGGTACGGCAACAATTGCGAAAGCGGAACCCGTTCCGTACACTTCTACCCATGACGCCAACGCTCATCGGATGCGCGCGCTGTTCCACTCACCAACAGGATCTGACTGCCCAGCATCAGGCCTTCCTGGAGCTTGGTGTCGCCGAGGATCGCATCTACACCGATCATGGCCTCACCGGCACCAACCGGGCGCGGCCCCGCCTCGACCAGGCCATCGCCGCCGTACGCCGGGGCGACACTCTGGTCGTGCCGAAACTCGACCGCCTGGCCAGGTCTGTTCCCGATGCCCGCGCCATCGCGGACCTGCTTCGGGAACGGGGCGTGAAACTGGCCCTCGGCCGGACCCTCTACGACCCGGACGATCCCATGGGCAAGAAGTTATTCAATATCCTTGCCACCTTCGCCGAGTTCGAGGCAGATCTCATCCGCATGCGCACCCGCGAGGTCATGGCCAACATCCGCGATAAGGGCAAATTGTGCGGCAAGCAACCCAAACTGTCCGACCAACAACAGCGGGGCTATGCCGCATGCATGTCACCGGCGGGTACTCCATCAGCGACCTCGCCGAACTCTTCTCCGCCTCAGAGCCGACCGTCTATCGCACACTGAATTGCGACCCTTTCTCCTTAGCGTACGATCCTGCCCCCTACCGGAATCGCCCCCTAAACCGGTGTGTGAAGGGAGTCGGGCAATAATCAACTAATCAAATCATCACATAATTAAATGAGCACATGATATCCATCGTCGCAGGATCTTATTGAACCGGTGGTTCAAGAGTTGTGTCCATGGCGGAAGTTCTCAAGAGCCTCAACAACCAATGCGGTCATGTTGGTGTGGCCATCGACGGCTTTAAACTTCAGCCACTGGTGCAGGTCGGCGGGAATCCAGCACTGGAGCTTGGCGGTGTCCTGCTCGGTGGCGCGTTCCAAGAAGGCACTCCGGTCCTGCTGGTCGTCGCGCTGTGGTCTGCTATTGATGCTCATGGAATCAACTGCTCCAGTTCGTCTCGTATGGCGAGGATCTCATCGCGTGCGGTGCGGTCGGGGCCGGCCAACACCGACGTGCCGTCGTTGCCAGCCTGCGTGTACGCCACCCGATCGGTGGTTCTACTCTGCAGCACTGGGAGGCCCAACTCGGCCAGGGCGGCGTCGATCTGCCGTCCGAGGCGGGTGCGAGGCTTGGCCATGGTGATGACAAATGCGGCCTTCGGGATGCCCCTGCTGGACTTCTGGCGGGCCTTTATGGCCTCGACGATATCGGTGGCGGCCCACACGTCGAAAGCGCTGGCCTTGGCAGGTATTAGGACGGCGTCCGCCACGCGCACAGCGTCGGCGCTAACGTTGCTGATGCCGGGAGGTCCATCTACGATCACCCAGTCGTAACGGCTTGACAGTCTGCGTACCTGCTCGACCAGCGGATCACGGCCGGTGCCCTGGACGGACAGTTGCTCGGGACCGGCGGTGTTGAAATGGCCCCAGTCGCGGGCGCTGCCCTGGGGATCAGCGTCGAGGAGCAGGACGGATCCGGTCTGTGCCAGGGTCCAGGCGAGGTTGGTGGCCAGCGTAGTCTTGCCGACGCCTCCCTTCTGGTTCACGATCGCGACAACGGGCATGGTGCCGCTCCAGTTCGGTGTTATCAAGATCAGAAGATCAAGTAATTAGATGATTACCTGAGCAAATGATACAATAAATGGAGCCTCCAATCCAGAGGCAGGATGTGCGAGTTTTCGTGATTCCGGTGGGAACAGGAAGGGCCGCGGCCATGGAGGCGAAGGTGGCGTACCCTCCGAACGCGGCCAAGGTCAAGCAATCAAATGATGATATGAGCAAATGATTCAATAGTGCACAGAGGGATGAGCTTCCCAGTCTCTATTATTCTCCGAGGTGTCCAGTCTGTTGAGTCGGTTGATGTGGAACACTGCGTAGCAGGTGGTGCTGATTGCAACTACCACTCCTTCGGTGTATTCGGGATAAAAACCATGCCCACGCCACCCAGCCAGGGTCCCGTTCCAGGCCGGGCAATCTCCCCTACTTGGCGGTTTACCTCCAGTCTGTCCTGATGGGATCCCTTCAGATCAGCACCCACCAAGGAACACACCTGGTAATTGGAATTACATAACATTGCCCCGGCGCGACAGCATATGGTACTATTGTTTCATCCTGTTAATTGAAGATCAACCAAGGACAGGAGGGGCCCAATGGAAGAGGTAACCAAACATTTTCATGCTTGGATTCTTCGAATCAACGGAGCGCAGGTAGCCTTCGAGGCGATGCCAGGGGCGTACGCCAGCAAAATAACTTGCCGCCGGCACGCTTATAAAGCAGCCGGAGGAGACTCCGACAAGGTTATTGTTTTGATCTGCAGGGGCGAGGAAACATGCCCGAGCATAATCCAAGAAACGGCACTGGCAGGTACATGAGATAAAATGAGAAGGCGACCGATTTAGGCCATCGGTCGCCTAGCTAAAAGTCCCCCGAGCGAGCGGCAAACTCAGCGCAGAGGAACTGGACCCATGGGTACAGATTACCACCGGGCTACATCTGATTCAATCCCCCTCGAGGGCGAAAATCGCCCAGTAATCCAGCGCAGACCGCCCCAAGGCCACTACTCACCTGACACCGGCGAGTGGGACGGCCAGCTGCCTCACACCGAAGTCCTGCAGGGGACGGAACCCGACTACTCCGAATACCCAGGGCCAGTGGCCAGGCGCCAGTGGGCCACCGCCGTCGGAATAAACTTCAACCTCTCTGGTGGAGAACGGGCCATCCTCCAAGCCTACACCCATGACGCCGGCACACCCCGAGGATGCTGGAAGAGTGCAGCCACCATGGCGCACGAGCTGGGCTATAACGAGGACTTCATCCGGGACGGCCGCAAGAAGCTCATCAAACTCGGCATCCTGGTCGACCAGGGACGCCGGAACAGAGTCCAGAGAGTCACCCTCAACATGAACGTAACCGGGCCTGAGACCCGGTTTGCCCAAAACCAAACCGGGTCTCACACCAGATTACAGGAAGACGTAACCGGGTGTCACACCCGGTTACATCCATCCTCCGACCAAACCAAACCCGGTGTGACACCCGGTTACGAAGACCAAACCGGGTGTCACACCGGGTTTAAACCGGGTGTCACACCGGGTAAACATAAAGGAACTGAAAGAGGAGAGAGAGAAGATATTAATAACCTCTCTCTGAATTTCAGTTCTTATTCCATTTCTCCGGGTCTCACACCAGGTTTCACCAGCCAACAGCGGACCGCGGAAGAAGAACAGGTGAAGGCCTTGGTCAAGGACAACTGGTCCTTACTTCATGAGACGGGATGGGACTTCCTGGGAGCGGCCGTCAAGCATTTCCAGACTTACGGCCTGGAACACCTGCAGCAAGACCTGCAGCAAAGAGAAGCGGACGCCCAGAGGATCAGGCTGGCCAGGCGCACCTGCGTCCATTGCCACACGGTTCACGAAAACGAAGACCACCTAGAACCCTGCTGGAAGTGCGAGGATCCCATATGTAGGTCCAGCGCCAGCAGCTGTCGGCAACACAGTTGCTACCGGAAGCATGGCGCTGGAAGCCCAGACCGCGGCGGCGGAGTCGGACCCACAGACCGGAATCGGCGCTAGGGCCGCGGAGCGAGAGATAGAGATTTACCAGGCGGAGCACACGCTCCGCGAATCCTCCGGGGTCCGTGGCTTGATGGACTGTGCTGAAATACCGGCCCTGCAGGGATGCGCTGCCTGGGGAGATATTGTTGAAGAAACCATGAGAGACCTCTGGGGCAATGCAAGAATTATAATCGAGCTAATGCCGCTGGAGCTGGTCCTCGGCGCCACTCAGGAGGAACTCTTGGATGACTACCCTTGGAACCCAAAGACCTCGCAGCCTGCATCGCCTACGCCCACACCGTCATTGCCGGCGACTAGCTATTCGTTGTGTCGGACATCGAGGGATAAAGTTCCTTGTGGCCCGCTGCGGAGGGCGCATTCTTACACAGAACAAGAACCCAGGCGAGACGCACTCCAACGGATGGACAAGTCCAGAGATTCATCGTCAGATTCCTTCGGAGGAACACAATGTCCAACAACCAGGAACTGTTAAAACGCATCACCTCCCGCTCAGACGTTTTCGGTGGCAAGCCAATAATCCGGGACATGCGAATCGCCGTCGAGCATGTCTTGGGAATGCTGGCTGCTGGGGAAACTGCCGAGACCATCCTTCGGGAATACCCGTTCCTGGAACCCGAGGACATTCAAGCCTGCCAGGTATTTGCCCACCGCTCGGTGGCCGGTGAACAGGTGCACGAGCGAATCCAGGTCCGATAGGCGAAGATGCGGTTTCTAATTGACGTATGTGCTTTCTCCCGGGCTCTACGATCAATGCTGGCAAGTCAGGGGCACGACGTCGTTTCGGCTGTCGACAGAGGTCCGCGGACTCCAGACGCTGAATTCCTGGCCTGGGCGTTGGAGGAAGAACGCATCCTGATTACTGAAGACAAGGATTTCGGAGAACCGGTGTTCATAAGAAGACTGCCCCACCCCTGTATCATCCGGTTCGTGGAGATGACAGTCGAGGATAAGGTCGCTGCAATGCAAGAAATTATTCAGCTTCACACAGAGGCAATGAGCCGAAGAGACCTGATCGTGGTTACGCCGAACCAGCTGCGAGTACGCCGCCGCGAAGAAGGGGATACCTGATGCAAAGGTTGTCTGCTACGCGCCCAGAGCCCCGGCCCGCAGGCCACCCTGCAGGAGGCTGCAGCGTAGCGGTACAACGAAGTCCTCGAAGCAGCCCAGGTCTTTAACCGGCTGCAGACGACCAGGAATTAGCTCCAGCGAGCAAATGACCGACGGAGAGGACCAATGACCAACAGAAAGTCGCTCCTGGGCCGCTCCAGGCCCGCAGACAGGCTCAGCAAGTCAGACCGCGAGGCTCTGGAAAGGGCGGCGGCAGAACCCGCTCCCGAATCGCCACCGGCCAAAGCATCGCCTGCGAAAAATACCGCACCGCCCGCCAACGCCGGCAAGGAGGCCAGTGTCAGGAAAAGCCAGCTCAAGTTTCACTGGACCGCCGAATGTCCCGCCTGCGGCTTCAAGGTAGCCGGCGGCGGCAACCCTCAGCCAGGACAACGGCTGGCCAGGTGCGGCCGCTGCAAGCTCAACATTTACCTCAAGGGAAAGTAACGACACCACTTGCCGCGTTGCAACACATCCGGCACCAACCTGTTAAAGTTGCTCCAGAACATGGACAGACGCCAGACGCCAGCTCACCCACCCCAAAAAACCACGCCCAGATGCGAGCGAACCAGGACGACATGGCATCTCCAACCCGAATAGTGTCAGCAGAAGCCCAAGGCCTGTACAAGGTCTTCAATCCGGGTCAGCCCACCAAAGCCCGGTACGATGGGACCACCTTACGCATCACCGGCGGAAGCGTTAAATCACTTGCCAACAGCGAAATCGGCAGTGTCGACCTAGACCTGCGCCTCCTGCATCACGCAATCATCATTACCCTGAACAACGGCACCAAAATAGAATTATCCGGGTTCAAAGAGCAACCCGTCAGAGAGCTTCACTCCGCAATTACCCAAGGGGTAAAACATTACCAAGAGACTGAACACCGAAAACGCCAAGCTTCCCTGCAGGAACAGGTCCGCAAACTGGAATCAGACATCAAGGCCCTACACCCCCAATTACCTGCACTAATCCCCAAAAACAGCTACCTAAGAAAATCTCAGGCTATCAAGGCGGCAAATCAAATCACCGCACTCACGTCTCGCTGCACACCAGACCTGGCTCCAAACCTTAGCCAAAGCGGGAAGAAACTCCTAGACGACATAAAAGCCGCAGAAATAATAGTCGCAAAAGAAACGAATCGCAGCCAAGCCAACCAGAAGTACGTCGATGCCCAGGCGAAAAAAGCCGCCAGAGCAGGAGTCAAACTCGGCTACAGGGAATTGACGCAAGAGCAAGCCCAAGCTGCTGCGACTGACGAGGACGTAACCCTGGTAGCAGCAGGCGCTGGGACCGGAAAAACCACCGTTATCACCGGCAAGCTGGCTCACCTGGTTACTGACCAAAAAGTCAAACCGGAACACATCCTCGTACTGGCCTACAACAACAATGCAGCCAAGGACATAAGGGACACCCTTCCCACCAAGTTGCAGGGAATAGACGTCGCAACGTTCCATAGCTTCGGAAGAAAGGTCATAGGCCAAACCACGGAGATGCCCACGGTCTCAAACATGGCCAACGACACATTCCGGATCCGCAGCACCATGGAATCCTTCATACGTGAGATGACCCAGGACGACCAACTGGCCCGGGCAATTCTGAACTTCTTGGTAAACATGCCAAGCCAGTACAAAAGCCCGTTTGATGACACAATGGAAACCGAAGCTGACTACCAGCACTACATAAAAAACAGCGAGCTGCGAACACTCAAAGGCGATCTCGTCAAAAGCTTCGAGGAACTCACAATCGCCAACTGGCTCGCCGCTAACGACGTCGCATACGAATACGAAAAGCAGTACGAGATACGAACCGCCTCCAACCAGTACCGCCAGTACCAACCTGATTTCTACCTGACCGACTACGGCATCTACATTGAGCACTTCGCGCTCGACGAAGAAGGGCACGCGCCGCCTGGATGGGTAGGATACGAACAGGGAGCGATATGGAAACGCAGTCAACATAGCCAAAACAAGACAGTCCTGGTCGAAACCTATAGTTGGGAACACAAGGAAGGAAAGCTGCTCGAACACCTTGCAGAGAAGCTGGACCAGCACAACGTAAAACGCCGGACTGTCCCAGTGCAGGACCTCATCAAAGAGCTCAACGGCTTACAAATCAGCAGGCTCGCAGACCTTCTCACCCACTTCCTCAATCACGCCAAGTCAAGCAACATCAGCCAAGCCCAAATAGACTACCGGGCGACATCATCCCAGGACCCACGCCGCGCAAACGAGTTCCTCAAGATCTGGCGTTGCGCCAGAGAAAAGTACGACGCCCAACTCGAAGCGGAGAACGCCATAGACTTTCACGACATGATCAACCAAGCCACCAGCATCATCACCCGAGGACAATGGCAACACCAATATACCCACGTACTCATAGATGAGTTCCAGGACATCTCCCCAGGCAGAATGGCACTGGCAAAAGCCCTCCAAAGCGAGGGCATGGCCTACTTCCTGGTCGGAGACGATTGGCAGTCCATCTACCGCTTCACTGGCAGCCAGGTGAGGCTATTCAACGAAGTGCAGGAATACCTGGGATTCACCAAAAAACTAGCACTTACCCAAACATTCCGCTTCGGCGACGACATAGCCCGCCCTTCAGCGCTTTTTATCCAACAAAACCCGGACCAAACCCGACGAGAATTCAAGACCGCAAACGAACAAGGCAAAAGCAGTCTGATAGTAATCGCAGACGCCAACCAACGTCAGGGCGCCAATACAGCCCTCGACCAAATCAAAGCATCTTGCAACCCCAGTGACAGCACGCTAATCCTGGGACGCTTCCGACTAAGCAGGGACAACCTGCCAGCCTGGGCACAAAAGAACTTCTCGACAGTACACGGTGCCAAGGGACGAGAGGCCGACTACGTCGTAGTCCTCGACCTGGCAGATGACATCTACGGATTCCCCTGCCTCCGCGAAGACGACCCATTGCTCGACCTCGTGGCTCCCCCTATTGACGACGCCCCATATCCTAACGCCGAAGAAAGGCGCCTGTTCTACGTGGGCATGACCAGGGGCAAAAAGGCTACATACTTAGTAGCAGACCCTAACCGACCTTCACCATTCATCAGAGAGCTCCTCCAACTAGCACCCGAAGTTCGTGAATTAGGACAGCTAAGCCCAGGTTGCCCAGCCTGCAAGAAAGGCCACTTGGTACGCTCACAGACCGGCCAACACCTGCGCTGTACCAACTACCCAGGATGCCGGCACCTGGCACCAAGATGTACCGTCTGCAAAAACGGCTACGCAGTATCCGAAGCAAACCCAGTCAAAGCAGAGAGCACGACAAGATGCACCAATAACGATTGCCAACACAGAGAGCGAACCTGCCCATCATGCGGGCTGGGAATCCTGACAATAAGGGAGAGTTCACGAACCGGAAGCCGATTCTGGGCGTGCAGCGAATGGCGAGGAGGCGAAGGCTGCACCTTCACTGAAGACGCACCACAGGCCAACGTTGACCAGAACCTTAAAGCCACGGAGAATATCACCGTAAAAGGAAACTGAAGCCAAACAGAGGAGACACCCATGGGAACTGTCCTGGCCACTATCCAAGTGGCCCACCACCATGAACCCCAAACATTCCAGCCACTGGAAGTCGAGGTGGACACCGGCTGCACCTACACAGCCGTACCTCGCCAGATGCTCGAAGCACTGGGCGTACCGGTCACCCGGGTCGAACGCTCCAAGCTCGCCGACGGCGGCATAAAGCCGCTGGACGTAGGAGACGCTGCCATCAGACTGGCCGGAAAGGAGTTCATCACCACCGTGAGCTTCGCTGACGAAGGCGAGCCCAGCCTCCTGGGAGTAATCACCCTGGAACAGGCGCTGATGGCCGTAGACCCGGTCAACGGCGAACTCATACCCGTTGCGGCAAGGGCTTAAACAGCTGCCGGAACACAGGTACGGCCGCTGCAAGCTAAATATCTTCCTCACGGCAAAATAAGGCCAACCCCGGCACCAGGTGCCGAGGCTCCATTCAGGAACCTGAAATTCACAACCTTCAACAAGGACCAAAATGGGAATTAAGGGACACGTGAGACCCTCCCATTCTACCCTTTGACCAGGCCCCTCCAGAAGAGGAAAATGTCAGTAGAGACCAGGCTCAACAGAAGGTTCAAGGAGACAATCAGATGTTTACCTGGGAAAACTGCCCCGCGGTGGAACAGGTCCCCGGCAAAGTCAGCGGCGCCTGGGTCTTCACCAATACCAGGGTGCCCCTCTCACACCTGTTCGCCAACCTGGAGGCGGGCGCCACCATCGAGGAGTTCCTCGACTGGTTCGAGGGAGTAGAGGACTGGCAGGTCCGGGCTGTGCTCAAGCACCTGGAAGCCAACCTGCTCCAGGACCTGAAACATGAAGCTGCTGTTTGACAACGGCACCCCGGCCCCGCTGCGCCGGCACCTGGGAGACCACATAATCCACACCGCCGCCAGGATGGGCTGGGCGAATCTCAGGAACGGAGACCTGCTGGACAGGGCCGAGGAAAATGGCTACGAGGTCCTGATTACCACGGACCAAAGTATGCGCTACCAGCAGAACCTTACTGGAAGGACCATTGGCATAGTAGTCTTGATGAACCCCCGGTGGCCCTTCGTCCGACTATGCACCGTGGAGATCCGCGATGCGCTCTACACCGTCCACGCCGGAGAAGTCGTGGAAGTCCCTATCCCGACTGGCAGAGGTCGTTAAAGCCGGGAGGCGCCATGACCCCCTGCGGAGAGTAGCTCCTGACCAAATAACTCACCCACCTCAACGTCCTGGGCGAGGACGGCGACTTCGCCGACTTCGAGGAGCGGTACCACCTGGTCCGCTACGCCGCCCTGGTAATTGCAGCAGACCGCGTTTGTGGCAGCTGCCGCCTCAACGTATTCAGCGGCAGGTTGTACATACTTCGTTCTCATATCACTCAGCCTTTCCGCAATGGCCGATTCTGACTACCTGCCCCCGGTGGCCCTGATTTCCTCCACCTGCGCCCTCTCGCATGGAGCGCAGAGAAACCTGGCCTTGTCGTCGATGACCCAAACCCAAACCACCTGCGGAGACTTTTGCAGGAGCAGGTCGGGCCCTGGGGATCCACCTCACTGAAATGTCGGTGAAGATTTACCACTTTATCCCCTCATTCCTCATAACCGGGGCGCACTGCCACCACACTGCCCCCTTTCTGTAAAGCCTGAACGTCATGCTCTGCCATCAGGTGGATCCGCCAGACGTCCCTTGCCGACTGAGACGCCGGCGCCAGGACAACCAGGTCCTTCTCCCGGCAACCGCCCAGGGGGCAGAACATGGCGCGACGGTTCACCAGTATCGAGTAACAGACCGGATCACCGGTGGGGCAGCGCTGGCCGGCGGCGCCACCGGAAACGTAACGCCGGCAGGTGTTGCACCAGGCGACGAGCCCCACCGGCGGGACCGGGGTGTCCATGACCGAGGTTGTCGGCATGGTGGACCTCCCTTGAATTGGCATCGAATTGGCATTCCCTGCCCACACTCAAACGGACCGCCGCGGACTGCGGCCAAATCCGCCCTGAAGCCTTCCGGTTCAGGTGAGCCCACGGCTCCCGCCTCAGGCCATCTCAGGCCGCCTCCGGTTTACCCTTCTTCTGTTTCTGAGGTGCTGGCAGACGCAGAGCCGCGTTCAGCAGCCGGCCACCGCTGGCCTTGACGTCCCAGCCCAGGGCCTTCGCCCAGACGTAGTTGTGGGCCGCGCGCAGGAACCGCACCCTGGCATGGTCCTCGGCCTCGGCACCCTCCATGCGCCAGGGGCCCTGCACAGGCCGGTCCATGGGCGGCTGCCCGTGATCGGTGGCGTACTGCTGGGCTTCGTTTCGCCACTGCACCGCCGCCTGTAGCAGGGCGGTGGCTGCTTCCTTCCCTGCCTCCGTCGCCAGGACAGGCTCCCCGCTCTTCCTGGCCGCCTGGGCGGCCCTCCGGAAGGCGTGGCCAGCCTCCAGCAGCGGGTAGGATCGCTTCCTGGCCGCGGCCCACCCGCCACGGTCGCGGTGTTTGCTCTGTTTGCCCTGTTCGATCTTGTCGCTCACTCCGCCGCCTCCAAAATGAGAACATCAGGTGTTCAACATCAGGGTCCTGTCCAGTTTAACCCTCGCAGTATCCGGACTGGCAACCCGGCCACCAGTGGCAATTGCCGTCCCGGGGGTTGAGCTGCCCGGAGGTCTCCTCCCCCGGCACAACCGGTCGGCACGTCCAGGCGGCCGTCTCTGAAGCCGGTCATGCAACCCTGGCAGTCTCCACCGGCGCCGGACGTCCCTGGGCGTGTTGGAGCCTTTCCTTATCCAGCCTCCCCCCTGAACCGGCGTCCCTGGGACCATCCCTGGGACCATCCCTGGAGGAGTCCCGGCCCTGTTGCGACACCAACCCATAATCAGGGGGGCTGCTTGCAGCATCCTTCCCGGGCCCGGGGGTTGGGGGTGGATGGTCCCTCCGGAGGGCCTGCCCTGGTCTCCTGTCTCCCTCGGTTTTCCGTCAGTCGGGAGGACGAATGTCCGCCTGTTGTTTCATCCATAGTCAACTTTCCCGTACCCCTGTTCGTGTGGCCCCCAGTGGGAACTCCAGGATTCAGGGCGACCCTCCGGATGAAGCTCGCAAACCCCCCTTTCGGAGTAAGCCTCGAACCGGACGTCCAGCAACTGCCCCGAGGACTGGCGCAGGGCCCGCAGGATGCTCTGGTACATCCGCTGTTCCAACCAGGCAACGGTAAAGACGCTCGGGACCTGCACCAACAGTTCCATGCCTTCAAAGGCCAGCCCTTTCGTTTCCTTCAGCCAGGTGTCAAAGGTGGATCTGGGCAATTTCAGCTCCAGTTGCTCCAGGGTGGCCCGCCAAGCCTGGGCTGCGGCTTCATCAACCTCCGCCGGAGGGGAGGCTGCCTGGTCCGGATCCGGGCAGGTGCACACCCTTTCCCCGTATTGCGGCTGGGGCGGAAGCTCCACCTGCGCGTCGGCCTGACGCTTAAGCCACTGGATCAGGCGATTCGCCTGCAGCGTGCTCATCATGGACGGATCAAGGCCCACCGGCACGCCGGTGTACCGGTCGATGTGGGGCCACGAGGCAAGGATGTCGTTATCCTCCAGCCCGGTTCGCTCCTGGTGCATGAGGATCAGATTGAGCTGGCTCTCGGTGGCGGGAGTTTGGGGGCGCGTCGCAAGGTCGCTGTTAACCGTGGGACTTAACAGCGTAGTAGGAGCCACATTCCCCAGGTCAATTATCCTGAACTGCTCAGATCTCCTGATTTCTTCAGGGTCATCAGACAAGTTAGTTACTGTTGTTAATACGGTGTCGGGCAAATCGTTGTCAGCGCCGTACCGGTTAACGTAGTGGCGCAGGGCGCTCTCCAGTTCCTGGATGCGGCGGATCCGGATGAAGTCGCTGGCCGTGACCCTGCCGGGGACGCCGAGGTCGGGTGGGATCCACCCCGTTGCTTCACCGGCGAGCCGGTATAAGTCTCCGCGGTTGCCCTCGACGGTGGAGAGATTTCTCTTACTGAACCGGCCCACTCTTTCCAGGTCATTCATGGCCTTGCAGACTGTCGTACGGGACAACCGGCAGACCTTCGCAATCATGTCGTGGGTAAGGTAGACGTCGCCTCCATCCCGGGTGAAAAAGGACGCGAGGGCCTGACCGACTGTGTCGTGGGTGGGGGTGAGCCGGGGCTCACAGTTGGCCTCCCAGTCCATGACCAGGTGGTCGCGTATGGGGGACTTGGGGATCTGTACATCGCCCTGCAAGTTGCCGCGCGCGAACCCGTCGCCGGCATTGGCAGCATCGGCCAGCTGGGACTGATGATGAAGAGTCATGGAAATCTCCTGTCGAAATGGTTCTGGACAGGAGCGCCGGGTGGTATAATTGGGGCACTTGGCGGCTCCTGTCGTCGGGTAGAACAGAACCTTTCGTAGTAGTGGGTATGTTCTTGGCTCTCTGGCCCCGCTGAGGGCGGTGTCTCAGCGGGGCCCTATCCTTTTTCGGGCACGCCTTGCCTCCTGGAGACGCCGGCAGGGAGGACTTCGTAAGGGAGCTCCTGAACGGAGTTTGAGCCGGACGCGCGGAAACAGACCTGCATGAGGTCTGTAAGAGAAGAGCGTTTTGGGGCTGTAATCCGGGGAACACACGGGATGCGACGACCATCCTGTGGGAATAGCTGCCCTGGCGTTCCGATGGCTGGGGCAGCGCTGTCTGCAACCCAGATATGGATGTACATAATCCGACCTGTAAAACTTGCGGCTTTCATACCCGGCGCAACGCTTGCGCCAGCCTTCCACCTCAAACTTATAACACAACGATTCCACTCTCTGGCTTTCGCTTTCGGACTTTCGCCCGGCATCCGCAGACCTCCTCATGCGTGCCCAGCGTGCCGCCACCGGTTCCCCAGGCGCAGACCGGCAGGTCGGCCTGGGGCATTTGGCCTTGGTCGGTGTGATACCCTACCGGAGCATGTGGCCATTGCCACCGGTCACGGATGGACCTGGGACCTTGAGGGTGACGTCCGAAGTAAGGGTATTCTGGAAGATCGTGGACCAGCCTGCTCGGCCTTAAATGGCTTGGCCCGGGAGGCGGTGAGCGGCGGTTCCGGGGCTGTGGGTGTACT
>MPMM01000017.1 GCA_002238505.1 SAR202 cluster bacterium bin22 | reverse complement strand
GAGAGGGGGGAACTTCGGGTTTGATGTTGGTTGCGGTTGGCTGGGCATGGGTTGTGGCATGGATTTTAGATCCTTCGGCTTCGCTCAGGATGACATGGTTTGGTGGGGGGCCCTCACCCCCGGCCCCCCATCATGTTCTAAAAGAATTACTTTCCACCACACCTTTAAGCTAACTAAACCAGAATCGAAGCCCAAGCCCAAGAAGGTCTCTAAACCGAAGCCCAAGAAGCCACAGGCTAGAAAACCCAGAACACCGACCCACACCCCGGAGGAACGAAAGGATCTTCGCCGCAAATACGACAAACTAAGGAACCAGACGGTTGAACGAAAGGAATTCCATCGTCTCCAAGCAAAGAAAGTCCGCGACGAAAGAAAGGCAGCCGGCCTATGCAAAACCTGCCCCAACCCGGCCATTCCCGGCCAGGCCCGTTGCGAGGCCTGCCGCGACAAGCAAAATCAGAGCAGGAACCGAGGCACCGAAGGCAAACCAAGGCGCCCTAAGCTCACGCCCGAAGAGCGTATTGAAGCCCGCAGAGAATACGAACGGGTCAGGGCCCAGAAACCAGAACGAAAAGAGGCTGCCCGACTCAGGGCCCAAAAACGTTGGCAAGAACGCAAAGCAGCACGACTGGCACGTCCCGGATGAGGTACCAGGATCCTGAAACCACTGAGAGTTACCTCTTGTGCTCTCCGATGACCCATCTCTACAGTGAGTAATAGTCCCCAAGATTAGCTCGTGGGGCCGTTCAACTTCTCACTCCGTGGAAGTGAGAAAATTGCGAAACTCTCTGCCTTGACAGATTAACGCTATGTGCCGACGAATCTCGTTGTTAGAAAAAGGCCGACGTTTGGCTGAATTGATACTCATACTTTCCGCTTTATCGCAGCCCCGCCGGTGTGGGCAAGCCTTTCTCGCCCAGGCCCTGAGCTACGACGCTGCCCGGGCAGGACACACAGTCCGCTTTCTCCACGCCGCCGACTTCTTAAGGGCCATGGCCTAGGCCCGGGTCGGCCACTCCGTTGACCGAACCTTCAGGTCCATTCTCTCCCCGGACCTGCTGATTCTGGACGACTTGGTCCTCCACCGGGTGACGGCTCAGCCTGTTCGACGACCCCATTCTTGGTAACAGCGCTTTGGGCCGCCTGGCCAATGCCAGCTACCAGGTCGTCATCGAAGGGGCTAGCTACCGTGAGAAACTGTCGCCACACCGGAAGCTGCTCGGCGACCGGGGAGGTGATTGACTCAACTGAGGCAGCCCGATAATAATCTAGCCCACTAGTGCCCAGCGGGGACTAATGTTCGAGAAAACGCCGGCCTAAACAACTTGAAAATTGACAACCTAATGGCCCCTGCAGACGAATGCTTTGCTTCCGGCGATGGCACGCTGTGGCAATGAACTTGTCGAGGATCCGGCCCTTGTTGTCCCTCTTCGAAGAGCCTGGGTAGCGCCCTTGTATTGATGCCAGCAACTCCCGTTTTGCCATCCTGTTCAAGCCTCCCGCCACGTTATAGCCTCAGTTTTTCGGTAACATTTTAGACGAGGCAGCGGCTTTGCTTGAGGCTCATTTATGGTGAGGCAATGCGCCGGCCTCTGCAAGCTTCTGCGGGCTCCCTCCGTTATTGACTCCCCCACAATATCTTTTGCCGGAAAGTCTGAAAGCAGGCGAAATCTCTTTAACGGGTCCCTCGATACTGGTAGTATGGGACTCGTCACAGACCCAGGTTTTCGTGCAACGGTTTGCGCGGAACATACGTGCTCTAGCGATGGAAGCAGGGGCCCTCGTGCCCCCTGTAAGGCGCACGTATGGGCTTTGGGTCTGTGACAAGTCCCCTTTTCCCATCCTACTTTGCAGGGGGTTCCCACTATGAAGCTTTCACCTGGCGTTTCATTGCTGTGTATCCTCGTCTCCTCCACAGCCTGCGCCCATCCCCGCCCTCCACTGGCCACTGGCCACTGTTCAACCAATAGACAGGTCTTGAAAGGCCGCGACGCTGTCTTCAGGAGGCTGCTCCATGAACTGTAGGTCCTGTTTTCTCGACACTCCCGCAGCCACGCTTTACTGCACCTACTGCGGAACTGAGCAGGACCTATGCATCGGCCTGCTCTCGGAATTCGATCGCAGAATGCAAGAGCGGGGACTATTCGGAATAAACGCCCCGCCGTACTCCCTTTCCGACGTCGTGGGAGTGCTGGAAGGTGCCGCCGAAGCGTTGGTTACGGGCGGGTATAACCCCCAGCAGGTGGCCGCCATGGCCAGTATCTTGGTATCAATGATGTTCACGGACCGGCTGCAGGGCGTGCAGCTGAGATGGTATCCTGCCGGTTACTACCTGGCTTAACTGGTCAGCAATGCGGGGCTGATGACAAATGAGCTGAACCTGCTCAACCGGATACACTGGCTCATCAGGTCCTGGTCCGGACGGCGACCGCGTCGCGCGACAAATGGCTCAATCCAAAGAACCACCTCCGCCAAGCTGCAGGTGTCCACTGCAGGACTCGACTGCTTGGGCATGGGTCGAGGAGCATAACATGCTCCTTCGCTTTCAGGGCACGGAAGGTGGTTAACTACGGGTCCCCCCCAAGTCCCGCACGTATAGCGAGACTATGGCTCTACCGGTGCAAGCCTAGTTCCGAAAAATGTTGTTAAATCAGTGAGTTCGAGTCCACTACGGTGGGCCAAGCGGTACTGTATTACAAACCTTTGAGTGGGTGGTGCCCCTTTTGGTGGGCCTGAGTGCATGGTACGTGGACCAATCTTCGAGATGTGGCTGGGGCACTATTATCCTACCAAGTCGCTTGGTCGGAAACTATGAAGATACGGCGTCGGCCTCTTCAATCTCGCCTGCGACCCGACCAAGTTCTCTGTCTTCCAATCAACAGGAAACAATTCAGTTCTCAAGGCCGGTCGGAATGGGTCCAACAACATGCGGAACCTAACGGCCAAGCGTCTTTGGGGAATCGAAGAACAGGCCTGCTGACCGCCTCATGGATTGAAGCCTTCTCTGAGGATCTCTAATCCATCCGGCACAAGACCTTTGGCTGCCCTAGGATTAGGTGCGATTCATTGGCTGCAAAAAGGCGATGACTGCACTCAATTGCAGGAAAGGGACGTTCCTCTGAGTTTCCCAATCTCCTTCTCGCATCAATAGTCAGACCTCTCGTATTAACGCCGAGTGCGACCGCTCTTGCCGCGGTTGGCTCTGGCGCGATTCTGGCGCTCTTCTATAGTGAGTCCAGGGCCGGCTGGTCGGTGTTCCATTTCAGTGCCAGCACTGTCATCCGGGTTCGGGGTCGAATGTGCTCCGGGTTCTTTGCCATCGAGCAAATTGGATAACACGGAAAGGGCTAGAGGTCGATTCAGATTGCCTTGGTGCATCGCATCCTGCGTCTCGAACGAAAGCAGGCAATCGAGACATGCCGACCTGCAACGTTGGTCATGGGCCACGTCTACAAACAGAACTTCTTTAGTCAGTTCCAACAACTCCTCGCCGTATTCCAGCAACTCACGGACATGACCGGCCCCGCCGGGCACGTTGTCGTACAAGAGAGAATTGCGAAACTCTCTGCCTCGACGGATTAGCGCTATGAGTTGGCGATTTGCGTAGTTGAGGGATGGCCAGATTCTGGCCTTATTGAGACTTGTCAATGGCGGAGGTGAAGTGGACCATTGTGGTGTCGCTGTTCAGGATAAATGTCACTTGGTCAGGTTGCTATGGTATCCGATATTGACGTCGTGGGCTCGGCTTTGGTTCGCCACGTTGGAAGACTCTCAGATCCCAGATACTTCTTGATTGTGGATCTGTGGATTCCCAAGTCCCGCTCGATTGCTTTAAGCGACATCCCCCTGTGCCTGCCTTTCTGAATCGCTTTCCACCGCTCCCTCTGGAGGAATGTTGGCTTGCGCGGGGAGACGACTTTAGGTTTGCCTGCTGTGGCCGGGCTGTCAGCAATTGTCCCTTGAACCTTATCCTCGTCTGCCCTTGAGTCCAGGGTTTGGAGAGTTCAGATCCAGCGTTCGCCTTATCCGTTGGCGCCAGTAGAAGGGACAGGAGCGGCGTCAGTGGGTCCGTGGCCGTTTCGGAGGAATATCGGGCTGGGCTGCGCCTCCTGGACAGGGACGATTCTGCCTTCATCGCGTACTGGCAATCGGCCGTCCAGGCTTTCGAGAACTTCCGCAGCGGCCCCGGCATAGCTGGGGCGTTCCGCACCTGGCAGTAACTGAAGGGTAAACAGCTGGAACCTCACCGTGTAGTCCCTGGCCACTTTCCTTCGGTGCTTGAAGCACAGGACCTGGTCGAGGCACAATTCCGGGTCCAGCGGCCGGAATGCACGCTCAGGGTATAGCGGGGGAACCCCAAACCGCCGATTGAATCGCGGAAGAAACTGCTTCAGCACGCCGTTGGTTTCCTGGATGCCGCTCGCCTCTGCTATACGGAGTTCGATGACCAGCAGGTCCTGAAAAGTTCCCGCCGCGCGCTCTACGCGACCCTTCCCTTGAGACGACAGTCCGAAGATAATCTGGAGCCCCAGCTCCTCCATAGCCCGGTTGAACTGGGTGGGCATCTCAGGGAGGCCGGAGCCGGGCATGTGCCTGAACACCCTGTGCCGGTCGGGGTACAAGGCGACGGGTCTGCCACAACACTCCATCAGGGATTGCACAACAAGAAGTAGTTGCGGGAGTCTTCCTGCTCACAGTAGAGGGCGTCGACCACAGTACCGGTGGCATCGTCCACCGCAATCAACAGCGTGAATGGCGGTGCTGTAAATCGCCAGGAACTATAGTCCAGTAAATCGAGAAATCGCCAAGTACATTAGTCCACTTCGCCAGGGTCATTAGTCCACCCTGGGCACCAAGCAGAGGATCATATCCGCACTTGAACTTGAGGTGCGGAGATGGCCTACAAGGAGGTGTCCCGAGTGGACGTAATGGAAGTCATCCGGCGCTGGCAACAAGGGGACAGCCAGCGACACATAGCGGCGGGGACGGGGCTATCCAGAGATACCATCCGGAAGTACCTGGCGGCGGCGGTAGAGGCCGGGGTAAAGCGGGAAGGGCCGAACCCCACCGAGGAGCAACTGAGCCGGCTGGTGGCCCTGAGTCGGTCGGGGCCGCGGCAGACAGTGGCCCCCGCCGAGGACCTGCTGGAGCCCTGGGGTGATCAGATCTACCGGTGGGTCACCGTTGACCGGCTGCAGGTGACCCGGATCCAGGAGTTGCTGGCCCAGCGGGGCTGTGATGTGTCCTACACCTCGCTGCGGCGTTTCCTGCAACGGCGGAACTGGCGGCGGCGCAGCCTCAGAACGGTACGGATGGAGCAGAACGGCCCTGGGGAAGTGGCCGAGCTGGACTTCGGCCGCCTGGGCTTCATCCAGGACCAAGAATCTGGCAAAAGGCAGGCAGTGTGGGCCCTGCTGGTGGTGCTGGCCTACTCCAGGCACACCTTTGTGTGGCCCGCCTACGGCCAGAAGCTGGAGGATGTGGTCGCCGGCCTGGAAGCGGCCTGGGCCTTCTTCGGCGGCATCCCCAAATATCTGGTCATCGACAACTTCCCCGCCGCCGTGGCCGGAGCGGACGCCCTGCACCCCCGCCTGACCCGGGGCTTCCTGGAATACTCCCAGCACCGGGGATTCATCACCGATCCGGCCCGGGTGCGTCACCCCAAGGACAAGCCCATGGTGGAGCGCAGCGTCCAGTACGCCCGGGAGCGGTTCTTCAAGGGCGGGGAATTCAGGGATCTGGCCCACCTCCGTTCTGAAGCGGCCCGCTGGTGCCGCGACGTTGCCGGAATGCGCATCCACGGCACCACCCGCCGTCAGCCCCTGCAGGTCTTCCTGGACGAGGAGCGAGGAGCTCTGGCTCCCTGGGACGGCGCGCCTTACGAGGTCACCCACTGGCGCACCGCCAAAGTTCACCCCGACCATCACGTGGCCTGCCAGTACGCCCTTTACTCCGTGCCTTCCACCCTGTGCCCGCCGGGGCAGCAGGTGGAGGTCGGCCTGGGAGTAAAGCTGGTGCGCATCTTCCACCGGGGCCAGCTGGTCAAGGTCCATTCTCGCCAGCCCAAGGGCGGCCGATCCACCGACACTGCCGACTATCCGGCCGAGCTGAGCGCATACACCCTGCGGGCGCCCGACGGCATCAAGCGCAGCGCCGCCGAGCAGGGCCCCGCGGTGGGCGAATTCGCCGAGCGACTCTTCGACGGCCCCCTGCCCTGGTCCCGAATCCGGCAGGGCCACAAGCTCATCCGCCTGGGCCAGCGCTACACTCCCGAGCGCCTGGACGCCGCCTGCCGCAGGGCCCTGGAGGTGGACCTGATTGACGTGAGTCGCGTGGAACGCATCCTGCTGCAGGCCCTGGAACAGCAGGAGACTCCCGAGCATCCCCAGCCATTGCCAGCGGGCCGCTTCGCCCGCCCAGGCGAGGTCTTCGCCCACGGGAAAGGCCAGCGCCATCAGCCAACCGAGTCTACCGGAGGAGGTCAACCATGACCCGCGTCACCGAACTCACGCCATTGCTCAAGCGGCTCCAGCTGGGCCCCATGGCCGCCACCCTGCCCGAGCGCATCGCCCTGGCCCGCAGGGACCAGCTGGACTACGCCTCTTTCCTGGAGATCATCCTCTCCGACGAGGTCAACCGCCGCGCCGACCGCCGCCTGGAACTGCGGCTGCGCAACGCGGGATTCGAGGAGACCTGCCGGCTGGAGGACTTCGACTGGACGGCCGCCATTACATTGGACCGCCGGCTCCTGGACGCCGTCTTCTCCCTGGAATTCCTCTCCAGGCATGAGCACGTCCTGCTGGTGGGGCCCGCCGGTGTCGGCAAGACCTTCCTGGCCCAGGCCCTGGGCTACGCCGCCGTCAGGGCCAGCCACACCGTCCGCTTCTGCCACGCCGACGACTTCTTCCGGAGCATGACCCAGGCCCGGGTCGACAACTCCGTCGACCGGATCTTCCGTTCCTTTCTGTCCCCGGACCTGCTCATCCTGGATGACCTGGGTCTCCATCGGCTCACCGCTCAGCAGTCGGCCGACCTCTACGAGCTGATCATTGGCAGACATCGGGTCTCCAGCTTCATCATCACCAGCAACCGCAGCGTCGAGGAATGGCTCAGCCTCTTCGACGATCCCATACTGGGGAACAGCGCCCTGGACCGGCTGGCCAACGCCAGCTTCCAGGTCGTCATCGAGGGGGCCAGCTACCGAGAGAAACTGTCGCCTCACCGGAAACTACTGGGCGACAAAGGAGGTGGTTGACCCAGCGCCCACAACCTGATAAAAGTCTAACTCACCCAAGTCCAGGGTGGACTAATGTCCGTGGCGATCACTGGACTAATGACCTCGGCGATTCACAGGTGCCTTGTCCCCTAGTATTACAACGTCAGTTGCGGTGATAAGATAACTGGAAAATTGGGGAAGCTTGATCGGGTGAGGCAGGGAAGTGGAAGCGGAGGTTTTCGAGCAGGTATATCAGGACTTTCAGGAGTTTCACGCCTACTTCGCTGGGCTGTTTGGCCGGAGGGAGACGCGGGAGCGCAGCGGCCATTATCTGCAGGCCCTGCTGGCGCAGTCTGGGGAGCGGCGCAACGCGGAGAACCTGTCTGAGGCGGTCCCCGACTCCGCCCGTGGGATGCAGCGGTTTCTCACCGACTCTCCCTGGGACGACGACGCGGTCATAGGGCGGCTGCAGGAATATCTGGCTCCTCTGCTGGGGCACCCCGATGCTGTGTGGGTACTGGACGGCAGCGACTTTCCCAAGCAGGGGAGGAAGTCGGCGGGAGTGACCCGGCAGTACTGCGGGAGACTGGGCAAGGTGGCAAACTGCCAGGCGGGGATGTTCCTGGCCTATGTCAGCCCGTAGGGCCGGGCGCTGGTGGACAAGCGCCTGTATCTGCCGGAGAGCTGGACCTCGGATCAGGACCGGTGTGCGGCGGCGGGAGTGCCGGAGGAGCGACGGGGCTACCGCTCCAAGACGGAGTTGGCGTTGGAGATGCTGGAGCGGGCAGTGGACCTGGGCCATCTGAAGGCCGGGTGGATCGCAGCCGACGACGCCTTCGGGATGTCGCCCTCCTTGCGGCAAGGCCTGGCAGCCCTGGGGATGAAATACGTTCTGGACGTACCTGCCGGCTTTATGGTGTGGCCGGTGGAGCCCGAGTGGACCACTCCGGTCTACCGGGGCCGTGGTGGCCCTCCCAAACCCAGGCTGGTGGGTGGGCAGCGGCGCACCATGGGGGAGCGGAGCAACGCATTGCCCGAGGATGCCTGGCGTGAGATCACAGTGGCCCAGGGAAGCCAAGGGCCCCGGACTTACCAGTTCAGCGCCCAGCGGCTACGGCCGACCAGCAAAAGGAAGCCCGGCGAAATCCACTGGGTAATCTGGCGCCGGAACCTGGACGGCAGCGAGCCTCGCTACTACCTGTCCAACGCTCCAGAGGATACTCCATTGGAGACCCTGGCCTATGTGGGTGGCTCCCGGTGGCGCATCGAAACGGAGTTCGAGACAGAGAAGAGCGACGTGGGGCTGGACGAGTACGAGACCCGCACCTGGGCGGGCTGGCATCATCACGTGGCCCTGTGCCTGTTGGGCGGAGCCTTCCTGCTGAGCCTGCAGCAGGCCTGGGGGGAAAAAGATGCCCCGGATCACGCGGCCACAGAGCCTGCCCCCGTGTAGACGGGGGTGTACCGGGTGGTGCGGGAGATGCTGCCCAGGGAACGGTTCGGGCCGGCTGAGTTGCTGCGGTGGCTGAAGAATACGCAGGATAGCAACGAACGGGCCAGTCGCTCCCACGCCCAGCGCCGCGCCAACCTTCACGCATCCTCCGCTATCCCTCCTTGAACTGTCGTTGTAATACTAGGTTGCGCTAATCCGCGATTTTAGAAAGATCCCCTGCTAAACGGTCCCAAGGCCAGCTTTGAAAGGAGGCGACATGGCTTCAAGACAACGGGAAATGGCTTCTTTGTGGCACTCATTCCTATACGAGGTGAACAAGGCAACTGCATCGCTGATGTACCTTCTTCAGGGAATGGAGTCCGTTCGCTATAGTGAACTGAGGTCATATAGCCAGTTGCCCCCATCGGCGCAGCCATTCGCACCCTGCTTCCCAAAGTTGCCTTACGTTGTCGTGCCTCTCTCGATGTCAGGCATTGGCTTTGATCTTAACAGCGTTTTGGGACGTGAGGGGGAAGCAGAGCAACTGGCCTTCAAGGGGTGGGTTGAACAGGTCTATTTCCTCTGGGAGAGTCGCTTCCGCAATGAGATGAGAGACGCTCTCGAAGGTCCTTGCATCATACGCCCCGAAGGCGACGCCATAGGAGACTTCCGACTCATTCGCAACGACTTGATCCATAACAATGGCGTAGTAAGCGAAGAGTATTCTGGCAAGTGCAGGATCCTTAACTGGTTCAAACCCGGTGACAACATCACTCTAGGGATGCGCCACGTGTTGGATTTTCTTAACCAGATGGGCTTCATAACGAAAACACCCGGATTTCTTGACAATGGCGCTGCAGCCTCGTGGACCATCTTCCCCTGGATGGAGGACGACTTGGCCAGCATCCCGGCTCCAAGGCTCGTCTCCCTCAGAATAGAGATGGATAATCAATGGGACGATGGTTCGAGCTGGCACGTGGCGAGCGTTGTGTTCGAGAACGGTGTCTTCTGCCACATACCAATTCAGCACCCAGCCGATGGCACTCCCGTCCCTAACAGGATCGACTTCATTGGGAAGACCCGCATAGACGAGGACGGGAACCTGCGATTCGCCAACGGATTTATCAAGGAAAGGGAAAGCCTATATCAGGAGGCAGTAGCCGCGCTGCTCGGCAAGGGGACAAAGATTGAAGGAGTCGGCGTTCCGGGGCCTCCATTCAGAATCAGCAGATAATCACCTCTCTTGCTGACTTGCCAATACCGACCCATGATTCCACCCGCAGGGTCAGGGCGATGTTCTCGGCGATTCTGCCATTGTCCAATGGAACGCCGTATAATGCCATTTATCTCGCTTTCTCCTGACCGGGGTTCGGCTCCGCGCCTGGTAACTGTGGTTATCTTCAATTTCAGAGACCGGAGGCCTCCGTTTCCCGGGAAACGGCCCCTGTGTCGATCTGTTGTTGTCCAGCGATCAAGTCCCTTTTTTTGAAAAGCGAATATGTCACCAGGTTAGTCTGCGGCCATCTGGACTTGGGCCAGGGCCTCAGCCTTGGCCCGCTCCTTGGCGCTGAGCAGTTTGGTGGGAGGGCTCCCCGCCTTGAGGTATTTCCCAACGGTGTCGCGGGCTATGCCCAGTTCCCGGGCGATGGCCCGCAGGGACAGTCCTCGGCTCTTGGCCTGCTGCACTGCCTCCCACCGGGCCTGCTGGGTGGCAGTAGGCTTGCGGTGCAACTGGTGGCGCACCGGTTTTTCTTTTCCGGCCCGACCCTTGCCGGTGGCCTTCCTGGCCTTGGCCCGCTTCTCCACCGAGGACTCGAGGACGGCCAGGAGCTCCGCTAGTCCTCATCCAGGTGGCTGCAGGCCGGGCCACTGGCAGGCGGCGGCTCATCCGGCAGAGGGGCACGGCCGGTGCCTTCTCCCCACAGAGACGCTGTGGGCGGGTCCCCCTCCTGGAAATCAACGGTTTCTCCCTGGTAGCGGATCATCAGCTCTCCGTCAGCCCGTTCCAGCACTTCAACCTGGAGTGTCGATTTACAGCATCATTGACCCAGGGATTTGTTGTTGTCCAGCGATTACGTCCCTTCTTTTGAAAAGCGAATATGTCACCAGATTAGTCTGCGGCCATCTGGACTTGGGCCAGGGCCTCAGCCTTGGCCCGTTCCTTGGCGCTGAGTAGCTTGGTGGGGGGACTCTCCGCCAGGGCATATTTCCTGGTAGCCACCCGTGACATGCCCAGTTCCCTGGCGATGGCCCGCAGGGACAGTCCCCGGCTCTTGGCCTGCTGCACCGCCTCCCATCGGGCTTGCTGGGTGGGGGTAGGCTTGCGGTGCAACTGGTGGCGCACCGGTTTTTCTTTTCCGGCCCGACCCTTGCCGGTGGCCTTCCTGGCCTTGGCCCGCTTCTCCACCGAGGACTCCAGGTCCGCCAGGAGCTTCCTCTGGTCCTCATCCAGGTGGCTGCAGGCTGGGCCACTGGCAGGCTGCGGCTCATCCGGCAGAGGGGCACGGCCGGTGCCTTCTCCCCACAGAGACGCCGCGGGCGGTTCACCCTCCTGGAAATCAACGATTTCCCCCTGGTAGCGGATCATCAGCTCCCCGTCGGCCCGTTCCAGCACTTCCACCTGGAGCCCAGCATAGGAAGGCCGTTCTGACCCGGGCAGCAACTGGAGGACCCGCCACTGGTAGTTCACCGTGTTGTCCCGGGCCACCTTGCGGGTGTGCCGGATGCTGACCGTCTCGGTGAGAGACAGGTCGTCGGGCACCTGGCGGTAAGCCGGCTCGGCCTGCTCCGCGGCCACGGCGAAGCGCTTGTTGAAGCGGGGCAGGAACTCCTGCAGGAATTCGTTGGCCTCTTCCATATTAGTAGCACCGGCCAAGCGTAGCTCGGTGACCAGCCGGTCCTGGAAGGTGGACGCCATCCTTTCTACGCGGCCCTTGGCCTGTGGCGACATGGCGAAGATCTGCTGGATGCCCAACTCCCGCATCACCCGGGCGAACTGGGTGGACTCGTATTGGGCGGGCCCCTGGCGGGCGTTGTACTTGAAGGCCGCGTGGCGGTCACTGTACAGAGCCAGGGGGATTCCCCACTGCCGGACGAGTCCCTCCAACATGACCAGGTAGCCCCGGGTGTCCTCGGTGGGGTGGAAGATGGCCTGGGCTACTACTCCGGTGGCGTCGTCCACGGCCAGCAGCAGGACGAACTTGTCTGCCCGCTCCCCCAGCCAGGCATGGGGGCTGCCGTCCACCTGGATCAGCATCCCCTCCTGGGGCATTCGCTTCCTTCGGAACCGGTGCTGCTGGGAGCGGCGGCTCCTCGGACTGCCGATACCGGCCTTCACCAGAATGCGGCGCACCGTGGGACGGCTCAGGTCTATTCCCTCCCGCTCCCGCAGCAACTCGGTGAAGTGGCTGTGGTTGGCGCCTGAATAATGATTGCTGGCCAGCTTCACCACGGCGTCCGCGGCGTCTTCTGGCACGGCGTTGTGGGGCCTCCGTCCCCGGTTGCCGTGGGCCAGCGCTGGGACCCCTTCCTTTCTGTAGGCTACCAGCAGCCGCTTGGCGTGACGTTCACTGACTCCCATGATCTCCGCTGCCTGTCCTATTGGAAGGTGGTGTTCCAGTACGCTGTTGAGCACTTTGATTCTTGCCTGTTCCTGCTGATTCAACTTTACATCCCTCATAGGGATGACATTTTCGCTGAACAGTTGGCTGGTGACCTAATCGTAGAACATCAACACACGTTATCCAGGGTCATTAGGACAGTGGTATCCACGATGATTAGGACACCCTGAGCGCGAGTGATTTAGACTTTAATCAGGTTATGGCCGAGGGGTCAACCACCGCCTTTGTCGCCCAGGAGTTTCCGGTGGGGCGACAGTTTTTCTCGGTAGCTGGCCCCCTCGATGACGACCTGGAAGCTGGCATAGGCCAGCCGATCCAGGGCGCTGTTTCCGAGGATGCGGTCGTCGAAGAGGCTGAGCCACTCCTCGGCGCTGCGGTTGCTGGTGATCACGAAGCTGGATACCCGATGCCTGCCGATGATCAGCTCGTAGAGGTCGGCGGACTGCTGGGCGGAAAGGCGGTGGAGACCCTGCGGAAATCTGCCTGTTAGTAGAGGGCCTGCCGCCCAGAGAGAGCGAAGCCACATCAATGTTCTCCCCGTAGCATACGGACAATCGGCGCGTGGTCGAGCTGCTGAGAAAGGCGGAACAGGCGCTGGCAGAATCGGCGTGGAATCCGACCGAGAAGAGGCCGGTCGGCCTGGAACTGGTCATCACCGCACCGGAGCCGGAGGCCATTCCAGGGGACGCCACGAACTACCTGGGCAGCGTCGCGGACGTGCCACAGGCCAACCGGGTTAATGCCGACCTGTCTCACCTGGGAGGCCTGGCAGAAACGTCTCTATTCCATGACGACCGACAGATTCGAGAGCTGCAGTATTCAGTCAAGGCCGGCGATGCCCTGGGCTACAGTATGCGGGTCTGGTTGCTCTGCAGCCGCTAACCTGGCGACTCGGCAAGGACAACCCGGCAGGGACTTCCTGAAAGGCAAAAAGGGCCACATATCTGGTTGGCGGGGAAAGGGCGCCGGCATGAGACATCCTCCTCGAGTGTCGCTTTCCGGAGCCCCACTGAACAGCCTCAGCGTCTGCTGTTGATTCTGGGCCTCAGCTGCATATCCTTCGGCGGCTGCGCGTCGCGCCGCCCCCTGCGCCCACCTGGCCCCAGGCCCTACGCCACCGCACTCTCATAGACCTCTCCATCGGCGAGCAGTTCCAAGGCATAGACCTGCGAATCGAGCGTCAGTTCACGACCAATGCCCGACGCGCTCCCGTGCAGTTACATCGCCACCGCCGCGTCATGGACACGCACCGCCAGAGTCGTCGGCAGGGACCGGCTCATCTACTTCTTCCGAACAGGCCGTAATTGTTATCACGCAGAACAGCACAGAGGCGAACAGTGCGACAATAAACATACTGCGACGCATCGCACCAGCTCCCCTGAGTCTTTCCTGGGGCCGGAACCGGCGCCTGGATTTGCGTTGGCCCTAACAATACTCTGATTATACGGCACTTTTCAGTCTTTTACTTTTATGCCAGTGATTTCTTGCATTGGCAGGCCTGGAGGCCCGAACCACCATTATGGGGACACCCGTAGCCATCGACCTGTGGTTGCAACCCAGCCTGGGAAGCAAAGGTAATGGAAACGCCTGGGCATCCAGTTCCAGACGTGCCGAATCCCCTCAGTTCGTAAAAGAGTCCGACACCTCCGAATAGAAGAAGCAACATCCATGAGGGAGAGGATATTCCTTCAATACCACCAGCCTACAAGTAAATCAACTGCCGGATAGCCAACCCACGGGCCGACCAAATGGCCGGCTTCTTGGCATGACATGCGGGAATTGCCGGGCAAACTGAATGAGCGGAATTCGTCACAAAAGCACACCACTGATTATAACGAATTCCGACAACTATACGGCGAATTAGTGTCGGGTTGAAGTCCGGAACCGAGTAGCGGAATTTTCTCGAGGTGTAACAGTTGCCCATTGCGGCGGCGGCGAGTTGTAGGATCGGAATAGGGCTTTTCCCAGACTGAATAGCTCAACAAATAGGATTCGAAGAAACTATGTGGTCTGAAAATCTGCGCTCCTCCATTCGGATCAACCGAAAACTGCTCCTTGGTAGCCTTGCAGCTGGAGCTATTGCAGTCGCACTTCCAGTAGGTGGGTATGTAGTAGTCCATTACGGTGGTTTCACTCTGGGTCAGCAAATAGTTGTGCTATTGTTGATAGCCATTGCTGCCGCGCTCTCCTTCGGCCTCTGGACTGTAAAAGCATCGCCTAGGTATCCCCAAACGCCTCTCGAAGCTCACCAAGAAGCCATAGAAGTAGAGGTGGAAACCGAGTGGGGTAAGTCGCTGGAGTGGCTACGCGCTGCTGTAGCTAGCGCTGAAGAGTGTTCGGAGTCCGTAATAAAGATTCACAGACAAGGTATTACGGATGGACAACCGCCAGAATTTAGGCAGACATTCCAGGTCGCAATGCATTGCAAGGTCTGCGACTTGGCAAGAGCCGTAGCGGACCTATGCCAGAGGGGGCATGCAGAGGCAGCATTTATGATTTGGAGGTCTATATTTGAGATAGAAGTCAACATGGCATTCATTGCTCAAGAAGGTACTAACGACAGAGGGGAGAGATTCCGTGACTGGGCCACCGCCGCAGTCCTACGCTCGCAAGACGCTAACAACCCCGAGCTAGCCAAGCTGAAAAAGAAGTATCAGGGTTGGCAACTGGATAGAGACATAGGTTGGACTCGCAAGAATAACCCAATGGGCATTCCAGCCCGAGCTAAGGCAGTAGGGTATTCAGATACAACAGTCGGCAACGAAATTTCAG
This sequence comes from SAR202 cluster bacterium bin22, assembly GCA_002238505.1. Taxonomy (GTDB): domain Bacteria; phylum Chloroflexota; class Dehalococcoidia; order Lucifugimonadales; family UBA3495; genus Bin22. Next base: position 53,129 of record MPMM01000017.1, on the reverse strand, counting down.
GGTTGTTCATGTACGCCGAAACCAACGCTTACGTTCACAACGACGCGAGAGCCATATTCAATGATCTGGGCAGAAGCCAACCTTTCGACAAGGGGCCCTCAGGTTCCGGGCTTGACATGCCACTTTGTCTAACCGCAAGGTCACTTTCTATCGTCACCGACATATTAATATGCAACGTAGATCAGGCCAAAAGACCAGAACCCAAAGCTTACCAAAGTTATACTTACTGGCGGCACACTCAGGTGTTGTTGGAAGTAGCTATGATTCCCCAAAGATTGCTTTCCCCATATAGGGGGTTTGACCTTAGTTTTGAAATGGAAGGCAATGATGGGCGAGTGTTAACCTTTACCCCTGCTAGAAGGGAAAGCTCTCCCGATGGGGTAGAGAAAGTGGCAATGCCACGTCTAATAACGGCAGCTCGAGGCATTAAAAATGGGCGCCAGAAGCAAAGGAACAATTCCGATAACCTCTAGGCCAGTGCAAGGAGTTGGGTTGAGATGATTGCAAAGGTACGGGCCAAGTATATGAACGGGGCGCCAGAACGCTGGGCCAGGAAAAAGGTCAGGAGTTGATTGAGACCGGAGACGGCGAGCCGGGGGTGTTTAGGACAAGTGTGAGGTGTGATAAAATGGGCATTGCATAAACTTAAAGGTAAGCGCCTGCAGGCCTTCCTGAATCGCAAACCCTATCCTTGCATCATGCCGCCACCCTCAATCTTACACAACATGGACACTAAGACAAAAATCCCAAGGTCGACACCCTACAGGGATTAACCCGATGGTAGAAGGCACTCCGCAGAACAACCCAATGGAAGTAGAGCACAGTATGGTGCTGATCCATTTGGCCGCATCCCGCTTTTCCCCCCCGCACATTAACCCCGATTTCCTTAGATTTAACGAAGTCGTGGACCCTGCTTGGCAATTGGATCTACCGGTAATCATTGAATCAAGATTTTCCCAAGTAGATTACACAAATGGACTGTCCGTGACTGCCGGAGAGGACTACTTCAAAGTTGCACAGGCGGGTCCAACATTGAACTTGGAAGAAATAGCGGTTCCTAACGTCATCGCTCGCTACTTGGGGGTAACACCCTTAGCAGTTGAATACAAGGCCATCATAACGGAATGGCGGGGAACATTAAGAATTGAAAACCAAGGAGAGGGACTGACTTTTTCACCCTTACATGGCTTGGCGCAGCGAGCGACCTCTAGCGGTGCTACTCCAGAAGCACAAATAAGGTTGTCATACGAGTTTCCTGAAAAAAATATTGCCTTATTTGCTTCTGAAGCCATTTTGGACAACGCTGTCATTGAAGTACAACTCGGAGGTCTAGCTTTTCGTAATATGGAAAACTTGCCCGCAGATTCCCAGGACGAGTTTATCAACTCTGTTTTAGAAGGCTTAAACCAAGACATTTACGGATTTGTAGAACTAGCAACCCAATTCTATTTTGGTTGAACCCGAAAGAAGGAGTCGAAAAATGACGCAACATCGGTCTGTCCAGGGCACGGGATGGAACCGGGGCAGGGGCACGACGTTGGAAAATTATTTGGACACAGGAGAACGCACTTTCGGAGTGACACCGCTTGAAAATCCGAAAGCGGCCTACGCTGTTTTCGTCGGACAACATCACACTGTAAACCCATTTCTCCAGCGTGTACTTAACGCTCAGAATGAACAAGCGACGGCCATTGGATCAAGGGTTTCGGGACCAGCATACCTAGAGGAGTTCTTCTCCCACCTTCTTCTTCAGTATGCACATAGCAAGGCAGAGAACCGTCAAGTTCCTGCTGAACTTGAGGAGGCGCTGCAGGATCTCAAGGAGGTAAAGGTTGATGCGAAAGAGGACGGGCTTGAAGTTCCGTCAGAACTAGCCTTCACCAATGCTGAGCGGCTCCTAAAGACAATGTACCGCATCTCACCGCGCCGTTACGGTGTCTATCCGGCACCCGATGGATATATAGCGATTGACGCCCGCGGTGCCAACGGACGGATAGCAGTGACAATGTGTGGCTCCGACGGCGGCGCACTGTGTCTGGTTACCATAGATAACGAGCAGCGGAGAGCCCGCTACGATACTGCGCGTCAGTTGCCCGACGGTTTCATTCGGGAAGCCCTGCATGAACTGGGTGCAGAACCGGCCTAATGGCTGCCAGTAATCCCGATCCCGTCAGTAGCCCCGGCCCGGTGGGGGATTGGGAAAAGTTGGGACGGCGAATATTTTCTCGTTCAGCCGCCAAGGATGCGGCTAAGAACCGTATTCCATTCCATCTCTTTCTTGAAAAAGAAGATGTTAATGAACTGTCGGTTGACCGACTTACCGTTGCAGATGCCGAGCACGACGGCCTTCCCGAAGTTGTTGCGGACGCGAAGGAGGTAGCGGCAAATCGACCAGACCCCCCCAACACATTTTGCGGATGGGCCGTAGTGAATGCCGAAGCAACTCGAGGGAATTCTTGTGTCGTGCACGACACTCCCAAGCCAGGAAATCGTTTCCATGCCGATATCATTCTGCCTGATGCTGCAATGGAGAACCGGGATACTCAAAAAGGACACGCAACTACTTTGGCCGGCCTTTCCAAATGGAGACCTTATCCGCCACAACCGCAGGATAATGCTGGCTGATTAAACAACACTTGACCAATCTCCCTACGGCAATCCGCCGCCCTTGACAATACGGCACCCATGAAGGTCCCCAGCGCCTCGGAGTGCCGCTTCTGCCCCATTCCCAAAGAATACTGCCCCGAGAGATTCCAACCCTAACCAGGCCAACAACAAAGTTACCAGCCAACGCACCGCCAGCGACTCCTGCGCATTTTATTTCCCATCACTATTAACCCCTCCGCCCAAGACTTTCCCGATATAATCATTGGTACCGGGCAGACAAGAAGCCCGCGGAAATTAAATCTCCACGGGCAACCCGGTGCAGTGCGGCTCTCACCCGCCCTGTCCGTGAGCTCCAGGGTGTCGTTACCACCATGGAACCTGTACAAGAATATAGCAGTCGCTCCAGACCGGGCGACACCCCCGAAGGCGCAACCCGCAAACGTCGCCGCTGGGCGAACTACCCTCCTCGGAATCCACTCGATCCACGTCCATATAGGGATGTGGGTCTTTTTATTGCCTCCGGCCGGAGGCACCACAGCGCAAGGGTAACTAAGTCGAATATACCTGAGGACCAAGCATGCCAGAGGAAAGAATAAACGGGTCGACCATCATGGACTCCAAGGCCCACGGCCACCACGACGGATACGCCCTTCAGGCGGAATGCGTAACCTAAGACTGCTTCACGGAGAGCCTCCAACCCTAGCAGGGAGCGCAGGTGGGATGAGAGCAACTCACTGGCTGGAGAGCAGAACCCTCGCGTGGATCTTCCTGGCGGCGGTGACGGCGGCAGCCGTCATCACAGCATGCTCGGGTACGACCACGCCCCCGGGGACAACCACCCCATTGGCGGCATCTCCAAGGCAGATCTCCAACCTACCGCCGCCGGACGTGTCCACGCTGTTGACCGCGGGAACCGCCACCAGTGATCCCGCAGCAGCTACATCCACACCATCGCCGGAGAGGACAGCTGAGCTGCCGGTTGGGGCCCTTGCCAGGACATTGCCCGCCGAAACGTCCGTGCCACCCGCAGCACCTCCCGCACCCGCAGGCAAATCCCCCAGGGACAATACCGCCACCCCACCCCAACCGGAGGAGCTAAGGACGCCCGACATGGAGCCACTGGCTCCCAGCGCAATCCCAGCAGCTGCTCATAAAGACGGCAAGTACATCAGGCTGGCCCGCCAGGTTCTGGCCCAGGAACTGGCCCTGACACCCGACCAGCAGGAAGAAATGACCCTGCAGTCCGTCACACCCGTAACCTGGAACGACGGCAGCATGGGCTGCGCCCACGACGGCTACATGTACACCATGGCCACCGTCCCCGGTTACCTGTTACGGTTCACGCTCCAGGAACAGTCAATAAGGGTCCACGCCGCAGAAGGCGGCCGGATCTTCGCCGCCCTGGACTGCGACAGCTACAGAGACGGCTATCCCCGCACCGTAAACCCGCCGGACCCCGAATGGACCGGCCAGATCCAGGTTAACCCGGGTGACGTTATCAACAGGCCACAACACGGCCCATCGCCGGAAGAGGCCCAGTGGTGCCCCGAAGGGAACACCCAGGGAGAACGGCTCAACGACCTGGCGGAACATGTCTACGACGGGGCCGTCAGCAGGTACCTGCTCGTAAACGCCTCCGGCATCGGAAGAGAGATAACGCCGGATTCGGAGGCCCACACCCTCCTGCTCCTGGTCAATGACCAGGCCCACGACGATTGCGTCCGGCTGCCGGAAAGGTGCCTGAGGGCCGAGTTCAGGCTCACCAGAACCACCGAGGAAAGGGACGCCCTGCTGAGAACCCAGAGAAAATTCCGCTACTCGGTTCCGGACTTGAACCCGATACGAATCCGCAGTGCAGTTGTCGAAATCCGTTAGGATCAGTGGGGTGCCGCTGTGACGAATTCTACTCATCCAGTCTGCCTTGAAATTGTTGCATTTGATGCCGAGGAAACCATGCCAAAGACGCCGAACATCGTCCCGTACATGAAGCCATCCGTTGTAATGACCGTGGCTATTGTTTCCATGTCATCATCCTCATGAATTCGTTTATTGGATCCTAAAATCCGCGCATCTGCGCGGGCATTCCTATTGAAATTTAGTAAACAACGAGTCCAACAGTTACCGCCCAGCCGCGTCCCCCAATTCGTTCCCAGTCCCGCGTTTAGTGGAGGGTGTTTAAGCCTATAAGGAAGCCCTCGTCCTGATGACCTGTTCGACTAAACCAGGGATCTAAGACTCCTAACAGTCCCGGGCTACGGCGTTGGTGGCAATGCATGAAATCAAGCGCCGCCCTCTTGCTTAACAGCGTGCGATAATCGGTAAAGCGTCTGGTTATGCCCGTAACCCATTGTGCATCCTTTCCAATCTAGACCGCACAAGGCAAGCATTTTGCGTACCACTAGCATCTTCAAAACGTCGATACTGTTTAACCATAACGTTGGTTCAGGTTGGGGTTCATTCATGTGTACGATATCATTCCTGGCTTTGGCTGCTACCTTGGCCCATTTCTTGAGGTCAATGATTTGCTTTTCCTCTTTCGTGAAGAATTGTTCTGCGAACTCCTCCAAATTTTCGTGGTTTTTGCTCTTTTGTCCTAGATAGAACTCCACCGCTAGCCAAGCCGACAGGAAGTCAAGCTCGGAGACGGTGTCGGGCGCATGATGTCTTTGCATATTCAGCATCGCATGCAGTGGTAGCGCGAAGTTTTCGTGGCGTTGTATCCACTTTGCTATGCCTGCGGAGCCTGCAATAGCTTCGTAGGCCAGCGGTGCGTGGAATGCGGATGGCTCGTAGGTACTTCGCGGTCCTTGCAACGCTTTACTATGGAATTCGAATGGTGATTGAAGTCCGTCGCTCCCCATAGTCACGTCCTGGAGTGGGGGTTGGACACCCGTTGAGAGAGTTAGTATTTGATCCAGAGCAACCATGTCTCTTCTGGCCTGGTCAATATCTTGGGGTACGTTGTACACCATCGTAGCCATGGTTATGTCGGTGACATGTTCTCCAGTCGCGTCCATTCGTCTGTTTTGCGCTGCACCGATGTGAAGTGTGCCCACTCCGGTTTCGCCGTGGTCAAAAGTCTTGTTCAATCGGCGCAATCCGAGGTGGACCCATTCTTTTACTGCCTCAAGTTTCACCGTCCAACTCAAAATCGGAATGGAAAGGTCAAAATGGGCTCCAACTACCAATTCGACCGCCTCGACCGTTTCCATTGCCCATGATTCTGACAGATCGCTCCCACTGCTAGAATCTGTCTTGTACCATCCCAACAGTGAAACAAGACCTGCGGTTGTACTCCCATGGATCACTTCACCCGTGTCAGTCAACATTATCTTTCTGGGCTCAGGACCGACATTTTGTATTGTTGCCGAGCCGAATCCGGCCAGCTTTAAGTTCATATTTTGTCCATCGTCGAGGGTCAATATCCCTTGATGCGTCCGACTGGGACTGTCGGGCTCCCAGAAAATGCCCATCGCTTCAAAAGGTTCCATTGGTTGCCTCACTATGGCTAAATTGGTGCGGGCGCATCGCTTGCGTCGGGGCGTGTCCTGTCATGGGCAGGGGTTGAGACTGGATTTGAAGACGTCCTGTCCAATTGTTGGCAGGGGATTGAAGCCCAGTGTCTCGGGGGGATCTGTGTCGGAGTGTACCCTTTTCAGCGTGAAGGAAATCTCGCCGGAGGTTCTGTATGCGACCAGAACCACTGGAGCCTTGGCTTCGCAGCATGACTATGCCTTCGGTAGGGGAAGTAGAGGATGCCCTGTTACCGGTACTTGCTACCATCCGTGACATTTCTGTGGTCCTGCTCTTGGACATAGAAAACGGTACCGCTTAGGACGAGTCGCGCGGCGAAGCATCCACAAGAAAGATTAAGTCGGTTATTCTATGGGAATTATATACCGAGTTACCCAAGGGGCACCTCGGCGGATATGTCCTGCTGTCGGCCGCCCGGTCTGGGGCGACCTGCTATATTGAGGGACAGGTTCCATGGTGGTAACGACACCCTGGAGTTCACGGACAGGGCGGGTGAGAGCTGCACTGCACCGGGTTGCCCGTGGAGATTTAGTTTCCGCGGGCTTCTTGTTGGCCCGGCAACAATGATTATATAGGGAAAAACCGGGTGGGTGGGTTAATAAGGATGGGAAATAAAATGTGCGGCCGCAGCTGCTGGGCCGCTGACTGGTAACTTTGTTGGTGGCCCGTTCAGGGTTGGAATCTCTCGGGGCAGTATTCCCTGGGGATGTGATAGACGACAATTAATTCTGCCGGCCTGCAAGAGGAAAGTAGTGGCCTTTCCTACAGATACTCTGTCTGCCAGTAAAGTATTTGATATCCAAAACAAGAGCTAGCAATTGCCTGCGCCGTCTCCGGGTCCAAGATTCCCGCTGTTATAAACAGAGTTCCGCGAACAAGACAAAATGCCCGCTCTATTCGTGTAACCGGTCCTTCCAAATAGACCGAATTGGCGACCAACACCAATTAAGACCTCTCTAAATCTGAATGTAAACAGACCCTAGTTCAGCCTTCTCGGACGTTACGTTGACGTAGTTGGACAAGCCGCTCAGGCCTAGGGGTTATTGCCTTTCATGGCAAGAAGAACAGTCCCGTTGTCGGCAGTATGTTCAACTCCTGACGACCTTGATTGGAAAGGTCTTTCGAAACCTGGATCCGTTAGCGTGCGGGTTGTTGCTGCGGCTTTTCTTGCACCCTTTTCTGGTAACCCAAGTAGGCGGTGAGGACCAGGTAGCGGGCTGACTCCTGGGCGTCCAGGCCGTCGTGCTCGTCCCAGGCGTACTGGCTGGCCCAGTATAGGAGGCAGCTGCGGTACTTCATGGCCCCGGGTCGGTCCTTGGGGTTGGGGGGCTTGTTTGCCTGGCGAAAGCTGGGGTTGGGCCTGAGCACATTCTCTGCGTCCTGTGTCGCCTTAACGGCTGATTCCAGCCAGGCTATGGCTGCCTCGAGGAGACAGTGTGCCTGTTGCCTGAATTCAGGGCTGCCAGGACTGTGGTGGGCTGCGGCCAGGTCTGCCGTCCGCTCAGCCTCGTTGAGCAATTTTCTCCTGGCCTCCCTGCTGGCTCGGGCAGGACTGGGTTTCCGGGGTGGCGTCTGCTGACCGGTCTGGGTTGCCACTTTCGTGCTCAAAGCTGGTTTTTCCTTTGGGTTTGCTTTGGTGAGAATTCTAATGATAAACCCGGGGCCATAATGCAAGCAGACACGGCCAGGTCCGGCGTCCATCCCTGGGGTGGGACAGGGCTATTAGGCCACTCCGTCCCTACTATTGGAATAGTGTGAGGGCCTCCCTGGAGCGCACAAACTGGGCGGGTGAGAGCCGGGCTGGACCGGGCAGACCGTTGGCATCTGATATCCGCAGGCTTCTTTTTTGTCCGGCTGTTAATGATTATAACGGGAAAGTCTTGGGCGGTGTGGTCAAAAACCTGGGAAATTTCGGTTGCGGCCGCGGCTGTCGGCGCATTGGATTGTAGGTTGGTTTCTGGTTGTTCGTTCGGTGCTGGAGCTGGTGAGGGTGTACATTTTGGGACCCCCTAAGATGCCCTTTAGCTTCAATCATAGGAGACGTTACCCAGCGGGTTTCGAGGGCCTTTTGTCAGTGCAGCGGCCAGGATTCCGGGGCATGCGGAAAGGGAGCCACGGGGGGCCGGAGAGCGGCGGCGCTCAGCTGTTGTTCCACCGGTCGGTCTCGACGTCGAGCTCCCGGGCGACCCGCCGGAGCATCAGGGCCGCCAGCGCGCCCACGACCGGGTCAAGTCCGTAGCGGTTGGCATCGCGCTGCAGGCCGGCGGCCAGCTCGACGGCCTCGGCCACTGCGGAGTAGGCCAGGCTGACCTGGTCGGCCTTGGTCCGGCCCAGGGGCCGTAGCAGTTGCGCCGCCGGGGACGGCGCGTTTAGCGCGTCGCAGATGACCAGCAGGTCCCGCGCCGCTTCCACCAGGGGTTCGGGAAGGTTGCTGTGGGTCATATCGCAGTTTCCTCCGCGCTCCGTGCGGCGGCCGGGCCGCAGGCGAGGGCTGCTGGCAGGATGAAGACGACCGTCAGGGTGGCTGCCAGCCCTCCCATGGACCTTTTCACACGGTTAGCGCTGCTCTTGCTACTTAAGGGTGGATAGGCCGGCAACTCCTTTTGTCCCTGCTACCACACCATCTGGTTCCAGCAATTGCCCCGGTAACATGTGAAGTGCCGGGCTTTGCCGTTCAATACGGTCTCGAACGTTTCTCGCACCAACAACAGGTAGGCCTCTCCGGCGACCAGGTGAGTCAATGGCCCGTCTCCCGCCATCAACGGATGGTAATAACTCCAGGCCTTGGCATTGTTGTCGAAGTGCCAGAGGCGCACCAACGCGCCGCCCAGACTGGCCAGGCCCTCAGTCACGGTGGTACGGCTGCCGGCAGCCACACCGGAAGGCCACAGGTCGAAGGTCGCGCTGGCGGTCAATCCGGCGACGGACACGCTGACCGTCTGACGCCCGGCCCCGATCCCCGGGGCCAGGAAAGTAAGGGAAAAAGCCCCGTGGCCATCCGTTGCAACTGGGGGGCCAGGGGTTACGTCCGTCGCCCTGATCCTGACCGAACTTACCTGGGTGAAGTTGCGAAACCCCCTGCCGGTCAGCGTGACGCGGGTGCCCGGCGGCCCAAGGGCAGGGCTGATCTCCACAGTGGCTGCAGCCACCTTGTGGGCTGTCCGGGTAAATACCTTTGTGCCTCTGTCGTTGTCGAACTCCACCCTCACGGCATTGGATGAGGGCGAGGGGGTCTCCAGGGGGATCCGGATTTCCTGGGAGAAGTTGCCCTTCAGGTCCGTCTTCACGGAGGTCACGGAATAACCGGATGCGGACTCATAGTAGAGCCGGATGGGCACGCTGGACACGCTGTCGTTGCGGGCGGGAAACCCCTTACCCGTTACCGTAACAAAGGTACCCGGCCGACCCCCTTTGGGGGTGACGATGATCTCCCGCGGTGGAATGGTGAATTCCACCAGACCCAGCCGGCCACCGGTGTCGATTACCTTCAGTGTCTTGACTCCCGGCGACGTGGTCTCCTCATTCACGGGGAGGTCCAGGGAAGCGGACCATCCGCCGTCCCCGGCCACCTCGATCATCCCCGCTCCGCCGCTGACGCGTTCCGGCTTCACCGCAAGACTTCCGACCCGCACCTCCCTTATCGTTGCCTTCTCCCGCCTGGTAAAGCCCCCTCCCCGCAGGTGGATGCGCTGGTTGGGCAGGGCGGTTTGGGGAAAGATGATGACCTCGGTGTTCAGGCGGGTAATCTCGACTATTTCGCCCTTCGAGAATTCCTCCCCCGTGTCGCTCCTGTCCAGCTTCACCGCCAGGTACTGGCGGCCCAGCCGGACTCCATTGGGCAGGGGAACGAGGAATTGCAGCCTTCCCGAGGACCCAACCGCCAGTTGCCCAATCTCCGCTTCCATCCCTCCAATTCTCACCGACGTCACGCTCCCGGGCGGAAAATCGATCAGCACGATGAAAACGCTCCCGTGGGGACTCCTGAACTGCTCGGCGTCGATTCTGCCCACCAGCTCCAGGACCTGCCCGGCTTCCAGGAAGTCGGAAAGGTCCGGGTCGACCGCCGTGGTGCCGGTTACCCGGTCGGTGGCATTGATGAAATTACAGTTCCGGGAATCCTCCTCCTTGCAACTGCCGAAGCCGGGGGAAAAGGGAGGCGCCCCCACAACGAAGCTGCAGGTCCCGATGCCGTTTGTCCCTACCACGGCCTGGCACAGGTCGATCTCTCCCGAATCCTGCTCGCCGTCGGTATTGGCGTCCCTCCAGACATAGACGGTGCGTGCCTCCCGGTAGCCCCGGGCGCTGACGACAACCCTGTCGCCCCGGCCCGTTTGCCCGGGGGTCAACCTTAATTCACGGTTCACCAGCAGGCCCGTGTCCCGGTTGTCCAGGGATGCCTGGCGGAAGGCGTCCCTCACCTCCGGGTCGGGGTGATTGGCCATTACCGGCGTCGGGCTCAGGTCCGTATGCACCGTCCAGTCGAAGGATCCCCCTTCCGTGGGGTTCTGGATGCCCGCCTCCTCCAGGAAGGTGACGGTCACCTCCGCCCCTGCCGGAATCTCCACCAGTCGGTCCTCCCGCTTCACGGCATGATAGAGGGTGAGGATTGCCGGCTCCTTCGAACTTCCCGGCCGGACGAGGGAAACGTCACCCGCGTTGCCTCTGAGCGTTTCATCCTCCGTCCGGTACTGCACCCTTACGTCGTCGGTCGCGATAAAGCTTGGGAGGCGGATATCCTGGTGCAGGGTCATTACGATCCTGTCGGTATGGGAAGACAGGGCCCCGGGTGTGACGAATTCAACCTCGTAGCGGGTTTGAGCAGCGGGACTGCGCGAGGCGGACTGCACCGTCACGCCTGAAAGGGCATCAAGGGCATCGTCGCCCTGCGCCCTGACCAGGCCGGCTCCCGTTGAGCCGGCCAATTGGGACAGAGCCAGCAGGGCCAGCAGGAAAAGCAGGGCTGCTGCAAGGGAGGTGGCAACGACTCGATGCGTTGGCCGCCTGGAGGAAAGGGATTCAGACATTCTTGAGGGATTGTTGACCTTCAGAAATCATCTAAGCCCAGCCGCAGCAGCGATGCGTTCGCCGAGGGCTTCTTCAAACCGGTTGTCGTTCTTTGCGCCGGTAAAGGCGTGGTCGCGCTCTGAGCCGTTGGGGTTCACCATGCCGGTCCGGGTGCCGTTGCCCTGCTCACTATGAGTATCGTCTTGCCGTCGCCACCTCCTGGAGACCCTGGCCAGGCCGTCTCCCCGGAGGTTGTCGGAATGGGCCGAGCCGCCCGGGGTCCCGAATTCCTGCAGCGGACCGGGGCGCTGCCGTCAGCCGGTTTCCCGCAGTGGCGCTCAACCTGCCTCCATTCACCTGCGCCGCAGACTTCCCGGCAATCAATCCACTGGAGTTCAACCGGTTGTGGTCCCCACGAAAGCGGGCGGTGAGCAGCGGAAGCCACCGCTCACCGCCCGTCCAGGCCCGGTGGTGATACCCGTTGTTGTTGTTGCTATCCGGGTTGCCCCAGCTCAGCCCGACCGTGGTCTCGCCGGCTTATTCGCCGGGGGCGCTGGCGCCTCACCACCCTGGTCAGGGTCCCGCCCACCCGGGCCGTGCCCGTGATGGTGGCGGCGCCCGTGGCCGCATTGTTCTCCGGTGGAGCGGCAGGGGTCGCCCTGGCGAGGTTTGACAGCTGGCTCAGGCCCACGGCGTTGATGGCCTTCACCCGGTAGACGTGCCGGGTTCCTATGGTCACGTCCCCGTCGGTCCAGGTGGTGTCCGTGCTGCCCGTGTCCGCCACGTACACCAGGAGCGTCCCCTCGCCCTCGCTGGGGCGGCGGCGCAGTACCTGGTAACCGGTTACGCCATCGTCCTCCGGCGCGTCCCAGGTCAGGGTGACTGTGCCGTTCCCGTTGTCCGTTGCCGCCAGGTTGGTCGGCGCGGGAGGGGGCAGCGCTGCCGCCACCGTGGATGTGGCCTCGCTGGTCACGGACTCGTCGTTGCCCGCGTCGTCGGTGAAGGACACCCGCACCCTGACCGCCCTGCTCTCGTCAGCGGCGGCCAGGGTGTACGTTGAACCGGTGGCCCCGGAGATGTCCGCGTCGTCGGCCAGCCACTGGTAGCTGAAGACGGCGTTGTCCAGGCCGTCGCCGTCGGAAATGCGCGTGGTTCTTGCCGTCAGCGTCTCGCCCACCCGGGCCTTGCCCTGGATCATCGGCGCGCCCGCGGCAGGACTGTTCTCCACCGGCGCTGCCGCCACCGCAGCCGTAGGCGCGCTGGCAAGAGTCTCGTCGTTGCCCGCGTCGTCGGTGAATGACACCTTTACCTTGACCGCCCTGCCCTCGTCGGCTGCGGCCAGGGTGTAGCTGTTGCCCGTGGCCCCGGATATGTCCGCGCCGTCAGCCAGCCACTGGTAGCTGAAGACTGCGTTGTCCAGCCCGTCGGCGTCGGAAATGCCCGAGGTATCTGCCGTGAGCGTCTCGCCCACCTGGGCTGTCCCCGTGATGGTCGGCTGGCCGGAGGCAGGACTGTTCTCCGCTGGCCCCGGCACCGCCAACGAAACCGTGTTCGACAGCGGTCTCCCGCCGGTCTTCGTGCAAATGGCCCCCTGAGCATCGCAGTCGGCGGTGACCGGCAGGACCACCGTCACGTCGGCGTTGGAATGTGGCTGCACAGTGATCTCCCAGCGGATGTTGCTGGGCTTGTCAATGCGCTGGGCCTTGAACACCGTACCCTCCGTCACCGTGAACGCATGGTCACGGAGGGACTCGTAACTCAGCTTGACCTCCTCGCTGAACCGGAGCTCAAAGGTGAACGAATCAGCACCGTCATGGGACGTGGCCTCATTCTCAATGCTGACCGTCAGGGGCGCTGCCGCCCCCGCGGCCACGGCCACGGCTGCGCTGGCAAGAGTCTCATCGTTGCCCGCGTCGTCGGTGAAGGACACTTTTACCTTGACGGCCTTGCCCTCGTCGTCGTCGGCCAGGGTGTACGTCGAACCCGTGGCCCCGGATATGTCCGCGCCGTCAGCCAGCCACTGGTAGCTGAACGTCGTGTTGTCCAGGCCGTCCGCGTCGGAAATGCCCGAGGTGTCTGCCGTCAGCGTTTCGCCCACCTGGGCCGTCCCCGTGATGGTCGGCTGGCCGGAAGCAGGACTGTTCTCCGCTGGCCCCGGCACCGTCACCGAAACCGTGTTCGATAGCGGTAGCCCGCCATTCTTCGTGCAAATGGCCCCCTGAGCTTCGCAGTCGGTGGTGACCGGCAGGACCACTGTCACGTCGGCGCTGGAGTGGGGCTGCACGGTGATCTGCCAGCGGATGTTGCTGGGCTGGTCAAGGCGCTGGGCCTTGAACACCGTGCCCTCCGTCACCGTGAACACATGGTCACGGAGGGACTCGTAACTCAGCTTGACCTCCTCGCTGAACCGGAGCTCAAAGGTGAACGAATCGGAGCCGTCGTGGGACGTGGCCTCATTCTCAATGCTGACCGTCAAAGGCGCTGCCGCCACCGCAGCCGCGCTGGTCAGCGTCTCCGCGTGGCCCGCGTCGTCGGTGAAGGACACCCGCACCATGACGGCCTTGCCCGCGGCGTCGTCGGCCAGGGTGTACGTCGAACCGGTGGCCCCGGAAATCTCCGCGCCGCCGGCCAGCCACTGGTAGCTGAAGACGGCATTGTCCAGGCCGTCGGCGTCGGAAATGCCTGAGGTGTCTGCCGTCAGCGTCTCGCCCACCTGCGCCGTGCCGGTGATGGTGGCAGCGCCCGTGGCCGCATTGTTCTCCGGTGGAGAGGCAGGGGTCGCTCTGTCGAACTTGGACGCTCCGCTCAACCCCGCGGCGCTGATGGCCTTCACCCGGTAGACGTGCCGGGCGCCGATGGTCACGTCCTCGTCGGTCCAGGTGGTGTCCGTGCTGCCCGTGTCCGCCACGTACACCAGCAGCGTCCCCTCGCCCTCGGTGGGGCGGCGGCGCAGTACCTGGTAACCGGTGACGCCATCGTCCTCCGGCGCGTCCCAGGTCAGGGTGACTGTGGCGTTCCCGTTGTCCGTTGCCACCAGGTTGGTCGGCGCGGGAGGCGGTAGCGCCGCCGCCGCCACCGCAGATGTGGCCTCGCTGGCCAGGGACTCGTCGTTGCCCGCGTCGTCGGTGAAGGACACCTTTACCCTGACTGTCTTGCCCTCGTCGGCGGTGGCCAGGGTGTATGTTGAACTGGCGGCCCCGGATATGTCAGCGTCGTCGGCCAGCCACTGGTAGCCGAAGACTGCGTTGTCCAGCCCGTCGTCGTCGGAAATGCCCGATGTATCTGCCGTCAGTGTTTCGCCCACCTGCGCTGTGCCGGTGATGGTGGCAGCTCCCGTGGCCGCATTGTTCTCCGGTGGCGCTGCTTCCACCGCGGCCGTTGCCACGCTGGTCAGGGACTCGTCGTTGCCCGCGTCGTCGGTGAAGGACACTTTCACCTTGACCGCCTTGCCCTCGTCAGCGGCGGCCAGGGTGTACGTTGAACCGGTGGCCCCGGATATTTCCACATCGTCGGCCAGCCACTGGTAGCCGAAGACTGCGTTGTCCAGCCCGTCGTCGTCGGCAATGCCCGAAGTATCTGCCGTCAGCGTCTCGCCCACCTGCGCGGTGCCCGTGATGGTAGCAGCGCCCGTGGCCGGGAAGTTCGCCGCCCGCGCCAGCCGCCAGTCGACCTTGTGGGCCGGGTCGTGGTCCAGGCCGTCATGCCCGAGCCCGGCGTCCGTGCCCGTCGACGCCGAGCGGATCGCGCCGCCGTTCGCCTCCAGCGTGTCCGCCAGCACCGCGATGCCCTGGGTCGATTCGTTCGGCTGCACGACCTCGTGGGAGAAGGTCAGGCTCTCCGTGCCGCTGCCGCCTGTGTAGGTAGCCCACTTCATGCCCCAGTGCGTGGCCGGGTCCATGTCGATCCTGAGGCGCGGCGCGCCGCCCGTCGTGTCGACCTCCACCGCCTCGCTGAAGGTCACCCGCACGCGGATCGTCTCGCCCAGGGCGTAGGTGTCGTCGCTGCCTGAGTCCGAGACCACCTCGACCCCGGCCACCGCCGGAGGCCCGGAGGTACGGACCGGCACCGCCACCCCGGAGAATTCCGCGATCTGGTTGCCCTCGGCGTCCCACAGCCCGGGGTCGCCCGCGGGCCGGGCGTAGCCCAGCGTGACCGTCTCGCCGGTCTCCAGCCCGCGCGCCAGGGTCAGCACGACCCCGGCGCCGCTCTCGGTGTACGCTGCCCCCTTGACTGCCGGGGGCGCTCCGCCCGTCAGGCCGAAGGCCGAGGCCTTCAGCGCCTTGCCCGTGTCGAGCGGACGGTCGAAACTCAGCGTCAGGCTCTTGCCCTGCATGCCCTGCCCCGACCCGCCGCCGCTGTTGCCTGACGCGCCCTCGCCGTTCACCACCACCGCGCGCCCGTTCACGCACCGGTCCGCCTGCGCGTTGATCACCGGCTCCGCCTCGATATCGGGTGCCTCGTGGCCGGTGAACGTGCGGATGTTCTTCTCCGTCTCGCTCCAGCTGTAGCTCAGCGTGAACGCCGGTTCGCAGGGAGACACCGCACCATTCAGGGTCAGCACCAGCTGCTTGCCCGCCACCGCCACGGCGACGACGCGGCTGACCGGAAGACCGTCCTCGTCGAGCAGGGTGAACCGGTCCGGATCAGGCAGGCTGGTCGGATCGAGGGACTTGTCGTAGGTCACCGTCAGGCTGGCGCCGTCCACCTGGGCGTAAGCAGTCTTCTCAATTTGAGTGTTGGCAACCAGGCCACCACCGTGGATGGCGATCTGCCAGACGACGCCGGCGCTCTTGATCCAGATGTGGCCCGGTCCGGCCCAGGTCCGGTGCGAACTGTCAATGCTCCATCCGTCGGCCGCACCCGCATCCTCGCTGTCCGAATTCGTTAGCCGAAGTTTTGGACCGGTAGGAGCGGACAGCATCTGGATGGCGACGAAATAATCCGTCCCGGCGGCGAGTGCGATGCCCTCGCCCGATGCCGTGTAAGTGACCGTGGTGCCGGACACCGTACCGTATGAAAGCGTGCCCAGGCGGCGAGCGCTTAGAGAACCCCCATCACTCGCATGAATGACTATGTTGTGTGAACTCGATACCGGGGCCGAGCCGGTGTATGGGATCGACACCTTCGTCAGCCTGTAGCCACCGGCTTTACTGCCGGTGGTGAACTTCTGGGCGACATGGAGGCTGAAGTCGCGGTTGCTGTCCTCGCTCTGCCCGGTATTGCCGACCAGCGTCACCGTCCCCGCGGTCCCCGCAGTGCCCTGGATGGCGATCTGCCAAGTGTCGTTGAACGTGCTCCATGTGCCGGAGCTGGTAGCATCCCTCCACAGTAGCCCGTCCGCGAGGCTCCACCCGTCGCTCGCGCCCGCATCCTCGGCACCCGACGAGGTCGTGTTGATTTCAGAAGTAGGACTGCCACTCACGTCGAGGAGGACGAAATACGTCGTCTCGGCGTCGAGAGCGATGCCGTTTCCCGATGCGGTATAGGTGACTGTCTGGCCGGACACCGTACCGTATCCAAGGGTCCCCAGGGACGCGTCAGGCCGGTCGCTCGCGTTCGAGGCATGGATGCTTATCGTGTGCGAGCTCGACGCCGGGGCCGCTGTATTGTAGGGGACCGTAACGCTCGTCAGCCTGTAGCCGTCGGTGTTGCTGCCGGTGGTGAACGCCTGGGAATAGTCGTAGTCGAACGGAACACCTGAGGAGCCGGCGGTCTGCTCGGTATTGCCGACCAGCGTCGCTGGAACGATCGGCACCAGCACCGTGGCAGGAACCGGCTTAAGGGCAGCGCCGTGGAGAGCGATCTTCCAGGATTTGACGTCTGCATCCCACGCTGTGGCGGACATGTGCTTCCAAAAACTGCCGTCTGCGAGGGTCCACCCTGCCGCGCCCGCATCCTCGGCATTCGAATTCGTCGTCCTGTAGAATCCTGTACCACCTTGACTACTGAATTCGAGTACGGCGAAATACGTCGTCCCGGCGTCGAGGGCGATGCCGTCGCCCGGTGCGGTGTAGATGACGTCGAAGCCGGACGCCGAACCGTATGAAAGCGTGCCCAGGGAGCCGCCCGGCTGGTTGCTCGAGTTCGAAGCATTAATGCTTATCGTGTGCGAAGCCGCTGTCGGGAGCGCGATAACGTACCGGATCCGCAATTTCGTCAGCTTGTAGCCTTCGGCATTACTGCCGGTGGTGAAGGCCTGCGCACGGTCGATGGCGAACGAGGAAGTGTCACTGTTGCTCTGCGTGGAATTGCCGACCAGCTTAACTTCATCGCCCTTCACCGCCACCGTCGCGGCGGCCACCGCCGGCGTGCCGGCCGCCTCGACGGCCACGTCGTCCTCGTCGACATCCGCCGCCTCGTTGCCCGCCGGGTCCCGGATCGGGTTCGTGCCCTTGGTGTAGGACACGTCCGCCATCGTGTAGATCCGGTCGACCGCCTCTTCGGCCGGCGCCTTCGCCAGGTCCACCGTCAGCACCACCGTGTTGCCCTCCACCGCGACGGCGTTGGGGGTCGCCTCGGTCGAGCCGGTGTTATTGTCCTTGGTCCAGTCCAGCGTCACGCCGAAGTCCGTGGTTGCCGGCACCGAGGCCGTGTCCGTGTCCAGCGCCTCGTCGTAATAGAGCGCCACCCGGAACCCGTCCGGGTTCTTGCCCGTCTGCGCGACCGCGACCTGCATCAGCTCCGGAACGAAGGTGTCGTACACCTTCTCGATCTTGAACCCCATGAACCCCGCCACGCGGCCGGTGCCCACGGCGGCCTTGAGGGAGAGCGGCGTCGGCGGCTTGTAGGTGACCTGCGCCGTCACGTTCGGGGGCACCGCCTCGTCCAGCGTGACGGTCACCGTCTTCTCCGAGATGGCCACGTCCGCCTCCGTGCCCTTGATGGTGCGCTGATTGCCGTCCCGGTCCGAATAATTGACCTCGAAATGCTCCCCGGACACCGAAGAGGTGTCGTCGAGGGCCACGTCGAAGGCGATCTTCAGCTTCGTCCCGGCCACTCTCACCAACTGCGGCTGCGGCCCTGCTGCCGGGGGTACCGCAACGCCTAGGATGGCGATCTGCCAGGAGCTGTCGGAGGTGTCATCGCTCCAGGAGGTGTCGGCTGTTAACTTATAGAGGACCCCGTTCCCGAGGCTCCAACCCTCCGCAGAACCCGAATCCTCGCTGTCCGAGGACGTATAATTGATTTTATAATTGGGATGGGTACTCGTGTCGAGGACCACGAAATACGTCGTCCCGGCGTCGAGAGGGATGCCGTTTCCCGATGCGGTATAAGTGACCGTCTGGACGGACACCGAACCGTATGAAAGCGTGCCCAGGGACGCGCCCGGCCGGTTGCTCGAGTTCGAAGGATGAATACTTATCGTGTGCGAGCTCGCTGGCGGAGCCGTAGGGTAAGGGACCTTCACGCTGGTCAGCTTGGCATTGCTGCCGGTGGTGAACGCCTGGGCAATATCGTACGTGAAGAAACCTTGGGAATTGTAGGAATGCCCGGTATTGCTGACCAGCAAGACTTCACTGATGGCCGTCAGCGCAGTGCCTTGGATGGCGATCTGCCAGGAAGACTGGTTGGTAGTAGTCCAGCTGTTGGAATTCCGACCCCTGCCAAGGTGCGTATCCGAGAGGCTCCACCCGTCGGCCGCACCCGAATCCTCGTTGTTCGAGTCCGTAAAAGTGATTGACGCACTTGGAGCATGCTGGGTCGCGTCGAGGACGACCCAGTACGTCGTCCCGGCGTCGAGGTCGATGCCGTTTCCCGATGCGGTATAAGTGACCGTCTGGCCGGACACCGAACCGTATGCAAGCGTGCCCAGGGACGCGCCCGGCAGGTTGCTCGAGGTCGAATCCTGAATTCTTATGGCGTAGTCGTCACCGGTTGTCGGGGCCGTGCCGGAGTACGGGACCGCCACGCTCGTCAGCCTGTAGCCGCCGGTGTTACTGCCGGTGGTGAACGCCTGGGCGCGGTCGTTGGTGAAGTTGCCGGTGCTAGACTGGCTCTGCCCGGTATTGCTGACCAGCGTCACTTCCGATTCCGCTGCCGCTCCCGCTCCTGCCGCTCCTGCCGCTCCCGCTGCTCCTTCCGCCCCGCCCCCGCCGGTGTTGTTGGTCACCATCAGATGCACGAACGCCGGCGCCATGTTGCCGTCGGTGTCCTCGATCGGCCCCTGGTAGTTGTTCAGCTTGTAGCTCAGCGTGATCTGCTCGCCCGCGCGGGCCGCCACGCCCAGCGTCAGCTCGAGCGTGCGATTGTCGGTCCGCATAGCGACCGAGCTGGGGTGCTGGTAGGCGTTGCGGTTGCCGCCGGTGCCGTTCGCGCCCTGCACGCCAAAGAGGAACGTCAGCGACTGGAGGTCGGCGGCGCTGAGCGCGGCCAGGTCCTCGTCGAAGGTCACCGTCAGCGTCTCGCCGTCCACATGCGCCGCTGTCGGCTTGGGACCTGCGGTGGTCAGATACCCGTTGACGTAGCTCAACGGGAGGCCCTTTTCGTCCACCGCATTCCTTACGAGGTAGTCGGCCCTCTTCAGGCTCGTGGCCTCCTTCGAGACCAGCCCGGTGAGGGTCGCCGTGCCCTTCAGGACCAGCATCTTGTCTGCATCGGCGCCGCTGAACGAGCCGATGGACACCCCGTCCGGGTCGTTGTCCCCGCTCTGTACCGTGTACTGGAAGCGCAGCGTCTTGCCGCCGTTCAACACGTCGGTCAGGTCCGCCGTCTTCAGGTCGCCGGCCGACGTGTCGCTGTCCCGCCCCACGCGCACGGGCGCCAGCTGCACGGTGTTCGTCTCGGTGGTGCCCGTGCCTGGGTCGAACTCGACCGGCTCGAAGAACTCCACGTCGATTGCGATCTTGTCGCCCTCGCCATAGGTGTCGTTCCTGCCGTCGCCGTTGGCGTCGTGGGTCGGCGCCGAGGTCACCCGCACCAGCCCGATGTAGGGCCGCACGTTGATCGTGAAGGTCCGGCTCGCCGTGTCGTTGAGGGCGTTCGTGTTCGGGGTCTCGGGGTTGAGATAGGCGCTCCCCACCGTGTCGGGGTCGTCGGCGATGTAGGTGACGGTGAACTCCCCGGTCTCGCTCGGCGTGCCGAAGATCCTCCGCGTCTCCGGGTCGAACGCCAGCCCCTCCGGCAGCCCGCTTATGGCATAGTAGTACTGGGGGTCTGCTCCGAAAATCAATGCCTTCGCGAAGTCATCGCCCCCGGTCGCCGCCGGCAGGACATGCGAGAACGCCTGCACCGTGGAGGCGTCCAGGTCATCCACCTCCGGCAGGCTCGGCGCCCCGTCGTCGTTGTTGACTTTCGCTATGATGAAATACACACGGTTACTGACCGAGGCGCCGTGCGGGTCCGTCGCTGTCACCTTCGCTCGCACGGCCCGTGCCGGCACTGCCCTGAACGCGGACTGGCCCTGAAAGAACAGGCGACCATTGTCATTGGGGTTCGTTTCGTTATTCTGCCAGAGCAGGAAGTTAAAGTCGGGATCCACTCGCACGTTGTCCGGCATCGGGGCGGGCTCGACGGAGAGAATCAGCTTGTCGCCGTCCACATCGTCGAAATCCGGGGCAACTCTGCCAACAACCGAACCGCCGACGCATTCTATCGGCCATTCCCCGTCGGCGGTCCTTGGGCCATGCGGCACCAAATTCGGATAGGAAACGAGGGCGTCACTCGCATTGATTGAGTTTTCCTTTTTTATCGGACCGTTGCGGTTCACGACCGTGCACACGTTGCCGGTCGCGGCGCCATTGTTGCGCAGCACCCGCGGCGGGTTGTTCGTCGCCGACGGCGAACCGGTGGTCGCGCTGGCTGAGTCCGACCAGGGGCCGCCCTCAGCGGCGGTCTTCGCGCGCACCTGTACCCGGTAGGCCGTGTTCGCCTGGAGTCCCTGGATCGTCGCCGAGGTCGCGGCCGCGCCCGGGTCCGGCAGGCCGGCCACATCCTCTTTCCAGTCCGCCTCGCGCCCGGCCGGCGGGTCCCCGGTTCCCTGGTAGTAGCGCAGCTCGTAGCCCGTGGGGGTGGCCCCCTCGCTCGGCGCCGTCCAGTTCACGTCCAGGCTGCCGCCCAGTGTCGGCGTCGACGCCCACACCCCGGTGGGCAGGCCCGGCGCAATGCTGTAGTTGGTCACCCGCTTGCCCGAGAAGGCCGCCACCTTGTTCCCAGCCGCGTCCTTCAGAGGGTTCGTAGCGTCTAGCGTGTAGCTCACTGTCGCCGCCTCGGCGGACCTGACACCTTCACTCAGCGTAACCGTCACCAGGGTCTTGCTGACCGGGTGGATCGACACACTGGCGCCGCAGAAAGATCTCGCAGAGCCGTCCGGGTCCGTGGTGTCCACGCAGAAGCGGCCGGCTGCCGGCGCCGAGCTCGTGTCGAGATTCTCGTCGAAGGTGATAATCATCGTGGTCTGGTCCACAGCGGCGCTCTTGAACCTCGGCGCCCTCCCGTCCAGCGTCCCGTCGACCTTGTGGTTCGCATCGTGGTCAAGGCCGGCATGCGCCAGGTTCATGAACCGGCCCGTCGCCGCCGAGAGGATCCATGCACCGTTCTCGTTAAGCGAGTTCGCGAGCACCGCGATGCCGGCGTCCGTTTCGGGGGTGCCGCCCTTCGACGAGTCCGAGCTCCTCACCGTGTAGGAGAAGGTCAGCACCGCCGTGCCGCTGCCGCCCCGGTAGGACGCCCACCTCTCGCTGTTGTTTGCGGTCGCGTGCAGCTTGATCTTGAGGCGCGGCCTGCCCCCGACGGTGTCCACGGTCACGTTCTCGTCGAATGTGAACTCGACCTTGATTTCCCCGCCCGCTCCGTAGGTGTCCGTGCCGTTGGACGGTGTCGAGACGATTGCCAGCCTTTCCGGATCCGACTGCGCCGCAGCTCCGTCGGGCTTCCGGTCGTTGATCGCCGCCAGGCTGCTGATGGCGGGCGCCTTGATGCCCTTCAGGTTCTTGATGGGCTTTGTGCCGGGCACCGTGTAGCTCACCGCCACCGTCTGGCCGACCGTCACCGCCGGATTGCCCAGGTTCATGGTCACCGTGGTGCCGGACACAGTGACGGCGCCTCCGCTCCAGAGCGTCCGCTCCGAGCCAGCGACGGCGACCGAGAACTGTCCGTGCGCCGGGGCGCTGCCGGAGTCCAGCGGGTCGTCGTAGTAGAGCGTCAGCTTGGTCCCGTCTCTGCTCACCCTGGCGTTCCGGAGGACCGGCGCCGTGCTGTCGATTCGGGCGCTGGCCGAGTCGGACCACGCGCCCTCGCCAGCGTCGCTCACCGCGCGCACCTGCACCCGGTAGACGGTGTCCGTCCTCAGGCGGGCGATAGTCGCCGAGGTCGATGTGCCCGGATTCCGCAGGCCGAGGGACTCCCCTTCCTCGACCCAGTCCGCCTCGTCCGTCGGATCCGCAGACCCGGCGTAGTAGCGCAGGTCGTAGTCCGTGACCGTCACCCCGGAGGGCGCCGTCCAGCTCGCGTCCAGCTCACCCCAACTGGTCCCCGCGCTCACCGTCAGCCCGGTGGGCGCCGGCGACGGGACGGTGGTCTGCGCGGCTATTGTGGTGAACCCCTTCGACACGGGATCCCCGCAGCCGGCGGCGTTGCACGCCTCCACCCGCACCACCCAATCGCCGGATTTGGCGACGGTGATGTCGGCGTCGGAAGACGTGGGGGTTATCCCTGCGTTAAGTGGATTTCCTTTATCTGCCACCCGCCAGCGCACCTTGTAGCTCGTTGCGCCGGAGGTGTCGTCCCAGTCCAGGGATACGTTAAGCGAGCCCTGCTCGGTGGTAACGCTCAGCCCGGTGGGCTTGGCGGGTTTTTGGGGGCTCTGCGCGCTGGCCGGACTGCCGCCGGCCCACAGCAGACTCGTCATGACCACGGCGACGACGACCAGAGCCAGCGCACCGCCCCGGAACACCGCCGGCGGCAGGAATCTGGCCCCTAACATCGTGATTTTCCGCCCCAAAGTCGGGGGGGGGGGGGCTGGGCGAATACGCAGGTATGCCATGGTCTTACTCATTTTGGGTTCCTCTCGCGCCGTGGCGTGTTGGTCGAGCTTTGTTGAAACTGGCGCGGCGCCATCCATCGCCTGGAAGTTGCCGGATGGGTCGCGCGCTTGCTGATGATGTCTATGTCTCGCATTTGGATTGGGGACGGCGGCCATGCCGGAATGATCGGGGTGACCACCCTCCTCCAACGGGTTACGCTTTCGGTGCGCCTCGGCCTGGGCCAGGGGCCGCGGTGTTGCTGAACCAGCTCACCACCACCGGTCCTTGCCCAGCCATTGGTAGAGTCCATCCGCAGCCTGTTCCCCGTTGTTCGGCGCATCGAGCTCCAGGATCAGCCGTGCCACGCGCCGGTCGGCAAAAGGCCGGGCGCTGCGCCAACGGCCGTTCCTGGATCAACACCGCGGGGCCGCCGGAAGGGTCGAAAAGAGCGTTACCGCTCCGTCGGTGCCGGCCCAGGGCCAACCCGGGTTGGGGTTCCCAGGGCAGCCAGGCGCGCCGGCCCAGGGACGGCGGTATCCCGTCCACCACCGCGCAACGGATGGCGGCCTCGCCTTGTGCCGGCCGGCCGCAGGACGCCTGGGCGCGCCGGAGCACCTCGTGGACCACCTTCTCGACGTGTGGATCGCTCATCGTTCTACTCTTGCGAGATCCGGAGTTTGGTATCAGTTTGGGCCGTTGCATATCTCAGTCAGGATGTAGGCGGTGTCGGGCTGCCGGCGGCGGGATGCTCTTCGCCGTGAACTTCCTCACGGCACATCGGCAACCGCATGCGCGGAAACCGTGAACAGAGGTGCTGCGCCAGATCATCCACGCCCTCCACGCGGCCGTTCTGCGAATCGGAAAGATGCTCTTTCATACGAGTATATAAAGAGCGTACAAAAAGTTTAGCACTCTGTATATCGCTTTTGTGTATCTTGTTCGCCTAGTTTGGTATCCTTTGCGTGTTCTTTGGCGCCGTCCCCCGTCAGGATGGAAATCTCCCCACTGGGGGCCGAACTCGCCGGGACTGCGCGCCGGACCCGCCAGGAAAAGCCAGTGAGCAGCAACAGCCAACCGGAGGGGAAAGGGCAACGGCGATTGGAACCAAGGGGCAGTGGGGGCTTTGTTTCGGGAGTGGGTGAATGCGGGGAGGTTGGCGGTAACCGGCAAAGGCTGATTCACCTGATTCACCTGAGGCGGAAAGTCGTCATATTTTCTGGTCGGATAAGGGTCTCGGCCGTACCGAAACCCTCGGGGCTGCCGCCAGGGGGGGTGGGAAGTTGACCTTCAGCGGAAGGGTCAAAGTTCCTGGCCAGCCGGTGTCAGCGCCAGGTTGGGTTTGAGCCACTCGGGGTTTGTTCGGAGAGCCTGGGGCGCCTGGTAGTTGTCGCCGGTTTCCTCCGGCGCTGACACCGGGGCCTGCTCTGTTCGGGGAGCCTCGTGTGAAGTTCCTCCACCTGTGTCATAGGGTGGCGCTCCTGCCTCTGCCGGGATTGTCCTACCGGCGTTTTGTGATAATCTTCATCTGTTGGGAAGGCTTGCCCCACGCATGAGTGGGGATGTTCCGGCCCGGGGCAAGGACCTGTTCACCCCGTTCAAGTTGCCCCACGCATGAGTGGGGATGTTCCGCTGAGGGAGGTGAGCGATGCGGTCGGCCTCTCTACCCCCGTCCATCACAAGTGCCCGACGTGCGGGGATTCCTATTACTGCTACGGCGCGAACGGAGACGGGTGTGAGCACCTGAAGGCCTTCGTCTTCTACGGGGTGATTCAGCTGGAGTGCAAGAGATGCGGAGAAGGTACGTGGGGCCACAACTGAAAGAATTCGCCTGCCCCTGCGAGTGTGGACGGCGGGCAACCGTGCCCGCCGGTGAGCCCCTGATGTGCCTCCGCTGCTACAACAGTGAGCACCGGGAGGGCTGGGAGGCGGAGCCGTAGGCTCTTACATGACGCAGGTTGTGCGCCGTTGCAAGAATGGTTGATTCCAGTCGCGGGACTTCCGTCAGCCATCTCTGGAGACGCGGTCAGTGCCGCGCCGCCGCCCCAACAGTACCAGGCGGCTCCGCCCGGGACTCGCACCAGGGAACACCGATCGGATCCCCGTTCAAGCCATTCCACGGGCTTCAGCCCGCAGGGCAGCCTGAACCGGATTGGGTCTGAGTCGCCGCTTTCCCAGCCGGTGCTCCGCTGCATGCGCCGGTCCCAGCTGTCCCAGAACCGCTCCCCAGTGGCCAGATCTCGGGCCCTGTCCCCGTTATCTACTACTTCCATCAGAATCACGGCCCGCTGGGAAGTCCACCCTGACCCGGCTGGCGGTCTTGGTGTCTTCCTGGACCATCAATGCCTTGCCGGTCATCGACATTCCCTTGAAACCAGAGTTGGACGCTGCGCCTCTGGCAGGCGCAGCGTCCAATTTCAGGCCATTGTTGGGTCAGGTCTTAGTCCACCAGGTTTCAACAACTTTGCTCAGCAGGGCCTGCCGATTCTAGCCGCCTCCCCGGCGCTCGCCGCGGGAGCCGTGCTCGCCGCCGGGCTGGCTGCCCTCACCACCGCCCACCTCGGCGTGGGCCACCCAGCCGGTGAAGGACGCCTGGGTTGAGGGCAGGTTGACCTCGAATACCTGGCCGGGTCCCAGGTCCACCGGTATGGTCGGTCCAAGCTCCGTTCCATTGGACAGGTGCACCTCGATTCTCACGTTGCTCAGCGCGTTGCCGGTGGTGTTCGTCACGGCGCCGGTGAAGGCGTTGCCAGCCGCGTCATAGTTCAGGATGAGGCGAGCTCCGCCGCGGACCGCATCGAAGGTCTCGTCCGGGGACAGCATGCTGGCGCCGCCCTCTTCGCCGCCTCCGCCAGACTCGGGGCCCTCGCTGCCGGACTCACTGCCGGAGCCCTCGCCGCCAGAGCCATGCCCCTCGCCCCCAAGGCCTTCAACCCCACTGCCCTCGGCTCCCACCCCTCCGGTGTGTGGCTGTGGGCCGGGGCCCCCGCAGTCAAAGACTTCCATGTGGACCACGTAGCCATCGAAGGCTACTCCCGCCAGGCTGGGCTCACTGCTGACCGATACGCTGGAGATGGCCTGCTGTCCCGGGGCCAGGTCTCCCAGCACGTCGGGGCCAAGCTCTCCCACCGTCTGCGTTCCCGACTTCAGGTGGGGTTCCGCCTGCACGTAGCACAGGGTCTGCGAGGTGGTGTTCTGCACCGTTGAGTTGACTGTCTGGGTTGCCCCGTCGTACCAGGCGGAGACGGCCAGCCCGCCCAGGACTCCGTTCCACGCCTGGTCCAGGGGAATGATGGGGCTGGACATGGCGGCCTCCATGGCTGCTTCGTTGCCAGCCGCGCCGCCCTCGGCGCCCTCGGGGCCGTCCGGCCCGCTCTCGCCACCACCAATCTCTCCGGCCCCACTCTCTCCGCCGCCACCGGCAGCCTGGCCTCCCTCGGCAGCGCTGCCCACCTCGGCGTGTGCCACCCAGCCGGTGAAGGAGGCCGCCGTCGAGGGCAGGTTGACATCCATCACCTGGCCTGGGGCCAGGTCCACCGGGGTGGTGGGCCCGAGTTCCGTCCCGTTGGACAGGTGTACCTCGATCCTGACGTTGGTCAGCGTGTTGGCGGTGGTGTTCTCCGCGGTTCCGGTGAAGGCATTGCCCGCCGCGTCGTAGTTCAAGACCAGCCGGGCTCCGCCCCGAACCGCGTCGAAGGTGGCGTCCGGAGCCAGGTTGGCGCCGCTGGCCTCTTCGCCGCCGGATCCGCCGCCCTCTCTGCCAGCGCCTTCGCCGCCGGGGCCATGCTCACCGCCGGTCTCTCCGCCTCCCCGCGCGGAGATCTCCTGGGTTGCCGCTGCGCCTTTGCCGGAGTCCCGTCCCTCCATGAATCCAGTGTCAGCCGTGAAGCCGAACAGTACACCGGCGCCGATCAGGCCCGCTAGGACCGGTCCGGCCACCAGGGTCTTTTTCATCTTCTTGTTGCGTATCATCATTCCACTCCTTTCGTGAAATTCCTTTGACAAGACTCACTGTAAGGGTGAAATGTCGCAGAACTTTGTCACCGGCAGGAGTTGTTTGAAAGCGGCAACCCTGGCAAGGAGGCCTACTCCGGTTGATGTCGAGCGCTCCGGCTTGTTCCCCTCACAACACTTCCAATCCCCATTTAATTAGCTGCCCGAAAGTGGATCGGCTTGGTAGATTTCGTAAGTCTCTCTCAGGAGGTTGCCGACGTCGCCCAGGTTGTTGAAGGCCTGGTTGTGGGCCAGTTCGTCTTCCAGCTGCAGCTGGCTCAGCGCCGCTGCAAGGCAGGCAAAAGCCCTGGTGGCATCGTTGAAGAGCTCCTCGAGCTCCGTCCCTTCGATCTTCTCGATCACCGAAGCCTTGCCCTCCCCTAACCAGTTGAGCAGCTCGGGGGTGTGCACGTGTACTTTTGGCATCAGAAGTCCTCCACGTCTTGTAGCGCCAAGGTCAAGCGGCGGGCTGCAGCACCCATACTTCCGCTGACGGCGCTGGATGGTACACTGGCAGCCTGAGGGGCCTGGGGCCGATGGTCTCCGCCGCCGGTCATTAATGCCCGCCCCGGCAGCGGCCACAGGAAGCCATCGCGAACCGGGCCTTCAGCCTCTTCTCCATGGCGGAAGGCTCCGGAGCTGGCCCGACTGTCCGAGGGCCGGGCCACCGCAAGTAATTGGCAATGACAGTCGCAGGCGTTGTCCACCTGGCAGCCAGTGCTTCGGGGTTTTCCACATGTGGAAAACCGCCAGACCCAATTTTCGTGCAGCCTGGCTACCGGCCGCAACGGGGAATGTCAGCCCGGTGGATGGACCGCGCACCTAGGATGGGAAGTGGGGCGAGGACTCCTTTGCTACCTTTTCCTGCAGGTCAGCCGGGTAGGAGTGTTCTCGGAGTGGGTGAAACCCAACGATGGAGCGTGGTGCCTTCCGGTTGGTTCGATGAAGGGATCCAGTAGTACCAGGGGGGCTAGGGAGCAAACTCCAGAACGGTCAAATCATCTGTACGGGCTACCAAATTGTCAGCCAAATCAACTGCACCGGTGATTCGCGATTCGGCGACCCGCGCACCCATTACGATGGGAATGGACACAATGCCCAGGCCGGTGGCACTCAGCGCAGCCCCGACCGTATGATACGTGAGGGACCGGGCCGATCTTCGGCCCACTCCCGTCATCGATTCCTGCAGAGTTGCCCTCCCCATGAGGTATCGGCGCCCCTCGGTCACGCCAATGACCAGGGCGGAGCCCAGGGGGATAATGTCCCACGCCGGCTCGACGGTTTCAGCGGCGCCATCCACGGCATTCTTGATGGTACCCTCTGAAAACTCGGAGAGTTGCTCGTTGGTGTCCTCTGTTATTTGTTCCAGGGATATGTCAGTCCCTATGATTTTCTCGGAAGTGCTGTCGATGTGATCCGGAGCTACTACTTTAAAGTCGTGAGCCCTGAGAGCCTTACTGATCTCCCCCATGTCCTTGACGGCCTTGAGCTGAAGCTCCTCCACCGTTTCTCCGCGTACGTCGAATATTTCCAGGTCCCATCCGTCTTCACCGGGATCTCTGGCCAGCTCAGCCCTCTGTCCCTGTTGCAGCCAAAGTTCGCCCACTCGTTCGCCGTCATTCAGCCGGTCCCTAACCAACACTTCAAAGTATATGCCCTTAACGGCATCAACCAGACCCTCCATCTGAGAGTCGTCCAACTCTTCCAGTCTTTGCAAACTCTCTGACAGCGGTTGTCGGTAGTGTCTTTCCAAGGCTTCAATCACCTGCCGGTCCGGGTCTGATTCCCTGAACAGGTCTAGCAAGTGTGGGACGGACAGATCGGCGGCCAGTGCCGCCAATTCAAGGACCTCTCCCTCGTTGCGACGTTGGTAGCCAGTGGACAGAGCCATCAAATCTTCCCTGGCTGCGGCCGGGTAGTATTCAGCAAGGTCGGTTAATTCTTCATATCCCACGTATGCGGACCTCCCTTCGGCAAACGACTGTCCCTGGATCAATCCTTGCCTTCCTCCAGGGCCTCCAGTCGTGCTGCCAGGTCCTTCTGTGCCAAGATCGACTCTTCCAACTGTTGCTCCAATCGCTCAAGCTGGCTTCTCAATTCGACGTTTTCCCGATGGAGACCAACGCAGACGCGGGTGACGGCTTCAGTGAAGTCATCAAACTTCCGCAGGTCCGCACCGGTGAGTACATCGCCAGTGCGCTGGACCTCTTCGACCAACCCAGGAGCCTTTTCAGAAGCGACCTCAGCAGCATTGTCGAGGCCCTGGCGAACCGTTTCCCTTGCCTGAGAAAGCGTCTCGTTCGATTGTAGCTCTTGATTTACAGAGTCGACCTTGTCCCTAACGTTTTGGAAGAACCTTCTTCCTAAACGACTGTTGCCTGCCCCTCTGTCTCGGTGGTCTTCGTCTTGTTTCATGGGTCTACCTCACCTGTCACACTTATTCCTCGTCTCAGGTGTCTCTGCCACCGACTGGTGGTGCGTACAATTTTCCGCCCCTCAAGCTGAAGGGTAGCGACTATTATCGTGCATGCTGGCCAGCGGCCGCAACGGCCTTTTGTCACCCCGGATAAGGCGGGCATCCGGCGCCAACGGTGGCTTTTTCGTGACGTTGATCGAGTATCTCCGAGCCCAGTTGCTCCGGGAGAGAGCGAAGTTCAACATGGCCTGGGCGGGGTTGGGGTCCAGGTAACGCCCGCTTCGGTTAACTTATTGCATTGGGCTGCACTTTCTTCCAGCTTGGATCAAAGGCGAAATAAGCCTGCGACGGAATCGAAGTGGCCCTTCTTGATACGCGCTGATCTGGGTATGCCCCCGATCTCCACCTCTGGTCTGGGGTCAGAGAAGTCCATGGTGATTCTACTTCCCTCGAGGAGCTTCATGCCTATGAGAGGCGGTGTACCCTCTTTAAGCCGGCATCCTACGGTTCTTTCCTTCCCCTCCCATTTGATATTTGCCGTCCCGAGACCAACGGATTCTATGCCATTCGACGTTTCCTCCGTAGATTCCGCCGTTGCTGTAATTCCGAGGATGGTAGTCCAGCTGGCTGGCAGGGTCAGGTAGCCATTGTTTCCGGTGTCGACATTTACCCAGGCGGTATGCCAACTCCCATCACGGCCTTGGACCGGCAGATTAATCCAAGGCACCTTTAAATCCAACCACTTCTGGTACTCCCCAAAATTCTCCATGGAAGGCCCTGGGCGCTTTCTTCCACGCAGACTCCAGCGGCTTCTCCGGCGTGCGAATGTTCCATAGCTTTCTTCGACGCTGACCATCCCACCTTCAACAACGTCTATGGTCACACGGTGGTATAAGAGCAGGTCGGTACCCAGCATCCCACAAAATGACCCGCCCTGCATAAGCCTCACCGAGGCTTGCCGAGGATATCCCTTCCATAGCACTTCAGATTTGTATGGAGCGTCAGGGGACAGACTACTGTAAGTCGTCAATGCCGCTTGAAGAGTAAACAACTTGCGATCAGGTTGAGTTGCCAGGCAATAATGGTCCAGGAGCGCCGCCTGCAGACAGATGTCCCCGTTGAAGCCCGTGTCGAGCAACAAGTCGATATCCTGCACAGTGTTGTCCTCTGTTCTGACACCGACAGGGACTATGGGAAGGAGATGGCCGTTCAGTTTTCCACTTATCGCATGCATTCCAAGTATCGGCTCTTCCTCCAACCACAATTGTAGTACATGCTGGAGGCGGTCACGAGGGCCCTGGTATCAGCGTTACTAAACGCCTTCGGCATTGGCACGGGGGTTCACGGGGTGGCCAAGACCGCCCCGAGGGTGTTGGGTCAACGTCACGAACGTAGCAAGGCGACAGAAGAGATCCGCCCTTCTGGCGCAGATGCCCCATGGTGCGAAGCTGGAAACCAGACACGCTATAAGCCGCTAAAGTACCGGTTGCCCAGGTACCTCAGGTAATCCTCACTCTCAGCACCCGCCGCGGCACTGAGGGCCGAAAATACCTCCTGATACGTCAGGGCCCTTAACTGTATCTCGTCTCCCACCTGGGCGGCGAAACTCCGGATCTCCTCCCTGTGGGCATCTGACCTTTCCCCGGCACAGTCGAAGTAGAGATAACAGAGGGTGAAGCGGTTGCCCTGCTTCGCCAATCCCAGCACGTGCTTGAGCAGCTGTCCAGGGTCCAGGAACTGCGGTCGCCAGCTGCCATCCCGCAGAATCTCCGCCAGCCCCTGGCATCTGGACAAGCCCACGTCCGTCCAGAGATCGCCTGACGGCGGGAAATATGAGGACGAGAGGTCGGCCTTTCCCCTGGTCGAACGGGTCAGGTGCTCGGTGAACTTGCTCTCCACCGCCACCACTGCTCCGGATCTCAGCCGGATGGCCAGGTCAAGGTGGGGAGGCGTTCCGGCAAGGCCGGTGGGAAACTTGGCTTCGAAGTCCAGCTGAACCGCAGGATCATCACCATCAATCCCCAGGGCGGAGAGGAGAGGCGCCTTGTCCCGTTCGGTCCAGTGGTCGAAGAAGTTGGCCACCAGGGCCGAGGAGGAATGCAGCGCCCGCATGTGGGACGCCAGTTCCGAGCCGGAGCCGGCCCTGAAGCCGTTCCGAGCGTGGACCGACAGGGGTTTTCGGAGGTTGGACTCCAGGTCATGGACATATCCGGCCGGGTTAAAGGATATCCCCTGGGCCTGCGCCCAGGCTCTCTGGGCTTGCCTGACGGCTTGGGCAGGATCCATACCGCCTCCTGTCTGAAACTAAAACGTACGATTCCTCCCCCTGCCGGAATCGGCCCCAGTTAACTGAAGGTGTTGGTTCATCCCTGTGTCCTGGATTTTATACCCGTGAGTCAACCCACCATCTGCGTCTTATGCATGTAAAGGAGCCCTCTTTTGTGTACCGTTCAGAAACAGCGGTTGCTGCGATTCAAGGAATTTCGCGAACCTCCCGACAGCAACCTGGTCGGACGATAAATCCAGACCAACCTGGTTGGTACTGGCAGACAGCGGCTTACCCCCGATTACAGACCACAGCAGCACCGTAAACTCTCTCGTTATCGACGATCACTTCCTGGCCGCGCCCATGCGGAACTTCTTGGTCCCGCAGACGGCGCAGGGGCCGGTGACCGCGGGACGTCCGTTCTTCAGCACCACCTCCTGGGTCTCCAGGGTGTCCGTCTTCTCGCGGCACTTGAAGCAGTAGATCTGGTCGCTGGCTGCGCTGGTCATATGTCCGTCCTCCTGGGTTGATTGTAATCGCTGCCCACCGCTTATCCGGCGGGGTTGGGGGATCCGAACTATGGCCCGACTGCGCCGCTGGGCCCGTTGCTGCACTGTACCATACGGGGCATGGGGGGCTTGTTCCGTAACACCTAACCACGGTGCGGGCCACCGCGCTCGGCTGCTTACGCCTGAAACTCCCCGCGGTGGTACCTGGCCAACCGCTTGCCCGTCAGCACCGCCAGACCCTCGTCCACCATCACGCCGGTGCCCAGGTTGTCCGCCCGCAGTTCCGCCATTTTCAGCCGGTATCCGTCCCTGCCTTTAGTCCCCTTAACGCGGTTGCAATAGCCGCATAGCAGCTGCAGGTTCCGCTCCTCGGTCCTCCCGTCGTCGGCCAGCGCCACGATGTAGTCCACCTCAAAGCGCAGGTAGTGGGGCTGGTAGATACCGCAACCGGGGCAGGTCCCCCGCTGCACCGCAAACAACTGCCGGCGCACCGGCTCGGGCGCCCGCTCCCGTCTTTCTCCGGACCGCCGCCCCCGCGGCGGCCGCTTCTCGTAGACCTCCTCCGGCTCCAGGTACTCCCGCACCAGCGCCAGGTCCATGGGCCGCTCCGGCTCGCTGAAGATGTACCGGCCCCGGCCCACCCGGGCCAGCAGCCGCGGGGCGGGCTTGGAGTGGGACTCGGGGCTCATGCCCGCCAGGTCCGAGAGTTCCCGGTTGACCAGGTTCCGGTCCCGCTTGGCCCGGGGGTCAAATCCAGCCACACCGGTGCTGGCCACCGCCTCGTAGATCTCCACGGTGCTCAGGGGCCGTTCCCTGTGTTCGGCATGACCCGCACTATATGCGGCCTCAGGATGCCAGCCGCCATATCGCTCCTCCTCATCTCTGCCGGAATCGGCGCAGTTCAGGCATTTCCTTCAGATTATATATCCACGGCAAGCGCTCCTGCCGTGCACCATGGTTGCCTCTGTTAGCGCCAGTGCAAGAATGAGCGAAATCGCCAGGATTTAATTGACCCACCTGAGAAGAAGGGCATCATCTGCGGAGACTCCGTGGAGGTGCTACAGAGAGATTGTTAAAGGTGGGAAGAGTGAAAGAGATTTACGACATGAGGGGAGCGGGCTGTTCTACCCGG
Source organism: SAR202 cluster bacterium bin22 (assembly GCA_002238505.1). GTDB lineage: Bacteria > Chloroflexota > Dehalococcoidia > Lucifugimonadales > UBA3495 > Bin22. The sequence continues at coordinate 19,711 of MPMM01000017.1, read as the reverse complement.
GAGAACGCCCAGAGGCTTGTGTTGAGTTGTTGTTGTCCAGCGATTAGGTCCCCTTTTTGAGAAGCGAATATGTCACCCAAAGGTTAGTCTGTTGCCATCGGTGATTGAGCCAGAGCCTCGGCCTTGGCCCTTAGTCATTGTGGGCCTCCAGGTTCCTCCGACATTATTTTTCCCTGCATGAATCTTCGGCGCTGCGCAGACCCTGGCACCGACGTGCCTGGGCGCAGGCTGGCCTGAAAACTGCCCTGACGGTTTTTCTGTGGCCGAGATCGGGGATACGCCCGACCCCCACCTTCCATCAGTCACCGGCAGTCGCTCACCGTGTCGCTCGCTGGGGTTTCGCTCAGCTCCCTTTGCATTGCTCCAGTCCTGGTCCCGCCGTCTCAATGCCTGGCGTGGTGGTTCCTCCGGCGGGTGCTCTCAACCTGGTGGAGGCTCCTGTTCGTCACAGGAGCCTTCCGGTCCGCAACATGTCTCCTACGCTCCCCGACCCGCGAATACCCGCGGGGACCTCCAGTTCCTCGAATCGCTGCTCCCGGGGATCTCCCAACTCAATGGTTACCTGGGACGTGGTCATGGATATGCCTCCACGGGTGTCATTCTCCGGCTCTTTCCTCCCGGCGCCGTTGCGCCTCTTCCCGTTCCTCCCGCAGGAATGATTCCAGCCCGCGGCCGCATAGCTCCTCAATGCGGGCCCACAGGGCCTCCCGGTCCCGCTCCAGGGCCTCCCACATTGCCTGCAGGTCGGGGATGGGGTTGGCAACCACCACCTCGCAGGCACAGTAGTTGTACTGGTCCAGGCAGTCCAGGTCGCTCAGGAACCGGTGGCTCCATCCAGGGTCGTTATTTTTCAGGCTTTCGGCCATCCCCACCAGAGACCGGTTGGGGTAGGTTATTCCCAACATGGAGAGAATGGCCGACCCGGAGTGCCACAGCAGCCAGTAGGCCGTTCTTCCCTGGCTGGTTCGCACCTCGATGCCCGACAACGGCGCCCCGTCGAAGAACCTCTTCACCGTCGGTATCTGCCGGTGCTCACCGGCCGCCCTTCTCAGCTTGTTGACGGTGACCAGATCCCACTCGTTGGAGGTGTCGCCGTCGTGCTCGTATTTTGACTCGGCGCCCGCTTCCCTGGTGAAGATGCGACCCTGCCTGGCCGCCTGGGCCATGGGGTGGTTGACCGTCCGCCGGTGGGCCAGGAAGTATTCCATCGTCACCATCCATTGACCGTGTCTGACTTCGCGGTCAGGGTTCTGATGGTCACTGTAGCCCGGGTAGTAACGCTCCTTCACTCCGGCCAGCGCGGCGCCGGCTGCCTTCCGCGTCTCTTCCTGATCGTCAGCCTCTTCCAGGATGACAATGATGTCCAGGTCCGACTGTTCGTCCCAGCCGCCGGTGTGGCGGGAACCTCCGAGGATGGCCGCCTGGACGGAAGGGTGCTTCACCAGGTCCTGGCAGAGGGGAACGGCCCTGGGGTCCGGGTCCAGGTGGACGACCTCGGGCATCTCCTCACCGGCGCGGTGGCGTTTGACGTAGGGCATGGTTGCTTTTCCTCTCATTGGTTTTGTCGGGGGTGATTGCCCATTTGTCCTTGAGTCCCTGCTGGAACCCGGGTGGCAGTCGTGGGTCATTGCCGGCGCCGTTCCACGGCATCGTCCGGCCCAGGTGGTAGTGCCACAGGTAGTCCCTGGTCAGTCTCTCACCGGCGGGGCTGGGCCGGCCTGGCTGCAGGGCGCTGCGCTGTTCCAGGTAACCCTCGGCGTACAGGACGGCGTCCTCCGGCCCCGGGCTCGGCGGTACCCGCGCCTCCTGGTGGTTGTCCCGCAGGACCTGCGCGGCCCAGCTGTCGAAACTGGCGTAGGCCGGTGGCTGGCCTCCGGTCGCCTGCAGCGCTGCCGCCAGCTCGTCCAGGGTGGTCCTGTAGGTTTCGGCGGTTCCCTTCCTTTCCAGCCGCGGGAGCACCGACTGGCCATGCCTCTGCAGGGGCTCCCGCAGGCCTGCCTGGGGCATGAACCCTGCCAGGTAGTACCGGTGGACCCACCGGATCTCGCCGTGGGCCCGGGCGCCCAGCTCCAGGACGGCGATAATGCGGCCCAGGTGGTAAAAGGCCAGGTCAGCCGGCTGTCCATCATTACCCATCATTCCAGTTTGATGATGGGTCGTCCAGACTGGCAAGAGGCGCGTGTCAGTGGAAGCCTTTGAAAGGGACGTCCGCGTTGCGTTGCCAGGTATGGACAGCGCCGGTTGCCGCGGCCATAATCCCGACTGCTATGAGAAATGTCTCCCGCAAGCTGGGTTTCGTTGCTCTCCTTCTCCTGGTCTTCAGCTGGGGAGCCTGGCTGGTCCAGACGGCCTCAACCGACGTGCAGGGTACGGAAGGTGTTCAAGGGCCGGAGTCTCGGGCAGTCCAGTCGATATCAGTCTACTCCCCGGAGGGCCCGGTGGCGGTGAAGGCAGTCAGGATGGAAATGCCGACAGGCCTGGTGGGCGCTGCTCCGGAGGTTACTCACGGCGGAGAGTTGCGGCAGCCCTGGTGACCGTTGCATTTATTTGTCCCCACCGTGGCCAGGTAAACTGGGCGCCTCTGGACGAGAGGCGCCCTTCTCTTCCTTCCGTTGGTCCCTGATGCGGCTTTCCTGGCTGTGGCTTTCTGGATGGCGCTGGCCAACGGGCCCGCGGAGCGGCATGTCAGCGGTCATGATCGCGTCGAGGTCACGTCGCCCGCGGACGTGTCCTTCTCTGAGGGTCAGCTGCAGCAACGGTTAACGGCGTTACTCCTGCGCCATGTTATCGCGGAGCCGGTTGAAGACTCGGGCTGCCTCCAGGGCGTCCTTCCGGCAGACGACGGCCACCGCAATCACGGCCACACCGATTAACATCCCGCCTACCACAGCGTGGCCAACGGCCGCAGCGCCGAGGAACGGGACCGCTCCGGCGAGAATCAAGAGGGCGAACAGCCCCATGGGGGTCTTGTGCTTCTTGAACCTGGGTTCCATCAGTTGCCTCCTGAAATTGTTTTCAAACGTTCGTAGACAACGCCGCCGGCCACGCGGGCGCTGACGCGTGCGACCAGGACAGGGTCGAAACCCGCCTTCAGAACATCCCTGGCGGCCTCGTACAGGAGTCCCATGGCTTCCGCTACGCTGTAGGGCAAGACGGTTTCCGCGGGATACCCCTCGATCAGGCCCTTGGCGCGGAACCGCATCACGTACTCGGATATGAGAGCGTCCGCAGTCAGGACCGTCGGGGCTCCCTCCTGCCGTACCGACTCGGCCACCACCTCGCAAACCGCCAGGATGACATCCACCTGGGCATAGCCACAGTAGCTGCAGAACCGGTCACTGGACGAGATTAGTTCGAGACAGAACCAGCAGTCCATGCTTCCTCCCATCGCGTCTCACCCGTCTCGCAGGACAAAAGGAAGCCTCACGTCATAGCGGCGTGAGGCTGAAATTGCACACGCTGAAGCCGCCGGGGCCGCGAGGCGGCTGCCGACGGTATTGAGCTGATGCCCGGCCCGGAACGGGCGGGCGGTGATATAGTTATGCGCATGGCCCATGGTGTTTCGTCCACCATTGGCGCCTACCGATCAGCGTCGTTCGTAGCTTCGCTGGTCGGGGGAGCCCGTGGGGTGCGCCCTGCGGGCTTTTTCGTTTCAGCCCGCCGGACATGCCCCGTTGTTAAGTTGTAGTCCGACTCCTAAGGAAGGGTAGGTATGTGGGATTCACAGAATGGCTCGTGGAAGGCGTGGGAGCAGCTGCATTCTTTACGCTCTCCATCTGGTTTGTCCGATACCTTCATTCAGATGTGGACACATGGGGACCTTTGGCATACCTAAAGCTCGCCTTGGTCCTTACCCCCGTATGCCTGATCGTGGCCACCGCCGTCGTCTGTGCCGGGTAAAGAAGCCCGTACCTGATCACGCAGCGCCTTGAGGCGGCGATCCACCCTGGAAGAACGAAATATAAAGGCCGCCAGCAACGCGATAATGCTCAAACTCTGGATGATGGTAAGGAACCTGTGTGACGCCGTACACATTACGGCTTCCTCCATTGGACCACCTCCCTTGACTCGGCGGGCAGAACGCAAATGACCCCGGGCAAGAACTGCCCGGGGTCATGCCGACATGCTTCCTTGACCAGGTCCGACCGGCGGGTCCTGGCGATCCTAACAATGGACTGGCGCCCCTCACAACGAGGGACGATGGAATAGTTAGGCTCATGGGCCATGGTGTCTCGTCCACCACTGGCGCCGGAAGCCGGGGAAGTTCGTAGCTTCTCCGGTCGGCAGCCCTAAAGGTTTGGGTTCCGCGGGCCGGTCGCCCCGCCCACCTGAGCAACATTGTATAAGGGTTTACAAGGCCGTTGTCAATCATTTGGTACATTAGCCGGGGTTTGACAGACCCGGGAAGGCTCTTTCATACTCCGGGGTAACCCCAATGAAGAGGTTGCCCCTTTGAGAACTGCAGTTGTCCTCTTCGCCCCCTGGTCATCCTGGCCCTGGTCGCATGTTCCACGCCGGAGCCAACGCCGGACATTCCCGCCACGGTCGAGGCCGAGGTCGCCGATGTACAGCGGCAACTGGAGGCAGAACGACCGACGGCAGCGCCGCCGCCGCCGCCAACACCGTTACCCACCCTCGAGCCGATATCTGGACCAACGCCTATCGCTACGCCGACGCCCACCTCCTCAGGAGCGACATTGGCCCGTTGCGGCCGCTGGCAACCGCGCATGATAATTGCAGTTAAAGGACATGTTAGGGAGCCCCAGAATATACCTACAAGGCCGCCACGGGCCAGGTCCCGCCGCGAGAAACGCGCGTTGCCGTCTTCGGCTAAAGCCGGACGGCAACCCCATCCGGGGACCGGACGCGCCGGCAGGAAACACGGCCCGCAGGGCCCCGGTTGCGATATACTGACGCAGGGCAGCAGAGGAGGACCAGTTGGCCACCATCAACAACATGGCAGACCTGGTAAAGGTCCTGCAGGACAACCCCGAATGGCTCCTCACCATACGCGGGCTGATAATCTCCAAGGAAATAGCCGACCTCCCCGCCTCGGTGGAAGAGCTGAAAGCCACCGTGGAGAGGATGAGCGACACGCTGACCACCCGGCTGGACGACGTGAGCGGCACGTTGACCACCGTGTCCGGCCGCGTGAACAACCTGACCGGCGACGATTATGAGGGGCAGGCCGCCCACTTCGGCCGCCGCAGGCTCAGGGACGCCCTGCAGGTGGAAGACCTGCAGCTGATGTACCAGACCCGCCGCCAAGGCAGGGAGGACCTGCGCAAGCTGCTGTCGCAGGACCAGGCCGTCCAAAGGCCGTCCAAAGAGAACCAGGACGATCTGGAGGACACAGACCTGATCTTCTGGATCTACAGCTCCGACGCAGAAGGCAAAGAACTGGTGACCGCCCACCTGGTGGCCGAGGTCTCCTTCACCATCAAGGCGAACGACGTGGTGCGGGCCCGCCGCCGCGCCCAGATCCTCGGGAGCTGCACCAACCTGCCCTGCCTCGCCGCCGTCATCGGCACGGCCATCACCCCGGAGGCCAGAAGCCAGCTGGCGGACGACGTCACAGCCGTGGGCATGACCCAGGAGGGCCATAGCGTCGCGCTCCCCCTGGCAGAGCCGGAGCAGGCCACCGAGCAGTGACCGGAGCCAAGACCGGTGGCACAAGGCCGCCGCAGCAGAGCAGGATTCCAGCAGGGCCGCCGTCAAAGCGCGGCCCTGACTCATTCCACCTAAGATTTGCAGAACGAAAAGAGACGCTCAAAAACTTTTACCAAGTGTTGCATCAAGCCGTTGAAAGTGGGAACAACGACCATCTACAGGCAGCGCTGTACGGAATCCTCGAGGTCATCAAAACAGACCCACTCGCAGACTACGACAAGTTCGTTCAGGCTTACCAAGACCCAAATATCCAGCTAGAGATCTAAGGAGGGCCCGAACAAGTCCGATAGAGTTCCGGTTTGAGTGGATGAAAGCTGGCAGGGGCGGGTTTGAAACCCGCCCCTGCTCACTGCAAACCAACTTACAGCAACCCTGTCAACCTATCCCCACCTCTCGGCTGGGAAAGCCAGGAATGGTAAAGGGCTGACCACATCCCTGCAGACCGGTCACCATTTCCGCCACAAACCCGACCAACGGCGGCCACTGCTCACGGCGCGCTGGGGGCCGGCCCCAGCACCTCATACTTCCGCTCTGGGCTTCGTTCCCCCGACGGAAGAATTTGCACCACCACCCGCGAAAGGCCCACCACCTCACCGTCGGCGTCGAAACTGTAGTTGTCGCCAATGGCCCCGCTCCAGCTAATGCCATACAGGCAGTCCCGGAAACCGTCGGCATCCTGGTCGTCGCCCGTCTGCTTCAGGCACTCGGCGGCAATATAGACGTTGTCGTAGGCGGAACCCAGGTGCCAGGGGAGCGTAACGTAGTCATACCGCTCCCGGAAGCTGGTCAGCACCTGCTGGCCCTTCTCGTTGTCCGGGGCCAGGTCCGAAACTATGGCCTTCATCCCGTCGGCTGCGGCCCCCGCTATCTCCAGGGCGGTGGTGCCCACCGACACCGTCTCGGCGTAAACGGGCCCGTCGTACCCCAGTTCCCTTGCCTGCTTGAGAATGGTCCCTGCCGCAAACTCCGATTGCGGCGACAGGTGCAGGGCCCCCGGCTCCGCCGCAATCAGCTTGCTTAGCTGGGTACGGAAGTCGGTAATGTCGGAGGAGAACCGTTCGGCGGCCACCACCTGCCCGCCCCGTTTCTCGAACTGCTCCACCGTGGTCCGACGCACTCCCTCGGCATAATCGGTGGACTCGGTGATGGTGGCCAGGCTCCGGACGCCGTCGTCCCACAGCAAATTGCCGGTGCCGATACCCACCTCCACGTCGCTGATCTGGGTGCGGAAAATGTAGTCTCCGGCCCTGGCGATGTCCGGATTGCTGGCCAACCCGGAAAAGAGGATGACGCCGTCGGCCTCAGCCAGGGGCGCGGCCCCCAGCATGGCGCCGCTGCAGGACGTGCCCAGGATGATGCGGACGCCGTCCACGCTGGTCAGCTTGCGGTAGGCCGCCACCGCTCCCTGGGCGCTGCATTGCGAGTCTTCCACCACCAGTTCCAGGGGACGACCGTCAACGCCGCCTGCGCCGTTGATCTCGTCGGCGGCCATCTGCTTGGCCTGGTTGGCCACCGTGCCGTAGGACTCGCCCGGCCCGGTGAGGGACTCCATGACCCCGATACGGTATGGCTCATCCTCGGAAGCGCCGCCACAAGCCATTGCCAGGACCGCAACCAGCAAAACGGGCGCCAGCGACCACCTGGAGGGCCGGATCCGGTCCTCCAGTCTCTGCCAGGGAATCAACTCGTCCATCCGCTCCAGGAACAACTCCCGACGGGTCTTGCGCTTCTTCCTCTGGTATTCCAAGTCGGCAAAGGTGGGTTGCTCCATCCCAATTCACCCCTCTACTGGTGTGGCCTGTCTTCCCCTACTATGCCATAATTTCTCTGACTTGTTCAGAGTTTCCCTAGGAAGCAGGCCCCAAGGAACTGCATGAACACCACTCAAGACCGCTTCTTGTCATTTCCGTGGAAAGACTCGCGTGTAGCATTCATTGACCTCCTTGTGGAAGCCCAAGAAATACTACACACAAACCTGGGTGAAGTTAATCTGGATAGACCCGTGCTGGATTACCCTGAGGAAGCGACCGACGGCGAAATACTCGCCGCGACTTTCCAGCTTTGGAGTCTAGTTCCCAGAAAGATAGGATTTCACATTGCCTCGGCAATTCTCGCCAACGCTCATAACAACATCCATTCCCTGGGCGTACACACTAAGGTGTTGATGGAATGTGCTGCAGAAATGATGTCTATTGCCAGGAACGCCGTCGAAAAGACTCCTGAGGCGTTTAGGTACATTACTAACAATCTTGAGTACGATACCGTCTATTGGATGCGACGGCTTTCCAAGGGTGGGATAAGCCAGGAGGAGCTCACCGCCAGTCTCGCAAGGGCTAGAGAAGGGACTGGTCCCTCTGATGGCAAACAACCAACGAAGGTTCGTTTAGTCGACCGCGTGTCAGTTTTAACCCAAGGGAGGATATGGTACCCATACTTGAACGACAGCTTCTGCCACACTAAACCCGACAGATTGAGGGTAATGCCGGGCATGGGTGGAATCCTTCCCGCACCAGAATTGCAGTTTGACATTGCGTTCGTTTTTGTCCTGAACATAGCCCTGCACTACACGTGCCAAGCGCTTACGTCATACGGTGCCATCAAAATCCTCCCAGGGGGTGGTAGCCAACTATTCGATGATGCAATTGCCTTGTCTGAAAAGGTAAGGCAGATGGCTGCGCCTTTTAGAGAGTTACAGAACGAGGTCTCTGGCGAAAAGATGACTAATCCCGAAGAAGGCGACTCCCATGAATGACTGCTTGAAATACTCCGAGGGCGAGGTCGCTCAACGACTTACCGAGGCGTGCCACCGACAACTAGAGGTGCTCCACAGATTGCTAGGAATCCATGATGAATCGCTCGGTCCGCTTAGTGAGATAAACGGGGACGAGTCCGACTCCTCGCTCCGTCTTCGCAAGGTCTATTGTCACGTCGCTGCCATTACTGGGTGGGCCGTGGATGAATGGTCGATTCACTCCATGGCACCGGATATGAGGGCCGCATTCGAGCAATTGCGACCCCTAGTGTGGGGCGCCATCTACTCTGAGCTACACAAAATTCGCAACGTATCCAACATATCCAGAGATTTTGACCAGTGGGATGAGAAATTAGCCCCGTTCACTCACCCAACGGCGTCCTTCCTTGTTATGGTCCCTGAGGCCAACGGTGACAAAGTCAGAAGTTTGTTTTTATTGTGTGAGCTGTTGCACTCACTGCTACGAAGTTACGGTATAGCCTTGGATGTGGAGATGGACAACATCGAAGAAGGAAAAACTCCCATACACGACATGGTCGTACACGCGACTCCTTGGGCGGAGGTTGAGATTGTTGGAAGATACTTCAGGTCGGGGTAAATCAATGAGAGTGCAAACGAACGCTGAGTGGATGTTTTTCACGACGCTGAAGATCACAGCGTCGTCGGTTGAAGGGGATCCTTTATCGGTAGGAACTGGCTTTTTAGTGACCCAAAAGGAAGAAGACGGTAGTACAAGCACGTATTTGGTCACTAATAAACACGTTGTTGAAGGATCAGACTCGGGGACTGTGATAGCGTCTGGTTCCCAATTGGTTCACGGGACGCTCCGAAGAATACCAAACCTAAAGAAGCGAACTGAGTTCCTTCTTTATGGCCAAGCGTGGAGCTGGTCCGGGCACCCATCCAAAGACATAGACATAACAGTCATGCCATTTGGTGGCTGTGTAGAACACTTGCAAGCAGGACCTGTGTCTCTCTTCTACACTGCGATACCGATCCATGATTTCGTAGACTCCGAGATTCTTGAAGGTCTTGATGCAATCGAGGACGTTGTTTTCGTGGGGTATCCAAACGGTATTTACGACAAGACCAACAATCTGCCGATAGTCCGTAGGGGCATGACCGCGACGCCAGTAGAGGTGGATTACGAAGGGAAACCGATATTCTTGATTGATGCCTCGGTGTTCCCAGGCAGTAGCGGAAGTCCAGTCTTTCTCTATAACAGCGGGACGTGGTCAGATCGCGGAAGGGCGTCACATATCGGTAACAGGCTCTACTTCCTTGGCATACTGTCTAGCGCCTTCTACCGGGAAACAGATGGCACAATAAGTTTCGAGTCAATACCTTCTGCAATCCGCCCGGTATTGAAAACGGAAGAGATGATAGATTTGGGGGTCGTGTTCAAGGCGTCCGCCGTGATGGAGACTATTGACCATTGCAGACAAGAGTATGACTCAATACAAATGACAAATAACTCTCCCGAATCCTCATAATCGGCTTTAGGCGATGTCGTCAAAATCATAGGAAGATGTTAGATTTTTGTGTAGCAAGTGAGTGTGAAGGGTGGGGATATTGCAGCAGCGCATCGGCGTCACGATATTTCGGACCAAGTTTGGGAAAGGTTGCGACCCCTTTTGCCTGGGGACGGATTCAAGAGGGGTCGACCAGCCCGGGACAACCCACTGTTTCTGAACGCGGTGTTCTGGATTCTGCGAACTGGGGCACCCTGGCGGGATCTGCTGCCCGACTACGAAGATTGGAAGAATACCCATCGACGCTTCTGTCGCTGGAGGGATGGGGGCGTCTGGAAGCTGTTGCTGGACTCCGTCATCGACGATCCGGATCTTGAGCGGCTAATGATCGACGCCAGCTACATCAAGGTCCATCCCCATGGGACTGGAGCCCGGGGAGGCAACCAAGCCATAGGACGTACAAAAGGGGGGCTGAACAGCAAACTGCACCTGGCGGTAGACTCTCACGGCATGCCGGTACGTTTAAGCCTGAGTGAGGGAACGGTAGCGGACTGCACCCAGGCACAATCATTGATTGCTGATATTTCAGCCGAATATCTGCTGGCGGACCGAGGCTACGACACCGATGCCATCGTGGCTGAAGCCGAGGCTCGAGGAATACAGCAGGTTATACCACCGAGAAGTCACCGGAAGGAACCCCGGTATTACGACCAGGCTCTGTACAAACTGCGCCATTTGGTGGAGAACGCATTTCTATACTTCAAACAATGGAGAGCAGTAGCTACCCGATATGCCAGGAACGAGGCTTCGTTCCTGGCGACCTGCTAGTATTACAACGACGCTTCTCCAATCTGGTAAGCCTTTCTCGGGAAATCGATTCGCGGCAGGCGCTATGTCACAAAGCTGTCGAGCACTTGGGCGGGTAGCAATGTATGGGTGTTCAAGTCCCTTTCTTGCGAAGCGTCGTTGTAATACTAGATCCGCGCCCTGGCATTCTGGAGCAGATTATTTTGACGACACTCCCTAGAACAAAGCGGCGCAATCATCCGCAAGGGAGGAAAACCCCATCTTAGATTGCTGGTGAGCGGTATAGGAGCGCAGAGTTCATGGCACAAGAATATAGCCGGGAAGACCCCTCTTTTGAGTTTCAAAGAAAAGACAGGAGGGATGCGTGGTTCTGCGACACTTGTGGCGAAACCCGAGGTAAGCACACCATCCTGATCATCGAGGACAGGAGAGACCAGCAAGAGTCTCCCGACAGGGTAATTGCTATATGCCCTGACGGTCAGACCATTGGGGCAACTGAACGACTCCTAGAGATGGCCGGAGTAAGAATAGTCAAGGACACTGCTGCATAACCCAAGAAGAATATCCTTGGCGTCTCCCCAGCTCAAAAGTAACCACCGCTCTCGACTCTATTTGTAGGAGGAGCAGGCACTCGCCCATACCACATTATTGCTGTCACATCAAAGTCTCTTGCCCCCAATGGGAACGTAGCCCGCACCTCCCAGGGGCTACTATAATGCCGACCGTGCCGCTGGCTGTACGGCTGTCCTTATGTCGCCTGCCCACCTCACCGCCACGGCACACCGCTCATCCCCAGCTAAGACAACATCAAAGGAGTAATAGGAATGGAAGCCGACGCACGTAGCTTTATTTTGGGAGTGGGCAAAGAGGAATTGATCAGTCGGGAGATAGTACGCGGTGTCCCGCAATGGATCGTACAGGAGAGCGCGGCGCCCCTGTTGGAGTTGATGAAAGACCGTGGGGTTGACCGCTTGGTGTCCGACAACTGGTTCCTGGCCGTTGACGGTGTGTTTGCCAACCCCAACAGTGAGACCCAAGTCTTCAACGGGATGAACAATACCATCAATCCCTTCCTGCGGAGTGGACGGTCAGGGACCGGATAAAAGTCAACGGATGGAAAGAACAAATGGCACTACCAAATAAGAAGGGAAGGAAATAGCCTAGTCGTGAATAGGGAGTCCTTATGATACAAGACTTGCAGGCTAACTTGCTAAATCACTTGGAGTTGCTGGCGCAAGCGGGCAATACGATTTACTACCGCGAAGCTGCCCAATTCGTGGGAATGTCCCATCGGAGTCGCGGATTCTTTGAGCTATTGGATAACATCAACCGGCACGAACATAATGAATGCAGACCACTAATCACAGCATTGGTAGTCCATAATCCCAATGGAGGCGTAAGGGAAATGCCCGGCGAAGGATTCTTCTCCTTGGCCTTGGGGTTAGGTTTGCAGGAAGAAGGCGAAGACGACCACGCATTCTGGGTGGCGGAATTAGAAAGGGTCTTTCAGTATTGGGGGCAGCAGGCTCATTAGGGTCTGTGGTGTGTCAATCCTTGAGTTCTTGAGAGGACGAACAATGAGCACCAGTGGACAACCCCGCCATACAAGCGTCGTGTGCGCCGAGTTCTACAGGCCGGTCGTGATAAGGCTACAGGATGCCGGACTCGAGCCTTTGGGGCGGTACTACCCGCCTCACTCAGACCAAGATTTCCATAGTGGGTGGAGGGGCAGATGGCGTAGCTTCAGGTCTGGGTACGAGAACCAAGGCTTGGTCTATTATTGCGAGGTTGGCATTGCCCCAGGTCAGAATAGTTGTATCGGTTTGGATATTCGGCATCCTGATTACTTAATGGTTAGCGAACTACTTTATTCTCATATCAGGCGAGATTTCGACGGTATCTCACTTACAACAAAACAAGCTACCGATGGCAATGATGGATCAGCTTTTATCTGGATACCAAGACTGGGGACCGTATGGGACAGCGCATACCACCAGGAAGGAACGAGAGTATGGATGAGCGCGACCCTGATTGATTTCCGGGACAGGATGCAGCTGTCTTGGACCAAACGCTGGGCTAGAGAACATAAGCGCGAGTTTTTCATCAGCGGCGGTTTTTCAGCAAGGCCACCAACTGGCATCAAAGCGGACACATACCCTAACGGGTTTGGGGGTAGATTCTTGGAGCGGAATCGGGCCTTGGCATAGTTTTGCACTTGCCTAGAAAATGAGCGTGATTGACCCGGGGGCCATTACCTGATACAAGTCTAACTCACTCGCGTCGAGGATGGACTAATGTTAGTGGCGATCACTGGACTGGCGACCTCGGCGATTCACTTGGAGAATACTACATTGGGCAGCCCAGTTTTGGCTCATTTCATCGGATAACCCCTGTTCAGGATGGCGACGTCCAGGCCGCCTCCCTGCTACCGAAGCCGGTTTCGAGGGACACGCAGATGGGAAAAGCAGGGTTAATGTAGGAGGCAACTAATTGGCTGATCAGTGCCCAACCATTGGCTCTCTGATTGCGCTCGGCTTCGAGATCGGGAAAACCAGTGCCGGGTTGGATGGCGCAGGTTACAAATTCGTTCATCTCGACCTGGATGCGGTCCATGTGATAAACCCAAATGCGAGGCCCGTGGTTCTGCTGAGTGGTGTTCTCAACACCGGTCGCACTCTGGCATTAATTGAGGACCAAATCCCCGATGACTTGGGAAACCCATTGGAAGCCGCCGCATGGGTCACCTACGCCCTCAGGTCTCACAGGTCCGACCTGGAACCCCTGCCGAGCTGGTTTGAGGAAGGCGAACGCCACTGGGAGCTTGTTCCGATGGCACGTCAGCAGCGGGAGGCAGAAGAAAGAAACCGTGCGTACTCCGCCAGCCCAAGTTGCTATATAGACAGAGATTACGCACGCCCCCTGCGCCGGCAACTGACGGAACAATTCACATGGCTGTCCGGAGAAACCGAGATGACAATCGGCTATGATGGGCGAGTACTCAGTATTGTCCTGGAAGAACGCACCCATGAGGTCGTTGCATCGGGAGACCGTTGGCCATCCTCGTTCCGGGTTATTGTCTCTCCGGAATCCCAATTGCCTGCCAGGTTTGACTCAAGGATGGTTGAGGTAAACGTATTCGAGGGCTTTGTCAGTCTCGACGGGGTCAGCCTGGGACCGTGTGAGCCGGCATAGTCAGGGTCGTTGAAGCTAACATAAGTGGAGGAGGCTGGCGGGGGCCGCTGGGTACGCCCGGACCGGTGCAAGGGAGTAGGAATCGTCTATGACTACCAAGAGTGTCTTTATAAGCTTTGACTACGATAACGATAACGACCTGCGGGGCAACCTGGTGGCTCAGGCCAGGCGACCCGATTCGCCGTTCAGCATCACCGACTGGTCAGTGAATGAACCCTTTGATGAAAACTGGCGAGAGAAGGTGCGAAACCTCATCGATAGAGCGGACCTCACCATCGTGATCTGTGGGGTGCATACGCACCAGGCGAAGGGTGTGGAAGCAGAAGTGACGATGGTGCAGCAGGCAGGGAAACCGTACTTCCTCTTGAAGGGCCGCAGGGACAGGACATGCACGCGGCCTAAGTCTGCGCCGAAGAGGAAGCGAATCCACCCTTGGACCTGGCCCACCCTGAAAGAGATCATTGCCAATCCGAAGTAGACTATGGCTGAACAAGAGCGGGAATCTGTAATACGCCAGGCTGCGGACGCGTATGGCGGAGCATTCCATGCGGACCTTCTGGAGCAGTATAAGCTCTACGTACAGTCTGCGGAAAACGTCAGCGCCCGGCGTGTCATCTCAAACCGTTATCTTCTGACCCTCAACGCCGCGCTGGTGGCTCTGTACGGACTGCAGTCCGCAACCTTTGGGCAGGGTTACTGGACACTGTTGATTCCCGTTATCGGAATTGCCGTATCCTTGCTCTGGTATCTGATCATCAGGTCGCACGCTGACCTGAATCGCATTAAGTTCGATGTGATTCACGAATTCGAGCAGCATCTGCCGGCGGCGATGTACGAATATGAGTGGAAGTTAGCCAAAAGGGGGCGGGGCAAGACCTATCGTACAGTGACCACCATAGAAGGATGGATACCTGTCCTGTTCGCCGTGCTGCATGTAGTCCTGGCAGTCATGATCATCCTGTCAATTGCCGGGGTTGTGGACTGGACGCGATGACGCCTCCACCCCCAGCCTTTGTGGAAGACACCGCTCTGTCCTGGCTCTCTGCCTTCGGCCGGAGCGGCGGGAGCGGCCGGGAAGGTCCGGGGGGGGGGCCCGGGGGGGCCCGGGGCCGCGGCCGGACACGGGGTGCGAGGGGATGATGCGCGGCGGCGGAGGCCAGGGTGGCCCTGGCCCAGCGCCGGAAGATGGTTGACGATGTGAATGCCGTCGCAGCCTACGCCAGGGAAAGGACTTCCTGGAAGAGAGCGAGCTGACCGAGCGGCGGGCTTTGATCGATGCCTTCGTCAAGGAGATTCCCGTAGTGCCCGGCGACGCCCTGATGCGCCACACCGTTCCCATGCCCAACATAGCCTGGCGCCGGGAAAGGCCACCGGGAAGGTGACCCTTCCCGACGCCGTTCTATCGGTTCCGGCTGGAAGAGGGTCATATGCGCTGATGGAGTGGGGAACGTTGTTGCTTTGGGCAAGGCTGAATTCTCCTGGCAAGGGGGTTGGCGGCTGTGGTTGGCAAGCTGAGAGCCGCATTCCCTTCCGGCGAATGCGGCTCTTGTTTCCTGGTTTTGGCTGGTCGACCGGCTTGCTACAGCGCCTCGGCGACGGGCAATTCCAGGTTGGGAATCAGCAGGCCGGTTACGGTCTCGCCTTCGGCGGCAGCGGCGTGGGACTGGTAGCCGTCGGCGGAGGGGTGGATGAAGACGTGGACCTGACGGTGGGGTATGTCCACCACCCACAGTTCGGGTATTCCGGTCCGGGCGTAGACCAGGGCCTTCTCGCCCAGATTGTATTCCAGCGAGCTGTCGGCAACCTCAATTGCCAGCAGGACGTCGTCCCTTCCCGGGTTTTCGCCTTCGGGGTAGCCGTCCTCCCTCCATCTGGCGAGAATGAAGTCCGGGTTGGGGGCGAATCCCTCGGCCAGGTCTATGGTCAGCTGGCTTTCGACCACGTACTGATCTCCGGCGTGGAGCACCAGCCAGGTGTTCAGCCTTCTCATGCTTCTGCGGTGTGCGGGTCCCATTGGCGCCATGGCGCGTATTTCTCCTTCGATCAGCTCGACCCGGTGCTCGGTTGTCAGGATGCCGGCGTCGATGAGCCAGCGGTACTGGTGGCTGGTAAACCTGCAGGGTTTCGTTTCCGGTTGGACCCCGGCGGCCACCTGCTGTCCGGTTTTCGGCTGCGTCGTGTTCATGGTGGATTCTTCCTCCTGGGGGTCTGCCTTGCCGGGTCTATTTTACACTGGCCCTGGCCCGTTGTGGCCGGTCAGGGGCTGGGCTCCAGCCGGCCGGTCTTTAGCCGCCAGCTCAGGCCGTGCAGCGGGCAGGTGACCTTGCCGTTCCTGACCTCCAGGCCGCGCAGGTCGGTTCCCCGGTGGGGGCATTTCATATAAGGATGCGCCAAGGCGCTCCCCCCTGATAATGGGTTGGTGTCGCAACAGGGCCAGGAACAGGCCAGGGACGGCCCCAGCGCTGCAGCAGGAGACGGGTTAGCCTCCCAGAACGGCCCGTAACCGGCTCCAGGGCCAGTAGTTCATTAGGGGTTTTCAGGGCGGCCACCTGGAAACGCAGACCGGCGCGCGCCGAGGTGGCCGCCGCCAGCGGTCAAAGGAAGAGGTCTTTCCGATGAATGAAGAGCACCCGAGTTACCACGATCTCCCAATAGAAGGGTCATGGGTGGAATACCTCAGGGCCAGGCTGCCCTATTCCTTCATGGAGATCACTCAGGAGCCGCTGCAGACGCGAGGCCGGCAGTACAGGCTCTCAGACCCGGTCCTGCTGACAGGAATCACCGCGCCCGAACGGCATAACTTCTGGGTAAGGGGCAATGTCTATTATATGGCCGGAAAGCTCCTGGACTACTGCACGATGCCGCAGGTCATCAGTGGATACAGACACTTGGAAGTCATGCAGTTACTTAACCATCCGACGGCTGTCAGACTCGGCTGGCTCGCCGACGTGTTCAACTTCTACAACTCCATCCAGATGGAAAAGGTCCTGGGGTTCATACTGTCCAATCACCTGGACCGGGAACGGGTGATGATGAACAACGTCACAATGGCAATTGAACTATGCCTGAAGGCGGTCATGACCCACGCAAACTACCGCGAGACCGGCGGCTTCATATTCGAGGAAGGCCATGACGTAGACGCACTGTACGAACATTTACCCGACTCACTCCAAGAGGAGATGGTGGCGGAGTCGAAAGTGTTCGCCAAAGAATATCCCGACTTCAGGAATCAGGTAGAGGATGAGATAAAGGAGATCTACGACCGTCGATTCTCGGGAAAACCCCGGTTCACCAATGAACAACAAGCCAAGGAGGAGTGGGAGAGGATTACGGACCGGATCAGGGAGAGCGCCTACACGGCGTTCGTGAACAGCAACGACCCGGGGAATACAATACCAGAAGACTGGTTCGAGGTAGCCCTCGAACGCATTAAAAAGGTCAGAGAATCCACAGGCCTCAGTCTCTACTTCCGGTATGCGCCACAGCAGGACAGGGACGAATTGCCGATAGATCTCATTGCAGACGTGCTGCTGCTCGGCCGGTTCCTGTACGAGCACTTGTTTCCCGTGCCGCCGGACGCGGACCGCCTGCCTCACTCCCGATTCCCCCAATGAAGCTGTCGAATCAGGGTTACAGCCACTGACATTTGCCCCTTGCCAGGGGGTGGCCAGGAGTTCCTATAATGGGCTTTATAGGAACTCGTGAGGTGCCCCGAAATGGCCCTGCAAAATCCCCTCCTGCCAGCTCCCCAGGACACCACCCAGAACCTGCGGACGCCCACCTCTACACATCCGGGAGATAAACCACGATCAAAATAGTCAGTTGGAACACTGGATTTGCCAGGCAGCCCTGGTTCGATTTACTCGAAATGGACGTCGACGTAGCTCTGCTGCAGGAAACCTGCACACCGCCCCCTGACGTCCTCGACACTATAGAACTCGGTCCGTACAAACCCTGGCTAGGCGAATCTTACACTGCCACGGCTCTCCGACCGCCCCGCGTGGTGAAGCTTTCAAACCGGGTGGAAGTCGAATGGTACGAGCAGGTTGAGCCCCACCGAGGCACGCTAGGACCGCGCCAGATGCCGGCCAGTGGTATAGGGCTATGGGACGCCGCCACAGTCACCGCCGTGGACGGAGGAGAACCCTTCAACGTCGTTTCCATGTATGCAGCCTGGCAGAGGTCGCATACCAATGTAGGATCGAGGTCGCTCTATCCCGACGCATCGGCCCACCGAATAATTTCAGATATGACCGTCCTCGTACCCTCATATTCGGGAGACGGCCCAGAGCACCGAATCGTAGCGGCAGGAGATCTAAACGTCTGCTTCGGTGACTCCAGCACCTTCACCTGCAGGGCCCAGACGATAATTGACCGAATGGCTGTCAATGGCGGCGGAATAGTGGACCATTGTGGCGGCAGAAAAGTGTACCACCTGGCGTAATTGGCCAGAATAAATGGCCACGCTAATTGCTCATGGGAAATGTCCCGCCGCCGGGCGGTGACCGGAGGTAAGGGCGAGCCCGTTCTGGCAGGAGCTAGACGTCTTCTGGGCCGTCTGGAGACAGGGGACCGGCGTCCTGCCGGCTATCCTTGAGCCGGTAGCTGTCTCCGTTCATTTCCAGGATGTGGACGTGATGGGTGAGGCGGTCCAGCAGCGCGCCGGTGAGCCGCTCCGAACCGAAGACCTGGGTCCACTCGTCGAAGGGCAGGTTGGTGGTCACCAGGATGGAGCCCCGTTCGTAGCGCTGGCTGAAGACCTCGAAGAGCAGTTCCGCCCCGGTGGTGGACAGGAGAACGAAGCCCAACTCGTCGATGATCAGTAGTCTGAGGCGGGCCAGTTGCCGCTGGAGGTTGAGCAGCCGGCGTTCGTCCCGGGCTTCCATGAGCTCGTTGACCAGGGCCGCGACGGTGGTGAATCCTACCGACAGCCCCCTCTGGCAGGCGGACAGGCCCAGTCCCAGGGCGACGTGGGTCTTGCCGGTGCCGCTGTTGCCGATGGCGATGATGTTTTCATGATGATCGACGTACTCACACCGGGCCAATTGCATGACCAGGGCCTTGTTCACCGAAGGAATGGCCAGGAAGTCGAAGGTGTCGAGGCTTTTGACCGCGGGGAAGCGGGCGGCACGACTCTGGTGACTATGCGGCGCTGGACGATGCGCTGGTGGCGGTCGATGAGTTCCAGTTCAGCGAGACTCAGCAGGTAGTCGGGGTGGTCCACATTCTCGGCGGCGCACTGGGCGGCCAGCTTGCGGTACTCCCTGAGGAAGGTGGGCAGCCGTAGTTCCTTGAGATGGTGCTCCTGGAGCAGCGTTGACTTGCTGGTCATGCCGCCCTCCCCGGCAGCAGAGCCATGTAATCCGTGGCGCTGGTGGTCTGGACGCTGACCTGTGGCAGGTGGGGGTGGAGATCGAGGTCCAGGCAGTTCGGTCTGCCTTGGATACGGCACAGCAGCAGGTGCTTCACGGCGTCGAAGCTGATGGCTCCCAGCCGCAGGGCGTCCTGCACGGCGTGGTGGACCTCCTGGTGAGAGAAGGTTTCCAGGAGCCGCAGCACCTGGACGAATTCCCGCTTGCCCCTGCGACCCATCCTGGCCTCCAACAGGCGGCGCAGCGTCCGGTACTCGTCGGGTAAATCCCACCCCTGCAGGGGCGCGGCCTGGTCCAGGGCGGCGGTCTTCCGCTCCAGCAGGGGCAGGTAGTGGATGGGATCGAGGACGAAGTCGTCCTTCTCGCAGGAGCGGGGGTGCCTGGCAATGATCTCGGCGCCGCAGCTGATCACCACCTCATTTACGTAGCCTCTGACCAGCACATCT
>MPMM01000016.1 GCA_002238505.1 SAR202 cluster bacterium bin22 | reverse complement strand
CGGGACACATAGCTGGAGAATTCCTCGTTGGTGACCACAAGATCGTCCACCAGACCGTCATTCTGGCCCCTGACCGGGAGCACTTGAAACACTTTCCACCGTTCAGGCTGTGCGTCGGCGATGAACCTGGCCAGGTCCTCATCCTTGTTGCTCTGTGACACTACAGTGTTGATTTTCAGGTGAACTCCCCGCTCTTTAAGCATATCCATGATACGCAGGTAGTCAGCCTCGCTCAATGGACCGGTCCGCGTGCTTCTTCCGATGCGTTTCAACTTCGCCGGATCCACCGTGTCTATACTTACCGCCGCCCAGTCCAGGCAGCCGTCTACACGATCCAACCATTCCGGTGTGATGCAACTCCCGTTGGTGACTATGGACGTGGTGAGTTCCAGTTCCCTGGCTCGCCGTAACAGGTCGGGAAGCCAGGGGCAAAGGGTGGGCTCTCCCCCCGCGAAGTTGATCTTGTTGAATCCAGCCCCAGCCAACGCCTCCACCACCTCCACTGACTCCTCCCGGGGCAGGTGCCCCTTGGGCAGGTCGCCCTGTCCCAAGTCCTGAAAGGTGGCGAAGCAGAATCTACACTTCATGTTACAGGGCTTCCACAGGTGGAAGTTGACCGAAGGAATTTCCGTTGAAATATTCATTTGGACCCCACGATATTTTACAACTAGGCGCGAAAGCCTATAGACATCGTAGGCCCGTTCATGCCTTCGGTCAGCCCCAGTCAGGCGGACAAACTGCCCTTTGCAGAATAATTACCATAGGTTGATTGGAGATCGGCAATGTGGGTCCCACAAGTCGAATGCTTCCTACACGCCGGAAACCTCCGCACAGTTCATCACGTCTGCCCGTCTGAACCCTTGCCCCGAAATGCCAATTCAGCCAGGTCCTAAACAACAACGGGCCCCGGCTTCGGTGTTGGTGGTCTTCAAGATTTGGACTCCGACAGAGAACGTTCACAGCGTGGACCCTCGTGAACCGAAACATGCCAGCGTCAACGTGCCAGCGAGGGAGCGCAACTGACAGCTGTTGGCTAAGTTCAACCCCAGGGAGCGGTCAGGAGTAACGCGGATTTGCTGGATCCTCACCGCGGATTCCAGTAACGTGCCGATACAAGAGCTGTAACCCGCATTAGAAGCTGGGCGGTAAGATTGTCGGGAGGGCGCTGGATGGAAATTGACGCAACGAACCCCACCGGCCAGGATGTTTCTTCCGGAATTCTGCCAAGGTAAAGTTGGCGATTATGAGGAGTCTCCAAAGGAGCATATGTTTCTACCTGCCCGGGAACCCTTCGAACTGGAACTCGGATGGCTACGGTCCCAGGCTTTTCGCTGGCTGGAGCGGGAGGGCTGGTACTACGGCGTGGTCAACGGTCATCTCATCAAGGTTCGCCAGTACGAGGACGGGATTGAGTTTCGTGCCAACGTGGTCGGGGAGGTCATAAAACCTCAGGTCGAGTCCTATTTTCGTCTGTACCAGGATATCCGGCCGGTCCACGAAGCGCTGCGCCAGGTCGACCCCACTTTGTCCCGGTTGGTGGACCGGTACGGCGCCATGCGACTCCTGCGGCAGGATCCCTGGGAGTGCCTGATTTCCTACGTTTGCTCTCAAAACAACAGCATCGACCGCATCTCCGGAATAGTTGACCTTCTGGCCAACTGCTACGGCGATCCCCTGGTTCTGGACGGCGTTAGGCTCAATTCATTCCCGTCTCCCAGGTGTCTCGTAGAGGTTGGCAATGCCGAGCTTGACGGATTAAAACTAGGGTTGCACCGCGGAAGCCGCATTTACCAGCTGGCCAGGGCGGTAACCGAAGGCGACCTGGATCTGGCAACCCTTTCCCATTTGGCTTACGAACAAGCCAAGGACCGGTTAATGAGCTACGACGGAATAGGTCCGAAGATTGCCGACTGCGTGTGTTTGTTCTCCCTGGACAAGCCCGAGGCTTTCCCAGTGGACAGGCACATAGGCGCCGCTTTGCGGGAGCAGTATGGAAAGAAATATACCTCAGGAGCAAGGAACACCAGGCTGCTGGAGTGGGCGCGGGACTATTTCGGAGCCCACGCAGGTTATGCCGGTCAACTGCTGTTTTACGAACAGCTCAATTAGCTGAGGGCCCTCGCTGTCCGTCTCCGGCTCAACCTACCCTAGCAGGCTGGAAGCGATTCTACGGTTTCATACCTGAAGCCCGAGACGGTAGGAGGCTGATCCAGGGAAGGGAATTGTTGTCCGCAGCACACACGCTGGCAGCATCCAGCGAAATGCGCCCACGACTGGCTCAATTGCCGGCAAGTTAACCTGGACTGGATTCAACTGGTTAAAAAATGCATGAACGCTGAACGAGGGATCAAAAAGGCGCAGGATGATTGGGCGGAGTCGAAGGGAATTCCCTTCGACTCCGCCCGGCTATGTGTCCGCCTTTGAAGATAATTTATTTCAGCGTCTCTCGAATCTCGCACGGCGAGTTTCAATGGCGGCAGAAAAATGTGCCACCTGGCGTGAATGGTCAGCAAAAATAGCCACGCCAATTGTTCATGGGGAATGTCCTACCGCCAGCGGTGACCGGGGGAAAGGCCCGGGTCGATTCCGGTAGGGAGCAGGATAGTACGCCAAGGGGAAAGGCGGCGGTTGAGAGTGCGACAGACGGTTGGTCTTGAGACGGAGAAGATCTCAGCGATCTCGCTGATGTAATACCCGTCCGTGGCGTACATGCGGCAGAGTTCCCACTGCTGTCTTTCCGGCAGTTTGGGCTTCTCGCCTCGCAATTTTCCCTTGGCGCGGGCGATGGCCATGCCCTAGCGGGTGAGCATGCGGTTGAGATCAGCTTCGCATTCGGCGAGGCCATCAGACAGCGGAAACGCGCCGGACTCACCGTCGAGCCCGAGCTATTGGCCCAGATCTCACCCCTTGGGTGGGACCATATTCTGCTCACCGGCGAATACCGGTGGCCAAAACGCCAATCGCAACCCTAACGTACCATTCTGCCCCTACCGGAATCGACCCGATCCGGCGAACACAAACGCCAGCAATCCTCCAATCAAGAGCCCGACGTTGCGGAGAGTTTCGCTATTGGATGCCGCTGTTGAATCTGGGGCACTTAACCATCTCCAAGACAGACCAGCGGCTAAGGCACCACCAGCAAGGATTAGGACGGCGAAAGAGCCGAAACGGAAGAAGCCCTTCATTTATTAGTTGGCAACCTTGGCATCGTGAATTTTCAGGTTGGTTAGGACGGCGTTTTCGCGAACATTAGTCTACCCAGGAAAGCGCGGTGATTTGAGTAATATCAGATCGTTTTAAGCAGGTCAACCATCTCCCTCGTCACCAAATGTACGGTTCACTGAGTCGTCCACCCGGGTATGGATCATGAGCTGACAAAGTCGTCGGCATGGACGAAGTAGACGGTGTAACAGGCTCGGACCACAGAGAGCCCAGACACCGGGCTAGGCCGGTTTTGCCACAGCTGGCGGGCCCTACCAGCACGACGTGCTGATGCTTGACTTAGAATTCCAGGGTGTCTATGAACTTCTGGCCCAGCGTAATGGCGGCGGGTCAGCCGAAGTCTTCTAAGCGGCAGGTCGCGTTGAATCCAGAGGACCCGTACCTCCATGCAACAGTTGGCACAGTGGTTGATGGCATCACAGAGGATGGTCTCTCAGAAGGAAGCGTAGTTCAGCTGCTTCCTGCGGAATAGGAGGGTGCGCTGCGGGCAGGGTGGCGACCATAGTACCCAACTTGGGAGTGGATTAAGGTCTGGTCTTCGAGTCGGTGGTGAATTTCTTATGTTTGTAGTCAGCGGATTGCCGTGGCGATGTAACGAATGGATGTGATATTATAAGTGCAAAAGCTTCTATTCTGAAGAAGAGTTTGGTCTATGGCTAACACTTTAGCATCACCTGCAGGAATATCCGGAAGGAACCGGCGTCTCTTGACAAGATTGCACCGGGAGTTCCCGGCGCCTTTCACTGTATGGGAAGCCGCTGGCGCTTTGGACTTCGAAATACCGCGGGCGCGGCGATTTCTGGCCTATCTGGCAGAGCGGGGCTGGCTGGTACGAGTGCGTCCCGGGCTTTACGCCACAGTGTCTCTGGAATCTGAATCACCCGCCGCATGGCGAGAGGATCCCTGGGTAGTGGCTACTAAACTGTTCGGGCCTGACTGCTATTTGGGTGGGTGGACGGCGTGCGAATACTGGGAACTGACAGACCAGTTGTTCCACGGGATAATAATTTTTACCACACGACGAGTGCGCAGAATGGAGACCGAGGTCCAAGGTCTTCCATTTCGTGTTCGCCGCATCGCGTCCGCGCGACTCTTTGGCACCCGACCGGTCTGGAGGGGTCGTACGAGGGTGCAGGTGTCGGATCCGACTCATACCGTTGTTGACATACTGGATAAACCGTCTCTAGGCGGTGGGTTGCGCCATGTGGCAGAGGTGGTCAACGAGTACTTCCATAGCGAGCATCGGGACGATGAACTCATGGGGAGTTACATGGCGAAGGTTGGCAACGGCGCTGCTTACAAACGGCTGGGCTACCTGCTCGAGGAATTGGACATCGCGACGGCCGATCTGTTCCGAGAATGTCTTAAGGAGACCACCACCGGTATAAGCATGCTGGATCCTGATCTACCCCGGAGGGGCGCGGTGACAACGCGTTGGAATCTTCAGATTAATGGCAATGTCAGTTAGAGAGGGACCCGTTGATCAGTCAGACGGAACTCAACGAAAGGGCCCAGCAGTGGAACCTCCGACCTGAGGTAGTTGAGAAGGACTACACTATCGGATGGGTGTTGTGGGGTATCGGGTCGGATCCTGGGCTTTCCAACTGGTGGGCCTTCAAAGGAGGGACGTGCCTGAAAAAGTGCTATCTGGGAGATTATCGCTTCTCTGAGGATCTGGACTTTACCTCTCTTCCCGAAGGCACGACCAATCCAGCCGATACATTGCCGGTTCTTACGCGGCTACTGCAGAGGGTCAGCGATGAGTCGGGCATAGATTTTCTGAGTTCGGAACCGCGGTTTAGAATGCGCGATAATGGAACATCCGGCGAGGGCCGAATCTACTACAGAGGTCCGCGTAATGCTCCTCCGGTTCGGATCAAGCTCGACGTTACCACCAGCGATGTCGAGAGAGTGGTGTGCCCTACGGTACTGCGGCCTGTTTACCATGACTATTCGGACGCTCTCCCGGGATCAGTGCGGGTGCGCTGCTACAGCTTGGACGAGATATTCGCCGAGAAGGTTAGGGCTCTGGGGGATCGGTGTCTGCCGCGGGATCTCTACGACGTAGTCAATTTGTTCGAAAGACGTGAGCAGGTTCTCCACGCCAATCTCATTTCAGAATTATACATAGAGAAGTGTCGTAATAAGGGTTTGCCTGTATTTACTTTGGCCAACTTGGAGAGGCCGGATTTGCGGGCGGAAATGGAGATTGACTGGAGTCGTATGCTGGGAAATCAGATACCGGAACTCCCGGCAATGGCGGAATACTGGGACAAGTTGTCGGACGTATTTGCATGGCTGGACGTGGGTTAAGAAAAGTGCCTCAGGAAACATCTTCTACAGTGCCGGATAAGAGGACTGGCCAGTTGTAGCAGGCCTTATGCAATTGGCCGTTTTTATCGTTTTGGACCAGCATGTTCTAGACCTGCTTCCATCATATGGCATTGAAGATGGACCACCTGGCTCCGCAGTTCTGAACAGACATTGTAGGACACGTTTGGGGGCAGGTTCCAAGTGACCCTGACAGCTGAAAACGACAGGTGCCGCTCATGTCAGTAGAAGGGATGGCGGCGTGTGATGTTTCTGGTTAGAGGGACGTCCGGGCTATGATCTGAGGGGCCTGCTGCGATTATTCATTGCTGCCCACGTGGCCGCATCCGTCGTCCACGAACCGGCAGAAGGGGTAACCGGACTCTTCCTGCATTCTCTGGGTGGCCCGGGTGATGAGCATACAGTCCGTGGAGGCCCAGATCATTCTGACGAACGTCCCCGCATGGAGGACATATGCAGCCGCGTGGATGTTCAAATTTAATCCGCGCAGGCTCCACAATTTCGCCTCAGTTTGTTCCCAGACGTTCCGACCGTCGCGCAGGTAACTCTGGTCGTATATGAGAGTTAGTTTTCCTCGTCGGTTCTCGCTGCCCACGATCTGGACGAACTGTTCGAAGGTGACGTGTTTACTGGTTCCAGGCGTCCACAGACCGGTATCGGGGTCTAGCAGCAGGTGTTCCCCACAGTTTTGGGCAGCTTCAAGGAAGGTGCCCCGGTCTTGGGCGTCAGCACCCAAGTGGTTCACTCCCAGCGCCACCTCGTAGTCCTGTAGGAAATTGGGAGGCGGCTCTGCACCCTGTTGATTAAACCACATCAAGTGGGCCGCCCAGGGTTCCTTTGGAGCCAGCCACTCCATGGCTTGCCGTTTCGCCATGTCATGGGATTCGCCGAAGTACTTCGGGTGCATGTCCTTGTTCCCTCTTGGTCGAAGTTGGTTCGATGAAAGAGCCCAACTGAAGAGAAAACCTGCAGAGAATAATCTGATCCTGTAGTACCAGGTCGGTTAGGAAGCAACCTCCAGGATGGTCAAATCAGCCGTACGGGCCACCAAATTGTCGGCCAAATCAACTGCACCGGTGATTCGCGATTCGGCGACCCGCGCACCCATTACGATGGGGATGGACACAATGCCCAGGCCGGCGGCGCCCAGCGCAGCCCCGACCGTGTGATAGGTGATGGCCCGGGCCGATCTTCGGCCGACGCCCTCCATTGATTCATGCAGAGTTGCCCTCCCCATGAGGTATCGGCGCCCCTCGGTCACGCCAATGACCAGGGCGGAGCCCAGGGGGATAAAGTCCCACGCCGGCTCGACGGTTTCAGCGGCAATATCCACGGCATTACTGATGCCGCCCTCCGAAAGCTCCGAGAGCTGGTCGCCGGTATCCTTCGTTATTTGTTCCAGGGATACGTCAGTCCCTATAATTTCTTCGGAAGAACTGTTGATGTGATCCGGCGCTAATACTCTAAAATCGTGAGCCCTGAGAGCCTTGCTGATCTCTCCCATGTCCTTGACGGCCTTGAGCTGAAGCTGCTCCAAGGCCTCACCGTTGCGGTCAACAACTTCCAGGTCCCAACCAATTTCGTTGGGCTTCAAAGCAAGCCGCGCCACTTGACCCGCTTCCAGTTGTAGCTCTCCCACCGTCTCTCCGGCATTCAGCCGGTCACGCACCAGCACCTCGAAATATTTGCCCTTCACCCCATTGACGAACCCTTCAATGCTTTCGTCATCTCGACCTGCCAGTGATCCCAGCTCTACATTGGGGTACTGAAGCCGGAAGGCCTCCATCACCTGCGGGTCCGGTCCTGGCCCACTGAACAGGCTTAGGATATCGCGTGCGGACAGGTCAACGGCCAGCGCCGCCAGTTCAAGAATCTCCCCCTCGTTGCGACGTTGGCAGCCAGCGGACAGGGCCATCAGATCTTCCCGCGCCGCCGCCGGGTAATATTCAGCAAGGCTGGTTAATTCTTCATATCCCACGGAAGCGGACCTCCCTTCGGCAGACGACTGTCCTCAGGTCAATCATTTCCTTCCTCCAGGGCCTCCAGCCGTACGGCCAGATCCTTCTGTGCCAGGCCCGATTCCTCCAACTGCTGCTCCAACCGCGCAATCTGGCCTCTCAATTCGACGTTGTCCCGGTGGAGGCCGACGCAGACGCGGGTTACCGCTTCAGTGAATTCGTCAAATTTCCGCAGGTCCGCACCGGTAAGGACATCGCCAGTTCGTTGGACCCCTTCCGCCAACTCTGTAGCCTGCTCAGAAGCGGCCCCGGCGGCATTTTCGAGGCCCTGGCGAACCGTTTCCCTTGCCTGAGAAAGGGTCTCGTTAGACTGCAGCTCTTGATTTACGGAGTCAACCCTGTCCCTGACGTTTTCGAGAAACCTTCTTCCCACGCGACTGTTACCTGCCCCGCTACCTGCATTGTCCTGGTCTTGTTTCATAGCTCTACCTCCGTATTGCGACTGCACTCCTGACGGCGTGACTCTGGCGTCGGCGGATGTGAGTCGGTGGGTCCCAGTTCTCCGTGGCCAGGCGCACCGCATGTCTTGCTCCGAGGAAAACTAATTCGCAGAGGCCTGAATACAGCATCAGTTCTCCAAGCCCAGGTATTCGTATATGCACACCAGACGTCTTCCATTGAGAGTCAGCTCGTGCGCCAGGAATCCGCTGCCGTCCTGAACCAGGCTCTCGCCGCCGCTGACCCTCATGAAGTTGTCATAGTCGAGCCGATTCTTCCTGCTCCTTTCCTCGTCGTAATCGAGAGTCCTGAAGACCGCGACGTATAACACGGATGCATCCGCCTCCATCGCAACTGCTCCGGCGGTGGCTGTCAGCAACTGGTAGCCGACATCGGCGAATCCGGACTCACACGGCTCGTCGTCATCGTCAAAATACCGTGACAACAGTTCCCTCACCCTGGCGGCCGCCCGTGACCTCGGTTTGGTCCTCAGGGTGTCGGTGGCCTTCCGCCACCTTTCGCATACGGTTTCCGATCCGAAGGGTTCGTCCACCTTGGCCTCCAGACCCACAAACAGGTTGTCGCCACAGGCAGTCCGACCGGAAATGCCCAGGTCAAGACGAGCTGGCCCTTCGTACCGGTCAAACCTGGCTGCATATTCCGGAGTACCCTGCTCCAGGGTGACCGCCCGAGACAGGACGGAGGATATGCGGGCATCCAGATGTGCCGTGCCGTGCCGGCTCATGATGAAATCAGCCAGCGAATAGGCGCTGCGTCCCGGCTTCCAGTGAGAGCGTCTTACGGTCCTGCTCCACTGCTCCAGGTTTGTAATCTCGTTGCCTCTGGAATCAATCACCTTCAATTTCAATGCCTTAAAGCCTCCTTTCAAGGAGCCTGCCTGGGCTCCGGGGTTGGAACCCGTGTCGGGATTGGAGTTGGAGAAAGTGTGGTAACAGGGCGGGTCCCGTCTCACGGATGAATACGAGAGAGACATTGGGGGGGTGCAGGTCCGAGTTCATCCGCATCTGCATATCAAGTCCTGGGTATGGGACTGCTTGGCGTCACCCAAAAGCGACGTGAGTGCTCCAGGTTGTTCCAGATCAGGCGCGCGCCCCGTGGGGTGAAGTGATACCAACCCTCCCGTACCTGACGATCACTTCCTGCCGGCGCCCATGCGGAACTTCTTGGTCCCGCAGACGGCGCAGGGGCCGGTGACCGCGGGACGGCCGTTCTTCAGCACCACCTCCTGGGCCTCCAGGGTGTCCGTCCTGGTCCGGCATTTGAGGCAATAGATTTGTTCACTGGCCGCGCTGGTCATATGTTGCTCCTCCTGGATTGATTGCTCTTGCTGTCCACCGCCCATCCGGCGGGGTTGGGGGATCCTAACTATGGCCCGACTGCGCCGCTGGGCCCGACGCTGCACTGTACCATACGGGAGCAAAGGGGGCTTGTTCCGTACCACCTAACCACGGCGCGGGCCATCGCGCTCGGCTGGTTACGCCTGAAACTCCCCGCAGTGGTACCTGGCCAGCCGCTTG
Source organism: SAR202 cluster bacterium bin22 (assembly GCA_002238505.1). GTDB lineage: Bacteria > Chloroflexota > Dehalococcoidia > Lucifugimonadales > UBA3495 > Bin22. The sequence goes on along the minus strand of MPMM01000016.1, from coordinate 60,131 downwards.
CCCGTCAGCACCGCCAGCCCCTCGTCCACCATCACCCCGGTGGCCAGGTTGTCCGCCCGCAGCTCCGCCATCTTCGGCCGGTAACCGTCTTTCCCCTTGGTACCCTTTACCCGGTTGCAGTAGCCGCACAGCAGCTGCAGGTTCCACTGTTCGGTCCTCCCGTCGGCGGCCAGCGCCACGATGTGGTCCACCTCATAGCGCAGGTAGTGGGGCTGGTAGATGCCGCACCCAGGGCAGATCCCCTGCTGCACCGCAAACAGGGCCCGCCGCACCGGCTCCGGAGCCCTTTCCCGCCCACGCCCCCACCCGCCCCCCCCCCCCCCCGCAAACCGGCCCCCGCCGCACCGGCTCGGGACCCCTTTCCCGCCCAGGCCCTGACCGGCGCCCCCGCGGCGGCCGCTTCTCGTAGACCTCCTCCGGCTCCAGATACTCCCGCACCAGCGCCAGGTCCATGGGCCGTTCCCGGTGCTCGGCCATGACCCGCACGATATGCGGCCTCAGGCTGCCAGCCGCCATGTCATTCCTCCTCATCTTTGCCGGAATCGGCGCTGTTGAGTTTCCTTCAGCCAATTATATATCCAGAGCCAAAGCGCTGGTCTTGGACCAGACTCGTCTCCGCCAGGTGCCCTGCCTGGATACAGTCATTTCAATCAGGCCGCTCGATTGGTGCGGCCTGTTGTTAGGAAGCATTGGTTGGAGGGAGTGGCGGAGACGGCGCTGGTGCGCCCCAGGAACCAATAGGGGACGGACCCCTGTGGCCCGCCCCCTTCCCCGGACTCCTTGCTGACTGCTAACTCCTGGTCGAGCGGGCTCCGCTGCGCAACCTCCCCACCTTGCCTGGGGCGCGGAGTGTCCGGTGGGAGATCCGCCTGGACTGCGGCCGCCCCCACCAAATGACCGGACACTTGTCCGGCTGTCGGAACGTAAGCGGTTGGAAGGGATTCCAGCTGCCCCTAGGCAAAAGCGGTAATGAGGCCGACCAACTGGTCGGCCTCAATCTTGGTGGGGAGCAGGTTGGATCGGGAAAGAGGGCGGCAGACCGACGTCAGCACAAAGGGACCCGTCTTGCCGCAGTTCCCCTTCTCCAGTCCCAGCCGGTTCACCGGTCAAACAGATTCAAGGGGTACGCCCAGACATGCAGATGTATCCCAGGCTATTCCCCCGCCACCGGCTTAATGATCCCTTCAGAAAGGCGGAGAGGCGCATCTACGAAGCATTGGAGACCTGCGGGGCGCCGGGCTTCGCCGGCTACGAGTGGCAGCGGAACCGGCAGTCGCTGCAGCTGGACTTCGCCCTGTGGATACCGAGCGTTGGCCGCTTCGGCCTGCAGGCCCAGGGAGGGCATTACAGCTTCTCTGAGGGGGAATGGTACCGCAGGAGAGGCCGCAATGCGGCTCTCAGTGCGACGTGTTTTCCTCGCCGCGCCAGGTTTGTCCAGTTCCTGGGCGATTCCGGCTTGGAGTGGCCTGATGCCGTAGGCGCGAGGGCTGATCGGCGGTGGGGTACCAGGAGGAGCATGACGCCGCCGCCGGATGCCTCATGGGCCTGTTCCTCTGGGGCAACGCCCACACTATGCAGCGGCGACCGGTCTCCTGGTCCTGGGTGTAGCCCAGGCGGCCGAAGTCCGGTTCGGCCACTTCCCCAGGGCCGCTTTGCTCCATCCGTACTGTTCTGAGGCTACGCCGCCGCCAGTTCCGCCGTTGCAGGATAACGTCGCAGCGAGGTGTAGGACACCTCACAGCCCCGCTGGCCCAGCAACTCCTGGATGCGAGTCACCTGCAACCGACCGACGGCGACCCACTGGTATATCTGGTCGCCCCAGGGATCCAGCTTTTCCTCGGCCGGCGTCGCTTTCTTCTGGGAACCGGTCCAGCGCAGCGCCGCCAGCTTACTGAGCCGTTCCTCAGTGGGTGCTGGCCCTTCCTGGCTTACTCCAAGCTCTTTGGCCGCGGCAATATATTTGCGGACCGTATCTCTCGACAGACCCGTCCCCGCTGCTGTCTGCGCTGGCTGTTCCCCATCTGCCAGCGCCGGATCACTTCCGTTACGTCCACTCGGGACACCTCCTTGTAAGCCATCTTCGCTCCTCACTTTGAAGTGCGGCTGTGGTCTCCTGTTGGGTGCCCAGAGTGGCCTAAAGCTCCTGGCGATTTTTCACTTTACTGGTCTATTGGTCGTGGCGATTTACAGCTTGCTCCTGCCTGGGTTTGTTGCTACCCAAGTGTGTGAGTGTCGTTGGCTGTAACCTTTCATTGCTGGTTGGGAAATGTCAAGTGTGATTAACCACAGCAAGCCGCGCCGCACGCAGGTGGGGCATGATCGCGGTCGCCGGGGATGGTCCCGGACCTGCTGAACCCGGAAGGCAAGATGGGCGGCGCTCCGGGGGGTACCTTATCACATGAGTAACCCACACGGCAGCCTAAAGAGGGGGAGTTTTCAGGCCGGAAATGCCTGGAAACGGCCCAATTTTCTGTAGATTGGCACTTTTCGCAAGCAGCAAAAAATAATGCCTTTTGTATCTAAAAAGTGTGTGTGCATTGATTGCGCGACAACCTATTTCTGATATTGATGGACTAACGCCCCGGGGGGGTTGACAAAGCGAGAACTGGTCTAGACCGGATGGGGAGGGAGGGATTTGCTTTTCCGGGTTTGCCCACCCTAGAGTACCACTGAAACCACCCGCAGGGCCGGAAATCGGCGCTCAGAATGCCGGTGCTTTCAGGAGGATTTCAGGCGATGCAAAAGGACATGGCGGTTGCGGCGGCAGTGGTGAGGTGGCTCTTGCCGGTGCTCAGATTCAACGTCTTCATTCCGCTGAACAGGGCCACAGGCAAGCTCTACCAGTTCTTCATGAACGCCCGTAAGGGGAGCGACAGGGTCTATCGCAGCGTGGACGAGGCAACCCGTCGCCTGCTGGGAGGGGAGGGTTGGGTGGAGGGTCTGTCCCCGCTGTACTGGCCACGGCTTCGGTCGCAGGGCCCCCGGAGTCCGCAGAGCCCGACCCCGCCAGGGCCGGGGTGCCGCCGCACCGTGTTACGGGCTATGACCAGGTCATCGAGGACAGCCCCGAGGTGGAGTGGAAGACCATTCCCTATTGGATGCAGTCTGTATATCTTGCGAGCTAACCAGGGTACTCGCGCCCGTCCTATGCCTGGCCGGGGGGAAATTTCTAAGGGAGGCGGGGTATGAATGACACCAGTCGGATTTTACGAAGAGGGGAAGTTCTCGCCTTAACCGGTCTGTCAAAGAGTCTGATGTACGAGATGAGGGCGAGAGGGGATTTCCCTTCACCGATCCGCCTGTCAAAGCGGGCTGTTGGCTGGTATCAAACAGAAATCATTGAATGGATGGCCTCCCGGCCCACGGCTACTAAGGAAAATTTGCAGTGACCTAGGCGGTGTCGTCAAAATAGTTGGAAGATGTTAGATTTTTGTTAGCAAGTGAGTGTGTAGGGTGGGGAAAACTATTCCATGAGCCATTGAGTGGAAAGCTACCCAACTGGAGTTTCTTGCTCTGGTCCTGCGCATGTTTTACCAAATTCATGGGCCCAAGATTGATGCCCAAACTAAGGACATTGCCTTGATGCATCTGCCCCCGGCGCCGCGGCACGAGCAGTAGTCGTAATTTAATCGGAATTCTGCAACCCTCGAATGGAAGAATGCACATGGACAATCGTTTGGTCAGGAGTGATTCTTGGCTCAGGATGGCGAACAATAAATCCAGGGTCAGGATATCGAGGGTCCCTCCGGTCATCGAATGGGGCGTCAATTGGCCAGCAGGGTATCAGCCCTGGAGCTGTTTCCAAATTGATTTTGCGTCAGTTATGACCTTCTGGGGCATTAACACTTGTCCAGGCAGGAGAACAACCTGGGAATCCTATAGGGCTGAAGTGTTTGAGCAAGGGAAGTCAAGACCAGGAATTCAGCAGATCAACGCTTGCCGGCCCTGCGGCAAGGTTCCATAGTTCGTTGCAAGCCGAACTTATTGGAGACTTATCTCACAACGAAGTAAATGCTTTACTGTCTTCAGACGGAAGAGAGCGGTTCGTGTTGTTCCACAGCAGACCACAAGAATGGCACGATAAATAAGCAGACTTTCCCACATGGTGCGAAGCCCTCCGGTGCCGGAATCTTGGCCGCCAGGGTCGCCGTTGGGGACATTCCCGATTAGTGCGTGGAAGATAAACAGCGCAAACCATAGCCGAGCAAAGGCAGCAATTGTGGACGCTTAGCGCGGACCGGGGCTCTTTCCCCGAAGTCCAGTGCCAGATCAACAGGGACGTTGCCAGCGCGCAATGGCAGTAGGGCCAAGCGGGCTGGTTTGTGGAATCGAATCCCTGGTTAGGATATTAGCGAAGAAACTACAGAACCCCCAGTAGCAGCCCGTCAGGCTCGGCGGGCTGTTTTTGGTTTGACACCACTCTTCGGCTGGAGGATAAATGCCGACGTCACAGCTACAACCCAATACAGGCTAATTCCAGGTTCAGGGCGATGGGGCCTTCGTGCCCCCCTTGTGGCTTGTAAAGGGTCTGTAGGTAGCTGTGACAAGGTGCCATCAGCCTGAACTGCAAGGGGGTTCCCTTATGACTCAAAGAAGGTTCTGGTCGCTCTACATGTTGCCTGTCATAATTCTGATGACCGTGCAACTTTATCTCGGGTTCTCACTCAATTTTGGCTTCGGGGCAATGCTTAGCTTCGGCCTGGTAGGTGGCCTTGGCGAGCGAGAAAACGCAGGCCTATTGGTCGGCTTTACCTTGCTTACTATCGTTTGCCTGCTTTGGCATTGTTCCGGTGTAATCCGCCGCTTTGGAAATGCCGGGGTATCTCCCTGGTGGTGCCTCGCTTATCTCGCTTCACCTATTTTGGCTATAGGCTTGATTGGCACCCTGGATATGACCATCTTCGAGGATACTGGCAACGACCAAGAGTGAATGTCCACTGCCCGCAGGGAAGAACGTATGGGAAACGCACATTTTCGGGGCACACTATCATTGCCCTGCTCAATTCTGTCCTGGTGGGGTTGGGGGACGGTCCACCCAAACCGCCTTTCGCAGCGTATCGCAGCCAGGTCCGAGATAGGTTGACCGCCGGAACCTTGAAGCCAAGCCGAAAGTCAGAAAAAATCTTGACTCTTATAATTCTTGTCAGGTGTTTGCGGAAAGGTTTGCCTCCCCGTTGTGCCCACTCTTAGCCCCGATAAGGGATCCGCGCTCAAGTCACTTTTAGATGAGCAGCAGACCGATTTGGTAGAATTCTTGAAGTCCACAAGGTTCCGGTTCAGTCCGCCTGGAATAGGTACACAAACTGGTATATTACCTACTAATACTTTCCTAAAATGATTGGTTTTGTATTGGGAGCAAAAACAATGGGAAGGTCACTCCCTCCGCCGCTTTTTCCTGAACGAAGGCCTTTTTCGCTTCCCCTCTTGATGTTTCTTCCCCTTTTGATGTTCGTAGAAACCTGCTTGCGCTCAGGCCATTTGCCTGTTTTCAGGCCATCTGGAGGGTGACCAGGTATTCCCTTAAGGCGGCGGCGCACTCCCGGGGCTTTTCAAGCTGGAGGAAGTGGGTGGTTTCGGGGAGGAAGTCGTAGTCCACGCTGAGAATGTCGCTCAGGTCCAGGGTGGGCAGGTAGGAGAAGGGCATGGTGGGGTCGGCGCCGATGACCTTTACCGGACAGGCCAGCGATTCAAAGTCAACCGCCACCCCGTAAACACTGGCATAGTCCACTATCTGAGCCTCGTACTCCCTGGGACAGCGAAGCTCAAAACCGTGGCCTCCAGCGCTGGGGCGCAGGGTCGTAAGTGCCATGAGGTCGAAGGCGCCGGGCACCATCCGGCGAAAGGCAGGATGGGCGGGCAAGAAGTCCGAAAACTCCTCCATGTAGCGGAATCTGTCGGTGCGACGTCGGGCAAAACCGGCGGCCTGCACGGCGGCGGACTCGAACTCCCGATGACTGCGGCCGGGCTTGCAGATGGGAGGGTCGAAGAGCACCAAGGCCGAATAGCGTTCGCACCGGGTGGGGGAGAGAAGAGTGATCAAGGCGGAGACCGAGTGAAACACCCCGGCCTGGGGCTTCTGCCCCCATTCCTGTTCTACGGCCTCCAGAACCAGGTCGTGGTCGGAGACGAGGGTAGGGATGTTGTGGTTGTCCATTGAGCTGACGGAGTTCCAGCCGTGGTTGCGCAGATCGTAAATGGCCAGATCAAAGGTATCGGTAAGGAAGGACCAAAAGGGGTAGTAGAGGTCGATGGCCATGCCGTTGCCGTGGCTAAGAACCAGCCGGGGGCCATCGGGGTTGCCGTGGCGGCGCACGCGGATGGCGGTTTCGGCATCCACCGCTACATCAAGGACCGAAAGGGGTTCAGGCAACTGCCACTGGAAGTAGGGGTGTTCAACCACTCATGGCACCTTTGCGGGGTTACTTCGGGTTTCCCGGGTATCCATTTCCGATGGCTCAGTTTACCTTTCGGGGAGTTCCCGCGCCAGAGCAGCCGCAAATCCTTCCCCGCTGATGTCTTCCAGAAGCCAGGAAACAGCGGGCAAATGTTCAAACCGGAAGACGCCGGTCCTTTCTCCCAGGCGGAGGCCTGCGGGTACGTAGAGCTTTGAAATGTCGGTGGAGAAGCCAGTGCCCAGGGCCTTGATCAGGGCTTCCTTGCAGGTCCACAGCCGAAAGAACTGGCAGAGCTGAGCATCTCCGGACAGCAGGCCTAACTCGGCCTGCTCCCCAGGCGCCATAACGGCTTCAATGAGGGATGCCAGGTGAGGCCGGGGTGCTATCTCCTCAACATCGATGCCCAGACGCCCGTGGGGAGCACAGGCGATTAGACCGTGGCTGCCGCTGTGGCTGACGTTGAAGCTTATGGGGGCCGGCTGGCCAGCAACCAGCGCGAAGGGCTTGCCGTATTCCGATTCCTGGAACCCGAGTTGCGCGTTGGGGCAACCCAGTTCTTCGCAAAGGAGGGAGCGAAGGGCGGCCCGGCACAGGACAAAGCGGCGGCGAGGCTCGGAGGCGTAATTGCCCCATCGGGCCAGTTCGACCTCATCCAGCCATGACTGGGCAACGACTTCGCGCGTAGGGTGGGGAGCCAGGTCCACGTGGGTGACGGCAACTTCGCCGGACACAAGAAAGGGACTCCACCAGCGGTGGGCATCAGGTGCGCCAGGATCCATATTGCCGGGCGCCTGGGCTGTCAACGCCTCACCTCTGGGGGAGTCTTTTGGCAAGCTGTGAAGGGGTTAGGGAAATGGGGAGCCTTACCTGCCCGGCGATTAACTGTCCAGGCGACTAACCAGTTCCCCGACGGTGTTGTAATTGGCGCAGTCATCCGGGCTGAAGCTTACACCGAATTCATCGGCTACCAGCTTGGCGAAAGCCACAAAGTCCACGGACGAAATGCCCGAGTCCCTCAAACTGTAATCCGTGTGCAACGGAGTGCCCGCCTCCCGGCCTTCGATTTCCAGATTGTCGTCTACCAGTTTCCTGATCCTTTCCTCGGTGGTCGCCATAAGAGAGTCCTCCAGAATATTATAGGGGTGAAGAATTACCAGATAGATTAAGCCTAGCAATACGCGGGATAAGGGTCAACCAAGTATGAACCGATTCTCACGGTTAAGGTTTTTCGGTCCTGTGGCGCCCAGATACCCCGGGGGTTGAGGGGGTGTGGTCAAATTAGCCATTTACTTGACGGATCTGGATTCCGGCTTTCGCCGGAAAGACGGAACTCGGCTTTTGACGACGCCCCCTGGCGAAGATTATTCAAAGCCAACAGGGGCCACGGAAGGGGGAGTCGCTGACGGCAGCATGATGCTGGCTTAGAGCCCGGTACATTGCGGGGCAAGGCGGGAAAGGGCGCGCGTCGGTAACTGCGGGAAAGGGGCGCACGGGGCGGTCCTCAGGGAGCAACGCCATCGGGGGAGCGGGAGCCCCTGACCCTGACGGTAATAACGTCCAGGCCGTAGTACTTCTGGTGATGTACGGAAGTGGCATGGTGGCGCAACAGGCGCAGCGACAGGTCGCCCTCGTCCAGACCCTCGGATTCCTCGCTCAAACAGGCCAGGCGGTCTTCCAGATTCTCCTCGTCGGAGACGGCGACAAATTCCAGTTCCAACATTCCAGCGCCGGGACGGGCCGCTATGATCAAACGGGCTTCATTATCGGGAGCCTGTAGGCTGTCCCCTGGAATGAGGGACATGAGGGTCTCCTCGGCGGCGGACCTGAGGCGGTCGGTGGAAGCCTCGTTCCAGCGGAGCCTGGAGGCCTGGTCAACGACGAAGCGCTGTATCTCGGGCAAGGAGGAGACATCGAGGCTGGTGCGGAGGCGACCTCCCTTCTGGGGGCTGGTGAGGTCGAGGAACCGGGTGAGCAGGATAGCCGACAAAGCGCCCATGAGCATGCCGTTATCCAGCACTCCGCCCCAGGGGTCGCCAAGGAGGTCCGTGAATATGGTCTGCTGTTCCAGGCCTGCGCCCAGGCAGAAGGAAACGCCCACGACGATAACCTTCTGGAGGTCGAGGCCCGCCTGAACGACGGTGCGCACCCCTTCCATGAAGAGGAGACCGGTGGCCACCAGCAAATAGGCTCCCATGGCCGGGGAGGGAATGGAAAGGAGCAGGGCCGGAAGCTTGGGGAAGAGGGCCAGAACGATGAGGGAAGCGCCGATGACGAAGCCCACACGGCGGGAGGCCACGCCGGTGAGGTTTATCAGGGATACGCTGGTGGAGGAGTAAACGGTAGTGGGAGGAGTGCCGGCCACTCCGGAGGCGAGGATTCCCAGCCAGTTGGTGTTGAGGGAGCCCTGGACGCGCCGGAAGTCGGTGGCCCGGGCCTGGCGGCGGGAGGCTTGCTGGACGGCCACGTTGTCGCCGATGTTCTTGATGCCGCCCACCAAAGTTACGATGACGAAGAGGGGAAGCAGAGCCCAGAATTTGGCGTCGGGAGTAAGGTCGAAACCGGGGAAGCCGCCATAGGCGATGCCGAACCAGGGAGCGTCGAGTATGCGCTGAAAGTCGTACACGCCGAACAGGGCTCCCGCCGCACAGCCCACGCCCACGGCGATAATGGGCGACCAGAGGCGCCACGCTCCGGAGGCGCGCAAGGCCAATCCGACAAACGCCACCAGGGACAGGCCGGCAATTACCGGTCCCGCCGCCAGGGGAGCGCTGAGGGGAACCTCGTGCACCCGCTCCAGGGAAATGGGCAGCACGGCGGCGGCAATCAGCATCAGGACGGTGCCGGATACGACGGGGGTGATGAACCTGCGCAGCAAGGGCAGCCACAGGGACAGGGAAAGGTAGAAGAGGGAGGCGACAACAATGAGGCTGGCCAGCAAGGCGGGCCCGCCCTCGACCAGGGCCAGAACGGAGATTGCTACGAAGTTGGGAGTGGTGCCCATTATGAGCACGTGGCCAGATCCGAACCGCCAGATACGGCTGGACTGCAGGGCAGTGAGAGATCCGGCAATTACCAGGGCAGCGAAGACAGCCCATGACAGATAGCTTTCACCCTGGCCGCCAGCCCGGGCGGTAATGGCGACGATGACAACCAGGGGCGCCAGAGCAAAGACCACTCCCTGGAGGCCAACGCCCAGGGAGACCCAGGCGGGGCAACTCTCGTCGGCCTCGTACCGTATGGACTGGTTCACTGATGGAGCGCTCAAATTCCTCTGCAAGGGCAAGCTGGTTCAAGCCATTTTACAATAGAACACGAGCGGGGGAGGGGGATTGTGGTTCGGGGGGGGTTGGAGGGTCGAAACTTTTTTCGGCGACCTTCTCTGCGGGCCCGCGTGATATTGGAAGGGAGGGATTTTAGGCCCTTCGGCAAGCTCAGGGCGACATTGGTTTATGGTTTGGGAGGTTTCCGCATGTCGCAGTGGGGGGGCCGGACCTGTAAGCGGACGGGCAGGAAGGGTTTGAGGCCCTTCGGTTACGCTCAGGGAGACATGACTTGTACTTAGGGCGACATTGGTTTGTGCCTTGGATGGGGGCTAATTACTTTTGCCTTATAGGGTTAGTACAAGAAGCAGGCGACGGTGTGGTTTTGTGAGACTTCCTTGAGCAGGGGTTCGTCTTCGGAGCAGCGCTCCATGTAGTAGGGGCAGCGGGTGTGGAAGTGACAGCCCGGCGGCGGGTTCAATGCGCTGGGCACCTCGCCGGAAATGGCCAACTCCTCCCGCTCCTCGTCCGGATGGGAAGGGAGAGAGGCCGCAAAGAGGGCCTTGGTGTAGGGGTGCAGGGGGTTATTGCTCAATTCGAGGCTTTCCGCAGTCTCAACAATCTTGCCCAGGTACATAACGGCGATGCGGTCGCTGATGTGGGCCACGGCAGCGAGGTCGTGGCCGATGAAGACGTAGCTGATGCCCAGTTCCCTTTGAAGTTCCTCAAGCAGGGTAAGGATGTGGGCGCGGATGGAGACGTCGAGGGCGGAAACGGGTTCGTCGAGGACGATAAGCTCGGCGTTGGTGGCCAGGGCGCGGGCGATGGCGATGCGCTGGCGCTGGCCGCCGCTGAATTCGTGGGGGAAGAGACGGGCAACGTCGGCAGGCATTCCGACCAGTTCCAGCACCTCGCCGACGCGGTCCTTGATTCCCTGGCGGGACATAAGGCTGTGGACTTCCAGGGGTTCCGCGATGATGTCGCCCACCCGCATGCGGGGGCTGAGGGAGCTGAAGGGGTCCTGGAACACCACCTGTACCGCCTGCCGGTACTCTTTCAGTTCGCGGCCCCGAAGCTGGGACACGTCCTTGCCCTTGAAGATCAGCGAACCAGAGGTGGGGGCTTCCTGGGTTAGGACCAGCTTGGAGGTGGTGGTTTTGCCGCAACCGGATTCACCCACCACGCCCAGGGTCTCCCCGGGGTAAACGCTGAAGCTCACACCGTCAACGGCCTTAACGAAGCCCTTGACCCGGCTGAACATACCGCCGGAGGTTACGGGGAAGTATTTTCTGAGATCCTGGGCCTCCAGCAGGGCATCAGCCATTCTTTGCTTCCTCTACGGACAGCCAGCACTTGGACTCCTGTCCGTCGCCAAATGAAACGTAGGGTGGTTCCTCGTTGATGCACTTCTCGGTGGCGAAGGGACAACGGGGATGGAAAGCGCAACCGGTGGGCAGTTCGGCCAGGTTGGGGGGCTGGCCCGGGATGACGTACAGGGGGTCCTTGTTGCCCAGGCGGGGAATGGACTGGATGAGGGCTTGGGTGTAGGGGTGACGGGGGTTGTTGTAGATATTGCGCACGCTGCCCTGCTCGACAATTTTGCCGGCGTACATGACGGCCACCTTGTCGCACATCTTGGCCACAATGCCCAGGTTGTGGGTTACGAATACCAGGGAAACACCGGTCTCCTGCTGCAGGTCTCGCAGCAGGTTCAGGTATTGCAACTGAATCGTGACGTCCAGGTTGGTGGTGGGTTCGTCGGCAACAATCAGCTTGGGCCCGCCGGAAAGGGAGATGGCGCCCACAATGCGCTGGCGCATGCCCCCGCTCATCTGGTGGGGGAACTCCCTCATCCTGATTTCGGGAGAGGGGATCCGCACCGACCGAAGCAGTTCAACGACGCGCTCCCGCAGGCTGCCGCCGCGAACGCCCCGGTGATGGTGGGCGGGTTCGGCGACCTGGTCCATGATGGTAAAGAGGGGGTCCAGCGAGGCCATGGGATCCTGCAGGATCATTCCCATGTCGCGGCCGCGGATGCTGCGCATTTCGCTGTCGCTGAGCTGCATCAGGTCCTGGCCGTCGAATTCGATGGAGCCGGAGACGATATCTCCGGCAGGGGGAAGGAGCCGGAAAATGGCATGGCAGGTGGTGGTCTTGCCGCAGCCGGACTCTCCAACCAGACCCATGGTCTCCCCTTGGTCGAGGGTGAAGTTTATACCGTCAATGGCGCGAACCACGCGGGTTCCGCCGAAGCCGGTGAACTGGGCGTAAAGGTCGGTGACCTTCAGCAGGGTTTTGGTTGCAGTTACCAAAGCAGACGCATCCTTGAGTTTCTACAAGCTGTTCCAGAATTCTATTGTCGGCCCGTCTATTTCAGGGGAGGCAACACCCGCAAGGAGGTCACCCCCATCCCATCCCTCCCCCGTCGAGGGGGGAGGGACATTGAAATGGCTTTTAACGGTTTCTCAATTGGGGATCGAGGCGTACCCGCATCCAGTCGCCCAGGAGGTTGGCGGCCAGCACCAGCAGCATTATGCAGATGCCGGGGGCGACGGTCAGGGTCCAGCGTTCGGAAATCAGGGTTGGCCGGGCGTCGGCCAGCATGTTGCCCCAGGTGGGAGTCGGCGGGGGTACACCCACGCCCAGGAAGCTGAGGGAGGCCTCGAGGATGATGGCCACACCCACGGTAAGGCTGAAAAGGACCATCGCGGTGTTCATTATGTTGGGCAGGATGTGACGGAACATCACCCGGATTTTGCCGGCGCCGGTAACTTCGGCCAGCTTGACGAAGTCGCGCTCCCGCAGGCTAAGGACCTCACCGCGAATTACCCGGGCGTACCTGGTCCAGAAGACGATCATCAGAATCAGGATGATGGTCCAGAGGCCGGGGCTGAGCACGGCGGCCAGGAAAATGCCAAAGACCAGGGAAGGCAAGGCCAGCTTGGCGTCGGTAATGCGCATGATTACCTGGTCCCAGAGGCCGCCCATGTAGCCGGAGACGATGCCAAGGGTAACACCCATGATTCCGGCGAAAACCGTTCCAAGCAGCCCGATCAAGAGGGAGGTCCTGGCACCGTAAATCAGGCGGCTGAGGATGTCGCGGCCCTGGAAGTCGGTGCCCAGGGGCGTGTCCCAGGTTCCGCCGGCGTAAATGGCGGGAGCGAAAACCTTGATGGGCTTCACGGAGGTTTCAGAGTCGTGGGGAGCCAGCAACGGCGCGAATATTGCCACCACCGCCACGAACAGGATTATGCCCACGGGCAGCTTGGGAGCCTCTTTCAAGATCCCCAGGGACCTGTGGGCCACCGCCGAAACCTGCTCAACCCCGGTGGGGGGAGAGGTAACTAATACCTGGTCACTTATCTGGTCACTTGCCATTCTGCAACCTACCTGGTCAGTCGAATTCGGGGGTCAAGATAACCGTAAAGAACATCCACTATGAAGTTGGTGCCAACTATCATAACGCCGGCCATGACCACCACGCCCTGCACGAGGGGGAAGTCGCGGTTGATAAGGCCGTCATAGAGCAAACGCCCGATGCCGGGCCAGGAGAATACTACCTCCACCACCACCGCCACGTTGATCATTACGACCAGGTTTACGGCGGCCAGGGTGAGGACCGGGATGAAGGAATTCTTGAGGGCGTGCTTGACGATTACCACCTTTTCGGGCAGGCCCTTGAGCCGGCAAAGCTTGATGTACTCGCTACCGAGGACTTCCAGCATGCTGGAACGGGTAAGCCGGAGCATGGCGCCGGAGAAGAACCAGCCCAGGGACAGGGAGGGAAGAATCAGGTGCTGCCAGTCGAAGAAGCCCTCGGCCTTGCCCAGGAAGGGCAGCCATTCCAGCTTCACGCCGAATAACAGCACCAGCAATAAGGCAACAAAGAAGGATGGAACGGAAAGCCCCAACAGGGCAAAGGTTTTTCCCACGCTGTCCCATAAGGAGTCCACTTTGACGGCGGACATTATGCCTAAGGGGATGCCGATGGCCATGGAAATGAGGAAGGCCCAGAAGGCCAGCAACAGGGAGTTGGGCAACCGGTCGAAATAGAGGGACCGCACCGAGGTGCCGTACTGGAAGGACTGGCCGTAGTCGAATCGGGCAATATTCCATACGAAGGAGACGTACTGCTCCGGCCAGGACTGGTCCAGGCCCCAGGCCGCCGCCTGACGGGCGATGTCCTCTTCCCGAGCCCCGGGGTATTCGTAAAGAAGCTCGGCGGGATTGCCCGAGGCGCGAACCAGGGCAAATATGATGATGCTTAACACCAGCAGGGTTGCCAGGCTGGAGAGAAGCCTCTTGGCAATAAAGGTCTTCACTGTACCTCCGAGCTACTGCCTTAAGGGAAAGCTCCGGTGGAATTCCGGTGGTTCAGCCGTTCACCTCAGGACAGGCCTCGCAGAAAGGGCTTTGCCCTGAAGGGAACAGCTGAACGCGCCCAGGGTCGGCGGACCGGAAGGGGGAAAGGCAGCCGCCGATTCCCCCTTGCCAATAGCCAACCTAGGGATTTATCTCAATGTCCTCGTAGGGGAACAAAGAGGTTGACACCTCGGAGTACTGGCTTATGTCACCCTTGATCTTGGGGCCGGCGCCCATGGCGAAGGCGTTGATGTAAACCGGTACAAAGATATGCTCGTCCAGAATATAGGCCTGCAACTCCTCGACGATGGAGGAGCGTTCTTCCAGATCCAGGCTGGATTCGTACTCGGCCATTTTGGCGTCGATATTGTCGTCGCAGATCACCGACGAGCCCTGCTCGCAGAGGCCAAAGGCCCGGAAGTAACCGGCGGCATTGGGCGGGCCGGTGGATATTGAGAAAGCGATCTGGGTGCCGGGGAAGCCGGCACGGTGCTCTCGCAACATGCTAAGGAATACGGGGCGCTGAGTCACGTTCAGTTCGCTCTTGATGCCGATTTCGCGCAGAGAGTCCATGATCCGCTCTGCCAGGGAGAAGACGGGCGGGAAGGGAGTGAAAGCGTCCAGCTCAAAGCCCTCGGCGTAACCGGCCTCGGCCATCAACTGCTTGGCCCTTTCCACGTTGTACTCGGGAACCGGACGGTCCAGGTAGTCTCCCTTTCCGGGAGGAATGAAGTTTCCGGTGGGAATGGCCAGGCCCTGGGTTTCGGTGGCGGACAGGAACTCCCGGTCCATGGCCAGACTTACGGCCTCGCGCACCCGCTTGTCGAAGAAGGGATTGGCGGGGTCCTCATAGCCGGGGAAGAACAGCCAGAAGGGGGCCGAGTTGTTGGGGTCCACCTGGATGTTCGGGTCTTCAATGGCGTCCTGGAGCAGGGCGCCGGTGACGAAGTAGGCCACGTCCACCTCGCCGGTCTTGAGGGCAGCAACCCTGGAGGCCAGTTCGGGGACGCCCTTGGTCTCGATGGTCTTGATGTTGGGCACCTTGCGCCAGTAGTCCTCGTAGGCTTCCATAATCACGGCCTGGCCGGTGGTCTGGCCTACGATTTTGTAGGCGCCAGTGCCAATGGGGGCCTCAATGAACTTCTCGGGGCCCACTTCCTGGTAATAGGCCTTGGGCACAATGAAACCGGCGCCCGAGGCTTCAGAGCCGTACAGTTCCAGGAAGTCTATGAAGGCCTCATTGAAGTAGAAGGTAATGGTGCGCTCGTCCACAATTTCGATGCGCTCGGTCTTATCCTGGTAAATGTCGGCGTTGGCGCCGCTGTAGTTCTCGTAGGAGAACTTAACGTCTTCAGTGGTGACCGGTTCGCCGTTGTGGAAGGTAATACCCTCGCGCAGGCGGAAGGTGGCCTTCTTGAAGTCGTCGGTCATTTCCAGGTCTTCGGCCAGCAGGTACACGAACCGGCCGTTGGGCATGGCCCCAATGAGGGGGTCAAAGACGGCCTGCAGGAAGGCGGAGTAGGGAGTGCGGGAGGCCGGGGCCACCTGGGGGTCCAGCCACTTGGGGCTCAGGGCCGTGTGGTAGGCAAGGACCATTTCGCCCTCGGACTGCCTGGAGCGGTCGGGGTCAATAACGGGGTCCTTGATGTCGAAGTCAACCAGGCCCTCGGTGGCATCGGCGCTGGGCTCGGCCTGAATGGCCGGCGGCAGCGGGGTGGCGGTAGCGGCAGCCAGGACCTTGGTAGGTGCAGGGGCGGAGTCCTGAGCCGAACTCTGGCTTTGCTCAGAACTGGCTTGCTGCTGAGAGGAGGTGTCCTGTGAGGTGGATGGCTGCGAGGATGATTGCTGGGACGATGCCTGCTGGGAGCCGGAAGCCGCTTCGGGAGCCGGGGGAGCCTCAGGGGCGGAAGTACCGCAGGCCATTGCAGCAATCATGAGCAAAGCCGCGGAAAAAAGGAACAGCCTTAAAGGCCGGATAAATTGAGGATTTGCCATGTTCTTGCGCGCCTCCTTAGTAATCGGCGTTGGTTCGGGTTCTGGCCCCGTACATTCAGGCTCGCGTAAGCGCAACTGCCTCACTGGTTACTGGGCTCAGCAACCGGTCGAATCCTGCTGTCGCAGGGGAGCGGCCGATGGCGAAGGAGCGCAAATTCAAGCCCTGCAGTAATAGTTGAGCAACTCTACACAGGGAAAACGGGTAATGTCAATCCTGCGCCAGAGCGCGACTTAAGTCAATCTTTGGGATTTTTTCCGCAGCTAAACGAAGGAAAGTTAATATTATAGGTCAGTAAATACATGGTATTCGCAATGACCAGGTTCAACGCCCATAGCGTTGAGGGGGTGGCTGACACGCATACCGTATTGGGGGGTGTCCTCAAATTAGCCATTACTGCCGGTCAGTTATCGGGTACAAACGGGCGATATACCAGAGTCCTGATACATCGCGGAGCATATCACCCATTTACATGACGGATCTGGATTCCGGCTTTCGCCGGAAAGACGAAACTCGGCTTTTGACGACGCCCCCTGGAGTAAACGGGAAAGCAATTGCGGGGAATACGAAGAAGCCGCCCAAATTGGGCGGCTCGTTCGCAAAGGGTTTCAGGAACCTGGTGCGGGGCTTGACTGGTACTTGTGAAGGCTACATCGGCAAGGAGGTTTGCCCCCCGCCAACCATCACCCACCATACCATCACCAACCAACCTTTCACCCACCAAGGGACCTGCGGGGAGTCAGGCCGAAGTGCAGGCGATGGCCTTGACGCTGGCGGCAATTTCGGGAAGGTCGTGGCCCTGCCAGGTGGCGCCGCCGTCGTGGGTGCCGAAGACCTGGCCCTTGCGGGTGCAGAAGTACACCTGCTCGGGGGCGCGGTCGTTGACGGCGATGCCGAAGGTGGTGCTGGTCGGCTCGATGCCCTGGTCGAACCGGCTCCAGTTGTTGCCGCCGTCGGTGGAGCGCAGGATACCGCCCTCTTCGCTGCCGAAGTTCAGGCCGACACAGGCGTAGAGAGTGCTGGGGTCGTTGGGAGCTACTTCGACACCGCGAGAGTAACGGATGTTGGAGAAGTTCTCGAACTGGAGGTCGTCCCAGGTCTGGCCGCGGTCGCGGGTGCGCCAGACGCCGGTGCGGTTGGAGATGAACACGGACTCGCCAGCGCCAACGGTGACGCCGTGCAGGTCCAGCAGGTCCACATCGCCCTCGAACACGCTGTTGACGATGGTCCAGGTCTTGCCGCCGTCGGAACTGTGCGCGGCGCCGCCGACTTCCAGGGCGGCGTACATCTGGTTGGTGTCGCCGGCCTCGATGCCGATGCCCAGGATGCGGGTGGCGAAGGCCATCTGCACCGCGTCGGGGTTGGATACGGTGGACAGGTACTCCCAGTTTTCGCCGCCATCAACGCTCTTGTACACCTCGGAACCCTCGGTGCCCAGGAACATGATGCTGGAGTCGTGGGGATGGAACTTGATGGACCAGACGATGCGGCCCTCGGTCAGGTTCATGCGCTCGAAGCTGTCGCCGCCATCGAGGGAGCGGTAGATGCCGCGCTGGGTGCCGACGAAGATGGTGCTGGAGTCTTCGGGGTGCACGACGATGGCGCGCACCTGCGGGGAGGGGGGCATACCCTTGGCCAGCTTCTCCCAGCGAGAATCGCCGGCCTCTTTGCGATAGAGACCATCGGCCTCGGCGCCGACGTAGATCAGTGTCTTGCCTGGCATAACGCTCACCTCCATATGTGTGTGGCCTTCTATTTGGTTGTGGCCCAATTTCAGCAGACCCAGTGGGCCTTGTCAATTCCGTGGTCTGTCCCGGGGCCTGACCGGCTTTCTGTCCTTGCACTGCCAAAGCCCGCCCGGGCTCAGCGAGACCAGGCAGTCAACCCTTACCGGGCTGACTGCCGTTTCTGCACCCAGAAACTGCGGCGCTGGAAGGGGTAGCCGGGAATGGATATGCGCCGCCGTTCTTCGCCGGCGAAGAGGCCGGGGAATGAAATTGACGCGCCCGCCGCATAGGCGGCGGCAACCATATTGACGAAACTATGGGCAGAGGCGGAGGCGGAGGAATCTGCGAGCCTGATGAGCGGGCCCAGGGCCGGTACCCCGGAAAGGTCAATACCATTGCCGTCAATTCCGGAGAGCCCCAGGTCAACAACCAGAGAGACACCGGAGCCGGCCAGGGTGCGCAGGCCGGCCGGGAAGGCGGTGTCGCCGCCCGTCAGCCGCCGCCAGTAAGCGTTGTCGAGGGTCGTGGAATCGTGAATGACGCTGCCGGTGACGCCGCTAACCAGGGTGAGAGCGGGCGGGACTACCGGAAGGATGGGCAGGGCCGCATCGGGTCCCGTAAGTTCCGCTGCCAGCTTGAAGCCTTCCGCCAGCCCCAGCGCGCCGGCGGCGTGGGCGGCGGCAATTTCTCCCAGGCCCTGGCCGAGAACCGCGTCCGGGCGAAGGCCGGCGCACTCGCACAGGGCGGAGAGGGCGGCTTCCAGGGCGAAAGCGGCGGCATTTGACCACCCGGGGTGTGTCAGAGTATCCGCAGTTCCTGCTTTGCCGAACATGACCTCCAGCAGGGACTGGCCCTTTTCCTGCCTGGCCAGCGCGTCGCAGCGGTCCAGAACGGCGCGGAAGACGGGCTCTGTCCGGTACAGCTCTTCGCCCGCTCCTTCCCAAAGGCCGGCAGGGCCGCTGTAGATGAAGGCGATCCCCGGTTCTGCGTCGGAGGCCCGTTCACCGGAGGCAGCGGCCGATTGCGCTACCTGTTCCAGAGAGGTCTTCAGGGTGACGTCGTCGTGGAAGACCACTCCCGAGCGATGGGGGAAGTGGCTGCGGCCGGCGCCGGCCGTCCAGGCCATGTCGGCCAGGAATTGAGGCTCGTCTGCTTCCAGCGCATCCCTGACCGCCGGGCTGTCGAGCCAGGAGAGGTAGGCACCGGCAAGGGCCCGCAGAGCCTCGGGGGATTTGCCAGACAGGGGCAAGAGCCGCGAGGCCCGATCTGCCGGGCGGTCGTCCGGCACCTCATTTGACACCTCATTCGGCACCTGGAGATCAGCCAGCCGGGGGGAAAGCGGGACAGGGAACCGCCGGGGCAGGCCGCTGGGAGACGGGCCTTCACGGGAGTACCCGTCTCCGTCCCCGCCAGTTGGGGGCACATAACCCTCAATCACCGCGTGGGCGTTGGTGCCGGAGAGGCTGAAGGAATTTACCGCCGAAAGGGGTGGCCGACCAGGCGAGGCTGGCCAGGGAGTCTTTTCAGAGGTAATCCGTACCGGCAACCGGTCCCAATCGAAGTTGGGATTGGGGTCGCTGAAGTGGAGGTGGGACGGAATTACGCCCCGATGCATAGCCAGGACAGCCTTGATTACGCTGGCAATCCCGGAGGCCGCTTCCGAGTGCCCAATATTGGTTTTTACCGATCCAAGAAGCAGGGGACGGTCCGCCGCCCTGCCCCTGCCGTAAACGGAGGCAAGGGCCCGAAGTTCAATGGAGTCGCCCAGTTCGCTGCCGGTGCCGTGAGCCTCCAGGTAGTCCACGTCGGCTGGAGAAACGCCGGCCATAGCCAGGGCGTCTTCCATTACTCTTTCCTGGGCCGGGCCGTTGGGTACGGGGAGGGCGGCGCTGGCCCCGTTCTGGTTAACCGCAGTTCCCTTGACCAGGGCCCAGATACGGTCACCGTCAGCCTTGGCCTGGCTCAGCTTTTTGAGGACGAGCACTCCGAAACCCTCGCTGCGTACGAAGCCGTCGGCGGTGGCGTCAAAGGCATTGCAGCGACCGGCGGCGGAAAGCAAACCCAGGTCTCGGTGGAACCTGGCCAGAGGAAGGGATAAGGTCGAGTTCACGCCGGATACGAGGGCCAGGTCCACTTCTCCCCGCTGCAGGGAAGCCACTCCCTGGTGCACTGCGGCCAGGGAAGAGGCGCAGGCCATATCCACGGGCATGGCCGGCCCAACCAGGCCAAGAACAAAGGCAATTCGACCGGCGGTAAGGCTGCCGCTGGTGCCGAAGTAGGTATCGTCCTGGCCCTGGGCAGCAATCACGTCACGGTATTCGCTGGCTCCCACGCCGACATAAACGCCGGTTCGGCTGCCCCGGAGAGTTTCGGGGTCCATGCCGGCATCCTCAAGGGCGTGCCAGGTGGTCTCGAGGAGGAGACGCTGCTGGGGGTCCATCATCCGCGCCTCAAGAGGGGAGATGCGGAAAAAGCGGTTATCGAACCGGTCCAGGTCTTCAATGAAACCGCCGCGCCGGAATACGGCTTCCTTAGCGGCAGGATCGCCGGGCAGACCTTCCCAGGGTCCTGGGGCAGGGCGGCCGTCGGTGATGGCATGGCGCGCACCTTCCAGCAGATCCCAGAAGGCTTCCAGGCCGGGAGCCCCGGGGAAACGGCAGGCCATGCCCACGATGGCAATGGCATCCTCATCGGTACTGACGACCCTGGAATTGACAGCCCCTGGCGGGCTTTGCGGCAACGGGGCTGGCTCGGAGGCAACGGGGGCCGAGTCCAGGACCTGGCTTAACTCATCGCGCAGGTGACCGGCGAGGGCGGCGATGTTGGGATAGTCGAACACGGCGGTGTTGGAAACGACGTATTCGCCGGCCAGGGCGCGGTTGAGCCGGTTGCGAACCTCCACGGCCATGAGGGAGTCCATGCCCAGGTCGAAGAAGCCCACGGTGGGCGCGGGGGACGACGGCATGCGCAGCACCGCCTGCAACTCGTTCTGCAGGAACAGGACCAGCGCTGGTTGCCAGCTATCCCGGGGTGTGGACCTTAGCTGCGACAGCAGGTCGGCGGCATCGGCGGAGGCGCCGGATTCGTCCTGACCCTGGCGTGGAAGCAATTCGGAGATGAAGGGGGGCGACACATCGAAGTTGGTGGCCAGCACAGGCCAGTCCACCGATGCCACCATGCTGAAGGAAGGATCCTGGCGAACCAGTTCCTCGAAAGCCCTGAGCCCCTGCTGAGGACTGAGCCAACCGGTGCCGGCCGACTCCAGTTGCCGCTCAATTCGCTCGCGCTGCTCTTCGGCTTCGCCCAGACCGGACCAGGCGCCCCAGGCAATGGACTGGCCGGGCAGGCCGAGGGAGCGACGATAGGCAGCCAGTTGATCCAGGAAAGTATTGGCTGCTGCGTGGTTGCCCTGCCCGGAGTTGCCAACAATTCCGGTAATGCTGGAGAACAAGGCGAATATATCCAGGTCGCGGGACAGGGTGGCACGGTGCAGGCGCCAGGCGCCCAGCACCTTGGGCCACAGGACCTGCTCGTACCGGTCCCAGGTCTGATTGCCCAGGGCGCCGTCGGACAGCACGCCTACGCTGTGGATGATGCCGGCCAGGGGTGGCATGCTGGCGTCAATCCTGGCCAGCATTTCTTCGATGGCGGCGGGGTCGGTCACGTCGGCCAACTCGACCCGAACGTCGGCGCCCTGGGTGCGGAGGGTATCAATCACTGCCTGGGCTTCGGGGTCCGGGGGCCGGCGGCCGTTCAGAACTATTACGCCGGCTCCCCGCTCGGCAAGCCAGCCCGCGATGACGGTGCCGATGCCGCCGAGCCCGCCGGTTACCAGGTAGGTGCGGTCGGGGCGCAGGCGTCCGCGCTGAATGGGAGGCATGACGATGACGTTCTTGCCGATGTGCCGGGCCGACCGCATGAATTCGATGGCGGGGATGATCTCGGTGACGGGCCAGCGGGTAAAGGGCAGGGGGGACAATTCCCCCGCAGATATTCGCGCCATTGTCCCGCGCAGGGACGCCCCGATGGCAGCGGGGTCGCGGCGCTTCAGTACGTCAATCTCGAGGAGGGAATAGGCCACGTCAGGACGCGCGGCGGCCATCTGTTCGTCAGTCCAGATCTCTCTCCTTCCCATTTCCACGAAGCGGCCATTTTGCGTTAGGCATGAGAGGCTGGACTCAACGAAACCGGGGCCGGTGAGGCTGTTCAACACCATGTTTACGCCGGCGCCACCGGTTACCTTCAGGATTTGCTGGCCGAAGTCGGTGGTGCGGCTATCGAAGACATGCTCAATACCCAGGGATCGGAGGTAGGCCTGCTTGGGCTGGCTGGCGGTGGCGAAGACCTGGGCCCCGACGGCCTGGGCCAACTGGACTGCGGCCAGTCCAACGCCGCCCGAGGCAGCATGGATAAGTACCCGGTCGCCGGCCTTCACCCCGGCCAATTCAAAGCTGAGTCCGGCGCTGACGAAGGCTGAAGGTATGGTGGCGAGGGCCGCGGCTGACATCCCGTCGGACGCCGGCGCGACCAGGTCTGCCGGAGTTACCAGCTCGGGACCGAAGGTACCAAAGCCCATGCCGACTACCCGGTCGCCCACGGAGAACCGGGTGACGCCGGCTCCGACTTCCACTATTCGCCCGCAGAATTCCTCGCCCAGCACCAGGTCGGAGGAAGTTACCATGCCTATGCTGAGCAGGACGTCGAGGAAGTTCACTCCCGCGGCTTCCACGGCTACCCGTACCTGGCCGGGTTCAAGGGGGGTGTACGACGTGAGTTCGGGGTGCAGACCATCCAGCACTCCCTCGTCACCGGGCATCAGGCGCCAGTTCGAGTCTTCCGGCAGGTCCAAACGCGTTCTGGCCGCCTCGCTTCGGACGAGGCGCGACGCCAGGCGGTTGCCGTAGCGGTAGGCTACCTGGCTTTCCTGGTCGGGAAACATCAGCTCATTGACCAGGTTTGCGGGCTGGGCCGGCTCTGCGGGGTCCAGGTCCAGCATGCGGGGGCAAAGCTGGGCAGCCTCGCGAGCCACAACCCTGCCGAAACCCCACAGAGAGGCCCCGGCAAGTTCTCCGGCGCTGTCCCGCAAGTAGCGCTGCTCCAGTACCTGGGCTCCCCGGGTTACGAACCACAGGCCCTTTTCCAGGGATACATCCGCCTCCTGCAGAGCCTGGGCCAGGGCCAGGGCAGATTGACCGACCCGGCGCACGTCTTCCGCCATTTCTTCGGTAGAAGACTGCATCCCGTGTCCCCCGGTGGCGAAGCAATGTACCACGCCCTGCAGAGGCAGTTCCCCCGGCAATTCGTCGAGCAGACGACGCCATGAGTTCCGGTCGTCGGGTTCCACGGCTATGCGCTGAATTTCTGCGGAGTCTGCCGCGCTCCCTATTTCCGACTTGGCAACAGCGAGCGCCACGGTCTGGTTTTTTCCTGCCAGGGCAGACGCCAGTTCTGCGGGGAAGGCGTCCTCGCCGCCGGCCACCAACCAGACACCGGCCGGCCACTCAACTTCAGCGGGCCCTTCAGCCAGGACAACGCCGGAGCCCAGGGGAAGCTCATTTGTCCTGCTATCTCCTCCCAGAACGGCCGACTCCACAAAGCCGGTGTCGGCCAGGGCCTGCCGCCACACTGCCGGAGAGGCGAGGGCATGGTCGGGGCGGTAGCGGTCGGAGAACCTCCACCAGCCATCCAGTTGCCCGAACACCATGTCCTGCCAGCCAAGGCCCCGCAGATTTTCCACGGCGACAAGCTTTCCCGAAGGAACGAGCAAGTCGCGGCAATGACCCAGGGTCTCGCCGAGATTTCGGGTGGCATGGAGCACATTGACGGCAATGACCAAGTCGAAGGCATGGAGGTCATAGCCCTGGTCGGCGGGATTTCGCTCGATGTCCAGGGGGCGGAATTCCAGCGGGGCTCCCGAGTCGGCGAACCGGTTCTCGGCCTCGGCAAAGAAGCCTGCCGAAATATCGGTAAACAAGTAGGTGTAGTTGCCGGTGGGCAGTTGCGGCAATACCGTCGAGGTACCTGAACCGGTACCGGCGCCCACCTCCAGAATCCGCAGAGGGCGGTCTTCCGGCCAGTCGGCCACGGCGGCAGCCACGGCATCACCGAGGAGCAGGTTTGTGGCCCGAGAGGCCGGGGCGGTGAAATAAAAGTCGGTGACGCCGGGCCCTTCCCTCGGAAACAGAATGGCCAGGGGGTTTACATCTCCCTGCAGCACCTGGGCCAGCGCGCCGCCGCTTCTCCCCAGGAGCCCCAGTTCCGCGACGCCGTGAGGGTGAAAAAGGGTTAACCGGTCGGTGAAGGCCTCCGGGTCTTCCAGGGCCTCGTGAGGCAGGGGGTCTCCGGCCCCTATTCTGACCCTGAACCTGCCGCCCTCTCGTTCCAGCACACCGGCTTGGGCCTGCAGGCGCAGGATTCTTTCCAGCAGGGTTGCGTGCTCCGGGAGTACCCCCAGCTGCACTCGCAACAACTCCGGGTCAACTATTGTCCCCGGCTGGCGGTCCCAGCCCAAACGGTCCAGGGCCTGAAGGGCATAGCCGCGAGCCAGCAGTTCCAGATCGTCGAGCAGGGCAGACCTCTCCTCCAGGGAGACTCCCTCGCGGGCCAGGTAATCACCGAAAGTACCGGTTGCCGCGTAGATTGCGGAGGGTGAGGCGAGGGCGTCGGCGGGCCGGAGCCGATCGGGCAGCGGGAGTTCCCGCCAGACAAACTCGTAAAGCAGGTCCTCCAGTTCTTCGGTGGCGGACAGGAGGGAAGCGCGGGTGGCCCGCTTCAGGGCGAAGCCGGTCATGCCGCCCAGGGCAATGCCGTCGGGAGAGTAGAACCACAGGTCGCCGGTGATGGTTTCCGGTTCCGACGTCGCTGTTTCCTCGGGCTGTGCGCCGGGGCTGGACTCCCGGAGCCGGGCGCGGCACACCAAGCGGTCGGGCATGGGCGCGTTCAGCCAGAGGCGTTCCCAGGCAAAGGGCAGGTAGGTTGCTTCACCACCGATTTCGGACAGGTGACGGGCGGCTGACATTACCTGGAAACACCCGTCCAGCAGGAGGGGATGAATTCCCGTATCCCCGCCCTCTGGCGGCGTCTGCAGGGCGATTTCGCCAAGGGCTTCGCCGGGCCGGCCCCACAGAGCCTCCAGGGTGCGGAAGGCGGGACCCAGGTCGATGCCGGTGGCGGCCTTGTTCCGGTAGTAGGCGGACAGGTCCTGGGGCAGCAGTCCTGCCTTCAGGGATCTGAGGTCTGCCCTCTCAATTGACGCGGGCTGCGCACCCGACGGGGATATCCGCCCTTCGGCGTGCTGGGTCCACTCATCGTCACCTTCGCCCTTGCTGAATACCTCGAAGCGGCGCGGTTGATTGCTCCTGGAGCCTTCCACCACAAGCTGGACCCGTTTGCCGGGTTCCGGTGATTCAGCCTCACCATCGAAGTGGGGGTACACCAGGGGGTTGAGAAGTTGCATTTCCTCTACCGCCGAGGCGCCGGATCCCTCCAGCCAGGGGACGGCGGAGGCCATGGCGCCGAAGAGGGCGCCGGGCATTATCACCCGGCCGTACACCCGGTGGTCGTCCAGCCAGGCAGGGTCGGAAGGGAACATTTCGGTCTCGAACATCACCTCGTCGCGAGGAGACTCGTGCTTCGTGCCCAGGAGGGGATGGGAGTCTTCCGCTACCCGCCGCTGGGGGGCAGGAGTCCAGAAACGGCGACGCTGGAAGGGGTATCCGGGGATTTTAATCTTCCGGCGACTTTCGCCGGCAAACAGGGCCCGGAAGTTCACCGGCAGACCCGCGCGGTAGGCCCCGGCCACGGCGCTGACAAAGGCGTCCGCCCGCTCGGGCTCGGAACCATCGAAGGAGGGGCGCAGGAAACTCTGCAGCACCAGCGGCGTGTCGGCAGTGGCTGTGCCCGGGGGCCAGTTGAGGGAGACCAGGGGCCCGAGAATGGCGTGAGGTCCAAGCTCAATCACCGCGTCCACGTCCAGGTCGGAGGCCAGGGTTTCGACGCAACCACGGAACTGGACGGGCTGCCGGGCGTGCCGCCGCCAGTAGGCGCCGTCCATCCCCTGCTCATCCGCTACGGGCTTGCCAGTGACGTTGCTGACCAGGGACACAGAGGGGGGAGAAACCGCGATGTCGTCGAAGACGGCCTGCAGCTCGTCCAGGGCCGGCTCCACAAGGGGGCTGTGGTAGGCGGGGCTGGGGCGAAGACGCCTCAGGCTGACGCCGTTGGATTCGAGCTGGTCGGCCAGGGCGTGAATCTCCTTTTCCGGCCCGCCGGTGGCCTGGGGGGGGGCGGTGGGGCGAAGACGCCTCAGGCGGACGCGGTTGGATTCGAGCTGGTCGGCCAGGGCGTGAATCTCCTTTTCCGGCCCGCTGATGACCTGGTGGGCGCCGTTGTCCACGCCGATGCAAAGGCTGGAACCGGCGTGGGCCGCCTGCCAGTCGGACACGGCTGCAGCCACTCGGTCTGCGGGGGCAAAAATGGCGGCCATGGCCCCGGCAGCCGGCAGGTCTCCCATCAGGCGTCCCCGGGCGGAGGCGAACTTCATTCCTTCCTCCAGGGTGAACACGCCGGCTGCCTGGGCGGCGGCAATCTCCCCGAGGCTGTGGCCCAGGACGGCGACGGGCTCGATGCCCACGCTGCGCCACAGGGCGGTAAGGGCGCACTCCAGGGTATAAATGGCGGGCTGGGTCCACCGGGGTTCGTCCAGATCGGCTTCAGCGCCGGGGCGACCGAACATCACGTCCAGCAGGGACGTTCCCCGCTCTTCGAGGATGTACCGGTCGCAACGGTCCAATACCTCACGAAATACGGGTTCCTGCCGGTACAGGGACTCCCCCATGCCCACCCACTGGTTGCCCTGCCCGGTGTAAACAAAGGCAACCCGGGCGGCCCTGGGGGACGCGGCGGTATCCGGGGCGTTGGCGATGGCTTCCAAACCGCTCCGGAGGGAATCGGCATCCCGAAAGACCACGCCGTCCCGGAAGTCGAAGTGGCTGCGGGACACGCTGGCGGACCAGGCCAGGTCGGCAAGCAAGGATTCCCTGCCGCAATCGTCCAGCCAGGACAGGTAATTCCTGGCCGAGTCCCGAAGGGCCGCTTGGGATTTTCCGGAAAGGGGGAGGATACGGGCGGGCCGTTCCACTGTCTCATTGCCGGTCTCGGGCGGTTGTTGTTCGCTCCCCGGGGAGAGTTGCTGGACGGGCGCGGCGGCGGCAACGGGCCAGGCCACGGCCTCTTTTGCCGTATTTGGCAGGGAGGGCGGGCCGTAGCCCTCAACAATGACGTGAGCATTGGTGCCCGACCAGCCGTAGGAACTTATACCCGCCCGGGGCGGCCGGTGACCGGCGAGGGGCCAGTCGGTTTTCTCGTCGGTAATCCGCATGGGCAGGCTGGCCCAGTCAACCCGGGGGCTGGGGTTATCAAAGTGCAGGTGCCTGGGGATAACGCCGTGGCGCATGGACAGCAGGGCCTTCATCATGCCGGCCAGGCCGGCCGTCGGTTCCAGGTGGCCCATGTTGGTCTTGATGGAACCCACCAGCAGGGGCCGGGCCGGGTCACGACCCTTGCCATAGGCCTGGGCGGCGGAGTTCAACTCGATGGGGTCGCCCACCTCGGTACCGGTGCCGTGGGCTTCCAGGTAGTCCACGTCGGCTGGAGCAACGCCGGCCTGGAGGAGAGCGTCCTCAATGACGCCAACCTGGGCCGGCGCGCTGGGCACTGTCATGCCGGCGCTGGCGCCGTCCTGGTTAATGGCCGAGCCCAGGATGATGCCCCAGATGGGGTCGCCATCGGCCTCGGCATCGCTGAGCCGTTTCAGCACAATTACTCCGCAGCCCTCGCCACGCACAAAACCGTTGGCGGACGCATCGAAGGCCTTGCACTGACCGTCGGGAGAGAGCATGCCGGCCTGGGCGCGAAGCTGGGTAAGGCGGCCGTTGAAAATGGCCTGGGCTCCGCCCACCAGCATCAGGTCCGCCTCGCGCTGGCGGAGAGACGAAACGGCCTGGTGCACCGCAACCAGTGAAGACGAGCAGGCGGTATCCAGGGCAATGACAGGTCCCTCGAGGCCCAGGACGTAGGCCACCCTTCCGGCGATGGTGTTGAAAGAAGTCCCGCTGACGGC
This sequence comes from SAR202 cluster bacterium bin22, assembly GCA_002238505.1. Taxonomy (GTDB): domain Bacteria; phylum Chloroflexota; class Dehalococcoidia; order Lucifugimonadales; family UBA3495; genus Bin22. The sequence goes on along the minus strand of MPMM01000016.1, from coordinate 32,274 downwards.
ATAGAGACTGGCGGCGGGCTCGCTTATCTGGCTGGCGAAAGCCAGGTTCATTCCCCGGTAGTCGTTATTGGATATGCCAATAAATGCGCCGCTGCGGGTATTTCTGAGGCTGTCCGGGTCGATACCGGCATTTTCCAACGCCTGCCAGCAGGTCTCGAGGGTCATCCGCTGCTGGGGGTCCAGCAGTTGGGCCTCTGCGGGTGATATGCGGAAGAACTCTGCGTCAAACAGGTCAATATCATCCACCAGGGCGGCATAGCGGCAGGCGGGGTACTGGGCGGCGGACCTGGGGTAGAACTGGCCGATGCGGCCGATACCGGAGCCGGGATCGCCCTCGGTGATGGCGTTTCCGCCCCTCTCCAGCAGTTGCCAAAGGGACTCAATGCTGGGGGCGCCGGGGAATTTGCAGGCCATGCCCACGACGGCAATGGGTTCCGGGCGCGGGACGTCCCTGCGTTCCGTACTGCCGGAGGCCGGACCGGTTGGCAACTGGGGAGAGGCGGTGATATCTGAGTTGTTCATTTCATGCACACAAAAAAGGGTTGGAAGGGAGAATCAGTAACCAGGGTTAAGGGACATGGGGGTTGAGTGGGCGCAGGGGGAGTATGTCGCGCCGCCCCAATAATTATATCAGTGACGAGCTGTGGTATCAGTAAGGAGGCAACCTGAACCGGGGCAAACGCATGAGCGCCAAATTGGCCAAACTTCCAGGGAACGGTCAACAGGATATTGTGGGGAACATACGATGGGGGTCTGGATTCCCGCCTGCGCGGGAAAGACGACAGGAGGGGTGATGGGACCGAGTCAGAATTCATGCGATAGCCCTGCGACCTGAACCAGGGCAATCGCGCTTCAGGGAAATGGCGGTTCCGCAAGGATAAAGGAACCCAGGCACCATCCCGCAAACCAGCTTTCGGACCTGCAACCGGAGAGGCAGGAAGGTTTTGAGGCCCTTCGGCAGGCTCAGGGCGACATGACTGCATTGCGGAGAGACTGCCGATGGCGATGACTGAGTTTCCCTGGCCTTGTAACGTGGCGGAGAGTTGAGGCCCTTCGGCAGGCTCAGGGCAACATGGTTGGCGGTCAGGGGGGCATGACTGCATGGCGGAGAGCCTGCCGACGGCGATGATAGGGTTTCCCCGGCCTTGTTGTGTGGCGGAGATTTGAGGCCCTTCGGCAGGCTCGGGGGGAACGGAGCAATGGACTCTCCCGAATAACCGAATGCCCCTAGCCCTGCCTGGTCAGTTCTTCCCGCAGGCGACGAATTACGGTCTCGACCTCTGCCTCGGTGAGGTTAAGCGGGTCCACGGCCAGTTCCTGAGGGCCAGCCAGCGTTTGGAGGTGAATCTGAGGGTTGCCCTGCTCCAGGGCGGCTAATACGGCATCCCGAGAGGGTCCCCGCCAATCATCGGTGACGTATATAGCGGCCTGGGGCAACAGGTAATTGACGCGGTCGTGCTCAAGGGTCACCCGCAGGCCGGGCAATTCCACCAGCGCATCGACAACGGGCTGGACCATGGCCCGGTATGCCTCCATCTCCGCGGCCTCGTCTTCTTCAACGAAAGCTGCCAGGGACGCCACCAGTCCGATGACCTCCTCCTTTGCCACCTTCATGCCGCGACCGAGGAACTGGGCAGGGTTGGCCTGGGCGGCCGCTGCCTCGATGAGGTCGGCGCGGCCAACCAGTATGCCCGAGCCCTGAGGTCCGCGAATGCCCTTGCCGCCGCTGTAAACCACCATGTCCGCACCGTCGCGAAGGTAACGGTACAAGTTGGCGCGGGGCGGCAGCATGGAAGCGGCGTCGACGATAACGGGGACGTCGCGGGCGTGGGCGATCTCGCAGACACGTTCCAGGGGCAGCACCTTGTTGCTGGAGAAGGGCGCAACCAGGTAGGCGACGGCGGCGGTGCGCTCGTTGATGGCGCCTTCCAGTTGCCAGGGGTGAGCAAAGAGGTAATCGCCAAACTCCACGAGATGGGCGCCGGCGGCGCGGTAGGCCTGGTCGTAGGGGAAGCGGTGCATGGTGTGGATGACGATTTCGTTCTTGAGGCCGTCGGTGTTGGGAAGCTGGCGCATCTTCACGGGGTCGTTGCCCGCGATGACCGCCGCAGCCTGCAGGACCAGGCCGCCGGCGGCGCCGCTGCAGACGAATCCGGCCTCGGCCCCGGTTAAGCGGGCAAGTTCCTTACCGGCGGCGCGGTTCAGGTCGTCGATGTTGACCATCACCCGGGCAGCCTGGGACATCAGCTGGAGGGTCTCGGGGCGAGTACGAGAGCCGCCCAGCCGGGTAATGGATCCGGCGGCGTTAATAATGGGCGTCACACCCAGCCGTTGGTGGACCGAACCGACGTCCCACGCATTGTTGGTGTTTGCCACGGCTTCCTCCTGATTACTGGACAGCTGGCACGGGGGGCCTTGGGGTGCCCTGATTCACGGGCCATTATAACAAGCGCGCCCTGGGCAGGGACGTGTGGTAACCTTTCGTGCGGCGGGCGTGCCAGGATTGAAGTGCGGACTCCCGTTCGGGAATTGCGGATACAGGAAGCCCGGCCTGGCAGCCTGCGAAATCCCGTCGAGGGGAAGGATGATGAGTACACCTGAAGAGATTGAAGGGCGAGTAAGGACGGCGCTGGAGGAACTGGGGATCGCGGGCTGGGAATGGATCGAGATCGACCCGCAGTACGGCGACACGGCGGACTTCTGCCAGCAGTACGGGTATGACCTGCCCCATTCCGCCAATACGATTATAGTGGCCAGCAAGCGGGGGCCAGCGGCGCACTGCGCGGGGATAGTGCGGGCCTGCGACCGGCTGGATGTGAACAAGCGAGTGCGCGGGCTGATGGGCGTGTCGCGGGCGTCGTTCGCCTCGGCGGAGGAGACCAGGGACGTGACTGGGATGATGATCGGCGGGGTTACGGCTCTGGCGCTGCCGGAGGGGTTGCCAATATACGCTGACGCGCGCCTGATGGAGATGGACTACATCATCCTGGGGGCGGGCAGCCGGTCGGGCAAGCTGAAGATGGCTCCCCGGGAACTGGAGAAGCTGCCGGGGCTTGAGTTCATAGAGGGGTTGTCGATTTCGGCGGAGTGACGGCGGCGTAATGACGGCGGCGGAATCGGGGACGGCGGTCCATAGCAGCTGAACCGGTTTTCCTGATGTCCGTGACCAGGCAGAAGAGTAGTTGGAGAGTCGGGGTCAGGACGAGGGCGAGCCCGTTACCCAGCTAACAACTATTCCCCAGGGGCAGCGGCAGTATTGAGTCTAAACCGGTTGTTGTGACATCCCCACTTGCTGGTTACCCCTGTGGCTCACTGTGCCCCCTGGGGCGGGCTGTAAACGGTGACTGGGCCCGCACAATATACGGCGTTCAGAGGAGTCGAGGTTTATGGATGGACGGGACATCAGTTCAATTGTTTCCAGCACCCAAGCCTATTATGACGGACCTGCCGACGAGATCTACCGCACCATCTGGGGCGACAATCTCCATTTGGGAGTGCCTTGCAGCGACGACTGCTCCCATCCGGAAGCGATGGAGCATACCAATGAGATTATGGCCGGGGCGGTGACACTGGGACCGGACACGCGGGTTCTGGATCTGGGTTGTGGCTATGGTTCGACGGCCCGGTACCTGGCCGCGAACTTCGGTTGCCACGTAACGGGCACTAACATCAGTGAAAAGGAACTTGACCTGGCTCGCCAGCGGGCCTCCGAGGCGGGACTGTCCCACCTCTTGAGCTTCGAGTATGGGGATTTCCACAGCCTGGGTTACTCCGAAGGCGCGTACGACGTGGTCTGGAGCCAGGAGGCGTTCCTGCACGCCGCAGACAAGAACGCCGTGCTGTCGGAATGCCGTCGTGTATTGCAGCCGGGGGGTTCCCTTATCTTTACTGACGTACTGGTGCGTCGGGACACGCCGGCCGAGGACCGGGAAAGGATTTATGACCGGGTGAAGTCGCCCGATATGTGGGACATTGACGATTACCGGTCAGCCCTGGCCGGGCTGGATCTCCCCGTGAGCAGGGAGGAAGACTGGTCCGAGCACGTAGCCCGCTCCTATGGCTGGGTACGGGACCGGCTGGGGGAAAATCGGGAAGCGCTCCTGCCGCGCATCGGGGCGGAGACAATTGACCGTACCCTGGAGGCCCTTTCCTTCTGGGTTAACTCGGCCAATGCTGGCTACATCGGCTGGGCGATGTTTGTGGCATCCAAGCCCGCGTAGATTTTCCCGCGATGGATGGGCGGCAACGCCGCCGATGAACCCCAGGGCATGCTGGGGTCACTTTCCGGGAAATCGTGTGCCAGGGGTTGGAATAACCCCTGGCACTTCGATTTATACCTGCTATGCCCGTTTCGGCAAAACTGGGGAGCCTTCGGCCGGTCGCATGTCCGTGCCGAGCAAGGTGCAACTGATGAACGAATAGTAGCCCATCAGCGCTCCCAGGACGATGGTATTAGCCTCGCCAAATTGCGCCAGGGCCGCATCAAAAGTCTCCTGGGAAACCTGGTGGTCGTCCATCAATTCCCGTCCGTAGCGGACGATTATCGCCTCTTCTCTGGTGAGACCCTCCAGGCTACCTCCATTGGCGATTATCTCCACTGCCTCGGGCCGAGCCCCCGCCCGCAACGCCGCGGCGGAATGGGAGGCCCACACATATTCGCAATCCCAGTGGCGGGCGGCGGTAATTATCGCCAATTCAGTGTCATGGTCGGACAGATTACCACCAAAGCGCAGGGAGTCGCTGAGGGCTGTAGAACAACGGGCAACTTCCGGTGCATACATCATCATCGAATGAGGTCCGTTGATGGAGTTCCTGGACTCTATGATGGCGTCGAAGGCTGCTAATGCGTCTCCACTCACCTGTTCTCGCCTGGTTATGGGCGTCAGTCTTGACATGAATGTCTCTCCTGCTGAAAGTCCAAATCTTTAGCGAGTATTGCGACCGGTACAAATCTCAACACTATCGCCTTACGTACTTGTCCGCAATTCTAGCACAGGGAAGGGCCATATAGACGCCGTCCTGGGGTGTCATTATTCACCGTCCCTGGTACGAACGAGGAAGAGGGCCGGCCGATACCGTCTATTTTAGGGCGGGTTGGGGGTTGCCTATTGATTCGAGGGTATCCACAAATGCTTCATTCTTATACCTCGAGAGGCAAGGTGAGGCGGGGGGAAGAGTGATGCGGCGGCCGGAATATGCGCATGTTCTCGCGGTTACGGCTTCCAAACAGTTGAATTGGCTTTCAGGAGCGGTAACATCTCTGAGGTTCTGGCGCTGCCCGACACAGGCGGGGTCTGCGGATTCCCTTGATCCAGATTGGCTGGACGCGATCCTGCAGGCAGGGAAACCCCGCTTGCGAGGGTTTCCAGGGCCGGGTTTAAACCGGAAGCCAGCCCGGACCTGGACGATGCGGGAATGCCAACCGCCTTTGACGAGCGGATACCGACGCTGCGGAGGACGTAACGGTTTCGCGGACATTTCCGGAATAGCTCCCGAAGGACCGATAGAAAGTTCTATCGACCGGCGCTTCATCTTTCCGTACCGGTCTCTTTATGCCGGGGTGGCGCTGTGCCCGGGGCGGATGGAAACGCTGTGATGAAATTGACAACTCCATAGGAAGGACCCTCCAATCTAACGATTGGCAAGTTCCCTGCATTCCTTGATTAAACTTGCCTCACCTCTGACAGTCCCGGTTCTTGCCTGCCTGGTAACGGCGGGCTATACCGCATTTGCCCAGGACCCACCCGCGCAGCGGGAGCAGGAAGACTGGGCCGTCAGATCTCTTCTTCGACGCTTCATACAGCAGCAAAGAAACGGCGCATCGCAGGCTGACCCGCACTCTTACGGTGGCGATCCAGTCCGTGGGCAGCTCCCGGGCAGCGGCGCGCCGACGATAGGAGTGGATCCGGGAAACTTGAACACGCCTCGGACGGCGTCGCGGTATGAGACCTTCCCGCCGGCGTTCCCTTCCCGCCTTGTCCTCTGTGCCGCAACAGCGGATTGGCACTCTCTTGTCCGGAACGGGCTGTGGCCGGGCTTTGTTCCTTTGCCTCTCATTACTCCAGGGCATGGCCGGCATTGTCGCCGGGGGAGCACGCTTGCCCATTTCCCTGGGTCCTTCCATTTACGTGGCGAGGGTTGACGTGGGGAAGTTGCCTGGGTTAATGGGACCGAGATTACCAAGTGGCGTGCTGTGTTTCCTCATCGTAGGGGCGCTGATTGCAACCCTCCTTGCCACTGCGCCCGGCGCCTCCGCGCAGACTGACGTGCCCGATGCGCCGACGGATGTGGCGGTCTATACCTACAAGAGCCAGCAGCTAGAGGTGCGCTGGTCATCAACCGACGCCGATTCCACCGCCTCGTTCAAGGTCCAGTGGAAGTCTGGCAGCGAGGAGTACGACTCGACTCGTCAGGTCACCAGCGATCCGACAGCCAGCGTAGTATCCCTCCTGTCGACTTCGGCCAAAAGCCGGTACAAGGAAGTTATTACCGGGCTGACCAATGACACCGAATACACGGTGCGGGTCATCGCCGTGAACTCAAGCGGGGACAGCGTCCCGTCCGTGGAAGAGACTGGCACGCCTAAATCGGGCCTTCCACCGGCACGCCCGTTCATCGAGAAAGAAATCATCGAACTCTTTGAGAGTTCGCATCCCTGGTTGAGAGAGACATGGGATTTCATGCTAAACCAGAATGTTGCCGCGGAATTCTCGACACAGGATGGCGGTTATGCCTGGATCGACCACTGCTCACTGATTGTGGCGCAACTGCGGAGGTGTGTAGCAAGAGAGATCGGAGCAGGAAGGTACTACTCGGGGCTGGAGTATGTCATCGTCCACGAACTGGCCCATATTTACACCCTGGCCAATTCAATTACTTCTTCGCCCGGTCCGCTGGGGGCTGCTCATCTCTATTTCTACGACCTGGTTCCTTTCAGCTATGGCCTGCAGCATTTTTCCGAGTCTGAGTATTTTAGTTGTAAACCAATCGAGTTATACGCTGATGCCCTTTCGATTGTCACTCTCGGTACCGAGGATGTGAGCGCGGGATCGTATTGGCGGTCGTGCGACTATATTACCGAGACCGTCAGCGCAGAGGCTATCACAGTTGTTAGCAGTGCGGCCCGTGGAGATATGCCGTCCTGGCTTGCTGATACGTATGAGAATGCTGATGGCAATCTTGACCTGGACCGAATCTGGGCCGAAGTGAAGGCGATAGAGGACACCAAGGACCGGGCGGTGGTCGTCTACCATTTGCGGAACTCCTTCGGCGGCTATTGCAATAACAGAAAGGCGGACGCTTCGGCGTTCGGAAATGGCGTCACCCGCAATCCCTGGAGCGACGGCGGCTGCCAGCCCCTTGAGCCAACGAATGTTACCGTTACCTCAACTGGAAACGGGACGCTGACAGTTTCCTGGCGGGAGCCCTCCTACGACGGCGGATCGCCGGTGGAGGGCTACAAGGTCCAGTGGAAATCCGGGGTACAGGAGTACAGCCGGTCTCGCAGCGCGACCGTTACCGACCTGGCGGATCTACAGCACACAATCTCCGGCCTGGCCAGCGGCCAGAGTCACACGCTACGTGTACTAGCCTACAATCACAATGGCGACGGCGACGCAGCGGAGGCAACGGCAACACCAACAGCGACAGACACCGCTGCGCCAACGCTGCTGACGGCACGGATCGACCGGGAAGACTCGAGCCTGCGGCTGACCTACAGTGAACGCCTTGATGAGACCTCGGTGCCAGCCAGCGGCGCTTTCGCCCTCAACATTGGAGGAGGGAGCCGCACTGTCACCGCAGGTGTTGCCGCCAACGTCGTGACCCTGTCTCTTTCGGGAACCCTCAACGCCACGGACACGGCGAATGTTACCTACACGGCGCCCACCGGTCCGGCGGCCAGACCGTTGAAGGACTTCGCCGGCAACGAGGCCGCCGGTTTCTCCTCTCGCACGGTCCGCAATGATGCTACCGATGTAGCCATCATCTCAGATCCCGGGGCCGACAAGACCTACTCCTGGAACAGAGGAGGCAGCTGGAGGGACGTGATACAGGCGACCGTGACGTTTAACGAACCCGTGTCCGTCAGCGGCGTACCGAGGCTAAGGCTAAAGATTGGAGAAGAAACGCGGGCAGCGACCTACGCCAGTGGTACCGGCACCAGCACCCTGACCTTCAGGTACCCGTTAACCGAGGGAGACGTCGACAATGACGGCATCTCTGTTCAACAGTCGGCCATCCAGGGGATGGTCCGCTATGTCTCAACCGGGGAGGAAGCGCCCGCACGGGTGAAGCTCGACCCGCAAGCCGGGCACCTGGTTGATGCCATGCCTCCATCACTGGTCTCCGCGGCCATCCTGGAGGGCCACACCGACCTGGTTTTGACGTGGGACGATACCCTGGACGAAAGCTTCGTTCCGCCCGCAAGTAGTTCCGGGTTTTATGTCTTTGACAAGATTGCCAGAGAGCGAGTCCATAACGACGCGGTCGCGGTTCAAGGCAACCAGGTGACAGTGACGCTCGCGTCTGCGGTCACCGCGGATGATGACCTCATTGTCTCCTACAGAGATTTCGTCTCGACGGGGTTGAGGGATACGGTAGGCAACTATGCGAAAAAAGCCTCCGCGAAGCAAGTCAAAATTGTCCAGCCGAACCGTGTTCCGGCGTTTCCCTCGACTGAGGACGGCATGCGTGGCGTTGACGAGAACACTCCGCCGGGACGTGACATCGGCGCCCCAATTGCTGCCACCGATGCCGACGGCGACTCCCTGACATATGCCATCTCGGGAACCGACGCGGCCTCCTTCGACGTGGTTGACACGAGCGGTCAGTTGCGAACCAAAGAGGCCTTGAATTACGAAGGCAAGAGCAGCTACACCCTTACGATGTCGGTTACTGACGGAAAAGACTTACATGGCAATACTGATACTACGGTTGACGACACCATAACGGTGATGGTGACGGTAAGCGACTCCAACGAACCACCGGAAGTAACCGGCCAGGCCAGCCACAGCGTCGATGAGAATGTTGAGGACTTCAGCCAGACCTACACCGCCAGCGATCCGGAGGGCACCGCATCCACCTTCACCTGGAGCCTGTCCGGCGCTGACAGCGGCGATTTCGACATTGACCGGAACACGGGAGAGCTGACCTTCAAGAACCCGCCCAACTTTGAGAGTCCCGCCGACAGCAACCGAGACAACGAGTACCTGGTTACGGTGCAGGCCACTGAAGAGGGCAACCTGCGGGGAGAACTGGCGGTGACGGTCACGGTCAACGACGTAAACGAGGCGCCTGCCATATCCGGCGACGCTGCCCTTTCCTATGCGGAGAACACGGCCACCACCAGGACACTGGACCGCTATTCGGCCACCGACCCGGAGGGAAGTTCGTTGACGTGGGCCGTGGGCGGCACCGACTCGGGCGACTTCAACATTGATAGCTCGGGCAACCTGACCTTTGCCGAGATTCCCGACCACGAGAATCCAACCGACTCAGGCGGGAACAACGTTTACAACGTCCAGATCGTCGCCACCGACGATGGCAACCTGGGCGACGGAACCTCATCTGGGCAGGGAAGCCAGTCCACGTCTTTTGACGTCACAGTGACCGTCACCCCGGTCAACGAACCGCCTACGGTCAGCGGCCCGGCCAGCCACAGCGTCAATGAGAATGTTGAGGACTTCAGCCAGACTTACACCGCCAGCGACCCGGAGGGCGCCGCTTCCACCTTCACCTGGAGCCTAGCCGGTACCGACGGCGGGGATTTCAACATTGACCGGGACACGGGGGAGCTGACCTTCCGCAGTACCCCCAACTACGAAAGCCCGGCCGACAGCAACCGGGACAACGAGTACCTGGTTACGGTGCGGGCATACGACGGGCAATACTATGGAACGCTGCCCATAACCGTGGAGGTGCTGAATGTCAACGAGCCTCCGGCGCTGCGGCAAGTCAGCAACCCCCAATTTTCCCGTCGGGAAAATGCCACAGGCGCCATCTACCAGTTCAGCGCCACCGACCCCGAAGGGCACGGCATTAACTGGTCCACTGCGGGGCCTGATGCGGGGGAGTTCACCATCACGGGTGGGACGCTCGAGTTTGCGACCCCGCCGGACTACGAGAATCCCGGGGACGCAGGACGCGACAACGTCTATAACGTGACGGTACGGGCTACGGACGATGTTCCCAATCAGCCCCTTACTGACGAACTGCCAGTTACGGTGACGGTCACGGCAGTGAACGAAGGGCCGGAAATCAGCAGGGTTGGGAACCTGTTCGGGACACCGCCTGGCAGTGTCCCGGAGAACCTGGCCCAGGATACGGTACTGGCCAGGTACACCGCCACCGATCCGGAGGGCGGTATGGTATCCCGCTGGCGTACGTCGGGCACCGACGGCGGCGACTTTGTAATCAACGAGCAGGGGGAACTGCGGTTCCGCAATTCGCCGGACTACGAGCGGCCTGCCGACAGCAATCGCGACAACGAGTACACCTTCACGGTGCAGGTCTCCGACGGCAGCATTTACGCCAGCTTTGACGAGACGGTGACGGTAACGCCGGTAAACGAACCGCCCGCCATTACGACCACCAGCACGTCGGCCACCAGCCTGCGCCAACCGGAGAACCGCACCTCTCGCCTCTACACCTACCGGGCCACCGACCCGGAGGGGTCCAGCACCATTACGTGGTCGCTGGGCAGGGACGACAGACGCTTCTTCACCATAAACGAACGCGGGGAATTCTCTTTCAGGGAAGACAGATCGCCGGACTTTGACATACCCGGGGACTCGGGCAGCGACAACATTTACGAGGTGACGATACAGGTCAGCGACGACAGCAGCCCGCCCAATACGGAGTCCCTGGCGGTGACGGTCACGGTAACCGACGTCAACGAGGGGCCGGAGGTTACCCGGGGCGGCAACAGCTTTAATGTCCAGGAGAACCAGGAGTGGGCCGGGGCGACATTCACCGCCCGAGACCCGGAGTCCGGCGATGTGACCCGCTGGAGCCTGGGCGGGCGGGACGGCGGGGACTTCACCATTGACGCCAGCGGGGTAATGACCTTCAGGCGGACCCCGGACCACGAACGCCCCGACGACTGGAACCGGGACAACGAGTACGAGGTGGAGGTAAGGCCTTACGACGGCAGGTACTACGGCTCCCACCAGGTGACGGTCACGGTGGGTGATGTAAACGAGATTAGCGGAAATGCCACCATTACCCGGGCCGAAAGCCAGGAGGGTGTCCTGGCCACGTACACGGCTGGCGGCCGGGGTGACCTGGCCGTAAATCCCGCCTGGCGCCTGACTGGCACGGATGGCGGGGACTTCACCATCGACGAGAACGGCCAGTTGGCCTTCCGCAACACCCCGGACCACGAGCGTCCGGCGGACAGCAACCGGGATAACGAGTACGTCTTTACGGTGCAGGCTTCGGATGACCGGTACTATGACACCTTTGACGTCACGGTGACGGTAACTCCCGTCAACGAACCCCCCACCATCACCACGACGAGCAGGACCGAATTCACCCAGCCGGAGAACCGGATAACCCGCCTATACACCTACCGGGCCACCGATCCGGAGGGGTCCAGCACGACCAGGTGGTCGCTGGGTGGCGTGGACGGGCGCTTCTTCGCCATCAACCAGCGGGGGGAGTTCTCCTTCGCCGCAGCCAGCCCGCCGGACTTTGAGCGGCCTGGCGATTCCGGCGGGGACAACGTCTACCAGGTGACCATACAGGTCAGCGACGATAGCAGCCCGCCCAACACGGAGTCCCTGCCCGTCACCGTCACCGTCACCGACGTCAACGAGGGGCCGGAGATCACCTCTGGTGGCCGCAGGTTCACCGTGCGGGAGAACCAGGAGTGGGCGGGTGAGACCTTCACCGCCAGCGACCCGGAGGGTGGCAGTGTGTCGCGCTGGACCCTGGGCGGCCGGGACGGCGGGGACTTCAGCATCGATGAGAACGGGGTGCTGACCTTCCGGAACATCCCGGACTACGAGCGGCCGGCGGACTCGGATCAAAACAATATTTATGAGGTGGAGGTCCGGCCTTACGACGGCCGGTACTACGGGTCCCACCACGTGACGGTGACAGTGACGCCGGTGAACGAGGCCCCCGAAATCACCACCACCAGCAGTTCGGCCACGACGATGCGGCACCCGGAAAACCGGACGTCGCGGCTGTACGCCTACCGGGCCACGGACCCGGAGAATCGGGCCGTAACCTGGTCGGTAGCGGGGACCCACGCCAGGTTCTTCCGCATCGACGAACAGCGGGGCGAACTGTACTTCGACGAAGACAATGGGCCGGACTATGAGAATCCCCGGGGCTCGGGAACCGGCGGCCACGAATACCAGGTGACGATACAGGCCAGCGACGACAGCAGCCCGCCCAACACGGCTAACCTCCCCGTAACGGTCACGGTGACCGACGTTAACGAGGGGCCGGAGGTAACCTCGGGCGGGGAGAGCTTTACCGTCCAGGAGAACCAGGACCTGACCAACGCCAGCTTCAGCGCCTCGGACCCGGAGGGCGGGACCGTGTCCCGCTGGAGTCTGGGTGGCCGGGACGGCGGGGACTTCACCATTACCGAGACCGGTGTGATGACCTTCCGAAACACTCCCGATTACGAGCGACCGGCAGATTCGGACCGGAACAACATTTATGAAGTGGAGGTACGGCCCTACGACGGGAGGTACTACGGATCTCACCACGTGACGGTAACGGTGACACCGGTGAACGAGGCGCCCGAAATCACCACCACCAGTAGTTCAGCCACGACGATGCGGCACCCGGAGAACCGGACATCGCGCCTGTATGCCTACCGGGCCACGGACCCGGAGCGGGAAGCTATTAGATGGTCGGTGGCGGGGACTCACGCCAGGTTCTTCAGAATCGACGAAGAGCGGGGCGAACTGTATTTCAGCGAGACAACCCCGCCGGACTACGAGAACCCCCAGGGTTCGGGGATTGGCAGCCAGGAATATCAGGTCACGACCCGGGCCAGCGACGGGACCCTGACCGGTACCCACGAAGTGACCGTCACCGTCACCGACGTCAACGAGGGTCCGGAGGTAACCTCAGGCGGGGACAGTTTCACCGTCCAGGAGAACAGCAACTGGGCTGGGGCCAGCTTTGGCGCCAACGACCCGGAGGGAGAGACCATCTCCCGCTGGAGCCTGGGGGGACGGGACGGCGGGGACTTCACCATCACCGAGACGGGAGTGATGACCTTCCGCAGCGTGCCGGATTTTGAGCGTCCAGCCGACTCGGACCGCAACAATATCTATGAGGTGGAAGTAAGGCCATACGACGGCCGGTACTACGGGTCTCATGCCGTCACGGTGACGGTGGGAGATGTAAGCGAAATCAGCGGTACGCCCGCCATCACCCGGCCCGAGAATTTTGAGGGGACGCTGGCCACCTACACCGCTGGCGGCACTGGCGACCTGGTGGTGGAGCCAGCCTGGCGGCTGACCGGGACTGACAGCGGAGACTTTACCATTGATGAGAGCGGCGCTCTGGCCTTCCGGAACATACCCGACCACGAGCGGCCGGCCGACAGCAACCGGGACAATGTGTACCTGTTCACGGTGCAGGCCACCGACGACCGGTACTACGGCACGCTGGACGTGACGGCGACGGTGGCCCCGGTCAATGAACTGCCCATCATCACCACCGCCAGCGAGTCGGCAGCGAAGATGAGGCACCCGGAGAACCGGACCTCCCGCCTGTACACCTACCGGGCCACCGACTTGGAGGGAGGAGCCATTTCCTGGTCGGTGGCGGGTACTCACGCCAGGTTCTTCACCATCGACGAACAGCGGGGCGAACTGTACTTCAGCGAGTCCACTCCTCCGGACTACGAAAGTCCTCAGGGTTCCGGCGCCGAAGGCCACGAATACCAGGTAACCGTGCGGGCCAGCGATGACGACAGCAACGTCGCCGGCTTTGACGTCACCGTCACCATCACCGACGTCAATGAGGGTCCGGAGGTAACCTCGGGTGGGGACAGCTTCACCGTGCAGGAGAACCGCAGCTGGGGCGGGGCCAGCTTTGGCGCATCGGACCCGGAGGGAGAGACTGTGTCCCGCTGGAGCCTGGGCGGACGGGACGGCGGAGACTTCACTATCACCGAGACGGGGGTGATGACCTTCCGCAGCGTACCCGACTACGAACGGCCGGACGACTCGGACCGGGACAACGTTTACGAGGTGGAGGTGCGTCCCTACGACGGCCGGTACTACGGGTCCCATGCCGTTACGGTTACGGTGAGTGATGTTACCGAAGTTACCGGAAACGCCGCCATTACCCGTGCCGAAGGTCAGGATGGAGTCCTGGCCACCTACACCGCCGGTGGTCGGGGCGACCTGATCGTGGAACCCGCCTGGCGATTGACGGGTACAGACAGCGGGGATTTCACCATCGATGAGAACGGCGCGCTGGCTTTCCGCAACACACCCGACCACGAGCGTCCCGCCGACTCCAACCGGGACAACGAGTACCTGTTCACGGTGCAGGCGTCGGACGACCGTTACTACGGGACATTGGGTGTGATGGTGACCGTCACACCGGTGAACGAAGCGCCGGTGATAACCACTAAGAGCCGCACCGAGTTCACCCAGCGGGAGAACACCGCGTCGGTGCTCTACACCTACCGGGCCACCGATCCCGACCCTGACGACACAATCACCTGGTCGGTGGAGGGGGCGGATGGGGCAGACTTTGCCATATACAACGGGGTGCTTACCTTCCGCCTACTGCCTGACTACGAGCTTCCGGCGGACTCGGACGGCGACAACGTTTATGAAATCACGGTGGTGGCCGATGATCAGGGTGGACTGCGGGACAGGGTGGACGCCACCGTTACCGTCACCGAGGTGAACGAGGGGCCCAAGGTGACGGGAACCACGGCCTTCACCGTAGTGGAGGGGGGGAACCTGTCGGGCGCGTCCTTCACCGCCAACGACCAGGAGGGGGATGAAGTCACCCGCTGGAGCCTGTCCGGGTCAGATGGAGGCGACTTCCAGATCAGCGAAACCGGCGTAATGACCTTCCGGATACTGCCGGATTACGACCGGCCGGCCGACAGCAACCGGGACAACGAGTACCTGGTGTCCGTCCGTGCCTACGACTCGGGCAACCGCTACGGGTCCCTGGATGTGAGGGTGACCGTCACCGACGTGAACGAGGAAGTCCCGGTGGTCACGGGCCGGGAGACTTTGAGCTTCCAGGAGAACACGGCCACCACCACCCGCCTGTACACCTACCGTGCCACCGATACAGACCTGAATACGGTCTTCACCTGGTCGGTGGAGGGTGACGATGGTGGCGACTTCACCATCACTCCGGACAGCGGCGGTCGCGGTGAGCTGTTCTTCCGCAGTCCGCCCGACCACGAGCAACCGGCAGACCAGGACACGGACAACGTGTACGACATCACCATCGTAGCCTCCGACGGAACCAATCGTGGCGAACTTCCCGTCGCGGTCACCGTCACCGAGGTGAACGAGGGGCCGACCATTACGGGCACTACCCAGTTCACCGTCAGCGAAAGGCAGTCGGTCACACAGAGTGTCGATGTGGCTGGCGCCACCTTTACCGCCGCGGACCCGGAAGGTGACGACGTAACCCGCTGGTCGCTGACGGGCACTGACGGCGGGGACTTCACCATCACCGACACCAGCGACCAGACGGGCAACGACACGGCGGACCTGACCTTCCGCAACCCGCCCGACGTGGACCGTCCCGCCGACGGGAACCGGGACAACGAGTACCTGGTGACCATCCGGGCCTACGACAGCCGGGGCCGGTACGGCTCCTACGACATTACCGTCACCGTCACCGGCGCCAACGAACCGCCAGTAATCACCGGCAGCAACGCCCGCACCTTCAGTGAGAACGGCACGGGAACCGTCTACACCTACCGAGCCACCGATCCGGAGGGGGACGAGTTTGACTGGATTACTCCTGGAGGCACGGACGGCAGCCTGTTTGAGGTCAGCGAGCGGGGCGTCCTCACCTTCAGGGACCCGCCGGACTTTGACGACCCGGCCGATGCGAACGACGACAACGCCTACGAACTGACGGTGCGGGCCCGGGATGATCAGGGCAACACCGGAACCTTTGACGTGACTGTCACCGTGACCGACCTGAACGAAGGGCCGGTGGTAACCGGGCGGGAAAGCATATCCCTCCAGGAGTACACCGACCCCACCCTGGACCCGCAGACCCAGACACTGGCAACCTATTCCGCCGTGGACCCGGAGGGTTCGGACATTACGCGCTGGTCGCTGAGCGGCAGCGACGGAGGCGACTTCCTGATCAGTGAGGACGGCGAGTTGACGTTCCGCAATGCCCCGGACTACGACCGGCCGGCCGACGGGAACCGGGACAACGAGTACCTGGTGTCCGTGAGGGCATACGACGCCACCAACCGGTACGGCTCCCTGGAGGTGACCGTCACCGTGGGCAGCGAGAACGAGGCCGCGCCGGTGGTGACGGGCAGCCAGAGCCTTAGCTTCCGGGAGAACACTCCAATCACACAGCGCCTGTACACCTACCGGGCCACCGACACAGACCGCAACACCACCATCACCTGGTCGGTCAGGGGGCAAGGAGGGAGAGACGACGGCGATGCCTTCGACATCAGCGATACCGGTGTACTGACCTTCAGCAGTCCTCCGGATTACGAGAGTCCCACCGACTCGGATACGGGCAATGAGTACCTTATATCAGTCGTCGCGACCGATGACCAGGGCAGCGAAGGAACTTTGGACGTCTCCATAACCGTAACCGAAGTTAATGAAGGGCCTGAGCCAACCGGGACTACCGCCTATACAGTCGTCGAAGGTCAGAGCCTGGCCAACGCCACTTTCACAGCCAGAGACCCGGACGCCGGCGAAAGGGACGACGCGGTAACCGGCTGGAGACTGGCCGGAACCGACGCGGGCGACTTCAATATCGGGCCCACGGGCACCTACACGGCCCAACTGACCTTCAGGAACACCCCGGACTTTGACCGGCCGGCCGACGGGAACCGGGACAACGAGTACCTGGTGACCATTCGTGCCTACAACGGCAGTACCTACGGGGAGCTGGAGGTGACGGTCACAGTGAGGGACGAGAATGAGGCGGCGCCGGAGATTACTGGCAGGGACACCCTGAGCTTCAGGGAGAACACCGCCACTGACGTCCGCCTCTACACCTACACGGCCCGGGACATGGACCTGAATACCAAAATCCAGTGGTCGGTGCGGGGGACGGACGGCGGCGACTTCACCATCACGCCGGACAGCAGCGGGCGGGGCCAGCTGTTCTTCAGCAGCGCGCCCAACCACGAGCAACCCGCCGACGCCGACCAGGACAACGTCTATGACATCACGGTGGTGGCCTCCGACGGCAGCAACGAAGGGACCCTGGACGTGACCGTAACCGTAACCGAGGTCAACGAGGGCCCGGAGGTTACGGGGCAGGCAGCCCGCAGCGTAGCCGAGAACTTTGACCAAGTAGTGGCCACCTACACCGCCGTGGACCCGGAGGGTTCAGAGGTCACCCGCTGGTCCCTGGGCGGTACGGACAGCGGCGACTTCACCATTACTGACACCAGCGAACAAACGGGGCGTGCGACGGCTGACCTGACATTCAGGAACCCGCCGGACCACGACCGGCCCGCCGACGGGAACCGGGACAACGAGTACCTGGTGACCATACGCCCCTACGACGGCAGGGTATATGGCAGTTACGAGGTGACCATCACCGTCGCCTCGGACAACGAGCCACCGGTGATTACCGGCAGCAACGCCCGCACCTTCCGCGAGAATGGCACGGGGACCATCTACACCTACCGAGCCACCGATCCCGAGGGCAACGACTTTACCTGGTCGGTGGGCGGCCTGGACGCCAGCCGCTTTGAAATCAGCGAGCGGGGCGTGCTCTCCTTCATCAACCCGCCCGACTTTGAGAATCCGCCCCGGCCCGACGACAACGACTACCAGGTAACGGTGCAGGCCACCGATGCCCAGGGCAGTGTAGGAACCTTTGACGTTGTCGTCTCCGTCACCAACCAGGACGAAGGGCCGGAGATAGCGGAAACAAGCAGCAACACCGCCATCGACGTACAGGAAAACCACGAGGCTGTCCTGGCCACCTACACCGCCACCGACCCGGAGGACACCACGACAGAAATCACCCGCTGGAGCGTCTCTGGACGAGACGGGGGCGACTTCACCATCAACGAGGGCGGAGAACTGACCTTCAGGAACAATCCCGATCACGAGCGGCCCGCCGACTCCGACCGGGACAACGTTTACGAGGTAATGGTGCGGGCCTCCGACGGGCGCTATTACGGAAACCTGGACGTGATTGTCACCGTAAATGCGGTAAACGAGGCGCCGGAGTTCAGGAGCAATAGCACCACCGTGTTCACCTACCAGGAGAACGACACCAGAGACCTGTACACCTACAGGGCCACCGACCCGGAGGGCGGGGACATCACCTGGCGACTTTCGGGAGATGACAGCAGCGCCTTCGCCATCAGCGAGACGGGGGTTCTGACCTTTGCTTCCCCGCCGGACTACGAGAGTCCGTCAGATTCTGGCCGTAACAACATTTACCTGGTGACGGTGGAAGCCCGGGATGCCGACGACAGCACGGCCCAGATCGCCAAGCTGGAAGTAACGGTCACTGTTACCAATCTGACGGACTGATGGCGATCCGGTTAGTCCCCGGCCGCGACGGGCGCGTCCTGGAAGTGGGGCATGACGTGCGTGGCAAATAGCTCGATGGAGCGCATCACCTTTTCGTGGGGCAGGCCGGCGAAGCCGAAGTTGCCGAAGACGTGGTTGATTCCGGCTTCCTGGGTCTGCTTCAACCTTTCTATCACCACCTCGGGAGTTCCACGGAGCGGCGGCAGGCCAGCATGGCCCGGGTCATCGCGGCGGTCGCGGTCGCGCTGGCGGTTGGCCCAGTGCTCGTAACCTCGGGCGACCTTGCCGTTCTTGTCCATGGGCATGCCGATGGGCGCCCCGGCCGAGCCGACTGACCGCAGTATCCGCGAGGAAAAGTTCTCCAGCTCGGCGGCGTCCCGTTCCGCTTCCTCCATGGTGGGGGCGACGTAGATGGACTTGGACATGGGCGGGTCGAGGTGGGCGTGTTCGTGGCCGTACTCTTCCATCTTCTCGCGCCACATTTGAATAACCTGGGGCGCCTGGCCGAGGATGTCGGTGGGGCCGCCGGCGATGACCTGGATGTTGCGGCTGGCGGCGAAGTCGATGCTGGCCGGGCTGGTGCTGACGGCCTGGAACAGGGGCGGGTAGGGCTGCTGCAATGGTTTGGGCAATACCCAGACGTCATCAACGTTGGTGAACTGGCCATGGAAGGTCAGGGATTCCTCGGTCCAGGCCTTGATCATCACGTCCACGGCCTCGTGGAACCGGTCGCGGCTGGTGTCGATGTCAACACCCACGCCGTCGAACTCCTGCTGCTGGTAGCCGGCGCCGATGCCGAAGTTGAAGCGGCCGTTGCTGATGATGTCCAGCATGGCCACTTCTTCAGCCACCAGGACGGGGTTATGCAGTGGCAGGACGATGACTGCGGTGCCGATGCGCACGTTTTTTGTGCGACCGGCGACGGCTCCCAGGAAGGACCAGATTCCCGAGAGCAGGCCGTGGCGGGAAAAGCGATGCTCGCCCAGCCATACTTCGTCAAGGCCGGCTTCATCGGCAAACTGTATTTGCTCCAGGGCCTGGGTCAGCGCCTGCTGCTGGGTAAAGTCCTCGTGGTAGGGGACGATGGTAAAGATGCCGAACTTCATGGAGCCTCCTTTGAGGGCTGATGTGTGGGTTCCCTGCTGTGCTCCTTGCAGATAAAGCGGGGCGCCCGACGGTTCGGGCTTGACGAGGACAGGATATACCTGCCGGGCCTGCCAGACAAACCCCGGCTATTGGGACTGGTACAAGGCAATTTCCTGAACCCTGGCTGTCGGGAGAGCTGACCGGATGGCGTCTCCTTCCGTGGGCCCTGGCGGGGTTGAACCCGTGCAATGGAGTCGCTCCATAGGGAGTTGTGTGGAAGTCTGTCCAGCAGAACAAGAAAAGCCGCCCGATGGGGGCGGCTTTTGCTGTAAGGGCATGCCTGACGGGGGTTGGGGGAGAAGGTGGTGCCGAGGGACAGACTCGAACTGTCGACACCGGCATTTTCAGTGCCGTGCTCTACCACCTGAGCTACCTCGGCAGGGATACATATCTTAATTCCGGAGGCGGGGAGTGTCAAGGCATGTGGCCCTCACGGTGCCGTTCCTATTTAGGTGGTTTCATTTGTGAGACCAGGGCAGACACACAGGTCTGCCCCTACCATTTCGGTTGTCCATACCACCTGAGGGGGACGGGCGGGTTTGAAACCCGCCCCTACGCTGGGGGCGGCGGGGTGGGCCGCCGCCCCGGGAGGCGCTGGGGGGTTACCGGTCGCTGGGGGGTTACCGGTCGGTGGGGGTGGAGCCGCCGCCCATGCTGCGCATGACGAAGGGCATGGCCACGGCGACCACGATGGCGGCAATGGCCAGGATGAGGGCGAACAGGGCCATGCCGCTACCGGAAGCATCCTCGCCGTCTCGGCCGTCGCGGCCATCGGAGCCGTCATTACCGTCGGCGCCGGCGGGGCCGGCCGCGCCGGGAAGGCCGCGCTGACCCTGGGGGCCTTCGGGGCCGGCGGGTCCGGTGTCGCCCTTGGTTCCGGCGGGGCCCTCGGGGCCCTGAGAGCCTTCAGGACCGGCAGGGCCCATGGGGCCGGAGCCGCCGGCGGGGCCCATGGCGCCCTGAGGGCCGGCGGGACCCGTGTCGCCCTGGGGACCCTGAGGGCCTGGAGGTCCAGGGGGGCCCTGGCGGCCGGCCTGGCCGATGGTGGGGTCCCTGGGGGTGACGAAGGTCAGGTTGAAGCCGGTGGAGCGGCCGTCAACGCGCCAGTTGGGGAAGGTCTCCTGGGCTTCGACCAGGTTGATCCTGAAGGAGACGGTACCGTGGGAACGGGTGGTCGTGAGGGCGTACTGGCCGTCGGCCTCGACCAGGGCGGTGCCGATGGCGCGGGTGTTGTCGTAGGCGGTGATCTCAGTGCCCACGGCGGGGGCCTGGCCATCCAGGGTGGCCTTGCCGATGAAGATGTGGAACTCACCCTGGGCATTGGCAGCGGCGGCCGGCAAGGTAGCCAGCAGGGCGGCTGCCAGGAGCAGGGACAGGAGTCGGGTGATGGTGGACATAGGGGGCCTCCTGCGAGTGGGGTTATGCCTATATTGGCCCTGAAGCGTTACGGCAGTATTACAGGGGGGGTGGTTCGACAGGCTCACCACGAACGGAATCGGGGTGGGGTGGGGGTGGGGGGGTGTTCTTCGGCCTGATGACTTGTTGCCTTGCGCTATCACCCCCATCCTAGCCTTCCCCCTTCGAGGGGGAAGGGACTTTGGGTTGGTTTGTTGGTTGGGGGGTATGCTGTTCCCCGAACGGGGTTTCGGGGCTTTAGGTGGACAGGGAGGGAGGATTTGAGGCCCTTCGGCAAGCTCAGGGCGACATGACTTTTGGGTGGGGGGGGGGATGCCTGTTGTTGTTGGAGGCCCAAAGGGGGTTTCGGGGCTTTAGGCGGGCTCGGGGGGGGGGGTTGAGGCCGGGGGGGGTGGAGGATTGGAGGCCCTTCGGCAAGCTCAGGGCGACATGACTTCTGGGTTGGTTGGTTGGTGGGGGGATCACCCCCATCCTAACCTTCCCCCTTCGAGGGGGAAGGGACATCTTGGAAAATCAATAGACCCTGGGGGGTGGTTCGACGGGCTCACCACGAACGGGAGAGGGTTAGGGTTGGCTTGTTGGTTGGGGGGATCACCCCCATCCTAGCCTTCCCCCTTCGAGGGGGAAGGGACATCCTGGGGGGGTGGTTCGACGGGCTCACCACGAACGGGAGCGGGTTAGGGTTGGTTTGTTGGGTGGGGGGGTCGCCCCCCCCCCCACACTCCCCCCCCCGCGCGGGGGGGGGGAGGGGGGGGGCGGGGCGGGGGTTTGGGCCCCGCCCCTGTTTTGGTGGGTTTGCGTGGGTTGCCCGGTTAGCCCGGCTTAGTTGCGGGGCATTACGAAGGGCATGGCTACCGCCACTACCACCGCGACGATGGCGATGATGATGGCGATGATGCCGGTGGTGCCACTGGCGTCGGAGCCGGAAGCTCCGGCGGAACCCTGGGCACCCGGAGGACCCTGGGGACCAGCAGGACCGGCAGCGCCGTCGTTACCAGGGGCGCCGGCAGCGCCGGGGGCGCCCGGAGCGCCAGCGGGACCGGCGGGCCCCGGGGGCCCTGCCGCGCCATCAGCGCCGGCGGAACCCTGGTCACCAGCGGGGCCCTGGGGGCCACGAGGACCGGCGGGGCCAGCCGGACCGGCGTCGCCCTGGTCGCCCTTGGGGCCGGTTGCGCCAACCTGGCCCACGGCGCCGCGGTCGGTAGCCGACAGGGTGAAACCGCGCGCACGAGCGCCGGATTCCCAATTGGACAGACGTTCGGTAGCGTCAACACCGGCCACCATGAAGGTGACGGGGCCGCCGCTGGGGGGCCGCATTACCTGGAGAGAGAAGCTGCCGCCGTCCTTAACCATGGCGTTGCCTACTTTGTTCGCGCCATCCATTGCCACAATTTCAGTGCCCGTGGCAGGTATTGCGCCGTTCACCATGGCCGTGCCGATTACCACGTGGGGAGGCTCTTGCTGCGCAAAGGCCGACAGGGGCAGCGCGGCGAGCATCGCCACCAAGGCAAGCAGGGCCAGGATTCTACTGACTTTTGCCATTAATTTCCTCCTATAGATTGAGGGGTTAGAGCCCGGGGCGCGGTGAGGTTTCCCTCACCCCCGGCCCCTCTCTTTCAGGGAGAGGGGGAAGCGAACCGAAAATCAAAATATCCAGTCAAAACCTTGCATTTCCGGTCACTCCGTACTTACGAGCCGGGGGTCAGGGGCGGATTCATGGTCCGCCCCTGACAGCGCCAATTCCTGGCCTTGATTTACCAGACTATCTGGTTCCAGCAGTTGCCGCCTACGCAGGACAGGCTCCTGGTGTCGCGGTTGAGGATTACCTCGACCGAACCCTTGACCAGAATCAGGTAGGTCTCACCCGTGATCACGTGGGTCAGGGTGCTGCCTTCCTGGCCGTCGTAGAAGCTCCATTCCTTGGTGTC
Organism: SAR202 cluster bacterium bin22; assembly: GCA_002238505.1. GTDB lineage: Bacteria > Chloroflexota > Dehalococcoidia > Lucifugimonadales > UBA3495 > Bin22. The sequence goes on along the minus strand of MPMM01000016.1, from coordinate 9,068 downwards.
GTTGTTGAAGTGCCAGATGACGTCCAGGTTGTCACCCAGTTCTTCCAGTCCTTCAGCAACGGGCTTGATGTCGCCGGGGTTGACGCCGGACTCGGTGACCGTAAAGCCTACGCTGGCCGTGGTGCGGCCCACGTTGACCTCAATGGTCTGGATGCCTACATCCAAGCCCGGAATCAGGATGTCGAAGGACATCATGCCATTGCCGTCGGTGCTGGGCTTGGGAGCCGGGGTTACGTCCAGGGTGCCGATCTTGACCAGAGCGACGGGAACGAAGGACTTGAAGCCCTCACCCATGATGGTGATAGAAGAACCGGGTCCGCCGCTGGTCTCGGACGGCTGAATTATCCCTTCCGGTACCTCGTGGGGCACGGTGATGGACACAGGTACATCTTCGTCATCCTCGAACCGCACGTGGATCTGGTTGCTGGATGGGATGGCGGCGGTGGTGGGAATCCGAAGCTGCTGTTCAAAATCGCCGCTGGCATCTGTCAGAGCAGAAACCGTGACGGCATTGCCATTGGAGGCTTCGTATTCGATCTCGACGGTGAAATTGCTTCCCTCATCATTCTTGCTGGGGAAACCTTCGCCCCTTACCACGGCAATGGTGCCCACACGGCCCTCATTCGGGGTTACGGTCACAGTCCGGTCAAGGACTACTACATCCACAACACCGATTCGAGACAGGGAGTCCCGGACGCGAATCTCACGATTTCCGGCTGCCGTAGTCGCTTCACTCAGGGGCAGGTCCACCGAAGCCGACCAGTTGCCGCCGTTGTCCACACGGACCGGATCGCCGTCATTGATCCGCCTGGGGTCGATGCGATCGCCACCTATGGATATAGCAGGCTCCGTGTGGGGATCCGAAAGATCATTGACATTAGCGATAGCAGCGCCGGGACTGAACCCGGTGCCGATCAGGCTAATGCGCTGGTTGGCAACCACAGTTTCCCGGGTCAACCGGATCTGCGGACCAACAAGAGTAACCTTGGTGGATGCGCTGGTCTGATCGGGGCTAGCGTTGTCCCAGACCTTCAATTCCTGAATACCGCCACGGGCCCAGTTGGGAATCTCAATGGAGAAACTGCCACTGCCACTGTCAATTCCGCCCTCACAGGCTTGCAGCTCTCCCACCCGATTCATCAAACTGTCGTGACAGTAAATCTCTCCGCCGATCCGAACCTGAGTTACCCCGGAGCCCTCGAAGTCCACTAACTGGACCAGGATCATCTCACCGGGGCTGCCGCCGCTCGGAGAAGCGATTATGGAGGCCTTCAACTCAAAGACCTTGGAACTCCCATCTGCGGTGGCGGCTACACCATCCACCCCATCAATATGGTTGGTCTTGCCAGCGGTAAAGGTGGGGTGAGTAACCTCAAATGTGCAGGTACCGATGTTGCCTTCAACCAAGGGGTCGGTACAGAGCACAGCATCAACTGAGGTCAGTTCGCCGTTGTTATCAGCGTCGCGGAAGAAGGTCATGGACGTGTCGTTCTTGAAGCCCTTGCCCTTCACCGTGACTTCAGTTCCCAAGCCGCCGTCCTCGGGGTCAATGGAAATGCTGTGAGGAACGGTATCGGCGAGACCCATGTAAGCGCCATCCTCATTGTCAACTACCAGGTCGCCAAAGGTAATCTTCACTATGGAATCATAGGCGTCCGCCGCAGTCGGATTGCTGATGCCGGCCGACTGCCTGAACAGAACTGTCACCACCTCGGGCTCTTCTACCAAGTAGTCGAACCGGTCGTCCTGTTCGTCCATGTCGCCCAGAGAAATGAACACCTCGGAACCGTCAACTGTCACGTCTTCTGGGGTAAAAGTCCTGGTGTTCGTCGAAGTGTTATTCGGCCTCAAATACGTGCCACCCCTGGTAGTCATGGCTACGGAAGTGGTGCTTATTGAAGCTGGGATGCTGTAGTCTTCATTGAACTCAATGATCAGGTCGTACTGACGAGTATTAACACTCACGGTGTTTTCGTCGTCATCATCCTTGAGCTGGAACTCTAAGGTGTAGAACGTCGAGCTACCTGCGCCGCTGCTGTCCGCCGAGAAGGACGGAGCGACTTCACCAACATCCTCCACCGTGGTCGCTGTCGTAGAGGCCATGGCCGTAACGGCGGGACCATCCCTGTGGGTCGTGCTTTCCATTGCGGCATTGGCGTTCAGCTTAACAGTATATTCCTGCTCGTTTAGCAGACCTGATACAGTGTCAGAAAATACTTCGGAACCGGTTGTCGTAATTGTGGCAACTACTATCTCCATACCATCTGCATCTTCGTAAGATACAACATAAGTATAGGAGGCAGCGCCGACTACCCTGGTCCAGCTCAAAGCTATCTGCCCGTCACCACCTGTGGCGGTGAGCGTGGACATCCCCAGCAAGGGCAGCGGTTCGGAGACGGCCGGGGCTGCTACTACTCTTTCGCTAGGGGCGCCGTCGCCAGCGGTTGTCGGCTTGTTCAAGCCGTTGACCGGGCGGACATTTACGTGATGGCCCTCAGTCCGCACGCTAGCGGAGATTTTGGTCTCGTATTTCGTCGAATCGGCTGGAGGAGTTGCCCCGTCTTCTCCTGCCGTCGTTTCAAGGTCGCCTGCGGCAATGGCTTGCCAGCCGGGGTCTTTTGTGCCGTCCGTAGCGTCTGCGCAATCCGCGTCATCACATACCTGGTACTCCCAGCCGGTTACGTTGGCCACGTCATCGCCTTGGTTATACCACGTGAGAGTGATTTCACCACGACCACCCACGGCCAACAAATTCGAAGTACCGGCTTCGGCCCCGTTAGCGTCGTCGACGTATTCAAATGTGGGATTCGACACAGGGCGGGCATCGATCATGGCAAAGTCGCCCGGATCGCTATCCTTGTTACTCTGGATCTCAATTACGTAGCGTTCGTTTACCGTAAGGCCACTGACGACCACCTCGTCGGCGTCACCTTCTTCGGGTCCAATGGCCACACCGAACGCAGGAGTGCCGTCCCCGGTACCGCCATCAACTACGGGGACCGCAGTCGACGGCACCCCGCGCAGGGATGCCCGCACCCTGTAATCGCTGTCTTCGTATCCAGCCTGCTTTGTCCACTTGACGGTAACCGTTGTATCGGTTACTGCAGTGACTTCTAAGCCGGTAGGGGCCGCAGGCACAGCTTGGGCCATCGCCGGGTTAGCCAGGCTCATACTGCCGAAGACGGCGGCGAGAGCCAGGGCCATAACCACGGCCAGACCAATAAATGGGGTAATTCCTCTTGCCGGCCTTGCTCCATAAATCTGATTCTCGCCCTATTTTTGCATCAGCCGCCCGTTCTGATGCAAAAATAGGGCGAGAACCATGGAGGACCAATGGGGGTAGGTTATCTGGACTGCTCTTTGCGCTTGAGCATTGACTTCGAGGGCCCTTTCTTCACGGAGTGCGTCATAGGCAAACCCAGAAGACGAGGGCGGAGAGAGTCGCAGCTAACCAATTCATAAGAATCTGAAGCCCGTGGACACTCAAGCGTAGTCTCACGCCAGAACCCAAGGACTGGAGACTACGCCTGGTCCGCCGCCGGTCGGCTGCTAAAGATAGACCTTCCTTAAGTCTCGCCTCTGGCTCTCGGACGGATTACTTTCTTCTTTCAATCTCTATTCCCAGCCACTTCCAGAGGTCGGATGCCACTATCGCGGAGATACCTGTGGCATAAAGGGGGGTTGGCAGAACTACGCTCCAAACAAAGGCGGAGAATGCACTCGCAACTGTAGAGCCAGCGGGTCGCCTGTCACCCTGGCGATCAGGAAAGAAAGGAGAGCACCTACCCCGCCCGCACTGCATCTAATGGCAGTGGGCCGCCAGCTCCGCCAACCTCTGTCCACGGAAATCGAGTCTACCTAGAAATACGTGACTATTCCCACAGCAACAGCGGTCAGAGCGACCAATGGATGGAACCACGCCCTAGAAAAGACGGTCCCCAAACTCTCGATCATAATTGGTAAGTAGAACCCGGCTCCTGTTGCATTGGGCTACAGACCGGATAGGAGGGAATGAGGACCAGCGGGAGAGTTAGAAGGGCGGCTGGAAGCCTGTAGCAGGAGACAGTATAGTTAGGGCCACTTGCTAGGACAAGCGGGTTTCACATTCTCACCTAATGGGACAAGCGGTCCCGATTCGATTTAGGGCACGAGTGTTTTCAGGGGCAAAATGGCTAGACCGGAACCCCCGCAAGACTGCCTGGCTTGACCTGTTGAAAAACCATAATCAATCCCCCATACTACGGTCCGCTACAGCAATCAATCTCATTCAAGTTAATGGCGAACCAGTCAGGCATCGTTGGGGCCTTCGTGCCCCCACGTCGTTATTGCTTGGATGAAGGTTGCTGTAGCAGGTGCCAACATCCTGACAACGTGGGGGTTCCCTTGTGAAGCGTCCCTTGATGGCTATGATGGTAGCAACCTTGATTCTCGCCCTGATTGCCTGTAGCAGCCCTTACACTCCGCCCATTCCTACGCCGGATATTCCCGCAACCGTATCGGCAGAAGTAGAAGCCAAATTAGCTAGCCTACCCACTCCGACCCCGACACCTACTAACACCCCGACGCCTGAACCTACGGCTACCGCAACACCTTCCCCGACAGCAACAGCAAAAGCGACAGCCACCCCTACTCCAACATCGACTCCGATACCAACACCCGGACCCACCGAGCCGCCAACTCCTACCCCTTTTCCGACAGTATCGGCTACCGAACGGGAAGTCCTGAAAGAAGACCTTTCGGAGTCATTCAACCGAATGATGGCCAGCTTAAAACTTTGCAGGGACGAGCGTTTTACGGGGAAACGCCGGAAGTACGACTTTGTTGCTTCTCAAGAGGCAATGGATGTTGTAGACGGTGTAATGGCGGAATGGGAAAAGCGTGGTCACCTGGATACTTTCTCAAGGACTGACTTTGAAGAAATGACCGAACAGTTCGACACGGTGTCCATCAGCCTTTGGGACATTTGTGTTCCGCCGGGATGGCAACCATCCGATTCCCCATAATAAGGGCCGGAATTTCTTCCGGCCCAAGACGCTTGCGGCTATCGGACGGCTTTCTCTACGACCCTTTGATCCTTTCCAGCTGCACGTAGGTAACATAACCCGTGTCTCTTCCTGTGTCAAATAGAGAGTATGCTATCCCGGTTCAGAGCGCTACTCCAGTTTACCTCTTGGTCAGGTGTACTGCGTAACAGCCGACGACTACCAAGAATGGCATAACTACCGCTACCTGGAGACTGACAGGAATGTGACCGCCAGAAAACAGCACCATTCCCCAAGCCATATAGAGGCCAAACCACGCTCCTGCTACCAACCCCTGGACCAATCCCCGATTCAACTGCATCCACGCATTGCCCTTATTGGCTATTTCTCTAATCATTTAATCACCCTCGAAATTGAGGCGCAAAAACGCCCCGGATATGTCGCTGGATCGACAACCGGGGCTTGACAAAAGGCACAAGTCTAAGATAGCCTTCCCAAAGCCTCTCGTTTTAGCTTTGGTAATAAGCTCCGGTTGAAAAAAGGTGCTTCGCGCCTTCACCTTTACGTTAGCTGTTGGCTGACAGCGGCGTATTCAATTCTGACGGAAGCAGCAAATCGTGCCTGGTTTCTACCGGAGGCCAGGCCCCCCCGCATCTCACCTCCCTTTTCAATCTCCAGGAATTATAGCTGCTCGACGTGATCTTGGACAATTATTAAGCGCACTAGGCGCTAGGAAGTTTGCCAACCGAATCGAAAACTGGCCGCGTCTACGGCCCGTTTGTTCTCTTGTTCCAAGCGTTATCCTGCCATCACGCCGCCAACCCCAACTCCCTCTCTTCCTCCGGCTTAAACTCCGCCCGGATCCCCAGCTTGTAAAAGGCATGGATCAACACGCAGATATTGTGACACAACAGCTTCAACAGGACCTCATTCACTTGGGCATCCTCCCGCTTGGAAAGCAGACGGCCTCCGAACTTGGCCTTCACTGCCGAGAATGTCGACTCCACATTGCTCCTCTTGTGGTAGCGGGCCTTAAACTCTTCTTGGTTCAGCTTGAAGTAGTGATAGCACAGGTTCCAGATCACGGCTTCCTCACTTCCCCGGTTTCTGCCCTCGTTATAGCGCGCCTTGGAATTGGACTTGAAGGGAATTAGCGGGGTTGCCCCGACTTCGCTGACCAGGCGCAGGTTGGCACCGCTCAGGTAAGCCTTGTCCGCCATTACCTCCCTGACCTCAAAATTCTTGCCTGTGGACTTCACCAGTTCCGTCAGGTGCTGACCATCGTGAGAGTCCGCGTCCGTTATTATGGCCCGAGTAATCACGTTGGTCTGGACACCGCACATCAGGTGAACTTTCAGGTAGCGAGCGTGGGCCTTCTTCTGCTTGCTGCCCGAACCCCACTTGTCGGAGAACCAACGGTCATGCACCGATGTCGAGAACCCGCTGGCGTCGGCAGCAAAGTCGGTTTCCACTGCCGTCAACGGCTGGGCGCTCCGCTCTATTAGGTTGTGCAGGATGGGCGTCAGCGCCGGGTTCTCCATGTACCGGAAGACCGTAGTGAATGACGGGTATTTCTCCATCAGGCCGGCGGCAGCGGCGTTCCGAAGGTTGGTCTGATTCCGGCGACCCGACTTTTCGAAATAGACTTTCAGCGCACAGGCAAGGATCATGTCGCCCAAGGGATGTGGGGGACGACCTTTCCCCCTACCTTCCTGGGGCGCTTGGGGCACAGTATTGCACAGGTCCCTTAGCAGAATACCTAACATTTCCTGTTCGTTGACCTGGGCCAGATTGTAGATCTGCCAGTAGGACTTGCGTTCCGTAATAGTCTCCGTGTCCTCCGGGTCTTCCCGTTGCCAATCCCGGTTACAGGTTTCGCGCTGAAGTGCGTAGGAGGTAGCGAAGACGTGCTTGCAGGGTTCCTGCCGTTTCTCAAAATCTGGACAGGAGCAGAACGGATCGTCATCCAGGTTCACAACATAGGAACCGTTATTGGACTGAGAAGGAACCTGGTAGCCCAGCCGGTTCCGCTTTATGGGGACCAGGGCGGCGATGGCCAACCCGCGCTGCCTGCGCCCTTCTTCACCGTCGTCCGGGTCGTCTGGTCCAAGGGCCGTAAGGGACCGTGCCTGTGCTGTTTCCATACTTGAAACTCCCGTGGTACTTGTTTCAAGTATAGGTTTTACACCATTATTAGTCAAGTCCCCATCCGTCAGTTGTGGCGCTTCCAGTAACGATTGCCCCGATTCCCGGGTCGCCACTACCGCACATGCTCAGCGGAGGACGTGGGCCGGCGGAAATAGCTCGGCAGGGCTGTCGTAATCGCGGTAGTCTAAACCGGCTGTCCGGGGGGTGTCGTGGTAGCGGTAGTTACCGGTGCCAACCTTCTCGAAATGCTCCGGGTGGCCCTTCAGGCAGGAGTATACGTTATTCCGCAGGTTGCGCAGCGTCGCATCGGACTCGCCGCTCTTCAGCAGGAACTTGCTCACTTCCGTCAGGTTCAGCAGTCGTCCTTCCGCCGCCCGACCTATACGACACAGTCGTTCAAGCATGTTGCTCGTTCCGGTAAAGTTTACCGACAGGTCCGAAAGGTCGGTCGTTTGGTGAGGCATGGACTTAGGCGACTCCCTGCGCTGCTCTGGAGACTGGGCCTGGGCGTCGTCCGCCAGGGCGTTGCCGGCTATTGGTTCTGCATCACCGCTGCCACTATACATGTCAATTACCGTCAACAAGGCGTCATGCTGCTTCTTCTTGTGCTCTATTTCGGCGTTCAGGCGATCAGCGTCCTGCTTCATTGCCGTGAGGCTGATATTCGGTTTATTCATACTGGTCTCCGCTAGTCTTGACAAAACGATTTCTCTCAATGTTAAGCTAACGTTGGTGGAGGCGGAGGGCATCGAACCCTCACGGCGCTGGATTTGAAGGCCAGCCGTTCCCCAAGACGCCCCCCCAAACATAAACGGGCAGGGACGTTCCCGCTACAACATGGGCGTACCTCCTGTATCGTTGGACAGGCCGGTGAGCTGTTGCCGTCAGAAAGCGTGCTCGCCGGTTCTGTACGTTATGTCATATATTGTGACCGGATTCTGCCGTAACTTCAACCCCTGGCTGCCATACGGCGGCCAGGGGTTTCGTTGACAGGAAATACTCCCTGCCATATCCTTGACTGAAAAGTGTTACTTAAGGACTAGATTTCAAGGAAAGACAAGTGGCAGAACAGACAGAGGAAAATCAGCTGGGGGAGTTTCCGGCGGTCGGGTACCGATGTCGGTGCGGACACGAGTGGGCTCCCAAAAACTTGCGGAAGCCGGAGCGGCCCAGGACGTGCCCCAAATGCAAGAGCGCCAATTGGGACCGGCCCTACAAATTCAGGCGGAAGGCAAAGGGTTAGTGTTTGATAAGCAACGGCCCAGCAGGAACCTCATCCTGCTGGGCCGTTGTACATAGTCAGCAGTTAGGAGCTTCACAACTTGCGTCTAAACGCCCTAAATTGGCTCCTCAATCCCCTGCCAGGCAGTCTTCGGGTTCTCCGTACAGCTCGCACAGCCCGAAAAAACCGATTGGGTCTTCGCATTATGGCCTCCTAAAGTGTGTCTTGAGGAGGCCTTGACATCGCGAAGCCGACGATTATAGTATCGTCCTCGTTCCGTCATTAAGGAACCAAGGTGCCGGCGTCGGGATGCCAGTGCCTCCAACCTATGGCCCGCTATGCCCAGCGGGCCTTTTCTATTGCTTTACTATTGATATGACGCCCCTTGGCATAATGCCGAGGGGCGTCACTGTGGTACCTGTTAACCCGGCTTAGTTGCGGGGCATTACGAAGGGCATGGCCACGGCCACTACCACCGCGACGATGGCGGTGGTAGTATTCCAGATTGCACCATCTCTACTGTGCTCAAAGTCCAGCCTTAATTCAGGCCCGCCATCGTCAGCATGAATCTCCCCTCCTCTGCAGCATTGTAAGTGGTCACCTCGACGGTGTAGCTCCCCGCCGCCAGGGTCTCCTCCATCTGCGCGTTTCGATCTCCCCCAGCGTCGTCGTCTTCCTGGTGGTCGTTCAGCGCCGTTCCCGACCGGGCCCCACCG
>MPMM01000042.1 GCA_002238505.1 SAR202 cluster bacterium bin22 | reverse complement strand
CCGGTGGATAAGCCCCACAGCCACGGCAATAGAGATTATGATGCTCAACCAACGGGCGATTTCGAATATGATCGCTTCCATTTTACGCCGTTCCCCACACCGCCAGAGAAATTCCGGCGGTGCTGGATTGAACAACCCCGGGGACGGCTGAGGAAGCATACGCCAGCGCACGGGGAATGGCAAGGAAACCACCAACCCCCGCGCGATGCTGGCTGTCCTCATTCGACCTTCTCAAAGTGACGATTCCACCCAGTCGCCAGCATTCGCTCTATCCGGTCCTCAATGACCGCTCCCTTTTCGTCGGGCTGTGGTATCACGAAGAACACCCGGCTTGTCCCACGGGAGAACAAAAGCGCTACGGGCTCAGTCTCGAATTCCGCCCTTAGCTTGTCCGCAACCTCAAGCGTCTGTGCCCGGGCGGTCTTGCCTTGCGCCATGTGATGGTAAACGACCAGCGATTGCCGCTCACTCCAGAACAGCTTGAGGTCACTCAGGTACACGTACTTGGCTCCGTCCTTGGTGTATTTTTTCTCTTCCGGGGCGATGCCGTTGTCGGGGTCGAACATTGATATATCGACACCGGACATGGCCTTGAGCGCACCTTTCACCCAGGACTCCCGCACCTGCTTCATCAGGTCCCGGGGCATGGCCTTAAATAGGTGGAGCTGGTCCGAGTAGTAGATGGTGTCGCCCGGTAAAAAATTCGCACTCTCGGCACAGTGGACACATCTACCATCTCTATACACCAGGTCCCTGAGCCCCTCCCACAGGTCAACATCGCAATTGCGATATTCGCTCCGGTCGTTGTTGCTGGTTCTTCTCAGATAGGATATGTGACGGCCATCGGCAGAAATTTTCAGCTTGTTCGCGGTTGTGTGCTTTTCATCATGGTGCAGGCACCAGACCAAACCGATCCTGAGCTTGGGCTCAGGGGATGAATCAGTCATACCCGATAGGAACCTGAGCAATCCAAATTTTCCGAAATCTCCCACATCGCCTACATAACGATTCTGCAAAGCTAACCTCCTTAGCTCTTGATTTTCTTGCTGCCCCGGTAAACCGCCGCCGCGATCGTGCCTCCGACCAGGCCGATGAGCACGTTGTAAACGATCCCTTGAGGACCGAAAATGACCGTGGCTACGGCCACGGTCAGCAAAGCACCACCAATACTGATCCAGGTTTCAACCTTCATATTTAACTCTCCTTTAGGTACAAGAGCCCAGGTCAAGGACCATGCCGCCAATGTCCTGGCCCCGAACGGGCTCGCGGGTAAGAAATTCCCACGCATGGCCCCACTTGCCGAAGCACATCAGGAAGGCTCGGAAATCAAGGAACGGGCCCCCAAGTGCATCGCCAAAGCCGAAGCCCTTGCCCAGATGCAGTAACACAAGGGCGAGGTAAAGAGCGAGGGCGAGGTAAAGAGCGGTCTTGACGGGGTTTCTGCGGACGAGGACAAAGAGTCTGTTAGACATTGGTGCCTCCTGCGGCGAATGGGTCAGTTGCGACACTTCCCCGGTAGGAACGCCAAGCAGGAGGCATGGGGACTGACCCCACGCCGAGGGTTGGCGTTCCTTTCCGTCAGGAGGCCAGAGAAGTGTCGCACCCATAGTCTAGCAGGGGGCTGACAGACAGACAATATTTGAAACTTACGCCGCTGGATGAGGCGAGGGAAGTGGGTGGCACCCGGCAAAACTAGACAAAGAAAAACCCCGGGCTATTCGGTGCTCCGGGGTTTTGCCGCTTCGGGCTGAAGTTTGTGGGACAGATGCGGTCGTTCTAGGCAGGAACACGATCCGACTTAATTTTAGCAACGTCCTGTTGCAGCTTCTCTACCTGCTTCTTGAGACTGTTATAGTGGTCGGCGGTGTTGGCGTTGATACGACGCTCAGAATCCAATAAGTTCTCACCGATACGGCGCTCGAGCCCTGATAGTGGTTCTCGGATTGCCTCTCGGATTGCTTCTCGGATCCATTCTTTGTCTTCGGCAGTTAAAGCCATACCAATCGCTCCTGTGTAAGTATATGTAAATGTGTAACACTTATTGCCAACCGTGTCAACCTAAAACGGGATTCGGCATACCGTCGCCAATTCCGCGAAATACGATAAACGGGCAAGAGAAAGGACGCAATGCGAAAACCGGCAACCGGGTGTCGTAAGACTTCGGTGACACGACCAAGGGTAGTGTATTAGTGTGTGGTGACCATGCGCGGGGAATCCCGCCCCTGTTACATAATCTCCAAAACCCGCACCAAATCACGTAAGACTTAGGTAATACAAGTGCCCATAATATGTACGAACCACGAATCCAAGGAGGTGCAGGATGGCCCCAGCGGACCCGGCCCGCTTCGCCGGGAGCACTAAATCAAGAAACGAGGAGAAAGACACCTATGACCAAAACAGTAAACCCGATTTTAAGCCTTGCCGTAGTCATGGCCCTGGCCCTGGCCGCGGTCTTTGGCGCAATGAGCCTGGCCGGAACGGCGCAGGCGTCTGTAAACCAGTCGTCTGGGGCTGAACTGTCCGAGCGGACGTTCAACCCGCAAGCTGCACCCACTAGCTTTTCAGCCAAAGCTGTAAGAGGTACAGGAGGTGGGACGATAATGCTATCGTGGGCCGACCAGTCACACGATGGTACGGACGATGACACAGACAACCCCACCAACATCGACGTAGACACTTGGGAAGTTCGCTGGCGGCAGGGCGATGACGCCCCTACTGCGGCGGCCTGGAGGTCAACCGAGGGTTCTGTCAACCCCGATGGGACCCAGTTGGAAGTGACAGATGTTGATGCTGAACCTGATGTAGTAACGACTGTAACAGCGACTGTGTCGGGATTGGCCGATGATACTCTCTACCACTTCCAAGTGAGGGGCGGCGGAACGAGTGCCACCCCCTCTGTATGGAAGAGCGCCACTCCCATGGATCCTCCCGGCTTGGTAGATGACCTGGCCATTAGCGTGGAAGGTAGAGACGTTACCCTCAATTGGGATGCGGACTCTGACGCAAGCGGTTGGCAGGTGGCCTATTACACTGCCGATGAAGCAACCGAGAAAGCTGGTGGTGATTCCTCTGCAACCGAAACGGATGATATAGAAACAAGGCCCGCGATTTCCGTTGTTTCTGGCGACTCCGACGAAATCTCTCCCGCGTATCAGGGGCGTCCCAGATTGCCAGTTGATACAACTCTACCTGTAACACAGACTATGATAAATGCCTACCCTGCTGTTACATGGAAGACGGTCACCCCCACTGGTGGGGCTATTCTCAGCCACACTATTGAGGACTTGAAGAGCGGGGAAATCTATCATTTCTGGGTTCGCGGCGTTGCCGGTGACGTACGCGGCGAAGTCGGTACAACTTCCACCGAGATGACAATGTCTGAGGGCAATGACGCGCTGACGCCCGATATGCCACGGGACCTGAGGTACGAGAGTGACGACAAGATGGTCACTCTAGTTTGGAAAGCCGCCGATCCCGCCGACGGAGGAGTAACGGGCTACGAGCTCCGTTACAAGAAGACTTCCGATGCAGAATATGGCTCCGTCATGAACCTCGGAATGGTAATGACGTATGAGGTGGAGAACCTCGAAAACGGCATCGAGTACACATTCGAGGTCAAGGCTGTGGCAGCAAGCGGAAATAGCATGCCCACTACCGTAAAGGCGACGCCCGCAGCTCCGGCCCCCTTCATGCCCATGTTCAATGCGGGCAGCACCGACCCGGGCGACGGTACGCTTTATACCCTTGATTTCAAAAATAGCGCGTATTTCAATGGTGGTCTCTACCCCATAACCATTAAGTTGGAAGAATTCGGCGTACCTGGTAGCATCAGTTCCAGTGCTATTGCGGTGCAAGTTACAGAAGGAGAGGAGAACTACACCTTCAATCCGGCGACCGTTACGGTTGATGGTAAAGAAATTATCTTGACCATCCCGGACGTTGCCAGGACCGAATTGGAACCCAACAAGCGGGATTTCGATAAGGACAGCACTTTCAAGGTGCTGATATATCAGTCGGCGGGGGTTACCAACCCCACTGAAAAGAACACTTACGGGGGCGCAAAGCCCGACGAAGATAGGGAGATCTTCGTGGAGTTTGGCGATTCAGGCGCAGCCAAGGTATTCCTCAGTTCGATCGACGTGCCCCGGATTGTGGAAATCGACCCTGAGGACGGCGGCCTGGGTGAGATGGTTACGGTCACCGGTAAGGGTTTCAAGAATGGCACCACTCTCACCGTATTTTTGGACCTCAACCGCAACGGCAATATCGACTCCAATGAGGATGTGCTCTGTGTCGATTCTGCGATTAGTAGCGACGACATAGGGACCTGCGAATTTGAGGTTACCCACCCCGCATTCGAGGGCGGAAGCAACCAGATGAACTACATCAACGCGGTGGACGGGAGAAACGGCTACGTTACCAAGATGGATGGGAAGGTCTTTGATCTGCCCATGTTTGAGCTAGGCGCGTCCATCACCGCTTCTCCTGCGAGCGGTAAACCCGGCGAACGGATCCTCATCCAAATGCTGGACTTCCCGAAGAACGTTGCTGTTAGCAAGGTCGAGATAGGGCGCGTGCCGCTGCCGACCACGGACTATTCCGGAGGCACGGATGCCAACGGCGCAGGCACTTTCGCTATCACGATTCCCAACAACGCGAAGGGCGGCAATCAGGAACTACGGGTGACAGCTGGGGGCAAGGACGCTTCCCTCAACCTTGACCTGCAGGGACCCAGGGTCGTATCCACTCCTAGTGAAGTAAGAGCAAACCAGCGCATCAGCCTCGTCGGCACCGGATTCAGTCCTAACTCCCGGATCGGCGACGATGTTGCGGGTTCCATATCCAAGATTTCTATAGGCAGCCACCCGATTCCGTGGCAGGATGTTAATGACGGACGGGATGTAAACGTGGATGATGGTGGCAACTGGTCCGCCTCCGTGGATTTGCCAGTCGTTGAGGCCACCACTGGCGGTGGTGAGCGCGTTATCCGCATAACCGATTCTATGGGACGGAGGGGCACCGCTATCGTTACCCTGGCTGAGCGGAGCTTCGATATCACGCCATCTTCGGGACGGGTTGGCACCTTGGCGGTCGTCCGTGGCACGGGCTATCCCAGCAAGAACGATGACGGGTATAGCTTTACCATAGATGTTCTGTACAAAGTCTCAAATCGCTCGACCACGCGGGTCTCGGTTTTGCCCGATGCCAGTGGTCGCTTCGAAGTGCAGCTGCGTATCCCAACCTCCGCCGCGATTCCCTCTTCCAACCAGGTAGAAGTGTCCTTCAGCCACCAGGCCGGAGGTAGCAAAGTAACAGACGTCAAACAACACATGGTTCCTGAGGGTGCCCTAATTCTCTCAGAGACCAGTGGCGGTCCCGGCTCTACCATCACTTTGCGTGGCGAAGGCTTCAAGTCTTTCGTTCCTGTTGGCTCGGTCAAGATTGGCAATATCGAAGTAACCCCCACGCCTAGGCCTAGCACGGATGTCAACGGCATGCTGGAATTCGACATTCTCATACCCGGCCTTGAAGTAGGGATCCAGACCATCGAGGTTCAGGTCGGCCAGACCACGGCTAGCGTCGGGTTCACGGTCACTGAGTCTGGCATCGCCGCCGGTGCTATATCGCCGGTCGCTGCTGCTGCCGAGCCCCTGGGCGAGAACTTGGACGTCGTCTGGCACTTCAACAACGACAGCAAGACCTGGACCTTCTACGACGGTGGAGAAGGTACCACCCTGACCCATATGATCACAGGTGAGACTTACCTGATTCTGGTCAAGTCCTCGGTCGAGGTAATCCTCAACCGTGACACCAGGTCCCTGACCTGCGTAGGCGGCAACTGCTGGAATCAGATCGTCTGGTAATCAAGGCCAGGAATTGGCGCTGTCAGGGGTGGACTCATGGTCTGCCCCTGACCCCCAGCCCTAACCCCTCAATCTACAGGAGGAAATTAATGGCAAAAGTCAGTAGAATCCTGGCCCTGCTTGCGGTAGTGGCGATGCTGGCTGCGCTGCCCCTGTCGGCCTTTGCGCAGCAAGAGCCTCCCCATGTGGTAATCGGCACGGCTATGGTGAACGGCGCAATACCTGCCACCGGCACTGAAATTGTGGCAATGGATGGCGCGAACAAGGTTGGCTCCGCGATGGTCTCAAGTGGCGGAAGCTTCTCACTCCAGGTAATGCGACCCCCGAGCGGTGGCCCAGTAACCTTCATGGTTGCGGGTGTTAACGCCAGCGAACGTCTGTCCAACTGGGAATCCGGTGCTCGTGCGCGGGGTTTTACCCTAACTGCGACTGATCGTGGTACTGTCGGTCAGGTAGGCGCAGCCGGGCCTGCGGGTCCTCAGGGCCCTGCGGGTGAGGCTGGTCCTTCTGGCCCTGCCGGTCCTCGCGGTCCTCAGGGTGAGGCCGGAGTCGCCGGTCCTGCCGGCGCTGATGGGATTGCGGGGCCTCCTGGTCCTGATGGTGCCCGTGGGCCCGTGGGTCCTCAGGGTGATCCCGGAATCGCCGGGGTTGCCGGCAATGACGGTGCCCCTGGTGCAGCCGGTCCCGTGGGTCCTCAGGGTCCTGCGGGTCCCGCAGGCGCGGCTGGTTCTGATGCCAGCAGTACCATCGGCATAGTTGCCCTGGTGGTTGCGATCATAGCTGTGGTTATAGCCATAGCCATGCCCTTCGTGATGCCGTCAAGGAACTAGGAAACAAGGAAGAAATAGACCCGTGAACACTAGCCCCTCCGCCTTCGGGTGGAGGGGTTTTCATTTGGAATAGGAGAGAAACGAGCGATAATAAGAATTGAAGGCCGCGACCAGCAAGTCAAAAACGGCCCTCAACCAACAAAAGACACTCCAAAGCCCCAACGAAGAAGGAAGAGCATGGAACGTCCCGATGACCAGGGAAAACAGGACGAAAGCCCTCTTGCAAATTTAAAATTGGCCGTGGGACAACACCGATCGTATATGGAGGAAGAGCAGGAATTGGCAAGGATTAAGCGCGAGATGGCAATCAACCAGTCGAGGGCTATCAAGCGGTCGATAAATCCACGCTACAGAAGGAGAGGGTGACATCCCTCTTTGATTCCGCTATAATCTCAACCTCAAGGCGGGGCGATGCGTGGCTTGGCATGGGCATCAGGGTCAGGCAAGGCAAGGTTTCAAAAAGCTCTCATCCAGGCACTTCCATTCTTCATGGCGAGGCACGGTTAGGCTTGGTATGGTGGTCGGGGCTAGGCAAGGCAAGGTCTTAAATCAATTTTCAGCCGGGTACTTTCACTTGGCGGGGCGGGGCTACGCTCGGCTGGGACAGACAAGGTTTGGCAGGGCAGGGTTTTTAGAACATGATCTACGAAGTTACAATCACAGGCATCAGACCTTTACTCATGCACTCGGGCGCGGGCATCGACCCGGATCACCCGGCGAACATCGAGAAGGACGAAATTCTCCGTAAGCGCACCACCACCCGCACGGACTCCGAGACCGAAAGGCTCCACGAGCTTGAGTGCCGGGTATCGCTCTGGCTTACGGAAGATGAACGCCCTACTATCCCCTCGATGGCGATAAGGGCATGTTTAGAGGTGGCTGCACGGAGACTTCGCCAGGGCCCACAAGTGCGCGAGGGCCTGAGCGTGCTTCCGGACACAGCCTTTGAGTACGATGAAGAAAGGTATGGCACCACCCTGGACGAAATTGTGCAGAATACCCAGTTCCGCACCGGAGTCGTAGTCCAACGCCAAAGATTTCTGAGGACACGCGCCCGTTTCGATTTGCCCTGGTCCTGCACGTTCCAGGCCGATTGTGACGATGAACTCGTGGACCAGCGCCAACTCGAATCCTGGCTTGAGATAGCGGGCCGGCGCATTGGCCTTGGGGACTGGAGGCCGGAGAAGAGCGGCGATTACGGAAGGTTTGAAGTGACCAAGCTGGACCAGGTAGAGTAGCGGCACCACACAGAATAAAGAGGTATGACTAATGGCGTGCAGGATAGGGATAACTACGAACCCAGGAGAACGGAAGAGGTATTGGGAGGGCCAGCACCGAAACCTCCGCAATTGGACAATTCTGAGTAGGCATAGGACCAAGACCGCCGCCCAAGCTGCCGAGACCTTGGAAGCGCGGCGCAGGAGATGCCAGGCGTCCCCGGGTGGAGCAGGCCCAGAACAAGGCAATTGGGCGGTCTATTACTTCGAGTACTAGGAAGAGTAAAACCCTTTGCTGCGGTCCACGTAACACACAGGTAACGCTGCCTCAAATATACTAGCCAAGTAAAAGGTGCCCCCAGGAGTGGTATTCCTGCAAGGCACCTTGGCCAACCATACCAGGGTGGCGTT
The DNA here is from genome assembly GCA_002238505.1 of SAR202 cluster bacterium bin22. Lineage (GTDB taxonomy): Bacteria > Chloroflexota > Dehalococcoidia > Lucifugimonadales > UBA3495 > Bin22. Next base: position 1,471 of record MPMM01000042.1, on the reverse strand, counting down.
CCGTTGGTTGACTCTACGTCGGTGATTATGCTTCCGCATCAACCACGGTGTCAAGGGTTTTTCCTAACGTTACCCTGGTAAATCTTAAAAAGGAGGACCAGGGCTATTGTGTTTCGGACCGTCAGACCGTTTCTGACGAACTCAACCAAAACCAGAACGATTAGGAGAAAAGCTTATGGCTTCGAGACAAGTAAAACAAACAGGGAAGAATGATGACGACATCACTGCTCTTTGTGGTGATTGGGGCCGGGCTTCCAAGCAGCAGGCAATCCAGGACATCGAGGGCGGCACCCACAACTATTGGGTACAGGTCCCTGGAACAGACAAGGTGGATGTGGTTGTGATGCCGGCAGATGCGAACCGGGGGAAGTATCTCCGAACCGACCCCGACAAGACCCCCAGCAACAACCTTGATAATCTTCCTGATTGTTAAACCATCCGGGCCGGAAGTTTGCTTCCGGCCCTTTTCATTTTGGCTTGCAGGGGGCGTGAATTGACCAATAAACCAGAAGCAGTTTCCCAGCCCGACAGCAGGGACGAATTCACCGCCAGTTGGCATGGCCTAGACCTCAGGGCCGTTGGTCGTGTCGTCCCACTCTTGGGGGCCTACATCGCAACCATAATAATTGGTATGGCCCTGCTCTTGCTGGGCGGCAAACTACATGAGATCACAGTCGCCGCTATCATCATAGTAATGTTCATGGTTTCTTCTTTTCTGACCTGGCGTTGGATGGAGATCCAGGGGAAACAATCCGAAGATGACTAAGCTAGGAATAGCTTGCCAAGGCAATGAACCCCGGCCATCTGGCCGGGGTTCATTGCTGTAATCAGGTTCTCGTCTGGACCATGCGCGAATCAACTTCATCAGGTTAAACCCCTCTTTGACCGCCCTTTGGTCGTGGTCGCGGTATTTGCAGGAACGTAGTGCCGTTGCCTTCTTCGCCTTACAACAGAACCCCCAACCCCTTCTCCGCGCGATGGCGGCGGCATTTGCCGGTCATGGTAACAAATCTTGCAAAGTTCGATTTCGTATCCGTGCTTGTCGGCCAGGTCATAAGCAACCTGTTCCGCCCGGGATTTGCTCTTGATTGGTCCGACCCAGTACCCGTTCTTCGGAGGATTTGCCCGGGGTCGGTGTTGCCAGTTATCAGTGGGTCCGTGAATGATGATAGCCGTTGAGGGGAATGTGCGGACCCGGATATAGTGATCTATCTTAATGTCTTCGCTCACAGTCTCATCCTTCCTCTGCCGCGCCTTCGCGGTGTTAATTTCGGCGCACGGCTAACGCTGGGTGCTGAGCTCCGTCTGCTGCGCCTGTTCCTGGCTTCTTCGAACTTCTTATGTTCAACATACTCTGCGGCGGCTTCAGCCACGGACTTGGGCGGGGTCCTGGGCACAAAATTCTTCCTGGATTCGGTCGCATCCTTGTAGACGACTTCGGCAACTTCTCCGCCCATCCGGGTAATATCCT
>MPMM01000004.1 GCA_002238505.1 SAR202 cluster bacterium bin22 | reverse complement strand
TCCATCTTTTGTGACCCGGCTGGGGTCTGGACAATCCTCAGCCGGGCAGTCTATAACCGTTTTCAAGTTGGTGTCCCATTCCGCCATGATGCCCCCTAAAATGGTCTATAATAGTGGTTAACGAAATTGCAAAACTCGGTAATGCTTCCGTCAATTTTGCTCAGCCGTTGGCTGGGCTAGAACAACCGCTCAAGGAGGGTGAGACCGATAGACAGCAGATCGAGACCAAAACTTGAGAAGGGGGCCAGATAGGAGCAAACATTGACCATGAGCTCCAACAGTTGTTGGGCGTCAAACACCCGCCCGATCCGGTCTAGGTGAAGACAAGCGCTGAGGAAAATGGGCACGATGGGAGAACGACTAACGTTAGATACTTGTTTGCGCAGACGCGCTGTGGTACAATGGAAATACATTAGAACCTCCGAATTTCGTAAAAATAGGGTCTAGATCCCGCAGGAAACGTCATTTAGTCACTTCTTTGAGCGAAATTACGGGGCTTTTGCAGAGACCGGGGGTGCATCCCCGGTCTTACCTTTATCCCCAAGTTATCATAGGCTTTCCTCCCCACCCAAATAGGTGAACTCGCCACGCCCCGTGTGTTGCCAATCCCGCCAAGTCTTTAACCTGGCATATACTCCGGGCGTTACCCGAGACGGAACCGTACTCTCGGTTAATCCCGCTGCAATGAGAATCTTTGTAGCGGGAGAGGGGCGGAGAATCCCCTCATTCAAAAGGGCTAATTTCACCAAAGCTTGCCGGATGTTTTCACAACCTCTCACATCATCAACCGAGCCGCGCCATTCCTTTGATGAGGGCTCGAGACTCCGGAGGAGTGTCTCAATGCTCTTAAGCTGCCCCCGGGCCTCGGCCAGTTCTCTTTCGAGGTCTGCCACCCTTTCACGGAGGATAATGGCGTTCTTCTCAGTTTGTTCTCTGATAGAGTCGTTTAGGTCTGACATGTGAATAGTCCACTCCTGAAGTCCCTTAAGTGTTTCCCTATTTCATAATGGAGTATATAGGGGGATACTAGAGATGTCAACCCCCCGTCTTCAGAATTTCCACCAAATTGGCACAAGAAAAAGCCCTCGGCGAATGCGCCGAGGGCTATCCATTCCTTAATTCCGCATGGTTCATTTGGTTCTGAGTAGTGTCTTCAGCGCGGCGTCAATGGCGGCTTCACGTTCCGCTTTTGCCTGTTCGGTTTCCTCAATCTTCCGTTTGGTGTATTCAATGGGCGTTTCATTGGACCCGTGTCTGTGCATCCAGGGGCGCACTTCGCCACCGAACCTTGTCCAGATACCTATCCTCTTACTCCTGGCCCGCTCTTCGGCGTTATGGCCACCATAGACCCGGCCATATGTGGGCCAGTTGTAGGCCATTCCAAGCTCTACGAGCAGCTTATTGAAGCTGTTGCGTTGCGTCTTACGGTGCAGTATTCCGACCTGTCGTCCGAACCTGTCCACACCGACTATGTCCAGATACACGACCTTGTTGAGCACCATTTTCTCCAACGCCTCTTTTGATTCTGGTCCGTAGTCTTGGTCCATTTCCGGGGCGTCTATGCCGTGGAGCCTGACCTTGATGGGATCAGAATTCTTTTTGACTTTGACCTTGACGGTGTCCCCGTCCGTTACCGACACCACCTTGACCTTGAGCCTGATGATTAGGATGTTGCTATCCATTATGTCCCCCTTCCTCCCAGTCGTAGGTGCCATCCGTATTGACCGCGCCGTTGAGTTCGCCCCAGATGTCGATGCAGACGTTGCCGTCCAGGTCCCGGATCCTGGTGCCGGTGCGCTCAAGAAGGACTGCGAGCCCGTAGAACTCATCCTGGCTGAGCTTGCCCGCGAGCGTCTCCATGAGTACGGTGATGACCGCATCGGTAGCCGGGTCCGGATGACGTTCACTATTGATTATAGAATACAGCTCCCTGTACGCTGTTTCGTAACCAGAGTTGTGGATGTTGTTTGCTTCGACCATTTTCGGTCCTCCCGTTTGTTGAATTCGACACTGACTCGGTGTCAATGCCTATGAATCCATCAAATCACGGGAGAATATTGGTCAAAAAGTATTTTGGGCGTTTGCCCCCAAAATGAAACGCGACCGCGGGTTTTAGTATTTGCAAATCTGGCCTGACAGACCTGTCCTCGCCAGGAATTGGACGGGTCTGTCGCGGCAAATTGCCCAGGGGGTGTCGTCAAATTAGTCTTTCCTGCCGGTTGGGTGTCGGGTGTAAGCAGGTGATATACCAGAGTCCTGGAATATCGTTGCGCATATCACCCATTTATATGAGGGGTCTGGATTTCGGCTTTCGCCGGAATGACGAATCTCCGATTTTGATGACACGCTCTGCGACGGATCTGGATTCCGGCTTTCGCCGGAGTGACGAATCTCCGATTTTGATGTCACGCTCTGCGGCGGATCTGGATTCCGGCTTTCGCCGGAGTGACGAATCTCCGATTTTGATGTCACGCTCTGCGGCGGGCTTGGATTCCGGCTTTCGCCGGAATGACGAACCTACGCTTTTGACGACATTCTCTAACCGGCAAGGTCCCAGCCAATCCAGTTGCAGAGGGCGCGGCCCATGATGAGTTCCTTGTCATTCTCATTGAGCCAGGGCAGTTCTTCGGTGAACATGGTGATGCACTGCTTCCAGGAGCAAGGCATGCGGGTAATGTCCGTCCCCCAGAACATGCGGTCGGGACCATAGGCGTCATATACCTGGTGAATGTAGTCATGAATGTTGGTGTAGGGATACGCGGCGCTGGAATAGCTGGGACCGCCGGTAGCCTTCACCGCCACATTGGGATATTTGGCCAGGGCCAGCAAGTCGGAGAGATTGGCCCAAGCCTCGGCATCGGTAGAGCCGCCACCCCGGCCAAAGTGGTCAACTATCAGCTTGACGTCGGGGTGACGTTCGGCGATGGGACCCACGTCGTTCAGGAATCCCGAGCAGGCCAGGGCCACGGGCAAACCGGCAGCGGCAGCAGCGGGCCAAAGCCACTCCATGGTGCCGTCGGAGGGCCAGGACAGCATGTGGGGCTGCTGGAAGGTAAACCGCAGGCCCAGCATACCGGGCTGCTGCTTCCAGCCATCAACCAGACCACGGCTGGACTCCTGGTCCAGGGGGAAGTTGCCGAGGATGGAGAGGCGGTTGGGATGCGCGGCGGCGGCCTCGAGGGCCAATGGGCCGGAATTGGGGTCCCAGCCTGGCGGATGAATGACGGCGGCGTCCACTCCGGCTTCATCCATTTCCCTGAGCAGGTCTTCCTTGCTGAAAGAAGTTATCTGCCGGTGGGAGGGATTGGTGGGAAGGTTGGCGCCCCAGATATGCACCTGGGCATCTACTATCAACATGTTCAACTCCTTGAATTTGCGCTCCAGGGGTTGTCGTCAAATTAGTCCTTACTGACGGTTGGGTATCGGGTGTAAGCAGGCGATATACCAGGAGTCTGGTCTATCGCGGAGCAGATCACCAGGGTCTTTCGATTGTCGGTGGCAACTCCTCGAGTCCGTTCGTGGTGAGCTTGGAGATCCATTCGGGGCGGCCCTTCGACGGGCTCAGGGCGAACGGTCTGCAGGCTCGGGGCGGCCCTTCGACGGGCTCAGGGCGAACGGTGGAAGAGACTCTACCACAATAATCGAAAGACCCTGGCATATCACCCATGTAATTGACGGGTCTGGATTCCGGCTTTCGCCGGAATGACGGTACTTGGCTTTTGGCGACGCCCTCTAATCAGAGAGGCGGCGCCCACCCGTTTATGGGGGTGCCGCCCTGACTCGGTCCAAACTTGCGGTGCAGCCGGAATTACTGGGCTACGCCCCGCTCCACCAGCTTTTCGGCAGTAGCTACCTCGAAGATTTCCAGCAGGTATTCGTCCAGGAGTTCCTGCAGACGCGGGTTGTACTCGCGGACGGTCGAAGGAACCTTGGAAAACCAGTTGGGCTCGATGCTGTCCTGGGTCCACTCGGCATAGACTCGGTTGGGCGTGCCGGGGAGGCCCTGACCCTCGATGTAGATGCGGGCCTTGTCGCGGCCGTTCTCTTCGTAAGCTTCACAAATTTTGGCAAGGTAACCGGCCACGGCCCAGGCCTGACCGGGCTTGGTCTTACAAACTCTGCGTACCAGATACATATAGGTGACTCTCCTTCGGGAAGATAGTGCCATTATAAGTCGGCAGTCAGCGTACTGCCAGTGATATTGTCTGGGCAATTGCCAAGGCAGCGAAAAAGCTGCAGGGCCTTCCCTTGACCGCCGGTCGCGACTACGTGGCTGAAGGGACCAGGGCAAAATTGGTTTCCGGTTCATTTCCGCCCGATTTCGGTTGTTTTGTATGCAGAGACCAGGGGGTGTCGTCAAATTAGACCTTCCTGCTGGTTGGGTATCGGGTGAAATCAGGCGATATGCCAGAGTCCCAGGGCGTGTCTTTGCGTAAATCACCCATTATTTCGACGGCTCTGGATTCCGGCTTTCGCCGGAAAGACGAAACTCAGCTATTGACGACACTCACTAAGGGGTGTCGTCAAATGCGCGGTGTCATGGCTAAGAAACAATCTCAAGATTATTCAAGGCAGAGCATTGGGCAAAATGCGACAGCAAGAGAGATTGCTCTTCACCCCCCTTACTTCGGCAGGCTCAGGACAGGCTCTAACCTTCCCCCGTCAAGGGGGAGGGGATTTTCAGATAGTCTCTAAGACGGCTCTGGATTCCGGCTTTCGCCGGAAGGACGAAACTCGGCATTTGGTGACGTCCCATGATCTTTCCGGATTCCAGCTCCCGATTCCGTCCTTCCCTGGAAGGACGGTTAGGTAAAGTTGCCTAGTGCGGGGGAGGCACAAGGGAACTGCAGGGGTGAAGCGCCGTTGCCAGGAGCCTGGGAGAGCTTTTGGGCCTGGCGCTGGAGACGGCGGCGGGCAGACCGGTTGTCCTCGTGGGTGGGAAGACTGGGTGCGGACGGCCGGGGCGCGGTGAGCCGGCGCATGCTGGCGAGAACCATGGCGGCGGCGCAGACGATTTGACGGCTCTTGGCGGCATACCATCCCCGGTCCTCGCGGGGAGGACGGTTGTAGGGCAGGAGGTTTAACAGTTTCTCGCGGGGCACCTCGGGGAAGAGGCTGGCGAGGATGCCCTCGGCATCGGGGATGTTGCCCCCCTCACGGCAGCGTTCCAGGTACTGGAAGAGGTTGGTATAGGTGTTGAAGCGGAAGCCCCAGGAGGCCAGGTGACGGATGAAGTCGCCGCTGTCGGGCAGGGGCAGGCGGTCGGCGGCCATGCAAGCCCAGTCGAGGGAGTATTCCTCGGCGATGGGGAAGACTTTGAGAATTTTGAGTTCCGTGGCGTACTTGCGCTTGAGGGTGTTAACGCGGTTGCGAATCTGGGTGATGGTGTACATGGTTTGCTCCTTGGGGTGGCCCTCACCCCCGGCCCCTTTCCCTATGGGAGAGGGGGGATTTTGGGTTTGATGTTGGTTGCGGTTGGGTGGGGCTTCACCCCCATTCCTTCGGCAGGCTCAGGACAGGCTCTAACCTTCCCCCTTCGAGGGGGAAGGGACTTTGGGTGGGTTTGTACTTGGGGAGGCCCTCACCCCCGGCCCCTCTCCCAGAGGGAGAGGGGAGAACTTCGGTTTTGATGTTGGTTGCGGGTAGCGGGGCATGGTATGTGGTGTGGATTTTAGATCCTTCGGCTTCGCTCAGGATGACAGGGTTTGTGAGGTGTGGCCCTCGGGTGCGGGCCTTTCAGGGCAATCGCGCTTCAGGGAAATGATCGGTGCGCAAGGATTAAGGAATCCAGACACCATGCCGCAAACCAGCTTTCTGACCCGTAACCGAAGAGCAGGAAGGATTTGAGGCCCTTCGGCAAGCTCAGGGCGACATGACTTATGCTTTACGGTAGCTTGCCACCCTTAGTTTGAATCTAGAACGCGATTGCCCTGGACCCTCTCCCATAGGGAGAGGGGGGATGTTGTTTCCGCCCCATCACTTCCTTGGGAGAGGGGGTGTGTGTTTGGGTTATGGAATTATGGTGACAGGGGGTTTTCCGAGGGGGCAAGGGCGGAGTGTCAGTGGGGGTTGGGGGATTGCAGAGAGGGGACAGTCTGGTTGAGGGATTCAGGGTCTTTCGATTGTCGGTGGCAACTCCTCAAGTCCGTTCGTGGTGAGCTTGGAGAACCATTCCGGGCGGCCCTTCGACGGGCTCAGGGCGAACGGTGGAAGAGACTCTACCAAAATAATCGAAAGACTCTGTTGAGGGGTTGGGGTGTGGTTGCCAGATTTACGGCTCATATTCATAATGCCCGGATAGTCTGTGCCAATTAAGATGGCACACCGGACGGAGGACGTATGCAGCTGGAAGGAAAGACCGCGCTGGTGACGGGTTCGGGACGCAATATTGGCCGTTCGATAGCACTGGCCCTGGCAAGAGAAGGCGCGGATGTGGTGGTTAATGCACGTTCCAACCGAGACGACGTGGAATCGGTGGCCGCGGAAGTCCGGGAACTGGGTCGCAACGCTTTGCCCGTACTGGCCGATGTGGGCAACCGGGGAGAACTGGAGCAATTGCTGGACAAGGCGATGGGGGAGTTCGGGCACCTGGACATAGTCATCAACAACGCTTCGGTACGTCCCCACAAGCCCTTTACCGAAATGACCTATGACGACTGGCGGGGAGTGCTGGCAACGGACCTGGACTCGGCCTTCATAACATCCAACGCGGCCGTTCCCGGAATGCTGGAACGGGGCTGGGGCCGGATAATCAACCTTGGCGGACTGCAGGCGCACCAGGGCAGGCACGGCGGGGCGCACATTTCGGCGGCGAAGGTGGGGCTGGTCGGCTTTACGCGGGCGCTGTCGACGGAGTTGGGGCCTCGCGGCATTCGGGTGAACTGCGTGGTGCCGGGGATGATCGATACCAGCAGAGACGGGGGAAATGCGCCCCGAACCGGTAACCGCCTGGCGGAAATTCCGGCAGGCCGCATGGGAAGCACAGATGATATTGCGGAACTTTGCCTGTTCCTTTGCACTGATGCGGGAGACTATATCTCCGGTCAGACGATTCACGTAAACGGCGGAGAAAGGACGTTTGGCGGCTGAACCACGCACATCTACCACTTGTCTTATGCACAGTTTCGGTAGTAAAGTCAGGTATAACCGAAACGATTCAACTCCAGGCGAGTTAAAGGAGGGGCTTTATGTCACGAGTCACCCTTATCCAGCACATAAACATCCAGGTCAGCGACCGGGAGAAGACACGAAAGTTCTATGAGGACGTCCTGGGGGCGGAATTCCTGGACCGGGGTCCGGAACTGAACGCCCGCCAGTTGCAGCTGCGGATAGGCAACGGGGAGATTCACACCACAGACTCCCGCAATCCCACGCCGGTGCCGTCGGCGCATTTCGCGGTGGAAATCAACGACTGGGACGAATTGCTAGAGAACCTGGAACGGCTGGGAGTTCCGTACACGACCACCCCGGGCCGCCGCAATGAGACTGAAAATTCCTGGGGGCGGCGCGATTACAGCAACGGCTGCTACACCTACGTCCATGACCCCGATGGCAACATGATTGAACTGGTGCAGCACCCCATGGGCATTGAAGACGCAAGCGGCAAAGAGATAGAACTTACCCACTACGACGAGAGTCCCCAGTGGCGGCGGCATCCCCAGTACAATTCAGTGCCCGTCCAGGCCGACTAACCTGCCCCAACTTGAGGAGGAAGCATGGCTACACAGACTGAAACCGGTTCCCGGGTATCGCAACCCCTGGTAACCATTACCGAGATGGACCACATCGTGCTGCGTGTCAGTGACGTGGAAGCATCACTCAGCTTCTATTCGGAGATTCTGGGCCTGCCGGTGGAGCGGGTGGACCAGTGGCGCGCCGGTGAAGTCCGGTTCCCATCGGTCAGACTGAATGCGGACACCATCATCGACCTGTTCGCCAGCGACCAGGAGCCAATCGGCAAGGAAGGGGCGAAGAACCAGGACCACTACTGTATGGTCATTGAGCCGACGGATATGGAGGCGCTGAAGGCCGAGTTTGAGGCCATCGGCGTGGAAATCCAGGCGGGGCCAGGCAAGCGGTGGGGGTCCCACGGCGACGGAATTTCGCTGTACATCTACGACCCGGATGACAATGTGGTGGAGTTGCGGTACTACTAGGCCAGGCAAGGTATTGCAAATGCATTAAGCGGGGCGGGAAAATAATCCCGCCCCGCTGCTTTACAACTGATCCGCTTACGGGCCATCTGGCGGGGAGCCGATCGTAAGAGTTTCCGATGAACCACAGTCCCCAGTGGCCGATACGCCACATTCTGGTTGGTATTCCAATCGTCCTAGCGATTTCGTACCTATGGGGCGGGACAATGAAGGGCTGGGGCCTGAGCGATGAAACTATTCTAACCAGCGCAACGCTGGTCTCTGTAGCAGGAGCGGGCTATACTTTTCTCGTGACGGTTGTGGAAAGGAGCTACTACATGGTGTTTTGGGCTAGAGAGAAGATCAAGAACCAGTTGGAAGAAGCCAGGCGAGAAGCAGCAGCGGAAGGTGCGGCAAGGAGAGACCAGGCTTGGCACTCCTGGTACAAACGCTTGCAAGCAGCCCAGAGGGAAGGGCGCATCTTTGATGAACCGCCTCCGGCCGCCGAAGACAGCGGGGAAGATACATAGTACTTGCAGCAGTAGTAACCACTTTCAGCCACATCCAACAATGTAACGGGGCGAGCGCAATGCTCGCCCTGTTCTTTTTCGGCAGGAGGAAGCCGGATTATTCTCCCGTCCTGCGGTTGATCATGGCCTGGGCCAGGGGGCTGGCGCCGGGGCGGACCGGCACGTTGACGAGGGACGGGCGTCCCGAGTTGATGGCACGCTCGACGGCCGCACCAACCTCCGAAGGGTTTTCCACGTATTCAGCGTACCCGCCGATGGCTTCCACCACCTGGTCGTAGCGGACGGTGCGCAGGTCGGTGCCCACGGCCCGGCCGTAGTAGGCAAGCTGGAAGGTCTTGTCGATGCCCCAGTTGGAGTCGTTGCCCAGAACGGTGGTGATGGGCAGATTATGGCGGATGCAGGTGTCGTATTCCATGGGGTAGAAGCCGAAGGAACCGTCACCGCAGAAAACGAAAACCTTGCTTTCGGGATGGGCAAGCTTGGCGGCCATGCCGTAGGGTATGCCGGCGCCGAGGTGGCTCAAGGGCCCCAGCCGCAGGAAGTGCCCGGGCTTGCGGGCGCTGAAGTAGGAGCGGCCCCACTGCACGTAATCGCCGCCGTCCATGACGATGAAGGAGTCTTCGTCGATGAGATGTTCGATGCCGGTGTAAACGTCCAGGGGATGCATGGGGTTTTCGCCGGTGGCGTGGGACTTAAGCTCGTCCAGCCAGCCCTGGCGGTCCTGGCCAAGCTGGTTTACCCAGTCGCTGATGTTGGCGCGGCTGCCCTGAGCGGCGGCGGCGGTCAGTTGTTCGGTGATGGCGCCCAGGTCACCCAGCAGCCCTACCGACACTCCCCGATTGCGGCCGATTTCGGCGGCCGCCGGGTCTGCCTGGATCAGTTTTGCATCGGGGCCGAAAATCTGGCCGTAGCGGAAGCGATGGTCCAGACGCTTGCCCAGGAGGAGGACAACGTCGGCTTCGCGGAAGCGGCGAGCGGTGGCATTGAGGGCGCCGTCGGCATAGCCGAAGCAGAGGGGATGCTCGTCGTCAATCATGCCCCGGGCCTGCTCCACCGTGAAGGCAGGGATGCCCGTGGCTTCCACCAGGGCGGTCAACAGTTCCTGGGTGGCGGTGTAGCGGGCGGGGTTGCCCACGATGATGACCGGTCGCTGGGCATTGCGAAGGAGGTCTGCGGCCTGCTGGATGAGCGCGGGGTCGCCCTGGGGACGGCCCATGTTGCGATATTCGCTGGGCAGGTAGGGAGGGAGTTCCTCCTCTGATATGGGCTCGTCCTGGATGTCTATGGGCAGGGTTAAGTGCACGGGACCCGGGCGACCGGACATGGCGGTCCGGAAGGCGGTGGCAACAAATTCAGGAATCCGGCGGCGGTCGTGAATCAGCCAGGAACCCTTGGTAACGGGGGCCGTCATGCCAATCTGGTCCACTTCCTGGAAGGTGGTCATTCCCTTTTCGGGGAGTTCGGCGCATCCGGCCACAAAAATGACTGGACTCTCGGAAGTGTAGATGGCGGGAAGGCCGGAGATGGCGTTGGAAAAACCGGGGCCGCCGGTGAACAATGCCACGGCGGGTTCGCCGGTGATGCGGGCGTAACCGTCGGCCATGTGCATTGCGGCGCCCTCGTGGCGGGTGTCGATAAACTCGATACCCTCATCGGCGGCGGCGTCCACCAGGGGAAGGACGGTATCGCCAACAATGGTAAACACCCGCTTGATGCCCTCCTGTTTCAGGCAGCGGATGAATAGATGACCTCCGTTCAGGTTGGGCATAAAGATCTCCTTTGCGTTCTGGACTGGGCCCCACACGGGACGTTAAGAGCTTACCTTGACCTTCCAGTTTCGGCAAGGGAAGGGTCGCGGACCCAGGGTCTTTCGATTGTCGGTGGCAACTCCTCGAGTCCGTTCGTGGTGAGCCTGGAGAGCCATTCCGGGCGGCCCTTCGACAGGCTCAGGGCGAACGGTGGAAGAGACTCTGCCACAATAGTCGAAAGACCCTGCCAGCGGAGTACCGTTCATATTCAGGTGGTTTCAGTGAGACAAGGGCAGACACACAGGTCTGCCCCTACCGTTCCGGATGTCCATACCACCTGAAATGCAACCCTACGGCCAGCGGGCCAACGTTCCGGGGCGGCTGAGGAATGGTGTCCGGCCATTTGAAGGAATACATCCTTAAGCGTATATTTCGAGCATGGGTACTTTGTACGTGGTGGGGACACCCATTGGAAACCTGGAGGACCTGACCCTGCGAGCAGCGCGGGTACTGGGGGAAGTGTCGCTGGTGGCAGCGGAGGACACGCGGGTTTCCCGCCGCCTGCTGAACCACCTGGGAATTCGGGTCCCGCTGGTCAGTTGCAACGAGCACAACTGGCGGCAGAGGCTGCCGGAACTGTTGCGGGCTCTCGCGGAAGGGGATGTGGCCCTGGTAACCGATGCGGGTATGCCCGGGGTCAGCGACCCCGGCGCTGCTGTTGTTGCCGCCATTGCAGGGGAAGGGTTTTCGGCACAGGCAGTTCCCGGACCTTCGGCAGTTACCACGGCGCTGGCCGCGTCAGGGATGCCGGCAGACGCCTTCCTGTTCCTTGGGTTCCTGCCGCGCCGCCGCAAGGAACGAAGGGAAAGGCTAGCGAGGGCATCGACATTCCAGGAAACCCTGGTCGCCTTTGAAGCTCCCCACCGGCTCAAGAACCTGCTGGAGGACTTGCTGCAAACGCTGGGAGACCGGCACATTGCGGTATGCCGGGAATTGACCAAGCTGCACGAAGAGGTGTGGCGCGGCCCGGTATCCGAGGCGATGGAACATTTTGAGGCGCCCCGAGGGGAGTTTGTGCTGGTAATAGCCGGGGCAGAGGCTTTGGAAGAGGGAGACCGGGCAGACAGCCCGGATATCGCACGGCAGCAATTGTCGGTGCTTCGACAGTCGGGGAGCCGGGCCCGGGACGCGGTGGCGCAGGTGACGGCGGCGACGGGCCTGCCCCGGAGCGAGGTGTACCGGCTGTGGGTGGAGACTGGCTGGGACACCGCCGGCTAGGGGTGTCGTCATATTCAATGCCATTGCTACTAAGGCAGGAATCTCGACCTCAGCCATCCAGGTTCCAGCCTTCGCGGGAAAGACGAAGAGGGACGCTCGGGGAGTTCTACCTTCCATTTGACGACAGCCTTCGAGGGGGAAGGGACTTTTCGTTGGCTTGCTGGTTGGCGGGGGTCACCCCCATTCCTTCGGCAGGATCAGGACAGGCTCTAACCTTCCCCCTTCGAGGGGGAAGGGACTTTGAAAGGGCATCACCCCCAGCCTGGCCTTGTCCCTTTGAGGGGGAAGGGATTTTGAGATCGTTGCTTTTTCATCAGCCGCATTTGTGGGCCTTACGAATACGTTGTGAGGCACCGACCTTCAGCCGCTTAGTACCGTTCCTATTCAGGTGGTTTCGTTTGTGAGACAAGGGCAGACACACAGGTCTGCCCCTACCGTTCCGGTTGTCTATACCACCTGAAATGCAACCCTATGCAGCCGCTTCCCTCGCTTCCTTTTCCTTAATGTATGGCTTAGTGTATGTTTTTTGATTTGGTCTGGCAGGGAACCGCCAAAGCACAACACGAACGACGGCCCAGATGGGCAAATGGAGAACTAGGATGAAACGATTACATCAAGCTTGGGCTGTTATGGCCATTGCCCTGGCCCTGCTGGTGATAGCCTGCGGTCCAGAAGAACCGACACCCACGCCCATGCCCACGCCGGAACCGCCGCCGGAGGTTAATTTGCAGGCCACCATAGAAGCCATGCAATCCCGCCTCCTTGAGGCGGCAGAGCCACCCACGCCAGTGCCAGCGCCCACCGTTAACGCGCAACCCACCCCGGCAGCAGAAGTCCCGCCCCCGGCACAGGATGCGGGGCTACAGGCCACAATCGTAGCGCTGGAAGCGTTGGTTCAACAGGCACAGGAGGAGCAGGGTGCCGTTTCTGCGGCCCCTACCGAAGTTCCACCAACGGAAGCGCCGCAGCCGACCCCCACGTCCGCGCCTATGTCTGAAGCTCAAGACTCCGGCGGCAACTCCATACTCCACGACTCGGTCTGGCGTGGGGATACGGAGACGGTCAAGATTCTCATCAGCGCCAATGCCGACGTCAATGCACGGGATGCAGAAGGCAACCCCGTGCTGCACGAAGCAGTCTGGCGTGACAAACCTGATATCGTCAGGCTGTTATTGGAGGGCGGGGCCGACCCCAACATTCGTGATGCTGACGGGTGTCCCGTCATTGTGGAGGCGGCCTGGCGTAACCACATAGAAGTTGCAAGGAGCCTGGTAGAAGCCGGAGCAGACCCGCTGCTGCCCTGCACAACCGGAGAAACTGCCGTGAGTGAAGCGGGTTGGCGTGGGCATTCCCAGATGCTGGAAGTCCTTACCACAACTACCAGTCAGGGGAATAGCAACTGAGTAGGAATCTGGCCAGGGAGTCGAAACGCGCCGGTGTGGTCGGAGGGGCGGTTCCTTTGGGACTATTTCATCAAGAAGGACTTTTCCGCAAAGCCGGGGAAGGGACTTTGGGTTAGTTTGCTGGTTGGCGGGGGGTCACCCCCCCCCTCACCTTTCCCCTTCCAGGGGGGGGGGGAATTTGGGGTGGGTTTGTCGGTTGGCGGGGGGTCACCCCCATCCTAACCTTCCCCCTTCGAGGGGGAAGGGAACTTTGGGTTGGTTTGCTGGTTGGCCGGGGTTCACCCCCATCTGACCTTCCCCCTTCGAGGGGGAAGGGACTTTGGGTTGGTTTGCGGGTTGGCCGGGTGTCACTCCCATTCCTTCGGCAGGCTCAGGACAGGCTCTAACCTTCCCCCTTCGAGGGGGAAGGGATTTTGGGTTGGTTTGCTGGTTGGGAGGGGTCACCCCCATCCTAACCTTCCCCCTTCGAGGGGGAAGGGACTTTGGGTTGGCTTTCTGGCTGGCTTCGCGGGGTGACTGACGCATTATGTCGGGTTAAGGTATTGCAGCGCTACTGAGGGGCGGGGAGTCCTGTGCTACACTGACCCTCCCGGCGGTGGAGCGAGACGTCCTTGCAGGACGGATGCCACAGCCGCGCGGCAAATACTCATAACAACGAGAGTATCTTTGGGTCTGGCAAGCCAAATTACCTCCGCTCCCAGCAAAGCACGGGGTGTCTTCTACGGATGGTGGCTGGTGGCCATCAGCGGGTTCACCATGACCATTGCCACCGTACCCCTTTACCATGCCATGGCCGTGTGGTCCGTGGCCCTGGAGAGCCACTTTGGCTGGAGCCGAGGGCAACTGGGCCTGGCGTTGACCTTCACCCGCATTGAGGGCGGGCTGATGGGGCCCCTTGAAGGTTACATGACCGACCGGCTGGGGGCGCGCCGGATGGTTTTGATGGGGCTGCTGATCCTGGGCGTGGGCTTCCTGATTTTCGCCGGAGTGCGGAACCTGTGGATGTTCTACCTGGCGTTCATCGTCATGGCGCTGGGACAGGGTCTGGGAAGCTGGCTGCCCCTGATGACCACCATCAACAACTGGTTTTCCCGGCGCCGGGCCACGGCCATGGGCTGGGCCAACGTGGGCAGCCGCATCGGCGCATTGCTGCTGGTTCCGGCCATCGCCTGGGCCATAGATCCCGAACAGACACGGCTGGGCTGGCAATTGACTGCGCTGATTCTCGGGGTATTTACGCTGGTAATAGCCTTCCCACTGACCAGGCTTATCCGCAACCGCCCGCAGGAGTACGGTCAGCTTCCCGACGGGGATACACCCGCGCCTGCCGCAGCCAGCGTCTCCCAGGAGTCGTCGAGTACGGGTGGGCCCTCGCCTACCGCCAGGCCAGCCTCTGCCACGGCTGCTTCCCGCCGTCCCGCCGTTCAGGACGATGGCGACATAACGGCCGGACAGGCGCTACGCACTTCGGCTTTCTGGCTTATCTCCTTCGGCCACGGCTTTACATCCATGGTTATCCTGGCAATCATGACCCACCTGGGGCTGCTGCTGAAGGACAAGGGATTCGACGTGCAGACCACGGGCTGGATTGTGGTGGTCTATACCGCGACGGCAATGGTGTTCCAGCTGGTGGGTGGTTACGTGGGAGACCGGTGGCCCAAGAACATCGCGCTGTTCATCTTCACTACCATCCAGGCGGCGGCAGTGGTGGTGCTGACAATGGCGTCCTCGCTGCTGATGTTCTACCTGTATGCCGTGCTTTTCGGCATCGGGTTCGGTGGGAGAAATCCGCTGACCACCGCGATAAGGGGCGAATACTTCGGGCGGACTTCCTTTGGGCGTATCCTGGGGCTGTCCACGGTGCCAATGAACGTGCTGCTGCTGATAGGGTCGCCCATGGCAGGATATATGCGGGACATCCAGGACTCGTACGATATGGCGTTCCTGATACTGGCGGGGTTCAACTTCCTGGGGGGCGTCCTGTTCCTGTTCGCCCGCAAGCCGAGGGTGCGGGGGGATTAAAACATGGATGAACAGGATAAATTGGCAGACCCCGGGGAACCTTTGTTTCCCGGACAGGCTGTCATCCCGGGGCAAACGCATGAGTGTCCTGCTGCCTGGTATGTCATAGCCGCGAGACCACGAATCCTGACTTAACCCCTGCGAGGTTCACGACCGCGCGGGAACGACGGGGTTTGCCCCAAGATGGACACGCGATCGTACCGGCGAAAGAGAAGGGGCAGGCTTGTCGGCCTGCCCCTTTTGCAATTCAAACCTGGAACGATGTTAACCCGCAGCTTGAACTTCCCTTTCGTGGATCTCGATGTTGGTAATTTGCAGCCGGTCGGCGGGGGCGGAGCGTTCGCCGCCGGCGCCGGAACCCACGGGGGAATCGGCCAGGGTGTCCAGGATTTCTTCACCATCCACGAGCATGCCAAAGATAGTGTAGTTGGGCGGCAGCCCCACGTTGGCGCCGTGGACAATGAAGAACTGACTGCCATTGGTGTTTGGGCCCGCATTGGCCATGGCCAGGGTCCCCTTGACGTAGGGACGGGTGACGGGCTCGTCCTGGAAGCGGTAACCGGGACCGCCGCGGCCGTTGCCGTCGGGGCAACCGCCCTGAATCATAAAGTCCTTGATCACCCGGTGGAAGCACCCGTCTTCGTAGAAACCCTCACGGGCCAGGAAAACGAAATTGTTGACAGTACGGGGGGCTTCGTCGGCAAAAAGCTGCACCAGCAAGTTGCCATGACTGGTTTGAATGTTGGCAAAGTAAACCTTTGCAGGGTCAAGTATCAGGTCGGGCGGGCTGGCATATTGCTTGGGGGGCATGATTCCTCCTTGAATGTTGGTGCGAACAGGGGCTAGTTTATCACAAGGGTTCTAATTGGAATGGGAGCAAGCCTCGCAAACCGGGGCAGCACAGCAGTGGCCAAGAAGGTGAAGTTCTCGACCCTGGGGGTGTCGTCAAATTAGCCATTACTGCCGGTTGGTGATCGGGTGCAAATGCGCTGCAATACAAGGCCTTGTTACATCGCGGAGGTCATCACCCATAATTAAGACCTGGATTCCGGCTTTCGCCAGAATGACGAGAATCGACTTTAGACGGCAGGCACTAGAAGGTGGGTTCGTCTTCTCCGAGCCATTTCCTGATCAGGTCATTGAGAGAACCGTCTTCCTTCATGGAAGCAATAGCGCCGTTCAACTTGTCGCGAAGCTCCTCGTCTCCTTCCCTGACCCCTATGCCCGCGCCCTTGCCCAGGAACAGAGTTGGACCCACGAAGGCCAATTCACCTTCGCTGGCGGAGACGATATCCTTCAAATAAGAGTGGCTGGCGAAGGTGGAGTCCGCTTCCCCATTCAGCACGGCTTCGATGGTTTGTTCGGCCAGGTCAAATTCCATAAGGTCGGAGACTTTTCCCTCCAGGTGTCCGGCCTGGACCGTAGCGGTTTGCACGGCGACCCGACCAGCGGTGACGTTCTCTCCCGCGCCGGCCAAGGCCACAAAGACCGAGGCTTCCGGGGGGACGTAGGGTTCGGTGAAGTCAATCAGCCGGTCTCGCTCCTCGGTAATGCTCATGCCAGCCATAATCGCGTCATACTTGTTGGCCTGGAGATTGGGAATTATGGACTCCCAGTCATTGACCACCCAGGAACAGTCAAGCTCAGCCCGCCGGCACAACTCGGCTCCCAGTTCGATTTCGTACCCTTCCAGTTCGCCGGCATCGTTGATGTAGCCGAAGGGAGGGTACGCGCCCTCGGTACCGATACGCACCTGCGTCGTACCACCGCAGGCTGTGGCGGCCAGTACCAGCGCCAGAATCCCGACCAAAAACAATTTTCGGATCATCAGCAATTCACCTGCCCCTTTGGAAAAAGCCAAGCGGGGCAGGAAATATTCCCGCCCCGCAGAGTGGAAGCGATAAAGCCCAGGGGTTGTCGTCAAGTTAGTATTTCCTGCTGGTTGGGTATCGGGTGTAAACAGGCGATATACCGGAGTCCTGGTATATCGCTGAGCATATCAGCCATGTTCTTGACGGATCTGGATTCCGGCTTTCGCCGGAATGACGAAACTCGGCATTTGACGACACCCCTTAAAGCCCAATATGACTGGCGGTTGGCCCCTGCCGCGCCGTTCAGCCCCGGTTGTGGGTCTTGGTCTCGGCCCAGGCAACTATCTTGGGCATCGCGGCGTTGACGTCCCGCTGGTCCACGGAGCGGGCGACTTCGTCGGCCTTGCAGCGGATCAGCATGATGGGAAGCCGATTCTGGATCTTGTCGAGAGTCCAGGACAGGGGGTCGCCTTCGGCGGTGAAGTCAAGCTCCAGGCGGTCGTTCTGGTCAATAGGCTTGTTGCGGTAGTGGTAGTGAGGATTGATGCGGAAGCAGTCGAACCGCAGCAGTTCCTTGTCATCGCCCTCAATGCCATTGCCGTAAACGTGGATGCAGATACCTTCATCATTCATCGCGCCGACGTTGGTGCGGTACTCGAGGCCGAAAGTGACTGCGCCAGCCCCTACCAGTTCTTCGGAGCCGCTGGTGGATCCCCCCATTTGCGCGTGCATTACCTGTTGAGTCATAGCTCTTTTCCTCCCTTAATCGTAAAGTCAGCCAGGTAATTTCCGATAACCGGAACTCTTAAGGCGATTATACTACCAGCTTCCGTAGGCGCAAGGGCCAGGGGCAAATTGTTCCGACCCAGCCACGCCCATTTCCATCGTTCAGGGCTCGGGGGCGTTGCTCATATAGTCTTACAAGGCTATGTATTCGGGTATTTTGGGGCTTGCTTGTATATAATTCCGTAACCAAACCGTCGAATACGGCAGAATAATGCTGGCAGCACCCGGTTATCTGAGCCGACGTCTGACAGGTCCGGCAAGCCAGCGAGGACAGGGTCCAAAATTTGTCCATAGCCAGGAAGGTCACTATCGCGTCACTGGGAGGCCTGGGCATAGTTCTCCTGGGCCTTTTCCTGTACGTCTATTACTCGGCGGAAGACGACAGCCTGGTAGAACTGACGGGGCCGTCCACGCAAGGGACTGAATCGAGTGACGAGTCAGCCGCTGGGACAGAAGGAGGTGGCGAGGCTGCCACGGCTTCTCCGGAGTCTTTGCCTGAACCGGTAGAGTCGGCCTTGAGAGTTTATGTGGCTGGAGCCGTGGGCCAGCCAGGGGTTTATGAACTGGGGCAGGGGGACCGCCTGGTGGACGCCGTGGAGGCTGCCGGCGGGGCTGCGGAGGATGCTGACCTGGAAGCGGTGAACCTGGCGGCGCGGGTAGAAGACGAAGGGTATTACTACATTCCGGTCAAGCTGTCACCGCAGGAAACTGAGCCCGGTTTAGCCACGGTAACCGAAGGAGAGAGGGACAAGAGATTCCCTCCACTGGCGATAGACTTTGCGAAGGAAGAAACTGATCCCCCGGTGGAAGAGGAGCAGACCCCGGGCGATGAATTGGGCGGGTTGGTTGACCTCAACAGAGCCACCCAATCCGAGCTTGAAACTTTGCCGGGGATTGGGCCGGCGCGTTCCAAGGCGATTATCGCGTTCCGTGAGCAAAACGGACCGTTCACGGCGGTCGAGGAAATCACCGCTGTTTCTGGGATCGGGCAGGGCATCCTGGACAACCTTCGGGGACTGATTACTGTTGGGGAAAATCCCTGAAGAACCGGCGATACGAGTATTGACCACTGCTGAGTCCCAATAACCCCTGGAACCGAATGAAGCTTTCCGCGCTGGCAGCGGCATGGCTGGCGGGCATGGCGCTGGCATACTACTGGTACGATGCCGCCCCCTTACCACTGCTGCTCGTTGCCGGCCTGTTTCTGAGTCTTGCGCTTTTGTGTCGCGCAGCCAGGATTGCCTCCTGGCCCGCAGCGCTACTGGCAGTTTGCCTGCTGGGGATGTGGCGACTTGAGGCATCCCAGCCGGAGCCCACTCTTTTGCCAATAGATTGGGACAACCAGGCATACGTGCAGGGACGAATCGCCAGTGACCCAGAGCTTACCGCTACCCGCATTAAGTTCACGCTGGAGGCGCAGGCTGTCTCCTCCCAGCCCCACCGAGCCGGCATGGAGTGGGAGGCAGCCAACACCCGGCTGATCGTTTACGCCCATCCGCCAGAAGAGCTGCCCGCACGAAGGGGTCTGCCTTACTACCAATTCGGAGACAGGGTGGAGTTGGCCGGCACGCTGCAACAGCCGGAGCCAATTGAGGGGTTTGACTACCCGGCCTACCTGGAAAACAAGGGTATTCACGGAGTTTTCTGGGCGGATGCATCGACCCTAGTGGGAAACGGGGATTCGAAAGATGGCGGAGGACTGACGCCGGCCGAAGCGCGCGACCGTGTTCTGAAAAGCATCTTCGGACTTCGTCGAACCCTGGCCGACGGGCTGGAGCGGTCGCTTCCTCCCCGGGAGGCTGCCCTGGCCCAGGCTTTGCTGCTGGGGTTACGGGGACAGCTTCCCGATGAAGTGGTCGAGGATTTTCGCCAGTCCGGAACCTCCCATCTGCTGGCCATTTCGGGGCTGCACCTGGGAATCCTGTTGCTGCTGAGCCTCGGTACTTTCCAGTGGGCGCTGGGCAGGCACACGGTCATGCCGGTGGTCATGGCCCTGGCCGTCCTGTGGGCGTACGTGGTCATCAGCGGAGCGCCGGCTTCGGTGGTAAGAGCGGCCATTATGGGCAGCGTTTACCTGGCCGCCGTCGGCCTGGGAAGGCCCCGGGAATCGCTGCTCCCGGCCCTGGCCCTGAGCGTGGTGATCATGACTGCGGTGGACCCGGAAGTGGTCACCCAGATTTCCTTTCAGCTGAGCTTTGCCGCCATGGCGGGAATCGTTCTGGCGCTGCCCTGGCAGGAAGCGGTTTCGCGGAGCATTACGGTCTGCGTGGCGCAGCGCCAGTGGCCAGGGGCGCAGACCACAGGCGCAGGACTGGGTTGGCTGGTCTCCGGTGTTATTATTTCGGCTGCGGCTACCCTGGCTACCTTTCCCCTGGTTGCCCTCCATTTCGGGCAGTTTCCGCTGCTGGGTATTCCGGCAACCATCCTGGCCACGCCATTGCTGCCGTTTGCCCTGGTGGGCGGCCTGGCCGCTGGGGTGGCGGGGGCAATTCACCCACTCCCGGGACAACTGGTTGGCATGACGGGGTCAATTCCCCTGTCAGCCTTGATGAGCGTGGTGGAACTGGCTCCCAAATGGACAGTGGGGGTCGCCACCACAGGTTCGGGCCTGCTGCTGGTGTGGTATGGCCTGTTTCTGGGTGCGCTGGTACTGTCGGACACTCACTTTTACCGTACGAGGGTCCAGGGAAGGCTGGGCCTGAAGCCGGTTTCAGGGGGTCAGTCGTCCCCCGCTGTCTGGGGGGAGACGCCACAGAGGGCTTACCCGGCCCTGGTCGGCGTGGGACTGGTCTTGCTGGCAAGCCTTTTCTACCTTTTGTTTGACACGCTGGAGGGCAGTGACGGCAGACTGCACGTGTATTTCATCGACGTGGGACAGGGAGACTCGGCCCTGATAGTTACACCCGGGGGAAGGCGGGCTCTGGTGGATGGCGGCCCCGACTATAACGGGGCGACGCGGGCCCTGTCACATCATTTGCCACGGTGGGACCGGCGCCTGGATTTGGTCGCCGCCACTCACCTGGATGCGGACCACAGCCGGGGACTGCTGAGAGTTTTGGAGAACTTCCAGCCCAAGACGGTCGTGGCGGGCACCCCTGATTCCGACAGTCACCTGTACCCCCAGTGGAGAAAAGCTCTGGCCGATAGCGGACATCACGTGAAGCAACTAAGCGAAGGCCAGACGCTGTCGCTGGAGGAGGGTGTTTCCCTTGAGGTTCTGCACCCGCCGGCAGTTCCCTTGAGGGGGCCGGCGTGGGACTCCAACAACAACAGCCTTGTCCTGCGTTTAACCTACGGGGAACTGAGCTTCCTGCTTACCGGTGACATTGAAGAGGAGGCTGAACGATACCTCGTACGGAAGGGTGAAGGCCTGGAGAGCGAAGTCCTGAAAGCAGGGCACCACGGAAGCAACTCGTCAACTACCCGGGCATTCCTGCGGGCAGTGCAACCCCGCTGGGCCGTAGTCTCCGCCGGAGCAGATAACCAGTATGGGCACCCTCACCCGGAGGTACTGGAAAGATTGAGTGAGGCAGTGGGCGAAGGGAATATCTACAGTACCGCAACCCAGGGAACAATCCACTTCACCACCGACGGAGCGCGGCTATGGGTGGAGACGGACCGGTAATCGAATGGCAGTTGAGAAACTATCTCAAAATTGTTGAAGGCAGAGCATTGGGCAAATGCGAGAGCGAGAGAGATTGCTTTTCACCGCCATTCCTTCGGCAGGCTCAGGACAGGCTCTAACCTTTCGCCGTCGGGGGGGAAGGATTTTGAGATAGTCTTTAGGGACGAACATGTCCGCGTCTTCCCAGTTTCGGCCGGGTACGTGGTCAAGGTTATATAATCTCGAAGGCACAGGACTGCCCTGGGGCGCCTTTCCGGTACAATGCGGGCGAGGCGAAGGCGAGGGGGCAGTGTGCTACGAAGCGGACATCCAGAAAAGGCAACCTTGAATTAACAGGAGACGACACCTTGACCAGACATGACGGTCGGAGCTGGGACCAGACTCGACCCATTACCATTACCCCCGGCTACCAGCGGTTCGCTGAAGGCTCTGCACTGATTGACACGGGACTGACCCGGGTTCTTTGCGCGGCGTCGATGGAGGAGCGGGTACCCCAGTTCCTGCGAGGCCAGGGGCAAGGGTGGGTGACAGCCGAGTACAACATGCTTCCCCGTTCCACCAATACAAGAACAGCTCGGGACCGGGACACCGGCCGCATAAGCGGACGCTCCCAGGAAATTCAGCGCCTCATCGGCCGCTCCCTGCGGGCCGTAACCGATCTGGAAGCGCTGGGAGAACGCACGGTAACCATTGACTGCGATGTGATACAGGCGGATGGCGGCACGCGAACCGCTGCCATAACCGGAGCCTACGTGGCACTTTACCAGGCAATGAAGATTCTGGTGGACAATCGGGTGGTGCGACGCGTCCCTCTGCACAGCGCAGTGGCGGCGGTAAGCGTGGGCCTGGTTGAAGACGAACTGCTGCTGGACCTTTGCTACCGGGAAGACTTCGACGCCCAGGTTGATTTCAACGTGGTGATGACTGACCGGGGAGAATTGGTGGAGTTACAAGGGGCCACCGAGGGGGCGCCCTTTCCCCGGCAGAGAGCGGAGGAGGCGCTGGCGCTGGCAGCGAGGGGGATGGAGACTTTGTTCGCGGCGCAGCGGAGGGCTTTGGGGGAGTTGGGGTAGGGATTCAGACAGGGATTCAGACATGGATGGACAGGATGGACAGGATTTTGGCTTGACCTAAGCCAGGACTTAAAGGGGGATGGAGTCCTTGTTCGCGGCGCAGCGGAGGGCTTTGCGGGAGTTGGGGTAGGGATTCAGACATGGATGGACAGGATGGACAGGATTTTCTGGTTGGTTGATCTCAAGGTTGACTTCTGCACTGGTGCTTCAGCCATCGGAAGGTGAGAGCGGTCTCCGGCTTCTGGTGAAGCGCTTTAGTTCAAGCCTGGGATTGCCAAAGTTTATCAGCAGACCAACTTCGATTCCCGTGGCGTTCAGGTAGTTGATTGTCTGCGCCTGATGCTCGGGAATAATGGCCCTGACTGCCTTCAATTCAACAATTACTTTCCCGTCCACCAGCAAATCAGCGTAGAAATCTCCCACCCGTTTACCACGGAATGTTACAGGGATGGGCACTTGCGATTGTACGGGCAAGCCCGCTTCCGACAAGGCCAGCACCATGGCATTCTCATAGACTGACTCCAGGAACCCACTGCCCAGTTCGTTGATGACTTCAAAGGCGCAACCAATTATGGACTGCGTAAGGTCATCGTAAAGGTTGTTCCTTCTCCTTTGAGTCATGGCTTAGGTCAAGCGAAATCCTGTGTATCCTGTCCATCCATGTTTGAACTTTTAGGGCAGCTTTGCGCCTTCGCTGTCGAGCAGCACTACCGGCAGGTCGAGTTCCCGCAGACCCGGTTCGACCGTGGAGCGGTCGCCGACAACCAGCACATGGAGTTCCTGGGGACGGACTCTTTCCCGGCCCGCGTTCCTGACGTCGTCAAGGGATATGGAGGTGATGCGGTCCTTGAAGGTGCGGAAGTAGTCGTCAGGGAGGTCGTGGACCAGCAGGTTGATGACCTGCGACAGCACCTGTCCGGGCCGCTCGAAACCGGCGGGGTAGCCCAACATCATTCCAGCCTTGGCGTCTTCCAGTTCCTCTTCGGTCACCGGGCGGTCCAAGTGGACTTCCCTGAATTCCTTGAGAGTCTCTTCCACGGACTCTTTGGTGACGGCGGTCTGAACGCTGCCACCGGCCACCAGGAGCGAAGGCTCCTGGAACCAGGAAATGCCTGAATTGAAGCCGTAGCTGTAACCCTTGTCCTGCCGGAGATTCTGGTTAAGGCGGGCAGAGAATTGACCCCCAAAGCAGAAGTTAAGCAGGGTCAATGGACCAAAGTCCGAATGGCTGCGAGGCACAGTGTCGTGGCCGGCCCTGATTACAGACTGGGCTGCTCCGGGCTTGTCCACGAGATAGATCGTAGTGGACTCAACCCCCGATTCCTGCCCGGTGGAGCTGCCGTTGGCAGATTCGGCGCTTGCGCCAACGTCCCGCCAGTCACCAAAGGCTTTTTCGGCCTCGGCCATAACTTCGTCCAGGGAAATGTCGCCCACTACCACCAGGTTCGCCATTGCAGGCCGGTAATAAGCTTCAAAGTAGCTCTGCAGGTCTGCCACGCTGAAGGCTTCCACCGACTCTTCGGTCCCCATGGATGGATGGCCGTAACGGGATTCCCGACCAAATACCAGCCCGGGGATGATGCGCTCCGCCACGAAGGTGGGATCATCCTTGCCCCGGCGAATGTCAGTCAGGTGTTCCCTCCGGATTCGCTCAACCTCGTGTTCGGGGAAGGTAGCGTTGCGGGCCACATCGGCCATCAGTTCCAGCGCGGTAGTCCAGTGTTTCCCCAAGGTCTCCGTGGAGAGCAGGCTGATTTCCTTCCGGGTCTCCGTCGAGAGCCTTGCCCCGATGAATTCAAAGGCGTTGGCGATGTCCTGACTGGAGCGGGATGAAGTCCCTTCGGGCAGCATCTGGGACGTGAATAGGGACAGGCCAGGCTTGCCAGGAGGATCCGTCACTGCGCCCGCCTTGAATATGAGGGCGAAGGACACTATGGGGAGACTGCGCTTTTCGACCACGGTTACCTTCAACCCATTGGACAGTTCGCGGTGGACCGGAACCGGAGGCACAAATGCCGGTTCGTCCGCGGCATCCGGCATTACCGTGCGGTCCAGGCCGGTGGTGGATGCTGCCTGCAGCGGGGCTTCGGGCAGCACCTTCATGCGCACCTGGCGCTGGTCGAGAATTCTGGGACCTACCCGGAGGATGTCCTCCCGCTGCACGGCCAGGTACTTATCCAGACCGGTGTTGATCATATCGGGGTCGCCGTAGAGGACGTTATAGTAGTTGAGGACGTCGGCCCGGCCGCCAAACCCGCCGATGCGGGCCAACTGGCGGAAGTGGGAGCTTTCCAGGCGGTTTCGCGCCCGCTGCAATTCCTCTTCGGCAGGAGGCTCCCGCCAGATGCGGTCAATCTCGGCATCGACGGCCGCCTCCACCTCTTCCAGCGAGTGGCCGGCGGCAGCAGTCACCTCGATTATGAACTGACCGGCAATCTCCGCCGAGTGGTTGCGCACGCCCACGCTCTGGGCAATCTGCTTTTCGTAAACCAGGGAGCGATACAGGCGAGAGCTTTGGCCATCGGCCAGCACGGCACGCAACATCTCCAGAGCGCCCTCATCGGGGTCGTTATCGGGCAGGGCGGGCCATACGATGTACAGTCGGGGCAGGGAAACCCGGTCCCGCATTTCCAGTTCCACGCGGCCACCGAGGCCCGAGTCAAAGCGCCCGATGCGGCGCACCGGCGGCCCGGGGGGCAGATCTCCAAAGTAGCGGTTCACCATTTCCAGAGTCTCATCCCGCTTGATGTCGCCGGCAATGGACAGGCTGGCGTTGGAGGGTGAATAGAAACGGCGGAAAAAGTCCTTGATGTCGTCCAGGCTTGCCGCATCCAGGTCTTCCTGGGAGCCAATGGTCATCCAGTGGTAGGGGTGAGGCAAGGGAAACACCGCCTCCTGGATATTCCACTGGGCCATCCCGTAGGGCCGATTCTCGTAGCTCTGGCGGCGCTCGTTCTTCACCACATCGCGCTGGACCTCAAACCGCTGCTGGTCCAGGGCGTCCAGCAAGAATCCCATGCGGTCGGACTCGAGCCACAGGGCCAGTTCCAGGTAATTGGACGGGACATCTTCCCAGTAGTTGGTGCGGTCGGAATTGGTGGAACCGTTGAGGTTGGCGCCCACCTTCTGCAGGGGCTCGAAGTGGCTGCTGTTATGGTGGCCGGAACCCTCGAACATAACATGCTCAAACAGGTGGGCGAAGCCGGTACGGCCAGGAACTTCGTTCTTGGAACCAACGTGGTACCAGACGTTTACGGATGCCAGGGGTATCGAGTGATCTTCGTGAAGAATTACGTCCAACCCATTGGAGAGGGTGACCTTTTCCCAGGCTATGGAAACCATATAAAGACTCCGTTATCAGGGGCAGTTTGAGTTTGCCCAATTCTAACACAGGGGTACCGGCGCCACTCTGTCGCGAAGAGGTCAAGAATGCCAGCTTCCGGCTATGATAAAATTTCTGCAGCAGTACGAAAGACGAGGGAAGCGGCATTGGCTACACTTAACATTGTTTCCACCCGGCCCGGTTCGGGCAAGACTTGCCTGGCGGGAGCCCTGGCCCGCCGCCTGGCGGGAGCGGGAAAACGGGTGGCCTATTACAAGCCATTGTCCACCAACCCGGGGGATGACCCCGACCGGGGTTTCGTTGCGGGAATGCTGGAGTCACTGGGTTCACCCCAGGCAGGCGTACCTTCCCCATTGCCGCAGCCAGTTGATGTCACCGAGCTTCCAACCAGGATGTCAGAAGCTCGAACCAGGGAAGTTGCCGACGCTATTGCTGCAATGGAGGCGGCCTTCGACACGGTTCTGGTCGAGTGGCAGGCTCCGGCGCTGCCCCCGGGTCAGCCTGCTTTGCTGGTACATTCCCACTCGGGGGGACAGGACCTGGCAGGTGCGGTAGAGCTTGTGTCCGAGGAGTGCGAACGGTACGGCGCCGGGCTGTCCGGAGTCGTCATCAATAACGTGGTCCGCCACCGGCGTACAGAAGTAGAAAACCTGCTGGTCGCCCCGCTAAAGAGCAGGGGCTTGCCTGTCCTGGGGGCCATACCGGAAGACCGGGAAATGCTGTCCTTTACCCTGGAACAGGTGGCGAAGTTCCTGGAGGGGGAGTGGGTGCAGGAACCAGTGGACCCGAAGCGGTGGATTGACCGGTTCCTCATCGGCGGGAATATTATGGATTCGGGCCCCAACTACTTTGGGCGTTACGCCAACCAGGCGGTGATCACCCGGGCGCAGAGACCCGACATTCAGATGGCCAGCCTGATGTCCGATACCGGATTCCTGGTGCTTACGGGCGGGGAAGAGCCCACGGAGTACATCAGGGTGGAGGCGCAAAAGAGGGACGCGTCACTGCTGCTGGTAGAAGGCGGCACCCTGGACGTCGCCGAGTCGCTGGGAAGCCTGCTGGGGCTGGCCAATGCTTACAGCGACCACAAGGTGGACAAGTTCACCATGCTGGCGGAAAAACACCTGGACGGCGGGCTGGAAGGCGTTCTGGCATAGGGCTCGCTCTCCCGGCTTGAGCCGGCGGGCTGGCGGTTCCTCTCTGGGAGACATCCTCTCCCTCGGCGATGCCCTTTCACCACGGCCCTGCTATGTCCGTCCGTCCGAACCCGCAATTAATGAGGGCGCCGGTCAGGCTACATCAAATCGTTCCGATTCGGGGGGCTGGGACCAGAGGTCCTCAGCGCCGGCCATGGCCACGGCCCGCTCGGGGCTGGCGCGCCAGGCGTCGTAAATCTCGTTGCTGTCCCACGTTACCAGGGTGGTAATCTTGGTGGGGTCGGTGAAGGAATAAAGGGTTTCCCTGGCGCCGAACCCGGGGGCCCTGCTCTGGGCCTCGCCGTTGCCATCCAGCAGTTTTTTAGCCTCTTCTACCTTGTCAGCCTTGGCCCAGTGGTGGGTGAGAACACCTATCATTTCCTGTTTACTCCTTGCCTGAATCCAAATCCCGGTGAGCCGGGCGCAACATTGGGCTGCCCAGGCTCCTGATAGACTTCAGCGCTGCCCAGGGGTTGTCGTCAATTTAGTCCTTCCTGCTGGTTGGGTATCGGGTGTAAACAGGCGATATACCAGAGTCCCGGTATATCGCTGAGCACATTACCCTTTCTTACGACGGCTCTGGATTCCGCCTTTCGCCGGAAAGACGAAACTCGGCTCTTGACGGCGCTGCCTAGTCTTCCGCGCCTTCCGCGATGGCAGTGGCCTGTTCCTGCTCTTCCCTGGCAATCCGCCGGACACCGCTGCCGCCGGAACGGAACAGGGGGACCAGGATGGTCGGGGCAATGAGGGTGGTAAGTACCGTCATCAGAATGCTGACGCCGAACAGGTCCTGGCCGATGATTCCAGCGGACAGGCCAATACCGGCGATGATGAGGGCTACCTCGCCGCGGGGCATCATGCCCACGCCGATGCGGGCGCTTCCCCGCATGTTAAAACCGCTCGCCAGGGCAGGACCGCCGGAGCCTACCACCTTGGAGAAAATGGCCAGCACCGATATTACCAGCCCGAAAACGATGCCGGACTGCATGGCGGGAACATCCACCAGCATGCCCATGACCACAAAGAATACGGGCACAAGGAAGTCCACTATCCCCAGCATGGCCGCCTCGACCAGGTGCCCCAGACGGGTGGTGGACAGGGCCAGGCCAATGGAGAAGGCCCCGATGATGAAAGCCAGGCCGAAGTATTCCGCCAGGCCAGCGGCCAGCAGAGCCAGAGCCAGCGGAATGCACATCAGCGCGCTGGTGGAACTGAACTTCTCGAGGACTTTCTCCAGGTAAGGGGCAATAAGAATGCCGACGACCGTCAGGGCCAGCCAGAAGCCAATGGCCTTGAAGCTGATCCAGCCCAGCGTCCCCAGGGTGAAGTCGTCCACTGTGCTGATTCCTACAACCACGGTCAACACCATGATTCCAAGGACATCGTCCACCACCGCAGCGGCGATGATTGTCACGCCCTCGGGATCGTCAAGACGGTGGAGGTCGGCCAATACACGGGCCGTAATGCCCACGGAAGTCGCGGTCAGAATGGCGCCCATAAACAGCGCCTGGGGCGAGGTCCACCCGCCACCGCCGTCGAAACCGAACAAGACGGTGGCGCTGACGCCCAGGGCGAAGGGAAGAAGCACACCGCCAAGGGCCACGGCAGTGGCAGGGCCGGCGTACTTGAGGAATTGTCGAAGGTTGGTTTCCAGGCCTATGGCGAAGAGGAGGACCACTGAACCAATCTGGGCCAGGGCAAAGAGTTCGTTGCCAACGGGGATCAGGGCCGGCTTGCCGTCAACGATGGGTACGGGAAAGAGCGGCCCTACGCCAAAAAACGACATGCCGCCCAGGGCGAAAGGTCCGATGGCTACGCCAACGCCCAGTTCTGCCAGCACCGCCGGAATTTTCAGGAATCGGGTCGCCAGTTCTCCGGCGATCTTGGCAGCGGCAAGAATTATGGCAACCTGGATAAGGAGTACGATGAGGATTTCGCTAATTTCGCCCGCGCCAGCCTGGAACAGCGAGAGAGGAACAGTCAGGATATTGAAAATTTCGCCCATATCAGTAAAAAATGCCCCGAACCCGTCAGAGATTTTGCGGAATCGAGTATATCATCCGCCACCATTCAGGGACAAACTACGCCCACCCCAACCGAGGGCAAGCACGCTTTAGCTTGTTGACAGGTTGCACAGGCCCCTTGAGCGAGAACAGGTTGCTCTATGAGCCTGCCGAAAGGCTCGACCCAGGGGGTGTCGTCAAATTAGCCTTTCCTGCCGGCTGGTGATTGGGTGCAAATACGCTGCGATACAAAGCCTTGTTACATCGCGGAGGTTATCACCCGCAATTAAGACGTTTCTGGATTCCGGCTTTCGCCAGAGTGACGAGACTCGGCTTTTGACGATGCCCCCTAGCGTATTTCAATAGCGCTCTTGCCCAGTACCCCAACCCGGTTCCGCATACAGGGTAAGGGGCAGGGTTGTTGAAGTGACCCCGGCTGCCGCCGCCAACTACTTCCCATGCTCAGCCTGTTTTCCTGCCTGGAGAAATCAGCCCTCGTTAGCCAGGGGACGGGAGAGCATGTCCTTTATTCGCTCGGTGACGCCGTCCTGATCATAGTTGCGAAGGAGATTTATTCGATTGCGATTGGGGTCACCGCCATGCCAGTATTCGTAGATTTCCTGCCGCATCCCGAAGGAGGAAACGGCCAGATCGTGGGCCAGTCGGAACAGGCGGGACTTGTACTCCACGTCCACGCCTTTGCCCCGCATGTACTTGTCCAGGTACCCACGCAGGTCAGGGTTCGCCAGGTCTTTCTCGGAGGGCTGCATGATGATGCCGGAACCGGCTATCTCCCGCAGCAACTCCACCATTCGAGACGACATCTGGGAAAAGAAGATATTCATGGCGTTCATGTCGCCCAGGGACATCAGGCCATCATCGGTAAGAAAGGCATTGTGTTCGATACCGTCCATGGAGTGGCGCCACATTTCGGTGCAGGTTGCCATCTCGCCCAGCTTGGCGGAAACCTCCCGGTACTCGATAACTCCAATGGCCTCCGCAATGAGGGTTGCCACGGCAGTCATCAACTGCATTCGGTGATGTATGCGCACGAGGTTGGGCCAGCCCTGGAAATAGGCACGGCGGGTCAGTTGGGCCAGCAGGGGCGACGAGTCGTACAGCATGAAGATGCGGTCCCAGGGAACCAGCACTTCTTCAAAGAAGAGCATGGCATCCTGCTCGTCGTAGTTCAGCCCCAGGGGATGGCCGAAACCGCCGTATCCGTAGGAAACGGGTTCCCGGCAGAGAATTTTCATACCTGGCGAGTTGGTGGGTATGGAGAAGGCCAGGACGCACTTGGGGTCGGAACGCCGCAGGAAGGTGGCGGAGAGGGACACATAGCACTCGTTGCTGATGGGCGCGGCGGTGGCAAGCTGTTTGGCGCCGGTAATTATGACTCCCTCGCTGGTCTCTTCGACCACGTGGAGGGCCAGTTCTTCTTCAATGATATTTCGCTGCTCGTTCTGGGGTTGCTGACTGCGGTCCACCTGGGGGTCGCCCAGGGCATGGGTGAGGAACAGGTCGTTTTCCTGGCAGTAGCGGTGGTAGTTGGCGATATTTTCGCCGAAGGCGCACCGGGGGTGCTTGACCGACCCCAGGGAATCTCGGATGGCATAGAGAGCCGTGATGTGGGGAGCAAGGATGTCGGGGCTGCGACCCAACTGGCCCCAGCTCTGCTCGTTCCAGATTTCGCTGTTGCGCCTCTTGAGCTTCAGGTCCTCGGACGAGCGGGGCAACAGCCAGGAGTAGCTGCAACGGTTGCCCGTTTCCGGGGAAACGAAAGTCATCTGGTCTCGAAACTCGTCCGAGTCCTGGAGGTCGTAAATGCGGGCCAGTTCGTTGACCATGCCCCGAAAGGCGGGATGGTCGGGGACGCTGGGCACACGCTCACCGTCCAGCCAGACCTCCCGGTTGTCGCGGAGACTTTCGATGTAGCGATCGCCGGTCATTGCGCCGGCGGCGGTGGAAACGTCCAGTACCATGGCCAACCTCCCACGGTGTTTTACTCAAACGAGAATGCTATTTTTCCAGGCAGCGACTGCCAGAGCCAGGAAACTATCTCAAAATTATTCGGGGCAGAGCATTGGGCAAAATGCGACAGCAAAAGAGATTGCTTTTTACCCCCATTCCTGCGGCAGGCTCAGGACAGGCTCTAACCTTCCACCGTCGAGGGGGAAGGGATCACCCCCATTCCTGCGGCAGGCTCAGGACAGGCTCTAACCTTCCCACGTCGAGGGGGAAGGGACTGCGCCGGGAGTTGATGCAATGGCCAGATGTGGCCGCCCGTCACCCTGCGCACTGCGGTATTGTCCGACTTCAGCAGGTACCAATGCCGTAGGGGCGGGTATGAACCCCGCCCCTACCATGCTGGTTAACTGTCCCGGGAGTGGAATTAGTCTGCGCTGCCCACGGGAAGCTTTGCGCCCTGGAAGGGGCCCTCGGTGGCTTCGAAGCTCTGGGCGAAGGACATTATTTCGTCATCGGACTGGGCTTCCAGGTCGATGGGGCGGCTGAAGCCCTGCTTGACCACGTAGCCAGTTTTGTAATAGACCTCGCCCACGTTGCCTTCAGGGTCTTCAAAGTAAATGCTGTTGGAAATACCGTGGGTGACGGTACGCAGGATGGTCGTGCCCTCCGCCTTGAAGCGGCGGTCCAGTTCCCGCAGCGCTTCCATGTTGGGAACGATGAAGGATACCTGTCCCACGTTCTGGGTGCGAGGCCGGTTTTCGTTGGCCTGGCCCAGGTTGAGTTCGTGGTGTTCGTTCTCGGGGTCGGCGCTGAGGAAGCAACTGCCCCGGTCGGGGTCCTCGTCGCTAACGGTCAGGCCAAGGACTCGCGTGTAGAAGTCGCGCATCTTCAGGAAGTCGTCGCAGATTATACCGACGTGCCCCAGATTAGAAATGAGAGCCATGTCTGTACCTCCGTTTGTAGCTTAGGGGTAATGGTAGCATTGGGGTTGCAGGCGTGCAAGCCGGGAGGCTAGTTGTCGTCGGCTGCGGCTGAGGTAGCAACTCCTCGAGTCCGTTCGTGGTGAGCTTGGAGAACCATTCCGGGCGGCCCTTCGACGGGCTCAGGGCGAACGGAGGAAGAGTCTCTACAACAATAATCGACAGACCCTGCTAGTTGTCCGCCGCCACGTTGCTCAAACCGGCTTCAGCGTCGTCCTCGCCAGCATAGGCGGACACCCTGGGCAATTCGTCAAGGGCGGAGGGCATGGGCAGTTCGGCGTTACTTCCGACTACCATATCAGCGAACCGTCGGCCCTGGGGAGCGAGGCGCTGGTCAAAGGAACCCACCGACTGATTGTAAGCCCCGACGGCCGATTCCAGGCCCTTGCCAACCCTGGAATAGTAATTCATGAAGGTGACCAGGCGCTTGTACATTTCCTCGCCCACCTCCTTGATGCGGGCTGCGTCTTCAGCCAGGCGGAACTGCTGCCAGCCGTTGGCTACGGCCCAGAGCAGGGATATGAGGGACGCGGGGGTAGCGATGGCAACCCGCTTTCCCATGGCGTATTCGATCAACCCAGGGTTGGCGCCCAGGGCCGCCGCCAGAAACTGGTCCCCGGGCACGAACATCACCACGAAGTCCAGTGACCCATCCACGGACGCGCCGTACCTCTTGCTGCCAAGATCGTCCACCTGACGGCGCAAGGCCTGGGCGTGGCGGTTCCATGCCTCATCAGCAGCGGCCGGATCTTCCGACTGTTGGGCTTCCATGTAGGCCAGGGTGGAGGCCTTGGCGTCAACCACAATGGCGCGCCGCTCGGGCAATCTCACCACCAGGTCCGGTCGGCTTTGGACAGAGCCCTGGGACTCCTGCTCGGAAAAGTCGCAATATTCGGTCATTCCGGCCAGGTCAACCACCCGCCGCAGCTGCACTTCGCCCCACTGGCCAGCCTGGCGGTTGTCGGTCAAGGCGGAAGACAGCTTACCCGTTTCCACGGCCAGGGACTGGCTCTGCTGCACCAGGGACTCAATCTGGGGGTTCAGCTTGCCGTAGTTTTCCGCCAGGGGTTTTACCAATTCCTGGAATTGCTGGTGTCGTTGCTGCAACTCCCGGCTGGCAGTCTCCAGCGTCTTCCCAAGATTCTCGTTGGCCAGCTTGAGGAACTGGTCGTTATTGCCCTGCAGCGCCTCGGCAGCGGTCAGCCTGGCGGTCTCGCTGAACTGCGTCCTGGCCGTTTCCAGGAGTTGCTGCGTGGTGGCCGCCTGTTCCAACTGACCCTGCAACCTTGCGATTTCCGCCTGACGCTCGGCCGATTCGCGGCCAGCCTTACCGGCGCGCCAAACCCAGCCCGCCAGAACGCCGACTGCCAGACCCAGAATCAGGCCGCCGAACAACACTGCCAGTTCCATAATTTACTCCCTTAAATCTGCCCGCTATTCCGCGCTCAATAGTTCTGCGCAGATGGCCTTCAAAGTCCCCAGGGGCTCACCCTTTTCCCCGGGGGCGGCGCCGACTACCTCTATCGCCTGTTCCAGGGCGCGGCGCCAGGCTTTCTCGATGCAGTCATCGAGAGCGCTGCCCTCTCCTGCTGGAAGAGTCAGAATCTGCGGTTGACTTCCCTCTCCCGAATACAGGACCAGTTGGGGACGGGTATCTGCCTTCAACCCAAACCTGTCCCTGAGTTTCGTGGCGGTTTCAGAAACGCCGTGCTGTCCGAATATGACCAGGTGGGCAAACCCCAGGCTGCACTCCTCGAAACCCGCGCGGAAGGCGCGGAAAACGTCGTGGGCGGTCCTGTCCCCACCATCAACCAGGAAGACGGCAAATACCGGCGGAGCATCCGCGGCGCTGTCTTCCAGGTCCTGCTGCCAGCGGCGCAGCTTGTCAAGATCGTGGGTATCGGCTCGGCTCGTCATCTCGTTCTCCCAAATCCAGGCAAAGGGCGCTGCTTTCACTCCGCACCAAGGTTGCCATTGCCAATTTACTGTACATCTATGGTCGCGTCTTTACCTCGTTATGACCAGTAGGTTGAGGCCAGCAGCCAGATTCCCCAGCCCAGCAACGCCACTCCGGTCAGGCGGCCCACCCAGATTCCCGCAGGAACTACCTTTTCCACCAGAACAAATGCCGCGAGGGCTGCAATCCAAAGCAGGTTCATCACGCCCAGCAGGAACAGCAGGCCCATCAGCGCCCAGCAGCAGCCCAGGCAATACGCGCCGTGATGAAGACCCATTTGCAATGCTCCCCGATGCCCTTCGCGCCAGTCGTTAGTTATGAAACTTATGGGAGTTCGGCAGCGTCGGAGGCAGGCATTCTTGAGCGGACTAAGCTGGAACGCGCCGGCGGAAAGCAAGAGGATACCGCCGAGGAAGGGGCTGGCGCTGGCCATCATGGGGGAGAGAAGCGAGGCCGATTGCAGCCCCCACTGGGCAAGGGTGGTGATTCCCGAGAATCCTGCCCACACCGCCAGATACCCGGCCAAGAACACACCGGTGGGGACGTAATAGTTGCCAGCCTGGCGGCGGCGGCGGTTGATGCTGGCGAAGGCCAGTATCATGGGGGTGGCGGAAGGAACCATCATTCCCACCATCATCACCGACCACATGGCAAACATCAGCAGGAAGTCAATGGGGCCCCAGGACATCATCATTCCCGCTCCGGACATTTCCATGCCGGACATTTCATTCATGCCCCTGGCCAGATAGACCAGGTAAGCCCAAGCCAGCAGGGCAAGGACCGTCAGGCCGCCAAGGACAATGTACCTGTCCTTGCGGAGGGTCGATTCAAGCAATGTAGATTCGTAAGGAGGCCCCGGCATGGCCGTATTTTGGCACAGGGGTATGGGATTGGCTACCAGATACCATCCTGGTATCTTCCGCGGTTGCCAGCGGCGTCAACAATATGCCCTCGGCGCACTTGAGGCAATCTAGCTGTTTCTCTTGACAAACATATTCAGATGAGCGTGCTCCTGAGATTCGCCTTTAGTCGTACTCGCCTGAAATGTTACTTCGAAGCCCACTACGGGCTCTTCTAATTGCTTAAGTTCTGTTTGAGTAGTGTTAAGGAGTCTCTGTATGGTGTTTAATTCCGGCTGGTAAAGGCCGAAATAGTTTTCGATGTGCCGCCTTGGCACAATCAAAATGTGATCAGGATTGGGCTCGTCACCAAGAATAGAGTAGGCAAGTCTCTCTTGCTTTAACACAGTGCCGTCATCTGGAACACAGAATGGGCAGCCATCTTTTCTCGCACTGTACTCCTCCTCAATATTTCGGAAGTCGGTGTCGTCCCTATCCCGCTTCATAGAATTGCAGCTATAGCAAAGCGCCTGCAAATTGGTTATGTCGTCGCTTCCTCCCCGTTCTCTGGGAATTATGTGGTCAGGTTCCAGCGCCTTTTGGTCAGCCGATATGCCACACAACTGGCAACGATGTCTTGCGTTTTTCAAGACTTCGAACTTGACCGATCCTGGAATGTTGCCGGATGACTTCTTCCGGTGCTGCCAGGGGCTAGACTTCTTCCTTTGCAAATATTCCTTCAGTTTTGCCGAACAGATTTGTATCAGCGCAGCGACTTCGCTTTCTTCCAGATCGTCAAAACCCGCAATCCTGCACTCATTTTTGACCCGCTCAGTAATTTTCCTTGCCTGGAGAACTCTGCTAGGGTACCGCTTAGTTATTGCCTCATAGTATTCAATCTGGGTATGGTCATGAACCAGAATTGCCTTAGCAATGTCAGTCACATTGCTTTGGCCGCCGCTCTCCAGCAAATGCTTTAACATTACCGGCTGATAAATGTGAGACATACTCATTCGGTTAGTGAGAAAATCGGACAAGAATTCAAACTGATCGGACATACGCACAATCCACTTTAGAATTTTGATGCACTTTAGCACTTCTACCTTAACCGCTTGGTGAGCCAAATATCTATTGCGTAATTGGAGCGTGTCTGACCATAGATAATATTGATACTCCGCTTGACCAAGTATTTGTGCCTAGGATAATATTGGGCGGTTGAAATGAGCGCCACCCCGACCGAACCCGAAACCACAACTCCTGGACAAACGGGCACTACCCAGCGGCGGCAGGGCCGCTTTTTTTATGGCTGGTACGTGGTGGCCGTGGCTTGCCTTCAGGGAATGTTCGGCAACGGGGCCATCTCAACCGGCTTCCCCCGCTTTTTTGAACCCATCCGCGCCGACCTGGGAATTTCCTACGCCGCCATGTCCCTGGTCTTCAGCCTGGCCCGGGCCGAGGGAGGGCTGGGGGCTCCCCTGGTGGGCTGGCTGGTGGACAAGTTCGGCTCCAGGCCCATGATACTTTTCGGCGGGCTGACGGCGGGCATCGGATTGATGCTTCTCGCCTTCGCCCGGGAATACTGGCAGCTTGTTTTCCTCTTTGTCGGCGTGGTATCGGTGGGAAAGACGGCCGGCTTGGGCCAGACCCTGATGGCCACGGTAAATCAGTGGTTTATTCGCCGCAAGGCGGTGGCCCTTTCCACCCTGATGACCGCATTTGCCGGCGGGGGGGCCATAGTTGTCCCCCTGCTTCACCTGGGAGTTGTTACCCTGGGCTGGCGGCCAACGGTTTTCCTGATCGGCCTGTTTATCGTCATCCTTACGTTGCCGGTGGCCTATGTCATCCGGAGCCGTCCTGAAGACATGGGACTGCGGCCCGACGGTGACCCACCCGCAGGAGCCGCTTCCGCCGCCCGTGCCTCGCGGGGCGGTGGACACCATCAGCCGGCGGCCCGAGGCAGCGGCGAAGAGCAGAACTTTACGGTACGGCAGGCGTTGCGCACCCAGGCCTTCTGGTTCATCCTGATTGGCGTAATTACCCGGGTTTCCGCCACCAACTCCATCATTATTCACCTGTTCCCGCTGATGGTGTGGAAGGGCTTAAGCGAAGACATGGCCACCCTGTCGGCGTCGGTAATGTTCTTCATGGCCATCCCCCTGCGGTTCCTGCTGGGCGTGGCCGGAGGACGGCTTTCTCCACGCAAGCTGCTCTTCTACGGAATGAATCTCGGGGCCATAGGCCTGGTGGGACTGTGGCTGCTGCCCCAGTGGTGGGCGCTGATTGTCTTCATCCTGGGGCTGGCCATAGTGGAAGGGATTACTTCGGTCAACTGGATAATGGTGGGAGACTACTTTGGCCGGAACCGCTTCGCCAGCCTGATGGGGGCAATGAGCATCTTCCACAACATCGGCATGTTTATTGCGCCCATTTACGCCGGGTGGATCAGGGACAGTACGGGCAGCTACGAGATTGTGCTGATGACCTTTGCGCCAACGTTCGTAATCAGCGCCTTCATGTTTGCCCTGGCCCGCAAACCTTCCCTGCCGCAGGCCGCCGCCGAGGGAGCAGGCGAACCGGTGGAGGAAGCCAGGGAATAGGGGAGCCGTTTCTACGACGGGCTTACGCCTGCCGACAGGGCTGGAGCCCATGAGGCGGTGCGATAGCGCCTGTAGTCGGCCGGGGATGCCTTGGTGGGAGCGGTCCAGTACTTGGAAACTATCTCAAAATTATTCAAGGCAGAGCACTGGGCAAAAGGCGACAGCAAAAGCGATTGCTTTTCCCACCCATTCTAACCTTCCCCGGTCTTGCGGAAAAAGTCGCCATTTTAGGCGACTTTTGCATTAAACGTATGGGCGGACCTTTCTTTGCCGTGCTTGGGCCACTGCCTTTGCAAGCTCCCCTTTTACTGGCTTTGCGATGGGGTCGTATATTCGGAAACTGCGGTAACCACTAGTGGAGCGTTCAAACCTTCTACTTGCAAAGTGGATTGGTTCCAATGAGTACCCAGCCCCAATTCTTTTGCATCCAGGATGGCATCTATCCCATAAATATCCTTTATGCGACGGAGCGGGGCTAGTATGGATTGTGTGGCGTCGTCCCAACTCTCCCAATCTCTAAAATCTGTTTTGAGAGCAATAAGAACAAGAAACTTCAAAAAGTCAGTTTCGTCTTCCCATCTGGCGACAAATTCCTGCACACTCATCGTATACCTTCTCCTATTAGCGAAGGCTCAACCCAGACCAGGTGGGGGATTCATTTGGCACTTCTTCATCGCTTTGGCTACTTATTCATCAGAAGCGGCTTTTTCCGCAAAGCCAACCTTCCCCCGTCAAGGGGGAAGGATTGTTGAGAGAGTCGCTTAGCCCTCGCCCGCCTCAAATTCGGTGATGACCGGGTTGGTCAGGACACCAATACCAGGTATGTCAACCTCCACCACGTCCCCGGGCACTATGGCACGGGTGACGCCCGTCGCACCCGAGAAGACCAGGTCGCCAGGGCGCAGGGTTACGTGCTGGCTGATATAGCTGACTATCTCCGCGAAGGAGAAGAGCATATCCGAGGTGTTGCACCGCTGCACCTCTTCCCCATTGATCCTGACCAGCAGGTCCAGGGCCTGGGGGTCCAGTTCAGTCTCAATCCAGGGTCCCACCGGGGCGAAGGTGTCGGCGCCCTTGGCCCGCCAGAAGGTCCAGTCGTCCTTTTGCCAGGTGCGCTCGCTGACGTCATTGCCGCAAGAGTAGCCGAGAATGTATTGGGAAGCTCTTTCCGTGGGAATCCGGCGGCACACCTTGCCGATAACCGCCACCGCCTCGCCTTCGTAGTGGACTTCGCCGGCGGTGTCCTTGGGAATGATGATGGGGTCGTTTACGCCGGTCAGGGCGTTTCGTCCCTTGCGCCAGGGCTGGGGACGCTCCGGAACTGCCATCGCACCCTGGCCAAAAACCGAACCGGCATATTCCAGGTGGTCAACGAAGTTAAGCCCCGGCCCCCACAATTCGGCGGGGTCTGTAGGAGGCAGCAGCTTCACATCGGCCAGCGAGTGACGTGTGTCAGTAACTCTGAAGCTGGTATAGATACTCCCCCGGATTTCGGCAATCTCCTCACCGACGACTACTCCGTTGGCAGTACGGCTTCCGGCGCGGAATCTGGCAATCTTCATCCCTATCCCCTTTCCCCCAATTTACATAACTTTATCTCAAGGGCCGGGGTTCCACAACCGGGTTTGGCAAATAATTAGTAAAAAATGCATAAATAAACCTTACTAAATTCTCTCAAGTCCCGATTGTGCCAGGAACTGAGTCCCTTTAGAATACTGAGCGAACTAGCCGAATATCGGTCAATGGAAAGAATGAAAACGGGGGAATCAGGCCAATTATGAAGCTCGGATTTTTTGTCACCAACCAGTACCTTCCCGGGGAGTCGTTTCCCCAGAAAATACAGGAGAGCGTTGAGCAGGTCCGGGCGGCCAAGGAAGCCGGCTTCGACATGATCTGCACGGGTCAGCATTACCTGGCCGCTCCTTACCAGATGAGTTCCAGCCTCCCGTTACTGGCCCGCCTGGCCGCCGAGGCCGGTGAAATGGAGGTGGCCGCCACGGTAATCCTGGTGCCCCTGCACAACCCGGTGGAACTGGCGGAAAGCATTGCCACCATGGACGCCATCTGCGGCGGACGCTTTATATTCGGTGTGGGGCTGGGCTACCGGGACGAGGAATACACGGCCTTCGGCGTGGAGCGCGGAGAGCGGGTATCACGCCTGCGGGAGGCGCTGGAAGTTATCAAGCTTATGTGGACGCAGGAAGAGGTGGAGTTCTCCGGCCAGTACTACAACGTCCCCCGGGTGTCGCCATCCACCAAGCCGGTGCAGAAACCTCACCCTCCCATATGGGTGGCTGCCAACAATGACGTGGCCATTCGCCGCGCCGCGCGGTGGGGCTACCCGTGGCTGGTAAATCCGCACGCCACCGTCCAGATGGTATCTGAGCAGTGGAAGGGTTACCAGGCAGCCCTGGAACGGGCAGGACAGCCCACCCCGGAATCGCTGCCAATGATGCGGGAATTGTACGTGGCCCAGGACCGGGAGACCGCTTACGTGGAGAGCGAACCCTGGCTGGCTCCGAAGTATGCCGCCTACGCGGCCTGGGGACAGGACAAAGCGCTGCCTGGAGAAGAGAGTTTCTCCGTCCCCTACCAGGACCTGGCCCGCGACCGGTTCCTGCTGGGGTCCCCGGACGACGTAGTCTCGGAGATTCAGCGTTACGAGCAGGACCTGG
The DNA here is from genome assembly GCA_002238505.1 of SAR202 cluster bacterium bin22. Lineage (GTDB taxonomy): Bacteria > Chloroflexota > Dehalococcoidia > Lucifugimonadales > UBA3495 > Bin22. The sequence goes on along the minus strand of MPMM01000004.1, from coordinate 180,641 downwards.
GGGTCAACTACATGATCTTCAGAATGCAATGGCCAGGAATGTCCCAGGAGGCCACCCTGCAGCAGATTGAACTGATGGGCCGAGAAGTTATCCCCAGGGTTAAGGGTTAGGGGACTCGGGCTTTATCCTCGCCAGGCCCGTCATTCGTACAGCGAGAAGGCAATCCATACAATCAACCCCGGTTGCAGCGGATGCTCCCGGGGTTTGTTAATTTGACAGCGTTGCAGGGGCCCCGGCGCCCACTATCTCTCCATCGCTCATTACCACCCCGTCCTCGCAGTAGCATTCGACGTCGCCACCCTCAAACTGCTCTTCGTACAGGTGGGAATACAGGCCGCCCCGGGCCAAGAGTTCCAGGTGAGACCCCCGTTCCATTATTTGGCCGTGGTCGATTACGTAGATTACGTCAGCTGCCAATATGGTTGAAAGGCGGTGGGCGATGGCCACCGTCGTACGTCCTCGCATCAACGGTTTCAGCGCCGACTGAACATACCTCTCGCTGGACGTATCCAGCGCCGAGGTGGCCTCATCCAGAATCAGTATGCGGGGCTGATGCAGTATTACCCGGGCGATGGCCAGCCGCTGACGTTCCCCGCCGGAGAGCCGGTAGCCCCGTTCGCCCACAACCGTGTCGTACCCTTCGGGAAACTCCACGATCCTGTCGTGGATGTAAGCGGCCCGGGCCGCGGCTTCCACTTCCTGCTGGGTAGCCCGGGGATTCCCGTACAGCAGGTTGTCCCGAATGCTGGCGTGGAACAGGTAGCTTTCCTGGGTTACGTACCCTATCAACCCGGCCAGGGAAGCCTGCCGGATCTGACGCACGTCAATGCCGTCGATGGAAATGGCGCCTTCGGTGGCGTCGTACAACCTGGGGATCAAGTAAGAGATGGTCGTCTTTCCGGCGCCGCTGGGCCCCACAAAGGCAGCCAACTGGCCGGCCTTGATATTGAAAGTGACACCGTCCAGGGCCCACTGGTGCGTGGTCCCGTCCCCGCCAACCCCTGTCGTCCCAAAGGCTGTATTTCCGGCTGGACCGGCGTCCGGGTGGACCGAGTAGTCCACTCGCACCGAATCGAAACTGACGGTTCCCGCCACCTGCTCTGGCGGCAAGTCAATGGCGTCAGGAGCGTCTACTATTTCGGGCTTGATGTCCAGGTAGCCGAAAATACGCTCGAACAAGGCCAGAGAGGCCTGCAACTCCACCGAGACTTCAAGCAGGCGTCCGATGGGGAAGTAGAGGCGGCTCTGCAGGGTGGTGAAGGCGACGATGGTGCCGGCCGAGACCTGGTTAATTCCCCCGCCCGTGATCAGGTAACCGGCCAGCAGGTACACGGCAACGGGGGACACGGAGAAGAAAATCTGCATCAGGGTAAAGAAGGACTGGCCCGTCATCTGCCGCCGGATAATCAGGTCCGACAGGCGCTGGTTCTGACTATGAAAGCGGTCAATTTCACTGCCCTGCCGGCCGAACAGCTTGGCCAGCATAACTCCGGAAATGGAGAGGGTTTCCTGGGTGATGGCGGTCAACTCGGCGGTGGAGCGCTGGGCTTCGGCGGCAATGGCCCGTCGTTTCCTTCCCACGTAGCGGCTGATGGCAAAGAAGAACGGGGCCGAAGCCACCGCAACGATGGTCAACTCCCACGACAGCACCAGCATCGCAATGACTGTGCTGATGAGGATGACGCTGTTGGACAGGACATCGGAGACGGTGTTGGTTACGACGCGCTGCACACCGCCCACGTCGTCGGCGACCCGGGACTGGATTTCGCCGGTGCGGGTGTCGGTGAAGAACCCCAGGGACAGGCCCTGCAGGTGACGGTACAGGGTGTCGCGCAGGTCGCGCATCACCCGCTGGCCCACCAGGTTGGTCAGGTAGGTCTGGACAATTCCCAGGCTGCCGGACACCACGGTTATGCCGCCCATTACCCCGGCCAGAATCCAGAGCAGGCGCATGTTGGGGCCGCCCGACTCGGGGAAGAGGGCGTTGTCGAAAACCACCTGGATCAGGACTGGATTGACCACGCCCAGCCCGGCGGTGACGAGGATCAGCAGCCCCACCAGGGTTATGCGGCCAGTGTAGGGGCGGAATGCCGCCACTATGCGGGGGACTAGGGGGGGTGTGGGTTTTACAGTGCTGTTCTCCATAACATACTAGATAGCCAGGTCAGAATCGCCGTGAAATGAGAGCGAAATAGCCACTGAAACGGCACCACCCTACAGATCAGCAAAATAGTTTGCATCCAGTTTCTTTACTTCGTAGGTGATTTCGGTTACAACGCCTACGCCGTGCTGAATCATAAGTTGGGCAAGTTCCGTTCCTTCAATAAGGCGGATGATTTTACCACCCCTGGAGATATTCTCAGACGTACGACGGGCGTTTGCAGAAAAAGAAGAGGTTGTGATAAATATTCCCTTATTAGCTCCATGAGGATCTAAACTGCCTGAGAAATTGCGGATTTCAGGTTCTCCGACTTGGGCGTAATCAAACCTCTTGGCTTGAATATAGATCTTTTCCATGCCCAGGGCATCCTGATTGAGAACGCCATCTATTCCGCCGTCCCCTGACTTGCCAGTTACTTTGCCATCACCATATCCCATCCCTTTCAACAACTCCACAACCAACTTCTCGAATTCAGAGGGCGCGATTCCCTTCACGATGTCGAGAATTTCCTGAGCCAATCTTTCCCGTTGCTCTTCATAATGGATAGCCATTTTTTCGTCGGGCGTGGAATCATGCAACCCAAATTCATCCACTTCCTTCGGTAGGTTCTTAATCCACGGCTCGATTTGATGGCTTTCGGACTCTGGCAGTTTTTCAGCCTGCGGTGTGTTTTGGGTGCGGTATTGGTGGCGTGGAGACGCTTTTCCCTTGGCACTGATTCTGTAAAGGCCCCTGGAGGGGCTCTCCAACAAGCCATCCTTCTGCAGGTGGTAAATGGCCCATCGAGTACGATCTTCCACTTTCGTCTTCATGCCCGAGGAAGTCTTCTCCGCTATTTCGTTGTCGGACAGTCGAAGTCGCTGGCATACAGTTTCTTTGAATTGGTCTGATCTCTTACTTTGAGAAGACTCATACGCTATCTGCAAAATAGCACTGTAAAACTCACTGAACTTTGGCACCGCCATTCGTTCCTCTCCATGAGATGTGGCAATGTTCTGGCACCCGTATGTTACACTATTCTCGCACTTAATCGTATGGCGAAATCCAACCTCCGGAGTCCCCTATCATGGTCCCTCCTGGCGATATCTTAGGCATTATCCCCGTATGGGCTGGCGTTTATCTGGCCCTGGTTCTCACGCAGGCTTTGGCTGGCTGGCTGGCCTACAAGCGGGTTATTCACCTCATTCGGCAGGGCCGCAGCATTGCCCGCTTTGACCGGCCCTGGGAGCGACTGACCGGCGCAATCAGTATTGTGGTCGGACAGCGCAAGGTGCTGCAGCGGGTAGGGTCCCTGGACGCGCGCAGTCGCAGTATAGACCTGGCAGGGCTGGGACATGCCTTCGTTTTCTGGGGATTCCTTTCCTTCTCCCTGAGCTACCTAATCTTCATCTTTGCCGGCTCTATCTGGCATGCCTTCCCCGAGCGCCTGCTTACGACAACCGGCGTAAGGGTTTACAGCATATACCTGGACCTGTATGCGGTCCTGATCCTGGCAATCCTGGGGTGGATGCTGGCGCGCCGGTGGGCGGCCAAACCCTACCGCCTCAGTTTTGACCTCACCCGAAATATCGACGCGGTGATTGTGGTTGGTCTCACCGCGGGGCTGATGGTAGCCACCCTCCTGGTCCACGCCTTTTACGTCGCATCCGGCGGACATGGTCCGGAAGCCGCCGTTCCGGTTGGCGGCGTGCTGGGCGACGCTTTTACCAGCATGGGCGTTACTGCCGGAGCTGCGGAAGCCCTCCACGCCATTTTCTGGTGGGTTCACCTGGGCATCATCCTGGGTTTCGGCATATATGTCCCCACTTCCAAGCACATTCACATGATGGGCGCGCCCCTGAACGCCTACTTCCGGTCCCTGGAGCCCCGGGGAACCATGGCGACCATGGACCTCGAGAACGTCGAGCGGTTCGGCGCGTCTCGTGTGCAGGACTTCACCTGGAAAGAATTGCTGGACGGCTACGCCTGCGCGGTGTGTGGGCGATGCACCGACGCCTGTCCCGCCCACACCACCGGCAAGGTCCTGTCCCCGATGCACATCGTGGAAAACATCAAGGAACACATGATAACCATCGGCCACCAGGGGCCGCGCGACCCCGAGCACGTGGAGCCTGAGCCGATAATCGACCATGCCATTCCGGAGCAAATGATCTGGGACTGCGTTTCCTGCGGCGCCTGCATGGAGGAATGCCCCGTGGTGGTGGAACATATACCCACCATCATGGACCTGCGCCGGAACCTGGTGCTGGAAGAGTCCCGAATCCCGGAGACGGGAATGAACGCTCTCCTCAGCATGGAGCAGCGCGGCCACCCCTGGCGGGGCACCCAGTATTCCCGCACCGACTGGGCCGAAGGGCTGGATGTTCCGACCCTGGCCGAGAAGCCCGATGCCGAGATTCTCTTCTGGGTGGGCTGCACCGCCGCCCTGGAGCAGCGCAGCCAGGGCACGGCCCGCTCCATGGTGAAAGTGCTGAAAGCCGCCGGCGTGGACTTTGCGATTCTGGGCGACGAGGAAACCTGCACCGGCGACCCGGCCCGCCGCATGGGCAACGAGTACCTGTTCCAGATGCTGGCCGCCCAGAACATCGAAGTGCTCAACGGCTACAACGTCAAGAAGATTGTCACCATCTGCCCCCACTGCTTCAACACTATGCGCAACGAATACCCCCAGTTCGGCGGGGATTACGAGGTGCTGCACTACAGCCAGTTTGTGGATGAACTCATCCAGCAGGGCAGGGTCAAGCCTATCAAGATGATGAACGTGGATATGGCCTACCATGACTCCTGCTTCCTGGGCCGCCACAACGGCATCTACGACCAGCCCCGCAACATTGCCCGCTCCATCCCTGGCCTGAGACTGGTGGAGATGGAACCCCGCTGCCGCGAGCGTGGGTTCTGCTGCGGCGCCGGTGGCGGGCATATGTGGATAGAGGAAAGCCAGGGCCAGCGCATTAACCATGCCCGTACCGACCACTTCCTGGAAACCAACGCCGACACGGTGGGCGTTTCCTGTCCCTTCTGCCTGCAGATGATGACCGAGGGAATCCAGGCTAAGGGAGAAGACCAGGACAAGCAGGCGAAGGACGTGCTGGAGATCCTGGCGGACAGCCTGGAGGAGTAGATACTCGGTGTGTCCTTCCCGGTAACCGGCAACACTGTGACGACTCCCACCATAACGAAGTGTTTAGCAGATACCCGCCAATACTCTGGGCTGATGTTCTACTAAAGCTCATCCTTGTCTGCCTGCTGGTCTTCGGAGCTTTTTCGGGTCTTCAGCAGTTCGAAGGCAAGGGCTTCTTTTGGCGCCTGGTCACATATCCCGCAGCCATATTGGTCCTGCCCGTAGTCTGGAGAGTTTGGCGGAGGCAATCGAAATACCCCTTTGCCGCCGACATCCTGATTACCCTGCCCTTCCTGATTGATACTGCTGGGAACTCCCTGGATCTCTATGACACCGTGGAATGGTGGGACGACGCTAACCACCTGGTCAATTGGGTCCTGCTGTCCGGGGGCTTCGGCGCGCTGGTCACCAGACTGGGGCACGGATTCTGGATTTCTGCGGCCCTGGTGGTCGGTTTTGGCGCAACCACCGCTATCATCTGGGAGATAGCAGAGTATGTGGCCTTCATCCGGGTATCGCCCGAACTGGAAACGGCCTACATTGATACCCTGGGAGACCTGACACTGGGGCTGCTGGGTTCGGTGGTGGCCAGCGTCATTTCCGGGTGGGCAGCCCGGCGTTTACAGTCACACCCCGTACCATAGCCCCTCAAGGGCCTGCATAGGACCCAATTGTTAAGGTGAAAAGAGTATGCCTAACCCCAAGCCGTACACACTCCTGGCCGTACCCGATGATGAACCGCCCGCCCTGGCAGGAACGCCCCTGGAATCCCGGGCTCGGGAGTTGGCCGCCAATTCTGAGTGGTATGACACCCGGCCGGCCAGCAACCAGGAAACCATCGAACGCATACGGGAAGCGGATGCAATCATAAACATACGCTCCGCAGTGCCATTTCCGAGGGAAGTGCTGGAGGCCTGCCCCAACCTGAGGCTCTTGTCGGTGTGGGGCACCGGCGTGGACCACGTTGACCTGGAAGCGGCGGCAGAACTGGGCATCACCGTGTCCAACACGCCGGGGTACGGCGCCCCTTACGTATCGGAGCATGCCCTTGCGCTGGCCCTGGCCGTCTCCCGCCAGATTGTCCAGAACGACCGCCGCATCCGCCAGGGTGGCTGGGCAGCCGGCTATATCGACGAGCTTTACGGCAAGACCCTGGGCGTGGTCGGCACCGGCGCCATCGGACGGCGCATGGTCCAACTGGGGCAGGGGATTGGCATGAACGTGGTTGCCTGGACCTTCAATCCCACGCCCGAGCGGGCCGAAGAATACGGGGTGGAGTTCCTGGAACTGGACGATTTGCTGCGTTGCTCCGACGTTGTTTCCCTCCACGTCGCCTTGACTCCCGACAGCCAGGGACTAATTGGCAGAGACCAGTTGGCCCTGATGAAGCCCAGTGCCATACTGGTGAACGTGGCCCGTGGCGCAGTCGTCGATGAGGCCGCCCTCCTGGAATGCCTGCAGCAGGGTCGTATAGCGGGCGCGGGTCTGGACGTTTTCGAAGTGGAACCCTTGCCTGCGGGGCATCCGCTGACGCTGTTGGACAATGTGGTATTGGCGCCCCATGCCGGCAGCATGGCGTACAACGGCACCATGCGCGGCCTGGAAATGTCCATTGAAAACCTGGAACAGTTCGCCGCCGGCTCACCGATAAACGTGGTGGCCCAGGGGTGGCGAAGCTAGCCATGATTCGGGTCTGCACATGGCAAGATTTGTGGAATTGTTCGGCGTCATCGCCATCCTCGCGGGAATTGCGGGGCCAGGCATGAGTCTGCTCGACTTCCTGGAACGCCAGTTCATCTTTTTCCCTTCTTCTCAGGTTGAGCGGACACCCGCAGATGTGGGCCTTCCTTACGAAGATGTCCGGTTTGAGACTGAGGACGGGTTATTCCTGAACGGCTGGTTCATCCCTGCTCCGGTCGCGAGCGCACCCGGCGAAAGAGGAAGCTCTGATGTGACGCTCTTGTGGCTGCATGGCAACGGCGGCAACACAGGACATCGAGCTGATGACCTGGCCCTGATGCACTATCTGCTGGGCGTAAACGTGTTCATATTTGACTACCGGGGATACGGCGAGAGCCAGGGAAAACCGTCAGAAAGAGGGGTTTACCGGGACTCCAGGGCGGCGCTGTCTTATATGACGTCGAGGGAGGACGTAAACTCGGAGCGCATCGTTTATTTTGGCCGGTCGCTGGGAGCTGCGGTGGCCACGGAACTCGCTCTCCAACAGCGCCCCTTCGGCATGATTCTCTACTCCCCATTCACCAGCATCTCGGACCTGGGCCGAGACTTGTACCCCTATTCCCCAATCCGGTTTCTGGCAGGTAAGCGCTTCGACTCCCTTTCCCGCATCGCCCAGTATCGAGGACCACTGCTGGTAATACACGGGGCGGCGGACGAAATAATTCCCGTTGACCATGGCCGCCGTCTATATCAGGCCGCCAATCAACCAAAGAGTTTCCACGAAATCCCCGGAGCCAGGCACAACGATGGCATGGGTGAGGCAGGTACAGAAACGTGGACTGTAATCCAGGAGTATCTGGACTCACTGCCAAGCGCCAAGCCGCCAACGCGTACGTACGATGCAAAGGACACAGGCACACCTGCTTCGTCAACCTTTCAATCCGAAATCATCCGGCGGTCCCCGTGAGCCAGGGCGGCTGACTCTTCCGCTTCCTCCGAAAATTAAACACTGTACGACCCACCGGCCTCACACCCCCGAAATCAGCTCCACCTGGTAGTCTAATACCTGCAAATCGGGCCTGGACTCCTCCACAAAATCGGCCACCTCCGCGAGCATTTCGATGGCATGAGAGCCGTCGTTGCTGGCAGCGCAGACAAGCAGGTCCAACCGCTGCCGCAAGTCATTTTCCGCATCCTCCGCCACGGTCACGTTGAACTTGTTTCTGATGCGCGCGGTAATTGAGCGGGTGACCCGCCGCTTGTCCTTCAGGCTGTGGGAGTCGGGCAGGTACAGGGTCAATCTGCAGGCTCCTATGTGCATGGTTGAACCTCCGGACGCCGTGGGCCGAATGGGTATGCCAAACAGACCTGTTCCAGGAGTCAGTTCAGACTGCCAATACATACCAGTCTTGACGCATTTACGGCGAACCTTTAGATTGTAGTCAAGGTGATACAAAATAACATTGCCCGGGTAATGCTGGTTCCCGCAAAAGGCAAGCCGACAACTGCCAGCCTCCTTAATTCGTAATCCGGGCGGGATAACTATACCGATAATTGGCTTCAAGGCATGGCGAGCAGTTTCGAGAGCGACATAACCGGCCGGACCGAAGTACCTGACGTAGTAGTCAGCCGCTTACCGCAATATGTCCGCACCCTTAGCCAGATGCTGGCGGAGGGAGTGCAAATCGCCAACTCCCAGCAGTTGGGTGAAAAGCTGCAAATCACCCCGGCGCAGATACGCAAGGACCTGAGCTACTTCGGCCGTTTTGGCAAGCAGGGCAGGGGCTATCGCGTTGACCATCTGCTGGAAGAATTAAAGCAGATACTGGGCCTGACGGTTACCTGGAACGTAGCCGTCGTGGGCGTGGGAAGGCTGGGAAGGGCAATCCTTAACTACCCCGGATTTACGCCTGACGGGTTTCAACTGGTGGCGGCGCTGGACGACAACCCCGGCGTCGTAGGCCAGGAGGTCGGCGGACTGATGGTACGCCCAGTTTCCCATCTGGCGGAGGTAATCGACAGTTACCAGGTCAGTATCGCCATCGTTGCCGTGCCCATTGCCTACACCCAGGCCGTGGTGGACAGGTTAGTGGACTGCGGCATAAGGGCAATACTGAACTATGCCCCCATAATGCCCCAGGTGCCGGAGGGCGTGAGCGTCCGGAGCATTGACCCTCTCCTGTCCCTCCAGTCCATGACCTACTATCTGGTCAACGGCCTGTCACCGGAAAAGGAACTGTAGCATCCACGAAAAACGGGGCGCCTGCCTTAAGTCAGGCGCCCCTTATTCTTTCTGCAGTCGGGTAGTCGGGTTAACCGCCAGGTTGACTTCCTACCGTTGATCGCATGTCACCCCGGGGCCGCCGCCGGCGTACAATATTCAGCCGGACCTGGGCACGCCGAATGGAAGTGAGAGCCTCGGCCAGTTCAGCTTCCGATCCCTGGTTGCGAATTCGTTCCTGGGCACGCTCCATTGCAGCCTGGGCGCGCTCCTCGTTGATTTCCTCGGTGTACTCACAGGTCTCAGCCAGAATGGTCACACGGTTGGCTATGACTTCCATGAATCCGCCGGAAACCGCCAGGTACGAGGGTTCTCCGTCCTTTCGAACCAGGATTTCTCCGGGTTGCAGGGCGGTCATCAGGGGAGCATGGTGGGGAAGAATACCCAACTGTCCCTCCACACCGGGCGCGACAACGATGTCCACGTCGTCGGCATAAACCTCGCGCTCCGCCGTAATAATTTCCAGTCGCATGGGGGCCATAGTCTCAACCGCTCCTTGCTCTTATCGGCCCAAGCTAGGCCACTGCAGCCATCTGTTCGGCCTTTTCGATGGCCTCGTCGATGGTGCCCACCATGTAGAAGGCCTGTTCCGGCAGTTCGTCGTACTTGCCCTCGAGAATCTCCACGAAGCCGCGCACAGTCTCCCGCAGCGGCACGTACTTGCCCGGCTGGTTGGTAAATGCCTCGGCCACGAAGAAGGGCTGCGTAAGGAACCGCTGAATCTTGCGGGCGCGGAATACGGCCTGTCGGTCTTCCTCGGAAAGTTCCTCGATACCGAGAATGGCGATAATATCCTGCAAGTCCCGGTAACGCTGCAGCACCTGCTGCACGCCACGGGCAGCGTTGTAATGCTCTTCGCCTACAATGCGAGGCTCCAGAATGCGGGCGAAGGACGCCAGCGGGTCCACCGCCGGGTACAGGGCCTGGGCCGCCAGCGAGCGTTCCAGGGATACGACAGCATCCAGGTGGCCGAAGGTGGTAACAATACCGGGGTCGGTATAGTCGTCGGCCGGCACGTAAATGGCCTGGAAAGAGGTAATGGAACCCGACTTGGTGGATGTAATCCGTTCCTGCAAGGCGCCCATCTCCGTGCTCAGGGTGGGCTGATAACCCACCGCGGAGGGCATGCGGCCGAGCAGCGCAGACACTTCCATACCGGCCAGGATGTAGCGGTAAATGTTGTCGATGAAAAGCAGCACGTCCTGGTGCTGTTCTTCGCGGAAATACTCGGCCATGGTCAGGCCGGTGAGACCGATGCGGGCGCGGACGCCGGGGGTTTCGTTCATCTGCCCGAATACCAGCACGGTGCTGTCCAGCACGCCAGAGTCGGACATTTCGTGCCAGAGGTCGTTACCTTCGCGGGAGCGTTCGCCCACGCCAGCGAAAACGGACACACCCTGGTGAACCGCGCCGATGTTGCGGATGAGTTCCTGAATGATCACGGTTTTGCCCACGCCGGCGCCGCCGTAGGCGCCCACCTTGCCGCCCTTGGGGAAGGGAGTAATCAGGTCGAAGACCTTGATGCCAGTTTCAAGAATTTCAATTTCAGGGTTCTGGTCGTCAAAGGCCGGAGCGGGACGGTGGATGGGCCAGCGCTGGCCGGCCTCCACAATTCCCAGGTTGTCCAGGGGAGTCCCCGTAACGTCAAAGAGACGACCCAGGGTTTCCGGCCCCACGGGGACCAGTACCTTGTCGCCGGTATCGGCTACCTCGGTCCCGCGGGCCAGGCCGTCGGTGGAACCCAGGGCCAGGCAGCGAGCCCAGTTATTGCCGATGTGCTGCTGGACTTCCAGCACGAGCCTCTCGCCGTTATTGTCCAGTTCCAGGGCGTCGAACAGGTTGGGCAACTGGTCCGGCGGAAACTCCACGTCCACCACGGTACCGATTACCTGTACGATTCTTCCGGGCATAATTGTGACCTCCCGCGGTCTCAGGTTGTGCGGTCTGGGGCAGAGCCCTAGCCCTCCTGGGCCAACTGGCCGCCCACCAGATCCAGCAGTTCGTTGGTGATGCTGTCCTGGCGCAGCTTGTTCATTACCAGGGTCAGGTCGTCGGCCAGCGACTTGGCGTTGTCGGTGGCATTGCGCATGGCCACCATTCGGGCCGACTGTTCGCTGGCGATGGACTCGAGCATGGCGTGGTAAACCTCCATGTCCACAAACTGGGGCAGGAGGGAGCCAAGCACGGTCAGGGTATCGGGTTCGTAGATAAAGCCGGAACGGTCGGTTGCTGACAGTTCCGCCGGGGTTACTGGCAGGAGTTTCTGCACCACCGGCTCCTGGGACATGGTGGAGATAAACCTGGTATAAACCAGATAGACCTCGTCCATCTCGCCACCCAGGAAGTTGTCGATCAACATTCGAGAGATGGGAAGGGTATCGGCCACCAGGGGCCGGTCGCCGAGGTCGGCGAAGACGGCCAGCAGGTCCTGGCCGTAGCGGGCCATAAAGTCGCGGCCCTTGCGTCCCACCGCAATGCTGCGGGTGGGGACGGATTGGTTAAGGATGAACTGGGCCACCCTACGGTTGATGTTGGAGTGCATGCCCCCGGCCAGACCCCGGTCCGGGGTGATGGCCAGAAGTCCGATGCGATTGACCGGCCTCACTTCCAGCAAAGGGTGCAGGGCCTCGCCGTCCTCGTCCGGCTGTGCGGCCAGGTGGGCGATAACTTCGTAAATTTTCTCGGCATAGGGACGCCCCTGCATCACCGAGTTCTGGGCGCGACGCATCTTGGACGCGGCAATCAACGACATGGCATTGGTAACCTTGCCGGTGTTTTCCACGCTGCGGATTCGTCGCCGTATGTCCCTTACACTTGGCATTGTCTATTCTTCTTCTCCTCTCCCCCTGGAGAGGGAGTCCTCAAATCACTCCTCTCCCTGGGGGAGAGGGGACGGGGGTGAGGGCTAACTGAATGTTGCCTTGAAGTTGGTAATGGCCTCGTTCAACTGGGCGGTTACATCCTCGGGAAGGCTGCCGCTCGCGGCGATGGACTGACCTATTTCCGGGTGAGTACTGCCCATGTAATCTAGAAGCTGTTCCTCGAAAGCGCCCACCCGGTCCAGGGCGACGTCATCAGTCAGACCGGCGTTGACGGCGTACAGCATGATTACTTCCTGCTCCAGCCGCAGGGGTCGGTACTGGGGCTGCTTCAGTGCTTCCGTGGAAAGCTGACCACGGGCCAACTGGGCGCGGGTCGCGGCATCCAGGTCTGAAGTCCCGAACTGGGCAAAGCTGGCCAGTTCGCGGTACTGGGCCAAGTCCAGGCGCAGACGACCGGCTACCTGCCGGATTGCCCGGGTCTGGGCTGCGCCGCCCACGCGGGAGACGGAGAGACCCACGTTCACTGCCGGTCGAATACCGATGTTAAACAATTCCGGCTCCAGGTAAATCTGCCCGTCGGTAATTGAGATCACGTTGGTCGGAATATAGGCCGACACGTCACCGGCCTGGGTTTCAATAATAGGCAGGGCGGTAATCGAACCGCCGCCATGTTCCTGATCGAGCTTGGCGGCCCGTTCCAGCAGGCGGCTATGCAGGTAAAAGACGTCGCCGGGGTAGGCTTCACGGCCCGCCGGGCGGCGCAGCAACAGCGACATCTGGCGATATGCCCAGGCGTGCTTGGTCAGGTCGTCGTAAACCACCAGGACATCCTTGCCCTGGGCCATGAACTCCTCGGCCATGGCGCAGCCGGCATAGGGAGCGATGAACTGCAATGGCGCCGAATCGGAGGCACCGGCATTCACCACGATGGTATGCCCCATAGCGTCATTTTCTTCGAGAATTCCCACCACCTGGGCCACCTTGCCCTGCTTCTGGCCAATGGCGACATAGATGCAGATCAGGTCGCCGCCCCGCTGGTTGATGATGGTGTCCAGCGCGATGGCAGTCTTGCCGGTGGAACGGTCGCCAATGATCAGTTCCCGCTGTCCCCGTCCAATGGGAATCATGGCGTCAATGGCCTTGATGCCCGTCTGGACCGGGGTGTCAACCGACTGGCGGACCACCACGTTGGGGGCCACCTGCTCCACGGCTCGAGTGCCGCTGGTGTTGATGGGGCCCTTGCCGTCCAGCGGCCGACCGAGAGGGTCAACCACGCGGCCAATAAGGGCATCTCCCACCGGGATTTCAATAATCTGGCCGGTGGAACGTACCTGGTCGCCCTCCTTCACCACGGTAGGATCGCCCAGGATGGCGGCGCCCACCAGGTCGGATTCCAGGTTAAGGGCCAACCCCAGGGTTTCGTTGCCGAAGTCCAGCAGTTCGTTGGAGCGTACCCCCTGGAGGCCCTGGATGCTGGCAATACCGTCACCCACCTGGACAACGGTACCCACATCCACCATGCTCAGGTCGCCGCCAAATTCTTCGATCTGGCGCCGAATTAATGAAACGATTTCCTGACCCCTAATCGCCATTGGGGATTCTCCTTACTACTTACTACGAATGGAAGCGGGAGACCTGGACCGCTATCCGGCAGCAGCCTCCGCTCGAATCTGCTTCCTTAGCTCCTCCAGCCTGGAACGGGTACTGCCGTCCATAAGGCGGTCACCTATTTGTATGACCATGCCGCCCAGAATGGACTCGTCCACCTGAGTGGACATCACGACCTCGCGCTGAACCAGATTCGCCACAAACTGGCGGATGCGTTCCGCCTCGGCCGGCTCGAGCTCCACAGCGGTGGTAACTTCGATGCGCTGTCGCTCCAGCCTTTCGTCCACCAGTCGGTTGTAACTAACGGCCACGTCGCCGATGGTATCCACGGAACCCCGGGTAATGAGCAAAGAGCCCAGATTGCGGACCATTGGGTCTATTTCCGCCAGCACCGTCGCCAGGGACTCGATCTTCTGCTCCAACCGCACTTCGGCGTGCTTCAGGAACAGGTTGAACTGCTCGTCCTGCATCACATCGGCCAGCTGAGCCAAATCCGTGGCCCACTGGTCGGTGGCGTCCTTTTCGACAGCCAGGTCAAAAAGCGCCCGGGCGTACCTCTGGCCTCCAACCTGTTTGGCCATAGCGCCCTACCCTCGCCGCAAGCTCTCACCCTCTTCCAGTACCTGGGTGATGAGCTCCTCGTGGGCCTGCCGGTCCAGGGACCGGCGGATAACCCGCTCGGCAGCAGTAATGGCCAGGTCACCGAAGCTGGCCCGCAGGTCTTCAAGGGCGGCGTCCCGTTCTCGCTGGATGTCGGCCCGCGCCCGTTCGGCGAAAGCCTCAGCCTCCTGGCGAGCCCGCTCCATCTCGGATTCACGGAAACGCTGGGAAGCCTCGCGGGCCTGGTCGAGGAGCCGCTGCCCCTCGCGCCGGGCTTCATTCAACTGCTCCTCAATGGCCGCCTGGGAACTGGCTGCCTCTTCTCGCGCCCGTTCAGCGGCGGAAAGACCTTCCTGGATACGTTCCGTCCGCTGATCCATAGCCCCCATCAGGGGCTTGTACGCGAACTGGTACAGTATCGCCATGAGAATGACGAAGGTAACCAGATAGGCGATCAGCAGGGGCAGGTTGATTCCTAGTTCGACCATATCGCTAGACCACGAACAGCAGAATTACGGCAACAATCAGGGAGTAAATGCCCAACGCTTCGGCGAAGGCGATGGCCAGAATCATGTTGGTAGTAATGGAACCGGCGGCCTCCGGATTACGGCCAATGGCTCCCATCGCGCCCGCGCCAAGAATGCCGATACCAACGCCCGGGCCGATTACGCCGATCGCGATGGCCAGGCCAGCACCCAGGAACTTGGCCGCTTCGGCCTCCAACGCCAAAAGAATCGGTAGTAGCTCCATTTCTGCGAGTCCTCCATGTTATGTAGTCTTTAGAACCCTTTGGCTCCAGGTTTCCCGCCCATACGGGAAGTGCATTCCAACCAGGTAGAAACGACCGGTACAGTTATGGGCAATCCTAGTGTTCTTCGTGATGTACCGCCAGGGACAGGAACACCAGGGTGAGTCCGGCAAAGATTACCGCCTGAATGAGGCCAACCAGCAACTCCAGGCCAAAGACAAAGATATTTGCGACGAAGGGAACCAGGAAGGTGATCATTACGACCAGGATTTCACCGGCCGTCATGTTTCCGAACAACCGGAAGGTGAAGCTGACAATCCTTACCAGTTCGCTGATCAGCTCCAGGATTCCGACGAAAATGTCAATCAGTCCGCTGGGGCGGCCCCGAAGCAGGTTGCCGAAGGCGAAGAACTTCTTGAAGTATCCAAGCCCCAAGGTGCGGATTCCCCAGTACTCGACGAACACAAAGGAGACGAGGGCCAGCGCCAGAGGCATATTAACGTCAGTTCCCGCCGGCCTGATCAGGTGGGCCTTAAGCTCAAAGTCCCAGAGCCCGCCGGACCCAAACCCAACCGCCTGGTACAAAGGCACCAGGAACAGGGCGATCCAGGCATTGAAGAGTACAAAGAAGAAAATGGTGGCAACAACGGGGAAGGTCCTGCGGGCCATATCCCGACCCAGGACGCTGGAGCCAAAGCTCAATACCCCTTCAAATATGCTTTCAACCAGGGACTGGAAACGGCCGGGCACCATGGCCTTCTTGCGGGCGCCAAGGACAAAGAACAGGATTATTACGAGGCTGGCCACCCAGGCGGACAGCAGAGTGTTGGTTATCGCAAACTGGGAAACACCCAGGGGAGTGAAATGGTGCTCTTCCTCCCCACCTTCGCCGTGGTCGCCAGACTCAGCGGCGGGGGGGTGTTCGGCGTCGGCAGTTTCCTTGGCTTCTTCCTTCTTGGCCTCGTAGTCGGAACCGTAGCCAAGGCTGGTTTTTACTGCGGAGAAGGGGAAAATGGGTTGAGGTGGAAGGTGAATAGCAGGCTGGGCCAGGAATCTGGTGGTGCCAAACATCTGGGAGCCAATGGCGCCGACCACAAATCCTGCAATTAAAAGCGCTACCATGACCAACCCGGCCAGCAGCATTACTCTCTTGGCAGCAGCACCCGACGGCACTATTCGTCTCTCCCTTGTTCGGCAGCGTACGGCTTACGAGATCCGTAAAGAACCGGCAGAATCATCCGATACACACCCCAGAAAGCGACTATGCTTCCCAGGATAACACCAACAATGGCGAAAAGCGGGGACAGTCCGGTCAATCTATCCATACCTATTCCCAAGGCAATCCCGGCCACCACACAGAAGGCGATGTACCAACCTAAACCGGTAAGGCGCAGGGCAACTACCCACCCGGACATGCCGTTCACCAAACGTTGAGGATGTTAACACCGGGATTACGAAAAGTCAATTTACCGGGAAGGGTTTTCGGAATTTCAGGGGCAGGTATGGCATGCAAGCTGTAACCACTGCAATTGAATTGACCCAGCTTTATGACCTGGATACAACGCAGGCGCAAATCCTCATGCCCCTTCCCCACAATAGCTGCCAACTGCGCCCGGATTGAGACCGGTCCCCGGACTGTCCCAGGCCAATATCAAACTACCCTTGAAAACCAATGCCCCAGCGTTAATTGCTGGGGCATTTCATTACTCCTGCTGTCGTCAGCCAGTCTCACCTGGTGAAGGGTCCAATCTATCGGCCCTGCTGTTCCCGGCCAAAGTCCTCCAGGTCCAGGTCATTAATGAAGTCAGTAAAGGCGGACATTCGCCGCAGTTCTTCCTCGTTGACTTCGCCGGTGGGCTCCGTGTTGTCCCGCTCGGGGGTTAGCGGCTTTCCTGTTTCCTTGTCCAGCAGGATGCCAGCCTTGTCCATCACCGATTCCTCGGCAAATATGGGCACCTGGGCGCGAACTGCCAGGGCCATTGCATCGCTGGGGCGGGAGTCGATTTCCTTGGTATCCCCCTCCACTTCTATGACGATCTTGGCGTAAAAGGTATCGTTGTGGAGGTCGCTGACCAGGATATGGACCACCGAACCGCCCAGCGTATCTATGACGGTCCGCAACAGATCATGGGTCAACGGGCGGGGTACGCTGAGGTCCTGAAGTTTCACGGCGATGGCGTCGGCTTCGGCCGGCCCAATCCATATGGGCAGATAACGATCGGAGTCGTTCTCTTTCAATATAACGACCCTTTGATAGTTCATCGGGCTGACTCTTATGCTGTCGATAGACATTCTTAGCATATCCGCCGCCTCCGTGTGATACCCTTGACCTGCCAGAATATTATGAACCCCTCAAGAAATCTGTCAACAGGAAAGGGCAATGCTCTCCACCATTGCCTCCCTTGTATTGAACAACCCCAATCATCGGGTTTCGAGTCATGACCGCATCTCCCTTCCATTTTGTCGCCAACCCGACCACGAATGCCTGACAGGTTGGCCTGCTGCTGGCCTGGGCCGCAAGTCAAAATGCTCGAAATCTACCAGCAAACCAGATAGAAAAGCTGACACGAGGGTGAATTATAATGTCCCCGTTAAACAATATGCGGGTGGTGGGAGGCACGGCAAAGGGCCATCGCCTCAGGGGTGCGGTGACACCAGGGGTGCGCCCGACCTCGGAGCGGGCCAGGGCCGCCATTTTTAACGTACTCCCCCCTCAGCTTATCGAAGACGCCAGGGCGCTGGACCTGTTTGCCGGCACCGGCAGCCTGGGAATTGAGGCCCTCAGTCGAGGCGCCGCCTGGGCTGACTTTGTAGAAAAGAACCGGCGTCAATGCCAGGTGTTGCAGGCCAACCTGGACAATACGGGCTTTAGAGACCGGTCCAGGGCCTACTGCGCTGAGGCGGCGAAAGCGCTGGAAACCCTGCCCGGTCCCTACAGACTGGTCTTGCTGGACCCGCCCTACAAAATGGCAGAACTTGGGCAGTTCATGGAACTCTTGGGGACAACCCCGGAACTGGTTGAGGAAGACGGCGTAGTGGTGGTTGGCCATTCCAGGCACGTGACACTGGATCCTCAATACGGAAACCTGGCGCTGACATCGGGCCGGCGCTACGGGGACAACCTGGTGGACTTTTACCAACGAGGAGGGAATTAATGGTAACGGCTCTCTATCCGGGGAGCTTTGACCCGGTTACTCGGGGCCACATCGACGTGGCAGCCCGGGCGGCGGCCCTGTTCGACAAGGTAATCGTCGCGGTGTATGCCTCTCCCTCCAAGAACCTGCTCTTTACGACCGAAGAGAGGGTGGCCCTGTTTCAGGATGCAGTCAGCAACCTCCCAAACGTGGAGGTGCGGCAGTTCCAGGGTCTGGTGGTCCGCTCCGCCCAGGATATGGGAGCCGCCGTAATTGTACGGGGCCTGAGAAGCGGGTCAGATTTTGAGTACGAATACGAAATGGCCTTTATGAACCGGAAACTGGCTCCTGACGTGGACATGGTGTCCTTCATGACATCCCAGGAGCACATGTTTGTCAGTTCCAGCCTGCTTAAGGAAGTTGCACGCCTGGGGGGCGACATCACCGAAATGGTGACTCCCCGGGTGGCCAGCGCAGTTTACGAGAAATTCGGCATTCCTGCTCCGTAAAGGGAAGTTGGGAGAAAGGGGGACATCATAGATATCATAAATACTATCGACCGACTGGAGATCCTCATCAACAACAGCAAGGTGATGCCGATAACCGGCAACCTGATGATGGACAAGGACAAGCTGCTGGAACTGGTTGACCAGCTGCGAATCAGCATTCCCCAGGAAATGAAGGCCGCCGAGGAGATGCTGTCCCAGAAGGAACAAATCATGAACCTGGCAATGGCCGATGCCAAGCGCGCCAAGGCCAAAGCCGAGGACGAATTCTCCAGGCAGCTTACCGAATCGGAGCAGCAACGGCGGGCCGAGCAGCTTCTTCAGGATGCCCAGGAGCGGGCCACCCGAGTCCTGCAGATGGCAGAGGCGGAGGCCCAGTCCCGCCGCACCGAAGCCGACGCCTATGCGCTCCGCACCCTCCGTTCCCTGGAGCGGGAAATCAACGGCATCAGCGGCAGCTTGAGGAAGGGCATAGACATGCTGGCTGGCAGCACCCTTGCCAGCAAGGCCATGGCCGGCAACAACGGCAGCGCCGAGGACGATTAGCGCCTTATAGTTTGTTAACCCGATCGACTGTTAAATGGTGAGTATGAGTTCCCTTCGCAGTGAATCTGCCAAAGGGTTCACGAAGAACGGGATATCGGAAGCGCGACGGTGAACTGCTCCGGGCCTGCTGGCGGTGTTTTCCTCCAGTGGTCTTAGAGCATTGCAATGATGGGTTGGGGTTTGGCCTTCTTTCCGGCAAGAGCCGGAATCCGGAGCTCCTGTTGTACTATGCAGTTGACCTTTCGCAACCTGTCTGGATTCCGGCTCAAGGCCGGAATGACGATGCAGATTTGGCCGTCATAATTTCAAACCCGTTGGCCTGCTAGTCCCCGAGGGCCGCCGCAGGCGACTGCCGGCAAGCCGTAATATCCCAGCATACGAGAAACGAGGGGCAGGCTTCAACGCCTGCCCCTCTCCTTGTTAGCTTTCCCCGGCCTGGCCCGTTGAACCCGCAGGTTAGGCCACCGACTTGTACCAGTCCAGTATCTCGCTCCCCGTCATAAAGGCCACCCCTTCGAAGCGGCTGATGTAGTCGAAAATCTGCTCGTAGTACTTGATGCGATGGGCGGCGCCGGTAATGTAGGGATGGGTGGACACACAGAGTATCCGCGCGCTTTCGGCCCCTTCCTCGTACAGGGTGTCGAACTGGTCCTTTGCCCGGTTAAATATCTCCGGCGACTGGTGGTGCTGGACCATGTAGATGGGAATATCGTTCAATTCCACCGTGTAGGGCACAGAAACCAGTTCTCCGCTCTTGACCTTCATGGGATAAGGCTGGTCGTCGTTGCACCAGTCGCAAACGTACTCAATGCCCTCTTCCGCCAGAATGTCCGGGGTGTCGAAGGTTTCGGCCAGGCCCGGTCCCATCCAGCCCCTCGGGGCGACGCCGCTGAAGTCCCGGATGGTATCGATAGTGCGCCGAATGGCCTCCCGCTCGTCGGGCTCCCGGTTGATTACCCTCTGAATGTAGCTGTGACCCATCAGCTCCCAGCCAGAATCCAGGCAGTCCTGCACCAGGAAGGGGTAGCTGTTGCAGACAGAAGCGTTCAGGCTCACGGTGGCTCGTATTCCCCGCCGGTCCAGAGCCCGCTTCATCCGCCAGAATCCCACCCTCAATCCATAGTCAAACCAGCCAAAGTTGGGAATGTCAGGAATCACTTCCACTCCCTGGGGTGTGGGCAGCACGGTGCGCGCCATGGGCTCATTGATGTCCCATTCCTCAACGTTTATGACAACCCACACCGCCACCCGGGCGTTGTTGGGGAGCTTTAGAGGGGGTCTATGGAAGATAGGTGAAAATTCTGCGCGGGGGTTGGCCATGGTACCTCCAGCTGAATGGGGCTGCGGTCGCTTAGCTGCGACCGCTTATGTTAATGCGCCGCAGATTGGCAAGAATTGCGGGGTCAGGCTATGGCTAAAGCCCCATTGTGCTGACACCCAGGCGGGCCAGGTCTTCATCTTCCTGGGAGCTTAGTCCGCTTACCCCGATGGCTCCCAGCACTGCCCCCGATTGGGGGTGAATGGCAACGACGGCTCCCTGGGCAGACACCAGGTTCGGGTTTCCCATATCGGACACCGAGCGCCCCTGGCTCTGCAGCCGCTCGGCATAGACGGCCGAGTCCTGGCCGGACATAGCCGATGTGTAGGCCTTGCGAATGGCGAAGGTCTGGGGATTGGCCCGACAGCCATCCATTCGGGCATAACTGAGCAGGTTGCCGCCGTCGTCCACTATAGCAATAGCCACGGGGCGGTTGGGTTCCTGGGTAGCTTTGTCCAGCATGGCCTCCATGGCCTTGCGAGTCTGGTCCAGGCTGAGCATCGGCTTGTCGTACATTTTCATTCTCCCTGAGTCTCCGAAGTTTGCGTAATTCTACACGGGGCATATTGGGGAAACAAGGGAACCGCTTGCACGGCGGCAAGGTCGCGCCCTGGAGTTCCTGTATGAGCGCTGTAAAACCACTTGTTTCGTTCTTCCTGCACCGCTGGGATTCTTCGTCGTGCCAGTCCCCCAATTAGGGCCTGCAATTTCCGCAGGGAAGGTTTTTCTCATGCCCCCCTTCTGGCACGAAATAACTGACATCGTGCCCTTTCACAATTGCATGACCCCTGCCTACCATAGACAGAGGTGTGGGGACAGAGGTGTGGGGACAGAGGTGTGGTGACAAAGGTGTGGGGAGACTTGGGAAGCCCTCCAGGGGATAGGCCAGCGTGGATTCTTTTGTGCTTGCTGGTAGTGGGACCAGGCCGGTCATTCTACTCAATGGGAGGTCGCGAGGACCAGTTGTTCAAATACGAAGTGAACACAAGTGGCCGGTTTTTGCCGGAAAATCAGTTTTTCTTGCAGGACAATGGGGAGTCCATTCCCCCCGGGGACTTTCCCGGGGAACTTTGGTTTCGTTGACCCTTGCCGTTTGACTCCCATACAATGCCCCTGCAATGGTCCCAGCTTTGCCGCTGGGGCGTGCGCGTACATGATTTCCCTTTCTGACTGGCAAAGGAGTGTGACGACATGGAAACCATAGGTTTCATTGGCCTGGGTAACATGGGGGGCGGCATGTCCCTGAACATCCAGAAGGCGGGCTACCCGATGGTAGTCAGCGATCTGCGGGAAGAGGCCGCACTGCCCTTGCTGGAGGGTGGAGCCCGGCTGGCCAACACCCCGGCAGAGGTGGCCGAATCCAGCGATATAATCTTCACTTCCCTGCCTGGCCCCAAGGAAGTGGAGGCCGTGGCGATGGGCGACTCGGGAGTCCTGGAAGGCATCCGGCCTGGTGGCATCTATGTTGACCTGTCATCCAGCCGCCCTACTCTAATCCGGGAAATGGAACCCGTCTTCAGGCGGAAGGGCGCTCACGTTTTGGATGCGCCGGTCAGCGGCGGCAAGACGGGGGCATACAGTGGCAACCTTGCGGTAATGGTGGGCGGAGATCGTGAAATCTACGAGCGCATCAAGCCCCTCCTGGACTCCTTTGGCGACAAGGTCTTCTATGCCGGCGAAATTGGGGCGGGCTCCATTTGCAAGCTGGTGCACAATATGGTGGGCCACAGCGTCCGCCAGGCAATCGCGGAAGGGCTAACCCTGGGCGTCAAGGCCGGGGTTGAACCGGAAGCCCTGTGGGAGGGTATGCGCCGGGGTTCCCTGGGCAGAATGCGCATCCTCCACGAGGGACTGGTCCGCACCATGTTTCGGGGCGAGTTTGAGCCGGCCAGTTTTGCGCTGGAACTGGCCCACAAGGACATTTCCCTGGCCACGGAACTGGCCCGGGAGTACAGCGTACCCATGCCCATGGCCACCCTGGCGGAACAGGTTGCCATGCAGGCCCTGAACCGGGGGTGGAAGGACCGGGACAGCAGCGTAACCGTCCTCCTGCAGGAAGAACAGGCGGGGGTTGAAGTGCGGGCGCCCCAAATAGACCCAGCCAAATCCGGTCGCTTCATATCCACTCACCCCGACGAAGAGTAGCGTAGCTTCGGGATTTAGCCTTATAACCGGCGCTCGGCTTCCCGGCCACCTCTACCACGCCGGCGGGAACCGGGCGCAATCATTGCGAAGGGGAACTTTTTTGGGTCCACTGTACCTCTGGGTCGCTCTGGCCAGCGCCGGAATAATGGGGTTTGTCACCGTTCTGGATAAACGACTGACCTCGTATAACATGCCCAACCTGCCCTCTCTTTACGCCGGAATGGCCGTCTGCCTAGTCGCTCACGGGACTTTCGCCCTGGTATTTACCGGCATTCCGACTGACGCCTCCCTGGGTTCGATTGGCTATGCCGTCGCTTCCGGACTTTGCTGGGGCGGGGCCCTGGCGATGATGTTCTGGGGCTATACCATGGAGGAGGCCTCCCGCTCTTCGGCCATTATCCACACTTTCCCCGTGTTCGTGGCGTTCATGGGAGTATTCCTTCTGGGGGAAACCCTGTCGGTTGCTCAATGGACCGGCATTGTAATTGTCGTAGGCGGGGCATTCCTGGTTTCCCTCTGGGGGTCAAGGGGAGGCCTGGCAATTCGGATAAGCTGGGCGCTGCCCATCCTGATCGGGGCCAGCATACTTACGGCCCTGGCCATTGTGCTGGGGAAGCAGGCTCTCAACGAACTGCCCGTGTTGTTTGTTTATTCGGTTCGAAACTACGGAATGGGGCTGGTATTCCTCACCCTGTGGAAACCGGGCGCCTGGGGAGATTTCTTTCTGGCCATGCGGGACAGGCAAACCCTTTTCCTGTTGTTCGGCGCGGAGTTTACCCTGGCTCCGCTGGGGGTATGGCTGAACGTGCTCGCCATCAACCTGGGGCCCGTATCCCTGGTCGCTACGGCCACCGCTACTCGACCCCTGTCAGTGTTCCTGTTCAGCACCCTCTGCAGCACACGCTGGCTGCCGATACTCGATGAACCCCTGGAGTGGCGGACACTGTCAGTAAAGTTTCTGGCGGTGGGCATGGTAGTAGTCGGAATTATGGTGCTGACCCTGCTGTAGCCTCTTTCTCCACGTTGGCCGCAGAGCCAGCCCCGTTGTTTCACCGTTGATAAACAGGCCGTGGAGAACGCCGCAGCGCTCCGTGGCCTCCCCTGCCATGGCGGCGCGATCGGCGGCGCTGGTAACATCCGCCCGGAGAACGGAAGCAGCGCCCATCACCATAGCTATCTTGCCCCCTTACTGAAGGCGTCCCGGTAGCATTTGCGTTGCGTTTCGTCCTCGTTGCTCGGCCTGGAATGTGGTGGAATAGTCCGGCGACTGGCCCTGGGCCTTGAAGAAGGTTAACCCTGCCTGGGTCCCGAATAGAGCAGGTTCCGGCCATTCCTGCCTTGAATGGGCCGATGGTTGAACCCGTTATGCAGGGCGGCAATACGGTTTACCTGTTCCTGGGAGATGGTCCTGGTCTGTTCCAGGACGTACCAGTCCACGCCCTCGGTGCAGGGTGGCGTAGTCAGGGATCCATCGTAGTGATAATAGCCCGTGCCCGTCGGCACGAAATCGGCGGCGTTGAGTCCGGTAACGGAGTGACTGGCCTGTCCCGGCTCCGGGTACGCATCAATCAGGGCCTGAACCACCGGGTCCGGTTCGCCCAAGCGATAAATCTGCCCTACGACGCCCAGGAATCCGCCTTCCTTGCGGTGAACCAGGTGCATCTCGGCCGGGAATAGCTGCCCGTTCACCTGATGTTCAGCGTGGACGTGAATGTGCATCGAGACCAGCTCGTACCGCCGGTCACCAACAGTCAGAGTGTTGCCCTCGCCATATTCCACATGGGCTACCTTGCCGTTATGGTTAACTTCCGTGGGACTTCCCGTGTAGTTGAAACTCATGGCCGGCGCCGAGGAATCTTCAGCCCAGTCAACCAGGTCAATGGGAGACTGGCGGGTTCCGGTAGCGCAGAGACCAAACTCGGGAGACAGGTCTCCCCAGTTATTGGGCGCTCCTCTGCCCCAGTAGCCCCAGTCATCCGGGGCGGCGGGTGGAGAGTCAGCAGGCGCAGGATTGACCGCCGCGCAGGCAATCAACGCTGGCGAAGTTAAGGCTATACGGACCAACCGGCCCAGTTTGCGAATTCCGTTGGCTTTGTGCTTGCAGGGCATCAGGCAACTCCCAAAGTTGTAAATCTGGGTATGGATGTACGCCCCACTGGAGATGGAGAAATAGTACGCAGGGCAAGACAGCTAGACCTGGCGCAACGGGAGACCGGTGAGAGTCTCCCGTTGAGCGTTTCGTTAAGCGTCGGGCAGCCGGAGTTGAACGCCCGCCTTTTCTTCCTGGAGCTTGCTGACGGCGTCCGAATCCTCGGGGCCCCAGCCTCGGTGCAGAGCCTCCACATGCCGCTGGTCCACCAGGTTAGACAACTCCATCGGCATTCCATACTCCCGGGCCAGGTCTGTGCCCAGGCGCACGTCCTTGGCGGCCAGGGCAGTGGCGAAGCCGGGCTCGAAGTTGCCCTTGAAGAGGTAGCGAGG
The DNA here is from genome assembly GCA_002238505.1 of SAR202 cluster bacterium bin22. Taxonomy (GTDB): domain Bacteria; phylum Chloroflexota; class Dehalococcoidia; order Lucifugimonadales; family UBA3495; genus Bin22. Next base: position 155,490 of record MPMM01000004.1, on the reverse strand, counting down.
GAACTTTTCCACGAGACGCCGGTTGCCGCCGGAACTGTTGGCTATCACGTCTGCCAGCACCGCCAGGTCAACACCGGCCTTGACGCCCAGCGTAAGCACCTCGGTCATAAGAACCCCGATGCCCATGCCAAGGGTGTTATTGCAGATCTTGCAGACCATGCCGTTGCCGATGGGGCCGCAATAAACGACGTGGCTGCCGATGGCGTCCAGGGTGGGCTTCATGCGATTGAATATGGCCTCGTCGCCACCCACCATAACTGCCAGGGTGGCCGCCGCCGCGCCATAGACACCGCCACTGACCGGGGAATCCAGCACGTTCACTCCCTGTTCCGCGCAAACGTCGTGGATTCGTCGAATCATGGTAGGTGAGTTGGTGGACAGGTCCATGTAAACGTCGCCGGCGGTTGCGCCCTCCAGGATGCCGTTTTCCCCAAGGACAACGGCCTCCACATCCCTGGGTGCAGGGAGCGACGTAAGGACCACGTCGTTACCGGGCACGCAGTCTTTGGGGGTATCAGCCCACTCGGCGCCCATTTCCAGGAGATTGGTGGCGGCCTCGCGGCGAAGATCATGGACGGTAAGCTGGTGACCGGCCTTAACCAGGTTGGTGGCCATAGGATTTCCCATGTTGCCAAGGCCTACAAATCCGACTCTCATTGTTGTTGCTCCTCGCGTGGTTAATAGTAGAGCTTGCTACGGCGGCGATTATAGCATTGGCGACAGGGAGGTTAACAAGGACTAACAGACGGGAGAGGGCGGGGAGACCGTCGAGGGGGCTGTATTTGAGTGTGGGAGACTTGGGGCAAGACTGTGGGAGGGGCAGCCAGTAAGCGGCCCCAGGCAAGTGCCTGGGGCCGGTGTAGCGTTATTGTCGGTCGGACTAGATGTTGGTGACCACGTTCAAGTACGGCCGGGTCTTGAGGTTCCACTTGTTGTTGGCCGCGTCAAAGGTGGAGTTGACGAAGACACGCCAGTTGGCATCGTCCAGGTCGGGGTAGTCGGCTCGATAGTAATAGCCGGGCCAGCGGGTTTCCTGGCGGTGCAGCAGGTGCCGCATGTGGGCTTCGCCGACCCAGGTGCGGTGTACGACTTCCCAGCAGCGCAGCAGTTCGTGGCGGTTGCGGGCGCCCAGGTGAACCAGATCCTCGCGCAGCATTTCGATGAGGGCAATACCCCGCTCCAGCGTCGGGCCGTTGGTTGTGTACCAGGCCGAGGCGCCGCCGGCGTACTCGTCCATGATCTTCTGCAAGCGAACCAGGGCGTCGGAAGGAGTGATGTAGTTGGGGTTGACGCCTTCTGCGGTGGAAGCTCCCCGGTGAGTTTCAAAGGTTTCCAGAGGAGACCAGACCGACTGGTGGAGCTGGCGAACCTGTTCGTCGTTGACGGTCGGTATTTCGCTGTTGTCGCGGACGAAGTTGACCGCAGCCTTGGCAGCCAGGCGTCCCTCAGTGAAGGAGCCCGAGGAAAACTTGTGGGGGGCGGCTCCGACGCCGTCGCCGGCGGCGAACAGGCCACGGATAGTAGTCATCTTGTTGTAACCCCAGAAGTATTCCGGAGGAGCCAGGTCTTCAGGTCCGCTGACCCAGGCGCCAGCTTCGCCGGAGTGGGAACCCATGATGTAGGGTTCGGCCAGGTTAACCTCGGAGGGGGTTACCTCGGGTTCGATGTTCTGGGAGGCCCAGGTAAGGGCCTGCGCGATGGTCATGTCCAGGAAGTCTTCCCAGGCTTCCTCGCGGACCTTGTTCATCTTTTCGGGGTCGCCCTCGGCCAGCTTCTGCATAGCCTCTTCGGTGCGCATGTACATGGGGCCGAGGCCGGCCTTAATGTCCAGGAACATCTGGTGGTTGCGCAGTGGGGTGGGCGTCGGTACGGCGCGGCCGTAGGGAGGGAACTTGTCCAGTTCGTCGTCGCGAGTGACAGTGTAGTCCTCGCCAAGGGCATTGGTAACCCGGGCGTGGAAGTACTGGAACCACATTCCCACAGGACCGTAGCCGTCCTTAAAGCGGGTGGGTACGAAACGGTGTTCCATCTGGGTCATTTCCGTACCAACGGGAATCATCAAGCCATATGCTGAGCCGGTGGCAAACACCGAATACCAGGTACGTCCTATACCTTCGTTGACCGAGCGGGGGCGGAAGACGTTGGAAGCGCCGCCGGTTGTGATGATTACTGCCCGGGCCTTGAAGACATAGAGCTTGTCTTCGCGGACTCCGAAGCCCACGGCGCCGGCAATGCGGTTGGGGTCGTTGGCGTCGGTAATCAGGTGGGTGATAGACACCCGCTCGTAGATGTTCTCCTGGCCGACGGCCTTGCGGGCCGGTTCGGCGGTCACGGGCTTGATGGACTCGCCGTGAATGGGGATCTGCCAGCGGCCGATGCGTTCGTAACTTCCGTCGTCCTTCTTCCAGATGGGGAGGCCCCATTCTTCCAGCAGATGAACGGAGGAGTCCACATGCCGTCCCACGTCATAAACCAGGTCTTCGCGGGCCAGACCCATCATGTCGTTGACTACGTAGTTGACGAAGTCTTCCGGGGTGTTCCAGCCATAGCGCTGGCCCATGTAGCAGTTAATGGCGGAAAGGCCCTCGCCGGTGGCGCCGCTGCGTTCAATAACGGCCTTCTCGGCAATGACGACCCTGAGGTCGCTGCCCCAGAACTTGGATTCGAAGGCGGCGCCGCAACCGGACATGCCGCCGCCGATTATCAGAATGTCACATTCGACGGTTTCTACTGTTGGCGTAGCCATTTTGTTAGTGGCCTCCTTTACTAGCTGGCCCGGATGGTGGGCAAGGTGTCCACCCCCAGCCACAGGGATTCACCTGCCAGACCCTGACCTTTGAGGTCGTCAACGGGGTCTTCGGCGAAGTTCCGGTAGGGTTCCGAGGAACCAGCGGGAGTGCTGCGAGACGGGTAGGTGAATTCCAGAACCTTGCCGTTACGGAAGGTCACCGTCCAGGTCAAGCCGCCTTCCACCCGACGAGGCTGCACGGAAGCACCCAGGGGAATGAAGTCGGAATAGCCCCTGACGTGAATTGCTTCCTGGGGGCAGAGCTTGACGCAGGCGTAGCACTCGGAGCAGAGCTGAGGCTCCTGGTTAAAGCCCTTGTTCGCCTCGGTGTCCATCGCCATGAGGTCGTTGGGGCAGATGTAAACGCACAGCGGGCCCTGGTGTTCACCTGCGCAGGCATTACAGGCAGTGGGATTTACAAAGGTAGGCATAGATTCCTCCTGCAGATCTTGACTTGTATCCCAAAACAGCGCCCCCGGTGCCTTTGGCCGGGGGCGCACTTTTGCCACTATGTTGTTCCACTACAAGTACAACCAACCTCCAGTTCGGGCATGGACATGACGGGGGTGCGGTTCTGAAGGTAGTTGTCCTCGACGAAGGGTGATCCGAAGCCGTACTTTTCGGCGCAGTCCCTGACCACTTCCAGCACTTCGGCACGGAGAGTGGTGGGGGCAGGTTCCTCCCCGCCCTGAATGATGCGCCGGATAAGAGTACCGGCCAGGTCCTGTTTTTCCTCTCGGTGGCCGCACAGGCCCTCATAGGCAACGCTGCCGCAAACGGGGCAGTACCACCATTCCAAGGTCAGTACGGACTTGATTCCCAGGTCGGGAAGGTCATCGAAGATGCGGTGGGCGGCGTAGGTATCGTAGTAACTGCCCACGCCGGCGTGGTCGCGGCCGAACATATGGTGGGTGCATCCCAGGTTCTTGCGGACGAGGGCGTGAAACACCGCCTCCCGAGGTCCGGCGTAGCGCATGTCCCACATGAGAGTAGAGGTGAGGTGGGTGCCTTCCCGGAAGAACCCGGCCTCCCGCAGCAGATCGTGGGTCAGGACGATGGCCTCGTCGATGTAGTCTCCCGGCTTCTTCTCGCCGATGACGGCGCTGACCAGGACACCGTCGGCCTCGGAGGCGAACCAGGCGCCCTTCATCAGCCATTCGTGACCGGCGTGGGGGACGTTGCGGCTCTGGTGGGCAACCACCTTGCTCCACCCCTTGTCAGCGAGGGCCTGGCGCAGTTGCCGGGGCGTTTGCCAGTAACGGTCGAAGGGCGGGTTGATGGTGGGCGGGTTTACCAGCGTGACCTTGCCGGCCACGAACATATCGCTGTAGGCATAGGTGCGCTGGACGCCCGGATGGGCTTCGTCGGTAGTGCCGTACACCTGCTGGGCCAGGAACTCCTTGTCGTAGGAGTAGATCTCCTCGACATCCAGAATGGCAAGGGGCTGGTCCTGGTAGAGGAGAAGGGCCGAATCCCCGGCCTCGAGGGAGAGTCGGGCAATTTCGGCGTGGGACAGGTCTAAGACAACGGGAATGCTCCAGATGTAGCCGCTGTCCAGGGTCATGTGGCGGGCAACCGAATCGAGGTCGGCGCTGCCCATGAAGCCTTCAAGGGGGGAGAAGAAGCCGTAGGTGATGTTGACACATTCGCGGGCTATCTGGTCGCGGACGGGAATGCGGGGCAGGTGGGCAATGCGGTCGAGGTCGCCCGGTTGGAGGGGGGCAACACGTTCGACGAGGACGCCACCGTGGGGGGAAAGGCTGTTGTCAACCAATTGTTTCCGTCGCATACCAGAGGATTGCCTGAAGCCTTTCGTGAATTCCGGGTCGAATTCCCGCCAGACGTACAGCGCTGTTAAAGCGGGGATATTATGGCACGATTGGCCCGCATTTGCCACACCCCGGAATGGTGAATATGGGTCTTTCGCTTGTCGGTGGCAACTCCTCGAGTCCGCTCGTGGTGAGCCTGGAGAGCCATTTCGGGAGGCCCTTCGACGGGCTCAGGGCGAACGGTGAAAGATACTCTACCTAGATAACGGTGGATGAGACTCTGCCAATATGATCGAATGACCCGGTCTGTTGAATATGGGGTTGATGGGGGCGGGTCGGGCAACAAAAGAGCCGGACCCGATGGTCCGGCTTCTCAGTGGCGCCTTAACATCTGAATAGTAGAAGGAAGAGAAGTTCTAAGTGAGTTAGTTGGCCCACTCGATGTGGGCCCAGATGTGCGATGAGTTTTCACAGGGAACCGTTTCCATCAGCCGGGGAGCCGAAGCTCAACCAAACAGACTTAAGAAACGGAACACTCACCGTTCGACCTGGGAGATGGCCCCTGCGCGACCCGGTCAGCCCGGGAAACCGCAGGAGTTAAGTACTCCCTAGAAAGGAGGTGATCCAGCCGCACCTTCCGGTACAGCTACCTTGTTACGACTTCGTCCCAGTTACCGAACCCGACCTCGGCGCCTGCCTCCCTTGCGGGTTAGCTCAGCGACTTCAATCGTTCTCGGCTTCCATGACGTGACGGGCGGTGTGTACAAGGCCCGGGAACGTATTCACCGCAGTGTGCTGACCTGCGGTTACTAGCGATTCCACGTTCATGCAGGCGGGTTTCAGCCTGCAATCCCAACTGGGGCCGGCTTTGGTGGGATTGGCTCCAGCTCGCGCTTTCGCAGCCCATTGTACCGGCCATTGTAGCGTGTGTGTAGCCCAGGGCATAAGGGCCATGCTGACTTGACGTCATCCTCACCTTCCTCCTCCTTGTGGGAGGCTGTCTCGCTAGAGAGTGTAACTAGCGACGAGGGTTGCGCTCGTTGCGGGACTTAACCCAACACCTCACGGCACGAGCTGACGACAGCCATGCAGCACCTGTGAAGGCTTCCCGAGTTACCCCGAGATCGTTACCCTTTCGGGTTTCTACTACCAACATGTCAAGCCCTGGTAAGGTTCTTCGCTTAGCATCGAATTAAACCACACGCTCCACCGCTTGTGCGGGCCCCCGTCAATTCCTTTGAGTTTTAGCCTTGCGGCCGTACTCCCCAGGCGGGATGCTTAATGCGTTAGCGACGGCACGGGAGGGGTCGATACCCCCCATACCTAGCATCCATCGTTTAGGGCGTGGACTACCAGGGTATCTAATCCTGTTTGCTCCCCACGCTCTCGCGCCTCAGCGTCAGGCACAGCCCAGAAGGCCGCCTTCGCCACTGGTGTTCCTCCCGATATCTACGCATATCACCGCTACACCGGGAATTCCGCCTTCCTCTACTGCCCTCTAGCCAGGTAGTATCTCTTGACCTCTCCCAGTTAAGCCGGGAGCTTTCACAAGAGACTTACCTAGCCGCCTACGCGCTCTTTACGCCCAGTGATTCCGGGTAACGCTTGCCCCCTACGTATTACCGCGGCTGCTGGCACGTAGTTAGCCGGGGCTTATTCCCCAGGTACCGTCCTCTCTCTTCCCTGGGAAAAGGAGTTTACAACCCTAAGGCCTTCATCCTCCACGCGACGTCGCTGGGTCAGGCTTTCGCCCATTGCCCAAGATTCCCTGCTGCTGCCTCCCGTAGGAGTGGGGGCCGTGTCTCAGTCCCCCTCTGGCTGGTCATCCTCTCAGACCAGCTACCCGTCATCGGCTTGGTGAGCCATTACCTCACCAACTACCTGATAGGACGCGAGCCTCTCCTCTGGCGACCGAAGTCTTTCACCCAAAAACCAAGGCTTAAGGGTCTTATGCGGGATTATCCCCAGTTTCCCGGGGCTATACCCCACCAAAGGACAAGTTACTCACGTGTTACTCAGCCGTCTGCCGCTTTTCCATTGTGGCCGAAGCCACGGACACGCTCGACTTGCATGCATTAAGCGCGCCGCCAGCGTTCACCCTGAGCCAGGATCAAACTCTCTTTATAGAAAAACCTTACTTCCTTCTACTATTCAACTGTTAAGGTGCCTTCGTTACCGCCCTCTCGGGAAGTGACGTTCGGTTAGTATAGTCAGCCCACTACACCATGTCAAGGGGTTTTGGGGGCTGATTCCAATTTGGCCGGTATTGGGCGGCGACAGGGACCGGCAGCTACGGCGCTACGGGGCAATGGGGCCGGGCTGCCTGGCCCGGGGAGCTTCCGGTTCCCAAGGGGAGGCGAGGACCGGGCGGTGTGGCAGTGGCGGGCCGGTTGACCGGGCGGGTTCCGGAGGCTGCGACCGGGGCGGGACCAGTGGCCGGGCGGGGCAGGGGTCTGCCGGACCGGGGCGCGGTGAGCTTGCGCATGCTGGCGAGGACCATGGCGGCGGCGCGGACGATTTCATGGGACTTGGCGGCATACCATCCCCGGTCCTCGCGGGGTGGACGGTTGTAGGGCAGGAGTTTTACCAGTTTCTCGCGGGGCACCTCGGGGAAGAGGCTGGCCAAGATGCCCTGGGCATCGGGGATGTCGCCCCGCTCACGGCAGCGTTCCAGGTACTGGAACAGGTTGGTGTAGGTGTTGAAGCGGAAGCCCCAGGATGCCAGGTGACGGATGAAGTCGTGGCTGTCGGGCAGGGGCAGGCGGTCAGCGGCCATGCAGGCCCAGTCGAGGGAGTATTCCTCGGCGATGGGAAAGACCTTGAGGATTTTGAGTTCGGTGGCGTACTTGCGCTTCAGGGTGTTAACACGGTTGCGAATCTGGGTGATGGTGTACATGGTTTGCTCCTTGGGGGCCCTCACCCCCGGCCCCTTTCCCATAGGGGGAGGGGAGCATTTTGGTTTTCAGGGTCATTTGCGCTCGTTTTTGATTGGGGGTTGGCCCTCGGGACCGGGCGCGCTTCCTGGTGCGGGCCCTCACCCCCGGCCCCTCTCCCAGTGGGCGAGGGGGGAACTTCGGTATTGATGTTGGTTTGTGGGTGGGGGGGTCACCCCCATTCCTTCGGCAGGATCAGGACAGGCTCTAACCTTCCCCCTTCGAGGGGGAAGGGACTTTGGGTTGGGGGGTTTTCAGGATGTGGGGAGGTCTTGGAGATCCTGGAGGTCTTCGTTGAGCTTGTCGGCGTCGCCGAGGCGGACGATGAGGGAGAGGGAGTAGCGGGCGGCACGAAGACGCAGGGCGGGGTCGGGGGACTGCATGGCGTCGGCAAAGACGGAGATGCACAAGGGCAGCAGTTTCTGGACTTCCTGGCTGACACGGGTGGTTGACTCCTGGCGGACGAGGTCCACCTGCCGCCGGAAGGAGGGGTTTGTGAACCATCGGCGCAGGGTGGACTCACCGACGCCGGCCAGACGGGCGGCCTCGGCCCTGGTGGGAGCGTGGGCGATTACGGCCAGGGCGGCCTGCTGACGAAAGGTAAGGTCCGAGAGGTCGAGGGATTGGGCGTCGCTCTCGATTACCGCGGGTTCGGAGGGCGTGTAGGGATTGCCGGCTGCGGTCGGGAGCCGGCTGGGGCGGGGCATGATGTCAGTGATTTGGGAGTGGTCGGGGGATTTTCCGTTGGTGTTTGGCATGAGCTGTCCGTTGTCCTCCGTGGCGAATTGGATTTGGCCCTGGTGTGTTTGTGGGAAGTTATTGGGCCAGTTACTGATTATGGTAGGGACGGGTTTTCCAGGGTGGCAAGGGGGGAGTGTCAGGGGGGTATTTGCGAAGGGGCAGGTCCTTCGACAAGCTCAGGACGAATGGGGGGAGAGTTGTCCGCGAAGGGGAGTGAATTTTCATGATGGGATTGGTTGAATGGGTGGGACGCAGGGCAGACACGTGGGTCTGCCCCTACGGGGGGTTGGGGGGCCTTTGGCTGGGCTAGGGGGGGATATGGTTGGCGTTCAGGGGGTTGGCCCTCTTCCCGGTGCGGGCCCTCACCCCCGGCCCCTCTCCCATAGGGCGAGGGGGGAACTTCGGGTTTGATGTTGGTTGCGGTTGGCTGGGCCTGGTTTCTGGTATGGATTTTAGGTCTTTCGGCCGGGCTCGGGGCGACATGACCTTATGGCTTGGGGGGTGGGGCGGGGGGGGCGGGGGCCGCATCCGGCAGACCAGTTTTGGGACCCGCAACCGGATAGTCGGGTGGGATTTTAGGCCCTTCGGCTGCGCTCAGGGCGACATGATTTATGGCTTGGGGGTTGCGGCAGCGGGCTTGGGCAGACACGCAGGTCTGCCCATACCGTGGTTTGGGGGCTTCGGCTGGGCTCGGGGGGATATGGTTGGCGCTCGGGGGATTGGGCAGACCAGCTTTGGGACCCGCATCCGGACAGTTGGGTGGGATTTTAGGCCCTTCGGCTGCGCTCAGGGCGACATGGTTTATGGCTTGGGGGATGGGGCAGTGGGCCAGGGCAGACACGCAGGTCTGCCCATACCGTGGTTTGGGGGCTTCGGCAGAGCTCGGGGGGCATGGATTGGCGCTCGGGGGATTGGGCAGACCAGCTTTGGGACCCGCAACCGGACAGTCGGGTGGGATTTTAGGCCCTTCGGCTGCGCTCAGGGCGACATGACTAATGGATTTGGGGGATGGGGCAGCGGCCAGGGCAGACACGCAGGTCTGCCCCTACGGGGGGTTGGGGGCTTCGGCTGGGATCGGGGGGCATGACTTGCGGGCTGGGGGCGGGGCGGGTTTGAAACCCGCCCCTACAAGGGCAGTGGTGTCGCGTTTGGGGGGACATGGATTGGTGGGGGGCTACAGGGATGGGGACAGGGTGACGTTCATGGTTTGTTCGCACCAGCGGGCGGCGGCGAGCAGTCGGTCTTCGGCCAGGTACTGGCCTACAAGCTGCAGGCCCATGGGTAGACCTGACGCCGCCAGACCGGAGGGCAGGGTTATGGCCGGCAGGCCGCAGGAGGTCCAGGGACCCTGGAACATGGTGTTGCCGGTGTTGGTCAGGTCTGGAAGGGAGGGAGTGGGAGTTGATGGAGTCAAGAGGATATCAACCCGCTCAGCCAGGCGGCGCATGTCGGTGATGAACTGCTGGCGCCGTTCCATGGCGCGGGAATAGGTGACGGCGTCGGTGTCGAGGCCCCGCTGGATCATGCCCCGGATGCCGGGCTGGTAGTCCATGGCCTGCTGGCGGTACATGGGTTCGTGAAAGGTCGAGCCCTCCACGGCCATGACAATCTGCTGGTCTTCAATGGCGGTGTCCATGCTGGGCGGCAGGGGAATCTCCTCGACCTCGGCTCCCGCCTCGGCCAGGCGTTCGACCATGGCATTGGTGTGCTGGCGGGTCTCCTCGTCGGCGTGGTCGTAGAAGAACTGGCGGATTACGCCGACCCGGGGGGCGGACCCAGAGTCGAGGGCGGCAAGGTAGTCGGGAACGTCGAGGTCCGATGCGACCCAATCGTTGGAATCGGGACCGGCCATGACCTGGAGCAGGAGAGCGGCATCTTCGACAGTCCTGGTCATCCAGCCCATAGTGTCGAGGGACCAGCTAACCGGGATGACGCCGAAGCGGCTGACGCGGCCGTAGCTGGGCTTGAAGCCGACGACGCCGTTGTAAGAGGCGGGGCGCAGCACGGACCCGACGGTCTGGGATCCCAGGGCGGCGGGACACATGCCGGAGGCGACGGCGACGGCGGAACCGCTGCTGGAGCCGCCCGGGGTGTGGGCAGCGTTCCAAGGATTTACGGCGGGGGAAGGGTCCATGCAGGCGAACTCGGTGGTTACGGTCTTGCCCAGCATGATGGCGCCGGCCTGCTTGAGCAGGGCTACGGGTGCAGCATCATGGTCGGGAACAAAGTCGGCGTACACGCGGGAGCAGGCGGTGGTGGGAATGCCGGCGGTGTAGTAGATGTCCTTGACTCCGACGGGGATGCCGTGAAGGGGGCCGGGCTGGGCGCCGGAGGCAATTTCCCGGTCCCTGGCCTGGGCGTCGGAAAGGACGGTGGCCCGGTCGAGGTACACCCACGCACTGAGGGAGGGTTCGAGGGAGTCAATGCGGTCGAGGAGGGACTGGGCCAAGTCCGCTGCGGAGAGTTCCCGGCGGCGGATGAGGGCGGCGGCTTCGGAGACGGTTAGTTCGTGGGGTTGGGGCATGGTTTTAACTCCTATTCGACTGTGGCAAATGTGGGACGGTTACACTAACTTCTTCCCAGTTTTCAGTTTCGACCGGAGCCACTCGAAGTGTGCACTCGAGGCTATTTTCGTCCGTATCGTAATCTACTACTTCAACCACTTTTCCTTGAACAACTACTTTGAAGTCGTCACCGTAGTTAACTTCTATATTCCGCCGCATACGACATGCCACGTTTAGCGAATCAAGCTCCAAAGTTGAAGCTTCCTTAAACCCGCTGACCCTAATGCTTTGCAGGTCCGAATTGTCAACAAAGGCGTCAGAAGGAAGCTATGGTTTACTCAGATGATCTGGCAAGTCAATAGCCTGCAAACTTGCTGCCCGTAAAGCGGGCAAATCGGAGAACACGCCCGATTCTATTCGGTTTACGTTTGAGACTTGCAATTGCTGCAACTTCGGCATGCCAACCAAACTACCCGTCGAAAGGGTGACTGAAAGGCCATCGGACCCAGCCCTAGTTTCCAATTCAAGATGTTCCAGATCATCCAATCCTTCAAAGACACCTTCCAAACTTAAGCTCTCAGCGTCTTTCCTGACTTCAACAACAAGAGATAATTCCTGCAATGACGCTAGCTTTTGGAACAGGCCAAGAGAAGGAGGTATCTTTACCGCCATACCCAAGCGCTTGAGATTTACCAGGTCATCCAATAAGCCCAATGCGGCCTCATCAGTCTGTACGGTTAAATCCGTCAAGTTAATGAAACCGTCCAGATCTCCAACCTTTAGTGGGATTTCCCTTAAATTCAACTGGCGGACACGTACCAGTTCCTCACCGGTGATGTCTCGGCAGCTCTTGATTTCCAGCATGTCTATCAGGATTTCTTGAATCTCAGGAGTTCTATTACAGATATTTCCTGAGTCAACCTTTACTTCAGGCGTGGAAGCACTAGATTCTTCAGGCAGAAGTTCCGATTCTTGTATGGAATTGACCTCATCTGGCTCCGAATCTTCCGAGTCCACACTAAAACCAGGAATCTTTGGTCTTTCGACTTCATCAAAACTTTCAAGGACATCGCCCGGTTGGTCACCTGCGTTCACACCCGGAAGGGAGGGCAAGTCCTCAACTTTTTCCAGGATCATTTCCGGAGCAAGGGACTCAACACTCAGAGAGCCGATAGAACCCGCAGGTTGAAAGATAAATGATTCTCTAAAGTCTTCCAGCGCTATGTTAAATCGATAGAGAGTCAATCCGGCCAAAATCAATACAATGAGCAGCACCGCCAAGCATGATACTTGGAGAATTGTTTTTGTATCGTTGATCACAATTCGGAATTCCTTTCTGTTGACGTGGAACGGAGAACGTTACAGGGAGTTACGCGCCTTGGTTTACTTTTTCCTGGAGGCAGGAGAAGAAACGGTCGAGGAGGGTGCGGGCGGCGTTTTCCATCATGCGCTGGCCGACACGGGCTACGGTGCCGCCGGCCTGGGCCTGGCTGTCCACGCGGACGGTGGTCTTGCCGTCCTGTTCTTCCAAAGTTACCCGGGATTCGCCGCTGCCGAAGCCGATGTTGCTGGTGCCGCTGAGGGAGAGGTGGTAGGAATTGTAGGGCTGGGTTTCGGTGATGGCGACTTTGGCGGTGAAGTTGCCCCGGATGGGGCCCATTCCGACATTGACCACGGCCTGGTACTGGTTGTCGCCGGTGGGCTCGAGGCTTTGGCAGCCGGGGACGCAGGCGGCGAGGGCCTGGGGGTCCATCAGGGTGTTCCAGACCTTTTCGGCGGGGGCGTTGAAAACGTAGGTGGCGGAGATGTCCATGCGGGGGGCCTCCGGGAAGTTAATCGGCGAATTGACAGGAATATGTTCGAATAGAAGGCGATTATTCCATTGGTGAATATTGGCGCCTGTTCGTGGATGGATATTAGAGTCGGGAGTCGGCCATCAGGAGCATGTTGAGCAGGGCCTGGGCGCCGTTGGCACAGTCGGCAGGCAGGGTAAATTCGTTGGGCGAGTGGCTGATGCCGTCAACGCTGGGCACGAAAACCATGCCGGCTTCGGTTATGGACGCGATGGACTGGGCGTCGTGACCGGCGCCGCTGGGGAGGGAATGATACTCCAGGCCGGCCTGGTCGGCGGCCTCGGCAACGAGGTTCTGCATGCGGGCCGGCATGGGCACTGACCGGGCAGCTTCGACCTGGCTGATGGAAATTGAGACGCGGTTGGCGTCGGCAATCTCGGCGGCGCTGCGGCGGAGGGTCGCTTCCGCGGCGGACAGGGAGTTGGTGTCCACGTCGCGAAATTCCACCCCCAGGGCAACCTCGCCGGGGACCACGTTTACGGCGTTGGGGGTTACCTGCATGTTGCCGACGGTAGCCACGCGGCAGATTTCGTCCACGGTGGCCAGGCGCTGGGTGGCCAGGACCAGGTGGGAAGCGGCGGCCAGGGCATCGTGGCGGTTGGGCATGGGAGTGGTACCGGCGTGGTTGGCCATGCCCTGGACCTCGACCTTGAAGACGAAGCGACCGGTTATGCCCGTCACCGCGCCGAGGGGAGTGCCTGACTGATGGAGGGTCGGGCCCTGCTCGATGTGCAGTTCGAAGTAGGCGGCCAGTTCCCCGGGATAGCGGCGGGCCTGGTCGATGCGGGAGAGGTCGCCGCCTATGTCGGACAGACGCTGAGCGATGCCGACGCCCTCGTCGTCCACCGCGTCGTAGTCCTCGGGTTCCAGGAGGCCGGCCATGGCGCGGCTGCCCAGGAGCCAGCGGTGGAAGCGGGTGCCCTCTTCGTTGGTAAAGACGATGAGTTCCAGGGGGTGGCGCAGGGTGTGGGCGTTTTCGGCCAGGGTCTGGGCCACTTCGACCGCGCCCAGAACACCCAGGGCGCCGTCGTACTTGCCGCCGTTGGGAACCGTGTCGGTGTGGGAACCCAGGGCGATGGCGGGAAGGCCGGGGTCGGAGCCGGGCTTGCGGGCGATGATATTACCGGCCGAGTCTATTCGGAGTTCCAGTCCGGCCTGGCGCATCAGTCCCATGACGTACTCGCGGCCTTGGATGTCGTAGGGGGAGTAGGCGAGACGCATCATGCCCTGGGGGGTTTCGCCAATGCGGCCCAGGTCTGCCAGGGTACGATTGAGACGGCCGGCGTTGGTGTTCAGGGTTGCAGTGGTCATGGTTACGTCCTTAGGGCGGTATTAATGAATCAGGGGAAGGATAAAGCATTGGGAACGGTTATTTGGCGGCGGGCGGGAAACTTTGAACTGAGGTGGTTCACCCCCATCCTAACCTTCCCCCGTCGAGAGGGAAGGGACTTTTGAGATAATTTCTAGGAGCCCTCGGTGGCAGCCAGGAGGCGTTCGGCCAGGAGGAGGCCGCCGGCCTTGTCCAGGCTGCCCTCCCAGGGCGAGCAGGGAAGGAGGCACCAGGTACAGCCGGAGGCGCACCGGCATTGCCGAGCCACATTGGCGCCAAAGGTCAGGATTTCGCGCCAGAGGTCGAAGGTCTTTTTGGCAATTCCCTGGGCGGCAGGACTGACTTCCACCAGGAAAATGGTCGCACCCTGAGAGTAGGTCGCCAGGTCGTACTGGTTGACGGGGAAGGTGAACCGGGCGCCCACCCGAAGCATCTGTTCCAGGGCGACGACGCTGCCAATGGCGGCTGGGGAGTCTTCTCCCTCTGTATCAGCGACTCCTTCGTCCAGCAAGCCAACGAGGTCCATCCAGAAGGCCGGGGCGGTCAACTGCCAGGAAATTTCCTCTTCGGGCGTAAATGTGGCGGTAACCAGGTCCTGTTCCGCCTCTGAACCGGCGTCCGGGCCGCCGTCGAAGCCGGGGTTGCCCGACTCATCGACCACGGACACGCTGGTCAGAGTTTCTTCTGCCGAAGCTCTTCCCAAGTACAGGGATATACCCTGAGCGGGGGAAAGGCGGAGGGATTCGTCGGTGACCGTAACGGCAGTATCGAATGTGGGGACGGTACGCAGGTTGGCCAGGGCGTCGGACCTTTCCAGAAGTATTTCGGGGGCTTCCTGGAAACCGGCGCCGGGCTCAATAAAGGCGGCGCGGTACTTGGCGCCATCAAAGACGATAACGCTGCCGGGGTAAACCTCGCGGAACTTGCCATATGGGGAAACGGACCCCAGGGACTCGCCCTCACTGACCAGCATCCAATTCTCCCGGGTCTGGGGGCCCAGGGGGGCTTCCGGCGTTGGGTCATCGCCTTCCAGATCAAGGGCTGGCCCTTCCCGGCGGAGGGATTGGAATACCGCGTTCCCCAAGACATCGCGAGAGAAGGAATATACCCGGCCTTCCAACTCCTGCAGGAGGGCCGGCAGGTGGGGACGGATGACTTCGGCCAGGTCGGGGTCCACTACGGTGTGGTCGGGACCCATTGCCAGCAGGGAGGCCAGGTTGTGGGCAGCGAACCTGTCGGCGGCGCTGCCGGCGGAGAAAAAGAGGGCGAATGCGTTATCCAAATTCGCATTTCCAACACCTTCGGCCAACTGGAGCAGGGCGCTAAAAGTTGCGGGCTGACCGGCAAGAATGAGGCCGTCAAACTCGCGAAGCAAACCCGCGCTGGCGCGGGATGCGGTCAAAAATAGGGCCCGCCCGGGTGCCGGTGGAGAATCTTCCGCCTCACCGGCGTGGGGAGAAGGGGCGGTCCCGTCGAGACCCAGGGCAATGCGGCTTTCGTCGCCGCCGTTGGCTTCGTTCAAGGATTGAGCAGCCTGCCAGGAGGTTTGGAGCAGAGACGGGCCGCAACAGACTGCCACTGACTTGCCGGCGTCGGCACAGGCCAGCGCAGCACGGGCGATGCGGCCGGCAATGTTGGAAAGGCCCGGAGATTCCAGGTCGAGAGGGTCAACGAACAGGAAGTGACTGCCGGAAGCGGGCCCGTCCAGGCCGCGAATCTCTTCAAAGCTCCTGCCGGTAAGAATCAAGGCCAGTTCACCGGCATTGCCGCTGCCCTGAACAACCGCAAGGGCCTGGGGAGAGGCGCCCAAAATTGCCAGACGGTGGAAGAGGCGCCTCAGCAGGACGGCGATGTTGGCTCCAAATCGGCCCTGGTACTGCTGGGCCTGGTCGATAACCACGAACCTCAGACACCGCATAAAGGCCAGCCAACCATCGCCAAGGCCGGCCAGAGAGGCGTTCAACACATCGGGGGTGGCAATCAGGACGAAGGGCGGTTCGCTGTCGTCAAGGGCGGCAAGGGCGGCAAGGGCGGAAGTATCTGCGGACGCGTTTATGACCGACAGTCCCACAGAGGGATACAGGCCTTCCAGCTGCGCGGCGGCGTGGGCGGCAGATGGTTCATCCGGGCAAAGGACCAGACCGTTGCTGCCCGGGCTACGCTGCAGCGCTTCCGCCATGGGGACGGACCAGGATAGAAATTCGTCGGAAGCGCGACCGGCTTCCAGGGCCACACTGCCACCGGCCAGCACGACAGCCAAGGCCTCCTCCTGGTAAGCCAGGAGACGTTCAACGTTAAGGTCGGCAAGCGAGCGGAGCAGAGCGGAGTTCAAGTCAGGAAAAATTGCTACTTCAGGGTAGCGGGGCACGGCGGCAGGCGTGGAGGCCCGGGCCACATAGTCCTGTTCCTGCAATGCCGACGACTCGACGAGAAGGCGAACCAATTCAGCCATGTAGGGGTCTTCGTCAACAGCCTGAGCCCCGGCCTCTCCGGTTGAAATCGTTTCGGTGACTTCCGCCGGCTCTTCGACGGGAGTTTCATCTGACTGGGATGGGGTCGGTTCGACCCCGGCGGCGGGCACATCAACCGAAGATGCCAGGGCTTCTTCGGCTTCCTCTATATCGACCTCAATCTCCGATTCGAGGCACTCGCGCTTGAGCATGTCGAGTTCCAGGGTGCTGGGGCAGGACATGGCAGCCAGCAATTGCTGGACAGCGGAGAGGACCTGGTAGGCAGACTCCCCGGAGAAATTGTGGCGACTGGCCCAGTTTTCGTGGGCGAAGGCTACTTCCCGGACCAGGCCGGGTTCGATGCCGCCCATGGCGCGGTCGAAGACATTCCACCAGGAGGCCTGGACTACGACCAGCAAGTCCTGGGTTTTCATGTTGTGGAAGGGTCTCTGGGCGTCCCGGTTCTGGCTCAGAATCTGATTCAGAACGGTAACGACCTGGTCATCGTGGTGGCTGGAAAATTCACGGGGAACAAAATTGTCGAGTTCCAGTTTCAGGAGATAAAGGGCCCTGGCCACCCTGGCGTTGTTGGAAATCACGTTATGCCTCGATAGGTTGCGCTGATGCAAGGCAGATTATAACTGATTCCCGGCGGGTTGTTGATGTGGGGCGGGAATGGTGGGTTGGTGGGGGGCACGCCCATTCCTTCGGGAGGCTCAGGACAGGCTCTAGCCTTCCCCCTTCGAGGGGAAGGGGCTTTGGGTGGGGGGGCTGGTTGGCGGGGGGGCACCCCCATCCTAACCTTCCCCCTTCGAGGGGGAAGGGACTTTGAAAGGGCATCCCCCTCAGCCTGGCCTTCCCCCTTCGAGGGGGAAGGGAGTGTTGAAACCTTTGTGCATCTTCGGGGCCCTTCGACAGGCTCAGGGCGAACGGTTAGGGGGTTCTGTCCGGGCAGGCTGGGTTTTTCTGGGGAGTCACCCCCATTCCTTCGGCAGGCTCAGGACAGGCTCTAGCCTTCCCCCTTCGAGGGGGAAGGGACTTTGAAAGGGCATCACCCCCAGCCTGGCCTTGTGCCTTTGTGGGGGGAGGGGCTTGGGGGTTAGACCATTACCTTGAAGTTGTATCCGGTGATGTTGAGGTTGCCTTCGGCGAAGCGGGCCATGCGGAGGGGAGTTATGTCGACGGACGTGGCATGGCCATCAAGGATCAGTTCGGCCACGAGGGTTCCCACCATGGGGGACAGCTTGAAGCCGTGGCCGCTGAAGCCGGTGCAAACGTAGAGGCCCTCTATACCGTCAACCGCGTCAATAATGGGGTGGGAGTCGGGAGTTGAGGTGTAGAGGCCGGCGTATCCGGTACTGAACCGGGCGTCGGCCAGGGAGGGGATGCGGCGGGCGACTCGAGTCCAAATATCCTGGATGAATGCCGGGCTGGCCCGCTGGGCGTAAATCTCCGGGTCGTCGATGACGTCTTCCATGTTGCCGTTGCCGACCAGCGTAAGGTCTGAACCTTCGGGCCGGAAATAGATCTGGTTGATGAGGTCGCCGCCGCCGAGGTGGTAATCGGGGCCGGCGGGACCCCGCTGCAGGTGCACAACCTCGTGGCGGGTGGCTTCCAGGGGGAGGTCGATACCATGCTTCAGCAAAAGACGGCGGCTCCACGGTCCGGTGGCGACTACGGCCCGCCCGGTGGCGATGCGACCATGGGGGCTGATTACTGCCGTGACTTTGCCATTGACGATTTCTACGTCGGTGGCGGGGCTGCCCAGGGAGATGCGGGCACCAAGGTCACGGGCCCGGCCGGCGAAGGACAGGCAGGTGGCGGAGGCGTCTGCGTAGCCACAGAGGGGTTCGTAAGCGATTATTCCGCAGTCGTCCAAGTAGAAGCTGGGAGCCAGTTTTCGGGCCTCTTCCCGGGTGACCAGCCTGGTTTCGATGCCGACGGACTGCTGCATGGCCACGTTGGCGCGGAAGATTTCGGCCTCGGCCTCGCCACCCATGATCAGGTGTCCCGTCTGGGTGAAGCCGCACTCGCCGCCTACGATTTCCTCGAAGTTACGGAAGACCTGGAAACTTTCCCAGGCCATGCGGGCGTGGACTTCGGTGGAGTAGTGCATGCGAATGGCGGAGGAAGAACGTCCGGTGGAGCCGGAGCCGAGGGCGTCCCGCTCCAGGAGGAGGGTATCGGTCATGCCGCGCAGGGCGAGGCTGTGCAGGATGCTGCAGCCCATGACGCCGCCGCCAAGAATGACTGTTTCTGCTGTAGCCGGCTGAGTGGTCATGGTCACTTGGAAACTATATCAAAATTATTCAAGGCAGAGCACTGGGCAAAATGCTACAGCAAGAAAGATTGTTTTTCGCCCTCATTCCTTAGGCAGGCTCAGGACAGACTCTGACTTTCCCCGTCGAGGGGGAAGGGACTTTGGGTTGGTTGGCGGGTTGGCGGGGGCACCCCCAATTCCTTCGGCAGGCTCAGGACAGGCCCTAACCTTTCCCATTCGAGGGGGAAGGGATTTTGAGATGGTCACTTACTACCTGCGGTTGTTGGCGCGGCGGACCTTGAAGCCGTCGGCGCTCTTCTGCTTGCGCACCCATTTGAGGTAGCCGTTGATTTGGGGGTTGGCGCGGAGCAGGGCGATGGAGTTCAGTTCCTCGGCCAGGGTTGCCTCGGTAAACAGGGCGTGAAGCTGGCGATGGCAGGTTGGGCAGAGGTTGGCGGTGGGTCCGAACCTGCCGCCCCGGGCCCTGGGGACCAGGTGGTGGACGGTGTAGCGGTCAACCTGGCGCTGGCAGAGTTCGCAAAGGACGGCCTCCAGCCTGGCGGGCAGGGGTTGGGATTTGGTTTTTTGCGAGGATTTACGTGCCACGTTGGCGGTCCTTGGGAGCAGTTCTATTTCTTCAGCCGGTCTATGGATCCTGGTGCAGCCAAGTTGGGGTTGATTTCGGGCCATCGTGAGGGCGGGTTTGGAACCCGCCCCTACGGCTGAGGGTCCTGGTTTCGGTAAACTCACAAACGAAGTGCAACACCAAGTTAAGGTGTTGCGCCACTAGGTTTCCAGGAAGCGCCAGCCGGGAAGATCGACCTGCCACAGGCCGTCTTCCAGGAGCATGGGAATAACCAGGCCTGACATCATGCGGCGGCTGGTGACGGTGCTTTCGTTTTCGACGACGCCGAAGGGAAGAAAGGCAAAGGCGTGGGTGTCGTCGATGAAGTTGGTGGGGGCCACGCCGAGGTCGGTCAGGTCTTCCAGGGGCCAAAGGCGGAGCACGGTGTCGCGAAAGTCCTTCATCATGGAGGGACGCAGGTTGTGGTCGTGGTCGTAGGCGGCCCGGTAGGCGTTCTGCATGTCGATGTTGTTGCGGGTGGCCCAGACGCCCAGGCGCATACCGCGGGTTTCCTTGGAGAGCATAGACCAGGCCAGGTCCATATCGCCGTCGCGGACGGCCTCGGCAAAGACGCCGGCGCGGTTGCCGATGTCGTCAGGTTCCTGGCTGCGTTTGTTTCCGGGGATGCGCATTATGTTTCTCGCTTTGGCTGCACTTCCGGGCGAGCCATACCGGGTCGTTTTAGTAGCCCACCGCGTAGCCGTCGCGGCGGGGGTCGGCGCCACCGTGGAGGGCGTTGTTTTCGGGGTCCACCTGGATCATCATCTCGCTGCCGGTGGCTTCCCAGCCGCCCAGGACGTTGAGGACGTGGCCGCGCTGGCGCAGGCCGTCGAGTGTTTCTTCGGAGTAGCGGGACTCGACCAGCAGTTCGTCGGGGCAGGTGTGGGGGACGTAAGACTCGGTGGGGTTCTGGGTGTTGCGCCAGCGGGGAGCCTCCACCGCCTCGGCCACGGTCATCCCGAAGTCCAGGACGTGACTGATGACCTGGAGGTTGGTCTGGACCTGGGTGTCGGCGCCGGGAGTGCCAAGGACCAGGGACAGTTGCCGTCCCGCGCCGTTGCCCGAGGCTTGGGAGTTGCGGAAGACCATCACCGGGTTCATGGTGTGGCGGACCCGCTTGCCCGGCTCGAGGCAGTCCACGTGATTTTCTTCCAGGTGCCAGTAGGTCATGCGGTTGTTAAGCAGGATTCCCGTGTCGCCGGCGATGAGGCTGGAACCCCAGGCGCTTTGGATGCTTTGCAACTGGCAGATGGCGTTGCCCTGGCCGTCCACCACCACGAAGCAGGTGGTGTCTTCCTGTTCCTGGCCGGCTCCCACTTTGGCGGGACGGCCAGTGGGCTGGGCAGCCTGGTAGGCCCAGGGATTGCCGGGCGTGGCGTCATAGGCGGCGCGCTCGGGGTCGATGAGCCTGGCGCGGTCGCGGGCGTAGTCCTTGGAGAGGAGGCCCTCGACGGGGACGTCGATGTAGTCGGGGTCGGCGACGAAAGCCTCGCGGTCGATGAAGGCCAGCTTCTTGGCCTCGACCATCAGGTGGATGCTTTCGGCGGTGTTGCAGCCCATGGACCGCAAGTCGAACTCCTCGACCAGGTTGAGTTCCTGGAGTAGGACGTGGCCGCTGGAGTTGGGCGGGGCCTCGTAAACGGTGTGGCCGTGGTAGGTGGTGGAAATGGCTTCCTGCCAGCGGGCGCGGCAGTCGGCAAGGTCCTTCAGGGACAGAATGCCGCCCTGCTCCTCGCTGAACTTGACGATGGCGCGGGCGATTCCACCCTGGTAGAAGGCCTCGCGGCCGCCGTCCACGATGGCCTGAAAGGTGCGGGCCAGGTTTTGCTGGTGGCAAATCTGGCCGGGCTGCAGGGGCTGACCGCCGGGGGCGAAGACGGCCTGGGAGGTGGGGAACTGGCACAGCAGTGGGTCGGAGGCGATGGCCCGGGAAAGGACGTGGGTCACCGGGAAGCCGTTGGCGGCCAGGTCAATGGCCGGGGCGAAGCATTCGGCCAGGGACAAGAGACCGTGCTTTTCATGGACGTCCAGCCAGCTATTGACCAGTCCCGGCACGGACACGGACATGATGCCCTTCATGGGGATGCCGTCGGGCAGGTAGCGGTCGCGGGTGGCCGCATAGGGCGCGGCGCCGGTGCCGTTGGAGACTTCGAGGCGGTCGGTGTCCTTGCGGTACACCATGATGAAGCCGTCACCGCCTACTCCGGACATGAGGGGTTCCACCACGTTAAGGGCCGCCGCGGTGGCCAGGGCGGCGTCCGCAAAGTTGCCGCCCCTCTGCAGCATGGCAATGCCGGACTGGGAGGCCAGGGGGTGCCCGGAGCAGACCATACCATTCCGCCCCATGACGACGGGGCGGTAGGAGTCGTAGCTTATGCCGTGGGGTGATTGGGGCATGTTGAGGGCCTCCTTGGGGCTGGGAGTTTTTCGAAAGACATTTGTTGGCGGGGGTTCACCCCCATCCTAACCTTCCCCCTTCGAGGGGGAAGGGACTTTGGGTTGGTTTGCTGGTTGGGAGGGTTCACCCCCATCCTAGCCTTCCCCCTTCGAGGGGGAAGGGATCTTTAGTTGGTTTGTTGGTTGGGGGGTTCACCCCCGTCCTAACCTTCCCCCTTCGAGGGGGAAGGGATCTTTAGTTGGTTTGCTGGTTTGGCGGGGATCACCCCCATCCTAACCTTCCCCCTTCGAGGGGGAAGGGACTTTGGGAGGGGGACAACTGTGTGTTGGCGACAATTCCCCGACAGCAACCTGAATTTCCTGCCAAACGGAATCTATCTCGTTCAAGACCTGATTATTCCAAAACCTCAACACTCTAAAGCCAACAGAATTCAGCCAAGCTGTGCGACATTCGTCGTAGTGTTTGTTTTCAAAATGCTGGCCACCATCGACTTCTATTATGAGTCGGGCTTCGAGGCATGCGAAGTCTACTATGAAGGGTCCCAATGGGACCTGCCTGCGAAATCGGAGCCCAAATATCTGTCGATTCCGGAGGATATTCCACAAGGCTCTTTCTGAGTCTGTTGGATTCTTTCTCAGATGGCGTGCCCTGGCTGTTATGTCTTTGGATTGCGTGCTTTCACCCCCATCCTGGCCTTCCCCCTTCAAGGGGAAGGGACTTTGGGTTGGTTTGCTGGTTGGCGGGGGTCACCCCAATTCCTTCGGCAGGCTCAGGACAGGCTCTAACCTTCCCCCTTGAAGGGGGAAGGGACTTTACGATTACTACTGGCCTGTTACGGCCTGGCGGCGGGCTATGGCTGCTTCGGCGCGGGGGCTTATGGCCCTTTCCACTACCACGTTTACCAGGGCGGGCTTGTTGGCGGCGAAGGCACGTTCGAGGGCGGGCTTGAGGTCTTCAGGGCGTTCGACGAATTCGCCGTGGCCGCCCAGGCCCTGGACTACCAGGTCGTAGCGAGTCTGGAGCAGGTCGGTGGCGACGGGACGGCCGTACAGGCCCAGCTGGATCTGGCGGTCGATGCCCCAGGCCGAGTCGTTGCCCAGGACGGTTACCACGTTCAGGCCGTGACGCACCGCGGTGTCGAACTCCATGCCATTGAACCCGAAGGCGCCGTCGCCAGTGAGGTTGATGACTCGGGAGTCTGGGTAGGCCACCTGGGCGGCCAGGGCGGAGGGCAGGGACGAACCCAGCATTCCCAGGCTGGAGACGTAGGACCATTTCTTGGGCATCTGGGCGGGCAGCAGGGCGCGCCCGAAGTGGCAGTAGTCGCCGCCGTCGAAGGACAGGAAGTCGTCGGGCCGCAGCATGGACTCCAGGGTCTTGTGGACAAACATGGCGTGCATGGGGGTTTCGGACACGGCGAGGCCCTCGGCCCACTCGGCCTGGGCGGCGCGGGAAGCCCGCAGTTCCTCAAGCCAGGGAAGGTCCTGCCAGGTGTGTTTGGAGGCTTCCTGGGTAAGCTGCTGGACCACGCTGGTCACGTCGCCGACGATGCCGACGGAGACGCCCCGGTTGCGGCCAATTTCGGCGGGCGAAGGGTCAATCTGGATGATTTTGGCGTCGGCGGCCACGTTGGGGGGGCGGCAGAAGCCGATGGTGTAGTCCTGCTTGCGGCCAAGGAGCACCACCACGTCGGCATTGCGAAGCATGGTGGCGGCGCGGTTGAGGCCACGCTCGAAGAAGCCGAATCCGTAGGGGTGGTCGTCGGGAACCAGACCCCGGGCCTGGCCCTCGGTGAGTACAGGGACACGGAGGGCTTCGGCAAACTCCTGGAGGGCGCGTCCGTCCTGGGTGTAACCGGCGGCTTCGCCGGCAATGACGAAGGGACGCTGGGCCTGGCGCAGGAGGGCGATGGCCTGTTCAATCTGGGCCTGAGGTCCGAGGATGGCTTCGCTGGCGCGGTATTCGTCGGGATTGAAGAAGACTACCTCGTCCTCGTCCAGTTCCTGTTCCTGCACGTCGGTGGGGATGGTCAGGTGAACGGGACCCCGGCGGCCGCTGAAGGCCAGCCGCACGGCCCGGGCGATGGTGTCGGGAATGCGGCGGGCGTCGTAAATCATCAGGGATTCCTTGGTAGTAGCCGCCGCCATGCCCACCTGGTCGATTTCCTGCATGGCGCCGCGACCCAGCTCGGACAAGTCGGCGGAACCGGCGATGGACAGCAGGGGACTCTCGCTGTGCATGGCGTTGGTCAGGCCGGGAATGGCGTTGGCAAAGCCGGGGGTGGTGTACATGCAGACGCCAAGCTGGCCGGTGATGCGGCCATAGGCATCGGCCATGTGCACAGCCGCCTGTTCGTGGCGGGTGTCGATGAAGCGAAAATCGTCGTCGGCCATGACGTCCAGCACCGGCAGCACGTGGTCGCCCGCCAGGGTGAAGATGTTGTAAACGCCCTCCAGTTTCAGGGCCTTGGCAATCAGGTGACTTCCGGTGACTCGGGCCATGTTTCCTCCAGAATTACGTTCGGTTTGCAGCAGATTTGCGAAGAGGGTACCAGACACCCATGCGATCGGGCAAAGGCTGTCCGAGTGGCTTGATTATGGTGGGGCGCTGGTGGAGCGTCAAGGCTGGGGAGTGGAGTTGGGGAGAGTGGAGCTTTTCTTGCCCTGCTCTAGTACGAAGCTTACAATTGTCTTGATAACCTTAGTCTTGATAACCTTCTTTGACGATCCCTATAGAGAAAATTCATTAAGGAGGAGGCTAGGTGTGGCCACATTTACTACCCATGTAATTGTCGGTGAAGATGGTACCGTGCACATAAATGGGCTTCCACTTAAGCCAGGTCAGAAAGTACAGGTCGTCGTTAAGACGCTGCCCAAGCAACCTGATCCGGAAGACCCATATCCTCTGCGGCGTCTGTCAAAAGGATACTATTACCTGGAACCCTTCCGTAGTGTAGCCCTTGAAGATTGGGAGTCCCTTCGGTGATAGTACTGGACACCCAGTGCTGGATCTGGTGGGTAATGGGCAATAACACCAGGTTATCGAACCGACAGGTAAGAACGATTTCCAATCATGAATCTGATCAAATTGGCGTAAGCGCCATTTCCTGCTGGGAGGTAGCGAAGCTAGTAGAGTTGCGTAAGTTCCAATTGCCTGTGGAAGTTACGGAATGGGTCAGAGCAGCCCTGCAGTATCCTGGGATTAGCCTCCTGGAATTAACCCCCGAAATAGCCATCGAATCAACTCGCCTGCCTGGCAGTTTTCACAGAGACCCTGCAGACCAGATAATTGTAGCGACTGCCAGGATTTTTGATTGTCCTCTACTGACAACCGATGAACGGATTCGTTCATATCCTCATGTGGTAACCGTGTGAAGAACTGACTCGATCCCGTGGGGTATGGACCTGCCTCTGCCACCACAAAGGGCAGGACTTTAAGCGTAAGGAGCAGCACCATGCAATTTGGCCTGGCTTATGAGATGCAGCGGCCTACCCTGGACGACCACGCGGTAATCGAGGAAACCATCGAGCAGTGCGTACTGGCGGACGAGATGGGGTTCGATTACGTATGGTTCGTTGAGCACCACTTTTTGACGACTTTTTCGTCGTCGCCCTGCCCTGAGGTTATATTCGGGGCCCTGAGCCGTTTGACCAAGAACATCAGGCTGGGCTTTGGGGTGGTCATCCTGCCTTACCACCATCCGGTCAGGGTGGCGGAAAGGGTGGCGATGGTGGACCACCTGTCCCACGGGCGGGTGGACTTCGGAACGGGCCGGTCTGCCCCTTACGAACAGACGGGCATGGGCATCGACCCAAGGGACTCGCGGGACATGTGGGAAGAGTCGCTGTCCATGGTGCCGAAAATATGGGAGTCGGACCATTTTGAGTGGGACGGCCGTTTCTGGAACGTGCCGCCGAGGCAGGTTCTGCCGAAGCCGTACCAGAAGCCTCACCCGCCCATCTGGGTGGCGGCCCTGCAGCCTACCACCTACCAACTGGCGGCCCAGAAGGGCATTGGAGTCATGGCCCTGGGGGTCAGCGCGCCGTCGGTGCTGGAGCCCCATATCCAGGACTACCGGACTACCATCAAGGAAGCGGAGCCGGTGGGGGGATTCGTCAACAACCAATGGCTAAGTTCCATTTTTGGATACTGCGGCGAGGACAACCATGAGGCGCGAGAGCTGTGCGCCAACTCGCTGAAGACTTTCTTCGGACCGGGGCGTCCTTACGTGCAGGACCAGAAGGACATTTATTCTCGGCTGCTGGAGCAGTGGGGCGGGATTCCCGAGCACCTGGTGCACAACTTCTCGCGTTACATTGACGTGAAAGAGGTGACCGACGAGGGCGCCGCCACCCAGTTTGACCTGTCGGGCGGCAGTTCCCTGGCCCAGAAGATATGGGAGGAGATGGACTCGGACACGCTGGCGGACCGGGGTGTTATTGTGGCGGGGGACCCGGAAAGCTGCATTAACGCGGTGAAACTGCACGAGGCGACGGGAGTGGACCAGGTACAGTTCCTGATGGCCACCGAGACCATAGGCCACGAGCAGGTGATGAAGTCCATTGAGTTGTTCGGGAAGCATGTGATACCGGCGTTTAAGTAGGGGTGCGGCAAAATGCCTATGGAACATGGAAGAATAATTTCGCGAAATTGTTGACATCCTTTTTTTGGAGTTATAGAGTATAGACACGTCCAGTAAAGGACGTTTAAATAATAGTTTTTTTGAGAGCGGGCTCCTGACGTGGGCTCGTTTTCTTTTTTCAGGGAAACTCATGGCTTTAAAGACCGTAATTTTTATTGACGGACAGAACTTCAAAAAGAACCTTCAAGAATTTTCCTTCAAATCCGAGAAACCCAATGTTAGATACCCGCTGTACACATTGGACGAAAAGCACTTTGAGTGGAATAAGTTTTTCCGTCGCGTAATAGAAAAGTTCAATGAACAAACCCATCTGAAACATACTCTGATGAGGGCATACTGGTATAACGCAGAGACAATCACACCTTTCCAAAAGAACGATAGCTGGATCAGGTCAATACTTACCAAATACGGGACCGAGTTTCCGGAATTAGACGCAAGCCAAGTGGAGTCGCTGGCAAGACACTGGTGGGAAAGAGAACGAGACAATTTTGGGGTGACAAGAAGCACTGTATTTGAGGAAATACAACGACGGACAGATTTTCTTGAGTTTAAGTACGTTGGACAGTACGTAGTCAGACCCTTTGACCCCTACAGGATTGCCAAGGACGCAAACGGCAAAATTGTCTATCAGGGAAGAAGGGTTGGAGAAAAAGGTGTAGATGTAGGAATTGCGGTGGACATGATAACCAAGGCGCCAATGTACGATGCCGGGGTATTAATCAGCGGGGATGTCGACTACATGCCGGCTGTAACTCACATCAAAGACCAACTCCGCTATTTCTATCAATTTTCTCTCGCAAAGGGAATTCCTCCCCGGATACATCATCTGTCGCCTTGGCTGAGGGGAGGAGTAGATTGCTTCGCATCCTTCGACGAACTCACTTTACTTCAAGAGTTCTTGCGTCGAAATGATATTCCGCCCTATATTCTCGACGAAATAGACAATCGTATAAACGCTCTCATCAGCCAAGTTCCTCAAGACCCTACTTGTTAGAATAAGGCGAATTGCCTTTTCGGTTCCCTCACTCCCTCATAGTCCTCAAAAATCCGTCGCCGCCGGCGCGGATCATGTCCTGGGCGCCGATGGACATTAGCTGGACTCCCCGGCTGGCGAAGTGCTGGAAACGCAGGACGTTGTTGAGGGACATGCCGGCCCCGGCCACGCCGATGGCCTTGCCTTCGGCTTTTGTGCCTTCAATTACCTTGTCGATGGCCGCGTCCAACTCGGCGGGGGTGGCCATGCCCATGGTCTGGGTGAGGTCGCTGCTGCCCACCAGCAGAGCGTCGACGCCGGGGACGGAGGCGATTTCGCGGACGTTCTCGACCGCCTCGGGAGTCTCAATCATCACGATGACCAGCACCTCGCGGTTGGCGGAGGCATAGTACTCCGGGGTGGACAGGCCAGCGCCGTAGCGGTTGGTGCGGCCACCGGTGGCGCTGCTGCGGTCGCCATCGGGATAGTGATGGGAGGCCCGGGCCACGCCCTCAGCTTCCTCGCGGGTGGAAATGTGGGGGACTATGAGACCCTGGACGCCCCGGTCCAGGAAGCGCAGGATGGTGGAAGGGTAGGCGTTGGGGATACGGGCGACGGGTGTCAGGTCGTAGAGTTCGGCGGCCCGCACCATGTTTTCCGTTTCGGAATCGTTGGATGAACCGTGCTCGCAGTCTATCCAGACCCAGTCGAAGCCCATGACGCCGTAGAGTTCCACCAGGCCGGGGGCGTAGAAATTAATGCTGGCGCCGAGGGCCACCTGGCCTTCGTTTATTTTTGCCTTGGTCAAGTTTGTGCGGACCATATCGTCTCCTGAAGTTGTGCCAAGAAGTTCTGAAGGGCGGCGGGCAGCAGAGAGCTTCCGGCATGCTGCCGCAGAATCCCGGGGAAGTATGACAGAGGAGAGGGCTGGGCAAAACCTGTAAGCCGGGTTCTGTATCCTGCCGACCAATGGCCGACAGGACGGTGACCATCTATCTAGCCCCCTGCGAACGGCCCAAGTGGGCCGAGGCAAGTCCGCCCGCCAGAAGCGAGCGGGACGACGTTGCCGTCGGGGTCAAGCAGCCAACCCGGGGACGAGCCGGACGCCCATAGTCCCCCTATTCGGCCTTGCTCCAGGTGGGGTTTAGCCGTCGGTGCGTCACCACACGCGACCGGACGCTCTTACCGTCCGATTTCAACCTTACCTCCGTCAATCGGGCGTCCATTGCGGGGAATGGCTAGCCCGGGTTCGTGGCGGAGGCGGTATGTTTCTGTGCCACTTTCCGTCCCCTGGGGCAGCGGCCAAGCTGCCTCAGAAGCCTGGGAGTTACCCAGCACCCTGTCCGGTGGAGCCCGGACTTTCCTCCCCGGCGGGAAAATTCCCACCGCGGCGGTCACCCGGTTTTGCCTGGCCTCTCCAGGTTCAATCTAGCATAGGGGTATGGGGGGGTCAAGGAAGGGGCATGGGGAAGCAGGGTCTTTCGATTGTCGGTGGCAGCTCCTCGAGTCCGATCGTGGTGAGCCTGGAGAACCATTCCGGGCGGCCCTTCGACGGGCTCAGGGCGAACGGAGTAAGGGACTCTACCAGAATAAACGACAGACCCTGCATGGGGAAGTACCGTTCCTATTCGGGTGGTTTCAGTTGTGAGACAAGGGCAGACACACAGTGGGACAGGGGCAGACACACAGGTCTGCCCCTACCGTTCCGGATGTCCATACCACCTGAAACGAAACCCTACGGCAGGGGGAAGGCAGGGCAATCGCGCTTTTGGCTTGTCGGTGGATTGCTGTTCCGCCAAGAGACCAGCGAGATAGGGACACTGCCTTCTGGTGAGGCAATCTGATGGGGTAAGCGAAAGTCCCCCTGAGAAGGTCTCAGGGGGACTGCTTTTGAAGCTTTTGGGAAGGAGCCTGGGGGAGGTTAACCGGGGAGCAGGATCCGGCCACAGTTGTTGCAGAGGACGGTTTGGCGGCCGTTGCGGACACGCTGCAGTTGCTGAGAGGGGAGAGACATTCGGCATGCCTGGCAGAGACCCCGGACCACTCGCGCCAGGGCCGTACCGCCCTTGCTGCGGCGCAACCCTTCGTAGCGGGTCAACTCCACCGGCTCGACGCCCGAGGCGAGGCTGTTGCGGTCTTTCTTCAACGACTCCTGCCGGTTGGTAAGCTGCTCCAGTTGTTGCCAAAGCTCGGCCTGGCGGGTGTCCCACGCCGCCTGGGTATCGGCCAGTTGCTGTTCAAGCCCTGCGATACGGGTTCTGGCATCCTCTGCCTGTAACGACATTTCCAGCAGGCGAACATCCAT
This sequence comes from SAR202 cluster bacterium bin22, assembly GCA_002238505.1. GTDB lineage: Bacteria > Chloroflexota > Dehalococcoidia > Lucifugimonadales > UBA3495 > Bin22. The sequence goes on along the minus strand of MPMM01000004.1, from coordinate 125,919 downwards.
TTGTTCCAGGGTGTGACGGACGTTGTTGGTTTCCAGTTGCAAGGCCTCCAGGTCCCTGGGGTTGTCCACAACGCCACTGTAGAGTTGTTCTTCCAAGAGGGTGGACCGCTCCCGCTGGCTGCCTGTTTCGAGCTGAAGATCCCGGTGAGAGGACTGTATTTGTTGCAAATCAGCCCTGGCCTGCTCCAGTGATTCCTCTATCTTGTCCAGTGATAGCCGCCCCTCCAACTCCCGCTCCACATCTGCTATCTGACCATTAACACCGTCCAGGTCGAGATCCACTTCCTGGAGGGTGTAGAGTTGTTTGAGAGTGGTCATTCGGGCCGTTCCTACATGCAGATAACGAATAGGGGGCCGCTTCTTTACGAATCGCCCTAACTGATTCTATTGAGCACCACTTGCAATGTCAATGACAACTATAATTACGATAAATAGTTGGTTGCGGTATTTCCCGGCGGAATACGGGCCGGATGTATGGCCGATTGTGACTTTTCGGATGGGCAGAGCAGGGTAATGCGGTGGAATGTGGGGCGACGATTTTCAGACTGCGGTTTGAGTGACAATTAGAGTGGGAAGGAGCCTGCTGTGACCATTTTGCGACAAGCAAGGACAGGGTTATGCGGGAGACCATAACGGCGGGGCAGTCACATTCCGGCAGGCTCAGGATGGACTGCTTTGTTTGCTGAGATGCCTGGTGAATTATGGGGCCCGGGTTGGGCCTGGTCGTCCTGCGGTTCCTTTACCTGCGCGAGGCCGGGCAGGGGGTTTGTTATACTTTCCTGAACTCTGATTCCTGGCAGTTTGGCGGGCGTTTTTCATGCGAATCCTACATTTTTCAGACCTGCATATCGGCGTAGAGAATTACGGGCGGCTGGACCCGGCGACCGGGCTGTCCACCCGACTGGCAGACTTCCTGGGGGCGCTGGACGAGGTGGTGGAGTTTGCCCTTGCCCAGAAGGTTGACCTGCTGCTGCTGGCGGGGGACGCCTACAAGGGCAGGGATCCCTCCCAGACACACCAGCGGGAGTTTGCCAGCCGGTTATTCCGGGTGGCGTCGGCGGGAATACCGGTGTTCCTGCTGGTGGGCAACCACGATCTGCCCAACGCCAGCAGCCGGGCCAATGCGGTGGAGATATTTCCGACTTTGCAGGTGCCGAACGTTTACATAGGGGATAACCTGCAGACATACATGGTCAACACTCCTGCCGGTCCCCTCCAGGTGCTGGCGGTACCCTGGCCCCGCCGGGGACGACTGCTAAGCAGGGAGGAATCCAGGGGCATGACCATTGACCAGGTGCGGGCGGAAATTGAAAGCCGGATGACCATGGCCATTGACCAGCGAATTTCGGAACTGGACCCGGATGTACCAGCCATTTTGACGGGCCACGTTACCATCAATGGGTCCACCACCGGCACTGAGCGGTCAATGATGCTGGGGAACGACCACGTGCTCCTGGCCAGCGCGGTGCACCGTCCAGAGGTGGAGTATGTGGCCCTGGGGCATATTCACAAGCACCAGGTACTACGGCGGGAAGCGCCCACAATGGCCTACTCGGGCAGTCTGCAGCGGGTGGATTTTTCGGAGGAGAACGACGACAAGGGCTTTTGCGTGGTGGACCTGGATACGGGCGCCCCACGGGGGCAGCGAATGACGGACTTCCAGTTCCAGTTGGTGAACGCGCGCCGGTTCGTTACGGTGAACGTTACCATTGCCCCGGGTGAACCAGACCCCACTGCCGCAGTGCTCCGGGCTATCGGCCGCCATGACGTTGAAGATGCCGTGGTACGGGTACGAATACGTCTGCCGGCAGAGGCGGAACCGGGGCTGCGGGAAGGGGAAATACGGCAGGCTCTCCAGTCGGCCCACTTCATTGCCGCCATAAGCCACGACGTTGAAGGCACGCGGCGCACCCGCCTGGCCAGCGGTGAGTCGGAGGGACTTCAACCCCTGCAGGCGCTGCGAATCTACCTGGAAGGACGGGAGACTACTCCCGAAAGGGCGGAGACCGTTCTGCGGTACGGGGAGGAAATAATCGGGGAAGTGGAGAGCGGGATGACGACGCCGAGCGACCAGGGGCTGTCGTCAAGTTAGTCCTTCCTGTTGGTTGGGTATGGGGTGTAAGCAGGCGGTGTGCCAGAGTACTGGTATATCGCGGGGCATATTACCCATTTTGGGGACGGCTCTGGATTCCAGCTTTCGCTGGAATGACGAAAGTCGGTTTTTGATGACACCCACCCGGCGTCGGGGTCAAGGCAATCGCGCTTCAGGGAAATTGGCGTTGTGCAGGGATTAACGAACGCAATACCATCTTGCAAAGCAGGTTTCGGACCCGCGACCGGACTGTTGGGAAGGATTTGAGGCCCTTCGGCAAGCTCAGGGCGACATGGTTGGGGCTCGGGGCGACGTGTCTTATCGTTTTTTGTTTTCCCTTTCATTTCCCGTCATCTCCGGTTGTTTTGTAGCTGGGGAGTGGGGGTGGGTGACAGGTTTATGAGAGGGTAGTCCGCCATTGCCCAGCTTGCCCGGTGACGGGAAGCCCTCACCCCCGGCCCCTCTCCCATAGGGAGAGGGGGGATGCTTGGTATTGTCCCTTGATGGTAGGGGTAGGTTATCCAGGGTGGAAAGGGGGTGGTGTCAGTGGGGGACTGGCTTGTGCCTTGCGGGTGTCGGCAGGAAGGTTTTGAGGCCATTCGGCAAGCTCAGGGCGACATGACTTATGCCCCACGGTGGTCCGCCAGCTTTAGGCTGAATCAAAAACGCGATTGTCCTGGGGGCAGGGTTTTGGCTTGACACCTGTTTTTGCTGCCCGTAAACTGCCCTTTGCAATCCACCCGTAGCGGGGGTTAGCGGCCGGTTTGACCGGCAGACTTTTTCCAGGCACGGTGGGCCGCTGGGATCCTGTGTTGACCGAGACGGCCAAAATTGAATGTCCCGATTGAAGACAGCCGAAAAGCTGCGCCATAGTCTGGCGCGGCTTTATTTTTGTCCACCGGCCAGTCCCGGCCTTTCCATGCAGATGGACGATGGCAGAGTATGAACAACACGCTCACTGCGGTAAGCGGTCTTGAGGTTGGCCACTACACCGACCTGGCCAACGGAACAGGCTGTACGGTCATCCTTGCCCGAGGGGGAGCGTCGGGCGGCGTGGACGTCCGGGGCGGGTCGCCCGGCACCCGGGAGACCGACCTGCTGCAGCCCATGCACCGAGTGGACCGGGTCCACGGGGTTGTGCTCAGCGGGGGCAGCGCATACGGACTGGATGCCGCCTCCGGCGCAATGCGATACCTGGAAGAGCAGGGCATTGGAGTCCGGGTTGGAGCGGCAATAGTGCCCATAGTCGCGGCCACAATTCTCTTCGATTTGAATATGATAACCAACAAGGTCAGGCCAGGACCGGACGACGGGTATGCCGCTGCCGTCTCCGCCAATGCCGAAGCAGTGCCGGAGGGTTCAATCGGGGCAGGAACCGGAGCAACGGTGGGCAAACTCCTGGGGCCGGAACGGGCCATTAAGGGGGGTATTGGCAGCGCGGCGGTAACCCTGCCCGACGGCAACACGGTGGCGGCGCTGATTGCAGTTAACGCCGTGGGCGACGTGGTGGACCACCAGACCGGTGAGGTCGTGGCGGGCCCCAGGCGCAGTTCGGGCCCGGGATTTGTTCCTTCGGTACAGGCATTGCTGCTGGGAGAATCGCAGGCTGAAGCGGAACTGCCACCGACCATGGGCAACACGACCATTGGGGTGGTAGCCACCGACGCCACGCTGACCAAGGAAGAGGCCAACTGGCTGGCCCGGTTAAGCCACGACGGGCTGGCGCTGACTATTCGGCCGTGCCACACGCCAAGAGACGGGGACACGATGTTCGTCATGGCCAGCAATCACCGCGATCCGCCGGGGGACTTGACCACCATTGGCACGGCAGCAGTGGAGGTGACTGCCCGGGCAGTAATGCGAGCGGTTACCACTGCCACCGGGCTGGGGGGAATACCGGCAGTCAGTGAGCTTGAACGTGAAGGCTGAAGGCCAGGCTCGAAGAATCGGCTTTGTTGGGGCCGGAGCCGTGGGGTCAGGTCTCGCGCTGGCCCTGCACCGGCTGGGTTATGACGTAAGCGCGGTTGCCAGCCGCACCCCGGCGTCGGCCCGGGCCCTGGCTGACGGGATTGAGGGATGCCAGGCCGTGGCTTCCCCGCAGGCCGTTGCGGACGTGACTGACCTCGTATTTGTTACGACGCCGGATTCGGCCATTGCATCGATTGCGGCGGGGGTTCGCTGGAGGGAAGGTCAAGAGGTTGTCCACTGCTGCGGGGCGTCGGGCAGAGACATTCTGCAGGCAGCGGCCGAGCAGGGAGCAGCCACGGGGGCGTTCCACCCGTTCCAGACGTTTGCCGGAATTTCGGGGCCGGAAGAGGCGGTGGAGCGGTTGAAGGGCGTTGCGTTCAGCCTGGCCGCTGACGGTGACCTGGCCCAGTTTCTGGCGGGGTTTGCGGAGAAATTGCAGGGGACCACGGTGGCCGTAACCGATGAGGACCGACCGCTTTATCATGCGGCGGCGATTCTGAGCTGCGGGTATATGGTGACATTGCTCCAGACGGCGCTGGAGGCGCTGCAGGCGGCGGGCTTCTCCGAAGAACAGGCAGGCCAGGCCGTTGCCAGCCTTTCCAAAGCAACCCTGGAGAACGTGGAGCGGCTGGGTGTTGAATCCAGCGTCACCGGGCCCCTGGTGCGCGGGGACGTTGCAACAGTAATGCAGCACATGGATGCCCTTGCCGGCAGCAGCCCTGAGGCAGCCGGGCTATATTCGCACCTTACCCTGCTTTCCATCCCCCTGGCGTGCCAGTTGGGACTGGGGACTGAAGGAGCGCGGAGTGTCCTGGGAAAGCTGGCGGGGCTGGGTTCTTTTCAGTTTCGGGATAACCCTTAGGAAATGAGGTAACAGGCATGGCGAAAGTCACCGTCAGTCAGTTGACCGAGATGAAGGAACGGGGCGAAAAGATCCCCATGATCACCGCCTACGACTACACCACCGGCATTCTGGCGGACGCCGCGGAAATTCCGGTAGTGCTGGTGGGGGACAGCCTGGGGATGGTGGTAATGGGGTACGACTCGACCATACCGGTTACCCTGGACGACATTATTCGCCACACGAGGATGGTTGCCCGGGGAAACAAGTCGTCTCTGATAGTGGCTGACCTGCCGTTCATGACGTACCAGGTGGAGCCGGCGGAGGCCCTGCGGAACGCCGCAAAACTGCTTCAGGAGGGCGGGGCCCACACCGTGAAGCTGGAAGGCGGCACGAATGTGGCATCCACCGTCCGGCGAATCGTGGACTGCGACATACCAGTGATGGGCCACATCGGGGTTACGCCCCAGTCGGTGAATGCCTTTGGGGGTTACCGGGTTCGCGGGCGCAACCTGGAGCAGGCCCGGCAAATACTGCGAGACGCGGTGGCGCTGGAAGAGGCTGGAGCTTACGCGGTGGTACTGGAACTGGTGCCTTCCCCGCTGGCCCAGTTGATTACCAAGCGGCTGAAGATTCCTACCATCGGGATTGGGGCCGGGGCGGGATGCGACGGACAGGTCCAGGTGCTGCATGACATGCTGGGGCTTTTCACCGACTTTGTGCCCCGCCACGCCAGGCAGTACGCCAGCCTGGGTCCGGTGATCAAGGAGGCCTTTGTCCAGTATTCCAGTGAGGTAAGAGACGGGAGCTTTCCGACGGCGAAGGAGAGCTTCACAATGGATGAGAGCATACTGGAGGGACTCGAGGACATTTGATAACGCCAGGCCAGGCTATGCGAGAAAAAGTTACGCCGCGCTTCAAAGCGCGGCGTAATTGTTTTTGCCCGTATTTGACAGAAGCGGGAGTTCCTACGACCTGGGGCGTCGGCTCTCCAACTGGTCGATGATGGCCTGGACTTCGTCGAGGCCAGACTGGGTAGTTGCGGGGTCCTGAATGGTTACCTGATAGCCGGACAAGTCAGCGACGCCCGTGGGGTCAAGCTGCATGGCGGCTGCGATGGCGCCGTCGCTGTTCACCAGAGGAAGGTTCTGCTTGATCAAGGCTATCCTCATCTGGGACGAGAACAGACCAGGGCCATGGGGCTGGGTCGTGTAGAACTGGCTGGACTGCACGGTGCCAGCTTCCTTGTCGAAACGGATAACGGTGGCCGGAGCATCCGGGTAGTAAACCGTAAGCTGGGCATTGTCAATCAACTCGGACGGGCTGTAATCCTCGACCACCATGGAACGGCTGATGGCCATTCCACTGGGGTCATAGAGGGCAAAGAACAGCACGATGTTCTGGGTGCTGGTATCCACCTGGAAGGTATAGAAAGTTCGGACGATTCCGCCGCCGACGATCTGCAGATCTACAAAGCCATCCGACAGAACTTCGCCGTAGAGAACTTCCGGAGGCTGGAAAGGTTGCGGACCCATCTGGGGTACGTCTTCGGGGCCAGTCTGCGGAGTCTCCTGCACTGGCTGTTCAACAGGCTGGGGAGGCGGGGCAATGGGCACTACCGGCGCGGCCACAGGTTCGGGTTCAATGGGCGCGGGACTAACGGGGTTGCTGCCCAGGAGCAGGTACAACACGACCCCGGCGACAATCAAAACGGCGAGAAGGACCAGAATCAATACCATGGGAGAACCGGAGCCACCACGATACTCCGGCATTCTTGAGATTCTCAATTTTGCCTCCAAAAAATCGGTGCGTCACCGGCCCCGATTAGTCGTCAGGGCCGGTATTCGTTTCAATGCATTAAAGGTTGGGGAGTGCGTCAGACAGCTTGGAGATGTCTTCCCAGCGCCGGCCGCGGCCTTCCCGCCGGTCGCGGGAGGTGTTCATCATGTTGGCGGCCTCGCGATAGAACCACTCAATGCGGTCCATCGCCTTGCCCTCACCAATGTTGGCCACGATGGCGGTCACGCTGATGGTGTCGGAAGTGCGGCCCGGGTAGGTACCCTTGCGGCGACCGGCCCCGGGGACCAGTTCCGAAAAGGTATTGTCCATCATTTCAACAATTTCCTCGGTGGCTTCGACGGCGGGGCCGCTGAAGAGGCCCAGCACGTGCTGCGCGTCGTAGAGGACCTTGCCTTCCTCGATGTACTCGCAGTCCAGGGACAACTCGGCCAGAGCCTGGGTGACTACCGTCTGGGCGCGCTCGATCTGGGCCTTGGACACGGAGAAGTGCTGCTGCTGACGCTCAGTGCCGCGCAGTCGACCAAAGAGGCCGCCGCTGTTGGTGCGAGGCTTCCGGCTCATGGGAAGAGCAGCGTGGCTCACGCCGATGACAGTGGGGCCCTTGAGGATTCGGATGACGTCGTTGGCGTCCAGTACCTCGCCGATGAACCGGCGGTCGGTTTCTTCACCAACGCACAGGATATCCATAAAGGAATCGGCGATCTTCCGGTTAATGGTGGCAAAGTTGACGCCCATGGCGTCCTGCTTGCGGGCGAACTTCTGGTTGTCCACCAGGAACACCGCGTCGGCCTTGGAGTTTTCCAGGATCTTCTTAAGACAGGTGGCGGTGTTGATAACGCTGTCCGGCTCGTCGTACTGGTTCTCAAAAGGCAGAACCAGCATGGCGTACACGGGCTTTTTGAACTCTTCCTTCAGCAGGTCAACAATGACACCGACAGATCCGGAACCGGTGCCACCGGCGGTGGTGGCGATAACCAGGATAGCGTCAGCGGAGTAAACGTCCCCGTGATCACGAATGGTGGCGACAATCTTCCGAGAGTCGCGACGAGCCTGTTCCGCGCCGTCGGCATTGACTTTACCGGCGCCTCTGCCCCGGAATTCGTCGGTAGTACCCAGGAGAATAGTGTGGTCATCTGTCTGCGGAATGTGCTCGAGACCGTAGAGGTCTCCTGCACCCAAATTCACTGCGAAGACGCCCTTGGCGATTGGGTCTGCCTCGGTGCCGGTGAAAATTCGCACCCTCCGGTTCGTCCACACCCACTGCCCCAGGGCGACGAATTCATCAGCGATGTTTGAACCGCCTTGACCCGTCCCAACGACAACTAGCTTCATATCAAACTCCTACTCCTCAAAGAGACAGTTATACAAGCTGCGCGGCCATTGAATCGCCATCTGGGCAACCAACCCCGCCTGCACTCATCCCTACCTTTGATGCCCAATTACCCGACATAATAACTCTTACATTAACACAAGCGATTGTAACACGGACTACAGATTGCGTCCAATTATGCGCCAAATAGAGAAATCGGGGGCATAGCTATAACCTGACTTTTACATAATATTACCTTATCTGCCGATACATTTGTTAGTGTTTCCGAACCAATTGACGGCAGTTTTGGCCATGCCCACATTTCGACCGAAGGTTTTCCGCTCGGCTGGGCGCATAGTCCTTTCGATGGATTATCGCCGGCATTGGATGAGATTTCGGGTATCCACTGGGTACCTGGAGTGGTTCGCACCCTTTCGTTCTGGGGCACTCGACTCTGGGTCTTTCGATTGTCGGTGACAACTCCTCCAGTCCGTTCGTGGTGAGCTTGGAGAACCATTCCGGCCCGGGCGGCCCTTCGACGGGCTCAGGGCGAACGGAGGAAGAGACTCTACCAAATAATCGACAGACCCGGGCACTGGATTAACGGTCCCTAGGCTATCGCGGGACAAAGGGAAGAGTCGGCGCAATGCGGATAGCCGAGATGCCCTCGTATCCGGGCGCAACGAACGAAATTACAGGGAGAGTGAACGGGAAATGCAGGGCCCCGGGCCTCGGCTGGCAGAACACCAACACCTGGCCCGTCAATTCCCCGGTGGCAGTGGCAGAAAACAGAAACTTTCGAGGATACCTGGTTCGTTGACACTACCTTGACGATGGCATATATTTGGCTAAAATTTAGCAGCAAGAAGCAGGGGCTATTGCAATTGGCAGTCGCCGCAATTCCAGCCTGCTATTCAGCGCCAAGGGTTCATTAACTGGCGGTGACCGGACCAGGCGGTGAGCGGCGAAGAGCGGTTCTGGCGACCACCAACAAACGGGGACGGGCACGGGCCGAAGCAGGGCAGGGTACTCTCAACGAGGTTAAAGGTATGCAACGGTTTATCCTGATCAGGTGCTTTTACGCACTGGTTGTGCTGTTCATAGTCAGCGTCATTGTCTTTGCACTGGCGCGCCTCAGCGGCAATCCCGTGGACGTGTTCCTGCCGGCCGATGCGGGTCCCGCACAGGAGAAGGCGCTGGAACGGTCCCTGGGACTGGACCAGCCACTGCCGGTTCAATATCTGAAATTTGTTGGCAACGCATTGCGGGGCGACTTCGGGCAGTCCATAAACTGGTCGGATCAGACCGCCATCGGCCTGGTGGTACAGCGCTTCCCTGCCACCCTTCAGCTGGCAGCCATTGCCATGGGTATCAGCATCCTTATTGCGGTGCCAGTGGGCGTGTTATCGGCGGTCAAGAAGGACACTATCTTTGACTATATAGGGAAGGTGATTGCCCTAGCCGGCCAGTCACTGCCACCCTTCTGGCTGGGCATAGTTCTGATTTTCCTGTTCGCCGTGCAGCTGGACCTGTTCCCCACCTCGGGTCGAGGAGGGGGGAAGAACCTGATTTTGCCGGCTATTACCCTGGGCTGGTTCCAGGTGGCGGCGATGATGCGCCTGGTGCGTTCCGCCATGCTGGAAGTGCTGGACACGGAGTACATTAAGCTGGCCCGAATCAAGGGCATTCTTGAGTTGAAAGTGGTCTGGAAGCACGCGTTGAAGAACGCGGCCATTCCTCCCCTGACTTTCTTTGGTATCGTGGCGGGGCAGTTGATGACCGGCGCGGTAATTACGGAAAGCGTGTTCACCTACCCCGGCACGGGTCTGCTGGCCATTCAGGCCATCAACGCCCGCGACTATCCGGTAGTCCAGGCTGTGGTAATCACCTTTGCTGGAATCTACATCCTGGCCAACCTGGTAGTGGACGTACTTTATGCTTACCTGGACCCCAGGATTCGTTACTAAGCAAGCTAGATAAGCCAGGCGGCGGCGGCCCGGAAGGCATTTCCGGTGCCTGGGGCCACCGTTCCCGCCAAATGATCAGGAGTGGACAACGATGCAAATTACTGCGCCAGCGCGAAAACCTGCCTGGTATTCGCCAAGTAGTATAGGTAACTTTGTTCAGGAAGCGCGACGCCTCCCACTAATCCCCATGGTGGTAATACTGGTAATACTGGTTATACCCGCCTTCTTTGCCAATGCGGTGGCGCCCCACCATCCGACGAGGGGGCAGTTTGCCGAGCGCTTGACACCACCGGCGTGGCAGGAAGGGGGATCGACCAAGTACCTGCTGGGAACCGACAAGCAGGGACGAGACATTCTGAGCCGCATTATCCACGGCGCCAAGTACGTGCTGATGGTTTCGATGACGGTAATTGCCATTAGCGGAGTGGTCGGCGTGGGTTTGGGGCTGGTTGCCGGGTACTTTGGGGGCCGTTCCGACATGCTGATCATGAGGGCGGTGGATATTGCCCTCTCAATACCAGCAATTCTGTTAGCCCTGGCCATCGTGGCGGCCAGGGGCCCCAGCTTCGGCGTGGTGATTTTCGTCATCTGCGTCATCCTCTGGTCGCGGTACGCCAGGCAGGTCCGGGGAGAGGTGCTGGCCATCAAGAACCAGGACTTCGTCGGTCGGGCAAAGGTGGCGGGATCATCGGACTTCCGCATAATCGTGCGTCACATCTTCCCCAACGTGGTGAACTCGATTATCGTGCTGGCGACCCTGCAGGTAGGTTTCGTGATTCTGCTGGAGGCGAGCCTGAGCTTCCTGGGAGCGGGCATTCCGAGGCCCACTCCCGCCTGGGGTCTGATGGTGGCCACCGGACGGGAACTGGTGGTAACCGCCTGGTGGGTTTCTTTCTTCCCCGGTGTTGCCATCTCACTGGTGGTGTTGTCGCTTAACCTGATGGGCGACTGGCTGCGGGACAGACTGGACCCCAAGCAGCGCAACTTGTAAGCAGCTAACAAGGAAGGCGACAAGGCCCCTGGGCGTTGAGTCCCGGGGCCTTTTTTTGTGGTTGGGACGCGTATGGGTTCAGAGGGTATGGGGGAGAGGCGCTGGATTCCGGCTTGCGCCGGAAAGACGAGTTTCGTCTTTTGACGACACCCGCAAGAATGGCGAGAACAAGAACCCGGAGGGTTAAGGGCAGGGTTGCCAGGTGGCGGACAAGGGGGTTGTTCGCCCTGCCAGGGTTCTTTCGATTGTCGGTGGCAACTCCTCAAGTCCGTTCGTGGTGAGCTTGGAGAACCATTCCGGGCAGCCCTTCGACGGGCTCAGGGCGAACGGTGGAAGAGGCTCTACCAAGATAATCGACAGACCCTGACGGGCGGCGGCAGCACGGTTCCTATTCAGGTGGTTTCATTTGTGAGACAAGGGCAGACACACAGGTCTGCCCCTACCTCCACAAGTCCGTTCGTGGTGAGCTTGGAGAACCATTCCGGGCAGCCCTTCGACGGGCTCAGGGCGAACGGTGGAAGAGGCTCTACCAAGATAATCGAACGACCCTGTTCGCCCTGCAGAGTGGCATGGCAGGGTTTGCGGGGGTTGGTGGAGCCGGCGGCGGGTGGCCTTGTGGGGAGGAAGGGAATGCAGGTTTTAAGTGGCTTACTGGCTTCGCGTCCACTGCGTCCTTCATCCGTCCATGGATGAAGGACGGGCAGGAGTTCAGCGCAGTTCGTCGTACCAGAGCTGGTAGGCGGCTGCAATCACCCCGGGCCAGATGCCGATGCACAGGACGATTAGTCCCCAGCTGACTTCGACATTGCTCTTGAAATAGGTGCGGGAGTCGGCCTGGGGGATGTAACCGGGATAGGCCCAGTTTATGGTGGCGATAACTGCCGACAGCAACAGCAGGCAAAGGATGGCGGAAAGGATGAAACCGCTGGACTTGGGAGGCCAGATCAAGCGCCACAGAATGAGGGCGGCAGAAATTGCAGCCATCACCAGAATTACGGCGCCATCGCCAACGAAGGGAACCATGCCCGGCGCTTCGGGGCCCATGACCCAGAACACGCCTTCGCCGGTGGTGGCGCCGCCATAGCTGGCTTCGTAAGTAGGAACGCGCGCCCAGGGACCCAGGGCGCCTATTATGGCCAGCGCAACGCTGACACAGCAAACGAGCATAGCGACAGGCAGGGCAGTGATACGAGGTGCCGAGGCTTCCATTGGTGCGCTCAAGTCATTTACCTTTTGTGCTTGCTTTAGGTCTGTGGTTCAGGTCGGTGGCAGTGGCGGAAGCCAGAACCGCCGTGTCCGGCACTCTCCCAGCCATGGCCATCTCCCAAGAGGGGAAGGCTGACCCTGGAAGCGGGTCCGAACTCCATCTGCGGCCAATGGCCACATAAACAGACGCGGAGATTTCCGGTGGAACCCCGCGTCTTTACACGTTAGCTGGTATTCCGAATTAGCGCAAGGCGGGCATCACTTCTTCAACGAACAGGCCGACGGACCGCATAACCTGCTCATGGGACAGGTCGCCCCAGGCGAAGATGGAGTTGAGGTAGTTGATGCTGCTCTCTTCGACCGTCCGGCCTACCTGCTCGCGGACGGTGGCGGGGGAACCCACCAGCATTACTTCCTTCTCAACCCAGTCGTCGAAATTGATGGCGGCGGGCAGGGGTACATCGTGCTTGTCCCACAGGAAGTTGATATTAAAGAACCAGGTGTCGAAGGCGGCGCGACATTCCTTGAGGGCCTCGGCGTCGGTGGGAGCGATGTAAACGTGGCGGGTAAGGCCGAGCTTGGGTTCCGGGACGTGGGCGTTCAGCCGGTCGTCGTCGGCCTTGTGATCCTGCCAGACCTTGCGGTAAAGGTCGAAGTGTTCCTTGACGTCGGTGGCCGCGTCGAACACGGTGCTGGTGTTGAAGCCGTGCTGGGCAATCCAGGGCACGGTGTCCTTGTTGTTGGTGGCGTACCAGAGGGGCGGGTAGGGCCGCTGCTGTGGCTCGGACCAGACCTGGATGTCTTCGTACTGGTAATGCTTGCCGACGTAGTTGAGGGTCTGCTGGGACATACCCATGATCAGAACGTCCAGGGCTTCCTGGAACATTTCCCGGCCTTCGTCAAAGTCCACATCGTAATGAGCGGCCTCCATGGGAACGATGCCCCGGCCCACGCCCAGGTCCAGGCGTCCGTTGCTCAAGTTGTCCAGCATGCACACTTCGTGCAGCAGGCGCAGAGGGCTGTAGAAGGGCAGCAGGTACACCAGGGGGCCCAAACGGATGTTTGTGGTGCGCTGGGCGGCGGCGGCCAGGAACACCCCGGGTGATGGCGCGAGGCTCAAGGGGGTGACGTGGTGCTCGGCCAGGTGATAGCAGTAGAAACCGTTCTTGTCCGCGTACTCCAGCAGCTTGAGACGTTCTTCGTAGATCTTGTTGTGGGGCTGCCTCTCCCATTCAATCCAGTCGAACAGGCCAAATTCAAGGGAATCCCCGTTCCCGGACTGCGACTGTTGCATGCTCATTATTTCGACTCCCTTGCCGGTCAAATTGGTGAGAAGTAATTGGGAATTATAAAGAAAGGCAGGCCGTATTGAAAACGGCCTGCCTGCTATTGAACCAAAGGTTCAGGTTAACCGGAGGCTATCCCTTGTAGGCAGCCCGAACAGCGTGCATGTGACCGTTACGAGGCACGGTGCTGCCGGGGTAGACCCAGCTTTCCACGACCGAGGGGTCACCCACGACGGTGTGGGGGAACCAGAACAGAGGCATGGTCAGGTAGTTGTCGAAGGCCCAGTTGCCCCACTCGCGAGCAATGCGATCCCGCTCGTCGAAGTCGGTGGCGTTGCGCCAGTCGGCAGATATCTTGTTGACCCAGTTGTCCTGGTAGTGGTTGCTGGAGCCAAAGGTGCTGGTGAAACCGGTAAGGTTACCGTATTCCAGCGGGAAGTAGATGATAATGTTGGGCCAGACCCGGTTCTGCATCTCACGGGCACGGTAGCGTTCCCGAACCTGGGAGGCGCTGAGGTCCTCAATTTCAACCTCGATACCTACGTTCTGCCAGTAAGTAGCGATGGCTTCCATCGCCTGGGGCAGTTCGGCCTCACCCGGGGAGACGTAGGACTGCACGGTTACCTTGACCGGGTTGTCAGGACCATAACCGGCCTCGGCCAGCAACTGCTCGGCTTCATCCGGGTTGTACTTGTACTCGGTCTCGTAGCGGTCAGGCCAGGTCTCGTCCCAACCGTAGTGGCTGGGGTGGAAGTAACCGACATACATGAGTTCGCCGATGCCCTTGTAAAGGACGTCCAGGAGTTCTTCCCGGTTGATGGCCTTATTCATGGCGCGGCGGACTTTCCAGCCGTTGTTCTGGAACAGGGGTGAATTGCGGTCCTGAGGCGGTTCCTGGCCAGCCCAGGGAGTCTCGGCCCAAGGTACCGAGGGGTCATAAGCGGCAAGGTCCCGCTCATCGTCGCTCAGGTACATGCCACCAAAGAACACGAAGAAGTTGTTGGCGGTAAACTGGGAGCGGAACAGCTTCATGCCGTTCTCGGCAGCGTCCTTCTGAAGGTCCAGAGGGAGGTCGGCCAAGTGAGCTTCGCCGGCCAGAAGGGCGGCGTAGCGGCTGGCGTCTTCAGTTACCCAGTAGAGCCGGATTTCCTGGAAGTCAGGAGAATCGGGCAGAACGCCTTCGGGCAGGTCAACATTGTGGGTCCAGTGGGTACCAGGGGTCTTTTCCATGATGAAGGCCTGGGCGGGTTCCCGCTCCAGGTACTGGTAGGAACCAGTGCCCTGCAGGCCATGCTCGTCCAGCAGCGATTCCCTGGCTTCCAGATTGGCCAGGCAGGCTGCGTCGTCTTCACCACAGAAATAGAGGTCGCCTTCGCCACCAGCGGACTCCCAGAAGTTCTTGCTCCAGGGACCCATCTCGGAGGAGGCATTGCTCATTACGAACTCGGCGTCAAAGGTGGTCGCCGGAGTTCCATCCCTACCATGGAAGGTCATCTTGAAGGTGTAGTCGTCAATCTTGGTGAAGTACTTGTCGGGACCGGCGAGGGGAGTACCGTCCTCATTGCGGCCGCCTACGAAGTAGCGCCAAGTGCCCAGACGGGTGTCGGGGCGGGTAAGGATCTGAGCAGTGTGCACGAAGTCGTCGGCAGTGAGTTCACCCCAGCCGTTGTGGAACTCGATGCCCTCGCGGAGCCAGAAAGTCCACTCGGAGAGGTCGTCACTGGCTTCCCACTTGTGGGCCAGTTCCGGTACGTATTCGCTGGTAGTGGGGTGAATGCCGATGGCGTAGTCCAGCGTGGGGTCATACTGAACGTAAGCCTGGCGGCTGCCCGCCCAGGGGCGATTGGTTTCGTTGTTGGCGGAAGTGATGGCGAACTCCAGGCGATCTACCTGCCTGGCATCTACCATGGACTCTTCCTCCATAGCCTGGGGTACGGCGGTGGGCGCAGGGGCCGCCTCAGCGGCCTGCTCCATGCTGTCGGTGCCAGAAGTGGAACCGCTCGAGCCGCCTTCCATGCCGGTACTGGGCTGACGCTGAGCGGCCGGCGGCGGACCGGCGGGTTCCTGCATTTGTTCAGTCGCGGCTTGCTCTGAGGCTGACTCGGTGGTGGTACTGCCGGTCTCGGCAGGACTCTCTTCGGCCGCGCCGCAAGCAATCATTAATGCCAGCAACATGCTCAGCGAGCAATAGAGCCATAGCCTGGGTTTGGTTAACCAGTGATAAGCCATTATTCCTCTTTTCCCTCCTGTAAGTATCACATTGGATAGAACTGTGTAGCTGTAGACAAACCGGCTCCGGCTTCTCTATTTACCCCAAATAGAGATATGGCCAGCCCAAGTCTGACAATTTGTCGAACTATATGACACCCCAGTAAAGAATGTCAATAATTTGTTAACCTGTTTATTGCGTAGTTTGAAGAAGGCCAGAAATTTGACGGATGTTTTCTTTAAATGCCTGGGTGGGGGATGGGTTGAGACTGGTTGGGGCTTCACCCCCATTCCTTCGGCAGGCTCAGGACAGGCTCTAACCTTCCCCCTTCGAGGGGGAAGGGACTTTTGGGGAGGGCCTCACCCCCATTCCTTCGGCAGGCTCAGGACAGGCTCTAACCTTCCCCCTTCGAGGGGGATGGGACTTTGGGAGGGACTTCACCCCCACCCTAGCTTTCCCCCTTCGAGGGGGATGGGACTTTTGGGGAAAGCCTCACTCCCATTCCTTCGGCAGGCTCAGGACAGGCTCTAACCTTCCCCCTTCGAGGGGGAAGGGGTTCTTGGGTTTTAGGTGAGGGGGCCGAAGTCGGGGGGCATTACCCTCCGGTGGGAGGCCGCCTCGTAGGATGACGCGACGTTCAGCAGGATGTCTTCCTTGCCCGGTTCGGTGCGGAAAACGAGGGAGAAGGGCAGCCCGGGCGCATCCAGGGCGGTGGGCACACCGGATGGCGCCGACACGTAACTCATCCCGTCATCCGACAGGCGGAAGACGGGGTCGTAGGCGGTCTGAACGTAGCCGGCGGGAATCAGCACCTCGGTGAGGCCGGCGTTGGGGCCGTTGGTGGATTCCTGACGGATGTTGTTGCCGCCGCTGCTCTGGTTGGCGCCGCCGATGAGGGCCGGGGGATAGGGGGTGTGGAGCCGAACCAGGGCGTCGAGCTTGTTTTCCAGAATTACCATCATGTCCACGCGCCGCAGGAATTCCCGCAGCATTATGCGCTCGTCAACACCCTGACGGCCGCCAAGGGGATTCCGAAGGTCGGTGACCTCTTCCCAGTTCTTGAAGGCGGCGCGCTGGTCGTCGCCCCAGTACTTGGAGCGGGCATTGAGGGTGGGCCAGTCCACCAGGGTTTCCGAATAACCCAGGGCGCGCCAGTCGGCGGAGCGGCGGGACAGGTACTGCCTAATGTGGTAGCGGAAGGACATGGCCAGGATCTGGTCCTGGATGGTGGCCAGGTCGAGGTTTGATGGAGGTTCGATGAGACCATCGGCCAGTTCCACGAAATAGTCCACGGGCTGCATTTCGCCGGAACCGAAGAAGACGCCGGGGGCGAACTCGGTGGGTACGATGGTGTCGGCGAACTCCTTGAATACGGGCTGGCCGTCGGGACCCAGGCGATAGAGGATGTCGGGCATGAACACGGGGAGCAGGGCGGCGATGGCCCGGCGGAAGTCCACCTTCATGGGCTCGATTTCCGGGTCGGCCGGGAAATTGCGATCGGCCGATTCGAGAAGGGTGGCGCCCAGGTGGTCGCGCAGAACAGCCTTGATTTCCTGGTTGACCGCGTCAACTATGGGCTTTTCGGTAAGAGACCCGGCCGGGTAGGCCATGGACTCGCGGATGATGCCAAGACGCACACCCCGGAGGGAGCCGGCCTCGCCGGGGGCGCGAGCGTGAACGGCATAGGAGGGCAGCACGGAGGAACGGGGCACGGTGGTGAAGGGGTCGCGGGGGTCGTAGTAGCCCTCCTCCGGGTCTTTCAGGGCGTCCAATACCCGGGCGCAGTCCTGGATGGCGCGGCAGTGAATGCCACTGCGGTCGCAGTAAATGTCAGCGCCGATGGCGCCGCCGTCAAAGCCCAGCATGGCCTTGTGGGGCAGGATTAGGGCCACCGAGTTGTGGTTGGCGGGGCCCCGGGTTGAGGCGCGGGTCTCCTCGCCCAGGCTGGCCATCACCATGTTGGTGCTGACCGAGAGGGCCGAACCGGAGCTGGAGCCGAGGGACGCCGAGCGGGAGGTGTCGTAGGGGTTGGAGGGATTGCCGCCCCAGCTGCTGCGCTGGTAGCCCAGTACCGAGGGCAGGATTTTATCGGGGGTGTGGCGTCCGCCCGGGTCGCCGGCTCGGCCGTTGTATTCGGTATTGACGGCCTTGGCGAAGATGATGGCGCCCTTGTTGCGAAGCTGCTCCACCAGAACGTGGTCGCGAGCGGGGAAATCGATGTCGTAAGCCGCGTCGCCGCCGCCGGTGGAGCGCATATCCTTAGTGTCAAAGGGGTCTTTGAAGGAAAAGGTGACCCCGTACATTGGCATGGCCTCGAGGTCGGGGCTGGCGCCGTACTGGGCATCGAGTTCCGCAGCCCGCTCGAGGGCATCGGGGAACTGGCGGAAGTGCTCGCAGACGGGAGGGGCGCCCGGCGGCAGCGGACCCTGAGAGGGATGGCGGTCGAAGTCGCCCTTGCAGGTAACGGACCGCTCGCCGCGAATGTTGATGGTGGCCAGGGCGTTGACCTGCCCGGCTTTTCGCTTGGCGACAATCATCCCGTACTGCTGCTGGACAGTGGAATCGGAAGCGGTGGACTCCATTCGGCCGAACTCCAGGGGCTTTCCCTGGTACTTGTCCAGATCGGGAAAGATTTCAGAAGCGGGAACCGTTTCGGTGGGGAACCGGATGGGGTCGCCGCCCCTCAGCGTGCCCGTAGCCTCGGGAATGGGGGCGCCGTCTTCGGTGACCAGAACGCTGGGCACGCCATTGTAAGCCCGCACCCGATCTATGTAGCCCTGGACAATCTCCACGCAGGCGGTCTGGCCAGCCTGTATGGCAGCGTGCAGGTCGGCGATGGTTGCTTCCTCCAGCCGGAAACGGTTTGCGCTCATGGTTTCACCTTCATTTTTTGGTCGAGTTTGATGTGGTTGATTGGGTGGGTGGGGGTCACCCCCATTCCTTCGGCAGGCTCAGGACAGGCTCTAACCTTCCCCCTTCGAGGGGGATGGGACGTTTCTGGTTTTGGTTTTAGCCGATTACCACCTGCTCGTCGAGGAGGATGCCGCCTTCGAGGTAGGCGATGGTGATGGGGTCACGCTGGAGGGCCGCCTGGACGGTCTCGACAGGCATGGAGCGGGGAGTTCCAGGCACCACTACCCGGCGTACGGCGCTGCGATGGACGATCCGGCCTTCCGCCGCGCTGGTCTGGGAAAGGTCGCGGCCGCCGGACATGTTCAGGCCCACTTCCACCTGAATGTCCCGGGCGTCCTGCTCATCTTCAAGGGGCAACAAGCTGGTCAGGGTGGTCGCGGTGGAGGCGGCCCAACCGGCATGAGCAGACGGGAAGGGCGGGGGAATCAGCCCCGGGGAGCTGTGCCCGGCCATCACCGTCCAGCGGCTGGTGTGGGTCAGGTTGCGGGTGGTTATGTAAATCTTGGCCTCGCCCTCATGTTCCAATACGCCGTCGGCGTCGTATTCCTTAGTATCCAGCAGGTAGCTGCCGTGGACCGTGCCAGGCTGGATTACCGGCAGAGTTCCCTCCAGGTCCGGCAGGTTGCCGGAAGAGGCGGGAATTGCCGTTACCTCCCCGGAGCGCCACTGGACTTCGTCCTCAATCTGCATAGAACCCTTGGTCAGGGCCTGGGCCACGGGACAGTAACGGGAAGCCCGCTGCAGGCGAACCCGCTGGGCTTCGGTCAGGTCGCCCTTAAGGGTAACGACTTCGCGAACACCGAAGCCGATGGAACCGGCGCGCTCGATGGGTTCCAGTTCAAAGTCAACCCCGATATCCTCGAGGGGTATGCCGCCACGGTAGGCCACGCCTACCACAGTTACGACCGTTCAAGCAGCCCAGGCGGCGACGGAAAGGTACTGGGCCGGCGGTCCGGCCAGGTCGGTTTTCAGATTTGGAATGCCTGTGACGAAGGGCCAGGGGCCTCGGGTGTTGTCTCCTGCTCCAATGAGAGTCAATACGGTGTCGTCGCCCACCGGTCTGGACACTATGGACCTGCGGGTTTCCAGGCTGACGGGAGGTGAATTCGGCTGAGTCATAATGCGCTCCTTGGCGCCGCAGCCATCCTTCAGTGAAATGAGATGACCTTCTCTGAAGTGAGATGACCCTTGAAATGCTGCGGTGGCTCGAATTACCCGCACTATAAGCATGCGGGTGGAAGGGGTCAACCGGGGAGAGGGGACTTTTGACTGGTTTGCTGGTAGGTAGGGGTCACCCCCATTCCTTCGGCAGGCTCAGGTCAGGCTCTAACCTTCCCCCGTCGAGGGGGAAGGGAGTTTTTTGCTTTGTTGGCGGGTGTGTGTCACCCCCATCCTAGCCTTCCCCCTTCGAGGGGGAAGGGATATGCAATAACCTACTGTCGCCCGTTAGGGATCGACGTCGAAGGGGCCGGGGAGTTCCAGTTCGTCGCCGATTTCGCGGATGGCGGGGAGGACCTCCTGGTCCATCAGTTCCAGGCAGCGCATGGTGTCCTTGTGGGTTATTGAGCCGTCGTTGGTCCACACCGCCAGGATTCCGGGACGCACCATTTCCAGCACCTCACGAACCTTGCGGATGACGGTATCGGGACTGCCGATGACCATGCGGTTGTCGTCAATCATGGACTGGTAGGTTTCATCGTCCACCGGACCGGTGCGGAAGGGGTCGTTGGCCCGGGTGGCGCGCACCTGAGCCTCGCGCTCGTCGTCGGCCCAAATGTCGCGGGTGGTGCGGTTGTAGCCGGGCGGGAAGGAGTACTCCCGGGGCATAGCAACCCGTCCCACACCCACCAGCGCCTCAAGGAAGCCCCGGCCGGCAACCTTGGCCTTCTCGTCGGTGTCCTGAACGTGGATGGGCAGCATGTAGCCGAAATTCTGGGGGCCGGCCTCGTATCCGTGCATGCGGGCGGCATCGCGGTATATGTCCTGCATATAGCCGAAGGTGTAGGGAACGATGCCCAGGTAGAAATAGGGGTAGTGGTGTTCGGCGCACCAGGCCGCAGTTTCAGCGCTGCCCGTTCCGGGAATCCATATGGGCGGATGGGGCTTCTGCAGCGGCACCTGGAAGGGATTTACGTGGCGGAAGTGGTAGTGCTTGCCTTCCCACCGGAAGGGACCAGGGGTGGTCCAGGTCTTCAACACCAGGTCGTGAGCCTCTTCGAAGCGCTCCCGGTTATAGACGGGATTGGTATTGGTGGCCCAGCTTTCGGTGCCGCCGCCCCGCACAAAGCCGGACACCAGGCGGCCACGGGAGATGCAGTCAATCTCGGCCAGTTCTTCGGCCAGGCGGAGAGGGTTGTCGTGAATGGGCAGGGGATTGCCCATGAGCACTATCTTGGGTTTCTTGGTGATGCGGGCCAGGATGGCGGCTTCCAGGTTCATGGCGGCGCCCAGGCTCGTGGGGGTACTGTGGTGCTCGTTGAGCATCATCCCGTCGAAGCCGATTTCTTCACAGTACTGCCATTCGTCAAGGTAATAGTTGTACTGGTCCGCGGCCACGGCGGGGTCAAAGTGGGAGTTGGAGAAGGTTACGCGGTGCGCGCCGCCGGGGCTGTTTTTCACG
Source organism: SAR202 cluster bacterium bin22 (assembly GCA_002238505.1). Taxonomy (GTDB): domain Bacteria; phylum Chloroflexota; class Dehalococcoidia; order Lucifugimonadales; family UBA3495; genus Bin22. Next base: position 104,717 of record MPMM01000004.1, on the reverse strand, counting down.
TCGTCTTCGGTGTAGTTGAAATAAGCGCGCTCGGTAAACCTCATTACGAACATGGGACGCCTCCTGGCCGGTGGGATTCAGATTTCGGTTTAAATTACTCCATACCCTTCCTTTCGTCAAACGTTTGGGAGTGGGTGGAATTGAAACGCGGGGTACCAGTGGAAGCAGGATGGAGCAGCGGGCCGGAGAAACAGGAGCAGGAAGGTCGCTGAATACCGGCAGTAGCCGGCATGACGTGGAAAGGGGTGTCTTTTAGAAACTATCTTAAGATTATTCAAGGAAGCGCATTGGGCAAAATGCGACAGCAAAAGAGATTGCTTTTCACCCCCATCCCTTCGGCAGGCTCAGGACAGGCTCTAACCTTCCCCCGTCAAGGGGGAAGGGATTTTGAGATAGTCTTTTAGTACCTTGCCGGACAGGGCTTCGGGGGGGTTATTCGGGCGCAGTATCCTCTATAATCGCCGCAACTATAACCCCAGCAACGACTTAACCTTTAGCGAGGACGGTGGACCATGGAAGTGACGCCATTTGAGATATTCATTCCCGAAGCCGTTATGGAGGACTTGCGGGACCGACTGGCCCGTACCCGCTGGCCCGACGAGATTCCAGGGTCGGACTGGGCCTACGGCTCCAACCTGGCGTACGTGAAGGAGTTGACGCAATACTGGCGCACCGAGTTTGACTGGCGAAAGCAGGAGGCCTTCCTCAACACCTTTGACCACTTTCGCACCACGGTGGAGGGTCTGGGAATCCACTTCATCCATGCCAAGGGGAAGGGGCCCAACCCGCTGCCTTTGGTCATCACCCACGGGTGGCCCAGCACCTTCTATGAAATGGTGAAGGTGATCCCGAGACTGACCGACCCGGCAACCTACGGCGGCGATCCCGCTGACTCCTTTGACGTGGTAGTCCCTTCCATGCCAGGGTACGGCTTCTCCGATGCCGCGCAGGAACCCGGTATGAGTCCGGCGAGAGTTGCCGATTTGTGGGCCAAGTTAATGACGGAGAACCTGGGGTACGACCGGTTCGTGGCCCAGGGAGGAGACTGGGGAGCCGGGGTTACGGCACGCCTGGGTTACGCGTACCCCGAACGGGTGGCCGGCATCCACGTCACCGCCGTATCGGGCGCTGCCATGACTCCGGACCTGGGCGAAGGATCACGGCCGCTGACCGACCGGGAACGGGCCCTGATCGAGGAGCGGGCGCAGTGGCGGGAAGCCGAGGGGGGATATTCCCATATCCAGGGCACCAAGCCCCAGACCCTGTCCTACGGGCTCAATGACTCACCCACCGGCCTGGCCGCGTGGATCGTGGAAAAGTTCCGGACCTGGAGCGACTGCGAGGGAGACGTGGAGTCCCGGTTTACCAAGGATGAGCTGCTGACAAACATTACGCTCTACTGGGCGACCAATACCATCGGTTCTTCGGTCCGAATTTACTACGAGTCCCAGCATAACCCGTGGGCCTTTGGGCCCGGGGAGCGGATTACCGCGCCCACTGCGGTGGCGTTGTTTCCCGTGGATTTGAGCCACCCGCCCAGGGAGTGGGCCGAGCGTTCCTATAACGTGCAGAGGTGGACGACAATGCCCCGGGGCGGCCACTTTGCCGCGATGGAGGAACCGGATTTGCTGGTAGGGGACATGAGGGAGTTCTTCCGGACGGTACGGTAAACGAAATCTGCCACATCGGGTTCCCGGGGCGAAAAACCGGAAGCGTCTGGATTCCGCTTTCCCCGAAAGCCGGAACTCGGCTCTTGACGACGCCGCCTGGAGGGAAAGGGGATTCTTGAAATGGCTTACAGGAAAACGGGGCGGCCACCAGAGTTGGGGCCGCCCCGTTTGCTTGCAAGGGTGTATCCAGACTATTCGGGCTATCCGGGCTATTCGGGAATGAACTGCACGATGCCCACTACTATGCCCTGTGGGTCCTTCAGGTACGCAAAGCGAACGTTACTCTCCTGCATGACGGGCACCAGGACTTCCGCGCCCATCTCCACAGCCTTCTGGAAGGTGGCATCGACGTCTTCCACGCAGAAGTAGGTTGACCAGTGAGGGGGTACGTCACCCCAGTCCGGCTGAATCTGGATCATCCCGGCCACGCCGGTTTCGCCCAAAGTGAAGAAGTGGTAGTCGCCCTCGTCCTTTTCCATGGGTGCGCTGTTGAGGGACCAGCCGAAGACACTGGCATAGAAGCCGGCGGCTGCAGCCAGGTCTGTCGTGTTGATCTCATTCCAGCCCAGGGACCCGGGCTCGGAAATGAGGCCGGCGCCGATGTGATCTTTGGGCTGCCAAATGCCGAAGGTGGCGCCGGCGGGGTCCGCCACTACTGACATGCGGCCGGCATCGAAGACGTCGAAGGGGCCGTTGATTACGTTGCCCCCGGCCTCGGTGACACGGGCGGTGGCCGATTCCACGTCGTCGGTGGCGATATAGCAGACCCAGTGGGGGGTGAACCCTTCGGCAATCATCTGTTCGTGGATCTGGAAGAGGCCGCAGACGAAGTTTCCGTCCTTTTGCATCATGGAATAGACCATGTTTTCGCCCATGGGGTTGTCGGTCCAGGTCCAGCCCAGCAACTGGGAATAGAAGGTCTTGGACGCCTCCGCGTCGGGGGTGGCCAGTTCACCCCAGCAGAAAGTTCCGGGGGTGTGGGAGGTGACTTGGGGCATGGTGGTTTACATCTCCTGAAAATTTGAGGAAGCAGGGAATCAGCCAAACCTTCCGGTTATGTACGCTTCGGTTCTCTCGTCCGTGGGGTTGGTGAAAATCTGCCTGGTTTCGCCAAACTCGATAAGTTCACTTATCTTGTCCTCCCCGGGATTCAGGAAGGCGGTGTAGTCTGAAACCCGGGCCGCCTGCTGCATGTTGTGGGTAACAATGACGATGGAATACTCGTTGGACAGTTCCCGCATCAACTCCTCGATGGACTGGGTGGAGATGGGGTCGAGGGCGGAGCAGGGTTCGTCCATCAGAATAATCTGAGGCTGCACCGCCAGGGCTCGGGCGATGCACAAGCGCTGCTGCTGGCCGCCGGAGAGGGAGAGGGCGCTCTCCCGCAACCGGTCCTTCACCTCGTCCCACAAGGCGGCGCGGCGGATGGAATCTTCGACCAAGCCGTTCAGGTCGCCCTTGAAGCCGTTGACCCGGGGCCCGAAGGCAACGTTGTCGAAGATGGACTTGGGGAAGGGATTGGGACGCTGGAACACCATGCCAATCTGGTAGCGGATTTCCGTGGGGTCAACGCTGGCGTCGTACAGGTCCTGTCCTCCGAACAGCACGGACCCGGTCATGTGGAAGCTGGGGATAAGGTCGTTCATCCGGTTGAAGCAGCGCAGCAGAGTGCTTTTGCCGGAACCGGAAGGCCCGATGATGGCCGTTATCCTGTGAGTTTCCACGTCCATATCCACGTCGCTGATTACACGGGTGGTCCCGTAAAAGACGTTGAGCTGCTTGGTTTCGATGATGGACGGATTCCTGGCCACGGCTTAACCCTCCAGACGACGCTGGAACCGGTTGCGGAGCAAAACCGCCAGGGCGTTCATGGACAGCAACACGACCAGCAGAATAATGATTCCAGCGGCGGCGGCTTCGTGGAAGCCTTCCTGGGGCCGGGAGACCCAGTTGAAAATCTGAATTGGCAGTACGGTAAACCGGCTCAGTGGTCCGTCGGGGGTAAAGGGAACGAAGGTGAGGGCGCCCATAACGATGAGGGGCGCAGTCTCGCCTACGGCGCGGCTGACGGCCAGGATTACGCCGGTGAGAATGCCTGGGAAGGCCTGGGGAAGCACCAGGCGCCAAATGGTCTGCCAGCGCGTGGCGCCCAGGGCAAACCCACCTTCGCGAATTGACGGAGGCACCGCGCGGATGGCCTCCTCGGCGGCGATGATGACTATGGGCAGAACCAGCAGCGCCAGGGTGAAGCTGCCGGCCAGTACGCTCTTGCCCAGGTCCAAAAACCTGACAAAAATTTCCAGCCCCAGGATTCCGTAAACGATAGACGGCACGCCGGCGAGGTTGGCGATGTTTATCTGGATAATCCGGGCAAACCAGTTCCTGGGGGCGTATTCCTCCAGGTATATGGCCGCGGCCACGCCGAAACTGAAAGCCAGGGCGCCGGCCAGGGCAACAACGTAAATGCTGCCGAAGAGCGCCGCCTTGATGCCGGCCCCCTCGGGGTGGCGGGAAGGAAAGCTGGTAAGAAAGGACCAGTTCACCCGCTGCCAGCCGTCAATGAATATATTTATCAGCAGGGCCGCCAGCATGCCCAGGCCAATGAGAATGGAGACGAGGCACAAAATGTGAAAGATCTGGCCATGGAGGCGTCGGCGCCTCATCTGCCGGTCGAATTGTCCTCGTACGATCTCTGCCATTACTCGTACACCTCCCGGAAGCGGCGGACTATGAACTGGCTCAGCAGGTTCATCGCCAGGGTTATCACGAACAGGCTCAGGCCCACGGCGAAGATGGTCTTGAATTCCAGGGTGCCGGTGGGGGTGTCGCCCAGACTCACCTGAACGATGTAGGCGGTCATAGTTTCGATGGGCACGAAGGGGTTGAAGGTAAAGTTAGGGTTCTGGCCAGCGGCAATGGTTACGATCATAGTTTCGCCGATGGCCCGGGAGGTGGCCAAGATGAAGGCGGCCACAATTCCCGACAGGGCCGCGGGAATCACCACACGGGTTGAGACTTCGAGCTTGGTGCTGCCGAGGGCGTAGGCGCCCTCCCGCAAGGAGCGGGGCACCGACCGCATGGCGTCTTCGCTGAGGCTGGATACCATGGGCAGAATCATGATGCCCATTACGATGGAGGCGCTTAAGCCGTTGAATACCGAGATATCGTCGGAAATTGCCCGCAGGATAGGGGTGACAAACAGCAGGGCAAAGTAGCCGTACACCACGGTGGGAATGCCCGCCAGAATCTCCAGAACCGGCTTCACTATTTGCCTGGCAGTCTCAGGGGCATACTCGCTGAGGTAGATGGCGCTCATCAGGCCCAGGGGAAGCGCCACAAACATTGCTCCGATGGAGGTAAGAAGCGTTCCCGTCAACAGGGGCAGGATGCCGAAGTGCTTTGAAGCGAACAGGGGAGTCCACTTGGTACTGGTCAGGAACTCGAAAATGGATACTTCCTGAAAAAAAAGCGCCGCCTCAAAAATGAGGACGGACACAATACCGATGGTGGTGAAAATGGACACAATGGCGCAGAGGAACAGGACTACTTTAATGATTCGTTCCGGCAGATATCTTTTCCACCGGCTGGCGGCATTGGCAGCCGCATAGGCATCGGAGAATGAACTTTCAAGGGCTGATTGATGCCGGACCAAAGCTGTTTACCCCTTTAGCTTGGCGCTTGAGTGTCGAAAGCGGGACGGTTGATCAATTTGACCGGAAATATAGTCCGGGGCGTGAGCAGGTTGACTGTCTGCCAGGCCGCGCTGAATCCGTCCGGAACGGGGTCAAGGAGGCGAACCGCTTGACAGGATAAATCACCCATTGGACACAAACAATCGCTTTTCTGAAAGCAATTGTTTAACGAATTGTTTAAGGATTGTTAAAGGGGAATTCCCCGGGCAGGTGGAGGCGGCACAGTGTAGCCGGGCATTGAAGCGGCAATGCTATAATTTGGCCGATTCACCTTGCGGGAGATGTCAGACTTGCCTTCCAGGAGAAAAACGTGGGCGCCAATTTAACGCTGAGCGTTGTGGACCAGTCTCCGGTCAGGGCCGGGGGCACGGCCGGGGATGCCTTGCGGGAGACTATCCAACTGGCCGTGGCAGTGGAGAAACTGGGCTACTACCGCTACTGGCTGGCCGAACACCACAATATCCCTAACTTCGCCGGCACCAGTCCCGAGGTACTGGCAGGACAGGTGGCCGCCCATACCAATACCATCCGGGTGGGCAGCGGCGGCGTTATGCTCTCCCACTACAGCGCGCTGAAGGTGGCGGAAAACTTCCGCATGCTGGACTCGCTGTACCCGGGGCGGATAGACCTAGGAGTGGGAAGGGCGCCCGGCAGCGACCACCTGACAGCGGCGGCCCTGTCGTATCCGGGCAGCCCCAAGGACGTCCAGCACTACCCCAGGCAGGTGGTGGACCTGGTGGCATACCTGAACGGGGGGCTGGAGCCCGAGCATCCCTTCGCCCAGGTGCAGGCAGGTCCGGACAAGCCGCAGACGGCTCCGGAGGTGTGGCTGCTGGGGTCACGGTACGAAAGCGCCTACATGGCAGCGAAGCTGGGGATGCCCTTCGCGTACGCTCACTTCTTTGGCCTGGGGGTGGGCGAGGGCCCTTCCATTGTGGACGGGTACCGCAAGCAGTTTGAACCTTCCAGGTTCCTGGACGAACCCAAGATCAACATTGGGGTCCAGGTGCTATGCGCTGAGACGGAGGAAGAGGCCCTTCGCATAGCGGTCGGCCGCAACCTGGGCCGCCTGTACTCGGTGACCAACCGGGCCAAGGGAATTCCAACGATAGAAGAGGCCTTGAATTACCAGTACCAGATGAACGAACTGGCCTTTATTCGCCAGTACAGCCAGGTCTGCGCCGACGGCGACCCAGAGCAGGTGAAGGAAAAGCTGGAGAAGCTAGCGGAGATTTACCAGACGCCGGACTTGAGCGTGGTTACTATCTGCCACGATTTTGCCGACCGGGTGCGGTCTTACGAACTGGTGGCGGAGGTCTGCGGGCTGGAAGCGGCCCAGGCATAGGAGGCGTTTCCAGGCTCATCCCATGGGATGGCGGTCCAAGATGCGACTCTCCCGAGGGGCGTCACCCCCACCCTGGCCTTTCCCCGCACAGGGGTGAAGGGGTTTTGAATTGGCCTCCAGACGGTGTTCACTGAATGGGACTGCCGTGATTCACAGTTTTGCTGCTTCGCGCCCCTGGTTTCCGGCCTGTCCTCTACCCCTCAAAAGTTTCAATCACCCGCCGGTATGATGATTTGGCTTCGTCCACGGTGAAGGGGGCCACCACGGGCAGGCTCAGGCCCAGACCTCGCCGCCTGTTTATTTCTGCGCGACATTGTTCCGCATTCCCCACCACGGCCACCTGGTCCTGCATTTCCACGCTGATGCAACCGGAGGCTTCCTGCAGGTTGCCTCGATTAATAGCGTCCGCCGCGGCGGCCATTTCCGGTCCAAACCCCATGCCCTGGAAAAAGTTGTTGTAGAAGGGATTGCTGGCGTAGCGGGCAATCTGCTCCTGAAGGCTGGCTCGCGCGTCGGCCAGATTGTCTGACACCGCCACCCTGACGTATCCGGCGATATCTATCTCGGAGGGGTCGCGGCCGGCCTTTTCCGCGCCCCGGCGGAGGTGGTGAACAGCCTGTTCCAAGTAGTTGGAGGCAGTCCAGTTAAGCAGGACACCGTCGGCCAGTTCGCCGGTCAGTTCCAGCATCTGGGGGCCGAGGGCTGCCACGTAGATGGGCACCCGCTGCTGGGGAGCGGCGGCGCCCAGGGTGGCGTGCCCGACGTTGAACTGCCGGCCAGCGAGAGCAACGCTTTCACCGTCCAGAAGTTTTCGGACAAGGACCAGGGTTTCCCGCATATGGGTCAGCGGGCGGCGGAAAGCGATGCCATGAACGTTTTCCACCGATGGCTGGTGGCCAACGCCCAGACCAAGGACGAACCGACCCTGGGAAAGGGTACCGAGTCCGGCGGCAGACATGGCAGTCAGCATTGGCGTACGGTAGTAAACGGGCAGGATGCCGGTGGCCAGCTTTATGGTCTGGGTCTGGGCAGCCAGGAAGGCAAGCTGGGTTAAGGAGTCGCGGCCCGAGCCCTCGGGCACCCAGACCATCTCGTAGCCCCGGCTCTCGGCCAGGCGGGCCAGTTCCAGGGAATCGGCGGGAGACAACTGGGGATCGTTTTCGAGGCGGACGGCGATGCGGGGCATGCGGGTTCTCCTTTATGGGGAAAGGGATTGAAGGCAAGGGGCCCTCATTGGTCTTACAATTCTGACCCAACGTTTGGTTGGAGCCGGTTTTAGAGGGTCTCAATCGGGTGGCAGATTTGCCTACGGGCGAAGTCGGAGTTCAGGGCACGAGGGCGGGTTTGAAACCCGCCCCTGCCGGAAGCCTTCGATGAAACGCCAAGCTAAACGCCCATCTGACGGGCCAGGTCGGTGAAGTCGGTGGCAACTACGTCGAAGGACGGGTCGGGAGTGGGGTCGGGGGTGTGGTCCGGGCCGCGTTCCATGGGTCGAGGGACGAAGCCGGACTTCAGACCCACCTTTTGCGCCGAGAGCAGATCGCCCTGGTGGGCGGCGGTCATCATCACCTGTTCCGGGCGCAGGCCCAGCAGTTCCACGGTGGTCAGATAGCTTTCGGGGTCGGGCTTGTAGTGGTGGGCTACCTCTGCTCCCAGGATGGCATCCCAGGGCAGGCCACCGTTCTTGGCCATGTTGGTCATCAGGGCGATGTTGCCGTTGGACATGGTGGCGATGATGTACCGCTGCTTCAGGCGGTAGAGGCCCGGCACCGAATCCGCCCAGGGACGCAGGTTGTGCCAGAAGAAGTTGACCTCCTGTTTTTCCTCCTCGCTCAACCCTTCGATTTCGTACTCGGTCAGCACTTCTTCCAGGGACATCCGATGGAGGGAATCCAGGTTGGTCCAGGGGAGTTCGCCGGTGCGCACCTTGTTCATGAAGGGCTGGTACTTGCCGCGCCAGGCGTCGGCGAAGGCGCCCCAGTCGCGCTCGATACCCCGGGCGCTGCCGAAAGCGGCGCATTGGGCCATAATGCTGCCGCGCCAGTCAACTACCGTGCCGAATACGTCGAATATCAGTGCCTTAACATCAGGTGGAGCCATGCTTCCTCCGGTCTTTGCTGATTCACGGGCCGCCGAACCGGCCATCAGTCCAGGCCCAGCGGCAGTCCTTCGTCTTTTACTCTTTGTATGCAGGCGGAACAGCACTTGTCCTCGCTGATCTCATCGTGTACCGCCCACAGGTTTTCGCTTTCCAGGCCACACAGGAATACGGGAACCGTTTCCTCGATGCCCACGTCAACAATGTAGTGAATGCTGCCGGTCCTGGATTCAACCGGCCACCACCAAAGGGGCATTCCACTGGCCATTTCGTGATAGCGGGCCTTGTCGTCGTCCAGCCAGTTTTCCTCCGGGAGTTCCACCATCCAGGTCCTGTCCCGGGGGCCGCCTTGCCTGGTGGCCTTGAGGCGACCTTCGCGGATATAGCGGCGTATTTCCGACTGGGAGAGATTCAGCCGGTAAGATGCTTCCTGAATCGTTACGTGCTCCATGCTTATTCCTCGTCAACGAACATGGACTGCCTGGGTTGGTACCAGGTCCGGACAATAGGATACCGCAAAACTCGGTTCTGCTGTAGTTCCCGGAGGAAGCGAAGAGCAGGAGGATTCCACGGGGTTGCAACGAGGCAGGTAAGCGGTCAGAAGTCGTCGGTGACGCCAACGGGCAGGGGTTCGTCGGCGCCGACCCGTTCGGGGCAGTCCCTGGCGCCTATGGGACAAAAGCGGCATTCGCTATAGCTGGGTACCTTTCTGGGGGCCTGCAGCGTGCTCAGGCTCCGGATCAGGCTGCCGAGGGCGCTAACGAAGTGCTGATCCACCGCTTCACCCGGGATGTCCACGGGCCCGTCCGGGTACACGACCTGTCCGCTGACGGCCGCGCCGTGAAACTTGCTCTTCAGGGCACGGGGGAGAGCGTACAGGTAGGTCATTACCTGGGCGGAGTGGGATGCGTTGGGCTGGCCGACCCTGGCATCGACCACTATCACCTCGTTATCGCGGGCGACAACGAGGTCAGGCCGGCCGGCCAGGGTGGCCACGTTTCCCCTGAGGGTGAAGGAGTTCTGAGAGTCCAGGGAAACCTGGTAACCCTGCCTTTCGTAATAGCGGCGGGTCTGCTCCAGCAATTCGCCGTGGCGGATAAGCCACTGGACCTGATCGAAGTCTGAGGGGACCTTTTCCCAGGATGAACCTTCAAACTGGGCCCGAAACCAGGCTCCCCACTGACAGGAGACTTCGCCCACAAGGAGTTTGCTAATCCAGGAAACCCAGATATAGGGTCCACCAACTCGGGCCTGGGCCATGCTGTTACCTCGCCTCTTGCATGCGAATGAATGTTCTGAAACCAGTGTATAAAGGGAATCGTCGCGAGGGCAATGGGCAAGTGTCAGCAAGAATTGCACGGGGTCTGGCACAACCAGGATTAGCTGGGTATGATTGGCCAGTGCGGCTGAACCGATAAGTTAGGCCGCAGACGGAATGTCTGGGAAATGCGGACCTGGGTGGCCAGCGAGCCTTAAGCTGCCGGCAAGAACCAGTTGTCGTTGGGAAGGTTAACCCGGACCAACAGTGACGAGCAGGCATTAGGGGGTGTCGTCAAGTTAGCCCTTCCTGCCGGCTGGGGATCGGGTTCAAGTACGCTGCAATACAACGCCTTCTTACATCGCGAAGGTTATCACCCAAAATTAAGACGTTTCTGGATTCCGGCTTTCGCCAGAATGACGAGAATCGACTTTTGACGACACTACCTAGAACCATAAATTCCGAAATTCTTTCAACCCCGTGGAGGGAACTGCAATGACCCAGCCCATCAAGATTTCCATGCGGGTACCGGGCACGTCGCCCATGCCCGAAATCCTGGACATGATTCGCCGGATTGAAGCGGCGGGCTTTGACGGGGCCGGCATTCTGGACAGCCAGATGATTTGCCGGGACACTTTCGTTACGCTGGGCCTGGCGGCAGGGGTCACCAGCAGCCTGCAGCTTTTCCCCGCAGTTACAAATCCCTTCGCACGCATCCCTTCGGTAATGGCCGGAGCGGCGCAAACAGTGGCGGAACTCGCCCCCGGGCGGACCAGGGTCATTGTGGGGACGGGCTACACCTCCGCCAGCACGATAGGGCGGCGGCCGGCAACCCTGCGGCAAATGCGCCAGTGCATTACGGAGGTTAAAGCGCTGCTGGCCGGCGAGACGGTGGACTACGGCAACATGACCAATCGCCTGGACTTCACCGGAGGATCGCGGGTGCCGGTGCTTATGGCTGCATCGGGGCCCCGCTCGCTGGAACTGGCGGGGGAGATAGCGGACGGCGTGCTCGCCCTGGTGGGCTACACGCCGGGAATTGTGGAGAAGGCGCTGCATCACGTAGAAACGGGGGCGAAACGCAGCGGACTCCGCCTGGACGACCTGGACATCAGGTTTGCGGTCAGGACTTGCGTGGCAGAGTCGGACGAGGAAGCACGTCGGCTGGCCAGGCCGGTGTCGGTTCACTGGGGACTGATGTGGGGCGGCCCCAACTGGCTACCCTCCTCGGGTTTCGAAATTCCGTCTTACGAGATTCCGCAGGCGGTGTACGACGTGTATCCGGACCTGGGGCACGCGCCCAACTGGGAAGAGGCCATTGAGCTTACCCGGTTTGTCAGCGATGATGTTAATGGACAGTTGTGCGATGCCATGGGGCTGATCGGAACGCCGGAACACTGCACGGAACGCATCCGGGAAATGGCCCGGCACGGAGTAAACCAGCTTTACCTGATGCCCTGCCTGACCTTCGCGCCGCCAAAAGCCGAGGTCCAGGCCTTTGGAAACCACATCCTGCCAGCCCTGGCCGAGGGATAGGGACGACTACTTGCAAGTAGCGCTCCCGCCCCGACGGGCCCGGGTTACCGGCAACCCGCGTATCCATAAGGTCAGTTGACTGCCCCGGTCAGAAATGACAAGACTCTGGATTGCGGCTGTCACAGCGTGGCAGTTCCAGCGCCGGCCTCAGTCCCTCTTGTTCTTCCATACCCAAGGGCAACCGGGTCTGGATTGAAATTCATTGTGTGTCCCTGGGCTACGCCCGGGCAGCCTCGCCACAGCCTTGAGCAAACGTTGAGACTAGAGATGTGGTTGCCCTTTCCCATGCCCTCAGTCATTTCCAATCCTGTTGATTCACATCGTATCGCGGGGCATTTGGCTTACAATTACTAAGCCCAAATTATTTACTATTGTTCAAGAATAATCTATGATTTATGACTACCAGTTCAACAGCATTGTATTGACGAGTGGCAACGATGTGACGTTATCCCGTTTTTGATTCGGAATTTGGAAGGGTAGGCAGAGGTCAAGCGCAAAGTACCGGTGAGGTGCTGGATTCCGGCCTGCGCCGGAAAGACGGTGAGGGGCAGGATTTCGGCCTGCGCGGAAAGGCGGTTAGTACCAAACCCATCCTATCGGACCTGTCGCACCACTACTCTGTTCGGTCAACCGGTAAAGGGGAGTGCTTCCTATATGTCCAATTCCCCATCCGAGCCCCTTTATGACAATATCGGGGTACATTACGATTCAACCCGCCGGGCAGACCCGTATTTGACGGAGCGCCTGGCCCACCACATTGGATTGCAAAGCGGCCGCAGCTACCTGGACATCGCCTGCGGTACCGGAAACTACACCAGCGTCCTGGCCGCCGCCGGCGGTTCCTGGCACGGACTTGACGTGTCCATGGGAATGCTCGGAACGGCTCGACGCAAGGACGGCAGTCTCCGCCTGGTCAGGGGCGACGCGGCGGCAATGCCCTTCACCGATCGGAGCTTCGACGGCATTGTCTGCACCATGGCTTTGCACCACCTGCCCCACTTGGAGCCCGTGTTCAGCGAGGCGTTGCGCGTGTTGCGTCGCGGCAATCTGGTTATCTTTGCCAGCACCAGGGACCAGGTAGCGACTTACTGGCTTAACGAGTACTTTCCCGTGGCCATGGCCCAGTCAACGGAACAGATGCCAACCACTGCATCCGTTATAGACGCCCTGGAGCAGTCGGGCTTTCTGGTTGAAGAAGTCGAGATCTACGAGGTTCAGCCCGATTTACAGGACCTTTTCCTGTACGCCGGCAAGCGCAAGCCTGAACTCTACCTGGACGAAACGGTGCGACGGGGGATGTCCACCTTTTCCACCTTGATCGATCCCGTAGAACTGGAAACCGGCTGCGCCCGGCTGCGGCAGGACGTCGAGTCCGGGCACATCAACGAGGTCATAGAGAGCTACCTGAGTAACGAAGGCGACTACCTGTTCGTCGTAGCCTCCCGCCCGTAAGCGGGTCCACAGTATCCGGCGTTAAAGGCGACAGCCACCACCCGCCTGTGGGCGCTCGGTACCTATTCTTCTTCCCGACGGTACGCCTCATCCAGCAGGTCCACCACGTGGGCGACCCGGCGGCCGGCGGCGTGACACCCCGAGGACTGCAGCCCCTGCTCTATCTGCATCATGCAGCCCGGGTTGGCGGTAACCACCTGATCGGCGGCGGTGGCCTCGATATTCCCCACCTTGGTTTCCAAAATGCGGCCGGAAACTTCCGGTTGCACCATGGAATAGAAGCCCGCTCCCCCGCAGCACATGGACGACGCCTCCATTTCCACCAGTTCCAGGCCGGGAATGGCCTTCAGGACCTCACGCGGTTGCCCGGTAATACGCTGGGCGTGGGCCAGGTGACAGGGGTCCTGGTAGGTGACGCGCCGGTTTACCTGTCCCGTGGGAGGATCCAGGGGCAAGCCTGCCAGGAATTCGGTTACGTCCATGGTCATTTGGGAGAACCGGCGGGCGGGTTCGGCGTATTGGGGATCGTTTTTGAGGAGTTCCCCGTATTCCTTCATGTTGGAGCCGCAGCCGGCGGATGCGGTGATGATTTTGTAGCCCTCGCGGCCTTCGGCGGCGGAGAGGAAGGCGTCGATGTTGCGGCGGGCCAGGCGGCGGGCGGTTTCCAGGTCGCCGGCGTGGAGGTTCAGGGCTCCGCAGCAGACCTGGTTTGAGGGAACGGCCACATTGCAGCCGTTACGGGCGAGGACCCGGACGGCGGCGCGCATGGTGTTTCCCTGCATCAGGGGCATTACACAGCCGGACAGCAGGGCAACCGTGCGCGGAGAGCCTGCGGAGGCTTCGCTTGAACTTGTGCGGGGCCGGGCCGGATACACTTCGGGTCCGGGACTAAAGAAGGGTTCCTTTAAGTCCGGCAACTGGGCCTCCATGCTGCGGAGGGTTTCGGGCAGGAGTTTAAGCAGGCCGGAAGCCCGGACCAGCGTGCGCAATCGGGAACGCTGGTAGATGCGCAAGAGATGGAATCCGAAGCGCAGTCGCCTGGGATGGGGGAGAGCCGCCCGCAGGAAGAAACGATCAACGCGCTTCAGGGCAGCCCCCTGCTTGTCCTGGGACAGGGTCTGGGCGCGGGTGTATTCCATAATGCGGCCGTAGGGCACGCCCGAGGGGCAAACGGCCTCGCAGGCCCGGCATTGGAGACACATCTCCCAGTGGGAGACGATGCGTTCGCTGATGCCAACGCGACCCTCGTGGACTGCCCGCATCAACGCTATGCGGCCGCGGGGGGACTCGGTTTCCACCTTCAGCGTGGTGTAGGTGGGACAGGAACTTAGGCACAGTCCGCAGTGAACGCAGCGGTAGAGGTCGGCCTCCGAGGGCACGTCCAGGCCCGCGAAACCCGGCTCGTTGTTCAGGGGTTCAAGAACATCCTGCCCCAAATGAGGGTGGATGGTGTGGCCTTGCGCCGGAGTCTCAGGCTGTACCACGGGTCCTCCTGCCAGAAATTGCTGCCATCAGAGTCGGCCAACGAAGCGTCCGGGGCTGAATATCCCGGCCGGATCGAAATTCTGCTTGATACGGCGCATTATTTCCAGTTCGGCCTCACCGACGCAGCCTTCCCAAACGTCTATGCCAGCCTTTACGCCGGGAGGACAGACCTCCACCACCGCCGATCCGTTGAGGTTTGTGGCGTTCCGGCGGACCGACTCGATCAGCGCCAAAGTTACGCCAGGGTCTGAATCCCCCAAACCCGCCGGAGTCCACCGGAGTAGTTGCACCGCGCCAAACCCGGGGTCCGCAATTATTCCCGCACCTGGCGGAAGTTCCATGGCGTCCACAAAAGAGCCGACGTTGCTGGGGGGCAGGGTGACTTTCAGGGCGAGGGAAGGCATATCCTCTTCCAGCCAGGGAAGGTCCGTGAGCCTGTCCAGCAAGTCTCTTGCTCCCGCCTCATCCAGGGCCTCTGAGCCTGCCGAGCCGCCGGCTTCCAGTTGACGGGTGGACTCTTCAAGGCGGCGCGCCACGGCCCGGGGCCGGCCCGAAATAAAGGCCAGCACAACCGCCCCGGAGTCGCCCGGGCAATCCAGCCCCAGCTTCTTGGCCACATCGACGCTGATTACCTGGAGGCCCTGGGGGGCATAGACCTGCGAAATCAGCTCCCGGGAGGAATTGACTGCGCCGGACATGGACGGGAATGGCGCTGCCAGCCCGGCCCAAGTGCCATGAAGGGGGGCCAGCTTGAAGGAGGCCTCAACAATTACGCCCAGGGTGCCCAGGGAACCGGTGTACAGCTTGTTGAGGTCGTAACCGGTTACGTTCTTCACCACCCGCCCACCGGCCCTGGTCTCGGCGCCGTCGGAGCCGGCCACGCAGGCGCCGATAATCCAGTCCCGGGGCAGGCCACTGGAAAAGCGCAGGGGACCGCTGAAGCCCGTGGCCAGAATCCCGCCCACAGTAGCCCGGTGAGGCAGGGGAGCCTCCAGGGGCACATACTTGTCGCCCTGGGCCAGTTCCCGACGCAATGTCGCCAGGGTTATGCCCGCTTCGGCGGTGACGGTGAGGTCGGCCGGCTGGTAGTCCATTATCCGATTCAGGCGGGACAGGTCCAGGATGACATCAACCTGTGACGGCAGGTTGCCCAGGGAAGAAAAAACGCCACCACCGCGCGGGAAGAGCCTCACCCCGTCGGCGGCCGCCCACTTGATGATTTCGGACAGTTGTTGCCGGTCGGCGGGACGCGCCACCGCCTGGGGAGTTACGCCGTCCAGGGAGACGCCCTCCACCGGCAGGACAGCGTCGGCACCGACCAGGGCGGACAAGTTCTGTGCCAGGGTGGAGGTCAATGTCATATCCCGAAGCGGGTGAAGGGGACCCTAGACATACATACCCGGATCAGCCTGCGCGGGGGTGCGCTGCAGGGACGGTTCGTAGGGCTCCCCGTCGGGGAAAATCTTGCCGGGATTGAGGCGATTTGCCGGGGCAAAGGCGTCGCGCACCAGCTTCATGGTGTCCATGTCCTGTTCGGTATAAACCAGGGGCATGAACTCCTTCTTTTCCAGGCCGATGCCGTGCTCGCCGCTGAGGCTGCCGCCCATTTCCACGCAGTACTCCATCAGCTCGGCAGCCCCGGCCATGGCCCGGTCTTTCACGCCCGGCTCGCGTTCGTCGAAGAGCATGCAGGGATGAAGGTTGCCATCGCCGGCGTGGAAGACGTTGGCGATGGTAATGCCGTACTTCTCGGAGACCTCGGAGACCTTGCGCAGAACCTGGGTCAGGCGAGTCCGGGGCACCACACCATCCACCAGGTAGTAGTTGGGGGCGATGGTGCCGAAGGCCCCGAAGGCGGTCTTGCGTCCCAGCCAAAGGCGTTCCCGCTCGCTGTCCTCTTCGGCCACCCGTACGTCGCTGGCCCCCGTCTCCCACAGGGCCGACTCCACCTCACGGCTGACCTCATCCACTTCTTCCCAGAGACCCTCCAGCTCTATGAGCAGGACGGCCCCCGCATCTTCAGGATAGCCGGCGTCGGTCACATTCTGGACGGCGCGGATGCTCAGGGCGTCGATCATTTCCAGGGCAGCAGGGACGATTCCGTGACCGATGACGGCGGAAACGGCGCTGCAGGCAGAATCGATGTCGGGGAAAACGCCGAGGAAAGTCTTGACCGTTTCCGGCAAGGGGAGGAGTCGCACGGTAATCCTGGTTGCGATGCCAAAGGTGCCCTCGGAACCCACGAAAACGCCCCGCAGGTCGTACCCCGGAATTTCCCTGGCCTCGGCGCCCAGGTTCAGCATGGTCCCGTCTTCCAGGGCCACCCGCATTCCCAGGACATGGTTGGTGGTGGTGCCGTAGGCCAGGCAATGGGGGCCGCCAGCGTTCTCGGCGATGTTGCCGCCCAGGCTGCACGCCTTCTGGCTGGAAGGGTCGGGGGCATAGCGCATGCCGAACTTGCGGACGTGGGTATCCAGGTCGAGGTTAATCACCCCGGGTTCGATGGTGGCGGTACGGTTCTCCGTATCCACCTGGAGGATGCGGTTCATGCGGGTGAAGGAAATCTGGATGCCGCCCGGCGCGGCCAGGGCGCCGCCGCTGAGGCCGGTACCGGAGCCGCGGCCCGCCACGGGCACTCCCTCGCGGTAGGCCAGGGCCAGGGTGCGGCTTGCCTCGTCCTCGTTGGCCGGCAGGACCACCGCCCGGGGCATGGACCGGTCAACCGAGCCGTCGTACTCGTACACCAGCAGGTCTTCCGGGTGGAAAATCACGTAATCCGCCCCGACAATTTCTTTCAGACTTTCTACAAACTGCGCGGGTTGCACGGCGCTCCATTTGCCCTGGGGTGAGATTTGTTCCGAGCTGACTTTAAGGGAGCCCGTTGGGCGATGATAGAGCATCGGCGGGGTTAGAGGCAAGGACGGGAACGGGAAGAGTCAGCGTTCAAGCCGATGTGGGTTGCAGAATCTAAGGTCGCCAAACAGGAGCTTCGCTAAATGGGGAACCCGCCGGGTAGCGGCTATTGCCGGTTTTGCAATGGTCCGGGCCAACTGACTCGGGCCAGCTGATTGTTGACCCTTCGGTGAATGCGTGGGCCGGTGGCCGGGGGGTGCCGTCAAATCAGTCCTTGCTGTCTTTGGTGATCGGGTGCAAATACGCTGCAAGACAAAGCCTTGTTACATCGCGGAGGTTATCACCCATAGTCAAGACTTTTCTGGATTCTGGCGAAAGCCAGAATGACGAGAATCGACTCTTGACGACACTACCTGGGCAATCGCGTTCTAGGAAAATTGTGCGTTACGCAGGGATTAAAATCCAGACACCGTCTCGCAAACCAGCTTTCGGACCCGCAACCGGGTTGAGGGGAAGGCTTTCAGGCCCTTCGGCAAGCTCAGGGCGACATGGTTGGGGCGCGGGGCGACATGGTTGGCGCTCGGGGCGACATGGTTGGCGCTCGGGGCGACATGGTTGGCGCTCGGGGCGACATGGTTGGCGCTCGGGGCGACATGGTTGGCGCTCGGGGCGGCATGGTTGGCGCTCGGGGCGGCATGGTTGGCGCTCGGGGCGACATTGAATTGTGGCTTTGGGGGGCGGGTTTGAAACCCGCCCCTACACGCTCAGGGAAACTTGGTTGGGGCGGGGGCTTCACACCGACGAGCGGGATCCGGTGGTAGAGTAATGCCATCCTGATTAACGAGCGAGATTTTCTGCCATGCCCAAGACCATTTACCTGGCTAACCCATATGGTTTTTCCGAGCAGCAGCGGGCGTTGCTGCTGCCACCCCTGGTTGCCGCCCTGGAGGGGTTGGGATTGGAGGTATGGGAGCCTTTTACCAGGAACAACCAGGTGGACTTCTCGGCGGCCGGCTGGGCTTACCGTGTGGGGCAGGCCGACTTTCGGGATGTTGTGGAAGCGGATGCCACCTTTGCCGTGGTTAACGGCGTACCGCCCGACGAGGGCGTGATGGTGGAACTGGGCATGGCAATCGCCCTGAGCAAGCCCACCTTTCTGTTCCGCGACGACTTCCGCCGGGCCACCGATAGCGAGGAATATCCCCTGAACCTGATGCTGTTTACCGGCATGCCGGAGCAGGACTGGCAGGACTATTACTACACCTCTGTCGCCAACATAGCAGCGGCGGACAAGGCCCTGGCCCGCTGGGCGGGAACTCCCTGACAGTTCACAGCATTGTATTGATGGGTTGGGGTTTAACCGTCTTTCCGGCGAAAGCCGGAATCCAGAGCCCCTCTAGTGCTCTGCAGTTGACCTTTCGCAACCTGTCTGGATTCCGGCTCAAGGCCGGAATGACGATACAGATTTAGCAGTTGTCATTTCCAACCTGTTGCACCACCAGACCGGCCTTTCGTTTCTGCAGAGAAAACCTTATCGCGACCCTGCCAATCTGCTAAAGTATTGGAACCGACAAACCTGGTATTTGGCTGGCAGGGCAGATAGTTTCTCTGACCGGAATATTGTCCGTCCTATCCGGACTTCGCCGTCATAATCGACTGTTTGTTGCCAGTCCTGCTTCAAGGATTTTTCTTGGATAACACTCCTTCCTCATATCGCCGCCGATTGCCTTTTCCCACGCTGTTTTACGGCTGGTGGATTGTGCTGGTAAGTCTGATTACCGACGGCGTCAAGCAGGGCAGTTTCAACCGGGGATTCACCGTTTATATCATTCCCATTCAGAACAGCCTGGGCCTGAGCGCGGCGGCCATCGGGTGGGCCGACACGCTGGGGCGGCTCATGGGAGGAATCCAGGGTCCCTTCATGGGTTACCTGACCGACCGGCTGGGCCCGGGACCCATGCTGGCCTTTGGGGGCATAACCTCCGGCCTGGGATTCATCCTGCTGTCTTACACCCACAACTATTTCTTTTTCCTGCTGGTGTTCGTTGGCCTGATGTCGGTGGGCTTCCGGTCGGGCTACAACAACGCGTCCATTGCGGCCATCAACAACTGGTTCCGGCGGCGCCGGGGACTGGCAATGTCGCTGGTGTCCATGGGCCACGGAATTGGTGGCGCAATTGCCCCGGTGGCAGGCTGGCTGGTGCTGACCTACGGGTGGGAGATAGCGGTGCGCATCTCGGGGGTAGGTATCATCCTGCTGGTGGTGCCCCTGTCCTTCATGGTGAAACGGTCTCCCGAGTCGATGGGCCTGCTGCCAGACGGAGACCTTCCCGCAGAGGCGGCAGGGGATGCCGCCAATACGGATGAGAGCCAGACTGAAGACAGACAAGCAGGTCGCTCGCAGAGGCGGACACACTGGGCGGTTCCCGAGAACGACTTCACCGCCCGGGAGGCCATGCGCACCCCCTCGTACTGGATGCTGGTGCTGGCTGCGGGGCTGCGCAACACCGCCCACTCGGGGCTGTCCTTCCTGCTGGCCCCGGTAATGGTCTGGTTTCTGCAGCAGGGGGGGCGTGAGCAGATTGAGAGCCTGCAGATTGCCGCCTTTTACGTGGGCCTGGTGGCCTTCGCCACCGTTTTCTTCAACCCCCTCGTCGGCTGGCTGGGCGACCGCTTTCCGCGCCAACGGCTGAGCGCCCTGTGCATGGCCTCGGGGGCCCTGGCCCTGTGCCTGATGTTCAACACCAGCGGAAGCCTGTGGCTGCTGGCCGGCTTCGCCATTTTGCAGGCCCTGTCGGAAAGCGCCAACTCCCTCAACTGGGCATTGATGGGGGAATTTTTCGGGCGGCGCAGCTTTGCCACGCTGCGGGGCTGGCAACACCTGCCCGACCAGCTGATATCCATGTGGACCGCCGTGTGGATGGGCATGATATTTGACGCTACGGGCAGTTACTACCTGGCCCTGTTTCCGCTGATCGGCATACTTGCCCTGTCGTCGCTGACCTTCCTGGCCTTGCCCCGCCCCCGCCTGCCGGAACGCCTGCAGGCCAGGCAGCGGGTACCCAGGGAGACGGCAGTCGACTGATAGTCTTATATCCTTGTATTGATGAATACTGTAATTCCGTTCGTGGTAAGCCACTCGACTGGCTCGGGGCGGGGTAATCGAGTAATGATGGGCCGTCCCTTCGGCAAGGTCAGGACGAACGGGACACTTTGCCATCGCCCCAAAAGTTGCGAACAACCGGCGTGGGGCGCTCCCACACGAGCCGCCCGTTTGATTGGTGGGCAGCCGGGATTTAGAATGACTGGAAACTCCAACCGAGGCAGAGTCTGTCCTTGACCTCCGTTACCGACAGCATTTCCAACAAGCTGGCCCAACTGCTGGACCAGGATTTGTCCTTTACGGGCGGCGACCGGCCCCATCCGCTGCACGCCATTCACGCATTTGCGGCGAAGTTTCCGGCCCAGCTTCCCCGATATTTCATTGAAGGTCTGTCCGCGCCCGGTGAAACGGTGCTGGACCCCATGGCCGGTTCCGGTTCCACCCTCCTGGAGGGATGGCTGCTGGGCCGCAAGGTAATCGGCGTGGACCTGGACCCGCTGGCCCGCAGGCAGTGCCGCGCCAAGACCACGTTGTTGGCCACGGACCGGATACAGGAAGCGGGCCTCCGGATGCTGGAACGCGCCTCCAGCCTGGCGGCAAACAATCAACCCCTGGAAGACATCCGGCAGGAAATGTCCAAAGCCACCCTGGACTTTGTTGACTACTGGTTCCTGCCCGAAACCCAGCAGGAACTGGCGGCCCTGGCATTGGTGGTACGGCACGAGACCGACTCCGCAATGCACAACCTGCTGGAGGTCCTCTTTTCCGCAACTATCGTAACCAAGTCCGGCGGTGTTTCCCGCGCCCGAGATTTGGCCCATTCGCGGCCCCACCGGGTTAACGACAAGCAGCCGCGCAGTCCCTTCCGGATGTTTGAGGCACAGGTGCGGCAGGCGGTAAGGGCCTTCGAGGAAACCCCGGACTTGGGCGGGCAGAGCGGGGAATTCCTGGCAGCCGACTCCCGGCGCCTCCCCCTGGCCGACAACTCCGTTGACTTGATAGTTACGTCGCCCCCCTACGCCAATGCCCTGGACTACATGCGGGCCCACAAGTTTTCCCTGGTCTGGCTGGGCAGCCAGATACCGGAGTTGGGAAGCCTGCGGGGCAAGTATATTGGGGCGGAGAGGCAAATCCCCGATGAGGGCACTTCCCTTCCGCACAATGCTCAGCGAGCCATCGAAGACCTGTCGGAAATAGACCGGCCCAAGTCCCGCGTCCTTGCCCGATACCTGCGCGAAATGCGTCAGGCCATAGAGGAGATGTACCGGGTTATCCGCCCTGGCCGGGCGGTAATCATAGTGGTTGGCCCCTCCACCATGCGGGGCCAGCGAATTGCCACACAAGAGTATTTGGCGGGGATTGCGAAGCAGGTGGGGTTTGGGGTGGTGGGTCCTTTAGAAAGGTCCTTGGATAGGAATCGGAGAATGTTGCCGGCAAGATGGGGAAACCTAGGGAGTGGCGGTAATACGGGTATAGAATTGAGGCTGCATGAAGAGTTTATCATAGGTCTGGTGAGATTATAATGTTTATAAGTTTAGGTACGTCTTTCTTTAAGGTTGGTTGATGACATGCTTGAGCAATACCCCATTTCTGACCTGTTGACCTGGATGGATGAGGGTACACTCGTATTAAACCCAGAGTTTCAGCGCAGGTCCGTGTGGCAGACACCGGCCAAGTCCTATCTCGTAGATACAATACTGAGAGGGCGGCCTATGCCCAACATCTATTTGCGCACTAAGACCAACTTAACTACGCGTCGCAATTATCGCGAGGTAGTGGATGGTCAGCAGAGGCTCCGAACCATTGATGAGTTCTCTAACGACAAAATTGTCCTAGGCAAGAATGCAGGAGAATTTGCCGGCTTGCGCTATTCCGACTTGGACGCCGATTCACAGCAAACCTTTCTAACCTATCACGTCGGTGTTGTGCAGTTGTTCAATGCTACTAACTCTGAAGTATTCGACGTTTTCCACCGGATTAATGCCTACGGTCTAAACCTTAATCGGCAGGAACTACGTCACGGCAAATATCAAGGTGCTTTTAGAAATTCCGTCGCAGAGGCTTCCACGCGATGGTCAGTTTTATGGGAAAAATTCCGAGTTGTAGGTATCGGCCAAAGAGTCAGAATGGCAGATGACGAACTTATGGCCCAGATGCTGGGAACGCTCCTAACAGGCGTAACAGATGGTGGCCAGCCTTCTATAGACGGATTGTACAAGAAGTACGATGAAACAGTGCCAGACCAAGCCATAAATCGTCTTGACCGGGTACTCGAAAAAATGGTCACCGAAGAATTGCTAATAGAGGGTTCCCCTTTGGTCAGGGGACCACACCTGTTAATGCTTTTTGCAGCAGTTGCCCATGCCCTCTACGGCATTCCGGAAGGAGCAATTGGAAGCATAGATATGCCGCAACGCTGTAAAGGAGCTTTATCGGACATAATGATGGCTAGGGCCAATCTGGGTACCTTGGCTGAGGTCTTAGAAATGGACGAAAACGATGTGCCCAACAGGTTTTATGCGTTCAAGTACGCTTCTGCCGGAACTACCCAGCGCATGAGAAGCAGAAAACCGCGCTTCTTGGAACTATTTAGGGCTTTGTTGCCTAACCAAATTTAGCCTGTCCATGGCCACTCGTAAACTTGGATCCCTTTATTCCAGATTCCTGGTTCGGACAGAGCAGCTATCAGACGCGTTCTTTGCTCCGTTACCTCAGGATCCCAAAGAAGCGGCACAGTGCCAATTCGTCCACGCCGCAGGGAATGTACAGATCATCAACAGGCTGTTGGTTCTCTGGGGAGAGTACTGCAGAAATCTGGTTATTCAGTCTGCCTATGGCAACGTCCTCACTTTGCAGGGGAATAGACTTAGCACCATACCTGGCATCAACGGATTCTCAGATTTGAGGGCAAAGCTAGGAGTTGACATTAGTGCAGGGCCAGGTACGAAGTGGGACGAGCCTACATGGGCAGTTCAACGCGCCAGGCAATTGGCGCCGGCTAACTTTACCCAGATAAACTTGGGGGTCGGCTTTGCGCCCATTGACCAATTGAGGGTGTTACGCAACTATCTTGTCCATCCCAACGAACACACCAAAGGTAGATACCAAAACTTGGCAATCCAATTAGGCTACCCTGGAAGGCAACCCAACGAACTGCTTAAGAGCAACCTGCAGATGGGTCAAACCGTCTTTGAATCCTGGATAGCCGATTTTCAAATAGCCGCCTACAACGCAGCTCTGTAAATAAATCTGATCCTCCCAAATCATTCAGGAGAAACAATCATGGTCCTAGAATCGGGCAGAATTACGCAGGAAGGAATTGACCGGCTGCGCGGGCGGCTGGGCAGCTATAACCGGCCCCGGCAGTACGGCGTGGGCCTGTTCAACGAGGACGCTTCCCGCAGCGCCATCCGACACTTTTGCCAGGGCATCGGGGACAGCAACCCCCTCTACTGGGACGTGAGCTATGCCCAGCAGTCCAAGTTTGGCACGCTGATTGCCCCGCCCTGTTTCCTGTATAGCGTTTACTGGTGCTCGGGCCGAACCGGCGGCCTGCCGGGCGTCCACGGTTTTCACGCCGGCAACGACTGGGAGTGGTACCGGCCCATCTACATGGACGACAAGATTTCGGTCCAGGAACAGTTCACCGGCCTGGAGGAGAAGGAAAGCGAGTTTGCCGGACGCATTCTCATCCAGTCCAGCGTCACCCATTACTTCAACCAGCGCGGTGAAGTGCTGGGGAAGACCCGGGGCTGGCAAATTCGGGCCGAACGAACTGCTGCCAGGGAACGTCAAAAGTACACCTTTGAGCCTTACCAATACAGCCGCGAAGAAATCCTTGCCATCCAGGAGGCAGTCCTGGGCGAGGAAATTCGAGGAAGCAATCCCCGATGGTGGGAGGACGTCCAGGTTGGGGACTCCCTGAAGCCGGTAGTCAAGGGACCGATGAGCCACGGCGATATTACGGCCTTCGTGGCCGGCTGCATCGGCGGCATTTCCCACGGCATCCAGTTGCGGGAAATGCAGCGTCACCCTTCCTGGGGCTTCACCGACCCCAATACCGGCGCGCAGGAAGCGATTATCCGCGTCCACGACATCCAGGAGGCTGCGGAGAGCGCGGGACTGCCGGGGGCCTACGACTACGGGTGCCAGCGCTGCTGCTGGATGGGCCACCTGCTGACCAACTGGATGGGCGACGACGGCTTCCTGAGGAATATGTACGTGGAACTGCGCCGCTTCAACGTAGTGGGCGACACCACCTGGTGCAAGGGCACTATAACCGGCAAGCGGGAGGAGAACGGAGAAAAGCTGGTGGATATGGACATTTGGGGCGAGAACCAGCGCCAGCAGATTACGACCAAGGGCACTGCGACTATACGGCTGCCGTCCAAGGAGGCGGGGTGGTAGATTCGACTTACCGCATTATCTGAGCGTCTTAGAATCATTTCCCCGCAAGGACGATTACACCTTGAATTGGCGGGTACGTTCGATACTAGCGTACCTGCCACTGCTATCCTGGCTCAAAGGATGGATTCTTGGGCAGGCTACCGGATAGGAACAAGCTGACGTAATTCTTGCCAGATTAGTTTCTTAAAGCCTGCTTTTCCTCAACCTGGAACACTACTACAACCCGAACCGCTCGGCGGCGCGGGCAAATCCCTCTATGGCTCCTTCCAGCACCCAGTCGTCCACGCAGTAGGAGATGCGGAAGTAGCCCGGTGTACCAAAACCCCTTCCGGGCACCACCAGCACGTTCCATTCCTGCAGTGCATCCACAAATTCCGTGTCGTCGGGCAGGGGCGACCTGGGGAAGAGGTAGAAGGCTCCCTGGGGCTTGACCATGGAGTAGCCCATCTCCGTTAGCTGGGAGTAGAGGAAGTCGCGTTTGCGTTGGTACTCCCCGACATCCACGCTGATACCCTGCAGACTGCGGACGACATGCTGCATCAGCGCTGGGGCGTTCACGAACCCCAGGGTGCGGGTGCAGAAGACCATTCCATCCACCAGTTCACCCTTGTTGGGGTAGTCCGGGTGAACCGCTATGTAGCCAATGCGCTCCCCGGGCAGGCCCAGGTCTTTGGCGTGGGAGTTGACCACTATGGTGCGGTCGTACCGGCTGAAGACCTGCGGGTAAGTCAGGCTGTCGTAGATCAGGTGGCGGTAAGGCTCATCGCTAATGACGTAGATTTCCGACCCCAGTTCGGCCATCTTCCGGTTCAGCAGGGCCGCCAGGTCATCAATTTGCCCGTCGGAATAAACCACGCCGGAGGGGTTGTTGGGAGAGTTGATGATCAGGCCCCGGGTTTTGGGAGTGACAGCCTGTTCGATGGCAGCCAGGTCCAGTTGAAAGTCCTCGGCGGTGGGCACAATTACCGGAACGCCGTTGTGGTTGTCAATGTAATAGACGTACTCGCCGAAGAAAGGGGACAGGATAATTACTTCGTCGCCCGGGTTCAGGGTGGCCCGCAGTACCACGTTGATGGCCCCGGCGGCCCCGCAACTCATGACGATGTCGCCGGTGGTAAAAGACAGGCCGGTTTCGGCCTGGAGGCTCTGGGCCACGGCGCTCCTGGTTTCGGGGTAACCGGCGTTGGGCATGTAGCGATGCATGCCCCGGGCGGGGTTTTGCGCCAGCCGCCGCAGTTCTTCGTTGAATTCTTCCGGAGGTTCCACCACTGGATTGCCCAGAGACAGGTCGAAGACCTTGTCATCGCCATACTGGGCCTTGAGGGCGATACCGACCTCAAACATGCGGCGGATCCATCCACCCTCTTCCATGGAACGGCGAACATTACGGGAAATAGTCATGCCAATACGTCCAAATTTGTTTGGGGCAAGGATACTCTTAACGGGAACTGCAGGTAAAGAAAAGCTCTTTTTTTGCGGTGGAGACGCCAGCGCTACTTTGGCGGCAGCGACCCGGCGAATTTGACCGACAGGGCAACCCAGTCCCTGAGGCCGGCTTCATCCTTAAGTCCTTCCTCCTCCACGTAAACAAACCCTCGCATGGGTCTTCCGGTGAAGTCAAACACCCTGGCGTGAAGTTGTTCCAGGGCATCCTCGTACTGGTGGGGTCCCGTGCGAACTACCAGGTTGGACTTATCGATACAACAGCACATATTGCCGCTGAGCATGAAGGCCAGTCCGCCGAACATCTTGCGTTCAGTAATGTCGCCGACGGGCGCCAGCATTTTTCTCACACGATGTGCCAGGGATTCGTCGTAAGCCATATTCTGCCTCGGTTTTCTATGCCTTGTGTTTGGGAATACTGAGTGACTCCAAGTATTGCAGCTTCCGAGCAAGGCAAACTGCAAACGACAGTCTAACACCTGTCTGGAGTACAGGAGCGGTAAACTCGCCAATACCGGTATTGGTCGCCATTGCAAAATTTCACCCGGTGATATATAATTATGTATATTATGAAAACTAACGAGACACCTTCACAAGTGTCTCAGGAGGAGGCCGGCAATGGCAGACAATGGATTGGACAAGTTTGTAACAGGAATGCTTTTCGGAGCCGTGGTAGGCGCAGCGATTGGGCTGCTGGTAGCGCCCAAGCCGGGCAGTGAGACCAGGCAATTGGTCCGCGAGCGGGCTGGCGAGTACCTTGAAGTCGCCCGGGAAAGGGCGGGCGAGTACGCAGGCCCCGTACGGGAACGGGCCGGTGAGTACGTTGGAACCGCGCGGGAGCGGGTCCAGAACCTGCGCCGCCGCAACAGCCAGGAAACGTCCGAGGAAGCGGCCACGGCCCAGGTGCTGGAGGACGAGTAGGATAATTCCCTGCTCTGGCGGCTAATGCTGCTGAGAAACTGGTAGAAATACGGAACATTACGGGGAGGGAGTTAGTCCCTCCCCTTTTTCTTTTTGGACTAGTAGCTCAACAGCATTGTAATGATGGGTTGGGGTTTAACCGTCTTTCCGGCGAAAGCCGGAATCCAGTGCCCCTCTAGTGCCCTGCAGTTGACCCTTCGCAACCTGTCTGGATTCCGGCTCAAGGCCGGAATGACGATACAGATTTAGCAGTCATCATTTCAAACCTGTTGGCCTACTTGAGGCCATCTCAAAGTCCCTTCCTTCTCGACGGGGGAAGGTCAGGATGGCGGTGACCCCCTTCACGGTCTCGCCTCTGAACACATCTGCCGGCTCGCTGGGCGCTTTTGAAACAGCTTCCAGCGGGGACCAACCGGAATTCTTTGCCGACCAGGCGGGGAGTCAAGGAGGGTGTACCTGGCCGGCGGGCGAACGCCCGGCTGGCAGGTCCAGCGTCCGAAGGGCATGCACGCCTTCCAAGCGTTCTTACTGTCTAATCAGAAGGATGTGGCTTTGGAGCAGCGACGGGGATTTACAGGCGCAACCGCCGGACCAACTCTTCGGCAGTTACGTTAGCCCCGGTAAGGCCGGTGGCGTCCTGGCCGGCCAGGAACACCGTCGCCTTGACCATATCGTCGGGCGAGGCCCAGGTTGAGTAATCGGCGTCGGGGCGCTGGGCCTGGAAACCCTCGGTTAGGACGGGTCGCAGGGGACGCAGCACGTTAACGGCGATGTTGAACTGTCCCAGTTCTGCCGACAATCCCCAGGTCAGGCGCTCCACCGCCGCTTTGGATACGCCATACGCCTGACCCATCATGGTTATGTCCTGGCCGGCGTCGGCAGACAGGGTGGAGGTGAAAATGTTGCCGGCGGCATGGGAAGAGATGTTGATGATGCTGCCACCGCCCTGTTCCACCATGATGGGAGCAACCGTACGGCAACCGATGTACGTGGCCCTGAGGTTAATGTCCATGACCAGGTCCCATTCCCGCAGGGTGGTCTCGAGGAAGGGACTGTAGGTGCCAATCCCCGCGTTGTTGACCAGCACGTCAATGGCCCCGAATGCGTCCAGGGTCTCCCCGACCATGGCCTTGATGCTCTCTTCCTCCCGCACATTGCAGCGGACGGGGAGAGCCTTGCCTCCCAGGGCCTCGATTTCAGCGGCAGTGGCGTAGATGGTGCCCGGCGCCTGGTCCCGCTCCTCTTCCGACCTGGCGGCCACGACCACGGAGGCTCCGGCCCGGGCCAGTCCCAGGGCCATGGCTTTGCCAATGCCCCGGCTGGAACCGGTGACGACAGCCACCTTGCCGGACAGTGCCATGTTTGGGTCCGGGTCAGTCATGACCGGTCAGTTTCCCAGCAGGCCACGTCCGCGGGCCCGGTAGTGGCGGTCGAGTTCTGAGGCGTAGTTTTCGCCCAGGAACATGCCGTTGTCAGCCAGCCAGTCGCTGAGCCTGGTGGCGGCGCGCGGCGGTTCGGCGGAGACCAGCAGGTCACCGGCGAGGCCGTCGATCTCCTCGCGGGTGAGCACAATGTCCCGGACAAAGTACCCCACTATGCGGGACAGGGACAGGGCCAAAGCGGAGGGCATGTGGGCGATTCTGGCCCGGCTGCCAACGGACTTTTCGAGCAGGTAAACCAGTTCGTCGAAGGTGTAAGTATCCGGACCAACGGCGTCAATGGTTATGTTGTCGCGGGATTCAGCGGCGGACACTGCCAGGTCGGCCAGGTCGCCTACGTAAACGGGCTGGGCGCGATAGTGGCCGTTGCCAGCGACGGGAAAGACCGGAAAGCGGCGCAGGGCCCAGGCTATGTTGTTGAGGAGTATATCGCCCTCGCCAAACAGCAGGGCGGGCCGTACTATGGCATGGGAAAGGCCCGATTCCCGGATCGCCCGTTCCACCAGGGCCTTGCCCCGGAAATAGGGAAGGGGGGAGTCCTCGGCAGGGTTGGTGATGCTGACGTGTACCAGACGCTGCACTCCCGCCTCAACCGCCGCGTTTACCAGGATGCGGGAGTTTTCCACGGCCTGATCGAAGGTGACGGCTCCACTGGAGAAGCGCACCCAGTAGGTGTTGTAGAGAGTGTCCACCCCTTCCAGCGACTTTGCCAGGGCAACCGGGTCGAGGAAGTTGAAGGGCACTGCCTCAACCTGGCCGTGGAAGGGATCCTGGGCAGAGCCATGCAGATGGGGACGGCCGGTAAGGGTGCGCACCGACTTGCCGGCGTCCAGCAGCCTCTGGGCTATGTGACGCCCGGTAAAGCCGAAAGCCCCGGTTACGACTGTCAGGCTTGCATTGTTGTTGTGGCCGGTCATGCAATTATTTTAACATCAGGCAACGATGCACTGTTAGGCGTGGCTCCGGCAGTAACCCTTCAGGGAAAGCTTGAGCAGGCTGGTAGTTGAACCCTGGTCCGGCTTCCGGGGTATGACGCGATTGAGGGCGAAGATTCCGGGCGCCATTTGCAGGGATGATGGAGTCTATAATCATGGCAGCTAGTGTCAGAGGTTTCAATCCAAGGTACCAGGCTTGTTAGAGGAGGCGAAAGGAATGGGAACGCTGGAATGGAAAGGGGAGGCCCTGAACGAGGGCCAAATACTTGAGCGAGAGTTTGCAATTGAAACTGAGGCCGGTCCCATACCTGGAATAGTGTGGATGCCGGAAGAAATTGAGGAGCCGGTTCCACTGGTCCTGTTTGGACACGGAGGCAGCGGGCACAAGCGTGCTTCCAGGGCAGTGATGCTGGGCCGGCGGCTGGCCGGAGTTTCGCAGTACGCAATGGTGGCTATCGACGGTCCCGCGCATGGCGGACGGCAGGGGCCACGGCTGGAAGACCTGTACGCCGAGAAGGGGTTTGACAACGTCATTGACGGAATGGTCGGGGACTGGATGGCCACCCTGGACTGCTTTTCCGGCATGGACACCATAGACGAAAACCGGGTTGGATACGTTGGTTTTTCCATGGGTTGCCGGTTTGGGCTGCCATTCGTAGCGGCGGCGGGAGACAGGCTGCGATGCGCCGCCCTGGGAAAGAATGCCCTGGCGCGGCGTGGTGAAACGGATGCCAACGACGCCCTGGGGGACAGGTTCCGCAGGGATGCGCCCAATGTGAGAGTTCCGGTGTTCTTTCACCTGCAGTGGGACGACGAGCTTTTTGCCCGGGAGTCCCAATGCGACCTGTTTGACTTGATTGACTCCCAGGACAAGCGAATGGTCTGCTACACGGGTCCGCACGGCAGGTCGTCGCCCGAGGCGGTGGACGACTGGTGCCGGTTCCTGAAGCGGAGCCTGGGCTAGCCGACTGCGGCGAATTACAGGTTAAAGCCGGACTGATGAGGACCGGACTGCCGAACAGCGGAGCGTGCTATCCGGCCAGGCCAGGAATGATGGTATTGCCGAATACTTCGACCTCATGCCGGGGCATGTCGTAGCCACCCTCCAGGGTGTGGGTCGGGAAGATAAAGACGTGGTTTATGCCGGACTCATCCCTCGCTCTCTGCAGCCGGTTCAGGCATTCTTCCGGGGTACCGAACAGGCCAAAGGCGTCGCAGATCTCGGCTGCCCGCTCATCGGAGATGTCCTCGGGGGCAAAGTCGTCGGCCAGGTCAATTCCTGCTTGCCGCAGCCAGAAAAGGTTGGAATCGCTGGGGTATTTCAGGTAGGGCTGGTCGGGCCGGAAGCGTTGCTGGGGGAAACGGCGCGCCGCTGTCCCATCGTGAGAAACGGTGGTGGGCGTGATGAAGATAGTCTGAAAATTCTCCAGGCTGCGTCCCGAACGGGCCGCTCCCGCTTCCAGCCTTTGGCGGGCCGCTGCTACGGCTTTTGGGTGGAGTCCCACGAGAAGCAGGGCTCCGTCGGCAACTTCCCCGGCCAGTTCCACCATCCTCGGACCAGCCGCGGTCATGAACACGGGAGTGGGCGGGTCGCTGAGGTTGCGCAGGCGGGTTGCCACGCCGTTGAATTCCACCGGCTCTCCCTTGAGCAGGCTGCGGATGGTCAGGACAGCCTGGCGCATGGCCGCCACCGTTGCCCGGGGCCTGCCAATGTTGCCAACTGCGAGATAGCCGGGGGCTACAGTCAGGCGTACCCGGTGGGGGGCCACTTCTTCCAGAGAGTGGGCGAGTGAAGCCAGCACCATGGTATGCCGGGTTACGGGGTTGGAGGTTGCGGGATAGAGGGTCAGGCGTGAAGTCCGCTCGGCGGCCAGGGCGAGGGTAAGAAAGACATCCCGCCCGCTGTGCTGGTGGTCGTGGACACCAACGCCGTCAAATCCAGCGGCTTCGCACTCGGCGATGAAGTCGGCGGTTTCAGGTACAGGCAGTCCTACGGGCACCCGGATATCGACCTTCATGAGGCTCACCTACCCTTCAGACCAGAGATGGGCAAACTCGGCGGCTACTACGTCCTCATACGCCACGTCTGCATCGAGCAACCCGGTGCTGACCGCGAACTCGTTGAGGCTGCTGACGGCGCCTGGGGAAATGGCCGCAGAGTAGTAGGGAACGTCCCGCTGCACCAGATCGACAATCAGGCCAGCCTCGTCCGGAGGGAACAGACGCTTGCCCACTTCGCCGGCCAGGGCGGGGTCGGCCCGCAGGGCCCGCTGCGCCTGCACGATGGCCCTTACTGCGCCGGCGGCGGCGTCAGGATTCTGATCAATCAGTTGCTCGGTTGCCACTAAAGCAGGAAAGGTATAGTCCCTGGCTGACGGGGGTCCAAGACCCTGGCGCGGGTCAAGGGCCACCAGGCCCACCCCGCTCCGAACCGCAACTTCCGCACCCATGGCATTAGCCCAGAAGCCATCGATGATACCCTCCTCCAAAGCCTGGGCGGCGTGCACCCCGAAGGAAATCCCGGGATCGCCGGTTCCGGGCACAGGCGCCAGATCTACGCCGTCGCGGTTGGGCTCAATGCCGGCTTCGGCCAGCATTCTGCGAAGGGCAGCGTCGGGGCCGGGGGCCGCGCCAATGCGGAGGCCCTTAACTGCCTGGACGTCTCCCGGCACGAAGTCCAGATTCGACCGCAGCACCAGCAACCAGTAGGTGTGCTGGGACAGGGCGGCCAATAGCCTGGCTCCACGCCAGCCCGGAAAGGCCAGGAGAGTGGCGTGGGCCGGGCCGGCCACGAAATCCACCCGGCCGTCCCGGAGCGCCTCCATTGTTCGGCCCGCCGGGGAAATCAGTTCCAGCTCCACCTCCATGCCCTGTGCGCGGAAGAAGCCCAGTTCCACGGCAGCCTCGGCGGGAAAGTAGGAGTTGGAAACCAGGTCAGGTACGGCGAGGCGCATGGGGCTACTCCAAAGCAAGTGTCCTGGGGCAGTTGCGGAATCGGGGCCAGTTTAGCACGGCCCGGCGCGGGCGATACTTACCGGCGCGGGAAGACGAGGCCCTTCAGGCCCCTGGTTTTTGCAGCGTTGCCGCATCGGTCAGGTGTATTCGGCAGCCACCGGTGTCGGCAGGGTCGAAGTAGATGAGGCGGTAACCCATGAAATTGGTGAAAGGCTCCTCCGACAGAAAGCGGTAGCCCCTCTGGCGGTGTCGGGCCACTACCTGGTCCAGGTCTTCCACGACGTAGGCAATGTGATGCACTACCCATACCCCATTGGCCTGGTCCAGTTCGGTGGTATCCTCTGGGCAAATGAACTCCACTTCCACGTCGCCAGCTTGCAGGAAGGCCACTTCACCGAGGTTGTTCACGCCGCCGCGTCCGGTCAGCGTGGCGCCATACATTTCAGAGTAGGACTTGATTGCCTCATCCAGGTCTGGGACCAGGTAGCTGACGTGATGGATGTCTGAGAACATCATCCCTCCTGAATTGGGGGTGACAGTCAATAGCCTGATGGGTGTCGCCTGGGCTGCTTTTCCTGACGGTCGCGTCCGAATAATACCGGGTTACAGTACCGATTGGCGAGAATGCAATAATACTTCAGGGAAATCCGGAGGGAGCAACGGGGCATCCGCTGCACCAAGAACTCTCGTGGGAAGGAGGGCACCATGCCACCAACCATAGGCGCCGGGAACTTCAGGTACGAATACCAACCGGGCTGGGCCCGGTTGCCGGAGGGGGTCGCATTGCAGCACCCTAGCGGCGTGGCCGTAGATTCCCGGGACCGGGTGTATGTGTACCAGCGTCAGGGGCCGCCGGTGCTGGTATTCGACCGGGACGGGAACTTGCTGGACGCCTGGGAGCGCAAGGATGGCATCCCGCTGGAGGCTCACCACATTCACATAGGCCCGGACGACGCGGTTTATCTCGTAGATCGGGATGCCCACCAGATACTGATTTACGATACCGCAGGAAACCTGCAGCGGTCGCTGGGCATTCGAGGCCAGGCAGCGATGCAGGCGCCCTTCAACCATCCCGCCGACGTTGGCATTGCTCCATCGGGCGAGCTATACGTCGCCGATGGTTACGGGAACTCCAGTGTTCACCGATTCACATCCTCTGGCGAGTATGTCGGCAGTTTCGGCGACCCGGGAAGCGGCCCGGGCGAGTTTCGGGTTCCCCACAGCGTCAGCGTCGCGGCTGATGGGAGGGTTTATGTGGCGGACCGCGAGAATAACCGGGTGCAGGTATTCACCGCCGATGGCGCGTTTCTGGAGGAGTGGACGGACTTCAAGTGCCCAATGGGAGTGCACATAGACGCCGGTCAGATGGTGTATGTTTCAGACCAGATTCCCCGCGTCAGCATCTATACCCTGGATGGGGCGCTGGTGTCCCGAGGGCGAACCTTTGAGAACGCGCACCAGATTTACACGGACTCCCAGGGCAGCATCTACGGCATTGACACCGCCAACCAGCGTATTCAGAAACTGGCAAAGCTTTAAGGGGTTGCAACTGGGCAATGAAACCGATAAGCCGTTTCGAAAGTCATCCGGCGGCTGCCGGTGATGTTCAGGGGAAGGCCAGGAAGGGCGTCACCCCCATCCTAACCTTCGCCCTTGACAGGGGAAGGGATTTTGGAATGACATTCAGGCGGCAACGTTGTTCGTTGGGGGCACAGCACAATCAGGAGAGAAGGGAATGATAGTAGTTACGGGGGCAGCGGGAAGGCTGGGCCGAAGGGTAGTGCGGCTGCTGGTGGACCAGGACCGCGAGGTTCTGGCGACGGACCAGGTGGCAGCGGATGACTTGCCTACGGAGTTTCTTCGCTGTGACCTGGGAGATGCCAGGGCGGTGGATGACCTGCTGAAGGGCGCAGAAGGGGTGGTCCACCTGGGGGCCATTCCGGGGCCGCTGCGGGGAGAACCCAGGTTCATTTTCGAAAACAACGTGGCCAGCACCTTTAACGTGATGACTTCGGCGGCGGAGCAGGGGCTGAGGCGGATCGTCTTTTCATCCAGCGCATTCGGGATGGGATGGGCCCACGAGGGGGACTCCTTTGTGCCACTGTACCTGCCCCTGGACGAAGAACATCCGATGATGCCCTTTGAGCCTTACGGCCTTTCCAAGCAGGTGGGAGAAGACATCGGCCGCATGATTGCCCGCAATTCAGACACCACGGTAGTCAGCCTGCGGTTCACCAACGTGGCGCTGCCGGAAGTCCAGGCCGAGTTCCCCTGGCCGGCGCCTTCCCCCGACAATCCACTGACGCTGGTGATGTGGGCCTATGCCGACGCCAGGGACGTGGCCCAGGCCCACGCGCTGGCGCTGGACGCCGACATTGAGGAGTATGAAGCTTTCATGCTGGCCCAGCCCACCTCCCGGTTCAATGAACCAACTATCGACCTGATCAGGAACAACTTCGGAGACAAAGTGGAAATTCGGGAAGGGCTGGAAGGCACCGCCAGCGTCATCAGCACCGACAAGGCGCAGCGACTGCTGGGATGGCGCCCCACGCATAACTGGCGAGAGGAACAGAACCGGGCCTAGCGGTTCAACAGCATTGCGATGATGGGCTGGAGTTTTACGTCATTCCAGGGAAAGCCGGAATCCAGGCAGGTTGCCACAGGTCACCGCAAAGTACAGGAAGGGCCCTGGGTTCCGGCCTGCGCCGGAACGACGGTTAGTCCCCAGTCCATCAAATCAATCTTCCTGCTTCATTAGCCACCGGACCGAGGGTGGCGTATCAGGCGGTTGCACCGGCGGCGCTTAACTCCGGAGGGCGCCGTTCGCCCCGGAAGGACACGAAGGCCATGGCTACCAGCAGCAGAATGATGTTGGACCAGATGGCAATGTCGTAAGTTCCCCGGAGGTCGTAGAAGAGGCCGCCCAGGAAGGCGCCCAGCCCGCTGCCGATGGGCATGACCGCGAACATCGTCCCGTAAATCGTTCCCAGGTTTACGATGCCGTACCGGTCGGAAGTGTAGGCGGCGGTGATGCTGACCACAGAGTTCCAGGAGAAGCCGACCAGCAGGACGCCAGCCAGCAGCGTTCCCAACCCCAGGGGAGGGATTCCCAGGGCCGGCACTCCCATGGACAGCAGGACCACCACAAACCCGAGGGCACGCAGATTGTAGGAGGCGGACAGGAGCCAGCGCCGTCCGTATTTGTCGGAAAGGTGCCCCATGAAAAGGCTGCCGATGACCGCGGCGGCCCCGATCAAACTGAAGGCCCCGGCGGCGGCCATTGGATGGTATCCCAGGTCCCTGGCGTAGGTTACAAAGTGAGCATTCACGAAGCTCATCGAGTAACCTCAAACGAAGTACCCGAAGGTAAGCCGGTAAAACAGGTTCGACCCCAACGCCTGCTTGAAAGTCGCGTCACGGCCAAACAGGGGAGTTGAGTCCTCGCCGCCAGTGCCCCGGCGTCGTCGCAGGTCCGAAGTGTCGCCCAGCGGCTCCAAGCCCATCTCCTGGGGCGTGTTCCGGATGAATAGGAAGCCGACGGGCAGGATAACCAGCAGAGCAAGGCAGCCAAGGAAGTAATAAGCGTCTCGCCAGTCGAACAGGATCAGGAATACGGAGGCCGTCGGCACCAGGATCAGGGCTCCGAAGGACCCGGCGCTGCTGTTCAGGCCCAGGGTCAAACCCCGGTGGGCGTAGAACCAGGCGCTGATGACCTTGGTCAGAATCGGGCCGACGCCCATAGTCAGCCCAATGCTCATCACCGCGAATACGGCGTACAGTTGCAGCAGGCTTTCGACCGAGGGAACGACGAGCAGCATGACACCGAGAATCACCACGCCGGAGAGCACCACCAGCTTGGGGTTGTAGCGATCGGCCAGGTAACCGGCCAGGGGGCGCATGAGCCCGGAAAGCATGAAGGTGATGCCAAAGGCGAGGGAAAGGG
Source organism: SAR202 cluster bacterium bin22 (assembly GCA_002238505.1). Classification (GTDB taxonomy): domain Bacteria; phylum Chloroflexota; class Dehalococcoidia; order Lucifugimonadales; family UBA3495; genus Bin22. Next base: position 68,182 of record MPMM01000004.1, on the reverse strand, counting down.
TGCTGCGGCTCCAGCCGAACTCTTCGGTCATTGGCTGAAGGAACACGCCGAAGGAGAACTGGGTGCCCGAGGTGCCCAGGGCCACCAGCGAGCAACCAATAACCACATACCAACCGTAGAATACGCGGTTTGTTTGACCTGCCATCCTGTACTCCCGCTGGGCGCTGGCCTGGCAACGGTTGCCGGCCACCACCACGCAACAACCCGGACCACCGGAGAAGCGACGCTATCGCCTGGCTTTCACTACAAACCTGGCCAAAATCCCGGCCCGCCCCTCCCTGGCCTTGAGGAACAGTTGTACCAGCCTGTGAAGCCGGGATTGCCTGAATACCCCTAATTTACCACATACGTGGAAATTCAATATGGTGGTCTCGTCGGGCAGGGGGCTGAGGGTTTCAGCCCCACGAACCGCCCCACCGGGTCCGAGTCGTAGAGCAAATCATCCATGCCCGGGTCGCTGAGATTGCAAAAGAGCCGGACTCGGCAGTGTATTCTCAAATGCCTCATGGGCGGGATTCGAACATCTCTACCCGTACCTGCATCGCTTTGGGATAAAGGGCCGGTCCAAACTGGTTGAATATTGCCACGTCAGCCGCATCGCGCCCATAAGCGACGGCAACTCTCCCTCCACGTGGAGCGTCCTGGGTTGCATCGAAGGTGTACCAACGGCCACCAACATACGCCTCGAACCAGGCATGAAAATCCATCGGCATGAGTTCGTGCAGATAGCCTACAACGATACGTGCGGGGATGCAGAGACTGCGGGACAACGCGATGCCCAAATGAGCTAGCTCGCGGCATACCCCTTCCCGTTGCCGGTTAACCTCGACTGCCGACATCTGAAAATTGCTGGAGTATGGATTAAAGCGCACTGAGCTGCGGATCCACTCCACAATTCTAGCCACCTGATCGTAGCCGGGCTCGACACCGTCCACCAGGTTCCAGCCCAGGTCCGTAAACTGGTCTGATTCGCAATAGCGGCTGGGAAGAAGATAGGTTAGAACCTCGTCCGGTAGATTTTGAACCAGGTGAAATGGCGCGCCGGGCGACACGTCAATACCGCCCGGGGTTGAAACATCCGCAGATCTACTGAAAGTGAACTCCCCTGGGGGTGCAATCAATCGTTCGCACAGGTTGCCGTAACCGTCAACAAAGCCCGTGACTGGTACGCTGGGCGTCAACGTGCAGTCTTCATGAGCCACCCACTGATTTGCTCCGCTTCTTGGACGGAGCATCAGGATAAAAGGCGTGGGGACGCTTACATCAAAGGTAATAGCACAACTTGTACGAAGCCACACTGCAATTCCGTTCCTTGTCAAGACCACGTTATCAACTGGCCATAGTCCAGTGTAACAGGGTACCGAGGGGCAAGTTCACGAGGGTGACCCACGCATCCTGGGAAACTCCTGAATGACGAGCTGCGTTTCGCAGACCAATCCTTATTCAGAGGTTCCCTGAACCCTGTCCCGCAAGAGGGCCTTTGTACCGCCCGACAGGCTGACGAGAAGGACTACAGGCCCTGCGGCTACGCTCGGGGCGACATGACTTCGGTCTATGGATGTTCTGTGCAATTTACGTCCTGTGCCAGGCGTGATTGTCCAGGGGCGCAGTTTTGGCAATGGGGCTGACAAGACGGCAAGCCGCTTCCCGGAAAAAACAGTTTTTTGCGATATTTCGAGTCAAACATGTCCACTTTGTATCTGGAAGCTTGTGTCTGAGAGCGAGGAATGGCTGCATTAAGGAGCGCTTTCCCAAAGCTGATTGACCCAGGGTTTGGCCCGGATGGGCGGTTACTGGGCAGGCGGCGGCAAGAGTTTCAGAAATTCGGACATTCCATCTTTCAGACACTCCATCTTTATGGTAGGGGGTGGTTTTGCGGATTGAACAGGGGGGAATGTCAGTAAACCGGCCCCACATCAGGGGGTATCGTTAAATTAGCCATTACTGCCGGTCAGGTATCGGGTATGAACAGGCGATATACCAGAGTCCTGGTAAATCGCGGAGAATATCACCCATATACATGACGGATCTGGATTCCGGCTTTCGCAGGAAAGACGAAACTCGGCTTTTGACGACGCCCCCTAGTCTGCCACACAACCGGGGCTACTGCAGCGGTCAGTACTTGCGCGAATCGGGGATGCCTACGCCCAGCAGGCATTTTCGGGTAATGGCCCAGCACTTTTTCAGGGTTTCCTGCACTTCGTCGCACTCCCGACCCAGCACGCGGATTCCCAGGCCAATCCTGCCCGGCAGGAGGGTGACTCCTGCCGCAACCCGGTCGGTCTGGGCGGTGGCGGCCTGAAGTTCCAATTGCAGTTCCCGCAGTTCCCGCCCTTCAGCCACGACCAGCATGGAACCAAGGCTGTATGCCCGGTATTCGGGGACCTGCGGTCCAGCCACGTATTCGGAAAGGGGATTTCGCAATGAGGGTATGACCTCAAAGGAGTCGATGTATGCCGGCGTTCCGTCTTCCTTGAGGATGTGGAGGCAATTGGCCAGCCGGCGGTACTGGAAGGCCTCGCCCATGGCCAGCCTCCCGGGCGTAAGGACATCCCAGAAGACAAGGATGCCGCCGGGCTTTACCGAAATGGTGGTGTGCTGCTGAAAGTCCGAGTCGTGGTAGGGAATCAAGGGATCAGGCAGGTACTCCAGATATCCGCCTGCCGCTACGTTAAGGTTGACGCGCTGCTTTGCCGCCCCCCAGGGCATGGCGTGGGCCTTGGTGGCGCTTTGGGTGGAGACGTGGGCCGCCGCCCCGGAACCCACGGTAATGGACACCAGGTGATCGTCTCCCTGAAATATGCCGCCCGTGGGGTTGGACAGCAATACCTGGGCGAGCGTGGGCAGGGCCTGGTCGGGATATAGTGCGCCCTGCACCTGCAGGGGAGGCCGCGTGCTGGAATGGGCCAGGCGGGTACGGCCGTCCCGCAGGGCCAGGGTCAGTTCCGCCACCCCCTGCCGGACGGGCGGAGCCGGCCTACTGGGAGGAGGTGAAAGCATCGGCTGCCTCCAGAATCCGGTCAAGGACTTTATCCAGGCCCTTACCCTTGCGGCAGTTGGTGAAAAGGTAGGGCTTGGCGCCGCGGACCAGTTCAAGGTCCCGACGCATGACGTCCAGGTCAGCGCCTACATGGGGGGCCAGATCCGTTTTGTTGACCACCAGCAGGTCCGTCTGGGTAATGCCCTGGCCCCGCTTGCGGGGAATCTTGTCGCCGGCGGCGACGTCAATCACGTAGATTTGAAAGTCTGCCAGGGCCGGACTGAAGGTGAGGGTCAGGTTGTCACCGCCGCTTTCGATGAGAAACAGGTCGCCATCGGGGTAAAGCCCGGTCAGTTCTTCCACCGCCAGCAGGTTATGGCTGGGGTCTTCCCGCACGGCGGTGTGGGGACAGGCTCCCGTGGATACGCCCCGGATGCGGTCAACATCGAAGACATCCTGCAGCGTTCTCCGCACGTGGTCGGCATCCTCGCGGGTAAAGATGTCGTTGGTTATGACCAGCGGGCGGCGACCCCGTTCCATCATCATCGGCACCAGAGCCTCGATAAGGGAGGTCTTGCCCGAACCAACCGGGCCGCCTACGCCAATTCTGGGTATTCTCTTCATGGTTAGCTCCTCCCTGAGCATGGCCTAACTGGCGAACATCCTTACTTCTGCTGACTCGTGGCGCATGGAGGAGATGTCGGCCAGGGGCGTAAACGAGGTCATATCTTTCCAGTCGCGGTCTCTGATTTCCCGGCAGCCGGCGCCAATATCGGCATGCAGGGACCGCAATATCCGCTGGGCATCGGAGTGGGACAGCGGCAGGAGCCTCTGGGCCGCTCCCAGCACGCCCACGGCGAAACTGTGGCACCAGGCGTACAAAGCGCTTTCGGCTTCTATGCCGACCGCCCGGGCCGAAAGGGCAAAAGCCACGGCAGCAGTGCCGGGAGCGTCTCCGGCGCTTACGGCAGCACGGTAGTCATCAAGGACAGTGGGAACCTCACCGGTGCCCAGCAGGGCATAAGATTCATCGAGGAAACGGCGACCGCTCTGGGTCGATGCCAGCCTGATCTCCTCGGGCAGTCGCATGGCGTGAAGCCGGCGGTCAACCTGGACCAATGTCTTGAGATCACCCTCACCGGCAAGGCGATGAGCATGGAGCAGCGCAACCCCGTCAGAAGGCAGGACGGACCCGGCCAGCAGGTTAGACAGGTACTCGAGAACCTCATCGGCGCCGGAGACCCAGCCCTGGGCTACCATCCCTTCCAAGCCCTGGGACTGGGCGTAGGCCCCGGTGGGGAAAAAGGAATCGGCCAGTTGCAAGAGGGCTAGAAAGCCCTGTGGCGAGTCGTCAAACATGGGCGGATTCAGCCCCCTAAACCAGGAAATGCAGTTGGGCGAGGCTCAGCCTTTCGGCCGGGGGGACGGTGGCAATCTCCCCGTCAACCCTTACCTCGTAAGAATCGGGGTCAACCTCGATGTTGGGCATGGCGTCATTGCGTACCATCTGGCGCTTGGTGATATGACGGCAGCCAAGGACGGGTTCCACCCACTTGTCCAGCCCCAATTCCCGGTGGATGCCAGCATCGTAGGCGGCCCGGGAAACGAAGGTGAGGCACCGGCCATTTACCGCTTTGCCAAGGGCCCCGAACATGGGACGGTAGAAAGAGGGCTCGGCAGTAGGGATGGAACCGTTGGGGTCGCCCATCACCGACCAGGCAATCATGCCGCCCTTGATTATCAGCTTGGGCTTGGCCCCAAAACTTGCCACCGGCCAAAGGACGATGTCTGCCAGCTTGCCCGGTTCCAGCGACCCAACCAGGTGGGAGATACCGTGGGTAACGGCGGGATTGATAGTCAACTTGGCCAGGTAGCGGAGGACCCGGAAATTGTCATGGTCGGGAGAGTCCTCGGGGAGCTTGCCCTTGAACTGGCTCATCTTGTCGGCAGTCTGGAACAGGCGGGTAAAGTTCTCGCCCACCCGTCCCATGGCCTGGGAGTCCGAGGAGTACATGCTGATGACTCCCATGTCGTGCAGAACATCCTCGGCAGCCATGGTCTCGGGCCGTATGCGGCTTTCGGCGAAGGCCACATCTTCCGGGACGCGGGGGCTGAGGTGGTGGCAGACCATCAACATGTCCATGTGTTCGGCCAGGGTGTTGACGGTGTAGGGACGGGTCGGGTTGGTAGATGAGGGAAGGACGTTCAGGTGGGCCGCAATCTTGATGATGTCGGGAGCGTGACCACCCCCGGCGCCCTCGGTGTGGTAGGTATGGATGGCCCTTCCGGCAATGGCGGCGATGGTGTCCTCGACAAACCCGGCCTCGTTGAGGGTGTCGGTGTGAATGGCTACGGGAACGTCGAACCGGTCGGCCACCTCCAGGCAGCGGTCAATGGCGGCGGGAGTGGTGCCCCAGTCCTCGTGCAGTTTCAGGCCGCTGGCGCCGGCCAGCAGTTGTTCCTCCAGGGGCGCGGCAACGCTGGCATTGCCCTTGCCCAGCAGACCCCAGTTGACCGGCAAACCCTCGGCAGCCTCCAGCATCCGGGCTATGTTCCATGGACCGGGGGTGCAGGTGGTGGCGTTGGTGCCGTCGGCCGGGCCGGTGCCGCCGCCCAGCATGGTGGTGATGCCGTTGGACAGGGCATGCCAAACCTGCTGGGGTGAAATCATGTGGATGTGGGCGTCTATGCCGCCCGGTGTAGCTATCAGATGTTCTCCGGCAATTACCTCGGTGCCGGGACCAACCACCAGGTCGGGGTGAACGCCGTCCATTACCCCAGGGTTGCCCGCCTTGCCGATGGCGACGATGTGGCCATTCTTGATTCCGATGTCACCCTTCAATATGCCAAGGACGGGATCCATGATGATGGCGTTGGTGATAACCAGGTCGGGCGCGCCGCCCTGGCTGGTAATTTCCGGGTCCTGGCCCATGCCGTCGCGAGCGGTCTTGCCCCCGCCGAAAACCAGTTCGTCGCCGTAGGTGAGCAGGTCCTGTTCCACCTGGCATACCAGGCTGGTATCGGCCAGGCGGAATCGGTCGCCCGTTGTGGGCCCGTAGAGTTCGACGTATTGCTGACGACTGATTCGCGCCATACTAGCTGTCTCCCTGGCTGCCGGTTTCTTCGGAAGGAATGTGGGCAAAGGCCCTGCTCTGCATTTCTGCCAGCGCCCGGTTGCGGACGTCGGGCGAATCCAGGCTGCCGGAGGTCAGGCCGTTGAGCCCCAGGATGCGCCGGGTTCCACCCACTGCCACCAGGGTTACTTCCTTGCGGTCCCCGGGCTCGAATCTGACCGCTGTGCCGGCGGGGATGTCCAGGCGCATGCCGTAGGCTGCTTCCCGATGGAAGCTCAGGGCCCGGTTGACTTCAAAGAAATGGAAGTGGGAGCCCACCTGAATCGCCCGGTCCCCGGTGTTCCAGACGAGCAAGGAGAGGGTGGGCCGGCCGGGGTTTATTTCTATGGGGTCGGCGGCTGGGATATAGAAACCGGATGGATTGCTCATGGTGAAGCGAGACTCCTGGCCTTCAGACTATGGGGTCGTGAACGGACACCAGCTTGGTGCCATCGGGAAAGGTGGCCTCGACCTGGACCAGGTCCACCATTTCGGGGACGCCCTCCATCACATCATCGCGGGTGAGTACCTGGCGGCCCAGTTCCATGGCCTCGGCCACGGTGCGGCCGTCCCTGGCCGATTCGAGAATGGCTTCAGTAATGAGGGCCACCGACTCGGGCACGTTGAGCTTGAGACCCCGGCCCTGGCGTCTCCGGGCCAAGTCCGCCGCCACGTACACCATCAGTTTTTCCGATTCCCGGGGGGTGAGCATCATAAGGCAACTCCCGAATTGGCCGCGGTTGTTTCCGGCGCTGGCATAAGGGGGCTTCAAGCAAGATTTCACCCCCATCCTGTCCTTCCCCCATCCAGGGGGAAGGAATCCCACAGGAGCGCGCCTAAAGGGTGGAGAGGTAGCGCGACACTTCGTAATCGGTTACCTGGGAGCGGTAGTCTTCCCACTCCATCTGCTTGTTTGCTATCAGGCTGTTGAAGACGTGATCACCCAGGGACTCGTACATCAACTCGCTGCTCTCAGCCAGGCTAATGGCCTCTCCCAGGCTGGTGGGCAGGGTCTTCAGGCCCAGGGACTGGCGGCGCTGGGGGGACATTTCCAGCACGTTGCCAACCACCGGAGGCGGGATCTGGTAGTCATCCTCGATTCCCTTCAGCCCCGCAGCCAGCATCACGCTGAATGCCAGGTAGGGATTGCAGGCGGGGTCGGGGGACCGGTATTCGATTCGCAGGGAGGTTTCCGTACCCGGTTCGTAGGTGGGAACCCGTATCAGATCGGAGCGGTTGACGTGGGTCCACGACACATAAATGGGGGCTTCAAAGCCGGGAATCAGCCGCTTGTAGGAATTTACCCACTGGTTGGTGACCAGGGTTATTTCCGGGGCGTGGGCAATCAGGCCGGCGATGAACTTCTTGCCCAACTGGGACAGATACTGTTCGTCGTCGGGGTCGAAGAAGCCGTTGGTCTCGTCGCGGAACAGAGACTGGTGCAGGTGCAGGCCGGAACCGTTAATGCCGGAAACGGGCTTGGGCATGAAGGTGGCATAGACGTTCTGCAGCAGGGCCAGTTCCTTCACCACCAGCTTGGCCGTGAGAATGTTGTCCGCCATGGTCAGCGCGTTGGTGTACTCCAGGTCAATCTCGTGCTGGCTGGGGGCGCCTTCGTGGTGGGAGTACTTGACGGGTATGCCCATTTCGCCCAGATGCAGCACCGTATCGCGGCGCAGTTCCGTGGCTGGATAGCTGGAAAGCTGGTCGAAGTAACCGTTGGAGTCCAGCAGTTCGGGAGTGTGGGAGTTCTGGAGGTAGAAGAACTCCAGCTCGGCGCCGACGTTGTAGGTGTACCCCAGCGCCTCGGCCTTTTCCAGGTTGCGCTTGAGAACGTAGCGTGGGTCGCCGAGGAAAGTCTGGCCCCGCTGGTGCCGGATGTCGCAGAACATTCGGGCCACGGCATTCTGGCGGGGACGCCAGGGGAGCAGGGTGAAAGTGGAGGGGTCGGGGTAGGCCCGCATATCGCTTTCGTGGTGGCGGGCAAAGCCGTCAATGGCGGACCCGTCAAACCCCACGCCCCGGTCCAGGGCCTCTTCCAGGTCGTTAACGGTTATGGCGAAGCCCTTGAGGTGGCCCAGAATATCGGTGAACCACAGGCGAATAAACTTGACGTCGGCCTCGTGGGCCAACCGCAGAACCTCATCCCGTTGAGTTGTTGATTCGGTGGTCATTGCAAATCCCCTAATTTTTTCTCTAGTTGCCGCTTGATTACCCGGATACCCCACTGGTGGATAATCCAATAGTTGTTTTATTTCTGGCCCACGCCATTCCCTAGACCGATACATACTCCCGAACCAGGTTCTGGTCCAGGTCCCGGGCAGTTCCTTCGAGGACGATGGACCCTTTCTCCATTACGTAACAGTAGTCCGCCAGGCCCAGGGCAAAGTCCAGGAACTGTTCCACCAACAGGATGGTCGTATCCTGCTGGTCACGGAGCCTATGCAGGAGTTCCTGGATTTCCTGGACGATGGAGGGCTGGATACCCTCGGTGGGTTCGTCCAGCAGGAGCAGGGATGGCCGGCGCACGAGGGCCCTGGCCAGGGCAAGCTGCTGTTGCTGGCCGCCGCTGAGGGTCCCGGCCACCTTTCGCTGGAAGGTCTTGAGGGCGGGGAACAGGTCGTACATCCGGTCCAGGGCAACGCTCCGGGCCTCGGTCCCGTCCGCCGCCTCCAGCCCCATCAGCAGGTTGTCGTGGACCGACAGGTAAGGAAAAACGTGGCGGCCCTGGGGCACGTAGCCAAAGCCCGCCTTCGCCCGCCGGTGGGGCGGCCACCTGGTCATGTCCGACTGGGCGAACACTAACTGGCCGGCGCGGGGACTTAGCTGGCCCATTACTGCCTTCATCAGCGTGGTTTTGCCCACGCCGTTACGACCCAGGAGACAGACCACCTGACCCTGTGAAACGTCCAGGGCAACGTCGTTTAACACCATGCTCTGGCCGTAGCCCACCGTCAGGTCGCGAATTGTCAGTAGTGGTTCCTGGTATCTCATATGCCTTTACCCCGGCGCATCAGACGCCGGCGGCCGCTCCCTGCCTGGGCCGGGTTGATTCCGCTACGGTACGGTTTCCCGAGGCGCCGTGGCCCAGGTAGGCGCGAATTACCTCCGGGTCACGCTGGACCGTTTCCATGTCGCCTTCGCTCAGCACCTTGCCCAGGTGCAGCACGGTTACGGTCTCGGCAAAGCGCCTGACAAATTCCATATCATGCTCCACCACCAGGACGGAGCGGGAACTGCCGATGGACTGGAGCAGTTCGCCCGTTTTTTCCCGTTCACGTCGCGTCATTCCGGCGACCGGTTCGTCCATCAACAGCAGCTTGGGTTCCTGGACCAGCAGCATGCCAATTTCCAGCCATTGCTTCTCGCCGTGGGACAGGGACCCGGCAACCTCGGAGGCGCGGTCAACCAGGGCCACTTCCTCCAGCGTCGCCATGATGCGGTCCGAGTCCTGGCGGCGAACGCCGCCAAACAGGCTGGTGATGCGGTTGCGGAACCCCAGGGCAACTTCCAGATTCTGGAACACGGTCAGGCTGCCAAAGATGGAGGGCGTCTGGAACTTGCGGCCAATGCCCAACCGGACGAGGCGGTGTTCCTGCTGGCGCGTCAGGTCGGTCCCGCCATCAAAGACTATCCTCCCCCGGTCGGGTTTGGACTTGCCGGTTATGGAGTCAATCAGGGTGGTCTTGCCTGCGCCGTTGGGGCCAATCAAAAACCGCATTTCCCCGTAATTCATGCTGAAGTCCAGTTCGTTCAGGACGGTAAAGCCGTCAAAACTGATGGTCAGTTTTTCGACGGATAGAATTGTCTTCTCGGCGGGGGTTCCAGCACCCGACCCGTTGGAGGCGTGGGAAGAGGCCGTCTGGAACAACTGCCTGGCCCTGCGTCCGATCATTTCTTCACTCCTGGCAGCACCCGGGCCGCGAACCCTGGCAAATGACTGGTGGAAAACCACTCCGGCCGCCGCCAGCCCTCGCCCCGCAGCAGGCCCATAATCCCCGAAGGAAATACCAGCACCGCGCCGATGAACAGCAGGCCGAGGAAATACTGCCAGATGGCGGGGAAGGACTCGCTCAGCCCGCTCTTGGCCCCGTTTACGAGGATGGCGCCCACGATGGCCCCCAGCAGAACGCCCCGTCCGCCGACCGCAACCCAGATGGCAACTTCAATGGACGGCACGATTCCCATCATGGTGGGCGAAATGATGCCGACCTGGGGCGTAAACAGGGCGCCGGCTATTCCGGCTATTCCGGCCGAAAGGGCGAATACGATGGTCTTCAGGGCGGCAGGATTGTAGCCGGAGAACCGGACCCGGTTCTCGTCGTCCCGCATGGCCACAAGCAGCCGACCAAAGCGGGAGGCGATGAGCCAGGCGCACAAGAGATAAGTCAGCGCCAGCGTCGCCAGAGTGGCATAGTACAGGACAACCTGGGTTGCTGGCGAATTGATGGCAAAACCAAAGATGGTGGTGTAGTTGGTGATTCCGTTGGTGCCGCCGGTGTAAGGCTGCTGGCCAATGAACAGGATGCTGACAATCAACGCGAGGGCCTGGGTTATCAGGGCGAAATATACGCCGGTAATGCGGCTGCGAAACACCAGGTACCCCAATCCGCCGGCAATGGCCGCCGGAACGATAAAGGTCATGGGAATGGCAAACCAGGCATATTCAAAGGGGGCCCAGAAGAAGGGCAATTCAGTCAGGCCGCTCCAGAACATGAAATCGGGGAGTTTGCCGTTGGCCGACTCCAGCTTAAGGAACATGGCCATGGCGTACCCGCCCAGGCCGAAGAATACGCCGTGCCCCAGGCTCAACATACCGGCGTAGCCCCAGATGAGGTTCAGGGACATGGCCAGGATGGCAAAGGTGAGGAACTTGCCCAGCAGGGCCACGCGAAAATCGGACAGCAACAGGGGCGCGACCAGCAGGGCCGCCAGCACCAGGACCGGCGCCAGCCATACCGAAGCCAGGTCGCCAAGCCACGAGGGCAGGGGAAGTCCCTTGATTGCGTTGGGTATGGATATTCTTGAGGCCATTGGCTTCCTTACCTGCCCCGCGCCCGCATCAGGCCGGCCGGCTTCCACTGCAGGAAGAGAATCACCATGGCGAAGACCAGCACCTTGCCCACAACGGCGGTGGTGCCAAACTCGAAGAGCGTATTAAGTATGCCGATGATCAGCGCCGCCATGATGGTGCCCGGTATTTGTCCCAGTCCACCCAGGATGACGACGATAAAGGCGTCCACGATGTAGAAGGTGCCCAGGGACGGACCGATGGGGCCGATCAGGGTCAGGGCGCATCCGGCGACACCCGCCAGGCCGGAGCCCAGGGCGAACGTAAAGCTGTCCACCCGGCGAGTGGACACTCCGAGGCTGGAAGCCATCTCCCGATTCTGCATCACGCCCCGCATGCGGCGACCCTCGTTAGAGCGGTACATGTACAGGTAAAGGGCGCCCAGGCAGGCGAGTACCAGTCCGATGATGAAGATGCGCTTCATGGGCAACAGCAGGTTGGAGGTGATGGAAACGGTGGAACTGAGCCAGGCAGGAGCCACCACCTGCACGTTGGGGGCGCCAAAAATGGAACGGGCCAACTGCTGCAGGAACAGCCCCACGCCCCAGGTCGCCAGCAAGGTGTCCAGCGGGCGGCGGTAAAGGAAGCGAATTACCGTGACTTCGACCAGGTAACCGGCGGCGGCGGACATGATAAAAGAGGCGGGGATGGCAATCAGGAAGGTAATTCCGGACTGGGGATCACCGGTGTAGTGGGCCGCCACCTGCTGCAGGGCGTAGGTGGTGTAGGCCCCGATCATGATGAACTCGCCGTGGGCCAGGTTTATGACGTTCATCAGGCCGAAGGAAAGGGCCAGACCCAGCGCGGTGAGCAGCAGGATCGAACTAAGACTTAGGCCATTGAAGAGTTGTGATGCCCAGACTTCCATAATTTTCGCTTAAGTGTCCGATAAGCGGGGACTGCGGCTGCCCTTCCGAATTGAAGGCTCACTTCTGCCGCAGTCCTGCAATGTGGCTTTAAGTTAAGGGATTGTACCGCTTACTGGGCCAGTTCGCGGAGGCCGGAAGCCCACTCGTAGCTGTCCAGGTAGGGGTCAGGCGAAACAGGCGAGCCGGAGTTCCAGATCTCGTCTATCTGGCCGTCGCTGCGGACCTTGCCGATGCGAACGGTCTTGGACACGTGCTGGTTCTCGTTGTGGATGGTCACCGTGCCGCCCGGGGCCGCGAAGGTGATCCCCTTGGCCGCTTCCTTGACGGCGGCGACGTCGGTGCTGACCGCCTTCTCTACGGCGGCCTTCCAGAGGTACACGCCGAAGTAGCCAGCCTCGATGGGGTCGTCGGTGACGCGGTTTTCGCCGTACTTGGCCTGGAAAGCCTGGACGAACTTGGCGTTCTCCGGGGTGTCGGTGGTCTGGAAGTAGTTCCACGCCACCAGGTGGTCGGTGATGTTGTCTGCGCCGATACCGGTGATTTCCTCTTCAGCCACGCTGACGGAGATGGTGGGCAGGTCCTCGGCGGATATGCCCGCGTCGCGAAGCTGCTTGAAGAAGGCTACGTTCGAGTCGCCGTTAAGGGTATTGAAGACGATGTCGGGTTCGGCGGCCCGGATCTTGGAAATGACGGTGCTGTACTCGGTGTGACCAAGAGGCGTGTACTCTTCGCCCACGGCTTCCAGGCCAGCGGCCTCAAGCTGCTTGTTAATGATCAGATTGGACGTGCGGGGGAAGACGTAGTCGGAACCCAGCAGGTAGAACTTGGTCTTGCCTTCTTCGATCAGGTATTCCACCGCAGGTACGATCTGCTGGTTGGTGGTAGCGCCGGTGTAGAAGATGTTGGGCGAGGTTTCCAGCCCTTCATACTGCACCGGGTAGAAGAGGAGCCCATTGTTGGCTTCGAACACGGGCAGCATGGCCTTGCGGCTGGCGCTGGTCCATCCGCCAAATACTACGGCCACCTCGTCTTCCTGCAAGAGCTTACGGGCCTTCTCGGCAAAGGTGGGCCAGTCGGAGGCGCCGTCTTCGATTACTACTTCAAGCTGCTTGCCCATAACGCCGCCGGCGGCATTGATTTCCTCAATAGCCAGCAGTTCGGCATCGTGGACAGCGGTTTCGCTGATGGACATGGTGCCGGAGAGAGAGTGGAGTATGCCAACCTTGATTGTGCCGGAGTCTTCAGCAGCGGGGGCGGGCTCTACTGCGGCAGCGGCCGGGGCGGCGGAGGTCGGGGCAGGCGCAGGGGGCGCTTCCGAGCCGCAGGCAACGGCCAGGATGAGACCCAGGCCAGCCAGCAGTTTCAGGGTGTTAGACGCGAAGGTACCAAGGGACTTTGGTAAATATGAGACAGACATTGGGGTACTCCTCCTGACATTTGGTTCGTCGGTCCGTCTGGGAAACCGGTCCCGGGCCGACAGGAACACGATAGTCACCGTTTGTTACCCAGCGGTTTCGAGGGTGTAACACAGAAGTTAAAACAATGTGTCCGAAATGTTTCAGGGGACTGAAAGCTCGTCGGATTGGCAGGGACCCTCCAGGCGCTGTTGGGGGTAAGGGTCTGGCAAGCCCCCGTCCACCGGCGCCTCGGCAGGAGTCAGGAGAAGCGAGCTTGCAGCGAGGGCCGTAGCCTGAGCGCTGACGCGGGTGTTGGCTGGCTGACTGGCTGGAACCAAAACAAGCCGGACTGTTGGGTTTCCGCCAACCGTCCGGCTCACAATTCCTGGTGCGGGTTAATGGTTTGGGTGATGGCCTTAGCCGGCGCTGATGCCCAGCTCTCCCTGCAGGTCGCGGATGGTCTCGGCCCGGCTGCGGGAGGGCGCACGCTGGCGCATGCCGATGGGCTCGTTTTCCACTTCGGGGACCACCTTTATGGCAACAAACACCGGACCGGACTCGTTCATAATCTGCTCGATGTTGGTAGCGAATTCCTCAAGGTCGTCGAAGCTGTAGGCGGCGGAATAGCCGGCTTCCTTGGCTACTCCGGCGTAGTTGATCTCCTGGGCGTTGGGCACGGGCTGCCCGCCGGTGGTGGCGTAGCACTCGTTGTCCAGCAGAATGTGGCAGAAATTGCTCGGCTGCTTGCCGGCGATGGTAGCCAGGATGCCCAGGTTCATCAGCAGCGCGCCTTCAGAGTCGAAGAGCACAACCTTCTCGTTGGGCAGTCCCAGGGCTAGCCCCAGGGCAGCCGAAGTAGTGTGACCCATGGCGCCGCCCAGGTTCAGATCCCGGGTCTCGTTCTGGGTAAATTCCCGCCAGTGGCGACCCGAGGTGCCGGTGGGGATTACGATGGCGTCACCCCGGTGGTCCTTGAATACTCGGAATATGTCCGATGACTGAATCATTCATCGCCTCCGTTTTGCAAATCCTTGTTCATGTGAATCGTTTTGGCTCCGGACGACGCCCCGCGCCCCGGCGTCCCGCCGGCGAACCAGGCTCTCCGGAGTTGTAATGGTATTTAGCGATTGAAGCCGTGGTATTCGTCGCCTACCAGGATGGCCACCGGCCGCTTGGTGTTCTTGGCCTCTTCGAAGGCGACCGAGATTCTGTGGCTGTCGGCGTCCTGTTCAACCAGGTAATAATTAATTCGGAATGCGTTGAGGAAGGGCTCGGTATAGCGGGCGACTGAGTCGGTGATAACGCCGTGCCGGTTCCAGCCCCGGTACCCAATCACCATTACGAGGGGGAATCCGGAATCCAGGGCCATGCCGCGAATGGAGTCGCCGGACTCCATCATGCCCGTATTCTGTATCAGGCACACCGGGGTCTGGCCGCCGATAATCAAACCCAGGGCAATGGCGAAGGTCTCGCCCTCCCGGGAGGCCGGAACCACGTCCAGCCAGGGCTGCTCCTGCATCAACTCGTACAGGTAGTTGGTCTCGCTGTCGGGGATGGTCACCACGTGGGTGACGCCATTCTTCTTGAATTCTTCCACCAGGGCCTCGGGGCTCAGTACTGCTGCCTGCTGCTCAACCATGAGAATCCTCCTTGCCTGTGTCCTGACCTGAATGTCGGGTTTACGGCGCCAGCGTTAACTTACGTTTCAGCCCAGTATTGCGGGCATTATAGTAATGGTTACGAACAGGGTCAATTTTATGTTGACGTGGGAGGGCCATCGCGTTTGAACTTGGCCGTGAATTGCGCAGGCCGCTATAGCAAGATACGCAGGAGCCCACAGCAAGTAAGAATGTCGCCCTGAGCTTGCCAAAGGCCCTGAAAACATTCCCCCAGGCTCGCTTCGCAATACGAAACTCGGCTTGTGGGACAGAGTTCAGATTCTTCGACTCCGCTCAGAATGACATTGAACGAGGACGCGATTGCCGCGAAGCTCGGGCTGGCTTTCCCACAGCTAGGTTCAGGTTGTAGGGTATGGTCCGGGCGGGGTCAGTCCAGCACCTGGGTGGGCTTGGGAATTCTGGCGTAATCGGGGGTGACGGAATGTATTCGTTTTCGACTCTGATGATGACCGCCATCGTTTTTGAAATGGTCGTAACTCGGTCATGTCTCCCACGTAAGAGTCCCCCAGCGGTACAGCTAAGCCCCTGCGGTTTTGGCGGTGCGATACGCGTAGGTCTATTCCACCGGAAAGCTCTCAAGGATGTGTCGAATTTCTCGTGCCTTCACCAGCAGTTCCGCTACTTTTTCCGCTCGTTCACCGCGAGGAGCGCAGCATTGATGCTCTAATCTTAAGGCTTGGTCCGCACCAGAAAGAAAACCAATCGCAGCGTCGATGTGGGAAATGGGTTCATCAGACTTCAATTCTCCGGCTATTTCCATGTGGGGCAGGTCTGGTCTCTGGAATCTGTAAGTGCTAGTTCCGTAAGTGTTTTCAGTCATTCTTTATCCCCTTATTTTCTAGTTGGTGACGTTGCGTTGGTATAGCACAATCTGCGCCCCTATCACCCACCTTTGCCTCGACGGTGAATAACGTATAGTCCCATTAAGTAAAACGCTGGCTTTACCTTCCAGGCATTCCAGCCTGGCCTTCAGGTTCCCCAGCCGCCACCGTTTCTAGCGCAGCCACTCCCGCCCTTTTCCGGGAGAGGCCCCGGCGATCAGCCATAAGGAGAAGAGGTTGGCCAGGGCGGCCAGTACCCAGGTGCGATAGCAGCCGAAGGTAGGCACGGCGGAGGCAGCCTTCTCGGCAATCCAGATGGCCACCAAGACCATGGCTATGGCCGCGGCGTCGGTGAGCACGTGCCCGGCGTGGGCATCGTGGTTGTGGCCGGCATCGGTTCCGTGGTCGTGAGATTCGTTCTCTTGAGACTCTCCTATGTCGGAACACCCTGATGTTACACTTCACCATACATTAATTCTTGTGTGAAGGGCCAAGTCATCAATTGCATATATCGTTTCTTTGTGATTTGCCCTGGTACGCTGCAAGTCTCAATAAAGACGGCCATGATTTCAGCCAGAACAATAGCAAATGAATCCGGCAGGCCCCATTCAGGCACCGCCGACATTTTCGCCGTATTCCTTATCCTGACCGCAGCGGTGGTACTGCTTTGGCCGCTGTCCGGGGTGGGGACGGCCCACGCCTGTTCGTGCGTCCCGCCGGGTAAGCCGGCAGAAGAACTCGAGGGTCATGCGGCAGTATTTGCCGGGCAGGTGGTCTCGGTGGACCACTCCTTTGAGCCGGGAAGCGCAGCACTGAATGCCGAGGACAGGACCACGGTGGAGTTCGCTGTCAACACCGTGTGGAAGGGCGACGTTGATCGGAACCTGAAGATTACCACGCCGCCCACCGGGGGAAGCTGTGGCGTGGCTTTCGCGGAAGGGGAAGAGTACGTGGTATACGCCTACGATAGTTCGTACGGGGATGGCGGATATTCCACCAGCATTTGCAGCCGGACCAACCTGGTGAACAATGCCGCAGAAGACCTGGATGCCCTGGGGGAAGGGAGTCCTCCGGGGAAGGGAACCGTATTTCGTGGGCAGGATAGGGAGCTTTTGAACGGAAGGAATGTGTGGCTGCTCACTGTTGTTGCCCTGGTTGCAGCGGCGGCGGCTGGGGGAGGGCTGCTGATTTACAGGCGCCGGGGCGGGTAGGCAGGGTGATGGGGACAGTCGGGTTTTGACCTCTGGCTCTCCTGGTAATACCTGGCCACGGCGCTCCGGTCGGCGGCCTGTCTGCCCGGGTACTGAGCCGAAATATCGTGGCAGCGATGCGCTGTCGCTTCCCCAGTCTTCGCTAGCATATGCTACCCAGAAAACTAACATCATCCTGTGATTTCGACGACGTTATGTAGGGAAGGGTCCGGCACAGAAATATGAGCCGTGTTGGCAGGAGTTGGGCCCAGGCGGTCACCCGGGTACGCCTGCCACTCTAGACAGACGAGGCAGGGGCAGCGGACAAGGAAGGGGGCGCATGAAGGCATCGGATGGCGCGACGTGCCGCGCCAGAAGCCAGAGACTGTTCAGTCTTTAGTACAAAATGGTGGGCCTGGATGGACTCGAACCAACGACCTCGGTCTTATCAGGACGCCCCAAAAAAACCAAGCTAAATCGCCGGTTTTCGGATACAAAATGGGGGGTGCTTTTCCTCCTTTTTTGAGTTAAGACCGAGGTCAGAATCGCCACCAGGAGGCGGCGTCATACCACTTGATTTCACCGACGATTCGGAGGGTCTCATCCAGGGGAACCGCACCGTAAACCCGATTATCGCTCCTTAGCACCCAGCCCAGGTCTTCGTGTCGGTGCACACGCTTGACAACCACACCCTCCACAGAGTCAAGCAAGCACAGTTTCTTGTCGGCTGGCAGTTGGCTGCCCCGGTCCACCAAGAGTCTGCAATCCACGGGAAGGGTTGGAAGCATGGAGTCATCCTGGAACCTTACTAGGAAACAGTCTGCAGGGTCTACCTCCATTTCAACGAGCCACTTCCTGGGGAACGCAACCTTTCGGCTTACGTTAGCGTCCAATATGGCGCTGGGTGAAATGATTCCCGAGAGCTCCGGGATATCCACCACCTTGTAAGCATCGTCAGCTTCTTCTATTTTCACAACTGGTAACTGACTTGGGTTGTCGGTCAGCCCAAGTAAATAGTCAACTGAAACCCCCAACACGCGGGACGCCTGGGCCAACCCCTCCGCCAATAGACCTCTTCTGCCGCTCTCAACATTCGAAATCATGCTTTGGGTATAGTTCTTACCCATTGCGGCCGCAAGGCTCACTTGGGAAATGCCCAGTTCCTTTCTAACTGTGGCCAACCTTTCGCCTAACACCACAAAAAATTCCTGTACAGAGTCTAGAAGCATTACTTGACGCAATGTTGTTAAGCTAGTATGGTATTACTGTAAGCAATATTCAATGCTTTCAGGGGCTAAGTCATTTCTACCTTACAGCATCAGCCAACTGACCGGCGGCGCCAACGAAAGACTGTAGACCTTTGACAGACTTGCCGCGGGACAGGTCGTGTCCAACAACAATCTGCGCAAGCCAGGGCAATAAAGGGAGGAAACGCCTCTTATCTTAAGAGCCTGCTTCCCGGTCAGTTGTCTATGTCGGAAAGAGGCAAAAAGGGCGGACGTCCCAGGGCCCTAACAATCCACGACATTTCAGAGATGGAGCAGGATTGGGGCGCATGAAGCCATTACCGGAGGTGGCACTCGGGAGCTCATGCGCTCCAACCCCGCTCTGTCTCTGATACCGTCCATCTTCCACTGCCGGTGGAGCCAACTGACTCTGGCCGGACAGCCGACCTGAATCTACAAATGCTCTGATAGCAGGTGACGAACCTCTCCCATATCCCAATGTCAAGAAAGATCTTGTGATTCTTGAAGGCCCGCAATTCAAAACAACGCGGGCCTTCATTTAGCAGCCTCAACTTCCACCTTGAAGGCTGCACCTCACCGTTAGGGGGTGCTAACGATGATAAACAATTTTAACCCGGTTGCCCGAGAAAACCAAGATAGGCGACAGCGCCTCCTCAAAGAAATACTCCGCCACCCTGACGTCGTAAAACAACCCGGAGAATCGGGGGCAGACGCGGTGGCGTATTGCCCCGGCCACCCCGACAGGGAAGGTGGCAACCCCAATCTAAGAATAAGCATTAAGAAGAGTCTTGTGAAATGCTTTAGGTGCGGATTCAATGGAGTCGAGAATCTGGCCAAGGAATGGGGAATCCTCCTCCCTGAACGGTCACCTGCAGGCCGTTCAGTTGAACCCGAGGCCGTGTACAACTATCGAGACTCCGAGGGAAAACTAATTTTCCAGGTGGTTAGGCTGCAACCCGGCCCAGGCGGGAAGAAGGGTTTCCGGCAACGCAGGCCCGACCCTGCCAACCCTGGCCAATGGATATGGGACACAAGAGGGCTGGCCAGAATGCCGTACCGCTTGCCGGAACTCTCGAAGTCAGACCCCAATGAATTGGTTTGTATTGTTGAGGGCGAGAAAGACGCCGACCGTTTGGCGGCGGAAGGGGTAGTAGCAACTACCAATCCTGGAGGCGCTGGCAAATGGAGAAAGAATTACTCGAACTTCTTCCTAGGCCGCCGGGTGGCGGTAATTCCCGACAATGACGAAGCAGGTCTTTCCCACGCCAACCAAGTCGCTACCAGCCTGATGGGAAAAGCAGCACAGGTCAGGATGCTGTATCTACCGGACCTGAAGGAAAAGGGCGACGTGAGCGATTGGCTGGACCAGGGCAATAAACTTGTCAACCTGGTCGAACTCTTCGATTCATCACCAGAGTATGAACCAGTTATTCAAGATGAGGTCAACAGTTCCGAGCTTAATGCCTCCAGCCGACAGATAGGAAAATATGGAGAATTTTGCAAGAAGATGATTGCAGAGTTTAAATCTCATGGTTTCTTCGTGAACGGTGGTGGCGAAGGGTTGTTCTTTTTTGACCGCGACGAACACACATTGATGCCTCTAGACGAAAATGATCTAGGCCTTCTTGTCCTTCTTTCGGACAAATACGGACTCAACAAGAGAGACCCGTTATTCGCTTACTTATTCCAGCAAATGTTGGTGGAGGCTCAAGCCAGGGGGAAGCCAGCCATTCTCAGGCAGTTTTCCTACTATGACCACAACCAGAACCTCGTTTACTTGGACATGGGTTCAGGAAACGTTCTCAAGATTTCCGTAGACGGCATTGAAGTAAGAGGCAACGGAGAAGACGGTGTACTGTTTTCGACGATGGTGGACCACTCAGCTTGGACATACAGTAGCAGCGATGACACGGGACGTATCGAGGAACTAATCATCGGCCCAGTAAATTTCTCCCAAACGGATTCAATCCTGGACACTCAACAGCAACAGACTCTCCTGCTTCTCTGGCTGCTGAGCATGGCCTTTGAGTCGATGATGCCCACCAAGGTTTTGGCAGTGGCCCTCGGGCCGGCCGGGAGCGGAAAGACAACCATGTTCCGGTCATGTGGACACATGCTCATCGGACCAAATTTTGAGGTCGATTCCCTGTTGCAGCAACAGAGAGGAGAGGAAGACTTCTGGATAAACGCCTTTCATTCTTTTCTGGTGTGTTATGACAATGTCGATCGCAACATCTCATATCTTCCTGACGCATTGGCTCAAGTGGCGACCGGAGTGCGAAGGAGCAAGCGCCACCTCCATACAAACGCTCGACTGCATCGCATTAAGGTCTCTTGCATGCTAGCTTTAACCGCGAGAACACCCACAGGTTCCTTACGCAGAGATGACGTTGCAGACCGCGCTCTATTGTTTAACCTGGGTCGCCTCAAGAGCAAGCGGCCCGAGTTCGACATCCAGGAGGAAATCGAAAATTCCCGCAGTGAGCTAATGTCGGAATATGCCAGAATGGTACAAAAGACCCTTGCCGTTCCATTAAAGTCTGTTGAGGTCGCCGACCCTGAAGTCCGAATAGCCGACTTCTTTAGAGTTGCTACTCGCATTGCCATGGGCTTGGGCCCAGAGGTCAAAGGGATAACGGACAGAGCCGTATGGCGTATTCGTCAGTCACAGCATAAATTCGCTATTGAAGAAAATAATCTTGTGACCCTTTTGTGGGCCTGGCTGGAAGGCAACAACTGTAATTCCGGGAGCCCGGACGGTAGCAGTCTAGGCTCAAACTACGGACGCACAATCCAAACCAAGAACTTGTTCGCAGAGTTGAGGACCATCAGCAGTGAAACCGGCACCACACTCTCAGCCCAAAATCCGACGGCTTTGGGCCGCCAGTTGAACAACCTCCTTGAGCCCCTGAACCAGGACTTGGAAGTGGAGCAACGGAGAGTAATAGCTGGTTCCACATGGACCTTTCGCAAGAAAAACCTCGGGACAGGCGGAATAATCGCTCCAGTGGACGCGCCAGTAAACGGCGTCCCGGACGTTACAACCCTACATTAGCGGCTCTGCCAGAGTTGACTTAGGGACAGATTGGGCTTGACTTCTACTTTAGCCATAGGTCAGGAATCACTCTTGGGAGAAATGTAGGGTGATGTGGGGTTTTCTCCAACCCTACATCACCCTACATTATTTTGCGGAGAGACATTCGGGCAAGGTCAGATACAGAATTCCTTCAAACTGTCCAGAAAAATAGAGAAATGTAGGTATGTAAGGTTGTTTGCCAAGAATAGTGACACCCCCTGTGATTAGAGAGAATCTTAGAAACGAAAGTTTTTCACGAAAGGTAGGACACACTGAGCGCCGTTGATCTGAAATCTTATCGGCCTGGGTCCAAGGGTTTTTCGCCTCTCATTGCCTGGAACCTTTGGCGGTGAAAAGAGAGTGTAAAGGGCGTACTGACAGGCCACGTGGTGGTCGGGGCGTACCTTGGCGGTACGCCACAGGGAGACTTCGTAGGGCTGACCGTCCCAAGCACACAGGGCCCGGGGTTCCCCGTTCAGGAAGAACTGCAGGGGCTGAGGGCTAAAGCTGGGGGTCCCGTGGATGCGCAATCCGGCCACGTTGCGATACCGACGAGCAGTTTCGTACGTGAGCTGGCCCGGGCCCCTGAAATCACCGCCCTGGAAAAGCGTTCACTGGCGTACTGGATGCTACGTTCTACCTCGGACGGGTCGGTGGTGAAGCCCTTTCGCTGGCAGTATTCCGGACAACCCCGGGGCAGAATGATCTTGTCGATATCTGTATTTCCTGGCGATTTACGTTTCAGTTGTAACTCCGCTACATATGTGTGGCCCAATACAGGCCCTCGATTTTGGTTCACCTGAATCCGGCGGTTTCTTGATTTGTCGACCTCCACAATTGTGTAGCAGATCAAACGCGATCAAGGAACTCTCGGGCAGTTGTGGGGCCCCAACCTCAGCCGACGTATCAGGTTTGCTCGGCCAACGGGCAGAACATTCTCCAGCTAGCGGGTACAGCTTGTGGCTACTTAGCAATACCTCAAATAGCCGGCGTAGTAGGACCAACACTTAGGTGTACCACCGTCATGGCCTTCAACCACTTGGCGTAGACCTGCTGATACGCTCTCAATCTGACAACGACCGGATCCCGCTGTTTTACTGCTTCCTTCAATTCTAGCCAGACGGATCAGGTATTTCCCGCAAAACGTCATATGATATGTATGTGAGTATCTAACGGCGGCGAGCGGCAGTGCGCCACAGAATACCAGAGCCATCCAAAGCAGGCATGCGTGTACCGCTAGGCCTTGGGGAGTAGAGCACCTAAAGCCAAATGGCAATCGGGAAACCAAGCCAATGCAGGAGACATATGAAGGCTATATCCGGTGGTTTCGAGGAAATGGTCATCAGGTTGTTTTGCGCTGGAAGGCTCTTGCGGGGAGAGTAGGCTGGTGTCAGGTAATCAACATGTCGATTTTGATACAGAATTCCCATTGGATTCCCTGCAGCGTCAGGCGGTCCAGGATCCCGAGGGAATGTCTTTCGTTTACGGAAGTGCCGGGACGGGAAAAACCCAGGCCATTGTCGGCCGTGTGGCCCATCTGATGGAAGCAAAGCATCCTCCTGCCCAAATTACCTGTTTGACCCCTGTGATGGGCGCCGCTTCAGAGTTAACCAGCCGTTTGGAACAACATCCTGTTGTCAATCGCGTGATGGGCGATCTCTTCGTGGGCGACATTTACCAATTTGCAAACCAACTTCTCAGGACAGGTGGGGCAGGAGCTCTGGATATACCTGCGACTTACACCATTTGGGACCAAGGCCGTGCTTTGGAGGAAACAATCACGTTCTGGAAAGAATCCGGAGGGCAGGACCTCAAGAAAAAAACTTTCAGGAGCGCCCTCAGGTGGCATTGGCGAAACCGCACTCTCTTAAGAGATAACATTCCCGTCCCACCAATGGAAAGTGTCTGGTACGAAATAAGAGCTTGCTATGAGAAAGCCAAGGCGGTCCAGAGTGGAGCCGACCTGATGGACCTGATCGACTTGGCCTTACTGGCTTTGGAGAGAGTCCCGAAACTTCGCGACTTGTGTAGCTCTTCGCGCACCAGGCACCTTCTTATTGACCAAGGAGAAGACCTGACCATGCGTCAGCTTGAGTTGGTCTCCCTGTTGCTTGGTTCTACCCGGTCTCTGATGATCGCCTTTGACTACAACCAGCGTACGACTGTCGGATACACCCCTAACCACATCGCCTTTATGGCCCTCCGGTTTGGGAGGCCCAGGACACACATCCTGACCCTTAATCAGCAGGCCAGAAAAAACATCACCGAAATCCTGGTTACCCTCCAAGCAGCTGACAGAATGAAAGGTCCGCAATCTTTCCATCAATGGTCAGAAAGAGAATCTAAGTATAAGCCACAACTCTTCCAGGTCCCCGGCCAGCGCAGGGATATGGACCTGCTGTGTCTTAGTCATATCCAACTACTTTCATCAAGGGGAGTACCGTGGTCCGACATGGCCATCCTCTATCGTCAAGCGAGGACAATCAACAGACTCAGGACTATCCTGCTCCATCGCGATGTGCCCTATCAGATACTCATGGACCGGTCCGACAGTAAAGAGCCCTGCGACAGTCATTGTGTCATGGAATTGTTAACCCTGTTGCTAAATCCCTTGGATGACCGAGCCTTTCGCCTGGCGGCCGCGCCTGGGTATCCCAACAAGGAACGGGCGCTGCGCGAACCCGCTTCTCGGCAGGTGAGGAGAATATCCCGGGAGCAAGAATTGGATTTGGTAGAGGCAGGCAGCAGTTACCTCGCACAATTGCAGGAAGGCCACCCCGATCACGCCAGCTTGTCATATCTGGTCCACTGCATGCGAATACTTTCTGAGTCGGTCAGGGCCCCTGAATGTACTGCTGAGCAACTCTTCCAGATTGCAAAGGATCTGGTTCTTGAGTTCCAACCGCCAAATAAGGCAGGTTCTGAAGATGCCGGGTTAACAGCACTGCAAAATGCTTGGCGAGAGACTCCCCAGCCGGCTGGAAAAACCATCGTCCGTCAGTTGACAGACCTTATGGATAGCACCTATTCGGCGATAAGGACCCCTCCTTCATTGAGCCAGAATAGCCTTTCTGTTGGGACGCTGCAGGCGGCTAAAGGTAGACAGTGGCCATACGTTTTCGTGTTGGATGTGTCCGCCGATACCATACCTGGGAGACCGGGGTCAGGACTAGAAACCAAGGAACGCGAGCAGCGCTTATTTTACTTGGCCATGAGTAGGGCCACAGACTGTCTAGTTTTCTATTCGCCTTTCGCTGACAGTAAGAGCGAGAAACGGAGGCTCTCCAGCTTTTTTGACCCCATCAGCCATCTGTTGGACATCCCGGCTAGTTGATGCCGGGAAAGCACAACAATTTCGTGCCCGCATTATGACCTGCCCGATGGGAAATAGACTCGACTGGGCGCCTAGATGAATAGGGACGGGGGCTTGTGTACCCGAGTTCTTGCAATAGATGGGCAGTACCCCGCTTTAAATCAGGAGATTCCCTACCTAGGCAAGTACCTGTTCTCTTTATTCAGCTTTTCTGTTCTTTTCCTCGTTTGAAAGAATACCAACCTAATCTCACGGAGTGTCTATCGATTGCACGGCGCCGTTCTGCAATCGACATTGGGGGCATTAATAGGGGAACGCTACGGGAAACTACGGAAACATGTACCAGATGACAACACAGCATTGAGGAGACGGAAGTGATGAATTGGGCCAACTTGTCTGACCCAGACCGACGGATAGCAGACATAGTCCGGTCATGCCCCCTAATCTCCACCGATGACATCGCCGGAATTCTTGACCGCCGTGAATCCGGAGTCTCCGCATGCCTCAGGAGATTAAAGGCCGGGGGCATCGTCAACAGCATAGCCGTTGGCTGGAGGAGGCAACAGCGGGAACGATTCTACCTTTCGTCCCAAGCTCAAGATGAAACCGGCCTGGCGGGTGCCACCTGGCACCAGCCAGGATGCCTGACAAGGCTGATGGAAAGAATCAGTTCTGTGGAAGACCTATACGAGGCGACAGCCCAGCTGAAGGGACTGGGAGCTTTAAAGGATTTCCAATGGCTGGATGGCGTGTCACTCGATGCCGCTGTGCGGTTTGAGGCAGGGTGGGTAGCCCTGTTCCGCGTGGGGACCTTGCCCGCGGAAAGCGACATCGCGAAAACGGTCACGAACCTTGGCAGAGACCTTGTGGCATTGGCTGCGGAGGACCCTCATCCACGGCCCGCGCTACTCTACTTCGTAACCGCAGATCTTTGGGAGTCCGAGTTAGTCAATAACGTGGTCAGATTATACGAGATTGAAGACTGGGCCCAGATCTACTGCGTCCAAGACGGAAGCTGGGAAGGTCAGATCGCCAGACTGAATAGCAGGGGTTGGATACACCAGCCAATTTACCAGAGACGAGACACATGGCGAGCCTGGGAGAGAGGCGTGAACAGGTCCCTCTGCACCAGGCAAGGTATCCGCAGGCCAGTAAATATTCTAAGGAATGTCCAAACTTCAGTAGAATCACAGGTGGGAAAAGATGTTGGGGGCAGATTGGTCCGGCGACTCTCGCGCATAGTAGCGTCAGTGGAAGAGACCGAGCGGGCAGCAGAACTGATCCGCGCCCAAGTAGCGAACTTGAGTGAACTTGAGCAAGTGGGAGATGCTGCGAAGATTCTCCTACGCGTAGCCGGCGCCTTGGAAAACCCGGATGCTGCCAAGAATATAGCGATAGTCATAACAACAGCCGCCGAGTGGCCTGGGATTTCTACCGATATGCTGCGGCTCGTTCTAGGCGAGACGCGGAAAGGCAGGAAAGCGCAGAACATCTGCATACGGTTGGGCGACCTGGGTGTTTTGGTTAGCTGGCGCGTCGGCGGTAAGCAGCGACATGCTCTCTCTTCGAAGTGGGTGAAGATCTTGGCCGACATGGACCGAATTAGTGAGAAAACAATGACCAGTCGTCTGCAATTGGGCAAGTGGCCAGATCCGGAAGGAAAGCAGATCCACGAATACGGGCTGATGGATGTAGTGCAGGACTTCCTACAAAGCCGACTTCCCGTCGCCAATGGGTGGCGGTACTGGGAAGAGATGGAGGGCGAAGAGGGCGCTATTGACCCGGACGCCATGGTGTTCTTCCAGAACGGCCCACTGGGACCTGGCTGGTACTATGTGGAGTATGAGAGGAGCGCAATCGCCCGCAGCGCAATCGCTAGGAAGTTGAACGGGTACGCCTCTCCTCATCGTCGGGACGATCGGCCACTACTGGTCATCTGCCGACATGAAGACGCAGAAAAGAACTTTCAGGCAGTTGGTTTAGAGAAGAAAATAAATCTGATTACTACGACAATTGAGCGCCGAAAAAGGCACGGTGCGGTGGGCAACACAGAGTGCTGGTCTCACTTCGGTCAAAAGGTGATGCTTCCTGGTTGGCAGGATCAATCTCGTCAGCAACCTGAGCCGGTAGACGAAACAACGGAGGTGCAGATAATTGATAGAGGACACACCAGACATTAGCACGAATAGTGGATCCGGCCGCACGCGCCTTGCCATCGTTCAATTGAAACTATTAATTGACTATAGAGGGCGTGCACGGGTCACAGAAATCCTTGGCGTCGACGGCTCCGAGATAGACGCACTGCTTTCCGGAGAAAGGCATTGGACTGAGGACATATTCGCTCGTCTCCAGGAAACTCTGGACACGTACCGAAGACAGGGTATGCCCATTGAAGTAGAGCAAGAATCTGCGGACGAAGACCATCCTGAGCCACCGTATTCAGAACCTGAGACTCAGCCCGTCATGGAGTCATCCAGCTATGAAATTGAGGATGCGGAGATACAGAATTGGATGGCAGAGGTAGTGGCTCCTCGGGACGCTGAGGTTAGCCCAGGGGTCGTGAACACCAAAGGAAGGACGCAAGACCCTGGTTTCCGAAAGGACGCGGACGTGCCTGATATATTAAGAAAGGCCAGAAGAGTTGTGTTCTTCGAGTTGCTTCGCGAGTCAAACTCTGAATACAGGCTACTCTTGTTGCGGTCCATACTTACGCATTTGGAAGCTCGCCTCATTCATGATTACGGTGATACAGAGCTGGCTCCTGGCGCAGACAGGGACCCTGTTGGGAGGAAGAGAGCACTGGACCGACGGACCGCATCCTTGAGTCACCTGAAGAAGTTGCTAGATAAGAAATTCCCAGGTTGGGCGAAGCCCAGGACTTCCCATGGTAGTCGACGCTTCCCAACGTTTGAGGATGAACTTTACGAAATCATCAGAATTGCCACTGGCCCTGGATATTCCGATTACGAAGAGCCTTTTCCTTTGGATCCTGACGATTTCCTGGCAAGAGTATTTCGGGGAGCAAGAAACGGCTCAACTCCAACCAGAAAGTGATGTCAACGCTCTATGATTGTGTCCGAGTAAATTGCTCAAGGAAAATGTCCTTCTATGAAGGACGTAACATTGAACCAAAGAGAGCAAGCCAGACTCCAGGTACTCAACAGCGTGTTGGAATATCAGCTGCCCACAACCCAGGCTGCCGAAGTTCTGGGGATCAGTGAACGCCAGGTCCGGCGCATCCTGGCGGCCTACCGGAGGGAAGGGGCCGCCGCACTGGTCCACGGCAACCGAGGCCGCCAGTCCCGCAACACCATTCCCGAAGAGACGGCCTCCGCGGTGGTCGTGCTGGCCAGCGGAAAGTACGCCGGCTTCAACCACAGCCACCTGAGTGAGGTGCTGGCGGAACGGGAAGGCATTCACCTGAGCAGCCAGACGGTAAGCCGTCTCCTCAACCGCCACGGTCTGTCCAGCGCCAGCCGGCACCGTCCTCCCAAACACCGGATACGGCGGGAGCGGATGCCCCAGGAGGGTATGCTCCTGCAGATCGACCAGAGCCACCATGCCTGGCTGGAGGAACGGGGACCTGGGTTCGTCCTGCTGCTGGCCGTGGATGATGCCACCGGCACAGTCGCCAACGCCGTATTCCAGACCGGGGAGGACACCCGGGGCTACTTCCTGCTGATGGAAGGTGTGATCCGCCGCTATGGACTCCCCCTGGCCCTCTATGGCGATCGCCACGGGGTCTTCAAGTTTGCCGGAAAGCCCCGCCACATCCAGCCGCCGGTGGAAGCCACCCACTTCAGCCGGGCAGTGCAGGAACTGGGCATTGAGCAGGTCTTCGCCCGCTCACCCCAGGCCAAGGGTCGGGTAGAGCGTATGGCCGGCACCTTCCAGGACTGGCTGGTCAGCGAACTCAGGCTGGCGGGCGCCGTCACCATTGACCAGGCCAACGCTGTGTTGCAAGAATTCCTGCCCCAGTTCAACAGGCAGTTCCGCGTACCGGCCCAGCAGCCTAAGGTGGCCTACCGTTCCCTGGACGCATCCGTATTTCTGGAACGCGTCCTCTGCTTTAAGCACACCCGCCAGGTGGCCCGGGACAACACCATCAAGTTCCAGTGGCGCACCCTGCAGTTGCTTCCTGGTGAGGAACGGCCCAGCTATGCCGGTGCCAGGGTGGAGGTCCTGGAGCAAAGTGGTGGCCAGCTCATGGTCCGGTCCGGTGGTGAAGTGATTCCCCACCAGGAAGCTCCGCCCAGGCCCGGCGCTTTGAGAGCTTCCAATGGCGCCCAGGCGCCCACCCCGGAGATGGCACACGTGGTCAGGAACCTGGCACGGCGCGGCCTCACCAGATTGCAGCTTCAGCGCCTGGCTGCCCTGGAAGCAGCTGTCCCCCAGCGCCCGGAGGACGCCGAACCCCGCAGACCCGATGCTCCACCGCCCGGGAGGGTACCCCGCGCAAGCAGGCCCTCAGGAAAGCCGTTCACCACGCCAGGCTCCAGGGTGTATCCCTTCGAGGCATCGCCAGGGACCTGGGTTTTTCCCGAAACACGGTCAGGAAGTACCTGGACCTGATAGCTCCACCCGTCAACCGGACTGCCAGACGGGCCGCTTACTTAGCCACTCAGGACAAGACCAATGGACATTTTCCCTGAGCACTTAACCGGACGTTTTCGCTGGACATCGACAGCGTTGACACACACAAATGCGGTCCGAAATTTCCCACACCAGGATCATCGCCTCACGGACGGTTTCAACATAAATACGCCCTCCCGCCAGCAAAGAATGGTGCTCCCTTTTGTCGGTGCTTTGGGTCAATAACCGGATGGAGTGCTTGCTGTGGAGACCGGCCACCGCGATGAATCCGTCCAGGATCCGGCCCTTATCCCTCCTGGTGGAATTCTGATAAGAATCCCAGATCGTGCCCACCAACTCTTTCCTTGCCATCCTTCTGACGCCATTGCCCATGGGGTTGCCTCACCTTTTTCGGTGACAATTTGGGTGAAGCCATGCTAACCGGCAGAAATAGTTGACGTCGTACATCTGGCTCCGCAGTTTGGGCTCCCGCAAACTTGGAGTAGCGGATTTCGTCAGATTCTGAATATCGGTGACGTATTACCACCCGGGCCATATGGAAAGGCAGGGCGCACCGGCAGACCCGAAACTGGCCACTGAAGATCTTGACTGAGTCCTGGACGGTGTCTCGGTTCCAGGCCCTGCTTTCGTTGCAACTCTCGATATCTCGCAACGTCGACCGGAACCATACTGCCAATCGGCGCCGCTGAGTCACGATGATGTCCATCAGCTTGAACAGCAACATCCGCACATCTTCCTCGACCAGCCTCGGCATCGCTTGGCGGCACCAAAGGTAACTTGCCATACCTCGTTTTGCCTCCCGGACAAAGAACCATGAAAATTCCATTTACAATGGAATTAAACCTTTCCCAGGGAGTTCGCGATGGAAAATCGACTGCAAGACTCAGTTAGCAATTTGCCTAGTCGCCTCGAACCGTTCAGAGCGGACAGCCGCCGAATGCTAACTGATGCACCCGACGAGAGCGCCGGTCCGAGTGTGCCGCTGGGAGTGTCATGCCTGTCGGGACGTAAAGTGGCATTGCCCGAGTCCGCCCTTCGTTACGGATCACTCGTCCTCGGACTCCCCGGGTATGGTAGGCACGGTTTCTTGGTTGCCGTGGTTGGGGAGCTATTGCGACGTAAAGTCAGGGGTTCAGTGGCAGGGCCCATGATAGTTTTGGGTCCCAGCTCAGGTCTGTTAACGAAGATCTGGAGGGTTGTCCCAGCGAGTATTAGGGACGAAGTGAACCTTCTTGACTTCGGTAATCCCAATGGCGAGTCCCGGTTTAATCCGGTCGACCCGACTTCCAATGACATTGCATGGGAGCTGGGCGACGTGATTGCTCGGTCAGTCCGACCATCTTGGGGGAAACCCGAAGAGATTTCTGAAGAGCTCATCAGGCTATGTTTGTCGGCAATCTGCGACTTGAACTCTGGCGTAAGATCAGCCCCCGAAACGAAGCGAGGCTTTGTTGATGTATTAGAGCTGCTGAAGGAAAGAGCATCTGTCCCAACAGGCAGATTATACCCAGGCCTATCCGATTTTCAGGCACTAGTCCTGTCAAGAGTGACTCAGCCGGCCATCAAAGAAAGACTGCTGGCCCTCTTCAACTGCGAACCATCAGAGCTCATGGTCATACGGGATCGGTACGAGGCGTGGTTGAGACATGCCATGTCGAGACCGGGAGCTCCTAGAGTCTTGAAATCGCATGCAGCGGATAATTCGCTAAGTGACGCGATGGAGCAGGGCTCGATATTGATGATAAACACAGCCGAAAATGAACTAGGAGACCAATTGTCAGGGATACTGGGAAGTGTAATCGTTGCTCAAGTCGTTAACCTTCTCATCGAACGAAAGCACCCGCGGGACCATCACATCCCGTTTTGCACAATAGTTTGCGATGGCTTTCTTGGGTATAGGGGGGCAGACTGGAGGAGTCTTATGGTTAATGCCCTCGCGCACCGATGTTCCCTGTTTCTCTCAGAATCATCCCTGCACAAATCGGGAAATGCCGGGATCCCCTTAACCAACGCCTTACTAACCCAACTGAGAACTTTTGTCGGCTATCGAACAGAGGTGGAGGACGCTGAAATGTTGGCCGAGGAAATGGGACGCGACCTCGTCAAAGTCAACCACTTGACAAGCCTCGATCAGCATCAGTGCTACGTCCATTGTGCTGGCGTACCCGCGGTCTATCGCCCCATATCCGTGATGACCCGATGAACAGAATTTTCTTCAGGTGCGAACCTGGGACGCGGGGCCGGAATATAGCCCCGGGATCTGGAGAAGGTACATCGAAGCGCCGATCGAATCGGGTTAGATGTCCCTCCAATAGCCGCTTAGCTGCCGGTATGTTGCTGGCACTGCCAACTGCATAAGGCCATATGCCGCCGACCTGTGGGCCCTTGTGACGGCCGCGGCACTCAGGGGGACTCTCTCCGCTGATTCCTTCTGAGCGGTATGGCTGCGGGATGTTCTTTCTGTGAACGGGATAATCACTTCACAAGAAGCCTGGTATCCGTGATGTGCCGCTGGCCCCCTCCCGTTGGCCAACGGCGGCCTCCCTATTGAGGTTAGTGTGGTTTTGTTGTTGTCCAGCGATTCCGTCCCTTCTTTTGAAAAGCGAATATGTCACCCAGGTTAGTCTGCGGCCATCGGTGATTGAGCCAGAGCCTCGGCCTTGGCCCGCTCTTTGGCGCTGAGCAGTTTGGTGGGAGGTCTCTCTGCCTTGAGGTATTTCCCGACGGTGTCGCGGGCTATGCCCAGTTCCCGGGCGATGGCCCGCAGGGAGAGTCCCTGATTTCTGGCCTGCTGCACCGCCTCCCATCGGGCCTGCTGGGTGGAGGTGGGAGTACGGATCAGCTGGTGGCGTACCAGTTTCCCCTGGGCGGCAGCCTTCGTGGCCTTGGCCCGCTTTTCCACTGGGGACTCCAGGTCCGCCAGGAGCTTGCGCTGTTCGCGATCCAGGTGGCCGTTGGCCACGTCATCGGCTACTTCAGAGCCTACCGGACTTGGGAAGCTGCCACTGCCTTCGCCCCACAGGGCCGAGGGACGCTTGTCTCCTTCCTGGAAATCCACGATCTTCCCCTGGTATCTGATCAGCAGTTCCCCATCGGCCCGTTCCAGCACCTCCACCTGGAGCCCGGCACAGGAGGGACGCTCCGCCCCAGGCAGCAACTGGAGGACCCGCCACTGGTACTTCACCGTGTTGTCCCTGGCTACTTTGCGGGTGTGATGTATGCTGACTGTTTCGGTGAGAGACAGGTCCTCCGGCACCGCCCGGTAGGCCGTCTCCGGCTGCTCCGCCGCCACGGAGAAGCGGTGGTTGAACCGGGGCAGATATTCCTGCAGGACGGCATTGGCCTTTTCCATATTAGTGGCGCCAGCCAGGCGTAGCTCGGTGACCAGCCGGTCCTGGAAGGTGGACGCCATCCGCTCGACTCGGCCCTTGGCCTGTGGCGACATGGCGAAGATCTGCTGGATGCCCAACTCCCGCATCACTCGGGCGAATTGGGTGGACTCGTACAGGACCAGCCCCTGGCGAGCGTTGTACTTAAAGGCCGCGTGGCGGTCACTGTAGAGAGCCAGGGGGATTCCCCACTGCCGGACAAGCCCCTCCAACATGACCAGATAGCCCCGGGTGTCCTCCCCGGGCTGGAAGACGGCGTTGGCTACCGTGCCGGTGGCGTCATCCACGGCCAGCAGCAGGACAAACCGGGGTCCCCGCTCCTCCAGCCAGGCATGGTGGCTGCCGTCGATCTGCAATAGCATACCCCCTGGGGCATCCGCTCCCGCCGTATCCGGTGTTTGGGAGGACGGTGACGCCTGGCGCTGGGTAGGCCGTGGCGGTTGAGGAGACGGCTTACCGTCTGGCGGCTCAGGTGAATGCCCTCCCGTTCCGCCAGCACCTCACTCAGGTGGCTGAGGTTGAAGCCGGCTTACTTCCCGCTGGCCAGAATGACGGCACCATCCCTGGCCTCTGTCCATACCCAGGACCGCTAGACTCCAAGGAGTAAACCGCCCACACCTGAAGTCCACAGTCATCTCTTATTTCCAATCCCACTGAAAGTTGCTTCTTGTCACCTCCGATGACCCATCTCTAAAGTGATTTATAAAGTCTCCAGAACCAGCCCTGGAGGCCCTTCCATCTTCCACAGAAGAGAGGTGTCGCAATGCCCGTACTCAGAGAACATGGCCCCTACATCCACCCTTCCTGGCTGCCGAGGCTCCTGATCGGCATGGACCACTGCGAGCACAAGATCTGGTTCCAGGCCCACCACGACGGCCGGACCTGGACCAGAGTGGCCAGCGACTTCAACAGCGTCACCTACAACCTCCAGCACACCGACCTGATGAAACGCTGCGCCCAGGAGTACGAGGAGCGGGGCTACTCCGTAACCCTCGAGAGCCAGAACGAGTTCCGGATCTCCCTGGCCGGCGCCACCGTCTCCGGCCGCATGGACCTGGTGGCCACCCGGGACCAGGATCTCGTCATCATCGACGCCAAGGCCGCCAAACCCAGCGAGGCCCACGCCGTGCAGGTCATGCTCTACATGCTGTTCATCCAGTTCCAGGGCTCCCGCACCCAGGGAATGACCGTGACCGGAGAGGTCTACTACGGCGAGGACCACACAATGCCCATCGCCGCCGTCGCCGCAGGCGAGGAGTTCAGGGAGATGGTTGAAGGGCTGATCAGCCGGTTAACCGCCAGGACGCCTCCCAGAAAGGTCCCCAGCGCCAGCGAGTGCCGGTTCTGCCCGATTCCCAGCGAATACTGTCCTGAGAGAGTAGAGGTATAGAAGACCATCTGTGCGGTTGCACGGCTCCACAAGAGCAATGTTGCCCAAAAGGGGTTTATTCACCGTTCCTCAGTTCCTGCCGTCCGTCGCGCCAAAGACGGCATTAAGAAACCTGTTAAACTCCACCCTCGCGGAATCTGACAAACCCAGAGGAAATTCTTTTGCACTTCTCAAAATTGCCAATCATCGTATTCGCCTTTCTGGTCCTTACCGCCTGCTCAACACCGGCGCCAACAGAGGTTCCACTCCTCACCTCTGCACCGCAGGCAGTGGCACCAGAACCGACCAACTCTGCTGAAAATCCCCCCACAGCAGTTCCACCAACGCGGAGTGCGCCCACCGCGCAGCCGGAGCCCACAATTACCAGGGCGCCAGCCACGGCACTCACTTCGGAACCGACGGCAACCGCAACACTCTCCCCAACTCCCACTCCGACTCTCGCGCCGACGCCTACTCCCACGGCAACGGCCACCCCGGTCCCCACGCCGACCGAGCCGCCAACACCCACCCTGGCGCCCACGGCCACAGCAGTTCCAACACCCGTGCCTGTGCAGCCTCCCACGGCAAGGCCACCGGCTACCTCAACCCCTGCACCCACGGTGGAAGCCCCCACCAACGCCTGGCGAGGGATCACCCTCGCCGAGGAACACCGGTGCTCTCCATACGACTCCGGAGACTACCCCTACTCGCCCTCGGTGGAACCCCGAATAGTGGCCCAGATAGGCGGCATCTACGGACCCTACACCGGCACCTGGTTCGAAACCATCAGAGAGACGGACATCGAGCACATCGTGGCCCGCTCCGAGGCACACGACAGCGGTCTCTGCGCCGCCACCGCGGCCGTCCGCTCCCAGTTCGCCTCCGACCTGCTGAACCTCACCCTGGCATCTCCCAGTGTCAACCGGCACCAGAAGTCTGACCATGACGCCGCCGAGTGGCTGCCAGCCCTGAACCAGTGCTGGTACGTGGACCGCATTGTCCAGGTGCGCCAGCAGTACGGCCTCACCATAGACCCCGCCGAGGCCCAGGCTATAGACCAGGTGTTCGCACGATGTACTTCAAGCGAGCTGGTGATAGTGGCCCCAGGAGGGGCAGTCGCCGTCAGCCCGACCCCGCCTCCGGCCAGTGATGGGGACGCCCTGGCCCTGTATGATGACAACGGCAACGGCAGGATCACCTGCAGCGAGGCCCGGGCCCACGGCATAGCGCCGGTACACCGGGGCCACCCCGCCTACCAATACATGAGGGACGCTGACGCCGACGGCGTCGTGTGTGAATAACCGGAGTGACATT
Organism: SAR202 cluster bacterium bin22; assembly: GCA_002238505.1. Classification (GTDB taxonomy): domain Bacteria; phylum Chloroflexota; class Dehalococcoidia; order Lucifugimonadales; family UBA3495; genus Bin22. The sequence continues at coordinate 32,761 of MPMM01000004.1, read as the reverse complement.
CAGCCCGAGCACGACCCATACCAAAGGTCTGACGAAGGAAGGTCTATCGTGCGCAAGCGAGTATGCGACTGCCCGGAACCCCGTGCTTGGTATGCCGAGGGTTACGAACAAGGAAAGGACAAAGCCTTCTTCGAAATGAAGAACTTCGACTGGACCCAGCACGCCAAGGGCTGCAGCTGCGAGAGTTGCACCGCTTTCGGCAAGGTGCTGGTCAGGATGCTGGAACACACGGCCATCGGCGATGACCAAGAGGGGCGGCTGGTAGCCTATCATTTCACATCCTGGCTCGACGGAAGCCTAGGAAATCAGAAACTGGGGTAACCGATCGACTATGTCAATTATCCCCGCTGGTGAGAGAGTACCGGAGTCGAAAGGAGGACTATATTGAGGTTCAAAAGCGCAGCCATTAAGGACTACAAGCGTTTCACGGACTTAACGGTCCAAGGAATACCAGACACGGCCCGCCTGATCATGCTGGCAGGGCCAAACGGTAGCGGGAAGTCCTCCTTTTTTGATGCGCTGAGCAGTTGGCACAAAATGTATGCGCGGCGGAATACTTGGAACGACGACTATCATATGAAAGTCTATTCACGGGAGATTCGTCCATGGAGCGAAGAACAAATCTCAATTGAGTTTCACGATCCTGTTCCAAGTGACGAGCAGGGAAAGAAGAAGCTAGTCTACACAAGGTCAGCCTTTAGAAACGACCCTGACTTTCAATCCAATCAGGTTCAACGAGGCCCGGATCCCCTTGATGAAACCCGTGTTAACCGAATGATCGACAATGATATTGCGATTAGCAGGAATTACCAACGGTTGGTCGGGCAAGTTTTCAACATCTTTCGCGTAGAGCCAATGATGACTGATGAATTCACGAATTCACTGATAAGTCCGATTCGCGATCCTGTGAAGCGACTGTTCCCAGATTTGGTGCTCAACAGCCTCTCAAACCCGATGGAAGATGGCACTTTCCGTTTCACAAAAAGAGCGAGTGAAGGATTTCATTTTAAGAATCTTTCCGGCGGAGAAAAAGCCGTGTTTGATCTGGTTCTGGACTTCGTAATTGCCAAACGTGCCTACGACAACACTTTGTTCTGCATTGACGAACCGGAAGCCCACATGAACGCGCGCCTACAAGCAGAATTATTGTCTGTTTTGTATGAATTGATCCCCGAAAGTTGCCAGTTGATACTGGCGACACATTCAATTGGAATGATGCGTCGGGCGCGGGATATTGAGGCCACGAGCCCCGGCAGCGTTATCTTTCTAGATTTCGGTGAACGTAACTTCGACCAGCCTCAGGTGATTGAGCCAACAGTGCCTGATAGGGCGTTTTGGAGTTTCGCTTACGAAGTAGCCCTTGCCGACCTTGCGGAATTAGTTGCCCCAGAAAGGGTGGTTATCTGTGAGGGAGAACCGAGAAATAAGAACACTGGACAAAACTACTCACATGATGCTCGTTGCTACGAGCGCATGTTCCAGCATGAATTTCCGGAAGCGCAATTTGTTCCGGGAGGAAACGCTTCTGAGGTAGCCGATGACAAACGAGGTATTGGGTATGCAATTGGGCTACTAATCAAGGGCGCCGAAGTATTGAGACTCATCGACCGCGATGACCAGTCTCCCGAAGAGGTTTCTGATATGAATGATCGCGGGGTTAGAGTCTTGTCGAAACGTAATTTAGAGTCATTTCTCTTTGATGATGAAGTGCTACGCCACCTTGGCAACTCCTTGGGCAAGAGTGATAAGGTCGAGGAACTCCTTGATAAAAAGAGAGCCATCCGAGAGTCGAGACCCGACGACCGTCCGGACGATTTAAAGCCCGCTAGTGGGCGGATTTACCTAGCTTGCAAGGATGTCTTAGGACTAACTCAACCGGGAGACAACGTAAAGACATTTATGCGTGATACCCTCGCTCCCATGATTAACCCTGAGATGCAGGTCTACAAAGACCTAAAGCGAGATATATTTGGAATCAACAGTACTTGAAGCATACAAGGCATAATTCAATAAGGAGTATGCTCTTGAACAGAAACTGGAAAGGCGAGCGTGACTGGTGGCTAGACCATTTCTACCCGTTTGTTCCCGCGCGCCGGCGCAGGTCTGAAGCATCCAGGCACGAGGGACCTAAAAAAGGCCTACACCCCCCAAAGTTCCAATTTTGAGCGGCAAAAGGCCCCTCAACCAGGCCTCAAACGGCCAACCGCGACTCAAGTCGGCAAAAATTGTTGTCAAATTGGGTCCTGACAACAGCACCTAAAACAACCCCAGCTGATTACCCATAACCTCCCGCCAGGTCCGCAGGCTCAAGACCAGGCCCCTCAAGAACATTGTGGCGGCCGTCACCGGCGCAGCGGCCATACTGTTATCCACGAGCTTCTAGCTCCGCACCAGCACAGGAAAATGACCTGACACCAGGCCCTTGGAAGGCCCGGGTAACGTGTCCTTTAATTGGTATTACTTTGACAGAAGCGTTCCGTCGTTTGGCCCCCTCCCAGAATTTGGCTATTGCCTGTTCCTAAGCCCTGCTAAGACGTCACTGTAAGTCACTATACCAATTACGCAATCTTCTTCGTCTGCGACTAGGATGTATCCGAACTCTTCCACACTTTCCATGATGTCCCCCAGAGAAGTTTCCTTCCCAAACCGAAGCGCCTCCTCGCTGTATTCGTGCGCAATAGCATCCGGGAGTCCACTCTTGCCCCACCGCGCCAGTCCGTTCCCTGTGACAATAAGCCGAATATTGCCGGTGCTGTCCTTCAATGGAATCTGGGACATATGTAGACTAGGGAACTTGTTTTCCATGAGTGTAGCTATTTCGACCATGCTGTCAGACTCATCTGCCGTTACCAGCCCTTGCCAGCTTGACCACAATTCTCCGATAGGCTTCTTTAGGTAGTCCAAGAACTCCCTCCTTGCTGGAACCCAATTCCGCAGGCAATTATATACCTAGCCAGCCCGAAAACGGGCTGACTGACTGACAAAAGGCCCTTGAAGGGCCCCGGGTAACGTGTCCTATAATTCCCGATTACCCCTTCCACTAACTCCCTGAACTCCTCTCCCGCGGCGCCGGCGGCGATGGGCACCCTGTGGTCCTCGCCGTAGTAGACTTCGCCGGTCACGGTCATTCCCTGGGCGCGGGAGCCCTGCAGCTGCAGGAACAGCATGTAGAGCATTACCGGACGGCGTGAGCCTCGCTGGGTTTGGCGGCTTTGGCGTCGATGATGACGAGATCCTGGTCCCGGGTGGCCACCAGGTCCATGCGGCCGGATACGGTGGCGCCGGCCAGGGAGACCCGGAACTCGTTCTGGTTCTCCAGGGTTACGGAGTAGCCCCGCTGTTCGTACTCCCGGGCGCAGCGATTCATCAGGTCGGTGTGCCGGAGGTTGTAGGTGACGCTGTCGAAGTCGCTGGCGACTTTTATCCAGGTCCGGCCGTCGTGGTGGGCCTGGAACCAGATCTTGAACTCGCACGTGTCCATGCCTATGAGCAGCCTGGGCAGCCACGAGGGGTGGATATAGGGCCCGTTGTCCCGGAGTGCCGGCATCTCTCACCTCCCACCGGATAACCCTGTTGTCAGGCCCCAGGAGCTTCTGTCCTGGGCCTTAACTCTTCACTTTAGGGATGGGTTATCGGAGCTGCCAAGAGGCGATAGTCAGTGGACTTGGGGTGGACACTTCGCCTGGCACGACGTGGCGACGCCACAGCCTTGTACCGGGCGGTGGCCGCCTGTGGCAATTTGCAAAACCGGTGGGGGAGTTTTTTCTACTCGGGCAGGGATGTTTGCTCGGGGCTGGGGTCACCGGCGCCGTGTCCACGTCGCAACGCGGGTACGCAAGGACGCGTGGGCGCAACGGTGCGTCAACTCATATACGCTTTAACGCCTTGGTACATGGCAACGTCCACAAATTGGCGCCGGCCCGCATTGACGCGTTGATGTCGTTTGGTGTTACGCTCCAGGCAGTTTTGTGAGGAGTGCTGAAAGGAGGGAGTGGTGTGAAGAAGATTTTAGGCTTCTCGTCCTTCAAGGGCGGGACCGGCAAAACTACCCTGTCCTACGCCATGGCGGAGCGGGGATACAGCGTAGGCCTGCGGACCCTGATGCTGGACTTTGACCCCCAGGAAACGGCCCTGGGGATGGCCTACCTGCGGGAAATACCCGGGTGGGAGGTCCGCCGGTGCCAGGTCAGCGTGGCCGGTGCTGAGGAGCTGACGGCGATTGCCGACTCGGGCGATTACGACCTGGTGGTCTGTGATCTGCCTGGCAGCGAGGGGGCGACGCTGCAGCGTGTGCTGGCCAGCATGACGTTGATTCTCTGTCCGGTGGGCATGGGGGCCCCGGACATGCTGGTGGCCAGCAACTTCGCCTGGATTGCGCGGCGGATGGCCTTGCCGGTAGTGTTTGTGGGCAACAACCTGCCCCCTGGGCGCCGGCGCCGGGAAGAACTGGTGGCGGACCTGGAGGTGATGGAGTTGCCGGTTTGCCCGGAGATGGTGCAGAGCCGTGTGGCCCATATCGACGCCATGAGCCATGGCCAGAGCGCCGCAGAGTGGGCGCCGGCAACTGCGGCCTCGGCCGAGCTGGAGGCTCTGTGGCGCTGGATTGCGGCGGAGGTGGGTATTGTGCTTGAGGATATGCAGGAGGCGGTGGCTGTATGACTACTGGAAGAAGAAATTCGCGTTACCCGTCGAGGGAGGAGCGTCATGCTGCGGAGCAGAAAGACGCTGACTCCGTTGCTTCGGCTGCTGAGGCCTCGGGGGAGTCGGCAGGGTCCCCGGGGACTCGGTCTCGGGTTGCTAAGGGGAAGACTCCGACAACTTTCCATCTTTGGGACGAGACCAGGTTTGCGCTCCACACTGCCGAGTGGGAGTTGGGGATGAACCTCTCTGAGATCGGTGAGGCTGCTATCAGGGAATACCTGGAGGGTCAGGGGATTGCCGTTGCTGCGCCTGGGACGGGAGCGTCTCGCCGGCGTCGGCGCGCCGGGTAATCAACGCGTAGAGGGGGGGCATGCGTTGGTGCGTTGGTGTGTTGGTGCGTTGGTGCGGGTACGTGTGGGTGTAGGAATGCGGTGACGCATTGCTGCGTAGAGGCGTGGTTGCGTTCTTAACTGTTAGCATTCGTAGGTTGCGAATGTCAGCCCCGGCAATAAATACTTTCCTCAACCTCTTCCAGAGTCTGAAAGAAATTGCACAGCGGTGCGGTTGCCGATTCTTGTCCCAGTACAGCGTTCCCGTCGTAGTAGTACGTCTCCCCGTCCACTTCGATGGAGCCGGCGTGTCGTATTTTTCTTGGAGTCTGAAATTGCTCCGCCTTCAATCCTACCACCCGAAACGCTCCAGTAAGGAGTGCGCTTGAGGAGGGGCTGCCTGCCTCTCCCACGTAGAGTATCCATCCCATTTGGGGGGAGTAGGGCGTGACTGTGTAGGGCCTGAAAAGGGCTGCAAAGTCGTCATGATCACCTGTAAAGTGAGTCAGGTTCTGCCGTGTGTAATTGAAGATTCCTTCCGCTGCCTCCCGCTCGGTCCGGGCGTCGCCTGTCATCCTGAAGACCATGGTGGGGTAGCTCTCCAGCGTCCCGTCGGGCAGCTGTCTCTGCGACATGAAGGAGACGTTCTCGTAGGCAAAGGAACCGACACCTATGGTGGAGGGGTATTTGTCCAGTCTTCTCTTATACAGCAGCTCGAAGTCGTCGGGGTCATTGTCCATGAAGCTCCTGACGAGGATGGCTCCACCGTCGGCCCTGGCAAAGTAGGCAAAGGTCTTGAGCATCTCACGGTGGACGTGGTGGTCTGAACGTATGACGGGAACATAGTTGTCATCTATACCGTCGTCTATGTCGTCGTAACCTGTCTTGCCGTAGCAGTAAACGCAGAGGCCGGGGTAGACCTCAAGATGGTCCAGGATGATGTCCAGACCATCCTTTTCCCAGCTGACGACGTGCTCGCCGTCGGCCCTCTTCTGGATATTGATCTCCCGCATCATCAGGACCAGGGCCTGGGCTGAGGCGGTTGTCACCTCTGAAGGCCAGTTGTCAGGCCCCCATTTGCTTTGCAGGAAGTTCGGGTTGCTGAAGAGCCTGCTGTCCGCCCAGTCCAGCAGCATTGTCTCGTCGGCCGAGAGCCCGTCACTCACAAAGTCGTAGTCCGGTGGCAGGCTTGACATGGCCTGGGCCAGCAGCGGCGAGTAGTTGTCCATTGAAACAGTCGCGGTTGCGGGGGTTGGTGTGGCTGTGGGAGGCAGCGGAGCGGTTGTGGGGGTGGATCCGGGCGGTTGCGTCGCTGTCGGGCTGGGGATTGGGGTCGGTAGCGCCGTTGGAACTGGTGCAGGCGTGGGGGTCGGTGCTGGAGTGGGGGCAAGTGTAGGAATGGGTGTTGCGGTGGGCTCAGCTATTGGTTCAGGTGCCGGTGCCGGTGCTGCCTGGGTGGAAGTTGTTGTCCTTGCCGCGGCAGTAGTATGGGCTTGGGTTGCCACTGGTGGGGCTGTCGTAACCGGAGCAGGAGTGGCCGGCTCGGTGGCGCCTTGCGTCACGGCTGTGGTTTCGGTGGTAGCGGCGCCACCCGCAGTCTGGGGGGCCTGCTCTCCACTGCAGGCTGCCAGGGAGATCAGGAAAGTGAATACAAGCGTTGCCACCAGTGCCGCGGTAGCTACTTTGGGAAGTTCACCCACAGTTCTGTCCAGTGACATCACTCCGAACCTCCTCACAGGGATTAGGAAGGATTCTTGCCTGTACCGACAGAGCTGTCAACAGAGCTTTGTTATTTAATTCTCTCCTGACCCGCGCGGACTGCAGCGCCTGTGGAGCCTTCTCGGGTCTTTTCGGAGAAGGGGGGCCAGGACACTCTGTTGAGGGGAAGTCAATCTCCTTCCTGGTAGGACGAGGCACCGGCGCCTCGCCCTACTGCCAGGCGTTCGGTTTAGCACGCCGGCCTCCTGGAGCTGGACTTCACCATAAGTTCCAGGGCAGTTGAGCTGTAGCCTGCTGCCACAGGGTCACCGTCTCACACTGCCCCATCACTGCGTCCCAGCAGGCAGGGCAGGGCATGTGCCCAAAAGGGTAGTGAACGTAGCAACCCATACCATCTCCTCCTTATGTCGTGTTATGTCGTGGGCGGACGGCCACCGGCCGGGCCGTCACGGGAGGGTACGGGCAGCTCCGGTTTGGTTACCAGCTTGACTGCTGGGGCCGACTGGAAGGGGCGAGGATTACCGCCACCAGCAGGACCTGGCGCCCACCCTGGGACAGTCGACCAGGTCCCATCCTGACGAGGTTGAGAAGGTGGTGGACCTTATTCTGGACCACGCCAGGCGGGACCCGGGGCAGTCCCTGGGGGTGATAGCCTTCGGGTCCCATCACGCCGATGACATCGAGGAGGGACTGCGGCGGCGCCTGTCCGCTGAAAATGGCCACACCCTGGACGAGTTCTTCGCGGTGGCTAGAGGCGAGCCCTTCTTCGTCAAGAACATCGAGCGGGTGCAGGGGGACGAACGGGACGTCATTATCCTGAGCGTGGGCTACCACAAGGCGGGCAACGGGACGCTGCCCTACCGTTTTGGCCCGTTAAATCAAGAGGGCGGGGAGCGGCGGCTGAATGTGGCCATAACCCGGGCCAGGTCCAGGGTTCACCTGGTGGCCGGCTTCTCCCACCACGACATGGACCCGGGCCGGTCCGCCTCCGAGGGAGTGGAGTTGCTGCGGCAGTACCTGGAGTTCGCCGCCTCGGGCGGGACCGAGATGGGCGGCAGCCTGAGTGACGAGCCTCTGAACGCCTTTGAGCTTAACATCATGCGCCAGCTGGAGCGGCGGGGAGTGCCGGTGACGCCCCAATACGGGGTGGCGGGTTACCGGCTGGATTTCGCCTGCGGGCATCCGGAACAGCCGGGGCGGATGGTGCTGGCCATCGAAGCCGATGGTGCGGCCTATCATTCGACTCCCACGGCGCGGGACCGGGACCGGCTGCGTCAGCAGGTTCTGGAGGGCCTGGGGTGGCGGTTCCACAGGATCTGGTCCACCGAGTGGTTCCGGGATCCGGAGGGTCAGGCGGATCTGGCCTATGAGGCGTGGCGGAAGGCAGTGGACCTGGCCGACGTGCATGACGTGCCGGTGGTGGTGGAGAGCGCGGATGACGAAGATGTCGTGGATGAGGGGGTGACGCCGGTTGCGGAAAGCCCGGGCCGGGGCCCGCGGCATTTGGTAACTCCTGGTTTTCCCATCACCGAGTATTCGCAGCGTCAGTTGGTAGCCCTGGCAGAGTGGGTGCTGTCGGACACCCTTCTTCGGACTGATGAAGACCTGCTTCGGGAGTTGCGGCAGGAACTGGGGTTCAAGCGGGGCGGTTCTCGGATCAATGCAGCTTTGCTGGCAGCAATTGGGATTGCACGATCCAGGAGGAAATGCGATCCGAGCGGCGAGAAAGTGGAGGATGGAAACTAGGCCAGGCTATTTCTGCCTGACAAGTTGGCCCATGGGCTGTTTGGAATAGGATATTTGCGATGAATGAGAGGCCAGCCAGGAGATTAAGCAAGGAGCACGGGGTTGATGTTGAGCAAAGTCTCTACAGTATGACGGGGTCTTGGTACGCTCACCCTAAGAAGTTCCCAGCCGCTCTCTGGGACGCTCATGGTTATATAGTTTTTCGAACTCAGGAAGATTACTGGGCGTCAGCCTATTTGAGTCGGGGGAAACAACTTGGTGTTCCTAACGGCGGAATATCGTGTATTCCCGGCTACAAACGGGTTAAGTGATGTGAAAAGAGTTGAGGGTTTGGTATCCGCGGGTCTTGCAGGTGATGATAAACGTCTGGGCTCCGCGGCTGTCGGTGGAGAGACTGGTCAGTTGATACACTTTTGTGCTTGTGGGGTGCTGTGCAAATGTGGCTATGAGTAATTGGCCAAGATGCACCTTTGGGAAATTGCTTGGCTTTATTTCTCATCCTGATGGTAGTAGCTGTCCCTTGCTTGGGGCCCTGTGCTAGGCTTCGGCATTGCGGGCTGCTTCCTCTGGATGAACATTTGGTGTCCAGACTGGTCATGTATGTTCGGTGAATGGAAGAACTAGCTGGGCAGATTGAGTTGGAGTGTCTCTTTTGAGCGATACAGGGAAGGACATGGTATAAGGGATTCCGCTGTTGTTCTTCCCATCACAACGTAGCGTGATTGGCGCTTCGTTGCCATCTCCGCCTGTAATGCCGGCTAGGAGCGTAGCGTCTCCATTTAACTCTTCGACGAGGCTTATAGCTTGCTTCTTCAAGTCGTCGTCTTTTTCGTCTCGTTTGACCACCCAGAGTCTCTTTCCGGGGCGTAGAGCAAGTGATTTGATCGGGGAAATCGGGCATTCTTTCAAAGCTTCATGATCTAGGTTGATGCCAGAGTCAATGATGCAGAAAGAGAGCGTTGTGGATAATGGTTCTTCTGCGGCCTGTATAAATGTGACGTGTTTGGCCCAATGCCCTGGCTCAGCCTGTCTCATTTGAGACGTTATACTCAATGCCCAAGAAGGGAAGAACAAGCTATAGGAAGGAGTAATTGTTGGTCCTGTGTACGTCTGTGGTTCTGTAGTTTTTTGAAGAAAACGGTCGCCGTAGTCGGTCAGGAGTTTAGACTCTGAGGTAAACGCTACCTGTTGTTGCCCTGACGCGTGGAGGCTGGCCTTTATTTGCCCCATGAACTTTCTACAACTGACATATGCGCTGCCATCTTTTTCTACCCACACTATCCATGAGTTGGAAGTGATGTCGTTCTTGCCTTTTACAGCGAAACGAAACGTATTCTGGTTTGTGCCGGGTTGCAAGTTTTTCCCTCCAATGCCTCAGCAACTTTCGGAGTGCCAGCGGCTTAAGGGTTAGGTTTTAGGTGATGCTGGATGTAGTCTGTAAGCAAAAGGCAGAATTGATAGAGTTCTTCGCCCCCTATCTCTGCTCTCCAGTTGGTCGGTTTGTTGAATGGAGCGTCTTCGACGATGACTCGTATATCGCTTAGATTCCTAGATTCGGGGTTATCCGCGAAGACGAACTTACCGTGGGCTGCAGCATTTCTGAGGTGGGTGATAAGCCGTCCGAGCGACTTTGTTGGAGTCCATGTAGTGTTGCTGGCCTCGCCTTTTTCGTCCTGGATTATGATCCAATTGGGCCAGTTCCATTCCTGGAGTTCTTCTAAGCTTACTGTCCACATCGGATCTTTGGGATGTCTCTCCATAGGGAGGACGACCAGGCCCAGCAGAGAGTTTATTAGATGAGCTACCAAATGAACATCCTCATCCATTGTCCGGGCTTTCCTCAGAAACTCCAAGTTCTTTCGCGTGCGATAGACAAAGCCCAATGCAGAGTTTCGTGTCTCCATATTGGTCCTTCCTCGGCTGGGTTTAAGTGTCGTTCTCTTGGTAGTACCTCGCTACCGCTCCCCGGTCTGCGGCCTGGCGTTCAGTATATCGTGCCGGCATTGTTGAACTCTTCCACCTCCCTGCGGTCATGGGGGGCAGACAGCCCGGCGCCAATCTTGACTGGGTCCTGGACCACGCCCACGCGGCCGCTGTGGCGGGTGAAGCCGTCGCCCATGCCCGCGACGATGGCTTTGGATCTTCGGCTTGTGGCCCATTTACCGAATTACCGGTCAATAAACTCTCCAGCCTCGGATTTCTGTGGTGGCCTAGCCGGCTACGTCCACGTCGACGACCTGGGTTCCAGGCAAATTAGCGAAGAGGTCCACCATGTCCGGATGGCAGGTGAATACCAGCACCTGATTGGTTTCAGAAAGCTGGGCAAAGCACTCGGCGGCCAGCCGGGCCCTCTCGGGATCGAAATTGACCAGTACCTCGTCCACCACCACGGGCAGGCGCTCCGCGTGCTCTCCGAACTCCCGCACCAGGCCGAAGCGGAGGGCCAGGTAGAGCTGCTCCCGGGTGCCCCGGCTCAGCTGGCTGGGCAGCTTCCGAGCCCCGGTGTGTTCCTCGACGGTAACCGTGCGCTCCCCCATGGGCACGAATAGCCGGTCGTACCGCTGGTCGGTGATGTGGGCGAAGAAGTCCCGGGCGTGCTGGACCACCCTGGGCTGCCGCTCCGCCTCGAACTTCTGGCGGGTGCGCTCCAACAGTTCCCGAGCGAGGGTCAGCCGGGACCATTCCCTGGCGAATTCCCTCAGCTGTTCCACCAGGGTCTCCCGCCGGACCCTCAGTTGGGACGACTCCTCCTCTCCGGTGAGGCCGTCCAGTTCGCTTTCTACGCGCCCGCGCTCCTCCAGCAGGGCGTTGCGTTTCTCGTCGGTCGCCTGGAGTTTGTCCGCCAGCTGGCTGGACTCCTCGTTTAGCAGGACCTGATCGGTGGATGCCAGGCGTTCCAGGAAGGAGTCAAACTGCTCCCCTGGTCCGCTGCGCCGCTCCAGGGCGCTCCGCAATTGTTGCTGCCTGCGCTCCGACTCCTGGCGGGAATCGTTGTCACCAGCCCTCCTGCGGAACTCCTCGTGGTCATCGGTCTCACCCAGGCCCATGAAGTCAGCCAGTTCCTGCCGGGCCGCGGCCTGACGCTGCTGGCGGTCTGCCAGCAGCCTGCTGGCCGTGTCCTGCCGCTCCAGGGCTCCCTGCTGCTGGGACTGGGCTACTCTGGCCGCCTCGAGACGGCTGATCAGGGCGTCGGCCGCCGCCGCCAGCTGGCCATGATTGCCGGTTTCCAGGGGAATGGAATGGGCCGTGGCCAGCGGCTCCACCTTCTCCCGGAATTCCTTGATATCCTTCTCGATGGCGGCCATCCGCCCCCGCATCCGGCGGGTTTCCGCCAGGAGCCCCCGGGACGTTTCAATACCGCTCAGGAAGATGGCCATGCCCTCCGGGGTGAGGGTCTCATCCAGATTTCGTTCCCGCAGCCACTGGCGCCACCGGTCCTGGAGCTCCTGGTGGGCGGTGGCTGCTGCGGCGCGGGCCTCGGCGGCGCGGGCCGCCCGCAGCTCCTGGGAATGCTCCCTCCTCAATAGTCCTTCCACCCGGTCGCTGGCGGTATTCCGGGCGTCTATGTCAGCGCGGATGGCAACCAGCCGGACCTCCGTGGAATCCAGGGCTGCCCCGTCGGGTTGGTCCTGCAGGTCCAGAAGGGTTCCCGCCGCCACCAATGCCTGTCGCGCCTGCTTCATGGCAGTCTCCGCATCGGCGGCCTGCTGGCGGAGAGGCGAAGCCACCGGCACTGCGTCCCGTCCGCCGCCGGACCTGCCCCTGGCCCAGAGGAATACAGCTACGGCCACGAGGAGGATGCCGCCGGCAATTCCCACAGGCAGGCCGGGACCGCCAAGAACCGCGCCGGCCGCGCTCAGTGCGACGGCGGCCACAAGGAGTATGCCCAGCAGGAACAGCGGGGCCGGTGCGGGGCCGGCGGCTGCACCGGAGGCCGTGGCTAGGGCGTTCAGCTGACCCTGTAGATTCTGGTGGTTCTGCCGCTGCCGCTCGTAATCCGCCAGGCAGCCCCTGGCGGCGCGCAGCGCGTCCTGCCTCTCGGCGAGAGCCGCCGCATCCATACTCGGTGGCTCCGGTGGCAGCTGCTCCCGGGCCTCCCGTGTTTCCAGCTGGCGCTCCAGCAACGCCTGGCTCTCCTGCTCCAGGCGGAGACCGGCCTGCCGGAGGGTTTCTTCCGTCCCGTCCAGTTGTTCCCGCCAGGTGCCCACCTGGTCGCGGACCGCCAGGGAGCTATCGAAGGCATCCAGTTCGGCCTCACCCCAGGGACGCCCCAGGTCCGACATCCGCGACGAGAAGCCGGCTTCCAGCTCCCGCAGTTCACCCTGTCGCTCGGGCAGGTCGTGGACTGAACCGTCGAAACCGGCCCGGAACCTGCGAATCTCCTCGACCTGGGCCGCAGCTTCCAGAAGGGCTTCGTCGGGTATGGGGATGCTGGCAGCCTCGGTGGCCAACCGGAGCTGTTCACCGGCCTCGTCCACGTCGTCGGTGGTACGTTTCACTCCATCCTGGAATGCCTCCAGCCTGGGGATGGCGTCCACGGGGAACTGCGCGTACCGGGGAAGGGACTCCAGCCGGGCACTGCAGTCATGTAACTCCACCCAGTCATCCCAGGCCTCCAGCAGGTTCCGGAGTTCGGTCGACTTGACGTTAAGTCGTGACCGGTCCATGTCCAGGGCCGCCAGTCCGGCGTCTATTTCGGACCGGCGGGCGGTCAGGCTTCCATAGCGGCCTGCATTGCCGGCCACGGTCTTCAGCTGTTCGTCCACCTCCCGAATGGCCCTGGCTAGGTTGGGGACCTCCTGGGCCCGTCCCGTGGCCAGGAAAATCCTGTCCTGACGGGCGGCCAGGCTCCGGCTGAAGCCGGCGAGGCCGGGGACCCCCTGGCCGGCGCTGTAGATGGCATCGCTGATCGAGGCGTCTTCCAGGAGCCCCATCTGCTGCAGTTCATCGATGCTGAACGCGAAGACATTGCTGAACACGGCCGGGGTGGACTGACCGGTTATGCGGGGCAGCATCAGGCCGGCGTCCAGGGGCATGCCGGCGTCGTCCACCAGGGTTATCGGCCCACCCCTGGGGCCGGCGTAACGCTCGAGAGCGTGGCGCTCCCCGCCGTCGGTGGTCAGCTGGATGCGCCCACCGTGGCGACCCCCGGCCAGGGGAGCAAAGTGGTCGTCCCTGTTCCTGCTGGGAAACCCGAACAGAACGGTGCGGATGAAGGCCAGCAGGGTGCTCTTCCCCGCCTCGTTGGGCCCGTGGAACACGGTGACCCCGCCGCCGCCCAGGGTGAAGGTGCGCTGGAAGAAGTGGCCGAAGCCGTCCAGGTAAAGCTCCTCAAGCTTCATGGGGTTTCGTCCTCCTCGGCCAGCGCCGCCAGGCACTCCTCCTCGGCCAGGGCCAGCAGTTCCCGCAGGCCTTCATCGGTGGGCGCGTGGTCCCGCAGGAGGTCCCGGACCTCCCTCCGTCCGTACAGGGGCTGAAGCAGTTCCCTCAACTCGGATGGTGTGTCTTCCCCGGCGCGAAGCTCCGAACTCAACCTCAGCAGGTCTCCGACGAAATCCTCGCGACTCAGGGCCGCCTCCCGGTCCACCGGGGAGGCGGTGGCCAGCCTGATTCCCTCGCACCAGAGCCAGGTGTCCTGGTTTGCATGGTTCTCGTTGAGCCTTTCCCTCACCTCTTCAGCCGTGCCCGGGCTGCTCAGCCACCGGTGGAGATGTCCCCGCCCGGTCAGCTCCAGCCTGGCAACCACAGACCTGCCTTCGGCGGAGTCCAGAGTCACACTCGCCAGGTCATCCATCCTGTCCAGCAGGGCTTGCTCCGTTTCCAAGGGGCCGATGTCCAGGGTCAGCGTTTCCCAGCGCACTACGTCCACGGGGTGGAAGGTCAGTTGTACCCCACTATGGTCGTCCACCTCAACGAGATAGACGCCGCGGGCCCCCGGTTCGTTGGAGTGGCGCCCCTGCGGGTTGCCAGGATAGGCGACTGTCGGGTCCCCCGTCCGGAGGACCTGGCGCGTGTGGACGTGGCCCAGGGCCCAGTAGTTGAACCCCGTGTCGACCAGGTCGCTCAGTGAGCAGGGAGCATAGGAGTCGTGGTCCTGGTTGCCTCCCACATTGGCATGGAGCAGCCCTATGCTATACCCCTGGTCCCGGGAGGCGGCTGCGGCAAAGTGGGGAACCAGGTTGTCCCTCACCTCCCTTGTGGGGTAGCTGATGCCATATACCGCTCCCCTCTCCGGCTCATCGGGGAACAGGGGAAAGCCTTCCACCGCCGAGTCAAAGCGGACGCAGCCCTCGGGAAGGTCCAGGCGGGCCTCCCAGCCGTCCAGGGGGTCGTGGTTGCCATGGCAGATGAAGGAACGTATGCCGGCCTGGCTTAGTTGGGCCAGGCCGTCCATGAAACGCAACTGTGCCCTCAGACTCCGATCTGCCCCGTCGTAAATGTCTCCGGCCACCAGCAGGGCGTTTACTTCTTCTTGTATGCAGAGGTTGATGATGTTCCGGTAGGCGTCGAAGGTGGCGCTGCCCAGGGCCTGGGCGACGTGGGCTGGGGCCTCACTCCTGATTCCCCGGAAGGGGCTGTCCAGGTGAAGGTCGGCCGCGTGGATAAAACTGATTGTCGACATGGTTGTTCGGTCCTTACTGGGATAGTGGGACACTCGCGGGTTTCGGTACCGTCAGGGCTATGGGATTCTAGCAACTCTTGGCTCGTTTGACACCCGTCTCATGTCAGTAATGAGAGACGATGCTGGTGACAACAGTCCGATTCGGTCTGGGCATCTAACAGTCCGTGTTGGACAAGGAAAAGAGTATCGTTATGCTCGAAGTTAATTAGAGCAGAACTGACAACCTGGAGGCTCAAGAGGAGGTCCTGAAGAACGGCCGGCAGTTGCATGCCGTTGCTCTGCCAGGAAGTAACCGATGGAAGGAGAACCGGAGCCTGGTGGATCGGCAACTCTGTGACCTGATGCAGGGAAGATCCTCAACTCGCACTCCAAAGCCACGCCCAGGAAACCTATCCGCGCGGTCGGGATCGGACGACACTAGGTCGCCGGATCTGCCCCTGTTTGCTCGCGCGTTCGCTCAGGTATCGGCTAATGAAGTGGTAGGGCCTCGTAAAGTTCAGCTTGCCACGCCGAGTAGAGGTTGAACTGACAGTTAATACTTGTCCCGCTGGATGGTCTCTCACTACACTGGAAGTTAACCATACGAGGAAGCCACCGGCGCATTCGCTGTGCGCGGTTCGCAAGGGGTAGATGGAGTAGTACCTGCGCATGAAGCCTATGCTGATCGATCGAAACTGGCTTGGACGAACGCCTGAGGAAATCCTGGACGCGCGCCAATGGTTGGAACGCGCTCACGTCAATGCCAGGACAGCTCAGCTCATAGTTGGACAGGCTGAGCCAGAATTACTGGTTGAGGCGGTAACCCAGGTGCAACAGGCGTGCGAGAAGGTCACCAAAGCGTTGATGCTCGCCAACGGGATAACGTACGCCGAAGCCAGGGCCATGAGCCACAACACCATCGGCGCCTTCGTCGAGCTCATCGCCCAAATGTTGACCGGCAGTCAGCTGGCTGAAGATGTCTCAAGGGTCCTGGTGAAACCGGGCGGAACTTATGCAGCCAACGAATTGACCAGACTGGTGCTGAGTGGGCCAGGAAACAGGAGGGTCAGGAAGGGCGTCCAATATGCATGGAAGCAGGTGCTTCCCGAAAGCAGGGGACATCTGGGTAACAGGGCACTGGAGGTGGAAGAATGGAGAAGCTTGACCAAGGCCTTCTCCCCCCAAATGGTGGAAGCATTCATTGCCTTTCATGAATATTTTACCGACATGTGGCGCCAGTACATCAACGGAATCCCCAACCAATATGTTGATCCAAGGCCCCTGTTGAACCGGGAGGTCAACGCAGACACCTGGACGTTCAGTCCAGCCCACGCTGGATTGCCCAGACGATTTCCGGGGCAGGAGTCGGATTCTCCATCCAATTCAATACTGGCGAGTCTGGCGCAGCAGTTCCTGGACGACAGCTTAGAGCAACTGTTTCGCCACACTGATGTAAGACAATGGCCTGAGAGGATCAATATGCGGACATTGCTGCTCTACGTCGCCAACTGGTTGACATCCCTGGGTTGGCTGTTTCTCTGTGCCACGGTTACCACGCCCCATGCGACCAGTTCCAGGTACCCGGCGGAACATACCAATTCGAAGAGGGTACGGGGGTCTCAAGACTACAACAACAGGTTGGGAGTTATTGCATGCATCGGTCCGTTGGCGGATCACACCGAAGACGCCATAAGCAAACTCATAAACCACTATAGGCCGACTGAAACCAGCTACCGCCACATCTTTACCTAGCTGCTGAGAGACCAAGGGTGCCTCCCATCATCCTATTGAAACGATTTCACTGGACGCCGGCGAAAATAGCGTATTGGCTTGCGGGGGCAGCCCACTCTCATTTACGTTGTGTTTGAGTTGTATTTGAAGGGATGGCGGGGCCCGACTCCGCCTCTCTCAAAACCGGGGACAGAATCTGGCTGCAGGGCGGAGGGACTTCAATATGGATAATGTGACTGGAACAATTCGGCTGAGCGCCAGCGACCTGGTGAACCATCTGGCCTGCCGGCGTCTGACGGAGCTCAACCACGAGGTGGCGCTCGGCACGCGCGCTGCTCCCGGTCACTGGGACCCCACACTGGACCTGTTGTGGGAACGAGGCCTGGCCCACGAACAGGCCTACATCCAGCATCTGGCGGATGCTGGCGCCGAGGTGACGACGGTCGAAGGAACCGGCCTGTACGCGACCGCCGTCGAGGCAACGGTGAAGGCCATGCGTGCTGGCAGAGAGATCATCGTGCAGGGCGCCCTGGTCCAGGGAAACTGGGGTGGAAGGATGGACATCCTGCGGCGGGTTGAGGCGCCCAGCAGCCTGGGCACCTGGTCCTACGAGGTCATCGACACCAAGCTGGCTCGCGAAACCAGGAGCGGCACCGTGCTGCAGTTATCCCTGTATTCCGACCTGGTAGGCGGGGTACAGGGTCTGCTCCCTGAACGCATGTACGTGGTCGCCCCGTGGACGGAATTCGAGCCCCAGATGTACCGGACCGGCGATTACGCCGCCTACTATCGACTGGTGAGGGCCTGGCTGGAGTCGGCCGTGGCCAACGGAATTGGGGAAAGCTATCCCGACCCCAGGGAGCACTGCGAGATGTGCCGGTGGAGTCGCGAATGCGATAGCCGCCGGCGTCGGGACGATCATCTCTGCCTGGTGGCGGGCATCTCGAGCCTGCAGATTGGCGAGCTGACCGGCCGGGACGTATCAACAACAGCCGGTCTGGCGGTTACGCCCCTTCCCTTCCCGTGGAAACCGGACCGGGGCGCGCCGGTCAGCTACGAGAGAATCCGTGAGCAGGCCCGGGTCCAGGTGGAGGGCCGGTCGGAGGGCCACGCTGTCTACGAGACATTGGGACCTGAATCGGACGTAGGCCTGGCCATGTTGCCCGCGCCATCGGCGGGCGATGTCTTCTTCGACTTCGAGGGCGACCCCTTCGTGGGGCCTGGCGGCTTCGAGTACCTGTTCGGATATCTGGCAGCCACCGAGAGGGATGAACCGGAATACACCGGGCTCTGGGCCCTGTCGGCCGCGGAGGAGAAGCGTGTCTTCGAGGATTTCGTGGACTGGGTGATGGAGCGATGGGAATCGCACCCCGATCTTCACATATACCACTACGCGCCCTACGAGCCCAGCGCGATGAAACGGCTCATGGGGCGTCACGCAACCCGTGAGGCCGAGGTTGACCGGATGCTGCGGGCCGGCCTTTTCGTCGACCTCTACCGGGTGGTGCGGGGCGGCCTGCGCGCCAGCGTGGAGAGCTACTCGATAAAGGAGTTGGAGAAATTCTATGGATTCACCAGGAAGGTGCCACTGGGCGAGGCCAACTCGGCCCTTTACGCCGTCTGCGCTCCGCTGGAACTGGGCTTCCCCGAAGTCATCAGGGAGGAGCACAAGGCTGCCGTAGAGGGCTACAACCGGGACGATTGCGAGTCAACATTCCGGCTTCGCAGCTGGCTGGAGGATATCCGCCAGGAACTGGTTGACGGCGGCGCGGTAATCGAAAGGCCGGGGCCGGGTGTGGGAGAGGCCTCGGAGCAACTGACCGAATGGCAGCAGATGATCCAGGCCCTGGGCGAACGCATTGCCGGGGACGTACCCATACCGCCCGAGGATCGCAGGCCCGAGCAGCAGGCCCGGTGGGTATTGGCCAACATCCTGGACTGGCACCGGCGGGAGGAAAAGGCGGTGTGGTGGGAGTTCTTCCGGCTGAGCGATTGCTCGGTGGAGGAGCTCATAGATGAGCGGGGCGCCCTGTCCCAACTGCAGTACATCGGCCAGGCGGGCGGCACGGCCCGAAGGCCAATACACCGTTACCGATTTCCGGTCCAGGAGACCTCCCTGCGCGGCGGCGAAGAACTGCGGGTGCCGGGCGGGGATCGCTTTGGGAAGTTGGTGTCCCTCGACACGCAGGCCGGCACGGCGGACATTGACAAACCTGTAGCCCTCGCCGACACGCATCCCGAAGCGGTGTTTGCCCACGACCTGGTCCCAACCGACGCGCACAAACGGGCCCTGGTGCGCGTCGGCGAGTTCGTGGCTGACCGGGGTGTCACCGGGGACGGCGCATACGGAGCGGCTCGCGCCCTGATCCTGCGCGAAGCTCCGCGACTGGACGGTGAGCCCGTTCGACTGCCGGGGGAAACCGCCCTGGACGCAGCCCTGCGCATTGCTGCCAGGGGAGGATTCGGCGTTCTGCCCATACAGGGTCCCCCGGGCGCAGGCAAGACCTTTACTGGCGCCCGCATGATCTGCGAACTGGTGAGGAACGGAGCGCGGGTCGGGATCACCGCCAACAGCCACAAGGTGATCGTAAACTTGCTGGAGGCGGCCATGTCAGCCGCTGCAGAACAGGACCTGGATCTGCGGGCGGCGCGGAAGATCAGCTCCTACCAAGGGGATTAAGCCCACGATCCCCGCATTGAACTGATCGCGGACAACGGGAGGGTATTTCGTGCACTGGCTGGTAACTGCCAGTTGGCCGCGGGCACCTCGTGGCTCTGGGCCAGGCCCGAAGCCCAGGACTCGGTGGACGTATTGTTCGTTGACGAGGCTGCACAGATGTCCCTGGCCAACGTGCTGGCCATCTCCCACGCCGGCCCGAACCTGGTGCTGCTGGGCGACCCGCAGCAGCTGGACCAGCCCACCCAGGGCACTCATCCCGATGGCACCGAGGTTTCGGCCCTGGGCCACCTGCTGGCGGGCCGCCAGACCATATCCGCCGAACAGGGCCTGTTCCTAGAGGAGACCTGGCGGCTGCACCCGGACATCTGTGCCTTTACTTCTGAGGTGTTCTACGAGGGAAAACTTGGTTCCCGCCACGGGCTGGAGATCCAGAGGGTGGTCTCCGCCGGTCCGGTGAACGGGACCGGCCTGCGTTTCCTGCCGGTGTCCCACCAGGGAAACCACAACTATTCTGATGAGGAAGCGGACCTGGTGGCCAGCCTGGTGCGCAGTTTGGTCGAGGGCGCTTCCTCCTGGGTTGACCAGCAGGAGCGGGAGAAACCGGTGACCTTGGAGGACGTCCTGATCATCGCGCCCTATAACGCCCAGGTTTTCAGTATTCAGGAGCGGCTGCCCGGGGCGAGGGTGGGCACGGTGGACAAGTTCCAGGGCCAGGAGGCGCCGGTGGTAATTTATTCCATGGCAACCTCGGCTCCGGCGGATGCCCCGCATGGGATGGAGTTCCTCTACAGCCTGAATCGTCTAAACGTGGCCACGTCCCGGGCGCGCTGCGTCTGTGTGCTGGTCGGTTCTCCCGAACTGTTCGCACCCGAGTGCCGAACCCCGAGGCAGATGCAACTGGCCAACGCCTTCTGCCGCTATAGGGAGTTGGCGGAGGAAGTTTCCTACTCGGCTCCATTCAAACTTTAACGAGTAATGGATCAACTATCCGCCGATTTGCAAGTCGTTCAGGGATTGGCGAAGAAAGATCAGGCTATCTCTTATGTCAGTCTCTCCCTTGGATTGAATGTCGTGGGCACCACCGACCGTCATGTCGAGAATGTCTTTTAGGCGACTTTCCGAGTCCGTTAGCCTCGAAAGTATGACCTCCTTTGCACCACTGTTCCACATGGATTCGGCAGTTTGATGTTGCCAACTCTCTGGATTAAAGCTAGATGGTCCATACTTTGCATAACTGATGATGTAAAGTCTTTCTATGGCGAATCGAATGTACTTCCATGATTCATCAAAGAGCCCTTGCTCTAATTTATGCTCTGCTAACTTCAACCGTTCGGCTACTCTTCGGTTACCTTCCTCGACGACTGAGCCCTCACTCCTGGAATGCCTAATCGACATTGTGACGTAATCAGGGCGGTCGTAGTGGAAGTGGCTTACATCTCGCGCGAAGGTCTCGTTGTGAGTTAAGAGAATCACCTGAATGCCTTGATTCAGCACATTTGGGATAAGGTCCCTTGCGAATGTCTTAAAATGTTCTTCGTCCATCGACTGTACGGGATCGTCCAGTACAAGGATTTTATGGCCCAGCAACTGGGCTCTAGTTACGAAAGCTGCTACCCCTAAAGCATTCACCTGAGATTCACTGAATACTCGGAGCGCGTCTACTTCCTTTTGATCACTTCTGTCGTCTAGTAGGGCCTTCAGCTCTATCTCAATTGGAAATCCTCTGCCCCTTGGTGCAGGTATGTGGAGTTGGCTAAAGGAGGAGTATCGATCCTTTCGAAGGGCAGACCAGACTTCCTCAATGCCGTCATTAAACGCCATTCTCCTGGATTCTAGGAACTGCTGTCTGTAGGTTATCAGAGATGTTCTAATTTGCCCCAGTTCTTTCTTCGCTAACTCCTTCGCGTGCTCCCAAAGGAGGTCTTCGCAAATTGACCCTGCTTCGTCGATGCATGCTATTAGGTGTTCTCTGAGGCGATAGCTATCGTCCGTACTGGCTTCCTTGCCAACTGCTTGTTCGACAGCCACGAAGGCGTCTCTGTAGCTTCTCGCCGACGTTAGCATACTGTCAAAACCATTAATCGTATCAAAGCATTGGGTTATGAAAGATTCGCACTGTTCCGAGCTAGCAGGATGGGAAATCCCGGTGACGACCATTGTCTTGGCCCTAGACATGTTTAAATGCAGCTCAGTCTGTGTTCCTATCACATCCTTAAGCACCGTTGCTATACCCTTCAAATCGTTACCCACATCCTCGAGGGCCTCTTCCCAATCTTGGTCAGACGGAGGTGGTGGCAGAAGGGCGTCATAGTTTTCGATTGCCTCGCCTATTAAAGCCAGAAGGGAATTCATTGCTTTTTTTAACGATTCGCTGGCCTTCTGTTCAGCTTCTCGGATGGGGTTCCAACCTTCGATGGTCTCAACCCTGCAGGTGGAAAGTGTCTCGATGTGCTCATAGGCACACAGTGGACAAGGTTGAGAGTCTTTTCCATGCTCGATTGTTCCCGCGTCCAAAAGAAGTTTGAACGCTCTAGAAACTGCTAGGTTCTTTTCACCTATTGCTCGCGCAGCCAAGTGAACCGGCCCGTATTCTGCCCAGGCGTCCCGTATTCCTTGGGCGAGTTGGTCCACATTATCAAGAGAAACCAGCCCCTCTGCATCTTCAGACAACTGCCTGCGAGGCCGAAGTCGAGCTAAAATCGGAAACGACGCCTGTCGAACTCTCACTTGCTCATCTTTGAGAGCCGATACGATCTGCTCTTCTTCACTCAGTCCATTTAGGAGGGCTGGAAACTCATTTTGTGCCACTGAGTATAAAGCGTCCGAGATTCTCTGCTGGGCGTCGCCACTTCCGTCGGAAAACGCCTGTCCGTGAGCCTTGATAGACTCCCCGTTCCCCAGCATAGATCGTAACTCGCGCCACGCGCGAAGAAACGTGTCGCCCTTGGGACTAGGGAAGTCCGCTGCCCTGTCATCGGTTACCACAGCCTGGCGAATGAGGTCAGTAAGTCCATCAAGTCGCAACAACCGTTCAAAATACTCACGTCTTTTTCTAGGTGCGCCTTGAACAAAATCTCGTAGTGTGTGCTGCATTAGGAGTGGCGGGACCCCTGCAAAAAACCTGTCCAAGACCTTTCGCTCAGCATCGAGAGTCAGTTTGTCAGCGTCGAGAAACAAGATAGACTTGCATACTGCGGTCGAAGTCGTACCGTAATCCTCGGTCAGCTCGCGCCGCAGGACGAATTCTTGGTCATCCTCCCCTCCGGAAGAAAGGGCAAATGACGCGCTCACCCACGTGTCAACTCCAGCTGGGCGAAACTGATTGGCTACGCAGCCTTCTAGCTCGCGAGCGTTGCCAGTGTCGCTGCTTTCCCGACGCGAAAGCGAACCTGTAAACAGCCATTCGAGGGCTTCAGCCAAGCTGGTTTTTCCTGAGCTATTTCGACCTTCGATGACTATAAAATCGTCTCCCAAATTGACTGGTCCGACGCATTCACGGAAGCCCCGGAAGTAATGGGCCTGCAACGACTTCAACTTGACGGACGGAATCGGCAGGGCAGCCTCACCTAAGTCTGAGGGAAGATCAAAGGGTAGAACGGTGTCAGATTCTGACAAAGTTCCAGAAAGATGCTGTTCTATCCTTGCCTGAAACCACGTCTCGAACCAATTGGGGTGTTCGGCACCTGCGCTTCCTGGGAAAGCACGGACTAGGTCTCCCCCCGCGCCTAGGTTCATTGACAGGCGACTTAGTGCTTCATCGCCTGCCCGATGCTGATGCGTATCGTTCATTCGGGTTACCTCACTAGCCTTGGAGCATTATAAGGCCGATTAAGCTGTTGGATCATGTTCTGATAGGGCAATTGGACTAGTGGGGTCCGGGCCAATTGAATCGGACTAACTTTAGGGGTTTGGCTGTAATCGTCAAGGGGTCCACAACCGCAACTCAAGAATAGTACTGTCTATCTGTAAATCTCCATGTACCATACTTGTCCGGCACCAACATCTCTACACAGTCAGGAACTATCTACTGGGGCTTGGCCACTGCGCCCTATTTGTGAATAACCAGGAACATTAGGACAGAAATCCCCGAAATAACCACAATCATTAGGACAGAAAACCAGGGTCATTAGGACACTCTGAGCGCCTGATGGGAGACCATTTCTGCACCTGAAATCGAGGTGCGGCGATGGCTTACAAGGAGGTATTCAGAGTGGAAATATCTGAAGTGATCCGGCGCTGGCAGGCTGGGGAGAGCCGGCGCCACATAGCCTCGGGCACGGGACTGTCGAAAGATACGGTGGGCAGGTACATCTCGGCGGCCGAGACGATGGGCATCGCCCGAGACGGCCCTGGGCCGGATGAGGAGCAACTCAGCAGCCTGGCTGCCATCGGCCGCTCCGGTCCACGGCAGGGGGAAGCGCCCACGGTGGAGAAGCTGGCCCCGTGGGCGGACCAGATTTACCAGTGGATTACCGTTGACCGCTTGCAACTGACCCGCATCCAGGAGTTGCTGGCGGAGCGGGATTGCCGGGTGCCGTATACCTCGCTGCATCGCTTTGTGGACCGCCGCCAGTGGCGGCGACGCCGAACCAACACGGTGCGCATGGGAGAGAGCGCCCCTGGGGAAGTAGCCGAACTGGACTTCGGTCGCCTGGGCTACATCCTTGACCAGGAGACCGGCAAAAGGCAGGCGGTATGGGCGCTGCTGGTGGTGCTGACCTACTCCCGGCACAGCTTCCTGTGGCCCGCCTACGGCCAGAAGCTGGAGGATGTGATCGCAGGACTGGAGGCCGCCTGGGCCTTCTTCGGTGGCATCCCCAAATACCTGGTCATCGACAACTTCCCCGCCGCGGTGGCCGAAGCCGACGCCCTGCACCCGCGTCTCACCCGGGGCTTCCTGGAATACTCCCAGCACCGGGGCTTCATCACCGATCCGGCCCGGGTGCGCCACCCCAGGGACAAGCCCATAGTGGAGCGGGGCGTCCAGTACGCCCGGGAACGCTTCTTCAAGGGCGGCGAGTTCAAGGACCTGAACCACCTCCGCTCTGAGGCGGCCCGCTGGTGCCGCGACGTTGCCGGAATGCGCATCCACGGGACCACCCGCCGCCAGCCCCTGCAGGTCTTCCTGGACGAGGAGCGGCCAGCCATGCTCCCCTGGGACGGCGAGCCCTACGAAGTCACCCACTGGCGCTGCGCCAAGGTCCACCCCGATCACCACGTGGCCTGCCAGTACGCACTTTACTCCGTTCCCTCCACCCTGTGCCCGCCCGGGCAGCAGGTGGAAGTCGGCCTGGGCGTGAAGCTGGTGCGCATCTTCCACCGGGGTCAGTTGGTCAAGGTCCATCCCCGCCAGCCCCGGGGCGGCCGGTCCACCGACACTGCCGACTACCCCGCCGAGTTGAGCGCCTACACCCTACGGGCGCCCGACGGTATCAAGCACAGCGCACAGGAGCAGGGCCCCGCGGTGGGCGAGTTCGCCCACCGCCTCTTCGACGGCCCCCTGCCCTGGTCACGAATCCGGCAGGGCCACAAGCTCATTCGCCTGGGACAACGCTACACTCCCCAGCGTCTGGACGCCGCCTGCCGCAAAGCCCTGGAGGTGGACCTCATCGACGTGGGCCGGGTGGAGCGCATCCTTGTGCAGGCCCTGGAACAGCAGGAAATCCCGGAACATCCTGAACCGTTGCCAGGGGGCCGCTTCGCCCGCCCGGGAAGCGTCTTCGCCCATGCCAAAGGCCAGTGCCATCAGCCAACCCAATCCACCGAGTCTACCGAACTGAAAACAGGAGGTCAGTCATGACCCGCGTCACCGAACTCACGCCCCTGCTCAAGCGGCTCCAGCTGGGCCCCATGGCCGCCACCCTGCCCGAGCGCATCGCCCTGGCCCGCCGCGACCAGCTGGACTACGCCTCATTCCTGGAAATCATCCTCTCCGACGAGGTCAACCGCCGCGCCGACCGCCGCCTGGAACTGAGGCTGCGCAACGCCGGATTCGAGGAGACCTGCCGCCTGGAGGACTTCGACTGGTCCGCCGCCATCACCCTGGATCGCCGGCTCCTGGACGCCGTCTTCTCCCTGGAGTTCCTCTCCAGGCACGAACACGTCCTGCTGGTGGGGCCCGCCGGTGTCGGCAAGACCTTCCTCGCCCAGGCCCTGGGCTACGCCGCCGTCCGGGGCGGTCACACCGTCCGCTTCTGCCACGCCGACGACTTCTTCAGGGGAATGACCCAGGCCCGGGTCGACAACTCCGTCGACCGCACCTTCAGGTCCTTTCTCTCCCCGGACCTGCTGATCCTGGACGATCTGGGCCTACACCGGCTGACGGCACAGCAGTCCGCCGACCTCTACGAGCTGATCATCGGCAGGCATCGGGTATCCAGCTTCGTGATCACCAGCAACCGCAGCGTCGAGGAGTGGCTCAGCCTCTTCGACGATCCCATCCTCGGAAACAGCGCCCTGGATCGGCTGGCCAACGCCAGCTTCCAGGTCGTCATCGAGGGGGCCAGCTACCGAGAAAAACTGTCGCCCCACCGGAAAATCCTGGGCGACAAAGGAGGTGGTTGACCCAGCGGCCTTAACCTGATAAAAGTCTAACTCACTCGCGCTCAGGGTGTCCTAATGATCTTGGATACCACTGTCCTAATGACCCTGGATAACGACACCCTATTTTTCAAGTAACCGGTGGTAGACCACGAGGTGGCTGGACATTCTCACCCTCTGAAGCTGAGTGGATGGCTGGAAAACCCGGTTGTATTAACCCTGGCAGGAAATTATGCTTCAAGTATTCCAGCCAGGGGTAGTTGAACAGGATGACACTCTACGGATACGCTCGGGTCTCGGTGAGGGAGCCAGAGGACAAGAACCTTGACCTGCAGGTGGAGGGATTGGTCCCCGCAGGTGCGGAATTGGGTGACGAATTTAAGCAGGGCCCCTGGGCCAGGTTGAGGGGACTGGCTGAGAAGGCTGCGTCGAACCGGGTTTTGGCGTGCAGGATTCTGTCTCAGTGCCGCCCGACACAAGCCTTAATCGTGCCCCCGATGGTAGGTAATGACCGCGAACAACGGTTGTATAGAGTCCCCGAAAGACGACAACCGACGAAGGGATATGGTGCTGCAAAAAGCGATCAATATTGCTGGAGAGGTTCTTGATACCAACCTAGATGTAGACTTTAAGGACTTTGGGAACGATTGGCATCAGGTCGCGCTTTTGCACCTCATGAGATCCCGACAAACCCTGGCCGGGATCAAGTTCTTGGCGGCTGAGCAGTTCTTCAGTCCGGCGGAAACTCTATGCAGGCATCTGTTTGAACTGGCAGTCAATATTCGGTATTTGAGCATTGATCCCGTGAATAGGGTTCCCGATTATTTGGAACATTATCGGGTTCGGGCGAGTTCGGAGTCGCTCCATGAGACCGACGCAAAACTTCAATCGTTGAGGGAACAAGAAAACCACGCTGAAATTTCAAAATTGTTGATCCGAGGAAGGTCATGGATGCCTTTAAAAAATATGTGTGCCGAGTTGGGTTGGCTGGGCCAATATGAAACGATCTACAGAGGATCTTCCGAAATGGCTCACGGAGGAGCCCGCACAATTGGGCTAGAGATGGCAGCCTTAGTTAGCGATCAACCCATGCTACAGTATGTGGTATCAAATGCCTTATTGAAAGCTTTGACCTACCATTTTTGGATCGAGGACGTTTGTTGCGAAGTGTTCCCTGATATGGCTGCAGACATGAAACGAAATCTCCGGTTGTTCGAACAGTGCAGAGAGTTGGAGGAGGAATTGTTGGAAGCAATCAAAGGGTGTGGTCAGCAGTAACGGAGAAGCAGCCTCCCATGATGACGATTTCATAAACGGAATAACGATCGACTTCCCTACGTCTGCCGCTGTGAGGTAGGAGCCAACAGGGAAATGCAGGACCGTCATTTCTATCCTTGCTGCGACGCTAGGGCGTCTTAGTGTAGGACGTAGATCAATTATTCAAGGAATACCGATTCAGGTAAGCTGGAGTTTTTGCCGCGCGTCTGGATAATTCTTTCTTGTCGTGATGGGAGGGAGATAGCTGAAATAACCCACCCTCTTCGCTGGTAATACCTGGCCCCCGCGCCCCGGTCGGCCGCCTGGCGCTTGGTGTACCGGGCCGGCATCCTGGAACTCTTCCACCGTCCGGCGGTCATCAGCGCCGGCAGCTGCACCCCGCTCCTCACCAGGTCCTGGACCATGCCCACGCGGCCGCCGTGCCCCGTATACCCCTCGCCCAGGCCCGCGGCCCTGGCTGCCGACTGCACCCTCCTACCGATCTGCCGTGCCGATAGCCCGAAGACCGAAGTCTTCGGATCGACCAGTTGGTCAGCTGGTCGGATGGCCCTGAGGGCCGCAGCCGCCTCCCTCCCGATGTAGAGGACAACTCCCTCGCTCTCCTGGTCGGTCTTTGACCGGTGGAGTTGCAGCAGGCCGGTGCCGTTGTACCTCAACTCCACGTCGCCCCAGGTCAGCGCCGCGGCCTCCGAGCGCCGGAGCAGCCCGTCCCTCAGCACTGAGAGCAGGGCGACGTCCACCCTCCCCCGCCAGGAGGCCCTCTCGGCCGACTCCTGGCGCCGGCCCTCGCGCCCCAGGGAGCGACGGCCGCTGGCGGTGGCCCTCACCGCGGCCAGGGCCTCGGCGGTCAGGGGCCTGGCCTGCCTCTGGGCCCTGCCGTGGGCCCCCGAGATCCCCTGCAGGACGCGCCTGACCCCCTCATTGTCGGTGGGGTCCTCGTGGCCCGTGGCCCGGTGGATCGCCGCCAGGGCAGCCTTGTGGACCCGCACGGTGGCCACCGAGAGCTGGCGCTCCTCAGCCAGGTGGGAGAGGTATGCCGCCACCAGGGCCGGCGATGCCGGCAGGCCCAGGACGGCCCGGGTTGAGGTCCAGTCCTCGAAGGTCTTCCAGGCGGAGCGGTACATGGCCCGGGTGTTGGCGGAGACGCTTTGGTCCAGGAAGTCCTGGACCCTCCTGAAGTCCTCCCGGGTCAGTCCCTGGGCGGTGGGCACGGCCGCTGGGGAAACGCTGAGCATGTTCATTCCGGGGCCCTTTCCTCATTGACTATATCGTCGAAGTAGTCGTCGTCCCACTTGACCACCCTGGGCGGTTTGTGGCGGTGATTGATCCTGCGACCCTCGTCCGATTGGATCCCCTCGACCTGCTTCGTCAGGATGCGGACCTCCTTATGGGTGAGCGTAGTGCGACCGGTGTAGTACAGTTCGTGGAGCATCTGCTGGAGCTGAGAGAGGACGTTTCCCAAGGTATCTTCGGGCATTTTTCACCTCTTTTCTGGAAATGCAACATGTCCTATAAGGGACATTAAGGGACACGTGAGACCTCCCCATTTTAACCTTTGACCAGGCCATTCCAGAAGAGGCAAATGTCGGTAATAGACCGGTTAACAGGGACAGGAGAAAGACGTGGACGTCTACCGGCTGGACTATGTTCTCCACGAACCCACCGAGGAGCACGGCTGGATGTACTGGGCCGAGGTCCCGGCCCTCCAGGGATGCAACGCCTGGGGAGATACCCCCAGCGAAACGCTGGAGGAGTTATGGGCGGTGGCCAGGGCCATCATCCAGTCCCTCAAGGAAAGGGGACTTCCGTTGCCATCGGAGGTTGCTCCCAGGGATATGCGGGAAGGCAGCCTGACCATCACGGCATGACCTACCGAGAGCTACGAAGAAAACTGGAGAACCTGGGCTGCAGGTTTGACCGCCAGGCCGGCGGCTCTCACGAAATCTGGATCAACCCAGAAAGCCAGGCACAAACCAGCATTCCAAGACACTCCAACCTGGACCTCTGAACTGGCTGGCACACTCCATAGAATTCGCAGAGGCCTGGGATTCTCCAGGCCTGAGTTCGACCAAGCGTAAACCGAGCATAGTTAAGCTGAACAACAGGTGGTGCCATGACCCCCTACGAAGAGGCACTCCTCACAAGATACCTTACCCACCTGAACATCCTGGGAGAGGACGCCGACTTCGAGGAGTAGTACCAGCCGGTCCGCTATGCCAACGGTGACGGCGCCCCGAGGAACCGTGCAGGAAGCGTCAGAGCTGCGCTACAAAGACGTCCTGGAGGCCGCCCGAGCCTTTAACCAGCTGAGCCAGGATTAAATTCCAATCAAGCTGCGGCGCTACCTCACCATACTCCTCCCCAAGGGAAAGCCCTGGCCGCCGCCGAGGTTTGAAAATGCGTAGTCTACCCTTTGTACTCTTCTCACCTAGAGGCCGAATCAACCGGAGGGAATACTGGCTCCTGGGTTGGTTGCCCTTGCTAGCTGTCAGTTCTGGTCTTGCACTGCTGGCCAGTGCCGTAACTAGCTCGGCAGGTCAGTGGTCAAGACTTGTCACAGTCCTAGTGGTCCTGGGGGCTTTTGCGCTGCTTTACTACTGCGGTGTGGTAATCCTCATTAAACGCTGGCACGACCTGGACCGCTCCGGCGCCTGGACGTTCCTATGTTTTATACCCCTCGTCGGAGCGATCATCGGCTTAGTGCTGGGTCTATGGCCCGGCGCCAATGGGCCAAATCGCCACGACATAAATCCGAAACTTTAGGTAAGGAACACTCTTGCAAATACAGGAAGGCAACGGACTAATGCCGCTCACGGTTGCCGCAGGTCACCCTCGAAGGTGACAACACCCGCCGGCGAAGTCACCTGGATACCGCCAGGAGTGTCAACGCCAACTCAAGATTGAGCGTTTTCGCCAACCTAGAATTGACCCACCTCCTTTCAGTTGGGCCAGCTCAACTACCTGGCGGATCTGGACCTCAGCAACAATCAGCTGACAGGTCAGATTCCCAGCCAGCTGGCGGACCTGCCGAGGCTCGGTTTCCTGACATTGAATGACAACCAACTGACCGGTTGCATTCCGCGCAATGCCCAGTATTGGATTCGGGATGATGGACTGCTGAGCCTGAAGGAATGCGACTAAGAGTCGGCCCGTTCAACTGTCGTGAATAGCAGGGTTCCAGATACCATGAGGCGTAGTCAAAATCCACCCATCATGGGCTGCGGCCAGCGGGCGGGCCAAGGCAGAAGATTCTGTGCCACCGCTGCCGTGGAGTCGGGAGGTCTTCGGCAGAAGCGCCCGGTCTTCCCCAGTCCAATCGGTCACCCAACCTCCCTTGTCCGGGACTGAGAGTTTTGGCCTGGCGGGCAGGAGCGAATACCCTTTGCATCCGATTCCCTGGAGGGTTACAATCAGTGGGCCATGACGAGAATGAACTCTGTTACAAGGCCGGCGGGAGCCGGCTCTGGAAAGCGCACCGGCGTTGCGCTGCATATGGTCGCCGCCACCATAGCGGCCGCAGCCAGTTACCCGTGCCCGGTTTCAGGTACTGTGCCTGCGCCCATTTATAGACATGGGGAGTCAGGTACGGACGACTGACGAGATACGCCGCCGATACATACGATGAGGGAACCAGCAGCCCCGGCGCGTACAGGCGTCGGGGCTTTTTTCATCCGCGCGACCGGAGATTCCAATGACAACCATGACCGACACATTCCTGAACCAGGACCTGGAGGGAGACAAGTTCAGCCGGTTCCTGGAAGACCAGCCCCATCCCCTGCTGTACGCCACGGTGCACGGCTCCAGGCTCTACGGCTTTGATACCCCTGGCTCCGACCGGGACCTGCGGGGCTGCCACGTCCTGCCCACGCGGCAGGTCCTGGGCCTGCAGGACGGGCGGGAGACTGTCACCAGGAAGGGGGCATCGTCCGGCGCCGGCGTTGAACTGGTCACCCACGAGGTGAAGAAGGTCCTCAGGCTGCTGCTCAAGGGCAACGGCAACGTGCTGGAGGAGGCGCTGTCGCCCCTGGTCCTGGTGACGGGTGACTTCCACGCCGAGCTGAGGGAGATTGCCGGGGAGTGCATCACCAGGAGACACGCCGGGCACTACATGGGGATGGCCAGCAAGGCCCTGAGCGTCCTGAAAAAGCCTGACAAGGCGGATGTCAAGCACGCTTTGCACCTGTACCGGGCCCTCCTGACCGGCATCCACCTGATGGAGACGGGGGAACTGGAGTGCAGCCTGCCGGCCCTGAACGCGCGGGCCCGTCTGTCCCACGCTGACGACCTGCTGCGTCGCCGGGCCGTGGGACCCGAGGAGCGGCAGGTGAAGGAAGGAGAGGTCGGCTTCCTGGAGGAAGAGTTCGACCGGCTGATGCTGATGCTGAGGGATGCCGCCGACAGGTCTCCCCTGCCGGCGCAGCCCGGGTGCGGCGACCGGCTCAATGACCTGCTGGTCCGGATAAGACGGGACGACCTGTACTGGTAACGCCCGTGGGGGCGGGCGTGTTCAAGATACTGATCATAGGGGAGCAGGGTAATGACAAGGAAGCAGGTAATAATCAGGGGGGAGGAGTTCATCCTGGAACCCCTTTCCCCGTCGGTGGTGAAGGTGGAATACAGGGACCAGGTGGGCTGGGTCGGGAGCAGCCTGACGGCCACCGCCACCATTCAGTCCGCCCTGAGATGTCTGAGCTTCAGTCTGATCGAGGTCCAGCGAAAGGAGGAAGCCCTGCGGATCAACCCGGAGGCCCGCCGGGGAATGGCCCAGTGGCAGCTGCACGAGTACCTGGAGGGACTGGAAGACGGCGACGAAATATGACCCCAGGGCCAGGCAGGCGAAACAACTGCAAGGGGCAGGAGAACCATGAGGGAAACGCCAGGAATCACATTGGATTCCACAGGTCGTCCTGCTGCGCTCGCGAATTGGGTTCGTCCTGCAGATCAGAAGAGAAAAACCATTCAAACCCTGGATGTGACGACAGCGTCGGACCATACGAACAGACCGGATTAATTTGAGAGGCGCCGCCGGAGGAACCACCACGCCAGGCATTGAGGCGGCGGGTCCAGGACTGGAGCAACGCAAAGGGACTTGATTGCAAGCCCAGCGAGCGACACGGTGAGCGACAGCCGGTGACTGATGGACGGTGGGGGTCGGGCGTGTCCCCGATCTCGGCCACAGAAAAACCGTCAGGGCAGTTGTCCGGCCAGCCTGCGCCCGACACGTCGGCGCCAGGGTCTGCGCAGTGCTGAAGGTTCATGCAGGGAAAAATAATGTTGAAGGACCGTGGAGGCCCACAATGACTGAAGAAAGCAGAGTAGACATCCTCCCGGAGGACCTGATCCCCTCCCTGGCCGGCGGGAGCCCGGCCAGCCGGCGCTACGCCGCGCTGATGCTCGGCATTGACTGGCCGGAAGATCTGGGCTTCTTCTTCATGGAGGCCATGGAAAACGGCGCCGTCCCCGTACGCCAGGCCGTGGCTGAGACCCTGGGCAAGC
>MPMM01000003.1 GCA_002238505.1 SAR202 cluster bacterium bin22 | reverse complement strand
GGCCACCATCACGGTCACGGCCCGGGACGCCGACGGCAACACGGTGCAGGACGCCTTCGACGTAACGGTGAACGCCCCTGCCGCGCAGCAGCAAAAGGTGAACAACCCGCCCACGGTGTCCAGCGCCATCGCCGACGCCACCATCGCGAACGAGGGCGGGACGCATGGGGTCTCACTGTCCGGGGTGTTCGACGACGCCGACGGCGACGACCTGACGGTCACGGCCAGTTCGTCGGACGAGAACACAGCCACGGTGTCGGTGTCCGCCGACTACTCGACGCTGACGGTAACGGCCCAGGCCCGGGGCACGGCGACGATTACAGTCACCGCCGCCGACGGGAACGGCGGCTCGGTGGAGGACAGTTTCACCGTCAGGGTGAAGGCCGCGCCGGTGGTGGCCTCGGCCATCAGCGACGTATCGGGCCTGGAGGAAGGAGCCACGCGGGACGTGTCCCTGTCGGGCGTATTCAGCGACGCCGACGGCGACAGCCTGACCATCACCGCCGCGTCCTCGGACGAGGGCAAAGCCACCGTGTCCGTGTCCGCCGACCGGTCCGCGCTCACGGTGTCCGGTGTGTCCGAGGGAACGGCGACCATCACGGTTGCGGCCCAGGACGCCGACGGCAACACCGTCAGTGACGCCTTTGACGTAACGGTCGTCAAAGCCCCGGAGCCCGAGCCCGAGCCGGTGGAACTGCCCGGCCCGGTGTTGGGCCTGGAGCTGACGGCGACCCACGACAGCGTGAGCGTCAGCTGGAGCGCCCCGGAGAGCGGGGATGCGCCGGACGGCTACATCGTGAACATCAAGCGCCAGGGAGGCGGCGACGGCGAGACCCGGAGGCCCGGGGCCAACAAGACGTCCCTCACGTTCCGGGACCTGAACGGCGGGTCCACCTACGAGGTGTGGGTGCGGGCGCAGAACGAGGCGGGCAAGGGCGAGCGGGTCAAGGCCAGCGTCACCCTGCCCGTGGAACTGCCCGGCCCGGTAGCGGGTCTTGAGGTTACCGCAACCGGGGACGGCGTGGCGGTGAGCTGGAGCGCCCCGGAGACGGGCGGCGCGCCGGACGGGTACATCGTGCACATCAGGCCGGAGGGCGGCGCTGAGGGCAGCGGCCGGACCAGGACGCCCAGGGCGAAGAAGACCCAGGTCAGCTTCGAGAACCTGGAGGCGGGCCAAACGTACAAGGTATGGGTGCGGGCCCAGAACGAGGCCGGCAAGGGGGAGCGGGTCCATGCCAGCATCACCCTGCCGGAGGCGGAACCACCGCCTGACCAGGGCGAGCAGGGAGAGCAGGGGGTCGGGCAGCAGGACGGCCAGTCGGGGCAATAGCCCCGGCGCGGCCTGCGGAGGGAATGGCCGCCAGCGTGGGAATGCCACCAAGCCCGAGACAACAAGAACCGGGCAGGCTCCAGAACTCCCGGAGCCTGCCCCGTCCGGTTTCAAGGGGGTGCCGTAGATGCCGAGACAGCGCATCAACTACTTCAGGGACACCTACGTCTTTCCCGAGGACTTCCCCCAGCGCCTGATACGGTTCAAGGAGGAGTCGCGCCTGCCGTGGGCGGAGATCGCCCGCTGCATCGGCACCTACGCCCACACCGTGTGGCGCTGGAAGGAGGGCCTGGGCCGGCCCAACGCGCAGCACATGATGGCGCTGCTGAAGCTGGCCGACGACCATGGCCTGGGCCACCTGTTCACCGACTAGGGGCAAAGACAGCCGAATAGAGACGGGAAACGCGAAAAGGCCGCATATACGGTAGTAAGAGGGGAATACACCCGCTGGTGGTGTATTCCCCTCCGCGTTTTCTAGGCCGTACCCGTCTCCGGCTTGCTGAGCATCACCCCGTACCCCCGCTCGTCCACGATGTGGTTCACCGACAGCCGGCCCCGGCTGTCGTAGCCGCTGGTGTAGGCGAATTCGACCTCAGCGCCCCAGGGTACCCGCCCGCCGGTGCGGATCGTGCCAGCCCCGGGCCCGCCGGCGCCCTTGACCACCACGCCGTTACGGGAACCCTTCTTCCAGGCCATCACTTTGAGCTCCACCGGGGCCACCAGTTCCTGTGTAGTAGGTGCGAACAGCACCTCGTACAGCCGCCGCAGCACGTCCCCGGACGGGGTGCGCTGGCCGTTCATGATCTGGGAGAGATAGGAGACACTGATGCCCGCCCGCCGGGCCACCTCGTTCTGGCTCCAGCCGTGAGCATCCATGCGCTCCCACAGGGCTTGCGGGTCCACGGTGGGAAGCTGGGCGGCCTCGGCCTTGACCGGAGCCTCCAGGACGGACTCCATCCGGGCCTGGGCGGCGGGACTCAGATGGCGCTGGCCTCGCGACACCTGCACCACGTACCCATAGCTCAGTCCCGTCCGGTCGGCCACCTGCCGCAGGGTCAGGCCCCGCTCCCTGGCCCGCTCCCGGACGTAGCTGCTTTCTCCGCCTTGCACCACGCCGCCCTGGCGATAGACCACGCCCTGGCCGGGGACCTCTCCCAGGACGGCCATCGCCCTTTCCCGCAGCATGGGGGTCCAGGGCCGGCGCCCGTTGGCCACAGAGCTCAGGTGCCCGTAGTTGACGCCCATCTGTTCCGCCAGTTGCTTCAGGTTGAGGCCGCGCTTCCTGGCCGCCGCCCTCAGTTCGCTCTCGGGCTTGCCCTGGTTCTGTCCTTTGTCCTCCTCGCCGTGATGTACCTCCGGGGCTTTGCCGGTGGCCGATACGGGGATGTCGTTGCCGTTGAGCGTTGCCGTGGTGGTGTCTACGCTGGTATTCGCCTTCATGTCGCTTCCTCCGAAACGCAGAAAGCGGGGGCCGGTCTCGTTCGATTCGAGACCGGCCCCCGCTTTGCTGTAAGCTGTGAATTTTCAGTCTTGGGTGCGGCTTGCCGTGTCCGCTCTTTTGTCTCAACCGCCTCGCTCAGGAGAGAGAGACGGGCCTGGGTCTATCGCTGGTTCACCCCCTCTTCCTCCATCATTTCAATGGCGGAGGGAGAGTCCGGGTCAATGTTTCGCGGTGGTCACCTCCTGATCTTGGTTGTGGTTGTGGTCGTTGACTTTCCGCCCATTGATGCCGAGGCCGAGGCCGTGGTTGCCGCCGGTGGCGGCACCGCAGGCAGGCTGTTGCCGCCCCCCCGCACCGGACGCGCTACCCCCTGCTTGGATTGCATTGGAGAGCGCCGATTTCAGGCTTGGCGCAAGGCGCAGGTCTCCCAGGGCGGGTTGAGCGCCGCACTTCGGGGCCCCGCTGCCGGACGCACTCCGCCTACGGTGAGCCGCGCAACGGAGAACGCCGTGTTGGAGTTGGTGAAAGACGCAGTTCGCCCAGGGCGGTGATTCGCGGTTCCAGCGAACCCGGGGAACTGCAAGTGAGGGGAAGGTCAGGGAGAACGCACTCCGCCCGGGCGGCGCCGGCAGCGGAGAATGCCGATTCGGGGCGTGGCAGGAGACGCAGCCAGTCCACGGCGTCGCCCGGGCCAACGCGAACCCAGTAGGCTGCAATGAGAGGGTGTTAGTAGCGAGCAACGCAGTCCGGCCAGCGGCCAGGTGGCAAGCCACCGAGTCAATGGGAACCGCGTTGCAACGGCAAGCGTCCGGTCGGCGATGGGACCGCCGGGACCGGAGCGTACGGGAAGCGCCTCGGCGCCGCCGCCGTTCAGCAGCTACGCCGCAGGTGCGTTAGGGCAGCCGGAACCTGATGCCAGTTCCAACCGCAATGTCCAGGGACGCGAAGCAGTCTGAACCGCTCCGCTAGTCAAACCTGATGGGTGAGGGAATCCGGGATACCGTGTTGTTCCTCGCCGTACCTCCTTTCGTGCCAGGTTTAGCCGTTAGTTGGGATGCCGTGTAGTTTCTGTGCGCCACCTCCTTGACCACTATGATGCGCCTTGGGCTGGGGTTCCGGCCGGGACAGGAGTGTCAACCACGCCGACGCCCCAGCTATCGTGGGAAACAAAGCGCCGCCAAGCGCCCCGTCTCCGATGTCCAACGGAAGGAGGGATCAACTCCAACCGCCGGACGGGTGTCCACCGACCGGGGGACCAACGTCAAACCCCGACCGGAGGACTGGACCGAGGACGGAGGACTTGAACACTCCGCCGGTTCGGCCCGCGCTGCCAGCGGAGAGCAATCTCAAATCCGCAGCGGCAGCATTCCCTCTTGGGCGACCTTCCAGAGAGCAACCTCAAATCCGTCAGGTCATGCCCGGGCAACAGGGACCGTGCCCCCGAGATTTCTATGGCGGGAAACCTCGGAAAAGCCAGACAACGCAATTAGTATCACCCGACTCCACGCCGATTTTCCAGACCCTGCGGGGGCAATCGCCCAAATCGTTCAATCCAGTTCATAAAAAGTTCCACAAAACTTACACAAAAATTTACTGATGCCGCCGGCGGCCCGGAGCGCCCCTATTTCCGCCAGTTTCCAGGCGTGAGCCAACACCGCACCCTGAGCCAGAAGTCCCGCCTGGCCCGCGCTTTCCGGGTGTCATCCAATGCCGTCCGGCGCCAGCTTATCTGCCCGCTGCGGGCGAAACCCCGCAGGGGCCGCTGCTCCGGCGGCAGGGTCAGCCCGTGTTCCTCCAGCAGCGCCAGTTCCAGTTCCAACAAGCGCTGTTCGTCTTCCAGCCACGCCAGCCCCCTGCCCCTGTTGGGGTGAGAATCCTTCAGCTCCCGCCACTCTACGATCAAGGGCCAGGCGGCGCCGAAGACCTCCTCGTCGTCGTTCGCAGGCTCCAGCGTCGCCAGGTCGGGATATTCCCGCCGTGGCAGGGGCCGCGACGGAAGGGTCTTGTTTCCCTCTGAACTCCAGGCTTGCGACGGACCTGCGTTCGCCTGAACAGCACCGGCGCCGGTCTGTCCGGCACTCTCACCATCGTTTCCCGGCGGGCCGCCGACCTGTCCCTCCACAGCCGCCAAACGCCGCCGCGCCTCTCTGCCCAGGGCCTCGTGGTCCTGTTCCAACCACTCCAACCTTTCCTCCAGCCTGTCGTTGCGCTCCCGCTGCCGGGCCGCCGCCGAGCCCACACCGTCCTGCAACGCCCGCTCCAACGCCTGGCGCACCCGACGGGTCAGCTCCCCGGTCCGGGCGCTCTCGGCGATGGTCTTCCGGTCGATCTCCAGCACCCGCGCGGCACCGTGATAGCCCTTGTCCCGCACCAGTTCCTGCAACAGCGTCATCAGCCGCAGGTGGTAGACGTTGGCCACGTCCTTGCTGTCGTCGATGCCGTGTCCCGTGGTTTTCATGGTTCCCTCCTCCTGCTCAGGTCATCAGCCGCCGGGTCCCGGCCCTGGGGGTCCCCTGGGGCGGCTCCGGTCTCCGAACCGCCCGAATCCGGCGCGTCACGCACCGGCACATCGCGGGCCATTTTGGGCCGTTTTTCCACGCCGGAGCCGTTTTTCGCCCCGTCACGCACCCCCACGTCAATTGGGTTTTTCGCATCCAGACCGGAACCCGCCCTTAAGTCAAAGTGTTTGCTGGAACCGTCCTGTAGGGGGGGTGATTTGTCCCTGTTTCAGCTTTGAAACCACCCACCTGGCGGCTGCCGACCAAAACTCAAACTCCTGTACACCCCCAGTACAGCAGGGAAGTGGCCGGATGCCGAGGGACCCGTGAGGGTTATCAAGGTTGATAACCCCTACGGGTAGTTTCCCGCCGCCGTCCCGTTGGCCACACTCTGCTGCGGCGTTGGCGACGACGCCGATTACCAAAACCAATGCAAGGTGAACGACATGATCCTGAACCGTGTATTCCAGCACGACATGGAGGCCCAATCCCAGACCCACGACGAGGGGATATGCGAGACAAGACAAGAACAAACGGAAAGCCCGGTCCCTCCGGGAGCAACCGGACTTCCGGGACCGACGGCAGGAAAACGCCAAGGGAAACCGCCCCGCAGCGCACCGACGCGGAGCGGGAGACGACGCAGACCGGGCTGCGCATCCTGGCCCGCATGATCGCCCGCGCCCACCTGCGGCGGGATATGGACCAGGCCGCCCAAAAGCGGCCACCGGAACCGGGGACAGGGGCCTGAGCCGTTCCCGGAAGCGGCGCCGCGTCCAAAGGCTGCGTACGCCCCCTGTGCTTCCCCGAGATAATCGCATTCGCGGACCGGCAGCCCCCGCGCCATACCACAAAGCTCGCTCAAATGTAATGCCTCGCGAGGCATTACGAGCGAACAATTTCTCCTGGACAATGGAGTGTTGGGCCACTGCCACGGGAGGAATGAGCATGACAACAACCAACACCAACACGCCGGTCCCGGCAGAGGACGAGTTTTCCAGCGCCAACCTCGAATGCGCCATCCGGCACTACGTGCAAACCTACGCCGACTGGCGCGGCAGCCATAAAGCGATGGAGCGATTCGGCGTCTCGCGCCAAACCCTCTGGCGGTTCCTGGAACGGGGACACCTGGGCCGCGCCCTGCCCAAAGCCGTCCTGGACAGCGTGGGCGACAGCGTCGAGGCCGTCGACGCGGCCACCTGGGCCGTCGTGGCCTCGGAGCGCATCACCGCCAACTTCAACCGTGCCGCCAGGAACCGGCGCCCGGCGGGTCCCGCCCTGCGCCGGGGGCAGGAGGACGCCCTGCTGCAACTGTGCGCCGCCCCGCTGACCACCGTGAGTGAGCTGGCCCGCTTCAACCGGGAGCCGCCCACCACCCTGCGCGGCAGGCTGGACCGGCTGGCGGAACTGGGCCTGGCGGATTCGGTGTCCCACAGCCTGGCAGCCCTGGGACCAAAGCCCCAGCGCCGCTACTTCCCCAAGAAAGAGGGAATCCACGCCGCCGCCGCTCTTGAGTCGGGCATCAGGAGTTTCCTGGCCGACCGGCCGGTGTCCCGCCAGTGGTTCCGCCTGCTCACCGAACGCCTGGACGCCGTGGCCGTGCTCTCCCACGTGGCCGCCCTCATCGCCGACGCCGACCCCGAGGGAGACCCCGTCCGAGTGGACCACTACCGCCAGGGACCCTACGACCTGCTGGTTACGCTGTCTCAAGGCCGTTCCGTGGGCATCCTGCGCCAGGGGCCGACCCTGCCCTCGGCCCACCTGCGCTACCGCCTCAGGACCGTCGAGAACCTGCCCGTGAGCGAGAGGCCCACGGTGACCCTGGTGATCACCGGCTCCGACCAAGCCACCAGGCGCGCCGTCCGCACCCTGGGCCACCCGGTGGAGCACGAGAGCTTTTTCGTGTCCACCGAGGGGGAGCAACTGGCCGGGGACCACCGTTTCACCGCCTGGCAGCAGTGCGGCCACGGGATGGGCGTGCAGGTGAAGATCGCCCCCCACCTCTCCCTGGAGAACATCGTCGCCTCCATCGGCTGGCTGGTGGACAAGTACGCCTCCGTGCGCCGCGACCGAACTCCGCCGCACAGGCGCCAGCCCGAACCGGACCCGTATTCCCTCTACCCCGAGCACCTGCGGGCCGCCCTGCCCGACCCGACGGAGCAGGTCAAGAGTTCCCTGGCCGTCCAGCTCAGCCGCGCCGAGAAGGACGCCCTGGACCTGCTGGCCGCCTGGCCCCTGTGCACCACCGACCAACTCATGGGGCTGATGGGCGGAGTAACCCGCCGCCGGGCCAACCAGGTGCTCCGGTCCCTCACACAACTATCCCTGGTCCACTCCGAGAGCCAGCGCCACGTCCTGGCCGACGAGGGGCTGCGCTACCTGGCCCGCCGGGACCGGGCCGCCGTGAGGATCGCCCTGGGCCGCTGGAGCGCCCGAAAGCGGCGCCGCAGCCGGGACAGCGCCCCGGTCATAGCCGGCACCTCCCTGCGCAGCCTGGACTCCCAGCTGGACCACCAGGACGCCATCAACACCGTCGTGGCCGCCCTGAGCGCCGAGGCCGCCCGCTCCAAGGACCACCACCTGCTGGAGCTGCTGCCCACCTCCCGTTCCAGCATCGGCTACCGCTACCAGGGCCAGGACTACGTGATCCACCCGGACGCCGCCTTCTGGCTGTCATACCAGGGCGACTGGCGTCCCTACTTCCTGGAGTTCGAGCGCCGCGCCGTCACCCCCAGGCGGGTCCGCGAACGGCTGAAGAACTACCCCCGCTATTTCGCCAGCGGCTGGGCCGGCGTG
The DNA here is from genome assembly GCA_002238505.1 of SAR202 cluster bacterium bin22. Classification (GTDB taxonomy): domain Bacteria; phylum Chloroflexota; class Dehalococcoidia; order Lucifugimonadales; family UBA3495; genus Bin22. The sequence goes on along the minus strand of MPMM01000003.1, from coordinate 212,659 downwards.
GACCACGCCGGGCAGCTGCCCCTGGTGCTGTTCGTGTTCGAGACCCACGACGCCGAGGAGTCCTTCCTGCGGGCCGCCGGAGCCCACCGGCTGCCCATCTGCACCTCCAACCTGGAAATGATCGCCGACCTTGGCGTGTTACGCGAGGCGTGGCGCTGGCCGCCGCCGAATGCCCCGGACCGGCTGCCGCTGCACCGTCTGGGCGAGGGCTACAAAATTGTACCTTCCCGTTCCAGGCATTTCCTGTAGGGGAGCTACGGTCACACGTGATTTCCAGGGTACTAACCCTGTCAGACCCCCAAGGCCCGGAGCGCGTACATTTTGTTTCAGATATCGGATCCTTCGGCAGAGGCAGACCGGCTCCGCGTCCGTGGGCGGAGGAGCCGCTGACACGTATGACACATTAGGATTGACCCGTAAATGAAACGTGATGACACAACGGGAGGAGAGGACATGAGAATGCTGACCAAGGCGGAAGCCTGCCGGGAGTTGAGGCTGTCCCTGTCCACGCTGAACCGGCGCATCGCCGCCGGGGAGGTGCCGGTAAAGAGGGAGCCGCGCGGACGGTGCCACCGGGTGTACGTGATGCTGGACGACGACCCGCCGGTGAACACCGACACCCCCGATCCGGCTCTGGCGTCCGCCCGGGAGAAGATTCAGGACTTGGAGGCGCAGGTGGAGTTGTTGCAGGGACGGCTTGAACTTGAACAAGAACGCAACGCCGGGCTGGTCAGCCAGATGAAAACTACGCAGAAACGGCGTCGCCCCTGGTGGCAGTTCTGGCAACGGTGAAACCGCCGGCTTCTGGGCTGTAGCCGTTGACAGGAAAACCCGGGAGGAGCAATATTTTGGTAAGACTGGATAACAAGGATGCCGCCATGCCAAGAACGACAAAGACCATCACCTTCTCATTGCCGCCGGAAATGGCGAAGCGCCTGGACCAGGCCATGCAGGGACAGGGCCGGTCCCGGAGCGAGTTCTTGCGGGACGCTGTGGTGCGCTACATCGAGGAGTGCGAGTGGCGGCAACTGCTCCGGTATGGGGAGGAGCGTACCAGGGAGCGGGGCATCGGACCCGAGGACGTGGCCGGGTTGGTGGAGGAATACCGGAACGAGGCGGGTCGGACCCGGCCGTGAGAGTGGTGCTGGACACCAACGTGATCGTCTCGGGCCTGAACTTCCCCGGCAACGAGCGGTTGGTGCTGGAGCTGGCCCTGCGGGGACGGTTCGAGTTGTTCCTGTCCTGGTTCATCCTCGGCGAGGTTTCCGGGGTGTTGACGCGGAAATTCGGCTGGGACCAGGAACAGGTGGTACGGGCGGTAAGTGCCTTACAAAACGCCGCCACCATCGTCGAACCGCCACGACTGGCGGAAGTGATCGGTGGTGGCCATGCCGACAACCGCATCTTGGAGTGCGCGGTGGAGGCTTCCGCCGACTACGTGGTGACCGGGGACCGGCGGCATCTGTTGCCGCTTGGGGAACACTGGGGCACAAGAATTCTCAATGCTCCCCGGTTTCTATCGGCCTTGGAGATCTAAACCGGCTGCGACGCAACACGTCGCCTAGCGAGGCGAGAAATGAAAAACTTCGACCAGTGGATGATAGACCGCCAGGCCGAATGGCGTAGGACACACATGGCATCCCAGGAGTGTGGAAAGTACAGGGGCCGTCCCTATGCCCACATCTTGCCGAAGGACCTGTGGGAAGAAGGTCTGTGGTCCGGTATAGGCCCTGAGTCGGAAAACTCGCTGCCAGGATACCTTCGGAGAACTGGCGTCCAAAAGCATGAATATGCCCACCACCTCAATAGCTCGTGGATGCTATGCGCGAACTTGTACTTTCCCTTCGGGGGCTCTGCCCATGGCAAGGCGTTGCTCGCTTCGTTTCTCAAACGTCGCGTCGCCGTGGAGATCGACTCGCTAGAAGAAATCGAGCTGGAGTATGAGGATAGCGACGGTATGCTAAGACCTTCACTCTTGCTGGGAGAAAAAGGCACCAGGGGCGCTCACCAGACGTCGCCGGACCTTGGCTTGTTGGTGAACAGGTGCCGAGGGCTGGTACTAGTCGAGAGCAAGCTCACCGAGGACAGCTTCTACAAGTGCTCCGCGTGGAAGCACAAGGGAAGTCGTAGGCTGCCTGGCAACCACGAACCTAACCGCTGCAAGAACCCGCTGGCCGTCGCGAAATACTATGCAAGTCAGTGCCACCAACACCACCCAGCTTGGGGACGGATGTATTGGCAGCATTTGGCCCCGGTTGTCGATGAAGAAGCCTTGGCTGGTTTACCCCACTGCCCAGCAATGAAGGACGGCTTCCAGCTGCTCCGTCAGCAAGCCCTGGCCGAAGGTATCGCTCAGTCTGGACGATACGATTTGGTAGTGTCGGCGGTAGCGGTTGACGAACGCAACGACGATGCGGAAGCTGCCCTCAAGCGGAGTGGGATTGCAGGACTGAGGCAGTGGGGACAGCTATTCAGGGGCCGGGCGCGGTTTGCCGTTTTCACACATCAGGAGTGGGTCGGATGGGTTCAAGAACACGATACTGGGGCGTGGAGCGATTGGTTGAGCTATGTCCGCGCTCGCTACTGCCTGCAAGGGTAACAGCCGCTTGGAAACCCGGTTGTGATTTTGGGGAGGTTCGGTAAGCACAAGCCCGAGACTGCCCTACAGAGATAGGTCTAGGCTGGAAAGGAGTAGCAGATTGCCGTTGGACAAGAACGCATACCACAAATTGGAGCGGCTATTTGAGGCACAGGTCGATAGGGACAAGGCCCATGCCATCGAGCGGGTCGTGGAGGGCTGGGGCATCTATTTGCCCTGTGTGGAGCCGGAGTCCTGGGTAGACTACGTGATTGTCGGAATGGAGCCCAGCTTTGGATGGGCCAACAGCATCGAAGCCGCGCGGAAGAAGGTGCAAGAGGGATTTCGGAACTCCTCCCTTTCCGGCAGGACATTGTCCGGCAAAGAAAGCGACACACTGTCTCTCTTCCTGCTCTCCATAGATCGGTTCCTCCTCCAACTCGGACAGACGTGCCACATGACGGACTTGTCGAAGGGTGCAATGCCGGTGGCGGTTGCGGCTCTTGACCGTGACCGCCGGTATGAGGAATGGTACCCGCTGCTGTTGGAAGAGATTGCCATTGTGGGAAAACCCGGTGCTCCGGTCATCGCCATCGGCAAGCAGGTGAAGAAATTCATGCAGAGGCACGACCTGCAACGAGAGACCGGCAGACCTCTCTATGCCGTTCCCCACTACTCCATGCAAGCGTCCGCGTCTTGGAAGGAGGAAGCAGAGAAAGCCCCCGGTGATTTTGAGGCGTTTGAGACTGCGGAATTTGGCGCGGGTAGCTGCTGGGCAGCAGACCTGTCCCCCGCGAAGAAGCAGTTGGTGTTCGCCTACAGGAAGCAATTCGAGGCGATTCGAGCGGCGGGGAATGGGGTGCACTCGGACTGAAATGCCATTCGACTGGATAGCGTAAGCTTCCCGCAAACAACACGGAGTGTCTCAGATTTGGTTGTACTCCTTGACAACAGCTCCCTTGATGAGTCATGATAGTGAGTAAGACCCAGTAATATTTGGAGGGCGACATGAAAAAGCAGTTTCAACCCCTGACCCCGGCGGCCCTCTACGCCCGGGTCTCCAGCGACCGTCAGGACGTGGACCTGTCCGTGGCCGCGCAGCTACGGGCGCTCAGGGAGTACGCCAAGAGCAACGGCTACTCCGTGGCCCGCGAGTACGTGGACGAGGCCGAGAGCGGCAGGATCGCCGACCGGCCCCAGTTCCGCAACATGATCGACGAGGGCGGTAAGGCGAAGGCGCCGTTTGAGGTGATTCTCGTCTGGAAATTCAGTCGGTTCACCCGCAAGCGGGAGCACGCCGTGGCCTTCAAGTCCATGCTGCGGCGCAAGGGCATTCGGGTGGTGTCCATTACCGAGCACGCCGACGACTCCCCCACCGGCAAGCTGATGGAGGCCATCATCGAGTCCGTGGACGAGTTCTATAGCGAAAATCTTGCCGAAGAAGTAAAGCGGGGAATGCGGGAGGCGGCGTCCCGGGGTTTCTTCCTGGCGTCCCGCGCTCCCTTTGGCTACAACCGCGTCAAGGTCAGCGACGGGGTGAAGGACCGCCCTACCCTGGAGATCGACCCGGTGGCCGCGCCTATCGTCAAGGAGATATTCGAGAGTTCCCGTAGGGGCAACGGGCTGATGGAAATCTGCAAGGAGCTGAACGGCAGGGGCATCACCAACCGGGGACGCCGCTGGCAGAAGAACGTGGTCCACTACCTGTTGACCAACGAAGCCTACACCGGCGCCGCCGTCTGGGGCGTCAAGAGCAAGAACGAGAATGCGGGGGAACCGGTGCGGGTGGAGAACGCCTGGCCCGCCCTGGTTTCCAGGGAAACTTTCGAGGCGGTGCAGCAAGCCCTCCACGAGCGGGCGCCGGCTAAGCAGCGGCCCGGACGGGTCGGCAGCCAGTATCTCCTGAGCGGCCTGCTCCGCTGCGGGGTGTGCGGCAAGCCCTATTCGGCCCAGGGCGCCAAGAGCGGCCAGTTCGCCTACTACGTCTGCGCCAGCCTGTTCCGGGAGGGAGCGGGAGCGTGCAGCAATGGGAAGTACCTGAACGCCAGCAAGGTTGAGGACCTGGTCATCGAGAAGGTGAGGGAGCGGATTCTCACCGAGGAGACCATCACCGAGCTGGTGACTCTGGTGGCCGAGGAGATCGACAACCTGGCCGGTGAGGTCAACGGACGGCTGACCGCCATCAACAGCGAGTTGAGCGACGTGGATACTCGCCTTGAGAACCTCTACCAGGCGCTGGAGACGAAACAGTTGCCCATCGAGGCGCTGTCGCCCCGCATCCTAGCCCTGAAGAGCCGCCAGGACCAGTTGGTGGCGGCGCGGGAAGGGGCCGAGGCCCAGCTTGAGCAGCGGCGGGCGGAGTTGCCCACCTCAAAGGAGATCAAGGGGTACGTGTCAGACTTCCGGGAGTTCCTGATGGAAGGGACGTTCCCGGAGCGGAAGGCCCTGATCCGCAACTTCGTGCAGGGGATCGAGATCGTGGAGGACGAGGCGGTTCTGACGTACACCATCCCCATGCCGCAGGACGGGGTGACGTCAGAATCGGCCTCGGTTCTTGATTTTGTCCAGTCCGGCCCACCAATCTCCCCCTTCGCCTCCTGCTATTTCGTTGCCCCCTTGCCCGACTACAAAGCCAAGGCCTGCCAATCCCTGGTGGCAACCGTCTGCGCTTAGCACGCGGTGGGGAAGTCATTTCCTTCGAAAATGCCATTCTCCCGCTGGAGGCGGCGGACGTAGCAGATAATGTTGTCCACGTCAGGTTCCTTCAAACCGGCAACGGGAGCCATATTACCGAAGGTCCAGTGATGCTGACGCACACCTACCTTTACCGCGTTGTGGATACTGGCGTCGGGGTGATGGCCCGGATGGTAAACCCGGTGAATCAACGTTGGGCCCAAATTGGTACCGGCCGCTTCAAGCCCGTGGCAGGCGGAGCAATTGGCGTTGAACAGCTCTTCTCCTTCTTGGGCCATGGCGGCGCGGCTCAGCTCCGACGTCGTTCCCTCCCCTTCGGTACCGCTGGCGCCGGAACCATTGTCACCCTGGCATCCAGCCAACAGCAGGCAGGCCATCAGGGCCAGCAGACCGGCCTTAATATGGCTACTCTTTCGGTTTCTTAAGGTTGGCAGTTTGTGCATTTGACCGGTAATTCTCATCATCAAGAACGTTGCCCTCGAACAGCGGTCACTCCAGCAGGAACCCTTCGTAACCGTTGGCAGCTACATCGGCGCGCTTGGCCCGCATTATGGGAGCGGTGTCGGGGCTGGTCAGCAGGGCGCGGGCCTTGCCGGGAATGTTGGCCCCGACGTACCAGGAATTGGCCTGGGAGCGGAGAATTTTGGAGCCTTCCTCGTTGACGTGGTTGACCCACTCGTCTTCGGCATCCAGGGTTGGCGAAATGCGGACGTATTCATTCTCGCGCACGTAGCGGATGCAATCGGTTACCCAATCCACCAGGGGTTCGGCGGCCCGGACAAAGTTGCCCACTGAAGCGGAGTTGATGGTGAACATGTTGGGGAAACCACTACTCTGGATGCCCAGGTAGGTGCGGGGCCCGTTGGCAAACTTGTCCGTCAATAGCTGCCCACCGATTCCCCGGACATTGATGCGGTTAAGGGAACCGGTGACGGCGTCGTAACCAGTGGCGAAGATGATGACGTCAAGTTCATACTCGGCTTCGGCAGTCTGCAGGCCGGTGGGGGTTATGCGCTGGATGGGAGCCTTCCTGACGTCGACCAGCAGTACGTTGTCCCGGTTATAGACCTCGTAGTAGCCGCTCTCGCAGGGAAGGCGCTTGGACCCGAACATGTGGTCCTTGGGGACCAGCATCTCCGCGACTTCCGGGTCGTGGACGCGCTCACGAATTTTGCTGCGGACGAATTCAGCGTAGTCCTCGTTGGACTCGCCGGGCAGCATTACGTCGTAGAAGTTGGAAAGCCACTTGGAAAATCCGGGTTCCTGCCACAGCCGCTCGTATTGTTCCTGCCTTTCCTCGTCCGACACTTCCATTGCGGAACGGGGATCGAACAGGTGCATGAAGGAGCCGGCCGTCTCGCTGCATCGACGGAAAATCTCCGGATAGTTGTCCCTGATTTCCCGCATCATCTCGTCGGTAATTGGCCGGTTGCGTAGAGGGGCGCAGAAGTTGGGGGTGCGCTGGAAGACGGTGAGGTGCCCCACTTCCCTGGCTATTTCGGTAATGAGCTGAACAGCCGTGGCGCCGGTGCCGACGACACCCACCCGCTTGCCGGCCAGGTCCATTCCTTCCTTCGGCCAGCGGCCAGGATGGCACCATTGACCCTGGAAATCTTCAAGGCCTTCGAAGTCGGGGACGTAATGGGCGGAGAGGAGGCCCACGGCCGTTACCAGGAAGGGCGCGCGAGCCAGGTGGCCATCGGCTATTTCCACCAGCCAGGTGTTGCGGTCCTCCTCGAAAGTGCAGGAAGCCACCCTGGAATTGAAGCGAATGTCACGCTTCAGATCGAACTTGTCGGCAACGTAGTTCAGGTAGCGTTCGTTCTCGGGCTGACCGGAATAAAGTTCCTTCCAGTCCCATTCCTGGAGCAGTTCCTCGGAGAAGGAATAGCCGTAGGTGTAGCTCTCCGAGTCGAAACGAGCGCCAGGGTACCGATTCCAGTACCAGGTGCCGCCCACGCCATCTCCATCCTCGAACACTCTCACCTTCATCCCGATGTTTCGCAGGCAGTAAAGCTGGTAGAGGCCCGTAACGCCGGCGCCGATCACTATGGCGTCAAAGTAGTCAACATCGCCGGCTGAACTGTTACGGCCAGCATTGATTTCAGATCCTTTGGGTGTCATATATTTCTCCTTCAGTTGGAGTCCAGCTAAATATACCAATAATTTCCTCCGGAAGCGATGCAACTGGTTAAAGCAGGCCCACTCAATTGTGGTTGACTTGCTGGTCAGGGCAGGGCAGGCGCCCGGGTCGGCCCCTGGGTGACCGGTTAGCCAAACCATATGATTCGCAACTGCGCAAACCGAATCCAGGTGGCCGCTAATAGCTACAATCCTTTGATATAATGTACCAATTCTTGGGCTACCCCCGGTTAGGGAGCCCACTGGAGGAGTTGTTAATTGGCCGCCACCGACATTAACGAACACGTCCGTTACGAACCCAACGAGAGCCCGCCGCCGCTTATCGCGCTGGGGGCTGCTGCGCAGGCCACGATCCTGATGATCACTCCGGTAGTATTGACCGTGGTTATCGTGCTGCGTATTGCCGACCAACCCCAGGAACTGATCGTCTGGGGGGCTTTTGGCGCGCTGTTGGTAAGTGGACTGACAACTATCCTGCAGGCCGCAGGCTTAGGACGGTTCGGGTCGGGCCATGTCCTGCTCATGGGAACCTCGGGGGCATTCATTGCAGTATGCATTGCCGCCCTGACGACCGCCGGGCCGGCAACAATGGCAAGCCTGATAGTAATATCCTCGCTGTTCCAGTTTCTGCTGGCTTACCGCCTGTCGGTGCTCAGGAGAATCTTCACGCCTGTGGTTACCGGGACCGTGATCATGCTGATCGCGGCCACGGTCTTTCCGGTGGTGTTTGACTCGCTTACCGATGTGCCGGAGGGTACTCACGGTGCGGCGGCCCCACTGGCTGCAGGGCTCACCATTCTCATAGTAACCGGCCTGGTGCTGCGGGGTCCGGCGCAGCTTCGACTGTGGTCTCCGATCATAGGCATAGTTGTGGGTTCCGCAGTGGGCGCGCCCTTCGGGATGTATGACTTTCAGCCGATTGTGGATGCCCCGTGGTTCGGGGTGGCCTTCAGTTCGTGGCCCGGGCTGGATTTGACGCCAGACCACAAGTTCTGGGCGCTGCTGCCAGCTTTCATCATTGTTACCCTGGTGGGGGCGATTGAGACCATCGGAGATGGCGTTGCCATCCAGCGGGTTTCCCAGAGGCGGCGGCGAGCCACGGACTTTAGGGTGGTGCAGGGAGCGTTGAACGCGGACGGTACCGGCAACCTGCTGTCGGGCCTTGTGGGTACGCTGCCCAACACCACCTACTCCACCAGCATTTCCCTGGCGGAAGTCACCGGGATAGGGTCCCGAAGGGTGGGGATCTACATTGGGGTACTCATTGCCGCCGTAGCGTTCTTCCCCAAGGTGGCTGCTGTGATTATCGCCATACCAACCCCGGTAGCCGCGGCGTACATTACGGTTCTGCTAGGGCTGCTGTTCGTTCAGGGGATGAAGATTGTCATCCAGGATGGAGTGGACCACCGCAAGGCCACCATTGCCGGTGTGGCCTTCTGGCTGGGCACAGGGTTTCAGAACCAGTGGATATTCGGCGACATGCTGGGACAGGGATTCCTGGGGGTATTGCTGGGAAACGGAATGACTTCCGGCGCCATTGCGGCGGTAGTAATGGTAGCCTTCCTGGAGCTTACCTCAGCCCGGCGCCGTAAGCTGGAGTTGGGGGTGAACGAAGAGGCCTTACCAAAGCTGCGAGAGTTCCTGAACCAGTTTGCATCGAGGGCGGGGTGGAACGAGGAATCAACGCACCGGCTGGCGCTGGTAGGAGAGGAAACCCTGCACAGCGTCACTTCGGAAGCGGACGATGAGGAAGATACCAGGCCGCGACGGTTGATGGTCAAGATACGCCATACCTCGGGCGGGGCGGAGCTGGAGTTTGTGTCCGGTCACGAGGGCGACAACCTGGAAGACCAGCTTACCTACCTGCAGGAACCCTCGGATGTTCCCGACGTACGGGAGATTTCATTCAGGCTGCTGAGGCACTACGCATCGTCGGTGCGGCACCAGAAGTACCACGGAATTGACGTGGTGTCGGTGGACGTGGCCGGTTCCCGGTAGGAATACCGGCGCTAGTCCAGTGGTTGTCGGGAATCAGTTGCCGCCCAGGCGGTGGCTGTCCAGGTACCGGCGCGCGGAAGCCAGCACCATGTCCGGGTCTTCCATGGCCACGAAGTGGGAACCCTTGGGCAGGGTCTCCATCCGAGCGCCCTTCACTTCGTTAAGGAAGTACTTGATCTCGTCGCTGTTGCGGGCGCCTTCGTCCGGGTAGTTGCCGGTGTTGCCCAGCAGCAGCAGGTATTCACCGCCGAGGCCCTTCAAGTACGGCGTGGGATTCAGGGAGTGCCGGGCTTCGTAGTAGATAGCCTCGACCTCAGTGGGGCACTTCAGTTCGGCTTTGCCGTCGTCCAGCAGACTGGTGCCTCCGTAGATGTAGTCCCGGACGGCATCATCGGTCCAGGTGCTAAAGACCCGGCGGTTGCGATAGGCGTCGTACATCACCTCGCGGGACTCCCATACAGCCCGCTTGTTGCGGGTGCGGTTCATTCTTTCCTCGCGCTCCTCCGGGTTATAGACCTCCAGGGCGGGACCCACGCGGGTGTCCACCAGTACGGTGGGGCCCATCGTGCCTGGGGCTTTATGGTTGGCGATCATGATGGTCATTCCACCGGCAGAATGGCCGATGGCGTAGGGAGGCTGGGAAGGATTCAGAGCCTGCACCAGGCCAACAACATCCTCGGCCATGTTATCAAAGGTGTAGCCGCCAGGCTTGTCGGTGTCGCCGTGGCCCCGCAAATCCAGGGACAAGACGTGGTAGTCACGGGCCAGATCTTCCGCCAGGGGACGCCACACCATGGCACACAGGCCAATACCGTGGGTCATTATCAGCGGTGGATTGGACGGATCGCCCCAGGAGAGGCAGTGCAGAGTTATGCTGTTGGCCGAGAAATACTTGCTGGTGGGTTCCAAGGTCTCCTCCGGTTATTGTTCATCCACTAACGGGCACGAATAATCAAGAATTTGGGTACTGGTTTCTGGAACCAGATCAGGCGCGGGTTGGCTCTCCTATGGGATGAAGCCTGGATACCGGCTTTCGCCGGTATGACGGGTCAAGGGGATTAACTTCCCTGACTGGGATCATCGTTACAAGAGGTTCCACCGGGGTTGGTCGGCGGCGGCCTCTTTAAGATGGTCAACTATCCATTCCCGAACATCGGGGGCGATATAAAAGGTGGGTCGGATGAGTTCGCTCTCGTCCGCCACCAGGTTTTCCTCGACCGCCAGCTGTGCCTCCAGGGTGCTGGGCATGATGCTCACGCCGACCCGCAGATTCGCCATTGAAGGCTGAATGTTGCGAAGGAAGGCCAGTTTCTCTTCCACCGACTCCCTGGTCTCGCCGGGTTCACCAAAACGCTGGGCGATGGTGTAGTTGAGGCCACCCTCCTCGCAAGTCCGGCAGGTCTCCAGCATGGGTTCCATTCTCTCGCCCAGGGTGGCGCCGTCGTGACTGTCTCCCCTCATGTTTCCCATCATTACCAGGACGCAGCCGGCGTCTTTCATCATCCCGACCAGTTCTGAATCGCAACTGTAGGGCGCGAGACCGGTGGTCCAATGGACGCCAATGTCAGCCTCGGACAGAGCCTGGCACAGTTGCTTGGCATGGGCGATGGGAATGTTGAAGCCGTTGTCGATGAAATGGACCTTGCGGAGGCGGAAGCGGGCTTCCATGTCTTTGACTTCCTGGACAACCTCTTCAATGGGCCGGATTACCCGCCACGCGCTGCGCTCCGCCGGTTCGGAGCCAGGTGATGTGGGGTAGTTAAAGTCACCCAGCTTGGTGACTATACCTACGCCGAAGCCGGCCAGGCGATACTTCTCCATGTCCAGTTCGTCGAACCTGGGCGGCATTGAGAAGTCAGACCGGCAGCGCATGCCGTTGAACTGGATGCCGGACTCATTGCGGTACACCAGGCCTGGCAGGTCAAGATAGGAGGGTTCGCCTATCTCTATGCGGCCGGCCAGTTCGGCAAAGGTCTCGCCGGCATCGCCAGCCACACCGAGGTCCGGTTCCAGGTAGGCGAAGCATTCGGTGGGAAGCAGACTGAAGGCGGGGCCGCCACACACTATGGGAGCGGAGGAGGTTTCGCGAACCTTGTCGATAACGTTCCTGGTGACAGGCAAGGCCCATTGTGGGTCCAGGTAACTGTGGTTGCTCAGGTTGCGCAGTGACAAACCGACCAGTTCGGGCTGGAACTGGTGAACGGCTTCCTCTACCTCGGCAAGATAGTCGTCGGAGAACATGAGGTCCAGTACCTTTAGCTGGTGACGTTCGGGGTCGAGGTGACCCGCCACGTAAGCCATTCCAATGGGAAGGGGCTGGGCGTTCATCCGGCTAACCAGACGGTTGTGCCTGTTGGTGGCGATTAACAGTATGCGCATCCCGAGACCTCCTTGCCTGGGTGGTTGCAAGGTCAATATACGTTATCCGTAGTGATAGGGCAATTGCCGGAGTGGCCTCCGCTTCGTGGGCTTCGGAGGGGCGACCTCACCAATGCAACCGGGTCGGGGTGAAAATTGTTTTTTCCTGCCATTTCCTTGCATTTCCGGTTATTTTGTAGCTGGGTGCGGGTGAGACTGACTGGCTTTTGAAAGGGTCATGCTTTCATTGCCAGCTTGCCTGTGAAGGAGGGCGCCCTCACCCCCGGCCCCTCTCCCGCCAGGAGAGGGGTGATCTTGTGTTGTTTATTATCTATTGATGGTAGGGGTGGGTAATCCAGGAGGGGAAGGGGGTGGGGGGGTTGCCCTCACCCCCGGCCCCTCTCCCATAGGGCGAGGAGTGAATTTCGGGATTGATGTTGGTTGCGGTTGGCTGGGCATGGTATGTGGCATGGATTTTAGATCCTTCGGCTTCGCTCAGGATGACATGGTTTGTATTTGGGGAGCCCTCACCCCTGGCCCATCTTCCTATGGGAGAGGGGGGATGTTTGGGTATTGTCTTTTGATGGTAGGGGTGGGTTAGCCAGGAGGGGAAGGGGGTGGTGTCAGTGGGGGATGCCCTCACCCCCGGCCCCTTTCCCACCAGGAGAGGGGTGATCTTGCAGGTGGAGTGTTCGGCTGGGGAGATAGGAAGATACTTGGGTCTGACCCTCAGGGTCTTTCGATTTTCCCTCTATCCTGGCGGGAGAGGGTTAGGGTGAGGGGGGCGTTCTTCGGCCAGATGACTCATTGCCTTGCACTTTCACCCCCATCCTAACCTTCCCCCATCAAGGGGGAAGGGACATCTTGGAAAATCGAAAGACCCTGGTGTGACCCTGGGGATTCTTGAAGAGAGGGCCTGATGTGCGCCGTTGATAGCAGGGATGTTCAAATTGACAGGGCCTTACCCTTGTGCTACGTTTGGCCCGTTCGCGGAGTAGGCCGCGAACCCATTTGTTGACCGCACACTTTGCCCCTTTTGGACTGTCAGCCGCCGGAGAAGACGACCATGCGAAGTATCGATATTCACGCCCACCTGACCCCCCAATGTTTCTGGAAGTCCACGGAAAATGGCGGCGACTGGCACAGCCTGCGCCGCGAGCAGGACGCGCGGGGTCGCGAAATAGCAATTATAGGAGACCGAAGGGGAGGGCTGCCGCCCAAGGCCCGATGGACTCCTGAAGAGCGAATGGCGGACATGGACTCGCTGGGAGTGGACGTGCACGTCCTTTCCCCCTACTCCGGTTTCTACAACTACGGGCTGGACGCCTCGGTTGCCGCTGCCACCTCCCGGGACTCCAACAACGAAATCGCGGATATGGTAAAGGCCTGGCCGGAACGATTTGCCGGGCTGGGCACACTGCCGATGCAGGACGTCAACGCCGCTATTGCGGAACTTGAACGCATTATGACTACCATGGGCTTCAAGGGCGCCATGATCGACGACAAGGTCAACGGCAAGCTGCTGGACGAGCCGGAGTTCCTGCCTTTCTGGAAGGCCGCCGAGCAGATGGGGGCCTTTATTCTGTTCCACCAGGGCGACGATACGCTGGTGGACTACCGGACCAAGCGTTATCACCTGCCCAACAGCGTGGGGAACCTGGCCGACCGGACCATTACCTTTTGCTCGCTGGTGATGGGCGGGGTTATGGACGCCTGTCCGGACCTGAAGATCTGCCTGTCCCACGGCGGCGGGTACACCTGCTATAACATCGGCCGCATTGACCGGGGCTGGCGAGGCCTGCCGGAGTCACCGACCAAAGCCACCCTGCCGCCCAGCGAGTATCTGCGGCGTTTTCACTACGACTGCATCGTTTACACCGAAGAGTCCCTGCGGTTCCTGATTGATACCGTGGGGGCAGACCGGGTCCTCTTCGGCACAGACTGGCCCTACGATATGGAATTCGACTGGCCTGTTTCCTGGATATTGAGCCTGGACAGCATTACCCAGGAAGAGAAGGACCTGATCCTGTGGAAGAACCTGGAGAGTTTGCTGGACCTTTAGCCCTGGGACGCCACGTTCAGCGGAAACCTGGACCTACCCACCGCCCATTGGAGGATTTCGGATGCGCAGCATTGACATCCACGCCCATACCTTTACTCCGACCATGCTGAAGACCCTGGACGCCGGCCAGGAGTGGTACGGCATGAGGTACACGAACGAAGAAAAGCGCAATATTTTCGTTCGAGAAGGCAAGATCGTAAACATTCATCCCAAGTGCAAGTACACGCCCGAGGAGCGGGTGGCAGACATGGACCAACTGGGCACCGAAGTCCAACTGGTCTCATTGCACACGCCAGTTTTCGGTTATCACCTTTCCACGCCGGACGGCATAGCCCACGCACAGGAAGTCAACAACGACATTGCCGCCTTCGTGAACGAGTCCCCCACCCGGCTGGCCGGAATGGCCGCTCTGCCGATGCAGGACGTGGACGCCGCCATTGCCGAACTGGACCGGGCCGTCAACACCCTGGGGCTGAAAGGCGCCGAGCTGGACACGGTGGTCAACGGCCGGACCTGGGATGAACCGGAGTTTCTGCCCTTCTTCAAGGCGGCCGAGTCCATGGGCGCCACCCTGTTCTACCATCCCCAGCCCCAGCACAACCTGATGCTGGAGCGGACGAACAAGTACGCCCTGCCCAACTGCGTAGGGGTGCCAGTGGAGGACACGCTGCTGGTGGCTGCGCTGATATACGGCGGAGTGATGGAGAACTGCCCTGACCTGAAGGTCTGCGTGGCCCACGGCGGCGGTCCCGCCTGCTTCGGCATGGGACGACTGGACCGGGGCTGGAAGGTGCGGTCGGAAGCCCGGGTGAACATCACGCGACCACCCAGCTACTACCAGAGCAGGATTTACTACGACATTGTAGTGATGAGCGAGCGCTCACTGCGATTCCTGATTGACCAGGTGGGCATTGAGCGGGTGGTGCTGGGCAGCGACTACCCCTTTGTGCCGTGGGATCCTTCGCCGACGGGCTGGCTGCAGAGCCTGGAAAGCGTAACCCAGGAAGAAAAGGACATGATCCTGTGGAAGAACCTGGAAAAGCTGCTGGGGATTGAGACGACCGGGTAAATTCACAGGGATGGACAGGATGGACAGGATATTGGGGTTTAGTTCGTGCGACTAATGGCCCTGCATATCCTGTCATTCAATGTTTCAAACAAAGTATCAGGACAAAAGCTATGAAGAACCTGTGGTCGGATGGCGAGGCACAGTCGCTGGACGAACTAGACAAACTGGTTTACATGAGCCGGCTCATTGGGGCCGACCCATCGCTGGTGGTCTGGGGCGGCGGCAACACCTCCATCAAGATAATGGAAAAGGACTTTCTGGGTCGGGACGTGGAGGTGATGAGGATAAAGGGGTCGGGGTCAGACCTGAAGTCCATGGAGCGGTGGCAGTTCCCCCGGCTGGAACTGGAGAAGGTATTGCCCGTATTTGAGCGGGAACAGATGTCTGATGAGGACATGGTGGACTACCTGGACCGGTGCATCCTGGACCCCAACTCGCCCCGGCCATCCATAGAAACCCTGCTGCACGCTTTTCTGCCATTTCACAGCGTGGCCCACTCTCACGCCGACGCGGTGGTGGGGCTTACCAATAACCGGGACGCCGACGACATTCTGAAGAAGGTCTATGGCGACAACATAGGCATAGTGGAGTACCTGCGTCCCGGATTCCAGCTTTCCAAGCTGGTGGGGCTGGCGGTAAAGGAAGCGCCCAGCCTGGACGGCGTGGTGCTGGTCAACCATGGCCTGTTCACCTGGGGCAACGATCCCAGGGAAGCATACGACCGGCATATTGACCTGGTCACCAGGGCTGAGGAGTTCGCCGCTTCGGGAGACGGTAAATTTTTCGGTGGGTGGCAGCGCAATCCCCTGGCGCCGGACCGACGGCGGGAAATCGCGGCGGCGGTGGCGCCAACTCTGCGGGGACTGGTCAGCCAGCAGCGACGGTCTGTTTTGCGCTTTGACGACGCCGAGGACGTGCTCGAATTTACCGGTTCCGAAGGGGGCCAGGGATTGAGCGCCATTGGCCCGGCCACTCCGGACCACCTGATCCACACCAAGCGAAAGCCGCTGTGGCTGGATGTGGCAGACCCTGAAGACGTGGAGGCAGTGAAAGAGGAACTCCGGCGGGGCATGGACGCCTATGCCGAGGAGTACGCTGCCTGGTACCAGCAGCACACCACCGGCGATGATTCGATGCTGGACCCATACCCACGGGTCATACTGCTGCCCGGGGTGGGCATGTGGACCACGGGCAGGGATGCCCGGGCCTCGCTGATAACCAATGATATTTACCACCATACGATAAACGTTCTGCGCACGGCACAGTCGGTCAGCGATTACACGTCCCTGACCCCCAGGGATGCCTACGATGCTGAGTACTGGCCCCTGGAGCTTTACAAGCTGACCCTGGCGCCACCGGAGAAGGAACTGGCCCGGCAGGTAGCCCTGGTTACCGGAGCGGCCAGCGGAATCGGGAAGGTGATTGCGGAACGTCTGGCCAACGAGGGCGCCCACGTGATAGTCACTGACCTGGACGCCGAGGGGGCGCAGGACGTGGCTGCCGGCATTAACCGCAACGCCGGCCCCGAACGCGCCGCAGCCCTGCCCATGAACGTGGCTGACCCGGCCCAGGTGGCCGACGTCTTTCAGTCGCTGAGGCGGACTTACGGAGGCCTGGACATCCTGGTTTCCAACGCCGGCATTGCGCCGGTGGGAGCCATAGATGACCTGTCCCTGGCCGACTGGCAGCGTTCCCTGGACATCAACACCACGGGACACTTCCTGGTTTCGGCGGAAACGGTCAAGCTTATGAAGGAGCAGGGACTGGGCGGCAGCCTGGTGTTTATCGGCACCAAGAATGTGCCGGCTCCGGGGGCGGAGTTTGGGGCCTACAGCGTGGCCAAGGCGGCGGAGGTGCAACTGGCCCGGGTGCTGGCTTTGGAGAACGGCCAGCATGGCATCCGGGTGAACGTGGTCAACCCGGACGCGATTTTCCAGGGTTCGCAGCTATGGTCGCAGGAACTCAGGGAGGATCGGGCGTCGGCCCACGGGGTTACCGTGGAGGGGCTGGAAGACTTCTATCGCCAGCGAAACTTGCTGAAGGCGCGAGTGTTCGCCGAGGACGTGGCGGAGACGGTACTGTTCCTGGCCTCAGCCCGTTCGGCCAAGACCACCGGGGCGATGATTCCGGTGGACGGCGGAGTAAGGGAGGCGTTTCCCCGGTAGGCATTTCCCGGATATTTGCAGGGCAACGCTTGTGCCTGCCCGTTCCCCAACAATAGTCCATTCCGAAGCAAAAGGGCGCCCCTTGTAGGGGCGCCCATACGCATCTTGGGGTGTCGGCGAGCCTTACCGTTTAATGTACTTGTCCACGCTCATGGCGCCGGTCAGGGCCAGGTAAACGTTGTCCTGGCTGTCAACCCAGAGGCCGTGGGCGGAGCGGGAGTCCCACCGGGCTTGTATGCTACCGTCCCGACCCCGAATGCTTATGCCCGGGGTCGAACCCTCCAGGGATGATTCGGCGATGCAGAAACTGCCGTCGGTGGTCTGGGAAATGTCGTTGGGGCGGGTCATGTCGGTCCACATCTGAAGGAACTCGCCCTCGGCGGTGAAGACTTGAACCCGGCTGTTCTCCCGGTCACAGACGTAAATCAGCCCTTCTTCGTCAATCAGCAAGCTGTGGGGCAGGTGGAACTCGCCCGGACCACCCTTGCCCGGCTGGCCCCAGGAGGCGATGAGACGACCGTCGCCGCTGAAACGGTGCACGCGGCTGTTGCGGTAACCATCGGAGACGTAAATGTCTCCAGAAGGGGCAGGGAACATTTCCGAGGGGAAGTTGAAGGGCCCGGCGGCACGGGGAACCAACGCGCCAGCCTCCTCGCAACCGGTGTCGGAGTGGACGCCCCGGTCCCCAATCACCATCAGGGGCTTGCCGTCCAGGGTGTACTTGAGGCACACCGAGTCTTCCCGGTCAGTCAGGTAGATGACGTCATCGACGATGCAGAAGCCGTGGGGCAGATTGAATGCGCCGATGCCCCAGGAATCTACGTAGTTGCCCTCGCTGTCGAATACGACGATGGGGGGATCCTTCCGCTGGTAAACGTAAACCCGGTCCTGAGAGTCGGTCGCCACAGAACTTACCACGCCAAAAGTCCAGCCATCGGGCAGGCGCGCCCAGTCCTGAACCAGGTCGTAATCGTGCTTGTCGGTGTTGACTAAGGTCATCAGAGCGCCTCCTCAAATTGTGAGATGCGAAGGGCGGGTCCGACACCCGCCCTTACCGGATTCCAGGGTGGATTACCGCTGGCGCACCCACTTGTCCACGCTGTGGTCGGTGGTAAGACCCAGGTAGATGTCGCCCTTGGAGTCCACCCACATTCCGTGGGCGTGGCGGATGGCCCAACGGGTGATCAGGGTGCCATCGGGCTCCCAGATGCTCACGTGAGGAACGCCGTCCACTTCCTGCTCGACTATGTAGAATATCCCGTCGCTGTCGCGGGAAATGTCGTCGGGGCCGCCCATGCCGCTGGTCCACTCGGTAATGTACTCGCCATCAGGAGAGAAAATCTGCACCCGGCGGTTGGCGCGGTCGCAAACATAGACCTTGCCGTCGGGGTCCACCAGACAGCTGTGGGGCAGGTGGAAATGACCGGGTTCGGTCTTGCCTGGCTGGCCCCAGGAGGCGATCAACTGGCCATCGGAGGTGAAGCGATGCATCCGGGCGTTGCGGTAGCCATCGGAAATGTAAATGTCGCCGGAGGGGCTGGGAACCATCTCGGTGGGGTAGTTGAAGGGGCCGGCTGCCCTGGGGACAAAGTCGCCAGGAGTTTCGCAGCCCGTATCGGAGAAAACGCCCCGCTCTCCGATGACCTGCAAGGGCTTGCCGTCAAGGGTGAACTTGACCGCCACCTGGTCGGAGCGATCGGTTATGTAAACGATGTCGTCAACGATGGTAATGCCGTGAGGGTCAGCAATGGCGCCGATACCCCAGCAGTTGAGATAGTTGCCGTCGGAATCAAAGACCATAACCGGCGGGTCCTGCCGCTGGAAAACATAGACGCGGTCCTGGGAATCGGTGGCCACGGCGCTGACTATGCCCAGGGATTCTCCCTCGGGAAGTTTGGGCCAGTCCTGAATGAGTTCGTAGGTGTAATTGCCGGTACCGGCGGTTGTCATGCTGTTGATACCCCCTTTAGCGGTAAGAATACTGTTTAGCTACGAAGAGCTGAATAAAAAGCCCTTGCCAGGTTTCATCACAAGAGTCCCAGCCTAGCCAGGTCTTCGCCAGTCCACCTGGCCTGGTCCCGAATCATACGACGAAGAATGGCAGCGCGGAAGGTTTGTCCCTGGCTGTGAAATGAGACGGTAACGCGGCGACCGTCCGGATGCTGGTAACGCCTATGGCTGCCGCTTTGCCTGCGCAGGACGAACCCATCCTGAATCAACGCGCTGACTATCTGACGAGCAGTCAGGGTACGTACCCTGCTCAAATCAATGGGCATTCTATACTGGAATAGCTACTCGATGCTCGGTCGAATAGATAGTTACGTCTTCCGATGGCCCTTCAGGAATGGGAAGATTGTCCTCCGCAAGTTCAGCTACGACCATCTCTACAACTTCGCGAATGTTCTTGAGGGCCTCTTCCTCAGAATATCCCCATGTGGCCGCACCAAACTGTTCCAGCGCGGGACAATGCGATACCCAACGGTCTTCATCAGGCTCTACTACAACTCGGAATACGTAGGTCTTCATTCCAGCACCAATCCAGGTACAGCGTTCCGCACTTGGAAACTCTAACATAAGACTAGATTTCGTTGCCACTTCGACTTACCTGGAATTCGCCCGACGCAGACAAGAGCAATCAATGACTCTGCTCTATAGCTCAATCCGAAGAGTGAGAGTCTCCCAGGAAACCCGATAAGATGCTGCCCCTGATGGTTTCAGCCACCAATTCAGGGCGCTGGACGGGCACGTCGTGGATGCTGTCTTCCAACCAGACTACCTTGACCGCGGCAAGCAACTCCTGCGCTTTGGCCACCGATTCCTCGCGCCGGAAGGTACGTTCGGCCACCGAGTCGTCGTTGGCCATGCGGGCCGGAAGCATTAAAGTTGGGCAGGGAACCTGTGGATAAAGCTGCGTAGGGTGATGGTCCCAGAGGGCGTCGATAATCCTCAGGTGGTTTTCGCGGCTGAGGCGAGTGCGCACGGTGCCATCCTCAAGGGCTTCAAAGTTGGACATCAAAATCTGGTCAAATTCCGGAGGAAGGGGGAAAGGGCGAACCCGATTGTGGAACCGCTCCCTGAGGGCCAGCGAAGTCATGCCGGAAAACACGGGAGGGGCCATGTCCTCGCGGGCTTTCTCCTGGGTCATACCGGGGCGGGCGGAGGGCTCGATCATGCCACCGTCCACAAAGCAAATGCCGCTGGCTATGTCGGGATAGGCCACCGAGAACTCCAGGGCCACATCGGCGCCCCAGGAATGGCCGACTATAATGGGACGCTCCAGTCCCCGGGCCTGTATGACGCCGAGAAGGTCTTTGCTAACGCTGGCAAAGTCGTAACCCGATTCGGGCTTGTCGCTGAGGCCATGCCCTCGCTGGTCGATGGCGATTACGGAAAAGTCTTCGACCAGTCTGGGAGCTACCAGGTCCCATATGTGGCAGGATGAGGCCAGACCGTGCAGCAGTATAACGGATTGTCCGACGCCGCCCCAGTCTCGGAAGTGCAGCCTGATGCCGTTGGTGGAAAAATACCCATCAATTGCTGCCTGAACCATCCTGCCTCCTGAATCTGGTATTTAAGAAATGCGGGTGAATGCGCCAAAGGGGATGTTACCCCGGCGCCGGGGGAATGACAACCGCAAGTACCCTGCCTGGGCAAGGGTTCCAATGCAAGCGATATTGCCGTCCGACCAGGACAGACACGCCGGCCTGCCCTGCCAGGTTTACCGCCAAACCACCAGGCACGAAACGCTGGCTCTCCTTGTTCTCGGTGGACAGGGTTACCTCCCTATACTAGGATTAGGGCAACCTGGAGTAACTGGGCTGATAAGGAGATGGATGATGGCCTCAAGGGAAGAACCCACTGCCGAGAGTCGGCCCGGGGCATACCTCAGGGTGCCGGTACAGGAAGTCCGTTCCATCCCCTTGCCCGAAGGTGATGTTGGGGAGGGCCTGGCGTTGCGCATGGACCGGGGCGAGATTCAAGCAGTTCTCCACGGTGCGCCGGAATCACGGAAGGGAGTGATCTGGGTTTGCGGGGCCAGGGGAGGCTTTGGGGGCCCGGGGCCCGGCATTTACGCTCAGCTGGCCGAGGAATTTACGGAGCAGGGCATTACGTCCCTGCGAATGGACTACCGCCTGCCCAACGTCCTTCCCGAATGCGCGATGGACCTGCTGACCGGGGTGGCCCACATGGAAGACACCGGACACGACCCGGTGGTCATCGTGGGGCATTCATTCGGAGGGGCGGTGGTAGTTGCAGCCGGGGCGGTAAGCAAGCACGTGGCGGGGGTGGTTTCGCTGTCTCCCCAGACCTACGGGGCCAACATGGCAGGGCTGGTCTCCCCGCGTCCCACCCTGATTGTTCATGGCAAGGCAGATACCCGGCTGCCCTACTCCTGCGGTATGCAGGTTTACGAGTGGGCCAACGAACCGAAGAGGCTGGTCCTTTACGAGGGGGCCGAGCACAGGCTGGAAGAATGCCGGGATGAGTTGGCTGACCTGCTGCGCGAGTGGATACCAGCCACGTTGAATGCCGAGCCTGCGGCGCTATAGCGAAGGGCAGGTGCGGCAGGTCCACACCAGACACATAGCGTGAGGAGCTTGAAGTGACGACTTTGAAGGACCGCATAGGTTATGACGCTGGAGCTACCCGGCTGGAGGAAGCGCTGGCAACGGCAGCGGCGAACGGGTTTTATTACCTGGACTTTAACGCGGACGAGGGCCCGAATCGCATTAATGAATGGGATGACGACCGGGCTGCTTCGGTGATACGGACCGCCCGGGAGAACAGAATTACTCTAACCGTACACACTGCTTCATCGGTCAACATCGCCGAGTTTTCGCCATGCGTGGATGAGGCGGTGGACCGGTACCTGGAAGCCAACATTGATCTGGCAAAGCGACTGGAGTGCCACGGGGTGGTGACTCATGGCGGATATCATTTCAGCAGTTCCCATGACCTCAGGTTCCAATCCTCTCTGGAACGGTTGAAGCGGGCCACAGCCTATGCTGAGAAAGCCGGCGTTACCCTGTTCCTGGAAAACCTGAATTTTGAACCCGACGATGCCGAGGTACACTACATGGCCTATACCGTGGAGGAGTGCCGATACTACTTTGACGCGATATCGTCGGAGCGGTTTGGGTGGGCCTTTACGGTCAACCACGCCCATTTGGTGCCGGAGGACGTGGACGGCTTTCTGGACGCCTTTGGCGTTTCCCGGATTGGGGAGGTGCGCCTGGCGGACAATACCGGGGAGAAGGAGGTGCACCTGAACCCCGGCGAAGGCAACATCGATTTTCCAGCGGCGTTCGGCAGGCTGGAATCCTCGGGTTATGCGGGCTTTTACACCATGGCCTTCGGGAGCCTGGAGGACAAGCTGGCGGCGCGGGAGTATTTCCTCACCTGCGTTTGAGAGAGTACGGAGGCATAGCTCCGGGGAGTTGGTTTCGAAGAAAGGGGGCAGCCTTTGCGGCTGCCCCCTGGAGATTCAGGGGGCACGGCCCGCATGGCGGCGGCCCGGAATGTCTGGCTAGGTACCCTCGTTCCAGGTACGGACATACGCCCGTTGTGCCGCGGTTTCCGGGGAACGAGTCCACGCTGACTTGGGGCAGTCTTCCCATAGCTCTGTGAGGCGGTCCAAAGCGGCTTCCCCTTGATGCCCGTGACGAGAGAGCCAGCATCCGACTATAGTGCCGGTACGCCCAATGCCACCCATGCAATGCACGTAAACGGTCTTACCCTGGGCTATCCGCTCATCGATGGAGTCAAGGATAGCGGAGGTGAGTTCGGGTGTGGAGGGAACGTTGACGTCTCGGATTGGGAAGCGCTGATAGGTCTGTGAATCTGAGTCCAGCCATTGGGAATAGGGAAGCATATGGCCTTCCTCGGTCAAGTCGAAGAAGGCCTCGATGCCGCCCGACTTCAGCGCAGCCAGTTTCTCCACAGACGAAGGTTCGTCCATATTCCTGGGGTATTCGCCGGCCAGGAATTTGCCCGGGACTACCCAGTAACAGTTTTCTATCGGTTTCTCTTTCACGTTCTTTTCTCTACTCTTCGGTCAAGCTGACCGGGATGATGTAAACGCCTTTGGCGCGGGGCATCAAGGAACTTTCGTAGTTGTAATGGGTTTCCACCAACATGCGGTAGTCGGTGTCCGAGAGCTTCTGCCAGCCGAAGGGCACCGGATTCCAGCCTACCATCTGAAGCAGCCTTTCCGACTTTTCAACTGCTGAATTCAGGCCGTCCTCCCTGACGCGAAGAATGTTGGCCGTCATGGCAAAGTCGTCGGACACTTCCTTGCCGGTCATAAACAGGTGCATGGCCTGGGGGTCAGATTCCAGGCGGCCCAGGGGCATCCAACTGAGGGTATGATCCCAGGACACCAGGCGGGCGAAATTGGCGTCGCTGGCGTGGAAGTCCTCGGAGGAAACGTCCACTATCCAGATGCCGCCGCCCTCGTCGGTGAATCCATAGAGGGTGTTGAACAGGAAGTCTCCCTCGCCGCTCATGCGTGGCGACGACCCATAGAGCCCCGCCTCGGGAGCCCGGGGGAACTGATCAATGGGGTAACGCACCTTGACGTAGTCGTCGGGACTGTCAAGGTTGACCTGGTAAACGGCCTGCCAGCGAGGATCGGCAGGGGCGCTTCCTTCGGCAGGGACCCAGCCTTCGGTGCTGAACAGCCAGGTGCGGTCATTGAAGGGCAGGGGAAGGGCCATAAGGACGGTGCCCGGAGCCACATAGAGTTCGGTGGCCTGGCCGGCTTCGTCAACCTCCATTATGCGGTAACGCTGCTTCTTGTCCGGCTCCAGGGAACGGCGGACGGTGAGGTAATGGCGCTTTGACGATTCTTCGGCGCCGGGGTAGGCGCGCAGTCCTCCGGTGGTGTCGCAATCTCCCAGCCAGTCCACCTGCTCCTGGCGGAAAACGTCAGCAATCCAGAGCCCTTCAAATCCGAAGTACTGGACGCCGGCACCGGAGCCTTCCCAGAGCAGGGCCTGGATGCGGGCTCCGAATGCGGAGCCTTCCGCCAGGCCGGAAACAGCATGTGCCGGGGTGTAGCGAAACCCCACCGAGCGGAGGAACTCGGCGTAGTCATCGGCAAGCAGGCTTTCCCGGTAAACGTCACATTGCTTGCGGGCCAATGGCGCCGGGGGATAGCGTTGGTCCTCGAAGGAGAGCATGAGGATTTCCAGTTCGTACTCCCTGGCCAGTGGCGAGGAGCCGCCGCTGAGAGCGCGGGAATTGAGATGCAGATGGGTTGGGGAGGCGATACGGAGGTCGTTGCTCTGCCATTCGGCAGGTATTTGGGTGGGAATTACCAAGAAGGTACCGTCCAGGAAAACATCGGTGACTACACCGGAGGACCAACGCCGACGCTGGTATTCAAACTCCGGGCTGGCGAACAGGTCCCCGGCGTTTTCCGATTCCAGGGCGACCATCAGGTCTTCACTGGCGGGGATGCCCATCTCCATGAGGCGATAGACCTTGTGGATTGGGTGTTCCCCGACCAGTTCGGATTCCAGGGCCAGGGGGTCGAGGTAGGAAATGACTTCGCCCTCGGCGAATCTGATTTTGGCCCTGCCTTCAAGAATAACGATTGCGTCGGGGGAGCCTTTGACCTCAACCAGTTCCCCTTGTTCACTGGTGGCATAGAAATGGGGCCTGACCAGGTCGGCGAAGGGTTTGCTTGTATCGTAAGCAGGTCGCTTTTCGAGGGGATCGGGAGGCATTTCCTGTTCTTCTGATTCCAAGTCAACCTCCGGTTTGGTAACCGGTGCAGGTACATCGGTCGGAGTAATCCTGGTACTTGCTGCCGTCGGCACGGGGGTTGCTGCCATTATCTCAGGAGCGGCGACCGTGGCTGTTGGAGGGGAAACTTCTGCGGTCTCATTCAGTGCCAAATCGGGATCAGGTGTTGCCGTGGAAGTGCATGCCACGGCCACAGCCGCAGTTATCAGGGCAAACGGCAGGACGCGGATTATGCGGAGGAACACTGGCGCCACGGGATGTTCCTCACTTGCCTGCGGCAAAGGGCTTGAGGGCAGCGTAGATGACATCGTTGATGGGAGTTGGAACGCCGGCCTGCATTCCGGCCCGTACCACGGCGCCGTTCAGGGCTTCCAGTTCCAGGGGACGGCCGGCCATGATGTCGGCGTGCATGGAAGCGTGCATATCTTCCAAGTCTCCTTCAATGTATGCCACGGTGTTATGTACGATATCGGGGTCGAGGCGTATTCCTGAGGCTCTGGCTACAGCTTCAATTTCCTTCATGCAATTGATGATTACGGTACGCCATTCGGGGCGGGGCATGATTTGGGCCATAGTCTCGCGGGAAAGGCTGGTGACACCAGCCATTGTGGCAATGAAGAGGAACTTAGTCCATAAAGTCTGGCGTATGTCCTGGCTGAACTGGGCGTTGATGCCCGCGCCGGACAGGGTATTCTCAATGATCCGTCCGCGTTCGCTGTCGCTGCCGTCGGACTCGCCAAAGGCAATGCGAACGACGCTGCCACTCTGTTGAACGAGGCCAGGACCCAGGCGCTCAGCCTCGATGTAGGCGGCGCCGGGCAGCACGCGCTCCTCCCCGACCGCCTGGGCAGCGGCCCGATAGCTGTCGATCCCGTTCTGGAGGCACAGTACGCTGGTGTCCGGGCCAACCATGGGCAGCATCGCCGGAACTGCCACGTCGTTCTGGTAGGTCTTTACCGTCAAGAGGACCAGGTCAACATGCCCAACGGCAGAAGGGTCATCGGTGGCTTCCAGGGCATCGCCACAGGGAATGGTCAGCAGGTCGGAGTCGGTCTGGATGCGCAATCCGCCAGCCTTAATGGCTGCCAGGTGATCGCCCCGGGCGATGAGGGAGACCTGGTTGCCGGCGCGGGCCAGCGTTCCGCCAAAATAGCTGCCAATACTGCCTGCACCCATTACCGCAACGCGCATTCCTGTTCTCCATTTCGGTGTTATTTTGAACGCTGTATCGGGAACGATAAACCCAAATGCAAGGAAAGACAACGGGTGAGGATTGGCTGTAACTGTTCGGACTCGGGAGGAGCGAACTGGACCCCCGAGCCGACTTCCCGGAGTAGGCCAGAATACAGGAATGCAAGTGGGCCCGGGATGTATTGAAAGGCAGAGTTCTACATAATTACTTTCGCCGGTGTGCCGGTTTCAGGATGCCCAACCGCTCACAGGCAAGCAGTTGCACATATGATGATGCCGCAGCGGTTTGACCCTTCAGGCAGGAATACCGGGCGGGTAAGGACGGTTGGGAGTTGCGGGCAGCAGTTTAGTTGGCCAGGGCGGGGCTTTTGGGCCAGAGTCCGGATGGTTCGGCTGCGCCAAATATGACAGCGTTGCAGGTTGATGGGTTTTGGTCTGGGAGTGTTGCGGGATGGTCGGGACTGCGGGGAGGGACCAGGGCAATCACGTCTTAAGGAAATTGTCGTTACGCGGCGAAAAAACCCAAACACCATCCCGCAGGCAAGCTTTCGGACCCGCAACCTAGTTTACAGGAAGGATTTCAGGCCCTTCGGCAAGCTCAGGGCGACATGACTTATGCCTTGCGGATGGCTGCCACTTATAGCCTGAATCCAAAACGCGATTGCCCTGGGGGAGGGACGGGTCAGCTTGACGGGGGTTTGTTTTGTTCTTATGCTGAACTGAATTCCTGGAAGCCTTTTCGAGCACTAAACTGGATAAAACTGACCGTTCGGCAGATGCCGGCGGTCGGCAGAAGGAGCAGCGGATGTCCCAGCAAAACCAGACCGCCCCCCCGATAACTCCGCCCGTACCCCAGCCGGAGTCGGACTACTACTGGGAGAAGTGCAAGGAGCACGAGTTGTGGCTAAGGCATTGCGTGGATTGCGGCAATGCGTATTTCTATCCTCGGGATATTTGTCCCGCGTGTTTCTCCCGCAATACCGACTGGATAAAAAGCAGCGGCAGGGGAACGGTCCACACCTTCTGCATTGTTCACCGGGCCCCGACGCCCGCCTTTCGGGACATGGTGCCTTACGTTCCGGTGATTATTGACCTGGAAGAAGGCGCCCGCATCATCTCCCACCTGATAGATATAGAACCCGACCCGGAAGTCATAAAGTGCGGCATGGCGGTGCAGGTCACCTTTGACGACCTGACGGACACCATCAGCCTGCCCAAGTTCCGGCCGGCCGGCTAGAGGCGTTGACAGTGGACTTGACTGGCAAGGTAGCCATCGTGACCGGCGGCAGCAGGGGCATCGGACGCTCCGTCAGCCAGTCGCTGGCGAGGGCCGGCGCAAAGGTGGTGGTCGCCTCACGCACTGAGGATGAAGTTACGCCTGGCTCGGAGTACCAGCGGTACGCCTCGGGCAATATCCACGATACGGTCACCACAATTCTGGAAGAGGGCGGCGAAGCCATAGCGGTGCGGTGCGATGTCAGCGTGCCATCAGACCTGCACCACCTGGCTCGGACCGCGGCCGACCAGTTTGGTGGCGTGGATATCCTGTTTTCAAATGCAGGCATTGACTGCGAATCCACGGTAATTGACCTGGACCCGGACTTGCTGGACCGTACGCTGGCAGTAAATGTCCGCGCTCCTCTCTTGCTCTGCAAGTTTGCCCTGCCGTTTATGCTGGGCCGTTCGTCCGGGTCGATAATCGGAGTGACGTCGGGCTCGGCCAGGGGCTACCGGGAAGGGCGCGTGGGCTATTCGATGAGCAAGGCAGCACTGGAGAGGATGTTCCTCAGCCTGGCCGAAGAAGTAAGGCTCCACAACATTGCCGTCAACCTCTTCAGCCCGGGGAGGGTTGATACCTGGATGAACCGCAGGGGCGACTGGCCCGGAACAGCACATATCCCCATGGTCCAGCCGGATGAAGTGAGCAACGCTGCCGTCTGGCTGGCCGGACAGACCGCTAGATCCTTTACGGGGCAAGTGGTCGAGCGGGCCGACTTTGGCGTTACCTGGGGCGAGGGAGTCGCCGCTTAGCAAATATCATTCCCCCACCTGCGCTCCATATACTCGGGAATTTCCCAGCGACCAACCTACACTTGACCAGCAAGGAGGATGACTGATGACGACACCCAATCCTGCCAGTGAAGTTGCGCCCAAAATGGCGGAACTGAGCGCCAACGTACTATTTGGAGACGTTTGGGAACGGCCCGAACTTTCCAAGCGCGACCGAAGCATGATCACGGTGGCCACCCTGGTCGCGCTCTACCGTACCGAGCAACTGCGAGGCCACATCAATCGCGCACTGGACAACGGCGTAACCAAAGAGGAAATCGGGGAGATCATTACCCACATGGCTTTCTACGCCGGATGGCCCACGGCGGCCAACGCCGTCCGGGTGGCCAAGGAAGTGTTTGACTCCAGAGGGTAAAGCTCCTGGCAGCTAAATATAGCAGAACAAAATGGGCGGGATAACTCCCGCTCATTTTATTTTTCGGCCCGTATGAGCCAATTCCCCTGGATTAATACCTGGACCAAGAGCCAAGAGCCAGCCAGCCCAGTGCAGGAGAAGGTGACATCCGGCAATGATTCACGCCCGGCATGGCCCTGAGTGTTAAGTTCTGCGTTGACCCCTAAGGGGTGTCGTCAAATTAGCCATTACTGCCGGTTTGGTATCGGGTGTAAACAGGCGATATATCAGAGTCCTGGTATATCGCGGAGAATATCACCCATTTACTTGACGGATCTGGATTCCGGCTTTCGCCGGAAAGACGAAACTTGGCTTTTGACGACGCCCCCTAACACATCCCCTGCGCCTCAGCCAGGAATTGCCGGGCGGCCTCATAGTCCCTGTACCCGCCAGGTTTGATAGTCGGCAACAGGTAAATATTGTGCAGCGATGCCTGGAGAAAGGCCTGGTAGAGTTCCAGGGCGATTTCCACGCCGGAGCGGCCGTCTTCCAACTCATCCAGACTTTTGCCTGGCACTGCGCCCATTGAAATGCTTCCTCTTTCCAGCAGTTGCAGTCCCCAATAGATGGGGACCGGGACCGAGCGTCCTACGTAGGCGGCATACCTTTCTTCAAACCTGACTGCTTCGGCAGGGTCAAAGATTGGCTGGCTAACCAGAAAATCGGCGCCTGCTTCAATTTTTTCGTGAACCAGATTGACCTGACGGTCCAGGCCCCCGGTGGGGTCCAGAGCGGCGCCGATACAGAAACTGGTGGGCGCTTCGAGTTGTCGGCCCCGAAAGTCCATGCCCTGGTTAAGTTGTTGGATGGCCGCAATCAGCTCGGTGGGGCGGTAATCGTGCACGGCCGACATTTTGCCGGATGGGGCGCCGGTAAAGGGGTCTCCCTGAGCCACAACCACGTTTTCCAGACCCAGGAGTTGCGCCCCCAGCAGGTATGACTGGATGGCCAGGCGGTTCATGTCGCGGGTGAGGAGGGCAAATATGGGTTCACGGCCCATGCGTTGCCGTATGTCGGCCGCCAGCATGGCAGAGTCGGTTCTCACCACACGTCCGGGGTTTCGGTTGATCAGCAGGAAATCTGCGCCGGCTGGGGGTGTGTCAACGTTACCGGGGTCGCCGGAACGAGGAGGTGAATAGTCGCAGATGAAGGTGGTCCTGCCGGTGACCTCGAACCCAGCATCGCTAACTTTGGTCATGGCGGACTACTTCAGTGGTTGGTGACTTGGCAGATGCAATGGACTGGCAGGCAGCAGGCAATCGTTTGCGCTAGGAATCAAGCTGCTGGACGTATTCCTGGAAGATCCGCATGGACTTTTGCTCGGTCATGCCCAGGTAGAAACGGATGCCCTGCACGTACTCGACAACGTCGCGGGGCAACATCAGCAGGTTTTCGCGGGGTTCGGAGATGTGGTAGAGGGTGTCCACTCCATCCTCAAGACCCACGTAGAGGGTGTCCTCCAGGACCGCCAGCGCCTGGGAGTCGATGCCCTGGCGTGCCATCCATCGGGCGTACACAAAGGGCAGGCGGGTCCACTCATACCATTGTTCGCCCAGGTCGTAGCGGTGCTGGAAGCCCCGGGCACCCCGGCGCTGGCGCAGTCCGCGGTCTCCCATGACCATGAAGGCGTCGTGCTCGTCGCGCAAGCCCACATATTCCCCGGGTTCCACCTGGTAACGCAGCTTAAGCAGCACCTGGAGCAATTTCACGGAGGTTCGGGAGTCTTCGATGAGAGCAATCCTGGCGTCCCCCAACTCCTCAATGGGAACCTTGGAGTACAGGAACACGCTGCCGGCGCGGTCGGTGCTGGCGATACAGAAGCCGCCCACGGGCTGGAACACGTCCTCTTTCCCGAAGGTATCCACAACTGGAACAAGAGCGGCGTCGATCACACCCTGCTCAATTTCCTCTGCAGCGCGGTTAGGCATGGTATCCACCAATTGCATGCCCCGCCGCTCCGTATCGAAGTAGAAGGGTTCGCAGATCATGTATGGTATCCTGCCCACTTTTAACGACATGCTAACTGAATGCTCCCTGCGCAAATTTGATTGAGGGCCCACCAGGCTGTAGTAAGCCAGGTAGGTGGTCCAATAACCGATTGTAGGCGGGTGGCAAATCTCAGTCAAGGGAAGGGCAACCATGGGAAGGACAACGGTGAAGCGGCTTGGCGATAAGAACAGGTCAGACACAAGGGCCTGCCCTGCATTTGGTCTAAGCCTGCTACCTGATTCGGGGCTCTGCCCGAAGCGCAGGGGATGTATGGGAACGGGTCAGACTCCCTGGTTTACCGGACAAGGGGCGGTAAGTACGACCGCATTGATCTCCCCGGCAATTGAAAGGCTGTGGATACACGGCTAAACTGGGGCAAATTGGTTCGAGCATTAAATTCAGTTTCCAGGAGGGATTACATGTCAAGGATACCGCCGGTTACCAGAGACAGCGTACCGGAAAATCAACGGGAGGCTTTTGACGAACTTAATGCGGCGCCCGGGGGAATTGGCACGGGGCCCATGTC
This sequence comes from SAR202 cluster bacterium bin22, assembly GCA_002238505.1. Taxonomy (GTDB): domain Bacteria; phylum Chloroflexota; class Dehalococcoidia; order Lucifugimonadales; family UBA3495; genus Bin22. The sequence goes on along the minus strand of MPMM01000003.1, from coordinate 181,674 downwards.
CATTCTCAAGAACAGCCCCGAAATGGCACGCAGAGCCACGCCATTTTGGGAGTACGTGCGTAACGAGTCCACCGTCCCCCACGATATGCGGGAACTCGCCATGCTGGTCACGGCCAGGGCCAAGGACTGCGTTTATATCTGGGACCGGCACGTTCCCATTGCCAGGCAGACGGGGCTGCGGAATGAGTTGATAGATGCCTTGCGGGACCGGCAACCCCTGCCGGAACTCTCCCCCTCGGAGGCCGCGGTTATCAGCCTGGCTAACGAGTTTTTCACCGGCAGCCGGGTTAGCCAGGAGACCTTCCAGGCAGCCCACGACCAGTTTGGCACCCAGGCGCTGGTGGAGTTAGTAACTCTGATGGGCTATTACGCGATGCTGGCCTTCAACGCCAACACGGTGGACCTGCAATTGACTCACGAGTCGGATGAGCCGGCGCTGCCGGTTTAGGGTTGGAACCCGTACCAGTTGCGGGTATTTCGCCCTGGATTCAATTAAGGCGAGGCATGGGCAAACTGCAGGTCTTCTCCCGCGTGTGGCCTTATCGGGCCATACAGTTTGGGGGCTGTGCCGCAGCCGCGCCTAGACTTGACAGGCGCAAGACCGCAGTCTTAACATTCTAGAAGGTACCGGGGAGAGTTCCCCCTACCGGCGGCGGCTCGGCGGTTCGTTTCAGATGTTGATTCGAACGTGGGCAACAGCCCGGGGATATAGCTCAACTGGGAGAGCGCGGCGTTCGCAATGCCGAGGTTGGGGGTTCGAGCCCCCCTATCTCCACCAACCTGCCCCTGTAGCTCAGAGGATAGAGCGGCGGCGTCCTAAGTCGCGCGTCGGGGGTTCGAGTCCCTCCAGGGGTACCATACAGTCAACCAACGGCGCAGGAGCGTAGCTCAGTCTGGTCAGAGCGCTGGTCTCCAAAACCAGTGGTCGGGGGTTCGAATCCTCCCGCTCCTGCCAAATTTCAGACACACAGGAAACATAGAGGGTCGTCAGGCCCTCTATTCTTTTTGGTAAACGGTCCCTACCTCCGAATCACAGGAGGAGACAGCATGGGCAACCCCCTTTCCCCTCAGATGGTCAGGCGCCTGACATCGGTGTCAGACCCCTCCCTGGCTCCCGACGGATCTTGCGTTGCCTTCACCTACGGGTGGGTAGAGGAGGAAACTCTGGAGAGCCGCTCTCGCATTCGGATGATGCAATTGAACGGTAACTCGGGCGAGTCAGCCTCCGATTTTACCCAGGGGACGCGGGACGGTACGCCCGGGTTCTCACCCGACGGACAGACCATCGCCTTCCTGCGCGCTGACGAAGGGCAAGTCCGACAGATCTGGGTCATACCAGCCAACGGAGGCGAAGCCAGGCAACTGACCCAGGCTCCAGGGAACGTGGTGGATTTGGCCTGGTCTCCGGATTCTTGCCAGTTGGTCTATTCGGCCGATGTTTCGCCGGAGGAGGGTAGACCGCAGACAGACTTCGCCTCATTGCCCCGGGTCAGCGTTGCCCGACGGATCAAATACTGTTACGACGGGCTGGGCTGGCGGGGGGATGCTCACTTCCATCTGTTCGTGGTTGAGGTACCGTCCGGTTCAGTGCGACAGATTACAGATGGGGACTGGGACGACGTACTGCCGGCCTGGTCGCCGGATGGCAGCCGGATAGCATTTGTGTCCAGCCGGCGGAAAGACAGGGACATTTCGAGTCGGTCTGAAGCCTATGTGGTTGACGCGAATTCCGGCGACATCGCCGAGCCCCAATGCTGGTCGGGCGACCTGGAAACCGTTGGCGGCCTGGCCTGGGCGCCGGACGGCAGGAGACTGGCGGCAGCGGGGTCGCCGGCGAACCACGGACTGGGACTCTGGCAAAGCTGGATCTATGTGCTTCAGCCCGGCATTGAGCCACAATGCCTGACCGATGACATGATTCGGCCAACGCTGGGCATCCCGGCCATCAGCCCCACCCCTGAGATAAGGTGGTACCAGGACGGCCGCCTGCTGTTCCTGGCGGAATCCCGGGGGGAATCCTTTTTGATTGAGACGACGGAAACCGGGGCAGAATCCAGAAAAGTGGCAGGAGGAGGGCTGCAGTCGCCCGCCCTGGCTCTGGACGCCGAAGGGAAGAAAGCGGTCCTGGTTGCCAATTCTCCTTCCTCGCCCGCCGATCTTCATCTGATTGATGTAAGTACGCAGAAGATGTCGCAGCTTACGGGTTACAACCGGGAATACCTGGAAGCCAATCCCCCGGCGAGGCAGGAAAAGTTCAGCATCCGGCGCGGGGGCCTGGAGATTGAATGCCGGCTGTATTTCCCGCCGGATTTCGATGCAACGAACCTGTACCCGATGGCGCTGGAAATCCACGGGGGACCAAACGGGGCTTTCTACGACTCTTTCATTCCAGTGCAGCAATTGTTGGCCACCAACGGCTACGTGACCCTGGCGGTCAATCCCCGTGGTTCTTCCACTTATGGCGAAGAGTTCATGACCACGGTGCTTGACGACTGGGGCGGCGAGGACTACCTGGACCTGATGGCGGCGGTGGACGAAGTCGCGGGCCGCCCATACGTGGACGAGACCCGAATGGGGGTGCACGGCTACAGCTATGGCGGGTTTATGTCCAGCTGGATAATCGGGCAGAACCGGCGGTTCCGGGCGGCAGTCATTGGCGCGCCCTGCACCGACCTGGTCAGTATGTACGGCACTTCGGATATTGGTGTCAGTTTTGGTGAAGTCCAGTGGGGCGGTACGATGGAGTCGGCCTATCAGAAGATGGTGGACCACTCGCCCATAACTTACGTTGCCAATGTGGAGGCGCCGGCGCTGCTGCTGCATGGAGACGCGGACGCCCGTTGCCCCATATCGCAGAGCGAGGCTTTTTTCGTGCGCTTGAAGCGACTGGGCAAGGAAGTGGAGATGGTCCGGTTTCCGGGATGTTCGCATTCGTTTCCCCGACAGGGGCACCCGAAGCTGCGGGAAGAATATCTGTCCAGGACGCTGGAATGGTTCAAGCGGTTTGTGTAGGCTGACCAGCCTGGGTGAGTGCCGGGGTTTGAGGATTAACGGAAGCGGGGCAATAGGGCAGAGTACGAGGATCTGGATTGTCGGCAGAGAGTTCGGAAACCACTAGCACAGCTCCGGCAGGAATCGAAGGGGCGCTTCGAGGCGTACGGGTTATCGAATGGGGCAACCTGGTTTCCGCCCCTTTCTGTGGAAAGGTGCTGGGGGAACTGGGCGCCGACGTTATCAAGATTGAACATCCTGTATCCGGCGACGAGGGACGCTACCTCGGCCCCTTTCCCGACAATGTCCCCCACCCAGAAAAGAGCGGACTCTTCCTGTTTGCCAACCTGAACAAGCGCGGCATCACGCTGGACGTAGGAACGGACTCCGGCCGGCGAATCCTGGAAAGAATGCTGGAGACCGCTGATGTCCTTCTCGAAAACCAGCCCCTGTCTCAGATAGAAGGAACCGGCTTCACCTACGAATCACTCAAGCACCGGTATCCGCAATTGGTGGTGACTTCCATATCGCCTTACGGCCGCACCGGTCCCTACCGTGCGTATCAAGGCACCGATTTGACGGCCAACGCCATGAGCGGCCTGAGCTTTGGCACCGGCCACCCTCACCGGGAGCCCCTGACTACTCCCGTGCACCAGGCCAGTTACCTTGCCGGGGTGGGAGCCGCCTTTGCGACGGTAATTGCCCTGCTGGGACGGGACATGACCGGCCGGGGCCAGTCGGTTGACGTGGCCGAGGCCCAGGTAATCGGAACGCTGCTGACCGGTTACCACCTGCCTACTTACATATACCGAGGGGTGGCGGGGTTCCGTTCGGGGAACAGGATGCGGCTGGGGCTGTTTCCCAACTGCGTGCTGCCCTGCCGGGACGGGTACATCTGTATTGACGCGCCCCAGATGGCCCAATACCAGCGGTTTTTGGACCTGCTGGGGGAGCAGGAATGGATGGAGAATCCCCGCTACCGGGACCGGCGGGCCATGAGTGACCAGTATCCGGAAGAGGCGGAGTCCCTAATTGCCCCCTGGTTCATGGAACGCACCAAGCAGGAAATCCTGGAGGCGTGCCTGGCCAACCGCATCCCCTGCGTACCCGTCTATACCTTTGAGGAGACATTGAGAGACCCGCAGCTTAATGCCCGGGATTACTTTCAGGAAGTCTCCAGCGGTCAGGCGGGGACTTTCCAGGTTCCAGGACCACCCTACCGGCTGGCCAAGACGGCGGCACGGCTGGTGCGGGCGGCGCCGTCCCTGGGACAGCACAATCAAGAAGTCTTCGGTCAGGAGCTTGGCCTGGACTCAGAAACCATGGACCGGCTCCGGACGGACCGGATCATCTAGCCGCAACCCGATATGACCGCTGCAATTACAGACAATGCTCATCTACCTTTGTCCCGCTACCGGGTCGTGGACTTTGGCACCGCGTGGGCGGGACCCATGGCGGCCCAGTTGCTGGCGGACCTGGGGGCGCAGGTAATCAAGGTGGAAAGCAGGGCCAGGCTGGACGGGCTTCGGCTGGGCCGGCCCATTGTCGGCGACGACATTGCTGGCGGTGACCGGGGATTGTGGCCCGAACTTCAGCCCGTCTTTCACGGCATCAACCGCAACAAGCTGAGCGTTACGTTAAACCTGAAAACCCAGGAGGGACTCGACCTGGTCCGGGAATTGCTGGCCCGCAGCGACGTCGCCCTGAACAACTACTCCCCGGGAGTGCTGGACCGGCTGGGACTGGGATACGAAGAGGTGCGAAAGCTCCGTCCAGACATCATCCTGGTGTCCATGCCTGCGCTGGGCGAGACAGGGCCGCTGAGGGATGTGCTGGCGTATGCCCCTATAATCCAGGCCCTCTCCGGCCTGATGAGCGTAGTTGGATATTCGGGGGACGAACCGCTGGTGGGTGAGTTACAGGCGCCCTGGAGCGACGTGGTGGCGGCGATTCATGCGGCGCTGGCTACGGTGGCAGCGCTTTATCACCGCAACCGTACCGGAGAGGGACAATTCATCGAGGTGGCCCAGCTTGAGGCGACCACGTCCATGCTGGGGGAGGCTTTCCTGGAAACCCAGATGACGGGAATGTCCCCGGAGCCCCGGGGCAACTACAACGCCGGTGGTGCGCCCCACAACAATTATCCGTGCGCAGAACCGGACCGCTGGGTTGCCATTGCGGTGACCGGCGAGCAGGAGTGGCAGTCATTTTGCGGGGCCCTTGGCAATCCACCGTGGGCGGCCGAGGAGAAGTTTGGCACGTTGGCGGAGAGGCTGGGGAACCTGGCGGAACTGGACGCCCATGTTGGCAGGTGGACCCAAGAGTGCACATCCTTGGAGATCACGGAACTGCTGCAGGGGAAGGGGATAGCGGCGATGCCCGTAATGAACATCGAGGACCAGTTTTTGGACCCGCATCTACAGGAGAGGCAGGCCTACCTGGAAGTCGAGCACCCCCATGTGGGCATCGAATGGCTGTACGGTATGCCGTGGTTGTTAGGAGACACGCCAGGCAACATCCGAACGCCCGCGCCATTGTTGGGCGAGCACAACGCGTTGGTATTCAGGGAATTACTGGGGCTTTCGGCGGAAGACGTTGAACGCCTGCAGGAATCAGAGGTTATCTATTGACCTTCCCTCATCACGCGTTGCTCAACGTATGGGCAGCCCTCACCGTTCCCCAGGACGGATAGCTTCAGTCCCGCAGCGGCGGCAAAACCCCGGTCAGCCAGGGAATGAGGTCTCGCAATACTTCGAAGGGTATTTCGTGGCCCATGTTGTATTCCCGATATTCCGGCGCGTACCCTTCGGCCTCGAGGAAGGCGCGAGTAGCCCGAGCGGTCTCCACCGCAATCTGCATGTCTCCCGTGCCGTGGGCCACAAATATGGGCTGGCTCCGGCCTTCGGGAAGCTTGGGGCGCAGTAATTCAGGGTCAAAGACGGCAGCGCTCAGGGCCACCAGGCCGGCGAACACATCAGGCCTGTCCATGCCGCAGCGATAGGTCATTGCCCCGCCCTGGGAAAAGCCGAGCAGGGCCACCTTACCGGGCGTGGCATTGAGCTTTTCGAAAATCTCATCAAAGCAGTCCAGGAGCAACGCTTCGGAGGATTCCCGGGCGGACTCCACCTCTTCCCTGCTGGCAACGTTCTGGCGGGGCATCCAGCCATAGCCTCGATAACCGCCACCAAAGTCGAACTCCAGGGGAGCGTTGGGGCAAGCATACACGTAGCCCTTGTCTTCGATGGCGGGGGCCAGTCCGGCCAGATCACCCATGTGGGCCCCAAAGCCGTGCAGCATGATCACAAGCGGATAGCTGACACTGGAGTCGTAGTCGTCGGGCATTACCGTAAGGAAGGGAAGGCTCCGCCCGTCATGTTGCTCGGTCTTCATTCGTTTATCTCCTTTTGACTGGCCAATATCCGCACCATCCTACCATCAGCCTGAAACATTGCCAAAGCCTATCAGCCGTAACCGGCCTGAAAGCCCTCCCACGAGGGACAGACGATTTGGGGGCCCATGACACGGGCAGCCTGCTGGAGTCCCTGCTCCGCAAAGCGCAGGTCTCGGGAGAGAATTTCTTCTTTGGAGACCGAAGGGAGTTGCCGGCGGTATTGGGACAGGAATCTATCCAGTTCCGCGCCAGCTATTCCCATCCTGGACAGTATCCGGAATTCCGGGGTGGTGCGGACCAGGTTATAGACTTCCTCGGGTTCAAGATCAGGATAGTTGTCGAGCAGTACCGAAACTCCGAAGTCGATGAGACGACAATCCACGGCAGTATTGCCGCCCGTTCCAACCGATTGCGGCAACAGGAGGTGCGACCTGCCTTCCGGGTCGGACAGGGTGGCGTCGTTGTAGTAGATCTGGAGGGAATGCAGCTTTGCAAGTATTTCACCCAGTCCCTTACCGATGGCAAAGAAGTCGGAGTCTTCGAGGGCTTCAGAAGAGAGTTCGGTAAAGAAGGGGCCGGAAACCAGTTCTTCTACGAGAAATCCTTCAAGGCTTTCCTTTTGACGGGGCCCTAGACCTGACTTGCCGGCCATCTGGGCTATCGTTCCCTCACGTCGGCTTTGAAGGGATTTAACGACGAGGCCGTCGCTATTGTCGAACTTGAAGAGGGCGACCTGACCCCGCGTTCGACCTTCAAAAGTAACGTCTGGTCTCTGGCCTCGCGTATAGATTCGTTCATATAAGCCTGGGAAGAATCCGTAAATGGTGTAGCGCTGCAGCAACCGGTCACTTGCGAGCTTTGCGAACAATACGGGGCCAATCGCGGACGGTCCATCAAATTCGCGGGAGGACCAGAAGGGCACCAGGTGAGGCGGACAGGCTCCAGCTTCAACCGCCTGCCCGATTTCCCGATACTCATCGTCATTCAAATAGCGAAGACGGGAAATGACCCCTCGAATACGGTCCAATTCGGCGAGAGCGTATTCAGGTGTCATGGGAGGGTCCAGGCGCAGTTGCCGCAGCTAGACGGAGCATGGGCACGCTTCACGCGAGGTTTGTCTCCTCCGAAAGGTCCAAGCCACTTGCGCCATCCGTCTGGACTCTCCATACGGTGATCGCGGCTTCAAGGTTAAGCGGGCCGTAGATATGGGGGTAAACTTCCCCAGAACGGCTGGGTTCCCACACCAGCGAATGGGTCAGAATGTCGGTTTCAAGTTCCAGAGCCAGCATGTCGGTCCGGTCAGTATAAAGTCGCTGCATGACCCTGAACATCTGGTCATGATCCTTTGAACAGTGGACAAAACCTTCATCAGCCAGGCTGGGCGGGCTCCAGGACTGATTGCCCTTGGCGCCATTCCAGTCCTGTGCCGAGATCAGGTGAAAAATCCTCGCCATGATTCAATCTCCGTACCAAGAGCGCCTCACTGGGGCCCATGACGTTTTAAGTTCCTCGAGGTTAGCATACCATCGGGAAAATCAGAACCGCCCGAACATGTCGGGCGGTCTGTCTAAAGTCATAGAGATCCGGGTGTCGAGCCCAACGCGCCGGTTAGCGGGGCCTACTGTTGTGCCATCAGGAAAGCCACCAGCGCATCCACATCTTCGTCAGCCAACCCGGCTGTTATTGCAGTCAACATGAGGCCGGGTGTGGCCCGATCGACACCTTCAGCGATGAAACTCTCAGGATCTCGTATGGATTGGGCAATGTAGTCCTCCGCTGACACGCCAGGTTGCCGAGTGGCAGCCTCGGTGCCAATGTGAGACAGGTCGGGACCAAGCAAGCCCACAGCTTCAGGTACGCCACCCACCGTGTGGCAGGTTACGCAGGGAGTGGCAGCGCCCTGACCAGTTCCGGTAATGAATACCTGGCGACCGATTTCCACCAGCCCACCAGGCGCGGGCGGTTCCTCCGGATCGATCTCTGTTCTCCCTTCTTCCGAGGGTGGCTGATCAACTGGGTCAACCGGTTCAGGGGCAGCCTTTGGCCGGTCTTCGAGACATCCACCCAATTCATGGTCGAGCGTACAAGGCTTGGCGTGATCCTCTGCGAAAGCCCGGGGGGAGGGCGTCCACGACGCGAAAAGGCCAACAAGAGCCAGGACAACAGCGAACCCAAGGGCCAGTCCACCAAGGAACACCCAGGTCAGCATCCGATTATCAAACTTCAGGTGCATGTAGAAGAAGATAACAGCGGCGAACTTGATAGCCGACAATATTGCCAAAGGCGCGATCGTCCAGCCCTGCCCACGGAAATCTTCGGGCAGGATTATCACGAACTCGACAATGGTAATCGCGAACAGGAATATCGCGATTATTACATACTGTTTGAGCGTAGGGTGGCGGGATTCGTGAACCCCGTGGTCACTGCTCATGCGCCGTATCTCCTTAGATCAGTCCAAGAAAACCAGTTATTGAGTGCGGGACAAGGGACGGGTCTCCCGCGGGGCCGGTGTCGAAACCGCCAATGAGGTAGAGCAACGTAAAAATTACGATCCAGACGATATCAACGAAGTGCCAGTATAGACCCGCCAGTTCCACGTCCAGAGCGGTCTTTGGCCCCAGCCTGCCTTTCTTTGCCACCCACGCCAGTCCCAGCAGCCACACAATGCCCAGAGTCACGTGGGCCCCGTGGAATCCGGTAAGGGTAAAGAAAGTTGACCCAAACAGATTGGTATCAATGCGCAACCCCTCGGACCGGAACAGGTTGAATTCATACACCTGGAAGCCGATAAAGATAGCCCCCAGGAAGGCCGTCATCAGGAGCCAGAACAAAATGGCGCCCTGCCGATTCTCGTTGGTGGCGGCCAGGGCGCGTACCATGGCAAAGCTACTGCACAGCAACACAAAGGTGCTGATGGTAGTAATAGGTACATCGATGATGTCCACCGGGTAGGGCCCCACGAGGCTCTGACCCCGGTAAACCATGTAGGTTGCGATTAGCGAGCCAAAGAACAGGCAGTCCGAGGAGAGGAAAACCCACATCAACAACTTGCGATTGTTGATGCCCGTGCTAGTCGGGTGCTCCTCCTCGGGAGCGTGGTGGCTGACTTCCGTCTGGTGGGCCAACTCTACCCCTCCTGGTGGTGAGGTTCAGCGGGATCTTCTACCGCTCCGCCACAATAGGGGCAGAACCGGAAATTGCTTGACAATTGGTTATTGCAGTTGGAGCACAACAGCCTAACGCTGTGCGTGGCGCCACCGCCAGGATGTTCAGCCACCGCCGCCACTGCAAGGTGGCCGCCGCCATGTGCGGCCTCCGGATGATGGTCACCACCGGCGTGCTCTTTAGCCGGGGGTTCGTTCGCCCAGGCAACTATTCCAATGAAAGAGATCAGGCCGCCAATGAAGGGGATGGGGAACCTTATGTAATCCCATCCGGTATCAACCAGCATTCCTGCCGCAAGAATCAGGACACCAATGGCCGTCACCAAAGGCCAATAAGAGGGACTGGGCATGTGGATAGTGCTGGGGTCAACAAGGGCTTCCGGCTCCGTAATGGGATGGCCCTCAGCTTCTGCGCGACGCTTTTCGATCCAGTACTGGTCCAGTCCTTCGACCTGAGGAATCTTTGCGAAATTATAAACCGGGGGAGGCGACGCGATCTTCCATTCCAGCCCCGGGGCATCCCAGGGATCGTGGCCGGCATCGGGTTCCTTCCTGAGGCTTATCATCAAATTCACAATGAACAGCAGGGTTCCTACGAACAGAACCAGGTAACCCAGGGACGCCAGCAGATTCAAGCCATCCCAGCCGAACTCACTGGCATAGGTGTAAATGCGGCGGGGCATTCCGTTCAGGCCAAGGTAATGCATGGGGAAGAAGGTGACATTCATCCCGATGAAATACAGCCAGAAGTGGAGCTTGCCCAAACCCTCGTGAAGCAGCTTGCCCGTGACCTTAGGAAACCAGTAGTACACGCCAGCGAAAATGCCGAAGAGGGCACCGCCGAACAGTACGTAGTGAATGTGGGCAACAATGTAGTAGGTATCCTGCTGCTGATTGTCTGACGGAGCCACCGCGTGAGATACCCCACTAAGGCCGCCGACAATGAACAGCGCGACGAACCCAAGGGCAAACAGCATGGCGGTCTTAAGGTCAATCTGACCGCCCCACAAGGTGCCAATCCAGTTGAATATCTTTACGCCCGTCGGCACCGCAATCAGCATGGTCGTAATCATGAAGACTGAAACGGCGACTGGTCCCAGGCCCACCGTAAACATGTGGTGGCTCCACACGGCCCAACCCATGATTCCGATAACCACGCCGGAGAAAACCACCACGGGGTAGCCAAACAAAGGCTTCCGGGAGAAGGTGGGCAACACCTCAGAAACGATACCCATGGCCGGCAGAATCAGAATGTACACCTCCGGATGACCGAACACCCAGAACAGATGCTGCCAGAGGATTGGGTCTCCACCGCCTTCGGGAACGAAGAAGTTGGTGCCGAAATTACGGTCGAAGGTCAGTTCAATCAGGCCTACGGTAATAACAGGGAAGGCCAGTACCAGCAGGATTGAAGTTACCAGCGTCATCCAGACGAACAGGGGCATGCGCATGAGGCTCATGCCGGGAGCCCGCAGATTGACAATGGTTACAACGAAGTTGAAGGCCGCTGCCAGAGAGGAAACGCCCAACACCTGCAGGCCGAGAGCCCAGTAGTCCAGGCCCTGGTTGGCGCTAAAGGGCTTTTCCGTCAGGTTAGCGTAAGAGAACCATCCGGCATCAGGAGCCTGGTTGGTAAGGAAGCTGGCGTTAAGCAGCAGTCCACCGAAGAGGAACACCCAATAGCTGAAAGCGTTGAGCCTGGGGAACGCCACATCGCGGGCGCCGATAGCCAGGGGAATCACAAAATTAAAGAAGCTGGCGCTCAACGGCATGATCACCAGGAATATCATGGTGGTGCCGTGCATGGTGAACATCTGGTTGAAGGTATCGGGGTCCACCAACGTGTTGTCGGGCACCGCCAGCTGCAACCGGATAACCCCCGCCTCCACGCCGCCAAGCAACAGGAAGATAAAGGCGGTAACGCCGTAGAGAACTCCTATTCTTTTGTGGTCAACCGTCGTAATCCAGCTCCACAGTCCGGACTGACTGGTTGGCCGGTCAATTACATCGGTTAATGTGGCCATTTGTTGCCTCCGCGGCTCCGTTCCACCCTGTAAATGAATCTACAGCTAGAGTTTACTTTAGGCTAAGCAAGTATTCCAGCAACGAAGAGATATCGGACTCGCTCAGGCTGGCGCGCCCGTCGGCGGTCTGATAAATCGCAGCTCTTTCAGACATATAGTTGCCAGGTTTAACTGTTTCGGGGTCCCTGAGCCATTGCCTCAGGTTTTGCCGGTTCAAATCCACAATTCCAGCGCCGAACCGCACACGCGTCGCCAGGTCAGTCAAATTGGGACCCGGGGCGATTCCGGTGTCGCTGGTCATGAATCCCTGCACGCGACCGGCAACCACCGCATCCGAATCGGACCCGTTGGCGGTGTGGCAAACCACGCAACCACCGGTACCGTTAAAGACCGTTTGACCGGCCTGCGCCTGCGCCGACAGTACGGGAGCCTCTCCGAATCCCTCGGCCCAGGCGAGGTAGTCTTCCTGGGGCAATACCTGGACCAGGAATCTCATCTGGGCATGAGCGGTGCCGCAGAACTCGGCGCACTGACCGTAGAAGATGCCGGTTTCGTCAGCCTGGAACCACATATAGTTTTCACGAGTGGGGACCACGTCCACCTTACCCGCCAGCTTGGGCACCCAGAAGCTGTGAATAATGTCATCGCTGCGGAGATTAATTCGTATGGCCTTGTCCACTGGAATGCGGAGTTCGTTGGCCGTGGTAATGCGCTTGCCGTTGCCGTCGGCGTCCGGATACTCGAACTCCCACCACCACTGGTGGCCGACCGCAGTTACCTCAAGGGTGTCGGCTCCGGCGGGAGGCTGGTCAAGTTCAAACAGGGTAATAGTGGACCAGATACCCAAACCAAGGATCAGTATGGTGGGAATGATGGTCCAGGTAATTTCAAGGGCAGTATGGCCGTGAGTCTGGGGAGGCAACTCGGTCTGCCCCGGGCGGCGGCGGAACTTGATGACGGCGTACAGGAGGACGCCTTCAACAAGGATGAACACAGCCACCATGACCCACAGCAGGACGTTGAAGAGCAATAGCTGCTTTTCCGCAACCGGCCCAGAGGTACCAAAAGTGGATTGCTTGGCATCCGGGGCGCAGGCCATCACCAGAAGGAGAATAGCCGTCAGGCCCAGGAGAAGGAGGTGTTTGCGTGAAATGGAAAGCCGCTTGGACATATGAGTGGTGTTGCCTTTCTTATCCCTGGCCCGCTGGGTCCGGGATTCTTCGCCTCGGAAGGGCAAAAGCCCCATTTGCCAACTCCCTTGTTTCTACTTATCCGCGAACTTGAACGTAGAGTATGTGCAAAATTTCACTAATGCAAGACATTACCACAGGCTCTTTTCACTGTCAACGAAATTTGAAGCCGTCGAACGTCCTTTCAAATCTGTTATGACAACAGCCTTATGGCAACGACTCCCCTTGCAATTGAAGGTCATATTGACCGTCTGCCCTAATACCCCGTGGCAGCGCCGACCATGACTGCAACAAACAGCAGCCCCAGATACAGCAGGGAATACAGGTAAAGCTTCCGGGCATTGGCGGTGCTCTCGTCTTGTCTAAGACGCCATGCCATCCAGGTGAATATGGCGCCCAGGGCCAGGGCCGAACCGCCATAAATCCATCCCACGGCATCGGTGAGAGCGAACATCAGGGTTACACCCACCAGCACCAAGGTATAGAGGAAGATGGTGGATACGGTGAAGTTGCGGGAAGACACCACCGGCAGCATGGGAACGTTGGCTTCCTCGTAGTCCTTCTGAATCAGCAGCGACAGGGCCCAGAAATGGGGAGGAGTCCAGAAGAACACCAGGGCAAAGAGATACACTGCCGGCAGTTCAACGGTGCCCGTCACGGCGGCCCAGCCGACCATGGGCGGGATAGCGCCAGCGGCCCCTCCAATGACGATGTTGTGGGGAGTGCTTCTCTTGAGCCACCGGGTGTAGATCAATACATAGAAAAGGGTGGCTGACAGGGTTAGACCAGCAGCCAACAGGTTTACCCATAAGGCCAGAATCGCAAACGCGACAACGTTGAGGACGATCCCGAAGAGGAAGGCCTTGGTGGGGGATATGCGGTTGCTGGCAACCGGCCGTTGCCGGGTGCGCCGCATGACGAGGTCAATGTCACGGTCGTAGTGGTGGTTGAGGGCATTGGCGCCCCCCGAGGCCAGGGCGCCTCCCACCCAAACCAGGGCCATCAAGTACAGGGACGGCAGCCCGCCCGCTGCCGTATGCGCCTGGGCAAGGAACATTCCTCCCGCCGCCGTCACCAGCAAGAGGAGGATTATGGGAGGCTTGGTCAGCGTGATGTAGTCATTTACAACCGCAATAGGAGTACGTCTGCCCACTTCGCCCTCTGGAATGCCGGGCAAATTGGGTTCCGCAGGGTCACGATGTTCGGTTATGGCCATCTTGCTGACCCTCCAGTAATCCCTTCAGGCTGATTCGGGTCCGGCGGCAGCCGACCCCGTATCCGGAAATGAGTGAGACTCACCGGAAACGACCAGGTCGGTCCCTTCCAAGTGGCGACTGATCAGCGCGACGGTCACTATTACACCCCAGACGCCGGTGGCCAGCCCGATATGAATTGCGCGAATGGTAACCGGGAAATGGGTCCAGATCGCGACTGCCCCAATAAACACCTGGGAAAGGAAAAGCGCCGCTCCCAGGGCGCAGAATACCATCAAGGCCGATTCGCCGGAAGACAACCTGCTCAGCCCCAGTCGGTATCCCTTGTGGAGGGTATAAAGGAGAAGTACCCCAACTATTGCGGCCACCACCCGGTGAAGCATGTGAATCAATTGCAGCGTGTCAGAGGGCCAGAAAGAGCCCCCGCAAAGGGGCCACTGAGGGCAGGCTGCCAGCGCGCCGGGAGTCGCCGTAACATAGGATCCGGAAAGGAGCATGGCATAAGTGGCGAAGGCTGCCACCGCCGCCAAAACCGCAAAACCAGCTGTGCCGGAACGCTGTGGCGCTTCCCGAATGCTGGAGTGCCGGGGCTTTCCGGGAGTATCCAAATTGGTGTGGTTAATGCCGGAAGAATCTTTTGAGTACAAGGTGGCTACTGCGGTTAGAATCAGGCAAGCCAGGAGACCCTGGGCCAGGGCCATGTGGGCCGCGACAACATGCCCGGGCAGTTCGGTCAATACGGTTACGCCTCCCAACCCGGCCTGCACCAGGAGCAACACCAGTGAAATTGCGGCCGGTACCAGCACGGACAGAACGCGCCGGTACTTCAGAAGGGCAATCAGGAAGGTTACGGCCACCAGGGGTCCGACTATGGCGGAGGCTACCAGGCGGTGACTGTATTCGATAATGTCTTCCTTGGTAAGGGGAGGAATCAGGCTTCCGTCACAGAGGGGCCATTCACCCCCGCAACCCAGTCCCGAACCGGTTACCCGAACCACGCCGCCGAGCACTATCAGTACAAAGGTAGCGATGACAGACGATACAGCGAAACGCCGCAACCAGCGACCATCGCTTCCGCCCGACATTATGGGTTGTGGGTTGGCAGGATTACCGGTTTCTCCGTAGCTTGCCACGCCGCCCGACCTGACCTCGGCATCCTATTGAGACACTGGGGATAAGAGTGCCTCAGGAAGATATTGTGATATACTTCACATACTATCATGTCAAAGGCAATTCGGGTAGAAGGACTGGTCAAGCGGTACGGCGATTTTGCCGCCGTGGACGATGTTTCCTTCGACGTAAGTGAAGGCGAAGTTTTTGGTATTCTCGGCCCCAATGGCGCCGGAAAGACCACTACCCTGGAGATTATAGAGGGCCTGCAACGGCCCACATCGGGTCAAGTCACAGTCCTGGGAAAAGATATCCTCAAGGAACCCCGCCCTATCAAGGCCAGGATTGGAGTCCAGCTTCAGTCCTCAGCCTACTTCAGCTATCTGAACCTCCGGGAAATTCTGAATCTGCTTGGCAGTTTCTATCCCAGGCGACTTCCTCCGGATGAACTGCTTGCCCTGGTGGGGCTGGCTGACCGCGCCAACAGCCGGATTAACCAGCTTTCAATTGGCCAGAGTCAGAGATTTACCGTCGCTGCCAGCCTGGTCAATGATCCTGAACTGGTCATCCTGGATGAGCCGACCACGGGGCTGGACCCACAGGCCCGTCACAACCTGTGGGACTTGATTTCGGAAATCCACGCCCGGAATGTGACTGTGGTCCTGACTTCCCACTATATGGAAGAAGCCGAGTTGCTTTGCCAGCGCCTGGCGATAATGGACCACGGGCGTATCGTGGCAATAGATACACCCGGCAACTTGATCAGCCGAATAGATACAACCTACACCGTGAAGCTGCAGACCGACCGGCCCCTGAGTGATGGCCAGTGCCACGCGCTCAAAAAGGGCGGCAGCCTGCAAACACTGGCAGTGGACCCGTTAATCCAGCCAACGTCAGCCAATTCCTACATCCTCAGGCTGGACAGGAATCCTGAATCCCTGAACCAGGCTCTGGACGGAATTGTACGGAGCGGAATCTCCCTCAAGCACCTGGAAATCCAGCCGGCCACCCTGGAGGACGTGTTCCTGGAATTGACGGGAAATGAGCTGAGGGATTAGCGGTGCTGGCCTTAACCATTGCAAACCTGAAGATGATGGCCAGGAACCGCCAGACCACCTTCTGGGCGCTGTTCTTCCCCCTGATTATGGTGGCTGTATTTGGCCTTTTTGACTTCAATTCCTTTGCCTCCTCAAACGTCGCGGTCCTTGATTTGGCCGACAATGCTGCGTCACGCCAGGTGGCGGAATCGCTGAGCGAGGCGGGGCTGATCCAACTTGACGACCCGCCAACAAGCCTGGAAGCGGGTCGGAAGGCCGTGGAAGAAGGAGACCTGGATTTCCTGGTGGCGATACCCGCCGGTTTTGGCGCAGGGACTATTGACGGAGAAGAACCCTCCGGCAATCCTGCAGCGGGGCAGGTGGACGGCGCGGCCCTGGTTACCCTGGTAACTGGGGGAGAGAGCGAGGAACGAAACCAGTTTGTGGCCAATGTCTTACGGCGGGGCATTGACACCGTTACGCAGGGGAAGCCGCCCGAGGAAAGGCCAGACCAGCTGATTACCGAAAGGATCGAAACCTGTTCGGCGCCTTATTTTGACGTAGTCTTGCTGGGACTGGTGGGTATGGGCATAATGTCCCATGCCATCATTTCCATTGCTGTCCACATTAGTAACTATCGAAATCTCTCCATCTTGAAGCGGATGCTGGTAACCCCGCTGGCCATATGGAAATTCTTCGCCGCCGAGGTAATTGCCCAGCTGGCGCTGGCCGTCATCCAGGCGGCAGTCATACTTGGGGTTGGGGTTTTCGTCTTCAGGGCCGAGCTTGTGGGGAGCGTTATCCACATGCTGCCGATAATAATCCTGGGAAGCCTGGTGTTCCTGAACATAGGTTTTATCGTTTCGGCATGGGCGAATACACCTGCGGCAGCATCGGGCATGGGCAACGTAGTGTCACTGCCGATGATGTTCTTTGCCGGCACGTTCTTTTCCACGTCGGCTTTGCCCTGGCTGCTTCCATATGTGGCAGATGCCCTGCCCCTGGCGCCCATGATTACTGCCTTGAGGGACATCGGACTTCATGGAGCCAACATTTGGGAGGTCTGGCAGCAGTTGGCCTGGCTTGCCGGCTGGCTGGTGGCAACCTCCGTGGTTGCTGTGCGAGTTTTCCGGTTCAGTTAAACTTCTTTGGGTCCGTTCCCTTCTGCCTAATTCGGCTCCGACACTTTCTCCTGGAGCTTTATGCCCAGCGTATTGCTCGCCACCACTTCCCTTGTTGTCGCCATGTCTTTGCTGCTTGGCAGTGGCTGTGACACGGGCGGTTCCCACCAGGTGCGCGGTCAGGTAGTTGAAGCCGTTCCAAGAAGCTTCTCAGAACTGGAAGTGTTGAGAATTCGTGATGATGAGGGAAGGGAGTATGAGTTCAAGACCGAGGGATTTATCGGTTTCACGCCTTCCCACGTTCGCGAGCACCAGTTATTTGGGCAGTCTCTGCTGGTTACTTACGAAAAGCGCGGAGACTTACTGATTGCCTTAAAGCTGGAGGATTGAAGCAGGTTCAGATCCCGAGCAATCTTGAAAGCGTTTCGTCCAGAAGGGACTCCGGGGTGAACTGTTCAAATTTGGCTTGCACCAATCCGTCCTGGTCCACAACAAAGGTCCAGGGTTCGCTGGGCAACCCCCATTCATCCACTGCCGGAACTTTCTTTGCCGCAAAGCGGTTCCCTTCGATCAGGTGCGGGTCTTCAAAGACTTCTACGTGGATGAAGTTCGCCTTACCATCGTACCGCTCTTTGAGATTCTGCAGCACCTCGAGTTGGGGCCCGCAGGTCGCGCTTACGCAAAAGGCGGGGGTCGAAAACAGGACTACCAGGGGTACTTCTTCATCCAGGGCCTCGGCAACCGACAATTGATAAAACCCGGGGTCGGGGTTGGGATCACTCGAGATTTCGGCCAGGTCATCAACCTGATCCAATGTTGGAGTCACACTACGGGGTGCGGGCGTTCCGATGCCCGGGGTTGCCGGAATAGCGGCAACCCTGACAGCGGTTGTAGCTTCTACGGAATCGCCATCCGAGTCAGTGGCAGACACCTTTAACTCCCAAAGGCCGGGGTGCTGCCTGGTGGCATCGCCAGCAATGTCAAATTCAATTTCAGCGACAAATACGCCCCTTCCGCTGCCTTCGGGAGGCCAGGAAAGGAAATGGGCCGTTATTGCCTCCTTTAGCTCTGGGTCAGCGCCGCCTGGTGGAGAGTACATTGGGACCACGGTCGCGGTGTCAGCGGATACGGGGACGTTGTTGCGATCTACGAGGGCGAAAATGAGGCGGTTAGAACCCTTGGCCAGGTCGGAACTGACCATTAAGGCGCTGTATTGGGGTCCGCCCAGGTCGGGAATATCGTCGTTACCGGCGCCGGGAGAAAAACAAGCGGTCAAGGCCAGCAGAAGCGCAATCAAAGCCGGGAAGAGGACGAGTCTGCAAATAACAAGCCTGGCAGCTGCCGGCACATTGGAACGGCGCAGGTTTGAGAGCATCTGAGGCTTACCTGTGGCTATCGCAGGGCGCTGACACGGCCAAGGTGTGCGCCCGCTGTGGGTCAAAAACATGGTGGGAGACGGCCAATGGGTGAACGCAGGGTGGGAACTGCAAGGCATCCCCGGAGAATTGTCCCGACAAGGTTGGTTCACTGTAAGGCGACATCCGGCTATATGTCATCCCCATACTGGACATCCCGAGGCAATGGGGAAAGAGTCTCCGAACATTCTCTAGGTTAATCCATCCAGCCTGACGCACTGGGCAATCAAGTGGTCCATCCTTGTTTCAATTTCCAGACCGGACACAATCTGGGAAACGCCATCCAGGTTCTCGTTGGGCCAGGGCATCTCGTCAAACAGGGGACGGACCCTCCGCAGTTCGGTGGCAAAGTTCCACTCAAGTTCGTTGCCCCGGTACTCGCCCATATATTCGGTACCGCCAGAAAGGGAAACAGTGATGCGGGGAGCAAATGCCTGCCGGTTGCGATGTCCCACAACTTCGACCTTCTTCATCAGGTCCAGCACCGTAGCGTCCTCTTCCGAGGAGCCGTCACCGGGGTCTATGCGGTTGCGCAGCGGCGGATAGTTTCCCTTGACGCAGGTATAGGCAGTGAAATAGTGGGTGCTGCCCACTGCCGGCGCGTCGGCGCTGCGCTCGGGATTGGGGAAAGCAGGTGACGGGTAAGTGGTCTCAAGCCAGTTCATGTCAACTGTAATTTTTTCGATTTCTCCGACAGGCAAATTGTGGGATGCCCGCATCTCAGACATTAGCTCAATAACGGGGCAGTTGTATCCTGCGGTGGGATAGAGCTTGGGAGTGACGTGAAGCAACTCCCACCTCTCGCCCAATTCCGAGACTACACTATCAAACGAAACCTGTTCCGGACCGGCGAATACATAGGACAAATGCCCCCGGTTGTTCCCGGTGAAGGCATTGTAAAAGCCGGCAGCGCCCTCAAGGGCGGTTTCCGATCCGCGAACCTGCTCCCGGGCCAGCAAGGCCGCCATAATGCCGTTGCGGGTGGCGTTGGGCTCGTGGAAAAGCATCTCCCTTCCACCGGACCGGGGACCCTCGGTGGTGCCGCCGGCAAAGGTGCAGGCAAGGGCCAGGGTCGTAACCAGTTGGTCCACGTTCAGCCGGAGCAACTTGGCAGTCGCCACAGCTGCACCCAGGGTGCCGTAAACCGGGCTGGAGCGGAAACCCCGCGCCTGAGTAGAGGGAATAAAGTCCCCGGCAATGCGGGCCTCAACTTCGTATCCGGCTGCCAGGGCGGTAATGAGTTCCCTCCCGGTGCGTCGTTCAATCTGCGCTGTAGCCAGGGCGGCCGGAATTACGCAGGGTCCCGGGTGGATCAACATCCGGTAAGAATCGGACTGGTTGGTGGCGTGCATCAGCTTGCTGTTGGCGAAAGCTGCACCGCACCGGGTAGCCCTGGCGCCATCCACCAAGATGGTGGCCCCATCGGCCCTGCCTTCCTCCAGTTTCACCAGTTCTATGGAGGATTTGGCGTGAGTAGTTTCAGCGCCCAGAAAAGCGCCCAGCAGTCCGTGCAGGAGGGAAGTCTTTACCTTGTCGGGGACCTCGGGCGGCAAATTGTCGAACTGGAGATTATCCACAAAACGAGCCAGACTTCGGCTCAAAGAGTCAGGCATTGTTGTATTCCTTCCTGTACTGCTAGCGCTGGCTTTGGGCAAAGTCCAGCCAGACCCTGGCGCAGGGGACCGGCAGGACATGCTGTACGAATCCGGACACCCCGGGAAAAACTACGCGGCGACCGTTGGGGAAGATATCTGCGGCGTCTCGAAAGTCGCCCAGGACTTCTTCCCTGAGACTGGCGGCGGCGAGAATCAAGACGGGGGTATTGACCTGGCCCAGGAGCGGGCGCAGGTCTCCAGAGGCATTACGCTGGAATCCGCCTACCACGTGGGCAGGAGTAACCGACATCTGGGAAGCATACCAACGGGTATATTCTGGAGGCACTATCTGGGGGTCCAGGCGGCGACCGATGGTGTTATCCACCCAGGCTGATACCCCTTCGCGCTCAATCAGGTCGGCGCTCTCTGCATGATGTGGATCGTCGAAGCTGGTGGGTGAAGTACAGGCGGTCAAGGTCAGCAGGCGTTCCTGATGAAGCGTGGCAAACCGCATTGATATGGAACCGCCGACCGTTTCGCCTACCAGGTGCACCCTTTCCAGCTCCAGTCTATCCAGAAGCTGTCCCAAGTCTGCAGCGAAATTATCCACCGACCAGGGATAACCCGGATCCGGAACAGAGGATTGGCCCATTCCCCGCATGTCGAATCTAACCACCCGGTAGTGCCGCGCGATTATGGGAATCCACGCGTACCAGAGTTTGTGGTTCTTGGCCATTCCGTGATGGAGTACCACGGTTTCCGCGTCATCCCAGGGATCCGTAAAGTCATCCACCTTGTAGAAAAGCTGGCAACCGTCGTCAAGCGTTACAAACATATGGCCTTCTCAAACTGCAGAGCTTTCCGGCCCCAGGCTGCTAACTGGCAGGGGAGTCCACACCCTCTTCGTTGAAAACGGACCGGGCTATACGCATGGCGGTACGGGTGTTGAAATAGCCGCCATAAAGAGTCAACTGAATGAAGACTTCCATAATTTCTGCCGGGGTCATGCCGACACGAAGACAGCCTGAAATTCTGCGCCGCAACTGCCGGTCGTAGTGGCCCATGACCGTCATTGCCACCAGGGCGCACATGGCCCTGTCCTTTGCGTCCAGGTAGGGTCGGCTGAAGATCGCTCCCCAGTTGTATTCGTTGATCAACCGTTCCAGGTACATTTCCGGGGTGTTGGGGTCATCGGTGTAATAAATGGTAATGTCGCCCATGTGTGCTTCATGGACTGCAATGCCCTTCCTGTGCAACTCATCGGCATCCAACGAAGTATCGTACACCCTGGTAGGCTCGAGCTGGATGCCTCTCTCTTCAAAAATCTCTTTGGCAATGGACATGGCCGATTCTACGGCCGGAACGCCGGCATAGAAAGTCATCTGAATAAAGATTTCAACTACTTCCTCCGGGCTCATTCCCACGTTGAGGGCCCGTTCGACGTGGCGCCGCAACAGATGCAGGTGACCCAGGGTCAACAGAGCTGAAAGGGTGCAAAGGCAGCGCTGCTTCAGATTAAGCTCATCTCTGATCCAGATGGAGCCAAAGAGAGCTTCGTCCACTATGCGCTTGAGATCTGGCGCCAGCTGGTCAATGCCAGGGAGGGTGAAGTGCCGAAAGTCCCCCGCGGCCATAGTCTCACGCATTTCCAGCCCACGGTTGAACCGTTCTTCCAGAGAGGACATACTTGCTCCTTGCAGTTATTTGGTGGCGGCCCGCACAAGGCTACCTGAAATACCTATCTATATTATATCGCAACACGACAGCGTCAATAGCCCGGCGCCAGTCCCCGGGGCTGCTATCGGCCTGCAAGCTGCGACCGCGTCACGACCGGGACATTACCTCCTCGGCAAACCACTCGAGTCGCTCCAGGGAACCATTCAGGTCATTTCCCCGGATGTCGAAAATGATGCAGCTAACGCCGACGTCCTCATAGGTTTGAATATCCTGCAGCATTTGCTCGGATTCGCCCGAGAAACGACGGCGGGCCGCTCCGGAAGGTGTGGAGCCTGCGTCGTAGAGAGGCGCCTTCATCGATACTTCCAGCTCTTCCGGGTTCCTGGCAGCAGCTTCAGCGTAACGGTGGAGCAGTTCAATGTTCTGAGCCAGTTCCTCAGGCTCCAGGGGCGCGGCAGGAATGGCGCCCACCGGATGCCAACCGTCACCCAGCCTGGCAGCCCGGCGCATGGCGGCGCGGCTTTGGCCTCCAACCCAGATTGGCGGGTGGGGCCGCTGAACCGGTTTGGGAAGGAAGTGGATATTGGAGAAATGGCAGTACTTACCTTCAAAGGAGGGCTCGTCACTGGTCCAGAGTTCTTTGAAAGCCTGGAGGTATTCGTTGGTGACGGCGCCCCGTTCCGCGAAGGGCGGGGCATCCAGCGCCTCGAACTCCTCCTCCATCCAGCCCACCCCTACCCCCAGTGTCAACCGTCCGCCGGAAAGGACGTCCAGCGTGGCCAGTATCTTCGCCGCCAGCAGTGGATTCCGGTAGGGCACAATCATCACGCTGGGGATAAGGCGAATACTGTGGGTGATACCTGCAAGGTACGTCAGCAGGGTTAGCTGCTCCAGGTATTCGGCGGCGCCTCCAGCGTGGAAAGTGCCGTCCGCGGTGTAGGGATAGGGAGAGTTGATCTCACGAGGGACCAGGATGTGGTCACCGGCAACCATGCAATAGAATCCCAGTTCGTCCCCCTTCCTGGCAATGGCAGCAAGAGGTTCGGGCCTGGCAGTGGGGCCGCTGTTGGGCAAGTAGAATCCAAATCGCATTGGGAGCCTCCGCCGTGCTTTGCCGACTAAATATAAACTCATACGGCCAGCCTGTCTATTGGAAGTCGATGCATCCAGCCCGGCGCAAAATGCAGCCCGGCCAGTTGGCCGGGCTGCAGGCAACTAATATTGACGTGGGAGTTACTGGTGGGACTAGTTATCGGTGGAACTGATTTCGAAATGCTTGACCCAGTATTCGCCGCGATAAAGGTGTTCCATTTCCCGGGCAACATTTTGCCGGAACTCACCGGTTTCGTAGGCCCGCAGGTCGTCAAGGGTTTCCCAGATGCTTACGCTGATGCCTTCATCCGGGTCTTCAGTACCACGAAGCAGCTGCCTCTCTTTCAAACCCTTGATGTCGCCTGAAGCGCCGGCCAGACGTTCGTGGTAGTGTCTCTCGTATTCTTCCCAGCTTCCGGGGCGCAGCTTGCCCCATACCATTCGGATAAACATTGCCATTACTCCTGACTTTGGTTAATTGCAATGCGGTCAGGCTATGACCGCTTACGTAATATGATAACACTATGTAGCTGCCCTATGCAGGTTAGAACCCTTCAGAGAATGTGAAGATTCAGGACCGGCATAAGGATGCCAGCGACTCTTGGTCAGCCCTGCAAACCGCCAGTCCTATTTCACGCCAGAACACGGTACCGGTAACGCGACAATATCAGGTCGTTTTCTTCGAAGCGGCTGAACCGCAAGGGCGAAAGGTCGATGGAGCCGGCGCTGCCGTCCAGGATCAGTTCCGCCATAGCCTGCCCTATGGAAGGGGCAAGTTTGAATCCATGGCCGCTGAATCCCACCATGCAGAACAGTCCTTCTATCCCGGGCACCCGATCCAGAATGGGGTGCCAGTCCGGAGTAGTGGTGAACAGTCCTGACCAGCCACCCCGCAGATAAGACTGTTCCATTGCGGGCATCCGCCTCGCCAGCCTGGCCATCGCGTGGGCGGCCTCAGCGTGGTCGATCCCCTCGTCGTAGCTGTCCAGCTCAACTTCTTCCTCGGCATATCCCACCATGGTCAAAGTCGGGCTTTCCGGGCGGAAGGAGAAGGACTGGGCTATGTCACCGACTATAGGATGGTCGGGCAGCAACCCCGGGGACCGGGTGACCATCGCCACCTGATGCCTTACCGGAACGAGGGGGAACTCAATACCGGCGCCTGCCGTCAGAATATTGGACCACGGACCAGCGGCTACGACCGCTACGGGTGTTGCCACTCTGCCCTGGTCTGTTACGACGGCCTGGACCCGCCCGCCACTGATTTCCACGCCAGTGACGTTGGCGCGAGTGGCAACCTGGGCGCCTAGTTCCTGTGCCCTGGCAGCCAGGGAGGTCGTCACAAGATATGGATTGGCATAGCCCGAATTGGGTTCCCACGCCAGGCTTTCTCCTTCAAAAGTCTCAATCATGGGAGCCAGCTCATGGAGTTCGCCAGCCGTGACCAGCGCAACGTCAATGCCCAGGTCCTGCTGCATGGCGATGTTAAGCTCCAGGCTGGGCCGGTCGATCTCTTCCACCACCACCAGGTATCCGGTCTTTACAAAGCCGGAGTCTCCACCAACCTGTTCGTTGAAGTTGGCGTAAACCTGCAGGCTGCTCCATGCCATAGATGCAGTTATGGGATTGGAGTAGTGCATCCGACAAATGGCCTGGGAAAGACCGGTAGAACCCGCGCCGAGCACGCTGCGCTCCAGAAGCAGGGTATCGGTCGTACCCCTTTGAGCCAGGTGGTAAAGCAGGCTGCAGCCCATAACTCCGCCGCCGATTACGACAGCGTCGGCGGTGTTTCTCATCATCGTGCGACCTCCATAAGCGGGGGCGTGTTGCGTAAAACCAGTGGGGGCTTCGGGATTATCCACGTCCCCCTGACAATCAATAACCCCCGGCTTGCCACCGGGGGTCGAACCGATACAGTCGGAGTGCGCCCTACGCAGGCGAGCCGAACCTAGCGATAGTTGCTTTCCCGCATAGAACTGAAGCAATCGCTGCAATAAACCGGGCGGTCACCCCTGGGCCGGAACGGCACCATAGTGTCCATGCCACACTGGGCACAAACGGCGGGGTGCATTTCCCTGGGGCCACCATCGAAAGACCTCTGGGACTTCCGGGTCTGGCGACACTCAGGGCAACGCCTGGGCTCATTAGTAAAGCCGCGAGAAGCAAAGAATTCCTGCTCCCCAACGGTAAAGGTAAATTCGGCCGCGCATTCCACGCAAACCAAGGTCTTATCTGACAGCGCCAACTGCCGACCTCCACAAAAAAGATTTGGCCTGGTCGAGGTCATCCGGCGTCAGCGCAACTGAGGCAACTACCCACGGGACACAACCTTAACTCATTCCAATGCCGATTATAACAGATGGATTACCCGTGTGGAATCCGGCGTCGTGGCTGGAATCTGGCGATTATTCAGGCTGGGCATTCTCGAACCCTGAAATGCCGTGACCACCTTTATCCAGAGGTATCTCTTGTACGGAGCGTGAAGCCTCAGCGTTAAAGGGTCAACTAGCAGGAGAACCTAAAGGCCTGGCGTCAACTGCCTCGCAGCGAGTTCAGTGTCCAACATCAGGAGGCTGCTGGAGTCCTCACCAATCATTCGCAGCTTGGCGACTATATCGGAGGCCGCCTTTTCTTCCTCAATCTGTTCGGTAATGAAGGCCTGCAGGTGAATCTGGGTAGGATAGTCACTTTGCTGGGAGGCCAGCTCGTATAGCCGATTTATCAGGCGGCTGACTTCCTGCTCGTGAGACAGGGTGGCCTCCATGATGTCGAGGACCGAGCCGAACTCCACCGTTGGCTGCTCTATGGGAAAGAGCGTAACCCTGCCCTGTCTGTCCTGGACGAAGTCGAAAAGATTCATCGCGTGAGCGTACTCTTCCTGGCTCTGTATCCGCAGCCAGTGAGCAAACCCTGGCAAGTCCACGGACTCGCAGTAGGCGGACATGGAGAGGTACAGGTAGGAGGCGTAAAACTCTTCATTGATATGCCGATTCAGCGCTTCCTGAACGGTATCGTTCAATGCCATAAGGAGAACTCCAGGTTAAAGAATTGCTAATTGAATAATTATATAACAGGCCTCTGCGCTTAACCCCAGTGACTCATTCCCTGATTGGCGCGGTTTGAGGAGGTGAGGGTGGAGTGATGCACTTCCGCACCGAGCACAGTCCCCCCCACAGTCTCCCGGGATAGAAGATGCAAAATGGGGTGGTTAGCCGGTCGCAACCCCAGGGCGTTCCTGTTTAGACAGCCAGGGGAATCTGCAGAGGCTGACAAACGTCGGAGTCTGGACTTGGCAACTTCCAAAGGTTATATTAGGTGCGGCCTGAAAGCAGCCGGGGAATCCCGATCAGGCCAGTTACGCAGATACAAAACTACCGGAGCATTGAAGCAAAACAAGGAGGAAGATTATGAAGGTCGTTAAGATCAGTTCCGTACCCACTGAAGAGGCAACCAGCGCGCTGTTTACCGGCAATATTGTTACCAGGCAAGCCCCCTTTGAGGCCGGCGACAGCAGCAATTTCAACTTTGGCGTGGTCAGCTTCAGCGCCGGTTCACGCAACAAGTTCCACAAGCACAGTGGCGACCAGATTCTCATCGTCACCGAAGGCACCGGCACCGTGGCCACGGACGATGAAGAGGTCGAAATTACTGTGGGGGATGTAGTGATAGTCCCGGCCGGCGAGAACCACTGGCACGGCGCCCCGGGGGACACTGCAATGGCGCACATTACCGTTACGGTCAAGGGCAGCCAGACCGAACAGACCGAAGCCTAAGGCTGCAGCTTTCAGTTACCGGAAATCCCAGGGCCCCGGTGTTTGACACCGGGGCCCTCTTCGTGCGACAGCCTAGAACCAAGAACAGGCCGACGGTTCAACCGGCATCTTCTTCTTTCTGGACATATTGGGAAAGCAGGCGAATGGTGTCGGTGAAAGACCGTTCCCGGTCGCGGGATTCGGGGAATTCCTCGCCCAGAGGAGTGCTGCCAATGAAGCGGTACATTTCGGCCACTCCCTCGAACAGGTGGGGAGTCATGCCGAGATGAGCGAAGGTGTCGCGGATTTCCTCCATTTCGCTGATCCACCGGCGGGAACGGGGCGGGACTGTGGGAATGGTACGTTCCATGCGCCGCAAAACCGAAGACTGTCCCTCCCGAAATTCCTCCAGCAGGGGTTCAGTAAGTCCCATAAGTTCGGCCGCCATCAAGAGTTCGGAATAGAGGGCCCAGGAACCCTTGGTCATCGCGGCGTAGCACATCTTGATACCTGAGGCCTGGCCCACTTCCCCATCCAGCTTGATAACAGTCAGACCGAAATCGTTAAGTTGCTCAAATTCGGCCGCCTGGTCGCCCGAAGTGTAGAAGTGGGGACTGTAACCCTGACGGGGTGGTCCGCCAATTATCGAGACATCCACGAAGCGTCCGCCGGCATCGGTAATGACTGGTTCCATATCCCGGGTCAACTGAGGCGCGATGGCATTGCACTCGGCAAACAGGGTGTCCGATCCGGTGGACTTGATGGCGTCTGCTACTTCCCGACAAAGGGATGGGACTGCGGCGGAGACCGTCATGGACATTATCAGGTCCGACTGGCCAACCAGTTCTTCCACGTTCGACACGTCGCGGATGCCGGCTTTTGCGGACAATTCACGAGTTCTTGCGCTTCTTCCGACCAGGCAGGTTATGACGTCCAGTTCATTTTCCCTTAATCGCTGGCCCACGGCATGGCCCATATCTCCCGGGCTTAAAATTGCTACGGTATTGATTTCCATTGAAGGTTTCTCTCCTGGGCAAATGTAGGCAAGAATTATAGCATGGGCGGGTTTATGTAAACTTCAGAGACCCCAAATTCGATGAACCGCCGATGACAGTTGCCACTGACGGGTACGCCGCTCACCGGGTTATAATTGCTTTTTGAGAAGCCCTGACATCACAGCAAGGAAATAAAGAACGGCCAATGTCTCAGAGGGTAGGAGAAATCATCGGAGCGGATTCCCGTGTGCTTACCGTGCAGTGTTACGAATTGTACGGCGCGCCACCTTTGGGAACCTTCTTGTCCGTTGGAGAGCCTCCGGTGCTCGCGATAGTACAGTGCATACGGACGGAACCGTTGGACCCCAGCCGGCCGGTGCTGGCCAGGGGGAGAGACTTTGATACCCTGGACGACATTTACCGGGAGAATCCCCAACTGGAAAGGCTGTTAACAACCCGCCTGGACGCGCTGATAGTGGGCTACGAAAGCGACGGGCGCCTGGTTCAGCTTTTACCACCCGTGCCACCGGCGATACATGCGTTTGTGAGCATTTGTCCTCCGGCTACAGTCGCCAGGTTCACCGACAATCTGGAGTTTACCCGATTCCTGCTGAATTCCGGTTCTCCAATGGCCGATGAGGTTATGGTGGCGTGCCTGCGCACAGTTTCCTCGAACCGATCCGAAGGCGATGAATTCCTGAGGCGAGCGGGACAGATACTCTCAAAGGAGATGGTGGGGGACTCAGCCCGCCTTAGTTCAATTCTGCGGAGGGCGCGGCTATGACCAACGGCTTCTCACCGTATGGAACGAATGGCGACGGTTTTCTGCACAGGGGCACGCCCCTTGGAACGGTAGTCGGCGGGTCCCTGTCTGACGGAGTGGAAATACGGCTGAACCCCTCAGGCGAAACCGTCATCGAAGACGTAAAGGTTGGCACCTTCGTCACCATTCAGGGGAAACGATACCGGTTCTTTGGTGTAATTACCGACTTGGAGCTTGCCAACTCAGACTCTCGCATTCGCCATTCGCCACCCGACAGCGACGACCCCGTTCTGCTGGAAGTAATGTCGGGTACGATGGCTTACGGTGTGCTATCAGTAATGCCCAGCCTTGCCCTGCCGCTGGGCAGCGCCGGTGGGGTGAGCCCCTCGGCAGCCAAGACCGTGCCTTCCCATTTTTCGCCCTCCTATTCCGCCACCGATGACGATGTGGCATCGGTTTTCGGCAGGGAAGATGACCAGCACTTCTGGATTGGCAGCCCCCTGGATATGGACACGAGGGTCTGCCTGGATCTGGACAACCTGGTCCGGCGTTCCTTTGGGGTTTTCGGCAAGAGCGGTACTGGCAAGACTTTCCTTACCCGCCTGCTACTCGTGGGAGTCCTGCAAGGCGGCACGGCCTCGTCTCTCATTTTTGATATGCACAGTGAATACGGGTGGAGCGGACAGGACACAGACCGCAATCGCCACGTCAAGGGGCTGAAGCAGTTGTT
Source organism: SAR202 cluster bacterium bin22 (assembly GCA_002238505.1). Lineage (GTDB taxonomy): Bacteria > Chloroflexota > Dehalococcoidia > Lucifugimonadales > UBA3495 > Bin22. The sequence goes on along the minus strand of MPMM01000003.1, from coordinate 152,413 downwards.
TCCCTCTTATGTCTCCACCTTCACCCTGGATGCAGAAAGCTCCAGACGCCGTGGTTCATCGCCCGATGAGGTGGTTTCAATCGGTTACAGCGAGATTGAACCTGAGGACATCGAACTGCTCAAGGACAACCTGAGCCTGTCGGATGTGGCCGCCGCGGCATGTTTTAACCTGCAGCAGCGTTTTGGCGGCGACTGGATGAGCCAGTTTCTCACTCACCAGGGACAGGGTATTGGCGATCTGGCCGATGATTTGGGCGTCAATCGCGCGGCATTGGGCGCCCTCCACAACCGGCTCTCCCGGTTCCGCCGTTACCCGTTCCTGGAAGAAGGAGACCGGCACAATGCGGCCGCCAAGATCATCGAGCACCTTGAGCGCGGCAAGCATGTAGTGCTGGAGTTTGGACGTTACGGCAGGGACCTCAACGCCTATATCCTGGTCAGCAATCTGCTAACACGGCGAATCCACGAACGGTATGTGGCGTTGAAAGAGGCTGCCGAGGGCGGAGGGGGCAAGGACCCGCGTCCACTGGTGATTGTGATAGAAGAAGCTCACCGGTTCCTCAACCCATCCATTTCCTCCCAGACAACCTTCGCCAACATTGCCAGGGAACTGCGCAAGTACAACGTTACGCTGATGATTATTGACCAGCGGCCCGGTGGCATAGATTCGGAAGTGATGAGCCAGCTGGGAACCAGGTTTACCTGCGCCCTGGATAACGAAAGGGATATTGATGCCGTACTATCCGGCGCTGCCGGCAGCAGACAATTGCGGGGGGTTCTGGCCCGACTGGAAGACAAACAGCAGGCCCTTATCTTCGGCCACGCCGTTCCCATGCCGGTAGTGGTTCATACCCGGGAATACGGAACGCCGGAGTCCTACGCCTCGCTGACCAGGAATGTTAAGGCGGGCCTGCCCGATGACCTGTTGGAGGGCGAAACCAGCGAGGAACGACTGGAGCGGCAGATAGACGAGCTGTTCAGCTAGAAACAGCAGCTTGCGTGCAGGGAACGCCCATGATCTGAATATTCTTGCCCTCGACTGCGGAGGCCGGTCAATTCGCAGGAGAAAGTACCTTTCTTCAGGTCACAAAATAGTTCCATTGCTATGACGACAGCCAAGATGATTGTCCTGACTACCAACAACGACACGACATCCTTCGCCCACCGGTGTACCCGCCCCCTGGGGCTGGTTCCAACCATGGGCGCTTTGCACGATGGCCACCTGGCCCTGGTGCGGCAAGCAGCGGCCGAGAACAAGACCGTAGCCGCTTCCATTTTTGTAAACCCCACGCAGTTTGGACCACAGGAAGACCTGGCGACTTATCCTCGAGATATGGAAAGAGACCTGGCGTTGCTGGAAGCGGAAGGGGTGGGCCTGGTATACGCTCCATCGCCGGAGGAAGTTTACCCCCCAGGCTTCGACACCTGGATAGACCCAGGTGCCCTGGGTGAGAGGCTCGAGGGTGCGGCCCGCCCGGGACACTTTAGGGGAGTAGCTACTGTGGTCGCCAAGCTGCTTAACGTCATAGGACCAGACCGGGCCTATTTCGGGCAAAAGGACGGGCAGCAGTTGGCAGTTATCCGGCGGCTGGGGCGCGACCTGAACCTGGGCGTGGAGATTGTTGGGGTTCCGACGGTGCGGGATCACGACGGGCTTGCCCTGAGCAGTCGAAACGCATACCTGTCGAGCGAGCAACGAATGGTGGCGCCGGTAATTTACCGGGCCCTGCTGGCAGCGAAAGAGCTATGGGACTCGGGTCAGTGTGATGCGGGCAAATTGAGGGATGCAGCCCGGTCGGTCATGGAGGCAGAACCCTTGCTGGAAGAGATAGCCTACGTCAGCGTGGCCGACGCCAGCACCCTGAAAGAACTGGACTGGGTTGAGGGTCCGGCAATGGTGTCCACAGCCGCCAGGTTGGGAAAGACACGCCTGATAGATAATCTGCTGCTGGAGTAAGTTGGCCTTCAGCCTTATTCGAGCCTGCCGCCCTTACTCCTGTACCAGTTCCCTGACGGTTTCTGTCATGGCAGCCAGGACCTTTTCCCAGTCGCCTACTACACCATAGCGAGCTTCACGGAATATATTGGCCTCGGCGTCCTTGTTAATGGCGACTATGGCCTTGGAACCGGAACAGCCGGCCATGTGCTGGCTGGCGCCGGAAATGGCGATTGTTATGTAAAGTTCCGGGGTAATGGTCTTGCCAGTGAGGCCAACCTGGTAGCTGGCTGGAACCCAGCCTGAGTCCACTGCCGCGCGGGATGCCCCCACGGCGCCGCCAAGCAGTTTTGCCAGTTCCTCCAATTGGGCAAAGGGCTCCGGACCGCCCAGTCCTCGGCCTCCGGACACGACGATGCTGGCGTCCTCCAGTTTTACACCTTCCGCTTCTTCCTTGACCACTTCTATGACTCTGCTGCGGACCATGGATTCGTCCAGGTCCACCGGGAAAGACACTATTTCGCCTTGCCGAGCAGGGTCGGGATCCAGGGGCACATAGACCTTGGGGCGTACCGCAGCTACCTGGGGGGACTGGTTGCAGCTTACAACAGCCACAGCATTGCCGCCGTACACCGGCCGGTTAGCCAGCAGGGTCCCGGTTGCCGCGTCAACAGAAACCTCCAGGCAGTCCTGGGCCAGACCAACGCCCAGCCTGAACGCCAGCCGGGGCGCAACCTCACGACCCTGATTGGTGCGAGCAACCAGCACAATGGCGGGGCCGGTTTCCTTGCATACGGTGTCTGCGGCCGCCAGATACAGCTCTACCCGGAATTCGGCCAGCAACGGACTGGTGACCGAATAAACCCGGTCGGCGCCCTGGGAAACGGCCTGCTGGGCAGGCGCATCGACTGCGTTCCCAAATACCGCAATCGCCAGCTCCTGACCCAGATCGTCGGCTATTTTACGGCCCGCGGCCAGGATTTCCTGGGTTGCCAGGCTTAGTTCGTCGTCCTGGGTTTCTCCGATTATCAGGACACCATTACCCTCCGGCATGAGGACCTCCATCAGCTTTGACTACAACAGGGGAGCACAATGTGCTGCCCTCTTTCAAGTATTTTCCAGTATCGGGACCAGAGCTAGAAGAACTTTTCTTCTCTTAACCTCAGGGCCAGCTTCCGGCCGGCATCCTGTTCGTCGTCGCCTTCAATTATCTCGCATTCAGCGTTGCTGACCGGCACAAACAGGTCGTGGAGGGTAAGCCTGGGCTCCAGTTCTCCACCGTCCATTTCCAGGTCTGAAGCGCTCCAGATGGTAGGGCGCTTACGGGTAGCCGCCATAATTCCCCTCAATGTGGGATAGCGGGGCTGACCCAACTCGTTGCTGACCGTCACCAGGGCAGGGAGGGAGGCCTCAACAACCTCGTAGCCGTCGGGAATGAGACGTTCTACTACCACCTTGTCATCCTTGAGTTCGACCTTCTTGCCCAGGGCCACACAGGAAACGCCCAGCAATTCGGCGACACCCAGGGGAACTTGGGCATTGTCCCAGTCTGATGCCTGCCTGCCACAAATAATCAGGTCAAAGCCACCCAGCTTCCGTATGGCGGCTGCCAGCAGTTGCGCCGTCTGAAAACTGTCCACCGAGTTGCCAAAACTGTCGTCCTGAAGGAGGACCAGATCGTCCGCACCCATGGACAGGGGCTTCTTCATAACGTCCAGGGCGAATTCTGACCCAGAGGAGATGACGGTGACAGTAACATCCTGCTGAGAGTCTTTGATTTGCAGAGCGGCTTCGACCGCGTTTTCGTCAAATCCGTTTACCACAGGGGGGATGTTGGGGGGAGTAACGACACGCTTGGCGTTGGCGTCGATTTGGAACGCGGCCATAGGCATTTCCGGGTCTATGACCTGCTTGGCCAGAACGGCGATCTTGGCTGGCATTTCTCCTTCCTCGCGGGAAAATTAGCTATGGAAACCTTGTGAAATGTATCACCAACTCCCTTCGAGTGTCAATTGAAACGGGTTGGAGACGGTGAAGGAGCGGCCCCACGTGTCAGTATGCGAATTAAGAAGCGCTTTGCAGGCAAATGCTACAATAACGACGACAAGAGCTACACCGGTGATCTGGAGGCCTTATGTTCCTTTGGATTCTTCGGGCTCTCACCTCTACCCTGGCTGGGTTGTGCATTTATCTGGCCATTGGCCTGCTGCTTTTCCACGTTAACCTGAAAGCGCTCCTCAACGATGAGCTCTACGCTGACTCCCTGTCAGAACAGAACGCCTACGAACGGCTCTACACGGACGTCTTAACCACCCGTAACATCGAACAGCTCTGGAGCGAACTATCCAGCGACACCGCATATTTGACGTCAGGAGAGTTGCATTACCTCATGAGAGCGGTTGCTCCTCCGGAATATCTTCAGGCCCAGGTTGAGACCAATCTGGCGCTGCTGTCATCCTTCGCCAATGGGGAATCGCAAGACCTGGAACTCTACCTGGAAATTTCCGGCCCCCTGGAACGGATAGTTGAATCCACAGTCGATCTCTTGATTGATCGCATCGAAGCGACTCCCCTGGTCACCGAAGAGTTGATTCAGGGAGTGGTGGAAGAAACGAAGGAAAGTCCTTATTCGGAAGAAATCCAGAGGGCCCTGGAATCCCTGTCAGCCGGCGGACTGGAGTCTCGGTCAATAACCGACCTTACAGGGCTGAGCGAAGAGGAGGTCGCTGAGGCCTTCGACCAGGCCCTCGCCCTGGTACTGGATAACCCATCAATTGACCAGGAATATCGCGACGCCCTCAGGACGGCCGAACCGGAGCTTCGACAGGCATTCAAAACTGGTGACACGAGAGAATTGCTCACGCAGGCCACAATGACTGCGGCAGCGCCGGCCCTTGACAACGCGCTGGCAGATTTCCAGCACCGTCTGGACTCCGAAGGCCGCTTGTCCCTGATCCCAGTCCTGGCAGAAGAATTCGCGGGAGTTGGCGAGAGCGAGTTTCAAGCAAACGCGGATACTTGGCGGGAACGGATTCTCGCTGTCCTTGACCGGACCAGGAACTATGGACTGCTTGCCCTGGCGGCCGCCATTGGTCTCGTTACGTTAGTCTATTGGGGACGACCCCGAGCGGGAGTCCGATGGTTCTACCGTATGCTTATTGCCAGTGGTGGGGCATCCCTGGTGTTCTTGACCATCGCCTACTTCGCCTTGCCGAGGGTGGTTGACCGGGTGGTCAACAGCGCCTGGATGGGTAGCGAGGTTGACGTTGAGGGATTTGTGGTTCTGATCCTGGATGTCGTCGTATCTGTGATTACCGCCAGACTGGTGTCATTCATGTGGTACTTCGGCATTGCCTTTGCCTTGGGGATCCTGATGTGGGCCTTATTCCTTACGTGGGATATGGTCCAAAAGAGACGACAGAATGAGGCCAGCGAAACGGTTGACGAACCCGAACCAGTAGAGCCTCCTGCCGAGGAAGCTGTCAGCTAGAGTTGACTACCCAAAAAATGGGGGTAGCCTCGAAGGAATTCCGATGCCGATGTAGCACGGCGCCCTTCTAGTTGCAGGGTCTTGAGCCCCAGGATGCCCTCCCCAGTGCCAATGCCGACAAGAATGTCTTCCTGGTCCAGGCCTACCACTTCACCAGGCTCGGGCGCTAACGACTCACCAGACTGTCTTGCAATTTGCATCACACACACCTCAAGCAACCTTAAGGTCTTGTCCTCCCATTGCGTGAAGAGTCCCGGCCAGGGAGTGAAGGCCCGCTGTAGACGTTCCAAGTGTTCGGCGGATTGAGTCCAGTCCGCAGCCCCATCGCTTCGTTCCAGCTTGGATGTTACCGTGGCTAGGCTATCTTCCTGGGCAGTAAGCGGAAGCTTGCCCTCCACCCATGGCTGGAGACGATCGACCAGCAGCTTGCCCCCGGCCATGAACAATTCTTCAGTCAGGAAGAGGGCTGTCTCCGTACCGTTTAGCGGGTAAGTTTCCTGCGCGACGATGGGGCCGGTGTCCATACCCTCGTCCAGCAGCATCAGGGACACGCCCGTTTCGGCGACCCCGTCGAGAATTGCCGATACTACCGGCGAGGGTCCGCGATAGCGAGGCAGCAAGGAAGGATGAATATTCAGGCACCCATGGGGAGGCAGCTCCAGGACCGACGCCGGCAACAGCTTGCCATAGGCGGCAACAACAACCACATCCGGAAGGAAGGAAGCCAGTTCCTCTCGTACCTCTTCAGACCGGAAGGAAACAGGCTGGCAGACGGGAATACCCAATTCGAGGGCCGCGGCCTTGACCGGGGTGGTCTCGATTTCGCGACCTCGTCCCCTGGGACGGTCCGGCGGCGTATAGACTGCCACCACTTCGGTACTGGAAGCAGCCTGTAATTCTTCCAGAACCGGAACAGCATACTGGGGCGTTCCCATGAAGACGACACGCATCAATAACTCAACCCGGCGAAGTTTGATTTGGTCAACCTGAATGCAGTAGAAATTGGACTACCCAGTATCGGTCTCAGTTGACCATTATTGCACCGCAATAAAGGCCCTACAACATTCGTGGGAAATCATCCTCAATAGGTGGTGCGTGAGACGGCAGCGCCCCAGACATTACATTTATTCAGAATCTCAATGAAGGGACAAGGAGTCCCTGGCATCAGTCCTTCCAGGGCGGGATCACTCTTTGCAGTCGAAAGCGCAGGGAAGAAGCGTTTTCAAATACGAAAAGTGCGTTGACAAGCTTGGCTTGTTGTGCTACAAATAGAAGAACCGCTTGGCGGGAATCTGAAGAAGGAGGTGATATGGCATGGAACATAGTTTAGTATGCGGGGGCGATGGTAGGCATCAGTCTGGACACGACGGGGTGAGCCTGACCTAAAGGCACATATCACCAAAAACCCGTTAGTCGGGCCCAGGCCAATGTCTACCATCGCCCCCGGGACCACGAAGAACCTTGGGCGGTGCCTCATCCAGATGGACTGGGCCCGAACCCTTTTTAACCTCGCTTTGCGGCAAGCATTTTCTCCAATTCCAGCCGCAGGTTTCCAAGCGCACGCCAGTTTTGAATCAGGATTGCATAATCCGGGTTCTTTGCGCTTAAAGTACCTCGAATAACGATGTAATAGAATTGACAAGCAGGTACCCTGCTCGTAGAATTACGTGGCTAAATTACGGCTCAACACACTTTGGTTCAGTTGGAGATTTGATGCTACGTATTCGGTTAAGGAGAGTAGGGAAAAAAGGAAGGCCGTCCTACAGGATCGTTGTTGCAGATTCCGCAGCTCCTCGAGACGGCGCCTATGTAGAGTGGATCGGTCAGTATGACCCCATGGTGGATCCACCAGCAGTGGTGCTGAAAGAAGACAGGGCAATTGAGTGGCTGAGTCGCGGCGCACAGCCGTCCGACGCAGTAAAACGGATCTTTGACAGGGACGGTATTTACGATAAGTTGCGCTCTCCGGTGGATGAGCCTGTTGCGGTTGAAGAGCAAATTGAATGAAAGAATTGGTAGAATACATTGCCCGTTCACTGGCCACTAATCCCGATGCGGTAAAGGTCACTGAATCCGTTGAAGACGGCCAGGTGATTCTCAGGCTGGAAGTAGCCCCCGAGGACAAGGGCAAGGTAATCGGTAGACAGGGAAGGGTCGCTCAGGCAATCAGAGTTCTTGTCAGAGTTGCCGCCATTAAGGAAGGGACCCGCGCATTGCTAGAAATAGTCTGAAGTCAGCCTATTCCTGCAAACGCCCCCAACCTGGTGTTTTCATGAAGGAAACACATCCTCTACTTTTTCAAGCGTTAGCCCAAGTTTGACTGACCAACGAGAAAATACTGACGACCTGGGAGAGTCCCAGGTCGTTGTTGGGACAGTGCTTGGCGCCCACGGCGTCCACGGCCACATTCGCATCCGGATCCTCAGCGACGTTCCCGACAGGTTTGACAGCGGCAAAACCCTGTACCTGGAAGGAAGTCCAGTCCTCATCGAGTCCAGCTCCCCTGCTGGCACAAATCTGCTCCTGTTGAAACTGGAAGGGATAAACAACCAATCGACCGCCCGAGCGCTTATCGGTCAGGAGTTGTCGGCCGCTGCTGAGTCGTCTCCCCCATTGCCCGAAGGTGAATACTTCCACTACCAGTTGATGGGAATGCAGGTTTTCACTGAAGAGGGTGAGAACCTGGGCAGCATCTCCGAGATAATTGTGACGGGCAGCAACGACGTGTATGTCGTTTCCGGCGCTGAAAGGGAGATACTTCTGCCCGCGATGGCGCAGGTAATCCGTAGCGTGGATATCGCCAGGATGGAAATGGTCGTCAGGCTCATGGACGGCCTTCGATGAATCTGTCCGGTCCGCCAATCTTCTGACCACCTATTCCCTCTCTCCTGTTCACTTCGATCATATTGGACAAAACACCCTCTGACCTGATCTCTTCGTTTGATTCTTCAGGTATCCTTGCGCTCGCTGCTGCTTTGACCGCCGGATAAGGCAATGCTAAAATCCAGGTAGCAATCTCGACGATTATGGTCAAAGTTGGTGGTCAGATTTCTCCGGCTTTGCCAGTTTTGGCCGTCAGGAGGCGAGTGAAATGTCAGGACATTCAAAGTGGTCAACTATCAAGCGAGCCAAAGGCGCCGCCGACGCCAAGCGGGGCGCCCTCTTCACCAAGCTGGCCAGGGACATTACTCTGGCAACTTCTCAGGGAGGCGGTGGCGACCCCGATATGAACTTCCGGCTGCGGCTTGCCATAGACAAGGCCAAGTCCAGCAACATGCCCATGGACAGCATTTCCCGGGCCATTAAACGGGGCACGGGAGATTCCGGAGAAGGGCCCGAGACCCTGGCGGAAATCACTTACGAAGGCTACGGGCCAGGCGGGGGAGCCATTCTCATCCAGGCTGTTACCGATAACCGAAACCGCACTGCCGCCGAGGTACGTTCCGCATTCAACAAGGGTGGCGGCAACCTGGGCGAGTCCGGATGTGTGGCCTGGAACTTCGAAACCAAGGGCGTCATCACCATCGAAATGGACGACGAGGAGAAGGCGGAGGAACTGGGCCTGGTGGCTATAGATGCCGGCGCAGAAGACGTTAAGATTGAAGACGGCATCGTTGAAATCCTCACGGCGCCCGACACCCTGCAGTCCACACAAAAGGCGCTGGAAGAGCAGGACGTGAGCTTCACTTCTTCGGATATTTCCCTGGTGCCCAAGGCTACGGTGGCGCTGGACGCACGGGCGGCTGAACAGACCTTGCGGCTTTTGGACCTGCTGGAAGACCTGGCAGATATCCAAAAGGCCTACACCAACGCCGACTTCCCACCTGAGGTTTTGGAGCAGTACGGGGCTGCATCCTAGCATTACAGGCTGAACCAGGCGGGTGATGGTTACTGCCCCGGCGTCGGGCCGGCTGCCATCACCCTTCTTTTTTCACCGCACCACACTAGAGGCCGACGCTATGCGAGTTCTGGCTATCGATCCTGGCACCATCAAGATGGGCTACGGTTTTCTCACCAGCGAACCCGCTACCGAGGTAGTGGATTACGGCGTGGTAACTCTGTCCCGGTACATGGATATCGAGGATAGACTGTTCCAGCTATTTACCCACATAGGAAACATGATCAGCGTGTTTAACCCGGACGTGGTAGCCGTGGAAGAACCCTTCATCGGCCGGGGAGAGCGGCAGTTTATCGGTCCGGCCATTGCAGTAGGACAGGCACAGGCGCTCGTGCTGATCGGCGCTGCCAGCGCCGGGATCCCGGTACACCGGTACAGTCCCGCCGAAGTTAAACGCGCTGTGGCGGACTACGGCGCTGCCACCAAGGACCAGATGCAGCGTGCCCTGGCGGCTACCCTGGGCCTGGCCTCACTGCCCGAATCCGATGCCGCCGACGCCCTGTCGGTGGGACTCTGCCACCTGATACACACGAATGCGACCTCGGCCCTTTCCCGCGAAATCTCCCCGGGGTCGGAACGATAGCCCGTGATTGTAGGCGTTAACGGCATCCTTACGGCTGCGGGCGACGATTGGGTGCAGCTAACCGTTAGTGGCGTTACCCTTCAGATTTCGGTACCGCCGTCAGAGATTCTCACCCTTGGGTCGACGGGCAACCAGGTGCAGCTATTTACCCACCTCAGGATACGGGACGAGCACCCCGTTCTCTATGGATTCACCAGCCAGGCCGCGCTGGAACTCTTCCTGGTTACCCAGGGCGTGTCAGGGGTGGGTCCCCGATTGGGCCTGGCTTTGCTCTCCGGACTTGGAGCGTCGGGCTTGCAGCAGGCCATCGCTTTGGGTGACACGGCCAGGTTGAGCGGCGTATCGGGTGTGGGGAGACGGACTGCGGACCGTATTATTCTCGAGCTAAAGGGAAAGATGGATGACGTGGAGGTGGACGAGGAACAGGGTGGGACTGCTTCGGGCGACGGCGAGTTGATCGAAGTCCTTTCCGCCATGGGCTATTCCACCACTGAAATCAGGCGGGTGCTGGCAACCCTGGAACGTTCGCCCGACTTGACCGTGGAAGACTACCTGCGTCAGGCACTGCAGCAGATTGGGGGGTGGTGAGATCCCCTTGGCATGACACTTAACCTAGTCTGTCCAGTTCTGTAGGACGATTGACCGCAGGAAATAGGGATATGAAACATAAAGAACGCGATTTCTTGTTCACTGCTGGCAAGTCTCTTCTCTTGGAAAGTAAACTAGTCTATTGGAATGGGATTAAGTTCGAACCATTCTTTAGAGGCTCTTGTGACTGCGACTACGAAGCATGGTTAAAGAGTGCTTTCCAGCACGAATATGGCAGATATATTTCCTGGGTTTTATTCTCGGTCGGCATGGAGAATTTAGCAAAAGCAGCATGCGTATGCGGAAACACTGTTCACAAAGACTCAAGCGGAAAATATGGAACGCTCGGAAAACTCAAGAATAATGGGATAAAGGCTTACAAAATGAATGAGTCTGACCCAGCGTTAGTGGCGTCTTTTGGCTCTAGATGGGAAGAACTCACGAGCATAAGATATGACGAGGCACATGCATACTACCATGAAACCCGAAGAAGGCATTATGAGAAACTTGAACCAGTACTCATTCCCTTTTCGAATGATCTTGTAAGCATCCTCAGGTCAGGCGACCACTTCGAGGACATGAAAAATGCCTGAATTTCAACTGGCCTCCGACTTCAGAATGACCGGCGATCAGCCCAGGGCCGTGCAGAGGCTTTCGGACGGCTTGCGAGAAGGGCTCGTGCAGCAGACCCTGCTGGGTGTAACCGGCAGCGGCAAGACCTTTACCATGGCCAACATCATCGAGGAGGTACAGCGGCCGACGCTGGTCATTGCCCACAACAAGACCCTTGCAGCCCAGCTGGCCACGGAGTTCAAAGAGTTCTTTCCCAACAATGCTGTGGAGTATTTCGTTTCCTACTACGATTACTACCAGCCGGAAGCCTATGTGCCTCGGACCGATACCTACGTCGAAAAGGACGCCAGCGTCAATGAGGAACTGGACAAGCTGCGACTCTCAGCTACCACCTCGCTGCTGACCCGCCGGGACGTCCTGATTGTTGCCTCAGTTTCCTGCATCTACGGTCTGGGTGATCCCCAGGACTATTTCAACATGGTTGCCCAGGTGAGGGTCGGAGAAATCCGGGACCGCTCGCGCCTGCTGAGACAGCTTGTAGAGATGCAGTATGAACGCAACGATATGGAACTGTCCCGTGGAAAGTTCAGGGTGCGAGGCGAGGTTCTGGAACTGGTACCGGCATATGAGGAAGCCGCAACCCGCATCCAGTTCTTTGGCGATGAGGTCGAGCGCATTGTTAGCCTGGACCCACTGACGGGAGAGGTGCTGGCGCAACAGCAGGAAACAGCCATTTATCCGGCCAAGCACTTCGTCACCAGCAAGGAAAAACTGGACCTGGCCTGCACCGACATTCGCGATGAACTGGTCGAACGACTGGCCGAACTAAAGCGGCAGGGGAAAGTCCTGGAGGCGGCCAGGCTGGAGAGCCGGACTCACTACGACCTGGAAATGCTGCAGGAGACGGGATTCTGCGCCGGCGTGGAGAACTATGCGCGCCATCTGTCGCGAAGGGACGCCGGCACGCCTCCCCACACCCTGCTGGACTATTTCCCAGAAGACTACCTGCTGATGATTGACGAGTCGCACATGACTTTGCCCCAGGTCAGGGGCATGTACCACGGGGATATATCACGCAAGCGTACGCTGGTGGACTATGGATTCCGGCTGCCTTCAGCCCTGGACAACCGGCCGTTGAATTTCGGGGAGTTTGAGCGGCACGTCAACCAGGTTATCTTCGTATCAGCAACCCCGGGGCCGTACGAGATGGAGCACAGCGCAACGACGGTGGAGCAGGTCATCAGGCCGACCGGTCTGCTGGACCCCACCATTGAAGTTAAGCCCTCGGAAGGCCAGATTGACGACCTGCTGCACCAGATCAAGATTCGAGTGGAGCAGCGACAGCGGTGCCTGGTAACGACTCTGACCAAACGGATGGCTGAGGAACTGGCTGACTTCCTCTCGGAAATGGGGATACGCAATCACTACCTGCACTCTGACATCCATACCCTGGAACGGGTTGAAATACTTCGGGACCTGCGGCTGGGGGTTCACGACGTAGTGGTGGGCATCAATCTGCTGCGGGAGGGATTGGACCTGCCAGAGGTAAGCCTGGTGGCCATCCTGGACGCAGACAAGGAAGGCTACCTGCGTTCCACTACGTCGCTGATTCAGACCATTGGCCGGGCTGCCCGCCACTCCGACGGCCACGTGATCATGTACGCAGACCGGGTTACCGACTCAATGAAGTTCGCCATTGACGAAACCTACCGCCGGCGGGGCATCCAGGACGTTTACAACCGGGAAAACGGGATAGAACCCCAGAGCATCCAGAAGGCAGTCCACGACATCACGGAAAGCATCAAGGGTATTGGCGACCATCGAGCAAGCTACCAGGTAATGCGACAGGAAATGTCCCGCGATGACATGTTCCGGGTTATTAAGGACCTGGAACTCCAAATGAAGGACGCTGCCCGCAATCTGGAATTTGAGAAGGCAGCCCAGGTACGGGACGAGATTTACGAATTGCGCCGAATCCTGGCGGCGGAACAAAAGACGCTGGCATAAACAGCCCAGCGTAATAACGAGGCTTACCCGGTGGTTTACATCTGAGCCAGGTTAACTGCCAGGTTGTAAACGAACCAGCCATTTCCGGTAATGAAGGTCTGGGGTCGGGCGCTCTGGGCTTCCCTCATTATGCCGATGCCGTCGCTATAGGGGTCGAAGGTGACAATCCTGTTGTAGGCGACGCGGAACCTCTTGGAAGAACCCGCGAAGTAGATGTGTTTGTTGGTCAATCCCATCAACCCGACATCCAACTTCTGGGTTTCGGTTGTCTCGACAGTTCGGCTGCGGAACCCGCCGGTGTGGTAATAGACGCCCCGCATTACCCGAATGCTGGCCCCCTGCGCGCCTCCTACTCTCTCCCTTCGGACCCGCTCCTCCAGATATGAGACGCCATCAAAGACCCATACCAGGGTTTCCGATTTCTGAAGGTTAAAGGGAACATTGCCGATAACCTGTTGCCGTTGGGGCAGATTCCCCTCCACCACTTCCCGGATGACTGAGCCCTGAATTACGGACGTGCGGGCCCCGTTGCGGTCGAGTTCCTCGTGGGGCAGGTGGAACCTTTCAGCATATTGGGCAAGGTGACTTTCCTCTTCTACGGTAATCAGATGGTCGTCCAGGGCAGTTTCCACGGCCTGTTCCCAGCCCGCTACCAGAGCCTCTCTAATTCTTTCCGGAGACACATAGCTTGACGATGCCAGTGCCTCCAGATCGCCCACCAGGGATTCCCGGTCCTCGCTGGAAAGGGCCGAATTGCGGGCTCTTGACACCATCTCCTGCCAGCCTAGTCGGCTGGATTCTTCACATTCTCCGTGAGAATTCCTGAGAAACCCGGCGTTTTCGCCACAATACCTGCAATCGCCCATTCCCTTGCCTCAAACTGATTGCCAAACTCGCACCACTCATCGCCAAACTCAATTGGCTAGTCTGGTCATAACCCAGCCAAACCGTCGTTCACCTTTTGGTGGAGCAATTCCAGCAATTCCCCGTTCTCTTCCAGCGTGAAGTTATCCACGTAATAGCGATTCAGCCCGGAACCTCCGTCCACGGCGCCCTCATCCACCATCATGGTGATAAGCCGGCTCTCGTCTTCAACTGAAGGCAGCAGGTTGCGTCCGGACAAGAGGGACAACGCCGCAACCAGGCCGTAACCGCCCCAGTTGGAAACGCTGGCAATCAACAGGCGGTCCACAGTGGTTATGGCGGGGGGATTACGGGGGGGGGCGACCGGGGGGGGGGGTTTGCACAGGCGGTCCACAGTGGTTATGGCGGGTTCATCAGGCAGGGTGGCCACTGGAGGGATATGTTCCACAACGTTGCCCATGCCGATTTCGTTGCCACCGTCGCCAATACCGACTGAGGGAACGCCAAGTTCGAACAGGTAGTCCAGGCGGGCGGTGTGCTCGGTTATATCTCTGGAAAGCATATTTAGATAGACGTCACTGGCGTTGCGCCCACACCTTTCAATTGCAATGAGCAGGTCCGGCTGTAGTTCGTTAATCAGGTCTCCGGCAGCCGCTCTGCTATCCTCGTCTCCAGCTATGGGAAACTCCACCACGCGGCCAGTATTGCCCAGCCAGCCGCGCATCATGGGGGCAGTGTGGACGTCAGTAACGTAGGTGACATCATTGCCTAAAGCCTGCAGGGCGTTGCCAATTGCCAGGGCGCCTGGTGGCCCATCAGTCTCATGCTGCCCTGCTGTGAGTATGTAGAAACCCGTGATGATAGCCACCCGCCCGGGGTGTTCCAGGATATACCGGGCGGTGCGGTCGCAAAAGTCGCCGGGCAAGAAGTGGCGCAATTCGGAGACACCCCGCTTGTCCTCGGACAGGATTATGTCTTCTATGGTTTCGCCAGCGAAATTCATCAGCCGATCAACTCCTCAATGTGCAAACCCGCCTTCCGGTTCTCGAGACAGACTGCTCAGTTCACAGGACGGCGTAGTCCGCATCGCGCTGGGCAGTTACGAACATGTGGCCCGGGGCGTGGGTAATCATCAGCGATGGCTTGCAGTTGAGGGCCACTGCCTGAGGGGTTACGCCGCAAGCCCAGAAAACCGGTTCTTCGCCGGGATAAATTTCCACAGCATCGCCAAAGTCGGGGCGCCCAATGTCCTTGATCCCAATCACTGATGGGTCTCCGATGTGAATCGGCGCTCCGTGAGTAGCCGGAAAACGAGAAGTAACCTGTACCGCCCGAACAATCTTGCCGTGCTGCACCGGGCGCATGCTCACTACCATGGGACCCGAGAATACGCCGGCCTGGTTAGTGGGGATACTGGTTATGTACATGGGAACATTGCAGTTCATTTCCTGGTGCCTGAGGGGAATGCCGGCGTCAGACATGGCAGTTTCGAAAGAAAAGCTGCACCCAAGCAGAAAGGAGACCAGGTCTTCACGCCAGATTTCTGACAAAGAGTCCACTTCCTGCGTAAACTCTCCATTCTCGTAAACTCGATAGTAGGGAATATCAGTGCGTATGTCGGCGCCGGGTGCAGTCAGCCTGGGCTCTACTTCTCCTGCCTCGATTACCTCCAGCAACGGGCAGGGGCGGGGGTTGCGCTGGCAGAAAAGCAGAAAATCGAAGGCGAGGTCCCTGGGCAGAATTGCCAGATTGGCCTGTACGTGCCCCGGGGCTACCCCGGACGTAACCCCTCGCCAGTCGTCGCTGCGAATTCTCTGCCAGGTTTCCTGAGGTGTTGCCGGAAGAATTTGCATTGCCATGAGAGCCTCCAACAGGTCAAAGTTGCTGCGCCCAGCAAAGGCGGCGGTGTGCTTTCAGGAGAAAAGGGTAACCCATACCGGGCAATCACACCATACGATGCAAAAACAGACATGTAATGCAAGAATTCGGTAATACCAAGGTTTACATCTCATTTTGTATTTGGGCTTTAATCACGGTAGGCCCGAATAAACCCAATATTGGGGCGTCACCGCAGTTATCCCAAGAAAATCTCTCCCGGGACATCTCCATGGACTGTTCCATGTTAGGGGAGAGTATTGCCGCAAGGGAGGGGAAGAATGCCTGCCATGCGGGATTGAGAAATGCGATGGGATGGACTGATGTCTTGCGTGCGACCGCCCTGGCGAACCAGAACAGCATCGTTGGCCTTGCTTAGCCAATGGAGGCGCCGTCATCTATACAAGCGGACAGCTTGCCGGCGCCCGTCCAAAACGGCAGTCCGGAGAAGGAATACATTCCCATTTGGTCCGCACCTCAAAATCTAATATACTTACGCCATCGAATAACAAGACAAGAGGGTCCCGCCTTTGTACACCATATTTCTCCTGGCCTCCCACGGAAATGGTCTGCACGGCTTGTTGGAAACGCTGAGCCGAGCCGGGCTATCCTGCCTGTTTGGCTCGGACTTTTCCCAAGTGGCCGATGCCGCGGAGTCGGGGCAGGCGCACATGGACGCGGTAATGCTGGACGTGGCCTCCTTTCGGCCCGTGGAGTGCCAGGAAATAGTAACGGGCTGCCGCAACCTCAAGGTACCCGTGCTGGCGGTAATCCCCGGTGAATCCTTGCAGGAATACGACCCGGCCATGAACCCCGATGAGTTCATTCTCAGCCCGATGCAGCAGGAAGAACTGGTGGCGCGAATCCGGCAGGCTATTTACCGGGTAAGCGGGCCAACCGGGGGACAACTGTTAAAGGCAGGAGACCTGGTAATAGACCTGGAAAAATATGACGTTACGATGGGCGGACGACGGGTTTCCCTAACCTATAAGGAGTTCCAGCTGCTGGTGATGCTGGCGTCCAACCCGGGCAGAGTGTATTCGCGGGATGTCCTGTTGAGCCAGGTGTGGGGGTACGACTACCTGGGCGGCACTCGCACGGTGGATGTCCACGTAAGGAGATTGCGGTCCAAAATTGAGGACCCGGACCATTCCTTCATCGAGACGATCTGGAACGTAGGATACCGGTTCAGGTCAGCTAACTGAAGGCCAGATTTATACGAGGCTTCTGGCGCCTCCAGCTCTTTTCACAGATTCATGAATCTGTAGAAGCAGCTTCAACAACTTCCAGCAGGATGGCAGATGTGCCTGGAAGCGATCCCTGTAGGGGCGTCACCCCCATCCCCACCGTTCCCCGCCGAGGGGAAAAGGTCCCCCAAGTAGCTTCTAACTGATTTCCCCGCTTACCCGTTCGACGTAACGCGCCACCTGGCCGGCCATGCCGGCGTGCCTGGCTTGCTGCAGTTCCGGGTCCTCTTCGATGATCTTCGTCGCCTCTTTCCGGGCGATGTCGAGCAGATCCAGGTCCGAAGGATGCGCCATGCGGAGATTGGGCAGGCCACTTTGACGGGTCCCGAAGAAATCTCCCGGTCCTCGCAATTTCAGGTCAATCTCGGCCAACTGGAACCCGTCCCGGGTACGCTCAAGGGCAGACAGCCGTTCCTGGGCCGTGGCAGAGGGGTTTTCCGACAGCATCAGGCAATAGCTCTTGTGCTCACCCCTGCCCACCCGTCCCCGGAACTGGTGCAACTGGGACAGGCCAAAACGGTCGGCCCCTTCGATAAGCATTACCGTGGCATTAGGAACGTCAATCCCAACTTCCACCACCGCAGTGGTCACCAGGATATCCAGGTCTCCGTCCCGGAAACTACGCATCACCTTGTCCTTTTCGGCGGCCGACATTCGGCCGTGAAGCAGACCCAGCTTGAGGTCGGGGAATACCTCCTTCGACAGTCGCTGGTGCTCGTCGGAAGCAGCCTTTGCTTCAATCACCTCCGATTCTTCAATCAGGGGACACACAATGAAGGCCTGCCTGCCATCATTCACCTCCCGCCTGAGAAAACCGTAAGCGGCCTCCCGGCGGTCGGGTTGGACATACCGGGTCTGAATCTCCTGGCGGCCCGGTGGAAGCTGGTCAATGACAGATATATCGAGGTCGCCATACAGGGTCAGGGTCAGGGTTCTGGGAATGGGAGTGGCCGACATTACCAGGGTATGGGGATTCTCTTCGCTTTTCTGGCGCAGGGCGGAACGTTGCAGGACTCCAAACCGGTGCTGCTCGTCCATTATTGCCAGGGCCAGGCGGGGCATTTCCACCCCATCCTGAATCAGGGCGTGGGTGCCAATCAGCATATCCAGAGTCCCCTCGGCTGCCAGCGCCTTCAGGCGATTGCGAGGCCGGGCACGGGTGCTGCCGGTAAGGAGACCCACTGTTATGGGCCGTCCCATAACTTCCAGGTAAATCGTCAGCAGGTTGTCTCCCTGGGTTGTGTCCGCCATACCGCCCAGCAGACGGGTGACCGTCTGGAAATGCTGTTCAGCCAAAACTTCGGTGGGGACCATGATGGCCCCCTGGTATCCCTGCGCTATGGCAGCCAGCAGGGCGATCAACACCACCACAGTCTTGCCACTGCCCACTTCGCCCTGGAGCAGGCGATTCATTGGGGGAGTGCCCTGGCGCATATCCCCTAGCATTTCATCAAGGCTGCGTCGCTGGGCATCGGTCAGTTGGAAGGGAAGATCCGCAAGGAGGGCATCCAGGAACCCGGGATCGGCTGCAACCTTAACACCCTCAAGTAAACCAACTTCTCTTTGGCGGCGGGACAATACCGACAACTGGATTGTCAGCAGTTCATCAAAGGCGAGCCGGCGACGAGCCCGGTTGCAGCTTTCCAGGGACTCGGGGTAGTGGGCCTGGAGCAGGGCTGCCCTCAACTGGGCAAGGGAATAACCGGACAGGGTGTCATCCGGCAGCGTTTCTTCCAGCATACCCAGATGATCATTGAGGGCCTGCCAGGTGAGACCGCGCATAGCCCGACCAGTAAGGCCCTGGGTGAGTGGATAGACCGGAACCAGCCTTCCCGTGTTCACCTGACCCAGGCCTGGCCTGAGGATGTCGTACTCGGGAGACTCAAAGACGGGCCGATTCTGGAAGGCATCCACCTTGCCGCTTACAGCCAGACCGGTTCCCGGCTTCAGGTTGCGGGCCAGGTAACCTTGTCCGAACCAGGTAATCTTGACACTGCCGGTCTCGTCCGTGAGCACGGCCTCGGTGGCCTTGCGCCGGCTTCGGCCAAGGGGTCGCTCGTGGGCCTCGGCGATGCGACCTTCCACCGTGATGTCCTGGCCCGGCCAGAGTTCAGAGATCTTTGCCTTACGCGTGTAATCTATGTGCCGCGTTGGAAAGTGGTAAATGAGGTCTCGAACCGTGCCAATTTCCAGCCGGGCCAGTTGATCCGGCAGCCGGCGGGTTACCTGCTTGAGATCGGTGACCGGGGAATCCAACCCAATTTCGACGGGAGGAACAGGGGTGGCATTTGCCTTGCGCGGGTTGCTTCGCGCGCTGCTGGTCCGGGAAGGCTTCTGTTGAACTTCAGGCTCGGACCTTGCAGGCTCCGGGTTGGATGGAGGGCGACCGCCTTCCAGCAGGCTGAGCCACTGTTCCACCCACTGGGCGCGCTGAGGGACATCCATTCTGGCGTATCCTGGCCGAAGCAATTGCCTGTTTTCAGAGGACTTTCCCGCGCGGGAAGCCATGGATTCGGCCCATAGCCTGACGAAGCTGTCCAATCCACCAATGACGGCGCGGTCGTTGAATCCGTTGGACCTCTCCAACTCAAGGATGTTTCGGAAGGATTGGGTCCAGTCTTCGGATTTGGGTGAACGAGCAGGCATTTTCGTATAGAGATGTCCGATTTGGACCGGGTTCTTGTCCTCTCAGAAAGGTGGAATCAAGGGATATTACTGGGCAGACGTCACCGCCACGCCAACCGCCCTGGGCCCCACATAGGTACCCAGCGCCGGCCCAAATCTGACGGTCATTATCTTGTCTTCAGGAACCAAGTCGGAAAGGGATGCCCGCAACTCGGCAGCCCATTGCTCATCAGTACTGTACACCACGCCAACTCGGGCGGCAGGCGCTTTCTCCCGGGTCATCTCGACCAGTCGTCGCATGGCGCGCTGGTGATTGCGGGGCCGCTCCAGGGGATGAACTTCCCCATCCGCCAGGGTAAGAATGGGCTTCACGCTCAGCAGAGAACCAACGAAAGCCTGGGCCTTGCCAATACGCCCACCCTTTTGCAGGTACTCCAGGGTGTCCAGGGCAAAAGTTGCGGAGGTCCGGGGCAGATCCCGCCGGACCTGATCGGCCAACTCCTGCCTGGATGACGAATCTCCCGCAGCCTCAGCAGCCGCGGCTACTATAAGGGCAAGGGCGATGGAAGCTCCGCCGGAGTCCACCACCTCAACGGGGGCGTCGGCGCCAATGCTGGCCCTGGCCTGTTCTGCGGAGTTGACCGTCCCGCTCAGCTTACCCGAAACATGGATGGAGACAATCTCATCTCCCTGGTCCAGAATTTCCTGGTAGGCTGCCTGAAAGGTTCCCACAGACGGCTGGGAAGTGGTGGGGAGCCTGGGGCCGTTAACCAGGCGTTGGTAAAATTCATCCGACGTCATGTCAATGCCGTCGCGATAGGTTACATCGTCAATAACCACATTGGCAGGTACGACGGTAATGTTCAATTCCTCGGCCAAAGCCGGCGGCAAATCGGAAGTGCTGTCGGTGACTACGCGTACTGCCATTGTGCTTACTCCACGGACGCAAAATATGGATAGTGGGGCTGCCCCCCGTAAAACAGATCGACCTGAATGCCAGGAGCTTTTTCTTCTATGGCGCTGACCAGGCCCTCGGAAGTTTCCTGGTCGGTGTCTGACCCCCAGTAAATGGTGACAATGTGGTCGTCGTCCAGGCCCACGCCCTCCAGCGAGGAGAGGAGAGCAGCTTCAGCAGAGGTTTCCACGACCGTAAGGTCACCGTCAACCAGGGCCATGAAGTCCCCCTCGGCAACCGTAATTCCGCCCAGGGTAGTGTCGCGCACGGAGCGAGTAACCTCAATGGAGACCACCCCGTCCACCGCTTCCTGCATGGCCTGAAGGTTTTGCTCAGCAGAGGCCTGGGCATTGAATGCCAGGGCCGCCGCGACACCCTGCGACACGGTGGAAGTTGCCACCACATGCAAGTTCTGGCTCTCGTTTTCCCTTTCGGCCGCCTGGGTTGCAGTAATTGCCACATTCTTGTTGTTGGGCAGAAGAATGACGTCTTCGGCGCCGGACCGCTCGGCTGCGCCCGTTAGCTGGGCAACGCTGGGGTTCATCGTCTGACCGCCGCTGACCACCTGGGCGCCGGCGGTATCCTTGAAAAGCTGGGCCAGCCCGTCGCCGGGGGCCACTGCCACCAGCGCGATGCCAGACTTGGCCTCGCCGCGTTCCTGGTGACCGGAAGCCCAGTCCTGGTTCTGGAGGCTCATGTTATCTATTTTGATCTGGTCCAATTCTCCGAGCCCCACCGCGTAGGTCAGGGCAACGCCGGGATCCTCCATGTGGACGTGCACCCGAATGAAACGGTCATCCCCAATTATCACCAGGGATTCTGCCTTCTCGGCCAGGTCAGAACGCACTCGCTCGATGTCGAGGCCTTCTCCCTGGATCAGGAACTGGGTGCAGTAACCCCATTCAGACTCCACCGAAGAGTCGAGGAAATCGCTTTCTATGGATACCGAAGCCAACTGGGAGGGGTCGATCTGCCCAGCGGCAGTAGCAAGCTCAAGGTCCGCCTCCTCCACATCCTCACCAGTGAGTTGTAGATAGGCTCCGCCCAGAATAACCACGATTCCCATACCGCCGGCATCCACAACACCGGCTTCTCGCAGCTTGGCCAGCATGGAAGGAGTGGCGTCCAGGGCGTCCCTGGATGCCTGGTAGCCTTTCTGCCAGAGGGAGAGAATGTCGTCAGTATCGCCTGAGGTTTCCAGGTCTGATTCCAGGGCTTCGGCAACATAGCGGATTACAGTCAGCATGGTTCCTTCAACAGGATTGCCGACGGACTTGTAGGCAGCGTCGGTAGCCGAGCGGAAGGCCTGAGCCAGTTCCCTGCCTCCGCATTCGGCCTCTCCCTCCAGACCCTGGGCAATACCCTTGAAGAACTGGGACAAGATAACGCCGCTATTTCCGCGAGCTTCCCAGAAGGTGCCGTCGGCCATCTGGGCTGCCACTTCGCCGGCGGTCGCGTTTTCAGTCTGGACCAGTTTCTCCACGCCAGCCCGCATGGTTAGCATCATGTTGGTGCCAGTGTCACCGTCGGGGACGGGATAGACATTCAGTGCATTGATAGGATCGCGATATCGCTGCAGGCAATTGAATCCTGCGGTCAGAGCTTCTGCCAGCTGTTTGCCATTTAACGCCTGCATATTTAACACTACCCGAAGTATTTAGTTGGATTGATGTTCAATTATATCGGGCAGCCCATTATTTTCAACTTGCATACCTCGCAATACCGGGGGTTTTTCTGCCATTTCCAGGTTTAGCCCCGATTCAGCAGGACGGGGAGCGCGGAATTGCGGCAGCCTCGATTCAGCGCGGGGAAACACCGCGTGCGGCTGAAACTGGGTTCTATACCTGGCGACATTCGTTTCTTGACGCTCTCCCGGCCCTGGCCTAGAATTGCCAAAGGGTAGATTGAACTGTCCTATCGGCAGCTCAAATACGACCCTCCCCAATTCGGTGTTAGTCCGGAAAACGCCTTGACCGATTCCAGCACGCCCCCCGAACGCTATTCAGAGTCCTCGATTCGCGTTGTTTCCGGCGATTCCCAGCCGGATGACGAGAATACTGACGTTTCCCTTCGCCCCAGACGTTTAACCGAATTCGTGGGTCAGGCTCCGGTCAAGGAAAACCTGGCCATCGGTATCCAGGCCGCCAAGATTCGTGGCGAGCCGCTGGACCACATTATCCTGTACGGCCCCCCTGGCCTCGGCAAGACCACCCTCGCCCACATTATCGCCAACGAAATGGGTGTCAATATCAAGGTAACCTCCGGTCCGGCCATCGAAAGGGCTGGCGACATGGCGGCCATCCTTACCTCCCTGCAGCCCGACGACATCCTGTTCATCGACGAGATTCACCGGTTGCACCGCTCGGTTGAAGAGGTGCTGTACTCAGCCATGGAGGACTTCTTCCTGTCCTGGATGGTGGGGAAGGGCCTGGCGGCGAGGAACATCAACCTGCGAATCAGCCCCTTCACCCTCATAGGGGCAACTACACGATTTTCCCTTATCAGCCCTCCCCTGCGGGACCGGTTTGGGTCTGTGTTCCGGCTGGACTATTACGAGCAGGCAGATATGGAAGTAGTGGTGCAGCGGTCGGCCAGCATTCTGGGGGTTTCGGCGGATGAGGAAGGCGTTTCCGAGGTGGCGGCCCGTTCAAGGGGCACTCCAAGAATTGCCAACCGGCTGCTGAAACGTACCCGGGATTATGCCCTGGTGGTAGCCGACGAGAATATCACCGGCGAGGTAGCCCGGGGCGCCCTGGACCGTTTGCGTGTGGATGGCCTGGGCCTGGACGAGACCGATCACCGGCTGTTGACCAATATTATTGACAAATTCAGCGGCGGACCCGTGGGGCTGGAGACCCTGGCCGCATCGCTGAGTGAAGACTCGGATACAGTGATGGAGGTTTGGGAGCCATATTTGATGCAACTGGGCTTCCTGGAACGTACTCCCAGGGGACGGGTGACCACCCGCCGAGCCTACGAGCACCTGGGACGTACGGCGCCGGGCGACATCGACCCTACGGACCAGGGGAGGCTGTCGGGGTTCTAGCGCGCAGCCCGATTTCCCCGGCTCACGAAGGAGACATCTCCAGTCAATTGACTGGTTAAACACATCAGGGAGAGGAGTAGCTATGATCTACGAACTGCGAATCTACGAGACCATGCCCGGTCGCCTGCCGGACCTGAACGACCGCTTTGCCAACCATACCGTCGGTTTCTTCGAGAAGCACGGCATAAAGGTAGTCGGCTTCTGGACCGAGGATATCGGCACGAGCAATCGCCTTACCTACATGCTGGGTTACGACAGCCTTGCCGACCGGGAAACCAAGTGGAACGCCTTCCAGGCCGACCCGGGCTGGCAGCAGGTGCGGGCGGAGACGGAAAAGGACGGCCCAATCAATGCGCGGGTCAACAACATGATCCTGCGTCCGACGTCCTATTCCCCCATGCAGTAAGAAGGGGAAGAGCTGCAGCAGGGTCTACATTCTCGGGTCCCCGTTTTCCGATTACCTGCTAATTGGCGGGGACAGCTAACGTGGCCAATGTTTATTGCGGTTGCCCCGTATGGAGGCAACCGCTACAATTATGGTTCCTATCCGGGCCTGGGCCCTGCAAGCGGTACGTTTTTGAATTCCTTCACGACTGGCACATCACTGGCAAGTAGCGAGCCTCGCGAACAACGAGGGACGGGGGCTCCTGATGCGGGCGCGGTTGCCAGTTCCCAGGCTGATTTCGACCTGCGGTCCGGCCAATTCACCAACACGGATGCCTACCTGTTTGCGGGAGAGGACTGCCCGCCTGTGGGTGAGCTGTGCTCCCTGGCTGCCAGGCTGAGGGACGAAGGCAAAGGAAGGATTGCAACCTTTTCCCCCAAAGTCTTCATTCCTCTGACTCACCTGTGCCGGGACTTTTGCGGTTATTGCACTTTCAGGGAGAGCCCGGAAACGTCATCCCGCCTCTATATGTCGCCGGAAGAGGTGCTGGCTGTCGCCCGTGCAGGGCAGCGGATGGGCTGCACCGAGGCGCTGTTCACTCTCGGGGAACGCCCGGAACAGCGGTATCCGGAAGCCCGAAAATGGCTCGCCAACCGGGGATATGCCACTACTCTGGAATACCTGGCTGAAGTATGCCGGCTGGTAATGGAAGAAACTGACCTGATGCCCCATGCCAACCCGGGCACTATGAGCCGGAGAGAATTGGCAGCCCTTCAACCGTACAACCCGTCCATGGGCCTGATGCTGGAGAGTTCCAGTCCCCGGCTGTACGAGAAGGGTGGCCCACACGAGTTTGCGCCCAGCAAACGTCCCCGCGTGCGCTTGAGGACAATGGAACTGGCCGGCGAACTGGGCATTCCATTTACGACCGGCCTGCTAATCGGCATCGGCGAAACTCGTCAGGAGCGGATAGACGCGCTTCTTGCCATCAGGGAATTGCAGCGAGGCCACGGTCACATTCAGGAAGTGATAATCCAGAACTTCAGGGCCAAGCCGGCTACACCCATGGAAGAATCCGATGATGCCACCTCCGAGGAAATGCTGTGGACGGTGGCAGTATCCCGGATTCTGCTGGGCCCGGACATCAACCTGCAGGTACCACCCAACCTGAGCGCAGACAACTACGAGACTTTCCTATCCGCAGGGATTAACGACTGGGGAGGGGTTTCGCCCCTGACCATAGACTTCGTTAACCCTGAGGCTCCATGGCCGGCACTGGCCGAGTTGAAGCGAAGAACGGAAGAACAGGGATTTGAACTGCGACCCAGGCTACCGGTTTACCCCGAGTATTTTCTTGGCGAAGAGGCCTGGCTCTCACCGGCCTTGCGCGGCAAGGCCAGGACACTGACAGACAGCGACGGATACGTTAATGGAGGAATGGAGCGGTATGCCGGAAGGAACTGAAGGACACGCCACGGCCGGAACTTCGGCCACCAGTCTATCGGCCCTGATTGGCGGCCTCGCCCCCTCCACGGCCCGCATCCTGGATCGTGCGCTGGCTGGCGACGATATCAGCGTTGAAGACGCGGTGTACCTGTTTGACACCACCGGGGCAGAGTTCGCCGCCCTGGGGATGGTGGCGGACGAACTTCGCCGTCGGACGGCGGGCGACCTGGTCACCTATGTGGTCAACCGGAATATCAACTTTACCAATGTCTGCATCAAGCGGTGCGGTTTCTGCGCCTTCAGCCGGGATTTCAGGGAAGAAGAGGGTTATTTCCTGCCGGTAAACGAAATCGTCCGGCGGGCAAGAGAGGCGTGGGACTACGGGGCCACCGAAGTTTGCATACAGGCAGGACTTCCCCCCCAGATGGAAGGTGACCTTTATATCCGGCTGTGCGAAGCCATCAAGGAAGAACTCCCAGACATACACATACACGGCTTTTCGCCGGAAGAAGTTCTTTATGGCTCGGTCCGATCGCGCTGCACCATTCGAGAATATCTTGAGGGACTGAGGGACGCAGGTGTCGGAAGCCTTCCGGGAACTTCGGCAGAAGTCCTGGACCAGGAGTTACGTGACCGCATTTCTCCGGGTCGAATCAATGTAGAGCAGTGGAAGGAAGTCATCACCACCGCTCACGAACTCGGCATACCCACAACTTCCACAGTGATGTTCGGCCACGTGGAAACCAACATGCAGATTACCAGTCACATCGCGCTCCTTCGCGACATTCAGAAGAGCACCGGCGGATTCACCGAGTTTGTGCCTTTGAGCTTTGTTAACTCCGAGGCGCCCATGTTCCTCAGGGGGCTGGTTGATAACGTCCGGTCCGGGCCCTCGGGCATGGATGTAATCAAAGTCCACGCCATCGCCCGCATAATGCTGAACAACTGGATTCCCAATATCCAGGCATCCTGGGTCAAGGAGGGCAGCCGGATGTCCCAGTTGCTCCTTACCACCGGAGTGAATGACCTGGGCGGGACCCTGATCAACGAGAGCATTTCCACATCGGCAGGGGCCCAGCACGGACAGCTAATGCGCCCTTCGGAGTTTCGGGAGATGATCCGGCAGGCCGGACGAATACCTGCTGAACGCTTCACCACTTACGGTCTGAATCGGGTATTCGATAAGGACGACGAACAGGTTGATCCCCTGGACCTGGTAGGGGACAACGTGGAGGAGATTTTCGGTTCCTACCAGCGCCTGGTAAAGCTGGATACCTACCGGTTTGAACACCCTCGCCATACCGCCGACTCTGGCGCAGAAACACGGTAGCCAGACCCCCTTCTGAGCGGATGGCACACTTCTCCGGAAAAGTCCTGGCCCTGGCGGGAGGCGTCGGTGGCGCCAAGCTGGCGTTAGGGCTGTCGCGCATCTTGTCGCCCGACCAGTTGACCATAGTCGTCAACACGGGTGACGACGAAACCTTCCACGGTCTCCACGTATCCCCCGATCTGGACACGATGTTATATACTTTAGCGGGCCTTTCCAATCCGGAAACCGGATGGGGACTGGCGGGCGAGTCGTTTCGTGTCCTGGAAATGTTGAACCGATATGGCGCAGATACCTGGTTCAACCTGGGAGACATGGATATGGCGACCCACATCCGGCGCACTCAATTGCTGCGAGAAGGGGCAACCCTTTCCGAAGTAACTGCTGAGCTATGCCTGAAACTGGGTGTGCAGCACCGGATTATTCCAATGTCGGACGACTCGGTCAGGACGTTTATCGGTACGGACCAGGGCGAACTGGCGATGCAGGACTACTTCGTCCGGTTGCGCTGCGAGCCGACCGTTGCATCGGTGTCATACATGGGGGCAGAGGACGCCAGGCCTTCGGAAGGCTTTAGCCATGCCCTGGAAGAGGCCGACCTGGTGGCGCTCTGCCCATCCAATCCGCTGCTCAGCACCGGACCCATTCTGGTCCTGCCCACGGTAAGGGAGGAATTGGCAAGAAAAAGGTCCGGCAGACTCAGGGTAGCGGTCAGCCCCATAATCGGAGGGGCAGCGGTGCGAGGTCCAGCAGCAAGGATTATGACGGATCTGGGCCACGACGCTACCAGCTTGGGCGTTGCGAAGATGTACCAGGATATCTGCGACACCTTCGTAATTGACGAGCAGGACGCGAAAGAGGCTCCGGCTATCGCCGGTCTGGGCGTGAAGCCGGTGACGGCGCCCACGATAATGAACACTGAAGAGGACAAGGTAGCCCTGGCGAGAATCATCCTTGAACTGGGAGGCGGCTTTCAACATGATGAATGAAGGCCTGGTGGATGAAAGCAGCATAATTCCGATTATTCCGATGAAGCCCCTCGCCGACTGCAAAACCCGGCTTTCCCGCACACTGACGGCAGAAGAGCGGGGAGACCTGGTCATTGGCATGCTGCGGCGCGTACTTATGGCCATCAGGGGAGCCGCTATAGAGTCTTTCTGGGTTGTTGGCGGCGACTGGCGCATCCGCAACCTGACCCGCAATTTCGATGGAATCTGGCTGGAGGACCTGGGTCGAAACCTCAATGACACCGTGGACAAGTCCTTTGACCGGGCGTCCCAGCGTGGGTACGGGGCCCTGTATTTGCCCGGAGACCTGCCCTTCATCCGGCCTGCCGACATAACCAACATGATTCGGTCCACTGGGAACGGACGCAACCTGGTCCTGGCGCCGGCCCGGCGCGACAGCGGAACTAACGGCATCCTGATTCCCCCCAAGCTGGCTTTCAAGCCTGAGCTGGGCAACCGCAGCTTTACCAAGCACCTTGGACAGGCCGGGAAACTGGGCATTTCCGTTGCCATTTGTTATAGCGAAGGGCTGGGCTTCGACCTGGACATTACCGAAGACCTGGAATTTTTCCAGCAAAGGGAGCCAGGTCTGCTTGACCGACTCACTCCGCACAAAACCGCAAATCCATTGACCGAGTTCCCCAATTTGAGAGGCGAAGGTGACCCAACCGCAATCTAATTCCAATCAAAGCAACAAGAAGATGCCGAAAATCGGCTTCCTGTTGCCGACCCGAGGTCTGCTGCTGGCTGAAGACCGCCCCCAAAGCGCCAACCGAATCCTGGATTTGGCGTGTCGAGCGGAAGAAGCAGGGCTCGACTCGGTATGGGTAGGGGACAGCCTGACCGCCAAGCCACGACTTGAACCCTTGACCACCCTGGCGGCAGTGGCGGCACGAACAAGCCGGGTGCGGCTGGGCACTGCGGTGCTGTTGATGGCCTTGCGTCACCCCGTTCTATTGGCCCAGACCCTTGGGACCGTGGACCTGATATCCCAGGGCAGACTGATGATCGCCGCCGGGGTGGGAGGCGCCTTTAACGCGGAACAGGAAGGTGAATGGAAGGCTGCCGGAGTGTCCGCAAGGCGCAGGGCGAGCCGTCTCGAAGAAATGGTGAAGATCATCAAATCCCTGGGACAGGGTGAGTCAGTGGACTTTTCCGGGCGCCACTTTGAACTGGATTCCGTAACCGTAAAACCCTGGCCGGTGCAGCAGAATGGTGTCCCCATATACCTGGCCTGCCACTGGCGCTCCAATGCGAAGGATGCGCAGATCAGGCGGGCGGCCACGCTGGCCGACGGCGTTATCTCCATTTCCGACACGCCGGAAGAACATACCAGGGTAATTGAGGCTGTAAGAGCAGAAGCCGCCGAGGCCGGCCGGGACCCCAATTCCATCGAAACGGTCATGTACCTTACCGTCAACATGGACACGGATTTGGCCCGGGCCGAAGCTGAGTCAGAGCGGTACCTGCTGGGTTATTACGGAGCGGAGATTTGGGGCGACCGCTGGGGACCTTTCGGCGGGCCGGAAAGGGTAAAGGAACGAATTTCCGAGTACCTGGAGGCTGGCGCCGATACGGTTGTGGTGCGGTTCGCTTCCTTTGAGCCCGAGCAGCAGTTAAGCACCTTCCTTGAGCAGGTTGCTCCCGAGTTTATGTAAACCCCATGTTTGTCTTTTCCCGCGAGAGCGGGCAAGGACCGGCCATGTAGCCATTGGAGGAAAACCCTTGTATCCCATCGACCTGAGCGGCAAGAAAGGCGTAGTATTCGGCGTGGCCAATGACCGCAGCATTGCCTGGTCCATTGCCCAGATATTGGGCGAGGCCGGGGCGCAGTTGGCCCTGACCTACCAGAATGACCGTTTGAAAGACCGCGTGGTACGTCTGGCGGACTCGATGGAAGGTTCGATCGCC
Organism: SAR202 cluster bacterium bin22; assembly: GCA_002238505.1. GTDB lineage: Bacteria > Chloroflexota > Dehalococcoidia > Lucifugimonadales > UBA3495 > Bin22. Next base: position 122,650 of record MPMM01000003.1, on the reverse strand, counting down.
CTGCCTTGCGACGCTTCCGAGGACAGCCAGATCGAAGAAGTCTTCCAGCAGGTTGGCGAGGCATTTGGAGACATATCCTTCCTGGTTCACAGCATAGCCTTCGCCAACCGGGAGGATCTGGCAGGTCGCTTCGCCGACACCGGCCGCGAAGGATTTCGGGTGGCCCTGGATGTCAGCGCCTATACCCTGATTCCCCTGGTTAAGTACGCTGCTCCCCTTATGTCCAGTGGCGGCAGCGTCATTGCCATGACCTTCCAGGCTTCGCAAAAGGTCTATCCCGGTTATAACGTCATGGGTACCGCCAAAGCGGCCCTGGAGCACTGCGTCAGGCAACTGGCTTCAGAGTTTGGTGAGGACAACGTCAGGGTCAATGCCATTTCGGCGGGGCCCATAGACACCCTGGCGGCCAGGGGCATTCACGGTTTCCTCGACATGAAGAAAATCCACGCGGAAAAGGCGCCGCTAAAGCGCAACATCGTTGCAGAAGAAGTAGCCAAGACCGCCCTGTTCCTGTGCAGTGACATGTCCAGCGGCATTACCGGGTCAGTAATTCCGGTGGATGCCGGCTACCACATTATGGCGGTGTGATGGTGATGCGAGTGCGGGGCACGGTCAAAAGTACCCAGTAGCTCAGCCTGCTACGGGTTTACCCGCCTTTTCTACGGACTATCAGAGAGAGCGATCAGGGGGAATTGCACCGGCTAGATGGCTTCCAGGCGGCTCTGGTCGGCCTTCTGGCGTTCTGGACGGCCCATTCGCCCGTAGGCCTCCGCCCGGTGCGCCCAGGCTTCCCGGTAGTTGGGGTCCATTGCAATAGCCTTGGTAAACTGGTCAATCGCTTCCTGGAACCTGCCCTGGTTAAAGAGTTCAATGCCTCTCTCCGTCAAGTTTGTGGGCGTAGGGAGAGGTCTGGCAGGCTTTGGTTCAGGCTGGGCGAGAGCTTCAGGCTCAACCGGTGCCGCCACGGCATCTTGAGCCAAGACGGGTTCTGAAGCCGGGGCATATCGCGGAGTCTCTTCCGGTTGAGCAAGGCTATCTTCGGCTGCCGGCTCTACAGCTTCTGATGGCTGTCCCTGGGCGTGGGCAGGGTCTTCTACCGTAGCGGTCGGCGGGGCCGAAGTCTCGTGCATCTGCGGAGCTGTTTCTTCGTGCGTATCCTGCGCCACCGCATCGGCGCGCGACAACTCCCAACCGCATTGCACGCAAAAGTTCATTCCACCCGTGTCTGAAGCCTGGCAGTTGGGACAGGGCGAAGTCTCAGGCCGGTTATTACGGCGAAAGAGGGGACTGCGGAACAGCAACAGAAAAATCAGCGGGGTCATGGCCACGGGCGCAAGATATTGCTTGCCGAAGGTCCATCCCAGCACGATCAAGGTTACCACCCCAGCACCCCAGAGCCAGGGGTTCAGGCCTTTGGAACGGGCTAATCGCGTTGTCCACAAAACGATTATCCCCAGTGAAATGAGAAGCAGCACATCCTGAGTAGGCATAATGGTCAGATAGAGAGTAAGTTCCTCATCGAGTCTGGTATATCAGGCATAGGCCCGTTAACTAGAATATACACTCTACAAAAGCACTTCACAATGGCTGGCATTCAGAGGGCCAGCCTTCCAGCCGGGACCTGAGCCTTCAGGCTAGACAAGAAATCCAGTGGAATACCTGGCCTTAAGCCTTGTTTGCCATAATTTATTCGAGCCCGCAGAGTGTATCTGTCCGAGAATCAGGGTAATCAGCACTCCGTCGTGAATCTTAACCCTGAACCCTGCCGCTTATGGGCGCTTCAGCTATTGCATCGCTCGAATGAAGCTCGGACTGTCCCACAAGTGCTTGGAAACGTTCCCGGCGAGATTCGGGAAGTCCTTTCTGGTTTGACCCGTAAGTACAATATTGCTATAATCCCGCATTGCCAAACTCCCTGTTATTTCCAATCAGTAGCAGACTTTGGCCAGGCATTGCAACCTCAAGCCAGCTCCAGAAACTTTCGATTGCTGAGAGGAATTAAGGAGAAAAGGGTATGAAACTTACTATTTCCATACTGAAAGCCGATGTGGGCTCCATAGGCGGTCACACCAAGCCTTCCCAGCGAATGATGGATGCCGTTGAGCAGGCGGTGGCTGACGCCATCAGCAGCGGCTTGTTGATTGACGGCTACGTCGGCCACACGGGCGACGACATTTGCATGACCACCACCCATACCCGCGGCCCCAACGACACTGATGTCCACCAGTTTGCGTGGACTACTTTCCTGCAAGCCACGGATATTGCACGCCAGTACGGTCTCTATGGCGCGGGTCAGGACCTTCTGGCCGACGCCCCGTCCGGCAACATACGAGGCGCAGGTCCGGCCGTGGCTGAGGTCGAGTTCGATCACGACCCGATCAAGACCAACCCCGTACGTCCGGCCGAGTCTTTCTTCGTCCTGGCTGCCGACAAGTGTGGTCCCGGCGCCTACAACCTTCCCATGTTCCTGGGCTTCGCCGACCCCATGTATTGCGGCGGCCTAATGCTTCCCAGGCTTAGCGACGGATTCACCTTCAACATTATCGACATGGACAACACCGAAGGCGACAGCATAATTGCCCTCAACGCTCCGGAAGACTACTACAAGCTGGCGGTGCTGCTGCGTGACAACGAGCGCTTCGGCATTGACTCCATCGTGTCCCGGTACTCCGGTGAGACGGCGGCAGCCATTTCTGCCACCCGCCTGCACAACATCGCGGGTAGCTATACCGGCAAGGACGACCCGGTCGCGGTGGTCCGAAACCAGGGCATCTTCCCGGCTCCGGAGGAACTGACTTCCCCTTACGCCAAGGCTCATTACATCGGTGGCGACGCCCGTGGGTCTCACGTCATGCCATTGATGCCAGTGCCCATCAACACACCGGTCACGGGCATGTACTGCCTGCCGCTCGTATCTTGCGTAGGATTCTCCATCGCTCCCGACGGCACCTTCTCCGATTCCAGCATTGACTTCTTCGACAACCAGTCCTGGGATCACGTCCGCATGCTGGCCCAGCAAAAGGGAATCGAAATGCGGTCCCAGGGTTGGTCCGGCGCGGCCATGCTTCCCTACGGTGAGCTTGAATACTCCGGCTTCCGCCAGAGCATTGGCGATCTGGTTGATCGTTTCGCTTTCCGCAACGGCCACGGCGCCGAAATTCCCGAGAAGGCCGGCACCGCCGACAACGATTAATCCCAACCGGCAATCTCCTGAAGGACAAAGAACGGCCCGGGCTTGCGCAGCCCGGGCCTTATCTTTAAGTTGTTGGACTTCAGCAGCAATGCTGATTTGACCTGCTGCCTGGGGAGCAGGGCAAGTTACCCCCTTAGCAAACCGTGGCGCTCGAAAATATGGGCCAGTTCCGCTACCCCTTCGGCCACCGTTTCTGCTGTGGGGTGGCCAAAGCAGAGGCGGGCACAGTTGGCGCCCCGTCCTTCCGGGGAAAACATGGTGCCGTTATAGTAGCCGACACCTTCGTTGAATGAAGTTTCCTGCATCGCTGCCAGGTCCACATCCTCGGGCATTTCCAGCCAGACGTACAGGCCACCCTCAGGCTTGCTCCATTGGGCGGCATCGCCGAAGTTCTCACCCAGGGACGCCAGCATGGCATCCCGCTTTACTCTGAGGGACTGGTTCTGGTCATCTATGTGGGCGTCCATGTTGCCCCTGGCGTATTCCTGAACCGCCAGGGCCGCGAACTGGTTTACTCCACCGCCCCCCTTAAAGCTCATGGCCCGCTGGATCACTTCCTGGGGAGCGACCATGTAGCCCAGGCGAACCCCCGGAGCAACAATCTTGGAGAAGGAACCCACGTACAGCACCCGCCCGCTGTCGTCCAAAGAGTGCATGGAAGTTACGTCTTCGCCTTCAAACCGCAGGTCCACGTAGCAGTCGTCTTCCAGCACGGGAACCCCATATTTCTGGGTAATCTCCAGGGTCTTTACCCGCCGGTCCAGGCTCATGCTCCAGCCTAGCGGGTTCTGGAATGACGGAATTGTGTAGAGGAACTTGACCTTCTTGCCCTCAGCGGCGACAGAAGCAAGAATGCTTTCAAGTTCCTCCGGGATGAAGCCTTCATCGTCGCATTTGACGCTGCGGACATCGGCGCCAAAACGGCGCATGGTGCGCAGGGTGCCCAGGTAAACGTACTCCTCAGTTAGGAGCACGTCGCCGGGGTCCGTCAACGCCGCAATAAGCATGGAAATCGCTTCTCCGGAACCGGAGGTCAGGACTACATCATCCACGGTGACCTCCATGTTGCGGTCGCGGGCCAGCTTTTCGACGACCCACTCCCTCAGGGAGGGAAGACCGGCGGGAACCGGATAAATTGCCAGATCCCTTCCTTCCCGTTCCAGGGCTACCCGGAGCGAGTCGGCAAGTCCTTCAAGCGGAAGGGTATCCGGGTCGGGGTAGGCCACCGCGAAATCATACTTGGCGTGGCGGCTCTCACCTCGCACGACCGGAACGGATTGCTGGGAATAGAGGCCATCGTAGCTGAAAGGACTTGAGGTCGTCACTTCAGTTTCCTCCTTTGTATTCGGGTCTTTTCTGAATAATGGTCCGGCGGTCTCCCGTCAGGTCTTATTCCGTGACGCGGAGGGACAGATCCCGCAATTGAGCTGCATCTACAGGTGACGGCGAGCCAAAGAGCAGGTCAGTACCGCTCTGGGTCTTGGGGAAAGCGATGACGTCGCGTATGGAATCGGCGCCGGCCAGGATAGTTACCAGACGGTCAATACCGGGAGCAATGCCCCCGTGGGGAGGCGCTCCATACTCGAAGGCCTCAAGTATGTGTCCAAAGCGTTCCTCCACCTGTTCCTTGCTGTAGCCGAGGACACCAAAGATCTTTTCCTGGAGTTCCCTTCGGTGGATTCGAATGCTCCCGCTGGCCAACTCCGATCCATTGCAGACCAGGTCATAGGCCTTGGACTCAATTCCCGCCAGATTTTCTCCGTCGAGCAATACTTCTTTCCCATCGGCAGGCGAAGTGAAGGGATGATGGGAAGAATCCCACCTTTTGTTATTCTCATCCCACTCGAAGAGTGGGAAACCGGTCACGAAGGCAAATGAAAGAGTGTTCTCGTCTGCCAGCCCCAGGCGGTCACCGAAATACTCGCGCATGGCGCTGAGCCAAAGGTTAACCCGGTTTGGCGGTCCAGCCATCAGGACTATCAGGTCACCGCCAGACGCGCCCATTTTCTCGGCCAGTCGTCGCGACCACTCGACGGGCATACGAAGACCGGGGGACAGAAGAAAATTGTCCTCCTCCAGACCTTGTGGCTGGCCTTCGCCCTGAATGCGGACGTGGCTCATGCCTGCGGCCCCGAACTCCTTGGCTGTTTCTTCCAGCCGCCGCATGTCCGAGCCGGTGTAGTGGCCCTGCCCTGGGGCCACGAATCCCTTGACAATGCCGCCGTTTTCGATGGTGGACAGGAACACGCGAAATTCGGTCTCGCCGGCAAGGTCCGTAACCTCGGTCATTTCCAGTCCAAACCGCAAGTCCGGCTTGTCGCTGCCGTACTTTGCAATTACTTCATCATAGGGAAGGCGGGGAAAGGGCTGGATGAGTTTCTTGTCGGGAGCCAGTTTCTCCACCATGCCAGTGTAGAGTTCTTCAGTAAGCTGGAGCACATCCTCCTGCTCTACAAAGCTCATCTCGAGGTCAAGCTGGGTGAACTCGGGCTGCCGGTCGGCGCGCAAATCCTCGTCGCGGAAACAGCGGGCAATCTGGAAATACCGCTCCACTCCGGAGACCATCAGCAACTGCTTCAACTGCTGGGGCGACTGAGGCAGGGCGTAAAAGCTGCCCTTTTGCATGCGGCTGGGCACCAGGTAGTCTCTGGCGCCTTCGGGAGTGCTCTTGATTAGAATGGGAGTCTCAATTTCCAGGAAACCCCGTGCGTCCAGGAAGTCGCGGATGTACTTGACCACCTGGTGCCGAAGGATGAGATTTCGCTGCATCTGGGGCCGCCGCAAATCCAGGTAGCGGTACCTGAGGCGCAGCGCCTCGTCCGCCCGCACGTCATCCTCAATGTAGAAGGGTGGGGTCAGCGACGAATTCAAAACCTTTACCTCGTCGGCAAACACTTCCACGAAGCCGGTGGGCAGGCCCGGGTTTTCAGATTCGGGCGGACGCCGGCGGACCTGGCCCTTGACCTCAATCACCCACTCGGAACGCAGTTGCTCGGCGGTGCCGTAGGCTTCTGGAGAAAGCTCAGGACTGAATACTACCTGTATGATTCCAGACCGGTCTCTAAGGTCAACGAAGATCACTCCGCCGTGGTCCCGCCGGCTGTCAACCCAGCCAGCAAGAGTTTGCCGGCTGTCTATGTCGGACAGAGTCAATTCGCTGCAGTTTACGCTCTTCAGGGGGTTGCCTCCATATCGGGTATAGTCCTGCGCTGTTCAGGACTAAAAGCTGACAAAATTCTGAAATATGCTGCCGGCGGTTGGTTGAGGGCCATTCAAGGCCTCTTCCACCGATTCCGCAATCTCTTCGGGCAGGCTGACGGGCGGGAAGCAGAGGGTTTCAACACAGACGTGGGCCAGGGCGCCCTCTCCCTCCGTATTAACGGGTTTTACTATCACGTGGGGATGGCTGACCCTGCTGGCCGCCACAGCCAGGGAGTGAGCCTCAGCTTGCCCCATGGGCCCCTCCACGGTAATTTCCACCGGTGGATGCAGGAAATGGTCCACGGCCAGAGCGTAGGAGGCGGCATGCTCGCCGAAGTCTCTGTTCGCTTCTGCATAGGCGCTCAGCGTGTTATCCGCCCGCAACTGGTAACTGCTCTCTCCGGTTGCGTGGTGCAGCTTCAGCAGGGCCTCGGCCACCTGGACGTTTTCGGGTAATGGCTTTTCCCTGAGCCGCAGGTAACCAACGGCTTCGGGGTCCGCCTGGATATCAAAGTAAGCGCCCCTGGCTCGGTCGTAGAATCGTTCATCCAGCAGCTTCGCAGCTTCTATTGCCGCCTGCAGGTATTGGGGAGATTCCGGCGCACAGTTGTGGGCATCCATCAGGGCGTTGAACCAGGCGGCCCAGTCGCAGAGCAGGTCACTTTGAGGCTGGGTTTGCTCCGACGCATTGCCTTCGCTGTCAACAACGTGGGGAAGGTGTTGGGCAGCGGCCCGGTCCACCAGTCGATCCAACAGTTCAAATGCGATTGACGAAAGCTCTGGCCGGGGCAATTTCCACGAGGCTTCCAGCATCAGGGAACTGGCCTGGCAGTTCCAGTTGGTATAAGTGAATTGATCAGGGATGGGAGGGGCGCTGATCCGTCTGGCCTCTTCGGGCATGCTGAAATAGTCGGAGTGGGCGCCCTGGCTGCCACGGAAGCCACCTGCCTGCTTATCCAACAGCGTTTCAATGAGGAAATCCAGGGTTGACGATGCTACTCTGGTGTAACGAGGTTCCTCCAGCAACACCCCGGCATCCAGGAATACTCCGGCCAACTGGACATTGTCCTCCAGCATCTTTTCGTGCTGGGCCTCGGTCCAATCCCCCAGGGCACAAAAGCGGAAGAATCCTCCATCAATCCTGTCGTATAACTCTCCTTCAAGCATGCTGTCCAGGGATTTCCTCAATATGGACCCGTAAAAGTCCTCACCGGTGGTCCTGAACAAGTGCAGAAATAGACGGATGATGGGAGCGGACGGAAACTTGGGCTCTTCGCCGAAGCCGCCATTGCGAGCGTCGTAGGCGCCGGCCATGCGACGGGCAATTATGTCGACCAGCCGGTGCCCAACCTCGCCCCCAGCGGCGACCTGACCCACATATTCCTGGCGTTGGCGGTGCAGCTGGGCAGACTGGTCGTAAATGCCGGACCTGTCCTCGTCGTAGGCTCGTTTGACTTCAATGAGCATGGCCATCATCTGATCAGGCGGAAGGTAAGTAGCGCCGGCGATATACCCGCCATGAGGAGTCAGGAAGGCGGTAGTGGGCCAGCCCCCCACGTTGTATCTGGCATTGACGTCGGGGCGGTGGTCGTTGTCAACCAGCAAGGGCACGAAATGCTCGTTTACGAACCTGGCTACTTCGCCATCGGCATAGGTAGTCTCTTCCATAACGTGGCACCAGTAGCACCATACGGCGGTGATGGACAGCAAGACGGGCTTGTCCTGCTGCTGTGCCCTGTCAATGGCTTCAGCGTTCCAGTGCGACCACCGGATGCCGTTACCCTGCTCGTTTGTGCCGGAAGCGCCTGCCATTCAAAGGGTCCCCAGAGGTAATTTTGACGAAGATAAAAGTCGAGGAAATCCCGCATAACGTTAGCATAGCGGTATCGGATTTTCAATGTCGGCATACCATATTTCATACCTGTTTACCCTGGTTTGTTTCGAATTTAGCAACCTGGCTCACTGAGTCAGAGCAGGGCCTGGCGTCGGCGTGCTATAGGTGAGTTGCGGTTGAACAATTTTGTGCTGAAGGCCGCAACAGCAAATCCGCCGCTCACAGGCATTCGTATCACCAATTGGCAAGCGCCAAACATTTTCCACATATTTGTGCGCTATACTGAAATTAGTTGACAATTTACAGGGCGTGTTTGCCACTTTTTATGGAGGCTGACTATGCAACACTTCCTCAAGTCAATCTTCTTTGCTTCCAAACGCCGGGGCCATTGGCGTTCTGTTCCTCACAGCATTTTTGCTCCCCTGGTTTTAGTTGCCCTGGGGGCTTCCCTGGCCGGTTGCTCCTTCCTGCAACCCGATTTTTCCAACGGTGAGCCGGAGGTGGAAACGGTCGCACCGGCGGTGGAATCCAGCCAGGTCCGGTCCATTGCCGTTGAGCAGGGGAATGACGGGGGTTCCGCGGACATTTCCCCGGCTACGGTGGAATCCACAATTTCCGAAGGGGCAGGGGAGTCTGGCGAGACCATCGACGCCACCCAGGCAACTGATCCGGCCGCCAGCGAGCCGGAGCTGACCGAAACGGCCAATTCGGCGGGCGCGGGCCCGTTGAACGCCATTCTGGGCGACAATGTTCCAGAGGTTGCTTCGCCAACGGACGACAAGGATAGTGGGTCCTCAGTCCCCTCCCTGGGCCTTTCCCCCCTGGACATTGTTGCGGCCCAGGACCAGGTGCTGGAGGAGATTTACGAGTCAACCCTGCCGTCCGTGGTGCTGATTCGGGTGTCCAGAAACCTGGGCTCTCTGGCAGACCGACCATCTATTCCGGGCCTGCCGGACATACCAAACGACTTCTTTGAACGAAGCGGAGGCACCGGATTCGTATGGGATGACCAGGGCCACATTATCACCAATCACCACGTGGTCACGGAAGCCGACAGGGTGATTGTTGTGCTGCCCAACCGGGTAGAAATGGAAGCGGAGCTTCTCGGCAGCGACCCGGACTCAGATCTGGCCGTCCTGAAAGTTTCCGACCCAGACGGTTTTCTGGTCCCGGTCACCCAGGGAGACAGCGACCAGGTGAAAATGGGTCAGCTGGCCGTCGCGATAGGCAATCCATTTGGCCAGCAGTTCAGCATCACCACCGGCATCATCAGCGGAATTGGGCGCACCATTCGCAGCGGACACAGCCAGTTTTCCATTCCGGAAGTGCTGCAGACCGACGCCCCGATCAACCCGGGCAACTCCGGGGGGCCCCTGCTGGACCGGAACGGTCATGTAATCGGGGTCAACACCCAGATAATCAGCCGCGCCGGCGTAAGCTCGGGAATCGGGTTTGCCGTGCCCATAAATATCGCCAGGCAGGTAGTGCCCACCATCATCAGCAGTGGCGAGTATGAGTATTCCTGGCTGGGCATCAGCGGAACCAGCCTGGGTCCCGATGCTGCTAAAGCCATGGAGTTGCTCCCTAATACCCGGGGCGCCATGGTCATCGACGTGATCACCGACGGTCCCGCCGACGAAGGGGGGCTGCAGGGCAGCGACGAAACAGTCGAAATAGAGGGGCTGGAAATACCCTATGGGGGAGACATCATTGTCGCCATTGACGGGTCGCCTGTTGAAACCATTGACGATGTGATTGCCTACCTGGTGGCAAAGACCAAGCCCGACCAGGAGGTTGTGTTTGAAATTATCCGGAACGGAACCCCGCAGGAGATTACCGTAAAGCTGGGCAAGCGTCCGACCCCATAGCGCCGATTCGCCACACGCCAGGAGTCCCGAAACCAGGGAGGGTGGACAGTCAGTCCGCCCTCCTTTTATTTAGGGCCGACTATTTGCGCTGTCATATTCAGCCCGCCTGCGCCTGTTCCCGCAGATTGACCGGGGCTGCAAATTGGCCTAACCTACTCTGTGCCCTGGTTTGTCGTTACCAGGTGCATACCGGGATGGACGAACAAAGATGGACCTGCCGGCGCATTCCTACCTAAACGAAAGAAGAATCCCCTACCGGAGGCTGGAATTCTCTGCGGAAACGGAGAAGGGCGCGGCCAACGTGGCCCATGCCCTGGGCTTTGGAGAAGGTCAAATGGTCAAGACCCTCCTTTTTCGAACTGGTACAGGGGAGCTGGTATTGGTGATGCTCGGCGGCGACCAGCACGCAATTTCCGGCCAGTTAAAGCGAGCATTGGGTTCTCGAAATATCAGCCTGGCAAATCCGGATATGGTGCTGGAGGTAACCGGCTATGCCGTGGGGTCCATACCGCCCTTTCACTGGCAACCGCCGGGATTCCGGTCATTTCTGGATTCTGCGTTAACCGAATACTCCGAACTGGGTGTTGGCGCGGGGGTATGGGGCAACGAAATCGTGATGACACCTTCGGACCTGATTGCCGCCTCCAGAGCCGAAGTCTTTAATCTGACACGGAGGGACCCGTGAAAATCTGGATAGTAACTTTCCTGCTGGCTCTGGCTCTGGTTGCCTGCTCGCAGTCCGACAGCATGAATACCACCGAATCCGGGCTCCAGTACGAGGTGCTGGCATCTGGGAACGGCGAGTCTCCCTCACTCGGCGATATTGCGGTAGTTCATTACACGGGATGGCTTACCGACGGCACCAAGTTCGATAGCTCAGTGGACCGGGGCACCCCCTTCGAGTTTCCGGTAGGGCAGGGACGGGTCATCGAGGGATGGGACGAAGGAGTAGCCTTGATGAAGGTGGGCGACAAATGGAAATTCACCATACCTTCAGAACTGGCCTATGGCGAACGAAGCATTGGAAATGGGCTGATCCCCGCCAACTCTACCCTGGTGTTCGAAGTCGAACTCCTGGAAATCAAGTAAGGCTTGCCCTGGTGTTCCATAGGGCGGAAGTGTACCCTCGGTTAAAGAAAATTCAGGCGGTCAATTAACGAAATGGTAAGAGCTAACTGGTACACCGATCACCCGCCGGCATGTACCTGCAACAACTGTGAAGAGAAGAAGGCCATAATGCGTCAAGAAGGGCGCAAGATCGGCCGAAACGAAAAGTGCCCCTGCGGCAGCGGCAGCAAATACAAGCGCTGCCACGGACGCTAGACCCCCTCTAACCCGGCCTGCCCACTGGCCGATAGAATCGCGGCACCTTGAGTTTGACTGCTCAGGCGCCGTACCAGTTCGATCGCCTCTCCAGCCGTAATGCCCTTGCCTCGCCACTCACGGTCTTCTCCCCGATAACCAATTATTGCCAGGGCCTGTGAGGCTGCTTCCTCATTGCTCAGGTCAGCCCGACCTGCCAGGTCTCGCAGGTCTCAAGCTAGATCCACGCGGCCTGCCATGCTGAATTGGTGTCCCAGCAACCAGATAGCTTTTCTTGTTCCATTCATCAGCGCCGTCTTATTTCCAAACGACTTCCTTACCCATCGTCAGCATCCAAATCTGTAACTGCCACGTATAAACAGGCAAGAAAAGGAAAGCAGCCCAACTGCCCGTGGCAAGGGATGCATGTGGGTGACGCAGTCGGTTTCCAGGAATTGCGAAGAAGTTAGTGGCGCGCCTGGCAGGACTCGAACCCGCAACCCCTGGGTCCGAAGCCCAGTGCTCTATCCATTGAGCTACAGGCGCAAAAGGGGTAGGAAAACTCTGGAAGGTTAGTTGGGGCGAGCGACGGGATTCGAACCCGTGATCTCCTGTGCCACAGACAGGCGCCTTAGGCCTCTTGGCTACGCTCGCCATATTGCCTGGCCATTATGAAGCCCTCACTGAAGGCTTCCGAGAAAATGGCAACGGCTATGGTAGCAAAAAGGCGGCCCGCTTTCAACATTGGCCGGAGGAACAGGCAGGAGCCTTCGATTACGGGAGGCAATCCCACGAGCCCGTTCATTGTGAGCTTTTCGAGCAACTAAAGCACGGCGCTGATACAAACTCAGGACGAACGGAAGAATTTGGTCTCTGTAATTGTCTAAATGACCTGAGTGTGGAGGGCCACCAGGTTCACTCCTGACACCTGCCAGCGCTTATTGATTCTCAGTACTGTTTATTGCCCTTCGAGGTAGTTTATGAATATAATGCCGGGGGTGAACGTGATGACTTACTAGGTTCACAAGCACTATTACTTCGGTAACCTACTCTCACAAACTCTGGTTGGAAGGTAAATATGCGCTGGACGACTTTGCTTATATTGGCCGTTCTCGGCCTTTTCGTAGTAGCTTGCTTCCCTGGCGACTCAGAGAACGGCGCCGAAACCCAGGCTGAACCAACGCCGGTAGCCAGCTCCGAGGCTGCTATGGAACCAGAGGCAACCGAGCCCGCAGCAGCGCCGGAAGCCCAGCCAACGGCTGTGGCTCAGCAGTCTGCACCTCCCACAGTTAGCGCAGTAGTCCCTGCGGTTCCTGTCATTGCCACCCCCGAACCTGATACGTCAGTTACCGCCGGGCCCTACACCGGAGGAACCCGCCCCGCCAACAGCGGCAACGGTATGGCTACCGACGGCGGAACTCTGCGGCTGCTCTTTGCAGACCCGCCCACTTTTGACCCCCACCTGGCCGAGGACAATATTTCCGGCCTTCTGGTCAACGAGATATTCGGTGGTCTGGTAACAATTGAACCCTTTAACTTCTCCGTCGCTCCGGACCTGGCAGAAAGCTGGGAAATCAATGAGGACGGCACAATTTACACCTTCAGGCTTCGGCCCGACGCCAAGTTCCACGATGGCACGCCCGTAACGGCCCAGGACGTAAAGTGGTCCATTGAACGGGTTGCAAATCCTGAGTTAGTGTCTCCCGTGGTTGACCAGTACCTCAACGACATTGTGGGCGTCCAGGCCAGGCTTGATGAGTCCGCCTCCGAGGTCTCCGGCGTCCAGGTAGTTGACGACCAGACAGTCCGCTTCACCATTGACGCGCCCAAGGCCTACTTCCTGGCCAAACTCACCTACCCCACTGGATTTATCCTGGACCAGGAAAACGTGGAAATCGGCGACAACTGGTTTGAAACACCCAACGGCACCGGGGCATTCCGACTGGACGAATACACAATCGGAGAAACAATCCGACTGGGCCGCAACGAGTATTTCCACCTCGGCCCGCCCCACGTGGATGATGTGGAAATGATTCTCAGCGGCGGCAACCGCATGATCCTTTTCGAGAATGACGAAATCGACGTTACCGGCGTGGGCCTGGCTGATCTGGAGCGGATTCTGGACCCGTCCAGCCCGCTGAATCCGCTGGTCCACCCATACCCGGCCCGCTTCACAACCAGCTATATTGGCCTGAACACTGACCAGCCACCCCTGGATGACCCCAAGTTCCGAAAGGCCCTGAACCTGGCCTTTGACCGTGACCAGATAGCTTCAGTAGTGTACGAAGGCGCGGTGCGGCCGGCCAAGACCATTATTCCGCCCCGTTTCCCGTCATACAACCCTGACCTGGATCCCTACCCCTATGACCCTGAGGAAGCGCGACGCCTGCTGGCCGAATCCAAGTACGGCGCAGACCCGGACAGCGTACCCCGCATGGTCCTGAGCATTTCAGGCAGTCTGGGCGCGGCAGTTCCCCTGGGCCTGGAAGTAATGATGGAGTCCTGGAACCAGGAACTGGGTCTGCAGGTTGAAATCCAGCAGACGGAATGGGCAACATTCCTGGAGGACGTCAACCAGGAGCGCTACCAGATGTTCTCCCTGGGCTGGGGCGCCGACTACCCGGACCCTGAAAACTTCCTGGACCTCCTCTTCCACAGCGAGAGCGATGGCAACCGCACCAATTACTCCAATCCGGAAGTGGATGCCATTCTCGAGCAGGCTCGAGTGGAACAGGACCTGACCCAGCGGTTCGAGCTTTACAACCAAGTTGAGGAAAAGATCCTCGAAGATGCTCCGTGGGTTTTGCTCTGGAACGACGAGGACTGGTACTTCCTGATTAAGTCGAATGTGAGGGACTATTTCCTGCTGCCCCTCACCATACCCAAGTTCCGGTACGTACATTTCGCGGAACAGTAGGCCAGTAGCGAGGAACGAGCCTTGGCAACTTACATAGCCCGCCGGTTACTGTGGGTGCCGGTACTCTTGCTCATCGTATCGTTTATCACCTTTGCCCTGGGCCGCTTCGGCCCAGGGGATCCGGTGCAAATACTCCTGGGGCAGAACTTCCGTGAGGACGCCTACGAACGCATCCGCAAGCAGCAGGGGCTGGACGACAACATTGCCGTCCAGTACGCAAGGTACATTGGCAATACGCTGCGCGGGGACTTTGGAGAGAGCTACCAGTACCGCGGCCGCAGCGTTACAGATCTGCTGAAGAACAAGATCTGGATTTCCGCCCAGTTGAATTTCGCGGCATTGCTGATTTCAATCTCGCTCGGAGTCGCGGCCGGTCTCTTCGCCGCTCTCAAGCAGGGCAGTTGGTGGGACAGCGCCATGGTGGCCTTCACCCTGGTGGGGCAGTCCATGCACGTGTTCCTGACCATTCCCATAGCCCTGCTCATCTTTTCACTCAAGCTACAATGGCTGCCCACCCACGGGTGGGACGGCTTTTTCTCCACCAGCATCATTCTGCCGGCCCTGGTGCTGGGTATTCCGGGAGTTGCCATAGTTACCCGCCTGACCCGCGCCAGCACCCTGGACGTCATCGGGCAGGACTACATTCGGACCGCCAGGGCCAAGGGCTTGCCGGAAAGGCTGGTGCGGGTCCGGCACATCCTGCGAAACTCCCTGATACCGGTGGTAACAACACTGGGCTTTTCCCTGGCTGGGCTGGCCAGCGGGTCTTTCATCGTAGAGTTGTACTTCGGCATTCCCGGTGTCGGATTGCTGACCATCGAATCTCTCTTTTCAAGGGACTATCCAATAATTATGGCGGTAACCCTTTTGGGAACTACCCTGTTTGTCTTGGCTAACCTGATTGTGGACCTGGTTTACCCCGTTCTTGACCCCAGGATCCGGCTGGGAGGTGACTTCGTTGCAGGGTGATGCCCAGAGCCTCCAGCTACCGGATACCGACCGCAGGTCCCGCGGGTATTTCTACCTGTCCCTCAGGCGCCTGTCGCGCAAGAAGCTGTCAATGGCCTGCCTGACCATCATAGTCATATTGTATGGGTCGGGGATATTTGCGCCCGTGGTTGCGCCTTACGGGTACAACGAGCAGAACTTGTCCATTGCCAAGGAGGGTCCCAGCCTCGGACACCCTTTGGGGACGGACAGGCTTGGGCGGGATTTGCTGAGCCGCGTCATGTTCTCGCTCCGCACAACCGTCATCATTACAGTTACCTCATTGGTTACAGGGGCCTTGATTATCGGCGTGACCCTGGGCCTCATCGCCGGCTATTTCGGCAGGATGGCCGATGGAATAATCATGAGAGTCGGCGAGGTAACCTCCGCTTTTCCTGACATTTTCCTGGTGCTGATAATCGTGGCTACGGTGAAGCCCAGAATCCTGCAGTGGGTTCGAGGGTTTGAGGATGCTACTGGTATTGACTGGATAATCCGCCTCGGGATTGTGGATTACACCGTAATTTCCCTGGCGCTGGCCGCCTTTTCCTGGTTTGGCATGGCCCGCCTGGTACGGGGTCAGGTTCTCCAGGCCAGGGAAAATCAATACGTTGAAGCAGCCCGGGCCATGGGTTCTTCTACCCGCAGAATACTGGGCAAGCATCTGCTCCCCAACGTCATCAGCCCTGTCATCGTCTCAGTCTCCGCCGGCCTGGGGGCGGTTGCCGGGGCGGAAGTAGTCCTCAGCTGGCTGGGCATCGGCATTCAGCCACCAACCCCCAGCCTGGGCGTGATGATCTTCGAGAACGGCAACATCTCCGTACTTCGCAGCGACCCGCACTTGACGCTCGTACCCTCCAGCGTGCTGGTGCTGCTGTTGTTCACCTTCAGCCTGCTGGGAGACGGCCTGAACGACGCCTTCAACCCCCGAGCACGTTGACGCGATACCATCTTAAAGAGAACAGCAATTGGGCCCGCCGAGTATCCATTACGATCGGCGGGCCCATTGGTTATGTCTGTGGGTTCAACAGAGTGAGGTAAAGGGGTTCTGCTTTGAAGCGGCCTACAACTTCCAGATTCCCCAACGCCTGCCCAGCACCAGACCGAAGGGCGTTCCCAGCACCAAGAGCAGGGCTATTTCCCCGACAAATCCTCCCTGTACCGATGGCGGGCCACAGCCTCCATTGGCCGCTTCGGGAGTGCTCTCCGACGGAGCTTGGGGCTCCGGGGCTTCCGACCTGGTTTCTGACGCAGCCGGTTCAACCACTGACGCTTCAGGGGCTGCTGTGGGCTCCGGGGTGGGACGCATTGTGCTGTCAGCAGGCGCATGGGTTGGAACCGGCTCAGGGTCCGAAGATGCCGCCGGTTCGATCTGCTTGGGGGCGAAGGTAGGCATAAGGATGGGTGCTACTGTAGAGTCCGGAATATTCTCCAGCAGAGGCCGGCGGGAAGGCGCTTCCGGCTTGGGCAATGGGTCCAGACCAATCTCCTGGCGCCAAGCCGAGTCAATTCCATGCTGGTCCAGGCCATAAACCGCCATCAGGGAAGAGTCAATATCCAGGGTGCGTTTCAGGGCCTTCATTAGTTCGGACATCTTTTCTTCGCCATATTTCTGGACCATGAAGGTGACAACGGAATCGCCATGCCCATAGGCGTACAGGATCTCCTCGGGAGTGCCGCTGTAGGAGCCCAGGTGCCATAGCGGTCGCAGCCTGTCCTTGTCTATGGCTTCCTTCACCGTGCCGTTCAGGATCTCCCGGTTGCCGCCGTGGTATGAGCCATACTCCGCCAAACCTTCATTTAGCCACGCCGGCGCCTGGGGATACGCCCGTCCCAGTGCATCACCCACCAGGAGGTGAACGAACTCGTGGGCTGTGGTACTGGTTACCGAACCGCTGCCGGAGTGGACCATCAAAACCCGTTCCTCATCGAAGGCCATGCCCGCTGTAATCAACTGGCTGCTGGTGGCCTGAGAGCGAAAAGGCAAGGCGCCAAACATTTCTCGGTAATTGTGGTAAGTGACGATGTGGAGCGGCAGTTCCGGGTTGATGCCCAGCAGTGGTCCCGTTATCCTCATGGACTCCAGGGCTGTCTCCAGCACATGCTCAGCCCTGCTCTTCACCAGGGGATCGTTGTAATAGACAGTAACGATGCCTTCCGAGACCGTGAACCACTCGAACCGGGTGTCCAGGTAAACGAAGACCTGCTCTTCCGTCTGGAGAACCCTGCCCGCCGTGTCTCTGACCTCGAAGGAGTAGGCCATCCTGGTGCCCGGCGGAACATAGTTATTGCCGCTGGTCAGCAGTTCGGCTTCCCCACTGACCGTTATCCCGGGCTCGAATTCCACCTGCCGGTAGGCGCTGCGAGTGGTCTGGCCTATGGTTTTCATTATTACCCGAACTTCTTCAATCTCATCAGGTCCTGCCACTTCAATGAAGAACTTGACGTCCGTGGGGAAGTTCGTATCTACCCGGTGATTCAATATCTGAATTTCGGACTGCTGGGCCTCCGCCGTACCCAGCCCTGATATCGCCGCAACCATTGCCGCAATGCTAATGGCGGCAATCCCCAACAATACGGATACTCTTCTCATGTCTAACCTTTAAGTATAAGTTGGGCCAGGCGCCCTCCTGGCCAGGAATCGTCCCACCAGCGTGGGATAATAAAAGAGCCTTCGACCATTATAGAGCCAATAGGGTTTCTTCCAAAATCCTGCCGGTCACAATAGTTTTACGCTGTTCCGGCGATCATGGACTTGAGCCACGGGGAAATCGCCTCGCCGCCCATTTCGTCCCGTCACTGTGCTGTACTGGCCGACGCCGGAAAGGAAGAGGGAATGCCACCAATCCACGCCAGCGTCCTTGAATGGAATCTTCTCCGGGAATGACGGCGTTGGTAAAGGCCCCATCCACCCCGTATAATTGAAGCATGAACCAACAAACCACTCTCTACCAAACCCACTTGGACCTCGAGGCCAAGATGGTGCCCTTCGGCGGCTGGGATATGCCAGTCCAGTATTCGGGCATCATCAATGAAGTAAAAGCAGTCCGCACCGCGTCAGGCATTTTCGACGTTTCGCATATGGGTCGGCTGTACATTTCCGGCCCCCAGGCGGGAGCTTTTCTGGACCGGATGCTGACGGGTTCCGCGACCGGCTTAAGGCAGGGACGCGCCCGCTATTGCCTGATTTGCAACGAGTCCGGGGGAGTAATTGATGACACTATCTTCTATCGCCTGGGCGACGACGAATACTTGCTGATTCCCAACGCAGGTAACCGTCCCTCGGTAGTTGAATGGTTCAACCAGTGGATCGAGTCGGAGTTCTCGGGCGGCGTCAGCATTGATGACCGGACAACCGAAACCGGCCTGATAGCCCTTCAGGGCTCCGGCGCGGCGGCTCTATTAGACGGCATCTGCACACTATCCGGTGGAGAACTACCCTCCTCGCTAAGGTTTTTCACCTGGGGGGAGGGCGACCTCGGATCTCACCAGGTTTTTGTCGGGCGCACCGGCTATACCGGCGAAGACGGGTTTGAGCTTTCCATGTCCAACCAGGATGCGGCTGCAGTTTGGAACGCCCTGGCGGAGGCGGGCGCTCTACCTTGCGGCCTGGGAGCCCGGGATGTGCTTCGCCTGGAAGCGGCCCTCCCTCTGCATGGTCATGAAATAGATGCCAGCACGTCCCCCATTGAGGCGGGCCTGGACCGGTTTGTCCGTCGCGAAGGCGACTACATTGGGCAACCAGTTCTGGCACAGCAGCGCAACGATGGAACGGAGCGAAAGTTGGTGGGCCTGACATTGCCCGGCCGCAGCGCGCCACGCGCCGAATACCCGATTCTGGCAGCAGGGCAGGAAGTTGGCCGTATAACCAGCGGCAGCTTTTCGCCTACCCTTGACACCAGCATTGCAATGGGCTACGTTTTGGCGGGCCATTCAGAATCCGGCACGACCCTGGATGTGGACATTCGGGGCCGTACGGCAACTGCGACAGTAGTTCCTCTGCCCTTCTACAGCAGAAGCTGAATCAACCCGACGACCAGGAGGTCACCATAGGATGAGTCCCGAGGACCGCAAATATACCCGTGAGCATGAATGGGCCAAGGTGGAAGACGCCGACGCCAAACTGGTTTCTGTGGGGATCACCCACTTCGCCCAGGACGAATTGGGGGACATTGTTTACTTCGACCTGCCCAATGTCGGTGAAAACGTCTCTTATATGCAAAAGATGGGCGAAGTCGAGTCCGTAAAGGCCGTCTCCGACCTGTTTTCTCCCGTTACTGGCAGGATTGAATCTGTCAACAATGAACTGGTTGACCACCCGGAACTGGTCAACGACGACCCCTTCGATTCTGGGTGGATCATGCGCGTTGTCCTGGAGGACTTGGGAGAACTGGACACTCTCATGTCCGCCTCGGAGTACGACGAATATACCGGAGCAAGTTAACGAAGTCTAAGGGGCTGATGCGGGGCGGTGGAAAAGAAAAGAACACATCGAGAGCGCGCGGCGCGAAAGCCGTAATCGCGGGAAGGACAGTTCCTCCCATTACCGTAGGCGCCATTCAGGAGAATTGCCCTTGACTACTGCCCACTTTCAATCTCATTACATCCCCAACACGGAGTTGGAACAGTCCGAAATGTTGGCCACCCTTGGCCTCACTACCATCGACCAACTGTTTCACGACATCCCCGATGAGTTTCGTAATCCAGCCCTGAATCTGCCGGAACCACTGTCCGAACTGGAGATTCAGCGGGAGTTGGCCGGCCTCGCCTCGAAGAATCGGGCCCTTGGGAGCGGTCCGTCCTTCCTGGGCGCAGGCTCCTATCACCATTTCATTCCAGCCATCGTCAAGGCGCTCATGACCCGGGGAGAGTTTCTTACTGCCTACACCCCTTACCAGCCCGAAGTAAGCCAGGGTACCCTGCAGGTTATTTACGAGTTTCAAACCCTCATCAGCAGCCTGTTCGGCATGGAAGTAGCCAATGCCGGCATGTACGACGGCGCTACCAGCCTGGCCGAAGGTGTCCTGATGGCCTGTCGAGTCACCAACCGCGAGCGAGTGGCCGTGTCCGACACAGTTTCCCCGGCTTACTTGCAGGTGACTCGCACCTACTGCCAGGCCCACGGCATAGATATTGAGGTGGTCCGGCACTGGGAACCGAAAGTCGGCGACGACACCGCCTGTCTCGTGGTTCAATACCCCAATTTCTATGGCGGCCTGGAAGACCTGGGAGATTTCGCCCAACTGGCCCACGGTCATGGGGCCCTGCTGGTGGTTTCCACCGACCCCACCGCCTGCGGCATGCTGAACCCTCCCGGACACTACAGCGCAGACATAGTTACGGGCGAAGGACAGCCCCTGGGCATACCTACCAGTTATGGCGGCCCTTACCTGGGCCTCTTCACGTGCAAGGAGCAGTACATCCGGCAGATGCCCAGCCGTCTGGTGGGACGGACCGTGGACAGCCAGGGGCGTAACGGCTACGTGCTCACCCTCCAGACTCGGGAGCAGCATATTCGCCGGGAAAGGGCCACCAGCAACATCTGCACCAACGAGGCCCTGTACGCACTGGCTTCAACCATTTATCTGGCCGCCATGGGCAGGCAGGGTCTGAAACAAGTAGCTGAACTCTGCTACCACAAGGCTCATTACGCTGCCTCCCAGATAGAGGCGCTGCCTGGATATAGCCTTCCCTTCCAGCGGGGACCCTTCTTCCAGGAGTTTGTGGTGCAGTGCCCGGCGCCTCCGGCCGAGATCAATCGGAAGCTTATGGAGCGCAATATCCTGGGCGGCCTGGACATCACCGTTCCGCCCTACAGCGACCCCTTGCCGCCCGACCTGGACAAGGGAATGCTGTTATGTGTCACGGAAATGAACAGCAAGCAAGATATCGACGCCCTGGTAGCAGGGCTGGCGGAGTTTAACTGATGCTCAAAGGTGGATCCAGAGATACCGGAATGCTCCTGATGGAGCGCAGCGTCCCGGGCCGGGCTGGCGTTGTCACCCCGCCGCTGGACGTGCCCGAACAACCATTGCCCGATGCGGCCATACTACGGGATGATCTGGCGCTGCCCGAGGTTTCCGAACCCGAGGTGGTACAGTACTTCACTGCCCTGAGCCAGCAGAACTTTTCCATAGACACCCATTTCTATCCCCTGGGCAGTTGTACCATGAAGTACAACCCCAAAATTAACGACGAGATTGCCTTCCTGCCGGGATTTGCGGCCATCCATCCCCTGCAGCCCCCCGACCAGAGCCAGGGCGCCCTGGAACTGCTCCACACGCTACAGGAATATCTGGGCGAAATTACCGGCATGTCCGGCGTCAGCCTCGCCACCCTGGCCGGCGCCCACGGTGAACTGGCCGGCGTGCTGATGATGCGCGCCTACCATCACGCCCAGGGCGACCTTGGGCGTACCAAGATGGCCATACCTGACAGCGCCCACGGCACCAACCCCGCCTCCGCGGCCATGGCCGGCTTTGATGTAGTTACCCTGCCTTCGGACAAGGACGGCAATGTGGACCTGGAAGCCCTGCACGAATTGTCCGGGCCAGACCTGGCCGGAGTGATGATCACTCTCCCCAGCACTCTGGGCTTGTTTGACCAGAACATTGTGGAAGTCTGCCGAATCGTCCACGAGGCGGGCGGCCTGGTTTACGGCGACGGCGCCAACATGAACGCCTTGCTGGGTCGTACCAAGCTGGGAGACCTGGGTTTTGACGTCATCCACCTGAACTTGCACAAGACCTTCAGCACACCCCACGGCGGTGGCGGGCCCGGCGCAGGTCCAGTTTGCTGCGCCCCCACCCTGGAGCCTTTCCTGGCAGCGCCCATCGTAACCTCCAGCGGCAATGGGGCGGGCCCTTCATACTCGCTGTCCACTCCGGAGCAGAGCATCGGGAAGATGAGCGGCTACCACGGTAACTTTGGCGTGCTGGTTCGGGCCTATACCTACATTCGCACACTGGGGGATGCTGGCATTAAGTCCATAAGCGGAAATGCTGTCCTGAACGCCAATTACATCATGCAGGCGCTCAAGGACATCTACTATCTCCCCTACGACCGGACCTGCATGCACGAGGTAGTGCTTTCGGCGGACTGGCAACGCCCCAGGGGTGTCAGCGGCCTGGATGTGGCCAAGCGGCTGCTGGACTACGGATTCCACGCCCCAACCATGTATTTCCCTTTGATCGTACACGAGGCCCTGATGATAGAGCCCACGGAATCGGAGAACCGGTACACCCTGGACGCTTTCATTGAAGCCCTGCGCCAGATCAACCGGGAATCTGAAGATGACCCGGACATGGTGCACCACGCCCCACACACAACTCCGGTCTCGCGGCTGGACGAAGCCGGCGCGGCGCGGCATCCGGACTTGCGGTGGCGGCCATCCGTCTGACAGACCTGCAGTATGCACGCACATTGAGGGCCGCCCGGTGAATTGTCCGGGCGGCCCTTGGTTTATCCCACTCTTTATTCCAGCCATTGGCTGAACTGGGCGCAGGCGTTACAATGCCGGAAACCAGTTCGAACCATCAAATCGCTTCAGGAGGTATTGCCATGCCACTGGATCCGCAAATCGTAACAGTGATGGAGGCTGTGGCTGCCCTTGGGCTGCCACCCAACAATGAAGTTTCCCCGGAGCAAGCGCGGATAAATGGGAAAATGCGTCCCCGCGCCCCGGGCCCCGAAGTCGGCAAGGTGGAAGACAGGACCATTCCCGGCCC
Organism: SAR202 cluster bacterium bin22; assembly: GCA_002238505.1. Classification (GTDB taxonomy): domain Bacteria; phylum Chloroflexota; class Dehalococcoidia; order Lucifugimonadales; family UBA3495; genus Bin22. The sequence goes on along the minus strand of MPMM01000003.1, from coordinate 99,621 downwards.
CGGGGGCGAAATACCTGTCCGAATATACACCCCGTCAGTCTCCGGTCCTTTCCCCGGGTTGGCCTGGTTCCATGGCGGTGGCTGGGTAGTCGGTGACCTGGATACCGCCGACGGCGTCTCCAGGCACATGTGCGCCGGCGCCGGTTGCGTGGTGGTATCCGTGGACTACCGCCTGGCTCCTGAAACCAAGTTCCCGGGCGCCGCCGACGATTGCTACGCCGCCACCCAGTGGCTGGCAGCCAATGCCGCTTCCCTGAACGTGGACTCCAGCCGCATCGCAACCGGTGGTGACAGCGCCGGCGGAAACCTGTCTGCTGCCATTTCACTTATGTCAAGAGACCGGGGCGGCTGCGACCTGGTATTCCAGTTGCTCGTGTATCCCGTCACCGAGCGAAATTTCGACACCGTCTCTTACATTGACAATGGCCAGGGCTACTCCCTTACCCGGGAGGGAATGGTCTGGTTCTGGGACCACTACTTGGCCAGCGACGCCGATGCCACCAATCCCTACGCCGCGCCAATGCATGCCGACGACCTGAGCGGTCTGCCGCCAGCCCTGGTCATAACCGCCGAGTATGATCCCCTCCGCGACGAAGGGGAGGTGTTTGGCAAGAAGTTGGCAGCAGCCGGCGTACCCACAGTCTGCACCCGCTACGACGGCATGATTCACGGTTTCTTCGGGATGTCTGCCGCCGTCGATAAGGCAAAGGAAGCCGTGGATCAGGCAGCCACCAGCCTTCGGGAGGCCTTCGCCGGAGCACCGGTAGGCAGGTAACCAAAACCTGAATTGCTGGGCTGCGGCTCCGGCATCTACAGGAAAAGGCATGGGGGCAGAACAATTCTGCCCCCAATCTTTTGCATAACTCATCCAGGAGAAACATACGGAAACCCGCAATAGCCACAGTCCACGCCTTGTGATAGTATCCGCCCGATACGTGCCCAGGCTGATTCCCCGGGCGTGCAGACCCCGGGGGACTGGCCCAAATCCACTTGAAGGAGTACCAAAATGGAACAGGTAACAAGCGCCGTTTTTGCCGAAACCCAGATTCGGGGGTGCAACCACGGCTTCGTGGTGACGTCCGAAGGGGTGGTGATGATTGACAGCCCCCAGAAGCCCAGCGACGCGCTAAAGCTCAAGGAAGAAATCGCCAGGCACGGCGAGTTGCTCTATATCATCAACACGGAACCCCACGGCGACCACTGGACCGGCAACGCCTATTTCGAAGCGCCGGTCATTGCCCACGAGGGTGTCCGGCAGCGCATCCTGGACACCAACCTGGAGGAACATGTGGCCCGCGTGGCCGGCATGGGTCCCGATGAACCAGCCCTGCTGGAGAACTACACTCCCAACGCCCCGGTTGTCACCTTCCAGAATGGTATGACTCTGCACGTGGGCGACCACACCTTCGAGATGATCCACATGCCCGGCCATACCCTCTACCAGGCTGCCATCCTGATTAAGGAAGAAGGAGTAGTCTTCACCAGCGACAACATCTTTCACAAGGTGCAGACTTACATCCAGGAGGCAAACCCGGACCAGTGGCTGCGGGCCCTGGAATCCTTGCGCCGGCTTGACGAAGAAATCTTCATCCCGGGCCACGGCCGGCGGTGCGACAAGGGTTACCTGGATGAACAGGGCGAGTACATCCTGGAATGGAGGGAATACGCCCGCCAGGCGGTGGAACGGGGAATGACCCGAGACGAGGCTGTAGAGAATCTTACCGACCTTACCGACCGCTACCCTATGGACGTGGGTCAGGACGGCACATCGCCTCGCGTGATGAAGATGAACGCCGCCAACCTTTGGGATTACTGGAACAAGTCTGGCCTGCACACCGACAGACCAGACTAAAGGCACGCCCGTTTCTGCACAAAAAACGGGGCGGGTTCGGAACCCGCCCCGGTTTAAATCGTCCCAACTTCCTGACTAGACCCGCTGCCCCTTGAAAACCCACAGCCAGTCCAACTCTCTCGCAGGACCGGTAACCCAGCCGTCCATGGACCTCTGGCGCTCAGCTTCGATATCCACCCCCAAGCCATCAGCCAGGCGGTTCATGAAGTTAAACAGGCAGGTAATACCCACCACCGAAAGCACCTGTTCGTCGGTCAGGCCAAGGCTCCGCAAACCATCCACATCCGATTCCCTCATTTCGGTGGGTTCCTTGGTGAGTTTCACCGCGAAGTCCAGTATTCCCCGGGTCTGAGGGTCCAGATCAGCTGTGGTGTAATCGTGGAGGATATGACTGGCATATTCAGGGTCGTCGGAGTGTTGACGGAGGAACCCTCCGTGAGACGAGGCTCAATAACGACACCTGTTGATTACTGAAACAGCCACCGCGATTGACTCCTCCTGTACGCGGGTCAGTTCCGATGCTCCAAAACTGATGGCCTGGTTGAGATTTCGGACCGCCTCCATCATTTTGGGGTTGATTGACATGGAACTGATTATCCCTGGCAGTCCCACTTCTTCCTGTCGTATCCAGGTCATGGTTGTCTCCTGTCCTTCCTTCGTCAACTATTGCGTTGTGGCCTGGCAAAATCTGCGGCTACTCGGAAACCGACGCGGGGCGCGCGCCCTCCAGGTAGTGCGTATGCTCTTCCGAGTACGGATTCAGGGCAGGGAAGAAGACCAGCAGATGCGCCGCGCCCTCGCCGGTAACCCTGAAACCATGCTCTGCCCCCGGTGGAATTACCACCGTGTGGTTGGGACCCACCGTCCGGGTTTCGCCGTCCATCACAACTTCCAGAGTTCCCTCCATGATGACAATCAGCTCATCAATGGTGTGGGTATGAAGGGGCGCCCCCGTCCCTGGTTCGGCGGTATTTATACTGAAGGTGCTGGTCACTCCCTGCTCGTGACCGGCTACATCCCACTTCCGGTAGCCGGGCCTCCACGGAACTTCAGGAGTCTGGGAATGGTCAATAATGGGCATCTCTGTTCTCCTCGGATCAAGCTTGTCGTTTACTGGCCGCGGCAGGATCAACATTTTGGGCCATTGTACCGCAAATATAACCCGGGATTGGGCAGTCTGGTCCGCTTTCCGAGTCTCGATTCCAGGTCTGGAGGCAGGATGGAAATCCAGACTGGAGAATGACGAAAGTTGCTCACGTGCTATACTCTCCACCACAAAAATTCACAGGAGGAAGCCATGACCACAGCGGACAATGACCGAGTCTCCCGTTCCTTTACGATAAACGGCGACGCTATGACCCTGGACGGAATGAAGAAACAGGCTGAAGCCCGCGGTTTTACCATCATGTGCGACGAAGGCCCACCCATGGGCGACAACACGGCCCCGTCACCCATGACCTACTTTGCCGTTTCTATCCTGTTTTGAGAAATGACCCAGCTTGAGCGGTACGCTCAAATGATGAAAGTTGACCTGGGTCAGGTTAAGGCCAACATTGGCTTTTCGGTTTCCTCCGAGGGGTCCGTGCTGCGGCAGACCATCCAGGCCAAGGCCGACAAGGTCCTTATCCATTATGACGTTGAGTCCAGCGACCCGCCCGAAAGGGTTGCCGGCCTCATGCGGAACGCTCGCAACGGTTGCTATGCCCGGCAGTCTTTTGGTCGCCCGGAAATGTTCGAGGACACCATTAACCTGAACGGCAGTCCTTTCAATCTGGATGACTATCCTCCACCGGCGGGAGATTAGTCACCACAATTGCCGTTAACACTATAGATCCAACCCACAATATTGAGCGTAGTATATATTGGTAGGGGTCATTGATATCCTCTCTTTCACCCCCTCTGGATGTCGGGCCCCTGCCACCAGAAGACCGTCATTAGCTCATCGCCAGGCCAAAGTCCGCCTGGAAAGCAAAAGAACCGGCCAAATAGTTTTAGTGGGCATGGATTCAGTATGCAAGGTATATCCGACGGGTTGACTCCCTTCGGCCCTGCTGTGGTCACCCAGGGCCTTACCCGAAAATACGGGGGCGTTTCCGCACTCCAGGATGTGAATCTCGAGGTTCCTGCCGGCACCCTGCTGGGATTGCTGGGACCCAACGGCTCAGGCAAAACAACGCTGCTAAGCATCCTGGCCGGATTCATTTCTCCGACCTCAGGCTCCTTCCAGCTGTTGGGACTATCCAGCCACCGTCAGGCGCTGGCCCGCACCGGTTCTCTCATTTCCAAGCCTCTCCTCTGGCCTCATCTTTCCTGCCGCGACAACCTGCGCTGTGTTCTGGGCATGTTTGGAATGGATTCCGGACGGGAGAACGTCAATTCCCTGTTAGCCCAGGTAGGTCTGGACGGGAATGGAGCCGGCCGCAAGTTCGGCCAATGCTCAATGGGCATGAAACAGCGCCTGGGTATTGCCACTGCTTTGGTCGGCAATCCCGAATTGCTGCTGCTGGACGAGCCGACCACCGGCCTCGACCCGGAGGGTATGGTGGAGATTCGGGATCTCGTCCGATCGCTGGGCAAAGAGTCAGGACGTACTGTCATAATGTCCAGCCACCTGCTCCACGAGGTGGAATTAACCTGCGACAGTTACGCCATCATATATAAGGGCAAACTGGTGGACCAGGGCGACATATCTGAAACGGAAACGGTCACCGCCGCTGTTCAGATTGAAACTACCGACAACGCTTCCGCTTTGAATTGCCTCAAGAGAAAGGAATGGCCGGTCCAGGAGGTCTCAAATGAGTCTGGGATTGCGGGCTGCCTGATTGTCGAAGCGATTCAGGGCCAGGAATGGGAAATTGCCAGAGACCTGGCCGAAGATGGCATCTACCCCAGATTCATGCGACCGGCAACACGGAGGTTGCAAGGCGGTTCGCTAGAACAGAGATATTTGGCCGCTGTGAGCCACGCCGGCCATCCCGGGAAGGAGGCTTGCTGATGCAGTCCGCATTGAGATTGGCCAGGTGGGAGTGGTTCCGATTGCACCACCGCATCCCCTTCCTGGTTTTGGCAGGCCTGGCCTTCGTCATTCCTCTTTTGTCTCTGGTCGTCAGAGCAGTCCAGCAGACCGGTTGGCTGCCGACCCTGGGCGATTCAGGCTATTTCGAGGTCGCGGCCGGTTCCCTCGCCATTGTGTCTCCCATACTGGCAATTGTTCTTTCATCTTTTACCCACGCCAATGACTTGCAAAACGGCGCCTGTCGCACTCTGACAGCCCGAGGCGCCTCAAGGGAAGCCGTTATCGCTGCCAAGAGTCTGGTAGCCGCAGCCCTGCTCCTGGGTTTTCATCTCATAGTTTTGGTGGCTGCCTTTCTCTTTGCCAGCGCTTTGGACCCGCACTTTTCCGGGTGGCAGGCAGGAACCGGTTCGGTGTTCGCGTCCTGGATGGTTTCGTTGCTTTACCTCGGCCTGGGAATCGCGCTGTCCCAATGGCAGCAATCGGGTTCATTCACCGTGGGAGTGGGCATATCCATCATCTTTGTCGAAGCCATCTTCTATCCCGTCGCCAATGGGTTGGGCTCGCTGCAAAACTGGCCCGTAGCCGAAGTAACGGCATGGACCCTCTGGGGAATATCTCGGGGATTGCCGGGTGATAACGGCATCCTCTCGGCCGCCTGGTACATCCCCATTTCGATCGGGTACATTGCCGGCCTGGCAGTTCTTGGAGCCGCAGCATTCCGCAAGTTCGACCTGCGGGCAGGCAGCGATTAGTTGGGCCTGCGATCCCCCTTCTGCCCTCATCCGCATTGCAAGCCGATATTTTCTTGACAATTGCCGGTTATCTTCTGTCGAAATAATCCTGCACTGCTTGGACCAATAGATCCATCGGCAAACGGCGGACATAAACCAAGCAGGGGGACCATTGTGTTCGAACAGCAACCGGCTTTCATTGTGCAGAACCCTCCGAATGTCGGTCGCAACCCCTGGAATACTTTCATGAGAACCCCAGGCAGGCTCAGGTCTGGCCTGTCGAAACACGGGCGGACGACCCTTCAACAAGCTCAGCGAACGAAATGGTTGGTACCCTGCAGATAATAGAATACCTAGTCTCATCGTTAAATGTCGTTGACACCTAGTAACACGTGGGATACCATCGATAGCTAGAAATTGGCGACTTCAACCGGTTTCCGGGTTTGCAAGGCGCTTTTTCCCGAGGCGTGGGCCGTGGGAATACGAAGGTAGGGATGAGAATTTTCTCCACATTGGGGCGGGTCCTTATTAGCTGGTATGTAGCTGCTCCGGTTTTGGCCATCCTCGGTATAGCCATCGGATATGCGGTCTTCTTCCATGGATTTCCGGGAAAGCCCAAGATAGGGGTAATAGACATCCCCTTCACGGGCATCAACGAGGACGCGGCCTTCGTTATTACGGCATATCTGGACTACTGCCGCAGAGACCCTGACATAAAGGCGGTCGTCATAAAGCTGGCCAGCCCCGGTGGCGGTGCGTCCGCCAGTGAACAGCTTTACATCGAGACCCGCCGCCTTCGCGAAGAAAAACCCGTCGTAATGGCAATGAACGGTATCGTAGCCAGCGGCGGCTATATGATGGCGCTGGGAACCAACTACACCTACACCAAGACCTCCACCCTGGTGGGAAATGTGGGCGTGGTTGCCGGTAGTCCACCCGTTCTCCCCCCTCTTGCTCCCGAGTTTATCGCCTACACCGGCCCATACAAGCTGTCCGGCAGTTCCCGCCGCGACTGGATTGCCACCCTCGACCGCCTGAACGAGGCTTTCATCGAAATGACGGTCCGTGAACGTGGCGACCGGCTGAAGGTTTCCCGCAACGAACTGGCAGAGGGACGCCTGTACGCGGGTGTGGACGCGGTGCGGCTTGGATTTGCCGACGGCATTGGCAGCGATGCCAAAGCGCTCGAAAAGGCAGCTGAACTGGCCGGCATAGCCAACTACGAAATGGTTAACGTTAACGTTGAGGTCAATCGGCAGTTCGTACAGAACTTGCGACGGATCTATTCTTCCAACGGCGATGCAGGTGCCCCCCTCACTGAGGCGGACGCCCGCCTGATGGACATCTTTGTCAGTCGCCAGTCACCAGGTATCCCCAGTTCCGGTACGTCTTCCACAGATGTCTTCAGTGAATCGGAAGACCCTTCGCAGGTGGACCCTTCCTCTGAATTAGATCAGTGGGTAAACGTGGACGGCCTGCAGAGACCGCTGGAGTATGGCGTCTTGGGAGTACCTCCCGAAGAGGCATTCCCTGAATTGCCAGTGGAATTCAGCCAGCCCAAGTTCTACTATCTACACATAGGAGCCAACCCCTAAAGTGTGGAAGCTTCTCATATTTCCGGTCTGCGCGATTGCGTTTTTTCTGGTAACTTTCCTGTCGTCATATCAGTTTTTTTACCGGGGAGGATACAGTCCTCCGGTTGCGCCGGAAATTTACTTTGAAGAAATAATGGCCATACCGGCGCCGGCCGAGGACTTTACAGATCAGCCCGTGTTCTCCGCGAATCCATTAGGATCCACAAACCGGGGCACTCTGCTGGTTGATACCGGTCACCGTAATGCCTTCTCCACCCGCGAGATTTCGACTCTGCTTAACCGCGTTCACGCCAGGGGTTATGACGTAGAGTATGTCTCCCAACCGGGGGCGACCCTCCTTTCCGAAGGTCTGCGGACGGCAGATGCATTCCTGGTCGTTCTGCCCAATGTGCCCTATACCCCTGGTGAGACTGACCATGTGGTGGACTTCGTTGAGCGGGGCGGAAAGGTTCTTGTAATTGCCGACCCCGGTCGCCCGCATCGGATTAATAGTCTTTCCGAGAGTTTGGGCGTTGCCTTTCAGCCGGACTATCTATACAACGTGGCTGAGCATGACTCCAACTTCCAGGAATTCTATGTCCGCGACTTTCCGGCCCACGAAATAACTGCCGGCATCAATGAAATGGTTTTCTACTATGCCGGTTCCATTGAATCTGCAGGTGAAGGCCTGGCGCTGACTGACGAGAACACTTACTCCAACATTTCGGAAAGAAACTTCCCCCGTTCTCCCTTGGCCATGGGCGCCAACCGGAACGTACTGGCCGTTTACGACCTGACTTTTATGATTCCGCCCTACAACGCGGTCAGGGATAACGACCAACTGGTCACCAATATCGCCGAATTCCTCACCGAGGAACAAAAAGACTACCAATTGGCCGACTTCCCCGGTTTCCTTAAGGGTGGCGTGGACATTCTGCTGGGCCGCCCGGACCTGTTCGACCTTGGCGCTGAAATGCGGCAGGTCCTGTTGGAGTCCGGAGTGTCGTCGGAGGTCCGGGGGTCGGAAAACGCCAGCAGAGATACCGTATTTCTGGGTCTCTACGAAGATCACGCCGCGGTAGCCAGGTATCTGGACTCCACTGGCGTCCGCATCGATGAAACTCTTTCCGCTCCCTTTTCCACCGGAATTCCCCTGGAAGGCTCTTCGGTCCTTCTGCTTCACCGCACCGGTGAACGGGATGTCCTGATTATCCTCTCCAACACGCCGGAGGGATTGGGGGAAATGGTCAATAAGCTTGATGCCGGAACCTTCAGAGCCGGACTGGCTGATGATTATGCAGGGGTGTACAAAACCGAATGATAAGAAAGCTGGTCCGGAATCTTTTCATTGTCCAGGCACTCATCGCTATTTTCCTGATGGCAGGAGTAGCCGCCTGTTCCAACCAACCCGATGAAGAGCCCCGTGAAGCTGTCCCGGCTCAGCACCCAGGGTCGGATACTGGCGGATCAGGGTCAGCAATGGCGGTCACAGTATCAGACGAAGTGGTGTCCGACTTTGCTTCCTCTCAGGACAGCATTAACGCAGATTGGGACCAGTTCCACGTCGATTTTGACAAGTGGCGCGCCGGCTTGACGGCTTGTGACCGGACCGCAGTGGAATCAGCGCTGCGGGAATTCGCAAGCGACTTTGCCGCCATTACCCAGCAGGCAAGAGGCCTTCCTGGGAAAGGAATTGCCCGCGAACTGCCCGATGACGCCATAGCCGCGGCCAACGGAGAAGAGGCTTCCCTGAGGCTTCTTCGCGACAAGTGGCAACCTGGAAACCCGGCCCTTATGGAACAGACCCAGAGTGAACGTGCCAATGCTGCCGCTTTGCTCCGTTCCACCCAAATTGAGGTGGACAAGCTGCAGGAAATGGATGATCCGGAAGACCGGGAAATTGCCAAAGAATTTGCCGGGGAACTTGCTGCAGTCGATGAAGACTGGGACGCCTTTTACGACTCTTACAACGCCCTGGCAGATGAACAACTGGACCTCGACGCCGCCGAAATTGTAGCCCGGTTGAGGGAATTGGCCAGCGATCACGAGGACGTCCTTTTCGCCCTCGAAGATATTCCATCCGACAAAGTCACAGACCCTGTCCATGACCCCCTCATTGAAGCCGCAGAGTCCGAAGCCGACGCATTGGAAGAACTGGTTGACGCCATGCGCCGTGAAGCGCGTGGAAACGGCGAAAGCGACAACGGCGAGGAAAGTGAGCCTTCCACGGATTCCAGTGCCGAAGAGACAGATGCTAATGGCGATGCAATGTCCGAAGGGCCAGAACCGGATCTACCCGACCCAGGTTTCGTATCCGCGCCGGGAACTTCAAGCGAAGGCCTCCAGGGCCATATGAACAACGTACCCGCTGACGGTCCAGCCAGTGTCGATAGCCCGGCCGATATAGCGGGTGATATAGAATCCCTGGTTACCGGCCCCTTCCCTGTCCCAACCAATCAGCATGGACAGGCCCAGGAGAGTGAAGATTCTTCAGAGTCTGGCGGTGAGACTGCAGATTACACCGAACACTTCGACGCCTTTGAGGATACCCTTGACGATACCAGGGGAATTCGCCGGAAGGCTGGTCGGGACCTGGAAGACCTGGTAGAAGGGTTTAGCGAGTCCGACCGGCAGGACCTGTCCGAGTTCGTCACCGCCTTCAGGGCCCTGATGCGGGACTGGGACTCCTTCCACGAGGACTTTGACGCATGGGTTCGCACTGAAGGCGACTGCAATCGGGCCAGCGCCATCACCTCCTTGAACCAGTACAGCCAGCGCTTCAATGAATTGGGAACCAGGGTCAGGAACCTCTCCCAGGCTTCTTACCTGCGACCCAGTTCGGACTTGATTGTGGAGGCGGCTAACCGGGAGGGCGCCGCGTTGCGCAGCCTGGCCAACACCTGGGCTCCCTACGAGAGTGACGTTTATCGGGGGCTGGACGAAGAAAGGTCCAATGCCGACAACCTGCGCCGGCTGGCCATCCGCCGAACGCAAGAGCTTATGGAGAGAAACGGCCTTCAACAGTAGGCAACAGCAAGCCAGGGTAACGCAGAACGGGCAGCCGAATTGGCTGCCCTTCCCACCCCGAATGAGCAGGCGCCCGGTTAAACCCGCAAACCGGAATCAGCTTGAACTGTTAACGCGGTCGCAGGCTCTTGCCAAACCTTAGCGTCCACCGTTCTGCTTCTGTTACACCGCTGTAATGAGTCGCTGGCACATTTCTGCCCCCTGCAACACTTCAGGAATCAGCGCCGTCTCTTCTTTGGTATGGAATGAACGCACGCCAATACCCACCGGCAGAGCGGCTATACCATGTTCAAAGAAGACGTTGGCGTCTGAACCGCCGCCGCTTCCAGCCAATTGCGGTTCCAGTCCAATTTGCCCCAGCGCCCGAGCAACCATCATCGCTGCAGGATGTTCGGCATCTACCCGGTAGGCTCGATAACTGTTGGTAATTTCCACATCCAGCACCGCTTCCGGGAACATACTCCCCACCTCGTCAAACACCTGCCGGAACTGATCAGTAAGGCGATCAAGCTTTTGCTGGTCACGGCTGCGAATTTCACCATCCAGGAAGGCCCGCTCGGGAACAATATTCCGCTTGAGTCCGCCCTCCAGATAGCCAACATTAGACGTGGTCTCGTCATCAATGCGGCCCAGGGGCAGCCTGGTCAGGATATGGGCCGCGACTACCAGCGCCGAGAGGCCCTTTTCGGGTTCCAGCCCCGCGTGAGATGCCCGACCAGTTATTTCAGCCTTGACCACGTTCTGCGCCGGAGCGGCAGCCGTCATCCGGTTGACCGCGCCCTCTCCATCGAATACTACACCTCGCGTAGCGGAAATCAGGCTGAAATCCAGGTTGCGCGCCCCATTAAGGCCGCCCTCTTCAGCCCGGGAAAAGATAACCTCCACCGGCAGATGCGGCGAGTTCGACTCCACCACGGACGAAAGGGCTTCCAGCACTATCGCCACCCCTGCCTTGCAGTCGCCGCCGAGAATGGTAGTGCCATCGGAGCGCAGCACATCGCCGTCCAGCCTGGGTCTGATGCCCCGCCCTGGTTCCACCGTGTCCAGGTGAGCCGACAGGATTGCTGGTTCTCCAGTCCCATCAAGATGTGCAATCACATTCCCGTAAGCATCATGCTTCACCGTGAACCCAAGTCTCTGAAGACGCGAGGAAACCTCGCGGTCCATTTCATCCTCTTCACCAGTCGGGCTGTCAATCTGAATCAGATTCACCAGGGTTTCTACGAGACGCTCTCGGTTGGCCATGGCAGCACCACCTTTGCCGGAATTCCGGACTGTTGCGCCGATTATACAGTATGGACCTTCACCCAGGCCCAAGAGCGAGTCGTGACTGCGCGCGTTAAATTGTGCTCGTTCAATTATGGTTTTGTCTTCATCCCCGACCGGATATCAGTGGGCCATGGGAATGGCGAGGCAAGTTGAAGACCAGGCCGACGTGTCCATCTCATTGCCCCCTGCCCGAGACTGCTGGAACTTTGACAGGGTATACCGCCATTGAGCATTGGCGACGAGGCAACTCCGCTGGAGGGCAATATAAAGGTGTGAAGCTATCTATCCATACCTTGTGCTGATTGGGAAAAGCCGCTTATAATCTTTCCACAATAGTATTGGGAAACTAAGGGGGAACCGCCGTGACTACAGGTCAGACCAGAAGCCAGGCCGGAGAGTTGTTAGCTTTCTTCCGTGGTGATTACGTTCCGTTGAGCCAGGCCAAGGTCAGCGTTATGACCCATGCCCTCCACTACGGCACTGGCGTTTTCGAAGGGATTCGAGGCAACTGGAACGAAGACCAGGGCGTAGTCAACATCTTCCGACTGCGGGAACACTACGAGCGATTGCTGCGCGGTACCCGTCTGCTCATGTTGGACATCCCCTATTCCGTTGAAGACCTCTGCGAAATCACAGTAGAACTTGTCGAGCGCAACGAACACAACCAGGACATCTACATTCGTCCGCTGGTGTACAAGAGCGCCGAAATGGTCGCCAACCTGAAGCTCCAGGATTTGGAAAGCGACTTTACCCTCATCACCGTCCCCTTCGGCAATTATCTTGGCTCCGACCTGCTTCACTGCTGTACCTCCTCCTGGCGACGGGTGGACGACCCCATGATTCCAGCTCGCCTGAAGATCTGTGGCATTTATGTAAACAGCATTCTGGCCAAGACTGAGGCCACACTGGCAGGATTCGATGAAGCAATCATTCTGAACCAGGACGGCCACGTCTGCGAGGGCTCCGGAGAGAACCTGTTTGTCGTTTCCGACGGTCGTATGATTACGCCTAATCTCGAAGATAATGTGTTGCCAGGCATTACTCGAGACACCGTGATCGAGCTTGCCCAGACAGAACTGGGGCTGGACGTGGTTGAGCGCAGCATCGACCGCAGCGAACTTTATTTGGCCGATGAGGTTTTTCTCACCGGCACTGCGGCCCACCTTACTCCGGTTGTGGAACTGGACCATCGCCTCATTGCTGACGGTAACGCTGGACCGGTTTCCTCCAAACTCCAAAAGATGTACTTTGAAATTGTCGTCGGTCGGAACGAGAAGTATCGCCACTGGTGCACCCCGGCTTCTCCCAGGCTGGTGACCGTCTAGTCAGAGTTCACGTTTCCCGGCACCGCCGATTCCCGAGACACTCCCTTCCTGCCACCTTCCTGCCTGGAGAAGAGAGCCGGTGCTGCAGTCCTCTGAAAACCTGGGCTTCGTGGTTCTTGCTATTTCTATAGCGGGAATCGCCTACCTGGTGGGGAGCGTTTCCCCCGCATACATCGTGGTGCGCCGTCGGCTGGGACGCGACGTCCGACAACTGGGTGACGGCAACCCGGGTTCCGAGAATGTGGGCCGCCTTATCGGCATCAAGCCGGCCATAGTGGTAGCGGCTATAGACATTGCCAAGGGACTGGTGGCTGTTGCGCTGGCCCGCGCTCTGAGTCCCGCAGTCTTTGGGGAGCTTGCCAACAATCTGCCAATACATCCCGAGGGATACCGGCAGGGGGTAATGCTGCTGGCAGGCGCCGCAGCTGTCGTTGGCCACCGCTGGCCGGCTTATTTGAAAGGATCGGGGGGAAAGGGAGCGGCTACAGCCACAGGAGTTTTGCTGGGAATTGCAACTTTTCCGGCCCTTCTGGTTGCCCTGCCAGCCTTCGTCTTGATGTGTATTTTCCGCAGCACGACCTGGGGGCTGGCCTCCTTCTTCATCGGTACGGTCGCCGTTGCCATCGTCCTGGGGTATTATGGCCACTTTGGCTATTCGCTCGCCTGGGTTGCCTGGATCGCGGCAATTCCGGCACTGGTGGGCGTGATTCACATGATGAGCGCCAGGAAATCTGTGGGAAGACTGTCCGCAATTGGTGAGAAATAACGCTAGTCGCTTTGGTATGTTTCCTTCCGTGCTCGGGCCCAACCCGCGTCTACTTGAACGGTTAACCGCCATTTACCATTCCTTTCACGCCACTATCCAGGGCCTGCGCTAGATGTGGATTCTTGTAGCGCTGGTTTCGGCCGCAACCCTGGCCCTTGTCCACCTCACCGACAAGCGCCTGCTGGACCACCACCTTCCCAGCATCGATACGTTGTATGCCTGGGTTGCCATTGGTCTGGCGGTCTATATCGCGGGCGCGCTGGCCATTTTCGGCGTTCCTGACGACACATCGCTTTCGTTCATCCTGGTCGCTCTGGCATCCGGCCTGGCCCTTGGCATAGGCTACGCCCTCCTCTTCGTGGCGTTAAAGGTTGATGAGGCATCCAGGGCCGTGGCCATCTCCCAAATTTACCCGATTTTTGTCGCCCTCCTGGCAGTTCCGTTCCTGGGTGAGCGCTTGAGTCCCTTTCAATGGGCATCCATTATTCTGGTTGTCATGGGAACCATGATGATCTCCCTGCCCGCCATACCCCGCAGCCGGGACGCGTTCAAGCCAACCCGCGGCGTACCGGCATCCGTAGCCAGCGGGCTGTTCCTTGCGGTAGGCTTCTTCTTGGCCAAGTTGGCACTGTCTGAAAGCTCCTTGACCACGGTGTTCATTTACCAGCAGGCAGGGACATTGCTGGCTTTTCTTCCTTTTTGCCGTCCCAGGGTATGCGTACAACTGTTCCGCGCAATGAGGCAACCCAGTACCGTGGGTCTGCTGCTCGTAGGTGAGGGAATGCTTCCCCTGGTAGTTGTTGTCGGCGCTCTGCTGGCAACCAGCCTGGGTCCCGTATCGCTGGTTACCGCCTTCCTGGCAACCACGCCTCTGTTCGTGTTCATGCTGGCAACCCTGTTAAGCCAGGCACGATGGCACCTCATGGAGGAAGCCCTGTCTCCCCGGGCGCTGGCAATGAAGTTTGCCGCCATCGCCATGATCGTTGCGGGTGTCAGTTCATTGGGTCTGTTCTGACCCATCGGCCCGGCGTTGGCTCAGCACTTGTGGGGAACACATACTGCCGCAACCTGTACGACCACCTGCCAGCCAGCCGGTGAATACCGCCCTTTGCACGATTGCATTCGGATTCAGGAGCGGCGGCTACCAACTCCAACCTGAGTACAGACCAGTGTATTTGCCCCGTCTCCGGCCGTTCAACTACGGCCTGAACGCCATCGTCGCAGCAACCCACGTTTGACAGTTTCGACACTCTGGCCCACAATCCACCGAAACTTCCGCCCGACCCAGGGTGGCCGAGGAGGCGTAGATGGGCTGGTCCAGCCACCACAAGAACGGTTTAATTTATTACAACCCCCAGCAGAGTTACCGGGGTTATACCCTGGTTGCCACCAACCGGGGAGGTTCATTCGCCAACCTGATAGACATGGAAGGCAGGGTCTGCCACCGGTGGCATCACCCCGAGGAAATTGTTTACGGCTACCTCCTGCCCAACGGCCACCTCTTGTTCCGCAGCAGGACAGCCCGTCACGAGGGCGAGGGACCGCAATTCGGGGGCCGCTCCATATCGTTGATCGAGTTGGACTGGGACGGCAATCTGGTCTGGAAATACGAGAGCCCCGACATGTTCCTGCACCACGACTTCGAACGCCTGCTCAACGGCAACACCCTGGTCCTGCTCTGGGCCCCGGTGCCGGAAGACCTGGCTGCCCAGGTCAAGGGCGGTTACGAGGCGGCCGAGTCGGAAGAAATGTGGGGCGACGTGGTCCAGGAAATCACTCCCGACGGAGAAGTCGTATACGAGTGGAAGTCCTGGGAGTTTCTCAGTGTGGATGAGGACGTAATCTGCCCCATGGAAGGTCGCCACGAGTGGTCACACCAGAACGCGCTCAACGTTACACCCGAAGGTGATTTGCTGGTCAGCTATCGCCAAACCAGTACCGTGGGAATCGTGGACAAGGCCAGCGGCCAGTTTCGGTGGAAGTGGGGACCTGGGGAAGTAAACCACCAGCATCACCCCACCTGGCTACCCAGCGGCAAGGTCATGCTCTTCGACAATGGCTGCCACCGACGTGGCGCCAGCCGTTCGCGAATCATCGAGGTTGACCCGGAAACCAGCGAAATCGGCTGGGAATATACCGGCACTCCCGACATATCCTTCTTCAGCTACAACATCAGCAGCGCGGAACGTCAACCCAACGGCAATACTGTCATTTGCGAAGGCGCGCCGGGCCGTATCTTTGAAGTAAGCCAGTCCAGGGAGATTGTTTGGGAGTACGTCAATCCATTCTTTGGAGAAGCCGGTGGGGGGCCTCCCCAGAACGGCGTTTTTCGGGCCCATCGTTACGGCCCCGACCATCCTGCCCTGATTGGCAAGGACCTCGACCCCGAGCGGTGCGCCAACATAAACCGCCTTTACAACACTGCCTGAGTCGCCTTCATCAGCCGAAAAAGGCAACCAGGAACCATCACAATATTTTCAAGGAGAAAGAAATGGGAAAGTTGGACGGCAGGATAGCTCTTATAACCGGCTCAGGCCGCAATATTGGCCGGGCGACCGCGCTGAAGTTTGCTGAGGAGGGCGCCGACATTATTGTTAATGCCCGCAGCAACCGGGAGGAAGCCGAAGCGGTCGCCGAAGAGGTGCGTGCCTTGGGACGCCGCGCCCTTCCCGTTTTGGCGGACGTGTCCAACAAGGAACAGGTGGACAGCATGGTCAAAATGGCCCTGGACGAGTTCGGCCGCATCGACATACTGTTGAACAACGCTGCCATACGCCCCCACAAACCCTTCCTGGACCTGACCGTGGAGGACTGGGAATACGTTCGCGGAGTGGTGCTCGACGGCGCGTTCTACTGCACCCACGCAGTCATGCCCTCCATGGTGGAGAACAACTACGGGCGGGTGCTCTTCTTTACCGGTGATGGCGCCTGGGCCGGCGGCGCTCAGCGTGGGCACGTTTCCGCTGCCAAGATGGGGCTCGTGGGCTTCAGCCGCAGCCTGGCCACCGAATTTGCCCCCCACAACGTCAGGGTCAACGTGGTCTCCCCGGGCAGCATTGACACCAGCCGGGCCAACCCGGACTGGTACCCTGAAAGCCGTCCCCCCAACGCCGCCGGGATACCCCTGGGCCGCCAGGGCAAGACCGATGAGATTGCCGCCGCCTGCCTTTTCCTGGTCAGCGACGACGGCGGGTTCATTACCGGCCAGACCCTGCACGTAAACGGTGGCGCGGCTTTCTTCTAGAAGCCATTTCAAAGTCCTTTGCCTCTTGTCGGAGGAAGGCCAGGATGGAAATGACGCTCTTCCAGAAGTCCACTCTAAGCACAACTGCCAGCCCATTGATGGTTCTGGAAACGACTTCCAGGTAAACGGCGAAAATCAGGAAAAGGAACGGGGGCGAGAAAAACTCGCCCCCGTTTTTTCATAACCTCGAAAGGATTCTCTGGTTTACTGCCCTCCCTCTAGTCCCTGAACCGGAACTCCTTCAGGTCCGGCGGGATAACCAGCGTGGCCTCAGTCAACTCCTGAATTTCCTCAGGCGTCCAGCCAGGCGCATGTTCCCGAAGTTCAAACCCTTGCGGCGTCACCTTGAAAAGGCCCAGATCGGTGGCCACCAGGGTTACCACACCCGGTGCCGTAATGGGCAATGCGCAGCGCTTCAGCATCCTGGGTTTGCCATCTCGGGTGGTGTGTTCCAGGGCAATGAATACCTGCTTGGCACAGGCCGCCAGATCCATCGCGCCGCCTATACCGCCGCCCTTCCGGTTGGGAATCCGCCAGTTGGCGAAGTCTCCGTTTTCCGCCACCTCGTAGGCGCCCATGACCGTAACGTCAACCATTCCGCCACGAATCAGGGCAAAAGAGTCAGCATGATGCACAATGGCCATTCCGGGTATGGGTACGACATTTTGCCCACCGGCGTTGACCAGATGTCGGTCTTCCTCACCCGCAGGCGCCAGGGGCCCGTAGCCAATAACGCCATTCTCCGAGTGAAAAATGAGGTCCTTGGTGGGGTCAACATAGTTAGAGCAGAGGGTCGGCATTCCGACACCCAGGTTGACAATCCAGTCGTCCTGGAACTCCATGGCCAGCCGGTCGCACATGGCTTGTCGCTGCAGTTTGGGTTTCTCTTCGGTCATCTGGGTTCCTCCTTGAGGAATCTTTTAAAACAGTGCAGGGTTTAAGGCTAATCGAAAATCCCGTCAGGCGGAATTTTCACCAGGCGGTTAACGTAAACACCGGGAACGTGAATTTTGTCCGGGTCCAGCTCACCCACCGGCACAATCTCATCTTCAACTTCTACAATGGTAACCCGTGCGGCCATAGCCATAATGGGATTGAAATTCCGCTGGGACAGCCGGAACTGCAAATTGCCGAATGTGTCGGCCCGGAAAGCTCGAATAAATGCGTAGTCGGCGTGGAGAGGAAATTCCAGCACGTAAGTGCGGCCATTGATCTCCCGGTGCTCCTTGCCCTCCGCCAGTTCCGTGCCTACGCTGGCCGGAGTGAAAAACGCCCCAATTCCCGAAGCCGCGGCGCGAAGGCGTTCGGCCAGGGTTCCCTGGGGAACCGTCTCAGCATCAATCTCCCCGTCGTTATACATCTGAACAAAGGGAGAGATCTGGGAAGGATGAGTGGGCGAAGTGAAGGCCGCGTACATCTTCTTTACCTGGTGCGCTGCAATCAGCGTCCCAACATCGATTTTCTCGTCCAGTGTCCCACAATTGTTGGATATGCCCGTAAGGTTTTTCGCTCCCTGGCGGTTTAAGGCGGCCAGCAAGTTGCGGGGCACACCGACACCGCTGAATCCCGGTGCCATAAACGCGGAGCCGTCGGCAACGTCAGCCACCGCCTCGTCAAAAGACTGGTAGATTTTATTCTTCATTGGGTCTGCTCCTGGGGACAATCTGTCCTACATACTACCGCACCCAGCCCTTCGTTGCCACATCTTATTCCTGGGTCATGATCCCCCCAATCTCGACGATTTGTCTCCCTTATTTCCATTTTCAATTTCGGGCAAATGACGTTCTCCCCTTTTGCTATTGCATAACCATCACCTACTATTAAGTAGACTAAACAGAATCTCAACAGACAGGAACACACTGAATTGCGTCTCTATCGCTGCCTGTTGATGTTTCCTGGTTCCACCGCCTGTATGGGTGATCTCAGCAAGCTGCTCATTCTCATGAATACCCTGCTCACCAAGAGGCAATCCTCAAATATGAAACAAGCGCAAATCGTAATAAGTGGAATGAATTTTCATATTTTTCCATGCCGCATCGAAGCAATGAAAATTGGGGCGTTATCAGGTTGGCTTTGAGCCTGTCGAATTGATACAACACTTGACAAGGAAGCAGATTAGCAGAACAATCCATTGGGAAAATGGCGGGTAATGGAATAAATCCCGCAGAAACGATTGAACGTATTGGCACAAGGGAGGGCTAGCATGGCAACCGGAAAGCATCAGACCCACCTGTACGTAGGAATAGCTGGAGAAGCTCCGTTAATTACGAACTCCCAGGAGGTCCGCCCCCTGGGCAACGGGGGCCTGTTCCGGCAGCGCGACGGCGAAGACGATTGGAAGAGCATTACCAACGGATTGCCCGAGGAACCGCAGGTCCGGGCATTGGTGGTGCACCCCGACGACCCTTCCCTTGTTTTCGCCGGCACTCAGTCGGGCGTGTACCGCAGCAGTGACCGGGGCGAGAGTTGGGAAGCCACCGACTCTCCCGACGGGGATGTTTGGTCTCTGGCAGTTCACCCCAATGACCACAGCATCATGTACGCTGGCTACGACAACTGCATGGTAGCCCGGTCCAATGATGGCGGCTCCACATGGAAGAAGGGCAACACTGACAACGTGACCTTCCCCCACATAACCATGAACCCCTACCCCATCTGCAAACGGGTAATCGGCCTGGCCATCGATTCTCACAATCCCCAGGACGTTTACGGCGCCATCGAAGTCGGCGGACTGATTGCCAGCCGCGACGGCGGAGACAACTGGGAGTCCATTACCGACGGTCACTATACCCGCACCGGGCCGGTGGACCTGCACGGAGTCCAGGTGAATCCCACCTCTCCGGGCCTGGTTTACATCATTACCCAATTGGCCATGTTCCGCAGTAGGAACAGCGGCAGCAACTGGGAGTTTGTGGACATTGATGAAATGTTCCCCGG
This sequence comes from SAR202 cluster bacterium bin22, assembly GCA_002238505.1. Taxonomy (GTDB): domain Bacteria; phylum Chloroflexota; class Dehalococcoidia; order Lucifugimonadales; family UBA3495; genus Bin22. The sequence goes on along the minus strand of MPMM01000003.1, from coordinate 79,880 downwards.
CGGCAGTTACTGCCGCGATCTGGTAGTGGCCCCGGATAACCCCAATACCATGTACCTGGCCGCCGGCGCTGGCGGTGGCAGCGCCCCTCCGGGCACCACCGAGGCCGGTGTTCTTGTTCGTAGTCGCGACGCCGGAGAGACCTGGGAACGGGTGGAGTTGGGCGAAATGGCCCCCAGCCGCATGTTCCAGATCGCTATCGACCCCAATGCTCCCCACAACGTCTATTGCAGCGACCGGGACGGCCTGGTCTTTCGCAGCAATGACGGTGGAGAGTCCTGGAGCAAGAGCAAGGTTCCGGGCGAAATGTCCCGGATCCAGCACGTCTATCCCATGGTTTGCGGCTAATACCAGCACCCGATCGCCAGGGGTGTCCCTCATTGCGAAAAAAGGGATGCCCTTGGCAAACACCACTTACCGAGGAAAGCGAGGCCCTCAATTGACATCCGCAGCTTTGGAACGCGCAACCTTTCGAATATCCGAGCAGGACCTGGAATACATGGTCCTGGACCGGGCGGAACTGCCGCTTGAGTTTGCAGGCTACCAGCAGGTCCGGGTCGGGCCGTTGGATAACGAGAACATGGCCGCCCACGGATTCACCGGCAGCACCGCAGCCCGGTTCCGTGAGGCCGGCCGAATTACCGGATACATGCGTGAATTCGGCCCGACGTCAGACATGAACGTATTTGACGGTTTCAACTTTGTGGGATCCACCGTCACTCACCTCTTTGAGAACCCTGAATCGGTAACCGGATGGATGACGGATGTATTTCTCAAGGACTTCGAAAGCAACGTAGGCGAAGGCGTAGGGGAAGGCCACCAGCTTATTTCGGTGGACCGCCTAGAACCTTCCGGGTTTTTTGACGAAGCAGTGGCCCTCAAGGCTGTGCAAGGTGGGCCCCAGGGCGTGGTCTCCTCAACCGTCGTTGACTTCAGGGTAGGCCGAATACTGGGAGTAGCCTTTGTTGGCGCCGTAGGCAACCACGACCGTCTCGACCTGGCCGGCCAGCTTGCCCTGGCCCTGGAAAAGCGAATAGTCCAAGTGGTGTTGGGGGCGATTTAGTTTCAACAGCTGAATGATGGGAAAATTGGGACCAGGTGACACTTGGTCCTTGACCACATTGGCAAAACTGCTCTACTTTTACTGTATCTTCAGTTTGGTTGAGCTAGGTAAGTGGTGGTGCCAAATCAGATTGCTAACTCGTCGGCCAAACAGTTCGTGATTTTATTCGAACAACGTTCAGAATTATTTCCACCTCAACATGTGGCCCAAGAGTCCCCAATTTATTTCAAGGATGACGTTCAAGCCCCTTGTTGAGAGTTCATCCCTGATTTCAGTTCAGTTCTCGAGAGCACCACATCTAAAACAATGTAGCATATTCTTGACCTCAACCAACAGAGAGAGGTTGTGGAATCCGAATGGGCCCACGTGGGAACCAACGAGAAGAATTTGCACTTGCTGAATACCCTCAGAATACTGGGATTTGAAGGATACAGGGAGGCTAGTTCGAGCAAATGACTTTAGATACGCAGGAAATCGCTTGGCTGTCTGAAGATGGCTTATCCGCACTCTACTGCGGTGATGCATTTAACCTAATGAGCGAAATTTCGGACAATTCAATAGATTGCATCTGGACAGACCCGCCTTACCTTTTGTCAAATGACGGTATAACGTGCGTTGCCGGTAAGATGGTAAGTGTCAATAAGGGAGCGTGGGACCGCAGTAACGGGATAGAAAAGGACCACGAATTCAACCTTTCTTGGCTTAGCGAATGCCACCGAATCCTAAAGCCGACCGGAACGATTTGGGTTACCGGCACTCTGCACATATACCTCAGCGTAGGCATGGCGATGATGCAATTAGGATTCAGGATATTGAACGATATTGTATGGGAGAAGAACAATCCACCTCCTAACCTGGGTTGCCGTTGCTTCACACACTCCACTGAGACTGTCTTGTGGGCGACCAAGGCACCAAAGGGAAGCAAGCACAAATACACATTCAACTATAATGTCATGAAAGAGGAAAATGGCGGGAAGCAAATGAAGACCGTCTGGAGAATTCCCGCTGCTGGAAAGGACGAAAAGCTCCATGGTAAGCACCCGACCCAAAAACCAGTAGCCCTAATTGAGAGGTGCATTCGTGCTAGCACAAACCCTGGAGACCTTGTGTTTGACCCATTTGCGGGCACAGCAGCTACAGGAGTTGCCGCCTTAACCTTGGGCAGGTATTTCAACGGAATCGAGAAAGATATTGATTTTGCAAGAATCGGAAGGCAACGTCTTGAAGAATGTGCTTGTATTCAAGTCGGAAACGGTGCATCCGTAGAAACAGAAACTCCAATATCGCAGAAGCGACTCTTGGAATCTGCAGCAAGCTATACAAATGAACCGGTGGAACTTGACCTGAGGTTATCTAATGTCTCCTCGCCCTAGAATTGATCGAACCCATTCTGCAAGTTGGCAGGCAATCTTCGACAGATTCGACATTCATGATCACGATTTCAATGCGGGACCTTTTGAAATCTCTGCAGAGCAGATAAAAGTCGCTTGTCAGCACTTCGAAAGGACTAGCGAAAAAGAGGTTCGAATCCTTTGCAAACAAGACACCAGGGAATCTCGGCCTCAAGTCTTTAGTGATAAAGGTCTGTTCATATTGCCAATCAGCAATGGCGTATATTCCATCATAATGGGTGAAGGTTATATTGACGTCCCAATAATTGAAGAGCCCATCATAGACTACAACAGTCAATTTCCATTCGAACTGGAAACTTCACAAATCGGTGACTCTGAAATGCAGCATTTGGACAGGGCTTATGCCATGAGCCTCATTAGACACTTTGCTGAGGATGAATCGCTGGTACTTACAATTCGCGGTAGGAAATATTCCCCAGAGTTTGACTTTGTGACGGGAGAGTTTCAGATACATGTAGATGGAGTACAGACAGAAGTCGATGCCGGGTATGAAGGGGTGGAACAGGTAGTTCTAATCGAAGCTAAAGGCGGAGAAGCCACTAATACCATAATCAGGCAGATGTATTACCCATTTCGGCAGTGGCAATATCATACCGACAAGGAAGTCTCGACATTATTCTTTCAGAGAGACAGGGACGGAATTTATAACCTCTGGCAGTTCTCATTTGCAAATCCTGACGACTACAACAGCATTCATTTACTTCGGAGCGGAAGATACAGGATATTGCTGGGGGAAGACTAGCCCTACCCTTCCCTCAGCAACCTCACCACCTCATCCCCCACCTGCGAGGTTGTCGCCGTTCCGCCCAGGTCCGGGGTCATCACTTTCCGTTCCTCCAGGCTGCGTACCACCGCCACATCGACGCGTTGGGCGGTTTCCGTCTCGCCCAGGTGGTCCAGCATCATGGCTACGGCCGAGATAGTTGCCAGCGGGTTGGCAATGCCCTTGCCAGTTATGTCAAATGCGGCCCCGTGAACCGGCTCGAACATGGAAGGATATTCCCTCTCCGGGTTGATGTTGGCGCTGGGAGCCAGGCCCATGCTGCCCGTCACCACGGCAGCAATGTCCGAGATAATGTCGGCAAACAGGTTGGAAGCGACCATCACGTCAAAGTCCTCGGGCCAGCGCACCAGGTCCATGGCCACCCGGTCCACCAGTAGCGACTCCGTTTCCACCTGGGGATATTCGGCTGCCACCACCTGGAACACCTCGTCCCAGAAGACCATGCCGAAAGCCTGGGCGTTGGACTTGGTTACTGACGTGACCTTCATCCGCCGGTTGCGCCGCACGCAGTATTCGAAGGCGGCGCGAATGATACGCTCGGTACCCCGGCGGGTAAAGACGTTGGTCTGCATCACAGTTTCGTGAGGAGTGCCGGGATACAGGCGGCCACCAACAGGCGCGTACTCCCCTTCAGTGTTCTCGCGGAAAATGACCAGGTCGATCTCGCCGGGCGACTTGTCTGCCAGCGGGGAAGTAACGCCCGGGTGCAAGTAGGCAGGACGCACACAGACGCCCTGGTCATAGGCCCGGCGCATGGGCAGCAACAGCCCCTGCAGGGTTATGTGGTCCGGAATGTCCGGGTCGCCAACGGCTCCGAACAGTATTGCCTCATTTGAGGCGACCTGCTCCAGCCCGTCTTCCGGCATCATTCGGCCCATCTCCCGGTAGTAGGCGGAACCCCAGGGAAACTCGGTGTACTTGAAGCTGAGGCTAGGGGTATTGGCGGCCAGATAGTCCAGCACTTTCTTGCCTTCGTTAATCACCTCAGGGCCAATGCCGTCGCCGCCTATGATCGCCAGGTTGTGCTCTGCCATGGGGATTTGCTCCTTCAATTTTACGTAGATTGTCGCTTACACACCCTTACAAGAGTAAGTGATTATAGCCGAATCGTTGCTCCGGTCACCGCCGGCCTAAACCCGCTGAACACCACCGCCCAGGAGGCGCAGGTGATGGACAGCCTCTGCGTCAGGAAATGTTCGCTGGGTCATGCGGTATGTGGACTTGCCTCTCCGCTGTGTCGCGTCCAGCAATACTCCGATAGCGGTACCGCTGTGCGCCACGTTAATTCCAACTGCTCCAACGGACTCCGCGAACTCCAGAACCTCCGACAGCCGAGGCTTGAACAACACTTTCTGGGCTGCCAAGGCGCTGTGCGTTGCCCCTTTGGCTACCAGGCCCGTATCTCTCAGTTTGAGCCCTTCCCTGACCATTTCCAGGGCCCTGCTAGTCTCGCCGCTGATCGCCTGCCACTCCAGCCTCCGGTCCTCGCGATTGAAGGCCAGCGTATCAACCTCGCCACCAAAGTCCAGCGCCACAATTTCCATGGGGAGGGGTAGTCCCAACTGTTCCGATCGCAGCCCTTCACGGTGATCGAACAGCGCAATGCCCGGGAACATTATGCCGTCAGTGGGTTCTATTTCGATCGCCACCTGTCCAATTTGCCCGGGCGTGAGTTTCACTCCCAGGGCAAAGCCCGTGGCTGCGATTGCCGCCGCCACATCGGCGCTGCTGCTGCCAAATCCCTTGCCCCGGGGTATGGGGTTGCTGACACTTACCTCGGCGCCCAGTTGCGGCTTTCCCAGGAAGGCCAGGGTATGAGTAACTGCCGCGGCAGCCTTGGGGCAGTGCGCCGGACCTCGCACGCCGGAGGATTCTTCCCGGATATCCACCCTTACCCGTGCAAAAAAATCCACGGGACAGGTGACCAGGAAGTGGGAGTCACCCAGCATGCCCTGGACCAACTCGCCGCACACACCCGGAGCGCGCACAGTTGCCGACCCAGCCAGTGCACCGGGCTGAGGGGTCAAGTCGGCGGAATGAATTGAATTTGGCTGTTGTTCAGGCAAGACAGTAACAGTTCCAGTGTGGACGACTGGGTATGGGACTCCTGACAGTCGGTCCCTTCGGGAGACAACTGGGATTATACCCCAGTCGGCCGAATTGACCGTATTATTGAGGCTTTACCTGCACTGGAATGCCGGCCACCACGAGGAGCACGAAGTCAGCAAGTTGTGCCGCTCGCTGGTTTACGCTCCCCAACAGGTCCTGAAACTGCCGGCCAAGGCGGTTGGGAGGCACCGGAGCCAGGCCTGCTTCGCTGCTGACCACAACAGCCGGCAACCCAGCCCGGACCAACACCTCCGCCAAGGCTTCAAAATCCGTCAGGACAAGCGACTCAACCTCATCAGGGTCGTCATGCTCGTGGGCCAGCAGCAAGTTGGAAACCCAGACATCCAGCGAGTCCAGGAGCAAGACCTCGGGCGGTTGGGGCTGAGAGAGAGCCTTTTCAACGCCTTCGGCCAGTGAAAGTGGTTCTTCCAGAGTATTCCAATGTTCCGGACGACGCTCACGATGTCGCCGGATACGTTCGGCCATCTCATGGTCGACGGCTTGCCCGGTAGCAACGTAGAGGACTGACCGGCCGGACAGTCCGGCTAGCGCTTCCGCGTGGGCGCTCTTGCCCGAGCGCACACCGCCCAAGACGAGCGTCAATGTTGACGCCATGGGTCAGGCGCCGGTCCGGTCAAAGTCGCGGTTGAGGCCTGTAATGGAATAGACCAGGTCCATATCGATGCTGCCGCGAACCCAGTCGGCCAGCTTGTCGAACTCCGCATCCATAGCGCCCAAATCATCCGATTGGGGCAGCGTAACGCCCTTCCGCCGCGCCAGCTCTTCCAGCATGGCTCGGCGCAATTGGCCATTGTGCAGAAGACCATGCACATAGGTGCCAAGCACCAGGCCCGACTCATCCATGGCCCCGTCATAGGCGCTTTCCGGAGAAACCGACACATCGGTACGGTCGTCAATCCGGAAGGGTAAAGACACTCCCTCTCCCGTCGTACGACCCATATGAATCTCATAGCCAGTTATCGGTGCGCCGGCAGCTCCTCGCAACAGGCCTGACCCTTCCACCACTTCTCCCCGTATGCGGTGAGTCTCCTTCGTCCCAGCAAATACAGAGGTCAGAGGCAGCAATCCCAGGCCTTCCATCTCTGGCAGTGTGGACTCAATGCCATCCGGGTCGTAAAGATGGTTACCCAGCATTTGATATCCGCCGCAGATGCCCAGTATTGCCGTACCTCCTTGATGCAGGCGCTTAATGGCCAGCGCCAGACCCTGGGCGTTGAGCCAGGCCAGGTCTGGGATGGTTGTCTTGCAGCCAGGGAGGACAATTAAGTCAGGCTGCCCTAGCTCATTTGCGCCACTTACGTACCTCAGGCGCACCCCGGGTTCCCGGTTGAGGGGATCAAAATCGTCAAAGTTGGAAATGTGGGGCAATTGAATCACCGCCACATCCAGCGCGGCAGTTTGCGAGTCATTCCCCGTCCGCAAGGGAATATCCAGGGCAACCGAGTCCTCTTCCGGAATGTGGATGTCCCGGTAGTGGTGAACTACGCCAGCCACGGGAATCCCGGTGCGCTCTTCCAGCATGGTCAGCCCATCGGTCAACAAGCTGGCGTCGCCACGGAACTTGTTAATAATGAACCCTTTGATGACCTCGCGTTCCTCGGGCTCCAGGAGCACCATGGTCCCTACCAGCGAAGCGAAAACTCCTCCACGGTCAATGTCACCGCAAAGCAGTACCGGGGCGCCGGAATAGAGGGCCACCCTCATGTTAACTATCTCGGTGGCTTTCAGGTTGATTTCGGCCGGACTGCCCGCCCCCTCAATGACCACCACGTCGAATTCCTTTCTCAGGGCGTCGAGGGAAGAGTGTACCGACTCCCACAATTGGGCCTTGAGTCCAAAATAGTCCCTCACCCTGGCGGAGACCATGGGGCGTCCCATCCGCACGACCTGGGCAATATGGTCGGCTTCCGGTTTTAGCAGCACCGGGTTCATCTCAACGCGGGCTTCGACTCCGGCGGCTTCGGCCTGTACCGCCTGCGCCCTCCCAATCTCCCCGCCATCCCTGGTCACGTAGGAGTTGTTGGACATGTTCTGGGCCTTGAAAGGGGCGACACGAAATCCGTCCTGGCGGAATATGCGACAAAGGGCCGAAACCAGAACACTCTTCCCAACGTGGGAAGCAGTACCCTGCACCATCAAGACCCTGCCGAGGGGAGCGGCTCCGTAGCCGGACAATGCTTTAGTTTCTTCCATAAAGATGTCTTCGGATGCCCTACCTGACATCCTTCAAGTGCGAAGTATCGTTATACAGGTGCATTACTGAATTGTCCGGGTAAGTCCGAACCATAGACACGGCGCAATTATGCATGACAAACTTCCAATTGGCTTCCAGCGGCAGCCCTAGCAGCGCGACTATGCCACTGCGAAGGGACCCGCCGTGGCCCACAATCAGCACTTCGTCATTCGGGTGCTGCTCTCTTAAGCAGGAAAAAAACTGGGAAAGGCGGGACTGGCACTGGCGGATGGTTTCACCACCAGGAGGCGCAAAATCCGGATCATTTACCAATGACGACTCATACAGATGCGGGTATTGTTCCCGGTATTCATCCGGCGTCAGTCCTTCGAAAACTCCCTTATTGTATTCCCGAAGTTCGGGGACCGAGTTTAGAGGTATGTCTCTCTCTCCCAGTATAATCTGGGCCGTTTCTATAGTGCGGCTCATATCGCTGGAATAGGCTACGCCAAAGGCATTGCCTGCAAGCCGTCTAGCTGTGGCCCGAGCCTGCTCCCTGCCCCGCTCAATGAGGCCGACGTCGGTATGGCCCTGGATGCGTCCCTCTGCGTTCCACAACGTCTCCCCATGCCGCACAATGTAAAAGGTGGTCATTATTGCTTGTCTCCCCTGTAAAGGCCGGCTCTCGAACATGCGCTCCAGAATCCGGACAGTGTCGAATTACGCCTCTGTCAGTCCCCGTCTTTCGCCATTTCCAGCCTCACCGCCTCGACCAATCTTTGACAGTCTGGCATGGACCGTATTCCAATACGGATGCAATCAGGAAGGCCGAAGGAAGCGCAGTCCCGAACAAATACTCCCCTCGACATCAACCTTTCGCGCCACTTTGCCCCGTCTCCTACCTCTACCAACAAGAAATTCGCAGCCGATCGCAGGACACAAAAGCCAGCCTCGTTCAGTTCTCGAGTCAGGAATTTTTTGGATGCGTTGACGGCATGCCTGGCCTTTGGCAGATAACCCTCGTCGTCAAGGGCTACCACTCCGGCCACCTGGGCCAGGGCGTTTACGCTCCAGTCCGGTTGCAGCGCAGCCAGACGCTGGACTACTTCCTGCGCCGCCACCATGTAACCCAGCCGGAGACCCGTCAGAGCATAGTCCTTGGTCATCGAGCGCAACAGCACCAGGTTGGGCCCCGATTCCTCCGCCATTAGAGTCAAGGCATCCCACCGGTCCTCTACGAAGTTGATATAGGCCTCGTCCAGCACCAGCAGCGAATCAACCGCTCCGGCGGCCTTGCATAGTCTCGATACCTGCTTGTTCTCCAGGTAAACACCGGTGGGATTGTTAGGATTGCAAAGAAAAACCATCGCAGGTTCCCTTTCACGGATCTCGGCCTCAGCCCGATCGAGGTCCCAGCTGAAACCCGCTTCTCGCTGAGCCCTGATTTCCAGCATGTCAGCCCTGCCCATCTCGCAGGCTCCCGCGTATTCGCCGTATGTAGGGGAAAACTGCAAACAGCGGGGAGGCGCGTGGGCCGAGGACTCGGAAATGTACGCACGGGCCAGCAGGTGGATCAACTCCGTGGAACCGTTACCTACCAGAATGTTGTCTACGCTGATGCCGTGGTGGTCGGCAAGAGCTTCCCTCAATTCCAGGCATTCCGGGTCCGGGTAGGCGGTCAGATCGACCCTCTCCAGCGAAGACCACAATCCAACGGGAGGGCCCAGTGGACTGACGCTTGCGCTAAAGTCCAGCACGTCCGCCTGCTCAAGTCCCAAGGCTCGCAACTGGGCCGGCCGGATCCCACCGTGGACCGGGCGTTTTGCGGAGGAAATTTCACCAACGCGTTCGCTCATCTATCCGAAGATGCGCTCCTTGAGTAACAGCAAGGCCAGAGTGATGGCAATCCCCAAGCCGGCAATAATGTACATGGACTGCACAGACCGGGTAATGTCCTCGGGTTCCAGAGGGCGGGTGGCGTCGCCCAACCGGTAGTGGCCCTCTTTCTCCAGTTCCACGCCCAGGGCTCCTGCCATCCCGGCCATAGTCCAGCCAGCATTGGGGCTGGAGGTGCGACCGTGGTCGCGCCACATTACCCTGAACGCTTCACCGGCCCGCTGCCCGGGGAGTACCAGGCTGCCAAGCCCCAACAACAGGGCCGTCATTCTCGCAGGAACCAGGTTCACCAGATCATCCACCCTGGCCGCCACTTTCCCCACGTACTCATACTCGCCCCGATAGCCTATCATACTGTCCAGGGTGTTGATAGCTCGGTAAGCGAAGGCGCCGGGCAGCCCAAAAAGGGCAAAGGCCAACCAGGTACCGATAAAGCTGTCGGTGGTGTTCTCTGACACCGATTCTATGGTGGCGGCAATGGCCTGCCCTGCTGTCATTTCCGAAGCATCCCGGCTCACCAGGGAACGCATACTGTGTCGCATACCAGGCAGGTCATTCTGAACCACCAGAAATCTTGTCTCGGAAGCTGCCCGGTGAAGCATCCTTATGGCAAAGGTTGATTTGAGCAGCACAGCCCCACCCAGCAGATATGCCAGCCAGTGGAGTTCCGCCAGGCCCCAGACTGCCAGCCAGGCGCAGGCGGCCCAAAAGGAAGGAATCAACAAAGCGATCAGTGTCCCTGCAGCCAGGCCCCCTACCCTGGTCCGTGGAGCCAGCCTTTCAGTGACCTTGACCGTGTAACCCATCCAGACTGTAGGGTGAATCTTGCCTGGCAGCTCTCTGCCGAACAGGTCCAACAACACAGCAAGAAACAGCACTCCAAGTTCCAGGGGGAATCCAGCTATGTACGGAGACAGATGGGACATATAAGCCTGGTTAACCTGCCAGAACGTTCCTGCCGACAACGGGAAATTCTATTGACAGCCTCTACGGGGATTCTCGGGGATCACAGGTATAGACTGAATCATATCCTTGGCAAAGGAATGGGTGCCCTACGACACAGCGCGCACTCTTTCCTTCGACTTATACCTGCGCTGGATGCATTTATCTCAAACGGGATATTGGCTGCTAAAGCAGTCCACCGACTTGGTACCAAATGGGAGCAACCAGTCCAAAGGGCATGATGGCTACCAATACCAGCAGTCCAACAGCCTCCGACAATTCATTTGTTGCGCCATATGTGTCCCCGGTCATCCCGCCGGCCAGGCCTGCCATTCCCTGGCCCACCAATAAGGCGAATATACATATCCCGGCCAGCACCAGCATGCCGCCTGCGCCGCCGATAACCAGCGCCGCAACCAGGGACACTACGGCAGCTATTGCCGAAGGCACCGTAGCAGGGTACTCATGAAATGGGGACCCCAACCCGGGTGTCCGCACATACGGGAAGACCATCAGCTGCAGTACCATGGTATATCGGCTAAACACCGGGAATAGCAGCAGGGCAGCTTCCTTTCCGGGCAAGTCTAGAGACAGCAGGGAAAGGAGGGCCGCATACTTGATGAGCAATGCGCACGCAGCGCCGGCGACCGCAAAGGCCCCAACGTGAGAATCTCGCATTATTTCGCGACGGCGTTCCGGGCTGTCCCCACCAAACAGTCCATCACAGGTGTCCATCAGCCCATCCAGGTGGAGGGCCCGATTGACAATCACCAGGAAGACCACCAGCGCCGCGGAAGTAACGTAGGGGGAAAAAGCATAACCCAGGACCCATTCCAGGCCAACTAACATGAGGCCCAGGATAAGGCCCACCAGGGGAAACCAGGCACGAGAGTCGCTGATGGCCCTCTGGGGCAGGTCAGCAGGCCTGGGGGAAGGGAAGATCGTCAAGAAGCTTAACGCAGCCAGAAAGGGTGCCAATTCTTCCTTCCTCAGCCAGGGCAGGCACAGGTACTAGTCTCGGCGGACGTACTTTTAGTGGGTTCCAACATGGGTTGAGAACTCTGTGCCATGGACTGCCTGGCCCCTTAGATTACTCTTCGTCGTCGCTGCGTTCAGACACGCCGGCCTCAGCAAATGTTGCCATTTCCGCCAGGCACAACGACGCAGCTTCGATCAGATGCATGGCCAGAGCGGCGCCTGTGCCTTCACCCAGACGCATTCCCATGTCCAGGAGAGGGGTCAATCCCATGGCATCAAGTCCCACGCGGTGCCCGGGCTCCACGGATTGGTGGGCAGCGATAAAGTAGTCCTTTGCCGCCGGAGATATAAGCCACGCAATCAATGCGGCGGCTCCCGATATGAACCCGTCCACCACGACTGGGCGGTGGCTGGCTGCCGTGCCCAGCATTGCACCGGCTAGCACCCCGATTTCCAGTCCCCCGACCTTGGTTAAGACGTCAAGCCCGTCCTTCGGGTCGGGCCGGTTTACTTCAATAGCCCGGCGCACAATTTCAACCTTGTGGGCCAGGCCCGGGTCGTCCAGCCCTGTCCCGCGTCCCGTGGTTACCGCCGGGTCGGCGCCGGTCGCCACAGCAGTAATTGCGCTGGAGGCAGTAGTGTTCCCGATCCCCATGTCGCCACAGGCTATGATGTCTGCCCCTTCTCCGATCTGCTCCCTGGCGGCATCAATGCCAATCTCCAGGCAACGAACAGCCTGGTCACGGGTCATCGCTGGCCCAACTGCCATGTTGGCAGTCCCGTAAGCTACCTTGACTGACCTGAGCAAGGGATGCGGGTCCAGATCAGCGGCAACACCAGCATCCAGGATTACAATCTCGGCCCCGGCATGGCGTGCCAGCACGTTGATGCCCGCGCCGCCTCGCAAGAAGTTGTACACCATCTGGGGAGTAACTTCCTGAGGATATGCGCTTACTCCCTCCGCTACCACACCGTGGTCTGCCGCTGCAAGAATTACGGACTTACGGCTGATCTGCGGCACGGTCTCACCAAACATTCCTGCCAGCATGACCGACAAGTCCTCAAGTCGCCCCAGGCTGCCCAGTGGCTTGGTAAGGGTGTCCTGCCTGGCCCTGGCATTAGCCATGGCGTTCTGGTCGAGGGAGGAAATGCCTTCAACAGTGGCGTCCACCAGTGGAGATATGGTCATGGAGCCTCCTGAAATGTTAGAGACTGTCAGCGCAATCCTGGATGCGGCTATGCCTGCCTAGAACTCAATACCGGGCTGGGCCTTAATGCCACTCTGGTAAGGATGCTTTACCACGTTCATTTCGGTTACCAGGTCCGCATACTCAACCAGGTCTTCAGGAGCATGGCGCCCGGTAATAATGACGTGCAACATCTCGGGCCGGTTCTTGAGGGTTTCAATGACCTCTTCGGTGGGAATCCATCCGTAGTGCATGGGATAGGTAAATTCGTCCAGCACTACGACATCGTACTCGCCTGACGCCAGCACTTCCTTGGCATCTTCCCACAAAGCCCTGGCCAGGTCCGCACTCTGGTCCAGATCCTGGGAGCGCCAGGTAAAACCGTCGCCCATGGCCCGCATGGTTACGCCGATTTTCTGGGCCGCCCGCTGCTCGCCAAAGTTTGCGGTTGTGTGCTTGATGAACTGAAGCATCACTACGCGCAATCCCCGGCCCCAGGCTCGGAACAGCACGCCCATGGCGGCCGTAGTCTTGCCTTTGCCGTTGCCGGTATTGACGATTACCAGTCCCTTGTTGATTCGAGGACCCTTAACCGACTGGGGTCCCTCTCTGCTTTCTTGATCGGTGCTCATTACTTACAGTCCTCCTGGTGGCATGAAATACTGGAAACGCCCCCTCCGCAAAACCCATAGGAGATGGGATTTCATTCTACCACGCAGGTATCTACAAACCGGCGGGCCAGGCCGGGACTGCTTCCCAGGTGAATGTGTATGTACGAAGCCCAGATGCTGCCCACCTGGAATCCCTCCGGCCGGTTATCCTGGTTCACCACCCGGTAAACGGATTGGTCGGCGCGGGGTTGCTCGGCCAGTACCGACCAGTGAAACTCATGGCCACGGACCCGCTGCCCTTTTTTCAGAAGCGGAGTGTCTTCGCGAGCTTCCACCTCACGGTATCCCAGCGTCAGCCTGCTGTTGCTCATGGACGAAACTACGGGAAGCGCGCCCACCATGGGATAATCGTTGCCTTCCAGGTCTGACAGGCTTTGAGCCAGGTACATCAGGCCGCCACACTCGGCGTACACCGGCACTTCCCTCTTCAGCGCTGCCCTCATGGAATCCAGCATTGAATGATTCTCTGATAATTCCCGGGCAAACATTTCGGGGAAGCCGCCGCCGATATAAATGCCACCGACTCCAGCGGGCACACTCTTGTCAGTCAATGGGCTGAAAGGAACCAGTTCGGCTCCCCAGGCTTCCAGCAAGTCAAGGGAATCCTGGTAATAAAAGCTGAAGGCCTTGTCCTGGGCTACAGCGATGCGGGCACGCTTCCCCTGCGGCTCTGCCGGATATACTTGCGGGGCATCCTCTTGGGGGCTGGCGCCGGAAGCCAGATCAAGAATTCGGTCCAGGTCAATGGACTCTTCGACCTGGGCGATAAGAGCGTCGTACCACTGCTGAACGACCGTCCCCTCCACGGTGGGTATCAGTCCCAGGTGGCGTTCAGGTTGGACAAAGTCCTCTCGCCTGGGCAGGTAACCAAGCACTGGCAAGCCGGTGGTAGCTTCAATCTGCGGCTGGCAAAACTCCATGTGGCGGGGCCCACCCACCCCATTAAGTATCACCCCGGCTATGCGAAGGTCGGGGTCGAACATCTGGTAACCCAGCACCTCAGCGGCCACACTGCGGGCCACCTTGGCAGCGTCCGCTACGAGAATTACCGGGGCGTTCAGCAGCTTGGCCAGTTGGGCGGTGGATCCCTCCTCCGTGAGGCTGGAGTGGCCGTCAAAGACGCCCATTACCCCTTCAACTACGCATATCTTGTCGTCCCCGCCTGCCCGGCGGAATAGTTCAGTAACCGTGGGATGCGGAATCAGCCACGTATCCAGGTTGCGGGAAGGCACCCCGCACGCAAGCTGGTGGTAAGACGGGTCAATGTAATCAGGCCCGGCTTTGAAAGGTTGCACCCTGTAGCCACGGCGAGTCAATGCGCCCATGATGCCTGTGGCAATCGTGGTTTTACCCACGCCGCTGCGGACGCCCGCAATGACTATCGCGTTGGTCATTCAGTTCTGCTCATCCTGAGTTCCGTCCATACTCTCTTACCGGCGAACCGTAATCCAGACAAGGGAGGCGCCCTGAAAGGAGATTACGGGGCTTAAGCCACCCTCGGGTCTAGAGTTGTTCCATACTTATCCAACAAGGCCATGAACAGATCGTGGCGAGGCTGGTTTGTTTCATCTTCCTCGGACTTACGGAGGTAGATGCGCAGGACAGGGTCCCGATTCTCGTCCATGAACCATACCGAGTAGCTGGGAAGACCTTCCTCGTTCATGCGATGAAGAAACCGGACTTCTTCGATCTTGTCCAGATACATGTGCAGGTGGGTGCCACCCTCCGCCAGGAAGGTTACGATGTTACCGTCTTCGGAAAACCGAAGGTCGTCCAGCATCATGTAAACCTCCGAGGTGGCTGCCGTGTTAGACAACATCAGCACAACCTCGTTAAATCCCACTTCATCGAAGCCCTGGTGGCACTCTTCCAGGATTTGGCGTAACATCTGACCCTCCGCACAGGCGCTGGTTGGCAAACATTATGCCTACTTAAGAGGTATAATGCCACCGGACAGAAAATCTCGTCAGGCGACCTGGCCGAATATAAAGAGTGGACTGGATGGTCTCCCATGGCGCAGCATGCTGCGCCGTGTGGTCACGAGGGGAGGAGGTCCTGCGCGACCGAGGTGGAGTCCATCCAGTCATCTCCCACTTGGCAAGTCCGACACCGCGAGCATCAGACAAGTTAATGGCAAATATTGGGCTTCCGATTTGGCGCCCCCAACAAAAAAAGCCTGACCTTCGTGGTCAGGCTATCTGTTGCGCTCTAACATACACCCTTCCGCGAAGCGTATCTTGTTTCAGCCTGATGGCAGGTCTCCTGGCTTCTGGCTATTGACGAACCTTCCCGCCTTCCCAGCCTCCTGTGGAGGACCAGTGGCTTACCTTTCGGTATGGGTCAGTTCTTGCCAGTCACAGTGGCGCGACCACGCCGGAATTACACCGGCTTCCCTTTTCAGCCCCTATTGGGGCCACCTTCAGACCAGATTCAATTGTTAAAGTTCCGGTTTACTTGCGGGAATCCTATATCAAGGACATGACCCTGTCAATGGGCCCACGCGCAGTTTATGTACAGGGGTGTTAAGACATCATACCAGCACAGACTTATGGACCGGCCTCTTCGGTTCGAGATTCGTTTGCGCCGTCCAGCCAGGTATGTTAATTTCCTCGAAGTGATTACCCATTTGCAATACGCCCTTCCAAATTGGGGACGGGCACTCTGGAGGACTTATGAAGCTGCAGGGAAAAACCGCCCTGATCACCGGCGCCAGCAGAAATATCGGACGGCAAATCGCACTGACTTTCGCCAGGGAGGGGGCCGACCTGGTGTTAAATACCCGCCAGAGCCAGCGGGAACTGGATGAAGTTGCCGCAGAGTGCCGGGAGCTGGGAGTTAACACCCATCTGGCTATGGGAGACGTATCGGATCCGGACCGGGCGGCCGGGATTGTAGAAGAGGGAATCGAAGCGCTGGGCAAGGTAGATATCCTGGTCAGCAATGTGGCGATTCGCCCACACAAACCCATCCTCGAGATTTCCAATGAGGAATGGCAGCAGGTAATGGAAATCAACCTTTACCCGGCCTTCTACCTTATCAAGGCAGCATTGCCGGGCATGATGGAAAGGCGCAGCGGCAGTATCATTGCCCTGGGTGGCCAGTCGGCGGTAACCGGCCGCCCGGAAACCGCCCTGGTAACCACCGCCAAGACCGGACTGCTGGGCCTCATTCGAGCGGTGGCAGCAGAAATGGCTCCCTACAACATCCGTGCCAACATGGTCAATCCAGGTTCTACCGACACAACCCGTGCGCACCCCGAGTGGTACCCAGAATTCGAGGACGTAGCCAGGGGGTCCGAAGCGCACGTATCCAGCATTCCCATGCGCCGCCAGGGTACAGTCCACGACATTGCAGAGGCCTGCCTCTTCTTTGCCTCGGACGAATCCAGCTACATTACTGGAGACCGCCTGAACGTTATGGGTAGCCGCTATATATTCTAGAGGTGTCCTCTCTGCAGAGACTGCACTTTTCCCCAGACAAGCAAAGAGAGAACCCGTCAAACTGGCATTTGCCGGCGAGGCGGGTTCGATTAATTGGATGGCTATAGCTACTGAAGATCTGCCAGGCAGTTCCCTGCCAATACCAAACGGCAGGCAAGCATCAGTCGGGTTTTCTATCCCATGCGCAACGCTATCCGCTTGAAGAGTTCCAGACCAGGCTGGCGGCGCCCAGCATTCCCGGGGCATCGCCCAACCGGCTTGGAATCAAGTGGAAGCTGCGGTGGCCCTCAGTCATTGCCCGCTGCTGCATCTGGACGTACAGCCTGGGCAGCAAGCCCATGCGTACCATGCCAAAGGTCACGCCACCTCCCATTACAATCAGGTCCGGGTTATACAGGTGAAGAAGATTGGTCAGTCCCGTGGAAAGAGCGTCAATGACATCCTCGAGGATGCTCCACGACAGGGAGTCTCCCTCGCCGGCCGCATCCAAGACCCTTTCTGCGGTGACCAGACCTGGCTCCAGTTCGGACAGGACGCCCCCATTGGTACCGGGATCGGCAAGTCTCCGTCGGGCGATTTTCGCGATCGAGGTGCCGGACGCCAGCGCCTCCAGGCATCCGCTGTTGCCGCACTGGCAGGTTGGAGCGTCGGGGCTACGGTCAATAACCATGTGGCCCACTTCTGCGGCCAGTCCGCGTGCCCCCAGCATCAGCCTCCCTCGGTCAATTACGCCTCCGCCAATGCCGGTGCTGACAGTGACGTACACAAGACTGTTGGCATCTGCCCGGAATTGTCGCGCCTCCAGGCCTGCACCGTAAGCGTATTCTCCCAACGCGGCCATATTGGCATCATTGCCCACGTTAACCGGCACATTAAGACGGGATTCCCAGGCAGCCTTAAGCGAAATTCCGTTAAGCGCAGGCAGGTTCGGGGGCTCCTGTAATGTCCCTGTGTCTGCGTCCACCGGACCGGCAGCGGCGATTCCCAGGCCGGCAATTTTTCGGCCTGCGCCGCACCAGGTGCGGGCCTGTTGAATCAGGTCCTCCGCGTCAGCCAGCAGCTTGTCCTTATCCGCGCCGGCCGCGTTGCGCACCCGCGACTGCCACAAAATCCGGCCATCACGACCGACCACCGCAATGCGGCACCAGGTACCACCCCAGTCCATTGCCAGCGCCACGCTTGTTTCCTGAGTCATCTGCCCCCTCCGTCCTCTGCGACGTTAAACCGGCAACAATCCGGGTCTTGTAGCCAAAGATACGCCAATCTTATACACCAGTGTTCCAAACTGAAACAGCAAGGCGGCATCTACTCCGCCAGCAATTCGTCCAGGGTTTCCCTCAGCTTCTCTGGTCTGATGGGCCCGACAAACTTCTGGCGCACGTTGCCGTCGCGGTCAATGAAGAACTTTTCCGGAATCCCCTTGACCCCGTAATCAATTGCGATCACCCCCTCGCCATCAACCCCGTTGGGATAAGTGATTCCAAAATCCACCAGGTATGCGGCGGCGTTGTCGGGCAGATCCCAGATGTTGACGCCGACAAATTCAACATCCATGCCTGCGTATTGCTGGTAGGTTTCTTCCAACACGGTTGCTTCCTGGCGGCAGGGGGCGCACCACGACGCCCAGAAATCTACCATCACAACCTTGCCTTTCAGCTCTGAAAGGGCGAGGGCCTCGTTGTCCTGAATGTCCAGCGCGAAATCCTTGGCAGGTTCCTTCTCAACCTCAGCCACACCGAACTCGGTATTTACTCCCAGGCCGCCGGCGCGGCCCCCGGTTTGCAACGAAGCCCACACCAGGATTCCAAGAAAGGCCAGGAGCGGCAAGCCGGTTAACAGTATGATCCAGATCCGTTTGCTCACGGTATTCAGTCAGACCCTTCAGGGGTCGATGAAAGTTGCCTTAAGCGGTTCAAGAGTTCTTCTCGGCGGGGTTTGTATTCCCCCTCGGCCAACTGCCCCACCTCATATCTATCATCCAGGACCGCAATCGCCTGAATCAGCGACTGCCGCCGAACGGCATCGTCTCCAGAAATGTAAGCGACGCTTCCCACTGTCCTCGGAGCCCGGAACCACGCCCAAAGGAGCAGGATCCCCAGGCCAACGGCCAGCATTGGCGGAACAATTGTCAGCCACAGTTGCGGCCCGGAAACGCTCTGAATCAGGGTCGTGGCCAGACCGGGCTGGGGCAACTGTGAGATTCGCAGCGCAACACCTCTCCCGGGGGGGACCCGACTGGTTTCCCAAACCAGGTAGGGAGTGCCCCCAACGTCTAACCGAGGCTTGGGCTCCAGAGGCGTCACCTGTATTTGCGACAGTGCCAAGGGCGCCAATACCTGGTAAGTTTCCACTCCCTGGATCAACCGCTGGTTGAATGTAACACTGTCGGATTCATACGGAAACTTGTAACTGTAGTTAATCTCGTGGTCGCCGGGAAGGACGGGAGAAGTCACAGCAAATCCGGTACCCATGGGGACAATATCGCCGCCAGGCAAACTGGACTGGACCGAGAGGTCAATAGAATCGGCAGGAAGGGAGAACCGGAGAAAGTTGATGTCGGCCGGGTTTGTTATGTTGGCCAGTTCGGGGAGCAGCGTCCGGTCGCTGGTGTTGCTGACGCTCAGTACTTCCAGGGCGCTGATTTCCCGGTTGGTATCGTCGATGTCGGCGATAATCATGGCCTGCCGCCGGACTTCTATTACCCCAATATCCCGGGTGATCTCGTATATAGTCAGCCTCACAGGATCGGCAAGATTCCGGGACTCCAACAGTTCGCTGTAGCGCATACCATCGTAGTCCGCCACCAATACATAACTGCCTCCATCAACCCTGGCAACACCTTCGAAGATGAAGTTCCCAGCCTCGTCTGAGGTGGCGTTATAGCTGGCCACCCTGCCTTCTAGAGAATCGATTGCGTGGAGGGTCACTGGGAGGCCCGAAGGTGTCTCACCGCCTTCAGTCCCGTTTACCAACCCGCCCCTGACTGAAGCTTCGTCAGGACTCTGCGCCAGTAGCGTGCTGGGCCCATGCATCGCCAGAACAATCAGCAGGAGGCAAAAAATCAAGGGCAAAGCCAGTGGAAGGGCCAGGGCTGGATGAGGGAAGCTATGAAGGGTCATAAGTCTATGTGTCGCTCAGTTAACTGTAGGCGACCGTCTATTTTCAGGCTGACCTGATGCCGCTACCCCACATTCGGGACAGGCGTCAACTCCCGTTGGAACCAGTTTCCCACAATTAGCGCAAACCATTCCGCTGGAGGAATTTGGCCGTAACCCTGTGCGGGCTATCTTGATTTCTTCCTCCAGCGCCCAGTCGCCCCCCGATTCTTGTCCTTTTTCCAGGGCCCTTAGCAGCGTCGCAGCCTGAATACGGTAGCTGTTCAATTGTTCCCGGAATAGACCCTCCGGAACATTGCCCAGTTCCCTTTCCAATTGCAGCGTACGAATCGCTTCGTACACCGATTCCAAATCGTCGGCAGGAGAAGTCCGGGTTTCACTGTCGGTCCCTTCAACCACTCCCACAGCTACCTCGTGAGGTAGCTGCAAAAGCCTGTGCCGGACGAAGGGGTAAACTGCCACGGCAATCCCCAACAAAGCCAGGGCGAGTCCTATTATCAGCGCCATTATGGCTTACCTGACCGATGGAAACTTCCGTGATCGAATTCCTGGGGTGGCGATTTCATGCCGTAGTGGCCCGAGTTCCTCCGGCGCCAGAAGCAGCCACCACCGGAGTCGTAACCCGCATCGGAGCGCGACTTCTTTCAGGCCAGAGCGATACAACCGTCCCAAGTATCAGAACCGGTCCCGCCACCCACATCCACCAGATCAGGGGATTGACCAGTATGCGAAAGCCTACTGAACCGTCGGGCAGGTTTTCGCTGGGCACTACGTAAAAATCCTCAACGGGGGTGGAGCGAATGGCGGCCAGCGTCGATGCCATGTTAAAGGACGGATAGAAGCTGCGGCGTGCCTCCAACTCCTGTAGAAATTGGCCATCCCGGGACAATTCCAGAGTCGAAAAATACTCGGTGCGGTCAGACTGGTTTACCTGAACAGTGTCCTGGTAGCGCAGTTCATACCCGGCAATCTCGTAAGTCTCCCCTGGAGCCAGTACCACATCCCGCTGGACGTCAAATAACGAACCGCCCAGCACACCCATGGCTACCATTACCACTGACAAGTGAACAATGTACCCGCCGTAGCGGGGCCTGTTGGCTGCAATCAAGCGGAACAGGGCCAGGGCATAGTTTTCTCGTGAATTACGATGTCGTGCCAGCATTCCACGCCACCATTCCATCGCTATGCCGGTTGAAACCAGGGCACACAGACCGAATCCTGTAAGGGCGAAGGGCTGCCTGGTTATGAATACAGCCAGGATTACCACAGTCACCGCTGCCGCCGAGGCAGGAACCAGCAAGGCACGCCGGAGACTTGCCCAGTTTGCCCGACGCCAGGGGAGCAGTGGCCCTACCCCCATCAAAAGCACTAATGCCAGCATAAGCGGCCCGTTTACCTGGTCGTAGAAGGGACGGGCTATCGTTATTTCCTCTCCGCCACCCAGTCTTGCGAACAGCGGATAAACGGTTCCCCACAAGGTGACGAAGGCTATTCCCAGCAGCAGCAAATTGTTGATCAGGAATGCTGCCTCGCGGGATAGCATCGAATCCAGGTTCTGGGCGCTCTTGAGCAGGTTGTACCGCCAGAAGAACACCGCAAAGGGAACCAAAACTCCCACCGCAAGGAATAGCAGGAAAACCCACCCTAAAGTGGACGCCCCAAAGGAGTGCACCGATGGCACCGGCCCTCCCCGGTTCATAAACATGCCATACAACGCCAGCCCGAAAGCTGCGTTTATCAGTACGATGTTCCACATCCGGAACATCCCACGCCGCTTTTGGACCATGATGGAATGGACAAATGCCGTCAGGGCCAGCCATGGCATAAAAGCAGCATTTTCAACCGGGTCCCAGAACCAGAACCCTCCCCAGCCCAGGATCGTATATGCCCACCAGGAACCCAGCAGCAGTCCGCTGGCCAGCAGAGCCCACGTAACAATGCCCCACAACCGGCCCGAGTCCGCCCATTCGTCGCGGCTTTTGCCGGCCAACAGCGCGCCCAAAGCAAAGGCAGAGGGTATGCTGATTCCGATGAGCCCCGCCATCAATGCGGGTGGGTGAAAGAACATCCCGAAATGCGTCAGCAGGGGATTAATCCCCTCGCCATCGGGCGGGATAAAAGGAAGCTTGTCAAATGGATTGGCCATAAAGGCCATGACGGCAATGAAGAATATCTGCACGACCATCAGGGTCGCGGTGGTGTAGGGAAGAAAGTCTCTGGTACGTTCGGGGGCCCAGCGAATTGCCGCGGCAGCCATAACGGAAAGGACGAAAGCTATATAAAGCAGCGAGCCCTCGTTTCCGGCGTAGAATGCTACCCAGGTGTATATATCCGCCATGGCGTTGCTGCTGTGCGCCGCCACGTAGGCCACTTCATAATCCCGGTTAATAAAGGAACCCACCAGACTCATGGTGGCTACCAGCATAACCAGAACTATGACGTACACCGAACGTCGGGAACTAACCACCAGGGCAGGCACGCCCCGCGCTTTGCCCGCTACAGATCCGAAAAAGGCATAACAAGCGAGGGCCAGCCCAATCCAAAGAGATATTGCACCTAAGTCAGCCATTTCGGATGTCTGATTTTCCTGTTAACCGTCGAGCGGCGTTAAGAGGTTCCGGACAGAAGAGAATACTAACACTAACAGTATTCGCTGTAAATTTTGCGGATTTCGGTAATGCATAGCCTCAACGGTCGATGTGGCGGTCGCCTGATCCTGTCCCGCACGGTTCACCCGAACAGTCCTGATTACAGTCAGAGACAGTTTCTCGCCTGCGTGTCAGATACAAATGAAGAAAAGTGTGAGTTCACGCCGCAATTAGCTACGTTTTACAGTCAAGAAAAGAGACTAATGTTTGACATTATTCTGGTTTTACAAATATACTTGCCGACAACTTTCATCCACAGAATAGTTCTTGTCTTCTTCAGCCTGATTAGTCCGACACCTGCAGACCGAATCCAGTACAACGCGCGTTTAATGCAGAATCGGACTCTACCTTCGCTATCCACTATCCCACGAAAGGAGGTGAACCAACCAATATCCAGTGATTAAAAAGCCATAACCAAAGGGCATGAATTGTTTCGAAACCCGGTAAGTGAATCCGAGTTCCTGTGTAATTACGATACGGCGTTATATCTGGTAGAGATATGATACCGACCCATCGTAGCAGGCACATCTAGACGACCTCTAACCAATGGAACACGTACCCACCACAAACAGGGAACCACCATTTGGGAGGATTAATGATGAGCAATTACAGGAAATGGAAGCTATGGCGTCTTTTCTTCTCAGGCGCCCTGGTCAGCATGATGTTTATTGTGGCCTGCGGGTCCGCGGCGGAGGTGCAACAAGAGCCCGCACAACAGCCTGAAGCTGCCCCGGCGGCAAGCCAGCAGCAGGCAGCACCCGCCCAGCCGGCAGCGCCTTCTTCGCCATCGCAACCGGCCGCGCAGCAGCAGGCGAGTTCCGGTTCAGCGGAGTCTTCTACGACATCGGCCGCATCCTCCTCCGAGCCGGCCCCTCAAGCGGCCCCAACGCCGACCAGTGTGGCCCAGGCTGCTCTCGCCCCAGTGTCCGAGTCGGCTATGGGACCCCGAGAGGCCCCTGACTTCGCCTCATACTGGACTCCCCCAACGGCTTTCTATGGCGATCCCGTTTACGGGGGAACTCTCCGTATCAACTACGAAGACCCCCTGGAGCACGCCAACGTTTGGGGCGCCCGCAGCGGCACCACCATTCGGTACCGTGTACCGACCCACGACAACCTGATCCAGGACGATCCGTATGATCCAGGCGGCCCTTACATTCCCGGCCTGGCCTACGGCTGGACCGTGGACGATGACCTGCAAGGGGTAACCTTCTTCCTCAAAGACAACGTAATGTGGCACAACGGTGAGCCAATGACCTGTGAGGACGCTCGCTATAGTTACGAAATCATGATCACGGAAGAGGGTATTACCGGTTCCTACATGAAGAACCGCCTTACCGACGTGGACCTGAACGCCATGCAATGCGTGGACGAGTCCGCGCTGAAGTTCCGGTTTACGAGCCCTTCCGCAGTGCCCCTGCTGAGCTTCGGTAACCCGGCCGCCATGATATTTAACAAGGCCTGGTTCCAGCAAGGCGGCGAAGAAGCCATGTTCCAGGATGTCTCGGTGGGAACCGGTCCATTCATTTGGGACGAGGGCCAGCAGGTAGGTGTAGATGAGCAACACTTCTCCCGAAACCCCGATTATCACGTTGACGGTCTGCCCTACATCTACGACCTGGTAATCTTCGGAATCCTGGACGAGTCGGCGCAACAGGCTGCCATGCTGGCACATCAGACCGACTGGCACTGGATTCGCAACTTCGGACAATATGACCAGTACGTCAAGCACGAAAAGATCCAGACAGTAATCCGTGCCACCCGTTCAAGCGAGAACCTGTGGATCAACAGCCGAAACGCCCCCTTCGACAACGTCAGGATCCGCCAGGCCGTTGCCATGGGATTCGACAAGTTGACCGGCATCAAGGTGACTCTCCAGGGTTACGGTTCCACTGGATTGGGCCTGATGCCCCCCGGCAGCCCCTGGGCTTTAACGCAAGAGCAGGCCTGCAGTATCCCCGGCTGGTGCCCGCCCCCCGACATGGAGGCCCAGCGAGCCGAGGCCATCCAGATCCTTAACGAGGAAGGTTTCGACTTCGACAAGACCTACGTGTTGACGGTGGAGAGCGACAACCAACGGGTTAACCGCGCCACCTACATGCAGGAACAGTTGCGCCTGCTGGGCATCAAAACCGACTTTGATGTCATCGAGACCATCGCCTACCGGAAGTCCAGGCAGGCCGGCGACTGGGGCGACTTCATGGCCTCCACCGGCGGCGTGGCCGGCGTCGATGACCCCTTCCTGGGCCTTGGCCACTACCACCGGTGCGATAGCCTGTATAACTTCCAGACTCCCGGCACCGCATGCGACTCTGCGGCGGAGGCCATGTTTGAGGAACTGGGCCAAATGACTGCCTTCGAGGACCGCAAGAAGCTGGGGCAGGATATCCAGGTACACCTCATGCAGCAGTACTGGAACTTCCCCTCCTTCTGGGAACAGGAAGGCGTAGCCTTCTGGCCCGAGGTCCGCGGCTATGTCCACTTCCCTGGTCCCACCTCCAGCCACCTGCGGTGGGCCCACATGTGGATTGACCCGAACCACTACAACGATTCCGGCTTCTCTGGCCAGACTCAGGGTGTCCCGGGCGGCGAATAAAATTCGCCCTCCCAGCTAAGGTTCTTGGGCCATCCCACGGCATGTGGGATGGCCCGTCTCTTTGTCCTTTCACCCAAGCCTCGGAAACAGGAGCTAGTCGGGTTTAAGCTGGATTTTTGCAACAGAGACCCTCCCCCGCAAACCTGCACGCAAACAAACCGGCAATCGATGAGACCTAATGACGCTAGAAATCCCATTCTCATCCCGGCTCAGAAGCCAATAGGTACGATTGACCTGCCGCCCTCTCCATGTTCCTTGACCCTTACCGGGCCGTGTGTTTAACTTTAGCCCACTATTCAAGCACGGGCTTCTGCCCTAGTCATACCCCCTTGGTTGAGCAGAGATACGAAGCCAGTGGCGCTGCTGTATGATTTCAGTTCGAGCTGGCAGGAGGAATAATGGACTTTGGCATATTCATGCAGTTTGAACGCCGTGATGGCGGCAGTCAGGCCGAAGCCTTCCGGGAGGGCTTTTCCCTGGTGGATGCCGCCGAGGCCTGGGGAATCGACGAGGCCTGGCTCTCCGAGGTCCATTTCGCGCCTACCCGCACTGTCCTCTCATCGCCGGCAGTCATAGCCAGTTCCATCGCCACGCGCACCGACCGGCTCAGGGTCGGTACTGCTGTGTCGGTTCTGCCACTGGGAAATCCCCTTCGCATTGCCGAAGAAATGGCCACCGTCGACCAGATAGCCGAAGGCCGGTTTGACTTTGGCATTGGCCGCAGCGCGTTCCCCAGGGCTTACGACGTTTACGGCATCCCCTACGAAGAGAGTCGTGGCCGGTTCGAGGAAGCTCTGGAAGTAATCCTGGAGGCATGGAAGGGCGAGGCTTTTTCCTACAATGGGGAGTACTTCCATATTGAGAGCGCCCACATTTCGCCCACTCCCTTTACCCTTCCCCACCCGCCCCTTCGGGTAGCGGCCACCACTGAAGAGACCTTCCCCCGCATGGGTCAGCAGGGAATGCCTATTTTCGTTGGTCTCAGGGGAATGGACGTATATGATCTGCGCGCCAACCTGTCCAGGTATAGGGATGCCTGGCACGAGGCCGGCCATCCTGGCGATGGCGACGTATCCCTGAGAATCCCGATATACGCCGGCGACTCCGAACAGGCCGCCCTTGAAGAGCCTTCGGAAAGCATCCACGCCTATTTCAGCAGGATGAGTTCCCTTTATCGCGATTCCGCTGGCCAGGCAGGTACTGAAGCCACCGAGTTGCGGCAGGGACGCGGCGAACGTTTGGCCACCATGACCTTCGAAGACATGCTGGAAACCAAGGTTGCCTTTGGTTCGGCGGAAGGACTGATTAACCGACTTTCCAGACTGGAAGAGGACCTGGGTCTTAACAGTGTCATCGCCGAACTTAATCCTGGTGGACTTATTCCACCGGACCGGGTTATACACAGCATGGAAATCCTGGCCAAGGACGTGGCCCCCCACTTCAAATAATCCTTCAGGAGCAACTCTGGTGAAAATAGCCGTACTGGATGACTACCAGAATGTGGCCTTGGAAATGGCCGACTGGTCAGCCCTCCCCTCTGACGCGGAAGTAGAGGCATTTCATGACCACCTGGCCGACGAGTCCCGTCTGGTAGAAAGACTGCAGGGCTTTGACGCCGTAATCGGGATGAGGGAACGCACGCCCTTCACTCGTTCAGTTCTGAGTCAACTGCCCGACCTGAAACTTCTGATTACAACGGGCGCCCGCAACGCTTCCTTTGATGTGGATGCCGCAACCGAATTGGGCATAGTGGTTTGCGGAACCGGAGGCGTCGGCGAGGGACCTACCGAACTGACCTGGGGCCTGATAATCGGCCTCCTTCGCAAGATTCCCCAGGAGGACCGCTTGACTCGAGAAGGCCGGTGGCAGACAACAATTGGCGTAGGGCTAAAGGGCAAGACCCTGGGCCTGATAGGCCTGGGTCATATCGGCGGACTAATGGCCCGCGTAGGAAACGCCTTTCAGATGAATGTCATCGCCTGGAGCCAGAACCTTACGGCCCAGCGCGCCGCCGAATGCCAGGCAACCCTGGTGGACAAGGAAACCCTGTTCCGCGAGTCTGACATTGCCTCCGTTCACCTCCGCCTCAGTGACCGGACACGAGACCTGGTCGGGGCACGGGAAATTGCGCTGATGAAGCCCACGTCCTATCTCGTGAACATTTCGAGAGGGCCCATCATAAACGAAGCGGCGCTGGTAGATGCTCTGGAACGAAAGGCCATTGCGGGAGCGGCCCTGGACACATTTGATGTGGAACCCTTGCCAGCAGACCATCCCTTTCTTCGTCT
Source organism: SAR202 cluster bacterium bin22 (assembly GCA_002238505.1). Taxonomy (GTDB): domain Bacteria; phylum Chloroflexota; class Dehalococcoidia; order Lucifugimonadales; family UBA3495; genus Bin22. The sequence continues at coordinate 52,558 of MPMM01000003.1, read as the reverse complement.
GGGCAATACCATCATCGCGCCCCACCTCGGGTACGTAACCGAAGAGGGCTACCGTGCCTTCTACGCCGGGGCCATCGAAGACATTCGGGCCTACGCAGCAGGTGAACCCGTTCGGGTTATCAACCAGGAGGTTCTCTCTGCTTCCAATCTGCGCCCACAGCCCTGATGTCTCCCATAGTGAATGAGCTGCACAGACAGGAAACGGGTTAAGTCTCCATAAGCCCCTTGACCGGCAGTCAGTCCATCTCGACAACCCTGGCCATCCATGATTCAACGGGAGAAACTATGAAAGCTGTACGAATCGAAGAGTTTGGCGACCTGGATGTTCTCCAGTGGGCGGAGGTACCTGAACCGTCCATCCGTCCTGGCCAGGTGATAATCAAGGTGGATTCTTCGGGTGTGAACTATGCGGACATCATGCGCAGACAGGGCAACTACCCGGGGCCTGACCTGCCGTCCACCCTGGGACTGGAAGCCGCTGGCACCATCACCGAGATCGGAGAGGGAGTAACCGGCCTGACTGTTGGCCAAAGGGTAATGGGCATGGGCCCCCAGGGAAACGCCGAGTATGTGTCCGTAAACGCCAGTTACGTTTTCCCCTACCCAGAAACTGTGGACCCTGTTCACGCCGGCGGCATGCCCATCGTTTTTCTTACGGCATACCACCTGCTCAAGACTCGGGGTCAAGTCCAGCCCGGCGACACGGTCTTGATCCAGGCCGGAGCTTCCGGTGTGGGCACTGTCGCAATTCAGTTGGCCAAGGCCTTCGGCGCCCGTGTAATCACCACCGCCTCATCCACCGAAAAGCTGGACCTTGCCCGCTCCCTGGGCGCTGATGAGACTATCAACTACGTGGCCCAGGACTTTGAGGAAGAGGTCCGCCAGATGACCGGCGGCAATGGCGTGGAACTGGTGCTGGAGTGCGTCGGCGGACAGGTATTAGAGAAAAGCGTCCGATGCGTGGCCTCTTACGGCAAGCTGATTTCCTACGGCAACGCTTCCGGTACTGCCGCCAGCCTGGCCGGCGGTGACATCTTCGCTGCCAATCGTACCGTCATCGGCTTCAGCATGGGACGCTCTCCTGCAGGAAGGCTGGACCACACCGCCGCCATGGCCGAAATCTTTCCCATGCTGGCTGACGGCAGGCTTCGGCTGGTTGTGGACCGGGTCCTGCCCATGGCAGATGCCGCCCAGGCCCATCAACATCTGTCAAGCCGGGGCACTCACGGCAAGGTAATTCTCACTCCCTGAATGTTAAGATAGCTGCCTTTCAGACGACCCGAAACTGAGGAGAAAGAAGTATGACAGGGGCAGCCCCCGCACGTTCGGGTAGCTTGTTGGTGCTGGTGGGTACCCGCAAGGGCGGGTTCATTCTGACCGGCGACCCTTCGCGCCAGCGATGGCAGGTTTCGGGCCCTTACAGTCCCGGCACCGACATTTATCACCTGACCTATGACCCGCGCGGCAGCAGCAGGATATTCGCCGCAAGCAACAGCATGTGGTTCGGCCCTCAGATTGAGTTTACTGACGACTTCGGAAAAACCTGGGCGCAGTCATCGGAACAACCCCGCTTTCGCGACAAGCCCGAGTATGCTGAGCACGACGGCCCCACAGTAAGCAATGTCTGGCACTTAGAACCGGGCCGGGACTCCGAACCGGACGTTCGATTCGCTGGCGTCCAGCCGGCAGCGCTGTTTAAGTCCGCTGACGGTGGGGAAACCTGGCACGAAGTGCACGGGCTGGGGAAGCATCCTACCCGCTCAGAATGGATGCCAGGCTTCGGCGGACTCTGCCTCCACAGCATTGCCCTGGACCCTCAACAAGCTGAACGCATGTGGGTGGGAATATCCGCAGCCGGAGTTTTTCGCACCAATGACGGCGGCGAGACCTGGCAGCCTGCCAACACGGGCGTCCGCGCCGACTTCAACCCCGGAGACCCTTTGCCGGAGTGGGGACAGTGTCCTCACAAATTGCTCACCCATCCGACCACTGCCGGACTGTTATACCAGCAGAACCATTGCGGTGTGTACCGCACCATCGACTACGGCGACCAGTGGGCCGACATCACCGAGGGGCTGCCTTCCCGCTTCGGGTTCGTCCTCGGACTCCACCATAGCGACCCGCACACCCTTTTCGTTCTGCCCGAGGATGAAGCACTGGGAACTGACGTGGGGGGCGGTATCCGGTACGCTTCGGGAGGCAAATTCCGGGTTTTCCGCAGCCGCACGGGAGGACAAGTATGGGAGCCCCTGACCAGCGGCCTGCCCCAGGAACACGCTTACCTCCACGTCCTTCGTGAGGCAATGGCTACCGACACGCTGGATCCGGTAGGGATATACGTAGGCACTGTTAACGGCCAGATATACTACAGCCGTGACGAAGGCGACCACTGGGAGCTGATGATTGAGAACCTGCCGCCGATCAATTCGGTAGAAGTGGCAGAAGTGAAATAAGACCTTCGGTTCCCTTCAGACTATACCCGGTTGTTGGCTGCGTTTAAGGTTCGTCCCTGCGAAGGGTATAGAGATCGGAAGCCATTATCTCCGGAATTCGGGGCGCCAGGCTCGGAAAGTCATCGGCCACGGCGTGAATGAGGCGTCCACTAAGCCCGTCGGAGTCGTCGCTGGCCAGCCACACCGCCAACTCGGCAGCCCGCTCTATGGATGTCCCGCCTCCGCCGGTAACCTGAAGACCAAATTCATACAGGTCAGTGTCCCCGGAGGCCTGCGCCCCGTCCGTAATCTCTTCCCACATCCGTGTGTGGATGGAGCCGGGACCCAAGGCATTGACCTGTATGTTCTTGTCCGCCAGTTCAAGGGAGAGGATTTCAGTCAGCCGAATAATGGCTGCCTTGGAGGAACCATAGGCTGACAGGTGATATGGTGCAGAAGTTGACCCCGATCCGGAAAGGTTAATAATTCGTCCGCCTCCACCCTCCGCCATTATGGGAATCACCGAACGGCAACACAGGTACGTGCCCACCAAATTGACCTGTATTGTCCGAACCCAGGACTCCACATCGTTCTCCTCCAGTGCACCAATGGGTCCCACTATGCCTGCGTTGTTCACCAGAATATCAATCCGGCCAAACCTCTCCAGAGTCTTGGCAGACATCGCTTCCACCCCAGTCTGGCTGGTCACGTCAACACTTATGACATGTGCTTCAACTCCCAGCGCTGCAGCCTGCTCGGCCGTATCGCCCAGTTGGTCCAGGCTCCGCGCCGCCAGCGCAAGCTTTGCCCCTTCATTGGCGTACGCCAGGGCTATGGCCTGTCCTATCCCCCGACCTGCGCCGGTAACCAGGGCAACCCTGTCCTTCAACCGCATATCATCATTCTCCTGGCGACTGCTGATGTATCTCCAGCTTACCCTGTGCCTGTTCCGGAGGCCAGATAACCACCTTCTTGCCCCGCTGCCACTGGACCAGATTCACGGAGCGGCCAATCTGCTGCCCTGACTCGGGATTGATTTTGAACCTGCCGAAAAAGGTGTGAAAGTCCAGCTTTCCTGCTGCCCTCCAGAGCAATCCTTGATCGAGACTCCCGGCCTCTTTCAGGCACCTCTGGGCTATCAGCCCCGCAGCGAAGGACTGCGCCATAGGGTAGTCAACTGGAACTCCTGCGGCACCCCGGGCCAGGTTCAGCTCAGACAGGACTTGCGCTGGTGTTGGACCATAGAAATCAGCCGGAGGAAGAAAAACGGCGTCATCCCTGGATGGCTCCCACTGGCTGGGCCCCACGAAGCCTTCGACATTTTCTCCCATCTCCCTCCGAAACCGTTCTATGGGAGTGGCAACCACTGCAGTCACGCTTGGTCGGCGCTCGATATCTGGCTGGGAAGCCAGCACTTGGGCAATAGCAATGTCATGACGTATCCGCCCAACAACCAGTAACAAGTCAGGCTTTGCAGCCAGCGCCTCGGATATCAGCTCGCTGAAATCATTCTGCGTAGAAGGAAACTCCAGGTAGCGCACTCTGCGGAAACCCCGGTCCTGGGCTGAACGCTCAAGCCCCTCGCTGACCAGTCTGGGAAACGCCCCGTCGGCGCACCTGAGTACACAAAGGGAAGCGGCAGATGGATGAGCCACTTTGACCAGTTCTGGCAGACCAGCCAGGTATTCCCGGGCCCCTGTCAAAATGCCGACCACCCACCGCCCTGGCTGGCAGATAATATCAGCGGCGCCACCCTGGTTCCAAAGGACCATTCCTGCCCCGGCCGCAACTTCGGAAACTGCCCCGGCCAAGCCACTGGAATAGGGGCCAAAAAGCAGATCTATCTGGTCTTCGTGGATTAGCCTATTTGCAGCCGTTGCGGCGCCGTCAGCCAGGCTGGAATCGTCGTAATGAATGACCTCTATCTCGTAACGACGAGTGCCAATCTCTAGGCCACTGGTTCGGTTTACCCCGTCTGCCCAGGCTTGAAGGCCGACCAGAGCTTGTCGGCCCTGGGTTTGGAACTGGCCGGTCAGCGAGACCGGTATTCCCACCTTTATAACAGTCATAGCCCCGGTTTAGCGTAAACCCCGACAGTAAGCTGAATTCGCTACATCCTGGGACGGAAAATGCCAAAGGAGCTGGTGTACCCGTGCAGGAAAGTGGTGCCGCTGACCGGCCCGATTTCCCCGTTGCAGAAGAACCCTCCCAGCGGCACTGAGCCTATCTTGTCCCGGAAGAGTTCCGTATCGTGGTTGGGACGTCCGTAAAGGTATTGTCCCCGCCCAAGGCACGAAAAGAGCAGTGCTCCGTGTACCTCGTTTTCCCGGTTGTCGCCGGCATAGCGCTCCAGGACAGCGGCCAAATCCTGCGCAGAGGTATCGGCGTCCCTGAGGTGGAATTGGACCAGCTGGCCTTCCTTAAGCATTTCACCGATAGCCAGGGAACCGCTGCGGTCATCCATGCCCATTACGTTGCGGATGAGAAAGTCTCCCTGTTGGGGCTCGTCAATAAACTCGTCCATTACCACGCCCAGGAACAGGGAGTGCTGCATTAATCCCTGGTCTCTCTCAGTGAGGGTAGGATACAGCCCCCGAAGGACGTTCAAAGGAGTCTCGCCGTCCAGGGACTCCAGCAGATTGCGCCGGCTCTGGGTGATACGCATCGGCTGACCAATGGGACGGCAGCCCTGGGCAACTACCGTGTCAATGGTTATGTTGCCGTGGAGCGCCACCCCTACGGCGCCAGACCGATGAACGCGGTTTCCCAGGAACAGGGCATTGCCTCCCTGCTGCTGCGCTCCGCTGGCTAGGCCGCCGATTTTGGCAGATCCACTAAAAGCAAAGTCCATACCCAGGATCAGGTTCTGCACCGGGAAGGAAAAGGGGTCAGCCAGGAGCACAAATTGCGGTGCTTCGGAAGGACTCACTCCAAGCAGGTCTTCCCAGGAAGTGGGGCCGGCGTCCAGGTCAGGCAGGGCATCGCTGGCCAGGTGGAATGGCCTTACCGTTACGTCGGGAAGGGAAGCGGCCGTTATGGAAAAAGCTGGGCTTTGTTCCACTTCCTGCCCGTTTCCGATTATTCCCCCGCCTGAGCACCCGAGTACCAGGGGGGCTCCATTTTCATTGGGCAAGCCCTGCTCTACAAGCTGGGGCACCGCTTCATAGTTCTGGTGGTGATGGGAAGAGGCGAAGACCACGGCTAGGTCCACCTGAAGGTCACCTAGTTGCTCCCGAAGGCTTGCGACACATTCGTCGATTGCTGTCTCCAGGGAAGTATGCTCGGATATTGCGGAGGCCCACTTCATGCCTGCACCTCATTTGTGTACAAATGGGATCTGAACGACCCCTTATTGGCTAACCCAGTATATCAGGCCGGGTAGCCCGGAAGGGGCAGGCATTAACATGAATCGACTGGACCACAAGCCAGCTGCGGATAAATCTGATTAGCGAAATACCGGGAATCAGGAGTTGCAAAAAACTCCAGAATACTACAACTAGCCGATCTCGAGTCACGATATCTGGAAATGCGCCTCTGTCGGAACACAGTCCACCCCGTTTATCGGCACAATATCTTGAGGGCAAGCAGAGAACGCAATCACACAGTCCATCTCGGCCCTCAATATCACGTAGTCGCCCGGTTTCGAGACAGGCGGTTCAAAGCCAATACTGCCGTCCGGGGAGACCGGAATGTTCATAAACAGGTTCCATGGGCTGGGTGTTTCGGGCGCTGCCAAGCCTAGTGCGGCCAGCGCCGTCGCCAGGTTGTCGGTGCAATTGTCGTGGTATTCGGAACAGCCCAGAAGCTCATAACGATACCGATCGCAAGCTGCCAGCAGGGTATCGTGAACTCCTCCTGACGTATCTTCAACCAGCGTAAGAACAGGCCGCCTCCGGTTGGAGACCATCGCTTGCCCTAGCGAAGGCATCGTCCGGCCTAGAGAAGTGCGCGAGTGTTCCATCGACATGAACTCCGTCAGGTCGGCCCGACTGAAGGCCCAGGTATCCACCACTTGCTGCCCATGGGTATTGATTACTTTCAACGACTTGCCTGCTGGCAGGAAAGCCGCTTTGCCCTTTCGAGCGGGAATTGCTATGGTAGAAACTGCGGTCATAACATCACCTCCACGCGGCAAGTCTCTGGACCGTAGAAATTCGCCCTTAACCGGTAAAACCGGCCCAGACTTCCGGCAATCTCTCCAGAGCCTCGGTCGTCAGCGGCCCCAGGGCTGCATAGTCCACGGCCTGTTGCAGGTGTTCCAGGCTGGAATAGCCCACAAGGACGCTACTCACTCCGCTGTTACTCAGGGCAAACCGCAGCGACGCCTCTACAAGGCTGCCGGCATGGCCTTCGTTGACCAGGAAACGGAAACCCTCTGCACGCTCCCGGTCCTGGTTGTAATCTCGCCCCGAGCCAATGGGGGCTACAGACGGGACAGCCACCGGATGTCGCGCTGCCTCCCCACTCAGCGCGCCGGCCGCCAGCACCCTTATAACCAGCGCTCCCATACCATGGTCTGCCGCCATTCCAATTTGGTCCTTGTAGTCGGGCATGTCGAAACCGGAAGGAACGGCATTCCCTGCACTGGGGTTTACCAAATTGTAAACTGACTGAATTGTGTTTAGCGCTCCCGATCCAATAACCCGATGCAAGGCTGGGGTCTCGCCCACGGCAGTCATACCGCAGAAACTGACCTTTCCCTGTTCCCTCAATTGCGTCAGGGCTTCAACCACCTCCCCCAGAGCCTCTTCCGGGGATACTGACCCACCTGCGGCCACCGACGCCACGTGGTTATGCATCTGGATAAGATCAACTTGCTCCCGCTGCATTCGGTCCAAGCTGTTCTCTACTGAGGCAATCACGTCGTCCTTTATATGCCCTGCTTCGTGGGTAGTAACCCGAAACTTTGTTCCGACGTAAACGTCCTCCCCCAGTTCTTTGAGCACCCGACCCAGATTGGTTTCCGATTGACCGTTTCCGTAGGACGAGGCGGTATCGAAGTAGTTGATTCCAAGTTCCATGGCCCGGGCCACCGCTTTCACCTGGTCACCATGCTCTCCGCGAATCATCAGCCCGCCCACATTCCCGCACCCGAACCCGATTTCGGAGACGTTCAACCCGGTATTGCCCAAAGGTCTGTATCGCATTTCCTCACACCCTTCCGTATTGCGTCTGCTAATGGTATTCCCCAATGAGAGCCACGACAATGTCCCTACAGTGGTAGTGCCTGCCCTTCAACTGCCATTGCCAGCATTCCAAGTCAGCCATATAATCGCCCAAGCTACCCAACCCACAGGGAGGCCAATCGATGCAAACCAATACAACCAAGGCCAAGCTGGCCGCCGGCGACGTAGTCTTCGGGGCAATCATCACCCGTTACTCCCCCGACCTGGTGGAGATTTTTGGCGCCGTGGGCTATGACTTCGTAATGATCGACTGCGAACACGGCCCCATGAACCTGGACCAGGTGGAGCATATGGTACGGGCCGCCGAGACATTCGGCATTACACCCATCGCCCGCATTCCAAACAAGGAAGAGTCCACCATCCTGCGTTTCCTGGACCGGGGGCTGCAGGGCATTATCGTACCTCACGTAAACAGTGGAGAGCAGGCCGCTGGCGTGGCCCGGGCTGCCCGCTACTATCCCGAGGGACATCGGGGCATGGGCGGCGGTCGAGCCCATGACTATGGTGTCGGCGTGACCAGGGACGAATCCACCAGTTGGGTCAATTCCCAGCTTCTGGTAATTCCGATGGTGGAGGAAGTAGAAGCCGTAAGCAACCTGGACCAGATCCTGGCCGTGCCAGGGGCGGACGTCTTGCACGTTGCAGCGTCCGACCTGGGCCAGAGCATGGGTTTTCCGCCAGTTTCTGAAGTTCGCCGCGTTATGGGGGAAGTTATTCCCAGGGTGCGGGCCGGCGGCAAAAACGTCGGTGTAGGCGGCAACAACCCCGGGGACGCCGCAGGCGTGGCCGAATTCATCAAACTTGGCGCCAATTTCGTCACCGTGTCTTCCCAGGGCCTCATGCGCCTGGCTGCCGAAGACTTTCGAAAGCGCGTTGACGAGGCCTTGCAAACCTCTTAAGTCGCTTGCCAATGATGCACCCTGGGCACGAATAATCTCCACTGCCAGGCAACTCATTCGTGGCCCTTCGTACCTCTTCGATGTCCAAGAGAAAACAGGAGGATAGGAAATGGCGGAACCAACATTGAAACTGGAACAGATTCAGGCCGCAATGCAGGCCATGATGACCAAGGCCCAGGAAACTCCGGATGCGCCGGTGGCCATGGCCATAGTTGACTCCACCGGCAACCTGGAAGCATACGCAAAGATGGACAACCTGCGCATGTTCAGCCGCCGCCACGCACTGCGGAAGGCCTACACCGCCGCCATCATGGGTCTCAACACCGGGGCCCACGCGGAGAGGCTCCACGGCCAGGGCCGCAGCATCAGCGAACTGGGCGACCCCAACCTCACCCACGGCCAGGGTGGCCTCGTGATTATGAAGGACGGCGTCATCCTGGGCGGAATAGGTGTGGGGGGCTACCCCAGCGGCCAAGCCGACGAGGATCTTTCACGGGTGGGCCTCGATGCCATGAATCTCTAGCGCCCACAAAGATGGGGAACCATTAATCCAGATTGAAAACGGGGCGGGATTGTGACCCGCCCCGTAGCTTTTTGCCAGTCCGCCCTGTTGGATACCTAGCCCTTGGGCCGCTGGATTATCTCCAGGCTGACGTGGTCGGGAGCCTCGATGAAGGCCACGGTAGAGCCGGACGGCATGGTCCAGGGTTCGCAGATAAAGTGGACGCCATGGGTCCGGAAATTGGCAGCCGCAGCTTCCATATCGTCGACTTCAAACCCGATGTGGTCCAGGCCATAGCGGGGGTCCGTGGAACCGGGCACCGGGTCTTCTCCCTCAGCCCGACCGGAAATAGTCATCAGCGGCCGTCCGTCCAATTCCAGAATTATGGACTTGGTAGTGGACAGAGGTCTTTCAGCAGTAATGACGGCGCCAAAATTGTCACAATAGAACTTGGCGGCAGCGTCCGGATCTTCGCTCCGGAAATGCAGGTGGTTCTGGGTAAAGTTCATGGTTTGCCTCCTTATGTCAAAACTGGTCAGGTTAGTAATGTCCCTTCGCGACTTTTACCCCAAGAAATCCTTAACCCACTGGTTGTAGCTGTCACGGCGGGTAAGCTGGTTCATTAATTCCGGCGAAGCCAGTTGGTCCGTAAGGTCGGCGGGCTTTACGCCGTCCCTCAAGGCCTTCATGGTGTCGTAGGCCGCCTTGATTGCCGCCGCGAAGGGCAGATGACCCTGAAGAGCGACGCGGACGCCAGCGCTGCTCAGGAAGTCCAGGTCGGCCAGTTCTCCGCCGGCGCCGCCGAGAAGCAGCGGAATATTGACCTCGGCAGCCACGGCCTCAACTTCGGCGCGGGTCTGGGCGCCAGCCAGAAACATGGCATCTACCCCGGCCGCCTCATAGGCCTTGGCCCGCTTGATGGCATCTTCGAGTCCGGTTACCCGCAAAGCGCTGGACCGGCCGGCGACAACAAGAGCGGGGTCCTGGCGACCGGACAGGGCCGCTTTCATCTTGCCCACGCCCTCTTCGACGGAAATAAGCGCGCCCTCACCGGCAGCGCCGAAGCCAAGGGGTAGCTGGGTGTCCTCGATGGTCAGGCAGGATACACCGGCGGTCTCCAGTTCCTCCACGGTGCGGCGAACGTTCAGGGCGTTTCCGTATCCATGGTCGGCATCAACCATCAGGCTCAAGTCGCCGGCTCGGCATATCCGGTGAATCTGCTGGGCAAACTCGGTCAGAGTCAATACGATAAGATCGGGCGCTCCCAGTACGGTGCCTGATGCAATGGACCCCGCAAACATTCCAACTTCGAAACCAATGTCCTCTGCGGCGCGAGCCGAGATGGGGTCAAACACAGAGGCGGGATGGACACACCGGTCGCCCGCAAGTATTGCTCGATACCTTTCACGTCGTGCGGTCAGGTTCATAATTCTCCTCGCGATAATTGGGTTAATCTTCGTGCAAGACTATACTACCCACAGCAATGAGCCACAAGATTGATACCCTGGACAGATGGAAACGGGTCTGGTCACCAGGATCGGCGGAGCAGGTTCAATGACTACCATCTTCGGCGTTGATTTCAGCGGCGCCATGGCAGACAACAATACCTGGATCGCCAGGGGCAAACTGGTTGGGGTATGCCTCACATTGGAGGACTGCTCCAGGATCAGCCGAGCCGACTTGACGACGACACTGGCCGACTGTTCCGGCCCGGTGGTGGCGGCCATCGACTTTCCTTTTGCAACGCCCAGGGCATTTGCAGACTACTGGATTCCCGGTAGCAAGACCATGCCAGACCTCTGGGCAGCGGCTGTCCAAATGGACTATGCCAGCTTTCTTGAATTAAGAGATGAGTTTGTAGACAGACACGGGGAACCGAAGCGCGCCTGCGACCCCCCGGAGAGTTACTCCTGCCTGCACATGGTTAACCCAATTATGGTTCCAATGACCTTTCGCGGCATGCAAATGCTGCAACTGCTCTGGTCTGGCGACTCGGCCAATGCGATGTCTGTTCCTCCATTGCCTGAGTATTCCAGGCAGGGGACTGAAGGAGTTACAGAATTGCTGGAAGTCATGCCAGGCGCTGTGCTCAGGAAATTGGGCTTGCCATTCAAAGGATACAAGGGAGGTCAGCGGGCTCGAGAGAGACGGCTGTCCATAATCGATGAGCTTCCCGGGCGAACGAGCCCCATCTTGTTTGAGTTTGGAGACCTTCGGGATCTGGCCATTGGCAGCCACGATGCCTTGGATTCTATGGTTGCAGCGGTCGCTGCCGCATTGTGGGCTGTGGTGCCGGAACGCTTTCCCAAACCTCCGGCAAAGGGTCAAGACGGATTTGACCCCGTCGTATTGCTGGAAGGCTGGCTTTATGCCCCGGAAGGGCCTTCCTGAACCCGACAGCTCGCGCGTCGGAACCCGCCGTACCCAGGCTTCATTTATGGTATAACGGGGAAACTCTATTCAGGAGGAGATTGTCATGCAGATAGTACGCATATTTTCTGGAGACGATGGTGAATCCCACTTCGAGGACTTAACCCTTGACCAGTTCGCCGAAATAATGAACCGCGTAGGGCCAGGAACCATCAACCTTACTCGCCGGGATCCGCCCTACTTTGAAGACTATCACACCGCCCCCCGTCGCCAGTACGTAATTGCCCTCTCCGGTGCAGCCGAGTACGAAACAGCCGACGGTACGGTGAAGCGCCTGTTTCCAGGGGACATCCTGATTGCGGAAGACCTGACCGGTCACGGTCACATCGCCCGAAGCGCAGACGAGAATTACCGGGTGTCCTTCTCCGTGCCGCTGGCTGAGGCCTAGTTTCCTGGAAGACAGTAGCCTAGCTCGAGCACAGTGGTCATCATCCGTGGTTGGGAACCGGTAGTCTGAAATAAATGGATGAGACTTCAGAGGGCGCAGCCGCAGTTGTCAGTTGTTACCCTCTGCGAGGTAGTACCTTGACGGTCAGGGTCTAGAAGCCGCAGGGGGTCCAGGGCTGCTGTTGAACCGCAAACATGCGATTTGCCCGTTCCAGGGCCCCTGCCTTCTTTTCGTCCAACAGGCCAGCTTGCTCCAGCGTAGTGAAGCTGACCGTACCCAGGTAGGTGGAACCCAGTGCGGCTACACCAATCGAAATATCCGGGGCGCCTTCCGTGGTCTTGCAATGCGCCCCTTCGCAAGACGCTTCCAGCGCGAAACGGGTGGCGTTCCAGGGGCACACCTCATCTCGCACCTCAATCACCAGCCTGCCTTCAGCAGCATACTCTCGCATGGTCAGGGCTGCAGCCACGTTGACAAGGCGCAGCCACAGACCGTCCCGGGTCCCCCTGCTTAATCTGCGCGGGTCTGCCAACATCCACGGGAGCGGATCGTCCACTGGGCGCCGCTCGGCTTCCGCCCTAGTGACCAGATCGGTGTCGAAGCAGAATCGCCACAGGGCTGCAGCTGCGGTACGGGTAGTTGCCATTAACTCCTGGACTGTGACGGTGCCCTCGCCAGTGCGGTACCGGGCGTAACCTTCCATTCGGTCGTCCTGGTAGTAACCCACGTAGAATATTCCGCCCCGCCCACCTTGCCGGTGCTCCGGTGCGCTGGCCTCTCGCTCCCAGAGATGCGCTGCCTTTTGGAACACCCCGGGGCGGCCCACAGTGCTTCGGCGAAATACGTCTGGCAAGACCGTTCCAATAGCCGAAGGGTTTATAAATGCAAATCTGCCCGCCGCCTCATGCCGATGTGCATATCCGGTGTAGTGGCGTTCAATACTCCATTCTTCTCTAAGGGACCCAATGCCATACCCGAATCGGCCGTATATCACGCTTTCCGAGGCAAACAGGCCCGCGAGAGGCTCTCCCCTCTCGTAAACGTCTTTTAGCTGGTGATGCATCATCATGGTCATGATGCCCCTGCGCCTGTGGGTGGGCTGAACCTCGATGTTCGCCACCCCGGCAATGGCAGAAGTCGCTCCCGGAATGGAAATCTCCTGCAAGTGGGAATGGGCTCCCCCCACAATGTCCCCCCCATCAAAAACGGCTATTGAACGGTCCAGATCAAAGCTTGGCCGCAATGATTCCGGGTCGGCATTTAGCCGATTGCCGTAGGCTCGGGCCTCTACTCTGACCCATTCCTCGAACTCATCGGCGGTTATTTGCCTTAATTCCAGCATCCGGCACTCCCCCGGCAGGGTTGGTTTGACTCTTTACCTTCAAACGATAATGGTTTTCGACGGGAAGAATATTACATTATTTTCCGGTACGCCACATCACTAGGTTTTTTCGGCAGTCTCCGCCTGGGCAGGGAGACTTCTGGTATCCCCCCAAATCGGCCGGACCGTTGCCCTGATTTCCCGGTTGACATACGGTAATCTAATGCCGATGATAAGCACCAAATAGAATCAGGAGGCTCCTAAGTGAAGGCTGCCGTTTTGTACGAGTATGGTCAACCCCTGGTGGTTGAAGACGTGGATCTGGACGAACCCAAGGCCGGTGAGGTACTGGTCAAGATTGGAGCCGCCGGCGTTTGCCGCAGCGACCGGCACTTTATGCATGGGGACGCTGCCATTGCTCTCCCCGCCGTATTGGGCCACGAGGGTGCGGGCACCGTCGAAAAAGTGGGGCCGGGCGTTTCCCTTACCAAGCCTGGTGACCAGGTCATCCTTTCTTTTGTTCCAGCCTGCGGCCGGTGCAAGTCATGCCTCGAAGGCAACTCCAACGTCTGCGACCTGCATATGGCCACCGGACCCTTCATGCTGGACGGGACCACGCGCCTGCGCAAGGGTGACCAGAACATTCACCACATGGGCAAGGTAGCCTGTTTTGCGGAGTATGCCGTAGTTCCCGAAACCGGTTGCATTCCAACCAGCGCCGGCCTTCCCATGGACAAGGCGGCCATGATAGGTTGCTGCGTCCCAACCGGCGTGGGAGCAGCCATGTTCAGCGCCAAAGTCCAGCCCGGCAGCACGGTCGCCGTGGTGGGCTGCGGTGGCGTGGGCCTAAATGTGATCATGGGCGCCAGGCTGTTGAATGCCTCTCAGATCATCGCCGTTGATATTCGCGAAAGTCAGTTGGAATTTGCCATGAAATTTGGCGCCACCCATTCGGTTAACGCCGCAGATCGGGACCCCGTTGCCCAGGTCAAGGAACTGACCGGCGGGCGGGGGGCCGACTATACCTTCGAGGTCTTCGGCTCGGCCGAAACCGTCAAAGCCTCCTACGATATGTGCGCCAAGAGCGGCACCGTAACCGTGGTGGGCATTGCCCCCGCGGGCGCGGAAGCTCCCATCAATGCTGTGGACCTGGTTCGGAACGAAAAGACCCTTCGTGGCACCTATTATGGTTCCGCCCGGTCACGGACAGATATGCCTACGATGGTTGACCTTTATTTGTCCGGTAAATTGAACCTGGACGACCTGGTGGTCCGGCACTACACCCTGGACCAGATCAACGAAGCCTATGGCGACATGGACGACGGTGAAATAGGACGCGGGGCCATAATGTTCAACTAAGAGCCCGATCAAAGTCCCTTCCTACTTGAGGGAGGAAGGCAGGATGGTGGTGACTCGCTTTCGGGAGTCGCCTGAAGGACAACTGCCAGTCCACTGGATGACTGCCGAAACGGCTTCCAAAAAACTATCGTACCAAACCTGCGGTACCTTTAATTCATAGCTAGATGCTTGCAAGGAGTCGGTTATGCCCAGACTGGATACCCTGAGCGAAGTGCAGCGCAGGACCCTTGAATTTTTCCCCTGCCTGGAGCATGACTCCACGCCCTGGGTAAAACTGGGCAAGCCGCTTTCTCAGAGCAAGGTCGCCCTTGTAACATCTGCGGGCCTTCACCTGCGGGACGACAAGCCCTTTAACCGTGACGATCCCGGCGGTGAATACTCCTACCGCGTGATCCCCAGCGACTGCGACCCGGTAGATGTGGTTCAAAGCCACTTCTCTATTGGCTTCGACCACACAGGCATATACCGCGACCTCAACGTCACCTTTCCGGTGGATCGGTTGCGGGAGATGGTTGGCAATGGTCAGTTGGGCAGCCTGTCCGCCAACTTCTATTCCTTCATGGGCGCTCTGCGAGATGCCAGCGGGGTAATTGAAGAGACCGGACCCGAAGTCGCCGGCAGACTAAAGGAAGAAGGTGTGGACGCCGTCCTCCTGACCCCTACTTGACCCCTTTGCACCCACACCGTGAGTGTGCTGGCCCGGGTCTTTGAAGAGAACGGTATTGCTACCGTGACTATCGCCATGGTCAGGGAGCACGCCGAAAGGGTTAAGCCTCCCCGTGCCCTCTTTGTACCCTTCTTCTTCGGCTTTGCCCTGGGAAAACCAAACGACGCCAAGTACCAGCGCCAGGTTTTGACTGAAGCCTTCGACATGTTGAAGTCTCCCGAAGGGCCGGTACTGGTGGACTTTCCTGATGACTCCGCTCCCACCGCCATGCCCCAAGCCTCCCAAGTGGATTCGGCCAGCGCGCCAGAAACTCGCAGCGCCGCCGACGAAGTTACAGCGATGCGGGCGTTCTACGAGCGTTGGGTTGAAAACAATGGTGGACGCACCGCAGTGGGATTGAGCGGAATTCCGCAGAGACGGTTCCGGGGCGTCGTCCGTTTCCTGGAGTCATGCGCCGAAGGGGATGAACAGGCCGACATGTCGGAACGCCCCGACGGCGTGACGAGGCACCAGTTCATTCGCTACTGCGCCGACGACCTGAAGGCATTCCTTTACGAAGCCCGCATGGAACAACAGCGAGACGCCGACGAGGAGTCACTGCACCGCTGGTTCTGGGGTAGCACCGCCTGCGGCAAGCTGATTGCCGAAGTGGCAGCCAGGCTCAACGAGTCGGATAATTCGGCCCTCAAGGCCATCGCCTACGGCCTGGCCCGTTAGGACCTTGGAGAAATTCTGAATCGGCCAGTATTTTATGATGGATGCAGGGACTAAATTCCCCGCATCCTTTCAAATTTAAGGACAAGGATCATTTCAGTGGCTGATATTGCCGTCAAACTGGTAGAAACCGAGGAAGAACTGGAAGCCGCCATAAACGTCCGCATGAGGGTATTTGTGGTGGAGCAACAAATTCCAGCCGAAGAAGAACTGGATGAGGCTGACTCCACGGCTACCCATGCTGTCGCTGTCTCGAAAGGACAGGTAATCGGTACCGGCAGAATGCTGGTGGTGGAAGGAGACCCGGCAGGCACCTGCCGCGTGGGCCGTATGTCAGTGGAAAGGGAGTGGCGAAGGCACGGTGTGGGCGGAATGATCCTGGAATGCCTTGAGGAAGCCGCCCGCGCCGGGGGAATGACCCATTGCCTCCTCCACGCTCAAGATTACGTCAAGAATTTCTACGCCAAACATGGCTACCGCGAACAGGGTGACGTATTTCTTGAAGTGGACATTCCCCACGTAGAGATGGTGAAAGAATTGTAACTTTCCCAGACCTGGATCCACAGAAGTTGGCCACATGAAAACGGGATGCCTGTTGCGGCATCCCGTTACTGTTTGGAGTCCTGTCTTCAAATTCCTTACCCTCAACTGAGGGTCATGGCCTCGGGCCTCAATGGTGGTATTGAACTGTGTCAGAGAGGAACTGACCGTAGCTACCTGCCGGGCGGGCGCTCACAACAATGCCTGCTCCCCTTACAACCTGCCATATCTTCCTGAGTGTTCTCACCGTGAAGAACCTCACTTTCAATAAGCCTTACCCAATAAGTGATACGCCCAGCCTCGTCAAAGGGATCTAACGGGGGCGTATGTCAGACCACAACCTCTTCGATCACCCTTACCTCCATC
Source organism: SAR202 cluster bacterium bin22 (assembly GCA_002238505.1). Lineage (GTDB taxonomy): Bacteria > Chloroflexota > Dehalococcoidia > Lucifugimonadales > UBA3495 > Bin22. Next base: position 35,754 of record MPMM01000003.1, on the reverse strand, counting down.
TTGGCGATATGGCTGGTTGGAATATCACCCAGGGCCGTGCGCTCGGGGGAAGCGAAATAGGCAGCTTCCTTGTCAGGAATTTCCTCGGCGTTGTTGAAGCGACGCACCCAGATAAACTCGGTCCGGTCAGCGTTGACGAAGGAACTTACTACCGGAATTCCCAGCCTATCATGGAGTGGCCGGATATGCTCGTTGAATACTTTAAGCCAGGAATCCATCATTCCCCGATTTATGGTGTAAATGCGTAGCTGAGCGGTCATGATTTCTGCTCCAAATCTAACTGATGATCTGCTGGGCGCTCCACTTTACGATGGGCAGCCATTGGCTTGGAATTTTTCCGGTCTAGCGAATATCTGGACTCACTAAAGGTTTACACCGCGAATTGCCTCATTGCTTCCTCGCTGAAAGCCAGGCCCAGACCCGGCTTGTCGGGGACCACAATATCCCCGTCCACAATGGCGGGCGTCTCCTCAAACAACTGCAAAGACCAGGGCATATATTCCACGGTCAAGCCGTTGGGAATAGCCGCCACGTTATGAACCTGAACTTCGGGGGCTACGTGGCTGACCACGGGCATGTTGAATGCCTCCGCCATTCCAGCGACCTTCTGAAACTGGGTAATGCCTCCCACCCGCATCAGGTCGATCATAACAATGTCTATGGATCGGTTCTCAATCAATTGGCGGAACGGAGCGATCCCGAAAACGTACTCACCGCAGGCCAGGGGGGTGGTCAAGGCATCGGCGATGCGGGCAAGACCCTGGTAATCATCGTAGGTGGTCGGGTCCTCCAGCCAGAACAGATTGTACTCCTCAACCTGCTTGCCGATAGAAATGGCGCGGTTAACGTCCCAAAGCTGGTTTATGTCGCACATCAGGTCTATATCTGGCCCAATGGCTTCCCGCATAACTCGGATGCGTGCCACTTCATCATCAGCTGAGGGTTCGGCCCCCATCTGGGTCTTCATTTGCTTGAAGCCCTTTTCCACCAGGCGACTACCCACGTCAGCCAGAAACTCAAGGTTTCGGTCGCGGGTTAGTTGGCCGCTGGCATAGGTGGGTACCCGGTCACGGTGGCCGCCCAGCAAGGTGGCAACTGGCAGCCCGAAAGCCTTGCCCTTGATGTCCCATAACGCGACATCCACCCCGGCCAGGGCAAAGTTAAACATGCCCGGCCCTATAGTTCCCGTTTGGCGCTTCAATTTAGCAACAATGGCTTCGATACCCATCGGGTCGTCGCCAATGATTATCTCGCACATTGCATCGACAGTTACCTTCAATGCCGTGAAGAGCGGATTCCCTACCATGCCTGGAATGAAGGAATAACCGATGCCCTTTATTCCTTCGTCGGTATCGAGCTCTATGGTCACAAAGTCCCTGGTCCCGGGACCAATTGGGATGCCGTCCACCAGGGGGTTATCCGCCGGTACGCGCACAACCCTGGTGTTGAAGCCGGTTATCTTCATCGCTTGTCCTCTGTCAGCCTATTCCCATTTGTCGCTTCCGGTGTTCCAGCGCCATTGGTCTCCAACCGGAATCCGGCCTATTTCAGCCCGAATTCTTCCATCAACTCTTGAATTGCCTGGGGAGTGCGTCGATTATTCCCGCCACCCATCCTCTCTTCCGGGTAGCGGATGTTGGGTACTGTCTTGACGTGAATCAGTGAAGGACCTTCTTCGCTCAGGATTTGCTCAGCTTGAACTGCGAAGTCTTCCAGGTTGTCGAAGGAATAACTGTTGGCATAGCCAGCCGACCGGCCCATTTCCTCGTAGTCGGTGGTTTGAGCGCCGGGGACTTCCTGGCCACCCGTTGTGGCATAAACCCCGTTATCTAATACAAAATGGTAGAGATTTGTCGGGGCCTTATTAGCAATGGTCACCAGTGCCCCCAAATTCATCAAGAGGCTGCCGTCACCATCAAAAACAATCACTTTCTCCTCGGGCTTGGCTAACGCCACACCGAGGGCAAAGGAATTGGTTTTGCCCATGGCACCGCTGGCGGGAACGTCGCGGGCGATGTTGTCCGACACTTCAGCCCAGCCTATGTTTGCCCGCATTGCGGGGACAACGACCGCGTTATCCCGGTGTTTGTTTACTATGTTCATCAATTCAACCTGGTCGATCATATATGTTCCCTCCGCGCAGAGTTGACCGCAAATCGTACCTTATTCAGCTTAAGTACGGAATTTGGCCCATTCTACCATAGAAACCCGTTAGAAATAGAAGGCCTGTAGGCTGCCTCTGACTGGCGCCAAATTGACCTGGAACCCTGTGAAACCATATACTCAGTGGACTATTCAGACACTTACCTGAAGCAATCGATTCGGAAGTCTTGCCTAACTCGTGGAGGAACGTCATGGCTACAGACCAGAATGACATTAAACACTACGTTCAGGAACGCTACGGGGCCCGTGCCCGAGGAGTCATTGAACTTTCAGCAGCCGAGGGCGACGCTGATGGCGACGCAGGATGCTGCGGCCCATCCGATACGGAGCGTGCCCTCCGCCTGTATAACGAAGGGCAAGTTGCCGGCCTTCCCGCAGAAGCAGTGGCAGCTTCCGCAGGATGTGGCAACCCAACGGCTCTTGCCGACTTGAAGCAAGGAGAGAGGGTACTGGACCTCGGCTCGGGCGGTGGGATTGACTGTTTCCTGGCTGCCCAGCAAGTCGGTGAGTCCGGCCACATAACCGGGCTGGACATGACCCCTGACATGCTTGAATTGGCCCACAAAAACCTGGCCACCACCGGCTTGACCAACGTTGAGTTTGTCGAAGGTGAAATGGAGAATATCCCGCTGCCCGACGGCTGTGTTGATGTGGTCATTTCCAACTGTGTCATATGTCTTTCTCCAGACAAGGACGCTGTTTTTCGGGAAGCCTTCCGCGTGCTTGCGCCGGGCGGCCGAATGCACGTTTCAGACATGGTTGCCCTGAGCCCGGAGGGTCCCTCGGTAACCGACGCCGAAGCATGGGTGGCGTGCGTTGGCGGAGCGGAGGACAAATCTGTGTACTTGGACCGTTTGGTCCGTGCCGGGTTCGTTGGTGTCGAGACCACGGACGAGGACATCCGGTTCGACGATGAAGGGATCTCGCTCAATGTTGCCAGCGTAAAGGTGGTAGCCCACAAGCCCGCATAAGGACAATCGGTCTCACTCTACAGGCAAGAAAAAAGGCTGGGCCAATTCCCAGCCTTTTTTGTTGCTGATTCTTCGGCATCCGCTAACCCAGGACAAACCTCTTGAATGCTTCGGCGTACTGAAAGCCTACCTCTGATCCAATCTCGCTTCGCCAACCCTTCAGGTATTTCTCCGCATCGTCGTACTCCACCTGGCTGGCATGGGCCCGCAGCGCACTTACCGCGACTTCTATGTAGTCAGTAACGTCAACATACTGGTCGGCGTTTTGCCGGTCCATTATCCAGAGTTCCTTGACCTTGTGGGGTTCCAGCCCTTCCGACAGGAGTTCGGGGAATGTCAGCCTGTCCCGCGCAGTTGGGTAGATGGCCGACAAGGTAGCCTCTCCGGCCGCGAAGTGGTCCGGATGGCCGATATACCCGCGGCCCACCAGATCGCGCGCAGGGTTTTGGCAGATTACCAGGTCGGGGCAGTAACGCCTGATCTGTTTTGCTATGTCCCGGCGAAGATCCAGGGTGGGTTGCAGCATGGCATCTTCGTATCCCAGAAACACAACCTCGTGAAGCCCCAGGACTTTGCCCGCATTGGTTTGCTCTGTTTCTCGTATCCTTATCAACTCGTCAGAGCTGATTTTCGGGTCATCAATACCCTTGCTGCCGTCGGTGCACAGGACGTACACCATTTCCCAGCCTTCGTCGCACAACTTCGCCACGGTGCCAGAACAGCCCCATTCGGCGTCATCCGCGTGGGCCACAACAACCATGCCCCGCTTGTTGGAATCTTCGATTGTGGTCATTGATTAGAGCCTCCACACACTTTCACCAGGGAGGTCTTCAACCTCGCTGGGAATCAAGACAGCAAAGTTTAGCATAACTCTCCAGGGCTGCGAACGTACTCAATGTGTTGCCTGCGGGTTGGCCGAAGTCATCTGAATGTGGATAATGGGTGCTCAGTATCAGCTTCGCAACAGCTTATATCGGCGGTGAACGAATTGGCGAGACTGTGGGCCAAGAACACAACCTTCGACTCGGTCAATGTAGGGGATGAATTGCCTATCCTCGTCAAATGGGAAACGGAAGATACTATCGACAGATTTCGGCAATTGATTTTGCCGAAAAGAGAGGAACCCGGCGACGGTGCAGCAAGTTTCGCCAACACGGCAGCGGTAAGCCAGGCGCTGCTTTCGTACGCCACCGAGTTGCTGGAAAAGGGATTCCCCCTGCAATCCATCTCAGCCAATGGGAGCAGTCTGAGCCTGAAGGTCTTGAGCCAGGTAATGCCTGAGGATACTATCAGCCTGTCCGGCCACGTGGTAGGCAAGAACACGGAAGGGACCAAGAATGCCGTTCAGTGCATGGTCAGGGTCGAGAGCCAGGACAACGAACTGGTGGCGGAAGTGAACGCCATTATCGCCCTGTGACGCCGTCAAAGGCTCTTTGAAAAAGTTCTCCAATCATAGCCCTTGAATGCCAAGCCCGCTCACCATTACCCGCCACTCTTGCCAAGGTTTACGGCCAGCAACGAGAAATCTTGCCCATCGATTACTCCATCTCTATTCAGGTCCGCCGCCGTGCCTCCCTCAACCGATTTTGTACGCATTCCAAATTCGGACTTGAGGGCTGACAGGTCCTCCTCTCCGATAGTGTTATCGCCGTTCAAATCCCCACTGGGGAGGGGCCCAAAGTCTGCCCTGACTATGGCAGGCAGAGACGATAGAAGTCCGCCGGAAGTGTCTATTTCTACGCCATAGTCCGCCACAGACAAGGTACTCTCTCCCTTTAATCTCAGATCGTAGGATCCGGGCTGAATTAACAGTGGAGAAATGTCACTAACGCTGAAACTACCGCTCTTGTCCGCTTCGAGGCTGAAGTATGTGACCAGCGGTTGGTCCAAGCCTCCTTTCCAGGTTGGCGCCGCGCCCGGACTCCAGATTTCAATCTGAAATGGTTTCCAGAACGGAACTAATTCACCGCTGGGGCTGGGAATGTCCGACCATACCTGTCCTTCAAACCTGGCTTTCTCCGCGTAGGGGCCAACATTCACTACTGCCAGGGGCGTCCGGGTAGCCAGATCCATTATCCGAACGTCACTATGTTCATCCAGGACGGCAATCCTGGAACCAGCGAGTCCGGTAACATCTGCGGTGAACTGTGCATTCCCACTCGAATTCCCTTCTACAGATAGCAATCCCAGCAGATTCTCCCCGCTGGCAGAAGGGGAAATGGTATCGCCACTTCTCGAATCGCCGTCCGCATCCAACAGCGCCACACCATACTCGAGTATGCCGTGCTCTGAATCATAGGTGTTTCTAAAGCTAAAGAATTCTTGCCCCTTGTTTTCGGTAACTCGGCCTGTAGTCACAGAGTTCCACTCATTCAAGACAAGATCCGGGTGCCCCCGTTCCTGAAAGGGCATCCCCCTGGCTCCAGGGGGCAAAAGCTTCACGGCGTCCTGTCCCTCTACCTCAGCCTTTACATACCACGAAACGAGGCTAGGGCTTGCTAATGAAGGCAGCGACTCACGAACTTCCAGGTGGAGACCCAGAGTTACTTCTCCACCTGAAGGTAAATTCAGCTCATACTGGCATGGAATCACATCCATGCGGCACAAACGTAAGTGCGTGGCAGGCTCGCTGGAGCGAATAGGTGGGGGAATGGAGAGCAACAGGAAAACCAGAAGCGAAAACGCTCCTGTCAACGTCAGTAGAAGGGGTAGCCGTGAGCGCAATGGTCAGGCGTTATCCGCGGAAACAGTCAAGGTCTCGGGGGTCTCCACACTTCCAGTGAATTCATGGTCTTCGCAGGCCACCCAGTGCTCGCCACCCTCGTAGAATTCCTTCTTCCAAATAGGGACTGAGTGCTTGAGGCGGTTTACTGCTTCATGGCATGCGTAGAAAGCTTCACTCCGATGAGGAGAAGCCACCGCGACAACCAGGCTAATCTCCCCGATATCAACTACGCCGATTCGGTGGCCAATTGCAACGTCTTCCACGCCAAACTCGGACTTGAGCTCCTGGCGAATTTCCTCCAGTTTACGATAGGCCATCTCTTCGTAGGCCTCGTATTCCAGGCGAATAACGTTCCTGCCCTCGAAAGTATCCCGGGTTGTACCAAGGAAGGTGACAACGGCGCCGTTGGTATCCCTTCGCACAAGGTCGGTGAACTCTTCAGGATTAAGTTCATGGTGTGTGATGACAATCGTCTCGCTCATCTCAATTACCTCATCGCTCAGACCCTGAGCAACTGTTAAGGGCTTGTGACGCCTGGCCTCCGCTAACCGGGGGTATCAGGCAAATCTCATCTCCTGCCTGGAGAAGGGTCTCCGGTTCACCGTATTCCTCGTTTACCGCTACCACGATGCTGACATCCGGTGGGGCCAAACGGGGATATAGCTCCCTTACAGCAACTACCAGGTCGGCTACGGTGGAGCCTTCCGGGACCGGTACCTGGGCAGTACTGCAACCGGCCCGCTCCCGGTACAGAGCAAAAAATCTTACGGAAAGTTCCATTTACCGTTTACCGTCCTATGTGTCCAACTCAGTATACACAAGGTCCAATCGGCTGTCCCGGACGAGCAAGCCTCGGCATTTCTAGCTGAGCCATGGAGTTTCTTATTATGTCCTTTACTGATTGAGAGACTGCACCATTTGTAAAGCCCGCAGGGCATGGCTAGACATAGAGATCTCGTTGTGAAATACGTCTCTAATAATGCCATGAGCATCGATCACGTAAGTGACTCGAGACGTTCCCAGCCCGAATCTTCGCCTGACATCGTAAAGCCGGGTCACTAGGCCCTTAGAATCACTGCCCATAGGAAACGTGATTCCGCAGTCCTCTGCGAACCTCTTGACGCGTTCGACACTGTCAGGGCTGACTCCTACTACCTGGGCGTTGTTGGCCTGAAAGGCATCTTGGAAGTTTACAAACTCCCTGGCCTCCGCCGTTCAACCAGGAGTAAAGGCTCTCGGGTAGAAATAGAGAACCAGGTTGGTGCCCCGGAAGTCCGATGAAGAAAACTCCCCACCGGAACCGAGCGACATCTTAAAATCAGGGGCTACAATTCCAGCTTTCAGCATAATAGCTCAACTTAAAGGCTTGATAGCGTTCGTGTCAACAATCATTGGCGAAGACATGAACTGCTACAACCATATCCGCAAACATTTGTTACGGAATCTCGCCCTTACCTCGCAAGACATAATTTTAATCATTTAGTATAATAATATATGCGAGGGCATCCACATGGCCCCGCAACCTATACCACGAATCTCCGCTGGAGGTGGTTCACATGCAACTGTTTGAATACATGAGCGATTTTGGCTACGAGCAACTGGTAATGTGCGCGGACCCGGCTTCGGGTTTGAAGGCCCTTATTGCCATCCATGACACTACCCTGGGCCCCGCTTGCGGCGGAACCCGGATCTGGCCCTATGCTACTGAAGAAGAAGCCCTGCGGGATGCCTTACGGCTGGGGAGGGCCATGACCTACAAATCAGCCACGGCAGGGCTGAACCTCGGGGGCGGAAAAGGCGTAATCATTGCCGACCCCAATACCCAAAAGACGGAAGCCCTGCTCCGGGCCTATGGCCGCTTTGTAGATACTCTGGGCGGCCGCTACCTGACCACCACCGACGTGGGCAGTACCGGCCGGGACCTGGAATTCGTCAGCCAGGAAACTGACTATGTGGTGGGCTTGCCCCTGTCTCTGGGAGGAAGCGGCGACACTTCCATAATGACCGGCCTGGGAGTGTACATGGGCATAAAGGCCTGTGCCCGGGAAACCTGGGGAACTGACTCCCTGCGGGGAAAGCGAGTGGCCATGCAGGGTTTCGGCAAGGTTGCCTTCCACACAGCTCAACACCTGCTTGAGGAAGATGCCGAGGTAGTAGTTACCGACGTTTATCCGGGAGCGCTGGAGAAGGCCAGCAATATGGGCTTGAAAGTCGTCGCGCCGGATGAAATATATGACGTGCCGTGTGACATCTTCTCCCCCTGCGCCCTGGGTGGAGTGATTAACAGCGAAACCATTCCAAGGCTCACATGCCAGGTGGTGGCGGGTGGCGCCAATAACCAGCTAATGACCGATTCCGATGGAGAGAATCTTCACCGCAGGGGCATCCTCTATGCTCCTGACTACGTGGTAAATGCCGGAGGCATAATTAACGTTTCCGCCGAGGTGGGACTGGCCTATAATCCTGACCTGGCTCGCGAGAAGACCGAGCGAATATACGAGGTAATGGAACGGGTAATTCATACTTCAAAGCGGGAGGAAATTCCCACATTCCTGGCCGCAGACAGGGTAGCCGAGGAACGCTTGACCTCGGTTCGGGGGATACGTCAACTGCGTCGCACCCACTAGGTCCTAACCGGCGGTCCGCACTACGCGGCATTCAATGGAAAAGGGACGGTCGCTCTGGCCGTCCCTTTTGTTTAGATTACCGGCGAGCACCAATGTGTTAATCAACGGTCAGGGTAGCCTCCCCTAATCCCTCAACCGACACCACGGCCCGGTCTCCGCTTTCCAGAAACTTGGGCGGCACGATGCTGCCAGTGATAACTATGGCGCCGGCGGGCAGCCCTTCTCCACCCTCCGCCAGCTTGTTGGCCAGCCAGGCCAGGGGTTCAAACGGATGCCCCATTACGTCGGAGCCGTAACCGTAGCCGACTTCCTCGCCGTTAACTGTTGCAACCCCTTTGGCCGCCGCCAGATCAAGAGCTTGCCAATTGGTTACAGGCGGACCCAGTATTGCTCCGGCATTGGAAATGTTGGTTGCCACCGAAGTCAACGTCCGGACCAGACCGTGCACTCCTTCCGGCAGCCGCATATCAATTACTTCAAAGGCTGTCATTACCAATTCCACAGCCCCCGAAACCCCCTCTCGATTGTACGGAGCTCCCGACGGTGGAAGGTCCGAGCCCAGCCTCACAGCAATTTCGCACTCAAAGCCCAGCCGACGGTAGTTGCTTCCCCTTAATGTGATTGGTGAGTGATAGACAGTTGTCGCCATCAGGCCGCCGGCACAGGGCTCGTCCCAGCCTGCCTGCTGCTGCATTAAAGCTGTAGTGTAGGCCAGCTTGTAGCCTGCTACTTCACCTTGTACTTCCGCCAGAAGCTTCAGGTATTCCCGTTGTACTGCATAAGCCTCGGCGATTGAGTCAATGCCCCAGGGGCCCGGCAGGGCCGTAAAAGGCAGGCGGGCCTGGTATTGGGAGAAAAGTTCGTGGGCTGCTTCGTTAATCTTGTTGGTGGAAACCACTGAGAATCCTCCCTGTTCCCGGTTTTCAGCCGGACAACTCATTATAGAACTGGATGGGAAATTCCGGCAGGGAGGGGAACACAGAAGAGGGCCGGAAACCGGCCCTGCTGGGCTGTCGCCGACCCTCTGTTCTCAATTCCGTCCCTGAATTGGGGACCGTGTCCCGAATTGATAATCTATTGAGCTTCGCTGGGGGCCTCAAATCCTGCGTCGCGGTGGGCGCCGTCGCAGAAGGGCTTGTTGCTGGAAGCGCCGCAGCGGCACAGAGAAACCCATTGTCCTTCGGGAATTTCGTAGTTGTTGCCAGCCTGGTCAACGATCTCTATCGGGCCGGTCACCCGATTGGGCCCGTTGGCTCGGACTTCTACCTTGACGTCTGCCATGAATTTTCCTCCCCGTTTATGTTAGCTTTTTAGCCGTCTAAACCCGACCGCATTACGAAACCGCTCAAACCGGCCGATGGGCTAGTCTGACACCTGCCAAATTGGGTGTCAAGGTTGACCGGAGCGGTAGCCGCCCAAGGTCTATGGTCAAAAAACTAGTGGAAGCAGCCTCCGCCACAACAACCGCCACCCCTCATGGGAGGAACTGGCATTTGGCTGAACTCGCTGCCTCCTGAAGACTCCCCGGAACTGATGGATGCGAAAACGGACAGCGCTCGCTTGGCGGGCTGCTCGCACTGGGGGCAATCAGCGCCCGTGGCGCTCATGGACTGCAGTTTTTCGAACTTGTGGCTGCAGGTGGGGCAAAGGTACTCGTAAATTGGCATAATGTGCCTTCCTCCTGGCTGATTTCTTTGGTAATTCACCGGAAATGTAACTGACGAAAGGGTTGATAGTCAAGGTAGGGCCGAAAGCCGGTTGGGTCCGACCTGGGCGCACCTCGTGGCCTTGCCATTTTCCGGGCCAGGGTGGCCCCGACTGTGTTGCCAGGCAGACCGAGCGCTTTTCCCAGGTGATTTGCCGGTCAGGAATCGTCTCCCCAACTGCCTGCATCCTTCAAATCTGCGGCTTGGGGTGGGCGATTTCGAAGGTTCATGTAGAAGATGTATCCCCCGCTAATGGCGGACAGCGCCACCGCCCCCAGAATGGTGGTGAGCGCCACCCGTATTGTGGCGTCAAACCAGAAGCCTTGGGGAAACATTATTAACAGGTAATCGGTCCGGGGGTCCAGTTGCCACAGGTCGTTTGTGAAGCTGACCTGGTGGAAAAGTAAGAAAAGGGAGTCAAACCCCACCAGGGCAAACAGGCCCACAACTGCCACGATTCCCAGCGTCAGCAATCCGCCATACAGTCCCCATCGAGCCATAGGCCATGTGAAGTTCCACCGACAAAAGTAATAGCCCGCTCCCTTTACAACTACCATCAGCAGGAGTGTGACGGCTGCTACCCAATAGACACCCCTGACCAGTCCCTTCACGTCCCGCATATGGTGGACTTCACGTTCGTTGTATAGCTCTCTTTCCTGGCCATAAACCGATACAACAACATTCAAGGGCTCTTCCGACGAATTGAAATACCTTCTTAAGTCGTATCCCACCCTGTTAAGATCGTCACTTGTGATGCCCGAGTAAACCGAAATGTTGTACTTCTCGAACCCTCTTCGGTAAAGACCGGGGTCGTTTACAGCCCAGGCTACGCTGGCCGAAATTAGGAACAGCGGCACAGAAAGGACGACCAGGACAGCTACTGCCTTAACTACATATGGCGGAAATTTCGGACGCCTGGTTTGCATTCTGCCAATCCTGCAAGAAATTGCTAAGGTATCTGTAACCAGTAGGGCCTGACAAGACTCGATAGTGTCTTAGGCCACCAACCACAACTACACTAGCATTGCTTTGCGCAGTTGAGCAATCAATGGCCTGCCACTATAATCCTCGCATGACCAGCAACCAATCCTCCCAACCATTCACTGAAGAAGACCTGGGGCAATTCCAGACTTTAGTGAGCATCGTGTCCCGACTGCGCGCCCCGGGAGGTTGCCCCTGGGATCGGGAGCAAACCCACGAATCCCTAAAGCGGCACCTGTTAGAGGAATGCTACGAAGCTTTGGAAGCAATCGATCAGGAATCGCCACCCCTGCTGGCCGAAGAGCTTGGGGACATCCTGGTCCAGGTGGCGTTCCACGCGGATATTGCCAGGGAAGCAGGAGACTTTACCCTGGCAGATGTTTTGACCGCCATTAACGGCAAGCTGGTGCGCCGACATCCTCATGTTTTCGGGGATACCAGCGTCTCCGATGCGCGGGAAGTAGAACTCAACTGGGAGCAGTTGAAGGCTGCGGAACGGGCTCAACAGGGAGCTCGCAAGTCTCCGGTGGACGGCATTCCCAACGCACTGCCGGCCCTGAGCTATTCCCAGTTGATGCAGGACCGTGTTTCGCGGATGGGCTTCGAGTGGGAGGATGTTTCCGGAGTGCTGGACAAGATAGTCGAAGAGGTTGACGAATTCCGTCAGGCATCCACAGACTCCGAGAAGGCGCACGAACTGGGCGATATGCTGATGGTGATGGTGAATTTGTGCCGCTGGCAGGACGTGCAAGCGGAAGACGCCCTTCGGCAGGCCAACGGTCGTTTCCGGCACCGTTATCTGCAGATGGAGGCGCTTGCCGAGGAGCGACACCTGGATTTCGAGAATTTGCCCCTGGACGAGAAAGAAGCCCTGTGGCAAGAGGCCAAGACCATCGTGGGATGACCCGCCCCCGTTAATGCGGTCAATGCCCTTAACCCTTACCTTAATGCAGTTCCTGCGCGGGTCAAGACTATTAATCCAACAATTTGCTTACCTCACCGGAAACAAGATATGGCCTTGAACATCAGCAGGATAGCCCCCTCGATTCATGGCCTTGAACATCAGCAGGATAGCCCCCTCGATTCCTTGGTGATTTCTAGTAATTGAATATGCAAGTCAAACACTCCATAGCCGAGAAATTCCTGGCCGACGCCCGAAGTCTGGCCCCCCACATTGTGGCCGCTCGGAAGGAAATGGACGGGGAGCGTCACATTCCAGACAGCCTGGCAAAGCTGGTGGATAAGGCTGGCGTTTACCGGCTTTTCCTGCCTGCCAGCATGGGCGGACCTCAACTCCACCCCATAACCGCCTACGAGGTTATTGAAGAAGTCTCCAAGGCAGAGGCATCGGTCGGGTGGTGCGGACTGCTGTCCAATGGGGGCGCCCTGTTCACGGGAAACTTCACTCCTGAAGCTGCCAGCAAAATGTTCGGGGTACCGCCCGACTTCCGTTGCGCCGGTTCCTTCCGGCCCATTGGCGAATCCCGACCGGTTCCCGGCGGCTATCGCGTCAGCGGGCAGTGGGATTACGCCAGCGGGATTTCCAATGCCAACTGGCTGTTCGTAAACTCCCGAATTATTGATGACGACGGCCCTCGCATGACCGAGGCAGGCCGACCGGCCACGGTCATGCTGTTTACCCCCATCGAGACTGCGACGGTGCATGACACCTGGCATGTTGTGGGCCTCTGCGGCACCGGAAGCAACGACTTTGTTCTGGATGACGTCTTTGTCCCGGAAGAACGCTCCTTCCGCCTTTACGACCCACCCCTGGAGGCAGGGTTCCTCTACCACCCCCGGACGATGTTGATTGCTATCTGGGTACTGGTTTCCGCGGTGGCCCTGGGCACGGCCCGGGGAGCAATGGATGCCTTTAAGGAAATGGCTTCCGGTTCCGGGACCACAATATCCACGACCCTGCTTAGGGACCGACCGCAGGTGCAGGCCAAGGTGGGCGAGGCAGAGGCAATAATCAGCGGCGCCCGGTCTTACCTGCTGGATGCAGTGGCCAGCGCCTGGGACTCGTTCTCTGAAGATATGCCCACGCCCAGCCCCGAACTGGCGCAGGCGAGGCTAGCCATAACCCACTCCATTCACCAGGCAGCCCGGGCGGTGGACATTCTGTTTCACGCCGCAGGCACGAACGCCATCCACCGAAGCAACGGCCTGGAGCGGAGGTGGAGGGATGTGCATGTAGTGGTTCAGCATGGCGCCGGCCTGCTTTCCAACTACGAGTTCGGTGGACAGGCCATGATGGGTCTGCGCCCCAACGACGCTGGCTGGTAACAACAGCCAGGCGACTACTACGACTCAGAAGATTGCTAATCGTCCAGGGAACCCAGCAAGGCGGAGGGTTCCAGATAGTACAGGCCGCCGTTTAACAGCCGCTGCAAATCGACTCCCAGAAGGTTGGCGCCGATGGCCCGGTTTGCGGGGCGTCCGGTAAGCTTTTCCGACAGGGCGCGACGGGGCCGCAGCCACCTGGGACGCGCTTTTCCGGATTCAATACCAGCCAGTTGGGCCGCCAGTTGCAAGGACTGCTCGAAGTCGATCAGGTCGTCCACGAGGCCCAGTTCCCTGCCCCGGCGGGCGGTAAAAAGTTCTCCCGTGGCGAGTTCGCGGGCCTGTTCATCCGGAAGGGAACGTCCATCCTTCACTACGGAAAGGAAGTTTTCGTAAACCTCTCCAATCAGTTCCTGAAGTTTCTCCGACTCTTCTTCAGTTGGGCCCCGCCAGAAGCCACCCATGTCCTTTAGCCGGCCGCCTTTGACTACCGAAAATTCCACTCCCGCCTTCGCCAGGAGTTGTTCCAGTATGGGGCGCGCATAAATTACGCCAATGGAACCCACCAGGGACGTCGGCAATGCGGTAACCCGATTGGCAGCACAGGCAAGGTAATATCCACCGGAAGCGCCAAGGTTGCGAATGTGGGCCACTACCGGTTTTTGCGCTGCCACCTTTTTCAGACTGTAGTACAGCAACTCAGACCCCGCCGCGGACCCTCCGGGCGACTGAATATCCAGCAAGAGGGCACGGTATCGTTTGCTGGTTGCTACATCGGAGAACAACCTGGCATAGACCGATTCGCGCACCCTGCCGCCGATGGTACCGTAAACCTCAACTACGGCAATGCCTCTGCCGCGCCCAAGCTTTGGAATGAGGGGCATCTTGCTAAACTCCTCTACAGTTCAGTTTCCGTTTCTCAATCTCAATGGTAGCACAGCGCTTGCGAACCGCCTTAAGGCCCTTTCGCGGTCAGCCTCCGCATTCGTCTCAAAATAACCCTGCCAAAATTGCCCTGCCAGTACCCTTTAGAAAAATGATTTTACCCCGTCAATCTTCTTCATTTCCTGTCAACTCGTACGTAGGGCAGGGTCTTTCGATTGTCGGTGGCAACTCATCGAGTCCATTCGTGGTGAGCTTGGAGAACCATTCCGGGCGACCCTTCGACGGGATCAGGGCGAACGGTGGAAGAGACTCTACCAAAATAATCGAAAGACCCTGCACCCGTCCCTTGTCCGAAAGGGCGAGGGGTGAGTCTGGTTCTTGCGTTGGTTGCGGTTCGTTCGGGTTTCTTTGTTGCCAGGGTCAAGGGCGAGTTTCAAACCCGCCCCTACGTGAAAAAGGGGTGAATTTTGATTTCTCCTGTTATTTCCTTTCGTTTCCCGTTATTTTGTAGCTGGGGATGGGGGCAGATTACAGGTTGATGAAAGGGTGTTTCCCTCATCTTGTGCCCCTTTCCCAAGGGGCGAGGAAGGAATTGTGACTGGGGTTGACGGGACATGGTTTCAGGCATTGATTCTGGATTCTCCGGTTTTGCCCAAGATGATAGGGGTTATTGGCGACGGGGTTTGTGCCCGGGCGGCTGGTCCTTTCCTGGTATTGTTTCTTAATGGTAGGGGCGGGTTATCCAGGGTGGAAAGGGGGTGGTGTCAAATGGAAGGTGGTTATCCAAGAAGGGGAACGGAGGCGGATTGATGGCCTTTGCCGTAAATCGTTGGTGGTGGGCTCTTCGACAAGCTTAGGGCAAGTGAAGGAAGAGTCTGCACCCATACAATCGAAAGACCGTGGTACGTAGGGAGTCCTTCCCAGTGGTGGGCAATAACTGTATTTGAAAGGGTATCGCCGCCAATGCTTTATGGTACGCCCTGACCAAGAAATGGGTTTGACCATACTACCCAGTGTTTTCGAGTTCTCCAATTTATTCAATGGTAGGGGTGCGATATGCAGTCTGAACAGAGGAGAGTGTCAATTCCAGAAGTCTGGTCTGCTCTTTTGATGTGTGTGACTCCCTTACGCGCGATTACCTGACAGTCCTCCCCCTTCGACCTGCCATAAAATTGGTTGTGATATAGTTGGCTCACATTGAAAGCAAGGGGGCTTAACCATGGAAATACCTCCTATGCCACCAACTCCACCTGACCAAAGATACTGGCAGGCCGAATCTGATTACCGCCGGGAGCAGGCCCAAAGAGGTGGATTGCTCTCGGATGTGGTAGTCTCGCTGGTGTTGCTTGCCAGGTTGATCTTTCTTGTAGTCAGCTTCCTGCCGCGCCTCACGCTAAGGGCGTGGCGAAGGCACTCGCAGAAGAACGCAACCCGCTAGCGTCCCCCAAGGGCCGCTCCAGTGACTGCCGAGAGCAGTCATACCCACCCGGGCTCTTAACCCGATCCCACAGGGCCACTGGTACCGCCCCAGTAACAATCAAGGTATGTGGTTCGGGAATGTCAGGGACCTTCAAGAGGTCCGAGCTTGCCGAAGAATGTTGCCGCAACCTGGCTGAAAGATGGCCCAGCACATAGCGCAACAGGCCCTCGGACATCTCAACATCAGGGGCTCCAACGGCAGCATACCTTGTCTCTTGGCGATCGAAGTTATAGCCCCTCTGCGGGCGGCCTCTTTGTATAGGGCCCAGTGGTAACGCGAAACTGCCAGCTGGGGAGATTGCTGGTGCCGGAATCGCTCCAGTTGGGAATGGCTGGCATACCCGCTTGTGGTTGAGGCCAGCGCATTGTGGCCCAGCGGCCCTTCCCGCCAAGGGGCCTCCAAGCCACCTGAATCGAGATAGTGGGATGAAGGGACAAAAGCCGGAGAGGTGTACCGTCTCACCTGTTTGCTACCCAACTAATGCGGTTTGCAGCCCAAGTCTGAAAAGGTGAGATTTACCATCCCTGACGGGGGGCTCCATCGGCGTGAACATATCCCAGTGCTATCTACTCTCCCTGCAGATCTGAGATCCGCGGCCCAACTTCTTCCATAAGCAGTTGCAGGCATTCGTGCTCCCAGTCCGGGTCATCAGGGTCCTGGGTGATGGCCAGCAGATGCCCAAAGCCGCCCGTCCGCTCGTAGAGGTCCCGGATGCGGTCGGCGCACTCCTGGGGATCACCGACAATCCAGATGTTCTCCATCATGTAGTCCACGTCCACCGCTTCATCGGGCATTTCCGGATCAATCTTCGTAGAATTAAGCAACCCTGAACCCTGGCGGTTGGGTAGCTGATGCTGGATGTAGTTGCGGCCCAGGACAGCCCTGGCACGTTCCCTTGCTAGTTCGGGAGTCCGGGCGACAAATACGTCCCGGCCAATACGCCAGTCCCGACGGGTGCAGTCCTTGCCAGCCTCTTCGGCGCCTTCTTCCACCACCGTCCAGTGGTCTCGCAGGTGCTGGGGAGCCAGGTTGGAACTGCTCATGGGAATCCAGCCCCGCTCGCCGGCCACACGGATGGAACCAGACGCCAGCGAAGTTGCCGCCACGCCTATGGGTGGGTGGGGCTGCTGGTAAGGCTTCATGTGCAGACCCCGCTCCATGACCGGGTCCAATTCGGGGGCGTCAACCTGGAAATACTTGCCGTTGTAGGTAAACTTGCCGTCGGATTCCCAAATCTTAAGGATTACATCCAGAGCTTCGGCGGAACGCTCCCTGACATCGACCCCTGTGTCTGCTCCCACACCGAAGAGCTTCAGATCGGTGGGGATGGCCCGGTGGCCGATTCCCCAGTAAATGCGTCCCCGGGACAGGTGGTCCAGCATGGCAATGCGGTGAGCCACTTCCACTGGGTTGTGAATCGCCAGGAGAGTGACGCCGGTGGCCAGCCGAATCTGATCCGTCATTGCCAGCGCCTTGGCAATCAAAAGGTCAGGGCACGGAGCGTTCTCCCATCGCTCGGTAATGTGTTCGCCGATCCAGGCCTCGTGGTAGCCAAGCCGGTCCGCCTCAACAATCAGGGCCAGGTCCCGGTCGTAGGAGTCGGCATAGGTCCGGTGGGGCGGATGCAGCGGCATCATAAATAGTCCAAATTCCATAGCTGTCACTCCCTGATTATTGTAGATTTTCGGCTCTTGATCGCAGGATCGCCGTTAGTCCTTTCGATTGTAAATGGGGCTCAGTTGTAGGGGCAATAAGCCTCATCAGCCTCGGTGTAACAGGGTCGGGCTCACCTTTGACGTCCAGACCACCGCAATCGTTGGCCCGACGCAGGCTCCGTCAGCTTGCCCGCTCGGCAAATTCGGCCCTGGCAGCGTCCACCAGTCCTGGATCGCACAGCAGGTCACTGGCCGTCAGGCTCAGCGTCTTGGCTACGGTCAGAGCGTTGGACAAGGCCAGATCGGTGGCGGCGGTAACGCACATATCCCGTGTATGGGAGGCCACCGGTTGCTCACTGACGGCATATCTCAGTTCAAAGGCAGGCATGGAGTGGCTAACGTTGCCGAAATCGGTCGACGCTCCGCTGCCCGGACGGCCCGGCAGTGGTTCATCCAGCCTGAAGCCAAGAGCGCGGGCATTGGCAGCCACCGCCTGGGCCAGGACAACATTAGGCTGGACATTCTCGTAAAATGGATAGAACTCTTCCACTTCCAGGCTGGCCCCGGTCATGGCTGCCGCGCCCTCGGCCACCTTCAGCACCTTGCCGACCACTTCGTCGGCCAGGTAACGCCGGTCCCGGCATCTGAGCATGAAGTTGGCGGCGGCAAATTCGGGCACCACATTGGGGGCCATTCCGCCATCCGTGATAACACCATGCATGCGAACATCGTCACGCAAGTGCTGGCGCAGGGCGTCAATGCCCGTAAAGAGGTGAATTACTGCGTTCAGCGCGTTGATGCCGGCTTCAGGGGCCGCCGCGGCGTGGGCTGCGCGACCGTGGTACATATACCGATACCCCACCATGGCCAGGCTCCAGCTTTCTCCCTTCGGGGCCGCTGCGGGAATTATCGTCCGGTTAGAGAAGGGATGGGACGACAGGGTAGCATCCACCCCTTCGAAAACGCCCGCCTCAAGCAGCTTGATCTTGCCGCCCCCTCCTTCCTCAGCGGGAGTACCGATGATCATCACCTGACCTGGCAACGCCTCGGCGCCGGCCTTTAGACCTAGCGCAGCGCCCATTGCTGCCATGGCAATCAGGTTGTGGCCGCAGCCATGCCCAATCTCCGGCAGCGCGTCATATTCGGCCAGGACAGCAATTGTTGGGCCATCGCCGCCTTCCCCCTGGATGGTGGCCCGGAAGGCAGTTTCCACCCCGCCAATGCCTCGCTCCACGGGCAGGCCATTACTTTCCAGGAAGTTGGCAAGCGCTTTTGCGGAATAATGTTCCTGGTAGTTAAGCTCCGGGTGGGCATGGACATCCAGCGATAATTCAAAAAGCGCTTGCCTGTAACCTTCGATGGTGGAATTGGAACGGCCGGCCAGTTCGCCCTTTGAGGCAGAAGGTTGATTGGTCATGATGTTTACTCACCTCTTTAGATCGTTGGCAAAGTTCCTTACACTGAGGTACCGGTCGGGCACAGGGTTGCCGCTATGAAAAAGACAACGGGCTGCGATGACTGCAGGGCCAGACTTCAAACAGCCCTTCTTTGCCTTTCCGGCTGTCAATGCCCACAGTTTAACGCCAATTGGTGCTCCGAACCACAATTGCAGCCTAAGGCAGGGCCGATATCGCTGTGATGGCGGCTGTCCTGACGATCCTGCAGGCCGGCAGACCTATACGTCCCCAATGGTGGCGGACCACAAGTCAGGTCTTGACTTGGGCAAGAATCAGTTTCAAGCTAGGGCTAT
Source organism: SAR202 cluster bacterium bin22 (assembly GCA_002238505.1). Classification (GTDB taxonomy): domain Bacteria; phylum Chloroflexota; class Dehalococcoidia; order Lucifugimonadales; family UBA3495; genus Bin22. The sequence goes on along the minus strand of MPMM01000003.1, from coordinate 16,528 downwards.
CCCCACTAAAGGAGTATGCGTATGTACACCACTGACATGTACGAAGGGATGATAGCGGAAACAACCACGGTCCAGGGCCACAATGGTGATTCAATTGGGGCCTACATTGCCAAACCCCTGGGCGCTGGTCCCTTCCCCGGGATGGTGCTCATTCACCACGCGCCGGGCTGGGACGAATGGTACCGGGAGACGGCTCGCCGCTTCGCCCACCACGGCTACCTGACCATCTCACCCAATTTGTACCACCGAAACGGCCACGGCGACCCCAGCCAAATCGGCGCCAGTGTTCGCGAGTCAGGCGGCATACCCGATGAGCAGGCGCTGGGCGACATTGAAGGAGCATTGCGCTTCCTTCGAACCCTCCCAAATCTCAATGGAAAGGTTGGCGTATTTGGCACTTGCTCGGGCGGGCGGCTGACCTTCCTCTCCGGTTGCCGGATCGATGGATTTGACGCTGCCGTCGAATGCTGGGGAGGGCGAGTCGTAGCTTCCGGTGACGACTTGACGGCCAATCAGCCGGTAGCCCCCATTGACTACACTGCCGACCTGTCCTGCCCTCTGCTGGGGTTGTTCGGCAATGAGGACGCGGCGCCCACTCCAGAACAGGTGGACCAGCATGAAGCTGAGTTAAAGAAACACAACAAGTCCTACGAGTTTCACCGTTATGACGGTGCGGGCCATGGATTCTTCTATTACGATCGGCCCATGTATCGCCAGGAACAGGCCGTGGACGGCTGGAGCAAAATCTGGCCTTTCCTGGAGAAGAACTTGTCCTAGAAGCCCCGCCTGCGTTTGCCGATATTGAGAAGCCCCCTCGCCAGAAGCGCCGAAGGGGGCTTCCTTATCCGAGGGCGACTTCTCATTTTCGTTGACCCAATTCAGTCGGCAGGTCTATATTGGACTCACTCCCACCGATGGAGGCCAGCCATGACCAGCCCCGCCGACCTCAAAATGACCATTGGAGAACTACTGGACCGCCAGGCGAAATTGTTTGGTGACCGGGACGCCCTGGTCCACGTGGACTGGAACATCAGGTACAACTGGAGCCAGTTCAAGGAAGAGTGCGACCGTGTCGCCCGCGGGTTGATATCCCTGGGTATCGGCAAGGGCGACCACGTGGCCCTTTGGGCTACCAACTACCCCGAGTGGGTGGTGGCCCAGTTCGCCACCGCGCAGATCGGAGCAGTCCTGGTCACCGTCAACCCGGCCTACCGAACCCACGAGCTTGAGTACCTGTTGCGGCAGTCCGATGCTGCCGCCCTGATGCTCATCGGCAATTTCCGAACGTCAGACTACGTTGGAATGCTTCAGGAAGTCGTTCCGGAGCTGGCCGCTTCAACTCCGAGGCAACTCCATTGCGAAAAGTTGCCCAACCTCCGAAATGTCGTCTTCATCCAGCCCCACGATGGCTCGTCAGTAGAAGCGCCGGCAGGGATGATTGCCTGGTCAAGCCTGCGGGACCTGGGGGAGGAAATCACCCCTGCGGCCCTGGATCAGCGGGAGGCCGAGTGCCACCCTGACGACGTAATCTGCATCATGTACACGTCGGGAACTACCGGCAACCCAAAGGGGGTGATGCTGACTCACCACAACCTGGTCGCTAACGCCGCCTACACCAGGGAGGGCCTTCGCTTTACTGAGGAGGACCGCCTCTGCATTCCGGTTCCCTTTTACCACTGTTTTGGCTCAGTCCTTGGAACCTTGTGCTGCGCCACTGCGGCGGCAGCAATGGTGGTGCCATCGGAATACTTCGAACCTGAAAAGGCCCTGGTAGCAGTGGAAAAGGAGCGATGCACCGCCATTCACGGCGTCCCCACCATGTTCATCGCTGAGCTTGAGCACGAGGAATTTGACCGGTTCGATCTTGGGTCCCTCCGAACCGGAATTATGGCTGGGTCGCCCTGCCCGATAGAAGTGATGCGCCAGGTGATAGACCGGATGGGATGCCGGGAAATGACTGTGGGTTACGGGCTAACCGAAGCCGCCCCTATTATCACCCTGACCCGCTCCGACGATGGCATAGACCGCCGGGTGTCAACCGTGGGCACCGCCATACCCTACGTCGAAGTCAAGATTGTCGATCCTGACACCGGCATTGAGGTGCCGACCGGAGTGCAGGGCGAGCTTTGTTCCCGGAGCTTTATGAACATGAAGGGCTATTACAAAATGCCCGAAGCCACCGAAGCTGCTATCGATGCTGATGCCTGGCTCCACACCGGAGACCTGGCCACGGTGGACGCCGACGGCTACTACAAAATAACGGGCCGTTCCAAGGACATGATAATTCGCGGCGGCGAGAACGTTTACCCCCGCGAGATCGAGGAGTTCCTGTACACGAACCCCAAAGTGGCAGACGTCCAGGTCATCGGCGTACCCGACCTGCGGTTCGGGGAGGAAATCATGGCCTGGGTAATGCTTCGAGCGGGACAGGAAGCCTCCGAGGATGAGATTCGGGACTTCTGCCGGGATCGAATCGCCCACTACAAGGTGCCTCGTTATGTCAAATTTGTCAGTGAATTCCCCATGACAGTGACCGGGAAGATCCAGAAATATGTCATGCGGGACATCTCAATCCAGGAGTTGCAACTGGAAAGCGCCGAGAGCATAGAGACCGCATAACTGAGGGCAGGCAAGCCAGGCACATAAAATCAGACTCAGGGAACTATAGCAATACTTCATACTCAAGGAGAACAACCTATGCCAGACAAGATTCGCCTGGGCTTCGTTGGGGCCAACGTAAATTCGTCGTGGGCTTCCCAATCCCACTTTCCGGCCCTTCTGGCTAGTCCGGATGTCGAATTTACAGCAGTCTGCACTACTCGACCGGAAAGCGCAGAGGAGGCCCGCCAGGCCTTTAATGCCAAACTGGCATTCCACGACTTCAGGGACATGGCCGCCTCGCCGGATATTGACGCAGTGGCAGTGGTCGTCCGGGTTCCCGCCCACTATGAGCCCACCCGGGCCGCCATTGAGGCAGGCAAGCACGTCTATACCGAGTGGCCGCTGGGAAAAAATACGGCCGAAGCCGTGGAGTTGGCTAACCTGGCACGGGAAAAGGGCGTACATACGGCGGTAGGCCTGCAGTCCCGGGTCAGCCCGGCGCTGATGTTCATCAAGGAACTGATAGAGCAGGACTATGTAGGCGAGGTCCTGTCCTGCAGTTTGACCACCATGCGAGACGGTACATTAGCCCGCCCATCCAGCCGTACCTGGCAACGCGACGCCAGCCTCGGGGCCAACACGCTGACCATCGCCAACGGTCATGTCATTGACGCCTTGCGCTTTGTGGCGGGGGACTTCGCCAGGGTATCGTGCATGGTAAGCACCCAGGCGCCTCAATGGTATGAAACCGATACGGAACAATTCGTGGAAGTCACCTCTCCAGACAACATACGGGTCAGTGGACAATTGAAGAGCGGTGCAGCAGCATCGGTACACGTGGGTGCGGCGCCCTGGGCTGGCAGCGGCTATCGAATGGAGATTTACGGCAGGGAAGGAACACTTGTAGCTACGGGCAGCGTGTCATCCCAGCGTGGAGAGATGCTGCGGGTTCAAGGAGCACAGAGGAGCCATGAACTGCAGGATCTGGAGATTCCGGACCGGTTCCGCTTCGTTCCGTCGGATTTCCCTGAGGGAGACCCCTTTAACGTGGGCCAGATGTATGCCCTGTTCGCCGATGCAGTGCGAACCGGAAAGAACCGTCTGCCCACCTTTGATGACGCGGTAGAACTGCACCGCTTTATCGATACCATTCAGGAGGCTTCAAACACTGGCAAGGAACTGCCGGTGGGCTGACCTTCCTATCGCAGGCACGGGACCTGGGAAAATGTTGCAGGGGCGCATAACAATGCGCCCCTGAGTTTGTCACCGAGTCACGGAAAAGCCTTATGCCGCCAGCAAATTATGGGGGGGCTAACAGACCATTCCACCAAACTGCTTACGCCTTGGCGGCCACGGGTTCGTGGGTCTTCAGGAATCGCCGGGCATGGGCGACGGTCTGGTCAATATGTTCCTGGGTGTCCTTCCAGGGATATATGGTCACTTCTGAGTTGGGGGCCAGGCCAGCCACTTCCATTGCCACCTCGTAGGGGTGGGCAGGCACATCGTCCGGGGCAATCAACAAAGGAGTCTGCAGGGACCGGACGAAGTCTCGGGTAACCGTGAATACGAAATCCCCCCGGTTCGTGTACATGCTGGTCAGGAAGTCATGCACCAATTCCATGGTCACTTCCGGCCGTTTGTCGCACAGTGGCGGTCCCCACCCGGTAATGTTGTTCTGGTAAAACAGGTCAGGTATCTCCGGCCTGAAACCACTGGGCTGCATCATCGCCGCCGCCACGATTCGGTCCGAGGCCCGGCTGAGCAGGTTGTGGATCATTGGACCGGCAATGCAGAACCCTATCACCAGGAACTTGTCGATTCCCAAGTGGTCCATCAGGCCAAGCTGATCATCAGAATAGGAATCCCAGGGACGGTCAATCTCCAGAGGGCCGCTGGACTGGCCACCGTTGGCGTTGCGCAAGTCAGCAGCGATGCAGCGGAAGTCGTCCTTGTAAGTCTCCAGGGGGTTGAAAGGATGGGATGTGCGTAGTCCCTCTATTGTTGAGTTCAGCCCGCCACCGGGGATGATCATCAATGGGAATCCAGACCCAGTCTCTTCGTAGAAAATTCGGGTATCGCCTCTCTCGTAGAACGGCATGGCAATCTCCCTCCCTCTGTTTATTATGAAGCTACCGGTTTGCCTGACTGGATGGGCAGAAGGCTGCTCCGACCACCATTTGCAGTCCAGGCCCCACGCTCTGCGTTTCCGAGTTTGAATCTAACCCAACAAGGCTGCAGGGTCAAGCTGACGGGCCCGCCAGAAGAGCGAACACCTATAGACCTTGTGGCCCCCAAGTGTCCTCTTCAGTTCCGGAAAGCTGACATTCAACCCTTCCCGGATTGCATCACCCTTGGCTACCATAAAATAGACTTAAATGAAACCAGTGAATCCCTTTAAGGCACAGGCATTAAGAGACTATCTCAAAATCCCTTCCCCCTTGATGGGGGAAGGTTAGGATGGGGGTGAAAAGCAATCTCTTTTGGTGTCGCAAGTTGCCCAATGCTCTGCCTTGAATAATCTTGAGATAGTTTCTACGTGCATCTTCTCGCAAGAAACAATATGTAGCAGGACTTGTAACCCCTTCACCTGACAGCCATTCCCGAGTACCGGCGGCAAACATCCAGATACAAAACGACTTGAAATGACTGGAAATAACCGGAAAACAAATTTTCCAGGCAGAGACTCCACTATGACATATTTCAGAGGGATTGCCCCGCACAAGTGAGGACCCGACCACAGAGGAGCAGCGCCCCCCGATCGCGCTCCAAGGGAACTCGGGGGGAACCGCCAGATTGGGCCCAAACTAATCAGCATCTGCTAAAGTTCCCCGAAGAGCCCTCGGCTGCCCGGCCGCGCCTGCTGTCTTGATTGCGAAAATCTCTGCAATCCCCCTTGGTAGTCGCCATCGGGTGTGCCTGCAGCCAAATGAACACAGAGGGAACCTGAAGAGGCCATGAAAAAGAAATACGATCACATAATCATTGGGGCCGGTTCGGCAGGCTCGGTGTTGGCCGCCCGGCTCACAGAGGACCCACATCGGTCGGTGCTGCTCCTGGAAGCCGGCCCCGATTACCCGGCCCAGCAGGGCATGCCCGACGTGATTAAGTACGCTTACGGCGCCCAGGAAACCCTTTGGAACGGAGGGCACATTTGGAACTACCGCGCCAGGGCAACCGAATTGACCGACATTGATGTTCCCCGTGGGCGAGTTACCGGGGGATCCAGTTCAGTTAACGACGCCCAGTTCCTGAGAGCAATGCCGGAAGACTTCGACCGTTGGGCAGAGTGGGGCAATTCGGAATGGCGGTATGAGTCAGTCTTTCCCCACCTCCTGAAGCTTGAGTCAGACCAGGATTTCCGGAATGAAGTCCACGGATCCGATGGCCCGATAACCTGCCGCAGATACCCGCTGGGTGAATGGGACCCCCAACAACAAGCCTTTTATCAGGCCTGCCTTGATGCCGGATTCCCTGACTGTCCGGATCACAATATGCCAGGGTCCACGGGTGTAGGTCCGCTGGCCTTCAACATTGCCGGCCGGATACGGGTAAGCACTTCCATAGCCCATTTGGATCGGGTCCGGGGAAGGGCTGGTCTGGATATCATGCCTCAAAGCCAGGTGTACAAAATCCTCTTTGAAGGAAGGCGGGCCGTGGGGGTTCGGGCGATGAACGGTGGGTGTGAAACCGACTACTTTGGGGATGAGATAGTCCTGTGCGGTGGTGCAGTCGGGTCGCCTCACTTGCTCGGCCTCTCGGGCGTTGGGCCAGCCGACCAGTTGCGACTGCTTGATATACCAGTTGTCCAGGACCTGCCTGGCGTCGGCAAGAATCTAAGGGACCATCCCGATATGCCTATGTTCTGGCGCACCCTCCCGGGCTTTCTTTTGAATACCGACCAGGTCAATACCGGAACTGTCACCCTTCGATTTACGGCGACGAACTCACCCCACGACAACGACCTCGTAATCTACATGGGCAACTACTCGTCAGATAACCCCATGCGTGGGGAAGACCACGTCAGACCCACGGGCATCGGGATCAGCCAGTGTCTCTATCTGGCTCACAGCCAGGGGGAACTGCGTATCGTCTCCCCTGATCCCGACGAGCATCCTTTGCTCGACTTCAACCTGCTGGGTAACCCATTCGACCTGGTCCGCATGCGTGAGAGCGTCCGGCTATGCTCAGAACTGTTTCGGCATGAGGCCTTCAACGGAATAGTTGAAGAGCGGCTGGCTCCATCTGATGAAGTCCTTCAGGACGACGCCAGTCTGGATACGTGGATGAAGAGCAACGTGATCACCGCCCACCACGTTTCCAGCACCTGCAAGATGGGACCGTCAAGTGACCCGCCAACCGTAGTAGACCAGTAATGCCGGGTACACGGGCTGGATGGTCTCCGGATCGTCGATGCCTCGATAATGCCGGATACGGTTCGGGCCAACTTGAACCTGACCGTAATCGCCATGGCGGAGCGGGCAGTCGAGTTCCTCAAGAATCATTGACACAGGCGTGGAAAGAGAGCGGGACAAAGAACTTTGGCTGAAGAGTGGTATCCCGGGGGAGAGAGCGGTTGTTGTCCAGCGAATATGTCGTCAGGGTTAAACGGCGGCGATTTGGATTTCGGCCAAGGCAGGGGCCTTGGCGCTGAGTAGTTTGGTGGGTGGATCTGGATCAGCAGGTGGTTGGGGTCGATGAAATCCCTCAGCTGTCTTGTAGTGAACTGGAACAATGTAGAACCCCGGCTGCAATGGTCCGGATGCTCCAGCATCGGCATCCTCGTCAACTACAGGCTGTGCCCTGCCTGTACCCAGGAATCACCGCCAGATAGTCGAGCAATCACACTATTTCAACAGGCCCGATTCTGTACATTTACAGGACTCGCCGTAGTCTGATTGCGGCAACGACATCCTTGTCGCTGGGGTGGGCATGGACGGTGCTGGCCCAGCCACAATCCGCGTTTGTCTCCCTTTTTGTGTTTGCCGATAGCCAGAATATTGAACCTTGAACAGCCATCAATTATCATGTCCGCAGCGGGAAAAGCACATGAACATTCCAACAGAGTACACTGTGGGTCACGAAAGGGCCCGTCTTGTTGATTCCGAACTAGCCGACAGATACGTCGCCCATACCCTCATCGGCGACCCGGTTATGGACGCAATCGTAGAGGAACTTGCGCCCTTGCCCCAGGACCAGGTGCATGGCTTCATTCAAGCTGGAATGCACGGCGAAGACATGGCTCAGGCGCCTGGGCTCCTCCGAGCCTTCTTCGAATCTCCCGCACCGGACCCGGTCTGGCTGGACCATGCCGCATTCCTACCGGGCGTCTACGCTTTCCAGAGAAATTCCGTGGCCGTCCTCTCGGCCTTCGTCACCGGAACCCTCATTGACGGCTTCTCCACCCTTATCGCCAAGAGCTTTGTCCAGACAGGCCGCATATTCGAGGATGGCGTCCGGAGACTCAAGCAGAACAATCGGCATCAGTTGGAGATATTCTGGCCCGGTGGACTTATGCCCTACGGAGACGGTTGGCGGTTGTCGATTCGCATCAGGTTTGTACATGCCCAGGTGAGGAGACTCCTTGCATTGACCGAGGAATGGGACCACGATGCATGGGGCGTACCCATAAGTGCGGCCCACCTGGGATATGCTGCCTCTTGTTTTGCTGCCCGGACCGTCGAACATTCCGAAGCTCTGGGGGCGCAATACACCCCTGAGGAGCGCGCCGGCTTTCACGCTGTCTGGCGGTATTCGGCGTATCTTATGGGAATTCCCGAGTCCATCCTGTTCGCAGACGAGGACGAGGCCGTTCGCATTTACCAGATTGGTTCCCTGTGTGAACCCCCACCTTCGCAGGAATCAATAATAATGACCAATGCCCTTATCAACTCCGCGCCCCTGGTTGCCGGAATTGAGGATCGGGAACAGCGGGACAAGCTGGTAAACAACGTCATCTATCCGGTGTCCCGCGCCCTCATCGGGAATGCCCTCGCGGAAGACCTCAAGTTCCCTTCAAGCCGGTTGCCCTTTGCCCTGGCTATGTACCGGCTGGACCAGCGCCTCCAGCGCATCAGGGCAATACTCAAGCGGGAAGGCCACAAGAACTTTGCCACCCTTTTGGAAGCCTCGGCGTATGACGACGCTGGGTTGTCGTACCACCTCCCCGACCACGCCCATGCGGAACGCTCACGGAGGTGGTAGTAATGCGTTGCCGTATCCTTTTCGGTTCAGTTACCTGACCCATACCAGGCAGTTTCAGCCTGGTTGGACTTTTAGATTCACTGGTGGCGGAACATCGGCGTATTTGCTGGGTCTGATGATGCCAGCGCCATTTCGTTCAGTCTCTGCGGGGAGGTCCAGGTGTTCTCCAGCAGGCGGGCTCCTTCTCTAAAATGGTTCACCCGTTTTACTTGGCTATTCTGACTTCCTGTTCGATTCTCTCTCACAAAGTTAGGTTGTTTGGAACTGTCTGGGCGCGGTGGGCGTGACAGTCCTTTCATTTCTACGTCGCCGATGCTCTTCAGCGAAGGTATCCCTTCCCTGTTTGATGGCCACCTGGTTTTCGATGACCATTTCACTGTCGGATGCAGGGATACTGTGGGGTAACTGCTCACGCCTAAGTCCCGCAATTTCTGTGGATGGATGGCCTCCGGGTCCAGTGCATGGACTCGGACGTTTCAAACCTGGGTGTCAACCCAATTCCGTCGTATTGCTAGCCGGGCACAGTGAGAGACCTTGCTTGTGCTGCGATGAGCCTTGACTGCTATCGCATGGGGGCCTTCTGGTATGAGATCCATGCCTAAGGTTGCACGGTATCTTTGTGCAATCTTGAATTCCATAGGAATTCGGGCGTTTTGGCAGGGAGTCGGCCCAAGCAGGCATAAAAGGGGAACTGTTGAGATCAGGGGGAATAGATGGAGTGGCGGAGAGAGAGGGATTCGAACCCTCGAGAGGCGTAAGCCCCTACACGATTTCCAGTCGTGCCCGTTCGTCCACTCCGGCACCTCTCCGCAAAGTGGGTTCGGTCATTATACCCAGCGTGTCCCGCAGTGTCCACCAGAAGTAACCCTTGCCTGCTTCAGGTACTTGGGCGACAATGGGGCAACCGCACCAATCGAACTTTCTGGCAGGTTCAAACAATTCCAGACCATATTACCAAGAAGAACATTAGGAGGTAGGCCATGACGACTTTCGTTTACGTTGCTGCCCAGGATGATGACCGGATATCCATCTTCACCATGGACGAAGGGAACGGGGCGCTTTCCCTGCAGTCGGAAGCAGCCATACCGGGCGGACCGTCGCTGCTGGCTTTGAGCCAGGGCCAGTCCACTTTGTATATCGGGCACCGGACTTCCGCCCAGATCAGCAGCCATCGCGTTGACCCGACAACGGGCAGCTTCTCCCAGACGGGGATAGTAGAGACCCAGGACTCGCCAACCTACATCGTTCATGACCGGACAGGTAGGCACCTGCTATGTTCCTTCTACCAGGGCGCGCGGGCCGCAGTGTTTCCGCTGGGGGATGACGGCAGCGTGGGGGCGGACGCAACGTCGTCCCTGGCAACCGCAGACGGGGCCCACTCGATCATGACCGACCGGTCCAACCGGTACGCCTATGTCCCCCACATCGCGTACCAGCAGGACAACGTGCTGGAGCCGCCGAAGAACATCCCGGGTCCCAATGTCATCTACCAGTTGCGGTTTGACGAGGCCACTGGGACGCTGTCGGGCAATGACCCGCTGACGCTGGAGATGGACCCGCTGGTGGGGCCGCGTCACCTGATCATGCACCCCAGCCTGGACATTGTGTACTTCTCGAATGAGCAGGGGTGCAGCGTTTCGTCCTACGGGATTGACCAGGGTTCTGGGACGCTGAGCCACCTGCAGACGGTATCCACCCTGCCCGAGGGGGTGACGGTCCGCAACACCTGCTCGCAGATCCAGTTCTCGCCGGATGCAAGCCTGCTGTTCGTGCCCAACCGTGGTCACAACAGCATTGCCGCCTTCGCGGTGGACGGTGCAGGGATGCTGACGCCGGCGGCGCACGTGGAGACTGAGGCGGTCCCCAGCGCCTTCAGCCTGGACCCTTCGGGGCAGTACGTGTTCGCGGCAGGGTCGGCGACCAACCGGCTGGCGGCTTACAGCATCAACGGGCAGTCGGGAGCAATGACCGCGCTGGCTACCTATGAGGTTGGGGCCAGGCCGATGTCGGTGCTGACGGCGACTTTGTAGGACTCACCCTCTGCTACTCGCATTGGGGATTGTCACCCCCATCCCAGCCTTCCCCCTTCGAGGGGGAAGGGACTTTCTCTGCTTTGTCGGTGGGGGGGGGCCCCCCCCTCCCCTCCTTCCCCCCCTCCGGGGGGAGGGGGGTTTGGGTGTGTTTTTTGGTGGGGGGAGTCACCCCCATCCTAGCCTTCCCCCTTCGAGGGGGAAGGGATCTTGGGTTGGTTTGCTGGTTGGCGGGGGGGCACCCCATCCTGGCCTTCCCCCTTCAAGGGGGAAGGGACAGTTTGGCTCTTGCTGGCCTGTAGGGCTAGTCGTCGGCGGGGGCGGGGTCTGCTATCTGGTGGGCGGGGGCGTTGAAGAACTCGCCGGTCTTGGTGTCCTTTTCGAAGGGGCTGTAGAGTTCCAGTTCCTTGGCCATTTCGCGGACGGCGGGGATGACCTCCTGGCCCATGAGGCGGAGGCTGCGCATCTGGTCATCGTGGGACATGGCGCCGTCGCCATCCCAGAAGAAGACGCTGCCGGGGCGCAGGTACTCGAGGACGTGGCGAATCTTGGGTATGACCGTCTTGGGGGTGCCGGAGATGATGCTGTAGTCGGCGGCCTGGTCCTCGTAAGGACGGCGGTTGGTGCCGAAGCGTCCGGCGGGGCCGAAGGCGGTGGCGGACAGGCGGCGGGATCGGCGGGAAGTATGTCCCGGCAGACTCATGATAGCGGGGTTGACCTGTCCCTCGTTGCCGGCCAGGAAGGGGTTGCTGACGCCGGACAAGTACTTGCGTCCAACTTCCTCGGCCTTCTCCTCGGTCTCGTCCACGTGAACCTTCCACAGGTAGGCCACGTTCTGGGTCCCGGAGTTGTGGCCGAACTCGGCGGCGGTCTCATGGTAAAGCTCGAAGGCCTCCTTGGTGGGTTCCAGCTTGGTGGCCAGGAGGACCAGGGGATAGGCCTTCTCGGCGGTCCACTTCACCGTCTCAACGCTGACGGTGGAGGGAATCCAGATGGGCGGATGGGGCTGCTGCAGGGGCCGCATCCAGGGATTGACGTAGCGATAGTGGTAGTGCTTGCCCTCCCAGCGCCAGGGGCCGGGGGTGGTCCAGGCCTTGATAAGGAAGTCGTGGGCCTCCTCGAACCGCTCGCGGTTGAAGTGGGGCGGCGAGTTATGGGAATAACTCTCGCGTCCGCCACCTCGGACAAAGCCGGACACCAGGCGTCCGTGGGAGATCATGTCGATCATGGCAAGCTGCTCGGCAAGCCACAGGGGGTCGTCCCAGATGGGGAGGACATTGCCCAGGATGATTATCTTGGCCTTGTTGGTGATGCGGGCCAGGATGGAAGCGCCGACGTTGGTGACGCCCTGCATACAGAAGGGAGTGCTGTGGTGCTCGTTGAGCATGAGGGCATCGAAGCCCATTTCCTCGGCGTACACCTTCTCGTCCAAGTAACGGTTGTAGAGGCTGGCGCCAACGTTGGGGTTGTAGTGCTCGTTGCTGATGCTCAGGTCGGTGGACTGGGTGCCCATCAGGCCAGAGTTGTCATCTTGCCAGGGCTGCTCGGTAAAGTGGCCGATTAGCATATTGACACCTCAAAGGATGGTGGATTGCGTTGCAGGTATAGGGGGTTGGTGGGAGTTTAGCACCGTGGGGTTGCGGGTGGCAAGGTTGCAAAGCCTGGCGATGAATGGCGCCGTATATGGAGAATTCCACATCAACCGTTGTTTCCACAGGGTCGAGGTTCCAGCCGGCGCGGGAACGACGGGGTTTGCCCGATGCTGATATGCGATTGACCTGGGTTGGGCCGGGCGAGGGCAGTCGGGGGCGCAGGGCCGTCATGGGCGCACGGCCGTGCGCCCCTACGCATGGGGGTCATAACGATGGTCATAACGATGGTCGAGGTTCCAGGCTGCGCTGGAACGACGGGGTTTCGTCAGTGCTGAAATGCGATTGTACGATCCTGGCTATGAAGGTTGCGGCGGCGCAAATGATGTTTCGGCAACCGTTCCGGGACTGGGGGCAGTCAGAGGGGGGAAGCTTCACCTGCTGAAGGTTCGCAAGCATATCGCGGAGGCGCTCGTAGGGTACCTGCGGCAGCAACCCGGAGATCATCCCAAGGGGGTGGGGAACCTCATTCTCGCTGTTACAGCGTTCAAGGTAACTGTGAAGGGCCATGAAGGTATGAAAGCGGAAGCCATGGTCGGCAATGCGCCGGATGAAGGGATGAATCTCGGGGGCGGGCCGATGATCGGCGATTTCGCTGGCCCAGTGGAGGGAGAATTCCTCAACCAAGGGAAACAGCCTGACTATGGTCAACTCGATGGCGTATTTGCGTTTCAAGGCATCCACACGGCGACGAATCTGGGAAAGAGTGTACATGGCGTTGTCTCCAAGTTTTCAGTTTATCCACGAAGAAGCTATCTCAAAATTATTCAAGATAGAGCATTGGGTAAAATGCGACGGCAAATGAGATTGCTTTTCACCCCCATCCTAACCTTCCCCCGTCAAGGGGGAAGGGATTTTGAGATAGTCTCTAATTAATACGAAGAAGCACAAGAGTTTTTCCAAGTCGGGTGCAAATACGCTGCAATACAAAGCCTTGTTACATCGCGGAGGTTGTCACCCATAATTAAGACGTTCCTGGATTCCGGCTTTCGCCAGAATGACGAGAATCGACTCTTGACGGCACTCCCCAGGAATCGGCAAGGATGTTCTCTGACGGGGTTGGGTTGGACCACACGGTCGATGGCTTTCCTCATAGGGAAGGGGAGAAATTTATTTTTTCCGGTTATTTCCTGTCTTTTCCTGTCATTTTGTACCTGAAGAATTATGGCGGAGACGGCATTTTGACAGGGTGTTACCGTCATGGCTTTGGGGCGACCTCAAATACGGTTTCCAAGTTCAGGATATCGGTGGACAGTTGGTGCGATTCGCCAAGGCGGGCAACAAGAGAAAGGACATAGCGGGCGGCGCGAAGACGCATGGCGAGATCGGGAGAATCCAAGGCCTCGGAGAATATGGAGACGCAGCGGGGGAGCAGCGACTGGATTTCCTGGCTTGCCTGACGCGATGTATCTTGCCGTACGCGAACAACAAGCTCCTCAAAGGCAGGGTCTGCTTGCCAGCGGCGCAGGGTTGACTCGCTGACGCCGGACCAGCGGGCGGCCTGGGCAAGGGAAGGGGACAAGGCCACCACGGGCAGGGCGGCCTGCTGGCGCGGGGTGAGGCTGGAATAGCCGGGAAGGGTACTTTCCTGGCCTATAGTTGCCGGAGCAGGCTCTGGTACCGGGTTGCCGGAAGGATCTACTACCTGTCCGGATTTGGGGGATGCTGCGCGAGCCTTGGGGCGTGGAGAAGTACTTGTTGGACGTTGCTTCCGTTTTTTGGCCGGCATGATACCTCGCTTAGACTGACGAGCAGGCTGGATGCTGGATTTATCGCAGGGATTTAGTGACTATCCCGGAGATGGTGTAGAAATTATGGTAGGGATGGGTAATCCAGGGTGGCAAGGGGGGAGTGGGGGTGTTAGCCGATATAGATGTTATCCCGGTGGTATTTAAGGAATTCGGGATCGGGGGCGAATTTGAGAGGGGAGCTTATGCGTTTGCCGTGGAAGGCAAAGATGGCGGAAGAATAAAACTCATCCTGGGGGCATTCTCTGGAAACTTTGACGGTCATGTTTTTCTCTATCGTGAACAAGCCGGTGTCGAAGGCTCGGTCGTGCAAAGCGGAGAGCAGCAGGCCGTTGTGAGGATTAACCCTGTTGGCGAGGTCAATTCGCCAAGGAACTATGTGACTCGCTACCAACAGCCCTGGTATGGCAAGTCCTGAAATGCAGCATCTTTGTTCGTAGGCACTGAGAACCGCCGTCCTAAAGAAACGTTGCCCGACTCTTGCTGTGGATGTGATCGGACGATCAACCCCTAACTGAGGATTGTCGAATGGTTCTTCAGTGGAATTAACGGGGTCGGAATTCTCAGCTAAACCAAGAGAGTCCAGATTCTCCTTGAGCAGTAACGAGAAACTGTCCCAATCCTGGGTCATTTCCTCCCACATGGCCCGGTCAGCAGCAGAAGCGCTCTTGAGGCCTACCCGCCCGGTAGAGGTTATCAGCGGATCAAGACTGGCAATATTTGAGAGTTTCATGGCGAGGGCAGAGGGCGATCTGCCAATTGAGGAGGCAAAACGAACTATTTCAGGATTCCTACTGTGAAAGCTACCGAAATTTAGGCGGCAACAGTATATTTCAAATGCAGCCAGCAGCTGTTGTCGTGTCCACGGGGTTCTGGTGGTCATTGCATTGAAGCTCCCCGAACAACGGTTTAGTTGAGTGCGCTGCACC
The DNA here is from genome assembly GCA_002238505.1 of SAR202 cluster bacterium bin22. Lineage (GTDB taxonomy): Bacteria > Chloroflexota > Dehalococcoidia > Lucifugimonadales > UBA3495 > Bin22. Next base: position 1,370 of record MPMM01000003.1, on the reverse strand, counting down.
CGAGTTGACTGGGAAGACCGAGTGAGAGTGAGGTAATCCGATGGGATATTACAACGTGTGGGTTGTTGGCCCTTCACCCTTTAGCCTAGTTGAGGAGTATGACGAATGCAATGATATTCCCGCCTCTTTTCCAGGCTTGACTTTCGACTTTATAACCGACATTGAAGAACGGGGATTAGCCAGTCACTTCGCCGCACTTCCCAATGATGAGCTGCCATTTGCGGTAGTGTTCGCCAACGGCCAAATCGTGCGCAAGGCATATCCTGGATCAGAGTCGGACTCAAGAGTGCTGGTTGGGACAGAGGTAATGGTCGAATACTTGAAAGCTCGTCCCGAGGAAATAGTTACACCCATGCGGTGGCACAACTGACGGGGGAACGCGCAAGGCGTCTGGTCCCTAAATGGGGAAAGGGTGCCGATGAAATCGACATCGGCTTTATTGCGGCAAGCTTTCTATCAGGGAAAACGACCTGGCAATTCGCAATTTTAAACTACCTACCCAAACCACTCCAGCACTACTTACACGGACTTCTCTGTTTGTTCTACCTCGGAGCGGTGGCCGCAATCCTTGGTTATTTCCGGGCAAGCTGAAGTTTATGTGTTCTCAAACTGCAAGTCCGACAAGTCCAGGTTCGGGGAACGCTTGGAAAGGTAGAGCATTTCTACGCCTACAACCTCGTTGTTTTCGTTGAAGTCCAGCATTACACCTGGGGCGACTTCTTCCGTCTCCACAATTGGGGACTTGTCCAAACGCAGGTATAAGGCGTCGGCTGAACTATCTACCGTAAGTTTCATTACAGTCCTCCGGCGGCGCGGTCGAAGAATACGGTGACTACACGCCAAGGTGTTGTTCTGGTGTTTACGGCAACGCGTAGTGCGCGGTTTCCAAACTCCGGAATCCGGCCAAAGAAGCGTTCTACTTCTGTGTCCTTGGGGTTTGGCAGTTGGAGAGAGGGACTTTCCAGGACTCTTTCTACCCATTCGGGCGGAATTTCGCGCTGACCCATCATATTAAGAGCATGTTCAGTATAGCGCAGTTCCACGCTCCCTACCCGAACCACTCCTTGACCAACTCCAGGAACTTTTCGGTTTGTTCTACTTCGGGGCGGTGGCCGCAGTTGGGGATGATTTCGAGGCGGGAGTTGGGGATGGAGGTGTGGTAGAGGCGGGGGGGGGGGGGGGGGGGGGGGGGGGGGTTGGGGGCCGGGGGGGGGGAGGGGGGGGGGGGACTAGGGGGTCCGGGTCGCCGGAGACGATGAGGGGGGGCAGGCGCTTGAGGCGGGGGAGCAGGTTGGGCAGGGCCGGGTAGTGCATGTAGGGGCGCCAGCTGAGGCGGCAGGCGCCTTCGAGAGAGGTGTCCCAGTTGAAGG
>MPMM01000041.1 GCA_002238505.1 SAR202 cluster bacterium bin22 | reverse complement strand
CCGGTGGATAAGCCCCACAGCCACGGCAATAGAGATTATGATGCTCAACCAACGGGCGATTTCGAATATGATCGCTTCCATTTTACGCCGTTCCCCACACCGCCAGAGAAATTCCGGCGGTGCTGGACTTAAAAACAACCCCGGGGACGGTATAAGAAGCATACGCCAGCACACGGGGAATGGCAAGGCAATCTCTGACCCTCGCGCGGTGCTGGCTGTCATCCTATCTTTTCAAAGTGACGATTCCACCCGGTTGCAAGGAATCTTTCTATCCGGTCTTCAATGACTGTGCCCTTTTCGTCGGGCTGCGGTATCACGAAAAACACCCTACTGGTTCCCCTTGAGAATAGCAAAGGCAAGGGCTCAACCTGGAATTCCGCCCTGAGCTTGTCCGCAACTTTCAGTGATTGCGCACGGGCTGTCTGGCCCTGCGCCATATGGTGATAGACCACTAGTGATTGACGCTCGGCCCAGAACAGCTTAAGGTCGCTCAGATACACGTACTTGGCCCCGGATTGCCCGTACTTTTTCTCTTCCGGGGCAAGCCCGTTGTCAGGGTCGAACATTGATATATCCACGCCGGACATAGCCTTGAGCGCACCTTTCACCCATGCCGCCCTTACCTGTTCCTTAAGTTTGCGCCCCATGCTCGTAAACAGGTGGAGTTGGTCCGAGTAGTAAGTCGTGTCGCTCGGTAAAAAATGGGCGTTCTCGGCACAATGCACACACCTACCATCTCTATACACCAGGTCTCTCAATCCCTCCCACAGGTCCACATCGCAATTCCGGTATTCTGACCGGTCATCCTTGGCCGTCCGGCGCAGGTAGGAGATGTGACGGCCATCGGCTGAGATCTTGGTCTTGTTGGTATTAGTGTGCTTTTCGTCATGGTGCAGACACCAAACCAGACCGATCCTGAGCTTGAGCTCAGGGGATGAATCAGTCATACCTGACAGGAATCTGAGCAAGCCAAATTTTCCGAAATCTCCCACATCGCCTACATAACGATTCTGCATAGCTAATCTCCCTTGTCTTTCACTTTCTTGCTGCCCCGATAGATCGCAGTTGCAAGCGCACCGCCGCCCAGTGCGATGAGCACGTTATAGACGATCCCCTGAGGCCCGAAAATAACCGTGGCTACGGCCACGGCCAAGATAGCCCCACCGATACTGATCCAGGTCTCGATATTCATACTCAACCTCCCTTAGGTGCAAGATCCCAGGTCAAGGACCATGCCGCCAATGTCCTGACCCCGAACGGGATCGCGGGTAAGAAATTCCCACGCATGGCCCCACTTGCCGAAGCACATCAGGAAGGCTCGGAAATCAAGGAACGGGCCCCCAAGTGCGTCGCCGAAGCCGAAGCCCTTGCCCAGGTGCAGTAACACAAGGGCGAGGTAAAGAGCAATCACGGAAATAATCGCGATCCTGATAATCTGGTCTGACTTGATCCCTCTCATCCTAACTCCCTCCTGTGCCTGTTACTTCCGGCAAGGGAACCCCGAAGGGCACACATTCCTCGGTGCCGATGATGATTTCGCCAGAGAAGTGCTCGGCAACGTGGGCCACTATGCAATCAGCTTCGACCACATCCCCGAGATTTTGAGAAGACACCCAACTCTCCCAGGCGCGGTGCGTTTCTTCGGGCTGGGGCATAGGGACCCTTCCGAAAGCGACCAAGCGAATCGTGGCGTTGTTCTCCAGGTGAATGTAGGCGAAGATGCCCTGTCCGCCGATTTCACGAGCCACGCCGCCGATCCTGGTGTAATTGCCGACATATTCATTCTCGGCCCGTACCGGATTGGCATTGTAGGTGTCCTTAATCTTGCGGACGTTGTCGCAACCCTCGCAACCTGAACCGCCAACACCGGAACCCACTGCCGAGCACCCAACGAGGAATATGAAGAGGAAAACCGGAAAAATTTTGATAAGCATTACTTTCTCCCTACCCTTCTACAAGTTCGCAATCGCTAAATTCGGGGGTGCCTCGGCTTCGGTAAGAAGTCCCCGGGTCTTCAAAGCCGGTTATTGTGCACATCGCCCAGAATGTTTCTCCAAGCTCCTTATCCTCCATCCAGGCTTCGAGTTCTTTTGCCTTTCGGTCGGACTCCTGAAGCATCTTCGCATCCTCTTCATCCCTGGCCTCGCGTTGTCCTGCCGTCTTGACGTGCAGAACCAACATCCATGCCTCGCCAACGTCCCCTCTAATGTTCACGGTTGTGGTTCCCCTCTCCATAGATGTAAGCTCGGCCTCAACGCAGACTCGGTCGAGGAAGTGCGTATCCCGGGCCCCGCTCATACTGGCCACATACTGGTCGCTTATGGTGGACACGTCCTCGGCGTTCAGGCACTCAACGCCTTCTGGTGGACCAGCCGCCTGGCAAGCCAGGGCGAAAACCGAAACCAGGGCTAAAGCTGCTACTTGGATCCCGTACTTCATAGATGCCTCCTGTTCTGTTTAGTCGGGTCTACTGGTCTTGACCGCGACACCAAAACAAAAACGCCCCCGGCACAGATGCCGAGGGTGAAGGTGCGATGGAGGTACAGGCTGAAAAGAGGCCAAGGGGCTCAAGGGGTTCCCCCTTACAGACCTAGCGGTCAGAGTGGTTGCGAATCAGCCCGACCACGCCTACCTGCAAGGGGGCAAGAATTCTGCACCAAAGCGCAGAAACTGCCGCCAGTTTCATAGGCGTGAGGGGTGGGGAGTCCGCTCCCCCGGGCTGATTCGCACCACAATTACACCACCCTACTGACTAGCTGTCAATATCTCGAATTTTGATACTGCTACCGCCTCGGTATCGCCCTGTCTTGGGGTTGCGTCTTTGCCGGGGTGTCATTAGAATCTACTCCGGGCCGTCTTCTCTCAAGTCCACGGCCCACGGGCGCACACTTTCCCCGTCTCCTGCCGTTGTGCGCCCACCCAAACTTTTCGCTGAGGTGGAAGCAGTGGCAGAGTTTGAGTTTGTTCCCGCCCCTATCTCACACTCCCGCCTACCGGTCTATACGGCGACTTGGGGAGTAATCTTCTTCCTCTATGGACTCTATAAGTTTGCGGAGTTGAACGGATGAAGCTCTGGGAAGAGGAACGAATAAAGTGCGCCTATCCGCGCTGTTCGGCGTACACAGCCGAGACCTGGAGTCAGTTTTGTCCAAGCCATGCCAAGAAGGATAATGAGGCCTCCCTCCGCTCAATAGACGACCGCACCAAAGAACTGAAAGCGCAGCTCTACAAAGAGCAGAAGGGGAGATGCAATTATTGTGGCCAGAAATTCATTGATATGCTTCTGGTTTGGGAGCACATGACGCCCGTTACTAGGTTTGGATCCAACGCCGTGGGGAATCTCCAACTGGCTTGCCAGACCTGCAACGGCAAGAAATACATACGCACTGACCGCGAATTTAGGGCGGACAACAAAGCGAATCTTCCACAACAACCAAGAACCCCGGCCAAGCCTTCAATCAGGGGTGAACGACTCCGGGGCGTGAACCTCAACAAATTACGGGAGAGTTATTTATGAGCGGAGCAGCGTTCACACCCGAAGAGTTAGCAATCGCATTGTTTCTCTATCTGGTCCTGCCCCTGGTTCTACCCACCCTCGTTGGTGGGATAGCGGGTAAGAGGATCGAAGATACCGGCATGTCCACTGGCTTACTTCTGGGGGCTATGGCCTCGGTCGTCGGCTTCTGCTTCATATCCATGTGGTGGAGTTCAGGATTGATCACGGTTCGGGTCCCGTGGGGAGCTTTGGATGAAGATTTCTTCATTGTGCCGATGATAATAACAGCGGTGGCGTCAGGGGTTGCCTGGGCCGGGGTGTGGTTCTGGAGCCAACGCGATTGACGCGGTTCTTGTCATTGCTGTTACTTTTATCTGCTCTCGCTTGTTCTTCGGGCTCGGAGGAACCTACCGAGCCCGTAGTTGTGGTTCCCGGGGTACATAAGGCAACGCCCATCCCGGAGAAGTACGGTGTTGATACTTATCTCTGTAATGAGACCGTCATCAGAGAGCGTCCCACTTACACCCCTGCCCCTACGGTCCGGGGGCAACTCAATTACCCAACGCCAATGCGGATACAGATAGCCAGGAAAACAGGAAACGTCATTAACTGCGGATACGCGTTAACACCAGAGGAAGCATCGGCCAGAATCCGGGAACAACTCGGGCCACCACTCGGACCAGAAGACGTAGTAAAACTCAGGATAGACCACGAATACATCCAACAGGTTACATTGGAGAGCACGGGCGAGATCCAAGACTTCAAGAGTGTATGCCCTGAATTGGCCTTTACCGGGTGGGACGAAGACTTTTACTCGCGCCTGCGGGATGGAATTCAGCTTGAGAAAGGGCGCATTCTCCTTGAGAATCGCGCCACGTCCAGACTAGTCTGCCGCTACTACTGCACCGATATAGGGCAAAAGTGTTGGCAGACTTATCTTTTCGAGTAACATCAGACTATCAAAAGGCAGCAGAACATGGCCAACAAGCCTTATACTACGGGCCTATTCTTCTCGATCGAGACTGAGGATATGGAAGAGTGGATGGCGGACCGTTATCTAGCTGGGTATGTGCTTCACAGCATTAAGGACTGGGAACAGCACATCACCGACGACGACGGGACCACGCATATTTGGCATTGGTGCCGAGTGACGATGCGTTGGGCCAACATTAAGGGCCACTAGTTCAATCACGGAGGAGAATAAATGGCGGTATGGGTAATACGCGGCGGAAGCGACCGGGGACTCCACGAGGAAGAGTTTATTGCTTCTGGGCGCATTGGCATCGATTTTGGAGTAGAGGGGACCGCTCACAGGCCGAATGAAGCATTGAGACAGGAGATACGGGCATATTGCCTCTGGTACAACAAGGAACGGGGAAGAACGATGGAGCCCAGCAACCTGGAGGGCGTTATTACCCGCAAATTCAAGCAGGTCTTGCTCTTCCGCGATTCCGTGAAGCTCGGGGATACGGTGATTATGCCTAGAAAGAGGACGGGGGGCCGCAGGGTCAGACGTGGGGTTGTTCAGGGCGAGTGTGAGTTCCTCCTCGGTACGAACTATCCACAGCAACGCCGGGTGGAATGGGAAGCAGAAGACGTGCCTAGACTTGCCACCCCTTATTATTGGTCCCCATCTAGCCGGCAGACAATCTTCAAGGTCGGTTAAATCCCGAAAGCAGAACAGTTCTTTTGTTTGTTAACTATTCCTGTGACGTATTTGTTACCAGGGTTATCGATGGTGATTCCCTTCTGGCGCTCGACCTCCGTAGCCCGGACATCGAGTACGAAATACGGCTCTTCGGCATTGATGCCCCTGAGTACGGACAGCCTTTCAGTGTGGAAGCCACCGACTATCTCCAGAGTCTAGTGTCCGAAAAGACCCTCCGTCTGCACGTGGTTGACGTTGACCGATTCGGTCGGTATGTCGGCATCCTTTACGAAGACCGCCTCAGACAATCTATCAATCGAGCTATGGTTGAAGCGGGTCTTGCTTTCAGTTATGCGTACAGCGGTGCTCTGTATGGGGCGAAGGCTTCTGAAGGCAGGGCCAGGAAAGCCGCGCTGGGTGTTTGGAAACAGCAAGACGGAGGGATTCGCCCCTGGGATTATCGGCGCGGTAAAAGACCGGAACCGCGTTCAGAAGAAGCCGAGGAAGGTTGCCTGGGTTCGGCTGTTGCCGTGGTCCTCTTCCCAATCTCCGCCCTGTTGCTATTGACCGCGTGTCTGTGATTGTCCCTTCTCTTGATTCCCCGCTCCTAACCTCGTATATTTGTGCCCACATCCACCCACGGGGGCACGCATGGCCGAGCGCAATTTCGAGAACCGCACCCTCTACCACGGCGACAATCTGGACTTCCTGCGGGGCATGAACTCAGGCACAGTCAACCTAATCGCCACAGATCCACCTTTCAACAAGTCGCGTGATTTCCACGCCACGCCCGACAGTCTAGCATCTGGGGCTAGCTTTCAAGACCGCTGGAGCTGGCGAGACGACATTCATGATGATTGGATTACTAGATTGATGCGGGACGTGCCGGAGGTCTATCACGTAATTACAGCAGCCAAAAGGGTGTACGGCGATGATATGGCGGCTTTTTTGTGTTGGCTTGGCGTCCGCCTTTTAGAGATGCACAGGGTTCTGCGGGAAGACGGCAGCCTCTATTTGCATTGCGACCCCACGGCGAGTCACTACTTAAAAATGTTGCTGGATGGGATATTTGGACGACGGCACTTTCGCAGCGAGGTGGTGTGGAGACGTACCAATGCCCACAATAAGACAAGCAAGCAATACGGGCCGATCCATGACATTATTTTGTTCTACACTAAGAGCGAACAGTTCACTTTTCACCCCGGAACACGCCCCTACACCAGCGCCTACGTAGAAGATAGATTCAAGTATGAAGACGACCGTGGTAGATACCAGACCAACTACTTAACCGGGCCGGGGGCTCGGCAAGGCGAAAGCGGGCAAGAATGGCGGGGATTTAGCCCAACTGCGGCAGGAAGACATTGGGCAGTGCCACAATCCTTGCGGGGCTTTCTCCTCAATCGCGGACGTGGGATGGGGAGCCACGACCAGCTTGAATCTCTGTATCAGCAAGGCTTTATATTGTTCCCCCGGCGCGGCACCCAACCAATGTATAAGCAGTATATTGGGGATGGTGTCCCGTATCAGGATATTTGGGCCTATCAACCCAATACGAGAGGTGTTTTGCACTCTTCTGATGAATGTATCGACGAAGACGTAAAGTATATTGAGGATGAACCCGAAAAAACGGGGTTTCCAACACAAAAACCTTTGGGGCTCTACTCTAGAATTCTTGAAACTTCCTCCGACCCTGGTGATTTAGTGCTGGACCCATTCTGCGGTTGCGCTACGACGCCAATTGTGGCCGAGCGATTGGGACGGCAGTGGGTGGGGATGGACATTTGGGACGGGGCGCACGAACAAGTCCTTGCCCGACTGGGAAAGGAGGGATTGGCAGTACGGGGAAGGCGGCGACGCGGTCAGCAAACATTGACATTTGGTGACATCACCGTTTCCACCACGCCACCAAAGCGAACGGACTCCGGCGAAACGGCGACGCTGGTATTGCGGACGCCAATGGGGCGGGAAGGCCAACGCTACCCTGCCCCTCGTACCCAGCATGGCAGGCTATTGGTGGATATTGGCCCTCTGTGCCAGGGTTGCGGAGCAGACTATACTTTCGACCCTCGGGTGCTGGAGGTTGATCATATCAATCCGCGCTCCCAGAACGGGACAGACGCTTACGAGAACCTGACCTTGCTCTGCCCCCCGTGCAACAAGGAGAAGCGGGACCGGCTTACATTAATTGGCCTTCAGGCCGAAAACCGGAAAAACGGTCACATGCGGAACGAAGACAATCTGAGAATGGGTAGGGCCTCTGGGCGCACCAGCCGGCGGCGAAGGTAAAAAAGAGGAACCGAAATACGAGGACAGACGATGGGAAGACAAGTCGAATTCGAGCAGTATATTCCGGCGAGCCCATTCGGTAGAAGGATTAACATAGATACAGGCCGGGTGTCCTCGGACGCGCACTGGCGGAAGGTGCATAGGTTTACGGGAGAGCAGGCAGAAAGTGGCCAATGGACATTAACCAGGTATGACCGGCGGACCGATGGGACAATAACCGAGGACGGGTTCGCTGACCTGGGTGAGTTGCTTGACCGCGTGGCCTCAGTGTTGGAGGCTGACCCAAGGAATGTACGGGTTTTCAAAGAAGAGGACGTGTAACAACAGATCGCAAGAGAGGAGGCTCAAATGTCCGAAGTACCCGATATGGTGCAGGCTAAGGCATTCCAACTGGTTGACGATGAAGGTAATGTCCGTGCTGAATTGAGCATGTCCTACGATGGTCCATGCTTCGGCCTTTTTGACGCAGGGGGAAGGCAAATTGTAAGCGCAAGACTTGATGAGAACGGTCAGCCTTGGCTATGTATTGGCGATTTTCTCGAATCCCATGTTAGCGTGGCGATATACGATGGTCATCCGAGTGTGGAGTTAATGGATATCGCACCAGGTAGCGAGTTTACGGGTATCATTAGGGAGGGAGTGAATGGAGCCATACGCTTAGGAGTGGACGCAGAAAGTATGATGCACCTGAGATTTGGAGGCAGTGGTGCTTCTCTGCGGATTGACGTGGACCCGACCGGCAAACCCGTAATCAGTATTATCGACTACGACCCCAATACAAGGATTGAGAGAGGCCCCTTGGTGTTCCATCATAAAGACAAGAGGACGACCCTAACAAGCGATGGCGTCAAAAAGAACCGCCCGCTGTACGAACCATAAGATATAGGGATGGATTGCTTTTGATAGACCAAAGCTTTCAAGGAATTGCCTTCGTTATTGCCGCGCTGGGCGCGCTTGCTGCAGGGACGAATCGGGGCCCCGATTGGTTGAGAGGTCGCGTCTCCGCCATATGCGCCTTTCTCGCTATCGCTGTGATCACCTTCTTCGGCTTAGCATACGGTTGGCCAAACTAACCAATGAATCCACCCCAGCCAATGCATATGCCCATGCTACCAGGAAGAAGCAGGCAGCAGTGATTGGGGTTGCCCCCGGGAGTGTGCCTGTTTGCCAGAAAAATATTGCCCATTCAGTCATTGATTCATTTCCTCTCTCAAGTCTGTTTTGTCTTGGAGCGCGATGAGCAAGGAATCCATGGAACAAAAATACAATAGGGAAAATCCTTCTTTCAAGTTTGAAAGGAAAGGCCGGGCGGATGCTTGGTTCTGCGATGCCTGCGGCGAAAGGCGGGGTAAGCATATGATTCTGGTCATTGAAGACAGGAGAGACCAACAGGAGAATCCCGACAGGGTAATTGCCATTTGTCCTGATGGGCAGGTTATTGGGGCAACCGAAAGATTACTAAAAATGACCGGGGCCCGGATAATCAAAGACCCGACTGCGTGACGTAAAATCGTGGGAAAAGGGGATACTTATGCCCGGTTTGTGGGAATGGGTTTATCTGGGTCAGGTCGTGGGAGACATGGCCGAAGATTCCGTGAGACAAGGTATAGAGGCCCGCAAGAACCTCAACCAGTACGAAGACACATTGGTGGAATTGGCCATCGTGCAGACCAAAAAGTGGCAAGTGCTGGAAGACACCATCCTGCTAGTCAAGAGAACAAATTTCAGCGAAGATACCGTTGACGCTCTCAGGCAGGACGCCCGAGCTAGCAGGATAGAGGCTATGGGGGAAGCCGCCCGGCACCGGGTAGAGGATCCGGTAGAAGACCAATACAAGCCCTTGTGGACCATATTCAGGGAAATGGCGGATATGGAGGCGCAGCTTTATAGCGACATCATCAAGGCTTGCGATGAAAAAACTCTCGACAGTCTCGACCACGCCCTCTCTACCGCACAATACTGCGTTTCCTTGGGAGAGCAGGCTATCCTCACTATGCCGGCAATCACTGCTGCCAGGCTCAACGCGGAGCAGGCAAAAACACAGACAGCCCGGACCAACTTCCTCAAATGGACAGTCGGTTGCTCGGTCGCATTCTGTGTTAGTCTCGTGGGTTGCGCTGTATGCGTGGGCGCTGCTGTATAGAAGGCTCATGAGTCACAAGAACCACATATCATCAGAGGGCAAAGAAATGACGCCAGCAGATATTTACCTTCAGGCGTGGATATGCCAACTCGGGATCACCATCCTCTACCCTCTAGCCATCGCCATAGCGGTCGTATCGAACAAGACCACCATAAGAGAAATAATCCTCGCGACCGGTATGGCCCTCTTGCCACTACTCGCTCTCCATCTCATCGTGGAATTCATAACCGTCAGTTTCGGTATAAGGTACCCATCTATCACGGAGAATCCACAGGAAATCAAGGACTATGTCTTTCTCTCCAGAGAAGGGGAAACAGACTTCAGCTTTGTTTATCTCGGCCAAGTCTTGATAATCTTGGCCTCTCAGGTCGGACTTCTAACAATCATCTACAAGATCGCCGGAGGGTACAGCCAGAACGGACAATCCGAAACAGACCAACACGCCGCCCAAGAGTCCTGACCACAAGGCTGAGTATGTTATGCTTGCCTTGCCTTCGAGTGTGTTAGCAGCTAATGGGCCATGCGGCTTTGAGGACACAGAACTTTGAGGGCGGGATTTCGCCCGTACCACATTTTTGGTTGCATATTAAAATGCTTGCCCGTCCGGGTTAATCGTCATCAGGATATGGCCTTCTTCTGGATTTTGTCCCCACACACCCAGAAGGGGGAGCGTATTCCCGTATACGCTTACCACGCCGGTGAGTTCCTGCGGGGGCTTCGCCCCGGGTGGGTGAATCAGGTTGACGGCCATGATAACAAATTTTGCAGAGTTCGATGTCATAGTCAAGTTCGTCGGCCAAGTCATAGGCGACTTGTTCCGCCCGGGATTTACTCGCGAATGGTCCGCGCCAGAAGCCGTGTTTCGGCTGTTCAACTCTGGGCCGATGCTGCCAGTTCTCAGTCGGTCCGTGGATAACGACAGCCTCAGAAGGCTTTAGGCGCACCCTGATATGATAACCGATTTTAATCTCTTCGCTCACAGCTTGAGCCTCCCTCTACCTCTGTTCCGGCGAACCGGTGTTAACTTTGGCGCGCGGCTAACGCTGGGTGCTGTGCTCCGCCTGCTGCGCCTGTTCCTGGCTTCTTCGAATTTCTTGTGCTCAACATACTCTGCGGCGGCTTCAGCCACGGACTTGGGCGGGGTCCTGGGCACAAAATTCTTCCTGGATTCGGTCGCATCCTTGTAGACGACTTCGGCAACTTCTCCGCCCATCCGGGTAATATCCT
>MPMM01000015.1 GCA_002238505.1 SAR202 cluster bacterium bin22 | reverse complement strand
ACCTGCCCTCGCGGCGAAGCGCCCGACGAACGCTCCAGTCGGAGCGCCAGCGCAAAGGGCGGCGGCCGGAACCGCATACCCCCGGGGAAGACAGGGGTACGGGACAGTTGACCAGGAGTGAAACAACAGGCGGACATTCGTCCTCCGGACTGACGGAAAACCGGAGGAGACAGGACACCAGGGCAGGCCCTCCGGAGAGACCATCCAACCCCCCGGGTCCGGGAAGGATGCTGCAAGCAGCCCCCCCTGATTATGGGTTGGTGTCTCAACAGGGCCGGGACTCCCCCAGGGATGGTCCCAGGGACGCCGGTTCGGGGGGGAGGCTGGATAAGGAAGGGCTCCAACACGCCCAGGGACGTCCGGCGCCGGCAGAGACGGCCAGGGTTGCATGACTGGCTTCAGAGACGGCCGCCTGGACGTGCCGGCCGGTTGTGCCGCGGGAGGAGACCTCCGGGCAGCTCAACCCCCGGGACGGCAATTGCCACCGGTGGCCGGGTTGCTGGTCCGGATACTGTGAGGGTTAAACCGGACAGGATACTGACGTTCTCATTTTGGAGGCGGCGGAGTGAGCGACAAGATCGAAAAGAGCAAACAGAGCAAGCACCGCGACCGTGGCGGGTGGGCCGCGGCCAGGAAGCGATCCTACCCGCTGCTGGTGGCTGGCCACGCCTTCCGGAGGGCCGCCCAGGCGGCCAGGAAGAGCGGGGAGCCTGTCCTGGCGACGGAGGCAGGGAAGGAAGCAGCCACCGCCCTGCTACAGGCGGCGGTGCGGTGGCGAAACGAAGCCCAGCAGTACGCCACCGATCACGGGCAGCCACCCATGGACCGGCCTGTGCAGGGCCCCTGGCGCATGGAGGGTGCCGAGGCCGGGGACCATGCCAGGGTCCGGTTCCTGCGCGCGGCCCACAACTACGTCTGGGCGAAGGCCCTGGGCTGGGACGTCAAGGCAAGCGGTGGCCGGCTGCTGAACGCAGCGCTGCGCCTGCCGGCGCCTCCGCAACAGAAGAGGCGTAAGCCGGAAGCGGCCTGAGGCGGGAGCCGTGGGCTCACCTGAACCGGAAGGCCTCAGGGCGGAGTTGTCCGGAGCCCGCGGCGGTCCGTTTGAGTGTGGGCAGGGAATGCCAATTCAATGCCAATTCAAGGGAGGTCCACCATGCCAACATCCTCGGTCATGGACACCCCGGTCCCGCCGGTGGGGCTCGTCGCCTGGTGCAACACCTGCCAGCGTCACGTTTCCGGTGGCGCCGCTGGCCAGCGCTGCCCGACCGGTGATCCGGTCTGTTACTCGATACTGGTGAACCGTCGCGCCATGTTCTGCCCCCTGGGCAGTTGCCGGGAGAAGGACCTGGTTGTCCTGGCGCCGGCGTCTCAGTCGGCAAGGGACGTCTGGCGGATCCACCTGATGGCAGAGCATGACGTTCCGGCTTGGCCGAAAGGGGGCAGTGTGGTGGCAGTGCGCCCCGGTTATGAGGAATGAGGGGATGAAGTGGCAAATCTTCACCGGCATTTCAGCGTGGGGGAACACCAGGCCCTGACCTGCTCCTGCAAAAGTCTCCGCAGGTGGTTTGGGTTTGGGTCATCGACGACAGGGCCAGGTTTCTCTGCGCTCCATGCGAGAGGGCGCAGGTGGAGGAAATCAGGGCCACCGGGGGCAGGTAGTCAGAATCGGCCATTGCGGAAAGGCTGAGATATATGAAAACGAAGTATGAACACCCTGCTGCTGAATACGTTGGGCGGTAGCTGCCACAAACGCGGTCTGCTGCAATTACCAGGGCGGCGTAGCGGACCAGCTGGTACCACTCCTAGAAGTCGGCGCAGTCGCCGTCCTCGCCCAGGACGTTGAGGTGGGTGAGGTATCTGGTGAGGAGTTCCTCCTCGCAGGGTGTCATGGCGCCTCCCGGCTTTATCGACCTCTGCCAGTCGGGATAGTGACTTCCACGACTTCTCCGGCGTGGACGGTGTAGAGCGCCTCGCGGATCTCCACGGTGCATAGCCGCACGAAGGGCCACCGGGGGTTCATCAAGACTACTATGCCGACTTCTATGCCAATGGTCCTTCCAGTAAGGTTCTGCCGGTACCGGATGCTCTGGTCCGTGGTGATCAGGACCTCGTAGCCATTTTCCTCGGCCCTGTCCAGCAGGTCTCCGTTCCTGAGATTCTCCCAGCCCATCCTGGCGGCGGTGTGGATTATGTGGTCGCCCAGGTGCCGGCGCAATGGAGCCGGGGTGCCGTTGTCAAACAGCAGCTTCACGTTTCAGGTCCTGGAGAAGGTTGGCTTCCAGGTGCTTGAGCACTGCTCTTACCTGCCCGTCTTCTACACCCTCAAACCAGTCGAGGAATTCCTCGATGGTGGCGCCGGACTCCAGGTTGGCGAAGAGGTGAGACAGCGGGACTCGCGTGTTGGTAAAGACCCAGGCGCCGCTGACTTTGCCGGGGACCTGTTCCACCGCAGGGCAGTCTTCCCAGGTGAACATCCGATTTTCTCCCTGAACCTTCTGTTGGGCCCGGTCTGTTACTGACATTTTCCTCTTCTGGAGGGGCCTGGTCAAAGGTTAAAATGGGATGGTCTCACGTGTCCCTTAATTAGAGTTAAAGGACACGTGAGGGTCTCGCGGAGGTGATGTGATGACGATGTTTCCGGTCCCGGTTTCAGCAGCTCCCGCCCCGGCCCATCCGGGCCTGAACTCCGAGGATGTACGGCGGGTCCAGGAACTCCTGGACCGCAGCGTCTCGGCCAGCACCCGGGCGGCCTACTCCTCCGCCTGGCGCAGTTTCGAGAAGTGGGCGAAGGCCCGCGCCGTGCTGGCGCTGCCGGCGACGCCGGCCCTGGTGGCCGGTTATCTCAGCCACCTGGCGGAAGAGCGCAAGGTCTCGGTGGCCACCGTGCGTCTTCACCGTGCCGCCCTGGCGGCTGTGCATAAGGCCACCGGTCACGAGGATCCCACCGACAATGAGGGGGTCCGGCGCATCCTGCAGGGGATCTCGCGGGCCCACGGCAGGGCCCAGAGGCAGGCCAAGCCCTTAACGGCCGAAGCCCTGGCCGCGGTGAAGGCCACTGCTGGCCACCGGCGCCAGCTGGGGCAGGGGGAGAAGGGCCATGAGTCAGCCCAGCGGGCCTCCTGGCGGGCCCTGGTGGACGTGGCCCTGCTGTCTATCCTGCGGGATGGGCTCCTGCGCCGGTCTGAGGCGGCGGCGCTGAGTTGGGGCGACCTGGAGTTCCGGGATGACGGGTCCGCTCTCCTGCAGGTGCGCCGGTCGAAGACGGACCCCGGCGCCGAGGGCGTGGTGCTCTACATCGGCCAGGAGGCTGCGGGAGCCCTGTGGGCCATCCGGCCGGCGGAGGAACTCCTGGACCTGAAGGGTCCGGTGTTTGGGCTTTCCCCGCGGCAGCTGAGCCGGCGGGTGAAGGCGGCCGCCCGGGCTGCAGGCCTGGGCGACGGCTTCAGTGGCCACTCGGGTCGGGTGGGCATGGCCCAGGACCTGGTGAAGAGCGGCGTGGAACTGCCGGCGCTGATGACGGCGGGCCGGTGGAAGAGTTCCACGATGCCGGCGCGGTACACAGAGCGGCAGTCTGCCGACCGGGGCGCGGTGGCCAGGTATTATCGGGAGGGAAGGGCCTGAGTATAGAAGTCCCTGTTTCCGTGGTACCGGTGCGAGATCTACTCAGCCTGGTCGTCTGATCGTGGCTTTGAGAGCCTTGGTGGACTTTCACCTGACTGGAGCAGGTAGTAGGCGCCGCGAATGGAGTTTGACCAGTTGCATTCTTTTGGGATCATAAAGCCACTCCGCATTGTCTGTGCGATTGGTTAGTCGGGATTCTTCACCGTTAGCGACACGTTGCCCGTCGGCGGTTCTATCGTGCCTGTGGCCCTTAGATGCAATACATCTCTTACAGGATAGGGATTCCAGCTATAGTTGACGCTCGTGACGTCTAGGACTGTTACGCTTTTTGTATTTAGGCGCAAAGTTGGATTCGCCTTGTCGGCTTGTTGGATTGCAGCTTCCAAGTTGGGTGCCTTCTGAATATTGGCACTTTCAACTGGAGTTTCTCCGCTCGTCTGCGGAGATTCTTCGGTCTCAACCCGTAGGTACTCTCCAGTTTTGCCGTCATGCTCTATGGGTCGTTGTTCTGGGAGTAGGACCCGTCGGGTAAATCCTTGTCGTCGTTCTTCTGGTTCGATGGCACACGAATCCCGGAACAGAACAATATTGCGCCCGGTCCCACCGGTCTGAGATGAGGGGAATATCATCCCGTCGATGGGGTGTTTCATTTTATGAGCAAAATACTCGGACACAATCTGTGTCGCCAAGTATTCTGAACTCTCATCTTGAGGCATAACCGGGCGACAAAGGTCGTCAACTAGCTCTTTCAAAAATGTGTCGCGACTTTTTTGTTCACTGTAATCTGGGTCGAAGTAACTGACCTGCGAGTAGACCTCGTAAAGGGCGGCCAAATCGAGTACTCGAATTGGCCTTATTACCTCAAAGTTTGAGGACACCACGTGACTGCCGACAGGTGCCCTAATTTCGGATATACAGGTCGATTCCTCCAAAGCTCCGTAGAACACCGAAATGCCGTCAGCGTTCATTCGGCCTGCCCTTGCTTTGTTCGAAGGAGGAGGGCCCATTTCAGTACTTGGGGATTCTAGGATTTCTCTAAGTTGGTTTTGGGAATAGGTTATTCTGGCTCGCCATATAAAGCTGTCGGTGTCCCCTGGGTGGATCGTTCTGATGACCTGTTCTCCATCGTAAGTAAGAAGAGAATCTAAATTGCTGAATATGTCGTTTAGCCTTGCTTCAGTTTCTCTCCCAAAGAATCGAGCTTCGTAAATGATTTCTTGACGGAAGTTTCTCCAGGTGTGACGGAAGTCCGCGGTATCGGTCTCTTTTTCTTCGTATTGAGCCGTTGCGCTGTAGGGGTTTTCCTCCCCTTCATGTGGATTTGCTATGTGGCCGTACCGGTCTGACAGATTTTCCCTGATGTTAACTGCAATCCCACTTGGTACTTCTGCGACCCTTTGGATTACGTCTTCTAAACCGTCTCCCCTGCGTTCCCATAATTGCTGCTGTGCAAGCATATTTTCTTCGGCGGTAACTGGATACAGAGGTGTGTGCTCAAACTGCTCTTCTAGTACTTGATGGATTCGTTGTGCTACTTCGTTTAGACTGAACGTGCTCGCCATGGATCTGCAATAAGTACACTTTTCGCGATTTCCACTTTTCTTGATTTGGTCTGCTAGGAACTTGTCCCCAACACAACTATTGCAGATAAGCGACACAGGTCTGAGCATGAAGTTTTTTGCCCCCGCTAATTGTTCATTATTTGCCCGTAATTATGCCCCGCCGATTTCTTTTGACTCTCTTGTCGGTTTCGTCATTGCATCCACTTGCATCCAGTAGTGCTGTACCTTATTGACCTCGTGCCAGTTGAACCTGGCGGGGTTCACGATGGGTTCCTGGAGTATGGGTTCTGAAGCGCAGTTAGTCACTATGCAGAGACAGAAACAGTCCGGCCGGTCTTCGGCAACCCTGTGGTCATTGGGAGTCAATAGAATAGTGCCCGTTACCGCGGCCAGACCCTTCACTTCGATGAGCTTCAGATCTCCGGTTTTCAGGTCCAGGCTGGTGACGTCATAGCTCAAGTCCTTTTCGGACACGTCTTCCACATGGCGCCCTTGGGCGCGTTCGTGGTCCATCACCACGTTCATGGCGACCATCTCGGTCTCCCTGCTGGATTTCAGGTTCTTGACTTCCGGATCGTTGCTGTTGGGGTGCGGCAGCACCAATATGGTGGCCAGCCTCTCTACTCCTTGGAGGGTGAGCGCTTGCTGCTGTTCCAACTCGCGGCGACGCCGGTCCCGTCGCTCCAGTGCGGTGCTGTACCGGTTTTCTGCTTGTACCAGCCGACCCTCGGCGCCGGCAACCTGGTTTGCTTTGTCTTCGATTGCTCCGCCTATTTCTCGGTCCGTGCGGCGGAGGACCTCGGTTAGTGAGAGTTCCACATGCTCTGCTATGCGCTGTAGCTCTACAGTTCTCTCGTTTTTGACTTGTTCCCTGAAGGGCATCAGAGCGTTCTCCTGGAGCCAATCGCTTTCTTCAGGCGCGGAAGCTGTTGCGGGCAGTGAGTCCGGCTTCTCAGCCGGGGTCTGGTTGCCAATTATGCGGGGTGCCTGAGCCTGGGCGCTTGCCCCTCGCTCATTTCGGTGGCGAACAGCCTTTCGTGAATGGTCTGCTGGAGGCCGTCTACTACCCTAGCTCGGTAAAAGTCAATTCCTGCCGGTCGGTCATGTTCCAGTGAATGAAAGCAGGCGCCGCTGGCCAGGGTTTCGCTGCCTTGCTTCCAGTTGTTGCGTCTGAGGGCCTCGAAGAGTGGATGGCCTGGAGTAACCCAGTCCATATTTCCCTCGTCGGCTGTGTTCCTGTCTGTGGATATTCTGCTGTACCGGTTGGCAATTTCAGGTAGCTTCCAGTCTGGTTCCTGCTGGTACCTTTTAAGGCCGAGCGGTGTCGCTCCCACCTCGAAGGAGTGAAGCTGACCGCGGATTGGCCTTATGTCCAGGTTTGCCTTTTTGGCGCTTTCCTGGAGGAACCTGGCTATGGTCTCGGGGACTATGCGGTGTTCCTGGGCCCGGGCCCTTCTTTCCACGAGGATCTCCAGGTTGAGTTCTCTTGATGCGAGTCCCTCCAGGGCAGTCTGGCAGATGGCCTTACAGTGGTCCTCGTCCACGTCCTGCAGCAGCCGGTCTTCCAGGTGCTCGGTTCCCAGCCTTCCGGCGTAGTAGTCCCGGAGCACCCGCTCCACCTGGGTAGCTGGCAGGACTTCTCCCACGACGTTGAAGACGGCGTCGTAATCCAGCGCGTTTCTTATTTCCTTCAGCTTGTCGAGCAGCCTTTGGAGTATTCGTCCCTCGATGGTGTTGGTGGCCACGAAGTTGAATATGAGACAGTTGAGGCGTTGTCCGTAGCGGTGGATTCGCCCCATTCTCTGTTCCAGCCTGTTGGGGTTCCAGGGGATGTCGTAGTTGAACAGGATGTTGCAACACTGGAGATTGATTCCCTCGCCGGCGGCTTCGGTGGCCACTAAACCAAAGCCAAGGTGGGATGTGCATTTGCCTGAGGTGAGGAATCGTGCTGGGAATTTAGCTGGAGTGCTTGGGCCCTTGACTGCAATACCGTCCGGCAGCGCCGTCTCACCGCGTCCTTCCGGTTGGCCAGACCAGCCAGGAAGTTGCCGCCCCTTTCCTGCACCGCTTCCCTGGTCCCCAGGCAGAGATTGCCGGTGGCTTCCTCTCTCGCCCAGCCCCAGATGGCCTCATCGGCATTGAAGTCCGGGCTGTAGCCCGGTAGATTCACCAACCGCAGGTCAAGTCCGGGCGTCCGCAGATATTCCCGCACTGCCTCGCCACGGTGGGCTGGCGCGTTGTCCCAGATGATCCTGTGCGGGCCAGGGTGTTTTCTCCGCAGTTGTTCCAGGAAGGTAACCGAGGTCCCGCTGTTGCTGTTGCCCTCCAGTTCCATCCATTCCACCTCGCCCGTCTCCAGGCACACCGCCGAATAGTAGCTGGCCTTCTCCCCGTACCTCGGACTGTTGGAGTGCACCAACGCCGGCTGGCCCTTCAGCACCCACTTGCCTCGAAGCTCTGCGTCCGCCCGGAAGTGGGCCTCATCAGCGAAGAATATCCTGGCTTCAGCCTGCCCAGCATCCTCCCTCAGTGCGGCGTACTCCGCCACGAAGGCCTCCCGCTTGCCTTCATCCGCCTTGAGCAACCGCTTCTTGGGCCGCTTGAAAGCAAACCCCAAGCGGTACAGTTAATTCAGGCAACTGCTGCGGCACAGGCTGATGCCGTACCGGTCCGCCGCAAACTGGTGGACCACTTTCCAATTCCAATTGGCCAAGCCGATGCCCACGGCCTCAGGCAATTCTTGCACCGCCCCTTTCAGCGCCGCTTGTTGCGCTTTCCCGAGGGCGGGGGGGAACCACCGGTCTGCTCGAAGATCAGAGCCGCCGGGCCACCGTCACCGAAGGCCGCCGCCCATCTCCCGATGGTGTGTGGATCCCGCTCCAGCGCCCTGGCCACCGCCGAGGCGGTCCATCCCTGGGCCAGCAGCCAAACGGCATGCCAGCGTTCCCGCTCCCGTGGCGTCGGCGCCAGAATCAGCCTCCTGTGCACGTCCTTAGCACACATTTCCCATTGTTCAAGAAACCCCTCAATCCCCCTCACACCCTTCACCATCCCTTCTCGCAACCTCAAAAGCTATCTCCAGTCTTTCCTCCGAATCTACCTCATCTCTCTGCACATTTCACCTTGGCTTTGGTTTAGTATTACTCACAAGCATGCTCAAACAGAGTGTCATAGTTCGGCGTCAAGACATGCAGTACCCTATCGCTCTCCGGAAGCGTATCGACGACACGCTTGAAAAACGCAGTAGCGGGCCATGTGACTTCGCAGTTCGAGATTTGCAATGCGTATTCGCGATCAATGGAGGAGATTAGTCGCCCGGTTGCTGACATAATCTTTCCAAGTAATGTCGAATCAACGACATTGTTGAGCGCAGTTTCCAAGTCATTGCCATTCTGCAATGATTCCATGACCATGTTCCACTGCCGAACTTGCTCAGAATCTTCGGGATCTGGTACGACGTTTACTGATAGTTCGTCCTTTAGTGATGGCATCCCGAACCGAGTATCGAGCGCACAGGACATGCCAGTACCGAAGAACACAAACGGCTTGTCTGCAAAAAATTCGCGAATCGAGGTGATAGCGATTTCTTCCGTCAGCAAGGGTAATGGTGAAGCATGCAAGCTAACTATAGTGCCCCCTGGCGATGCGTGTGCTCCTGGGTCTGCCAGGCCAGTAATCGATCTGGCGCCGTTTCTGATTCTATTGTACTGCCCGAGGTAAGAAAAAGGCTCGCCAGGATAAGCGAAATCAAGAACTGGTTTGGAGAGGCCGCCTCTAGTGAGGTATAATCCATTCCAAAGGTAGGGTTCGAGTGTATCTTGCATTGGCGACGCAGACTCCATAGAATGCGCGCCGGTCGCGGCGTACTTGGGGAAACTGTCTAACCAATGGCATTCCGTTTCATTCATTCGGCCGACTGGCAAGTCGGCAAAGTTTTCCGCTTCGTTGATGGGGTGGAGATGGGTGGCCTCCAGTTGGCACGACTGGAGGCGATCACGTGCATCGGCGAACTCGCCGGCGAGCACAACGTGAGCCATGTATTGGTTGCGGGCGATGTTTACGACCACGCAGCCCCCTCTCCTCACACGCGCAACCAGGTCGTTGAGCGAATGCGTGCTTACGCCTCGGTGCACTGGCATCTGTTGCCGGGTAACCATGATCCGTACCAGCCCAATGGACTTTGGGACCAGCTCAGAAGGCGTGGCCTGCCCGACAACATCCAATTGCATACTGAGTCTGCCGCCACCGTCATCGAGCAGGATACCGCCGTCCTGCTTCCGGCTCCACTCCAACATCGTCGTACTCTTAGTGACCCGACCGCCTGGATGGACGATCAGGCCAGCGACGCCCATTTGATCCGTATCGGCCTGGCTCATGGCGCCGTGTATGGCTTCGATACAAATGAAGAACAGAGAGCCAACCCGATAGACCCCGTGCGACCGCAGCTCGCTCGCCTTGACTACCTGGCGCTAGGCGATTGGCACGGAGAGTTTCAGGTAAACGAGCGCTGCTGGTACAGTGGCACGCACGAGACGGACTCGTTTCAGACGCGCGGCAGCGGCACGGCCCTGCTGGTAGAAATCGACGGT
Source organism: SAR202 cluster bacterium bin22 (assembly GCA_002238505.1). Classification (GTDB taxonomy): domain Bacteria; phylum Chloroflexota; class Dehalococcoidia; order Lucifugimonadales; family UBA3495; genus Bin22. Next base: position 67,280 of record MPMM01000015.1, on the reverse strand, counting down.
CCGAATGAGTTGCCACAGGTCACTCCGCTCTCTACTGGTCAGTACCGCTGGGTATCGCTCGATGAGCGCGTGGAGAGCCTCGAAGACGTGGATCTACTCGAACGCAAACTGCGGAACCTGGACGGCGACCTCAACCACACTCTGGTCGACCTGAAACTCTCAGGAGCCCTCTCACTGGCTGACCTGATGCACTTCGAGGAAAGGATTGTCGAGGGGGCGGCCGCAGCGCTCTTTTATCTTCGGATCGACCGTGGGCAACTGTTTCCGGAACCCACCGACGACGACCTTGACAGTATTGATCCAGGTGGAATTGTGCGCGTCGCTGCTGACAGGCTTCGGGGGATGGCCGAGGCAGGGGGGACTGATGCCGAACTCGCTAGCGCCGCTCTTCACCGACTCTACATCGAACACAAGAAACTTGAATCGGGGCAACGATGAAGCTGCGCAAGCTCTCAGTCAACCAGCTCAAGCGCTTTACCGTGCCAACACAGTTGGGCGAACTCGGCGATGGTCTCAATCTGGTCGTTGGGCCGAACGAGCTCGGTAAATCGACCCTTTTGGAGGCGCTTCGAGCAGTGCTGTTTGAGCGCCATGGCTCCAGGGCGCAGCCAATCGTGGCACTGCAAAACGATCGAAGCGGAGCGGCGCCGGTCGTTGAACTGGTCTTTGAAGTCAGCAGCGCTGAGTACACGCTGACCAAGCGCTTCGTCAAGAGTCCCTTTGCGCGGCTGCAGTGTCCAGATGGAACGCTGCTGGAGGCGGACGCAGCCGAAAACGAGTTGCGCAACCTTCTGGGTTTCGCCGAGGCAGGCAATCGGGGCGCAACCTCGGAATCGCTTGGGATGTGGGGTGTCCTGTGGGTGCTGCAGGGACAGTCATTCGGTAGACCGGACCTGCCCGCTTCAGCACTGGCGAGTCTCACCGCAGGGTTGGAGTCCGAGGTAGAGACCGTCCTCGGAGGCCGCCGTGGTAGAGAGTTGCCACAGGTCATACAACGGGAGCAGGGCGAACTTGTGACTCCGGCCCGGCATCAACCGCGCGGCGCATACAAGGACGCCATTGATAACGTCAGCGAGCTCGAACAACGTGTCAGCGGCCAACAGCAGCAAAAGTTGCAGATGTCGGAAACACTCGAGCAACTGGCCACGACGACAGCACGGCTTGCGCGGCTGGAGGACGGCACTCAGGGTCGCATCGATCAGGAAGAACTTAAAGAGGCACAGGAGCAACTCGGTGAGGTGATGCGGCACGACCTGCAACTCGAAGCCGCTCAGAGCGAACTCCAGAACCGGCAGCGGCAATTCGAGCAAGCCGAGCGTGCCCAAGCCGAACGCGCATCCCGGCGAGCAGAGCTCAAGACGGATCAGGAAAGGCTCAGGCAGGACACCGAGCAGTTGGAAAAACTGCAACAGCATCAACAAGAATCGTCGGCCGCACTTGACGAACTCCGGCAGGCTGCGACGAACTCAGAAGCAGCCGTTGAAGCGGCGACACAGTCAGAGGCAAGATGGCGCCGTATCCTGGACCGCATCACTCGCTCCGCAGAGTTGAACGACCTGCTCCGCCAACAGAGTGCTGTTGACGCTGCGCAGGAACGATTCACTGATGCCCGGCGGCAAGCCGAGCAGATTAAGGTCACGGACGAATCTCTACAACGGATCCGACAAGCCACCGATGCAGCCGAACAGGCAAATGCACGGGTCAGAGTAGCGGCAACCCGTGTCACCTTTGATATCCCGAGCGATCGTCTTACCGGCATTGAGGCCGACGGCGTTCCGTTGACAGACCCGCCCAGGACGGTCGAGGCAGTGGAGCCGGTCAGCATTACAATCCCAGAGCGGGGAAGGATCCTCATTGAGCCTGCCATCGCGGACCGTGACCAACTCTTGCGGGCGGAACGAGAAGCCAAAGCAGGGCTGGACGCCGCACTCAGCGAAGTCGGGGCGAAAACACTTGCCGAAGCACAGATTCTACGTGACCAACGGCGCGATCTCGAAGTAAGCGCCGACGCGACCCAGCAAGAACTGGACCGAATCGCGCCGCACGACGGGATAGCGACACTTCAACCACGAATAGACGCTCTTCGCCGAACACTGGAGGGATTGCCGGCGGACGAGGATACGCCGCAAAAGGAGGAAGTAGAGGCCGCCCTGGAATCCGCTCAGTCAGAACTACAGAAGGCAAGAGACGCGGAGCGGGTCGCTCGTGAGGCTGTGGATGAGAGGGTACGTACCGTCTCAGAGCTCATGGTCGAGGTGGGCACACTGCAGAACACTGTGGATAGTCGAGCCGAGTTGGTCGAAAAGCGGGATGAACAGCTTCAGATCGACGCTGAAGGCGTACCCGATCAGCTACTCGCAGAGGCGTGCGAAGCAGCAGCGCAGGCCGTGACGGAACAGAAACAAACCGTCTCATCGCTGGAGGCGGAACGACCGGCCAGTGACAAGACGCAGCTGGAAGCTCGGATCTCACGACTCCAAGCGGCGACTGAACAACGGGAAAGAGACCGAGTTGAACTGCAAATTGAGAGCGTCCGGCTGCGTGAGCGCATAGAAGCTCACGATGGCGCCGGCATCGACGAAGCCATCGAACACACGCAGCATGAACTCGAGCTGGCCACCCGCCTCCGCGAACATTTCAAACGCGAAATCGAGATCCTCGACCTCCTCGCCGAAACGCTTCGGACAGCCGAGAGCGAAGCCAGAGAACGATACCTCGCCCCAGTCGTAAATCGCGTCCATCCATACCTCCAAATGCTCTTTCCCAACGCCGAAATCGGCATAAACGAGGATCTGTACATCACCGGCGTGTCCCGCGTGGCGGGATACGAGGAAAGGTTCGATCACCTCAGCATGGGTACCCAAGAACAGATTGCCGTCCTTGTTCGTCTGGCCTTCGCTGAGATGCTGATTGACCAAGGCGCGCCCGCCGCTGTGGTCCTGGACGATGCGCTCGTGTTCTCCGACGACCAGCGGATGCGGCTGATGTTCGACATCCTCACGCACGCCGCACAGCGTGTACAGATCCTGGTTTTCACTTGTCGCGGGCAACTCTTTGAGGGTCTCGGTGCACACCAACTACAACTCGCTGCGGTCGATCCCGAGTCTCTCCGCTCGGCTTAGGCCCGTTAAAACTGGCGGGCCTAAGTGTACCGTATTGCGAACTTTTCGCTGGGAGGCCCAATTGTAAGGATGCCAATTTAGTAGGCCGAAGAACCACTGACCCTTGCATAACACTAATGCATCTTCTTTCAACGAGTCATGACTACTTCCATATGTCCTCAAGAACGAGATTTGTCGCGGACGGCAGGTTCCGCCGTACCAAGATTTCGTCGTACAGCAACACCGGAATTGAGCGGCTCGACTCCATCACCGCTGCTAACGTAACGTCAGATGGGACGTTAGGAGTAAGTGGGGCACTGAGCCCAACTATGAAACGGTTGCCGTCAGGCTTTTCCAGGTAAATCGGAGCCACAGCAGTGCTACCGTCGTCAAGAATAACGGGGTGGTTTAATGTGACGGTCAAACCGCTGGAGCCTTGCCGGCTCAGGTCTTCGAAAAGGAGAGAAGTAGACCCTTCAAGACGCGCAAGGTTCGCTGTTGGGTATTCCCCATAAAGGAGGTACCTCAAGAGACCAGATCCCAGATGACGGTCCAACAAGTCGTGCTCGAACTTGTTCTTATAGCTTCTCAGACAGCGATAGCAGGACCTGTCGCAACCCTCGGGGCAACCTTCCAGAATCCGAAGAGCCTCTTCGAAGACGACCAAACCCAGTTTACCTACCCTTTCAGCAAATCCGGCGCCACCGGGCAATGTATCGTAAAGGTAGATTTCGGCCTCACGCCCTTCGCGTCCGGATTGTGTCAGGGCGGGTCGGTATTCGGCCTGCAACTCATTGGCATCGAGTTCCAGAACTCTGCAAGCGGCTATTGTAAGAGCGTCGCTCAGGGTTCGTAGGGCAATGTCTGTGGCCAACAATCCAGGAAGCAAAGTAAGGGGTGGGTCGACCCGGAGCGAAACAAGGAGGACATCGGTGATGAAATCCGTACCGAGGGTCAACTTAGTGGTCATGCCCCTTCCGGCACAATTCGGCTCTTGGGAGTCCGGGTACGGTTTCCTATGGGCTCCTCCAACCTCGCTCGTCGACGATGCAGTAGGTTCAATCAACCCACATCTGGTGCAGTAGTTGTAACCTTCGTCCCCCGGCCCGCGGTTCGTTACGAGCAGGTGGGGCCGGGTGTTGAACACTCGGAGGCGGTGGTTAAGTTCCTTCCAGCCATCGGGATCGGCAGGAGTGGGCATCGTTAACTTGGCGCGCGTAGCATAGCTGCGGGCGGGCTGGTCGTCCGGCGAAGTCCCCTCATCCTTGTCAACTGGATGTGCAAACCCCGGAGGACGGAACCAGTATCTCGCCGGCCCGAAAGTTCCCTTGCCTCCGCAGCCCTCGCAATCTTTGGTTTCTCCTAGTTCACCGGCCTCTATCGTAGAGGTCGACGCGAATCGGCAATCCTTGCACTCGTAATAAAGTCGCCGCCCCTGCCAGGCATTGTACCTATCGCTCTGGATGGGAGAGTAGATAGCCCCCGAAGTCCAAAGCCTGTTGTCAATCCAGACCTCTTTACCCGGTGCGTATTGCGAGAGGGCAGCAGGAAGGCCCTGGGATGGAGTGAAATGAAAAGCATGTCGAAACCGGGTTGAACGGCCTTGATCAAAGACATGGAATGCGGCAACGTCAGTTGGAAACGCATACCGTGGAAGCACAGCCTTATAAAGTAGGCGGTCAAGCAGATTTTCGGTGGCAGGATCCCTCCCGGGTGCTTCGTCCCCTTCCTCTGCTTGGGTTTCCGCGCTATCCACATCCCCCTCACCGCCAGTTTCAGCGTCCCCAGCCGGATCATCCGAGAGGTAACCGACGGCCTCGTCCAAGGTGCTCAGGGTTTCATCAACGAGCCCACCCAGAAGATTCCGGATTTCTTCCTCACCGATTTCTCCCGGTAGCCACTCTCCCACGTCTTCTCTTAAAGCTGACTCATTGGAACGCAACCACTGCTCAAAATCGATGCGGTTCAGTGCCTTATCGGGATTCTTGAAATCCACGACTGTCCCGAGCACCGCAAACAGGTGTGGCTGATCCGCCGGGTTGATGTCGGGCAGTCTCTCCTGGTGATACCGCTGAAGCAAGTAAGCCGTCACGTGCCGGCGAGCAATTACCGGGTTATTGAGTGTCAACGTCGGGTCGTCTACTGCCCCTCGAATCATCAGGTCGGGATGTTCAAAATAATGCTCGTCATGACTATCTGCGCTGCCGAAGGCAGTTACCGTCGCAACGGCGGTCCCCCGCCGACCAGCTCGGCCAGCGCGTTGTTGGTAATTGGCTCTAGCCGGGGGCATGTTTCGAAGCGCAACTCCCGAAAGGCTACCAATATCAATGCCGACTTCCATGGTGGTGGTGCACGATAGGACATCGATCGCAGGCCTTTCGCGACCGGAATCTCCTGGCCCCAGGTCAACGTCTTGGAATAGGAGCTCATATTCCTCGGCCTTTGAGAATATCTCGTTCTCCTGAGCGGCATTAATCTGTGCCGTATGCTCCGCTGCGATCAGAGCCATGGGAGATGAAGGCGGCTCCTGTAGCGCCTCTAATGTACTTGCACGGTAATAACCCTTTCGGGCGACAAACACCTGGTCAGTGTCAGGGTCAATGGGCTCTGCGGCTTCATCTCCACAATGTACACAGGTCTGTCTCCCAGGAAAGGGCCGCTGGGCGGTGCGGCACGACTGGCAGTACGCCCAGGTCCCGCCAATCTCCAGCGACAACTCTCTACCGATTAGCCTGAACCTTCCTCCTGGTACTGGCTCGGCAAAGGTCTCCAACAATCTTGGGAGCCATTCTTTTTCGAACAGAGCCACCGAGTTTCTATCCCTGAGGAGCCTGCCCATATCCCGGAACTTTCCCGAATGAGAGCGAACCTCCCTGTTCTGCCATGCTGCCGGCATACGGCTCAGCCAAATTCCAGGACGGGCCCAACACCGAAACCACGCCCGCACAAGCGCAACTTTTTCGTGATCTGACTGCGCATAATCCGGTATGTCCGGTAGAGACTTGATCTTTGAAGTATGGTCAGAGCGCTCAATAAACGAAGCCAAGGCGAGGGCTTCCAAGCCATAGTAGCGGTCGCCCAAAGTTTTCATGATGGCTCGAAGCAAGGACTCCGGAGGAGCGGACCTACTAAGGCTCACAAGAAGTTGCAACAGAGTTGTGTCGCTCTCAATTTCTCCGCTGTTTACTGCTTGCTCTATAAGGTTTTCATCCTGGAAAGTTTCTCCCGCTCTCAACTCGGGGCGAAGCCTGACACCCAATATCTTGGCGGCGATCAATACCCCCAGATAAAGGTCCTCAAGCGATAGGAGACTGGCTATAGCCGGGACTGCCACCAAGCGCGAATAACCTGAAACCACCAAGGGCCTGAGGGCATCTTGAGTGGAGTACGTCTGTATGTTGGGGGCAAGCCTAGCCGCCATCTGCCTTGAATCCGAGAATATAAGGACCTTTCTCCCCCTCAAGGGAGCCAGTCTCGTCGTGGGTACTTGGCCAGGGGGTTGCACCTGAATCTGCTTCGTGATCAATGCTTGAAAAGGCTGGTCCCCCTTGGTCTGATGGTCCTGGACCGACGACCGCCCGTAGGCGGCGCTTTCACCGCATACAGCACAGGGTCTGAATTCTCCTCCACTCGCGGCGTTGGGCTCTCCGTCAGCATCGGCAAGATTCGCACGGTTAGCCCGAAGATATACTTGACGAACTCGGTCACCCAGCACGAACGGGTTCAGCCGACCGGTGATTAAGTCGTACTCGGCAGGCTCGACTCTGTCAGTGAAGACCGGCTCTTCGAGAAGTAAATCTACTGGCTCCAGTTCCTCAAACAGTCCAGCCAGTGTCCTTAGGGCACCACCGGGCTCCGCCCAAAGGAAGTCAGGTTCCTCAACGTCGTTAGTGTAGGCTCTTGCGTAGGCTGTGCCACAATTCCGGCAAGTGTAGAGTTCCAGCACCCTCGCTCCGCACTCACATAGGTCCCGGGGTTGCCCGAACAGCTTGCCGGAAGGTCCTCCCCGTTGCTCTGGAGACAACTCCGTACATTGAGAGTCCATGCATACCCACAGGCCCGGAAGCCCCCTGTAGAAGGAGTGGACCCTACAGGGCATCAGACCTGGTTGAGTTGAGTCAAGCCTCGCAGTGCTGCCAAGGGCAATCAACGTTGTGGTAGCGCGGGCGGCAACATCCGACGGTACCCCTTCGAATAACTCGTCGCCCAAATCGGCGACCGGCCGCGCCTCTTCCATGGTCATGTTGATGAGATTCACCATGGGTGGGAACGATTCCAATGCTTCATGGAGGGACCGATTCAGATTCCAAGGGGGAACAACCCCACGATATTGCAGGAATTCTTCGACATGCGCCAGCCTGGCATCGTCCGCTTCGGACTCGTAAAAGGAGTCAAGATCGATGGCGTCAAGAGAAAGCGCATCTTCAGCAGTTCCTTTGCCTGCCCCTGAACGAAGTAACAAATCCCCCTGAACTTGGCTGAAGTCAGCGGGATCTTTCCCTGTAAGTTGGGCCGCGAACTCCACAGCGTATGCCGGGTCCTTCATACTGGCGCTCGTGCAAATCACCTGGAGCCGCTCGGGGGGGATTCCCAGGCGAGTGCGAAGGCGCCGGATGAGCATAGCCACTTCGGCCCCTGCCGCTCCCCGATAGAGATGGGCTTCATCGATAACTAGCAGAAATCGTTCCTCCGGATTCGCTTGTAGCCATTCCCTGGTTTTGTCAAAGATCGGCCTTTCCAGCGGTCGCATCAACATGTACTCAAGCATTGAGTAGTTGGTCACCAAGATGTCAGGGGGGGCCTCCTGTACTTCATGCCGAGTGATCAGTTCGGGGTCCTCTGGAAGAGTCACGCATCTCGTGAATTCTCCAGTCGTTCGGTCTCGCCATCTCGTCCCGCTCTTGCCGTACCAGCCAATTAGGTCTGGCTTGGCGGGCCACTTGCCCCGCCTCTTTAACTCGCCAACGAGCGTCTTTGCTTCTGCGTGGCCGGGAGAACTGGGGTCCTGTGCCAGTTCCAGATTGCTCACGTAATAATCTCTGATTGGGGACAGTTTTGATTGGTCCTTCCTCTGGTCTCGAACTCCTGGATATAAGGTTCGGCTCGTGTAACGGGCAAACCGGGCAGGCCGCCCGGACCATCCCATGAATTTTTCACTAATCCTCGGGTCTGCGAACAGCAGTCGGAGCCTTCCAAGTTGGTCGTTTACCAGGGCGTTCATGGGGTAAAGAACCATCGCTCGCACGGCGGCGGTTTCCCCGAACGCCTTCTTCTTCCTTTCAGCTTCGACGGCGAGCTTGCCAAGTATCGGCAAAAGGAAACACTCGGTCTTTCCTGAGCCTGTCCCCGTCATAACGACGAGGCTCCGACCTTCAACCAGGGAAAGCTTGGTGGCTTCGGCTTGATGCTGATAGGGGGGGTCATGAATGAGCAAGCTCTCGCCTTCCTCAACCCTTGAGACGCCCGAGAAAACTTCCAGAGCGGCGGCATCGAGACCCAGGTTCTTGAAAGGGGGCCCGGGCCGATAACGCGGAGTGCTTTCCAGGTACGGGCGCTGGTGAATCACACCGGGCGCCTGTAGGATATGCTGCCGCTGCGCGACCAGCGTGGGGTCGCTTACATGGTAAGTGGCCTCTATGTAATCACGGAGAGAGCCTTGCAGCTCTTGGACGGTTTCTCCAATTGTTAATGCCATAAAGTTCTCGACTCCACCATGTTCACACTGCTACTCAAGCTCTTCAAGCCAAAGCGTTCCCCGAGCGAAACGCAACTCTTCGGCCACTTCACTCTCAGCTAACCGGTAGGCAAAAAGACATCCTTGGTTTGTGGTCGGTTCTCCCACGGCGTCCCAACGACGCTGTGCCCACGCCGGGACAGGCGAGAAAAACTGAATCACTGTACCGGCTTCCGTACCAGGTAGCAACCTGAACCGTTGAGGGTTCCCGCGTTGAGCGTCGATAGCCATTTGGAGGCGCCAGGCCTCGTCGCACCCACGCCATCGGCTGCTCGCCAATGGAAAATCGAGTAACTTCTGGGGTTCGCCGCTGATCAATTCGACGTAACACCAAAGGTTAGATCCGTAGGCCTGATCACGTCTGGCCACGAATCTTCCTGAGTCGGCGCGGACTTCTCTCCATCTTCCCCGGTAATAACGGACAGATTGTTCTGGGTCTAATATAGACAAACCTGGCACCGCCCCCGAAGCCGGCCCGGCATCGAGGAGTCGGTTCAATCTTGAAATATGCTGGTCCGGAGCCTCATCTCCAGGCGATTGCAGCCAGCCAAGGTAGCTGACCGCTCTCAGACCCAGTTGAGGAAGAACCACGCTCAAATCCTCATTCGGTAATGGCTTGAGGCGCCGCAAGTGTTTCACATACTCGACCCGGTCAGCGAGATCACTGGGGAGCGAAGACAACTGATTCGATGAGACTCCCAAGAGGATTACTGCGCCGCTGTTTCGCGCAACAAAACCAAGAGGGGCTCCGTAGACCAGTGTGGCATTTGACGACCCTTCGATGTCACAGTGTTCGAGGAAGTCGCCGTGGGCGATCATGGCCTCAAGAGTGTCCCAAACCGACTCCCTGAATGCGTCAATCTCCTCTACCAATCCCTTCATTGGCTCAACGACCGCGCGCACCAGGGTCGCCGATGCGCATGGGCACAAGAAACGAGCGGATCGCCGAAGGGCCGCGGCTATCGCTTCGACCGAGGTAAGGTCCAGGGTGTTTGGGTCAAGTCGCAACTGCGCGATCCCACGCAAGTGGACTTCCGTCCTCGTCAACTGTCTCATTCCCATCTCCAGCCATCATAGGGCCCCTGACCTCCGAGTTTACCATCAACTTGAACGTAGCAATCAGTAACCAGTACCAGGTACCGGGCGGCCTTTGCAATGGTTGGCGTTTCGTAAAGGCGGGTCAGCCCTGGCACCAGGTTTTCGCCCGCCCAATCTTTCACGTTTCCTGGGTCAGTTGAAAGTCTCAACGCGAACTCCGCGAGCCATTCAGGATCATCAGGGTGCTTGGAAAACCCTCCGGCAGTAGGGGTAATCATACGGTTGGAATATGGACTCAAGATGCGGTATTGGGCGACTAGCGAAGACAGTACTCCGACACGCTCTTCGCAGGTGGACGTGGCGAATTGTTCTGCGTTTTGAAAGAGCGAGGTTCCTAAACCTATCTCCTCCCGGCGCTGCGATACGGCATCGGACAATGCTCGAAGGGCATCAGGGGTCCCCTTGGGCACGGTTTGGCGTTCAACTCTAGCCCACCGTTCCCCGCAAAGCACGCGAAATAGTTCGTCAAGCAGTCCTCGCAACACACTTCTCTGTCGTATCGCCGATAGCAAGTCTCCCGTCAGCCTGGCCTTGCCCCAAAGTTCCAGAATGCCGACCAACCCCACTGCAGAATCCATTGAGCGCTCATATCGCTCTATGCTTGGTTCAAGGCGCAGGTCTTCCAGTCTGATTCTGTTCGACGCCGGCGGTACGATGATTGCCGAGATTAACCTATCGGCCCCGGCAACCAATAATCCGCCGGATTCCTGTCCTTGAAAATCGGAGTCCCAGGCAAGTGGCTCTTCAACGCACGGCTTCTCAAAGGACCAGCGGGTGATACCAGGTGGTTCAGGATCCCCTCTGTCGTCGATCAATTGCACGAAATAGCCATTTCGGCGGCGCCTCACTGCCCATCTTAAAGGTGTGAATGCCCTTTCAAAACTGAGCCTGAACTCTCCCAGGTCGCCTGCGGCGAAATCGATTGTGCAAACCCTAGCTAAGTCGTAAGCGTCCTGGGCCTCAGTACCGGATTGGAAGTGCGCATTAAAATGGTGCCTCCAGTCATCCGACTGGAATGGCAGAGGAATAGGAGGGAGGGGCTGACTAAATGCTGGGGTCTCATCATTTGCTCCGGAGAACGCGACGTTAATCTCCGATCTGTGACCGTCAGGACCCTGAAGTGATAGGTCAACCTGTCCTTCCCATAGCTGCTCAAGGGTGGGTGATGGCGGCTCCATCTGCAGAGAAAGTGGACCGATGGGGCTGATTACCTGTGATTGCGGATGCTCTTCGAGGATGCGGATGACAACGTCCATCTCTCCAAGTCTTCCCAAGTTCCCTCCCGCCTTATTTTGGGCGGAAATATGCATCCTATGTTCGCCCACAGGCATTTGAGGTAGTTCAAGAAACACCGGTTCCCCAGAATCCACAGACGCCAACTCGAAAACGCCGTTTGAGTCCGTGTCGATCGACACGTTAAGAGAGGCCAAGGGATGGTCTGAGAGAATTCCCAGACAGGGGGTCTCCGTTTCGAGCCATTCCCCGTATCCGTCCCCATCCCATGCCACAGGGGCTAACCCGGCCGGCCACACTTCAACGGTCCTCGACTGTTCGAGCCCGAGTTGGCGAATCGTTTCTTCCCAATCCAAAGTGAGAGATTCCGGTAAATGCAGCATCAAGCCGTATACGCCTTCACAATTTAGCTCAAGCGCGGTGACATGTTGGTCTGACGGCATCGGGCCCGTTGTGCCAACCAGGATGTATTTCTCGCCAGGTCGCACACGGAGGCTCCGGCATTCGTATGCCAATCCATCGGAGGCGATTCTAAACAAGCGTTTCGGTCCTGGGCGGAGAAGGCATTCGGTACGGAGCAGGAATTCCAGATGCGGATCACTCCGTTCAAACTGCAGCAATACCTCGTCCCACCTTGGCCAATGATGAAGCGTGACCCGCTGCGGCGACCCATGCAGCAATCGTCCTCGCGCGAGTGGGCGTCCAGAGGATCCCGCAACAATGCAACGTGATGCCGATAGTGCCTCCGCAGTTTGAGGAAACCGCAAAGGCAGATGGGATAAGTCAGGAATCTCCAACGATACATCCCAGGTGTCTTCAAAAGAATCCTTGGGCCGAAGAATGAGCCGGGGCTCTATTCCAAGATCTGTCACCTCGGCTCGGGCTCGGTCCAACGGACTGGAAATGTCCACAGGTGCGTTCCGGCTCGGGAGACCTATGCTACGGGTTCTCACTCGTTCGCCCGCGGACTGGCGCGCGCTCCGCAACCATTCCCGCGCCTGCCGCTGCCGGTCCACATCCTCGCTTATACGCTCAAGAGTTTTAGGGTGTATCAGATTGCTGGTCCCAAGTTCATCCTGCAAAAGAAGTGCGGCGGCGATTTGGCCGACAAGATCCTTTTCCTGGACGAAGTTTTGAAATCGGGACGTAGCGTCCCAACTTTTCGCCGCTATTAGTTCCCCAAGAGCTTCTGTAGATTCAAGAATGTCTCTGGAGAACCGGTATCTCAATTCATAGAGGGTGCGAGCTAATTGCAGTTGCAAGTCCCTTGGGAGGATCGCATGGGTTATCGGCCAGCAGATTATTGAAAAGTGCGCTGCCCACGCGCCTGACGGCTCCGCACCGCCGTAATCTCTTTGGAAAAGTCGAAAGAAGTTCCGAAGAGCGTACCGGTCGCCGTTCTGGACCCAGCCTGGCGTCTCCTGCTCAAAAGTTTGCCAGTATTCATCCCCTGAGTAACGATAACCCAGTTCGGACGAATACACGACCCAGACCAACGAATGAGACCGGGATGGCCGACGATAACGGATTTCGGCATGCACTGTTCTCTCAAGGTCTTGAATTTCCGAAGGGTCGAGCCCATGTTCAAGACCGAACACGGGCTGGCCCAGGCCGGCCATCACCCGGCTCTCTCTTAACTCCGTGAAGTGCGCTGCCAAACGCGCTTGCCATTCCCGCAAGTTTCTTCCTATCACCATGGCACACCAGGCCCTTAATCCAATAGGGATTGGATCATACTTTCAGGATCGAAATTCCTGTATCGATCGTCGCGCCCTGCCCTAGGCACCATCCACCTGCTTATGCAGAAATCGGCTATCTCCGAAGCGGGGGAGGTGAGGGAGCGGACGTTTTTGTTACTTCCCAACAGAATCTTCTGCCAATTCTTGGCTAATGGGATGGCGTAGACTTCCCGTTCAATTCCGTGCTTTAGAATCGAGTTGCCATCAACTCCTATATCTTCAAGAGCGGCCCTTGCAACACGCAGTTTCCAATTGGGACCCATTCCAAATCGGTGCCCCGAAGCGTACGGATGGCCGGTTGCCTCCAAGTGCCCTCTCAATGCTTCGAAAATCTCCCCGGACAAGTGAAAATGGCCAAATCCTCTAGTCGTACCTATTCGCTGAAAGTGTGGGCCGTTCGGTAGCGACAGGCGGTTGTAGATCGATGACCTACCCAAGGCGGAAGTCGTTGTTAGTAATACCAGGCGTGCACGGTGCTTCTTCTTGCGAATGACGGATTCACTCCCCAGGTATTTCCTTTCGTAGGCTCTCTTTACCTCTTGACTCGTCATCAGGGACGCAACGAGTTTGCCGCCTATCAACTGGGAATAAGGAGGTACGGCGCCCACCACATAGGCATCCATGACGTGGACAAGCCGGTCGCAGCGGTCCTCGTGATTCCAGCCAATCCAGTTGTCCCGGGCGGAGAGGTTGAATACGGGATCTCCCAGGGCAAAGATACCAATCAACTTCCCGTTCTGTCGATCTCGAACTAAGAACCTGAGGCGCCGACCAAACCCTTGGGACACTGGAACGGACCACAATAGACTAGCGAATCGAAACAGCCGGGAGTCCAACGACTCCGACTTGACCTCAACTATCTCTGGGTCGATGGCATCGGGATTTACATCTCGACCAGTCGCGAAATGCTTGATCAGCGCCGGGCCTTGGGATGAGACAAAAGATTGTCGTTGCTTAAGGATATCGTTCCGCTGCGCCGAGTGTAGGTCCCTGATCTTTTGCTTGGTAAGACCGCCTTCGACGTAGTATCCCTTGCCGTTCTTGGAGAATCCCAGGCCTACGAGGTGATTGTGAATGGTATCGTACAGATGCAGGTCACTCGAAGCATCGTGGCCATTGCCTATATGGCCAGAGTCCAAGGTCGGGGGTCCTTCTTGAGCTATGTTTCGAATGGGTTGCCTCCAATTGGTCGGTTTCGCACCAAACAGCACTTGGTAGCTTCAACTGAACACACACAGGGACCTCAAGATAATTGCCACTGAGTCATTCGCCAGTGTTTATATCTAGCGCTCTAGCATAGGCCGAATAGTCTATGGCAGGTACAGTGCCGATAGCCTGCAGGCCCGCCAGCAACCGGAACAGAAAGCTGACCAGAGACGCCGAAGCGGGGCTAGATTCAACGCTCTCGACCTCCCCTGCCCTGTACTTGACCAGGAACGAACCATCTTTAAGCGCGCATCCCAGGTCAAGCTGTCGGTCTTCAAGAACCTGCCCCATCATTCCCCTCAGCGCCTCTACAAAGTTACTGGAGTATGAGTTCGACAGCGCCAAGATTCCGCTGATGATTCTGTGGGGTGGCTTTGGGTCTAGCGTGCCATCCGCTGAAGGTATTATCGCGCTGGTCCGCCTCAATAACCTCACGGAGGCGGCCTTTTCGCAGGCAAGCCGCAGGTTTCTGTTGTCGATCCGTTGCTTCACCTCAAATACCGCGTACACGGCCTCCGCTGGTATGTACTGGACGTTTCCCGCCATGAAAAGGGGCGGGGAGTATTGCCTGTCGAACACGATGACATCCGTCTGGTCGCTCCTCCACCCGTCCGCATCTACTACGAATCCGTTGGCCACCCGGTATCGGTTGGGAAGAACCCTGGCTAGAAAATCCAGCCAGGCCAATTCCGTCTCATCACCCAAGGTTCCCACGTGATCCACAGCTCCTCTTATCCCCGTCAACTCCGCAATCATCCGCTGCTGGGTGCTCTGAAACAGGCTGTTCAGGTCTATTTGGTTGCCACCTTCTGGCCTATTCATGAATTCACCACACCACTCTCTCCCACTGGCTATTCCGGACCCTCCCGAGTGAAGCCGTGGCTTGTCTGACAATTTCCTGTTTTTCGTCTGGGGACAGGTCCGAAGAGATGATATTTGCGCTGTTGGCCGGGTCAACAAACTCGGCGCGGGGAAAGTCGGCCGCCAGGAACTCCAGCACCCGCTTCAACTCGTCCGCAGTGCCTTGAGGTTCACGCCCTCGAAGCGCCTGCATCACCACAAGCTCTAAATAGAACGAAGGCAAATGCAGGCCACGGTTTGACCGCCATATCTTGGCGGCGCGGATAGTTGCGCTTTTCCCGGACCTTCTGATAAGCGTAATATGCTTATCCACATTGGTCCTGGTCCATCCCTGCCGTCTGCTGAGATACAAGCTGTGGTCACTCTTGCCGGTATGCTTCCGAGCAGGCACCAGGTCCACCTTTACGCCGTTCACCTCCACTCCAATCGAGACATTTTGGCGGCGGGGCTTCAACCCCTCCAAGTGAGCGTACTGGTGAAGTCCCTCAAACATCTTTTTCAACGACTTTCCCGACCTGGGTTTTAGGGATATGAACAGGTCAAGGTCCGTACCGCCCTTGATTGATGTGCCTTTGGCGAAAGAACCGGAGTTGTGCACTCTTACCAGGCGTGTGTCGTACCATCTCTGGATCAAGCCCCGGAGCCGCTCCCCTGCTTGGTACACGGCCGTTCCGGGCCCCTTCTTCACTTCGTACTTGCGTACAATCCGGTCAACATACCTATTGGCGTTCAAGCTAATCCACCTGCGACAAACCACTGACTACGTGGTAAGGCTAACAGAAAACACGGAGTCGGAATTATCGCCATCAACCCCGGGAAACGATTTCCCAATAGTGTCCTTACTTGCGTATAGTCAGTCTTGATGATATATTTCTGACATTCTAGCATCGGATATACGCCATGCCAAGCCTGCCTCGCCTGATTATGGAGTACGCTGCTGAGTCGCCGGAGGGGTCGTTGCTGTGCCCAAATGTCCTGCTACACCTGGGAAACAGGGATGCAGTGGACCAAGCTTTGTCGCGTCTTGCCCGAAGCGGGCGCCTGAGCCGAGTCTGTCAGGGCGTTTACGTGCGTCCGGTAGAAACTCGCTTCGGCCCTCGCCCTCCGTCAGTTGATAAGGTGATCGAGTCTTTATCCGAACTGTGGGGGGAGACGATTGTACCTTGCGGCGGAGCGGCGGCAAACGCCCTCGGCCTCACAACTCAGGTGCCGGTCAGGTCTGTTTACCTCACTTCCGGCCCCAGCCGCAAACTGAAACTCGGCAAGGGCACGGTACACCTGCGCCACGCCCCAAGGTGGCAGCTTGTAGCCCCGCACCGAGCAGCCGGTAACGCCTTGCGCGCTCTGGCGTGGCTGGGCCCTCAGGAGGTTGAGGAGAGTCTCAGCGTGATTGGCCGAAAACTATCCGCCGAAGACCTGGGTGAACTGGCAGCGTCCCGGGCATTGATGCCCGCCTGGATCGCCGAGCCGGTAAGCGCAAGGGTGGCCAGTGGCTGAAGTTTCGTTTCAATCGCTCTCCCCGGATGACCGGCGGGACGCCCTGGAGGTCGCAGCCGCTCTCAGTGGGCGCCGGGCGCATTTACTGGAAAAGGACATCTGGGTCGTCCAGACCCTGGCATCCCTCATCGAAACGTCCTTCGGAGTAGACCTGACCTTCAAAGGAGGCACCTCCCTGGCGAAGGCATACCATGCTATTCGCCGGTTTTCCGAGGACCTCGACATTACCTATGACATCCGCGCCATCGCGCCGGACCTGCTGACGGACGGGGATGACGAGGCCATTCCCGCGACCCGCAGCCAGGAGCGCCGGTGGAGTCGTGAAATCAGGAGACGGTTACCTGGGTGGGTAGTAAATCAAGCTTTGCCTTCCGTAGAAGTTAATCTGGCCGCGGCGGGTCTATCCGCCGAACTCCGGGCCGAAGGAGACCACATTTTCGTTGCCTACGAGCCTCTGTTTGACAATTATGGCTTTGTGAGACCCGAGGTAATGGTCGAGTTTGGCGCACGCTCGATTGGCGAACCTCGGGAGGAACGCTTATGCGGATGCGACGCGGCCAGCTATTTACCGGATGTCGCTTTCCCTACCGCCCGCCCCTCTGTCATGTTGGCTGAACGTACTTTCTGGGAAAAGGCGACCGCCGTGCACGTCTTCTGTCAACAGCAGCGGAGCCGGGGAGAGCGGCTGTCCCGGCATTGGTACGACCTGGTAAGGTTGGACGATACGGGATATGCAGATAAGGCGCTGGAGGACCATGCCTTGGCGCTTTCGGTGTCTCGCCACAAGTCGATGTTCTTCCGAGAGAAAGACGCGAACGGGAATTGGGTCAACTACATTGCGGCGGTGTCGGGCGAATTGCAACTGGTGCCGCGCGGCCCAGTTCTCCAGGTCCTTTCCAACGACTACGACAGGATGCTGGCCGATGGGATGCTCCTTGACGATGAAGAACGGTTCGGCGACTTGATGGAAAGATGCGCCGACATTCAACGAAGGGCAAATGGGTTATGAGCAAGGGTGCCGCCGCAAGATACCGAAGTGGGCCCCGCTGTTTGGACAGAACCACGGAAAAATTAAGCGACCTCCCTGATGCTCAAGCCAATTCTACGAACAACAGTTCCGGTGGTGGGCCTAAGTGTACCGTATTGAGAACTTTCCGGTGGGATGTCCAACTGTAAGTTCACCGTTGACCAACGATGCTTTCTCTGGCCTCCTGCTTTCACTGGAGTGGCCGGGGCTGAGCAGACCATCACCTTACTCTCACGTATACCTGCGAAGTCCCATTTCCCATCCTGGGTTCCCTGGTCTCAAAGAGATCCATTCGGGACTTGATTAACGGCGATAATTGCTTGTAACCATAGCTTCTGGCATCGAAGGCAGGGTCCAATTGCCGCAGGTATGTTCCTACGGCTCCGAGGAACGCCCACCCATCGTCCTGGGCTGCCATCTCGATTGCACGCGTAGTAGTCTGGGTCCAGTCGGAAACGTCCAGATCGGCTACGGGAACCTCTTTCTCGGCCTGGGGAGAGAGATTTTCCGTGTAAACGAATATCTCACATGCGTTGACGAAAGACTTGGGTGTGTCAGACCGCCCGATGCCCATTACGAACAGTCCCTGCTCACGTATCCTGGTGGCCAACCGAGTATAGTCGCTATCGCTGGAAACGATGCAGAAGCCTCCCACGGTTCCCCCGTGCAGCAGGTCCATGGCGTCGATTATCAGGGCACTGTCCGTGGCGTTCTTCCCCACGGTATAGCCAAACTGCTGCATGGGCTGGACTGCGTAAGAATGGAGCGAATCCTTCCACCCATTCATCTGGGGAGTCGTCCAATCACCATAGACACGGCGAGTTGTGACCACGCCGTACTTTGCAGTCTCCGCCAGGATGTTCTCTATTAAGGATGGTTGGGCGTTGTCGCCGTCAATCAGCATAGCCAGGGGGCGCGATTCGGAAACCATTCAAACAATCCCCGCGATTTGCGCAAAATGCCAAGATGGACCACGCTGCTGTGCAGCGTCAGGAAAGGATAAGATGCGGGGCGCGTCAGGCCAACCGCCATTGCCTGCGAAATGAGTCTACCAACTCCTTTTGCCTGCGCTCCTACACCACTGGCGTCCAATCCGATTCGTTCAATACCTGCGCGGCCAGGCGAAAGGAGCAACGCCGACGGACTGGAAGTATTAGGGAAACTCTGAACAAGTCAGGGAGATTATGGCATAGTAGGAGAAGGCAAGCCAGACCAGTAGATAGGTGAATTGGGATGGAGCAACCCACCCCCGTCTTCACGAGGGCAGGCTCTTTTCCGATCTGGAATATCAGGGGAAGAAGCGCAAGACCCGTCGGGAGCTGTTCCTGGAGCGGATGGACGGATTGATTCCCTGGCAGAAGCTGGAAGGCCGCATCCATCCTTTCTATCCCAAGGCCGGACGGGGCCGTCGTCCCTATCCATTGCCGGTCATGCTGCGCATACACTGCGTGCAACTGTTCTACAATCTCAGCGACCCGGGCATGGAGGACTTGCTCTACGAGTCCGACCCGGTGCGGCGGTTCGTAGGGCTGAAGCTCACCGGTCCCCTGCCCGACGAGACCACCATCCTCAATTTCCGCCACCTGTTGGAGAAGCACAACCTGGGGCAGGGTCTGCTGGAGGAGATCAACGCCCACCTGGAAAGCCAGGGACTGAAGCTCAGGGAGGGAACCATCGTGGACGCCACCATCATTGAGGCGCCGTCCTCCACCAAGAACCGGAACCAGGAGCGGGACCCGGAGATGCACCAGACCAGGAAGGGGAACCAGTGGCACTTCGGGATGAAAGCTCACATCGGAGTGGACTCGGAGACGGGGATAGTCCACAGCATGAGCACGACGGCGGCCAACGCCCATGACGTGACCGAGACGCGCCATCTGCTGCACGGGGGAGAGACGGTGGTGTGGGGCGACGCCGGGTATCAGGGGGTTCACAGGAGGGAGGAGAACCTGGAATTGGAGGTGGAATGGCGGGTGGCGATGCGTCCTGGGAGACGGCGGAAGCTGGAGCCGGATAGCGCTGTAGCGCTGGTGGAGAAGGCGAAGGCGTCGGTGCGAGCCAAAGTGGAACATCCCTTCCAGAGACTGAAGCGCCAGTTCGGGTATTGGAAAGTACGCTACCGGGGGCTGGCAAAGAACACGGAGCGGTTGGCTCTGCTGTTCGGGCTGGGCAACCTGTTGATTGCAGAGGGTCAACCGAGGGGGTAGTGGGCCCAGGGGCAATATTCATCGGCCATCAACCCCTGACAAGCTCCCAATTGTCCCGTAAAAGAGGCGAAATGCTGGGCAATGAACGAAATCAGACCAGTCTGGGACGGTGAATTACACCCCTTGCCCATCGGTCAGCCGCAATTCAGGCCATGATGGGCCTTGTTCAGAGTATCCCTAATCGAATAAGGCTTAACTAGGCACCAAAGGTGAATGCATTGGAAAATTCAACAACAAGCACTGGCAGCTATCATCTGATATTAGAAGATGCCGGCAAATTTGTCAGCAAACCCCTTATAGATTTAGGAAAAACGGTGCGGCCTACTATGGCCCAGTTGCACACTCACTTGCCTGCCCTCGGCCTCCCGGCCCCGGGAGTCGAGTTTGCGCTGTTCTGGTCGGCGGAGGATGATCCAGAATTGGAAACCCCTGTCTTCGTTGCATCTACCAAGATTATTTCGGAGTGGGCCAATTACATGTTGTCGAGAGAATCACACCATACCTTTGTAGATTATCTCAACAAGATCCCTCCCATCCTCTCCATAGATGAATCGGAAGAGGACGTTTCCGTCGACGTCGTCCGTTACATTTTCAACCGCATTGATATGTCGCCCCAGGAATCCATGAACCTTATCGTTCGGCCGCCTCCAACAAACACCCCTGAATATCAACAGCTAATTGCTCGTCCTGGCGAAATATTTATGTCACTTCGCTATGTTGAGAAGCGTCTGAATTACCACCTCGTCTCACGGCATCCGGATATTGTCCCGATGTATGACGATATCACCGCCGCTCAGGCTGAAGGCACACTTTCCGCTGAGTGGTTTAACGCGTGGTGGGCCAGACTTGAACCCCTACAGATGAGCCTCGTGGAGAAAAACAGCGACAAGAACTTCTCAGGACTGGTAGCCGCCCTGGACCGAGAAACTTCCGACATCATACCGGACCAACTACGAGAACCCGGCATCGCCAACCTAGAAGAACTAGTGGATATTCGTGACGCAATCGCTCATTCAACCATCTACAACGGTCTCGTTGTCGAAAACAAGGTAATAATTGCTCCTCATTTGACCAAGCACACCGGCAGGTCAAACCGGCAGACCTTGAGTACTCAACTTGATGACGAGACCTACGAAGCTATCAAATCCATGATAGAGGACGCGCATGCCTTTCTGGAGGTATGCGCAAGAACTCCTCCCCCAGTGTCGAGGAGCAGTGAAATTAATTGACGCTGCAACGGCCCTGGCCACCTTTGGCGCATTACTCCTGACGCATGCGCTCACTGACTCCCGCCAAGTGCAGCAAACGTCTGAGAGGGATTTGTCGGAGTTAGACGATTTGTTGTATCTCTCGGAGGAAGGGACTGCAGAAGAGGCGGCCTAACCGTGGCCACGGCCGCCGTCCCAGGCGGACAGCCCGCACTGATTTCAAAGGTGATTCATGGTTAGGCATGACCGGTAGTTTTACTGCGATCCCAGCTGCGGTGGATGTGGCCAATCCTGGCGGCTTTAGTTTGTGTGGGTCAGAGCCATTCCCTGTCGGCGCTGCGGGAGACGATTCGGTAGTGTCTCACTTTGAAATTGGAATCCCGTCACAATGAGGCAACCCTCCTGCACGATGCTGTAGAATTGTAGAGAGGTATAGACCGATGATGAATAGGCCCAATAAGTTGGGAGAAAAAGCGTTCTTGTTCATTGTATCTTCGGCTCTGGCTGAACTCGGAGTACGAAACTCGGTGGAGCTAGATGAAGTGCTTTCAGGTCTGAAGTTGCATACTCATAACCTTCAGTATTGGCTTCCAGAGACTGAGTAAGGGGCATTTTCAGAAGCAGAGCGGCTCTATGCCACCTTGGTAAAGGAAATAGAGTTCATATCTGCCAAATACGCAAGCATGACGTCAGAAGAGTGGAACGAAGGGATAGTAAGGCGCCAGTTTCGCAAAGACCTCTTTGATTCGTTGGGTTAGAGAGCATGACTGAATTGAGATTCCCTAATTTCAAAGTGCGACACTACCGACGATTCAGTGTCGTTGAAAGCGCCACAACACGATAAGGAGAAGGGAAACCGCAGGGGGAGGGGCAACTGATATGGGTGATTGGCTTACGCGGGCATGGTTGCAAGAAGCTGGGGACGATAAGCCCGAGGCGGCGGCCAAAGTGGCAAGAACGCAATACGTCAATTCCGTGCATGACAGCTGACCCTGGGACAGCTGTGATCTGAATGCCCTGATGATTACCGTCCTGGTTGAGATCTGCGACATGGTGGACCATGAGACGGGTCACGGGACTCTTGAGGTGGAACGCACGTTGAGCGGATTTCGACCGGTGGCCCTCCTTACTGCGGACCTGATCCGCCTAGCCCTCCAGCACCTTCTTGAGGACGGGTGTGTCGTCAGTCACGGCAACGACCTCTACCAGGTGCAGGCAGCGCCCGACTGGACGCAGGACTGGAGCCTACGCAGGTAAGCCACATAGAATTCATTATGGAGAGAGGCGGCCCTGGAGCCGTTCGCGCAACTCCTAAAGCGAGGATTTATGGCACCGATGACACTTAACTACATTACCCTGTTCAGCGCTGGTGAGGGCTCAGAGACTCTCGTAATTGACCGTTTCGAGCGTACCGATGACCTCATCATATGGGAGTCAAGGGAGCAATACGTCGAAGCGAGAAAAGACGAACCCAGGATGATAGACGGAGGAATCTTCTCCTACGGGCTGGTGACCGGCACCGCTAGTGTCCCTGATACTCTTATCGCCAACCATATTGTTTCCTTCTTGGCACCATCATCAGTCCACGCCCTACTCGACATCCTGCATGCTGTTGTACGTGCAATGAGAAGCGCCGAGTGGCCTACGTGGCCTGACCAAGGGTGAACTCCACACGCCCTAATAGGGCAAGGAGTCATATCCAAGAACTGTACGGCGGTGCGTTTTAGGCCTCGGTGCATTACACTCTCCAAAATCCTCCGAAGATAACCACATGAAGCCGATGCGTTGAGCTATGTTCGATTCAGGGTCTATACGCTCGCGGCCTCGGAGAACTCCAGCGTCATGCCTGACACTTCAACCAGGAGCGGACTTTCTGCAGCCGGGAGCTAGACGAGCGTGCCTACTGGTGGCGCCGACTGACCGTTTCTTCAGGGTGACAATGGCCTGTTGCGGTCGCTGACCAGCGTGCACGATAATTGCGACTATCGCTCCGCGCAACATGTCCTATAATTCCAGTTGAGGCGCTTCAACGTAGTCGTTGGCTGCGCTATGCCCCTGGCTGGCACTGCGGTGTGCCGGCCAGGGGCTATTTTTGCCCCGGACCCGGTGAAAATGGCGCCGGTGATGGCGCTGTCGCTGGCTCCTATCTTGAGTTCCTGTCCTGGAGTGGTTGGCCCACACTGTTTTTTTGATTGAGGGGCCGCAATTCGGCTCTCAGCGCGACGGATTTTCTGCGGCGACGCTGGTTTCTGCGGGTTTCGGGGGATTTCGTCCTGGATCGGCCTGATGATGTTGATAAAGAAGACCGGTCAGTTGTAGGGGTCAGGAAAGGGATGGCGGCGCCTCCTTTGCCTGTTTGGCGGGGGCGCTGTCGGCGGTCATTGATGTCTCAAACAGGGCGTAGCGTTCTGGCCTGGTTATCTCTTCCCCTGCTCGCATAATGCCCGTCGGTCCTTCAGCTCCAGCTGGAAGGCTTCGTGCAGGTGCGGGTCGTTTCCGGCGCCGTATGCTCGAAGGCCTGGCATTGACGTTGGTGACGGCGGTTACTCGTCTTGTTCGTGATCAGAGGCGATGAAGTTCAGGCCGCCTTGTGAAGGCACCCTGAAGGCGAAGGTGGTCTGCCCGTTTTGGTTGGTTACGAAGAAGTCGCCGTGGGTGATTATATCCATGCCCACCAGGACATCGGCCCCCAGGAAGTCGCCCATGGTAACTCTCAAGGATGGGAACAGGATGAGTCCTTGCAACTGAATGGTGATCAAATAGGTGTCTGCGAGATGTCGGCCATTGACGCCGTACACGAATGTCTTGCCGGAGGGAATCAGGTTGCATTGCTGGACGACCTGGTCCGTTATGACGCTGTTGGTGGCTCCTGTGTCCCAAAGAGCCTTGAATGGAACGAAGTCCTCCGCTGGTTGGTCTGGGAGAGTGAAATCGGCGACGGAGCAATCGCTGAGCAGGTCTCTCAGGAGTTGCTGGGAAGAATGCTGAAATGCAAGCCTGTCAGCTCCCGATCTGAGCGTAGGTTCCATAGCTACCCCCTTACTCGGGAATGGAATATCTGCGTATAGGCTTCCTGTCCGGCGCTGACCCGCTGTACCAGGAAAGTGCCCAGTGGGTGGATATCTTTGGTCGCGGAAATAGCCGCAGCGTCGGAGTCATAGTCTCCTAACACTTGACCTTCTTTGATCACGATGACGCGACCGTCGTACTGCTTGACCAGTTCGTCCTGGTTATCCAGGTAGAACTGGAATTCCTTTGCCAAGAGGTCTTCTTGTTTTTCGGTCACTTGGACACCTCGTGTGGACGTTTGGATCGTACGCGTCTGCCGACTGGGCTGGTGGCTGGCCAGGAGCCGGTGTCGTCGGGCCAGGGCCGGATCAAGGTGGTTTCACCTGCAGGGGTGGCCACCGCTGAGGGGGAACTGCGGGAGCCCTGGTAGGCGCCTGTTTGCTTGGTCAGTTGATTTAACCTCTTAGGCCTTTTTCTTCTGGCTCTGGCTTCCTTTTTGGAAGTGGTTCGCCTTTTTGCAGCAGTTCGCAAGCGTTGTGGATGGCGTTGGATCAGTCCAGGGTTTCCGGGATGTCGTAGAAGTCGATGTCATCGTCTGGCATAGTTTCCAGGGCTTTTAGTTCAGTCCTCTGCTTCTCGGTTAATTTGCTGTTCATGATAGGTGGCGAATAGCTGTTGACTGTTCTCCGGCCTGCCGGTCTTTTTATATGGCAATTCTTGTCTCGGTATCTCCCGCTGCTAAAGCGCTCATGTAAGCCAGAACTAGGTCTCGGGTGCGGTAGGACCCGAACTGGCCTTCATCTTCCCGTTGGACGATGGGGAATGTGCTTAATATGTACTCTGCATCCTCTTTGGATACGCCGTAAAGGTGGAAGTAGAGAGCATCCAGCCTGGCTCGCAGGTGGCGTCTTTCGTCATCATTCCAGATGAATGGTGGGCCCTCATATCCCAGGTCCCTGGCAAAAGGAGTCATGTCGTTTGCTGTATAGGTTAGGCGTAATACGTGGTCTAAGACCAGGTCTCTGGCGGTTGTGCCACCAAACTCTGATTTATAAGACTCTTGCTTTATCACGGGAAGTTGCTCGGCGATATACCAGTTGAGGTGGGTTCCCTGAACTTTCTGGCGGGTAATGTAGTCGAAAATGAAGCTGTTGAAATTGGCAAGCTGACAGGCGGTGATTCCTGGATGGAGATCTCCTTTCGTACGGAGGAGAATCGGGAGGGTGTTTCCGTACCCGGCTTTAGGGGCTATGCAGGCTATTGACGTTCTCGCATCTGTGGGCCGGGCTATGTCCCTGAAGGTAAGCACGTATCCTTGGTCGTCCAATAAGGTTTCTTCCACGTCGGATGCCGGAACCAGGAACTGCGTTTGCGGTATAAACTCTGGATCGGCGTGTTGCTCTGGAGTTGCCTCCAGGCTCAAGTAAGGGTTGTGGGTATTTTCAGGGTTTAATTGAACAGAGTTTGCTCTATGATCGAATTGGTGAATCATCCTACCCTGGTAGAGGGGCAAATACAGGCTCTCTCCCTTTTTCCAGCGATTACCTTCGATTGGATAATATCCCTCCGCTTGTAACTGGGCGGCTGTGCGGAAGAGATGAGAATCGTTGGTCATGTGAAACATGGTTTGGTATCGGACGGGCCAAGCCCGGTGTTCTACACCTTGAGAGCGGTCCACCATGACAGGGTGATTTTCGTAGATGTTGCGGGTAATTTCGGCATCTCGACGGGTGCGGAAAATGGGCGCGGTACCGGTGTTTGGGTTGACCCGGGCAAAGTCCGCTGGCGTTAGTGGAAAGCAACGGTCTGGGTCCGTGACCGATTCTGTGTCCTCGAGGAAGTAGGCGCATCGGGTCTCTGGGAATCTTCGTTGCTCTCCGCCAAGTATGAGTGCGCAAAACTTTAACCGCGAGTCAACGTCTGGGAAGAAAGGTGCTAGTTTTATCCGGCTGCGCCGGTTCTCGAAGTCGAACAAGCCGGCAAGGCGCCCACTGGTGGATATGGACTTGAAGAATGGGGCCGCGAACTTGTCGGCATAGATGCCTGATTGACAAAGGAGGCCTATTATTCCTTTAGAATTGACTAACCTCAAGGACCGTTCGACGAATAGTGAGTAGAGATTTATATCCCCCCGGCTCAGTAGCGGATATTGTCCCGAGGTGCGAACCAGTTTGCTAAGGGTTTCTGCTTGGTCTCTGGCCCTGTCGAACTCGTCGACAATAGGTGCCCCTGTGTCGCGTAGCTGTTGAATGCCCGCTTCTCGGGCTGCGGCCGTGGCGGCTAGGGCCAGTTCCTGGGAACGTGGGGCCAACCATTCTACCTCCTGAAGCTTGATTTTATCCCAAGGCGGGTTTCCAATTACAGCGTCGAATCCGCCATCTGGCTGAGGGTTTTCCCATCCGGACCAGACTCCGGGAAAAGCTACTTCCCAATGAAGGAAGTTTACCTGTTCTGCCATAGCTTTAGCGTCGTTCCATAATTGCCCGAAAGCTGCCAAGGCTTCGTATTCGCTTTCTTTTGTGTCCACGTCGAGGGAGTCTGGGCCCTTTGCCAGCAACTCAAAATCCTGCGCGGGTTTCTGACCGAGGGTGTTAACCAGCGGTGCCTCAAAGGCGGTGCGTTCTTTGGACTTCATTCCTGCCGTCAACCAACGGATTCCATTTAGAAGATCCAGCATGCTACGCAGTTCGGATGTCGTGCTTTCTACCTCCTGGAATAGTGATGCCGATTCCTGGACCTCCGATATGTCCGCATCGGACATATCCTCGATCTGTTGCATTGCTGACGTGGCGGCTTCTGCTCCGGCGATGGCCGAACTGGCGAAGAGGCCGCTCAAACGGTTCAGTTCCTGAGTAGCCTCCATGACAGTGAGGCCAAGCAGCGAGTCTCCACAGCGAAGATGGTGGTCCAGAAATGACAACGGCGCCCCTACAGTGAAGCTGTGGAGCCACAGTGATACTTTTGCTAGCTCTACGGTCAAGGGGTTCTTGTCTACGCCATATATGCAGCGCTTTAGTACCATTCTCCTGATAATTGTCTGGTCGGTTAGCTGGGTTGGGTCCAGGGCCCAGTTGGCTTCCGTGGCTCGTTTGACGATCTCGGCTCTGATGGCTGCTATCCGGTCGATGAGGGGAGAGACATATTCGCCGTTGAGCCAGGTTGGTACGCTGGGAGTGGATTCCACCAATTCGGCGATGTAGTCGGAGAGAAATTCGACGGCCGTCACTAAAAAATGGCCGCTGCCCATGGCAGGATCCAGAACCTTAAGGTTCAAAACTGCTTCGGCAGGGTCCAGCTCCACTAATTCTGCTTGTCTTTCCGATGTCGGCCGAAGGTCGTTATCAAGTTCCTTGCCTCTACTTTCGAAGGCGGCCAGCCGTTCCTCCGCCAGGGGCTTGAGGGTGTTGTTGACGATCAGGTCTACGAGTTCCTGGGGAGTGAAATAGCTGCCGCTATCTTTGCGAGCGTAGCTGTTGGGACGAATGACTATTTTGCCTTGGTCAGTTCGGACCGGTTCCTGCTCAAGTAGCCTTTCATAGATTGAACCCAGCTGCTGGACTGACATGTCCCGGTAGTTGACGAACTGCCGGCCCTGGTCGGTTTTGGTATGGCTGAGGTTGTAAATTATTGGCGCCAGGGCCTTGTCTGTGATACGTACTTTTGCCAGCAGAGGTGTTGCATTTGCAGCAAATAGCCCGCCATTGTAAGGAGGGATGCCGATGGATGAGTCGCCTTCGTCAATGATTTTGCAAAGCGTTGTGATGTGGTCGTAATAGTTGGTTGCTGTTGCAGAGAAATTCCTTACGTCCTCTGTCCTTTTTGCTATGTCGTCACGGACGCGTTTTCGAAGGCCGTAGTCATCGTATCTGGGGTCGTTGACCGGTAACAGGCCCCTGTCCTCTGCGTAAAGGATAAAGAGTAGCCGGTATAGGAAGGTGAGAGCTGCTTCTCGGACTTGTGAGAGTTCCTGGTTGGTGGCGTCAGCCAGGGATTCGACAAGGCTGGGGAATACGTCCTTAAATACAGCTCCGGACAGGTCTTGAGCCACACGCTCTTCGTAGCGTTTGCCTTCGGCTAAGGCGACTTCAATGAAGCTTGCGGTGGCTCCTTGCTTGGAATTGAAGGTATCTCGGCGGAATAGTAAGTAGAAGAGCCGGAGACTATCTTCGTTTTCAGCCTCCAAGGCTTCTTTTATATTGGCCTCGAAATAGCTCGTGGCTCGTGGACGGGCACGGTTGTCGTAGAGGCGCCATGTGCAGCCGTTGGTCAGGATACCCCAGCGGATTCTGCCGTCGGTGATGGTGTCTGCTGTTGCGAGGTATCTTAGGATCTGTCCATGAGGGGAGGCTGTCTGTGATTTGTCTCCCTCGTCTCGCGTGTCGAGAGGAAGCTCGAACCGTTTGCTCTCTTCGATTACCAAGCTATCCAGGAATCGCTCTTGAGAGTTGGTACGTTCCACGGCCTTAATCTTGGATTCAGAGTCTGCGAATAGCAGGTGGTCTGGAATATCTTCGTTGTTTTTGCTCCCCTGTTGCGGCAGGTAGTCCTTCCAGCCCAATGCTTCAAGTATTGGCCTAATGAGGTCTTCTTCGGTGACCGGTTCGTTCGGATTATGGTATTTGGTGAAGTTCTCGTATATGGCGCGAGTATTTTCTCTGAAGGTGTTAAATGCCGGCGCGGCTTCCTTCCATTCCTCGGTGCTTTTTATTCCGTCTGTCAGGAAATACTGGGTGAGCAATTGGCCAGGCATATTCGTTCCTTTTGGACCGTGTGGGTCAGCTGGTGGGTTAGTGCCCAGCAGAGACTGAATGTCTCTTGATTATAACCGTGGTTTGGGATTTTTATCCTGGATATTGCTGGTTTCTCTCGGCCGGTTGAACACTCAAGCGGCATCCAGGAGGTTTTCCGGCTCATATCTTGGTTAAGTGAGCTTGTCCTCGTCCATGGTTGCGTTCAGCCAGGACGTGAAGTGAAAGGCGACCAGCCGGCCTTCTTGGTCTTCGCCGGTGGCCATGTGCTCAAGCATCTTTACCAGGACCTTCCCGAAGGCGGTGCAACGCTCGCAGCCGCAGCCCTTAGCGTGCTGGGTCCAGTCGAAGTTGTTCATTTCGGAGTAGGCCTTGTTCTTGCCCTGGGCGTAGCACTCGGCATAGCAGGCGCAGGGTTCCGGACAGTCGCAGACGGGTGTGGTCATGGGGCCCCATGATCGCAGACTGTCTCTGGTTTGTGGCCGGATCGGAGGTGGTCTGGCTTTTCGCCTACTATACCGCCCTGGGTCGTCTCTTGCATCATCTTGCTGTCATGTAACGGGAGGCGGGTTTCGCTCACGAAATTTCGGGGCAGAGGATATACTTTGTGTCAGACGCTGGCCCTTGGACCTTCTTCGTGTCTCGAATATCTAATGCGTGGAACGGGATATTTTGGCAACTCTTTCTCCCTCTCAACCCGAGCAATCGGAGCGCGTGGGCGCCCTGCAGCGGGTGGCTACCGTGTGGAAGCAACAGCTCCTGGATACGACGCGCAGCCCCCTGGTCTATTACCGGGACCTGAAGACCGGCACGCTGGACCTAACCCCGGGCGACATGGGTGGTCAGGTCAATCCCTCCGCTGTTGATTCCCTGCTGGCCGGCCAGAGGGTCCGCCTGTCTAACCTCATTCCCGAGGCCTCGGTGAACGGGTCTTCTTCACTGACGGACGCCCGTAACCGTGTCAAGCGCATTGGCCAGGTCGCCCAGGCCTACCTTGAGGAGAAGGGCGCCAGCATCCTGTTTCTGGCGGCGGGTCTGGCCACGTGGGACGTGGTAACCGGCGCCCGTCCCAACGCTCCGGTGGTCATGCTGCCGTTGACGGTGGAGCCCGGGGACGCGGCCCACCGCGAGTTCTTCCTGCAGGTGGCGGGGGACGCTCATTTCAATCCCATAATGGCCCACGCGCTCCGGACGGAGTACGGTGTTGAGCTGGACGACGACGACTTCGACCTGGAGGACCCGCCGGACAGTTTCGCCGACGTGGTGGCTTTGCTGGGCCAGGTCGCTGGCAGCCTGTCCCAGGTCCCGGGACTTAATATTACTCCCAGGCTGGTGGTGGGCAACTTCCGGTACAACAACCTGCCACTGGTGGCCGACCTGGAGCAGAACCTGGAGGCCTTCGCCGCCAATGACCTGGTGGCGGCCATTGCCGGAGTGCGGGAGGCGCGGGAGGCCCTGGGTGAGCATCTGGATGATCCTCCGCCGGACTTGCCCGATACGGAACCTCCGGACAGCGAGTACCTGGTCATGGACGCCGATGCCAGCCAGCACCAGGCCATCAACCGGGCCCTGGCCGGCCAGTCTGAGATCATCTGGGGCCCGCCGGGCACCGGCAAGTCGCAGACCATCGCCAACCTCATCGCGGCGCTGATCGCCAACTCCAAGCGGGTTTTGTTTGTGGCCCAGAAGCAGGCGGCCGTCGAGGTGGTGATCAACCGGCTGGAACGCGCTGGTCTCTCCGACCTGGTCATGGACTGCCACGGCGGTTTCAAGTCCAGGCGGGAGTTCTCCCGGGGCCTGGCCGACGCCATGCAGCGCATTGGGTCCACCCCGGAGCGGGACTATTCCGACGTCCACCGTGACCTTGCGGAGCGGAAGCGGGAGCTGGTGGGCCATGCCGAGGCCCTCCACCGGCAGCGTGAGCCCTGGAAGGTCAGCGCCTTTGAGGTGCAGGCCCAGCTGCTGGAGATTCCGGAGGAGGTCCGGAACGTCCCCCGTCTTCCCGCGGAGAAGGTGAACGCGCTGGACCGGGACGGTCTGCGGGAGCTGCAGCGGGACGTGGAGCGCTGGATTGACCTGGAGGGGCCCTGGCTGGCCGAGCGTTATCCTGGCTGGGCGCAGGTCTGGCCGGACTCCACCGACCAAGTGCGGCGTATCCTGGATCTGATTCATGCTGTCCTGCAGCAGCAACTGGCCCGGTGCCAATCGGAATTGTCGACCGGCGCGGGGCGGTTGGGGCTGGCCCTGCCCCAGCGGGTGGGTGAATGGGCGACTTTGACGCAGCTACTGGCCGAAATTGAGCAGTACGGTCGGAGGTTCCGACCTGAGATCTATGGCCTGGACCATGCTCAGCTGATGGGGGCGCTGAAGCCGCGGTCCGGCCTGGTCGGCCGGTTTAAGGCTGGCCTGTCGGGCCCGTACCGGGCTGCCAGGCGGGCTGTGCAGGCAAAGGCGCTTGATGGTTCGAAGCTGTCCGGCGATGATGTTTACGGAGCCGTACAGATGGCGGAGCGGCTGGTGGGAGCGTGGCGGTTTTACTCCCTTGGGCCCAATGCTCTTCCCCGGGCGCTGGAGGGTGGTGGTGTTTCGCAGCTGCACGATTCGGTCAGTGAACTGGTGGCGTCCGTGGGGGAGATTGGCGAGTTTCTTGGCTCGGGCTCACTTCTGATCCTGTCCGAGGCGGAGTTGCGTGCCACCCTGCAATGGTTGGTGTATCAGGAGCAGGTGGCTGGCAGGTTGCCCAGGCTGCGGGAGTTGGAACGACGGTTTGAGGTGGCCGGCATCGGCCAGATTGTCTCGGCGGTCGAAAGGGATTTTCCGGTGGGGCTGGCCACCAACGCGATTGCGTCGTCCTGGCTCCAGGGAGTCTGGTCCGAGCTTACCCTGCAGGAGCCTCGGCTGGCCGGTTTTGTGGGTGTGTCCCACAACCGGTCCCGCGACGAGTTTGCCCGCCTGGACGCCCAGCACCTGCAGCTGAATCCGGCCCGGATCCGGCGCGAGGCCGCCGAGCAGGCGACCCAGGCCATGAACGAGCATCCGGAGCAGCGGGACCTGGTGCGACGGGAGGCGGTGAAGAAGAGCCGGCACCTTTCGGTGCGCCAGCTGGTCCACCAAGCGCCGGAGGTGCTGTGTGGGCTCAGGCCCTGCTGGATGATGTCGCCGCTTCAGGTGGCGGAGATGATTCCAGCGGACACCGAGCTCTTCGACGTGGTCATCTTCGACGAGGCGTCGCAGATCCCGCCGGCGGAGGCCATCGGCTGCCTGGCCCGGGCCAAACAGGCCGTTGTGGCCGGGGACGACCGGCAATTGCCGCCTACCAGCTTCTTCCGCAGCCAGGAGCCGGAGGATCTCGACGATGACGATGATTCTGACGACGCTGCCGAGGGCCTGGCGCTGATCGCCAACATAGAGTCCATCCTAGACGTGGTGAAGGGCCTGCCCATCAAGGAGCAGCTGCTCCGGTGGCATTACCGCAGCCGGGACGGCCGGCTCATTGCCTTCTCCAATAACCACATCTACGGCGAGGCTCTGACGGCGTTTCCGGGCACGGTCCTGGAATCGCCGTTGACCTTTCACCAGTTGGATCTCCCACCGACCCTCGGGCGCTCCACCAGGTCCCATCCTGACGAGGTGGAGAGGGTGGTTGACCTGATTATTGGGCATGCGCGTCAGCGGCCCGAGGAGTCCCTGGGGGTGATCGCCTTCGGTTCCCACCACGCGGAGAATATCGAGGAGGCCCTGCGCCGCCGTCTCGGCGCTGAGGACGACCGCGGGCTGGACCCCTTCTTTGCCATGGAGCGGGAGGAGCGGTTCTTCGTCAAGAACATCGAGCGGGTGCAGGGCGACGAGCGGGACGTCATCATCCTCAGCGTGGGGTACCACAAGGCGGCCAACGGGACGCTGCCCTATCGGTTTGGGCCTTTGAACCAGGATGGCGGGGAGCGGCGGTTGAACGTGGCCATAACCCGGGCCCGCTCCAGGATTCACCTGGTGGCCGGCTTCTCCCACCATGATATGGACCCGGGCCGGTCCTCGGCCGAGGGGGTGGAGCTTCTGCGGAGCTACCTGGAGTTTGCCGCCACCGGCGGAAGCGCGATGGGCGGCAGCCTGAGCGAAGAGCCCCTGAACGCCTTTGAGCTGAACATCCAGCGGCAGCTGGAGAAGCGGGGCATACCGGTCACGCCCCAGTACGGGGTGGCCGGTTACCGGCTGGACTTCGCCTGTGCTCATCCGGAGCAACCCGGGCGGATGGTGTTGGCCGTGGAGGCGGACGGCGCCAGTTATCACTCGGCGCCCACGGCGCGGGACCGGGACCGGCTGCGTCAGCAGGTGTTGGAGAACCTGGGGTGGCGGTTTCACCGGATCTGGTCCACCGAGTGGTTCCGGGACCCTGAGGGGCAGGCAGACCTGGTGTTGGAGGCATGGCGCAGGGCGGTGGCAGCGGCCGACGAGGCCGACGCGGGCGTTGAGGTGGCCAACACTTCCGATCCATCGCCGGTGGTGGTTCCTGTGACTCCTGTGGAGTCGGAGCGGGGTCCCAGGCCTGCTGTGCGGGTCGGACTGCCCATTACGGAATACTCGATGCGGGAACTGGTGGCCCTGGCCAGGTGGTTGAACTCGGACACGCTGCTTCGGACTGATGATGAACTGCTGCGCGAGATGAAGCGGGAGCTGGGCTTTAAGCGGGGCGGGTCCAGGATCAACGCCGCGATTCTTGCGGCCATAGGGGCGGCGCGGGCCGATTAAGGGTGTTCATCCTCTGGGTAGCTGCCGCCGTAGTCGAGTCTTTCTGATGCCATAACTGGTATGCCCTCGGTGGCAATGCTGCGTGCCAGGTTGTTCAGCAGCTTGCGTCGCCGATGGAATTCCTGGGGGGTCATGTTGACCACCTGGACGCTGACGACTTCCTCGTCTCGTTCACGTTGCAACTGGCGAGCCTGGTCCTCGATCCTTTCAAGCCACGCCTCGTTGTGCAGGTCTGGGGTTATAACCAGGACGTCGATATCCGAATATTTGTGGTAGTAGCCTCTGGCGCGGGAGCCTAACAGATATGTGCTCTCCGCGTTGGTTGCCTGGTGCAACCACTGGGCTATAGCCAGGGCCTTGGGGTCCGAATCGCCGGTCTTGTCATTTCTGATGACGTGATTATTCATCGGTTTTGCTCTTTGACCGTTTGGTCTCTTATTTTACCAAGTTCTTGCTGACTCGTCGGAGACCCCGTTCCGATTTCCTAGAAAAATGTCCGTCTTACGCCAGGGCCTCAACGGGGATGAGTTCGCCGTTGACAGGGTCAACGGCCATGAGCGCCTGTTCCAGGGTGATTACCCCCAGGAGGCTGGGTTCGCCCTCGTCCGCGAAGCTCACGGTGGTGATGAATTCCTTTCCGGCCAGTATGACGGCAGCGTCGCCTACGTCCAGCGGCTTTATACTGCCGTCGGCGAGCTTGGAGCCTTCGACCCGGGTGACCGGTACGCCCAGTGCTTCGAGAAGCTGGCTGGGTACGGCTGTATAGGTGCAGCCGGTGTCCACCTCGACTTCCAGTGGACGGAATGTCAGGGGTTCGTGGTGGTGGGCCACTTGGATGGTGGCCAGGACAGTTCCCATGGGTTGCACCTCTGTTTTGAATCAACCCCGGCATCTGGTGCCGGGGTTGGCATTACTTTCCCTTGAGAAAGATATTGAGCTTGCAGCGGCCGCACCTGGCCAGGCGCTGTCCTGGCTGGGGATTGCCGCTGCCGGCAACCTTGAATCCGCAGGCGGGGCACTCCGACGTCCAGTGGAACTTGAGCTGGTCCTGCCTGACTGTTCCGTCCCTGCCGACGTTGGCTGGCGGTGCGGTATTTCCTGCAGGCGCTGCTTTGGCTGGCGCCGGCTGGGCTGGCGCCGTTTTGGCTTGCTCTGGTTTTGTAGGCGCCTGGGTGGGAGCTGGTTCCGCCGTTGCCCTTTCCAGGGCTTCGCGGTCGGCTTTGCTGAGTCTGTCCGCGGGCCTGGAGCGGCCTAGGAGTGAGTTTCGGTTGGTCATCATGCCTCCGAATGGTTTGTGTCGTCAGTACCGGCGGAGGTTCACCGGAATCAGACGTTTGTTGTTGGGGTCCATCCCCAGGCGGGCCTCCTCCTGGGTGACGACACCCAGGAGGCTTGGTTCGCCCTCCTGGGCGAATATTACCGGCGTGTAGACCTGTCGGCCCTCAAGCCTGACCCGGGCCCAGCCGGTGTCGGACGGTACCTGGCGGCCTTCGGCCATGTCCGATATGGCTGTGCCGCTCACTGGTACTGCGAGTCTCTGAAGCATCTCCGTGGGGAGGGTGGTGTAATCGCATGCGGTGTCTACCGTGACGTCGACGTGTTCGAAGGTTTCACCGTGGATGCTGGCTACCGCTATGGTTAGGTTGAAAATGCCCATGTGTTATCTCCGCTGTCGGGATCGTGGTGCTGGGCTTCTCCTGGAACGTGGATTCCCGTCGCAGCCGGTTCGGTGGCAAGGGTTGGTTTCGGAGACGCAAATGGATTCCTGGCATATGACGCAGGGTCTTAGCTGGTCGGTGGACTGGTGGACGGTGTTACAGTGAGCGCAGGTCCTGGTGGCTCGTTCTTCGCTTTCGAGGTTCTCCTGCTTGATTCGGAGGTCGCGTTGCAGGTATGTCATGCCATAGGTCTGATAATGCTTGACTGCGGCTTCAAGGAACTTCCAGGCGTTTTGCTCCAGCAATGGCCAGTTCTGGACAACCAGGGCGCGGATACGCTCTGCTTCAGCGTTGGTGGTTTGGTCTTCAGGTTCGGAGTGTCTGGTCTGGGTTTGTGCCAACCTCGGACTCTCCGACCGAGGCTCGGAGTTATGGGCAGGTGAAACTTCGGTTTCTCCGACCGGAGAACCGGGAAGGGAACCATGAGAGAGAGAAATATTTATATATTCTTCTCTCTCTCTTTGTTGTTTATTTACCGTTATATCGGTTGCTGCGACCGAAGTTGCTTGGTTGCTGCGACCGAAGTTGACCCCAACTTCGGTCGCAGCAACCGATGTTCGGTGTTTAACTTCGGTTTCTCTGACCGAAGTTGCTGGATGGTGGCCTGATGGAACATCGGATTCTGCGACCGAAGTTGGTGATAACATCGGATTCTGCGACCGAAGTTGGAGGTCATCCTGGGTGATAACATCGGTTTCTGCGACCGAAGTTGGCCAGGGCAGTTTGCCGTCTACGACGGGTAGGCGCATGATTTTTCTCTGGCCCTGGGTGCCGTTGACCATGACTATGGCTTGTTTTTCAAGGGCTTGGATGGCAAGTCTGATCGGCTTTTCGCTGTAGCCTGTATCCAGCGCCAGGGTGGCGATTGTGGCCGTACAGCCAAGGCCTCGGCCGTCTCTGAAGGCTATTTCGTTTAGGATTGTTGCTTGTGGGGGTGGGAGGTGATGAGCCCTGATGATTGCTCTGGTCCAAAGCAGGCGTTCTAGAATTCCTGGCCAGGTAGGTGATTGGTGTTGGGCAGGGTCGTTGCTCTGGTCCGCGATGTCGGAATGAGGTAGCTGGCCGTCCCATTGGCCGGTGTCGGCTGAGTAGTGGTCCTGGGGAGTTCCCGGGCGCGGTTTTGGCCGATATTCGTGCTCGGCGGGGATTGCCTGATTTTGGCCCCGGTGGTACTCTGTACCCATGGTGCTCCGTCCTCTGCGCTGAGTGTGGTTGCTCGCTGGGGGGACAAAAACGAAGGCGACCGATGGGGGCATCGGTCGCCTTTCTCGTTTGTGCTAGGTTGCCATTGCTGCGGCCTCGTGCTTGCTCGGGCAGGTGTCCTCACTGCGACAGATCATGATGATCACTTTATTGGGGTCCCCATCTACTTCCTTTAACGCGTGCCGGCGGCAGGTGATGTCGTTGGGGTAGGCGCCCTCCATGGCGTGGAAGCCGAATGTGTTGTCGTTGATTCGCAGGATCCAGGCGTGGAAATGTGTGTCTTCTGTTTTCATTTCTGGGCTCCTGGGTTAGGGCAAGGCCCTTGTTGTGGCAGAGTGAAAACATATTAGCACGGCGCGTTGCGACGATGCAAGATTATGTTTATCGGAGAGTGTTGGAAATGGCTTACAGGCCGATCCGCTAGGGGAGTGGGTGGAAGTAGCTCGAGATTGGGGCTGCCATCATCTAGATGGTCTTGTAGCGGCTTCTGCCCTTGAATCTGGGATATCCGGGGGTTTCGCCCTTTCTGATCCGTCGGAAGAAGTTTTTGAAGGACTTGTCGAGCTTCCAGAGGGTGGCTCTTCAGACGCGGTTGTCGATTTCCCGGTAATCTGGGAGGTCCTGCTTGATGAGGGTCACCTGGTTCTGCTGGTCAGTATAGGAGACCTGCTTCTTGCTGTGCCGGTAGGCGTCCCGGCGGTCCAGCAGGGCGGCGTTTTACAGGGTACGGCTCATATCCAGGATTCTGTGCAGGCGCTGGTATCCTGCCTTTGAGCAGTAGCCGCGGAGCTGGAGGGTTTGAATCTGTTGGTCTGGAATGGTCATACGGGTATGATCCGTTTTGTTTCCCGTGTGGGTCAATGCCCTGCTGTCAGTAAATTAGGATTTCCTTCTATATAATTCCCGATATTTATATAGCTAACTAGCGGTATAGCAAGATATCTATCTATGTTGATAGCTCCCTTCCTTTTTGAAAGAAACGTGGCTGTCAAGGTGATGGCAATTTGGGCGGCGCCTCTGGTATTCTTTGGTTGCGGTCAGATAGGTAACTAACTAGCTATTCCAATATCTGTATAGTTACATAGACAACTATCTAGCTATTTGCTTATTGCGAGAGTTGTTCAGATGGGAGGATGTGATGGCGGTGATCGCGGTGTGCAACCAGAAGGGGGGGTGCGGCAAGACCACCCTGGCCTTCAACCTGGCTCAGGCATTTGTCCTGGAGGGAGACTCCGTTGTCCTAGTGGACCTTGATCCTCAGGGGTCGGCCGCCGACTGGCGGGCAATGAGCCCGGCCGGTGGGGTGGGGTTCGAGGTGGAGCCGATGGAGCGGAGCGTGTTGGTCCGTAATATACGGAATTTGCGGCGGGAGCACTCCCTGGTGCTTATCGACTGTCCACCTCAGTATGCTGACGTGAGCGCTGACGCGATCCGCGTGTCTGATCTGGTGCTGGTGCCGGTGCAGCCCAGCCCTCTGGACGTGTGGGCCACCGGTCCCGTTGTTGACCTTGTTTTGGCACGTCAGGAGGTCACTGGCGGTTCTCCCAGGGGCGCCTACGTGATTTCCCGGGCTATATCCAATACTGCCGTGCAGCGGTCTTTGGCGCAGGCCTTGGAGGAAAAGCCGTTGCCCTTGCTGGCTTCTGGGACCACCCAGCGGGTGGCTTATGCTGTGAGTGCTGCTGCGGGCACTACGGTGTTTGACGGCCGTGTTGGGCCGGCCCGTCGTGAGATCGAGGCCCTGCGTGATGAGATCAAGGAGTTGCTAAAAGATGACTAGTCCTGATTTAAGCCGGTCTCCTAACCGGCCTAACCGGTCAAAGGATGCTGCTGTGGAGCGTGTTACCGCCCAGGTGAAGGAGGAGGAGCTGCGTCAGATGAACATCAAGGTACCGGTGGAGATGCACCTGGCGATGCGGCGGCGGGCGCTGGACGAAGGGGTGACTCTCCGTGACTGGTGCCTCAAGTTATTTGGGGATGCGTTGAGGAAATAGTGAGATATATAGCTAGTTAGATATCTAGATATGTAACTGCAAAGCTATGTAGCTATTTGATTCCAACGGATGTAGGTTGTATATCTGCAGTCGCTCTATTGCGCTGATGAGTTAATGGGTTCATTCTCCGCGGAGCGTGCGGTTTTCCTCTTCCAGTTGCCTGACCCTTTCTTCGGCCTGCTGACGGAGGGCTGCCTCGTTTGTTGCCCGGACTGCTTCTCTGTCGGCCCTGGCCTGCTGGTCCTCATAGGTGAGGATTGGAGCGTTGGTGTCGGGGTCGATGAAGACCAATTGGCCTTGGTCCCACCTGATGTATAGGTTCAGAGCAGGGCTGTATCCCTGCTCGATGCCCTCGCCGCCGGCCTCGGTGAATATGGGTTCATATCTGCCGTCCACCAGCCGGTCTCCGGCCAGCCTGGTCTGGTGGTATTCGCCGGTGTGGTCGAATCGCCAGTACTCGGGAATGCCCAGGGCAGCGTAGTTGTCGCGTTTGGCCCCGGTGTCGGTTACGGCGGTGCTCTCGGAAGCCACTTCCAGGACGAAGTCCGGGGGCTTCCCCTGCTCTGAGCTTATGTAGCCGTTGTTTTCCTCGTACTTTTCCGGACTGACACCGAAGGCGATCAGCAGGTCGGGCCTTCTGGCTTCGGCGCGGTTGTCCTCGGGGGCGGCGATTATCCACCGGTCGGCCTTGACCAGGGTTGTCTCTCGGTTGCCGAAGTGGATGGCCAGGTATTCGGTCATTCCCGGACCGTAGAGGTAGTCGAATGCGGTCACTTCGTCGAGTTCCCTCCTGGGCGGGTCGGGCAGTCGGAACCCGGCCGTTGTGGTTTTGCTGGGCTTAGTAGTCATATCGCACCTGTCCTTGGGAGCGGCGGGAAGCTGTCTTTAATCACCAAGAGGATGGGGTTGCTCGTATTTTAGCACTTCCGATGGGGCATTCTTTGCCTGGGGCTTCAACTGATGCTGGCCTGGCTGGCCTGGTAATACCTGGCCACTGCGCCCCGGCCGGCCGCCTGGCGTTCCGTGTACCGCACCGGTATCCTGGATCTCTTCCACCGGCCCGCAGTCATCAGGGCCGTCAGTTCCACGCCTCTCTTGACCAGGTCCTGGGCCATGCCTCCTCCTTGGCAGGATGTAGATTAGACTCCGTAGCGCTCTCGCCAGTAGCTGGCCCAGTCGCCCGTTTCATTCGGCAGCTTTCTTTGCACCCCCTCCAGCAGGACTTCTGCAGGCACCAGGTCGAACTGGCTTTCAGGATATTTGAGGCAGGTCCGCATTATCTCGTCCACAGTTTCCAACTGGGGGAACCTTTGGGCCAGCAAAGGGGACGTCGAGGTCGCGCCGTCGGATACGACCCGATAAGCCCAGTTTTCTTCCGGAACAACCACAATGATTTTGGCCTGGTCGATGTCCAGCTCTCGGTCATGGACCATCCGGTCGGCCAGGAGCCTTTGCCGCATCAGCTGGTAGAAGGGCTCATAGAGGAAGTCGTCCAGGCCAGGGGCCATGACCGGATTGAAAGAAGAGAAGGAAGCCTTGAATCGCTCTTCGTATCTTCGCCGCCGAGTCTGTCCGCTGGCTCCCGCTCCCTTGTATTCGGGGCGACCACTGAGGTATCGTTCTACATATTTCCATTCCAGCAGGTACGCGCGCCTGTGCCCCGAGGTAGTATCGGCGATCATGAACGCATCGACGCTGGTCTCGTAGGCGCCCCTGCGCCGGCCTCCCTCCAGGGATTCATTAGTCCCGATCCACTCGAACTCAACGGGAAAATGCCGGCCCTCGTGGTGGATATCCACCACTTCCCTGACATCCGGGTCCAGGCTCTGCAGGACCGCCATCAGCCCCCCAGGGACTCCCGACAGGGGAAGCAGGAAGTTGACGCAGGCCACCTGGGAACTGGCCATGTTGCGAGTTGGGGTGGTCCCTCCGTCTTCGCCCCCGCCATCCCACCATTTGATGTTGCGCTGCGCGAAGAAATCTATGGCTCCGCCCGGGCCTCTGATGCCGGGAAAGAGGTTTTCCTCCGCGTGGCCCAGGGCCAGCAGGTAGTTGTGCCTCCTGCCCGGGTCATCAACAGGCGTTCTGGCCGGTTCGCTGATGGTTGG
This sequence comes from SAR202 cluster bacterium bin22, assembly GCA_002238505.1. Taxonomy (GTDB): domain Bacteria; phylum Chloroflexota; class Dehalococcoidia; order Lucifugimonadales; family UBA3495; genus Bin22. The sequence continues at coordinate 26,843 of MPMM01000015.1, read as the reverse complement.
TGAAGTGTCCTGGAACCTGGCCTGACGCGACTTCGCCGAGTGTTCGAAGCTGGCTCTCGACCCGTGTCTTTCCATCTGGGAGTCTCCCTCGCCCATGGTCATATGTGCAGGTCCGGCTGGGCACAGGAGAGTGCCTGGTCCGCCGGGCAATGCTGGCTGTCGTAGTCCACAATATAACCTCCGGTTTCTGTGAGGCGTGGTCTGTGAGCTGCCTGGCTCAGAAGTATTGTTCGCTGATTGTATGATACCTGCTGAGAGGAAGGTCCCCTAGGTTTGGGGGAATGTCAGGAGGCTCGGGGATGGAATTGACGGAGCTTATCAAGAGTGCCCCCTGGCGGGAGGCGGTGACGTACCGGGATACCTGGCCCCACGAGTACGTGCTGCTGTTGAAGGACGGCCAGGGGCAGCTTATGGCGGCGGTGCGTGACCGAATGAAGGCAGGGGAGGGTTTTGTGGGGTGCTTTTTCCACACCACACCCACCTACCTGATAGTTGGCGGCTACAAGTACTGGTTCATGACCCACCACGACGTCATAGACCTGGAGCAGGATCAAACCGAACATGCCCTGAACCGGGCGCTGCTCTATCGGGACCGCAGGGACTTTGTGATCCAGCCCGGGGATACCGGGAAACGTGGGGACTATCCCGCCGAACCGGCCAGGGACTGGTGACTGAGTTTCAGGTAGTAGAGGCAACTACAAGGGCCACAATCAATATGGTGGTACAAAGATGAACGCCGATGAGTTAAGTCGGGGCCAGTTGGAGGAGTTGGATGTCGACCTGGTCGAACTGGGACAACTGCTTCATCAGGGAGATGAAGAGCTTCGGCAGGCTCTTCTGGGACTGGAAGAGGATGACAGGGCTCTCTATCGGGTGAAGGCCATGATGGAAGATCGACGGGGCGAGGTCGATATTTTCGACGAGTTGGGATTGCACGGTAACGAGCTCTTCCACTCTAAGATGCTGGCCTGGCTGCTGAACCCGCGTGGCAGTCATGGGCTGGGTGACCGCTTCCTGCAGGAGTTTCTGAAGCTTTTTCACGGAAGACCTCCCATCTCGGCGGCCGACCGTCCTGCCACGAGCGTAGCGCGAGAAGTCCATCTGAATTACGAAGGGGAATCGGGTCGCCTGGATATTTTGATTCGAAACTCAAGGGCCAACTACGTGTGTGCTATCGAGAACAAAGTGTGGTCACCTGAGGGGGAGAACCAGCTCGCCTGGTATCGCAAGGTGCTTGGGCGCGATTATGCAGACTATCGAGTTGACCTTGTTTTCCTGACCCGCGAGGGACTTTCTCCTGAAGACGATCAGGAGCATCCTCATTGGATCACGATGAGCTACAGCAAAATCCTTCAACTGGTTGAGGGATTTCTGGATAGCGAATCAAACACTGAGAATCGGGACGTGAGGGCCGTACTTAACCAGTATGCCGTGACGCTGAGGAGGAATATTGTGCCGGACGTGAGTAACGACATCCATGAACTTGCTAAACGGATTTACCGCAAGCACCGTCGGGCCATTGACCTGATCATGGAGAATGTTGACCAATATAGGCCCGACTATGTGGGCGAGGGATATCGGATGATTCAGGAGGCGATTCGCCAGCATCCGTTATGGAATTTAGGCCGGTGCGACCGGCCTTACGTGCGGTTCAGGTCGGCTGATTGGGTAGCATATGAAGAGTTGAGCCTTGATGGCTGGCCTTTCTTTCTGTTGTTGTTTGAAGTACGGGTCACCTACAACGGTGTATCGTTGTACCTCTCGCTTTGCCAGGGAGGTGATGATTCTCTCAGGCGCAGAATATACGACCGCGTCAGGGAGCGCGGGGATCTTTTCAATGGTGCGGCCTCGGCCTACAGCGACCAGTACCTTAAATTGCACGAGGAGGGGGACATACTGGAAGAATCCGAGTATGAGGACTGGTGGGATGAGGAGGGGATACGGGACCGGATTGGCTCTCGCCTGGATGCCTTCGCCCCGGGGGACGTTTCCCAAGATAAACGGGGTCATCCTGAATGTCCTTGAGGAGCACCGATCGGCGGGCGGTGGGTGACCCTTTGTTTCCGCTTTCCTTGGGAACCCGGTGGGGCCCTGGATTGTTCCTCAGGCCTTTAACGAGATAAGTGGAACCTCGGCTTCTCTTGGGAGGCTTTCTATGAGTTCCGGTTTACTATTCAGTTAGGTTCTCTCCACCTTCCAGATAATATCTGGCCACTGCACCACGGTCCTCTATCTACCGCTCGGTGTGCCGTGCTGGCATTGTTGAACTGCTCCACCGGACTGCGGTCATGAGGGTCGGCAGCTCGGTGCCGGTCTTGGCCAAGTCCTGAGCCATTCCCACGCGGCCGCTGTGGCCGGTGTAACCTTCGCCCAGGCCTGGGGCCTTGGCCGCGGCACTCACTCTCCGGCCGATCTGGCGGGGTGATAGCCCGAAGACCGATATGTTCCGGTCCAGCAGCTCCTCGGCTGGCTTTATCGCCTGGAGGGCCTCGCCGGCCTGGGGTCCGATGTAAAGGGTGACGCCCTCGGCCTCGGGGTCGGTCTTGGACCGCCAGACGTTGATCAGCGCGGTCCCTTTGTCGCGCAGCTCGACGTCGCTCCAGGTGAGTGCCGCGGCCTCTGAGCGGCGTAGGAGGCCGTCCCTCAGGACGGACAGCAGCGCAAAGTCCACGCGGGCCCTCCAGGAAGTTCTCTCAGCTGATTCCTGTTTCTTGCCGTCTCCCAGGGGGCACCTGGTGGGGGCTGTGGACCTGACGCCGCCAATGCCTCGGAGGTGAGGGGTTTTGCCTGCTTCTGGCGTTTGCCGTGGGCCCGGGCGATGCCTTTCATCGTTCTGCGGACGCCCTCGTGGTCGGTGGGGTCTTGGCGGCCATTAGCCTGGTGGACGGCGGCCAGGGCAGTCTTGTGGAGCCGGATGGTGGATACCGACAGACGTCGTTCCTCGGCCAGGTGGGCCAAGTAGGCGGCGACCAGGCTTGGGTTGGCGGTCAGGTCCAGGATGCGTCGGTGGTTGGTCCAGGCCTCGAAGGAGCGCCATGCGGAGTTGTATATGGCCCGGGTGTTATCGGAGACGCTGTGGTCCAGGGAGTTCCTGAGGCGCTGGACGTCGGCACCGGTGATCCCGGTTGTGGCAGCTGGGGGTTGATCCTTGATCTTTCCTCGGAAGCTGTGAGGAGGGGTTTCTGGGTGGTCATTGTCCGGTTCCTCAACAGTTCTTATAACGAGTTTGAGGACGGTAGGGTATAAAAAACCGACGCAAGCGCTCCGGGTTCAAGCGGTGGACCTCCGCAGTTCGAGCGACTCCACTACACGGTCTAAGTTAGGCATCAAAGTTGCCTTGGTGATCCCTCGCCTTTCCAGTTCTTGGAGGAGGGCCTTGGTCTGATTGGCTGGGAGGCTTACCTGTTTAACAGGAATCTCGTCGAACCAAGTTTGTTTAATGCGTCGGCTCGCAAGACGGTTACCTACTCGCCAAAAATTGGCGCGCTCTACGGCCACCTGGGCGACAGAAAGCGGGCCCTCTTGGATCATCACATCGTTGGCACCTCGGTCGATTAGGAAAAAGCCACTTTGCGCGTTGATATAAGAATTGTTGGCTCTGGGCACCCTGATCTGCCCGATACGCTCTTTATAACGATGGTCTACGGCATCGAGAGCTCGGATGAATCTCAAATCTATAACCCACACCGACATGGGTTTTCTTCCCAATCCCCTAACCCTTTGGCCTCTCTTGGGATCCCAAGCGGTGCTTGCGGCGAAATAGGCTCCTACCAATGGGTCTTCCGTAAAATCAAGAAGCCGGGTGGGGGCGCCGTGATGCTGTGCCAGTGCCAGTGTTTCTAAGACCTCGTCTTGAGGCCAGCTGTATTCCCAATTTGGATCGCCGAAAAAGAGACGCGGGTTTTCTTGCAACAACAATCGCCCCCCCGCCTCGGTTACCTCAAGACCTGCATCGTCAGCCGACTTCACGAATTCGAGCAGCGTACGGAATTCGGCCTGTGCTTGCGGTTCTACGCGAGTCAGGTGAGGGGTTGGCGCATTTGGTCCGTAGCCGATTCTTTCGGCGGGACGAAACGCTTTAGGCAACGGCGGCCATTCGCTTGAAGCTTGGCCACGATATGCCAGATCGCCACGGTTGGCCCCGCGCCAATGGTCTGCACTGATAAGCAAATAATCGAGAAACTCCCGTGCAGACTTGGACGTGTGTACAGAGTAGCTAGCCGTTGTTATTGACTTTGCAATCATGGCTTTTTCTGCCGATGGATGGTAGTACGCCCGCTGGTGGCTCTTCAGTGATATTGCGGTATTGAAGAGACTATCTCGTATAGCCGCTTGGATACCTTGTCGTCCTCTCCACGCACCATTCTAAGGTACCCGATTTTGCCCATCACGTAGTTTACGAAAATTTGCCGGTCTTCGAAGACAGGAAGACCTTCTTTCAAATGAAGAATTTGTGCGGCGTCTTGCCATCCATGCTTAGACCAGTGGTCAACTAACGACCTTAGGTTTGGTATATACGGTCTTCGGAGTGAGGGCCGGTCGCCGTTGATAATCAGCCCAGTGCACATTTGGCGTGTCCAGTAGCTCTGCAATCTACTCTTGCGGTGGTTTATGCGAAAACTGTGCCGTTCGATGATGTCCGCCAAATCATCACCGATGACTACTTGGCCGGTACCGTTGGCGTTTGGGTATCTGGCGATTTGCGGAGGCATCTCGCCACGTGATATGGATATGGTAATGTCGTCAGCATACCGGGTATACCAACAGCGATACTTCCCGCACAAGTTAGCCAAGTCGGTATCGAGTCCGGCCGTTAGCATGTTCGCAATGACAGGCGATGACGGACTTCCCTGGGGCAACTGGCCGTACCGATTCGTGGCCAACGAAGCGATCGCGTTAGCCACCCGTGACTGCAATTCATATGGTCTCGCAACCAGCCTACCGAAGACCCTCTGTTGGGTTATGCTTGGGAAGAAATCTGCCAAGTCAATATTCAGGACATACCGTTGGTGCAGGTGCACTCTCGCGTTCGTAGCGACAGAACGGTTGGGCGTAAACCCATGTACAGCCGGATGAGGGCTGTACATTCGAGTTAGCGACTCATGCATGATGCGTTGGATGTATTTGAGCGTACGTGCTGGTGCTTCGATCAACCTTTGCTGGCCATAGCGTCGCGCTATGCTAAAGGTTCGATACGCCGAGTCTTTATCGATCCTGAACGCGTAGTAGGCGAGTTGAGAGGCTGGTATCTCCCAAAAGTCAGCTAATTCCTGTATGGAACCCAATTGGCCGTACATCTCCCGAAAATCCTTCTGAGAGATCGCCTGCCATTGAGGGCGAAGAGCACTGGATACGCTGGACATCTCGTACCTCTCGGTGGCTCGATGATAGCCTTAAGGGATCCGTGCAAACAGGAAGTTGTCAAGGATACGGAGCGATTCCAACCGAAGGCTGCGACAGCAGACGCAGCAGAGTGAAGCATTGCAGCAGGCTGCTATTGCAGCCCGTCGCGGGGTACGATGGCGAAACACCATCGAGTTCAATCGCCCCGTAATGCGTCGAGTATAGCCCGGAATATGGCTTCGTGCGAGACTGTCATCTCCAAAGAAGGCGTCAGCCTGTCATTGTCCAAGAAGAGATCCGTCGCGAAGATCAGTGTAACAGCAGCGGTGCTATCCTCTCAGGCCTCCGCGTCGTCTTCCACGAGGTCGGGACAGTCCTCGGTCGTGATGTCGAAGAACCGGCATTCTGTGCGACGTTCCTGCCGGAGTTCTCGAGTGTGCCCTTGGCTGATTTGGTCATGTTGGCTATTGCCGTGTCCTAAGTTGCGATGAGGGCGTGGTCGCGGACGTTTTTGTTCGTGATGGAGTGTTCTGCTGCCTGTAACGTCTTGATGAGCTTGCGCTCTGCATTTCGGAGCTTCGCCATGACGTGTAGGGATGTGCGACTTGGTTTGCCGTAAACGTCCTGGTCTTTACAGGTTGCAGCGCCGGAGCGGGGAATAGTCATCACAATCCCCGCTGGTTGGACAAGCTATTTCCCGCTTTCCTGGTAGTACCTGGCCACCGCCCCCCGGTCGGCGGCTTGGCGCTCGGTATACCGTGCCGGCATCTTGGAAGATTTCCACCGGCCGGCGGTCATACGGGCCGGCAGCTCCACCCCAGGTCCTGGGCCATGCCCACGCGGCCGCTGTGCCCCGTATACCCCTCGCCCAGGCCCGCGGCCCTGGCCGCCGCCTGCACTCTCCTGCCGATCTGCCTGGCCGACAGGCCGAAGACCAGCTGCTCTGCTGGCCGGATGGCCCTGAGCGCCGCCTCCCTTCCGATGTAGAGCACCACTCCCTCGCCCTCCTGGTCGGTCTTTGACCGGTGCAGCTGGAGCAGGCCGATGCCGTTGTCCCGCAGCTCCACGTCGCCCCAGGTGAGCGCCGCGACCTCGGAGCGCCTAAGCAGCCCGTCCCTCAGGACGGACAGCAGGGCGACGTCCACCCTCCCCCGCCAGGAGGCCCTCTCGGCCGACTCCTGGCGCCGGCCCTCACGCCCCAGGGACCGACGGCCGCTGGCGGTGGCCCTCACCGCGGTCAAGGCCTGGCCTGCTTCTGGGCCCTGCCGTGGGCCCGCGAGATCCCCTGCAGCACGCGCTTGACCCCCTCGTAGTCGGTTGGGTCCTCGTGGCCGGTGGCCCGGTGGCCCGGTGGATCGCCGCCAGGGCGGACTTGATGAGCTGTAGGGTGGCCACCGACTTGCCCTCTTCGGCCAGTTCCGTCAGGAAGGCGGCCACCAGCTCCGGCGTCGCCGGCGGGGGGTGGGTAGTCCCACGGTCCTCGGCCAGGCTTCAAACCGCCGCCAGGCCTGGTTGTAGGCACGGCGGGTGTTGGCCGATGTGGAACTCTTCAGCGTCTCCTGTATCCGGCACTGGTCCTGGACCGTGAGACCGGCAGAGGCCAGTTCCGTGGATCGTTGAGGCAGGCGTTGAATACTCATCTACACTTGTCGGAAAACCGTTATTCCCCCTTTAGGGTGCTTCTGGAGGACCGCCAGATCTTAGCTACGGCGTCGAAACTTAGTTCGACTCGGTGGGCATTCAGGGCTTTGGATACGGCGTCACAGGCAGACTCCGGGTCTGAGGCCTCATTTCGGGTTGCGCTCAGGCCACAGTCCACCAGGGTCTGAACTGTTTTGGTGATCAACTCATCACGAACCACGTTCGTGTACGGACTTCTGCCGGGCCTGATCCTTGGACATTCGACTTCACCACAAGCCACATCTAAAGCCCATTCATTGAGTTCGCTTGGAATCGGCTCATTGTCTTTCCGTAGAGAGGAGAGCACTACTTGAAGTGCCCGGAAATCCAGCGGACTAGTTTGCGCCCCTTCAAGCAACTCTGGTAGGCGGTCTTCTCTCAGAGCATGAACTGCGCGCATTTCAAAGTCATAAACCTGAGTTAGGCTGCCCTTATCGGGATACCGGTCGCCACTATGTGGAATACGGAGAGCCATCAGGCAGAAAGCCAAGCGGACGGCTCGCTGAAACGAAATTGGAATGCCTGCCTTGTCGTACTGGTCGCGGAACTCACTAGCTTGTCCGTCGGCAGCAAACACTTCCCAGGTGACAACCAATCCCTGAACTACCTCAGGATTGTTGCGAGCCCACTCTTCCATTTTTGTTGTGACTTGGTTGAGAATGAGCCCCAAAGGCCGCGCGGCTTCGTTCATTACGCTCGAGAGTTGAGTGACTACATGGCCCAGACCTTGGGCTATGCCTGGGTTATCGTTGCACCACTCCGCAACCAACGGACCTACGACCTCATCGAAGTCGATGCCTGTCGGTTCCGTTTTCAGCGAATGCAGCAGTTCGTGGATGTTGTCCATTCGTTCGATTGTTGAGCCGTCCGTTCTCTGCAGTTCCGAGCGTAGGTATTCCCGTAGTTCCTCAGGGCTTTCAAATTGCGCCATATTAACCATTATCGTATCCTCCTGATGGGTTTCTTTAAGTCTCTCGCACCAGGAGTCCCGCTGTAAAACTACGAAACGTCGGGTGTTCTTTCCGACTATTTCCCACCTTACTAATATTACGACGGATTAACTGGCGAGGTAATTCCTGCGAGGAGATTGAACTTGACACAGCGCGGCTGGGATCTTTCCACCTTCGATGATTCGTAGCTGGACAAAAACCGTCAATCATCTTATTCGGCAATGCGTCGTTGTAATACTAAATGCGTGATAATGGATTACCAAGCAAATACTACGTCCTGCCAGCCGTCCGGCAATAACGTCCTCTCCAAATTAACTCCGGTCAGGTCCACTCCGGTGAGGTCTGCCCCCGTAAAGTCCGCTCCTGCCAGGTTCGAGTAGGCGAAGCTCGTACTATCCAGGTCAGCCCCCTGGAAATTGGCTCCCTCAAAATTAACCCTCTCAAGAATCTTTCCAGCAATGACATTTCCACTAAAGTTACATCTCTTACAGTCGGCACCGGCCATTTTCACGCCGATGAGTGTTGCACCGCGCAGGTCAGCGTTTTGTAGATAGGCATTCCTAAGGTCGGCATATCGCAGATTAGCTCCAGTCAAGTCAGTGTTGTTCAGGTTGGCTTCCTCGAGGATAACCCCGGCGAGATTGGCGCCGGAAAGGTTAGCCCCGCTCATATAGGCATATCTCAGGTCGGCTGCCAGCCCCCGGCCTCGGTCAGACGTAGTGTTTGGGGGTCTCCGACCCAGTTGGGCGTTCTGCAGGTTGGCGTTGGGGAATCTCACGTAAGGAAGTAAGGCGGATGTCAGCTCTGCTCCCTCCAGGTTGGCGCCGGAAAAATTGGCATAATAGCCCCGTTCGTCGCTGGAGCGCAGTCTGACTCCCGAGAGATTCGCCCCTTTCAGGTTAGCCCTTGTCAGTTCTGTGTTTACGAAAACGGCGTCGGTCAAGTCGGCGCCGGCCATGTTGGCGTCGGTCAGGTCAACTCCCCTGATTTCTGCCTCCTGCAGGTTGGCGCCCTCTAAGTTGGCGAACCGAAGTTGCAGGTCTTGCAGGTCGGCTCCCTGGAGGTCGCGCCCGGTCCAATCCACGGGTATTGGAGTTGCAGTCGGTATGTCTGTGGGGACCGGCTCGGTGACCGGAGATGGCGTTGGGCGGGAAGTCTCCGTGTCTCTTTCTGTCGCGATGGGCAGCGGCGTGAGTTTGGCTGTGGCCTTGGGTGCCGGGGGCGTGCTGCACAATCCAGACATGTATTCACTGACACCGTCAGCGGTGACCAGAAGGCAGGCTGCCCGCAGTCGATTTTGAGCGGATGGGTCGGCGCCTGCATCCAAAAGAATATTGACCGCGCCTTTCCTTCCGGCGCGCTGGGTAGCAATGTGAAGTGGGGTTGTTCCAGAACCATTGGTTGCCCTGGCATCTGCGCCGTGATCCAGTAGAACTCTTAGGACGTTAAGGTCCTCGTTCTCTGCTGCGAAATGGAGAGGAGTATATCCCGAATCTCTGGCCCGTGCCGATATATCCGCGCCTCTGTCCAGAAGGGCAGCGACAACAGGCATGGTATTGTTGCCAGCTGCCAGGTGTAGGGGGGTGAGATTCCATCCGGGATCGTCGATGTCTGCGCCTCGGTCCAGCAGGAGGGAAATCACCTGGGGGTCACCGTTGAATTCAGCCGCATAATGCAGGAGGGAATCCCCGTATTCGTCCTTGTCCTGAATGTCCAGCCCCTCTTCGAAAGCTGCGTCTAGTTCGTCGACAGTGACCTGTTGCCAGAATGTCGCTTCCCAGAGCACCTCAGGTGCACTTGTTTTCTCTTCTGAGGATGGTCGGCGTGCGGTGGGCTCATCTTGGCTGTCGGTGGTTGGTTCTCCCGCGATGGCCCCGATGATGATCAGAAGAATGAACAGGGAGAGCAACCCCCCGCAACCGATTTTGCCCCACCTGATGAAATTGCGCTTTATATTGGAGGCGCCATTTTCCTGAGGTCCAGAGACCATAGAGAGTTGGGATACTGGGTCTCTGGTCAGTGTATTAACATGGTCCGGTTGTGGAGGGATATTCTCTTGGACTGGAGTGGTTTGATCTGGAGTTACTTGCCCACCGCATTGGTTGCAGAACTTGGCGGTCTCCCGCAGTGCGCTTCCACACTGGTGGCATAAGGCCATTGAAAATACTCCATTAGCGAGGGTCACGGACTATAGCGGACTGATATTCAGACTCCTGTCAAATCAGATATTGAGGACTTAGTTATTGTCGGTCTCCTGATAATACCTGGCCACCGCGCCCCGGTCCGCCGCCTGGCGCTCGGTGTACCGGGCCGGCATCTTGGAGTTCTTCCACCGTCCCGCGGTCATTTGGGCTGGTAGCTCCACGCCGCTCTTCACCAGGTCCTGGGTCATGCCGACGCGGCGGCCGTGACCCGCTTCCGATGTTGCGGGTGGTCATCCCGGAAACTGATTCCCCTGGGTCCAGCAGCTCCGGCGCCGGCCTGCTGGCCAGCAGGGCCTGGGCGGCCTCCCTGCCGACGTAGAGTACCACCCCCTTGGCTTCCTGGTCCGTCTTGGACCGGCGGAGGTGCAGCAGGGCGGCGCCGTCGTCCCGGAACTCCACGTCGCCCCAGGTGAGCGCCGCGGCCTCGGATCTTCTCAACAGCCCGTCTCCCTGAGGGTGGCCAGCAGTTCCATGTCCACCCCGGCTCTCCAGGACGCCCGCTGCGCCGACTCCATGCCCTTGCCCCGGCCGCCGAAGGGGCACTTGATGCCGGCGGTTGTCTTGACGGCGGCCAGGGGCCTCCGCGATTAAGGGCCGTGCCTGCTTCTGGGGTTTCCCATGGGCCCGGGCGATGCCCTTGATCGCCTGGCGCACCCCCTCGTTATCGGTGGGATCCGGCGTGGCCAGCGGCCTTGTGGATCGCGGCCAGGGCCGCCCTATGTAGCCGGACGGTGACCACCGAGAGGCGGCGCTCCTCGGCCAGGTGGGCCAGGTAGGCGGCCACCAGGGGCGAAGAGGCCGGGAGCGACAGGGCGCCTGGGCATGGGCCTAGGCTTCAAAGTTCTTCCACGCGGAGTTGTACATGGTGCGGGTGTTGTCGGAGACGCTGGAGTCCAGGGAGCGGCGCAGGCGAGCCAGGTCGGCGTTGGTGAGACCGGAGTTGCTGGCCGGCGAAGTGGTGCTTGATCTTTCCTGGGGAGTTGGCAACAGCGCGTCTTGCATGGTGTAGGTCCTTCGTCGTCGCCCTGATCGGCTAAATGTGACTGTCCTCAGGATAGCGACGGACCTTCATCATGTAAGGCGTTGTCTGGGGCTTTCCAACGATTCTTCAGAGGTTTCCGATCAGGCTAAGGCTTTGAAATAACGCGCCAGTTCGTTGACTCTTCCGAGTACGGCATCGAGGTTTACTTCAAGGGGAAGTCGGGGACTGGCATTATCCCCGTCTACATCAACTTTACATCCCATCGAGGAGACCAAGGACATGTAGGCATCGACCTCGGCTCGAAGATTCGGGAGACAGCGGTTGAGCTTCTGCCGGCTTGGGAAAATTAGATTGCCTCCGCCGTTGATGGAGATCAGTGCCACGTCCCCGCTCTTATCGCGCCTGTTCACCTTTAGCGAAAAACCCTTCTTCCCAACGGTGTCGGCCTTGAGTTGACCCATCGCGACCCGCTTGGTAGTGGCTTCGAGCCTGGCGCCAAGCCGGCAGCGAAGCGCGACTACCAAACTGTGCTGCCACATCTCTTCAGACACGTTGCCCCGCCCCGCCGCAGGAGAGTGCCCAGCTAATCCCTGTTTAATCAGCTCACTCAGATGTTTTACGTTAGTCCTTGGCTGAGGCGAAAGGCGTCCCGGTTCTTCAAGGAACCCAGCAAGGAAGTCAGCGATCTCCTCAAGGCTCAGGTCTCCCCCGTCTGCGCGCCTGCCCCAGACGGTCTTCACCGTCCCGAACTGTTCACGGTAGTCCTCAGCTTGGGCAAGATCGGTGCCGAGCTCTACCTCGATCATAGCCAGCTCAGCAGAGGAGTGCTTCACCCTGAAATCGGGGCGACGGCTCCCTACGTTCATGGGCGGGTAAACAACGGCATCGGGCTGCAGGTCCAGCTTCTTCAGAAACCATTCACGGAACCAGTCCTGCTGCATCACTGAGAAGAGTGCCAGGTTCACCCGGTTCTCGGGCTTGCTGACGTCTTCATTCACGAAAATGTCATCAATACATTCCATACCAGTCCTCCTTGGTGATAAATGATGGCATACGGTCTCCGGAGTCGCTTCGGAGGTGCCGACCGCTTGAGCGTCCTGGAAGGACTTCTCTAAGCACATCTCGCCTTGGCCTTGTTTTAGCAGGGGCCATAGTCTTTTTTTCTCGTTTCCAGCTCGTAGGCCAAGTGGTCAACTGACTCGGCATGACCGTATTCCAGGTCTCGCCGGAGGTCTTAGGTCTATTTCCGTGGGGGAAAGGATCTGTTGTGGTTGGGCTGGTTGTCCTGCTGCATTCCTGTCCCTGTTACAGTCGCAGAACGGGTGTCTTGGCCCCTGCCTGATTGATGACCAACATGTCCTACAAGGTCCATTATAGGTCAGGTTGCACGGTCTCTTTCAAGCCCCTCTTGTCACCCTCTTGAGGCGTGAAATGACCCCGAGGCGGGCCAGGACAAGAAAATAAACGAAGTTTTGATTTTCCATGTATCCTTAATTCAGGCTCCTTAAATGCAGGCCTTCTCGGGAGGTAAACCTCATGCAGCACCCTGCAGCATTTCCACCATTTCAGCCCTCTGGCGGAGCTGGACCGGGCGGCATACCGCTGAAGCTTTGCCCGGTTAAGGAGCGGATTATGGTGGTGCTGGCGTACCTGCCTTTTTCCTCCATCGCGAATGTCGGGGAGCTGCTGGGGGAGTCGGACCTGTATGAACACTTCCGTGAACTGGAAGAGGACGGGTCCATAGCCGGTCTTGACGTGGCAGTGAGCCGGCGCAGTACCCGGCGTTTTGTGCTGGCGCGGCTGGGAGTCGCCCACGTGACCAAGCCCTTCAATTACCACGGTGAGGTTCGGGCGGCTTTGCCCTTGACCTGGCAAATGACCGAGGAAGGCGTGCTGAAGTTGCTCAGTCGGCTCCCCATGATTGAGGCCCTTTACGATGCGCTCGTCAATTTCTGGACCAGCGGACTTGCCGAACCCTTCGAGCTTAGGGGGGAGAATACGGCGCCGGAGTGCCAGAGTTACCTCTGGCTCGGCATTCCCGCCCTGACGGATATCCGGTGGCTTACCAGGGGGCGCCTCCATGTGGCGGTCACCTGGCGGTTCTATCGACCTGACAAGGGTGACCGGTACATCACCTTGCCCTTCTTCTGGAGCGGCCTCCTGCCTCAGGAGGACTTCAACGATCGTAGCCTGAGGTTGGGGTCGCCCTTTGTTCGCTCTCTGCGTAGTCCCGGGGATTACCTGTGGCAGGGATTGGCCCCGGTCGTGATCGCGATTGGCCTGGATGAATTTGCGGCCTGGCGTGCCAGGTGGGCTTATGGCGCTGACGTGGATGTGGCCTCCATGGACCCGGACGGGAGCCTGGTCTGGTCCTCGGAGGCGAGCGACAGTGAGTGGACCCTGGAAGAGACCCGTCCCGCGGCCCGGGTAATCGGGTATCCGGAGAATGCAGTTCAGGCGCAGGGTGTGGAGGTGCTCAACTTTGGGGGCATACGAGAATACCGGCTCTTCTGCTTTATCGCCCAGTTCAGGGCTGCCACCCGGGCAAACCTGGCGAAAGCCTTCCGAATGTCCCGCAAAGCGGTGAAGGATGTGATGACGATCCTGGAGGGCCGGGTCCTGGTTACGGAAGTGGAGGGTCACCTGTACGTGACCCAGGGAGGTCTGGATATGCTGGCGGCCAGGGACAGGATCGAAGTAGATAGGCTGGTGGAAGTTAGCTACGATGATCCGACGGGGGAAGCAGCGGTCCGGGAGAGGAGGCATGATGCTGCGGTGGCCGAGGTGGCCGCCCATTTCCTGGCCAAAGGTCTCGCCGTGGTAGCAGGCTGGAGGTGGGCAGTCTCCTGGGGGGAGGGTAAGGACGAGGGGCAGCTGGATCCGGACTTGTGGGTCCGCATCCCGGGACCGGGCGGGCGGGTCGGTACATGGATTGCCGTGGAGGTGGAGTTTTCCGCGACCGCGAGAAAGCGCATAGAGGAGCGCAAGCTTCGATCATATCGGCTGTCCCTGGCGGAACGCGGAATATCCTTCCCGATTCTGGTGATCACTGGGGGGAAACCGGCCGCGAAGCTCTTTGACGAGGTGGCTGGCAAGCTGACGATTTTCACAACCACTATTTCCGAATTCAAGTCTGACGTCTGGGAGGGACCGGAAAGCGTCTGGCGGCAGCGGGGCCAGCCTGTGGACCTGGACGATATTGCGAGGCCGGGCCTGGCTCACCTGCTGCAGCCCACCGGACGGAAAATCGAGAGAGACGTGCCACCAGTGGAGACCTGGATAGAGATGCATGGACGGGAGTTCATCTGGGAGGATCCTGTGACCGCGGGCTGGCAGAAATGGCAGTGGGACGGAATCCGGGACGGTAACCCCCAAAAGGGGAATGGTTCTGTGGCTGCACCGCCGGCGCCCACTCCCACAAGCCAGGCTGCGCCGCCAAGGAGTAAGCCCCTCGCAACTCCGGCTGGCGTTGCGCCGAAGCAGGGCGCCTCTCCTGTCCCGGCGAAATCCCCTGGACCCCAGGCGTCTCCTGTCAAATCTGTGCCGGCTCATATCCCAGGGGTTGTGCCCTGGGAGTGGGTACGTGAGCGCCGGCCGGTGCTGAGCAGAATCAACGTGGCCCTGGAGAATGCCTACGCCGTTGCTGAACGCCGTCTGCAACGGGACAAAGAAATGTCTCCTCTTGAGCGGCTTTGCCTACAGCGGCTGATGGCGATCGTAACCTATGGTGTGGCTCTCCGCGAGCAAGTGGATGAGGGAAAGTTGGAGGTTCTTGTAGGCCTTTGCCTCAGGTTGGAGGATGAGCACCTCGAGGCAAGGCGGGCCCTGGGCTGGTTCAAGTTTTTGATGGCGTCGGAGTCCAGCTTGTATCCCCGCGAGGCCTTTAAACAATTGGTAAAGGATTACCCGGCCTACGGGCCGGGGGCCCGAAAGATTTTCAACGTTTGGCAGTCGGCGGTGGACAAGGTCGTTCGGGAAGCCCGGAAGGCCCGGACACTTGATTCGGCGGGCGGCCCTGATTATCCCGAGGGCTCGTAGCTTTGCGGGGAGCTGTCCTCAGCTACAACAGCCGGACACTTCCTCCAGAGAATGTTCTGCAGGGCGTGCTCCTGCGGATGTAGGGGGGCTGTTATAGAGAAGGGCTAAATCCAAAGGGAAATCCTATACAGGAGGCGGACACTCCATTTCCGGCCCGTCAGGGCCCTCCAGGAGGTCGAGCCGTGGCCCCTGGGCAGGACGGCCGCCTTGGTGCGATGGTGGCAAGCCCCGGCAACCAGGCGCTGGGCGGTGGCCACCACCGGTCCGGCTGGCCCCTGCCCGTTAGGTGTTACGGCAGTTGGCCCCACGGCCTGTCCGTGGCAGGCCGGAGGAACCGGACCTGGTGGCAGGCGTGGCCGTGGCCACTGGGTCGAGCGTCGGGGAGGATTAGAGCCCTGCCTGGAGCCAGCCCTGGGGCAAGCCGCCCAGGACCAGGTGCGACCCTGCGGTGTAGCGTTCATACATTGGCGACACGCCGTGCGGCCACCCTGCCTGGCGGAACTGGCGGGTGCAAAAAGGCTGTCCATACCGATGGGGGAGAGTTGCGGAGGGAGCCGCTACAGGCCCGGTCTGGGGCGTGACGACAGCCTATTTACAAGGCAACAGCCGGTGGACGAAAAACCCCAGAGCTGATGCCCCGGGGTTTCGTGGTCTATCGACAAGCTACTGCCACATCGATGGCATATGAGTCTGGGTGGTGGTCTAGGCCGAAGAAAGCTGTTGAACCAAGGCTCGCACAATTAGCTCATTTAGCCGTGATATATCGCCACTGGCATCGGCTGCGGCTAATGCTGCTTCGTATTCAGGCCTCATAGGTCCTTGGCGAATGATGTCGGGAACAATCATCTGCCCGCGTAAGGGCCCTCCGGCTTTCACGCAGAGAATGTAGTAGGAGACAGCCCTCGCCGTCCGCCCGTTACCGTTAACGAAGGGATGAATGTTGTTGAGTTTCCAGAGCGCATAGGAAGCCAATTGAGTAAGGTTCGCTGGTTGCCAGAGCCAGTTTACTTGGTTGACAAAATCCTCCATCAAGGACTGGACTCGATAAGGTTCGGGGGGAAAGTAGTGGTCTCCTACTTGAACCGGGACTGAGCGGTACTGACCTGCCTGGTCATGCAAGGCCACGATTGCGTGGAAATTGATGGCCTTGATCAGGGATTCAGACAGCCAGGGCTTGTTACTGTCGATGGCAGCCTGAACCATGGAGAGGAGGAAGTCGTAGTGTCTAGCATTGTTAGAGGCTGCTACAGCCTGGTAAACAGGGTTTGACTCAGTCCCTTGGAGCTCATACAGGTTCATCTGGTTTATCCGTATCGTTTCTCCAAGAGTTGCCTGACGTCCTCACGCGTCAATGTAGTTTCGCGTGGCAACATACCCATCACAAAGGAAAGTCGTTGAGCGCGTATTTCTTCTAGAGTCAGGGGCTCATCAGCCTTGCTGGCCAGCAGCTCATCGAGTTCCCCGGTCCCGTCCACTTCTTCGGATAGCAGCTGTTTAAGGTCGAGCATGGGGCCTCCGTTTTAAATCCTCAGTACTGATGTGCAAAAAGGGTCTGAACTGCCTGATTGGTGGGCGGCACCCCCTCTTCTGGGAAGGGTATTGTATCACGCGGGCCCCCAGCTTTAACCCTCTTACTGTCTATTATACAAAACCACGGGAGTTTGCCACGTGGGTGGGTCGCGGGTCTCCATCACCCTGTGCCAGGAAGATCTGATCTGCTGCAGCCGTGCCGGCGTACCGACCGGCGAATTGAGGGGGTTCGATCAGGAGTCCGGTCTCTTCTGCCACTTCCAGTGGGTGAGAGCTGCGGAGGGGGCCTCTACATACCCCGCCAGGTGACGACAGTCTATTGCCACGGCGACAGGACGTACGTCAGGAGCCCCGGAGTGCCGTCTCCGGGCCTTATCTGTGTATGGACAAACTATTTACACGGAGAGCACTGACCCCAGTTCGCGCGCGCCGATCATTGTTACGGACCGCCTTGGGCCAATTCGAAGCTGCGCAGCGAAGCGTCGGAAGTATCATCATAACTTTCCCGGGTCTCTTCCAGCGCCGTGGCTGTGACCTCAAAGGCCTTGTCCCCGTTGATGATAAGCCAGGCGATTCCGCAGATTGAATGTCTCATGCTGGAATGTCGATTCGAAAAAATGGGCCGAGTGGCCATTGACAGTCGATTCAGAGTCGTCAATGAAGTTGTGGTCTGGCATCTCCAGAGAAATGAGCTGTCTGTTAGCGTCGATATATTCCCGCAAGGTGCTTTCAGAGACCGGTTCGATAATGGCAATTATCGTGCACGCTGGCCAGGTCAGTCCAGAGCCAAATGTCACCCGTTTTCGGGAGACCAGGAAGTCTGGTCGGAGGCATCGGCAGCAGCTCCTGCATGGCTCCCAAAGCCTGGGCCAGGCCAACCTGGCACGCCTGCCAGTTCACATGTTGAAAGTGACGCTTCTCCCTCGTTTGCTCCGGGTCGATGTTCTATCCCCAGGTGGTTTTGCCAGTAGCATTATTCCGCGCATGCAGGCGGAGCGCTCTGGGTCCATGGACCATGAAAACCGCCCTTTTATTGTGAAACCGACGAAGCTCTGGAGGGTCAATCGAGTAGTTTCCGAACGTGATCGGATACCCTATAATGAAGGCATGACTACAATGCCGGAACAACCAGAAGAAAGCGAAGAGTCCCTTGCGGTCGTCATGGACATGCGCGACAAGTTGCTCACGTTCATCGAGAGTAGTGAGCGTTTGTCGCAGGACCGCGACAGTCAGGTCGTCTCCCTGCGTGAGCTCATTGAGGCGGTTGACGCCAAGGTGGATGCCCACGGGAAAGTGGTCGACGCTGTCAGCAGTAGGTCTGAGGCTACTGAAGCAGTTATTCGTACAGTGAATGAGGGACTTGCTGAATGGATGACCAAACTGGAAGGGTTTGCGGGCAAAGTCGACGGTCTCCAAGCCAAGTTTGACGGGATGGAAACGAAGTTCGAGGGTGTTAGGGATGACTTGGCCTTGGTCAAGGGCGGACACGCGCGTAATGCCATGGTCCATAACTTGGCTAGAATCGCAGATGGGTTTGGTTTCCGTTTCATCGGCGAGGTCCCCCAGGACACTGTCCTGGCCTGGGCCAGACTGGCGCGTGACCAAGGCGAAAGCGAGGGAGATGCGGAGAGCTTCCGCAATGCCGATATGGTCATTAACGTCCAGGACAACGCAGGTCGGCCTGGCTATTTGGCGATCGAAGCATCGTTTACGGTTGATGGCACTGACGTCCGGCGAGCTATGAGGAACGCCGGCTACTTGGGTAGCTATACCGGACTTCCTGCCTACGCTGCTGTGGCCGGTGTCAACGTTATGCCGGACGCCCAAGCAAATGTGGATGCAGGTGAAGTGCTGTTCTATCAGATCAAGGCAGGGGAGCTACAGTCGGAATGACCAAGTCTGGACAAGTATACTTAGCCAGCGATAAAGGCGGGGAGAAGTTCCCGCCCTTATTTTTGTCAACCACATCACAGGTCGCGACCCTGATTGATGCACCATAAGAAGCGGTTGTACGAATCAGAATGTCAGTTCCCTTTTCCCATTCGTACCCTCCACCTTCCTGACCAGACCTTTGGCTTCCAGAGCGCTTAGAATCCCCGTTCCCACCCAGTCCCGGTCCGCAGTACTTACCGTTTCTGGCAACCAAATACCGGCCCTTCGATTTATTTCAGCAGGGCCTAAAAGTTCGTTGTTTCGACCTGCTTCCATCAGGACCTCTACAACGAGCTCCTCCAATTGAGCAATCAGGTGTTGCCCACGTTTTAACCGATCCATGCTCACCTCCTTTGGTTGTTCAATAAACGCCCAGAGTGATCAACGACAATTAGTACTGCCGGCGTAACGACCGCAAGTGTGAAATAAACGACGTGTAATTTTCAGGACCTGCGGAGCCTCCACACCTGCGTCCAGTCGGGCGCTGCCGGCAGATGGTAGAGGTCGTCGCCGTGACTGACGACACACCCGTCGTCAAGAAGGCGTTGGATGGCCAGGCGGAGCTTGTCCGCAGTAAGGGGGCCGCCGACCGAAACCCGCTCAACGATGCTATCCGCCCGGGACGGCGGCCGTGGCCACGGTTAGGCCGTCTCTTCTGCGGTCCCTTCCTCCAAAGATACAACAATCGTCCAACTCCGACAAATCCCTCTCAGAGGTTTGCTGCACCTGGCGGGAGTCAATGAGCGCATGCGCCAGGCCGAGTTCAGCCACGGCGCGCCGGTGGTGGTAAATCACTCGAGCTTCGCGTTCCTGGTTCATCGGTTCCTCCAGGTTGCCAGAGTGATCCGTGGGCGACCCAAGGCTGTCGATACGGCACTTCCGTGGGCTTGAACCTCATTTGATTGGAAGTTATAAAGAAAGCTACTCACCGAATCTAGGCGTCGGTGGCCGCCCCGATTACCCTTCGCATTGACAGCATGAAAGGGCTCACCTATCTTGTAGGCGACTTGCCACAAGCTGGCCCGTATTCCTAATTGCCACAAGAGTTTCCAAGTCGCAAGATGACTCTTGTTCCATAGAAACCCACGTTTAGGTTCCTTGTAGCTTGTGGCGAATTCACCGAGTCCTGCTGAAAGGGGGCATCTTATGGCTACACCTACCCCAGCCCAGATAACAGCGATTAACGATACCGTGGCTGGCTTGGGCTTCATGCAAAAGGCCATCCTCACTGATTTGGTCAAGAAACTACCTGATGCGCTGCTGCCCGACGAATTGCCCGAGAGAATGTTGGGAGGCATCCGCCAAGGTGCCAGCGACGAACATCTGTTGATAGCTACCAACTTGCGCATTTTGCTTGTCCACAAGCCCCCGATATCGTTCTCTGGGAAACTGAAGATGAAGGAAGCGGCATGGACACAGGTTACAGGTGTGAACTGGCGTTCAGGTCTCTTGGTACACCATCTTATCATTCACCAAGGTCGAACGAAGTGGGATTGCGAGATACCAGGCATCAACGGCAAAGGGCGCGGCATAGAAATGGCAGAGTTCTTGGAAACCAAAATACCTCGCCCGTCAGACAGCAAACAGACTAAATCACCCCGGGACAACAAGGCGAACCAACTCCAGATGATAGAACGGATGGTCCATCACGAGCACATACCCGGTTCTGAGTGGAAGCAACTGCCCGATATCCTGCAACAAGAGGAAGTGCCTGAATTGCTGGCACATGGGGAGTATGACGACCGCAATGGATTGAAGGTGTCGTCGGTAGAGAATAAGTTGGGATTGCTGGCCGCGACTGACCGCCGACTGGTGTTTGTATCCAAGCCACCCATAGGGCGTCGCAAGGTCTATGAATTTGCCTACAAGGATATAGCAGAGGCAAAGTTGAGCAAAGGGTTGATGATGGGGGCATTAACCATCAGGATCAACGGGCGCACTGAGATATTCCGTGCCCCAAACCCACAGGTCGAGCAGGTGGCAAGGCATCTGGAGGGAAACATTGGCTGAAGGCGATATGGTTACTCCCAGTCAAAAGTCATGGGAGGCATTTCTCCAGGCAGTTGCTCATGCGGTTGTATTGAATAATGCTCAGCCAGCAGGCTCCGACGAGTTTCTCCTTCGGGCGGCGTATTACGTGGAAACCCATCCCATGCCCGACGAAGACGAACAAGATGATGTTCGGGCAACTCTGGCTCAGTTTGCTCAGTTTGTTAACCGTATGCTGTAGTAACAACGGCTTCCATATACGCCATTCGGTCTGGCGGGAAAGTTCCCTGGCAAGCCCTGGCTTCGCCGGGGAGCTTCCCCCACAATCCCCATTTGATTAGCTGTCCGAAAGTGGATCCGCCTGGTAGATCTCGTAAGTCTCTCTCAGGAGATTGCCGACGTCGCCCAGGTTGTTGAAGGCCTGGTTGTGGGCCAGTTCGTCTTCCAGCTGCAGCTGGCTCAGCGCCGCTGCAAGACAAGCAAAAGCCCCGTTGGCGTCGTTGAAGAGATCCTCGATCTCCGTCCCTTCAATCTTCCCGATCACCGGAGCCTTGCCCTCCCCTAACCAGTTGAGCAGCTCGGGGGTGTGCACGTGACCTTTGGCATCAGAAGTCCTCCACGTCTTGTAGCGCCAGGGTCAAGCGGCGGGCAGCAGCATCCTTACTTCCGCTGACGGTGCTGGATGGTACACCGGCAGCGTGAAGTGCCTGGAGCCGATGTTCGCCGCCGATCATTAATGCCCGCCCCGGTAGCGGCCAAAGGAAGCCATCGTGAACCAGGCCTTCGGCCCCTTCTCCTTGGCGGAAAGCTCCGGAGTTGGCCCGACTGTCCGAGCGCTGGGCCACCGCAAGCAAATGGCCAGGACAGTCGCAGGCGTTGTCCACCTGGCAGCCAGTGCTTCGGGGTTTTCCACATTGGAAAAACCGCCAGAACCAAATTATCGTGCATGCCGGCCACCGGCCGCGTTGAATTTCCAAGCGTCCCTTTTTAAGGCCCCGGGGCCGCGAGCGACATAGCCCATAAATCGAACATAGCGTGTCGCAGGCGAGCCGTGAGGCTAAGAACTGGGGCATTGCCTTGAATGTTTCACTAGGGGAAGGCATCAAAACCGCGGCGTGACCCGGGGAGGGTCGGCCGGGCGACATATCGGTACACGTACAAGCCACCCAAGGGGTCGGAGCTTTCCCATAAGAATCGTTTGTACGAATCAGAATGTCAGTTCCCTTTTCCCTTTCGTACCTTCCCCCTCCTGACCAGACCTTTGGCTTCCAGAGCGCTTAGAATCCCCGTTCCCTCCCAGTTGAGGTGGACCCAGGAAAGTGGCCAGGCGGCTAAGTGGATACCCCGGCGCCCTGGACCTGCGCTACTGTCTTACCGTGATTGCTCGGGGCAACTCACCCGTAGAATCCACAATCCCTGAGCAGCGCGCCCAGGATAACAAGCAAGGCGATTATTCCCATTCCCATCAGAAACTTGTGCATGAGTTTCCACCCCGCTTTTTCGCCAATTGTCCAGGAAAAAGCCGGTTGCCGAAACCCTCTCCTGCAGTGGCCGGTTACCGTCGGACGTGCCGCTGGCCAGCGCCGGTCCTCCCAAGGCTGGGGGATCTCTCTGCTCCGGAGACCGGTTGCGGGATCAGGGCGCATGTGGGAACAGGTTTCGTAATTGACCCCCCGCCACGTGGCGGGGGGTGAAGTTTCCGCCCGGCAAGCCGGAATACGTCAGCCGGTCCTGGCCAGGCCGGCCAACTTTTCTTGCCGTTCATGAAAGCCGTTCATCGAGCGCCCCGTGTTATGTTGGCCATATGGCTGAGGACTATGGCTACGGATATGGGCGCCACCGCCACGAGTATGACGATGCGGCTGAGGGCTACGAGTCCGGCTACGACGACGAGCACGACGACGTGGAGGACCTCGATGCGGCTGACTACGAGGACTACGAGGATTACGACGACGACTCAGTCGAGAACGACGCCCCCGACTGGGATGACGAGCCGGTCGGCGACAGACGCTTCCTTACGGGGGCGGTGGATGAGCCGGTCGACGACGTGGTGGAGGACCCCGCCGCTAACGAATCCCCGGCATATGAGCGGATCCGCCGCCTGAAGGGCTCCCGTCGGTGGCGGGCCCGGAACCGGCGCCAGGGCAACTGGATCCCCCCGGACCTCAGGGAGTATGGCTCCCCCGTGTTTTGGCCGGTGGGGGATCCCCTGGAGGCACGCCGTCCGGGGCAGGGCGCCCCGTCCTGGGTCAGCAGGGACGATATTCTCCTCGAGGT
Source organism: SAR202 cluster bacterium bin22 (assembly GCA_002238505.1). Taxonomy (GTDB): domain Bacteria; phylum Chloroflexota; class Dehalococcoidia; order Lucifugimonadales; family UBA3495; genus Bin22. Next base: position 3,918 of record MPMM01000015.1, on the reverse strand, counting down.
TCTCCATCAGTTTCTTATGACACCGCTGGCGAGCTGCTCAGAGCTGCCCCGGGGCATGGAACTGGAACTGGACGAGCGCCAGGTGAAGGAGGCTGCCCGGGATCTCGTAAAGCAGGGTCTGTTGAAAAGTGCCTCTTTCGGGTGCCTCATGCCGCCGACACCCCGCTACTGGGTCGACCCTGGGGACCTGGACGATGGCCCCGTGGGGGAGTTGGAACGTGCCGTCGTGTCCTGGCACCGGAGTGACGGGGTGGGATGTCTCCTCAGGTACGACATGCCCCGGGTCGAAATCATCAACCAGGTGGCCGTCAGGTACGCGGTCGACGGCTGGGCTCTGGAGGGTGTGGCCTGGGTGGACCGGGAGGCGGTGCAGGCCGTCGCCCTGTACAACCTGAGGGGATCGCCGGAGGTCCGCAGTACCGTGTCCTTCATGTGGGTGGGGCAGTGGGACACGGAACGGGAGATCTGGGAGCGAATCACGGACCTGCCGGAGGCGGTCGGCCGCATCACACCGCCTGGGATTGCCGGCTCGGTTGCCCTGATCGGCGCCGACCGGTGGGCGGTGGCCGGGGCGCTGCCCATGGCTGTGGAGGGTCTGAGCGCCTGGCGGATTGAGCCTGCAGACGTGGCAGCCTGGGCCTATGCCGGTGGCTGGCAGGCAGCCGGCGGGGCGTCCATGCTGGACGGCGCCGCCCAGCCCTTCACACCCAACCTTACCCCGGTCCGGCTGGACCGGTTCGTCTGGCCCCGGGCCAAGCGCCGCCTGGGAAGGGCAGGGCTGGACAGCATCATCAAATCCTGTCCCTGGGTCCGGCGCGATGCGTGCACCCTGTTCTTAATCCTCAAACTTGTAGGTGAGTACCCCGGGGCCAGCATCGCCAATTATGCTGCCCTGCGGGGGAAGAGCGAAAAGGACAGGATCATCTGGAGGAGGATGATAACCCTCGTCGACCTGGGCCTGGCCAGGGAAGCGGGAATTGCAGGTGTGGCCAACGTAAGGACGTCCGGCAGGCCTCTGGTCTTTTCGAATCGCGGGCAGGGCCAGATGCGGTACCGTGTCAGCCTGAGTCCGCAGGGGGAGAGGGAGCTGGCGGAGGAACTGGCGGAGCTGGGGCTGGCAGGCGGGGACCCTGCCCGCCCGACGGCGGACGGGGCTTTTCGTGTCATGTTGGACCACGGTGAGCTGTCCTATAGGGAAATAGTCAGGCGCTCCGGCCTGCGCCGGCTCAAGGACCGGCTTGGGACCCGGCGGGTTCACGACGATATCCTGGTGGACCTCCTGGGGGACTTCAGCCTCATGGGCTCCGAGGTCGTGCCGGCGTCACGGGCCAGAACTGTCAACGCTGAGGGGTACGGCATCGACCCGGACGGGTTGGTCTACTGCTGCAGCCCGGTCGGAATCGGCTACCATTACCTCGAACTGGAGCTCTCTCATCTGGGCCCTGAGGACGTTGAGGCCAGGCTGAGGAAATACGCGCTGCGGCTCACCCCGTATCCCCTGGCCGTCATCTGCAGGACGGACCAGGGCGCCAGGAATTACGACCGTTTGGGGCAGGAACTGGGGGTCCCCGTCGTGGCTACTTCCCTCCTCCGCCTCCGAAAATTCGGCCTCGCAGGCCCCGCCTGGCTTCATCAGGGGCAGGAGGCGTCTCTAACTCCGGTACCCTGTCCCCCTCGGACTGCAACTGGTCCGGGCCCCCTTTCAGCTCCCTGACGGCCGCCTTCAGCTCCTCCCAACCCCCTTCATCCTCTTCCCGGAAACGGTCAAGCTTGTCCCGCAGGGCATAGATGTTCCCCATCAACAGTTCTGCCCGCTCCGCCCCTCCTCGCTGCTGTTCCTTCCCGAGGGCTTCGATGGCCTCCATCACAGCTGCCCATCGGCCAGCGTCCCTGCTCTGTTCCTCCCTGAGGGCGTCGATGGCGTCGATGGCCTCCCTGGTCCCGGCTGATGCCACGCGCCCCGGACCGTCCCCGTCCACCACTGCCTGCAGAACATCCCGCAGCAGGTGCTGGAGCGGCTGGCGCTCCCGCCGCGCCAGGTCGTTAAGCCCGACCCACAAATCCTCGGGCACCTGTACCGAGAATCTCCGCATCCTGTTGGAATCTCCCTGACTTGCCATGCCCTCATTTTACCGGGATTCAGTCAGTGCTGCAAACGTGCAGCAACTGCCGCCGGTGCATCACCGAAATTGCCCGTCCAGGAAGCATTAGTACATTCCCAAGCATGTTTAAAGGGGGGAAACCCTAACCAGATAGGGATCTGTATCTGGGAGCGGCCGTCGGCGCTCCGCACTCATTTTGGGCTCCCGGCGTCGCTGGCGGCTGGGTCCGGCAGGGCCGATGCTGCACCGGATCTAAGGAGTTCCGGGGCCTGGCGACCGGCCGGTACGGCCCAGGGAATCAGTGGGGGGTGCAGCCGGGGTTCCCGCTTCGCAGGGGCCCGGTGGCGAGGCTTTCCCGGGCGGCCTGGCGTCATTGGTCGGCGGATCATTGGCGCCAGGGGACAGGCCAGGTGTGGAGCCCGGTTATCCGTGTCCAGGTGGCGAGGACGAATCGGGGCCGGAAGGACGCATCCAGGGTCGTGAAGGCCCAGCGCCGGTCCCGGCCAGGGTCAGGGCACTGGTGGCCAGCAGCGTGGCGGGCTTCACCCCTGCCGTCAGGTGTTGCGGGCACTCCCAGCGAGGAGTGCGCCGCACCGCGGCGGTCGGCAGGAGAGTTGGCGTCAGAGTTGGCGGTTCTTGTCCGCCTGTCTAAAAGCGAGCGTTCTGAGAGCCGAGATAAGGCCACCCCTTTCAGGAGCGGCGCGGTAGTTCCCGGCCTGGTCCCGGCCCGGGGAGCCTGACCGACCGTAACAGGCTGGGTGTTGGTTGGACAGTCCGTGGGCGTATCGGCGGTTACGGAGGCGCCAGGGTGGTCAACGACAATTAATTCTGCCGTCTGTTGAGTCAAGAGAAAATGTTACCGAAATTCAGACCCTGTGGTCGGCTCCAACAGGGACATCTTCCGGCATTGAAAGAAGAGTCGGTGCGGATTGGTCCGGGCTGGCATATACCAGCTTCCGGGCCATTACTCCCCGCCGCTTTTTCACCCCGCGCTGCAGGGTTCGCAAGTGGGTGTCGCTGAACCGGTCAGGACGGTGGGAGCACAGCCGGTCCAGTATTGTCCTGGCGGTGATGTCGGGTTCCGTTTCCAACCATCCCAGGATGTGCTGCCACGCTCCCTCGAAGGGGTCTGAACGAGTACGGCAATGGCGGGTCCCCTGGTCCGGGGAGCGTGGTAGGACGGTTTTCACCCTGCTGCCACAGGGTGGGCAGTTGGGACAGGAACTGCTCCAGGCTCTCCTGCTGGGCTGGCTCTCACCGTGACAGGGAGAGGAAAGGGCCACCAGGGCGGCCTGGGCTTCGCGGATGGCATGCAGGAGGGCTACGGGATCCAGGCTGGCGCGGCGCCGGGTCAGTTGCTCTTTAAATTCATCACGTACCGCCTCGTGCAGCAAAAGCCGATCGCAGGGCGTAGCCGGAGGGCTGTAGCGCTTGAAGTCCGGGAGAGTTGAGAGGATATTTGCGGAGAGAGTTCCTGGGCAGTTGGCCGAGTGGGCCTTTGCTGTTAGGTATGACTGTCTGTCAAAGGCTGCCTCGTCGAATGCCTCGATGGAGTCCGTCGGTGCAGGGCGTGATTGATTAGTCATATAGACCGTCCTGCCAAAAATTGTTCGGGTCGCCTCTCCTCTTGGCGCGTCGGTCGGCGATATAGGAATTATCCCGGATAGGGTTTGGAAAATCAAAACCTACCCGGGCAAGGTCCTGTTCGCTTCTGGTCATTAAGCCCCTTTGGGCGCCCTTTCGCAGTCGAGCATGTGGGACATCCGTCGCATGAAATTGTTGCGGTATATGCCCAGCGGCGGCTCGGCCATCATCT
>MPMM01000040.1 GCA_002238505.1 SAR202 cluster bacterium bin22 | reverse complement strand
CACAGCCACAGCTGCACTCAGTGGGAATCGACCCGGGGGTCAAACAAGTAATAACCACCATCGACGAGACCGGCGAGTTCCTGCAGATCCCGGGATTCGACGATTCGGAATACCGCAAGGTACGAAGACGCCTGATGCGGAAGGCACAGCGCCAAAGGGACTCCGGCCTCAAGGATGGAAGAGCCCGGTTCGTCAGCCACCGATTACACTCCGGCAGGACCAAGTCCAGGTTCCGGTGGGAGGGAACACCCTCCAGCAACTACCTCAAAACCATCAGCCAGCTCCGAAGAGTAGAGCAGAAAAGAGCCGATGGACGCCGGGGCTTCCAGCACCGGATAACCACCCAGCTGGTCAGGGATTATCAAAGGGTCTGCATCGAGAATTCCAAGATCCACAATATGACACGGTCGGCCAGGGGCTCAGTGGAAGAACCGGGAACTCGAGTAAAGCAGAAGTCAGGACTGAACCGCTCCATCCTCTCCCAGGGCTGGTACGGCATCAGAGCCAAGCTGGAGTACAAATGCCAGTGGCATGGCCGGAACTTCATAGCAGTCCCCGCCAAGGACACCAGCCGGACCTGCTCCAAGTGCGGATATACCGACCCGGCCAACCGGCCGTCCCAGGCAGTCTTCAACTGCCAGGAATGTGGGTTCGCCACCAACGCCGACGTCAACGCCGCGGAAAACATCCGGCGCCAGGGCCTGACCCTGGCCAGGGCAGAAAACAGTTCTACTGAACTGCCTGGGCGTGCCGCCGGAGGCCCGAAAGGGCAACAAGCACAATGGAAGGAACAGGGGCCAGAGCCCCTGAACCACGTCCTGCGCTGCACGCATGAACCCCTACCCTGAGACCTGCTATAGCAGATTGAATCAGGAGTAGCGGAATTTTCTACTTCACCGGAGACGACGTGAAGCTGGTAGCCCACGAGCTCAGGCAATTCAGCCTCGACGACGGCCTGAACCCCCCGGTGCCACCGTGGAACGAGGCGTGGGACTTTACCATGCGCTGGCAGCCGCTCGACCTAGCCACCCGGGCCGGAAACTGGGACGCCTACGTCCTGGATATGCTCCCGCCGGAAATCGCCGGCGATCCGGAGGCCTGGACCAGAATGTGCGCCGACTTCCCGGAGCTGTGCGGCCAGGAGGCCGTGCCCAGGCCCACGGTTGCGGAACATTGCATGGCCGGGACGCCAATGCAGCCCGGAACATCAGAGATTATGGGCCGTGAGCTACACGGTCCCTGCCTGTGGACGCTGGCGTAAGACCCGCCCCGGCGGACGACAGCGGTGGATACAGGAACGAAGTTAACCTGTGCCACTATCACTGGTCGGTAGATTAGTGTGGGTTGTGTAGACTAGGTTAGATTCCCATTAGCGGTTCAAAAACGTCCAACTTAATACCATGTTGAACCTCTTGACCTAACAACTGAAGGAATACGTTAAGGCCAAGGAAGAACGGTGCAATAAGTCGGGCAGGATGCACCAAAACTGGAGGCAAAGGTCAAGGCAAAAATAACGGTTCCTTTAGATTTGACAAGGAGTGAACGGCGGGGGTAAATTGACCCTGCCAAGGTTCCTTAAATCCATCATTGACTCAACAGGTAGCAATTGGGGCTTCGTGCCCCCTTGCAGGGTCAATGGTGGTTGAGGAACCTTGGCAGGGCCTCAATCCTGCCCGCAAGGGGGAACCCCTAATGCGCGTTCCGCTCACGGACAGCATATCCTCCGTCCTTACCATCCACCTAGCCTGCGCTACTGCCGCTTCAGAACCCACTCCAAATATCCCCGCCACCGTAACTGCCCAAGTCCAACCCGAGTTAGCGTCCCCATCCACTCCCATTCCAATCAATACCGCTACACCGAAACCTACCAACCCCCCCACACCCACGACAACCCCATCGGTATCTAACGAAACCGAAGCAGACGCTGGTGACCTTGAACGGACACCCATTGGCGATGTACATGGCACCAGCCAGTTCGAGGTCTTCGAGGGGCAGGCCAGCATTCTAAACCGAGAGACCACAGAAATGCCAAACCGTGGTGAGTACGCCGCCGCCAATGCCAACCTCAAGAAAATAGAGGTGCTATTGGACGAGGCCAGCTATGTTCTGCACAACCGGCTTGGGATCACCTATCGCCGGCACCGGGATTCGGATAATTCCATTCGGCATTTCAGCTTAGCAGTAGACCTGGACGAGACCAGTACAACTCGCACTAACAGAGCCACTTCCTACGTTTAAAACAAACAATGGCCGGAAGCCATCAAGGACTCGAACTTGGCTTTAGATATGGAATCAACACCCTTGGCCACCGGGTACAGTCCCCACGTTGAAGTTCTCTTGCTATTGGGTCATTGCTATTCGCAATGGGGTGATAACACTCTGGCCTTGGCACAAATCGAGAAAACCATCGACCTAGCCCGATTGTCTGGCGTCAGTGACGAACGATTCGAGAGTTTCGCCAGGGTAAAGAAATAAGTCGAAGACATCTCGGAAGGTCGAGCCTAGCCTGAACATATGTTTGCCTGCTTTTTCCTAATTGATATAAATGAAGGGATGGCAAAGTTCTACGGCGGGGAGGAAAGGGGCGTCATTGAGTTATTCACATCAGCCCTTGAGGGGCATGAGAAGCCGTCGAACAGAATCCTTAACTTGTTAGCCAGAAGCCATTCCGACTTGGAGCAGCACGAAGAGGCGGTCGATTATTTTACGGAAGCCATTGCGGTGCGAGATGACTCGTTCAACCGGACATGGCGGGCTATGCAATATTTTGGAAACGAAGATTGTCACCTCGCCTTTACCGATGCTGACAAGGCATTGGGGACGAACCCGTACGTGGAAACGGGTTTTGACACGAGAGTGCAGTCCCTTTTGATTAGAGGCCATTGCGGAGAATTTCAAGGTCAAGCGAAAAAGGCGGTGGCCGATATAGGTGAGGCTATAAGGTTGGCTCCAAATAGCGATTATTCTCAGGCGGAAATTGACTACCTGAGAGGGGAACATCAAGCGTGGTTGCAGGTCGCGATTGAAGACCGTGGTGGCTCTCCGTAACAGAACCGGAGAAACCGCACCGCACCGCAAATGCCAAAATCAACTACGAAACTCTGCGTGGCCTAAAAAGCCACCGGGGAGGACCAAAATGGAGTCACCGGAACTCATCACGGTACTGCTAGTTGACGACCATCAGATCATGCTCGACGGCGTGAAGGCCCTCCTGGAAGGGTCGGGGGCCTTCCAGGTTGTCGGGCAGGCCCTGGACCACGACACGGCCATGGCCCTCGCGTCAGAAAATGCGCCCCAGGTGATCGTCATCGACGTGCTGATGCACGACATGGGAGGACTGCAGACCTGCGCGGACCTGGTTGACGCCAACCCGGACTCAAACCTGCTGGTGCTCACCACAGCAACGGAAGAGGACATCGCCGTGGAAGCCATCGCCTGCGGCGCCAACGGCTACATGCAGAAATACGCCGGGGCCGCGGACCTCATGGAGGCCGCACGGCTCGTCGCCGAGGGCCGCTACCGAATATCAGACGAAACGCTATCCATGGTCTTCCGGCGCCTCCGAAGGTCAAGACGCCAGACCGAGGCAGTCCAGCAGGCCAGGCTGACCGAACGGGAACAGCAGATGCTCGCGCTCTACGCGCTGGGACAGAGCTACGCAGAGATAGCCAACACAAGGGGCCTCAGCCCGCACACGGTCAGGAACGCCATCTACGCCATACAATCGAAGCTGGGCACCAGGACAAAGGCCGAACTCCTGATGTGGGCAGCGAAGCACGAAATCATCGACACGGCCGGACCGGCCAGCAGCTAGTATTACGTCAAATCAAGAATGGCATGCGTAGAGGCGGTGAAGTTTGCGTGTGGCGTCCCTGGCGGTAAGGCGCCAGTTGATGGCGGCGGCTGTGGCGTTGCGCTCGGATACGGTGGCATTCACCGCCCGCTCCAGGCTTTCCGCATCGGGATTGCGTCCGCGCAGGCAGGCTCGGGCCAGCACACTGAACTCCATCTCCGCCATGTTCAACCAACTGCCGTGCTTGGGGGTGTAATGGAACTCCAGCCGTTTGGCGATGCGCCGTGCCTCTGCTGGCGGGAAGGCCTCGTACAGCGACGCTGTCCGGTAGGTATTCAGCTTGTCCGGGAGTGTTGAAAAAGTCGGTTTGGGCAGTGACGCTGGCATATGGAGGGGAGAGGAGGCAGGCATCAGTGCCGCCGGTTCTTTCAGGCAGCTCAAGCCGCAGCAAGGGATATGCCCCCCCCTGACGCTGGCCACGATGTCCAGTCGCCATTGGGTCCGCCAGCCCGGCAATTGCCTGTTGGTCCGGCGCCTGGGCCCAGCCGTCTTACTGCCTTAGCCACGTTGTGGGCGATAGCGGCCATGAATCCCTCGCAGTCCACCTTGGCCAATCCCCGCAGCCTGGTTCGGGCCCACCCCAGCCGATCCAGGGACGCGAAGGTCCCTTCGGCCACGGACTTGCGCCGGTTCATTTCCCTCCGGTATTCCTGGCTGCGGTTCCGCTCTGCGGCCCGCACGAACTCAGGGTAGTAGCTGCTCAACGCCACCTGACGCCGTTTCTCTTTGGGCGGGAGGCACCGATCCTTCACCGGACACTCCTGGCAATCTCCCTGAAGCGCCTGGTACTTGTAGCTTTGGAACCTGTTGCGGAAAGGCCCTCTGCGCAGGACCTTGCCCTGGGAACAGATCAGGTGATCACCGTGATAGACAAACTCTCCGCGAGCCACCTGGCCCGAACTCTGGTTGGGGTAAAGGGGGATGTAGGCCCCGATGCCCCGCTCCTCCAGGCTTTGCCGCAGTCGGCCCGCGCTATACCCTGTGTCCGCCGCCAGCGACGCCGGCTTAATGGGCGCATCCTCCAGCATGGGCAGCAGGGCTTTCCATTCAGCCTCGGAAGAGTGGGCTATCGCTCTTGACATCATGAAACCGCCCCGGTCAACGACAATGTTCTCCTAGTAGCTGAGATAGCCCGGCCTCTCGGGCCTGGTGGTTCGCCACCGGGCATCGATGTCCTCAGTGCTCAACGGCGGGGAACCCTCTGGGCCCTAAAAGAACCTGACCTCCGCCTTCTTAGTCCCGCCGCTGCCGCCATACTGGGCCACCGCGAACAGCCCGTTCTCCTCCACGGCCTGATCCTGGAACTCTCCCTCTGTCAACCCGCTGTGGGACAGCCGGTGGCTGCTCATGTTGGCCCTGACCAGGCTGGAATCGGTGTGCATCTCTGCCGAGAGCAGGCCCAGCCGGAACAACTCCTGATTCAAGCCGTGGAGTATCTCTGCGAATCCCTCCCGGCCGATGCCCTCGATGAAGTAGCTGATGGTGGAATGGTCCAACACCGGGTCGTCGATGGTCAGAAAGCAGAACCAGCGGAACACGATGCTCTCCGAGATGGCCGGACACAGTCGTCTGAAGGAGGCGATGTTGTACAGAGAGCAGATGAGCAGCGCCCGTACCATCACTTCAGGATGGATGGCGGGGCGGCCCTGGTCGCGACAGTAGCGGCTCTCCAGAGGGGCCACCAGTTTGGCGAAGTCCAACTGCTCGTCGATCCGAATCAGCAAATGTTCCAGGTCAATAAAGTTGGGCAGCCGCTTCTCCGTGAACTGGAACAGAGTCGAGTCCCTGCGGAAGCGGTCCAGAGGTTCCAGCATAACTGCCCCTCCCGAACGACTGATTACACCCCTATTGTATCTCAGTAGTCCGTCGGACTCACAGATTCGCTGACTTTTTCAACCCTCCCTGTCCAGGACCACTCGGACCACTGACACGTCGGGGTAGGCCTGGCCCACCAGCCAGCGCATCCGGTGAGCGAAGTCCTGCATGGTGCGCCGCTGGGTGATTGCCACATGGCGCCAGCCCCGTTTCGGCTCACAGGTCAGGAACAGGTTGCGGGTGCCGCACCTCACGTACTCGTAGTCCTCACGCCTGGGACGCCCCGGGGCCCCTGGCAGGGGCTCCCTGGTCTCGGTCAGCAACTGGGTGGAACGCTCATCGAAGCAGACCACCGGCCTCTGGGGATCATAGGGTTCGGCGTACAGATCCAGGACATCCTCCATGTGGGCTACGAACTCAGCGCTCACCTTGGGGATACACCACTGCTGCTTCCGCCACGGCTTAAGTTCGTTTTTTTCAGGTAAAACCGGACCGTCTCGTACGACAGGGATTCCACCAGGGCCAACTCCACCGTCTTGTCCGCCAGCAACCGCAGGGTCCAGTGGTCGTGGCCCTCGGGGGCTGGGCTGCAGGCCAGGGCAATCAGATGCGCTTCCCCACGTTCGTCCAGCTTCCGGTACCGGTTGACCTGGTTGCGCCGGTGCAGCGTCTCCTCCAATCCCTCCTGCGCATACCGCTTCCTGGCTCGTATTACGGTCCGCTCGGAGATGTCCAGGGCCGTTGCCACCTGAGCGGCCGTCCAGCCTTCGTCCACCTTCAGCAGAATGCGGGCCCGGGTGATTGCATGGGCCGAACTCCGTCCCGACCGGACCACCTTCCGCAGAAGTCTTTTCTCCTCCGTTGACAGCCTGACCTCATACTTCTTCGGCGCCATGGGCCCCCACCTCCCGCTACACTTACACTGCTTTCCCTATAACGCTACCACCTCTCTCCTGCTATCGCTATGCCTGACATCTCTGCATTGACACACTACTAGCCCTTTGGGGGCAGTGCTCCAATATTTCCTCGTCCCAGCAAAATTTGACCTACTTCTAAGAATGGTCAATAAATGATGGATTCGAGAATCGAATGTTGTCCAATCCCGACAAAATACGCTACAACATCACCGACGTAACGGCAAGAAAATATACTTATCGAACCCGCCGCATTTTGACTATGGCAATTAAAGAGACGGTGTGAATCTGTTGCAGCGTTTGGTCTCTATTACCTCCGGCGTCGTAAACACAAATCGTTGCCTAAAACCCGGATTGCGCTAGGCTATCGCACTACCTGAAAAGATATGGTGGAGGCACTCGGATTACAGGGGGAATCAAATCTTCGTTGAGAAAACCGAAAGGCGATTTCAAGGTTAGGTCTTGATCTCGGCGCAATTTGGCTTCGTCGAAGATGTTGTATTCGGTTCTGTATTTGATTTCGTGCTTGATGGCCAACACGTCGGCTTGGTGGTTGTCCCCTGCTTGCTTAAAGCGGAACTTGTGGCTTTCACGGTACTTGAAGGAAACGTGCCCTTCAAACAATTTTATCCGCCTCGGTCCAATATTTTCTTCGTGCAGGTCACGGAGAAGGAATTCCGCTAGCACCAGGGTCGAAGCTCCTGCGTTGTTACACCAAAGTCTAGTATCGGGCTCGGCTGCGTTGGGTTTAAGCCATTCATCGCAGGGGCGGATGGTGGGTTCGCCGTGGCCGTCGAAGGCTGCTGACAGCGGGGCTTCGACGGCCAGGTGCAACGACTGGTCGGGGTTGAGACTGGCTGTTTCGGTGACGAGGGGCATTATTTGACGAAAGTACAACGATCTGAGTGTTTCGTCGCTTCGCCAGATAGCGTTGGTGGGACTTTTTTGGCCGTAACCGATGTCTATGATCAGCCATTCGTTTGAGTCGAGGCTGATGTCGCCGCTCGAACCAGCGACGATATTGTACCTGGCCATGTGGCTAGCTCCATTGTGCAGAGGTCAATGGGTAAGGTGGACCCCGTTGTTTGGACAGAATCAGGGAAGGGTATAAGTTGCAATCCCGTCGCCCCGAACAACACTATGAACAACTGGTCCGGTGGAACCACATCCAGTCGAAATCGGAACACACGAGGGCAACCGCTGGGGCCAATTGCAGCCCATCATCTGACCCTCACGTATACCTGTGAAGCCCCATTTCTCACCCTGTGTTCCCTGGTCTCGAACAGATCCGTTCGGGACTTGATCAACGGCGACAATTGCTTGTGTCCGTAGCTTCTGGCATCGAAGGCGGGGTCCAATTGTCGCAGGTGGGTTCTCCAACCGCCCCGAGGAATGCCCATCCATCGTCCTGGGCTGCCATCTCGATGGCCCGGGTCGCCGTATGAGTCCAGTCCGAGTCACCCAGGTCGGCTGAGGGAACCTCTTTTGCGGCCTGGGGGGACAGATTCTCCGTGTATACGAATATCTCACATGCGTTGGCGAATGACTTGGGTGTATCGGACCGCTCGATGTCCATTACAAACAGTCCTTGCTCACGTATCCTGGTGGCCAACCGAGTATAGTCGCTATCGCTGGAAACGATGCAGAAACCGCCCACAGTTCCCCCATGCAGCAGGTCCATGGCGTCGATTATCAGGGCACTGTCCGTGGCGTTCTTCCCCACGGTATAGCGAAACTGCTGCATGGGCTGGACTGCGTAAGAGTGGAGGGAATCCTTCCACCCATTCATCTGGGGAGTCGTCCAATTACCATAGACACGGCGAGTTGTGACGACGCCGTACTTTGCAGTCTCCGCCAGGATGTTCTCTATTAAGGATGGTTGGGCGTTGTCGCCGTCAATCCGCATAGCAAGGGGGCGCGATTCGGAAACCATTCAAACAATCCCCGCGATTTGCGCAAAATGCCAAGGTTGACCACGCTGCTGTGCAGCGTCAGGAAAAGATAAGATGCAGGGCGCGTCAGGCCAACCGCCATTCCCTCCGAAATGAGTCTACCAACTCCTTTTGCCTGCGATCCAACACCACTGGCGTCCAATCCGATTCGTTCAATACCTGCGCGGTCAGTGCGAAAGGAGCAACGCCGCCGCGCTGGAAGTATTCGGTTTTCTTGCGCCCAAAATCCCAGTTAGACGCGCTGGCATTTTTCCGCCGGGACAGGAGGACCAGGTTAGCCAACCGATGCGTCCAGGTATCCCGCTGGTCTTGGCTTGGGAACCATTTCATCCACTCGGAGTCTGATTTGGGATTTTGAGGCAGAACGTGTTCCACGGTTATCGTTGTGCGAGTATAGGTGGCGCCGGTATCAGCGAGCAGGCTATCAAGGCGCTCCAACAGCGTCCTTCTGACCACGGCCGTCTGCAAATATATCTGTCCGTTGAGGCCTTTTACTATCTCATCCTGTTCGTCTGCCTTCAGTTGAAGGGGCGAATCATCGTCGAACAGATCGCTGCCCCGTTCAATATCTCGCAGGACCTCCGCATAGCGATTGATCCGGTCGTTGACATTGGCGCGCCTTACAAATAGCCCATAGGCCAGCCTTTCCAAATCCTTGGTAAACCTGATGAGGCTTTCTCTGTCATTCGCGTGTCGAAGGAAGAAGGCCATCGCCGGAGGAATCCAGTCAAAATTATCAAGCCGACTGAGGTGGCGGAGATAGTCATTTAATTTTTCGGCGTCCTGAGTGCTCTCGTAAGACGCCTCCATCAAGGTTTCGTAGACGCTGGCGTAGGGTTCCAGAGTGTGGTCAATGAATTCCTTGCCCACGGCGTTTTTCAGCACGTTGTCTTGAAAATCAGCTTGCAGCGTCCGCCGCAACTTGGTCTTCAGGGTAACCATCCTTATGTGGGCGAAGAGGTCTCTAAACCCCTCCCGTCCGATCCTTTCCTCGATGTTTTCCCACTTCTCCCCGTAGACCTCCTGATCGGGTTCCGGTATCTCACCGATGGTCTCAGCTTTCAAGATATCCGTCGGGGAAAGATCTAGGCCCCGGTCGTTCATGACCGAGAATATGCGGTAGGCAGAATCTCTATCCGTAGCCGTGACGACTACCAGGTAGCACTGCTGGATCACGAACTTGACGAGGGCACCGCGACGAGACTCGCTGAGTTTGGAAAGTTCTTGATTGAGACGATTGACGTTGGTGAATATCAACTTCTGGCTGTCCGAAAAAGTGGCGTTGTCTTTCTTAAGGAATTCGGGAATTGCCCCTCGGGACTGTACATTGTCATGGAAAAATTCCCGGTCTCGCGCCCGCAAGCCCAAACGGAACCGGTCTTGGGTCCCCCTCAGGCTGTTCCCGGCCTCTCTTACGAAGCCGTCGAGTTCGAATTGGGCGTTCCCGTCCGCCAGTTCGCGCAGTACGCAAAACAGCATCGAGAGGGTTGTCAAGCGCTGCTGCCCATCTACCACGGCGCTCTTGGAGTCCCCCTCTTTTTTGATCAGGACCACACTGCCGAGAAAATAGGGAGATTGCGCATCCCGGTCCATAGCGTTGAGCAGGTCGTCCAGCAGTTCGTCCACTTGTTCCGTGGTCCAAGCGTAGGGACGTTGATACAACGGAATCTCAAAGAGGTAATCGTCGCTGAATACGGAATTCAGGTTGTGTTCGCTGGCTTTAATTATTTCGGGCATTGGTTTCTCCTTGGGCTCCCATGCTCCAAGGCAGCAATAGGAGATTCTGAAAAACTTCAGGAAGGTGGAGTTGTCCCCATTCGCCAATACGCGTGCGACCGGCTGGACCCGTCTGGCCTATTGGATAAGGGTGTACTCACAATGGCGGTGTCGCCGCCGTTACACGAGACCCTTGGGTTCTCTAAACAGGCTGCCGCTGCGGCAATGCCTCTGCGGGAACCGCACCCATTTTCCCCCGGTGCTCCAGGTAGTCGAGGGAACGAGCGCAGAAAAACTACCAAGCCCCACTGGGTTCTGTCAACCAGATCTGCCCTTCTCTTCATCCTGTATTTGAGCGACCCGCGCGGGGTGATGTACCCCGTAACTTGCTCTCGGTGACTACACCATGCAGTTCAGCATCCTTCCCAGCAACTCCTGAGTGACCTGCTCAGCGGTTGCTCCGTCGCCGATTTCACTCTCCCCGACCAGCCACCGGAGGACTTCGTTCCATTCTGGGCCCTGTGGGACACAGGAGCCATCAACAGCGTCATAACCTACCAGGCCGTCCAGCAGTGCAACCTGATTCCGTCCGGCAAGACATTCGTGTACGGCGTCAATGGCCGGCATCTCGCAGACACCTATCTGATCACCATTCAGTTGCAGGGACTCATCCTTTTCCCATCCTGGAGAATAACCAGGGGCGACTTCCTGGGGGCCGACGTCCTCGTCGGCATGGATATAATCACCCAAGGCGACTTCTTCGTAACCAACCGCAACGGACAGACCACTTTCGCCTTCAGGGCGCCTTCCCAGGGCGGCCTGAACTTCATCGCCTCTGACCACGAACAAGCAGAGTAACCGCCGTCACTCTCACCGACGCCCCAGAGCATCCCCGGGCCACCGACGTGTTTTTCCTCCGCCCTTGGCACGCCAGGGCTGCTCCACCCGAATTGGCCAATAATTCACCCTTGCTTTACCCAAGCGGCAAGTGCCTGTACACGTCATTTATTCATAAACCCGTACAATAATGGCGGGTATCTCCATCTCCCGTCTCCGCCAGCCGGACCAGGTCCGGAAAGGCAATGCCCGCCCAGGCAGGGCAGGAGACGCGGAAACCTGGCAAACCTCTGAACAAGGCCTTCCCCAGTCAAAGGGGGAACGTCAGGGTGAAGGCGACAGCTTGGCATTGTCCCCTCCCCCTCACCCAGGTCCTCTTCGACCAGGGGCAGTGTGAACTCGTTTTGACCTCCGCTGGCTCGTGTGGTGTTGGGGCAGGCGGGGAGGCGCCGCCTGACTTGAGAAGAGGCTTTCAGGCCATGTTCGGTGTCACCAGCGACACATTGAGAGCTGGCCGCCCATTAAGGACAGCGCTGTCCTTTACATACCCCTGTCAGCCTCCCCCTCGGGCATCCAGTAGCCGACCCTGGGTTCGACGAGGATGTACCTGGGATTCTCGCCGTCCTCGCCCAGCTTCTTGCGCAGGTGCATCAGGTGGGTGCGCAGCACCCGCAGGTTCCCGGGCTTGCCCGGGCTCCACACCCTCCGCAGCAGCCGGTCGTGGGTCACCACGCGCCCGGCCTCCGCCGACAGCGCCGCCAGCAGGTCGAACTCGGTGGCGGTCAGCTCCACGGGATCACCCGACAGGGTCACCCGGCGCCGCTCGTAGTCTATGGCCAGGTCGCCCAGCAGGAAGGGCCCCGCCGGCGCCCCGTCGCGAGGTTCCTGGGACCGCCGCAGGGCCGCCCGCACCCGGGCCACCAGCTCCGTGGGGGAGAAGGGCTTGACGATGTAGTCGGTGGCCCCCTGCTCCAGCACCCGGGCCACCACCTCGTCCTTGCCGTAGGCGGACAGGAATATCACGGGCACCCGGGAGACGGCCAGCAGGTCCCCCATCAGCTCCACGCCGTCGCAGCCGGGCAGCACCTGGTCCAGGAGGACCAGGCGGGGGCGGTGCTCCGCCATCAGGAGCGGCGCCTCCTGCGGGTCGCCGGTGGACACCGCCCGGAAGCCGGCGGATGTGAGGGCATCCCGCACCGACCGGAGCGTAAGGGGGTCGTCATCCACCACCAGCACCGTTCCCGCGGACCCCACCTCGCTCCGCCGGCTCCGGGAACTGCCGGAACTGCGGGACCTGCGGGCGGGCCGGGTCTCCGGCACCACCGGCAGGGTGAAGGCGAAGCGGGCGCCCAGCCCCGGGCCGTCGCTCTCGGCGTGGATGCGGCCCCCGTGGGCCTCCACGATTCCCCGGCAGATGGCCAGCCCCAGGCCGGAGCCGCCGCGGGCGCCGTCCACCTCCTCGCCGGAGGGCCTGCGGAACAGGTGGGGCAGGTCCTGGGCCGGTATGCCCCGTCCCTGGTCGGATACCGAGACCTCCACCTGGCCGCCCTCCCGCACGGCGGACACCGTGATGACCGAGTCCTCGGGCGAATGCCGGGCCGCGTTGGAGAGCAGGTTGCCGATGACCTGCACGATGCGCCGCCGGTCCGCCGTTACCAGGGGCAGGCCCGGCTCGACGTCGATGGCCAGGTTGGGCCGGCCGCCGGCGTTCTGGAAGGCGCTCCTGGCCCGGTCCACCAGCAGGGCCACCTCCGCCGGCTCCGGGTCCACCGGCAGCGTGCCCGTCTCGATGCGGGCCACGTCCAGCAGGTCGCCGATGAGCTCCCTCATCCGGTCGGCCTGGTCCACGATGATGCGCTGGAACTGGCGCAGCTCCGCCGGGTCCAGGTCCGCCGCCGCCTCCAGCACCGACGTGGCCGCCCCCCGGATGGAGGTCAGGGGCATCCTGAGCTCGTGGCTCACCATGGCCAGGAACTCCGCCCGCAGCCGCTCCTGCTCCTGGACGGCGGCCAGGTCCTGCATGGTCACCACCACCGACTCCACCGCCCCCTCCCCGGAGCGGATGGGCGTGGCGTTGAGCAGAACGGTGACGCTACGCCCGTCGGGCACCCCCATGACGATCTCCTCGGCCCTCACCGTCTCGCTGGAGCCCAGCACCCGGGCCAGGGGGAACTCCCGCAGCGACACCTCGCTCCCGTCGGCCCGCCGCACGCTCAGCAGCCCCAGCAGGTCCTCCGGCGCCTGGCCCTCATCCCGCAGGGAGTCCACGATGCGGCGGGCCTCCCGGTTGTAGGACGCCGGCGCTCCCGTGCTCACGTCCAAGACCCCCCCCCCCGCTCCTCCCGGTGCGTGCTGGCGTTGGCGATGACCAGCGCCGCCTGGGCGGCGAACATCGCCAGGATCTCCTCGTCCTCCCGGGTGAACTCCTCTCCGTCCTCCCGGTCCCCCACGAAGACGTGG
>MPMM01000039.1 GCA_002238505.1 SAR202 cluster bacterium bin22 | reverse complement strand
AAACGGGTTTATAGCCTTCCTTGCGGGAGGCGTTGCGGTTCAACTCCCGCGAAATTGTCGATGGCGAGCGATCCAGGCTTGTCGCGATTTGGCGCTTAGTGTATCCCTGCTCACGTAAACTGGCCAACTTACACCGCTCTTCAAGGGTGAGGTGCTGATATACATTTCCCATGGCAACACTCTAACCAAGTGTTGCACTTCGTTTGTGAGTCTAGCGCACCGGCTCAATGCCTGCGGCTACAGCCTGGGGGCGCTGTATCCGCCAACCTGGATGGACTGGCCCATGATTTACCAGGACAACCCCACAGCGGTCCAGCCCAATATGGTCATCTTCATGCATATGATTCTCCTGGACTGGGACAATCGGCTGGCGATGGCGGTGGGGGACACGGCGCTGGTCACCCCCGACGGCTGCGAGACGCTGACAAGAATGGGTACGGACCTGATAGTCAATTGAGGGGGGAGAACCCTGGATCCTTCGGCTGCGTCCAGGGTGACATTGCGTTATCGCTGGAAGGCCTTGGACAAGTTACGACCAGGCCAGGGCGGGACAAAGGCGCCTTTCCCTGGAACTGTGGCCACACCGGTGCGACTGATGGTTTATAATCGGCGGCGAGACCTAAACTGAACCTGTAGAGGCAGATATGCGCTTCGGCTCCTTCGTGTTTCCTGTCAGCCACCAACCTGAGAACGATTCCGCCGTTATTGACAGCACCCTGGAGGAAATCCATCTGGCCGAGGAGATCGGCATGCACTCGGTATGGCTTACCGAGCACCACTTTGACGGCGCGGCGGCCCACGCCGACCCGCTGGTTCTGGGCGCGGCCATCGCCGCCAGGACCCAGCGCATCAGGATCGGGTTTGCCGTGGTTGAACTGGCCTTTCACCACCCGGTACGGCTGGCCATTCAGACTGCCCTGCTGGACAACTTGAGCCACGGAAGGCTGATTGTTGGCACGGGCAGGGGCTCGGCCTACAACCACTATGAGTACCTGGGCTTCGGCATAACCATGGAGGATGGACTGGCCAGGCTGGAAGAGGCGGAAGAGCTGATGGTGGCGGCCTGGACCGGAGAGGACCTGAAGCACAAGGGAGAGCACTGGAGCATAGAGTTTCCGTTGCTGCGGCCCCGGCCTTACCAGAAGCCCCATCCTCCCATGGTGCGGGCGTGTATCAGCGAGGCCTCTACCGTCAAGATGGCTGAGATAGGCCGGCCGATCATGATCGGCATCCAGACTCTTCCCACCCTGCAGGCCCGGCTGGAACGGTACCAGGCCACCATGCTGGATTCCGGCTTTACGGAGAAGCAGACCGAGGCTACGCTGGACCAGTGCTGGGCTTCCCGGGACCTGCTGGTCGCCGACAGCTATGACGAAGCCCTGGAGATTGCGGCGGCAGGATTCGAGCGGGAGCGGACCCACTTCCGCCACGCCCGCGAGGTTTACAACCCCGGGGGCTTTCCACCGCCCGACCCCAACCGGCCGGCCCCGCCCGGGGAGGTACTGGAACAGGCCTTCATCCTCGGCACTCCTTCCCAGGTGGCAGAGCAGGTGGCGGAGATGCGGGACGTTGGCGTGCGCAACCTGATGCTGAAGCTGAATACGGGCGAAATGGATACCCACAAGGTCCGGAAGTCCATGCGGCTCTTCGGGGAGAAGGTAATGCCCCTGTTTGCCTGACTTCGAGGCAGTCCAGGTTAGTTGACTGAGATTCGGCCCCGACCCTCATGTCAGGGCAAGCAAACAAGCCAGGAGGAGAGATTATGCAGGCCACGGAACAGCAGAGCGGTCTTAAGCCCTACGTTGTCCATGCCGTGGGCGACGCCTCGGAGACGATCCAGACGCCGGGGATGGTGCGCCAGCCGGCGGTTAACCCGGGCAAGGGCGCCACCACCAAAATCTGGATGGGCAAGGTCACCGCGGCCCCTCAGGAGAAGGGCCCACCCCACACTCACCTGGAGGCAGAGACGGCCGCCTACGTGATACAGGGGCGGGTGCGGGTACTGTTCGGCGAGAACTTTGAGGAATCGATTGAGGCCGGACCCGGCGATTTCCTCTTCGTGCCGGCGCACACCCCGCACATTGAGGAGAACCCCTACGACGAGGAGATGGTGGCCATCCTCTGCCGCGCGCCGGACAACATAGTTCAGAACCTCTAGCGGTTCAGCGCCCCTGCGTTGGTGACCCTTCGACGGGCTCAGGGTGAACGGGTTTGCAGGTCCAGGGCGACCCTTCGACGGGCTCAGGGCGAACGGGTTTGCAGGTGCAGGGCGACCCTTCGAAGGGCTCAGGGCGAACGGGTTTGCGGCTCAGGGCGACCCTTCGAAGGGCTCAGGGCGAACGGGTTTGCGAGACCAGGGCGACCCTTCGACAGGCTCAGGGCGAACGGGAAGGACGCATGGCGTTTCTATGACGTTCTTCTTTCAGCTTTTCAGGTGGCTGTCCAGGAATTCTATGGTGGCCGGCCAGGCTGCCCGGGCTGCCGCTTCCTGGTAGCGGGCTGGCTGGGAATGGTCCAGGAAGGCGTGGCCCGCGCCAGGGTAGGTGCGGAAGTCGTGCTGCTTGCCCAGCCTGGTCAGTTCGGCTTCCAGCGTTTGCATGTCCTGCTGGGAGGGATTGGCGTCCACCTCGCCGAAGTGGAAGAGCATGGGGCAGTTGATGCCTTCCGCCAGCGCGAAGGGCGCGGCCGCGGCATTGCCCACGGTGGCCATGATGTTGCCGCCGTAGAAGGGTACCGCGGCCTGGTAGTGGGGGTTGGTGGCCGCCGACAGCCAGGCAATCCTGCCGCCGGAGCAAAAGCCGATAATGCCAATCCGGTTTTCCTGGATGGCCGGGTGGTTCCGCAGGAAGTCCACGGTGGCGTTCATATCCTCGACGGTTTCCAGGTCGTTGAGGAACTGACCAGCGGCGCGGCCGTCGGACAGGGCCTCTGCCGGCACCCGGTGGAACCGGTTGGGCGCCACGGCGGCGTAGCCCGCTTCCGCCAGGCGGTTAACGATGCCCTGGGTGAACTCGCCCAGTCCACTGGCCGGATGGGCCACGACAACTGCCGGAAAGGGTCCTGACCCGTCGGGAACGCTGGCGTACAGGTCCATCTCTCGTCCATCAACTTCTACTGTTTCCCAGAAAGAGGGCATTTCGACTACCTCCTGTGTGTTCCTTACGACGTCCTGCGCGGGGTCAGTTTAGCAGAGATTCCCGCTTGTCATGATTCCAGGGATTGTGCCAGGCGCGGCAGTCAAGTCTGCAGGCTACCAGCCCAGGGCCATCGCGTCTTAACGACTGATCACCCGGAACGGCCAAGACTGTCGTTCTGAACGAAGTGAAGAATCTAAACACTATCCCACAAACCGCCTCTCGGACCCGCAACCGGGTTGATGGGAAGGAGTTTAGACCCTTCGGCAAGCTCAGGGTGACATTGACTTCCTCATTATCCTTGCAACGTAACTCAAGACGGGATTGCCCTGTCGTACCATGCGATTCCGGGAAAATGAAAATTTCCTGTTAAATCCTGTCATTTCCACCAATGTTGTATCTGGAGAATTCTCTCTCTGACGGAAAATAAGGGCCAAATGAAAGGGTGTTCCCGTCACTGTTCGTATGGAGTTTTGCACCCGGGCATCCAGGACAAGGGGGCGCTTGCAGAACCTGCCCCGGGTTCTGCTGCTCCATCTTCATAGTAGGGAATGGTCAGGCTTCTTGGCCAGTGGGAAGTGTCAGTAATCGGGGATACGGAACTACCGGGTTGAGTTGTAGATTTGCCGGCGGGCGACCCTTCGACAAGCTCAGGGCGAACGGGGGTGACGGGCGACCCTTCGACAGGCTCAGGGCGAACGGGGGTGGTGGGTGACCCTTTGACGGGCTCAGGGTGAACGGGAGGGTCTTTCGATTTTCCCTCTCCCCAGTTGCACAGTGAGGGGGGCGTTCTTCGGCCAGATGACTCGTTGCCTTGCGCTTTCACCCCCATTCCTTCGGCAGGCTCAGGACAGGCTCTAACCTTCCCCCATCAAGGGGGAAGGGACATCCTGGAAAATCGAAAGACCCTGGGGGCGAACGGGGGTGGGATGGACTTTGCCCGGAATCTTCACATAATATAGGCCATTCCGCTGGAACGGGTAGGAAGGAGACCTGAAGACAACTGCCTGGCGGAGGGCTCTCGCGTCCGGTGACGCCAATACGCGATCATAGTTCAGAACAGGAGTAAGGCTAATGAACCACGCTCCTTCGTTACCCAACGACTACGATATGCCCGAAGATCCCCAGGAGGGTCAGCGCAGCATGACCAGGGGCCTCATCTACCTGTGGATAGGCCTTATTGTCATCGTGGTGGGTTCCTTTGCCGCGCTGCTGTACTACGGTGGCGAGGTGTACCAGATGGCCCCGCCGGTGCCCTCGGCAGTGACGGTATCGGACGGGAGCGTGGTTTTTACCGAGGCGGATATTAACCAGGGCCAGGACGTGTGGCGTTCCATTGGCGGCCACGAGCTGGGTTCGGTATGGGGTCACGGCGCCTACACGGCCCCGGACTGGACGGCAGACTGGATTCACCGGGAAGCGGTGTGGCTGCTGGAGTACTGGGCGCAGGAGGACTACGGCGCTGGCTACGACATCCTGGATGGCGAACAGGCGGCGGCGCTGCGGTCCAGGCTTCAGGACGAGTTGCGGACCAATACGCTGAATCCCGACACCGGCGTTATCACCATTTCACCCCTGAGGGCCCGTGCCATAGAGGCGGTGCAGGGACATTACATTGCCCTCTTTGGCGACGAGGACGATCCGGAGCTGGACCATCTCAGGGAAAGCTACGCCATGCCCCGGTCGGTGATTTCCACTGACGAACGACGGGCTGCTTTTACGGCGTTCCTGTTCTGGGCGTCGTGGGCCTGTGTCACCGAACGTCCCGGACGGGACATCACCTACACCCACAACTGGCCGCCGGACGACCTGGTGGGCAACGGTCCGACGCCGGTGATGGTCGTGGTGTCCGTGGTGAGCTTCGTCCTGCTGCTGGGCGGGATCGGCGGCCTGGCCTGGTTCTTCGCGGCCAGCCGGGATACCTGGCGCAGTCAACCCACGGCAGCGGTAACCGACCCCATGATAAATACGGAGCCGACGCCGTCAATGAAGGCAACCCACAAATACTTCTGGGTAGTGGGGGCGCTGGCGGTATCGCAGATTATTTTCGGCATAATAACTGCCCACTACGGCGTGGAGGGGACGGAGTTTTACGGCATTGCCCTGGCGGAACTGTTGCCGTATTCGCTGTCGCGGACCTGGCACGTTCAGCTGGGAATGCTGTGGATTGCAACATCGTGGCTGGCCACGGGGCTGTGCCTGGTGCCCCTGATAGCGGGGTATGAACCGAAATTCCAGCGGTGGGGCGTTAACGTGCTGCTGGTGGCCCTGATCATCGTGGTGGTCGGATCGATGCTGGGCCAGGCTTTCGCCATCCACCAGTTGCTGGGCGACAAGATCAACTTCTGGTTCGGCCACCAGGGCTACGAATACCTGGATTTGGGCCGATTCTGGCAGGCCCTGCTGCTGGTGGGGCTGCTGCTGTGGCTGGCGTTGATGCTGAGGCCCCTGATTCCCGCCTGGATAGCCGCCAAAGGGGACAGCCGGCGGCGGCAGTTCCTGACAATTTTCATGCTGTCCATCGGGGCCATCGCCTTTTTCTACTCGCCGGGGCTGATTCCCGGCCAGCACACCAATCTGGCCATCGCGGAGTACTGGCGGTGGTGGGTGGTGCACCTGTGGGTTGAGGGCTTCTTTGAAGTCTTTGCCACGGCGGTGATTTCGCTGATATTCGTAAGGCTGGGGCTGGTGCGGGTACAGTCGGCGGTGATGGCTATTCTCTTTACGACCATCCTGTACCTGAGCGGCGGGGTGCTGGGAATGTTCCATCACCTCTACTTCACCGGCACGTCGCCGGTCATCCTGGTTATTGGCGGCACCTTCAGCGCCCTGGAGCTGATGCCCCTGGTTATGATTGGCTTTGAAGCGCACGAGAACCTGGCGATGACCCGCCGGACGTCCTGGATCCACCACTACAAGTGGCCGGTGTATTTCTTCATAGCATCGGCCTTCTGGAACCTGGTAGGGGCGGGACTGTTTGGCTTTCTCATCAACCCGCCCATTGCCCTCTATTATATGCAGGGCCTGAACACCACGGCGGTACATGCCCATGCGGCCCTGTTTGGCGTGTACGGCAATCTGGGCCTGGGACTGACCCTGTTGAGCCTGCGGCTGCTGACGGTAAGGTCGCAGTGGCGAACGGGTACCCTGTCCTTCGCCTTCTGGACCATCAACATTGGGCTGGCGCTGATGGTAATGCTGAGCTTGCTGCCCGTGGGCCTGGCGCAGACGTGGGCCAGCGTGGAACACGGGATGTGGTACGCCCGCTCCGCCGAGTTCCTGCAGACGCCATGGCTGGAAGTAGCGCGGTGGCTGAGGTCCATCGGCGATACCATATTCGCCGCCGGCATCCTGGCCCTGGGCTGGTTTGTGATTGGACTGTCGGGCGGGTGGTCGCGCAGAGGTGCCAGGCAGGACAGCGTAGCCGTGCCTGGAATGGCTGACGACTGACGGGCAGTTTCCTGACCAGGCAGAGGTAGTTTAGGACGACTAGGACGGGCCTGCGCCGGCTGCGGCGCAGGCCCGGATTCAGTGGAGCAGGGATTACCGGTGGCGGGGACCAC
Source organism: SAR202 cluster bacterium bin22 (assembly GCA_002238505.1). Lineage (GTDB taxonomy): Bacteria > Chloroflexota > Dehalococcoidia > Lucifugimonadales > UBA3495 > Bin22. The sequence continues at coordinate 7,404 of MPMM01000039.1, read as the reverse complement.
CGAAGAAGCCGGAGTCTCCCCGCTGGGCCGCATTCGCCTCCAGCCGAGTGACATTCGACCTGCGGTGTCCGGATCCTCCGAGAACCACCCCCATCAATATGGGCAAGGCTATCAGGGTGATTATCCCGGCTGCCACGAAATTCAGGAGTAGAAAGGACAGGATTATTCCGGGCACCAGGATTCCCACTGTAGCCAGGACAAGGACTGTTCTTTTCCTGCCGTGCATATCACTCCCCCACCGCCAATGAATTGCGATTCCGATGGAATCCCTAAGGGAACCAACCTGGCGCTAACCGGGATGATAGATGATGGGGTTCCAAGAGTCCAGCGCTTGGAGTGCATTGAAGGGCGGGAATTCGGCTGCCCCATTGATCTCATGCGAAAATATACGGGCAGGATATAATTGATACAGCAGACCACCGCGGCAGTGTACCGCTGTACCAATGCAGCACCGCAGCACATTACCACTGCGCCAGCGCGCCGCTATAACCCGGGGAAAGGCACTTCAGGAAGGGCATGGAAACGATCGGCACAAACCTCGCAACCGACGACAGGGACTATCGGGACAACTGCGCCCGCATGGAGGCTCTGGTCGGGGAGTTGAAGGAGCGGCTGGGTAAGGCCCGGTCCGGCGGGGGTCAGCGGACGGTGGACCTGCACCGCAGCCGGGGCAAGCTGCTGGTTCGGGAACGCATTGACGCCCTGGTGGATGCTGGCACACCCTTCCTGGAACTTAGTCCCCTGGCGGCGTGGGACATGTACGAGGGGGAGGTGGCCTCGGCCGGCATCGTTACCGGCATTGGCGTGGTGCACGGGAAGGAAGTGGTCATTGTCGCCAATGACGCCACGGTCAAGGGCGGTACCTATTACCCCATCACCGTCAAGAAACACCTGAGGGCGCAGGAAGTGGCCCTGGAGAATCACCTGCCCTGCATCTACCTGGTAGATTCAGGCGGGGCATTTCTGCCGCTGCAGGCGGAGGTGTTTCCCGACCGGGACCACTTCGGGCGCATTTTCTACAACCAGGCGCAGATGTCGGCGCTGGGTATTCCGCAAGTGTCGGTGGTTATGGGGTCGTGCACCGCTGGCGGAGCGTACATTCCGGCCATGAGCGATGAAGTGGTGATGGTGCGGGAGCAGGGCACCATCTTCCTGGGAGGGCCCCCGCTGGTACGGGCGGCCACCGGCGAGGAGGTGGACCCGGAAACGCTGGGCGGGGCCGAGGTGCATACCCGCATTTCAGGGGTAGCAGACCACATTGCGGCCGATGACCGCGAAGCGCTGGCCATCACGAGGGATATTGTCGAGAACTTCGTCCGCCGTCGGGAACTGCCCTTTGATGTTGCCGAACCGGAGGAGCCGGCCTTCGATCCCTCCGAGCTGTACGGCATTGTGTCGCCGGACAACCGGCGGCAATACGATGTGCGCGAGGTGATTGCGCGTATTGTGGACGGGAGCCGGTTCCATGAATTCAAGGCTGGCTACGGGGAAACGCTGGTGTGCGGCTTTGCCCGGATTTGGGGTTACCCGGTGGGCGTGGTCGCCAATAACGGGGTCCTATTCTCGGAGAGCGCGCTGAAGGGGACACAGTTTATTGAGTTGTGCAGCCAGCGGGGGATTCCGCTGCTCTTTTTGCAGAACATTACCGGCTTCATGGTGGGCCGCCAGTACGAGGCCGGGGGCATCGCCAAGGACGGGGCCAAGATGGTTATGGCGGTAACCAATGCCGCCGTTCCCAAGTTTACGGTCATCATTGGCAGTTCCTTCGGGGCGGGTAATTACGGAATGTGCGGACGCGCCTACCAGCCCCGGCTGCTGTGGATGTGGCCCAACGCCCGGATTTCGGTAATGGGCGGGCAGCAGGCGGCGGAAGTCCTGCTGACCGTCAGGCAGCAACAGCTGGAGCGGGAAGGGCGTACCCTGGAGCAGGAGGAACGGGAGGGCCTGCAGCGGCCCATCTTGGAGAAGTACGCGGCGGAAGGCGACCCTTACTACAGCACCGCCCGCCTGTGGGACGACGGCATAATTGACCCGGTGGATACCCGCACCGTTGTGGGTCTGGGCATCGCCGCCTCCCTGAACGCCCCCTTCCCGGAGCGGAAGCAGGGCGTTTTCCGGATGTAATGCCGTCGCCCGGCCTGCCCATATACTCGCCACTGGAATGTCGCGGATGTTATCCAAGGTACTGGTAGCCAATCGAGGGGAAATAGCGGTGCGGATTATCCAGACCCTGCGGGTGATGGGTATAGCCTCGGTTGCCGTGTATTCGGAGCCTGACGCGACCACCCCCCACGTGACAATGGCCGACCAGGCCATGCCCCTGACCGGCCAGACCGCGGAGGAAACGTACCTGGATATCCCGAAAATCCTGGAGGCTGCCCGGGGCTGCGGGGCCGACGCCGTACACCCGGGGTATGGTTTCCTGTCGGAGAACCCGGTGTTTGCCCGCGCCTGCCTGGAGGCTGGCCTCACTTTCATTGGACCATCCCCGGAAAGCATGGAAGCGCTGGGCGACAAGCTGCGGTCCAAGGAGATAGCCATCGGGGCCGGGGTTCCGGTGGTGCCAGGTTCCGCTGCCTGTCTGCCGGGGGATGCGGGTGTCGGAGAGTTTGTGGAGGAGTGGGGTTTTCCGCTGCTGGTCAAGGCCGCTGCCGGAGGGGGTGGACGGGGTATGCGCCTGGTTCACCGGCAGGATGAGCTGAACGGGGCGATGGAGTCGGCCAGCCGGGAGTCGCGGGCAGCCTTCGGGGACGGGCGGGTGTTCCTGGAACGCTACGTTGCGCAGCCCCGGCACGTGGAGGTTCAGGCGCTGGCCGATGGACAGGGCCATACAATCCACCTTGGCGAGCGGGAGTGCAGCATCCAGCGCCGCCACCAGAAGATTATTGAAGAGACTCCGTCACCGGCGCTTACTCCCGAGTTGCGCCAGCGCATGGGCGAGGCCGCCGTGGCGTTGGCCCGCGAGGCGGGGTACGTCAACGCCGGAACGGTGGAATTCCTGCTGGACCCACAGAGCGGGGAGTTCTATTTCCTGGAAATGAACGCCCGCCTGCAGGTAGAACACCCCATAACCGAGGCAGTGCAGGGCCTGGATATGGTGGAATGGCAGGTTCGGATTGCCGCCGGGGAGGCCCTTGCGTTGCGGCAGGAAGATATCCAGCCCCGGGGCCATGCCATTGAGTGCCGGATCTATGCTGAAGACCCTTATAGCGACTTTATACCCTCCACGGGCGTCTTGTTGAGGTGGCGACCACCCAGCGGCCCGGGGCTGCGCCTGGACAGCGGAGTGGAGGAGGGACAGGAAGTTACCATTCACTACGACCCCATGCTGGCCAAGCTGACAGCCTGGGCGCCGGACCGGGCCACGGCCCTGGGCCGGATGGAAGAGGCCCTGTCGCGGTTCCAGGTATTGGGCGTGGTTACCAACATTCCCATGCTGCGAAGGGTTGTGGCCCATCCCCAGTTCCGGCAGGGGGAGTACGATACGGGGTTCCTGGAGTGGAATCCGGCGGTAACCAGTCCGGCCGTGACGGTAGAATCCCGCCTGCTGGCCCGGGCAGTGGCGGCTTGGGCGGCGGGCCAGGCTGGGGTTGCGCCGGCGTCCCAGGCCCGACCGGCCCTACCGACCCAACCGGGCAGCAGCGGCCCCTGGCAGTCGGCGGGCCAGCGGAGGCTGCCATGACTCCCACAAGAGGGCAGATGCGGGAAGTATTTCCGGCAGGGGGCGGACCTTATCGCTACCAGATTTCGGAAGGGGAGGAGGGCTTCACTTTCGAGCTGGAAGGCCAGTATTCGCTGGACCCGGAAGCCTCCATTTCTTTTGGCGTTGAAGCCAGCCGGGACGGGGAAGGGGTAGCTCGGACTGAGTCGGGCAGTACCCATGCCTTTGCCTGGGCCTGGGTGGGAACCGAACTGCACCTGTGGCTGGATGGCGACCTGTTCGTGTTTCAGCGGGAAGAAGGGCGGCGGGTCTCCAGTATTCCGGCAGCCGCCGCGACCGGAGACATACTGGCGCCCATGCCCGGGTCGGTTCTGGAAGTTCTGGTCAAAGAGGGGGAGCGGGTGGAAAGCAACCAGACCCTGGTGATTATGGAGTCCATGAAGATGGAGTTGGTAATCAGTGCGCCCCAACAAGGGATCGTCCAGCGGGTGGCGGTAGAACCGGGGCAGCGGGTGGAACGGGGTATGCGGTTACTGGAGGTTGCTCCGGGGGGCGGCGCCGGGGAAGAATGGGTGCTGAAACTCAATTGAAGAGAGGAAATTTGGATGCTGGGGGAGTCAATGTTGCCCAGGGTAGCAACCTGGAACATGGAGTGGGCAACTCCCAAGTCGCGGCGAACCCCCGAAATCCTGGAGCGGCTGGAACAGGCGGGAGCCGAGGTTGTCTGCCTGACGGAAACCCACTGTGACCTGCTGGCCGGAAGGGGTTACAGCATCAGTTCGCCGGCGGACTACGGTTATCCGATTACCGAGGGCCGCCGCAAGGTTATGCTCTGGTCCAGGGAACCCTGGGAAGACATAGATGATGCTGGCAGCGGCCTGATGCCCCCGGGAAGGTTCGTATCGGGAGTTACCCGCACGTCTATGGGCGTTATCCGGGTGGTGGGGGTCTGCATTCCCTGGTCAGGTTGCCGGACGGAGGCCAGGCGAGGGTCAGCGAGAAGGGTGCGCTGGGAGGATCACGAACAGTACCTGGCCTGCCTCCCCGGAGTGTTGAAAGGCCTGGACGCAGGCAGCCTGGTGGTGATGGGAGACTTCAACCAGGTCATTGGGTCGGGCTGCCGGGCTCCGATCAGGCTGCGGTCGGCGCTGCAGCAAGCCTTTCCCACGGGTATGAGAATCGCAACCCCCGACCTGGAATTCCAGGGGCGCAAGAGCATCGATCATATCGCGGTCAGTGACGACATGGCGGTGGAGTCGCTGGGGGTCATCAGCAACCTCCACGAGGGGAAGAAACTGTCGGACCACTTTGGCGTATTCGCGGACCTGTCTATTCGCAACCGGGGTTAGGGCGTGTCGTCAAATCAGTCCTTCCTGCCGTTTGGCGAGCGGGTGCAAATACGCTGCAATACAAGGGCTTGTTACATCGCGGAGGTTATCACCCAAAATCAGGACGTTTCTGGATTCCGGCTTTCGCCAGAATGACGAGAATCGACTTTTGACGACACTCCCTAGACAGGAACGGGGAAGGACAGTCTCCCAATTCTCCGGTTGTCATCACCTCTCACAGGGCCTCGCCTGCCCCTTACGGGGTGTTGAACTGGACCAGGATGCCGTCGGGGTCGTGCACGTATATGCTGCGGATATTACCGTCGGGGCTGGTAAAAGAGTCGATGGGGCCGGCCAGTTCAACGCCCTTGTCCAGCAGTTCCCGGGTCAGTGCATTAACGTCGGCAACGCCAAAGGAAATGTGGCTGATTCCGACCTCGTCCAGCTTAATGGGCTGGCCGTCGGGTTCGTCACCGGGGTGGCTGGTGAGGGTCAGGGTAGGCGTGGCGTCGTCACCGTAGGCCAGGCTGACCCAGCGACGGGCCTGGCGCTGGCGGCGGTAGTTATGGAGGCGTCCCCCCTCGGTAGGATCGGTCATCCGGTCGCCGACCACGGTCATGCCCAGAATGTCGCGATAGAAGGCCAGGGAGCGGTCCATGTCCCTGACGCAGATTCCGATGTGGGTAACGCAAGTGGCTTCCATGCTTCATACCTCCACGGGTTGAGTCAGCCCTGATTCAGGGCCATTCGATTACCGGTGGCAATCCCTCGAGTCCATTGGTGGTGAGTCTTTCGGCGGGCCCAGGGGCGGCCCTTCGACAGGCTCAGGAGCGACCCTTCGACGGGATCAGGGGACGACCCTTCGACAAGCTCAGGGCGACCCTTCGACAGGCTCAGGGTGAACGGGAGGGTTGGCGCCCTGAAAGGAGCCAAAGACCCTGGCACCGGTTCAGGGCGGCATTGCCGGTCAGGCCCGGGCCGGTGGACAATTTTCCCCTGACCTGACTATTCTAACAACTTCCCAAGACAAAGCAGGAGCAATGAGAATGACTTACGAACCGGGCATAATCGTAACTGTTGCCGGGACCGGAGAGCGCGGGTATGAGGGGGACGGCGGGCTTGCCGCGTCGGCGCTGCTGAGCGAACCCTTCATGTGCGCCTTTGACACCCACGGCAACCTGTACATCTCCGAGGCGACAAACCACTGCATCCGCCGGGTTGACCGTGACAGCGGGTTAATCGTCACCATCGCGGGAACGGGCGAAGAGGGCTATTCGGGCGACGGCGGGCCGGCGACCGGGGCCACATTCAATCAGCCCTATTCCCTGCAGGTGGATGCCAATGGCGACGTTTACGTGGTTGACCGCCTTAACTACGTTATCCGGAAGATTGACGCCGCCACCGGTACAGTTTCCACCGTGGCCGGGACGGGCGAGGTGGGGTACGGCGGTGATGGCGGTCCGGCAACGCAGGCCCAGTTCCGGGAACCCAACGACTGCTTTCTGGACGGACGGGGCGGCCTGCTGATAACCGATATCCAGGACCAGCGGGTGCGCCGCCTGGATCTGGCGTCGGGGATTATCACCACCTTCGCAGGCAACGGCGCCAAGGAACGGGGAGGAGACGGCCTGCCCGCCACAGAAGCCAGTATCCTGGGCGCGCGAGCGGTCTGCATGGACGGCGCGGGCAATACCTACATCGCAGAACGGGAAGGCAACGGTATTCGCATGGTGGACGCCGCCGGAGTTATGCATACCCTGGCGGGTACCGGAGAACGGGGTTACGAGGGTGACGGCGGTCTGCCCAGGGATGCGACCTGGGGCGCTCCCAAGGGCCTGCGTTGCGACTCCGGGGGCAATGTGCTGGTGGTGGACACCGAGAACCATGCCATTCGCCGCATTGACGCCGCCACAGGGGTGGTTACGACCATCGCCGGGGGCCACCTGGGCGGCGAAGGTGACGGCGCAGCGGCTACGGATGCGGGAATGGACCGTCCCCACGGCCTGGACCTGGATGCGGCGGGGAACATTTACATTGCGGACAGCAACAACCACCGGGTAAGGGTGGTGGGCGCGGGGTAAAGGCCGGGGAATCGGAGAAATGGCTCCGGGACGGGTTGAGCAGCCCTGGACTCACGCGGGGACAGACGCGGGGTTGCCGCCTATGGAGAATTCGTAATTTCATTCAGGTTCCAGGTTCGCTAGACTCACAAACGAAGTGCAACACTTGGTTAGAGTGTTGCCATGGGAAATGTATATCAGCACCTCACCCTTGAAGAGCGGTGTAGTTTGGCCAGTTTACGTGAGCAGGGATACACTAAGCGCCAAATCGCGACAAGCCTGGATCGCTCGCCATCGACAATTTCGCGGGAGTTGAACCGCAACGCCTCCCGCAAGGAAGGCTATAAACCCGTTT
>MPMM01000038.1 GCA_002238505.1 SAR202 cluster bacterium bin22 | reverse complement strand
CACAGCCACAGCTGCACTCAGTGGGAATCGACCCGGGGGTCAAACAAGTAATAACCACCATCGACGAGACCGGCGAGTTCCTGCAGATCCCGGGATTCGACGATTCGGAATACCGCAAGGTACGAAGCCGCCTCATGCGGAAGGCACAGCGCCAAAGGAACTCCGGCCTCAAGGACGGCCGAGCGCGGTTCGTCAGCCAGCGATTACACTCCGGCAGGACCAAGTCCAGGTTCCGGTGGGAGGGCAAACCCTCCACGAACTACCTCAAAACCATCAGCCAGCTCCGAAGAGTAGAGCAGAAAAGAACCGATGGACGCCGAGGCTTCCAGCACCGGATAACCACCCAACTGGTCAGGGATTACCAAACGGTCTGCATCGAGAATTCCCGCATACGCGACATGACCCGGTCGGCAAGGGGCTCAGTGGAAGAACCAGGATCAAACGTAAAGCAGAAGTCAGGACTGAACCGCTCCATCCTCTCCCAGGGCTGGTACGGCATCAGAGCCAAGCTGGAGTACAAATGCCAGTGGCATGGCCGGAACTTCATAGCAGTCCCCGCCAGGAACACCAGCCGAACCTGCTCCAAGTGCGGATATACCGACCCGGCCAACCGGCCGTCCCAGGCAGTCTTCAACTGCCAGGAATGTGGGTTCGCTACCAACGCAGACGTCAACGCCGCAGAAAACATCCGGCGCCAGGGCCTCGCCCTGGCCAGGGCAGAAAACAGTTCTACTGAACTGCCTGGGCGTGCCGCCGGACGCCCGAAAGGGCAACAAGCGCAATGGGAAGGAACCGGGGCCCGCGCCCCTGAACCACGTCCTGCGCTGCACGCATGAACCCGTACCCTGAGACCTGCTATAGCAGATTGAATCAGGAGTAGCGGAATTTTCTAACCACGTCGAGAGCGCCGGCCTAAACGGCTCCTACCGGGCCAGCGGCCCCAACCCGGAGTCCCCCGGGACAACGACAATTACGACCAGACCTTCGGCCACGCCTGGGACGCCTTCTACACCGCGGACGTAAACCGCGGCCACATCACCCCCGCCCCCTGAGCGCCCCCGCGACAATTCCACAAAAAGGAGATCACCAATTGACCACAAAAGCGAAGGCCGTCGCCCGGACCTTCGAGGAATCCCCATGGTCCGGCGACACCGTCGAGACCGAATGCCGTAACGTCACCCTGAAGGTGACCAACGACCACCTGGACCAGGGCCGCTGGAGCCGGTTTGTCGACCCCGTATCCCTGGCCGTGAGCGAGACGCTGGGGGAGAACGCCTGCGCCGAGCTCTTCTGGAACAGCGACAGCTTCCGGCCCAACGGCAGCGACGACGAGGCCCGTCTGGGCATCCACGTAGAGATCCACGACCCGGACACCGGCAACTGGCGGGAGGACAGCTTCTGGCAGCCGCTGCCCCGCCGGGCCGAGGCCGTCATGAAGCGGCTGGGCCAGCAGGGCATCAGCGGCTTCCAGCCCTTCAGCATGCGCATCCCCGTCCCCGTCTCCGCGCTGCCGCAGCCCGCCGCCGTCCAGCAGCCCCTGGCCGCCTGACCAGGACCGGCCGCGACGACCCAGGACAAAGCCGCCGCCAACGGCGAGACAAAGATAAAAGAGGTACACCAATGGACAATAACTGGTACGGCCGCGAGATCGTGGACCTGCTGGCCAGCAGGAACGAACCGCTGGACCTGAAGACCGCCGACGCCGGCCACACGAGCCGGGGCAACCGCATTGTAATGCTGAGCCGCGGCGGCTCGGAACTGAGCCTGTGCGTCACTGAAATCCACCCGGGCGACGCCGTCAAGAGGCTGACCGCGATGCTGGAATACTACCCCCAGCCCGCCGCCATCAACGGCGACGAGGTGGACCGGAAGGAACCGCCCGCAGGCATCGGCATCGTACGCTACGTTTACTCCGGCGACACCGCCTCCAGCTACCAGGTCACCTACCCGGGCGACGCCGACGCGCCGGCGGTCGCCTTCGGCTTCAACGCGCTCATCGCCGGGGTCCGATTCCAGGTCCACGGCCACCCCCTGCCGTGGGAGGTCAACTACCACGTCCGCCAGCCGGGCAGCGGCAACCGCTTCTGGCAGCGGGCCATCGAACATCACTGCCGGTCCCTGACGCCCATCAGCGCCGACGAGCTGAACCAGCTGGAAAGCCTGGACCGCTCGCGGGGGCTGCACATCCGCCGGGAAACCCCCCTGTGGCGCCGGCTGCGGCAGGAGACCATGGACCGCCTGCAGGCGGCCATCGACGCCGGAAAGGCCCCGCCCCGGGAGAAGGGGGACGTCTACCAGATGAGCCTGGGACGCGACGCCAGCTTCGACGAGATGCACGGCGGAGGCGCCCCCATCTTCGTGGCAGGAACTGCAGTAAGGATGGACGACAGCCAGGCCACCGGGGCACAGTTCGTTACCGCCGCCCACGCCCTGTACCAGGCCGAACAGGAGCTGGTGCCCGTCAGCGGCCGGATAACCCACCGCCACACGGTGCACGTCAGCCACGAGGTGGCCCCCAACGACGGAGGACTGCCCCCCATCCTGTTCGTCGACGCCGTCACCAACGGCCGCCGTCCGGAGGACCAGGACCTGAGCTTCGCCCCCATAACCAACGTGGCGGCCGTAACCGTCCACGTAGGGGAGAACAGGAAGGCCGTCACCGTGCCGGCCGACCTAGTGATCGAGGGCCAGAAGTACGACGTCCGGGTCTCCTACCGACCGGGCGCGATCACCGCCGGCACCGTCTCCGACCTGCTTTCACAAGCCTTCTGGGACCAGGACGACTTCAACGAATGCGCCAACGCCGACGACGCCCTGGACGAGATGCGGAGCGATTACCACGAGCAGGCCGTGGCCGGAATGGAAAGCCTGAACCAGGGCTTCAGCATGCAGATGAAGCGGATGGTCGAGAGGCTGGGGACCAGCGTCGACAACCCCGACGAGCCGATGAGCGTAACCAGCATCGACGGCCGGTTCACCCTGACCTACAACGGCCGCGCCGCCTCCGGCGCCAAATAGATAGCGGGAGACCCACGCCAACAGAATAGAAAGGAGCCTATGAGAGCAACAAAACCCACCGTTGCCGAGAGAATCCTGGACGGGAGCTGCACCGATAGCCCCTGGGGCGAGATCCAGGGCTATCCGGAGGACTACGGGCCAGGCATCGTCGGCGTCAACACGCCCGGCCACGGCGGGATCAGGATCGACGCGCCGGCGCTGGGCCAGGTGCCAACAGCGGTCAGGAAGAGCCTGATGAACGGCAGCCACTGGGCCGAGGAGGACGTGGAGATGGCCATCGTCCTGGCCTTCTTCATCCCGGACCGGGAGGAACTGATCAGCCGCCACCTGCCCATGGCCGGCAGAAGGGACGAGGACGGCGAGAACGCCCTGGTCAGCCACGCCCGCCGGCTGGCGGAAAAGTATCCCAATTACCAAGCCGCGCTGAAGCACCTGCCGAAACCGGCCAAAAGTCAAAAGGCGCTGCTCTGAACAGCGCCACAAACCTGATCCCACGGAGGACAGCAGAATGATGCAAGAGGAAAGAGGCCAGGCCATAGCGGCCGCGAAGAGATTGATGGAGCAGGACCCGGTGGTGATCGACACCGAGACCACCGGCATGGAACAGGACGCCGAGATCGTGGAGCTGGCCGCCGTCAACCGGGCGGGACAGCCCCTGGTCAACACCCTGGTCCACGCCACCAGGCCGGTCAAGCCGGGCGCCCGCGACGTCCACGGCATCTCCGACGCCGACCTGCAGGGCGCGCCGGGAATCCACGAGGCGATACGCCAGCTGCAGGAGACCGCCGGAGACCGGCCCCTGGCCGCCTACAACGCGGACTTCGACCGCCGGATGCTCCAGAGCTCCCTGCGAGCCGCCGCCCAGCAGGGGGAGACCCCCCACGACTTTCCACCCCACATCCACTGCGTGATGCTCCTCTACGCCCGGTTCCGGGGCAACTGGAACAGCTATCACCGCACATACACCTTCCACGGCCTGATGAGAGCCCTGGAATACGAGGGACTCACCGTGGAGGGAGAACCCCACCGGGCGCTGACCGACGCCCGAGCGGCCATGCTGCTCCTGCAGTTCATGGCCGACGCCGAGGGCTGAGCAACGCGCAAAACAAAGGCGAAAGGAAGTGACGATTTGGGCAGACAGATAAGAAAGGTCCCCCAGGGCTGGGTACACCCCAGGTACACCAGCGAGGACGCCCCCAGGCCCAGCATGAAGGGCCAGCACCGGCCCCAGTTCGAGCAGGCCCACAGCGAGCTGGTGCTCCACGACCCCTACTGCGCCCCCGATCCGGCCGACTGCCGCGACGAGGCGCTGGCCGGCGGCGATTGCCGCCAGCTCTACGAGTCCACCACCGAGGGAACCCCCCTGTCGCCGGTCTTCGGCTCCACCGAGGAGCTGCTGAAGCACCTGGGCACCCAGGGGGACGACGAGGGCAGGATCTGGCCCCAAAAGGCCATCGACATCCTGAGAAGGGACGGGGAGCTGATGATCAGCGAATGCTGGAGATACAAGGTCTGAGGACCAGCCCCAACCCCGACACCACAAACTGAACGCCGGAGGACCATGACTACCGCCGATACAAACGCGACCCAGCAACCGGCCCTGGCCGGCGGCACCGCCCGGGGCCAGCTGGCCCACCTGAAGGCCCACCTGCAGTTCCAGAACCAGAGCGACCACGACCGGTGGCAGGTCCACTGGAACACCGTCATCACCCGCAGGGATTCGCGCCGCCACATCACCAAGGCCATCCACGAGAAGATCAACCGCAAGGCGGCCATCGCCGCCGCCCAGGCCGGGGGAATCCCCTTCAGCCACCAGGCCCAGGACCGGCGGGAGTACGACCCCCGCCAGCAGGAACGCCAGCTGGAGATGCTGCGCGACGGCATGCGCCAGAGACGCTACGGCTTCCCCTCCGGCGGGGACTGGAACCTGATATGCCGCCGGCTGGCCGCCCGGATCATGCGGGCCTGCAGCCCCGACGCCGACGAGGACCGCATCCAGCGCCGCCTGAGCCGCTACTCCCTGGACCCGGGCGAGGAATGCCACGTCCTGCCCCACGAGGCCAGGTTTCCCCGGGACATCAAGTACGGATTGATAATGCACCGCGTCCTGAGGAAGACCCTCGTCCAACAGGGCCGCAGCCCGAAACGGGCCCGGCAGACCATGCTGCGCGAGGTATACGGCTGCCGCTACTGCCGACAGCTGATCGCCCCGGAGGCGTTGACGCCGGTGAGCGGATACTGGAGGGCGCCGGGACAGTGCCCCGCCTGCGAGGCCTTCGTCCATTACGACCAGAAGGTGATGGTCGCGGTGCTGAAGGAAGACCCCGACCGGCTGGCCGGAAACGCCGACGTCAACGGAAGGCCGGCAGCCACGGTGATCGGCCCCGGTCAACAGAAGGAGGACGCCGCCGGCGACAACGTCCCAAAGCAAAGGGAAAGGGAAGCGACCGCAGTGATAGGATAGCGCCAGGCAGACGGCCCGAAGGGAACCGGCCGGCCACCTGCAAGCCAGATTAAAACGGAGTATGCAGCATGGCGCAAGAGACCAACGGAAGACGGGCGCTGCCCTTTACCCAGAACGGCCGGCACGGCTGGACCACCAACCTGACGGTCAGAGAGCTGCTGGAGCTGGTGCCGCCCCGGGACCCCAGCCAGTGGGCGCTCTACACCGAGGCCAACCGGCCGCTCATCGAGCGGCACGTCCGCAGCATCAGCGACTACCTGGAACGAACCGCCCACTGGGCGCTGCCCCCCATCACCCTGGCCTGCTCCACCGGCATGATCGACCACGAGAGCGACTGCATCAAGCTGACCGCCGAGCAGTTCAGCGTCCTGGACGGGCAGCACAGGCTGGAGGCCCTGAACCAGACCCTCAGTAGACTGACCAGCGATCGGGAAGAGGAAGACTCCGACGCAGGGGCCGACAAGCCGAACCCTGCCGAGACCCTGCTGGCCCAGGAGATTCCCATAACCGTCATGGAGGTGAGCAGCGTCGAGGACCAGCGCCAGCTCTTCGCCTGGTTCGCCCGCAGCCGGTCGGTAGACGCGTCGACCCGCACCTACATGGACCAGTCGGACCCCTACAACAACGCCGCCCGCAGCGCCATGCAGGCATCCAACCACCTGAAGCGGCTGACCACCTACGAGATAGCCCGCATCAGGGCGGGCACCAACTACCTGACCACCCTGACCCAGCTGAAGGAGCTGGGCGAGGTCATAATCACCGGCATACAGCGCGGCCCCTACCGGATCGACCGCCAGAAGATGGAGGACCAGGGCCAGCAGGCCCTGGTGGCCGACCGGCTGATGACCTTCTTCGACGCCTTCCTGCCCGGATGCGGCGAGAAGTACGCGATCCTGTACCGGGCCGACTTCCCGTTGACGTCCATCCCCATCCTGCGGAACGACAGCCTGGCCTACGACCACCCCATCCTGCGCCTCCTGGCCAACGCGTGGGCCCGCTGGACCATCGACCAAGGCCAGCAGCCGGGAGACATGTCCACCGTCATAGCCGCACTGGACCTGAAGAAGAGCAACCCGGAGAACGACGCCGCGGCGCTCCAGGTGGTCCACCCGGACACCGGCAAGTACCTGGGAGCACGCGACCGGGCCTGGAACGAGGCCACCACCACGCTGCTGACCCGGGCCCGAAGCCGGAAATCAGACTGAGGGATTCAAACAGAAAATGGCATACCGCTACATTGCCACCATCAACAACCGGCGCCACTCGGAGCTGCTGGGCAACCGAACCCTGGAAAAAGCCCTGAGCAACGGGCTCGACCTCACCCGGCAACTGGGCAGGACCCTGCTTCAGCCCGGGGCCAGCCTGGCGTTCAACCTGCACTCACCGGACTGCCCGGTGAACCGGAATCCGGAGCAGGAGGACCGGTGCAACGGCCAGGGCTGCGCTGAAATCACAATCCAGGTGACCACGGCGCACACCAAAACGAAGTCGGAAGCGAAAGTCTGAGCAAGAAGGGGAATCGACGATGAACGAAACCCAACGCGGCGCGATGATCGGCAGCTTTGCCGGAGCCCTGGCCGCCCTAATCCTGTGGGCGCTGACCGGGCTGGGCTGGAGCCAGTTCCAGGACTGGCAGCAGGACCGCCAAAGCGACCGGGAGCAGGCGATACAACGGTGCCTGGACGACCACCAGCAGGAACCGCGCCGCTTCCGCGAGTACATACTGGCCTTCTGCGAGGATAACTGGCGGGACTACGTTCCCTACCGGGGCCGGGACTGAAAACCGGAGAACACCATCCATAACCGCCAGCAGAGGTATTCCGGAGCAACTGCGCCCGAAACACCGGCAGGTGGCACAAGGCGGGAAAATTAACGGAGGAGAAATCAGGATGGGCAACCTCATGGTAAAAGTAGCTGCGTGGACCGCAGCGGCCGGGGCCGCAACCGCGCTATGCGCCGTCATGACCTGGTTCAGCATCATGAACGTGCACGACGACACCGCCCTGCCCGAACCCGGGGCCAGGGTGCTGCCAACAGCCCAGGAACTGCCCAAACTGCTGGCGGGAAACCCGGAATCAACGCTCCCGGACAGCCAGCTGCTGCTGGACCTGAAGGTACGGCTCGACAACCGTCTCAACGACAGGTTCCACGACAACCTCAAGAACATCGCGGCGCAGAAGGGCTGGCACGCCGCCACCCTGGACTACCGACGGATGGAGCTGACCCTGCCGGCCTCGGAGCTGAAACAGCTGGGACCGCTGCTCGAGGACCCGGTCCGGTGGATCCATGAAAACCACCGCCCAGGAAAGCCAGCCGTCCCGCCAGACAACCTGGACCTGATAACCGCCACCCTGGAGATCGACCACAGCGTCAAGGCCCACATGGGCTGGCTGGTGGCCGCAACCATCAGCGGCCTCGGCACGCTGGCCCTGATCATCCTGTCGACCGCAGCCCTGGTGATCTATGTACGCGACAGCCTGCAAGAGGCAAAGCACGGCCGGGCAGGCTCCGCCCAAAACGGCGCCATGGGGATGAACGGCTGACGAGACCCACCGGCAGGAGGCAAAAAATTAAATTGGACCGCAATGAGAACATTCCAGTAGACCTGGCCACGGGGGCAGGAACTCCGCTGGCGCTGGCCGGCGCCGCGGCGCTGATAGCAACGGCCGTCGGCTGGGCCGATACGGGACAGGAGGCAATCAACGTAGGCAGCATGGCCGGACTCCTGGCGCTGCCGCTGGCAGGCCTGCCAGTTTCGGGTTACCTGCACTTCGCCCGGGGAAAAAGCAGGAGCGCGATGACCTTCCTGGTCGCCTCAATGGCTATCTTCATGGCATCCGCCCTGGCCTTCGTCGTCACCAGCGACGCAATGCTCTCCCACGAAAAGGGCAGAGCCGTGCTGCAACAGCACATCAACGACGAATTCAACCTGGGCTGCCAGCGCATTACCCTCCTGCCCGACAGCCCGAAACATATGGACTGCGTGGCAGAACACGGCCCCGGCCAACCGCCGCCCAGGCAGGATGGAGTTACCTCCATCGGGGAGTGGCATCAGAAGACGATGATAAGGAACTCGGTCGAGGGCTACTGGACCCACTTCCCTGACGGGAAGGAGAAGTGCCTGCTGGCCTACCACATAAAGGACACCACCGACGTCAGAAAGCTGAACGCCGAGATCTGCAACCTGAAATAAAAGAGCCCAGGCCAGCAGAGGCGCCGGAAGGAGGGCATTACGCCGCATGAATCATGCGGCGCGGGTTGGGAAGATTCGGGAGACGGAAAGGCGACGGCGCCGGACCGGACGCCCAAGCCAACATCCTTGAAAACACACAGGAGGACGTAATGCCCGCAACACTATTGAGCGAAGCCCAGATGAACACCCTGATAGCCAACCGAGCCGACGAGCACGGCGAGAACCCGCCGGCGGTGAGACTGGCGTGGAACGGGTATCCATGGGATATGCTGGTCCACCACATCGACGAGGACAACGACACCCTGGTCGGACTGGTGCAGGACTGCATGGAACCGGCCGTACCCGGCGGAGCTTCCCTAGCGGAAATGGAAACCATCCACAACGGGACCCACCCGGAGAAACACCTGACCATCGCGGCCCACGAGGACTTCGACGCCAGCCAGCCGATGCACCGCTACCTCTACGCGGCCGAGCAGGAGGGGACGATACCCCAAGCCCCGGGCCGCTACTGCGACGTCTGCGGCTTCTACTACCCGGCCGAGGACCCCTGCATCCAGCACTGACCAGAGAAGACAACAGCCGGAACTCCGGGCCGACGGCCATGCCTGAGGCCCGGATGCCACGGGACGGAGATTGACCGAATGGAAGAAACAACCAACGGCTGGACGCTGCGCCGGAACGAGGCCACTGCCCGGATCAACGGCATGAGCCTGCGGGCCTTTCCCAGCACCTACACCAGATTTCACCAGGAGCTGAAGGCCCACGACCAGGACAACCCCCGGCGAACCGCCCGGTTGCAGCCGGACCCGGACCGGGAACTCTTCGGTTTCACCATCCACCTGACGGCCTGGGACGAAGGGGAAAAGAAAGACGTGCTGCAGGACCTGGGCTTCACCGAGGCGCCGAAGGCCGCGGGTAGACAGGCCACGATGAAGTGGTTCGCCGAACAGGCAACGCCGGAGATGATCGTGGAAAGCATGAAGCTGCTGCAGCTAGAGGAAGAGCAACTGAAGGAACTGGCCGCAACTGACCCGGACAACCCGGCCCCGCTGTGGACCGTCGAGGACGACGACCTGGCCACCGCGTCACCAGGAGACCTGCACATCACGGTGGCCATCGAGACCGCCGCCGGACTGAACAGCAGGGTGGGCAAGCTGCCCAACCCCAACCTGCGCCGCTGCAACCTGCCGCCGCTTAACGCCGCACACCAGGTCCTGTCCATAACCGTCACCGCCGACGGCGAGCCCTGGATGGTATGCGCCTTCGCCAACACCCCCTGGGGAGACAGCCCCCGCAGCGTCATGGACCTGATCAGCAACACAAGCCCCCTGGACGCCGTCCACCTGGCCCACAAGATGACCATCAGCTGAAGGCCGGCCAGAAGCCTCCCCCAATGAAGGAGGGAAGACCAGTGAATCTCCCCTGGAGCAAAAACGACGAAACATTCACCTGGAGCCAGAACGAGGACGACAACCGCTGGGTGGGCCGTCGCGGGACCGACGTGGTCATTCTGGAATCCGTAATCCTGCCACCCCGCAGGGAGGGCTGGCAAAAACTCTGGCCCGGACGGGCCAGGACCAGATGCCAATGCATGGCCACAGTTTACCTCCGCCGGGAGCCCGACGGGTCCCCCAACATCACCATCCTGGACCGCAGCCCGGTCAGGGCATTGAGACAAGCGCTGGAGGCCGTAAACCGGCACGAAAAACAGCTAGTCAGACAAGAGATACACACAATCGAGATGGAGGAGGAAATCCTGGAAGCCCTGCTGAGAGAGAACCAGCTCTGAGACGAATATTTCCGACATCACTGGAACGGCAAAGTCGTAACAAGGACAAACATAACCCTTGAGACTCCACTCAAGGACCGGGGTCTCAATTTTGAGACCCCGCCTCCGGCAGAACAGGAATTATGCAACGCCCCCGATAACGGGGGCTTTTTTTATGCCATAAGAAGGGAGGAAAAACCATGTTCCGGTTCAACCCCCACCGGCCGACAGACCGCCGTTCCGCGGTACTGGACACCACCGACCGGACCGCCCGCAGGATCCTGAGCCGGGCGCGAGCGGCCGCCCGGAACAGCACGGACCCCCAGCCAAGGACCAGCCTGAGAAGGGAGCTGGACGAGCTGACCACCGGGCAGCTGAAGACCCTGGCCGCCATGCGCCGCCTAACCGACGGCCGCGCCCCGCTGCCGGCCACAACGGTCAACGCCGAGGCAAGAGCCGCCCTGAGCGCCAGGGACGCCGAGCAGACTGCCAAGAACCCGGCCCCGGCCAGCGGCCAGCTCCAACTGGCCGGAATGAGCGACGGCTGCTGAAACGAATGCCGTTAAGACCCATGGCAAAGGGCGGGAGATACAGAACCTGCCCTATAATCGACCCGCCACCGCAGAAATGAAACGGGCCGCCACAGCACAGAGAAACAGACCAGGAGAACCGCGCCAATGCAACCGCTATACCGTCCCAGGCATAACCATACCTGCCGCAAGTGCGGCCAGGAGATCCAGGGACCAGTCTTCAGCCCAACCCTGAAGGTGGCCGACCCAAATCCCATCACCGTCAGGTTCTGTCAGCTCTGCTTTCAGGAAGCCCTGTGCCTAAACAGCGAAGAGATGGAGCAGTACCTCGCCGAGCGCCGCGCCGACATGGCCGGCCTGGACCGGCGGCCAGCGGCAGTGCCGCCGGAGACCGTTCCCATGACCACCGAGGTCAACTGCCGACCCTGCGGTATGAGCGTGACCCGCCTCATGATAAAGCTGACGCTCAACTCTCGAGGGGCCAGCCCGATCCACCGGATTTTTTGCCCGAGCTGCTTCCAAACCGCGATGAAATTGTCTGATCTCGACATGGCCTACTACCTCAATAAGGTCGACGCAGACGTCGCGGAGAGCCGGGTCTGGCAGCTGGTCGACGACCAATAGGAAATCCAGCGGCCTTCGGCCAGAGCTGGAATTGACTCCGGCGCTGACGCAGCCGGAGCGACCGGGTGGCAGAATCAAAAACGCAGGCGCCCCAGGCCCCTGCAGATGAACTTCAAAAACGGAGGATGAGAAGATGACCACCCCAATCAGCAACGGACCCGAAGCCGACGCCGACAGCATCATAAGCTGGCTCAACCGGGAAGAGGAGAGCGACCTCCCCGAGGACCTGTCGCCCATCCTGGACAAGTTCCTGTACCAGGTCAGACCCCACTTCCACCAGCAGACCCTCCAGGAATTGAACCACCTGGCCCCGGCCATCGCCGCCGCGACCTGCCAGGACTGCGAGGAGCAAAGGCTGGACGCCCTAGTCCACGGAACCCTGACCATCGCCCTGCCCTCGGCCCTGCAGCACGCCGTCAGCCCCGGAGCGTACGAGCACGCCAGCAACCTGGCGCTGCTGGTTGCCCAGGACCGCTGGCCCTACGTCGAGGTCCGCAACCGGCACACCGAAATGGTGATCAACTCCACGCGAATCGTCAAGGTGGCCAGCCGCCAGGAGGACGCCCAGCTGGACGCCGAACTGCTGGGGGGCATAGCCCAGAAGATGCTCAACGCCTGCAGCCACCGGTAGCGGCTACGCCGTAGAAGACGCAACCACAGCTTGGATTAAAGGAAGGCCCGACAACCCGCGGGCCTTCTTTCCTTTCCCGGAAGAACAAAACAACCAGCGGAGGAACCCGCCAGGATGACCCGGATAAAGCAAGCAGCCAGGCCCGTAACCCTCTGGCACATTCCCATGCCAGCTTCGAAAAGACCAGGGGCGACGCCCCACGAACAGGAACCCGAACCGGACGAAGGACTCCGGAGGGTAATCTGCGGCAACAGGTACCGAAAGGAACGGACCCTGGACCGGCACGACTTCCTGATGATCAAGCTGATCGTCAAGCACGAGATACAGGGCAGCGAGGGCCTGCAGCCGCAAGAGGACCCAAGAAAGCTATGCCTGATCTGCCGGGCCGGCCTGAAGAAAATGCTCCGGCCCATCGTAAACCCGCCAGCCACCAAGCGTCCCTGGACCGAGGAGGAGAAGGACATAGTCCGCGTGGGCTACGAGCACAACCGGGCCTCGGTGCAACGACTGGCCCACCGGCTCAACCGCAGCGAGATCTCGATCAAGGGAATGATCCAGCAGCTGAACATCACCCGCTCCTACGCACGCAAGCGGTGGACCCGGGCCGACGACCAGAAGCTGGTTGACCTGGCCGGCACCATGGGCATGCCGCGCATCGCCAACATCATGAACCGCAGCGTCAACTCGGTAGTGGTGCGCTCCAAGCGCCTGGGCATCAACCGACGGGACCACGAGGGCTGGTACACCGCCCGGGACGTGGCCCGCATCCTCGGCGTCGACGACCACTGGGTCCGCACCCGGATCCTCTCCGGCGTCATGCCCGCCGTCCGGTACACCGCCACCACCGACGAGGCGAAGCTGGACCAGCACGACGAGCAATTCTCGGGCAACACCTGGCGTATCGAGGAGAAGAACCTCGTCGCCTTCATCCGCAAGTACGCCCACGAGCTGACCGGCCGCAACGTGGACCTGCTCCAGATCGTCGATATGCTGGCCGGACTGACCGACGAGGAGAAACAGAAGGGCCGGCCGCCCATCCCCAGAAAGAGCCGCAAGGCGCCCCAGCCCGCATCAAGAGGAAGAAAGAAGAAGGAGGACGCCGCCGCATGACGGATATACCCTACGAGAACGTCATCATCGGCTGCCAGGACGGCGACGAAGAGCTGTCTCCGGTGGTCGCCCACATGATCAACCGCTACGCCAGCGAGCTGGGTCGCGAGGAATCGGACCGGCTGCTGGAACCGCTGGCCGAAAGGTGCCGGAAGGGCGGGCCCACCACCCGCCAGGAGACGACCGAACACGGCCGGATGGCCGCAAGCTGGCTGATCAACACCCTGATCCCAGCGGCCCTGGAAACCGTCGACGGCCTGGAAAAGGAGGCGGAGCAGCTGCGCCAATGGTCGGTCAACCCCCGGAACGGCGGCGTGGAACTCTACCAGATGGCGGGACCCATCGAGGAGAAGTCCCTGGAGGAAATGGTAAAGGCCCGGCGGGAGAGGCAACTGGCCGACCCGGACCGGTGGCACAGAGCAGCGGAGGGGAGACTGCCCAGGGCCTACCGGATCCTGAGCGAGAGCGGACACGGCGCCGCCATCCAGGCCCTGTGGGCGGCCGGAGAGGCCGGACTCCTCAGCTGCGGAACCCGGGACCTGACGGGAGCCGCCCTCAACGCCCTGACCGGCGCGCTGTGGCGGTACGAAACCGGGGAGACGACCCAGGATAAGACGGGCTTCGCCGGCGCGGACGCGGGCAACAAGCCCGAGAGCGATCCGGGACGGATCATCAAGCCCATGCGCGAATCCTTCCTCAACCTCCTCTCCGAGATGACCAGGCCGCCGGAGGAGGAACCCTCCGGGATTAGGCGCGATGAACCCCTGCTCTTCCAGGGCAGGGAGATCTGCCGCAAGTGCGTTCAAAAATGCATGGACTGCCGGAGCGAACGCGTCGGTACCCGGACGTGGACCCACGGCGGCGCCCACCTGCTGCCCTGCGGCAGAGCAGGCCACAGCCCAGCAGCGCAGTAACCTGGAACAGATTCACCTCTCAATTGAGATAAGCCGGAACCGCTAATGAGGATCTTACCTAATCTGCACAATCTGCACTAATCTACTGACCAGTGACAGTGGCACATGGGTTAGCCTCATTCCTGCTTCCACCGCTGTCGCCCGCCGGAGCGGGTCTTACACCAGCGTCCACAGGCAGGGACCGTGTAGCTCACGGCCCATAATCCCTGATGTTCAGGGCTGCGTTGGCGTCCCGGTCATGCGCCATTCCGCATCCGGGGCAGCGCCACCGCCGGACCTCCAGGTGCAGCTTGCCGTTTCTATGTCCACAGTCGTGGCATAGCTGGGTGGAAGGGAAGTCCCTAGCCACCTTCAGGAAAGTTCCGCCACGCCACCTGGCCTTGTACTCCAGTTGACGCAGCAATTCCCCGGGAGCCAGGTCCGACGTCTTGCGTCCCCACATCCGCTGCCAGCCTTTGATGGACACATCCTCCACCTGGATTACCTCAGCAGAGGCCGTGATGCGGTGAGACACCTGGTGCAGGAAGTCCTTGCGGATATTTGCCATCCTGCGGTGTCTCCGGCCCACGTCCCTCCTGGCCCTGGCCCGGTTCTTGCTGCCCACCTTGCGGCGAGCCAGCTTACGTTGGGACCTCCTGAGGGAACGGAGGCTGCGCCTGAGCGGTTCCGGAGCCTGGACCTTGTCAACAGTCCCATCCGGATAGGCGATGGTGGCGAAAG
>MPMM01000014.1 GCA_002238505.1 SAR202 cluster bacterium bin22 | reverse complement strand
ACCTCGTCTTGAAGTGCCTCAATGGTCTCTGATCGGATCTTCAGAGTGGTTGGATGTTCCTGAATAACTGGCCTAATGACCCTGATTATTTTACGATTTTCTGGTAGGTAGTCCCTGATTATTCACACGGCGCAAGCTGGGCGAGAATGCCGACAGCCCGAAGTACATATTTCCCGCGCCGCGTATCGGTTACCGCATGGGCAAGCCGGAAGTACCTGAGGAATCCAGGTCGCAGCTTCGGTGGGCATAACCTGAAGCATCCCGCTAATGAGAAACTAACCTAATCTACACAACCTGCAATAATCTACTGACCAGTGACAGTGGCACAGGTTAGCCTCGTTCCTGCTTCCACCGCTGTCGCCCGCCGGAGCGGGTCTTCCACCAGCGTCCACAGGCAGGGACCGTGTAGCTCACGGCCCATAATCTCTGATGTTCCGGGCTGCATTGACGTCCCGGTCATGCGCCATTCCGCATCTGGGGCAGAGCCACCGCCGGTCCTCCAAGCCCAGCTTACCGTTTCTTTGCCCACATCCGCTGCCAGCCTTTCAGGGACACATCCTCCACCTGGATTACCTCAGCAGAGGCCGTGATGCGGTGAGACACCTGGTGCAGGAAGTCCTTGCGGATGTTTGCCAGCCAGCGGTGTCTCCGGCCCAAGTCCCTCCTGGCCCTGGCCCGGTTGTTGCTGTCCTCCTTGCGGCGAGCCAGCTTACGATGGGACCGCCTGAGAGCCCGGAGGCTGGGCTTGAGCGGTTCCAGAGCCCGGACCTTCTCAATTGTTCCATCAGGGTATGCAATGGTGGCGAAGGTCTCTAGGCCCAGGTCAATGCCCAGCACACCGCTTCCATAGTGGCCGGTTTACTCCGCCTCCTCAATCTCCACCCGTACGCTGACGTACCAGCGCCCACCCTCCTCCCGCCACCGGGCGATGAGGTCGTTGCGGGCGATCCGCGCCGCCGCGGCGTGGCGGTGGAAAGCCGCCGTCTGGCGCTGGCAGGGTTGCAGTTCTATGAGCTGGCAGGTTAGCAACTGGTTTACCCTTGCAAGGAAGCCCTGGAAATGGAATCAGTCACATAACCGGAGGGCCGATACTGCAATCGTACCTATGCAAACTGGCAGTTATCAACCAGCAAGTGTCATAGATTAGTATAGATTTCAGCCCGCAGTTATGAGCCCCCTACCAACCTAAGCGGGAGCATATAGCTGGGATGATGCTAACCACACCGGCAGCCCTCACGTCTTGGCCGCCGTTCCCGAGTGGATCCGCCTCCGGCCTGTTCCATCTGTCCCAGGACCCGGACATTGTGCTGCCCCGGCTCATCCTGAGGCATGAACTGCTGCTCCCGCGCCGAGCTAACTCTCCCTTCAGGGACACCCAAGCGGAGTAGGTAAGCCGGAGCAGTACTTGCCGGCGTGGCGTACCTTCGAGCTGAAAACGCCCATGTGGCTCTGGTAGAAGGCCGGTAATCATTGTCCGAAGGCGTCCGCAGGCAGGACCAAATTGCTTTCCTCACGAGCGACAAGAACTCATCAAAACAGTGCAAAATGTTCGCACCGCCGTGCTCTTGAGGGCAATTAACGAAAAAGCGGGAACACTGTCCCCGATGACCAAAAGCGACTCTTGGGCTGCCGCTTTTCACGACTTGATGAACACATCCCAACTCTACGAAGTTGAAGATGGCTTTTGCCGCAATACTGCTACAGTTTATGTCGCCTAAAACACATGGCTCATACACCTACGGTTTTACAATAGTGTATTAGTCCGCGGGGGAGGCTTTTGCGGAGTACGGTTTCAGAAACTCTGCGCTCCTCGTTTCGACGCATTACCTTCCCTTTTAAAGGCGGATGCAGTCTAGATCAGAGGCGGCCAAGATCCACATTGGCGCCAAGGCTTGCCCTGATAGCCAGGAAACTGAAGTGGGTGCTTGCAAGACTTGGCCAGCTAAAGATTCGTACAATAGAACGCCAGCCTGCGGTGCTGTGAAGAACCGTGTGCACCTTTGGGATGTGGAAGCTATAGGCGTCGGGGAGTCAATCGGCGTGTGCCGTCAGAAAAGGTCAGGTTGGGAGAACGGTGAGTTTTGCCATTTCTTGGTGGCGCCAGAGAGCGAGCGTAAGTTGCAAAAAGGGATCCATCCAGTCTTACGGGTACGGGCCGCGGAGGTAGAGCATGTGGACCGACCGTGAGACAGCCGCCATTTCCAGGTATGTTCGGCAAATCACCCGGCGCGCCCGTTCCCAGGGACAGGGGCAGATAGTACTGGATGTGGGCGAGATATGCCGCAAAGCCCCAGGTGACAGCCCAAACCGATATTCCCGATGTTGCGATGTTCTGGACTCCGATGTTCTTACCAACGAAATTGGCCTTCGGTATCACGGTCATGCCGGGGTTCGGGGGACTGCCAATGCGCAGTACATTTTTTTGATTGTGGCCCCCCAAACTACAACGCGAGAAAGGTTGTTTCGCATTGGAGCTCCTGCCTTTATCCTGGGAGTTGCCTTGGTAGCTGTCCTGGCTTTTGTGCTGGTGACGTAATCCGCCGCCGAATCTGTAAATTGACTCGGGGCCCTCGTTTCCCTCAACGCTGGTTGACCCTCTATGGCCAGCAATACCACCTATACCGAGATGTGAGCCGGGCAAGTGGCTTCTCTGCAATACGGCGCCTGTGGTTTGAAGCTCTGAAGGATTGTGGGCGATCGACCGCCAAGAGCCTGGCCAAGAGCGAAGAACCCGGTCCCGGGCGGACTATGAACTCGTCCGCCCTAACCCTGGCCGGAATGACCGCAGGCAGCCGTGAGGTGATCACAATGTTCTCGCAATCTCCCTCGCCTGCTCCAACACCTGGGGGAACCGGGTTCGTAGTCTATAACGAAAGGGTCTTTGCCCACGACAGCAAAATCCACAGGACTTCCTGTCGACACTACCGGAGGCCGCATGTTGAAGCCCAAACAGCCGAGTGGAGCCGCGAGTTCCGGACCCTGCAAGAGGCCATGGACGCGACGGGGGTGACGCGCCTGTCGGACTGTTGCTTCTGATGTCAGGCGCCTATCGTGGTACCATGCTATTCGCCGTGCAGTTACAAGCCGTTGCAAAAAAAGTTGATTTTAGTAGCGGGACTTACGTCAGACAGTTTTCAAGACGCGGTCTGAGCCGCGCCGCCGCCCCAACAGTACAAGACGGTTCCGCCCGTGACTCTCACCCGGGAACACCGAACTGGTCCCCGTTCAAGCCACCCCGCGAACCTCGGCCCGCCGGACAGCCTGAACCGGATTGGGTCTGCGTCGCCGCTTTCCCAGCCGGTGCTGCGCTGTAAGCGCCGGTCCCAGCTGTCCCAGAACCCCTCCTCAGCACGCCCACACGTGCTTCACCCGCTTCCTTACAGGTACGGAGAAGGCGACCTGGACCCCATTGCCGACAGGACAGACCCGTCGGCGCGGGATGCGCTCGGAACAGCCGAGCAAATGTCGGGCCAGCACCAGGGCCGCTGCCTGGTGGACACTGAGCCCGTAACGCTCCATGAACTTGACCCGGCCAATGACCGAACTGAAGGCCGGGTTGACCTGGTATACTTACAGCCTCTGGAGAGGAAGCAGGCTCTTATATTGCTGTATTTGAAGCTGGAGAGCATTCGGTTGTAGCGGGGAGACTCCCCCTCCGGGGCGGCCTTCCTGGTCCGGAAGTCCAGCTTCTCCAGCACGATGGGCTTGCCCGCTTCTTTAGCATAGGCCACCACGGATGCCACCGCATCACGTATAAGGGCTTGCGCCTGATGCTGGGACTTCCCATAAGTCACCAGGGACGCCCGCCAGGATCGGACCCAGTTGCCATCACCGTCCGTAGGCCTGTGGGGTTGCAATTTAACGGGCCCGTTACACCGTGACACCGCCACACGGCAGAGTTGCAGTCTTGCAACACAACAACACTGTAATACACCAGTGTCGGGGCGCTGCGGAACTACAGGCCTGTGGGGTTGCAATTCAACGGGACTGGTACACCGGAATACCGGTGCACGGCAGCGTTGTAGGCCTGGGGCGCTGTCGGGTGACAGTTCTTCGACCATCTTCCGCTTGATAACGTAGAGGTCCCATGGCCACCGCAACACCGCAACAGGGAGGCTATGGAACACGGTGATACCGTGGTAATTCCTGACTACCGGCATTTGGGGCCAGTCAGGCTGATGACCGCCGGTAAGGGAGTGAGAACCAGACCGGTGGCCTCCCAGCACGTCAGGTTCCAATAGTAGCCCAGGAGCTGGCGAGCCGATTGCCCGCCCTTCGGTCATTGCTTGGGCCGTCCTGGACCGGCTGCTCCAGAACAGCCAAGCGATTAACAATCGGGGGGAAAGCTACCGTCTCAGGGAAAAGCGCCAGGCCACCTTCTTCCCTTCCCTGCAGCAACTAAGCGCCGAGCCTGAGGATGCCGAAGGACAATCCCCAGACTTACTCTGTCGGTGACCAATGAAGAAGTGGCTAAATTCCAACCCGTAAGATTCGGCATAGGTCTGTTCCATCATTGAGAAAGGCCACAATTTGTCCTGATTCCCGAATCTACCATTTCCGCCGGTCAAAGGACGGCGGCGGTCCACCGGGGACAAGGAGGGAAAAGGGATTTCCGCCACCATCAATTAGAGTAAAGGTGTGTACCTAATCTCGAGGTTTCCTGGATGAAGGAGAGGAGCCGATGACTACACCCAGGCGGGAATACCCCACCAGTGAGTTTGCCGTGCTCTTTCCCGAGATGGCTCCCGAGGACTACCAGCAACTGGTGGCCAGCATCCGCGAGCAAGGCCTGCTGGACCCAATCGCCGTCTGGCGGGGCGAGGTTATTGACGGCCGCCACCGCCAGCGTGCCTGCCTCGCGGTCGGCGTGGTTCCGCTTTACATACACCTGGACTCCGAGGCCGATCCTGTTGAGTACATCCTCGCCAAGAACCTTGCCTGACGACACCTGGATGCTACCCAGCGGGCGTTGATCGCCCATGGACTGTCCAAGCCTCCAGGCCCGGCGGAGATCGCAGGAGCGCTGAATACCGGAGCCAGCCAGACCATTCGGCAAAACCCCCTAATGGTCTGAGCCAACAGCAGGCCGCGGAACGGCTGGCGGTTAGTCCCCCACTGGTGCGGGATGCCGGCAGGGTAATGTCGGCCGAGTGGCCGGCCGCGGTTGCCCTGCAGCGGGCGGTCAGGGAACGGCGCATCAAGATCAGCGATGCGAAGCATGCCCTGACCCAGCCGACGGAAGTCCAGGATCGGGCCCTGGAACTGGTGTCCAGCGGGACGGCAAGAAGCCTGGCGTCAGCCATTCGGCGGCTCAACGAAGAGGGGCGTAAAGAGGCGGATGACGCGGTTCTGGCAGTTGATCAGGCGACACCTCTCGATGAGGCGATCACCCTGCACCAGGTCGGATTGGGCGACCTCCACGCACTGGTATCTCCCGCCAGTGTAGACGCCATCATCACTCATCCGCCCCACGGACCCGAATCCCTTCCCCTGCTGCCTGACCTAGCCGCCTTTGCCGCCACGCGCTGCGACCCGAGGGCGTACTGGTGGTTATCAGTGGAGCTGACCGGCTGCCAGACACCCTGGAGGGACTTAAGCATGAAGGCCTCCAGTGGCTGTCCGAGTTCGACTATCGGGACAACGCCACGGGAAATCGGTCCGGTCCGCCGCACCGAATTCAGATGCCGCGCAAGCCACTTCTGGTCTACTGTAAGCCAGGCTTTCGGATGCCCGCTGGAGACGACGTCATTGAAGTGCCCCTTTCCGTGGAAGGCGCACCGGAACTTCGGTCATGGCAGCGGAACGACGCTGGCCTGGAGCTGATAACCCAGCGTTTCGCCAGGCCCGGGCAGGTCCTTTGCGACCCACTAATGCTGTCCCGCGCCAGTACCGCCCTGGCTGCTCGGAAGCTGGGCTGTGCCTTTATCGGCGCCGACCGGGAGGCATCCTCAATTGCTAGGGTGCGCAGATACTTGGAAGAGTATGAACATCAACTATTGGTCTGACTGAAAGTGTCAGTAACGTTCTACGTCGGGAGGTGATGGTCTTGCGCTGGAGGAAACAGTGCGGGACAGGTGCAGTTGGCCCGCAGGAAGAACAAGGTCCAGCTACCGTCATATCGTATCTTTGCTGTGCCGACGTTGGGTGAAAGTCTTTCCACGGACCGCTTCGGTCTCTGTCGTCCGGCGCCGTGGGGACTCTCTACTTGCGCCCCGGGGTTAGCGGCATTCGGGCTGATGCAAGACAGGCCGGCCTTTTGCGCCTCGCCCTTCACCATACCATTGTAATCGGTCTGCAGTTGGGCGGCTCAATTCGACTGGCGGTCATGCTCAGCCCCTGAATTGTGCTCCCAAGGACCGTTGCAATGGC
This sequence comes from SAR202 cluster bacterium bin22, assembly GCA_002238505.1. GTDB lineage: Bacteria > Chloroflexota > Dehalococcoidia > Lucifugimonadales > UBA3495 > Bin22. Next base: position 79,132 of record MPMM01000014.1, on the reverse strand, counting down.
CATTCTGCTTGCTATTCTTTCAGTGGTGGCAGCGGCCCAGCTCAGCCTGGTAGCCTGAAGCATTGTCCGGAATACTACCGGGACCGGGTGGCGGTCCACGGCGTTCATCTAGGGCCTGTGGACATTTAGACCGAGGAAGAAATCTTGAAAGCAGCAGAACGGAAATCGTCATGCCTTGAAGGATGGGTTCCCGCAGGAACCAGAATCCCCCTACGGCTGACACGCAACCTGGAAGAATACTGCCGGCAGGTCCTGGGAGTAGGCCGTTTCTGCTACAACCTGGCCGTGGCCACCCACCGGTTCCACCGGATTAACCGGCTCCCGTGGCCCAGTTGGCAAGACACATACAAGGCCTTCAACGCCTGCAAGCACGAGGATTACCCCTTCGTCACGAAAATGGCCAGCCGCGTCGCCGAGGGCGCCTTCATGGAATTCGGCAAAGCCGTCGCCAACTGGCGCAACCCCAATACCAAGTCCCGGGTTCCCAAGTTCCTAAAAAGGAAACTCACCGGCGAGGGATCCTTCAGGGCAGCCAGCGGAGTACAGCAGATCCGCTACAACGGCAAGCGGCGGGCCCGCCTGCCTGTAATAGGCTTTGCCAAGCTGGCTCACACCCTGCCGAAGGGCATATATCACGACGCCCACATCAGGCTGCAGAACGGCCGGTGGTATCTCTGCCTCAAGTACTGCAAGGAACCGGAAGCCAGGCCGCAGCCGGACCAAAGAATTACAGGAGCTGTGGACTCCGGCATCAATCCCCACGCCTCCGACTCCGACGGGCAGACCTACGAGAATCCCAAGGCCTACTATCAGATCGAACGCAGGCTCCGGCGCTGGCAGAGGGCCCAAGCCCGACGACAACGGAGTTCCCGGGGCTGGCACGAGGCACAGAGGCGCATCAACAGATGTCACCGCAGGATAAGAGGCATAAGGCAGAACGCCGTTCACCAAATGACCCATACCCTGACCAGGAAGTACCACACCCTGGTAATCGAGGACCTGAACGTCCAGGGAATGAAGCAGGGACTCACTCCCAAGGCCCAGGCGGACGCTTCAATGGGAGAAATCCGCAGGCAACTAGAATACAAGTGCAACTGGCGGCATACCGACGTGGTCGTCGCCCACCGGTTCTACCCCATCAGCAAGCTATGCAACGCATGCCAGACCTATAACGCGAAAATCAAGCGGGAAAGGTACTGGACCTGCGAGACCTGCGGGACAAGACACGAGAGAAACGCCAACGCCGCCATCAAGCTGAGGAACCTCTTTCCCAAGGCAGGGGGCCAACGCTCCGTGACGGGAAAGCTCTGACCGACGCCCCGAGCGCCGGTGAAACTGGCCCGAAGGACCGGAGAATAGCACCGCAGACCCTTCGGGATCTGCAACGCTGACTGTGTGCGGGCTAAATGTCCACACGCCGTAGACTAGTAACGTCGCATTGGGCGAGTCGATAGCGGCCTTCTGGTTGCGAAACATCCCTGGAGAAATGGGCCTGCAACCGGACGGAAGCACCGGATTGTAGAATCTATAGCGCCAGTTCAGGCCCGCCTGGCGGTGGACTACACCGATTGGCGGTGATCGCCGTCAACCTCCTCCGATGGAAACCGCCCCGGGCCACAACGGGCTACCGACAGGGTCCCTCTCTATTCATTCAAGAGCCGTCGCCTGCAGCAGGGCCTGCAGGTGGAAGGGCTTGAGGCAGGATTAATTCAACCGTTCTGGACCGGACCCGCCCCAGAACAGCCCTGAAAGGCCCCAGGAGGCTCAACAGGCCGTTTTTCCTGCCCCCAACACCGGTCCGCGTTTACGCCAGGCCGGAAAACGGCCCTTAACGCGTTGGCAGCAGGGACCGATGGGGAATAGTCTCAGACCCGACAAGGCAAAACGTGACACTCTCCGGCGAGAGGATTTGCATCCCAGCAAAAAGTAGGACTGCACGCGGCCATGGAAACTGTCGCCCTCGCCCTCATCCTTTACCTTGCTACCGGTGTCGCCCTTTTGGTTGCCTTTGGAAAAGGGCGCCATGAACGTCGGCGCCGGGCCCCTGGACCAAAACCCGGACCCCTGGCCTGGACCGTCGCTTACGCCGGGCTCATTCTCATATGGCCGGTTACCGTTGCCATGGCCGTCAAGGTCCTGGTTCAGAAGTTGGCCGACGCATGGAGACGTTGATCCTTCTTACCAGCAGTGCCAGCTGTTGGAGCCAGGCTCCAACAGCTTAAATTCACTAAGAGAAAAGTGGAGATTCCGCTATGTAGCTCTCTAGCTAGCAATAGCCGCAGCTAAGCTATATGATCTCCCTCGTACTGATTAGAGACGGCGCCCGCGGCGGCTGCGCCGACACTTCCGTCAGGAGATCGCCAATTTGGGAGTTCCTTGCCAGGCCATGACCTCCCATAATCCCATCCATGAGACCTCTAGCCATCAGCCCCACGAAAACTGGCCAGATCAGAGAGCCAACATGCCCCCAGTCCTCAAGATATTTGACCCCACCGGCCCCGCCACTTGGCTCATCTTCGCCATCGACCCCGACGACGACGACACCATGTTCGGCCTCGCCGACCTCGGCTTCCAGTGCCCCGAACTCGGCTACATCTCCCTCTCTGAACTCAACGACATTCGCGTCAGCATTAAAATCCGTAACCCGCGTAACGGCGCCGTCATATCAGGCCCGCCCATCCCCCTGGAACGCGACCTCCACTTCCAACCCAACGGCTCCCTCTCCGAATACGCCCGCGCCGCCCGCCACCACTCCCAGATCGTCGACGACGTCCATAAACCCGTCCCCGTCAAGGGCTGACCCGCCGGACCTGACCAGCCAGCCTCCCCCAAACGGCCAGCAGGCAACATCAACCCGTTGTAATAAGGCCGCTGTAATAAGGCCCGATAGCACAACCCCAAAAGGGAGGATCAACTTGGCCCTGCGACTGACAGCCGAATACATCAACGGATCACTGATACCCCTGGAGCCCCTGGACCTCGAGGAGGGGACACTGGTCACCCTCGAGATTACACCAGCACCGGAAGCAAGGCGACATGAAACCATATTGGAGGCCACTGACCGAGTCCTCCTGTCAGCGCCAGCAGGCCTGTGGGACAACACCCCCACCGACGAGTCCAAAAATTACAGGCATCACCTGTATGACTACCCGAGGGAGAAGAGTAATGCCCGAGGTCTTTGCCGATACCGGCTACTGGATAGCACTGCTCAACAGCAATGACAGCCTGAACACCAAGGCCAGAGAACTCAGTCTCACCTTGCAGAGCGCAACGCCAGTTACAACGCCAGTTACCACCGAGATGGTGCTGACAGAACTGCTTAATAACGCCAGCAGGAAAGGGCGCGAGAGGCACCGCATCACCGCAGAAGCCGTAGCAACCTGGGCAGAGAACTCCCAAGTGATAGTCCTGCCCCAGACAAGTGAACAGTTCCACGCAGCCCTGGAACGACACTCCGCTTGATTTCCTGCGGGTGGCCCCCGACGGAACGAGCGCCGCAGGTGCATACTTCCTTGCCCGCGGCCTGGGCCGGACGATGGCCGAATTCCGCCTCGACCGCATCGTTGAGGCGCTCCCCACAATTCAGGAAGCCGCCCAAGACCTCGCTGTAGCGGGAGCCGACGTCGTAGCGCAGTTCGGCATCCCGTTTTCGCTCATCCACGCGGAGCGCGCTCGGGAATCGCAGTCCCGGGTGGCGGACGCAGCCGGCATACCTGTCGTGTTGATGGGTGCTGCGATGCTCGACGCACTCGACCACCTGGGCATCCACCGTATCGCCATTGCCGGCGGCTACTACGCCACGGACGATTGGACCTCCATGGCAAGGCGCGGCTTCGAGTCCAACGGCTTCGAAGTCATCTTGCAGGAGAGTTGGATCGAGCAGGGTATCGTAGCTTCTGTTGAAGAGTCCGACAGGCTCGCGTGGGAACACGACGCAGCAATCACAAAGGCGCACGTCCTCAGGACAGCAGAGCGCACCGGACCCAGCGTTGACGCCATCGTCGTCTGTGGTGGGGGCCTCCGTCTCCTCGGGCACGCTGCGGAGCTTGAAGCGGCGACGAGCCTGCCTGTGGTCGCAGGAGACCTGGCCTTGTTCTGGGCAACCCTCAAGGCAATCGACGCGAAGCCTCGCAGCGCCGGATGGGGGAGGCTGCTCGACGGCCTCTAGCGGCAGACCTCGGCCACTTGGGCGCCCTCCTCCGCCTGGCGCAGGTCGAATAGCGCCTGCTCGGGACTGTACCGGGATTTCTTCACGGGATGATCCTTATATTCCGTAAGTTTAGATCATCCCGGAAAACTCGCACTCAGACTGGACCAGTTTTCGGGGGCAGGTCAGTGGGATGCTGGCCGGCGCGGGAACGCCGGTGCCTTGCCAGCCGTTCCGTGCCCGCCCCTTTCGTCCGATTGACCTGGGACTGCCACCGGCCCCTAGACTATTCCGGTGTTACCAGGGACTCGGCCTCCTGTCCCGACAGCACGCGGAGGATATTGCCGCAGGCGAAGTGCGCTGCCCGCAGGGCGGTCTCCTGGCTCTGACCGGCCATATGCGGGGTGATGATCACGTTGTCCAGTTCGAACAGGGGATTGTCGGCGGGCGTGGGCTCCACCTCCAGAACGTCCACTGCGGCGCCCGCAATCTTCCCCTCGGTCAAGGCGCGGTAGAGGGCTGCCTCGTCCACCACCGGCCCGCGGCAGAGGTTAATCAGGAAGGCCGTCTCCTTCATCATGCCAAATTCCCGGTCCGACATCATGCCCCGGGTTCGCCGGGTGAGGGGAACGTGGAGGGTGACGATATCGGAGGTCTCCAGCAGTTCGTCAAAGGACACAGGAGACGCCTTGACCTCGCTTTGGACATCCTCCGGAATATCCTCCACGTCGTAAAAGATGGTCCGGGTATCGAACCCGACCAGCCGTTTGGCCACGTGCCGGCCTATGCGTCCCAAACCCACGATGCCCACCGTCTTGTCGGTAACTTCCGACAGGTCAGTCTGGTAGAGGTCGCTTCGCCACTCCCGCCGCCGGGTGGTGCTGTCCCACTGGGCCATCAGGTTCCGGTTGATGCCGATCATCAGGGCAAGGGTCTGCTCCGACACCGAAATCGCGTTGGCGCCGCCGTTGTTGGCCACGGGTATGCCCATCTCAAGGATGGCCTCCAGGTCCAGCCGGTCGTAGCCTGCACTCAGGGTCTGGATCAGCTTTACCCGGGGGCACTCTTGCAGCACGGCGGTGCTGACGTCGCTGGTGACGAGGGCGTCTGCATCGCGGCAAAGCTCGATTTTTTCTGAATCCGACAGAGCCGGGTCCACTACAGTAACCTCGATTTCATCCGGCGCCTGCTCAAGCATGGTGGCAGGGCGTCCGCCAACGCCGCTGAAATAGGCGACTTTCCAAGTAGCCATCTGTCTTCCTCCTTCATGTGCGGCCCGGAATCCCGGGCCTTTGTCTCACTGCTATATGTCGCGGCAATTGCTGCAGGGGTACTGCAGCAAGAGTCACGGTATTGCGACAAGCGTATAACAACAACGTTATTGGGGCAAGGAATCGAGTGGCGCAGCAAGGTTTGCCCGGCATGCCAAAGCTCAATCCTTCACTCTCGTTCCATTCACTGGTGCATTAGATGCTGTAATGAAGGGAGCATGGGTTCGACCATAAAGGATTATGGACAATGATACCCAGTTCCATCCCGGCTTCCCAAATGGGCCGCTGCATTTGTTAAAATGGGCGTTAAACGGCAATTCCCCCACTTTCTCTGGGGTGGATGTGGCTGAGGGAGCAGAGCATGAAGCTGATTTCATGGAACGTCAACGGCATTCGGGCAGCTCACAAGAAGGGATTCCTTGAGTGGTTTCAGGAAGCGCAGCCCGACGTGCTGTGCCTCCAGGAAACCAAGGCCCACGAGTCCCAGTTGCCCGCCGCCCTGACGCAGGTCGAGGGTTATTCCTGCTGGTTCACCACTCCGGAGCGAAAGGGTTACAGCGGCGTGGGCCTCTACACCCGCGAAGGTCACGAACCCCGCAGCGTCAGCTTCGGCCTGGGCGTTGAGCGGTTCGACAGCGAGGGCCGCACCATCGTCGCCGACTTCGATGACTTCGTCTTCCTGGGCATCTATTTCCCCAATGGCAAGCGGTCCGCCGAGCGTCTGCGTTACAAGATGGAGTTCTACGACGCCTTCCTGGATTACGTGGACAGGCTGCGACAGGACGGCCGCAATGTGGTTGTGTGCGGCGACGTAAATACCGCCCACAAGGAAATCGACCTCGCCCGGCCCAAGGAGAACGAGAAGATATCCGGCTTCCTCCCCGAGGAACGGGCCTGGATAGATACCTTCATTGACCACGGCTACGTTGACACCTTTCGCCGGTTCAACCAGGAACCGAACAACTACAGTTGGTGGGACCAGATGACCCGCGCGCGGGACCGGAACGTGGGCTGGCGCATCGACTACTTCTTCACCGACAGCGATTTCGCCTCCAACCTGACCAATGGCTTCATAATGCCCGACGTAATGGGGTCCGATCACTGCCCCGTCGGTATCGAAATTTCCTGACCTGCCCTGGCCGAATGGACCCTGCAGGCCGCTGCCTTGAGCCTGCGGACTCTGTGGAAGGGGTGGCGAATCCGGCGACCGGTTTGCCCCAGGTGCGGGTAAACCGCGCCCAGGCTATTGCCTCGAGGGGGTGGGCCAGTTCGGGGAGGAACGGGCTGCCGCAGCCTCCCTGGAGGAATGGCCATTGAGGTAGAAGCTGATGCGGAGCCTTCCGGTCATCGTATCCTCGCCCACCGATGAGCCCACCCCAAAGACATCCGCGATAATGTCCGGGTGCAGGACTTCTGCCGGAGTCCCAGACGCCACTATCCTGCCCCCGTCAATCACATGTATGAAGTCACAGTAATCCGCGGCAATGTTCAGGTCGTGAAGGGCGGCTAACGTGGTCAGCCCCAGGTCCCGTACCAGCTCCATGGTCTCCAGCTGATAGCGGATGTCCAGGTGGTTGGTGGGTTCGTCCAGAACGAGGAAATTCGGCTGTTGGGCCAGCGTCCTGGCGATAATAACCCTCTGCTTTTCTCCCCCGGAAAGGGTATTGAAGTTCCGATGGGAAAATCCGGCGAGCCCAACGCGGGCGAGGGCGTCCCTTATGATGCCCCGGTCTGCCGGTGTGTCCCGGTCAAACATTCCCTTGTGGGGATTTCGCCCCATGGAAACGATTTCGCCCACCGTGAACTGGAAATCCGAGGGGTACTCCTGCAAGACAACCGCGATCCGGCGGGCGGATTCCCGACTGTCCATGCGAATGAGGTCGTGCCCGTCGAGGGTGATGGTTCCCGAATCGGGTTTCTGTGCGCGGTAGATGCAGCGCAGAAGAGTGGACTTGCCGCTGCCGTTGGGTCCGATAAGCCCGGTAATGGTGCCGGGTTCCACCGCCAGCGAAACATCCCTCAGGATGGGCTTTCCATCAATGCTCCAGTTAACATGGTCAGCCTGAAGGCGCATCAGACCTGTCCTCCATAGGCCTGGCGACGCCAACGCAACAGCCACAGGAAGAACGGCGCGCCCACCAGGGCGGTGATTATACTGACTGGAATTTCCTGGGGCTGAACAATGGTCCGGGCCAGGACGTCCACCCAAATAAGGAAGATGGAACCAGCAAGGGCGCTGGCGGGAAGGACCAGGCGATGGTCAGCGCCTGACACCAGCCGTACGACATGGGGCATCATCAACCCAACGAAGCCGATGGCGCCGGATACCGCCACCATTACGCCGGTTAGCAGGGCAGTCAGAACGAGGAGCTGGCAGCGAAGGGCCTGGGTGTTCACCCCAAGAGTGACCGCCGTTTCTTCTCCCGCTAGAAGCGCGTTCATGGCGCGGTATTTCAGCACCAGGAAAGAAATGCCCACCAGCAGCGCCGCCGCCGGCAAACCGAGATAGCTCCACTCCGCTCCGGACAGCGTCCCCAGCATCCAGAAGAGCACTCCCCGTACGGCCCTTTCGTCGCCCATGAACAGGATTAAGCTGGTGATGGCCGAAAGGACATAGGCCGTGGCGACGCCGGCAAGTATCAGCCGTGTGGGGGAGACGCGACCCCGGGTCTGGGCCATGACAAAAACGATGGCGAAGGAACCAACCGCACCCACGAAAGCCAGTATGGACAGCGAGTAAGGCGCGAGGAAATTGATGCCCAGCATGATGACGAGGACTGCCCCGACTGATGCCCCTGAGGAGGTGCCCAGCAGGTAGGGATCGGCCAGGGGGTTCCGTACCGTTGCCTGCATGGTGGCGCCGACAACTGCAAGCCCGGCGCCGACGATTCCGGCAAGGAGCACCCTGGGCAGCCGTATAAGCCAAACGATGTGATCCTGCCCAGCAGTCCAGTCCCCGGGGGACACGCCAAAGGTATGCGAGGCTATGATGTGCCAGACCGTGACGGGCGAAATATAGACCGGCCCAACGGTGATGGCAAGGGTAATCGAGAGCAGCGCCCCAAGGCCCAGCGCTGTCAGGACCACGCCCAGGCCCATGCGCCGCGTCTCTTCGGGAGACCCCGAGGCATGGGGGTGGGGGGTTACAGAGACTTGAAAATCTCCCTCCTTCCTATTGCTGGCTTGCACGCCAGTTGACTTGGAAACGCGGTCTCTCAGCAATCCCATTTCTTCCGCATCGACATTGAGGCCGTTTCCTATTGACCGACTGCTTCGGCGAGTTCGGCGATGGCTGCGGCGTTCCTGATTCCAGGTACGAGGGAACTGAACTGGAGCACGACGAATCGCTGCTCCTTCACGGCTGTGATGTCTGCCAAGGCAGCATCGCCCAGGAGAAGGTCGATTTTTTCTTGAGAGGTGGACCAGTCGGCCTCGGTGAGCACAATCAGCTCGGGGTCCCGGTCTATGACCTCTTCCCAACTGACGGATTTCCAGCGGCCATCCACGTCATCGAACACATTAGAGCCTCCTGCGGTCTCGAGCATGTTCGTGAACATGGAGCAGCAGACAGCAGTGTAGGGGGAGTCATCCCCAGAGTCGAAAATGAAAACCCGCAATGGATCGCCTGGGCTGTCGGTCCGGGGTGCGGCTTCGGCCACCTCCTCTGACATGGCCTGCACCAGGGCATCGGCCCGGTCGGGTACGCCGAATATGTCGCCGATGGCTCGTATATCGGCGTAAACATCATCGAGGGTGTCTGCGGAGCCAACATTGCAGATAGCACTGGTCAAGTAGGTTCCGATGTCAAGCTCGTTGAGCGTGTCCTGGGAGCCAGCAGCGCCGTCTCCGAAGGCGCTGAGGAAGCCGCCGTAAATGAAGTCGGGATTATGGGCCAGTATGACTTCCCGGGAAGGATATTCCTCGGCCAGCACCGGGATGGACTGGTACGCCGACTGGTACTGGGGCAGAATCTCGTCGTCGATGTAGGCGGTGCCCACCATGTGATCCTGCAGTTCCAGGGCCAGCATTATCTCCGTCACATGCTGGTTGAGCGTGATGGCTCGAGTTGGCGGCTCGGAGTAGATGTAGCTTGCCGTGCCGGTCTGTATCTCGCCCTCCTCGTCTTTGAATGCGGTACAACTCTCGACGGTGACTGGGGCATAAGTGGCTTCGGCAGTGGGCAAGGGAGTGTCAGTTGGCAGAGCCGGCGTGACCGCCGGCATCGGCGTGTTGACGGGCGACGCTGGCGTGCTTACCGGCATCGGCGCGTTGACGGGCGGAGCCTGAATTTCAGCGGGCGCGGGTGTGGACGCCGCGCCACAGGCGACAACTGCCAAAGCTATGGCGAGGGATGTTGCGAAGAGGGCTAGTGACCTGGTGAACATTGCTAATCTCACAGTGATTATTCAGGTAGTGTTTGCGAACTCGGTAACAACTGGCGGTCCGCAGAGGGTCGAAGTGCGCTGGCTGATACGGGCTCGCCATTCAGGAAGTGGCGGTCAACGATCCGGGAGACGGTGTCCTTGTCCAACCCGCAATACCAGGTGCCCTCGGGGTAAACCACCATGACCGGGCCCAGGTTGCAGGGATACAGGCATCCGGTTCGAGCCGCCAAAACGTGCCCCGGACCCCGGTCCAGGCCTTCTTCCTTCAGGCGCATTCGCAACCACGCGCCGACCTCGGCTGCACCGGCTGCGGTGCATCGGGGGCCCTGACAGAACAGCACATGATGGGCGTGCGGCGGGATAACCGACCAACCGGGTTCGGGCGCCCCGGCATGGCCGCTGCCGGAAGCAATGGTGGCATTGGTATCCAGGGCCAATCTAACGGCCTCCGTGGCGGCGTCGGCCACCTGAGGCCCGTTGTTGAAGAGGCCAGCAAAGCCGACATGCAATGAGGTGGCTGATTGTCGCTGCCACCGGCGAGCAACGAACTGGAGCCATTTCCGAGTTGCGGCTTCGACGGGCATGAACACCGGGAGGAGGACCGCAGTTCCGGCGCCGGCCCTGCGCGAGACCTCCAGGGCCTGGGGCAGGGATGGCCCACCCTGCTCGAGCAGGGCCTCCGTTACCAGCCAGGAGGGATGCTTCAACCGAAGGTCATCAGCCAGGGAGGACAATTCCTCAGCGGGCTGCCGGGTGTAGAGACTCCCCCTCCCGATCAGAACGACGGCGACATCCGGTCCATCAGGCTGGGCGTCTTGTTGGCTTATGGCTTGCATTCTATTCTGGGTTTCCTCGTTTGCGCTTAATGCGGGTTCTGGAGCAACGGGTGTGGCTGCTGTAAGGGTGGCGGACAGTCAGCCGCTCTCCTCACTAGCACCCTGCTCTGGGAGGGGACGTCTGATTCGGCCCTTTGCTTGTCCTACTTTCCAGACCGTCACGCCGCCACGGGCGTCGAGGGCGGCGAGCCCGCTTCCGTCAGGCCGCCAATATAATCCGGCCACCGATGCCCCAAGATCCTCCGCCCCTACTGGTCCGCCTTTTCCATTTCTCTGCACCGACCACACAACCACTGCGCCATCGCGTCCCCCCGATGCCAGGCGCATCGCGCCGGGCGCAAAGGCCAGCGTCGTGATGGGTAGAACATGAAACTTTAGAACGCCGGGCCGCGTGCCTTCGGGTCCCTTTCTCCGGAAGCTCCAGACCGTCACCGCATCACTGCCTCCGGTGGCCAAAAGCGTGCCGGTATCATCAAAAGCCAGGGCCGACGGCTTGGCAGGATATCCGAACATCTCGGAGTCCTCTCCCGAGGAGCGACGCCAGAAGTGCACCGAGTTGTCCTGGCTGCCGCAGACGACGATGCCCCCGTCCGGGCTCAGGACCATCGACACCAAAGATCCCTGCCACTCCAGTTTCTGCCGAGTCTCACCGGTGGCCGCGACGAAGAAGGAGACTCGACCGTAACAGGCCGTTGCCAGTTCCTCTGGGCCTGACCAGGCTATGGCGCTGACGGTGCTGGGATGATCATCAGACCGCCAGACCTCGGCGCCGTCCACGTCATAGACACAAACCTGCCGGGAGCAGGAAGCCGCCAATCTTTGACCGTCCTGCGACCATGTCACTTTGTCCACCCAACCGCTTCCGACGTCGATAGCCCGGGTTACCTGGCCCTCGACGGCATTCCAGAGCAAGACTCGTCCGTCCTGGCCGGCCGTAGCAAACACGCTTCCCTCTGGGTGGACTGCCACCGAGAGCACACCGCCGTCATGAACTCCGCGCTGCCCCCAGGTCGCCGCGCCAGACTCGCCGTCAAAGGCGTAAACGCCACCCTCGGCATCGCCGACCACCAGGGATTCACCGCCCTGGCTCCAACCCCCGGCCATGGCGTAGTCGCCGACCATCGCAGACCAGCCCCGGCCAAGAACTCCCATCGGGCTGCCGGCATCTAAATCAGGCATGCTTCGAACCCCTCCCGCATACTCTGTCCATCGAGGTTTCGGCCAATGAAGACGAGCTGATTGAGGCGGGGCGCGTCCCCCCATTCGCGATCCGGCTGGCCGTCAAATAGCATGTGGACGCCCTGGAAGACGAAGCGACGCGACTCTCCCGCAACGCTGATGAAGCCCTTCATCCGGAAGATGTCCACCCCGCGATCCCGGAGCAGTTGGCCAAGCCAAGCGTTGAGCTTTTCGGGATCGGCGTCGCCGTATATCTCGATGGAGATTGATCCAACTTCGTCGTCGTGCTCGTGCTGGGCGACCCAGGTTCGCTCGGCTTCGGCGGGAACCGCCGCTCCCTTGACGCGTTGTATGTCTGTCTCTGTCTCTTCGCAGGCAGGCTCGGAGCAAAAGTTGCCCCCCAGTTTGAAAGCCTCTCCATCCGCGTTCCTCAGTTGGAGTTCGAATTCCTCCGCGAGGTGCTGGGCGTAGAGGCCAACCCTCCCCGGGGTAGCGACCTCAAAGAAGAACGACTTGCGTCCTGGGGTATCGAGCCGGAGGCTCACATGCTTGTCGAAGGGAATCTCTCCCCCCGGCTGAATGATTTCAGCAGGTTCGGCGTACTCCCGGACACACCACTCCGCACCCTCCCGGAGGGCAGGGTCATCCGTGGCCTGGCCAGCCACGACAACCAGCGACATCGCCGGATCGGGTCCCTCGGCGAGGTTGAGTTCGTAGCGGCCGGCATCGAGCGAATAGACCCCCGTCCATTCGAAGGGATACTCCGGCTCGAGGAAGGTGGGGCGACGCTCGAGCACCTCGTTCAGGTTGAAGGCGCCGAGGTCGAGCACGGTTTCTACTGGTACGTTCGCTCGCTCGCTGCGCACTACTCGCGCCATCCGGTTCATGCCCCGGAGGCGAGCTTCCAGGCCATCAAGGGCCTCGCCGTCGACGAGGTCCGTCTTGTTGAGGACCAGAACGTCCGCGAAGGCGATTTGCTCCGTGCTCTCGTCGCTTCTGCCCAGCTGCTGCTCAATGTGGGCTGCGTCAACCAGCGTGACTATACCGTCAAGCGCGTATTCAGCGCGAAGCTCCTCGTCCATGAAGAACGTCTGGGCAACCGGACCGGGGTCGGCGAGCCCCGTGGTTTCCACCAGCACATAGTCGAACTTGTCCCGGCGCTTATTGAGATTGTTGAGCACCCGGATCAGGTCTCCGCGCACCGTGCAGCAAATACAACCGTTTGACATCTCGAAAACCTCTTCGTCAGCGTTGATGACGAGGGCCTGATCGATGCCGACCTCCCCATACTCGTTCTCGATGACAGCAATGCGCTTGCCGTGCTGTTCAGTCAAGATCCGGTTGAGCAGGGTTGTCTTGCCAGAGCCGAGAAAGCCGGTGAGGATAGTAACAGGTACTCTTTGCTCCATGGTCATATCGAATCCTCCTGCAGTGTGTAATGCGATACTGTATCAATATACGATTGTATTTGCCGCCAATGTAACCGTTTGAATGACATGCCAGTTGGGGATTGCACTCCGGCGCTGTCCAGTGGGGGACGCAGGTTTGCGCCCCCTACGCCGGTTGGTCTTGCCAGGCTTCACTCACCCCTGGTGAAAGGGGAGCAGACCGGCAATTGCGTTGAACCGGGCGCTCTTACCTGCTCCGCTGGGTCCGGCGACGATCCTCAAGGTACCTGTGCTCACAGGGACGGTACCCTTGTTCGGGCGCTTGTACCCGTCCAGTTCCACGCTGCTCACCCAGGACGCTATGGGGGAAGGTCGCCTTGCCGGAACCGTGTACGCCGGAGATGATGGTATCGAGCGCTTTTTGCTGCGTGTTCATTTTGAATCCCCTCTCTAGGCCATATTGCTATCTCATATCACTTAAAACATCAATCATCTGACGAAAGTAAACATCTGAGGATGACAGTAATGATATGAAGTACCAAAATCAAAACATACACCGCCGGCGCTGTCATTGTCAACCAGGAGAATTAACCGGCGTTCCTGAGGTCTTCTAACGCTGGATCAACTTGAGGCTGAGGCAGGCCAGCGCGATGAAGCAACCGAGTATGGCGGCGCTCTTTATGCCCTTCGGTGTTTCACCGCAACAGGCTGCGTCAACCTTCCGGCCCGTGCGGGTGACAACCCATTTCCCAGCGGTTACCATTGCACCCAGATTTGAGCCGTGGCGGGAAAGGGCCGCAACCCTTGCGCCCGTACCTTTATCGGCCTGCCCGCGTTGACGCACCTTCGAGTAAATGGGGACGAATTGGACACCGACAAGAATCGCTTTCACAGCGGAGACATGGTCCTGCTGCAGGACCGCAAGGACCGGCGCTACCTGACTACCCTGTCCGACGGGCAGGTCTTTCATTGCCACCTGGGCCGCCTGTCCCACGACTTTGTCATCGGGCACAGCGTGGGGGGCTGGTACCGGACGGACCGCGGCCACACCCTGCTGGCGGTGCGTCCTACGCTGGGCGAATTCGTGCGGCAGATGCCCCGGGGCCCGCAGATCATCTACTCCAAGGACCTGGGCAACATTGTGGCCTTTGCCGACATATTCCCCGGCGCCACCGTGGTGGAATCGGGGCTGGGGTCCGGATCCCTCACCTCCGCCCTGCTGAGGGCGGTGGGAGACCAGGGCCGCGTCATCACCTACGAGATCGACGAATCGGTGACGCCCCGGGCCATGTCGAACATCAGCAAAGTGATCCCCGACCCTTCCAACTTGACGGTTACCATCGGCGACATCTACCAGGGCATAGCGGAGCGCGAGGTGGACCGGGTGGTGCTGGACGTGCCGGAACCCTGGCAGGCCGTACCCGGCGTGGCGGAAGCGCTGGTAATGGGCGGCATAATGATCAGCTTCCTGCCCACCATCCTTCAGGTCCACCAACTGGTGGGCCAACTGCAGGAGGATGGCAGATTCCAGATGGTGGAGACCGTGGAGACCCTGCTGCGGCCCTGGCACGTCACCGAGCGCAGTGTCCGGCCGGAACACCGGATGGTGGCCCACAGCGGCTTCCTGACCACGGCCGTCCGCTGCCTGCCCAGGGTAGTCGGCACGGTGGACAATCCCGCCCCGCCAATGAACGCCGACCCGGATGCGCCGGATGGCACACAGGACTGAAAACCAGGACTGAAGACCGGGGCGGCGGCGGGGCGATGGCCTGACCACAGACGGGGCCACAGGCGGGGAGCAGGGGACTCGCGTTCCTGGCCAGTAGCCGCCCGCGCCCGGGTTAGAAGCGGGTGGACAGGACAAACTCCAGGTACCAGGTGAAGCCCAGGGGAATGGCGGCTATCAGCCCGGATATGGCGACCACCAGCATGGCCCGGCCCGTGCTTTCGTAGTCCATGCCCTGCCGGACGCCCAGGACCGCCGCAGCTACAGACCAGAATATGGCGGCCCAGAAGAATACCCAGTCGGCAAAGGGGACGCTGGCGAAGAGGGCCAGGAGGCCGGGGGTCAGGGCGAAGCCCAGAATGCGCCCCATTTCCGCCCAGCTGGTCTCGGTATGGTGGGTGCGGAGCAGGCCGCCCCCCACCATCAGGACGATTGTTACCCAAAGGGCCCACCGGAGTATGCCGAAGGTGAGGCCGACCGCCAGCTCAAGGAAGGCCTGGCGGGCCGTGATCTCTCCCAGTATATCGTCGGCCAGGCCGCCGATGATGGTGCAGAAGGTTACCAGCAGCACCACGGCAATGGCCTGCGGCATGGTGCCGGGGTTAGCCTCGATTTCCTCGTAGGTGTGGGCGTTGAAGAAGGCCGCCCCCACCATCCGCTTCAGCATTAATCGCCTGTACCTTTCCCCGATTTCCCTGCCGGTGAAGACAGCCGGTCAGTCAACAGCCGGGCTTTCCTGGTCCGCTTCCCCGGTAGGGACGAAGCGGGAAACGGCCGGAATGAGGGAAAGAGTTGGCCGCTTATAAAGGGGAGGGAGGCCCCCTTACCCCTGATTTATCCGGTACGCTCCGGGCGGGTCAGCCAGCGAGAATGGCCTGCTGGATCAGCATGAGGATGCCCCACGGGATGAAACCGACGACGCCGGCAATCACCACCACCAGGATAGCCCGGCCGGTGTTGTCATAGTCCATGGCCTGGCGCACGCCCATGATCGCTGCCGCCAGCGTCCAGAAGAAAGCAACCAGCCAAATGAGCCAGCCAATCCCCGGAATCCAGGAAAAGATGGACAACAGGCCGGGGGTGTAGGCGAACCCCAGGACCCGGCCCACTTCCGACCAGTTTGTCTCGGTGTTGCCGGTCCGCAGCAGGCCGCGTCCCACCATCAGGATGACGGTTACCCACAGAGCCCAGCGGACGATGCCAAAGGCCAGGCCGATGCACAATCCCACGAGGAGGCCCAGGGCCGTCGCGCCGTCGAGGATATCGCCGATGAGGCCACCGATGGCCCCGCAGATGGTGACCAGAACCACCACCGTCAGCGCCTGACCAAGGGCATTCTGGTCAGCCTCCACCTCCTCGTACGTCTGGGCATTAAAAAGGGCCGCGCCAATCATTCGCTGCAACATCACTCCACCTCACCGGTTAGGTATAGTGCCACTATGCCCCGGATTATACCCATTTGTGCCGGGAATTGTACCTCGCTGTTCTGCGAATTTTATAAACGTTTTTGACCGCAGGCAGGGATACCGGTTCGCCGGAAGGATTTTTCGCAGCCCGTCGGGGGGAAATTTCTGTTTCCGGGCAATGTGAGTCCGTTTGAGTCCATTTTGTATCTGGGAGTGGGTGCAGGAGTGGGATATTGGACTGCAATTGGGGTTTTTCTCTATAGGTGAATGGGGCCTGAAGAGCATATTTGGCGCTTTCTTGGGCGCATCGGATTCCGGCGCCGGATTCCGGCTTTCTCCCAAGTCACTGGGGGGTATTGGGTGGGGGCCCCTGGGCTTGCCGGCCGGGGACGGCTTTCGCTTGGCAATTCTCCGCTCGGCAATTCTCATGGTAGGCAGGAGTCAGGCGGAATGGGAAGGGGGGAGCGTCATTGGGTCAGGCGTCGGCGGTGAAGGGGTTGTTCCACAGGTCGGTCAGGTCGAACTCCTGGACGGGGGGTTGGGGCCAGCCGGAAGGGAGGGATATGTGGTCGGGGGAGAGCAGGGGCAGGGGCAATGCCGCCACCAGCGGGCGGACCTCGGGCGATGGGGACAGTCCCCAAAGCTGCGGCGAAGCATCCGAACCGGCGGGCAAATTCCTGCCCTGCGCCAGCACCTTGAAGTCGCCCAGGCCGTCGGGGCGGGCCAGGGCCAGCAGGCCGGCCCGGTTGGCAACCCCTTCCTCCACCGGCAATGGACAGGAGGTCACGCGGCGGCGCAGGCGGTCCAGGTCCAGGTTGCGCAGGAACCCGGCCTGGGTGGTGTAGCCCAGCGGTTCCAGCCCGGCCCGGCGACCCGAGTTCACCAGGGCGGTAAAGTCCACCTGGGCGGTTATGTCCTGCTGGCCAATGCGGCGCAGGGGGGCATCGGTCTGGGTGTGGCGGTGATAGGTTACCAGCGTGCCCCGGGGCCGAAGCTGGGCCGAATAGAGGTCATCCGCAAGCCGGCCGTAGTCAATGGTCAGGACAAAACCCTGGTCCAGGGCCGACGCCACCGCCGCTGACCACGAGTCCAGTTCCAGGCAGATCTCCGCCGTCTGTCCCTCGGCCAGGCTGATCCTCAGTTCCTCCAGCCGGGCTGCCAGGGCCGGCGTGGAGGGGTCGGCCAGCGTTTCCACCAGCGGCGATTCCTCCGGATCGTTGTCCCGTTCCAGGGTGACGAATACCTCCCTCAGCCGGCCGTCCACCACGCGCACCTGGTGGACGGGCAAGGCGTCGATAAGCTCGTTGGACAGGACGCAGCCCCGCAGTCCCCGCAGGGGCAGGCCGTCGGTGGCGATGGCATGGGCCGCGGGCTGGCCAGGCGTTGCGGGCCGGGGATTGCGGTCCAGACACAGGTAGCGGAGAGCGTGGGAGAAGGCTTCGGGCAAGCCGTGCGCCGCCGACAGGATGTCGCGGGATAGCTGGCCGTTGCCCGACCCCGGTTCCACCACGTGAAAGGGGTTGGGACGGTCGAGCAGCAGCCAGAACTGGTAAAGCTGGACGGCCAGCAGGGCGCCAAAGGCGGGATGGGCCTGGGGCGCGGTGTAGTAGTCGCCCTGGGCTCCGAAGGGAGTTGCGCCGCCCCTGGCAGGGGTCGTGGTCGTGGTGATGGCCGAGTAGTAGCCGCCGTCGGGCCAGTAGAGGGCGACGTCCATGAACTCGGCGAAGGTGATGGCCCCCGCCAGGGCGATGCGGCGGCGGATTTCGGCTTCGGGGTTCATGCTGGGGAGATTATACCGAATTGGGGGCGGGGTTTAACCGTCATCATTTCAAACCCGTTGCCGTTCTAAACCAAAGCACCGTAGGGGCGCACGGCCGTGCGCCCCTACCCGGGCGTCAGATCAAATTCGGTTTATTGGCGTTGCACTTCGTTTGGGAATTTACCCCCCTTGTACCCTGCATTTGACCTTCGGCAACCTGCCTGGATTCCGGCTCAGGGCCGGAATGACGGGACAGATCAAACCCGTTGGCCCCTAGTCGGGGGTGAAGGGGATGGTGTGGCGGAAGCCGCGCAGGTTCAGGATACCCGGGGTTTGCGCCTCGGACGTGGCGGCGGCCGGGGCGGTTTCGTCGGCAAGGCAAAGCCGTGGGCAGTCCATGGCGGAAACCGAGTCATGGTCGGACGTGGGGAAGTCTGCTACTCCGTAGAGCTGGCGATATTCGCCCACGGCCAGGCTAACCACCGCCAGGGCCGCCAACAGCACGGCCACACCCAGCAGGCGGCGGACGGAGCCGAGGGCCGGTATCGCAGTCGTCAGATTTTGCGGGTTAAGCTTTCTCGAGAGCATGATTGCCCTAAAACATTGCCAATACGAATAATTAGTATCGCTATATCAAGTGTATCAGGCAGCGCCAGGGCGGTCAATACCTAGTATCACATAGGCGGGGGTTTCTTTGAGGGGGTTGCGTTAGCCGTGGGGGCTCAGGCCCTTCGGCTGCGCTCAGGGCGACATGATTTTGTGCCAAAGAGTCCTGTGTAATTTAGAACGCCATTGCCCTGAAAGAACAAGCCACCCACGCCCAAGGTCAATGTCACTCTGAGCTTGCCGAAGAGTCTAGAAGCCTGGCCCAATGAAATCTTAAGGGAACCCAAGACGTTTTGGGCGCGGTGGAGTTCAGACCCTTCGGCTGCGCTCAGGGCGACATGACTTGGGGATGGGCCCTTCGACAGGCTCAGGGCGAACGGGGGGTGGGGGATGGACCCTTCGACGGGCACGGGGTGAATGGGGGATGGGGGAATTAGCCTGCCAGTTCTTCCAGGGTGGTCTGCTCGCCCTCGGGGCGGCGGACTCGGGCGGCCGCCTGGTAGGCGGACTGGCGCGGGGGCAGGTCGAAGTCGTGACCGGCCAGCAACTGCTCGATGGTGCGGATCTGGACTTTGGGGTAGGCGCGCTGCCACAGTTCCGACTGGTAGAAGCCGCCGGAGGCCTCTTCCTCGCGCATGGGGCGGGTGGGTTCCTGCAGGGATATGAACAGGCCCAGGGCCGCCTTCTCCCGTTCCAGCACCCCCTTGAGGTCGCGGACGTCGCGCACCTGGGCGCCGCCGCCCTTCACCTGCACCACCACCTTCTGGGGAGTGCGGCGGGGGCCGTCAATGAAGTAGAAGAGGCCGTCAATGCCCCGGTCGGCGCCGCGCTTCTGCTGGTCCTGGGGCACGGCCTCCAGCAGGGAGACGGCCCAGAACTGGAACTGGAAGGGGTCCTGCTCGAAGAGGGCCCGGGCGCTGCCCACGTCCCGGGGTTCCCCCACCACCTCGTAGTCCCGGCCCGGATCCAGGTTGAACATGTCCTTAAGGCGGGATTTCATCAGGGAGACGGCCAGGTGGGTGATGTCGATGCCCAGCCACTGGCGGTTGAGTTTCTGCGCCGCCGCCACCGCCGTCCCGCACCCGCAGAAGGGGTCCAGAATCACGTCCCCCTCGTTGGAGGAGGCCTGGATGATGCGTTCGAGGAGGGCCTCGGGTTTCTGGGTGGGGTAGCCGAGGCGTTCGGGGGACTGCGCTTGGATAGGCGCAATATCTTCCCAGATGGTATCAACTGGATTGCCTTGCATTTCGTCGAGATAGCGCTTTTGAGAAGCCAGTCCAGTAGAGGAGTAATGAATTAGTCCATCGTCGTCGGCTTTCTGCATCCTATCTCTGGTCCACCGCCAAACCCTGGTGTGACCATTCCATTCATACGTTAAATTTGGCCTGTTCTTATTTGGGTTAGTGAGATCACTTAGCCTGTAACGCCGCCCAGTTTCAGGTTCTACGTGGCGATAAAACCTTTCTACATATTCAGGGTCGTGAGCAATGAAAGGCCGATTCCACGCAAATGCGTCGCCTTTGGAGTAATAAAGCAAGGTATCAGAGTTGTTAGGAAATCCCTTGAAGGCCAAACCCTTTGAATTTGTTCGCCTCCATATGATTTCACTCCTGAAACTCTTCGCCCCAAACACCGTGTCCATCACAATCTTCAAATAATGGCTGGCGGTGGGGTCGCAGTGGAGGTAGAGGCTGCCGGTGGGCTTGAGGACGCGGCGCAGTTCCACCAGGCGGGGCGTCATCATCACCAGGTAGGCCATCATCGCGTTGCGCCCGATGAAGTCGCGGAAGGCGCTGATCATCTCCTTCACCGCCGGGGGCGTGCCGGGGTTGAGGATGATGTCCTCCTCGAAGGTCCGTTCCGTCTCCAGCGTCCACTCCCAGGTATCGGTGAAGGCCTTGATCTGGGCCGGCGACTCCTCGCCCGACTTTTCGCGGAAGAGGACGTTGTAGGAGGCGTTGGAGTTGAAGGGCGGGTCGAGATATACCAGGTCCACCGACTCGTCGGGGATATGGTCGCGCAGCACCTGGAGGTTGTCGCCGTAGTAGAGGGCGTTGGTCATTTTTGATTCAGCGCGGTGATGGTCGTATCCGGCTTGCCGGGGAGATTGTAACACGGAGGGAAGGGGCGGGGGTTGAGCAAGGGAGCGCGCAAACCACCCACGCCCAAAGTCAATGTCACTCTGAGCTTGCCGAAGAGTCTAAAGTCCTTGCCAACCAGGCGCCGAACGGCGCCCGAGACGTTTTGGGCGCGGTGGAGTTCAGGCCCTTCGGCTGCGCTCAGGGCGACATGACTTCTTGCCAAAGCTTCCTGTGTAATTTGCCAGCAAGTTGAAAGGCCATTGCCCTGAAAGAACAAGCCAGCCACGCCCAAAGTCAATGTCACTCTGAGCCTGCCGAAGAGTCTAAAATCCTGGCCTACCAGGCGCGGAACGGCGCCCGAGACGTTTTGGGCGCGGTGGAGTTCAGGCCCTTCGGCTGCGCTCAGGGCGACATGACTTGGGGATGGGCCCTTCGACAGGCTCAGGGTGAACGGGTGTGGGGGCTCAGGCCCTTCGACAGGCTCAGGGCGAACGGGGGGTGGGGGTTTATTGAGGTGACAGTTGGTCATTGACGAGCTAGATGACGGCTCACTAGCCTGAATAGTGTCGGAACAGGCAGGGGAGGATTCGAGTATCCCGGCCGACGGACTACGGGCAACCGAATAGTGGGGCGCGGGCAGCGTCCGCAGATGTACGCGAGGGACTGACCTTTGTGGGTTAGTCCCTCTTTGTTTTGCGCAATCCCTGCCCGGGGCAGAAGGCAGGAAGGCGGGAAAGGAGGAGGCACGAGATTGACGGTGAATTTTCCGGGGGAGTCGGGTGAGGGCCGGGAGGCGGAACGGGAGCAGTTGCTGGAGTCGCTGGAGCGGTACCGGCGGGGGCTGGCCGATGCGCCCCTGCTGCGGAAGTTGGGGACGGGTCCGGCCGCCGGACGCGATATGGCAGAGGACGTGGCAAACGGGGCAGCCAACGGGGTGGTGATGGAGGAGGGCGGTGTGGCGGCCAGCATCGGCAAGGACGGCGAGGGCGGCGAGGGCGGTCCGCCCCTGACCTTTGTCATTTCCAACGAGGAGGTGGACCGGCACGGCGACGTGGTGGTGGCCCAGGGGTGGCGGCTGCAGGCCTACCTGCGCAATCCGGTGCTGCTGTGGGCCCATAACTACGGCCTGCCGGCCATCGGGCGGGCGCTGGCGGTGTGGCCGGAGCCGGGGCAGTTGCTGGCGCGGATGGAGTTCGCCCCGGCCCCCTTCGCCCGCGAGGTGGCGGCCCTGTACCGCAGCGGCTACCAGCAGGGCGTGTCGGTGGGGTTCCAGCCCCTCCGGTACGAGGAGCGGCGGGACCCGGTGACGGGGGCCTTCCTGGGCGTGCGGTTCCTGGAGCAGGAACTGGTGGAGGTGAGCGCGGTGCCCGTGCCCGCCAACCGCAATGCCCTGCTGCGGCAGCGGGGGCCGGAGGCGCCAGGGCCCGGGGTGACGGTGGAGGACGTGGTGGAGGCGTTGCGGTCCATCACTCCGGGCCCCTGACGCCGTAGGGACGCACGGCCGTGCGTCCTCGTAACGGGGAAAAGACGAATGAAACAAACGTGGAAAAGGAGAAATTGCATGACACTGGGAACACAGGACCTGGAACTGATCAGGCGGGAAGTGGCAGGGATACGGGACTTCTATGAGTCGCGGATGGACTCGGACCTGGCTCCCCTGCAGGAGGAGGTAGGCCGCATCGCCGCACAACTGGGACAGGTGCAGGAGCAGTGGCGGGCCGGGGAACGGCGGGCCCTGCTGGCCCGGTACGGCGGCGAGGACCGGCCCCGGGTAACCCACGGCAAGTACCGGGGCATGGACGCCCTGTCGCTGGCCTACGTGCGCAGCGTCCTAAACGCCCAGCTTCGCGAACCGGCCGGGCTGAACCAGCGGATGCTGGAGGACTGGCAGAACAACCTGAAGGCAGCCCTGGACAGCGCCACCGCCGGCTCGGGCGATGAACTGGTGGCCACCGCCGAGGCCTCGGCCCTGTGGTCGGACGTCAACCTGGAAACCCTGATCGCTCCCCTCTTCTCGCGGGTGGATATGCCCACCAATCCCTTTGAGATTCCCCTGCAGCTGGGCGGGGTCAACTGGTACCCGGGGACGGAGAATACGGCGGTTACCGGCTCGGCTCCGTCCACCGCCCGGCAGACCCTGACCGCCCACGAACTGGTGGCCGAGGTGCCTTGGTCGCTGACCCTGGACGAGGACGCGGTCATCGCCATGGCCGAGGAGGTGCGCAGTTCGCTGGTGCGCAACGCGGTGGAGGTGATTGACGATGTGCTGCTGAACGCCGACACCACCGCCACCAACAACATCAACGCCGACGGGGCCACCATCATGGCCTCCACCGCCGGCAAGGGCCACTGGCTGGTGGGCTTCGACGGCCTGCTGCACCTGCCCCTGGTGGACAACGCCACCCAGGCCAACAACCACAACGCGGCGGTCAGCGACGGCATGTTCAACGAGATCCGGGGCAAGCTGGGCAGGTACGGGGTACGGCCCTCGGAACTGGCGTACATCATGGACGTCAGCACCTACATCAAGTCCCTGACCGTCAGCAATTTCCGCACCCTGGACAAGATGGGCAACAGCGCCACCCTGCTGCGGGGGCAACTGGGCGCGGTTGAGGGAATTCCGGTAATCGTTTCGGAGCAGATGGCAGCCGCCGATGCCGACGGCAAGGTTACCGACGGGGCCAACTCCAACACGAAGGGCCGTCTGCTCATTACCAACCGCACCCAGTGGCGGCTGGGGTTCCGCCGGGAACTGCTCATCGAGACCACCCGCGACATTCAGAAGCGTCAGAACGTGATGGTGGTGAGCATGCGCCTGGCCTTCATGGAGCGGACGGGCAGCCGCGGCACCGCCACCCACACGGCCCTCCAGTACAACATCACCGGGGTCTAGGACACATTCCCTTATCCCTTCGCCCTCCGATGGGTGATGGTTGGGTTGGGGGTGATTGGAGGGTCGGGGGGATTGGGGGTAGGGGCGCACGGCCGTGCGCCCCTACGGAACGGGACGAATCAGGGAGAACAGAATCAGGAGACTGGCGAATATGACCAATGCCTATTGTGATTTGGATACGCTGAAATCCGCCGGGGCGCTGAACATCAGCGGCAATGCCCACGACCGGCGGCTGTTGAACCTGCTGGAGGAAGCGTCGCGGCTGATTGACGGTTACTGCAACCGCCATTTCTACGTGCTGGAGACCACCCGGCAGTTTGAGGCCAACTGGTGGTCGCCGGGGCTGCAGCAGTTGCTGGTGCCGGACCTGATATCCGTGGACTCGGCGCGGGTGGCGGCCAAGTTTGACGGCGGGGCGGGACAGCCAAAGTGGCGAACGGCCTCCTACCGGCTCTATCCCATGGATGCATCCCCCGAGAGGGCGTGGGGGCGTCCCTACACCCGCATGGCCATTGAACCGGTATGCACGCCCCTGTGCCGCCGGACGGACTGCCACGCCCTGGTGGAAATTGCGGGCCGCTGGGGCTACCGGCTGGACCTGGTGGAAACGGGCGCGACCACCGGCGCCGCCCTGGCCGCCGGGGATACCACGGTAACGCTGTCGGACGCTGATGCCCTGGCCCCGGGCCACACGCT
Organism: SAR202 cluster bacterium bin22; assembly: GCA_002238505.1. Lineage (GTDB taxonomy): Bacteria > Chloroflexota > Dehalococcoidia > Lucifugimonadales > UBA3495 > Bin22. Next base: position 54,759 of record MPMM01000014.1, on the reverse strand, counting down.
GGCGCTGGACGACGAGCAGGTTTACGTGACCGCCGTGGCCGCGCCGGAAGCAACGCTGGAACGGGGCGTCAACGGCACCGAGGCAGCGGCGCACACCACGGCGACTCCCATCAGGCTGTACCGCTACCCCGGGCCGGTATCCGAGGGCTGCCTGCAACTGGCAGTCCAGCTATGGCACACCCGCGACCGGGCGGCGCGGGGGTTTGAGGACCCCCGCCGTCCGGCGGGAGAGGCCGTGGACCCCGGGCGGGAGTTGAAGTCCCTGGTGGCGGCTTACCGGAAACTGCCCCTTTGATTAAGGATGTATTCATCCACGACCAGTCACCAACAGTCGCGAATAATCGCTAATGGAATTGGGGGGTTTGAAGTGGCATTGATTGCAGTGAGGGATGAACTGGCGAGGCGGCTGGGCCGTCTGTCGGGAGTAAGGGTATATGGCGAGCCCCCGGACGCGATCACGGAATTGCCGGCCGCCATTATCCGGACCGGCAGTCCCCTGGCCGAATACAACGGTACGCTGGCCGGCGACGATGTTGCCTACGGTCTTGAGGTGCTCATTCTCACCAGTTCCGGCGACGCTGCCCAGGCCTGGGACGAACTGGCGGCCTACGTTGCCCCCACCGGCCCGGGTTCGGTAAGGGCCCAGGTGGAGGACGCCACCGGTTCCGGAGGGGCGGTGGACTGGTTCCGCCTGACCCGTGCCTCCGAGGGCGGACGCGTAAGCTACGGCAAGGCCAGCTACTGGGGCGTCGCCTTCCAGGTGCAGGGGTATGTGAGTGGGTAGGTCTGCCGTCGCTAACAAGGATAGCCGGGAAACCGGCAGGGAGGGAGGTACTTATGGCCAAGGCGCCGGTGGCGGGTCGCAGCTACATCGAGGTAACCGACGTCAATGGGGTGGCCCAGGACCTGTCCGCTTGCGTCGAAGCGGTGGGTCCCCTGGGCCTGCTGGTGGCGGCCCTGGACGTTACGGGCCTGAATGACGATGCGCGGCAACTGGTGGCCGGGCTTGAACCCGTACAGGAGTTCACGCTTCAAGGCCTGTTCGACGATACGCCCGTGACGGGTCCCGACGCGGTGCTGGCGGGCATAGTGGGCCAGGTGGTAACGGTCAGTTATGGCCCGGCAGGCAGGGGTACGGGGCAGCGCCGGGTCACCGGCCGGTTCCTTTGCCTCAGCTACCAGGTCAGCGGCAGCGTCACCGACGGCAGCCGGGTCGGGCTGGTGCGGTTCACGGCCAGGTTTCAGCAGTCGGGTCCGGTGACGCTGGACGTCTGGAGCTAAGGGGCAGGAGTTTTTCGCTGGAGGTAATTGAAGGGATGATTAGTCCCCATTGGCGGATTTGGGTGGACTGGAACGGCAACGGCACCTGGGGAGAAAGCAACGGCGAATACCGGGAAGAGGTCACGGACGATGTGCTGGACTTGGAGTGGCGGTGGGGCAGGCGAGTTGCGACATCGCGGCCCCGGCGCGGGCTGCCACCGGCGGAGTTGCGCCTTACCCTGGGCAACCGGGACCAGCGGTACACCCCGGGCAATTCGCAGTCGCCCCTGCACGGTCACCTGAATGCGGGGAAACGGGTATGGGCGGCCTTCGCCTGGCCCCTGGATAATTTCCAGGGGGCCGAGGGCGCAGACCTGAACGGCCGGACGGCGCCGGTGGGACCGGGCCTGACCTGGAACAAGGCGTCCACCGGGCCGGCCAGCGTGGTCCTGGAGCGGGGACGGGCCAAACCCGCCATCGGTGGCGGCGGGGCCATCTACACCCTGGACTTTGGCGACCCCGACGCCCACGTCGGCTTCATATTCCGGCGCGGCAGCAACGGCGGCAGCGGGGTTGCCCTGCGGGTGGCCAGCCAGTGGGACTATCTCAAGGTCAGCTTCCGCGACGATGGCACGGTGCTGGAGGAAGTCACCTTCGGGTTCCCCTCCTTCCTGCGGCGGGGAGACCCGCTGGTTGCGGGGCGCGACTACTTCATCGAAATTGCCCTGCACGGAAGCTCGGTGCGCCTGTTTGCCACCGACCTCGCGGAGGGCAGCGCGGACCGGAAGACCATTCTCGACGGTGGGGGCAACGCCGGCAATGCCACCGCCACCAGGCACGGCCTGTGGCACGATGGCTCGGCTACCGCCACGGCAGACCGGTGGGGTCAGTTCGGAGGCTGGCGCAGCTTCTTTCACGGCTCACTGGTCAAGCTGTCGCCGGAAAGGGACCCGCAACTGGGGTACGTTTCCTGCTGCGAGGCGCGGGACGACCTGCACCTGCTGGCCCAGTGGCCCCTTTACAACCTGTTCAACCAGTCCTCCCTTTCCACCGGCAGCATCGCCAACAGCATCCTCACCTGGGCCGGCTTCAGCCCCACCCACCGCAGGCTGGACCAGGGACAGACCCTGGTAGCCACCGAACCCAGGGCGATGTGGCGGCTTCCGGCAGACCGGGCCCTTTCCGGACTGGCAGAGGAAGAAAACGGGCGCCTTTACCTGGATGGGCGGGGCTACCTGCTGCTGGAAGACGCGGGGCACCGCAACGTGGGCGCCCACACATCGGCGCGGGCCACCTTGCGGGATACCAGTGGTTCGGGGCCCTACTTCTCGGACCTGGCCTGGGACAATGGCAGTGACGGCGTGGAAAACTCGGTGGCTTTCCGCTACCGCCTGGCAGCCAGCCGTGGCCCGCAGGAAATCTGGCGGTTGCGGGATGTTCCGGCCATACCCGCCGGCGCCAGCCGGGACTTCCTGGCGGAAAGCGACAGGTACGAGGTGGTGGACTCCTTCCAGGCGCCGGCAGCCGACACCGATTACACCGCCAATGCCCGTCCCGATGGCGGGAGCGACGACCTGACGGACAGCCTTGCCGTTACCCTGCCCTACGCGCCGGGCGGCTCGCTGGCCGCGCCGTCGGACCGGTACCGGGGTCGGGGGACGGTGGTGCGGGTTACCAACAAACACGCATCCGCCACCGCCTACCTGACTCTCCTGCGGCTGATGGCAGACCGGACGTATGAGGCGCCAGAACCCACCAGCTACCGGGCGGAAGACCCAGCCAGCCAGTCCAGCCACGGCCTGCGGGATGCGGTGGTGGACTGCCGGTACATCGACAACTATGCGGCGGCGCGGGTGGGGGCTGAGGCGCGGCTGGCGGAAAGGGGCCTGCCAAAGACCCGCCTGGTTCTTACCCTGGCCAACGGCGGCGGCCCGAACCTGGCGCAGATGGTACACCGAACTTTGTCGGACCGGGTAAGGGTGGTCAGCAGCAGCCCCAGCATTGAAGGGGACTTCTTCATCGAGGGAATGGAAATTATTGCCCGGGCGCGAACCGGGGAAATGCTGGCGCGGTGGCTGGTGGTAGAAGCATAGCTGGCCAACAGGTTTGAAATGATGACTGCTGAATCCGAATCGTCATTCCGGCCTTGAGCCGGAATTCAGGCAGGTTGCCAATGGTCAGCTAAAGGGTACAAGAGGGGGTAAATTCACAAACGAAGTGCAACGCCAATAAACCGAATTTGATCTGACGCCCGGGCAGGGGAGCCAAATCAAATCACCCTGGGCTACCCCCTGCTTTCGGCGCAGTCTTTGACATGTGCCTTTGGCAATTGGCCATGACGACGATCCGCAGCTGCTGGCGCGAAACCCGCGTCACCTTGTGAAACCCGCAAAGAAAGTAGTCACATGCCGAACCCACAGTCGTCCCGCCCTGGCGCACATCCGCAAAATATTGCCCGTATTTTGTTCTGCTCCCCCGCGTCGGCGGTGCAGAGGACGGCGTCGTTTCTTCCCTGGCGAGACCGTCCCGCTATAGGGAACTTTGTCCTGGAAAATTTTGTTACTCCGCCCTGCCACGGTTCCTCCTTTCCCCTCATCTGTTGGTTTCAACAAGCTGGTATAAGCCAAGAGCCATCAGGAAGACGCCCCACGTTGCCAGGTAAACAATCACCCGGCTGCTCGAAACATCAGGCGCGGGCTCAAAGCTAAGCCGCACGGATTTTGTGCCCAACTTCTACACCCCCTCACTACCCTCCACTACCTTTTGCTGCCTTCCATAGCCCCTTGGGAAATGCATTACGCGCAGCCCGTCGTTCCCATGGAAAAGCTGGTGTCCACGCCAACGTAACCGGCTTCTGCCGGCAGGGAGCCGGCGATGGTGAACTCACGAAAGCGGCGAGCGCTGTCACCGCGGGCCTTGCCCTCAATCACGGAAACGCTTTCAGCTTTGTGACTGGTTCCGACGTTGACTTCGAGGCGGATTGAGGACTCGCTGATCCCGCGGGGAAGTTGGACCGGGGCAAGCTGCCGGCGGACGACTTCTCTGCAACCCAAACAGTCTTTCATCTCGCCCTTATTGGCTGAAGGCCTGAACGTCTGAACAGTGCACCTGTCACTTTGTACTTACATATGACACGTGTCTTTTGGCCTTCGGTCTGTCAGGCAGTTGGTCTATACTCGGGCAGTGTTATGTATTGGCTACCCTTGCCAGTTTTCCTGGTGACAGAGGGCGAATCGTGAGCAAGCAGATTGCTGATGCCAGAGTCGGGCCCAACCGGTTTCTTCTTCCGTTCTTGAAGGCGGGTTTCCGGTCCGTGCGGCGGGAGATTGTAGAGGCTGGGTGGTCCGACGACAGTGCACTGAGTTATGCCGCCTGGGTGTCCGTCTGGTGGCGCTGGGCCAGTTGGCTGATGGTGATTGCTGAGGCGGTGTACCGACCCGATCTCCAGGGGGGCACTTACCTTCCCTTTGTCGTACTGCATCTCTTCTACGTCTCCGGCAACGGCTTGGTACACTACCGACTGGCCACCGGCAGGTCAGTTTCCTGGGCGGCGGTTCTGGCGCTCAGCGCCATGGATTTTGTGCTGGTCACATCGGCGGTGTTCGCAGAAGGTGGTTTCGACAACTTCTATTACCTGGCCTACTATCCGTCTTTAGCCCTGGTCGCGGTGGCCTGCCCGTCCTTTGTCGTCGGCATCCTCTGGGCGACTGTGATTGCGGCGGTGTACGGGGTTTTGTCCCTGTTCGTGGGCTCCGGCCTGGATCTGCAGGCCAATGAAGAGGAAGTGCTGGCCCTCCGACTTTTCTGTATGTACGCTGTCATGTCGAGTGTGAACCTGGTAGCCTGGCGCGAGCGGACCAGGCGTCACCATTCGGAGGAACGCCAGCGTGCCCTGTTGGAGCAGGGTCTGGAAATGTCCCAGGTGATCCACGACACCGTGGCCCAGACCGCCTACACCCTTAGGCTGGGTGTTGACACGGCCCGAACACTCGCAGGCGATGCCAATGAGGAGCTAAGCGGCAGCCTGGCAGCCCTGTCCGTGCTTTCCAGATCTATCGTCTGGGAACTGAGACGGCCCATTGACACCGGCCTGGTCTTCGTGGGAACTGATCTAACGGAAACCCTGCGGGTTCACACCGAGACCTTCGGGAGGGTTGCGTCGGTGGCCGCCGAGGTGGTGCAACTGGGGGACGAGGTCCCCCTGCCAGTGGATGTACGGGTTGGCCTGTTCTCCGTGGCGCACAACGCCCTCACCAATGCCCTGCTTCATTCGGAGGCAGACCGGGTCGAGGTCATCCTGGATTTCGGCCAAGAATGGATACGCCTGTCCATCACGGACAACGGTGTCGGTCTGCCGGAGGACTATGCCCGTCGGGGGCGCGGGTTCACCGGAATGGAAGCCGATGCCGCGCGTATGGATGGCAGACTTGAGGTCGGACCGGCGGAACCGAACGGGGGTACTACTGTAACCTGCCGCGTGCCTCTGCCCCGCGCGGCAGTTGGAGGTTGATATGTCAGGTAATCGGAAAAAACGGGTCCTGGTTGCAGACGACCATCCGATAGTGGGCCAGGGCATCCGGCAGGTGCTCAGGCACTCGGGCGAGTTCGACGTTGTCGGCGTGGCCCACGACGGGGAGGAAGCAGTCCAGATGGCGCGAGAGTTGGACCCTGACGTGATAGTCATGGACCTGCTCATGCCGGTGAAGAATGGCATCGATGCCTGCCGCGACATTACGGAACTGCAACCGGAGATCCGGGTGCTGATGTTGACTGCTTCCAACTCTTCCGAGGCTGTAGTCGAGTCGGTGGCGGCGGGCGCGACGGGCTACCTGGTCAAGGACTCCAGCGCCGACCGTCTGGTGGAGTCCCTGCGAGATGTTGCCGAGGGGCGTTTCCAGCTTACGGCCAACGAACTGCGCCGCGCGGCCAGCCGCATACGCCATGACAACCTCCGGTCCCGCTCCCCGGAGGCGAGTGTGCTCACTCCCCGGGAGCGGGATATCCTGGTTAAGTTCTGCGAAGGGTTGTCCTACGCTCAGATCGCGGAGGAGTTTGGAACCAGCCGCTCCAATGTGCGGAACACCATCTACCGGATTCACGACAAGACGGCGTCCGGTTCGAACCAGGAGATGGTGGTGTGGGCGGTGCGGTGTGGAATCCTCGACGACCTCGAACGCTGAACTGACATTGGAGAATGCAAGTGTCCTGGCCAAGGGGCAGGGCAATCGCGCCTTAATGGATTGCCACCCTGAACTGGCAAGGCGGTCATTCTGAGCGTAGCCGAAGAATCAAAACTCCATCCCCCAAAACACCTTCCGGACCCGAGTCCCGGTCTGCAGCAAGGGAGTTCAGCCCCTTCGGCAGGCCCAGGGCGGCCTGACTCCCGCTTGGGCGCACATCCGTCATCAAGACCCCATTGCCCCTGTCCCAAAGGCAATTGATTAGCAACGGGTTCAGGCCGTATAATACACTCGAATATAGCTTTGAAGCTTAAGTTTGCCCTATCCCCCTCGGAGGATGTTGGTTATGGTTGACGTTCTAACCGGTACCTATACCGTCAAGGCAGGTCACGCCCAGATGCTCAAGGGCGGCGTCATCATGGATGTGGTGAACGCCGAGCAGGCCAAGATTGCCCAGGAGGCCGGCGCCGTAGCCGTTATGGCCCTGGAACGCGTCCCCGCCGACATCCGCGCCGACGGCGGCGTGGCCCGCATGACCGACCCCTCCATCATTCAGAACATAATGGACACGGTCAGCATTCCGGTAATGGCCAAGTGCCGCATCGGGCACTTCGTTGAGGCCCAGGTGCTGGAGGCCATCGGCATCGACTATATCGACGAATCCGAGGTGCTCACCCCCGCCGACGAGGTGCACCACGTCTGGAAGCACGACTTCCAGGTACCCTTCGTCTGCGGCTGCCGCGACCTGGGAGAGGCCCTGCGCCGCATCTCGGAGGGCGCGGCCATGATCCGCACCAAGGGCGAGGCCGGAACCGGCGACGTAGTTGAGGCTGTCCGCCACATGCGCGCCGTGCAGGACGCCATCCGCAAGCTCAAGAACATGCCCGAGGACGAACTGGTGGTGGAGGCCCGCAACCTGGCCGTCAGCCTGGAACTGCTGACCCAGACCCGTGAGCAGGGCCGTCTGCCGGTGGTCAACTTCGCCGCCGGTGGCGTAGCCACTCCCGCCGACGCCGCCCTGATGATGCAGCTTGGCGCCGATGGCGTGTTTGTGGGGTCCGGCATCTTCAAGTCCGGCGACCCTGCCCAGCGCGGGTACGCTATCGTCCAGGCCGTTACCCACTACAACGACCCCAAGATTCTGGCCGATGTTTCGAAGGATTTGGGAGAGCCGATGGTGGGCATCAGCGCCCGCTCCATCCCGCAGGACGAACTGCTGGCTCCCCGCAGCATCTGACCCTTTGCCAGCGCGCCCGGCCCTTCGCCTCTCCCGGCGAGGCCGGCACGCCTTCCGGACCAGCCCCGAAGGCTCCGGCTGTGGCGCCAGCGCAGGGGGTTCACCATCCTAACCGTCGGACAGAGTTGCATTGAGAATTGGGGTACTGGCCGTACAGGGTGATTTCGCGGAACACATCGCGATCTTGAGGAAGCTCAACGTGGAGTGCCTCGAGGTACGCCTGCCGGAACAGTTGGACGACGTCAACGGCCTCATTATCCCCGGCGGCGAAAGCACCACCCTCAGCCGGCTCATGAGCATCTACAACCTTCGCGAACCGGTCCAGGCCATGGCCCGGGACGGCAAGGCCGTCTGGGGCACCTGCGCGGGCATGATTATGCTGGCCAGCGAAATCACCGAGGCCGACCCCGTCCCCCTGCAGCTGATGGACATCGGAGTGCGGCGCAACGCCTTCGGCCGTCAGATTGACAGCTTTGAGCAGGACCTGGACATCGACGGGCTGGACACCAACGGGCTGGAACCCGAACCCTTCCACGCCATTTTTATCCGGGCGCCGGTGGTGATGCGGGTCGGAGACAAGGTAAAGACCCTGGCAGCCCTTGCCGACGGGCAGTCCGTGGCGGTCAGGCAGGGCAACCTGCTGGCCACCGCCTTTCATCCCGAACTGACCAGCGACACCCGTCTGCACCAGTATTTTCTGAATTTGGCGGCGGTTCCGGCCGGACCTTCCGGCCAGGGCGGCTAGAATCTGCGCTGGCGGCGATAGAACCTATGTCGAGCGTGCAGTCCCTTCGCATTACCGACGCATTGCGCTGCACCCTGTTGAACGCGCCCAGGGGGCCAAACCTCGCTTGCCCCGGCCCAACATTGAATATCAGCAAATCGCGCTACAACGGGGCCAGCCTGTGGCGCAGCGCGGTGTTGCAACCCAAGGGACAGGTGGCCCTGGCCCACTGGCAGGGTACCCGCTTGTCCGGGCTGGCATCTGCCCGCACCAGGTCAGGACACCGCGCCTGGGAACTGGATGGCCTGTACCTGCCGTCGGTCGCCCCGTCAACGTCCAGCGGCGTCTCGGCCAGCGCCGGCGAGCATTGCCGTGAATTGAGTGAAGGAGAAGCAGAGGCCCTGGCCTTGCTGGAGGAAACATTCCGGGCCGTGGGTGAACGCGCCGGTGAGCGGGTGTTCTTGCGGGTGACCGGCGGCAGCCCGGTTATCCCCCTGGCGCGCCGGAGCGGCTTCATCGCCGTATGCGGCGAAACCCTGGTGGAGGGACCGGTCCTTTCCGGCGCCAATGGCTCGTCAGCCCACGATTCCCAGCCATTGGCGGGTGCGCTGAGGCCCAGGCTGCCCTCCGACGAATACGGCGTCTTCCAGCTTTACTGCGCTGCCACGCCAATTCGGGTGAGGCAGGCCATGGGGCTTACCTTCGAACAGTGGCGAGACGCTCGTGAGCCCGGTTCCCGGGGCGTAGCTCCCCTGCGGCAGCAGGAGTGGATAGTAGAAGAATCCAGCCGGATTCAGGGCTGGGTAAAACTTTCCGGCCGGGCCGGGTCCGCTGCGGCCGAGGTTATGGCCCACCCGGACCATCCGGAACTGCTCTACCAACTGGTGGCTTTTGCCTCGTCCCGAACCTCGCGCCTGCGGTGGCTGGTGCCCGACTACCAGGCGCCCATTGCGGACAGGCTGCTGGACCGGGGAGGCAGGGCAGCCGGCGAATATAATATGATGGTGAAAATGGTGACCGTTCCGGCCATGCAGTACGGAATGGCGCCGGTGGAGGCATGAATTGGTAGCAGCGCAAGAGCTGGTACAGGCAGAAATGGAGCGTTTGCTGGAGGTCCTGCCGCCCCGGGTGAAAAGCAGCCTGGTCGGTGAGGAGAACCTGGCCGACCTCCTGGAGGTGGTGCTCGACCTGGGCCGCCTGCCGGAAGCCCGCTTCCCCACCGGGGACATCATACTGGACGACCGCGAGGTTACCCGCGAAGACCTGGACTACCTGGTTAAGCAGATCGGCGACTTCGGCGACGACAACCGGGCCGGCATGGAACGGACTCTCCACCGTATCTCCGCCATTCGCAACCGCAAGGGGCAGGTGGTGGGCATAACCTGCCGCGCCGGCCGGGCGGTATTCGGCACCATCAAGATTATCGAAGACCTGGCCTTTGCCAACAAGAACATTCTCCTGCTGGGGCGGCCCGGCGTGGGCAAAACTACCATGCTGCGCGAGGTGGCCCGCGTGCTGGCCGACAACGCCCGCAAGCGGGTGGTAATCGTTGACACTTCCAATGAAATCGCGGGAGACGGCGACGTGCCCCATCCCGCCATCGGCCATGCCCGCCGCATGCAGGTGGCCACCCCCACCAGGCAGCACGGGGTGATGATCGAGGCGGTGGAAAACCACATGCCCCAGACAATCATCATCGACGAGATGGGCACCGAGGAAGAGGCCGCCGCCGCCCGCACCATCGCCGAGCGGGGCGTTCAGCTCATCGCCACGGCCCACGGCAATACCCTGGACAACCTTATCCTCAACCCCACCCTCTCCGACCTGGTGGGCGGCATCCAGTCTGTTACCCTGGGCGACCAGGAAGCTCGCTACCGGGGCACCCAGAAAACGGTGCTGGAACGCAAGGCGCCCCCCACCTTTGACGTGGTGGTCGAGATCCAAAGCTGGGAGCAGGTGGCGGTTCACGACGGCGTCGCCCAGGTGGTGGACCAGTGGCTGCGGGGCTATCCCATCGTTCCGGTCATTCGCAGCCTGGACGACGAGGGCGAGGTTATTGAACGCGAGGGCGACCCCCGACCCAACGCAGACCCACCGGCTCCCTGGGAACAGGACTTTGGCGGCCGGAACCAGGACTACGGAAACCGGGGGCGCCGTTCCGACCGGCGCCAGGGCAGGGGACAGGACCGCCAAATGGCGCCGCCCTACAACCCTCCCTCTCAAGCCCGGCAGGGCTACCTGGATAACGGAACTCACGATGAAGCGGGGGAGACCCCGGATGCCGAACCGGCGGGAACTGTCAGTGAGAACGGCGCCCGCAACCTGAATGCCCAGGTCTTCCTGTTCGGGGTCAGCAGGGACAAGATGGATTCGGCCCAGGCGGATATGGGACTGACCGTGTCCGTCGTCAACGAACTCCGCCGCGCCTCCCTGGTCCTCACTACCAAGACCCACTACCGCCGGGGCGCGCAACTGGTGCGTTCCGCCGAGTCCACCGGCACCCCGGTTTACGTTCTTCGCAAGAATACCCTGCCCCAGATAAACGATTTCCTGCGGATGCTGGCCAGGGAACAGGGCGTGCCCGTCCGGGGCGGTCGCCCCCGCGATGAGACGGCGCCCAGGGAAACCCTGGACCAGGCAATGATGGAAGCCGAAGAGGCGGCCCAGCGAATAATGGGCGGCGAATTCAGCGTTCAGCTGAACCCCCAGCGAGCCTACGTCCGCCGGCTGCAGCACCTGCTCGCCGAACGTTTCAGCCTGGCCTCCACCAGCCGGGGCCGTGAACCGGAACGGTCTGTGCTCATTTACCGGCCCTAGGGGCGCGGGACTGCTCCACGAATAAGCGCGAATGTCTACTAACGATGCAATGCCGGCGCCGGCAAAACCAGCCCAACAACGGGCGCAAGAACGGGCTCTATACGCCGGCCCCCTTCCAGGTCTGTCCACCAGACACCGCCAGCCCCCGGGGATGGACGAAAACAGCGTCAAAAGAGGTGCCCGGTGGCCGGACTGTTCATAGCCTTTGAGGGCGGCGAGGGGGCCGGAAAGACCACCCAGTCGCTGCTGCTGGCCGAACGGCTTGCCGAGCGGCAGACTCCTCACCTGCTGGTGCGAGAGCCCGGCGGCACAGAACTGGGCGAATACCTCCGCGAGTACCTCAAAAGCGAGCGGCCCCTGTCCCCGGAAGCGGAACTCCTCCTCTTCGAGGCGGCACGGACGGAACTGGTCACCTCCCAGATACTGCCGGCGCTGGCTGCCGGCCAGGTGGTAATCGCCGACCGCTTTTTCGGCTCAACCATCGCCTACCAGGGCTACGGGCGCGGCCTGGACCTGCAGGTTATTGAGTCCCTCAACCGATTCGCTGCCGGACCCGCAGCGCCGGACCTGACCATTCTCCTGGATCTCTCCCCGGAGGCCGGTATCCGCAGGGCCATGTCTTTCCAGACATCCTTCTCCCCGGACGCTTCCGGAGGCCTGGCGCCCATGCAAAGGAACGCAGAAGGCACCCGCTTTGAGGACCTGGACCTGGAGTTTCACAACAAGGCCAGGGAGGGGTTCCGGGCGCAGGCCGAAGCCCACCATGACAAATGGGTGGTGATAGACGCCCTTGGGCCCATTGAGAGTGTCCAGGAAGAGGTCTGGAAGCTGACCAGGGAGCGCCTGTACCCGGACGAGGCTGAGCCTGCCGCCACGGCCGAATCTCCTACCCCAGTAAACCCTGGCCCCCAGGGAGAGTTGTGGCCCCAGGCCACTTGACCTGACCGCACCGCACCCGGCCCGGCGAGAGCCGGAACGGACATTCCTCCCGGCCAGAAAGGCACAAAGCTAAGCCCCGCTACCAGGTAGCGGGGCTTTTTGTTGGTCTTCCGTTAAGCCGGTTGCCGAGGCCGACCGGCGTTATAAAAGCTAGTTATCAGCGGGAACGGCTTCCAGGCTGCTAATTCGCTCGGTGATTACTTCCTTCATCTTGCGAACCCGAGCCAGGTCGGGGTAGGTGTTGCCTTCGGCCTTCTTGTCGAAGATCTTCTCGCCGTCCACAAATACTTCCATGATACCCTGGCCGCGCGGGGAAATCGTTATTGCAGCGTCGGGACCATAAGTGCGGAAGAATTCATTCGCCATCCACGTGGCGGTAGCGTGGTGCTGTCAAGGTACGCAGTAGGTGATCTCAAGCTGGACTTTGCCTTCCATAGGTTCCTCCTTGTTAGGCATGCTCTAGAGTTCTTATAATTCTACCCATTTTTCTTATCAAGTCAAGGGCATTTTTTCGCCTTTGTACATTTTGTAACAATTAATTTACATTTAATGCCCGCATTCCGCTTCAGAATTCGGGTTGCCGCTTCTCTTTAAAGGCCTGAATTCCTTCCCTGGGATGGGGGGAAGTTGCGAAATACTGCACGAAATCCATCCCTTCCCGGTCAACTCCCGCCCGGAGCGGCAGGTCCTGACCCTGCCGGGTAATGGACTTTATCCAGCTTAACCCGGTACGGCTCTTGCCCCGAAGCTGGCCCAGCAACCCTTCCAGTTCCGCATCCAGCTCTTCCTGCGGCGCCGCCCGCAAGGCCAGGCCCCATTCCACCGCCTCGCTCCCGGAAAGCCAGCGGCCGGTGGTCAGCAATTCCATGGCCCGCTGCATCCCCACACGCCGGGGCAAACGCTGGGTAGAGCCCCCGCCGGGCATCAGTCCAAAGTTGGCGTGCTGGTCGCCCAGGCGTGCGTCCTCGGCGGCAAGGGTCATATCGCAGGCCAGCGCCAGTTCCAGTCCTCCGGCCAGGGCAAACCCGTGAACTACCGCAATGGTCGGAACGGGCAGGTCTTCAAGCTGGAAAAAGCACTCATTCAGCAGCTTCACGTAGGGGGGCAAAAGGGAAATCTCATCAAAAACGGTGTCGAAGAAAAGCAGGTCCGCCCCGGCGCAGAAGGCCCGACCCTCGCCCCGGATGACCAGCGCCTTGACCGATTCGTCCTCGCCCACCGCCTTCACCGCGTGGGAAAACTCCGCCAGCAGTTCCAGGTTCAGGGCGTTCAGGGCATCGGGCCGGTTAAGGCGTATGGTGGCAACCCGGTCGGCGGTTTCAAGGATGATGTTGGTGTACTGCAATTAGGAGCCTCTCCGGGGGAAAGAGTGAGGGATGACGGGAAGACATGACATCCAGGGCAGTCATCAAATCACTGCCAGTTCCAATGAACGTACTACACCTGTCCCATATTGCAAAAGTGCTTCTGATTCCCTCAGTGCTTCAACGTAGATTTCCGGGCGCCCCTCTGCAGGATTCTTGGTTTTGTGTGTGGCAACCGGAGAATCCTCCTGAATCTCATAATAGAGAGCATCCATTGTTTCTCTACCTTCATTCAGTTTCTGGGTCTCTCGATTCCACTCTACTCTGTCAATGTGACCCACATACTCGTCTGCTTCGGCATTCCATTGCAGGTACGCCCTGAAAAGAACGTCGGCCACTACTCTCGGTGTGGCATCGACACCGGGCTGATATATCATCTGAATCTGGACCGCTCCGGGCCCCTCTCCCACAAAACGAAATTCTACCCGATCATAGTTTGGGTCCCCCGACAGTGTGGGGTTGTTGGAAGGCACAACGTCGAGAGCTACAACTTCCGAGTCGTAAGTCGTATAAACGACTCGGCCATGTGCCAGCGGAACAGTGGCTGTCTGCTGGTGGACTATAGAAATCGCAGGTTCGGTGGGCCTATCCTCTTCTACTTGACCCTGTGCCTTGTCGTATTGAGACTGAAGTTCATACCAAGTTGAAGCGCCACCGCCGAACAATTTGTCCAAACTCACAGCCAGGGCGAATGTTATTGAAGATTCACCACGGATTAAACTCCACAGCTCTTTCTGGCCAACCCCCATAACCCTGGCGGCTTCCTCGACGCTCATACCCAGCGGTTCAATGCAGTCCCTGTAAATTGACCGTCCGGGGTGTGGCGGATTCTTCATTGGCATATACACCTAGCCTCTGTGGTAATCGAGGTAATCCACGTCAACCACGTCGCCATCATTAAAACGGAAGATGATTCGCCAATTTCCTGAAACTGTCAACGACCAGAAACCTGCAAGGTTTCCTCTCAATTGGTGCAGCCTGAGCCCCGGCCTGTTGATATCGCGAGGTCCGGTGGCTACATCCAATAGTGCAAGTATATCCTCAATTCTTTCAAGATGGTCGGGTGGTATTCGCCTTCGGTCCCCTCGTTCGTACAGACGCTGAAGCCCCCGGCTTCGAAATCCTGCAATCATCGATTATAGGCAGAATATTCCGGTCACGAACAATTGGTTACAGGAACCGACCGCACAACCCCCTACCGCCCCAGCAGCCCAAATACGGACAGCAGCCCCGTGGCCGCGGTGGCGCCGGCCCGGCGGCCCCGGCCGATGATGCGGCCGAATTCGCCCCGCTCCCAGATGACCACGAACTGGCTGGCAACGAAAATCGAACTGTAGGTACCTACAATCACGCCGATGGCCACCACCAGCAGCAACTCCCGGATGCTGGATCCTCCGATGAGCAGCATGGCCAGCAGCACGGTGAGGGTGGTGAAGCTGGTGTTGATGGACCGACCCACGGTCTCCACGATACTCAGGTTGACCACCGCGTCCAGGGCCCGATCTGGGTAGCGAATGACGTTCTCTCGGATGCGGTCGAAGATTACGATGGTGTCGTTGACGCTGTAACCCGCCACGGTGAGGATGCCCACGATGAACATGGAGTTGACCTCCATGTTGAGCACCCGGCCCAGTATGGAAAACACCCCCAGCACCAGCAGCGTATCGTGAATCAGGGTCAGGATGGCGCTGATGCCGTAGCGGTAGGCCCGGGGCACCCGCCGGAAGGCGTACCAGATATAAAGCAGGATGAACACCGAGGCCGCCGCCAGCGCGATTATGGCGTTGCGCACAGTTTCCTGCGCCACAATGGGCGAGGTCGAATCGAAGTTGACGGCCAGCACCGGGGCAACATTCTGCGTGAGGTCGTCTTCAATTATCTGGCGCTCCGACTTGCCCTCACTGGCATCCTCGCCCAGCACCTTGGTCCGCACCAGAAGCGTCCGGCTGCCGGTGCGCTGGATCAGGGCCTCCGGATGGCCCAGGGCTTCCATGCGCTGCTGCACCTCGTCCTGGGACACTGCCCTCTGAAAGGTAATGTCCATTACGGAACCGCTGGTGAAGTCGATGCCCGGCCGCAGCCCGGAACCGCCGGTAACCCACCCGCCTGGAGGCAGGGCCAGCGAAAGAATCCCGGGAATCAGGAGCAGGGCCGAGAACAGGAAATACCAACCCCGCTTACCTACGATGTTATACATTTGTCCTTTCCTCCCCATACCTTGCGGGGTTGCTGTTTGCCATTTCTCGTGAACTTGCCGGACCACCCCATCCGGGTTTGCCGCCCTTCGACAAGCTCAGGACGAGCGGCCTGATGGCTGTTTTGCCGGTTGACCTCATATCCCCGCCTACACGTTGCGGGGCTGACCCGCAGCGCCGGCCCTGGCCGAGGCGCCCGGGCGGGGCGACCCTTCGGGACTGAACAGGGCCAACTGCCGACCTAGGCCAATCCAGGCCATAAGCTGCAGCAGGTTGCGGCTGAGTACTATGGCGGTGAACATGCTGACCACCACGCCGATGAACAGGGTGAAGGCAAAGCCCGTTACCAGGTCGTCGGCGGTTCGGCTGCCCAGCCACAGCAGCACCATACAAGTAATGATCGTCGAGAAGTTGCCGTCGCGGATGGCAGGCCACGCCCGGTTGAATCCCACCTCCATGGAAGAGGCCAGGGTTCGGCCGATGCGAATTTCCTCTTTCATCCGCTCGAATATCAGGATGTTGGCATCCACCGCCAGACCGATGGACAGGATGAAGGCCCCGATACCGGACAGGCCCAGGGTAACGGGCACCAGTTTAAATACCGCCAGCACGACTACGGTGTAAAAGATCAGGGCCACGGCGGCCACAATTCCGGCCATGCGGTAGTAGGCGACCATGAAGACCATTACCAGCCCCAGCCCGATGATGCCGGCCAGCAGGCTCTTCTTCAGGGATTCCTCGCCAAGCAGGGCGTCCACGTCGCTCTCCTGGATCAGTTCCAGCGGTACGGGCAGGCTGCCGGCCTCCAGCTGGATCGCCAGGGTACGGGCCTCTTCCCGCGAGAAGCTGCCGGTGATCGAGCTGCGGCCATCGCGAATCCAGGCCAGCGATACCGGGGCAATGAGAAGCTCATCGTCCAGGAATACGGCGATGCGCTTGGTATCTATGCCTACGATGCGCTGCGTCAAGTCTCCGAAGATGCCGGTGCCCCGGTCGCCGAAGGCGATGTTGACCTCCCACTCCCCGGTATTGGGGTCGGTGGAGGCGAAGGCGCTTTCCAGGTCGTCTCCGGTAAGGCCGATCTCGGCATCGGTAAAGGTGAAGCAGGTGACGTCGGAGCAGGTCCGCTCCTTGAAAACCAGCTGGGCAGTCTGTCCAATGAGGGCCTTGGCCGTCTCGATGCCACCGGTGGTATCAAAGGTAGCAACCTCGCCGATGCTGGATGACAGCGCGCTGCGCAGGGCGCTCTGCTGGTTCACATTGATGGAGATTGTCCGAATTTCGTACTGGGTATCCGACGAGGCGTCAACGGTGAAGTCCTCGTAGCCCTGGGCCACCAGAACACCCTCAACGGCCGCTGCGTCGGTGGGTTCGCTGAACGCAACCTGGGAAATGGAACCGCTGGCGCCGGGCAACTGAACAATAACCCGATCCTCGCCAAACAGCTGAATAATGGGCTCCTCGGTACCGAACAGGTTGACCCGGCGATTTATCCGGTCCAGCACGCCTTCCATCTGGTCTGCCGTGGGCGGCTGTATCTCGCTGAGGGAGTAGGAAGCCGTGCCCACCGTCTCCGTTGAGAACTCCGTCACCTCACCAACCCCTTCCGCCAGGGCGGTTTCCAGTTCTTCCTGCTGGACTTCATCCAGTGCGGAAGTGGTGCTGATTCGGAAAAAGTTATCAACGCCGGTCTGTTCTACCTGATAGTTCTCCAGTCCCTGGTCCTGGGCCACGTCGTCCACCGCAGGGTCTTCGGGCAGTTCCAGTTCCGGGTCGAAGCTGAACTCAATGCGGGTAAGGTTAATGGCGTCTTCCAGCCCCTCCTTAACCACATCGTCCAGCAGGTCGGTGGTGACGATGTAGGTGCGGTCATCCAGCGGGCGGATGTCGTATCCGGTCACACCGAAGCTTTCCAGGGCGTTTTCAACCACCACCCCGCGAGTGGGGTCGGCAAAGCCCACCTCAATACGGGTGCCCGTATCGGCCTGATACACCAGGTGGCCGCCGCCGCTCAGGTCCAGGCCCAGTTTCAGGCCCAGGGGGCCGTCACCGCCCCGAACCAGGGCGGGAAATCCGGGGACATCTATGTTTATGTCCCGGAACCCCAGGGCCGTCGCCGAAAGCCCCAGAATGATCAGGATAAGGATGGAAAGCTGGACACTGCGCCTGCGCATCGGTTACTCCTTTTGATTTGGCCCCCAGGGGGACACAAAGAGGCGCGAAGGAACCGGCCGGTTCATACCCCGGTACCTTCGCGCGCTGGAACTCTCCTCATTTCAAACCATCAGCCAGGGCCAGGGCTTCTTCCCGGGTGGAAATTTCGCCGGCGGCCCGCGCCTCGTCAATCTGCTCCAGCAGGCGGCCAATTTGCGGCCCCGGCGGGAGGTTCAGGTGCTGCATGAGGTCGTGACCCGTCAAGAGCCGACGGGCCCCCTCCGCCGGGGCCTGTTCCCGCCCGGCATCCAGCAAATTGCCTAACATTCTAGCATGATTGGCCCAACGGTCGGCTACAACCTCCGGACCCTTGGCCGCCAGGTAGTCCGCCATGGCCAGGTAAACCGTGTCGATGGCCACGTCGTTCACGTCGCGATAGTAACGATGCACCGCCCTTGGTGTGGGCTCCTCATCGCCGTGGCGAAGCTGGGAGGGCCTCAGGTGGTGTTCCACCATTCGGGCAACCATGGAAACTATCCTCGCGCTGAACCGTAGCTGGGTCAGCCGTTCCGTAACCATTTCCGCGCCCAGTTCCGAGTGGCCCAGAAACCGGATGCGGCCCGTCTTGTCGGGCCCCTTGGTCTGGGGCTTGGCAATGTCGTGGAGCAGGCCAGCCAGCTTCAGGACGGTACGGCGGTTAAAGCCGTCGCCCACTTCCTCGGCGAAGTAGGCTGCCGCCTCTTCATTCCAGGGAGTTAGCGAATAAATTGCCGAGTTCTGGTGGCCGCGCGTAATCAGTTCCGCGTACTCCACCGTATGGAGGTTGTGGTTCCAAACGTCCCAGTAGTGGGCGCTGGGCTGCTCCACGCCCTTGGTCAATGCCAGCTCGGGTATTATCCGGCACAACAGGTCCAGCCGGTCCAGTACCTCCAGTTGTCCGCGCGCCCCTTCCCCGGCCAGGATGGTCATAAACTCGTCGCGCACCCTTTCCGGGGCGGTTTTCTCCAGTTGGGGCGCGTCCCGCCGGATTTGCCGGGCCGTTTCCGGCGCCAGCATGAACTGCAACTGTCCCGCCAGGCGCGCGCCCCGCAGCAGTCGGCCCGGGTCCAGGCGAAACACCTCGTCGTTCACTGTCCTTATCTGCTTGCGGTACACATCCCGCCGACCGCCGAAGGGGTCAACCAGGTCATTGGCCCACTCGGCAGCAGGAATGGGCCATTCGTCCAGGTCATCGTTAAGCAGCGCTGGGTGGTCCAAGGACAGGGCCATGGCATTGGCGGTGAAATCGCGCCGGTCCATATCCTCGTTGATGCCGGACTCGTAGCGCGCCAGGTCCACCACCAGCGACCCCCCGTCGGAGCCTTCCCCGTCAGGCGGCGGCGGTACGATTACCTGGTACACGCCCCGGGTCAGGTTGTGAGGCTGGCAGGCGCCGCCCAGGCGCGCAGCCACTTCCCGGCCCAGTTCCTCCACCGACGCCACGGTGGAGGGCACGGCAATATCCATGTCGCGAGGGCCGGACGCGCTGCGGAAGTCGGCAATTTCGCCCCGGAGAAGGGAATCGCGGAGGAAGCCGCCCACCAGGTAAGCGCCTGCTTCCCCGGCGGGAAAGCGAGTGGAGAAGAACTGGGCGATCTGATTAAGAATGGCGGGGCTTCCTGGCGGGTGAAGACACACTTCACCGGATTTTGCTGTGCTGGAAAAGTCGCGGCTGCGTAACTGCCGGAGGCCCTTTTGCATCCCTGCCCTGGCAACAGGCAGGGAAAAACCTGCTCTCCAGGCCTGTTACTCCGATTCCTCCCTGGTTTCCCCGGGTTCCTGGCTTTCCCCGGGTTCCTGGCTTTCCCCGGGTTCCTGGCTTTCCCCGGGTTCCTGGCTTTCCCCGGGTTCCTGGCTTTCCCCGGGTTCCTGGCTTTCCCCGGGTTCCTGGCTTTCCTGGGGCTGCTGGGATTCCTGGGCTTCTTCGGCGGTGGCCTCGTCGTCAGTGGGTTCGGGCGGGTCTGCCTCGTAGGTAATCTTCCAGAAGCTTTCCCGCGAGACCAGGTGGTCGATGTATAGAACGCCGTTCAGGTGGTCGGTCTCGTGCTCCAGAGCCTGGGCCAGCAGGCCATCGGCCTTGATTCGCACCATCTTCCCGTTTAGGTCCAGGGCCCTGACCCGTACCCGCTCGGACCGCTTCACCATTCCCCGATAGCCGGGAATGCTGAGACAGCCTTCTTCCACCTCACGCTCCCCTTCCCGCCGGATGATTTCCGGATTGATCAGTATCAGCGGTTCATCCCACTCGGGCAACTGGATTACGGCTACCTTCTGCAGTCCCCCAACCTGGTTGGCGGCCAGGCCTACGCCATGCTCGGCATGCATGGTCTCCACCATATCGTCGGTGTACTGCTTCATGTTGGCCGGAATCTGGGTAATGCGCCGCGTCTGCTGCCGCAGTATGGGGTCGGGAACATGCCGCATGGTCAAGAGCGCCAAGATGGGCTACCTCCCGGGACGGTTCAAAGGGCTGAGGACGTGAAACTTCACGCCGGATTCGGCACATAATTATAGCCGAGGCGACTGAAAAGGGCAAAGATATGGTCGGGTGCCTGTTCCGGCGGGGACTCCCTGCAAAACCGGCAGCGGGGCCCCGTCCGGCCTCAGCCCGCCGGCGGGTCGAACGGGGGATCGAACGGCGGGTTAAACGGTGGCATGGGAGGGGGAAAGTCAATGCTCTCGTCAGCCCGGGCCACAGCCTCGGGTACCAGCAGCCGGTTGATGATGCGTTGCTGCTCGGGGGAAGGGGAAAAGTCGGGGCTGGCCGCCCTTTCCCTTACGTTCCACAAGGCTTCAATATGACCGTTGATTTGGTCCAGCAAATACCCGACCAATGCATCGCTCATCCGGTCTTCGTAATAGTTCTCATGCAACTGGTCGGCTATCCCCTGCAGATTCACCAAATCTGGCTGATCGAACTCGTTGGCAATAAGCCCAACAATCTCCCGCCGCAGGTTGTGGGAACCGTGTCGCCAGTTCCGGTCCTCGGCGATGGCTTTTACCGCCTGGGCCACCGCGCCGGATGCCTTGTCCGATGCCTGCACTCGATCCCCCTGCGTGTGCAGTTCGTAGTTGGCCTGCTCCAGCAGGCGCCGGCTCAGCTCCGCGTGGCGATTTGCGTTGGCAAGAGACATGGTTGTAACCGCTAATCATGTGGAATGCCCTGAATCGACTTTGAACCCAGTGTAACCATCCCCGCCGGACCCAGTCCATACATAGCGTGGTGATGCTCATGACCGCCATCCGTCCGCGGCGGCTCCATCGACGGGTTGGCGGGCGCCCCGGCCCTTCTCTGGGCCAGCGGGGCGACCCTTCCGCCGGCTCAACGCCAACGGTCAGGAATATCGGTCGCCTGGGCCGAACGGTGTTTCCCCCACATGGAACACTTCACTACCCTTACAGCAGGTCAACGGGGTCAACATCTATCGTCGCGTCCCGTGCTGGCAGGTCCAGCCCCTCCAGGAAGCGGTGCAGGTTCCGGCCCCGCAGCAGCACGTTCCACCGGTACCGGCCCCGTATCCTCGGGGGGATGCCGGGGGCGGGACCAAGGACGCTCACGTCCGTGAGGCCCTGGGACCGGATGCGTTCCCGCATCAGTCGTGCCGCGACGGTGGCCTGCCGCTGGCACGTGGTGGGGTTGGAGTCCTGGTAGAGCAGGCGCACCAGTTGATTGAAGGGCGGGTTGCCCTGGCGGCGGCGGGTGATTATTTCCGCCCGGGCCAGCGAGGCGTAGTCCTGGTTCGCGGCCGCCGTCACGGCATAGTGGTCCGGATTATAGGTCTGGATTATGACTCGCCCTGGTCTGGCCCCACGGCCGGCGCGGCCGGCCACCTGGCAAAGCAGCCCAAAGGCCCGCTCGCCAGCGCGGAAGTCGGGACGGTAGATGCCCACATCGGCCAGAATAACCCCCACCAGCGTTACGTTGGGCAGGTCCAGCCCCTTGGCCACCATCTGGGTGCCCACCAGCACCTGTACCTCGCCCCCGGCCAGGCGGCGCATGGTCTCGTCCGGGTCCATGCCCGAGCGGGCGGCGTCCGAGTCCCACCGCTCTACCACCGCGCCGGGAAAGTCGGTCTTTACCTCGTCCACCACCCGCTGGGTTCCCACACCCAGCTGCCGGATATGACGGCCCTGGCAACGGCGGCAAATGTCGGGCGTACGACTGCGCCGGTTGCACCGGTGACACCGAAGCCTGGATTCTGAAGCATGGTAGGTGAGGGTGGCCGAACAACTGCTGCAGGTGACCACGTAGCCACAGTCGCGGCACTGGACTATGGGCGCGCTGCCCCGCTGGTTGAGAAACAAAATGGCCTGCTCGCCCCGCTCAATGCACTGGGACAGTCCTTCCGCCAAGGCCCGGCTGAAGATGCTCCGGTTGCCCTGGCGCAGTTCCTGCCGCATGTCCGCAATCTCCACCCGGGCCAGGCCTCCGGCGTTGGTCGAGTCGCCGGTGTCGCCGGTGTCGGCGGTGTCGATGGAGTCGCCGGTGTCGGTCAAGTCCGACCCTTCGCCGGTTTCACCGCTTTGGCCGCTCCCCTGCCCGCCATCCGGCCTGATTCCGAAGGGAATCCGGCTGGGCAGTTCCAGCAGCTTGTGGTTGCCCTGCAGGGCGTGGTAGTAGGTCTCGATGTCCGGGGTGGCACTGCCCATCAACACGGTGGCCCCGGTCCTTCGGGCCAGTTCCCGGGCGGCGGTGCGGGCGTGGTAGTAGGGCTGGGCCTCCGCCTGCTTGTAGGTCCATTCGTGCTCTTCGTCTATGACTATCAGGCCCAGCCTGGGCAACGGCGCGAACAGGGCCGACCGGGGGCCGACAACCACGTCGTAGTCGCCATCCCGTATCTGCCACCACTGGTCGAACCTCTGCCGGTCGGTTAGGCCGCTGTGGGTAACCGCTACTCTCCCGGGAAAACGGGCGTTCACCCGCTGGACCGTCTGCGGAGTCAGGGAGATTTCCGGCACCAGGAACAGGGCCTGCCTGCCCAGGGCCACCGTTCTCTCGATGGCGCGCAGGTACACTTCCGTCTTGCCGCTTCCCGTCACCCCGTGCAGCAAGAACGTGCCGGGCTGCCATGACGGGTTGGCCAGGGATTCCTCGACAGCCCGCAATGCGGCGGCTTGGTCCGGGTTCAGTACCGGCGGTACCTCGGCAGCAGGCCAGCTTTCGGCGCCTTCCCCGGGGACGCCTCCTCCCTCCACCGACCGCGATTCCTGCCGAACCCATTCCAGGCCCGCCAGCCCCTTCTCCACCAGGGCGTCTCCCACGCCCGGCCCAAACTCCCGGTTGGCCAGCGTGGTGGAGTACCCGTTTCCTGCTTCCCGTACGGTTTGCAGCAGGTTCTCCTGCCTGGCAGAAACCCTGACGGACAGTTCGGGCCAGTTGCCCAGGGCATCGGGCAAGCCGGTGGGAAACAGGCGCGAGTCGTAGCGGAAGGTTCGGGGACGGGGCAGGTCCACCCGACGGTGGACGAAACCCCGGTCCACCAGGCGGTTGACCTCGCGAATACCGGCCCGGCCCAGCAGCCTGGCAAACTCCGCCTCGCTCATCCGTCCCTGCTCGGCCAGGGCGGCCAGGGCCTCTTTGGAAGCCGGCTTCAGGGCCTGCGCGTCGGGAACGTCAACGGCAAGGGGCAGGATTCGGGAGCGCACCTGGCCTTTGAAACCCGGGGGAAGGAAAAGGGCCAGGGCGTCATAGAGGGAGCAAAGGTAATAGCTGGCAATCCACCGGGCCAGCGCCAGCGCCGTATCGTCCAGCAGGCGGCCCGGTTCGATGGCCTGCAATATGTCCCTGGTAACCTCCACGCTGGGCGCGGGTACCAGTTCCATTACCACGCCCTGCAGAATACGGCGGCCGAAAGGGACCCAGATCAACTGGCCGGGTTCGATGCGGATTGATTCGGGAATGCTGTAGGAAAAGGTCCGGGAGTGGCCAACCGGAGCGTCCACCGCTACTTCTGCGTATCTGGTCATAGGCGCTGGCCACCGGCTGGGTTGTCATGCGCCGGACAGCATGGGCGGGGGAGAAATCCCCCCATGCGATATGCCCGGTCAAGCCAGGAATCGACTTTCTGGTCGAAGGGGAAGGGCCAGCCGGAAACGGCGTTGGTCGCCAGCAGTTCAGGCAGGTAACCGTTCAGGCGGCCCTAGTCTCCATCCGGAATTCACCTACTGCTGGGCAGCTTCTCCCCGGGGGCGGCGGGGCACCGTCTTTTCCTTGATACGCGCGGCGCGTCCCTGCAGCCCGCGCAGGTAGTAAAGCTTGGCCCGGCGCACTGAGCCCCGGCGGGTAACTTCCAGCGAATCGATCAGCGGAGAATACAGGGGGAAAATACGTTCCACCCCCACCCCCCCGCCGGCAATGCGGCGAACGGTAAAGTTGGCCGAGGGCCCCGTACCGTTCTGGCGGCGGATGACCACGCCCTGGAACGCCTGGATACGCTCTCGTTCTCCTTCCCTGATGCGGAAGTTGACCCTGACCGTATCACCGGCGCCGAAGTTGGGTATGTTGGGATTGGTTTCTGGCTGGAGTATCTGGGCGGCTTCCATTTTAGCTAACTGCCTTTCTTTTGTGGTCCCAATTAGGACTGTATCTGGTTTCTAACTAACTGCCATTCTCTTGTGGTCCCAATGGGACTGTATCTGGCAAAACAACGCGGGCGGTCTCCCTCGACCGCTGGCACTAAATCATACCACACGACCGTACAACTTTGCAGGGCCGGTCAGCGCCCCATCAACCCAATCACGTCTTACATTCAGACAACAGGTGGCAACCCCCCTTAAGGCATTCAACCAATGTCGCCCTGAGCCTGCCGAAGGGCCTCAAATCCCTCCTCACTATCCGGCTGCGGGCCCGAAATCCCTCCTCACTATCCCGCTACAGGCCCTAAACCCGCTTTGCGGGATGCTGTAGGCCCCGCCAACCCACAGGTCAATGTCGCCCTGAGCCTGCCGAAGGGCCTCAAATCCCTCCTCACCGTCCGGCTGCGGGCCCGAAACCCGGTCAGCGGGATGCTGTAGGCCCCGCCAACCCCCAAGTCAATGTCGCCCTGAGCGCAGCCGAAGGGCCTGAAATCCCTCCCCACTGTCCGGCTACAGGCTCGAAACCCGGTCAGCGGGATGGTACCCGGCTTCCTTAACCCCTCCGGATCCGCAACTTCCCTGAAAGCGCATACGATTGACATCCTTCCCGGCCATTATTTACGATAGACTAGGGACAGCAAGGTTGAATACCCGCCTTTCTGGCGGTGCGGCGGTTATTTTCTGATGGTTGCGTACGACGTAAAGCTGGAAAATAACAATATCCTGCCCGAAACCCGGGCGATCAGTCATGATGTGCCGGCCTTTCGGGGCATCGAATACCTGGAATACCGCGCCGAGCTTCGCGTCCTCCGCCGCCAGCTCCTGGCCCTCCAGGAATGGGTGGTGGATACGGACCAGCGGGTCGCCATAGTCCTCGAGGGCCGGGACGCCGCCGGCAAGGGAAACATCGCCTCGGCCATTACCCACTACCTCAACCCCAGGACCTCGGGAATCATCACCCAGGGCATTCCCACTCCCCAGGAAATGCGCAACTGGCTGGGGCACCATTACAAGCTGATGCCCAAAGCCGGCGAAATGATGGTTTTCGACCGCTCCTGGTATTCCCGCGCCCTCATCCAGCCGGCCATGGGCTACTGCACCATGCGCCAGTACCACTACTTCATAAACAAGGTAAACGACTGGGAACGGGAACTGGTGGACGAGGGCGTCACCTTCATCAAGCTTTACCTGTCGGTGAGCCGTGAGTCCCAGGACCTGCGCTTCCGCATGCGGCAGGACAGCGACCTCCAGTACTGGAAGTATTCCCCCAACGACCGCAAGGTGGCCGAGCGGTGGCAGCTTCTTACCTACTTCAAGGAAAGAATGTTCGCCGTCACCTCCACCGACTATGCCCCGTGGGTTATCATAGAGTCGGACAATAAGCAGCAGGCCCGGCTCAACGCCATCCACTACATCCTCACCCGGTTTGAGTACAAGGGTAAGGACCTGCGACCCGAGGTCATCTACCAGGCGCCCGACACGGATATGCTCACCGACGTGGTGGTGGACGGCGTGTTATTCACCGGCCTTAACCGAGACCAAATTGGTATCCTGGAGCGCATCCTGATACATGAATAGAGATGAGCTGCCCCAAATGTTTGCCGCCGGAGGCCTCGTCCTCTGCGGCGGCCATGCCCTCGTTATTCGCAAACACCGCCTCCTGGACCTGCCCAAGGGCAAACTGGACTACCTCGACGAACCCTACGAAAATTGCGCTCTCCGGGAAATCTCCGAAGAGACCGGCCTCCCATCCCCCTCTCTTTCCATCCGTTCTCCCCTCTGTCGCACCACCTACATTTCCTACTACAAGATCGGCCCCGTCAACAAGACAGTCCAGTGGTTCCTGCTGGACTACAACGGCGATCTGTCCGACCCCCTCCAGCCTGACCTGAATGAAGGCATAGACCAGGCCCACTGGCTGCCCCTGGCTACCCTGCTGGAGCAGATGCGGGCCTCCCGTCCCTACCTGCGCCCCGTCCGCCAGGCCATATCGCGGGAACTCTACTCCGCAGCCCTGCCCACCACCGGCAATTAACGGCAGGGCCGCTTGCCTCCCCTCGTTTAGTCGGGGGGGGGTGACCGTAGGTCAAATGCCATTCCCCAGAAGTTCATTAGAGGAGCCAGTCAACTACACCCGTTCGCCCTGAGCCTGTCGAAGGGCATGACCCAACCTGCAAACCATGCCATTCTACGTATACATCCTCCTTTGTTCTGACAACTCCTATTACACCGGACACACCGAGAACCTCGAATCCCGAGTCGCCGCCCACCAGTTCGGCCAGATTCCCGGATACACCCAGTCCCGCCGACCCATAAAGCTCGTTTTCTCCGAGGAATTCCCCACACGCGAGGATGCGTTAGCGCGGGAACGTCAACTGAAGAAATGGAGCAAAGCCAAGAAACGGTCACTGATTGAACAGACTGGTCAAGGCTCGTTGAACTTTCACGAGGAAAGGATTAAGGGAAGGGGAAGGGAGCAAGGAAGGCACGCGGTGGCCCTTCGACAAGCTCAGGGCGAACGGGTGGGAGCGCACCTAATAGACAGGCTCAGCGCGCACAGTCAAGGGTAAGACCCTGCACATGGCGCTCGGCACCCCCGAGTGAGTGGGCAATGGTAGAATAGGGCTGGACTAATATGAAAGCCAAATCTCCCCCTCCAAAGGAGGTTAGCCTTATGACCGCTCCCGCCACTACCGCCGTCTATACCGACGTCGCCGCCGAATTTCGGGCCATTACCGAGGCAGTCGGCCTCCACGACAACTCCGCCACCGGCCGGCTCAAGGCCACCGGCGAAGACACCCTCGACCTGCTCAACCGCCTGTCCACCAACGGCATCGTCAACCTCGCCCCGGGGCAGGGCGCCCCCACCGTCCTCACCACCGACCGGGGACGCATCCTCGACCTCCTCGGCGTGGTCAATACCGGCGACTACACCCTCCTCATCACCAGCCCCGACTGCCAGCAGGCCGTAATCGACTGGCTCGACAAGTACACCATCATGGAAGACCTGGAGGTGGAGGACATTACCGGCGAGACAGCCCTCTTCACCGTCTGCGGCCCCGACAGCCCGGCGACGGTGGCCAGGGCGGCGGGACTGGAACCGGACGGGGCCACCCTGCAGAGCCTGCCTCCTTATTCGGTCCTGCAATGCGCCACAGGCGGCCATGACACGGTTGTCCTTCGCCGTCCCATGGGCGAAATTACGGCCTTTGACGTGCTCGTGGCCTCGGAAGGCGCCGCCAGTGTTTGGGAAGCTCTTATGGCCTCGGGCGCAACCCCCGTGGGCACCGAAGCCTTCAATGCCTCCCTGGTCCATGGCGGCATACCTCGACACGGCCGCGAAATGGGCGACAACTTCAACCCCCTGGAGGCCGGGCTCATCGGCTCTGTGGACTTTGCCAAGGGCTGCTACATCGGCCAGGAGGTTATCGCCCGCCTCGATACCTACCAGAAAGTGCAGAAATACCTGGTGCGCCTGGTATTCTCCGAGGGCGCCCAGGTGACCGAGGGCGCTACCCTGGAACTGGATGGCCGCAGCGTGGGACAGGTAACTTCCCTGTCTCCCCTGCCTTCCACCGGAGACCTGGTTGGCCTGGGCTACGTCCGCACCGCCAGCGCCAACCCCGGCCAGACCCTGAACCTGGCCGCCCCCTCCACCGGCACCGCCCAGATTACCGACCTCCCCCAGCTCTTCGGCCCGGGGGAGTAAAGGAATTCATCCACGAACCGGAGGAAATTGTCACGAATGCAAGAAAAAGCTATTAGTGACGATTCGTGAGCAGTCGCGGATGATTATTGTTCCCCGGCTAGCCCCTGTGCTGCCGGTATTACTTGGAGGCGCTATGAATCAGCTGTTGAAAGAGGCTTTTGAGAAGGCATCATTACTGCCTGAAGACGAACAGGACAAGTTCGCTCGCTTTCTTCTGGCAGAACTGGAATCCGAACGGCAATGGGCCGAACTGTTTGACCGTCCTGAATCGGACGATCTGCTGACCCAAATGGCGGATGCGGCATTGGCTGACCACAACGCCGGAAAGACGGCGCCCCTGGATTCCCAAGACCTGTAAGAATGCGCTCTTTTGCCCAACGAGGCTTTTGGGAGGCGTACCACAGACTTCCCCCACAAATTCAGAGACAAGCGAGAGAGGCCTACCGCTTTTTTGAGACAAATCCCAATCACCCGAGCCTGGATTTCAAACGGGTAGGCAGACGCCGCGCGGTCTATTCGGTTCGAATAACGGTCGACTATCGCGCCCTTGGCATATTGGACGGCGGCGACATCGTGTGGTTCTGGATCGGCCCCCATCACGAATACGACAGGCTCTTGACGCGACAGTAAACGACTAATGCTCCTGCAACGATAGTCTCCAGCCAGATTCTCGTCCTCCTTCGTGGATAGAATCAGAACTCCCCCTCAATCCGCCAGCCCCATCGCCGCCAGCATGAAAGCGTACTCCTCCGCCACTTCGTAAAGCCGGTCGTACCGCCCCGAGCGCCCCCCGTGCCCCGCGCCCATGTTGGTCTTCAACAACAGCAGGTTATCGTCCGTCTTCAGCGCCCGCAGCCTGGCCACGTACTTGGCCGGCTCCCAGTAGGTTACCCGGGGATCGTTGAGGCCCGCCGTCGCCAGGATGGGCGGGTAGTCCCTGGCCTCAAGCTGGTCGTAGGGCGAGTAGGACCGGATGTACTCGAAGGCGGCCTCGTCCGCAATCGGGTTCCCCCACTCGGGCCACTCGATGGGCGTCAGCGGCAACGAATCATCCAGCATGGTGTTCAGCACGTCCACGAAGGGCACGTGGGCGGCCACCGCGCCCCACAGTTCCGGGGCCTGGTTGACCACCGCCCCCATCAACTGCCCGCCAGCGCTGCCTCCGGCGATGGCTATGCGGCCTTCTGAGCCGTACCCCTCTTTCACCAGGTGGCGGGCCGCGTCAACAAAGTCATTGAAGGTGTTGGTCCGGCGGTCCAGCTTTCCCGCCTCGTACCAGTGGTAGCCCATGTCATCTCCGCCCCGGATGTGGGCGATGGCGAAGATGAAGCCCCGGTCCAGCAGCGACAGGCGGGTAGTGGAGAAGGAGGGCGGAATGGCGTGCCCGTAGGCGCCGTATCCATACAGGTAAACCGGCGCAGTGCCATCCACCGGCGTTTCCCGCCGCCGGACCAGTGACACCGGCACCTCCGCGCCGTCCCGGGCCGGGGCCAGCACCCTTTCCGTAACGTACTCAGACCCGTCATACCCGCTGGGCACCTCCTGCACCTGCCTCACTTCCAGTTCACCGGCGCCCAGGTGGTAGTCGAACACGGTATTGGGCGTCACCATGGAGGTGTAGTCCAGCCGCAGCGTATCGGTCTGAAACTCCCGGTTCTGGCCCACGCCGGTTGTGTAGGCATCCTCGGGAAAATCAACGTAGGTGGTCTCCCCCGCCCGGTCTATCAGGCATATGTGGTCCAGGCCGTTAATCCGCTCCTCCACGGCTATGAAGTCCTGGAAGGTTTCAAACCCCGTTATGTAGTGCGTGTCCGAGGCGTCCACCAGCGGCGTCCAGGCGGCCTCGGTGGGGTCGTCGCCCGGGGCCACGGCCAGGCGAGTGTTCTTGTGGGTATCGTTGGTGCGGATCACAAAGCGGTCGCCCTGGTGGTCCACTGAATATTCGTGGTTGGTCCGGCGGGGCGCCACCACCAGCGGGTCCGCCGCCGGGTCCGCGGTGGGGACCAGCCGCACCTCGCTGGTTACATGGTCGCCGGCGCCAATAATGACGTACTCCCTCGATGACGACTCGCCTATGCCAACGAAAAAGCCGGGGTCGCTTTCCTCGTAAACCACGGCGTCCTGCTCCACAGGCTGACCCAATACGTGGCGGCGCACCTGCCAGGGCCGCCAGTTTTCGTCCACCAGGGTATAGAAGAAGGACGAATCGTCGGCCGACCAAACCACGCGGCTGGTGGTATCCGGTATCTCCTCGGGCAGCAGTTTCCCCGTCTCCAGGTCTTTCACTACCAGCCGGAACCGCTCTGAGCCGTCGGTGTCGGCGCCGTATGCCATCAGGTTGCCGCCGTGGCTGACGCTCAGGGAGCCCAGGCGGAAATACTCCAGTCCCTCGGCCAGGGCCGGCTCGTCCAGGATGGTCTCGGCCTCGGCCGTGGGGGCCTCCCGTGCATTATCGCCCGTTGCCGGCCAGCGCAGCCACACCCGATACTGGCTCTCCTCGGCGAATCTCCACTGGTAATACCAGTCGCCGTCCTTCCAGGGCACGCTGGCCAGGTCGGGCTGCTGGCGACCCTTAATCTCCTCGAAGATGGTGTCCGTCAGCCCCTTGTAGGGCGCCATCCGGGCCTCGAAATAGGCGTTCTCGGCGTTTAGGTACGCCAGTATCTCCTCGTCCTCCACGGTGGGGTAGCCCAGGTCCCTCAGCCACCGCCACGGGTCGTCAATAGTGACGCCGTGACGGGTATAGCTGTAGGGCAGCTGCGGGGCCACCGGCGGACTGGCTGCTTGTGGAGTGGCATCCGGTGGAACATGGGGTCTCTGTTCTGGCATAGTTGAATTCAGCCTCCCGGCGAAGTGAGAATGCTTTGCATTGTTATGTTACCCAAAGAAATGTCCTCTCTCAGATAGAGTTAATCACACTTCACCTTTAATTCCAACGGCGATGCTGCTTGGCGCAGCAGCCAGCGGCAGCGCCCGGCGGGTGACCGAAAGAACCCTCCCTCTTCCCGGTCGCCGGGAAAAGACCCTCCGTCGGCGCCCCATGTCGTGTAGTTTCGGTGAATTTTCGCGGAACTCGCGGGGGGCAGCAGAGGGGTAAGCCAGATACGTCAGCCACGTTTTCGTGCCGTGTTGGTACCCGTTCCATACCTGGACGCCTCCTCCCACGGCCTGCCGGGCTGTCTTGCGCCGCCCTACCCCGGCGGGTAAGCTTTTCGCCACTGTTCCCTTCCGACCACTTTCCACCACCGGGTAAGCACCTTGACAGATAGATCGGCACAAAACACCTGGACCGCAACCTTGGGGCAACTGGAGATGGAGTTGCCCAGGGCGACCTTTGACACCTGGCTCAAAGACTCCGAGGGCATGGCCTTCGACGGGATGGACCTGCTGGTCCAGGTACCCAGTGTCTTTACCATCGCCTGGCTGGAACAGCGCATGTACCAGACCATTCTCCGGGCCCTGCGCCAGTCCTCGGGAGAACTGCTGGACGTGCGGTTCCGAGTTTCCTCGGACACTGGTGAGGAAGAGATGGAACCCCCATCGGTCTCCAGGGCCTCCAACGGCGGAGGCGCGTCCGCGCCGGTAGCCGCGGTTCCCGCGGTTCCAATGAATGCCGGCGTCAACTTCGACCGCAAGTATTCCTTCAACAACTTCGTCGTGGGCACGTCCAACCGCATGGCCTTCAGCGCGGCCCAGGCCGTGGCCGACGCCCCTGGCCAGTCCTACAACCCCCTGTTCCTATACTCCGGCGTCGGCCTGGGCAAGACCCACCTGCTGCACGCCGTCGGCCAGGAGGCCGCCCGCCACGGCCACAGCGTCCTGTACGTCTCCTCCGAGCAGTTCACCAACGACTTCATCTCGGCCATCCGCAACCGCACCACCGAAGAGTTCCGGCAGCGCTACCGTAGCGTCCAGATGCTGCTCATCGACGATGTCCAGTTCATGAGCGGCAAGGAACAGACCCAGGAGGGGTTCTTCCACACCTTCAACGACCTGCACACCGCTGGCTACCAGATTGTCCTCACCTCGGACCGGCCCCCCAAGGCCCTGGCCCTCCTGGAGGACCGGCTGCGTTCCCGATTCGAGTGGGGCCTCATCGCCGACATCCAGCCGCCCGACCTGGAAACCAGGATGGCAATTCTGTCCTCAAAGGCCGACCAGTTGAAGACCATCATCGAGGACAGCGTCCTGGAGTTAATCGCCAAGCGGGTACAGAAGAATGTCCGGGAACTGGAGGGCAGCCTCAACCGGGTGGTTGCCTACTCCCAGCTGATGAGCATCCCCGTCACCCTGGAGTCCACCTCCCGCCTGCTGGACGACCTGACCCAGGACATCGCGCGCCACGCCATAGACCGCGAAAAAATCCTCGACGAGGTCTCCCGCCACTACAAGGTGACCACCGCCGAACTGCTGGGCCGCAGCCGCAGCAAGACCATCGCCCTGGCCCGGCAGGTGGCAATGTACCTGCTGATCTACGAACTCGAGCTTTCCCCCACCGAGGTGGGCCGTTTCCTGGGCAACCGGGACCACTCCACCGTCATCCACGGCGCCGGCAAAATCAGCGGCGACATCAACGAGGACTACCACCTCCGCCAGAACGTCCTCACCATCAAGGAAGCCATATTTACGTGATTAGCCCGCGTGAGCGCCGCCCATTCACCCAAACCACGGTAGGGGCAGACCTGCGTGTCTGCCCTGGCTGCTGCCCATTCAACCAACCCAATTCGCGACAATTCGCCCCCCTTCGTGTACAACTACCCCCGTTCGCCCTGAGCTTGCCGAAGGGCCTACAACCCTTCCCGACTATCCGGTTACGGGTCCGAAAGCTGGTTTTCGGGATGGTCTCTGCGCGGAAGGCCAATCTCCCTGACAAATGGCCGACATCCCAAACCCCAAGTCATGTCGCCCCGAGCCTGCCGAAGGGCATCAAACCCTTCCCCTCAGCCCTCCCGCCACCGACCATTTCCCCCTATATAGTGGATAACTCCCGGTAAACTGTGGATAACCCGTTCTAATCCGGGGATAACACTCCAAAGCCCGTTAATTTCCACACCTGCCTCCGTGGACAAAATTTTCCCGCCTCCGCCCTCATTTCCCATATCCACAAATAACCCCTACTTATCCACAAACCACCCCCGCCAGCCCAGTCCCTTAAGGCAGATGTAAACTAACCTATTACATAACCCTGAACCTGATTGTCCACTTATCTACGCCTTTATTATTCCTGTTATCTATTCTACAATTGACACATGATAGATACAGTTAGACTTAACATTAAAGCCGGTGACGGTGGCAACGGCTGCGTCAGTTTCCTCAGGGAAAAATTCCGGCCCAAGGGCGGACCCAACGGCGGTGATGGTGGCAACGGTGGCAACGCCTACGTGGTCGGCGATGGATCCCTGAACACTCTCCTCCACCTCAAGTACAACAGCACCATGTACGTGGACCGGGGCGGTCACGGCAAGGGCAAGGGCCAGCGCGGCGGCAACGGCGAGGACACTTACATCAAGGTCCCGCTCGGCACGGTCATCTGGCGCATGCTCAAGGGCGGCGAGAAGGAATTTCTCACTGACGTCACCGATGATACACCCCGGCTGGTCGCCCAGGGCGGCGCCGGTGGCTGGGGCAACGAACACTATGTGTCGCCCACCAACCAGGAACCAATGCTCTCCCAGCGCGGTGAACGCGGCGACTACGTTGTCCTCTTCCTCGAACTGAAGCTCCTGGCCGACGTGGGACTGCTGGCCAGGCCCAACGCCGGTAAGTCCACGCTTATATCCCGTTGTTCGGCGGCCAAACCCCGTATTGCCGACTACCCCTTCACCACGGTGGAACCGGTATTGGGCGTGGTAAGCACCCGCGGCCAGGACTTCGTGATGATGGAAGTGCCCGGCTTGCTGGAGGGCGCTCACGAGGGCGTTGGTCTCGGTGACCAGTTCCTCCGCCACGCCGAGCGGGCCCGCCTCTACGTCCACGTTTTGGACGGCCTCTCTGAAGATCCCGTGGCCGACTTCCACATGATTAACCGGGAACTGCAGGAGTTTAACCCTGCCCTCGCCCACAAACCCCAGGTCATCGCCGTCAACAAGATCGACGTAACCGAGGTCCGGGAACGCAGGGAAGACCTGGCAGCCTCCCTAAGAGAAGCCGCCGCAGAATCGCCGGTCCTCCCCAACGGCGCCGACACCCCGGTCTTCTTCATTTCGGCAGTCAGCGGCGAAGGCGTTGACCCCATGCTGGGACAGGTAATCGAAATTATGGAGCGCGTCTCCGTCTCCGAGGCCCAGGCTGCTGAGGTGGCCGAACCTGTGGCGGACGAGGCTCCCACCGGTCCTGACCGCCGGCGTCCGTCCGCCGAGCCCGTCTCCTTCTACAAAGACCGAGGCGTGTTCGTGGTCAAGTCCGAGCAACTCGAACGCCTCAGCGCCCTGGCCGACACCAGGGACTACCGCGTGCTTCTGCAGCTGTGGCGGGAAATGACCCGCCTTGGCATCGCCCGCCGCCTTGAAGAGGCCGGCATCGAGCCGGGAGACACCATCCGCATCGGCCGCTCAGAAATGGAATGGTTCTAGTAGGCCAACAGGTTGGAAATGATGACTGCTAAATCTGTATCGTCATTCCGGCCTTGAGCCGGAATCCAGACAGGTTGCGAATGGTCAACTGCAGGGTACTAGAGGGGCTCTGGATTCCGGCTTTCGCCGGAAAGACGGTTGAACCCCAACCCATCAATACAATGCTGTTGAACTACTAGATCCCATGTCACAATCCCTTCCCCCGTCGAGATGGAAGGTCAGGATGGGAGCGGCGCCATTCCATTAGTCGCCGTCAAATGCGAAACTCTTAACTTCTAACTTCTAACTTGGAACTCTTAGCTACATCTATGCGCACAGGCATACTTGGCGGCACCTTCGACCCCGTCCACCTGGGGCACCTGCTTATCGCGGAAGAAAGCCGCATAAGCCTGGGCCTCGACCAGGTCTTGTTCGTCCCCGCTGGCCGTCCCTGGCTGAAGGAAGGCCAGCCCCTTACCGAGGCCTGCCACCGGGTGCAAATGGTTGAACTGGCCGTCGCCTCCAACCCCCACTTCCGCGTCATCCGCAACGAGGTCGACCGGTCCGGCCCCAGTTACACCGTGGACACCCTCGAAGAACTGCGGGAAGAACTCCCCGCCACCGAACTATTCTTCATCCTGGGCCTCGACGCCTTTGAGAGTTTCCACCGCTGGAAGGACCCCGGACGCATCCTGGAACTTTGCCGCCTGGTTGTGGTCAGCCGCCCCGGCTACTCCGACGAGGAACAGGACCGTCTGCTGGCCACCTGCGGGGACCAGGCGGACCGCATCTGTGTGCTGCCCGTCCATAACGTCGACTTCAGCGCCACCGAAATCCGCCGTCGCGCCTCCCAGGGCATTTCCTTCCGCTACCAGGTCCCCGACGCCGTGGAGGCCTACATCAGCGCACAGGGGCTTTACCGGCAGCGGCCGTAACCCCAGCATCTTCTAACCAGCGAGGAACCACATTGCAAGAACTGCCTGAGCAAGAACTGTCTCAACGACTCCTCAACCTGGCCCTCGATATGGGCGCCCTGCGCTACGGCGACTTCACCCTTACCTCGGGCAAGAAGAGTTCCTACTATTTCGACGGGCGCCTCTTGAGCCTGGACCCGGAAGGCTCGTACCTGGCGGGGCGGGCCCTGCTGCCTCTGGTGCGGGACGCGGGAGCCCAGGCCATCGGCGGACCCACCCTGGGCGCAGACCCCCTGGTGGCCGCCGTCGCCCTGTGCAGCCACCTGGAGGCGGAATCGGGCCAGGTTCCCGTACCGGCCTTCATCGTCCGCAAGGAGGCCAAAACCCACGGCATGGGCAACGCGGTGGAGGGACACCTGAAACCCGGGGCGAAGGTGGCCGTCGTGGACGATACCTGTACCACCGGCGGCTCCCTGTTCCTGGCTATTGAAGCTGCGGAGGCGGCCGGCTGCAGCGTGGTCAAGGTCTTGGCCATCCTCGACCGCAACGAGGGCGGCAGCGAGGAACTCCGGCGGCGCGGCTACGATTTCGCATCCCTGCTGGTGGCCAACAGCAGCGGAGAAGTGGAAGTAGTGGTATAGGGCGCCCTGGCGTAACCCCGTCGTTCCCGCGACGGCACGAACCAGCCCCTCAGTGGGTGGTTCTCCACCAAACCTGGTAGGGGCACACCGATGTGTCTGCCCTGGCGCGAAGTCAATGCCACCCGAATTAACGCCCCAGGTAAGAATGCCAACAAGCTTAGGGGGCGGGTCATCGACCCGCCCCCTATCTGTTGGTTGCCCTGGTTTACTGCCTTGCTGGAAGGCTTACTCCTCGAACCACATGCCGCTGACGCGGATGGTGGGGTCAAGGCGCGGCTCCCACTGCAGCTTGGGGTTGACCGCGTACACTACCGGCAGGTCGAACAGGGGCAGCATGAACACTTCCTCGCGGAACCGGTCGGCCAGTACTTCCAGCCGTTCCTGACGCTCCTGGCCCGAGGAGGCCAGGGCTTCGTCAATCTGGTCCTGGATTCCGCCGGGGGCGGGGTCACAGACTGCGGACCGCTGGCTGGTGCAGTTCATGTAGTAGCGCACCTGCCGGCCGAAGTCCAGCGTTTCGTTGGAGGGCTGGTTGCCGATCATGTGGAACCCTTCGCAACTGGAATTGCCCCTGTCCACGGCGGCAATCATGTCATCGCGGGTGGCTTCTGCCGACTCCGGGTCCCGTCCTGACTCTTCGATGATGTCCAGCACGGCCTGACCCACGGCGCACCGGGAGCGGGCGCTGCGGATGGAAGGCTCCACTATCTGGAACTCGAAGTTGATGCCCACCTCGTTCAGGTAGGCGTGGACGGCCTCTGAGATTTCTGTCTGCTTGGCCACGCGTACGCCCCGGGAGATCAGGGTGATCGTGTTATCCGGGTTGTAGTCGGCCTCGGCCAGCAACTGCCTGGAAAGCTCCGGGTTGTACTCGTAAGGAGCCGTGTTCGCTTCAGTGGCCCCGATGATGCCCGGCCAGATGATGTTCCCACGGCAGGTGGTGAGGCCGGCGTAGAGGGTCTCCACCAGTTCCTGGCAGTTGACGGCGTGGGCTATGGCCTGCCGTACCTGCTTCTTGCTCAGCTCCGGATGCCAGGCAGTGTCAATCTGCAGGGTGTAGGTCTCGGCCGAAGACCCGAACCGAAGCTGGTCGGCTGGGAAGGCCTCAATCTGCTCAACGCCCACGTCCCAGCCCATGTCCGCCTCCGCGGTCTCTACCATGGCGGCGATGACGGTGGGCTCACCGCGCCACTGCCATTCAATGTTCTGTATTTTGGGCTTCTGGAACTCAAAGTGGTCTCCCGCGGGCACGTAGTCCGCGTAGGCCTCCTGGGTGATGGATACGCCCGGCGTCCATTCCACGTGCTGGTAGGGGCCGATGCCGATGCTCACTCCGGCCCTGTCTTCTTCGGTGGTGCTGGCCAGCCATGCCGGAGCCTCGAAGCCCAGGAAGAATGCCGTGTTCGGGAAGATGGGGCAGGCGTCCTGGCAGTTGATGTCCACCGTGTAATCATCAACCTTGACCGACGTGTGGGGGCCGGTGTAGTTGATGCTGCCGCCTTCGGAAGCGGCGCTGCCGTTGGCCGTCAGGCTGGGCAGGGCGGCGTCGGCGTTAAAAGCCTCGCCGTTGTGGAACTTGACCCCTTCCCGGAGGTTAAAGCGCCACGTGTCTGCATCTACTTGCTCCCAGCCCGTCGTGGCCCCGGTGGGAACTATCCGTAGGTCGTCGCCCGACTGCCACGTCAGGGGATCCTGCAGGTTGGCCCGGGTGATGGATGCGTACAGGGAGCCGCCGATGCTCAGGAATGAGTTAAGGTTTACCGGTTCTTCCGGCACCACCAGGACTATGGAGTCCTGCGCCGTGGCCGTGTCTTCCGGAAGCGGCGTGGCCGTGGGAGCCGGTGTCGCGGTTGCGTCCGGTACCGGGGTAGCGGTGGGCTGACCCGCTGCCGGGGCTGCGGGTTCGGCCGGCGCTGCCGGTTCCGGTTCCGCCGCGCCGCCGCAGGCTACGATTAACAGGGCCAATAAGGCCAATAGACCAACAAGCCAGGTGGATAGGTATCTCCTGCTTTTCATGGTTCCTCCTTTTTCCGGAAATGCGCCTTTGAGGGGTTGGATTGCCTCATGTGGATACCGAACACAGCACCTGCCCGGCATTGCCAGGAACATTTAAGTGATTCTAGTTTGGCCTAGTGGCAAATGCAACCTGCACAGCAACGCCCCGGTCCTCCTTCCCACTCCGGCCCCTGCCCCTCTCCCATGGGGCTGGGGGAGAATTTTGCTTTTTCCTGTTATTTCCTTTCATTTCCTGTTGTTTCGTAGCTGGGGGTGGGGGTGGGTGACAGGGTTGTGACAGGGTGGGGGGCCCCCCCCCCCCCCCCCCCCCCCCCTGGGGGGGGGGGGGGGGGGGTTGAGAGGGTGGTGACAGGGTGGGGCCCTCACCCCCGGCCCCTCTCCCATAGGGCGAGGGGGGAGTTTCGGTTTTGATGTTGGTTGCGGTTGGCTGGGGGGGCACCCCCATTCCTTCGGCAGGCTCAGGACAGGCTCTAACCTTCCCCCTTCGAGGGGGAAGGGACTTTGGGTAGGGGTGTTGCGCTGTTGGCGGCGGCGCCAGGGTCGGGAGGTCTGGTGGGTGTTTTCCTGGCGCGGGGCGGCGGTGGATGCAACAGATGCAAGGGACCCAGCGGATGCAAGAGATGCTGCAAATGCATCGTTGGTGCGGAGGACGCGGTCTAGCCACCGGTTCATCCAGTAGATGAGGTCGTTGATCATGGAACGGGGGCGGTGGTCTTCAAGCCTTGCAGCGCACTCGTCCGGGTCCGGTTCGGGCAAGGCGTGGCAGTTGTCCACCATGCAGGAGATGCGGTCGAGGTCGTGGTTGGCATAGAGGGAGCGGATAATGCCCCAGCAGTCGGGGGTGTCGCCGTTGGTACGGCACCGTTCCAGGTAGGTGTGCAGGTTCATGAAGGTGTGGAAGCGAAAGCCGTTGTCGGCGATGAGCCGGATGAAGGGGTGAGTCTCGGGCAGGGGTTGACGGTCGCCGGCGGCACGAACCCACCGGAGGGAGAAGTCCTCGGCGATGCGGTGGATGCGGACGATTTGGAGTTCGAGAGCGTATTTGCGTTTCAGGGCGTTTACGCGGGTACGGATCTGGGACAGGGTGTACATGGTTGGCTTTCTCCTTTGAGGGGCCTCAGCCTATGGGCTAGGGAGTGTTTGGTTTGGTATTGTCTTTTGATGGTAGGGGTGGGTTATCCAGGGTGGGAAGGGGGTGGTGTCAGTGGGGCGGCCCTCACCCCCGGCCCCTCTCCCATAGGGAGAGGGGGGGAACTTCGGGTTTGATGTTGGTTGCGGTTGGCTGGGCAAGGTTTCCGGTTAGGATTCTAGATCCTTCGGCTTCGCTCAGGATGACATGGTTTGGTGGGTGACAGGGCAACCCCACTTGAATTGGGACCCTGCAGGCTGAAGGATACCTTGACACTCTTAAAGCGCTACCCTAGAATGAACAACCGAGGTTTTTGTATATGGATTATGCGATTTTCAAGACTGGGGGCAAGCAATACCGGGTAAAGCCGGGCGACGTTCTTGACGTCGAGCTTCTGCCCATTGAAGTAGGCGATTCGGCCGAGTTCGAAGAAGTGCTGGCCGTTTCCGATGGTGGCGAGGTCAACTTCGGTTCCCCCCACGTGGCTGGCGCCAGGGTTGTCGCCCAGGTCCAGTCCCACTATAAGGACCGTAAGCTGATGGTCTTCAAGTACAAGGCCAAGACCAGGTACCGTGTGAAGAAGGGCCACCGGCAGAACTACACGCGCCTGGTTATCCAGGACATCCAGACGGGAGGCTAACCCTCAATGGCTCACAAGAAGGCAGGCGGAAGCTCCAACAACGGCCGAGACAGCAACGGCAAACGTTTGGGCGTCAAGAAGTACGGTGGTGAAAAGGTTTCCTCGGGCGCCATTATCATCCGGCAGCGGGGTACCCGCATCAAGCCCGGAAACAACGTGGGCCTGGGTCGCGACTTCACCATCTACGCCAAGGTGGAAGGCAAGGTAACGTTTGAGTGGGCCTCCAAGGGCCGCCGCCAGGTCAGCGTTTACCCGGTGGAAGCCCCGGCCGAGTCCATGGCCCTGGCCAGCTAGAACATTTAACCCGAGTAAACTTTCGCCCTGCCCCGCGCCGGGGAACGGCAAGGAATATCAGTAAATGAAACCGGAAATTCATCCAGATTTTTTCACCGCGACAGTAACCTGCTCCTGCGGCAACGTCTTCGAGACCGGGGCCACCAAGCCCGCCCTCAGGGTAGAGGTATGCAGCAAGTGCCACCCCTTTTATACGGGTGAGCAGCGTATCGTTGACACCCAGGGTCGTATTGAGAGATTGCGCCGGCGGTACAACCTGCAGTAATTTGGTTCAGTACCGGAAGCAATTGGTAGAATCGAGGGCCATTCCTGGTGACCCTCGATTCCTTTTTTGGGAACAACCTCGGCTTGCTATGACAGTGGGGCCTGTCTCTTTATCCCCCACCAGCGCCGGAAGGCAGTAGGCATTGGCGGAACAACCAAGAGTGACCTACGGCGGTCAGGCCGTTATCGAAGGCGTGATGATTCGCGGTCGCGAATTCTACAGCCTGGCGGTGCGCCGGCCTGACGGTGAGATTTACCACTCCCACGAAAGGCTCAATACCGCCTTCACCGGCCCCATACGCCGCATCCCCTTCTTGCGTGGGGTCCTGGTACTGGCTGAAACCCTCATCCTTGGCTTGAAAGCCCTCAACCGCTCGGCCACCCTGGCCTCAACCGATTCCAGCAGCGGCGGCGGGGAAGAGATTCCCACCTGGCTTCTCTACCTCACCCTGGGCGTCTCCCTGGTCCTGGGGGTCGGTATTTTCTTCGTCCTGCCCCTTTTGGCCGTCCGCCTGGTGGACCCCTTTATCGCCTCCGATCTGGTCAGCAATCTCGTAGAGGGTGTCTTGCGCCTCCTGATACTGGTGGCTTATATCGGCGGCATCGGGATGATGAAAGACATACGCCGGGTGTTCGCCTATCATGGCGCCGAACACATGGCGGTCCACACCTACGAGGCCGGCCTTCCCCTGACCGTTGAAAACGTCCGCAAGTTCGATACTCCCCATCCCCGTTGCGGCACGGCTTTCCTGCTTACCGTGGTCCTGGTTTCCGTGGTAGTGTTCATGTTCCTGGGCCGCCCCGATATGGAATGGCGCATCCTGTCCCGGGTATTGCTCATCCCGGTAGTGGCGGCCATCAGCTACGAGTTCATCCGCTTCTACGGCATGCATTCCAACTGGCGCATTGCCCGGGCAATGTCGCTGCCCGGTTTGTGGCTGCAGCGTCTGACTACCCGCCAGCCCGAGGACGACCAGATTGAGGTGGCCATTACGGCCATGGGCGCGGCAGTGGCCGCCGATGCCGGGCAAAGCTACGTTTCGCCCTTCCAATATGCCAGCCCGTCCGAGGCTGCCCCTGCCGAGGATGCGGCGGATGCTGACGGCGCCGGAATGGAAACCTCCATGGAAGAAACGTCTGGGCAAGAAACGTCTGGGGAAGAAAGCTCCGGGGAAGAAACGGAAGAGGGTTCAGCCGGGGAGTCCGCGCCTGAATCGGACGGAGCGCCGTAAGCCCGCGGGCTGTGGAAGCTGCGTTCCAAAGCCCCTCACGCTGGATGCTTCACCACGCTGCAGCCACTGGGGGGCAAGTGAGCCGAACGGTTGTCACTGGGTGTCAATGTGAGGAGCGGAGCTGCGAAGTACCTCAAGGGACCGGCGCCGCGTTGGTTGTGGCCCCTTTTCAGTTCCGGTGCCGCGTCTGCTGCAGCTTCTCCACGGTGCCCGGAACTTTCCAGTCGATGTAGAGCAGCACATGCTCCTTGATGGCCTCTTCATGTACCCGGCAGGGCGCGCACTTGCCATCAATGCAGAGTCCGTGGCGGGGCCGCATGTACTGGCGCAGTAAGTCCAGCAGCTCAGCCACCTGACCCTCTTCCTCCTGTCGCTCCCGCACCAGGTCCAGCAGGTCGTCCAGTTGCCCCGAGAGTCTATCCAGGGCCTGGTTATGCTCCTTCAGGCTCCGCTCGACGAAGTTCTTGGGTTCGTCGGGGTTGGGGTTAACGGACACGGGAATCTGGTAGGGGTCGAAAGGCCGCTCGTCCAGGTCGCGGCCGCAGGCATCGCATCGGGCTGGCTCTTGAGCCATGGTAGCTGCCTCACATTCAGGGATTTATCTCGGTAGCTGTGGCCGAATTGTAAGTCAAAGCAGGGACAGGGGCAAACCCGCGCTGGCAATCGAGACAGGCTGACGGGGAAGCGTCCCCAATCGGGTGGTTGAAATTCGTAGGGGCGGAATTCAAACCCGCTCTGGTCGCCTTTTGAGATTGCTCCCCGGGCAATACCACCTGGAGTGGAACCCCGCTGGCTGAAGGGCCGATCGGCTCACCCCAGCGAAGAAAAAGCGCCGCGCCCGCGTTCCGCGCCCCGACCAGGGCCGGGAACAGGCTGGCTGGAGCGCAGTCGCTTAGGGACTACCCGGGGCCGGACCCAGCACCCGGTACTTGCGGTCCTCGGTCCTATCCGACGTGGGCAGGATCTGGACTACCACGCGGGACAGGCCCACCACCTCTCCATTGGCATCGAAGCTGTAGTTGTCGCCGATGGCGCCGCTCCAGGTCAGCCCGTACAGGCAGTCCCGGAAGCCGTCAGCGTCCTGGTCGTCCTCCGTCTGCTTGAGGCACTCCGCAGCGATATAGACGTTGTCGTAGGCGGAGCCCAGGTGCCAGGGCAGGGTGACGTAGTTGAACCGCTCCCTGAAGTTGGCCAGAACCTCCTGGCCCTTGGCGTTGCTGGGGTCCAGGTCGGAAACGATGGCCTTCATGCCGGTAGCGGCGTCTCCCGCAATCTCCAGGGCCGTCGTTCCCACTGAAACAGTCTCGGCGTAGATGGGCCCGCTGTAGCCCAGTTCCCGCGCTTGTTTGAAGATGGTCCCGGCGGCAAACTCCGACTGGGGGGCCACGTGAAGGGCCTCGGGGCCAGCGGCAATGATCTTGCTGAGCTGGGTCCGGAAATCCGTGATGTCCGAGGCGAACCGCTCCGAGGCAACTATCTGCCCGCCCAGTTGCTCGAACTGCTCCGCCGTGGTGCGGCGGACGCCCTCGGCGTAGTCCGTGGACTCGGTAATGGTGGCCAGGCGACGAACTCCGTCGGCCCACAGCAGGTTGGCGGTGCCGATGCCCACTTCCACGTCGCTGATCTGGGTTCGGAAAATGTAATCGCCGGCGTTAGCGATATCGGGGTTGCTGGCCAGGCCCGAGAAGAGCACCACCCCGTCGGCTTCGGCCAGGGGCGCGGCGCCCAGCATGGCCCCGCTGCAGGAGGTGCCCAGGATAATGCGGATGCCGTCGGCGCTGGTCAGCTTGCGGTAGGCTGCCACCGCGCCCAGGGCGCTGCACTGGGAGTCTTCTACTACCAGTTCCAACCGGCGACCGTTGACGCCGCCGGAGGCATTGATTTCATCCGCGGCCATCTGCTTGGCCTGGTTAGCCACCGTGCCGTAGGACTCTCCGGGCCCCGTCAGCGATTCCATAACCCCTATCCGATAGGGGTCCGCTTCCCCGCCTCCGGTACAGGCCAGCGCCATCCCAGCCACCAGCGCCGCCAACGCTGCGGCCCCGTGCCGTCGCTGGCAAGCGAGGAGGGTGGAGAGCCACCTCGTCACTTTCGGACCTCGCCCTGTTGAACTAAACATCTCTGTTAAAACCACCGGTGTGCGCCACTAATCATCCCCTCCGAAAATTCCGAAGATATGCAGCAGGGCCAGGAACATGTTGACGATGTTGAGGAACATGCCGGCTGAACCGACCAGGGCAATGCGCCTGGCGGCGTCGGCGTTTCCCGTGGCGGCGGCTTCCTGGGCCTCCTGCTTTACCGCCTGGGTTTCCCAGGCCGTCAGTCCCATAAAGATGGGCAGGGTGATAACGCTGAGCAGCAGTTGCAGCCCGCTGGACTGGAACAGGAAGGAGTTGATCAGTCCCACCACCACCATGCCAATAAGGGCGATGATGGCCAGCATTCCGATTTTCGAAAGGTCACGCTTGGTGGTGAAGCCGAAAATGCTCATCACCGCGAAAAGGCCGCAGGCTCCGGCAAAGGCCTGGGCAATGCTTGCGCTGGAGTAGATGGCAAACACCCACGACAGGGTGGCGCCCATAAGGGCGGTGAAGCCCAGGTACAGCGCCCCCACGGCAGCAATGGGCGCCCCTTTGCGGGCGGCAAACTGCATTCCGAACAGGCACCCGATGGCCAGCACCAGGCCCATGATCATGCCCAGGAAGCTGGCAAACAGGAAGATTCCGGCG
Organism: SAR202 cluster bacterium bin22; assembly: GCA_002238505.1. Taxonomy (GTDB): domain Bacteria; phylum Chloroflexota; class Dehalococcoidia; order Lucifugimonadales; family UBA3495; genus Bin22. The sequence goes on along the minus strand of MPMM01000014.1, from coordinate 10,155 downwards.
GCGCTGAGCAGCCAGGCGACGGCTCCGGCCACCCCCAAACCCACGGCAGTCCAGCCGTAAAGGCCGGTCATGGCCGAGGTAAAGATGCGGTTGGCCTCGGCCAGGTTATAGCCGAAACCTCCATCGGCGGATGGGTTATACATGGTCATAGTCTTACCTCTGGGGCTGTTGATTCAATGCGATCAGCTTATAAGGGCAACCAGAATCCGCCACGGAAACAGGTTACACTATCCAATGTATCCAAACCTGATTGAGAGGTCAAGAACGGCGAATCGGGGAGTACCGTTCCTATTCAGGTGGTTTCATTTGTGAGACCAGGGCAGACACACGTGAGACCAGGGCAGACACGCAGGTCTGCCCCTGCCATTTCGGTTGTCCATACCACCTGAAACGAAACCCTACGGAATCGGGGCCAGGGCATTCGGGTTTCGACCCCTGATTCGCCCACCTTCCTTTCTCTTTCAGTCTGGGACGGAAGACTCTCGCCCCTTCCAATAGTGGGTAACTCGTGCCTCCCATTCGTTCGGCACGACACTAGACCGCAATGCGATTGCGCTGGCGCATCCACGCTCCCGTATCAATATTTACGAATCATTCTGAAGCCTAAAGCAGGATAAACTGTTTGCTGCGCCGGATATAACGAATTTAGGCAACAGCTCCCTTTTCGATTTCCGTAGATATAGCCATAATTTGAAGCTTGACCTATGCGATTTTCGGAATAAATGGTGTTGCGTTGACACAAATTTGACGTTGGTCTATTATCTACCTTACTTGTTCCGACAAAGCCCTAAAGGGAGTGTACCAGCCAATGGATGAACTCGACCGAAAAATAATCGCCCTGCTGCAACTGGACGGGCGGGCCTCTAACGCCAAAATTGCCAGGGAAGTAGGGGTGAGCGAAGGCACCGTACGGCGCAGGCTGCGCAAGCTGCTGGATGACGATGTCGTGCGCGTGGTCGCCGTGCCTAACCTGGAGAAGCTGGGCTTTTCCACAACCGCCCTTATCGGCATGCAGACCGGCCCCGGCAAATCCGATGTGGTTGCCGAGTCCCTTATCAACCTGCCCGAAGCCCATTATGTGGCGGTAACCACCGGCGCCTACGACGTGTTCGTCTGGGCGGGTCTGGAATCGGCGGAAAACCTGGGCCAGTTCCTGCGCACCAAGATTGGTCCCATCGACGGCGTGCAGCGGACCGAGACCTTCGTAAATCTGTCCATCAAGAAGCGCACCTACGGCCTGGTGCTGTAGCCTTCACAGATCGACATAACGGAACGTTAATAAGGGGCAGCCTGCGGGGTTGCCCCTTAGCTTTGCCATACCGCAGCCCCTTTCTGCGAGGGAGAGGGGTGAGCTGACCGGACAGGGATTTTGTTTCCTGATAGATACCCCTTGGACAGTCCGACGTCTGCCCCTGGTTAACCGGCCCAATCGTTTCTGTCCGCGCTGGCCGCAATATTGCAAACCCGCCGGGCTATGCTATAATTTCGTTGGCTTCTCAAAGGGCTTCTGTTTTGTGGCCGGGGAAGCGTGGCCATCAGTGGCCTGGAGACTCAAGAAGCGTTAGTTCAGAGGAGCAAGAAAGAAAATGGCCTACATAATTACCGAGCCCTGTGTTGGTTTGAAGGACGCTGCCTGCGTCGATGTCTGTCCCGTTGACTGCATTTACACCACCGATGACGACGACATGTACTACATCAGCCCCGACGAGTGCATTGACTGCGCCGCCTGCGAGCCGGTGTGCCCCGTAACGGCCATCTTCGCCGAGGATGCCGTGCCCCCGGAATGGGAAAGCTACATCGCCAAGAACTACGACTACTTCAAGAACACCGACCCCAACGCCCTGAAGCGCAAGTAGTCCGCACTTAGCAACGAACTTCACCTGAATAAGACCTCTCCGGATTTGGCCAAGTGAAAACGGTCAGTCTGGAGAGGTCTTTTCTTGTTTGCCCGCGAACGGGCGCAAATATTCTTCCGGTAAGAGTAAACCGTGGGACGTTTAGCCCATTCGTCAAGGTAAAACCCCGCACCCCCAGGCCCTTCGCCTCTTAAATTCAGACTACAGGTGGGGCAGGCCACGCCAACCATTAGTCATGCCGCTCCGCGCGCCACTATGTCGCCCCGAGCACCAACCATGTCGCCCTGAGCTTGCCGAAGGGCCTCAATCCCTTCCTGACTGTCCGGTTGCGGGTATGAGAGCTGATTTGCGGGATGGTGTCTGAATTCTCAAATCCTTCCGAAACGATAATTTCCCTAAAGCGCCATCGCCCTGCATACGCCCCTCCTGGCCTTCCCAATTACTGACACTCTCCCCTTTCTCGGCTGCGTAACCCGCTCCTACTATGAGAGTGGACAGTTACGGGTTAGCGGATAGTTAAAGGAGCAAAAAACGATGCCTTGCCGGTCGCGCCAGAGTTATCCATTTTGGCTCAGTATCTCCGCACATAGCTTTGAATTGGAGGCAGGGAAAAGTGTCAAACCGGGTCCACTGCTGACCGGCATGGGCACCTGCTCACATACAAAATGGACGCAAATGGCTGCAAATCACACAGAATTTACATTTTTCCTGGGTGGGCGCCCTGAGGCTAACTTGAATGTGCCGTCCCCGCTCCTCCAGATCCGGGGCAATCGCGTCCTGGTTCAATGCTACTCTGAGCCGAGTCGAGGAATCTGAACTCCCTCCCACAAGCCGGATTTCGGACCCGCAACCGGACAGTCAGGATAGATTTCAGGCCCTTCGGCAAGCTCAGGGCGACATTAATATTTGCTATATGGTCCTGCGCAATTTACGAACAAGCTAAAGCGCGATTACCCTGCCTGCAGTTCGGCAATTGACACTAACCCCTCTTAACTTTTAGACTACCGCCATTGTTCCCGTTTAAGCGTGCCAGCATGGGCAGGAATTAACGGGCATAATTCCATAACGAAATATGTAGGGGAGAACCTGTTATGCCTACGATTGCACCCACCAGACAGTTGGTTTCCGAAGTTTACCAAAGGCTGGACCGGAATCTGACCACGGTCCGGCAGTTCCAGAATCGGCCTCTTACCCTGGCCGAAAAAATCCTCTTGTCCCATCTGGACAATCCCGCCGAAACGGGTTTGGTTCGGGGTGAGACCTATGTAAACCTCCGCCCCGACCGCGTCATTCTGCAGGACGTGCTGGGCCAGACGGCCATGCTCCAGTTCATGCAGACCTTGCGGTCCGCCACCGCCGTGCCCACCTCAGTCCACTGCGACCACCTGATCCAGGCCAGGGTGGAAGGTGCCCAGGATCTGCAGGAATCCCTGGGTGAGAACAGCGAAGTCTATAACTTCCTCCGCACCGCCGCCGCCAAGTACGGCGTGGGCTTCTGGGGCCCTGGCGCGGGAATCATCCACCAGGTGGCCCTGGAAAACTATGCCTACCCGGCCCAGTTGATGATCGGCACCGACTCCCATACTCCCAACGGTGGCGGCCTTGGTTCCATCTCCGTGGGCGTGGGCGGCGCCGATGCCGTGGAAGTCATGGCCGGTCTGCCCTGGGAGGTTTTGTATCCCAGGTTTATCGGTGTCCACCTCACCGGCGAACTGAGTGGCTGGACGGCCCCCAAGGACATCATTCTGTACCTGGCCGGAGTGCTGACTGTATCCGGCGGAACTAATTGCATCATTGAATACTTTGGCCCCGGCACCAGCACCATCAGCGCCACGGGCAAGGGCACCATCTGCAACATGGGCGCAGAGCTGGGCGCCACTTCGTCCACCTTCCCCTACGACGACTCCATGGCCCGCTACCTGCGCGCCACTAACCGGGGCGAACTGGTGGAACTGGCCGAGCAGTACCGGCACCTGCTGGCCGCCGACCCCGAGGTTTACGAGAATCCTTCCGAATACTACGATCAGGTAGTGGAAATCAACCTGTCGGAACTGGAACCTCACCTGGTGGGCCCCCACTCGCCGGACCGGGCGCGGCCCATTTCCCGCATGGTCCAGGAATTGAGTGAAGACCCCGGCCTGGTGGACGAGATTTCGTCGGCTCTGATCGGCAGTTGCACCAACTCCTCCTACGAAGATATGAGTCGCTCGGCCGACGTGGCGGAGCAGGCCAAGGCCCACGGCCTTTCGGCGGCGGTGCCCTTCATGGTCACCCCGGGTTCCGAGCAGGTGCGGGCCACCATTGAGCGCGACGGGCAGATGCAGTCTCTAAGGGACATCAATGCCGCCGTGCTGGCCAACGCCTGCGGCCCCTGCATCGGCCAGTGGCGCCGGGTCGGCGACCCGGTTGGCCGCCCCAACACCATCGTCACTTCCTACAACCGGAACTTCCCGGCCCGTAACGACGGGGAAGCCTCCACCATGAACATCATCGGCAGTCCGGAAATCGTAACTGCCCTGGCCCTGGCGGGGCGTCTGTCCTTCAATCCGCTGACCGACACCCTGACGGGAGCCGATGGGCAGGAATTCAAGCTGGAACCCCCCAAGGCGGCCCCGGATGTTCCCGAAGCAGACTTTGACCAGGGTTCCTCTTCCTACGAGGACCCGCCGGAATCCGGCACCGACATTGAATTGACCGTGGCGCCGGACAGCGAGCGCATTCAGCTGTTGAATCCCTGGTCACCGTGGGACGGCGGAGACTTCGAGGACATGCCGGTGCTGGTGAAGGCCCAGGGCAAGACTACCACCGACTCCATTTCCCCTGCGGGCGTGTGGCTGCGGTACCGGGGTCACCTGGACCGGTTCAGCGACAACATGTTCATGGGCGCCATCAACGCTTACAACGGCGAGGCCGGCAAGGGCAAGAACGTGGTAACCGGCGAGGAAGGCGTGGGTTTCTCCCGGATCGCCCGTGATTACCAGTCCCAGGGCGTCAAGTGGGTGGTAGTCGGCGACTCCAATTACGGCGAGGGCAGCAGCCGCGAGCATGCCGCTCTGTCTCCCCGCCTGCTGGGCGGCGCGGCGGTCATCGTCCGCAGCTTTGCCCGCATCCACGAAAGCAACCTGAAGAAGCAGGGTCTGCTGGCCCTCACCTTCCCGGATCCCGCCGACTATGACCGGATTCAGGAGGACGACCGCCTCAGCCTGGTGGGCCTGAACGACCTGGCCCCGGGAAAGCCTGTGGAGTGCCGCGTCCGGCACAGCGACGGCACCAGCGAAACCCTGATGCTGAACCACTCTTATGGGGAATCGCAGGTAGCCTGGTTCAAGCTGGGTTCGGCGCTGAACCTGTTCCACCAGTAGAAGCGGTTCCACGGTTATTCCGGCAACGACGTAGGGGCGATTCGCGAATCGCCCCTAATGTTCACTAATGAATCAGGGGCGGGACTTCATTGACCCGCCCCTTTGTTTTGCTTTGTATCCCCCCGCTACACCCCAACTGGCTCGGCGGGCTTCTCGGCTTCCAGTTCGGGGATGCCCTTGCAAAAGCCAATGCCCAGGACGATCAGCCACAACGCTCCCACCATCAGCACTATGCTGCTGACTACGGCCATAAAGGCAAGGCCCGCGTCGTGGAAGTGCTGGGTAAACAGCAGGTTAGCCAGTCCACCGACCCCCACCAGGGCAGATCCGTAGGCTGCAAGCTTGTAGATGCTCAGGGTTGCAAAGTGCGCGGCCAGTCCGAAGCCAATCAACAACCCGGCCAGGGAGGAGATGGAAAGAAAGGCAATGTACGCACCTATGCCGGCGGAATATACGGCCAGGGCCAGGTCGGACGAGCCCATTGCTGCCGCAGACGCGGGGTCGCCGGTCACTCCGTGGGTAGCTACGTGTACCACCACGTGACGGGCTCCCAGCCCTATCGCCAGGGCGCCGTAGGAGAACAGCATGCCAAAGACCCCGAAACGGAGGGCATACCCCGCCAGCCCCCCCGGTGTGCTGCGGATTCGTGTCAGGGCAAAGAGGCCGTAGCCCTCCAGGAACAGGGAAAGCAACATTACCATCGTTAATACGTGGGTCAGCGTGGCATGGTCAACCAGTACCCCTATCGCCTCTGGGAAGTTGTTGTGATCAACGGGTGAAACGAAGAGCCCACCCGGGAACAACGCAAAGGAAAAAGCCGAAAGTATGACACCGACTATCAAGGCAAGTCCGGCAGACTTGGTAGCAGACATGCTCATATCAACCGCTCCTTTATTGCAATTCGTGATAATGTTCTAATCCACATTAGCACTCCACTACATCGCTACACAATAGTCACTACGCATCATCTGCGGATAGTAAATAATCTTTCACTGTTGTCGTGGGTAAGCAGCGGCCACGGTGCTATAATCGCCCAAATTCCCGCCTGAAAGGAGAACTTGACCATGACTGACCTCAGGGAGAGAGCTCTCGATATACTGGCCCGCCTGGGCGCCCAGCCCGCCACATCCTTCCTGGAGGGTGGCGTGGCCCGTGTGGTACGGGAAGCGCTGGACGAAGCCAGTGTCCCCCACCGGACCGACAGCTACGGCAACATCATTGCCCACCTGTCGGGGACTTCCGCCGACGGGTCGGTGCCGCCCATTGCCTTCATGGCCCACATGGACCACCCCGGCTTTGAGGCAGTTGCGGTGGACGGGGACTTCCTGGTGGGCGCGGCCATGGGAGGCGTGCCCCAGGCCTCCTTCGAGGCTGGGGTGCCCCTGCAGGTTCTCCTCCCCAACGGTGAGCGGCTGGCTGCCGTGACCGCCGGCCCTTCGGGAGAGGCGTCAGAGCGGAAGGTGCTGATCAGCCTGGAGGACTCGTCCCGGCTGGCCGAGGTGTCCCTGCCCGCGTCTGCCGTCTTTGACCTGGTGGACTTTCAGCTAGAGGACGGCTACATCCGCATGCGGGCCCTGGACGACCTGGCCGGTTGCGGCAGTACGCTGGCCATGCTGTCGGTCCTGGCCGGTGAGCAACCGGCAGGCGATGTGTACGGCGTTTTCACCCGGGCCGAGGAAGTGGGGCTGGTGGGCGCGCGCCTGCTGGCCGAGGCGGGAACCCTGCCCAGCGAGACGCTGGTGGTGTCGCTGGAGTCCAGCCGCACCCTGCCCGGTGCGGAAATCGGCAACGGACCGGTCATACGGGTGGGCGACGCGGGATTTACCTTCAACGCCGACGCGGAGACTCCCCTGATCCGCGCCCGGGAGACGCTGCAGGCCCGACCTGAGGGGTTCAAGGTGCAGCGGCAACTAATGAGCGGCGGCACCTGCGAGGCCAGCGCCTTTTCGGTGTACGGCTACCGCACTACCGGCATCGCCTTCCCCCTGGGCAACTACCACAACGCCGCCCCCGAGGACCGGGTTGAGGCCGAGTATATCCACGAGGAAGACTACCTGGGCGGCGTGGAGCTTATGCTGGAAGCCGTCCGCCGCATGCCGGAAAGGGAAAACACTTACTTCCGCCAACGTCTGCGGGAAATACCGGGGGAGTTTCGGGAGCGGATGTCGGGGTAGGGTTATTCCACGAAGGGGCACGAATATTCACCAATGCGTCGGGGCGGCCTTTGTGGCTGCCCTTGCTCATGAAAGGTGTGAGACTCAGGACTGAAATAGAACGAGCAGTCAACTACCGAACGGAATATTTGGATAGTTTTTGTTGAATCGCAATCCGACACGCAACGAGTCAAGAAGTGCTAGCAAAATACTACGAAAAATATGAAAGTGACCCAGATTTCCTTGCCGAAAGTCTCTCAATAGTCATCATTGAGAACGCCTTGAAAGTGATGAAGCTCAAGGGCATCAGCAGGGCGGATTTGGCCAGGGAGATGGGTGTGCCCAAGTCCCAGATTTCCCGGATCTTCAATGCGCCGCCTAATCTGACGCTGCTAACCATTGCGCGCATTGCCGTTGCCCTGGGAGTCGAGCCGCGGGCTTTGCTCGAAACGGAGTTGGCGGCAGAAAAAGAGGCGGCCGTTTCCTAAACCGGCCGGTAGCGGTTGACTATGGGGAGGCGGCGGTCCTTGCCGAAGGCGCGGGGGGTTATCTTGACCCCGGGCGGAGCCTGGCGGCGCTTGTACTCATTGCGGTCCACGAAGGTGATAACCTGCCGCACCGCTGCTGCATCGTGCCCCATCGCCACCATTTCCTCGTAGCTGTAGTCCTCTTCCACGTAGGCCCTGACAATGGGGTCCAAGTCCTCGTAAGGGGGCAGCGTGTCCGCGTCCAACTGGTCGGGGCGCAGTTCCGCGCTGGGGGGCTTGTCGATGATGGACTGGGGAATGGGAGATCTGGCGCCGTTGATTCCCGTGGCTTTTCTGTTGCGCCAGCGGCAAAGCTCGTACACCAGGGTCTTGGGTACGTCTTTGATTACCGCGAAGCCCCCGGCCATGTCGCCGTACAGGGTAGCGTAGCCCATGGCCATCTCGCTCTTGTTTCCGGTGGTCAGGACAATCCAGCCGAACTTGTTGGAAATGGTCATCAGCACGTTGCCGCGAATGCGGGCCTGGACGTTTTCCTCCGCCACGTTGGCATCGGTGTCCCTGAAGTAGGGTTCCAGCATATCGGTGAAGGCCAGGTGGGCCGGTTCGATGGGTACTACCCAGCATTCGATGCCCAGGTTGTCCGCCAACTCTCTTGAGTCGCTGATGCTGCCCTCGGAGGAGTAGCGCGAGGGCATGGTGACGCCCACCACATTCTCCGGTCCCAGGGCGTCCGCGGCCACGGTGGCGGTCAGGGCCGAGTCGATGCCGCCGGACAGGCCTATCAGGGCGCGAGAAAAGCCGGTTTTGCGAATGTAGTCGCGGGTACCGGTGACCAGGGCGTGATAGACCTCTTCCACCGGCCCCATTACCGGGACCTGGGGGGCCGGTTCCAGCGGAGGACGCTGGGTCTCGCGATAGCCGGACACTGAGGTAGTCCTGGCTTCGCCAACCTCCCGGAGTATGGTGGGGTTCTCTTTGCGGGACAGGGGCGTCCGCAGCCGGGACCTGAAAACGGCCTCGATGTCCAGGTCGACAACCAGCAGGTCTTCGGCGAAAGCCGGGCTGCGGGCTATTACCTCTCCGGTCATGTCGCAGACCAGGCTGGCCCCGTCAAATACCAGTTCGTCCTGTCCTCCCACCATGTTCAGGTAGGCCACGAACAGGCCGTTATCGGCGGCCCGGGTGCCGATCATCTTCTCGCGGTAGGCCGCCTTGCCAGCGTGGAAGGGAGAGCCGTTGATGTTGACGATGAGTTCGGCCCCAGCCTCCCGCTGCACGGCAATGGGCCCCACCGGATACCAGATGTCCTCGCAGATGTTGATGCCAATGCCCACGCCGTTGATGCGGTACACGGGACACTCGGTCCCCCGCCGGAAGTAGCGGTCCTCGTCAAACACGCCGTAGTTGGGCAGGTACATCTTGCGGTAGCTGTCAATGAGCTGGCCGTCATGGCCGATGGCGGCAGCGTTGGCGATGTCGGTGCCGGTGGTCGAATCGCCGACTTCCACGTAGCCAACAACCACGGCAATGTCTTTGGCGGCGGCCACCACCCGCTGCACGGCCTCCACGTTGGCCTGCAGGAAGGAGGTCTTGAACAGCAGGTCCTCGGGGGGGTAGCCGGTGATTGCCAGCTCGGGAAAGGCAATCAGGTCGGCGCCGCACTCCCGCGCCCGTTCCACGTATTCTATTATCCTGGCAGTATTGCCCTCGATGTCTCCCACGATGGGATTAATCTGGGCCAGGGCCAGGCGGAAGCTGCGAATCATGAAATCTCCGGGCAAGAAAACCCCAATATGGCTACATATTAAACCTTTGCAGTGGACATGCGCACCTTGGGTAGAAAACAGCAATTGAACAGTAACGGGGTTTCCGGCGTCCGCTACCCCCGTTCGCCCTGAGCCCGTCCAAGGGCCGCCGACACTCCCGTTCGCCCTGAGCCTGTCGAAGGGCCACCCGCCACCCCCGTTCGCCCTGAGCCCGTCGAAGGGCACCCTCCATCCCCGTTCACCCTGAGCCCGTCGAAGGGTCGCCGACACTCCCGTTCGCCCTGAGCCTGTCGAAGGGTCACCCTCCACCCCCGTTCGCCCTGAGCCCGTCGAAGGGTCGCCGCCACCCCCGTTCGCCCTGAGCCCGTCGAAGGGTCGCCGCCACCCCCGTTCGCCCTGAGCCCGTCGAAGGGTCGCCGACACTCCCGTTCTCCCTGAGCCTGTCGAAGGGCCGCCCGCCACCCCCGTTCGCCCTGAGCCTGTCGAAGGGCCCCCCGCCACCCCCGTTCGCCCCGAGCCTGTCGAAGGGC
>MPMM01000037.1 GCA_002238505.1 SAR202 cluster bacterium bin22 | reverse complement strand
GTCGCCGCTGAAGCCCGTGTCCAGCGTCCCGTTAACGTTGTAGCGCGCCAGGACAAAACCGTAGCTGCCGACGTCGCCGCCGCGGCCGGCCACGACAATCTTGTTGTCGCTCTGCACCGCCACCGCGAAGATGACGTCGGAACTGTTGCCGAAGTCGGTGGTCAGTTTGCCGTCGCCGCTGAAGGTGGTGTCCAGCGTCCCGTCGGCGTTGTAGCGCGCCAGGGCGAAGTCTTCGCTGTCGCCGACAACGACGATCTTGCCGTTGTTGTCGATCGCCACCGCCCAGGCTTTGTCAACGCTGCCGAAGTCGAGAGTCGCTTTGCCGTCGCCGCTGAAGCCCGTGTCCAGCGTCCCGTTGGCGTTGTAGCGGGCCAGGGCGAAGTCGGTTTGGGTGCCGATGGTGTTGGCGCCGTTGTAGGCTTGGCCGACCACGACGATCTTGCCGTCGGACTGGAGCGCCACTGCATGGGCCTGGTCTGTGGCGCCGTTGAAGTCGGTTCTGACCCTGCCGCCGGTCCCGAAGCCGGTGTCCAGCGTGCCGTTTGCGTTGTAGCGGGCCAGGGCGAAGTCGTCGCTGGCGCCGGAGGCGTAGCCGGCCGCGACGATCTTGCCGTCGGGTTGAATCGCCACCGCATGGGCCCGGTTGTAGATCCGATTGACATTGTCGCCGAAGTCAGTGGTGAGCTTGCCGTCGCCGCTGAAGGTCGGGTCCAGGTCACCGGCGCGTTCTACGTTAGCGGAGGCGGGCGGCGGGGCCAGGAAGGGCGTCAGTGGTCCCAGGAGCAGGGCCAGCGCCAGGAACGCCAGCAGCCAGGTCCGGGGCGAAAGCAGGGCGCGGCTCATGGCCGGGCCTCTCGCGCCAGGCCGTCGGCCAGGCGGCAGAACATTTGTGCGGGGGGGGGGTAACGGACATGGCCGCCCTCAGCAGGCGGCCCGCTTTTCTGATATTGTTGCCGACATCGAACATGGCTCTCTGCTCTCCTCTCAACTGCGTTCCGCCTTCCCGTCCGGTCCCAGGGGACAAGAACTGCTGCGGCGCAGTTGCTCTTCTGATTGGGTGCGCTGTGCCTGCCCGCACCGTATCCGGCTCACTGCGACGTGTGACAGAAATACCCAGCAGATATTATAGCGATTCGTGAATAAATTGTGGATAAAGTCAATTTCCAATGTGGTATATTATCGATGAACTTTGCCCCTATTTGCTAGAATTGACCCAATCAGGCCCGTTTCAGCCCGATTTGCCAGGGCCTTCAGGGAGGCGAAATGTTGGAAAACAACGGCCCGCTGGCCAATGGAACGGACTCGCCGGGAGACCGCCTCTCCCGCCTCAGCGCCGCCAGCCTCCGTATCAACGAGAGCCTGGACTTCGAGACCGTGCTCCAGGGGGCCCTCGACTCCGCCCGGTCCCTGACGGCAGCCCGCTACGGCGTGATGACCCTGCTCGACGACGCGGCAGCGGTGGAGGACCACGACCGGCTGCTGCGGAGGGTGTGGAGCCCGGGCAAGCCGGGAAACCTGCGATTGCTGCGCACCCACCTGATGCACCTGCGCCGCAAGCTGGGCGAGGACGGCGAGAACCCCAGGTACATCCTCGCCGAACCCAGGGTCGGCTACTGGATGCCGGAGGGGGAGAACCCTGGAATGGGAGAAGGGCCAGGCTGAGGCGGAATCATGGTGAGCGAGTCTTGCCTACCGGCAATGCAGGGCCGACGGCGCCCCGTTCCTGCTCCACACCGTCACCGGCCCGGTGAGCGGACCGGCCAGGGCCTCCTCCAGGGTGGCGGTCAGCATGGGTAGGTCGCCGGCGTCGGCATCGAAGGCGCGCCTGCCCTGGGCCGTCTCGCAGACCATCAGGAGGGGCAGGGGACGCCCAGCCCGGGCCAGGCGGCGGTAGGGTCCCAGCTTGCGCTCCACGCCGTGGTGCGACACGGCGTGACGCTCGAACTCGATGCCGTGGGTACCTGCTCCCAGGGTTCCCTGGCTGACCTGCACCAGCAGGTCGGGCCGCACCTGGGTCAGCCCGGGCACGTTCACCTCGCCCCGCCAGCCGGCCACCGCCGCCACTCCCTCCCGGGCGAAACGGACCACCAGCCGGTTTATCCCGTCGTTGTGGCGTTCCTCGTGCTCCCTGTACCAGCGGTCCAGGTAGGCCCCGTGGCGGCTGCGGATCACCGAGGGCAGGACCCGGCTCATGTTGGCCGCCCGTTTCATCCCCAGCTCCGACAGGTAGTGCCTCCCGTCGAATACCGCCACCAGGCCGGTGGCAATGAAACGGCGCAGGTGGCGGGAGACCTCGCCGGCGTTGCCGCCGACTACGTCCCTGAGCCAGGAAACCCGCATGGCCGGGAACTGGCAGACGGCCAGGAACAGCCGGTGGGCCAGCGCGCCGTCGATGGCCGCCACGTCCGGGTTCCGCCGCAGCCACAGTTCCACCGACTCGGGCCTGCCCACGGAGGGATGGCCCATGGGGTCGGAGACCAGGTCCCGGGAAGGACGCAGCGCCACGGCCGGTGTGCAGTTGCCGTCCGGTGTGCAGAAGATGGTCGGCGTGTTCCCTGACAGTGTGCGCCGGGTCAATTCCCTGGCCCAGGCGTCCACGGCCACCACCACCTGGGCCGAGGGCTCCACCTCCTGGTCCGGGTCCTCGTAGAAGGTGCGGTTGCCGATTCTCAGGTAGCGTCCATCATCGTGGGAGTAGCAGTCCACGCCCCAGAACCGGTGCTGCTCCTTGCGCCGGAGCACCCTTTCGGTGGCGTGCATACCGGCATAGGTGAAGGGGGTCCAGAGGTCCTGGCCGTAGCGGGCCACGGCGTGGTAGAAGCCGCCGTGGCGCAGCAGCCGGAAATCGGTCAGCCTGGCGTCCCTGGAAGCTGCATTCTCGCCGGTTGGCAGGGTAAACCGGCCGCTACGGAGCAGGTCCGGGGCCAGGCGATAGACCGGCTCCAGCATGGCTAGGCGGCGCAGGGACATCTCCACGCCCCGCGACGTGGCGGTCCAGGGCGGGTGCTCGTGGTCGGAGGTGTCACCGATTGCGTCAGCCGTAACATCACGGGCGGCGAAGGGGGAGTCGTCCTGGTCTTCCGAATGCGCCCGATGGTCGTGGTCCAGGGCAAAACGCTCCCGGTAGTCATCGGGCAGTTCACGCTGAGGATGAACCTGGGCCTGGACTTCGGCGCGGGCCTCTTCCCTGGAGCTGGGGTGCCGGTGGCCGGTCTCGTATAGCAGGTCCACCGCCTGGCCGGTGAGGAAGAAACGGTGCTGGCGTCTTTCGGTCATGCCCCGCATCACCGAGTCCACCCAGCCTCCGGAGCGCAGGCGGCCCAGCATTCCCCTTACCTGGTCCTCGGTGGTTTCCATGACGGAGGCCAGGTTGTTCACGCTGGCCAGGGGCATCCGCGCGGTGATTCTCAGCAGTCGCCTTTGCTCGTCGTTCAGTGGTTGCCTGGGCGCCATTGCCGTCCCTCCTGCATCCATACCCCTCCCGTGGCGCCGCTGACGAGTATTGCGGCGGGTTCTGCCGCCATTACCGGCAGTGGTGGAGAGAGGTTATTCGTATATTCGATACTTGATATACGCCTTAAATGAGATAACAGATTACTTATATCGTAATCCGATGGTAGGAAACGGTTGGTGGAGAGGAGGACTAAGGTGCGCTCCTGCTCTCAGGAGGGGCTCGATTCAACCGGGAAACGAGGAAGGAGACTTGTTCGGGGGGTATCGTGGCGCCTGAACATTTCCCCAGCGGGGAAGCCCAGGACTTTGGACGAGTGGATCAAGCAACGTCGATTGGAAGGAGTCTGTAGCCAAGTCCTTGACCCGGTGGTGGAACAGCGCGCGCCGACAATGGCGATAGAGGGATGGGCAGCGCCCTCAGTCGCCGTCGTCCGGTTCCGGCACGGCGTTGTGGAGCCGGACCAGGGCTATGCCCCAAGTCTGTAGGGTGCCGGCCAGCCAGGTGACAACGCGGTAGACGTTCTCGGTTATCTGGGCCGCGACGTTGGCTTCCAGCAGGGCCTGGTCGCCGGCCCTCATGTGGAGCCTGGCCAGAGTCAGCCGGTGGATGGCCTCCCGGACCAGGGTCATGCTGTGGCCCAAAGCCTGGTTCCATTCCTCCCCCGTAGCGGTCTCCTCCGGCAGGCTCCGGGCGGTTCGGAGGTCCACCCAGCGCAGCCATCGCTCGATGTCGTCGCCGGACGGCTCCTCCATCATGGGCCTTGCCCGTTCCATGGCCCAGTGGTCTATGTCGACCGCCGGATCCAGGGTCTTGGGGGTCTCGACGCGCTGCCCGCCGTCCCTGAGTCCCGGCCCCAGGCCCTCCTTGAGCCACCTGTTGCAGGCTGCGGCGGCGGCCAGGACGACCGTATAGACCTGGTTGACGCTGAGTTCTCCGGTCTCCTCCTGCTCACCGGTCCCGTCGCCGTCGCCGTGGCCGCCAACCGGGTCGCGGGAGGCCGGCTCAAACTGCCGGCGCCTTTCCTCGAACCCCAGCGCCAGTTCGTTACGGACCGGCACGATGATTTCCGTTATCAACGTGAGCCACTCGAACTCGGACATCCTGGCGGTGATGTCCCTGGGCCAGGCCTGCTGGCTGACGGCTTCCGCCTCCTCCAGGTGCCTGCGCCATAGGGCTGCCGCCACTTCCCTGGTGACCGCGCCGTCCATGCTGGACTCTCCTTATCGGCCTGTGCCGGTTTGGGGCGCCGGCAGGACTCTTCCCCGTTTCCGGCCCCTGCTGGCGGAACCACTGGCTGTGGAGCCGCCTTCGACTCCCACCACAACGGAATTCATAATTCCTTCGTCCCCCTGCCCTGGAACGATTCTACCGGTTAACCGCGCCGGTGATCAGCGCCGATAGCCAACTGTGGCAATGGGCAACGACTCTGCGGAAACAGGCTCAAGAGCACGCGGGCAAATGGAATGAACGCAGGCCCCTACGCTCGCACCAATTTGACAGCCTGGTTAGGGATGGTACCGTCTATTTTCAAATCCGGCTACCCGGTTGTCCCGGGCCAATGAGCGCCTCTCCGTTTGTCGGCCGAAGGCATCCGTAAACCTAACCAACCAGGCAATAGTAGCCGGGAGCGGCGTCTTCCGCGTATGCCGCAGCCCAGCGGGACTTTGCGGCATGTCTCGTACAATGATACACTTGATATGCTGCGGCGGCATGGCGAAAGGCACCGCTCTGGAGGATGATGAATGCCGACAGTGGCGGTCGAAGGGCAGTTCCGCTTCGTGGTGAACACCAGGGAAAACACCTTCGAACCTCCCCACGTCCATGTTTGGGTCGGCAATGAGGACGTTTGCCGGATAGAGTTGAACGGGGGCACCTACATGGACCAGCCTCCCCCCGGCAACTTCCGGGACATCATGCAGGCCTACGCGAGACACGCGGCGGAGATCAGGGAAACGTGGGATGTCATCCACAGGAGGTAGCCGATGGACGTGGCGCTGGTGAAAAACGCCAACCGGATGATGACCACCGCCAGCCTGGCAGATAACGGGATTGAGGTGAGCTTCGCCGACGGGCTTTGGGGCCTCATTCCCTACGGAGAAGTGCCCGAAGTCAGAACACGGAAGGGAATCTCCGGCCTGGAGTTGCCCAACCCCTACGAGTTGGTCCTGCAAACTTCCGGGGTCGAGAGCGTCGAGATTCCCTGGGACTTTGCCCGGCACTACTGCGACGCAACCTACCGGCCAACCATCGAGGCCATAGCGGCCCTCTGTAGGCAGACCATCGGCGACAGGGTGCGGCGTTACCGGGAGTCGGCAGGGTTGACCCAGGTGGCGTTGGCCCGGGCTGCGGACATCGGGAGGGCCACCCTGGTGAGGCTGGAGAACGGGGAGCAGTCCCCCAGGTTCAAGACCCTGAAAGCGGTTGCCGGCGCCCTGGGGATTGACTCGCCGGATTTGCTGGTCGAGCCGGAGTTCCTGCCCCGGTAGCCCGCCGGAGGTCATACACAGGGGAGTAGTACGCAAGGAAATGGCAACAATCGGGAGAGAGCTTACGGCGGCGGTGGAGGAGTATCTTGGTGAGCTACGCCGCATCCGGGCGACAGGGGGCGGCACCGGCGAACTGTCCTACTATCCGCCGTTGAGCAACCTGCTGAACGCCGTGGGCGGCTCGCTGCGCCCCAGGGTGTATTGCGTCAGCCAGTTGGCCCAGCAAGGAGCGGGACATCCCGACTTCGGCCTTTATGGCACTAAGCAGGTGTCAAAAGGTCAGCCCAAGCAGGGTCAGACGCCGGAGGGCGGTGTGGTGGAGGTCAAGTCGGCCAGCGACGACGCCTGGCTCACCGCCGACAGCGCCCAGGTCAGCCGCTACTGGGAGCGCTACCGTCTGGTCCTCGTCACAAACACCCGCGACTTCGTTCTGTTGGGGGAGGACGCCCAGGGCAATCCTGCCAGGCTGGAGACCTTCCGGCTGGCCGATTCCGCCGCAGGGTTCGAGGCCAAGCTGCAACACCTCCGCGCTTTCGCCAACAACGTCGGCCCGGCGCTGGCAGAGTACCTGAGCCGCGCCCTGTCCCACCGGGCCACGCTGGCCGAACCCCGTGACCTGGCCCGGCTGCTGGCCTCCTACGCCCGCGACGGACTGGCCCGCGTGGAAGCGTTCGGCGACGCACCGTCTTTGAACGCGGTGCGGTCGGCGCTGGAGGAAGCGCTGGGCGTCCGCTTCGAGGGCGAGCGGGGATCGGCCTTCTTCCGCTCGACACTGGTCCAGACCCTCTTCTACGGCGTCTTCTCAGCGTGGGTATTGTGGGCGCGGCAGTCGCGCTCGCCGGGTCAGCGGTTCAACTGGCACGAAACGGCTTGGCTCCTGCGCGCCCCAATCCTGGGAGCTCTGTTCCGCCAGGTTGCCAGCCGGGAACAGTTGCAGTCGCTGGACCTCTTGGAGGTGCTGGACTGGACGGCGGCGGCCTTGGACCGAGTGGACCGGGAGGCCTTCTTCGCCCGCTTCAACGAGGGCGAGGCGGTGCCCTACTTCTACGAGCCGTTTTTGGAAGCCTTCGACCCGGCCCTGCGCAAGCAGCTAGGCGTCTGGTACACCCCCGCCGAGGTGGTGCGCTACATGGTGGCCCGTGTGGACCGCGCCTTGAAGGACGACCTGGGCATTGAGGATGGGCTGGCTGCCGAGAACGTCTATGTCCTCGACCCCTGCTGCGGCACCGGGGCCTACCTCGCGGAGACGCTGAAGCGCATTGCCGCCAACCTGCGGGGCAAGGGCCTGGGCGCCCTCACCGGGGCGCGGGTGAAGCAGGCGGCGACGCAGCGGGTCTTCGGCTTCGAGATCATGCCCGCGCCCTTCGTGGTGGCCCACCTGCAAGTCGGCCTGACCATGCGGGCCCTGGACGCGGCCCTGTCCGACGACGGCAACGAGCGGGCCGGGGTGTTCCTGACCAACGCCCTCACCGGCTGGGAGCCGAGGACGCAGAAGCCGCTGCCCTTCCCGGAGCTGGAGGAGGAGCGCGACCGGGCCGAGCGGGTGAAGCAGGACACGCCGGTGCTGGTCATCCTGGGCAACCCGCCCTACAACGGCTTCGCGGGCATGGCCGTGGACGAGGAGCGGGAGCTGTCCGAGGCCTACCGCACCGTCCGGGAGGTGCGGAAGCCCGAGGGCCAGGGTCTGAACGACCTTTACGTGCGTTTCTTCCGCATGGCAGACCGGCGAATAGCGGAGAAGACCGGGCGGGGCGTCGTCTGCTTCATCTCCAACTACTCGTGGCTAGACGGCCTGTCGTTCACCGGAATGCGGGAACGCTACCTGGACGCCTTCGACACGATCCGCGTTGACAACCTGCACGGCGACCGCATCATATCGGAATACACTCCCGACGGACGTACCAGCGAGACAGTCTTTGCTATTCAGGGCCAGTCGCCAGGCATCAGAATAGGCACGGCGATAACACTGTTGTCCAAGTCAGGGGATGTTTCTGATGAAAACGGTAATAGGAGCATCCTTTATCGTGATTTCCATCAAGCAAGGGCCGAAGCACGGCGGGATGCTCTTCTGGGCAGCCTTGACGCGCCTACGATGAATTCCGGGTATATTGAGATTCAACCGCGAATTAACATTGGGTTGCCGTTCAAACCGATGTTGGTCAATCGGAGTTGGAGCAAATGGCCGTCGCTGCCGGAACTGTTTCCAACATCGTTCCCAGGAGTCAAGACAAGCCGTGACTCGTTTTTGGTCGATATTGATCTCGACAAACTCAGGACAAGGGTTCAGGCATATTTTGATTCTGGCGAAGTCCAGCGGGCTGGTCCAGACGAGGCGGGTTTTGTCCGATACACCTACCGCCCGTTTGATAACCGATGGCTATATTGGGAAGCTAATGGCGGGTTGCTTGACCGTCCGCGTCCAGATTATAAGCTGCACCTATTTAACGAAAACGTATGGTTGTCTGCCGTTCCTCGTCTGCGGAGAGACGCAACCGAGACACAGACTACAGTAACTGGGAATCTAGCGTCTCTTCATCTGAATGAGTGGAGTGCCAGTATGTTCCCCGCGTGGCTCCGCGACGAGGGGTTGGCGTTGGACGGTGGCGGGGCACAGCGCCGCCCCAACTTGTCGGCGGCGGCGCATCGTTACCTCGACCGGCTGGGCTTGGGGGTGGAGGACCTGTTCCACCACGCTCTGGCGGTGTTGCACGACCCGGCCTACCGCGAGGCCAACGCCGGGGCGCTGCGCATGGAGTGGCCGCGGATACCGCTGCCCGGCTGGCCCGACGGCGACGCACCCAGTGCCGCCGACGAGTTGCGCGCCTCCGCTGCCCGGGGCCGGGAGTTGGCCGCGCTGCTGGACCCGGAAACGCCGGTGGCGGACGTGACCGCCGGAACGCTGCGCCCGGAACTGGCGGCCATCGCCGTCCCGTCCACCGCCGACGGGCGGAACATGACCGGCGACGACTTCGCGCTGACCGCCGGCTGGGGCCACTTCGGAACCGGCGACGCCGTGATGCCGGGCCAGGGCCGCGCCGTGGAGCGCGACTACACCACCTCCGAGCGGGAGGCCCTGGGCGAATCTGTTGCCGTCCTCGGCAACACCACCGTCGACGTCTGCCTGAACGACAACGCCCGTTGGAGCAACGTCCCCGCCGCCGTATGGGACTACAAGCTAGGCGGCTACCAGGTGCTCAAGAAGTGGCTGTCGTACCGCGAAAGCAATGTCCTGGGCCGAAACCTCTTGTCGGAAGAGGTGCAGCACTTCACCGACACGGCGCGCCGAATTGGGGCTTTATTGAGGGTTGTGAATGGAGAAGTTCCGGACTCGAATTAAGCTGCTGTAATCGTTCTCGATATTCTTGGGGGAGTTCCAATGAACAACGTAGTTTCCTTGGATGACTTGTTTCACAAACGATTGTTCCGGGTGCCCGACTATCAGAGGGGCTACTCATGGGAGCATCAACAAATACGCGAGTTCTTGGAAGACTTGGAATTGCTGCCCGATAGCCGATACCACTACACGGGCACGGTAGTGTTGCATGAATCCAATGACAAGAAGCCTCGTATGGATACCGATGGTAATGCTTACGCCCTGGTTGACATTGTCGATGGTCAACAAAGACTGACAACCATAGTCATGGTGCTTGACGAAATCCGTAGGTCCTTGAGCACCTTCTCCGATACGTCAAAGGGACTCTCCCAAGGAATAGTCAAAAACTTCGTGTCCACCCAAGAGATTAGCGGCCAACCGCTCTTCAAGTTGTCCTTGAACTCGGACACGGACCATTTCTTCAGGAACAGAATCCTCGCGGAAGAACCAGGCGTAGAGGGACCCCAGATTACCTCAGAGCGCCGTCTCGCAGAAGCCAAAAAGCAAATCGCTGAATATATCGGATCAAAGTCTGACGCGGATGTGGGCGACGGGGAGGACTGGCTGAGGTCGCTGTACAAGAAACTCGCCACTCAACTCCGTTTCTCGTTGTATGAAGTGGAGGATGAAGCCGAGGTCGGTGTCATATTCGAGGTCATGAACGACCGCGGTAAGCCTCTCACCGACTTGGAGAAGGTGAAAAACTATCTGCTACACGTCTCGACCTCGCTGGTGTTCTCTAACGACCTGGGGAACGCAGTAAACTCGGCGTGGGCTGAGATATTGCGTCAGTTGATGTCCGCTGGGCTTGTTTCGAGCGACGACGAAGATCGCCTGCTCAGGTCCCACTGGCTGGCCTACCACAATCCACAGTTGAGAAGGTGGCAGGGAAGCAGGAGTGTCAAACAAAGCTTTGGACTTCGCAACTACGCCGGTCGCCACCAAGAGCTTCTAAATGACCTTCTGGCCTATACGGAGGGACTCAGGGAGTCATCAATCATCTTCAGTGATGCTTACCAGCCTAACAGGACGGACGCTTTCGCTTCATTCAAGTCCGATTCCAAAGCGCGAGCCGAAATAGTCGATTGGAGCACAAAACTCAGAAGAACCGGTTACCTTGCCACCTTCTTACCTCTGCTAATTGCGGTCAGAAGGAGGTGGCCCGAAGACCCAGACAAATACCTGATGGTCCTTAAGTTGTGCGAGACTTTCGCCTTCCGGGTCTACCGCTGGAGTGAATACAGGTCCAACTCGGGTCAGCCTACCGTATTCAGATTGGCGTTTCAACTCGCTACGGTGGCACGAACATACGAGGAAACATTGCAGGCCTTGAAGGACCACTTGGCCTACTGGTGTCGCGACGACAACTTTAACGACGAACACCAGGGGGGAGATCCGAATGTCTGGTATCGATGGGGAGGGCTCCGCTACTTCCTGTATGAGTATGAGATTGCCTTAGCATCGCAGCAAGGTGCGTCTCCGATCGTCCCTTGGGGCGAACTGACCAGCCGTGACTTGAAGGAGACTGTAGAACATATCCTTCCCCAGTCAATCTCACACCAATCCTACTGGAGGGATAGGTTCAATCGCCACCAGCATCAAAGTTACGTCCATGATCTGGGAAATCTGACCTTGACGAAGCACAATTCGTACTACCAGAACAAGCCATTTCCAGAAAAGCGGGGCTCGGTCACGGCGGAAGGCCATTGCTACGCTAAGTCGCCCTTCTTCCTTGAAAGACAACTCACGGAATTGGACGAATGGAACGCAGCAGCAATAGACCAGCGACGCGCCCGATTGCTCGAATGGGCCCGGGGCAGGTGGGCAGTCGAGTCCAGCGAATCGTCTGCAGGCGAGATTGAACCAGAGGACCAAGATGAAGATAACAACGAAGATGACGTAGCTGGAGTGGATGGCTTGGACGAATCATGAGATGCCCTCTGGGGATGACCGAGCAGGTTCCCTCCGCGTCGGTCCGCCTCACCTACCCTACATCATCCAAGTCGACCGCCCATGAGTAGCGCAGTTTCCGTTGCTATTGTCTCTTTCGAATGAACATTTTTGATTTTATACAGTTCGATGGGCCGGCAAGAATACTTGACGCGGTACACGCGGTGGAGAGCATCTTTTCATGCTGGTCCAGTTGATGCGGGATTTCCAGGAGTTGGCGAGAGCGACAGCGGTGGTTGAGGCGTGAGATTTCCGGGTACAGACTGGATTGGGGAAACGATGTCTTTGGTAGAATGGGATAGGGACGCACTTTGTGGCGACGGGATCCGTTACGGACGGTGTCATCATGCTGATTGAAAGATTGCGGGTACAAGGGCTGCTGTCATTCGGGCCGGATGGCATTGACCTGCCTCTGGAATCGCTGAATGTGGTCATCGGGCCGAATGGCTCCGGCAAGTCGAATCTGCTGCAGGTATTGGGTTTACTGCGAACCGCCGCCGGAGGCGACAGAGCGCTCGTCAACGGCAGGGACTGGGAAAAGTTGCTGTGGCAAGGCCCCCCCCAAATGAAAGACGACGCTCCAGCCAAAGCGCGGGTGGTTGCCAATGTGAAACTGCCTGGATTGGAACGGAAATGGGATTACCATCTGGAACTCTTCCCCTCTACCGGAGAGCATAAAAAAGAATATATACCCATGGCTGGCACAAGCGAGCTAGCCATCCTGCACCGCCACTATAGCGATATCCGCCTATACAACAATTGGGCATTCGGGTCGCTGGCATCTATACGCGACGGGCAAGGACCTCCTGTAAAGCCGTCTTGGCCGAGTGATACGGGAAACTCGGGCTCAACACCCATCGTGGGGCAGGACAACGGCGTAAGATACAAGCGTGACCTATACAACCCGATTGCCTCTTGGCCCGATGAAGATGATAAGTGGCTTACAGAAACCGCTGGAAACCTTCCCAGCGTGATTTCGCGCTTTTCGTCCGATCGGCGGATTACTCTGGGAAAATACCTGAACAGACTCTACGATGGGATTGTAGGAATCACCACGCCGTTCGTTGACGGCAAGGTGTCCGTTGTAATTGAGGAAAACGGTGGCCGGGAAATTCCGGCGGAGCGACTTTCCGACGGCACACTGCGCTACCTGAGCTTGCTAACGGTTCTGCTTGACCCCGACCCACCGCCCTTGATTGGTATTGAAGAGCCGGAGTTGGGTCTGCATCCCGACATAGTGTTTGAACTAGGGAAACTGCTGGTTGAAGCCTCGGAGCGTACCCAACTGGTGGTGACCACGCACTCTCACACGCTGGTTGACGCGCTGACCGACCACCCGACCAGCGTGGTGGCCTGCGACAAGCACGAAGGACAGACCTGGTTCAAGCGGGTAACGACAGGAGTTGCTGAGGTATGGCTGAACGACAATAGCCTGGGTCAGGTGTGGAGCATGGGGGGAATTGGGGGAAATCGGTGGTAAGGGTTAGCATCTACATCGAAGGCGGGGGAGACAGCGCGAAGTTGAACCAGATTTTTTGCACCGGGTGGCGAGACTTCTTCACATCGGCGGGACTCACAGGCCGCCTACCAGCAGTAGTGCGTTGCGGGGATAGGGCGAATGCTTTTCGACGGTTCTCTGTCGCGCTTAGAGAGGCAGGAGATAACGAACTGCCCATCCTGCTGGTGGACAGCGAGGGGCCGGTCAAGGAGGGCCAATCCACGTGGGAGTATCTGCGAGACAACGACGGCTGGCGTCCGCCGGCCGGGGCCTATGATAACCAGGCTTATCTGATGGTACAGGCCATGGAGGCGTGGCTGATGGTGGACCGGGACGCGCTGCGCGACTATTTTGGCCGGGGGTTCAACGAGAACCGATTGCCGGGGCAAAGCGACCCGGAGCAAATTCCCCAAAATACGCTGGAGTCGTCGTTGAAGGACGCCAGCGCGGGCTGTGGCCGGCAGTATGTCAAGGGGCCAGTGTCCTTTGAGATTCTGGGGCGGGTGGATGCCGACAAGGTGAAAGAGCGATGCAGCCATGCCAAGATCTTGTTAGACCATTTACGGTCGCTTTAACCGTTGCCGCTGAACAGGGTCGCAGTAACAGTTCAGACTTGAGGGGAAGTGAGCAGTTGTTGGTAAGCGGTTTGGTATATCGGGCGTCTAAAAGAGCACGACAATTTAGGAATGACCATGGATGACCAGCAGTTGATACGAACCCTCCGGTCCGTTGGTATGGAAGTATTTGAAACCTTAATATGATCAATTTGCTGATGAGTCGTTGACCAACCGGCAGATTGCCGCATTGATGAAGGAGCGACGAAACTACACCGACGGGCACACGGTCGCAGTCGAGTCGGCCACGCACGGATGATCATCAGAAACGGCCGGGGGCCTGATGCGCTGCGACCGTGTGCCGAAAGAACCAGATAAGCCCTGAATAGCGTCATCTACAAGAGAACGGAACCTCAGCAACTCCTTGGTGGTGAACTGGAACAGCGTGGAGTCGTGGCGGGATCGGTCCAACGGTTCGATTATCAGCATCCTCGGCAACTACGCAGCGTCCCGGCATTGTAGTCGAACTCGTTGCTGAACTCCACGGTTGCAAAGCAGGAGTAATAGGCATCAGAGTCTCATCCACATCTCAAAGACGGTACTGTCTACCACCATGTCAGACCTGTCTCAATAGGCTCGGACTAGCTTTGACTGTTTCTGTATAGTAGTTACGGGCCCCGAGCCACATCTGAAAGACGGTTCGGCCTATCGTCAAAATTGACCCACTACAAGGAGCTAGGACTATCTGTATGGGCCGCGCTCAGGGGATCACAAGGTGCCCAACCACATCTCGAAGATAGTTCCACCTACCGTGCACACAGGCCCACCAGACTTGACAAAATCAAGAACCTTCACGGTGTGGTTCAAGCTGGAGGTGTAGCACTTGATGTGCGGCAGCCGGAGACAACGTACGTGAGAATGGCAACGGATATGAAATACGTCAGGCGATCATGGTTTCACAGTCTGATGTCGCGCTTGGTGCTGCGCAGGCGAGGCTCGTGCACGCCCAGCCTTGAGATGCTTTCCACCGAAAGAGGCGTTCCCATTCGGCAGACCAATCTCGCGCCCGATGGCTTGGAGTTCTCCGAGGACGTGTCGGAGGGCCTATTCGACTCGCACGTATCGACGGTGCGTTCCCTGCTCCCAAACGGGTCTCCGGCATACGCCCGCGTGTTTCACCTGCCTAGCTGAACGACGGCGAGAAGCAGCCTGTCAGATGGTCCACGGTGGCTTCATGGACGGGCCGGTCTGCCCATCCACAACCAAGGGTGCGCTCTGAACACGCCACCCGTCGAGTGACGCTCTATTAATCGGGCCGCTTACCCCAAGCAACGAACTGGCGTACTGCCCGAACTACTGTCGCATGGTTTGTTCCGGAGAAATGCGGCGCGATGATGTCGGTAAAGAACTCCAGCTGAAGGCTCATCATCTCGTGTACCCCGCCCACATCGTGGTACTGCCAGCGCACCCCGTCGGGTGATTGCAGGGTGACCCGGGTGCCCGTCTCCGCCGCGAACTCGCTGCCGTTGAATTCCTCCAGCAGCTCCGGGACGGTCAGTTCCAGGTAGAGGGCGCCGCCCGGAGCCGTCCAGCGGACCAGCTTCTCAACCAGGGCGCGAATGGCGCCCTCGTCGTTGAGGTAGGAATAGGAGCTCCAGAAATTGCTCACCAGGTCAAAGCGCTGCCCCTCAGGCGCATCGTATGTTGTGCAGCCGCGCCTGCTCAAGCTGGGCCGCGCTCCTGTCGATGCCCATGCGCCGGTGGCTGGGAAACTGCGCCAGGTGCCACCCCTGCCCGCAACAGGTGTCCAGCCAATTGCCCAATGGCTTTAACAACCTGCTCAGCAGCGCCACGTTGAGTTGCAGTTTAGACTCCCACAGCGGGTGATCGATGTAGAGTGCCGCGTACGGCCGAACATAGCGCTCACCATAGATCTCATCAGGTGGGGCGGCCTTGCTCTCCGGTATCGGTCGGTCCAATTCACCACCTCGATTCGGCCGCGGAGGCCCGTCCTCCGGGGCCGCATAATTCGGCTCTACCGGGGCAATTATGCCAGCATCGGTCAAATATCACAATAGGTCACGATAATTGTATCCCTAAGTCACTGGAATATCATACACACGTGATACCATATCGTGTAAATGTCTTCGGCGATGGATCGTATGAAAAATATTTGCAATTGAGGGAGGACTTCCATGACGACAGCAACTGAGTTGAAGGCCCGGATTCTGAACAAGGCGGAGGAGGACGGCGAGTTCCGCGCCTGGCTCATCGCCGACCCGAAGGCGGCAATCTCGTCCGAACTCGGGGTTGCCGTGCCGGACGGTTTCGACGTGGCAGTCCACGAGGACAGCGCGACGACGGCGCACCTGGTGTTGCCGCCCTCTCCGCAACTCAGCGAGGCTGAGCTGGCACAGGTCTCTGGAGGAGG
>MPMM01000036.1 GCA_002238505.1 SAR202 cluster bacterium bin22 | reverse complement strand
AGTATATACGGGGGTATGGGGGGAGTCAACGGATGGGTGTCAGTGGATTGGGGGATTGGACTTTCACCCCATCCTAACCTTCCCCCTTCGAGGGGGAAGGGACTGTACCATTGCGGGGGGGGCTTTGACGGGGGCGGGGGGAACGGGGGGGGGGGCTCTACCACAATCACCCCCATCCTAACCTTCCCCCTTCGAGGGGGAAGGGACATTGCACTTTCACCCCCATTCCTTCGGCAGGCTCAGGACAGTTGAGTAAGCCCTACAGGTTTCGCAACGGGGTGAAGTTTATCACCCGGTCTTCGCCAGCCCTGCCGAGCAACTCCAAATACAAGCTAAAGTCGACCGTCAGGACGGGCATCTCAGGAGAGACAGCCTCGCACAAAACCGCATCGGTTAACCCTAACTTCAAGAAGGTCTCGCTATTCGCCGCGCTCGTACTGGTAACCGTGATTTCACTACTCATTTCAATGATGTTCCGCAGCCGTTGAAACAGGCGAGTCCTTTCAGGATCCGCGTGCTGACCAAGCAAGTTACAAGTCTCTGTGAGGGTGTTGGGAGTAACAAACAATTGACCCACTTTGGCAATCAGGGCATTCAAAAGGATGTAATCGTCAATCGAATAATCCTCTAACCTGCCGTGTTTGGCAATGATTTCAGGGTCTTCCTGACCCACCACATATAAGACAAGGAGGTTAGTATCGACGAAATATCCACTGGGAGGCATAAGTTACGTGGCTTCTACCAGAATACGGTCTCTTACGGATTCTATTTCCCGAGTTTGGTCATCGACTATGAGGACCTTAAAGGAACGGCGCAGATGAGTTTGTCCGACGACTATGCCGGCGAGGCCAGTTGCTTCCCAGGGCCGGGAGAAGCCAACAGTGATTTTCCATGCGAAACCGCCCTCGCGGCCGGAGATACGCTCTATTTCCTCGAGTCCGACGTTGGCAATTTGTTCATCGCCGAAAATTTCGGCTACGTGGTCTTTTGCCACCCGCACTGCTTCTTTCACTTCCATTGTGACACTTCCTCTGGTCGTAACGACCATCCGATTATAGCACCGCGTCCGGAAATGATGGCATTCAATAATCACCCCCATTCCTTCGGTGGGCGCATGGCCATGTGCCCCTACGAGGGGGAAGGGACTGTACCAGGTTGCGCGCAATCCCCTGCCGCCCTATCATACCTCCAGCCGAGGGATTCCGAATTGGGGGCCTTTACAAAAAATGTTTCCGGAGAATGTTTTTCCTGATACAGCGGAGATAGACGGGGAGGGGCGGCTGGTGATAGGGGGGTGCGGCGCGGTGGACCTGGCGGAGGAGTACGGGACGCCGGTGTACGTGCTGGACGAGGCGACATTGCGGAACCGGTGCCGGAGCTACCGCCGGGAGTTTGAATCGCGGTGTCCCGGGGCGCAGGTACTGTACGCATCGAAGGCATACATCAACCCGGCACTGGCGCGGATAATCAATGAGGAAGGATTGGGACTGGACGTAGTGTCGGGCGGCGAACTGGCGGTAGCGGATGCCGTCGAGTTTCCTTTGGAGAAAGTATATTTCCACGGCAACAACAAAAGTCGGGAGGAACTGGCGTACGCCGTGGAACGGGGGATCGGTCGGGTAGTGGTGGACAGCTTCCACGAAATGGCGATGCTGGAGGAGATAGCGGGAGAAGCGGGGAGAGAGCAGGAGATCCTGATACGGGTATCGCCGGGGATTGACCCGCACACCCACGCGTACACCACCACGGGAATAATCGACTCGAAGTTCGGGTTTTCGATCCAGACAGGAGACGCGGGACGGGCCATCCGGCAAGGACTGGGGGCGTCGCACCTGAAAGTGAAGGGACTGCACTTCCACCTGGGGTCGCCGATATTTGAGCTGGAACCGTACGCGGCGGCCACGGACCTGGTATTGCGGTTTGCGGCGGGGTTCAGAGAAGAGGGGCTGGCGCTGGAGGAATTCAGTCCTGGCGGCGGGTTTGCCATCGCGTACACGCGGGAGCAGGAACCGCCGGGGATATGGGAGTACGCCGAGACCATCGTTGGGACGCTGCGGGCCACCTGCGAGGAACTGGGGCTGGCGATACCAACGCTGCTGATAGAGCCGGGGCGGTCGATAGTGGGACCGGCGGGAGTGGCGCTGTACCGCATCGGGGCGATCAAGGACATACCGGGAGTGCGGAAGTACGTCAGCGTGGACGGGGGGATGGGAGACAACATACGTCCGGCGCTGTACCAGGCGGAGTACGAAGTGGTGTCGGCAGGGAAGGTTAATGTCGATGGCAGGTGGGACGAAGAGAAGGTGACCATAGCGGGGAAATACTGCGAATCGGGGGACGTGCTGGCCAGCGATGTGATGCTGCCGATAGTTGAGGCGGGGGATATTATTGCCATACCGGCAGCGGGGGCGTACTGTCCGTCGATGGCGAGCAACTACAACCTGAACCCGAGGCCGGCGATGGCGCTGGTGGGGGATGGAGAGAGCCGGTTGATCCGGAGGCGGGAGAGCTACGGGGATATGATGATTTGCGATTTGTAGGGCCCTCACCCCGGGGACGGCCCTCACCCCCGGCCCCTCTCCCTGGGGGAGAGGGGGGATTGGGTTGGTGAGCATGGGGGCTGATGGGGGCTGTTGCGCGTGGGGTAGGGGCCGTTCGCGAACGGCCCCTACGGGGGGATGGGGGGACGGCCCTCACCCCCGGGGACGGCCCTCACCCCCGGGGCCTCTCCCGGGGGGAGAGGGGGGATGGCCTCACCCTCCTTCGACAGGCTCAGGATGAACGGGGGAGAGGGGGGACGGCCCTCACCCCCGGCCCCTCTCCCGGGGGGAGAGGGGGGATTGGGGGGACGGCCCTCACCCTCCTTCGACAGGCTCAGGATGAACGGGGGAGAGGGGGCGCCCTCACCCTCCTTCGACAGGCTCAGGATGAACGGGGGAGAGGGGGGATTAAGGGGAGCAGGCTTTGACCATGTGGCAGATATACGGGCAGGAGCACATAACGAGGCAACTGGACGCGGCAATCCGGGCGGACCGGATGTCGCACGCTTACTTGCTGGTGGGTCCGCCGCACATCGGGAAGATGGCGCTGGCGGTGGGGATGGCGCAGGCGGCCAACTGCCTTTCGCGGGGGCGGCGGAGTGCGACTGCGGGCCGACCCCGGGGCAGCGGAGTTGCTGCTTCCGAGCGCGCGGCCTCGTCCGGTTTGTTTGGCCCGGGTGGAGGCCCGGGGGAGGACTCCCCGGAAAGCCTCTTTGGCGCCGTCGAGGGGGCTGAGCTTGCGCCGGTGACCGACGGTGGGGATGATGCCGGTGCCGGATCTGGACCAGCCCCCTGCGGCCAGTGCAGCCAGTGCCTGCGGGTGGCCGATGGGATGCACCCGGACATCCGGATTGTTGGGGTGGGCACGGGGGACGCCGAAGACGTGAACCGCCGGGACATACGCATCGAGCAGGTGCGGGAGATAGAGTCGTTCCTCAACCTTACCGCCTTTGAAGGCTCCTGCAAGGTACTCATTCTGGACGGGGCGGAGTTGATGAATACGGCCGCAGCCAATGCTCTGCTCAAGACGCTGGAAGAACCGCCGGCTGACTCCATGCTGCTGCTGTTGACCGCCAGCGAGGATGCCCTGCTGCCGACAATCCGCTCCCGTTGCAGCGCGCTGTACCTGAAGCCCGTGGCCAAAGCCGACCTGCAGGAACGGCTGACCAGGGACTATGCCGCGGACTCGGAAACCGCCGAGAAGGTAGCCCGCCTTTCGCGCGGGTGCTTTGGCCAGGCAGTCACCGCGCTTCGGGACTCGCAGGCGCTGGAGCAACTGGAGGCTGACCTGGAACGGTTGCAGGAGGTTTGCGAGAGCGGGCTGGACGTGCGGTTTGAATACGCCGCAGAGGTTGCCAACCGGTTCAGCCGCGACCGGGAAGCCGCCAGGCAACTGCTCTTCCTCTGGCTGCGCTGGTGGCGGGACCTGCTCCTGGTCAAGGAGGGCGCCGAGGAATACCTGCATAATGCAGACCGGTCTATGCCCCTGCGTCTCCAGGCTTCCCGGTTGTCCACCGGCCAGGTGGTTGAATTCATCAAGCGAATCAACCGTTCCCTGCAAGCTCTGGACGCCAACGCCAACCCCCGCCTGACCCTTGAGGCCTTGATGCTGGGTCTGCCCTGATCCCGGGTGTAAAATAGAAAGAGAATCTCCAAACTGGCGAGGCGAGGTATTTGCTCCTGTCCTTGGGCCGTTTAGAATGTCCGCTGGATGGAGAATGAGCGAACAACATGGTGGTTCTGGATACCAGCCCTCCCCAAACCGCTGATCGTGGCCGCCTGGGCAGTCTTCTGGTCACTGGCCACGGGCGCGCCCTATATGCGGGACTTTGCAGTTCCCCACCAGCCCTGGTGGCTGGATATCTGGCACGGGGTTGGCGGCAATGCCATCGGAGTCTTCACCTGGACGGTGATTGCAGTCCAGCTTACTTCGGAGGTTGCATATATGATCTTCACCTTCAGGGCCAACAAGCGTCAGGTAGAAGAAGCCGCTATTAAGAGCCGCGAAGAGGGACGCGCAGAGAGAGACGCCCTTTGGCAAGCGTGGGTGGATCAGATTAAGGACAAGCCCCCGGAAGAATGGCCCCCTCCGCCAGGCTCTGGTAACGGCGCCAACAATGACCACAAAGGGAAGGACCACAAAGGGAAGTAAGAGGCGTGCTTTGCTTCCAACGTACCTAGGTGGGCTTTTTTCTGGCCCACCCCCAGGTTCCCGCACGAAAGAGAGGGCAGGTTAAATCCTGCCCTCATCAATTTACAAGTCTTTTCTGGTCCCACACGTTGCGTCTTCAGTCGTCACCCTCAAAACTCCAGGGCAAGTACGGGCGCCACTCGTCCAGAATGGCGCGGTTTTGCAGAATCCGGTAAGGGTTGGGCTGCGGTACCCTTGGCTCAGTCTTCAGGCGCATGTTGGCCTCTTCGGGAGTGCGTCCGGCCTTGCGCAGGTTGCACCGGCTGCACGCGGCCACCACATTCTCCCAGGTATGAGCCCCTTTCTGCCGTCGGGGTACCACGTGGTCCAGGGTAAGTTCATGGTTCTTCTTGCCACAATACTGACAGGTGTACTGGTCCCTCAGGAAGATTTCCTTTTTGGATAGCTTGCGCGGCGCGAAGGGTCGCTTGACCAGGTAAACCAGCCGGATGATGGACGGAGCGTCGATAGTGGCAGTTACGGTATGTACTTCTCCCCGGTGATTCTCCAGCAACTCGGCTTTGCCTTTACTAAGTAGAATTATGGCGCGGCGGACTGTGGAAACGTTTATGGGAACGTAGTTGAGGTTCAGCACCAGCACCGGAGAACTCAAGACACGGTCTATTACCAGTCCCGGAGCATGGCCGTTGCTGCCTGGGCCACCTATGTCCGTTGCCGTTTGGCCGTTCTGGTCCTGTCCAGCCACCGTCACCTCGCCAAAATTGGCTTCTGCCAAAGATGTTGCGTCGGGGAACCGGTTTGGAGGTCAAGGGGTTGTTAATGACTTGTCGGTATTATATACCAACTTTTGAAAATGTGGTGTCCCCACCGGACGCCCGCCTTTCCCGCCGCGCCACGTAAGTCCTTGCCAGGGTCAGAAGCGCCAGAACCACCGCTCCGAACAGATAGCCGCCCAGAACATCGCTGGGCCAGTGGACACCCAGATAGACCCTGGACAGACCAACACCCAAAATCAACAGTACCAGCGCAGCGGTCAAGGCCCAGCGAAGCCGCCGGTTCTCCACGTGCTGCCAGACCAGCCAAATCAGCATTCCGCCAAGCAGTATCGCAAAAGCCGCATGGCCACTGGGAAAACCCATGTCATGCGGCACGGGCTCCACTATCGCCGCATCCGGTCGTGGTCGCCCGACTGCAGCCTTCAGGGGATGGGTCATCAGGGCGGAGGCCACGGCAACGGTGAACAGCAGGGCATCCAATCTCAGCCCTCGCCACAAGAGAACCACCACCCCGACTAGAGACACCGCTGCCGACACCGGATACCACCCCAGGCGGGTCAACGTACCCAGCACGGCCGTCAATGCCGGACTTTGCCAGCTTTGAACCATAGTCAACAGGGCCTCATCACCGGGCCAGCGGGGGAAGGCCCAGGCCAATACAAAGGCGGCCACCGCAACGGGAATCGTGCAGACCACAGCGGCGCCATAGAAGCGGGCACGGCGGAAGGCATATTCAATGAGTAGTCCGGTCAGGGCAATCACGGCAAGAACCTTGAAGATATCAAACAAGTGTAGCAGGTTGACCAGCGTCCGCAGGACCGGTAGCCAGGGCCGTTCCAGACCTGTGCTATACTCGAAAGGATCGCAGGTTTGTATCTGTGGCGCCGCTGCTTGCGGTACCATCACCCAGGAGGATATCTCTTGTCCGGAAAGGCCGGAGCCATCGCCATTGACGGTCAGGCCGCCGCCGGAAAAACGGCGGTGGGAAGAGAGTTGGCCCTCCGCCTTGGCTGCCCCTTCCTGGATACCGGTATTATGTACCGCGCAGTCACCTGGCTTGCCATCAAAGAAGGGGTGGCAATGGAAGACGAAAGGCGCTTGTCTCAGCTGGCCAGCAGTTCCACTATGCAACCCAGCGACCAGGAAGCCAACGGACTGGTCTTGAACGGTATAACGCTCGGGACAGAGTTAAGAACCGCTGAGGTTGACCAGCACGTTTCGCTGGTGGCCCGGGTATCCGGCGTGCGGCAGGAGATGGTTCGCCAGCAGAGGGACATCTCAGCCAGGGCCCGACAGGAATCGGGAGGCATCGTCATGGTGGGTCGGGACATTGGCACTGTGGTACTGCCCGACGCCGACCTGAAGGTGTTTATGGTAGCTTCCCCCCAGGTGCGCGCCCAGCGACGCTACGACGAGCTTGTTTCCCAAGGCCACCCTGCGGACTACCGGCAAATTCTGGACAATGCCATGTCCAGAGACCGGATCGACTCCCAACGGGCCGATTCTCCCCTGGCCCAGGCGGCGGATGCCCTGCTCGTGGATACCAGCGACCTGACCATTGATCAGGTGGTGGAGAAAATCCTGGAGCGGCTGGGGTCCCCCGTGGGGCGGACAGTCCGGTGACGGCGCTATACCGCCCGGGCCGCAACCTGGCCCGCTTTTGCTTCAACGTCTTCGGCCGAATGGAAGTAACCGGACGGGAGAACGTGCCTCCCTACGGCCCGCTGATCGTGGTGGCCAACCACCTTTCCTACAACGATCCACCCTCTCTGGCTGCAGCCTTGCCCCGGCCTCTTTCTTTCCTGGGCAAGCAGGAGCTATTCGTCCCCAAGGCCAAGGGATGGCTCTTCAACTCGATGCGGGTTTATCCCGTGGACCGGTCCTTTGGCGTCAGCGCACTGCGGACGGCCCTGAATCTGCTGGCCAGGGACGGGGCCGTGGTCATTTTCCCTGAAGGCCAGCGCAGCCCGGAGCAGAAGCTGATCAAGGGCATGGCAGGCGCGGCATACCTGGCGATGAAGTCCCAGGCTCCCATCCTGCCCATCGGCATCACCGGCACGGAAAACTTCCCTCACCAGCGCATGCCCTTCCCCCTGTGCCGCTTCCAGGTCAACATCGGCCCACCCTTCACACCACCGGTAATAGAAGGGGGCCAGACCCGGGTGGCCGCCGAAGCGGTGCTGGAAATGATAATGCGGCGGATAGCCATGCAACTGCCGGAGGAGTACCGGGGGGAGTACGGGTTTGGGGAGATTAGAGGGGGTGGCCACAACGATCTGAATACCAACCCTTTGCGTTGACCCAATACGAAGCGAGTCAGGGTCAAACAAAGACCTTTCCCCTATCTTTGGTTTCACACGAAGACGAGCCCTGCATCCCGCCAAAGTCCTGCCGGTTCACCGGTATTGTCACGCTTACCGAAACCGCACAAACAAGCAAAGGGGCGGGTCTCATCAACCCGCCCCTCTTCGTTACCGTATACGGCTCTTCTTAGTCTATAAACCTAAGCCGGCGCCTGTATATCCATATCGTACCGCGCCAAAACCTCTTCTATCTGCGCTGCCGACTTCTCGTCCGCCGGTATCAACGGCAGGCGGGGGTTGCCCACGTTGAAGCCCACGTGGTTCAGCGAATGCTTCACCGGTATGGGGTTGGAGACGATGAACAGCACCTTGAAGATCTCCAGCAGGCGGCGGTGCTCGGCGGCGGCCTGTTCAACCTCGCCTTCCAGCAGCAGACCCATCATCTGCTTGATCTGGTTGCCCACCAGGTGGGACGCCACGCTGACCACGCCGTAGCCGCCGGTGGCCATGATGTAAAAGGTCTCGTTATCGTTACCGCTCCAGACACGGAACCCGTCCCGCGAGCCGTCTATGATGCGGGTTATCTGGTCCATATCGCTGCCAGCTTCCTTGACCCCGACGATGTTGTCCACATGGCTCAGCCGGATAGTGGTGTCGTGGCTCATGTTCAGGCTGGTGCGGCTGGTGACGTTGTAGAGCATGCAGGGCAGGTTGACATGGGCGGCGATGGTCTTGAAATGCTGGTACAGGCCCTCCTGCGGGGGCTTGTTGTAGTAGGGGACCACCAGCAGCAGCCCATCCACGCCAGCCTTCTCCGCCTCCATGCTCAGCTCGATGCTCTCGGCGGTGCTGTAGTTGCCGCTTCCGGCCACCACGGCGCCACGGTCGCCCACAGCGTCCTTGATTTCGCCCCACAGCCGGATTTTCTCTTCAGTGGTGAGGGTAGGGGACTCGCCGGTGGTGCCGGACACAATGACGCCGTCACTGCCCGAATCCAGCAGCGCGTTGGCAAGACGCTTGGCCTGGTCGTAGTCCACTCGTCCCTCGTCATCAAAGGGGGTTACCATAGCCGTAATCAGTCTGCCTATCTCCGTCATGCTGACCCTCCTCTTAAGATTTTGCGGCCATTATACACGGTGGGGGGCGTCTTTGCTCGGGGTGGGTTTCCCTTCAAACCCTGCGCCTTCTCACTGGCGACGCTGCGGGCAGGGGCGCTGGGCCGTGCCTCCCCTACGTCCCTACTGCTCTCTAACCCGACGCCCCCAAACTATTGCCACGGCTACCAACCCGGCTGCCAGCAAGGCCAACAGACCACCGATGGCTCCGGCTCCAACGAGGGCAGCCCAGGACTGCCCCGCGTCGGTTGAGCCAGCTTCTTCTCTTTGAATGTCTCTTCGTGCATCAACAGAAGGCATGTCAGCGGCAGGGACCTCAACCGATGCCGCTTCCATCCGGCGGGCCGCCGCCGCCCGTTCACAGTCGAAGAGGCCTGTCATCTTGGTCAGATCGCGGATATTGGACACGTCCTTCCGCTGGGGGTCGTAATCAAACACCGGGTCAACCGTCATTTCTTCCGGCGATATGACGGTGTTGAGACGGGTGACGTAGGGGTGCCTTTCCCTCAAGTCCCTGAGCAGGGGGTGGACGACGGCCAAATTCCGGGAAGGGGCGGCATATTCGGTGACGAAGGCCTGCCCTCGAAATTTGTCGGCCCCATCTCTCATTAGTTGCCGGTAGTTGTTGCCGCCAAAGGTGAAGAAGGTAAGGTCGGTATCGGCGATCTCCAGGTTGGCGTAGTTCGCCGGGACCGCCGGTGTATCGGCGTAAATCCAGACCATCACCGCCATATTCGGGTTGGCGGCCACCGCGGTCAACCGCAGGGGAATCATCGGGTTCTCCGCGGGGTAGGTTACCTTCACCGGCTGCACGTCCCGCGCGCCCTGGTCGGGCAGTAGCCGCATGGCAAGGAACACAAACTGTTCCTCCACGTACACATTAATCAGGGGTACCATCGGTTCGGTAACCTGGTACTCATGCTCTCTCAGCCAGTCAATCAGCGCCATAGGATCCTCGGACCCTACTACGTCGAAGCCGTAGGGGCCCACTTCACCGCTGGCGAAAACTTCCACGCTTTCTGCCGATACCTCAGCTACAGGTTCCTCGACTTGCCTCTCTGCCCTGGCTCGCCTTGCATCTATGGCGCACTGGGGCAATTCTGGACGCATAATAACCGGGTCAGTCGCTACCTCCAACTCGATAAAGGCCGACATGGCGTCTTCCGGCACCTCCACGTCCTCCGGCCCGATGGGCTCAGGCAGGGGGAGTATCCAGGAAAAGTCCGGGGCAAAACCGGTGTACTCGATCTGGATGTAGGTGGAAAGGGTACCGTCCCGATTCTGCGCAAATATGATGCGCTCGGCGTTCTGGTCCACGGGCGTGGTCTGGCAGAAAAACCCACCACAGGCCTCCACCGTTTGCAATGCTCCCAATCCCGCAATAACACCGGCGCCTAACGCCAACAGCATCCAAACCCTGATCCTCGATAGCATCCTCAATCTCCTCCAATATTGACAGTCGGATGCAGGTGAAGACGTAACGGGGCCGTGAAAAGTTCCCAGCCACCGGGTCGGAATCCCGATCCATTGCTTATATCGCCCTGAGCCTGCCGAATGGCCCGACCTCGAACTGACTGACCTCACATTGGGTCTCCGACCATGCCTCAGCGGAAGAACTGATGGGATTCTTCGGCTTCGCTCAGAACGACACCGACTTGAGCTGCAGAAACCACGCCCCCGCCAGGGCGACACCCCTAATCGTTCGGCAACCGCCCCGTTTCCCTTGCCCAGGCCTGCACGCCCCGCCTGAACGCCAGCGCGCCCATGGGGGCTATGACCGCCTGCAGGGCCTCCAGAACCTCCCTTTCCGTTGCCCCATTCTCCAGGGCCACATGTACGTGGGCCTGAATCTGCTCAACGTCGGCCTTCAGGGCCGCTTCCACCACTATCTGCAACAATTCCTTGGTCTTGCGGTCCAGGGTGCGCTGACCGGTATAGGTAGCCTCGATAAAATCTCCATAGGTTTTCGCCCATTCCAGGTCGGCCTCGGCCATGATGCGGTGCATCTCCAGGGAGTAGCCCCGGTGCTGGGCCTGGGAATCAAGAAATGCCTGGGTTTCGTCGGTGGACATGGTTCGCTCCTTATTTGTGACTTGAACATGGATGTAAAGGATGGACAGGATGAAGCCCTGCTACAAACCGTAATGAGCCCGGGCCGCCGCCTGCTTCGGGTTGTCCTGCTGGAACAGGTCGGGGTGCTTGCCCCGGTGGAGGGCCAGGTGGTAGGTGAACAACTGCAGCGGGACCACGCAGGCCAAGGGACTCCACAGCTCCGGCAGGGGCTTCATCGCAAAACTGGCCGACGCCAGCGACGACAGTTCCTCGTCGCCCTCCTGCACCAGGGCCCACACCGGCGCTCCCGCAGCCTCCGAGGCGCGGGCAATGTCCAGGGACCGCTGG
Source organism: SAR202 cluster bacterium bin22 (assembly GCA_002238505.1). Taxonomy (GTDB): domain Bacteria; phylum Chloroflexota; class Dehalococcoidia; order Lucifugimonadales; family UBA3495; genus Bin22. The sequence goes on along the minus strand of MPMM01000036.1, from coordinate 4,766 downwards.
TACCCTGGTCCCGGTGGGGCAATCAGCGTTACCAAACACTGGTCATCTAACGAGCAGAAGGGGCCGTGCAGCAGTTGCTCCACCTGCAGACCCTCGCAGTCCGAAGCGCTGGTCTCCTTGATCTTCAGGGCCACCTCGTAGGCGTTGCCGGTGTTGGGCCCCCAGCCCACCGAGATGAACCGCTGCCGGTCTCCGTACGCCTCAACCAAATCGGCAATGGCCTGCTCCCGGTCAATTATGTCGGCCACCGCGCCCGGAACGTCCAGCAGTTGGTCCCTTAGCCGGGCGGTTTCTCCATCGTCTCCCAGGGCAGCCCCAAGTTCCGACGCCAGCATTCCCAGCACCGTCAGGGCGGTGGTGTAGCTGATGGTGAAGGCCGAAGACCGCTCCGGGGGAACGGTGTGCAGCGATACGTCCGCCACCTGGAGGCGCGGACCTGGGTCGGTGGAGGTCACCGCCACCGTGTATGCCCCGCGCTCTTTTGCCAGTTCCAGGGCCAGGAAAGAGTAGGTCTTGGTGCCCCGGTGGCTGAGGATGATTACCGCGTCCTCGGGACCCAGGGATGGCGGGTAGCCGCAGAACTCGAAGGAATGCCACCCCTGCACCTGGATATTCGGTCCGGCAAAGCGGCGGAACCAGTGCTCCGCCACCAGAACGGCATGCCACGATGTGCCGATACCCACGATGTAGATGTGTCGCTTGGAGGCCAGTTGCGCAGCCACTTCCTTCGCGGCATCGGCGTGCCGCTCCAGCATCTGGGACATAGCCTCGGGCTGGCCGGTAATGGCGTCGTACATGAAGTAGGGGTGTCCCTGCCGGATTTCCTGTTGAAGAGTCATGCCAGTCCTTTCAATTCCATATGGGGCCTTTCGTGTCAACGAATATACACGAAGGGAGAAGAATGGGGAAACACCCTCGCGTGGTACAATCGCGCCACGCTAATGCAACAGGGAGGCCCGCCACGAGTTCACCTTATCCCACCTTCCCGCCCTTTCTGCCCGAGTACTTTGGGCGGGAGGACGAGAGTGACGACAGCAACTTCTACGTTCAACCCCGGATGGTGGTACACATTGACGACGTGGCCATTGCCGCAGTGGGCAATGTCTTCCGCAGCCTGATACCCCCGGACTCGGTGGTGCTGGACCTGATGAGCAGCTGGCGCTCCCACTGGCCGGCCGACCACCCCCGGCAACGGCTGGCGGGGCTGGGCATGAACGCCGCGGAGATGGCGGAAAACCCGGACCTGGACGACTATCTGGTCAAGGACATCAACAAGGACCCCGTACTGCCCTACGAGGACGATACCTTCGACGCGGTGGTGATCACGGTGTCGGTCCAGTACCTTACCCGGCCCATTGAAGTCTTCCAGGAAGTCAACCGCATCCTCAAACCGGGCGGCATCTTCATCGTCACCTTTTCCAACCGCATGTTCCCCACCAAGGCGGTGCTTATCTGGCGTTACTCCAGCGACCGGCGGCACATTGACCTGGTTGCCGCCTACATGGAGGAGGCCGGGGACTTCGACGACATTCGCGGCGGCTTCACCAACCCTGAAACCAGTCCCCCGGGCGACCCCCTCTTTGCCGTGGTGGGCAACAAGGCTGCGGCGTAGTTTCTCCCGCGAAGGACGCGAAGGACGCGAAGAAGCGCGAAGGGTTGTTTATCCACGACCAGGCGCGAATGTTCACGAATGCTTCAAATGACGTAGGGGCAGACCTGTGTGTCTGCCCCGATTGCCGGCCCCGGAAAACCTCGTGCCCAACCTGACGGACCAGCTCAGTATCGACGCCAAATCTATTCGTGGTTATTCGCGCTCGTTGGTGGATTAACTCCTGTCCCGGGGCGGTGTGGCGGTGAGGACGAGGATTCCGGCGATGAAGACGGCGGTGGAGAAGATGCGGAAGGGCCACAGGTAGCTGCCGGTGAAGTCGTAGAGGAATCCGGCGATGATGGGTCCAAGGGCCTGGCCGCCCACCTGCACTGGCAGGGTTATGCCGGTGATGCTCCCCAGGTGCTCCCGCCCGTAGTATTCGGCCCAAGCCAGCCGCAGCAGCAGGTGCAGGCCGCCCACGCCCGCGCCCAGGACGGAAGCGGCAGGCAGGCCCCACGTCAGGGTGGAGCTGGCTTGTACCCCCAGGGCGCCTCCGGATACGAAGAATGCCGAGGCCGCCAGCAGTATTCGGATGGGCACCCGCCGCGAAGCCAGGGCCGACCACACCAGCCCCCCCAGCATCTGGCAGAAGGCAAAGGAGGCGGCCGTAAGCGCCGCCATCGACGGTTCCAGTCCCTGGTTGATGAAGTGGGATACCTGGTGAAGGCTTACCCCCGCCTGCACCATGAATCCGGCCCCCGAGAAAATGGCCATCACGTAAAAAGCCCGGGTATGCAGGGCTCGCGAGACCGTGTAGTTACGCTCCGGCAGTGGGGTTGTCGAGGTCGCAATTGAGGGCTTCCCGGAACTACCCGGGCTACCCTCGCCCACATCTCCAGGCTGCGCGTCCTCCGGGGCGGACGGTGTACTTTCCTGCTGACTTTGCTGGAGCCTGGCTTCTCCGCGACGAGGGTCGGCGGTCAGCCCCATGTCCTCGGGGCGACGTGACACCAGCAGCAGGGCCGGAAGGATGCCCACCACCAGGGTGAAAATGCCCAGCCATGCCCAGGCGTTGCGCCAGCCCCAGCCCCCTATAAGGAAATCGGCCACCAGCGGCATGGCCGCCAGGCCGGTGCTTTGCGATACGGTCAGAAGGAACAGGGCCAGGGGGCGCCGACGAATAAACCAGTTGTTTATCGCGGTGGTGGTGCCCAGCTCCAGGGGACTGGCAAAGGCCATCCGCCCCGGTACGTACAGGGCGTAGAAGGCCCAGGCCTGGCTGACCAGCGACAGACCAATGGCGCAACAACCCACGACAACCGAGGTGAGGGCGAGTATGGCCCCGGAACCGTAACGGTCGATCAGCCGGCCCACGAAGGGCGAGACTCCAATGGCGCATAATCCGCCCAGGCTGACAACGCCCGAAAACAGGCCGTAGGACCAGCCGAACTCACGGGTCATGGGAACGGCAAAGACGGAAAGGGTGGCCACGGCCATCAGGGGACGCGACGAGTAGCTGGCCAGGGCGCCAATGGAGAAGATGACCCATCCGTAGTAGAAAGGCAGGGTATGGGCCAGCCGGTGGCGCAGGGAGTTGGCTGCCTGAAAAATGTTGACTCCGAGGACTGCCGGTTGACCCGGCGTAATGGGGGAGCAGTTCAGGAGGTAACGGATCCCCTACCGGGTGGGTAAAGCTTGAACGGACCCCGGCCCGCCCTGTTTCCGATACGTCATCCCCGCGAATAACCGGCCACCCTGGGGATTCAATGACATCCTGCGCGACTACGAAGGATCCGGAGCCGTGCACGGCGGGCTCACTTCCGGTATTCTTGCCGGTTCACTGCCGGGGTTTCAGGCCATTCAAGGGCTCGGGGAAACCGGCTTTACCGGCGGGCGCTTGCTTTCGTCCGGAGCAAGCGCGGAAGAACCCCCTACTCCGGGTGAATGACCAGCACGGGCAGGTTGGTGGAGCGGATAACCTTGTCGGTCACGCTGCCCACCAGAAAGCGGCGGACCCCCCCGCGACCGTGGGTGCTCATGATTACCAGGTCAACCCCGGCGGCTTCGGCGTAGTCCACAATCTTGTCTGCGGCCTGGCCGTCCTCAACCGCCTTGACCACCGTCAGGCCATCTGATTCCAGATCAGCACCCACTTCGTCCAGGTACCGCTCAATCCGGTCGCGCTGGGCAGTCAGCACCTCGTCCAGCACCTGCTGGGAGTAATCTGCCCCCATGGTGCCGAACTCGGCGCCCCGCATTACGGCGAACTCCTCCGTCTGGGAGGATACCTGAAGCAAATGTACGCGCGCACCCGGGGATTTCGCCAACTGGCGGGCGATGGGCAGCGAACTTGCCGATACTTCCGAACCATCCAGAGGTACCAGAATTTCCTTGTACATTAGGTCTCCTTGTTGCCGCCTTCCAGAGCGAAAAACCTTCCGGAATGGCGGTGCCGCCGGCCTGAAATTTACCCGAATTTCTACATTGCAAGTATGATTGAGGGTACCGGGGGTGTCAATGCGGCGGCGTGTGGAGCAGGGCCGTCCCACTCCAAATTCAGGCCATAGGTGACGGACAACCGCCAGCCATAAGTCATGCCGCCCCGAGCGCCAACTATGTCGCCCAGAGCGCAGCCGAAGGGCCTCAAATCCTTCCCCACTGTCCGGTTGCAGGTCCGAAAGCAGGTTTGCAGGACGGTGATTGGATTCTTTAACTCTTGCGCAACGACAATTTCCCTGAAGCGCATTTGCCCTGCAGACCAGGTCCTTTCCCTTTTGCCGGCGCGTTTCCGGGAAAATGAAAATTTCCTGTTAAATCCTGTCATTTCCCCCAATGTTGTATCTGGAGAATTCTCTCGCTGACAGAAAATGAGGGCCAAATGAAAGGGTGCGCCCGCCACTGTTCATATGAAGTTATGCACCCGGGCATCCAGGACAAGGTGGCGCTTGCAGAACCTGCCCCGGGTTCTGCTGCTCCATCTTCATGGTAGGGAATGGTCAGGCAGCCTGGCCAGTGGGAAGTGTCAGTAACCGGGGATACGGAACCACCGGGTTGAGTTGTAGATTTGCCGGCGGGTGGCCCTTCGACAGGCTCAGGGCGAACGGGGGGGGGCGGGTGGCCCTTCGACGGGCTCAGGGCGAACGGGAGTGGCGGGTGGCCCTTCGACAGGCTCAGG
>MPMM01000035.1 GCA_002238505.1 SAR202 cluster bacterium bin22 | reverse complement strand
CACCGTGGTCCTGGACAGCCAGCCCACGGCGGACGTGACCGTCACCCCCGGCAGCTCCGACGGCGGCGCGGTCACGGTGGCGCCGGCGTCCCACACCTTCACGCCGTCCGACTGGAACCGTGCCGCCACCTTCACGGTGAGCGCCGTGGCGGACGATGACGGCGACGATGAGGACGCCGTCATCAGCCACCGTGTGGGCAGTCAGGATACGAAGTACGCCGCGGTCCCGGTGTCCTCGGTATCGGTCGCGGTGTCGGACACCACGCCGCCGGACCAGCAGCAGAAGGTGGCCAACAACCCGCCCGCAGTGGCGTCTGCGATAGATGACGCCACCATCGTGAACGAGACCGGCGCCCACCGGGTCTCGCTTTCGAGCGTCTTCAGCGACGCCGACGGCGACAGCCTGACCATCACGGCCGCATCGTCGGATGAGAGCGTGGCCACGGTGTCGGTGGCGTCCGACCAGTCCAGGCTGACGGTTACGGCAAAGGCGCGCGGAACGGCGATGATCACGGTCACCGCCAGCGACGGCAACGGCGGCACGGTTTCGGACAGTTTCACCGTCACGGTGAAGGCCGCTCCGGTGGTGGCCGCCGCCATCGACGACGTGAGCGAAGTGTTCATTGACGCGACCCACGAGGTCGATTTGACCGAGGCGCCCAGCGACGCCGATGAGGAGGTGTTGACCGACGTGTTCACGGACGCCGACGGCGACGCGTTGACCATCACCGCCGAATCGTCGGACACGGAGGTGTTGGGGGTTGCCACTGTCGTTGACGAATCTACCCGGACCGTTACCGGCCTCACGGTAACGGGCGTGGCCGAGGGAACCGCGACCGTTACGGTCACGGCCGAGGACGCCGACGGCAACCGGGTGAGCGACGAGTTCGACGTAACGGTGACCGAGGACACGGGCTCGCAGTTCTATGATGGGGGGGCGGCGCCCGGTCCGGTGGCTGACCTGCAGTTGACGGCCGAGGGAGTGAGCCTGATCGTGAGTTGGAGCGCTCCGGCGCCGGAGAGCGGCGGCGAGGTGACTGGCTACATCGTGCACCTGAAGCCCGATGGCGGCGGCAAGGGCCGGACCAAGACGCCCCGGGCGAAGAAGACGAAGGTCAGCTTCGACAACCTGGAGGCGGGCCAAACGTACAAGGTGTGGGTACGGGCGGAGAACGAGGCGGGCAAGGGGGAGCGGGTCCATGCCAGCATCACCCTGCCGGAGGAGTAATCCGGAAGCCGGGTCGTCGGGCGGAGCTTGCGGCGACGGCATGAAATCGAGGCCGGCGGGTCCGGGTGGTGGCCGCCCGAACCGCCGGTTTCCTCCCGCGTGAGGAGAGGTGTCGGGGAATAGGCCCGGATTCACTGGGGCAGCGACTTTGCGGACCGGTCCAAGGACGAGAGACATGGAGAGATGGCGAATGGTTGGACTCCGTCAGATTTGACCGGCGACGGGGTGTGGCCGCGGCGACACTGAGGATCCGCCACCTGTGACGGCGGCTGGCGCGATCACCAGAGGGATTGCAGCGGCGCTGAGACACCGTGGCACACCGGGCGGTGCACACCGCGTCCGAAGCCGCGCCGCCAGACCCTGGCGGAATACCCGAAAAGGGGTCTTGCCAAAAAACTCCTCAAAAATCCCGAGTTTTCGGGCAAGGCCGAGTTGATATGTCCATTTTGCCGATGCTGATATGGCTTTTCATTGCGGTGGAATTCGCACTGACGGTCATCCGCCCCTGGCAGACTCCCGCCGCGCTTCTGGACCTCAACTACTGGATACTCGCCGCCAAGACGTGGGCGCTCATCATAATCGTCCTGATCCTCGGCGGCTGACATCCTCAACAACGTCCACATCATCGGTCCCCAACCCCAATCCCGGAGGTCCTGACCAATTTGTCAACAGGCTCGAGGTGTTACGGATTATGGAACTGATACTTATTGCGCTGATTGGCGTTATGGCCTTGGCGCCATTGCTCTATGCCGCTACGGTGTTCATCGCTTATCGCTCCGCATCCTACCAGCGCCTCCTTTGGGGAGGGGCTGGCATAGCCACCTTGGGAGTGATTGCAGTACCCGTGGGCGCAGCCTTGTCCAGCCTCTATCTTGGTGTCGGGTGGTTCCTTGGTATCGTGTGGTCCTTGTGGGGTATTCTTGGCGGTTGGTGGTTCGTAGCCGGCCTTGCCATGGTGACCTGGGGAGCCGCGCTTAGACTCGCCTCCATGAGTAGATGACGAAAACGGACTTTGCTCGGAAGGATGCTGGAACCGTGGAGTTTTTGGGCAGAATCGCGTTTTCGGGCAAGGCCCCGAGAAGGTGAACATCAATGAGGGAATCCACCCGTCCCGATGTCGCGGCAACGTCGGCAAGGCCACCCGGGCAGCGGGTGTTTGGTGACCGGCGCGCTGTTGATATTGCCGGCAGGGTTCCCTTTCGTGGTCATTGCGTTCTATTGAAACTCGCGCCTGTGAAACTCGCTGCTGTGAAACTCGCTGCGGTCGGGGTCGGTGTGATGTCATCGGGAAGCCACGGTTGCAACTTGGGGTTGGTGAAGGCGGGCAGCGGCGCCAAAGGCGGCACGAATGCTTGAAGACGACAGCCCGCTGCAGGGACCGGAGCCTGTTGATCAATCCTCGGCGCGCCGCCGTTCCAGGATTCACTACGGCTGGCGCCTCCTGGCGGCCGCCATGTTCATATCGGTCGTCCCGGCGGGCGTTCGTGGCAGTTTCACGCTCTTCAGACTGCCCATGTCCGAGGATCTTGGGTGGAGCTATACCGCCTTGGGCGGCGCCTGGGCACTAGGGCTGGTCATGAATGGGGTCACCCAGCCCATCACCGGCCACCTGTTTGACCGGTTCGGCGCTCGCAAGGTCATACTGATCTGCGTCGTGGCGACCGGTCTCGCCACGGCCGGCCTGTACTGGATATCCCATTACTGGCACGTGATCCTCCTGTTCAGTTTCGTATTTTCCATCGCGATGGGCGGCGTCTCATTGGCCATCCTGTGGCCGCTGGCGGCGCGCTGGTTCGTGAAGCGGCTGGGATTGGCGCTCGGTCTGTTGACCGCCGGCAACTCCATCGCAAGCACGGTCCTGGTTCCCGCCGTCACGGGCCTCGTCATAGCTCAGTACGGTTGGCGGGTCGCTTGGCTTGCGCTGGGGGTCGTCCCTTTGCTCCTGGCCCTGCCGGTGGGGCTGAGGTTTCTGCGCAACTGGCCTTCGGACATCGGGCTGAAGCCCGACGGAGACCCGGAGACGCCGATGGAGGCGCAGCGAAGGGGGAGTTCCCCCGCGCTGCAGCGAGGTGGGTTCGAGGTGGATCGATGGTGGCGGGCGTTCCGCGCTCCGACCATCTGGGCCCTGTTGCCGGGTTTGGCGGCCGGTGGATTGACCGCTTCGTTCATCTCGCGTGCTTTGGTGTCGTTCGCCACTGACCAGGGTATTGGGCTGTCCACGGCGTCAAACATTCATGCGGTTATGGTCGTGCTGGGCGCGGCGGGCGCGATAGCGGGAGGCTGGCTGTCCGACCGGTTCCCTCGCAAGCGAGTGTTGGGCGCAATCTACCTGGCGCAGGGCATCGCATTTCTGGTCCTGGCGGTGGGTCCGGGGACATTGACCGGCCTCTGGGTGTTCGCGGTCGTGGGCGGCTTGTGCTCGGCGGCCTGGATGCCCATTGCGTTTGGGTTGGTGGTCGACGTTTACGGGCTGCGGGCGCTGGGAGCGATATGGGGGATCGCATTCCTGTCCCACCATTTGGCCAGCCTGGCGTTCCCCGTTCTGAGCGCGTTGGCGCATGGACTTGCCGGCATCTACGCATCGCCCTTCGTCGTCTGGGTTTTGATGCTGGTTATGGCGTCCATCCCGGTATTCGCGATCAACGAGAAGAAATACTCATCACGATACGAGGCGGCCGTAGCGGGAGGGGTGTGGGGGAATTAGCCCGAAATCCGCAGCAGGGAAGCGGACGTGTTGGTCGGTCCAGGGATGAGAGACATGGAGAGACGGTGAACAGTTAGGTCCCGTCAGATGTGACCGGCGACGGGGCGTGGCCGCGGCGCCACGGAGCGGCTGCCATCCGTGACGGCGGCGGCCCGGGAGTTCGCCGGCACGGACTGGGACGAGCGCTGGGTGGAGGTGGGCAAGGCGCTGCGGGAGATCGAGGCCGGCGGGTCCGGGTAGTGGCCGCCCGAACCGCCGGCCATCCGACGCGGGCGTCCGGCTGTGGTCGTGCGCCCGCGTTCTTGTTGTGATGCGGTTGTCGGCGCCGCCGCCAGGCCCGCCCGGTCGCCCACAGCCCGAGGGCCAGGACGACGATGGACCAGGCCAGGAACGGTCCCCAGCCGTGGTCGACGCCCTCCTGCAGGAACCACGCCGCCAGCATCACGGGCATCAGGCCCGCGCACAAGGCGGCGCAGCCCATGGACACCGGATGGCCGGCTCCGGTCAGGGGGCCGGTCCATCCGACGTGCGGACGCCGGAGCGGGGACGGGCTGCGGCGGATGCGGGGGTGGCCAGGCCCCGACCGGTGTCCGGCCCCACGCCGGCCGGGGCGTGGATGTTGCCGTTGCCGTTGCCATCCGGTGGGTCAGTTCCAGGTTGCCACTCTTGCGCATTTTGAAGTTGCCGGTGACAACCTCCGGGTCTGGCGACGGGCGGCGGGGCCGGGGGCGATGGTCCGGTTAGTGAAGTGAGGGGAATGCGCGCGGGGGCGGGCGGTTGCCAGGCGGGTCCGCCACCCCCGCGATGGCGGCGAAGCGGAAGGGCTCGGGCCATCTGACAGCGCGGGCGCTTCCGCGTCGACCGGCCTGATCCGCCCAACTGGGACAGACCGCCGGAGCGGAGCGCCGGAGAGGGCTAGGGACGTGTGCGCCAGCAGCGCCGGTCCCGTGGGATTCAGCAGCGAGATTGATCAGAAGGAACGCCCGGGCACGGTTCACGCCGTTGTCCGGGCGTTTTGCGTTGGGCATGGGTGCGCAATGCGCGAGGAGTGAGACATGGACCATCTGGAGGCGGTGGACGCCAAGCTGGAGCGTGCCCGGGGGCAGTTGCGCCGGCTCAGGGAGGAGGCCGGGGAGTGCTGCCGGGAGCGCAGTCGGCTGATCCTTCCGGAGGAGTGCGGGCCGGAGGAGTGGGTGGAGGGCCGGAGGTGGGTGTACCGGGGCGGAGAGAGCGTCCTTCCGCTGGGGTGGTCGATACGGGTTGGGGAATTGGCCTACAACCTGAGATCGGCCCTGGACCAGCTGGTGTGGCAGTTGGCTGCGGCCCACGGGAGGTGCGCCGGCGGGCACGGTGAGGGGGAGTGCCCGGGCCGGCACAGCGAGTTTCCGATCCGGGTGCGGCGGGACCCGGGCCGGCTGGACGCGAGGCTCTGCGGGGTGGGTCCGGCGGCCCGGGCGTACATCGAGAGCGTGCAGCCGCCGCGCCGGGCCGGTGGGTGGAATGCCTCCCGGGGCAACCGGGTGGGAGTGGGGTTGGGGATGCTGCGGGACATCTGCAACCGGGACAAGCACCAGAGGCCGCTCAGGGCCAGGGTCGGGTGGACCGGCGAGTGGCCGCGGGCGCTGGGGAGCGAGGCATTGCCGCGGGGTGGAGGGCATATGGGTCCGGTGTTGGGGTCTGGCGGAGGGGTGCGGGCCGTGGGGCGGGAGTTGCGGTATGGCCAGGCGCTGCTGGTGGCGTGGGGCGGGACGGATGGGAGCGGTCTGGAGTTTCCGGTGGAGGCGTATTTCGAGGACCTGCGGCATTCACGGTCCGGCGAGAGCCGGGGCGCGCCGGTGTCGGAGACGCTGGATGCCTGCATGGACAGCGTGGAGGTGGTGGTGAGCCGCCTGCGGCGGGAGCTGTGAGTGGTCAGCGGCGATGGGGGCAGCGGCGCCTCCGCCGAGCGCCGTGGAAGACCGGCAGGACCGGTCCGGCGCTGGCCGCCGCGGCGTTGATCGTCGAACGCGGCGTGGATGCGGTCGAGGCGCTCACAACGGGAGCGCCCATGGGGAGCATCGGTTGAGAGCGCCCGGTTTCGGGATGGTTTGCGTCGTTGAGACCCGCCTTCCCCGGGGCCGGGAGCGCCCGCTCATCCCATCTCATCAACACAAGGCCCTCGCCCACCCCTGCGGTGGGTTGGAGGGCAAAGGAGGGGAATAGCCATTTTTTGACAACCGCGGCCGGAACCCCCGGGTTCAGAGCGGGAGAACGAGACGTGGCCGGCGCGCCGCCACCGGTGGGCGCGCCGGCCGAATCAGGACAGAGGAGAAATGTCATGGCCAAGAACAGCCAAGCGAAGACCAGCCAGCCGAAGAACAGCCAACCCAGGGCCAGCAGCCCGAAGAACAGCAAAGCGAAGACCGGCAGGACGAAGAACAGCAAGACCAAGACCGGCCAGCCCAAGACCGGCGGGAGGGATACGGCGGTGTACACGCTGCGGGGGTCCCGGGGGGAGATCACGTACATCGGGAGCAGCAACGATCTGGGGCGTCGGGCCAGCGAGCACGAACGGTCGGGCAAGAGGGGGACCATGCGGAAGGAGACGTCGCGGATGACGCAGCCGGGGGCCCGGCGTCGGGAGGCCGAGCGGCTGGAGACGTACCGGAGGAACCACGGCGGCAAGAACCCGCCGCACAACAAGACCAGGCACGGGTAGAGCGGGACCAGACACGGAAAGGAGGAATAGAGATGAACATGTTTGCACAGGGAGCGATGGTGGTGGCGGCCGTGGTGATCGGCCTGGCGGCGGCGCCGTCCGTCGCCGGGCAGATTGCCGGGGGTGAGCGGGACGTGGGGGCCGACCTGTCGGCGGCCACCGGCGCGGCGATGCGCCAGGCCGACGACGTGGGGCGTTCCTTGGGACGCCTGGTGCCGGCCCGCGCCGGGGCGTCGGGGGAGGGGGACGGCGATGACGGTCGGCACGAGGTTGCGGCGGCCCTGGAGGCGCTGGCCGCCGTGGACGGGGGCCGGAGCGGCGACGCCAACAAACGCAACGATGCCAACGAACGAATCGACGCCGGAGAACGGATCGACGCCATCGAAGCGCTGCGGGATGCGTGGAGCGCCCGGTACCGGAGCGCGGAGGCGGAGCATCGCCGGCTGGGCTACCGCATCGAGCACGCCGAGCGTGCGGCGGGGCGGTACTTCCGGGCGCAGGCCGAGCTGACCCGGGGCATCAGGGACCCGATGGAACGTTCCCGCGCCGATGCCGGGGACCGGGCGGAGATGCGGGTGTACGCCCGCTGGCGGGACCAGGCCCACCGGACCCGGGCCCGGACGGGCTCGATCATGGACCGGCTCCACGACCTGGACGTGATGATCAGCAAGCGGCGCCTGAGCGCCAACTTCGCCTCGGTCCGCCGCGACCTCCTGGAGTTGCCCATCGCCGTGCGGGACCTGGACCGGGACCTGGAGCGGTTGCGGGTCCGCTGGGAGGAGATGGGCGCGGCCTTCGGCGGGAATTGATCCCGCATCGCATGTTTACACACCCAAAAGGGAGAGAACCGATTATGAGGAACACCATTCACCGTGAAACCAATCGTGAAACACATCGTGCAAACAATCGTGGAATGCCCGATGTGCCCGGCCGGCCCCGACCGTCCGGGCGCATCTGGGGACGGGCGTTGGGACTGGGGGTCCTGCGCCGGCTGCGGGGGACCATGGACGGGCGGGTCTGCATCGTGATGGCCGCCCTGGGGTGCCCGGTTGCGCTGTTCATTCCGTGGTTGACGCTGGACGCCCACGCCGGGCCGCTGTCGGGGGTGGGCCTGATGTCCTACGCCCTGCAGGGGAACGACCGGATCGTGATGTGGCGGATCTCGCCGGTGGCGACGGCGCTGCTGGTGACGCTTCCGTTCGGGATCGCCTTCGGGTCGCTGGGCACGGCGTGGAGCGTGGTGCGGCGCCGGTGCCGGGCGGGGGCGCCGCTGCTGACGATCGCCGGCGTGCTGGCGCTGCTGAGGTTCACGCCGCCGGTCCTGGACGGGAGCATGCATACGCTGGGCGGATTCGCGGCGCCCGGTCCGGGACTGGGGATCCTGCTGGCGGCGAGCGTGGCGGTGATCGCCCTGGGCTCCGGCGCCGCGCTGCTGCGGCGCGTGTCCTGATCGGGGATGGGGCCCGGACGGTCCACAAAATCGGAGAGTGTTCGGGCCGGGCCCCGTCAACCGGTTGGCCGAAGGCGCCGCGCGATTGTTGCGGGCCTGGGCGGCGGTGAGGTGGGCCCACGGACGGGTGAGCCGGGACGTGGTTAGCCGGGACGGGATGGCGTCGGCGCAAGATCCGGAGATGGGCAACGGCCAGCAGGGGGAGGAGCCTGGGCTTGACTGCTACAATTCCGGCGCCCCGCCAGCGCCGCGTTGGCCGATGAGGAGAAGACCCTTGAGACAATTCACGCTGATCTCCGTTCTGCTGGTCCTGGTCGCAGACTCGTTCGCGTGCGCGCCCAGCCAGGTGGAGACGCCGCGGACTGCCGGCGCCCCGGTCCGCCTCACGCCGCCGCCCCCGGGGGCCGCCGCTCCCCTCCCGACGCCGACGGCGACCGCCGTTCCGGAACCCTCGCCGACTCCCGCGCCCTCGCCGACGGCGACGTCGGAGCCCACCCGGGTTCACCGGTCGCCAGGGGAGGAGGAGGCGAGATTCGAGGAGGTCCTCGAAAACCTCAGGAGCGTCTCGTACGAGGCAACCTTCGACATGCCAGTCGAGTTCACCGAGGGTGGCTACCCGATCGAGGCCGTCGTCAGCGGATGGGGGACGATGGAAACGACGGGCGATCCCACATCCCAGTTCGTCATGAAGATGGATATGACCCGGCCCATCAGGCGCTCCATCGAAGTGGTGAGCCGTCCCAGCAGCTTCAGCATGTACCTCCACGACCTCGATGCGGACCGGTGGAGGACATCAGCCACCTTTGGTTCAACTTCCAGTTGTTCTCCCTGTTGCCGCGCGAGGACGCGCGGCAAACCCCGGATGGATACGTCCGCGAGGTTGAAATCCCGGACTTTGGCGTCATGACGGTGACCTACGACCGGGAGTACACCGTCGAAACCCTGGCGATAACCGGCTCCGACGGCCGGCAATTCCTTCGAGCGCGCTATTTCGACATCAACAGGGTGCACGACCTGGCTCCCTACGAACCGGTGGAGGAGCTGCTCCCCGACACCTATTGGTCGTCCCAATAGCGTATATCTGCGGTAGAGATGACGCCCGAGGTCCTGCAATCACGAGCAGGCTTCCAAATGGCCTTGCCAAGAGCGTTCATCCGTTTCTGGGGTCGTGATCAGTTAGCCACGCGCGCTAACCCAATAGCTCCTTCAGAAGTGGAAACTGCTCCCCGGTGTAGGCGAGTATGAACCCGGAGAACGGTTGACCTACCTGCGTCAGTTCGTGCAGTACCGCCAACGTCCGCCCTATGTCCTCCGCCGGATTGCCCAACCGCGTGATGAGAAGGTCCAGCCGCTCCCGACGCAGATACGGTAACCGGTCACCCACTGCCTCATAGTCGGAGTTCAAATCCAAGTCCGAAATCGTTCTGACCGCCATAGACCACTCGCTGTCGGACAGCCCGTCCGCCGCAACCATCTGGCCGCTGTCCCAGCGATACTCGAAAAACTCGCCAGCCGGTCGTTGTTCAGTCATCAGGCTGGGGTTCACATAGGCCACCACGTCGCCGTACCTGCTCACAACCGACAGCCGCCGGTTCGTGGCGTCCGATGCCTCCGGCCACAGATTGCCTTTCGTATCGTTACAACGCCGGCAGGCGTACACCAGATTGAGCCACGCCAGCCACTCAGCGGGAAACCTGGCCCGTGGCCGAAAGTGGTCAACGGTTCCCATGTCGTCCCCCGCTGCCCGGCTCCGCTCTTCCGTGCACGAATCCTCACAGTAGGCGCAGCACCCTCCAAAATCAGACCGCAATTTCTCACGGACGCGCCGTCGTTCCGCAGCATCCAAGTCATCCCACTGCGAGTGCGCTGCCCACAACTCCGCGAGAAAATCCGGTTCCGGCGACCTTTCCACACCGCGCATCGTCAGCCGCTGTCCTGCCCCAGGTCCCGTGACTGCCGGTACTTCTCCAACGCCTCGTTGAACTGCTGCTCAAACACCTCCCGACGCGCCGCCATTGGCCCGCCAGCCCGCAAATCCCGATCCACCAGCCGCCGCAATTCCTGAATCCTCTCCTGTCGTTCTGCCTCTCCCAGTTCGTCCGCTCGCGCCCCCTCATCCCTCAACCTCCGCAATTCCGCTGCGTTCAATGCTGTTTCTGCGTCTGTCGGATCCTGCACACCCATAAAGCCACGCAGGATTTCGTCCATCGTCCATCCCATAATATCCACGTCATTGGGCAGCTCTGCCTGAGCTATACCGTCCTCGTCCCGGTAAAGCTGATGCACCTGTCCCTTTTTCAATCCCGCCACCACGAAGGGCGAGTGCGTCGTAGCAAAAATCTGCAACCCAGGGAAATGTCGCAGCAAAACCGGCACCACGCGCCGTTGCCAAGTCGGGTGGAGATGATTCTCAATCTCGTCAATCAGTAGGATGGCGCGTCGGTTTTGCCACCCCGGTTCAAATTCTTGCATGAACAGAAGACTGAGGGCGATCAATCTCGTCCACCAAAGCGTCCCCTCGGTGCCGGCCGAAAGCGAGGTCATGTTCAGGGATGACACCCCATAATCGGCGGTTCTAACACGCACGCCCAGTTCGAAATGAGCATCTAGATCGGGCATTCCGCTTGCGGACTCAACTTCACGTACGGCGCGCTCGTGCAGCGGCTCGTTCCCCAGAATTACCTCCCGGCAAATCTCTTTGGCACAAGCATGCGAGGCGCTTAAAGCTTCCCGGAGACCCCGCCACGCTTTTTGAGGATCTTCTTCCGCTTTGGCCAGGACGAAAGGGTGAAGCAGTTCGTAATCCGCATATTCTCGACCTTCCATCGCCGGTCCGTCATCGATTGATTTGTTTTGAATCACTCGTTGCAGAGCAGATATAGTGCTATGGATATGGGCCTCGTTGAGCGCGTCCGACAGCGAGTCAACGCCATAGTAGGCGTGCGACTCAGATGCCGTCACCAGCCCACCATTGGATTGCAAGGACCCAAACCTCGCCCTGACGGCGGGGACAATGATGACGTTGAATCTCTCGCTGCCGTGGTCATAGGTATCGTCATCGTCTTCCAGCGCGAGAACGCAGTTCTCGCCACGAACAAAATAAACGGGCTGACCGTCCACGTAGGACAATTCAGGCTCGCCAATTTCGGGCGAGTTGTAGATGAACAACAGGCACCCCAGCAGTGTGCTCTTCCCGCTCGCGTTCGGCCCGATAAAAACGTTAACGCGCCTATCGAATTTGAAGCCGACTTCCCCTCTGAACGGCGGAACGTCGCTAATCGTCATCTCAGCAATGAACATGGGCATCCCCTCCGGCAAATCACTTTATCCCTATCGATTCAATCATGTCCATGGCGTATATGCCTCGAGGACATTTCGCCACTCGAAACCAATGGACTTCCTGAAGGCCGCCTCCGCTCCATTGCCCGTCCAACTACGGGTCGCTACCATGCAAGAACAACCGGAGAAGCCGACGATGACCGATCAGCAGTATCAGCAAGCCGGCGAGCGTTTCCTGGCGCAGGCCAGACAGGAACTGTCAGACGGCGACCTGGCACAGGCGTCCGAGAAGGGTTGGGGAGCCACCACCCAGATGCTCAAGGCCATCGCCGAACAACGAGGCTGGGAACACCACCGTCACCGACACTACCACCGAGCAGCCAGCCGGGTCCGTGCCGAAACCGGTGACGGCGAGATACGCCGGCGTTTCGACTCTGCCAGCGCCCTGCATGAAAACTTCTATGAGAACGACATGGCGGCCGACGAGGTGGCCGAGAGACTCGACGACGTTGAGGCCCTGGTGGACAAACTCCTGCCCTTACTGGACCAAACGCAGTCTCGGCTGTTCTGACTCTGCGAGTAGCGAAATCGCCTCTTTAACAACCCTCGCCATAATCATCCAGAATCAGGCGGAGCCTTATACCAAGCGTAGATAGCGTGAAACGCGCGTTGATCAGTCCAATTCTTCCAAGCGCAGTCCGCACCGCAACTCGCCGCCCAGGGTAAGGCCGCACGCGTTGAATTCGAGCGCGCTATTTCGACATCAACAAGCTGCACGACCTGGCTCCCTACGAACCGGTGGAGGAGCTGCTCCCCGACGCCTATTGGTCGTCCCAATAGCACGCGCCCGCGAGTACACGCACGGTGGCAGAGCCGCCCGTAACCTGCAAGCCCTGCGGGATTCCAGGCGGTCCTGCCGGGAGCGTCGGTTTCTGCGGTGGTGATCGATCGCCACGGGCGCTGGCGCAATGGCTCGTTCAGAGGGTGGAACCGCTCCCCGGCCATGCCGGCATGAACCCGGAGCATGGCTGACCCGGCCGGGTCAGCTCATGCAGCGCCGCCGCGGCCCGCTCCGTGTCCTCTTGAAGTCGCCAGCGGCCTGGGATTGCCCAGACTCACGCTGACGCTGGACGCCCACGCCGGCTCGCTATTGGGGGTCAGCCAGGCGCCGGCGCCGTGGGCGCAGTTTGGGGTCTCCGCGGCGGCGCGGGCATTGCAGCCGAACTGGTTGCTGGGCTCTGCGGTGGGGTCGACATTTTCAACCGGTCCGGCCCTGCAGATGACGGAGGAACTGCGAAAAATACGACGGACGTCGTATGCCGCCGGCAACCCGGCCTGAGGTTTGGGGACTTACCGGAGGGGCGTGAACACCGGGCCGGCTGGCCCGACCCAGTCGTTGCTAAAGGTCCGGCCCGGCTGATGCCACTGCCGTTCTTCTCCCCCTCGCAACGCAGTTCGCCGGTCCGACGAGACGAGGCGGACGAGCTGGCGAAAGCCCCGCTGCCGCTGGCGCGGCGCTGACTCGGGCTGTGCCTTTCGTCTGACGGCGCCGGCGAGGGGGCGGATCAAATGGCGGCGGACAGCCGGAGGATCCCGGGCTTCAGGGTTCGCGCTGAACGGTGAAAAACCTCCGATGGCCAGCATCCGGTGTCGGCGTTTCATTGTGATCCCATCACTGGCTTTCGCTGACTTTTGCGCGAGGTCCAAGCAGGAGCTGCTGCGGCCGCTCCCATAGCCTTAAAACTGGCGCCGTTCCCAACCAAAAGGTGACGGACCGGCAGACGACGGACGTCGTCTTGGTGGGACTCTCCTCCGGCAAGCGCGTCAATTCCCTGGTGAACAGGTGGCGGCATCTGATCTGTCATTCACAGATCCCCTTCCACTGGCCCCCGATCCCCACGAATGCCGGTTCTGCGACATCACGGTCGAGACTGGCCGGGCCGCGTGGACGACATCTACTACAACGATGACGGAACGACCGACGATTTTTGAAGCGCCACATCTCCCATCGCGGGCGTTCACGGCCCAAAACGCACGTGGTCGTAGGTTGAGAGGACGTCGATGCCCTTCGAGTCTTCCTGCACGCGATCGCCGCCCTGTTCCCAGACCCGGTGCAGCTCAGCGACGGCCGCTCTGTCCGCATCCAGCTCTCTGATGTAATAGGCCGGCATCTCAGGAGATCGCCAACGTCCGGCCCGCATGATGAGCACCATGCCGAATCCGGCCAGTGCCAGTTCCTGCGCCATACCGATTCGGAAGCTGTGCGTGCCGAACCGGCCCTCGAGACCCGCAGCCTTACAGGCTTCACTAACATGAGTCCGCATTCTACTCGTACCGATCTGGAAGATCCGGTCATCCTTTGCCTTCGCGCCGCCCTTTTTTCGCCTCACTTCCCTCAGATCATCCAGCGCCTTCATGCTCCGCCGGGAGAGGAAGACGTATTCGCCCTCTCCATCCTGGTCGGTCTTTGAGAACGGCACATAGAGCCGGCCGCTCCCGTCCGGGTGACGGGACACATCCCCCCACCGCGCCTCCTCCGCTTCCCCCGCCCGTAGCATCCCATCGAACATGACGCTGAAGAGGGCGACCACCAGCGCAGCACGCAACTCCGCCCGACCTGACCTTTCACCCGCCAGCGGCTTCCTCACGCTCGCCATCACCGCCTGGTAGTGCTCCTCGCGTATCGGGTCCATCTGCGCCGCCCGCTCCCGACGACGACGCTGCAGCTTGTCCAGATAACTGTCCGCCAGGCCGGTCAGCGCCGGATTTTCCCGGAGACCCCAAACATCTCCCATCTTTTCGAAGACCATCGCGATCCCGGCCGCAATGCCCCGTAGGGTGTTGACCTTGTTGGTAACGCTCTTATGCTTGAGGTAAGCCCCTTGTCCCGCGTCAACCATTCTTGCCGATTTATCGTCGATTAGTTTTGCCGGTTCACCTCCTCGGCCGCGGCAGTCTCGCCGCGTTGCTGGGCTGCGTCAGTCCGGTAGCTGGGGACGTCAAACTCCAGGATGACGGAGTGGTGGACTACCCGGTCAATCGCTGCGGCGGTGGCCATGGGGTTGGCGAAGATGCGTTCCCACTCGGAGAAGACCAGGTTGGACGTGATGCCCAGGGACCGGCGTTCGTAGCGTTCGGCGATGAGTGTGAAGAGGACCTCGGACTCCTCGTTGCCCTGGGGCAGGTAGCCGAGGTCGTCCAGGAGCAGGAAGTCGAAGTTGTCCAGCTTGCGCAGTTGTCGGGGCAGGTCGAAGTCGCGCTTGGCGGCCAGCAGGTCCTGCACCAGACGGTAGGCCGGTGCGAAGAGGACGGAGTGGCCGGCCTCCACCAGGCGGTGTCCCAGAGCGCAGAGCGCGTGGGTCTTGCCGGTGCCGGGCAGCCCGAAGGCCAGCACGTTGACGCCGTGATCCACGAAACTGCCCTGGGCCAGATGGTCCAGTTGCTGCCGTAGAGCGAGCGGCATCCGGTGGTGCTCGAAGGTCTCCCAGGTCTTGCCCGAGGGTAGCCGGGACGCCTGACGCAGCCGGTTGATGCGCCGGTGGCGGCGATCCTCGGCTTCCTGTCCAGCACCTCCAGGAAGGTGGACAGAGCGTCGCCGTGGCCAGCCTCGGTGAAACGGGCCACCGACTGGGCGCCCATGGTGGGCAGCTTGAATTCGCGGCAGAGCTGACCGATGCGCTCCTGCATGACCCTGGTGTCGGTGTCCATCATCCGCACACCCCCGATGCGGCCAGGCTGACGGTGAGCAGACCGTCGTAGATCTTCAGGTCCGGCTTTCCGGACAGGACCAGCATCGGAGCCTCCGGCGGCTTGGGCTCGGCCAGGTCCCGCACCTCACCGTAGTCGAAAGGCTGACCAGTCTCCAGCAGCAGCGACAGCGCGCTGTCCACGTTGGCCTCCATGGTCTGCGCCGCCAGGTGCAGGATGCGCACGTACTCCACGTCGGCGCGCTCCCCGCGCCACTGTCTGAGCGCGTCGTAGGTGAGCCGGAAGCGCAGGGTGGGAAAGAGCTGCTCCCTGAAGCGGTACCGGGCGAAGGCTCCCGGCTTGCGCACCAGGGAATTGATCACGTGGCGGTAATTGACGTTGGCTTCTCCATCACCGCGCACCCGCTCCATGCGTTCCACGAAGTGGCCCTTGTAGTAGACTTCCACCCAGTCGGCGTACAGACGGATCTGTACCTCCCTGCCGATGAGGCGAGAGGGCACACTGTAGCTCCGTCCCGCTACTTGTATGGTGCTCCACCGGCGCACCTTGGATTGGTAGTTGGCGTATTCCGGCATGGGGGCTGGCGGCAGGGGCCCTAGGCAAGCCATTTCCTGCTCCAGCTTCCCCCTCACCAGGCGATTGCGCTTGGCGACCATCTCCCGTACGAAACCGGCGTAGTCATCGGCGGTGTGGAAATCGCGGCTGCCGCGCAGGATCAGGGCCTGGTCCACGGCATCCTTCAAACGGTAGTGGGCGTGCTCGGCGACGCCGTTTTCATGGCTCTTGCCGGGATTGATGCGGGTGGAGCGCAGACCGTAGTGCTCCAGCAGGGCGGCGTAATTGGCGTTAAGCGCCCGGCCGCGGCTGCGTTTCATCTCGTGGGTGGCGGCGGAGGTATTGTCGGAACGCACCACCTCCGGTACGCCGCCCAGGGTCCAGAGCGCATTCTGCAGTCCCTGCTTGAGGGCCAGGAAGGTCTCGCCGGCGGCGATCTCGGCGTAGCGCCAACCCGAGTGGCTGAGGATCAGCTGGAACATCAGGTGGGGATAGGGCTGTCCGGCGACGGTCACCCCCAGGGCGCTGCCATGGGTGAAGTCGAACTGGGCTTCCCGTCCCGGCGGATGCTCCTGGGGAAAGTACACCTCCTGGTCCGGGCCATTCAGCGCCCGCCAATCCTGTAATCGTCGTTGGAGGGTCCGGAGCTGGGAGGCGCTGAAGCGCCCGGGATGCTGCTCCTCCAGCCATTCGATAATTGTCGTTGCCTTCAGCTTGCCCTTGGGATCGCCTTGCAGCAGAGGCTCAATCTCCTCCTCCCACACCCCGTCGAAGGGATCAGCCCGGGTCCGCCACCACCGCTCCTCCTTCGTCTCCGACGGCAACGGGCCGTCCTGCCACTTGCGCGCTGACCGCACGCACATCCCGGCCATGGCGGCCGCCGTCTCCTGAGTTTTTCCTTCCATAAGTCTCCGCCTCAATAGTCTGACTTGTCGGTCTTTGATCAATCCGGCACCTCCGTGCCGGAGGGTTTTACCCCACCTCAACCGGCAAATATAGTCAGCGCAAGAGGCATTCCTTATTGTCGTTAATCAG
>MPMM01000034.1 GCA_002238505.1 SAR202 cluster bacterium bin22 | reverse complement strand
GTTTGTGGATGCTTTCCGTAAGCTCCGCAAGGAGTCGCCGTCAGGTGAAGATACGATCTCCAGGAACCTGACCGCGGCGCTGCAGGCCTTCCACGGCTCCTGCGAGTGCGGCAACCCCAAGGACGCCCACGCCGTGGCCTGCCCCCAGTGCCTGAAGCTCGGCACCGGAGACCGGTGCAGGCAGTCGCCCGTCGCCGGGGCCGAGCTGCGCATCGACCAGGACCTGAAGGCCAGGACCCGACCGGCCAACGGGCGCCAGCCCGTCACCGTCTGAGGGCCCGCACAACGGGACGCCCAGGCAAAGGCCACAGGGCAAGCCACGCCCAGGGAAACAGCCCAACCTGAAACCAGGAAGGTGAGATGATGAACCAGACACGGACCCGACATGCCCAGCCCCAGGCCCCGGCAACGGATGAACCCGACGGGGAGAGGAAGGTGATGATCTTCAGCCCCAGGATAGACCGCAACCCCCTGCTGCTGGAGCAGATGCTGACGCAGATGATGTCTGAAAGGCCCCTCAACCTTAAGCCCAAGGGATACCGGCAGCGCCGTCACGCGAAGCTATTCAACTGAGAGGGCTCCCACCGGGCCTGGCATAGAGCAGACGCCGGAAATGCCCCGCCGACGGCGCCTGATGGCCTCTTTCCCGCCCGTCCTCGCTCCCGAAAACAGTGTAAATCCGGTGGTTCCCACTCACATACAATTTGTATGTGTTTTCTATACTAAGACCCCTTGGGTATGCTGTTTTTGGCGGTTTTCCGGCTCTTTTGGTCCCTGCAAACAAGTCCGACAGCTACGAAACGGGCGTCAAAATAAGTGTAAAAATGGTTTGGCGACTCCGGTTTTGCCCCGGATCCGGGAGTCATCCAGCTGATTGTCCGCCACCAGGTCCGCCAGGCTGTCAGCCCGGTAGGGTTGGGGGGCTCCACCCACCACGGCCGGTATTCGACCGGCTGCAGTTCAGTCCACAGATCAATGGGAGCGTGATCCACCGGGGCGTCATGGTTGCGGTGCCAGCAGGTCCAGCAGCCAAGCCCATGGGCATGGCTCCACAGTTCATCCCACCCCAGGGCCCCCTCACCCACCCTGCGGACCCTGTCCGCAGAGGGAGCAGTGTCGTACCACTGACCGCCAACGTTCATCGTTTGCGATCCGTCACCCGGCTCCAAATGCAGAAGGCCCGTACAGTGGCTCGGGCATAGCCTGAGGCTCCATGAATCCACTTCCGGTTCAAATAAGCTGAGGGTGGCCGGCTTGGCCCGGGCCAAACCGAAGAAACCCGACCGGAGAGGTATTTGTTCCAAGACTGGGACACCCGGGTCCGGGGAATCTCCCTACAAAACCAGAAGAATTACCTCCATTTACAACATAGCATGAGTTTTGGAAAGATGACTTTCATGAAATGGTTATTCGGTTTCCAGGCTCCCACGGGCCAGGACAACCGACAGCCACAGAGCTCCTGGAAAAGGGAAATGCCATTGACCGGCAGAAGCCGCGGCCATAACATTCAAAGAGACCCAACACTGGGAGTATTGAGATGACCACCCGAATGGAGAAGGTGGCGGAGGACGTGGCCCTAACCGCCCTGCAGAGAGCCACCAGGGCGTCGGGATCTCCTCTCGATCCGGATAAGCTGAAAGAGACCCTAAAAGCAAGCTGGCCACCTGAAGGCAGCCAGCAACCAATGAATCACGCCCTGGAGGTGGCAGCTGCAGCAGCGGGCCGAGAGCGCGACTCCGCCATCCAGGGCGAACCCGGCCAGGCAACCTGGAACACCCTTGCGCAGAAGGCCTGGGCCCAGGCAGTGGAGGACACCGTCCAGGAATACTTCGAATCCGCCCGTCAGAGCTTCAAACAGGGAGAGGCGCTGCAGGCCCTGGAAACCCTGACCGACGCGGTGCGGGCCACCTTCGGCCACATCGCCGCCACCCGCCAGTGGCCCCACGCCACCAACAGCGACATCTACTCCATCTCGGCCGCCCTGGGCAGCAACGGCCGGTGGCCCGACACCCTGGAGGACCTGGACCAGGCGCTGATAAACGCCTCGAAGGCGGGGCAGGAAATGGGGCTCGCTATGTCGGCCAGCATGGGAAGACCGAAGATGTTCAAGTTCGGGACCTACCTGGAGGAACCCGAGGCGGCAGAGAGGGAGGGTTTCCTCTTCGCCTCCACGGCCATAGAGCTGGCCAACCGTCTGGCCAAAGAAACGTCCGTATGAACCAGGAAGAACACGTCAGCACGGCCCGGGAACTCCTGAGACGGGCCGACCAGGAGTGGCATCACGGCGGCAACGACATGATTGCCGCCGAACTCTTGTGGGGGGCCTTCACCCACTGCCTCATCACCGTGGCGCTCAACGAAGGCCTGCCACACGACAGCCACGGAGCCTTCCGGAGGATCGCCCAGCGCCTGGACAACGTCCACGGCGGCAACACCTGGGCTTCCAGCTTCGGCGCGGCTGAGCAACTCCACTTTCACTATTACCACGGAGACCTGCCACCAGGAGAACTCAACAGCCACAGGCGACAAGCAGAGGCCGGCGCCATGAACCTGCTGCAGACGCTTTGACGAGGAGGCTGAAACCGGGAGAGTTAATAGGCAGGATATGACTGCCGAGGGTTGCGGCCCCAGGCGCCGGGTTGCGCCGGGAATTTATGCCCCATTTTGACGCCGAAAACGGCTAAACTTTACATAAACCAATTTATATGGTGAAGTGAACACCGGACCTGATAACGTCAGGCCCACCATTTAACATCCGAATATGTGGGACGCAGACAAACAAAAGCGCCAGGCCCGAAGGCCCAGCGCTTGAGTTTTCTGCGCCCAGGGTGAGCAATCGGCTACCACTCCGATTACCACCTACCGCCAGGGAACACTACCTTCCCTTGCCAGCGTGCGCTGAACGCACCTGCATTATAGCAAAGCAACTCCCCCGGCGGACATACCCGCCGGGGGAGTTTTGCATAATTTCCAACATCCAACATACCCGCTCCAGGCCGTTCCGGACCTGCTGGAATACGGCGCCCAGTTCGTCCTATGCGACTACTGGGGCAACCGGAAGACCGACGGCAGCCAGTCCAAGAAGCCGGTCCACCGCAACTGGCGCCGGCAGCGCCCGGGGTTTGACGCCGTCAAGGACCATATCACCAGCGGCGGACTGCTGGGCATCGTGCCGGCGTCCCTGGGCTACGCCGTCCTGGACGTGGACCACGGCAACCCCACCGCGCTCATCGCCACCCACCTGCCCTGGTTTCTGTCCCCCACCCAGCGGCCGCAGCGCCTGCACCTCTGGTACCAGGACCCCCGGGGAGACCGACGCGGCGGCCGGTGGCGCCACGAGTCCGGCTGCGGCGGGGAGCTGCTGGCCAGCACCGGTTACGTGGTCCTGTGGGCCCACGCCCTGCAGGACCTCGCCGACGCCCTGCAGGACGACATCTTCGGCCAGGGCGACCAGGTGGACTTCGACACGGTGGCCAGCGCCGCCGGCATGACCTGGGCCGGCCCCGGGGAACAACTGAACAGGACAGAAAGAGAGATAACGGCCGCGGACCTCCCCGAGCTGGCCGACGTCCTCCCCGGCCGCCGCAACGTCGCCCTCTTCGACCACGTCCGCTATTACGCCTACCGCCAGGTGAAACACCACACCGAATTCATGGACTTCGCCGGCGAGGTGGCCAGCTTCGCAGACTCCTGCAGGGACCAGCTGCTGGACGTGGAGGGCTTCCCAGAGTCAGAGGCGAAGGGCATCGCCAAGTCGGTGGCCATGTGGACCTGGACCGTGTTCGCCCGGGACGGCGGCGGCCAGCGACCCGAAGCCAACAACCCGACAACGACGTCCCGACGTCCCGCCCTGGGCGACGCCGGCTACCGCGGCGATCCGGCGCTGAACGCCGATTCCGAGGTGCAGCGGTACCGCCGCAGCTGCAGGACCCAACTGGACGGGCTGCGGGTGGCTGGCCGAATCGAGCTTGCCGCGGCACGGTCCGTAACCGGCTGGCCGGTGGCCAGGGTGGCCACGATGATCGGAGTGAGCCAGCGACAGGCACAGCGCTACCTGGCGGCCGCGGAGCTGCCGTCCAAACGGCAGGCCAAACGGACCCTGGCCGTCCAGCACGCGAAGGCGCGGCGAGCCGCCGAATACCAGGCCAGCAAGGCTGACAGCGGCACGGGCACGTTGACCGGGAGAGAGGGTACAGGGGCACATAACGGAAACTGGCAGAGGGAACTGTCTGATAACAGACCAGTCAGGGGAGGATCAGCCACACCCCATTCTAAAAATCTCGTCAAGACGGATGCTGCAAGCAGCCCCCCCCTGATTATGGGTTGGTGTCGCAACAGGGCCAGGAACAGGCCAGGGACGGCCCCAGCGCCGCTACAGGAGACGGTTTCAATGCCCCGACGGACCCGTAACCGGCTCCAGGGCCAGGGATTCATCAAGGATTTTCAGGGCGGCCGCCTGGGAGCGCAGATTGGTGCGCCATGGCGGGTCAAAAGGCGCGAGCCCCGCCACAGGCCGTCCAGCCGCTATAATCGCCGTAACACCTAACCACAGATAATCAGGGAAAGGCCGACTTCACCAAGGAGTAAACCAATGACCATTGGAAACGGATCCGTGAGCTTGCCGGAGCAATCAAACGCAGAGAGAGCGTGGACCAGGGTACTAAGGGCAGTTCTTGCTATGCCCTTTGCAAAAGTAGACCGGAAAGCGTTTCTCAGGGCGCAGCTCGCCCCCTATTGCACGGAAGAGCAAGTAATTAGGGCGGTCGAAAGTCGACCGGCCCAGGCCGCCATACGAAAAGAACTCATCGACACCCTGGCAGACTCCTGCATCAAGGCTCATGTGCTGAGGGCTTCGGGCACCTCCTTCGCCGCCGGCTTGCCTGGCGGCCTAGCCATGGCAGCAACCATCCCTGCTGACCTGTTGCAACTGCACTGGAACGCAATACAGATGGCCCAGAAACTTGCCTACCTGTACGGCTGGCCCGACCTCCTCGACAATGGAGAGGTCGATGAGCAAACAGAGGTGGAACTGACCCTTCTAATCGGGGTCATGACGGGAGCCGCAGCAGCCGAAAGAGGATTAGCAGAGATAGCCCGGCGCATTTCAGGGGAGGTGTTGCGGCGCCTGCCACGGCAGGCCCTGACCAAGACGGCCTACTATCCGATCGCAAAGCAAGTGGCCAAGTGGATTGGAATCAGCCTAACCAAGCGGAGCTTCGCGGGCGGAGTAGCTAAGGCTGTACCCGTGCTGGGGGGCATCGTTTCCGCCGGCGTAACTGCGGCGACCATGCGGCCGATGGGAAAACGGCTCAAGAACCACTTGAGACAGCTCGGTTATACGCATACCGATGACGAGCTGGAGAATCCAGCAACTGAGTTCTACCACCAATGAAAATCCTGGGGCTGACAGATGTCGCTTGGAAAAGGCAAGGCAACGTGTCCAATAATTAGCTCGAAGGACAAAGATGCAATACAACCTCACACTCGTGGACCTGACACCAGAGCAGATCCTAAAAGCAAAAGAAGCTAATGGGAGTCGAAAGCGGATCACGCATGCCCTCATATGTGGCCAATATGGTCAGATGTTTGGCACCGAAAGGCAATGCCTCAAATATTTCACAGTATGGGATCCGGACTACCGCATCGAAGTTGCCCCAGGTAAGTTCAATGCTGTATTTCCGGAATTGTTCGACAAGGCAGTGAGAACCACCCAGTTCGAGATTACCGATTACAAAAGCACTTGGGACTTAGTCGGTAAACTTATTGAAGTGACCGAACAAAGACCACCGATCAACAACGCCCAAAGCCAACCCGACTCTGGGATCGACTCCAAAGCTCACAGTCCCCATGAACCTAGGACGAAGAAGCGCAGCGTCCTCTCAAAATGGGTATCATCTTTAACTGGGAGGCACGAGTGAAAATCGTAGGTTTGCAGGGAATCAAATATATTCACAATCGCTCTACCACCTCTCACAAAACCAACATCCCAAAGAACCCTCTCGAACCCAAGAGCACTCGTGCTGCATGCTCACCTCCCCAACGACATACTTCCGCCCAAGAATGCCGGGCCGTTTAGGTCAGAAACTCGAAGGCTCATAGCAATGTCGCTCAGGTTTCCTACTTCCAGACACAGGGGTCCTGCAGACATGGAACGAGTGTCAATTGCAAACCGGAACTCTCTCTGGTAGCTATACTGTTGTTGCTTCCAGAACGCGGCTTCAATCCCGGGAAAACTCCCATTGAAAGTTGCAGGCTCGTAGTATTTGACAAGTCCACGTGCAATCCTATAACCGTGTGAGAACGCGGCGGTACGCATCCTTTCAACGAAATCAGAGACGTCTTTGATCACAACAGCATACTCACCAAGCCTGAAGCATTCTTCGGGTATTAACAACTCACGTCGTAGAAGTTCAACATTCTCGTTTGAAACTTTCGTCATGTCCAGTTCCCCGGTATGACAAGCATGTATGCAAAAGAGATTGATTTCGTCGAGCCAGGCCATCTGAACTTGAAGAGGTTCAGCCAAATCGTCGGAAATATCCATACCGTTAATTTCCACACGCGCGTCCCCGGGCTGCCACCAGAATGTTGTGCCCTCGTTCTGATCAGCACGCCAAGGATCAAGAGAAGCCTCATCTCCCTTGAATGAACGGAGCGTATTGCAAAAAACCTTGCCGTTAACGAAATCTACAGCGTACTGTTCCCTTCGAAAGAACTTGACGAGGAAAAAGATAGTGCTCATTAGTTCACCACAAATGAAACTTTATTGGGTCGAAATTTTAGGAGAAACCTTGTAGGTTTACAAAATTCTTCTGTGGCACCCTCACAACAAGTCCTTTAATGTCCGAAGTCGACTCTCAACGACTGGCGTCGAAAGTGTGACCACGACATTCCCTCAGAAGCCAGGTGCTGCAGCAACTGCGGCGCCAGCCAAGAACTTCAACACCGAAAGTAGCCAACACGCTGCTGACACTTGCCCCTTGCCAGGGGGTGGCCACGAGTTCCTATAATGAACCTTATAGGAACTCGTGAGGTTGCCAAAATGACCCTGCAGAACCCCCTCCTGCCAGTCCTGGTGGATGAACCCAGCGTCACTTCGCCGGCCCCTGTAAACGGTCTCACCGGCGCCGACCTGGCCCGGCTGCGCCGCTCCCTGGACTCCAGCGTCTCCGAGAACACCCGGGCCATGTACAACTCCGCCTGGAAGAACTTTGAGGCCTGGGCCCAGGCCCGGGGCGCCAGGGCGCTCCCGGCCTCCCCGCCCCTGGTGGCCGCCTACCTGGCCCACCTGGCCGAGGAGCGCCGCCTCTCGGTGGCCACCGTCCGGCTCCACAGGGCGGCCCTGGCCGCCGTCCACAAGGCCGCTGGCCACCCCGATCCCACCGACAACGAGCCGGTGCGCCAGATCCTGAAGGGCATCGCCCGGGCCCACGGCAAACCCCAGAAGCAGGCGCGGCCGCTGACCGCCGAGGCCCTGGCCGCGGTGAAGGCCACCGCCGGCATCAAGCGCTCCTTCGGCGGCCGGGGCAAGGGCCTGGAGTCGGCGGAGCGGGCGTCCTGGAGAGCCCGGGTGGACCTGGCCCTGCTGGCAACCCTGCGGGACGGGTTGCTCAGAAGATCCGAGGCAGCGGCTCTCACCTGGGGTGACGTGGAGTTCCGGGATGACGGCGCTGCGCTGATAACCCTGCGCCGGTCCAAGACCGACCAAGAGGCCGAGGGAGTGGTACTTTACCTCGGCAGGGAAGCCGCCCAGGCCCTGCAGGCCATCCGCCCGGCGCCGGAGCTGTTGGACCTGGACACTTCCGTCTTCAGGATGTCCACCCGCAACATCGGGAAACGGGTCACGGCCGCCGCGAAGGCCGCAGGCCTGGGCGACGGATACACCGGCCACAGCGGCCGCGTGGGCATGGCCCAGGACCTGGTCAAGAGCGGCGTGGAACTGCCCGCCCTGATGACCGCGGGCCGGTGGAAGAGTTCAAAAATGCCGG
This sequence comes from SAR202 cluster bacterium bin22, assembly GCA_002238505.1. Lineage (GTDB taxonomy): Bacteria > Chloroflexota > Dehalococcoidia > Lucifugimonadales > UBA3495 > Bin22. Next base: position 8,726 of record MPMM01000034.1, on the reverse strand, counting down.
CAAGGTACACCGAGAGACAGGCGGCCGACCGGGGCGCGGTGGCCAGGTATTACCAGGAACGGGAAAGTTAACAGTCCGCGTCGGAGGACGGGTAGAATCAGCGACAATGAAGGAGCAGAGGTGCCTGAATGACGGTCAACGCTGTGGTAGGGGCTATCAAACACGCCCGACGGGTAATCAGTGAGTGGGAAGAGGCAGCCAGACATCTGGAAGGCATACAATGGCGCGAGGACCAGACCCGCTACGCCATCATCGATCCCATCCTTCGCGCCCTGGGCTGGAAAACCGAGGAACCGAAACAATGTCACCCAGAATACTTCACAGGAAGCGGCGGCAGGGTCGATTACGCCCTTTTCAGGGATCTGGACCTGGCTACCATTATCGAAAAAGGCATGCTGGATCCCGACATCATCATCGAGGCCAAAGCCCTGGAACGCAGCCTGACAGACACCCACCTGAACGAGCTGCAGAAGTATGCTCAGGAGGGCTATTATCCCATGACCGAGGGCCTGGCCGTCCTGACCAATGGCGCGCGCTGGCAGATATACGAAGTCGAGGCCGACGGAAGCCTGCCGCAACACCCCAAAGAGTGTCTGGACATCGAGCAAGAGGGAGTTCGCCGCTGCGCGGAGAAACTCCATCAGTTGCTGGGGCGTGATAAGGCGAGGTGAAAGCCCCGCCACAACTCTCACCCCGGCAGGGCAGCAAGAGTTGCTTTCAGGAGCGAAACCATGGACATCTACCAGTTGGACTACGTTCTCCACGAACCCACCGAGGACCAGGGCTGGATGTACTGGGCCGAGATACCGGCACTACCCGGCTGCGCTGCCTGGGGGGACACCCCCGAACAGACCCTGAGCGACCTGTGGGGCAACGCCCGGATATTCATAGAAATGCTCAAGGAGGACGGGAAGCCTCTCCCTCCAGCTCTGGCCGCCGACAAAGAAGTCAAGGGCACGATGACGGTGAGCGCGTGACCTACCGCGAGCTGAGACGCAAGCTGGAAGCCCTCGGGTGCTTCTACCGAAGACCGGGCCAGGGTTCCCACGAAATTTGGCAGAACCCCGCCAACGGCTTACAGACAACGATTCCCAGGCAAGGCAGCCAGGACCTCAGGACCGGTACCTTGCACAAGATCCGCAGGGACCTGGGTATCTCCAGGTCGGAGTTCGACCGAGCATAACCGGAGGGCGCCATGACCCCCTACGAACAGGAACTCCTGGAAAAGTACCTGGCCCACCTGAACGTCATCGGCCACGAGGGGGACTACCCCGACTTCGAGGCCTGGTACCAGGCCGTCAGGTACGCACAAGGACCCGGGGAGCCGAGAACCCTGGAGGAAGCCAGCGAACTGCGCTACAAGGACGTCCTGGACGCCGCCCGGGTCTTCAACCGGCTGCAGGGGAATCTAATATCCCAGTAGCCCCGGTTACAGCCGAAGCAGCTCCCCACCGAGGGTGGCCACGTCCCCGGGCGAGACGCCCCGATGTCCGTCAGGCATCCCCAGGCAACTCTCTCATTGACAAAAATCTGACAACTATATATACAGGGAGCAGGCGGGCCTGGAAATTAACAGCCCGCAAAGCCTAAACCTCACGGGCTGCCCGACCAGGCCCAGCGTCAACTGGACCGGCCGTAGGCGCCAATGGAGATAGAGCCTCCATGGACCATGAACCTAAATATAGCACGGCCTCTTCGGCAGGAGACGCCACCATAGCTGTGAAGACGAACACCCAAGGCCCTACACCCCTAGTACATTCTGATGCCCCGGAGCAGGCAGAACAGGACCAACTCAAGCACGCCCGGTCAGTGACATACCTCGCAACCAGGGAGTACTGGCATTCACTGCTGAAACAGCAGGGCGTCGACTACTACCAGCTCCCATTACGCCAAATACCCCCAGGACTGGCCGATTCAACGGCCACTGATCAGGGAGTAGAAGAAGCCATAACCACGGGGCGAGCCGCCGCAGGAACGGCACCCGACCAGGCCGGCTACAGTATCACCTCCCTGTACACCGCCCTAATGCCCGAACAGATCAGAACCAACCTCGGGGCCTACTACACCCCGCCAGCCGTAGCCAATCGCATGATTGAATTATCAACCCTCGCAGGCATCGACTGGAAATCCGCCCGCACCATGGACCCTGCCTGCGGCGGGGGCGCTTTCCTCGCACCCCTGGCTAGGAAAATGCTTGAATCCATGGAATCCCAGGCCCCAAGGGACAACCTCGAAGATCTGGAAAGCCGTTTGCGCGGTTACGAAATAGACCCCTTCGCTGCCTGGCTGGCCCAGGTATTCCTCGATGCTGTGCTTATGGACCTGGCTCTCCAGGCAGGAAGACCCCCGGCCAACGTGGTCACCGTATGCGATGCCCTCAAGGCCCCCGAAGAAACTCAGCTCTTCGACCTGGTTATAGGAAACCCGCCCTACGTCAAGCAGACCCTGGAACCAGAGGTGCGCGAGAAGTTCCAACGCAGTATCTACGGACACGCAAACCTCTACGGCCTGTTCACCGACCTAGCCCTGCGCCTGGCCCGCCCGGGAGGGGTTATCACCTACGTGGTGCCAACAAGCTTCCTCTCCGGCGCCTACTTCAAGTCCCTCCGTCAACTCCTGGAAGACCAAGCGCCACCCCGAACCATGGAGTTCATCGACGCCAGAAAAGGTATATTCCAAGACGTGCTCCAGGAAACGGTTATGATGGTCTGCCACAAGAACCCCAACGAGACAGTGGGAACGGCCGGAGTCGCCGAACTACAAACGGAAGGCCCACTGGCCACCAGCCAGGCCGGAAGCTTCACAATATCAAGGTCATCGGGCCGCCTCTGGCTCATCCCCCGAGCACCACAACACAACCCGCTGATTCAAGCAGCCAAGAATATGTCCCACAGGCTGGCGGACTACGGATACGAGGTCAACACGGGGCACCTAGTGTGGAACCGAAACAAGGACGGACTCAGGGAAACGTCCGAGAACGGCACCTACCCCCTCATATGGGCTGAATCCATCAGGCCAGACGGGGAGTTTACCTTTGGCACTGAGCAGAAACACCAGTACCGATACTTCAAACCCGGACCACGCGAGCAGGGACTGATTACCGCCAGAGAATGCGTCCTTTTGCAACGAACCACTGCAAAGGAGCAGGACAGAAGGCTGATCGCTGCCAGACTACCCCAGGAATTTGTCGAAGACCACGGCGGCGTCGTTATTGAAAATCACGTCAATATCATCATGCCCCAAACCCAAAGCCCGGGGGTACCCACCACTACACTCACCTCCCTGTTGAACAGCGACACCGTCAACGAACTCTTCCGATGCATCAACGGAAGCGTCGCAGTATCAGCCTACGAACTGGAAGACCTTCCCCTCCCCGGCATCCAGGACCTGCAACGCCTAAACGACCTGGTGAGTGAGGCATCTCCCCGCCAGGATACAGAAAACGAGATCCGCCAACTCTACGGCGGCGCGGCACCATGACGACGCTGCCCCCCACACTGGACCTCGACATAATCCTCGGGCGCCTGGAAATCATATTTCCTGAAGGGACCCCCGGCAGACGCTACCTGACCAACCCGGCAGCTGCGAAGACCGTCTTCGTGATGCTCTACGTCGGTGCCTACGAGAACTCAGGTCGGTGGATACGGCCTAGCCAGGTAGTCCGTATGACCGATAACCAAGCAGCCAGTACCTCTGATGAAGAACGGGAAGCATGGCTGACCCAATCAATGAAACCATCCTCTGGAAACCCAACGGACGGATGGTATGCAGTGAATACAAGGGAATCCATCAGAGATGAAGCTCTCAGACAGGGACTTATTCCCACTGGTGCAGCTATAGAAAGAGAGGGGCTGCCCACATCATCCTCACTGCCACGATATGCCCTCTCCTTGGATTTCCTGAAACTCCTCGACCCAGACCTCTCCGAAGAGGAACTACAAACAGAGATCGCCACGTGGCAACAGGCCCACCTCACCGCTGCCGCACTAACCAGCATCACCCTCTCCAGACAGGGCACCACCGCGTCCGAACAGACCGTTCCCATAAGACTGCCCAACGGCGAGGTCCGCATCATGCAGCCCGGCCCCAGCTCCCTGATCTCCAAAGCAGTCGTCGAAGAGTTCGCCCCTCGGTACCTGGAGCATCCCAGCCTGATCTGGCTGAGCGAAAGCAGAACCAAAGTCATCGAACGACAGGACCAACTGGCAAGGAACCTGGGGATAAATCTATCCCCCGATGGCAATCTGCCCGATATCATTCTGGCAGACGTAGTACCGACAGGAGCCCTTCTGGTCTTCGTGGAGGTGGTCGCATCCACCGGCCCTGTTACCGAACAGCGAAGGGCCGATCTGCTGAAAATCACCACGGACGCCGGGTTTACCGAAAGCAACGTCGCCTTCGTCTCGGCCTTCGAGAACCGGCGATCCATGCGTGGGTTCATTGAGATGCTTGCCTGGCGATCCTTCGCCTGGCTCAGGACCGAACCCGACAGCATCATAGCCATGTATCACAGAGAGGCCGTTGACGGCTCGGCATTACTGATTTCAGAACTCCTCAGGGAATGACCAACCGCCTTTCATAATCACAGTAACAGCACACTGACACCAGCTCCTTGTCAGTCTGGATGACCCGTCGCCAGACTGGAACCATGGACCCGGTTAATCTCCCAGCCGAACGCTGCTTCCAGCTGCTCGGCCGCATCATCGCCGTCCTGGAGCTGGGCGCCCAGGCCTCCACATCTCAGCTTGTTGATTACCAGACACCCAACAACTAAACTGTTAATAAATCCCCAACTGCCGGCACTCCCACCAGGACAAAGCTGCCATGAACGAGACCAACCATACTCTCAAGACCACAGAACAGTTGATCCGCAAACGATTCTCAGACCACTTCGGCGACTGTTACCACATAGACCGAATCGAGAGCAGCTTCTTTCACCGCAAAGGCCGCGAAATCAACTACATGACGGTTTACGTGGGGCCCCCAGGGCCACCCCTAGACCAGGAAACAACCAACACGTTCGACCTCCTCCTCAAAGAGGAACTAATCGGCCTCGATCTACACGACTGGCCAGCCGTCGCTTACGTGACGACGGACGCATAACCCAAGATGAGCACAGCCCAATTTCGCGGGCCCTTCCCGTTGCACCCAGCCGCTCTCCTCGACACCGCCGACAACTCCATAAATAACCCGGGGACAGGCAGTCCATCCAGAGAAACCATCCACAGGGCCATCAGCACCGCATACTACGCACTGTTTCACGCCATCAATGCCAGCAACGCTGACATTACCCACGGCGGGCCCACCAACCCCACCACATCCCAGGCCTGGACCGATACCTACCGGCAAATGCGCCATAACTTCGCAGCCAGACACCTCAACCAGCACCTGTTCAGTTTCGCCTCTAACGGACGCATCCTGGCCAAGAGCTTCGCCGACCTCAAAACGGCCCGGGAAACCGCCGACTACGATCCCAACACAGTGCTCTCCATCGGAGACGCCAATCACTGGATCCGCCAATCCCGAACTGCCCTGGCAATCCTCCAAGCCATGCCGCCAACCGAGCGCCAGACCCTCAAGAGCATAACTCTTACCGGCCACCCATAGGCCACCGCCAACCGTCTCCACCCACGAACAACACCGCCAGCGTACGCCGTACTGGCCACCTGCAAAGGCGACGCAGCCTCATTACAGCTGACACCCGCCCCTTCCCACTCTGCATGACAAATCTTCACACTGAAATTATGGATATAACCAGTCAGCCCAACACAGTCTTCCACCACCTCGGCCGCATCGTAGCCGTCCTGGAGCTGGGCGCCCGCGCCCACGGCGAGATCCGCTGGCTCCATCTCTACTACGCCAAGGGCCTCACACCCAGCGCAGGCCTCCGGGAACCTCTCCAGAAGCACAGCCAGTCCGTCCTGCCCCGGCTCCAACGGCAGGACAGAGCCCAGGTCTACAAGGCCACCCTGGACTCCCTGGCCAGGGACCTGCAGGAGGCCTCCGGCCCCGAACAGCCCACCAGTTCCTTCGATTCCTGGGCCAGCCAGGTCCTGAAGAACCGGGAATACGGGGAAACTGACACGCTGCCCAGCAGCTGCAACCCCGGGGACGCCGTGGACCACGCCCAAGGTTACCTGGAGCAGAGGAAGGCGCTCCAGCCCAACCGGCCGGAACTGCCACCGGCCGGAGACAGCGAAGAATATTGCTGGCAATACCACCTGGGCCGGACCCTGCCCTGGAACGGCGCCGGCAACGATCCGCACCTGCACGAAGCCTTCCAGCTGGGGCTGAAGGACAGAAGGGCGCTATGCGACCAGGGAAGAGCAAGGATAGCCACGCCGGAACCCACGGCGTACAATCAGTGTAGAAGAACAGGATGAACCATGACCACGATCAACGACATACACGACCTGGTGGACCTGCTCCAGAACCACCCTGACTGGGCCGAAACCCTCAGGAACATCATCCTGACCCGTGAACTCCTGGGCCTGCCCCAGACCTTTGCCAGGGCCCTGCAGGACTGGGCGGAGACCAACCAGAGCCTGCTGCGGGTCGAAACCAGCCAGAGACTCCTCCACGGCCGCCTGGGCCAACTGGCCGGACGCCATTACGAGGAGGAAGCGGACCGCGTTATCAGACGACTGCTGGCCAGGGAGATGGACATCCTGGAACCCGCCACCCTGCAGCGAGGCTGGACTGCCCCCGACCCGGGGTACGCCACCATCCTGCCCGACATCTGCACCGAAGCCCTCAACTCGGGCGCCATAGACGCCGCCGAGGACGAAGAACTCTCCGGGGCGGACCTCGTGGTCCTGGGCAGGAAAAACGACAACCCCATCTACGCGGTAATCGAAGTCTCCATCACCGCGGGCATCCACGACTTTGAAAGAGCAGACCGAAACGCCGCCGTCCTGAGAAGAGCCCTCCCGCCCGAGAACACCACCACCGTGGAATCCGCGGTAATTGCCGACTCACTGGCATCAGAGGTGGACCGCACGAGTTACCGGGCCACGTACATCAACCTGCCCTACCGGCGAGAGGAGTACCAGGCAGCCATCGACGCGGTGGACGCCCCCATAACAGCCGCTGCCAGCGCAGAAACCTCCACCAACTCCTGACCACAAGCGCGAAGCTCAACCACACCCGCAGTTTCACCCCCTGCACCAGGTACATGCCTACCAGCAGGCCCGCACCCTCAAGAACTGACCATCATCCTGTTCCAGGACCGAATAGCTCCAAGACCGGCGAAATCAGCGCTGGCGGGAAATAACCGACGCACTGAGAGCCGATTTGCGGCCCCTCACACCGCAGGGGTGGTGTACGAAGACCCCGGAACAGGAACCTCACGCCTCCTGCAAGCGGCAGGTCCTTTCATAGCCCCTCAAAAATGAACACACCCCACAAAACTCTCCATTTTGACGGTTTCAGGCATAGAAGCAGCAACGCAGCCCCTACGCCCCTACGTGTAGGATCATCTGAAGAGGCGGACGAAGAAGCATGCCGCCTCAGGTGAGGAGGCTGTGAAGATGCAGCGCGTCAGCAAAGACGAAGCACGCCTGATACTCGAAGTAGCGGACAGCACCATCGACCGCCGGATACACCGGGGCGAGCTGCAAACGGCACGGGAAGGACGCCGGGTATGGGTCCTCCTGGAAGACGAGGTAGTGGAGAGGTGGCGCGCTGCCACCACCGCAGGATCACCTAAACCGGCAGGCGCCTACAACGCAGCCCCAGCCGAAGGAGCAGGCTCAGGCGACCTGATCATCCTGCAAGAGCGCCTGCAGGCGCAGGACCAGCTCCTGGCCCTATACAAGACGCAGAACACCGACTGGGAGAAGCGTTATTACGAGCTGAAGGAGCAGCTGGACGCCGCCCACCGCATCGCCGAGAACGCCACCAGGGCCCTGCCCCCAGGTCCCGCGCCCACGCCGCCACCGGACAACGGCCGCCGGAGTTGGTGGCCATGGCGGCGGAACGCCGGCCCCTGACCTGGGCGCCAGGCCATCCCATTCCGCTCAGAAGGCATCAACAGTCCCGGCCCCTGAAGCCCACGAAAAGGTCAAAATTCGGGCGACCGCCCGGAATACCGGCGCGCTGAGAGCCGAAATGCGGCCCCTGGAAAATCACGAGTGGCGGTAGAAGCCCCCTTGGTCAGGAGCAAAACGCTGTGGCGGCCTCGTGCAAGACCTGGCCCAAAATATTCAGCAGTCCGGCCTGAAAAATCACAGAAGGTTACTCCAAGTCCCGCTCCGACAAGCAGGCCATCTCCGCAAACGCACCGCCAAAGCTAGCCCAGCCAACCACGGACACGGCGCCGCAACCAATGCCAGGAATCAGAACTCTCAAGGATTTCATGGGACGGCCAATCCCACCGCCGGTCCCGGGTGTCCATACTTGAAAGCCAATGACAACCGCCGCTTGACACTCCGCTTGACCCATCTCTAGCGTGAATAACAGGCCGACGGCCACGTCATCGAATATCCCGCCGTAGACCGCCTGGACATCGGCCAGGGTCAGGCCCACGGGCAACCGGCCCTCCGACAGCGGATAGCCGCCCAGGGGCGCTGGCCTGGCCCCTGAGGCGCGCCGCCGGCGGCACTGTTGGTCTCTTTCCCCCATCTTCGGGCCCGAAAACAGTGTAAATCCGGTGGTTATCACTCACATACAATTCATATGTGTTTTCTATACTAAGACCCCTTGGGTATGCTGTTTTTGGCGGTTTT
>MPMM01000013.1 GCA_002238505.1 SAR202 cluster bacterium bin22 | reverse complement strand
AAAGCTCCTGGATGGCAAGGGGGTGATTGACCGGTCAACTGCAACCTGATAAAAGTACATAACTCCGGTGATCAGCGTGGCTGGATGTCTGTGAATATCACTGGCCTAATGTTCCTGATTATTGACAATTATGGTTATCAGCCGGTCCCATTCCCTTCGGTCTTTCCAGACAATGCCTGCGTCGTAACCGGTTTGTCTGAGAATAGCCTTGTGGGATTGTTCCAGGAGTTCCTGGCGGTGTACCAGGAGGCCGATTCTTAGCCCCTGTTCCAAACGTGGTTTTGCTATTTCGGCGAGTACCAGCGTTTTGCCGGAGCCCGTCGGCGCGGCTAGGAGCACCGAGTTTCCGCCGCCGAGTTCTTCCTCGACGGCGTCCTGCATCCGGATCTGGTGGGGATACGGTTGGTAGCGGTCTGGCGCTTGCATTCCCGGTTACCAGGTGCCGAGGTATTTGCCCGCCAGGTAAAGCGCGAGGGCGGCCAGCGCCACTGCGGCGGCCGTTAGCTTAAGTTTCAGCAGGAAGCGGCTCTTCCTTTCCTGCTTTGCATTTTCCTGCTTTCGGAAGTCAGTCGGCCGCTGGTAATTCCTGTCTTTCCAGATGTTGATCTTTTTTGTCTTGGCCTCTTCTTCGGCCTGTTGGTACAACGCTGTATTCTCCCCGCTTAGCAGGTAGCACTCGGCGTGTCCGTCTTTCACCATTCGGTAGTTATAGGACTTTTCCGGCCGCGCTTTGCCGGGATAGATGACTCCTACTATCCGGCCGTATTGGTCACGGTCCATTTCTTCGAGGGTTATTGTCGTCTTGCCGCCGATCATTCGACAGAGGTGTTTGGTGGCCTCGTCGCCGCCTTTTTGTGAGGTCTCGGGCGCGTCCATCCCCCACAGCCGTATTCGGCTGCGTTCGGCTTTTTTGAAGAATCCTCGGCCGATGGTTACGTCGACGGTGTCGCCGTCGATTACCTTGTTGAGTTTTACTCGGCTTGTTTTCAAGGCGGTTTCAGGTCCCTTTTGGGGCGGCGCTGGAACGGTTAGTTGCTGCTGGGCGTTTCGGTTGACCCGTTGGTTCGGTAGGCTTCTCCCACGGGTACTGCTACTTTTTTCTCCAGCAGGTTGATTATCGGCTCCATGAACTCGGTGAACCGGTGTTCGGTTGTCTCGGCGATCATGTAGTACAGGTGGTCCGTGGCCCTGGTCGATGCGACGTAGAAGAGCCTTTGGGATTCCTCGATGGCTGGCTGGTCCTTGGGCCGGTTCGGGTCCTTGTTCTCCCCTGGCATGTATGCCTGGTAGGCGTCTGCTACCAGTACGGTCTTCCATTGTCGGCCCTTGGCCGCGTGGATCGTGGCGACGGCGACCCCTTCGTCGTGGTCCAGCGGGTTCATATTTTCCTTGTTACGGTGCTCCGGGTACGCGGCGATCGAGTGTTTTTCCAGGAAGCGTGCGATTCTCTCCTCGATGGGCATATCGAGGTCGTCTTCCGCCGCTTCGGCGAGGGTAATGATGTTGGTTGCGTCCTTTCCTTTGGAGGGCGTCAGCTTGTTTCCTCCCTCGGTGGCTCGCAGCTGGTGGGCCTTTGTGCAGATGTCGCTCACCTTTATTTCAGGGTTCTCCATTTCGTTGCGCAGCATTCTGAAGTTGCGTATAGCTTTCATCAGGCCCCGCTGAGCGTTTGTATTGTTCTCGAAGTCGGTGTGCAGGATCTCCGCGGCCTCAATCAGCGTGCAGTGCTCTTCCTGGGCGGTTAGCTTCACGGCGGCCAGTATGTGGGGGTTCAGGTTGTGGCGCTGTCCGTTGTAGACCTGTCCCGCCACTCTTTTGAACGCCTGCTGGTCGTTGGGGTTAAGCGCCAGGCGCATCATGTTTATCATGGCCTGGGCCTCTTCTTCTTCGAGCCTGCGGTTGTCGCCCAGCTGGGTGAAAGGTATCTTCTGGGTAAAGAGTTCATTGGCGATGGTGTTCCGTGTCTGGTTCCGGTTAGTCAACACGGCGATGGTGCTTGCGGCTTCTCCCCTGGCCAGGTGTTCTTTTATGATCTCTCCGATCATGGTCAGTTTTTCGGGCTCGCTACCTGGCACGGTGCAGGTTACTGCGCTGCTTCTGCTGGGTACCAGCGCTATTTGGTTTGTGGCTGTTAATCCCTTGAGATTCTCATCTGCGGAGAGCGCGTTGCCGAGCTCGGTCAATGCGGCCGTGGAACGGTGGTTTTGGGTGAGGTAATAAATTTTCGTTTTGTTGAAGGCCAGGAAGAACTGTTCCACTACTTCTTTGGTGGCCCCGCGCCATCGGTAGATGGCCTGATTGGGGTCCATCGCTATGGTGATGGATTGTTGTCGTCCGACCAGCAGTTCTATGAAGCGCAGCTGGGTGCGATTTACGTCCTGGAATTCGTCTACGAAAAGGTGTCTCGATCTCGTCCGGACCCATTGGTCCCTGACCTCGGGGTAATCCTCAAGGGCCATTATTGCCGTGGGCAGCAGTTCGCCCAGGTCCAGTGCGTTCTGGTTTCGTTTGGCTGCCTGGTGGGCCTGGTACAGTTCGTTGAACTGGGGACGGTAGTCGCTGGGTATGCGGCTGTAGTTATTATTCTTGTGGCGCACCCAGTCGAAGTATTGTCCGAGTTCTCGGATCGAGAATTTATCGTCTTGTCCTTTTTCCTCGTTGAGGTCTCTCGCGCATTCCTGGCTCTGGTCGTCTCCCCAAATTGTGTAGCTTGCGTCATAACCCATGAGTTTCGCGCCGCGGTCTCTCAGGAACGCGCAGGCGTAGCCGGTCACGCTGGCGATGGTTATGTTCTGTCCTGCGAGGGTCCGCGCTCCGAGTTCCCTTGCTTCTTCGGCGGCGTTGCTGGTAAATGTCAGGTAGGTGATGCTCGATGGGTCGGCGCCGCTGTCAAGCATGACCTTGATTCTGCCGAGCAGGGTGTGGGTTTTTCCGGCACCTGGCCCGGCCAGGATGGCCGTTGGCCCTTCGGGCGCTGTGGCGGCTATTCTTTGGTCCGGGTCGAGGGCGTAGGCTATGCTATCTTTTATGGTTGCCATAGGTTACTTCCTCCTCGTCCGGGTTGTGCCCCAGGTCGGTTCGGGGTATCCGGTTGGTCGAGTGGCAGTGCTTGCAGCTGTAGACGTCCATTCTGAAATTGTCTATTCCGGTGAATTCCAGATTGTAATTTTCGGCCTGGCACATCCAGCACGCGGCGCCGGTTTCAATGATCTCGTGGGTGTTGGCGTCGTCCAGCCGGTGCCCCTCTCCTGTGTCTATCAGGTTCTCACAGTCGCAGACGGTGCAGATTTTTATGACTGTGTCGTTTTCTTCTCCCTTTCGGTCCAGCATGGACCAGGGGGCCCCGCAGCTCGCGCAGCTGTCGTATGGGTAGATGACGAATTCCTTTTTCAGCCGGAGCCTTTTGAGCTTGCGGTCCTTGCCCGCCTCCAGACCGGTAAGGAGGTCGTCCGACATTTCGGCCCGGGCGAGCCCGGTGGCCTGGGCTTCCTTCGCTTTCTGGATGTGCTCCAGGTCGAAATTAAGCGCCCAGGGGCATTCCCTTGGGCGTGTGCTGCGGCCGTCGTGAAGGTTCTTGAGGGCTCCGTAGTTTATGGCCAGCTTCTCTGAGAGTTCGTGGATGGTGAATCCATTGGAAGTCATGGCGCGGAGCGTCTCCCCTACTTTCTGGACCGCCTCGTGGAAGGTGACCGGCTCGGGGAAGTCCCTGAGCTTGTGCTGCACAATCATATATATGAGCAGCAGGTCGGAGGCCCGGTTCATGTTTCTGGGGCATTTTCCGACCGGTTTTTTCAGGTGGGTATCCGGTATGGGCTCATCGTTGATGGCGTGCTGTTTCGCCGTTTCCCTGAAGTAAGTCTTGGGCAACTTTCTTACTACAATGAGCTGGGTTCCCAGCTCGTTTAGTATCATCCCCATGTACCGGAAGTATTGGTTGGGGTCGTCTCGGAGGGAGTCGTCGCTGAAGATGTGGTTTCCCAACATGCAGGCCTCCTTTGTCGCGCTCCTCAGGATTTCATCCGCTTTTCTTTTCCTCTGGTACAGAGGAACTGTGCGGATATGCCGTGCAATATAATGGGTAACTCATCGTTTTGCAATTATTGTAGGTAGATTCGTGCGGTGTAATCCGTTTTCTCTGGCTGGGTCGGTTTGTTTAATATGGCTGGTTGGTTTGTACCTTGCCCGCTGGGTGGCCCGGGGTTTCGCCCCCGGGCCGTTTTGTCGCAGGGGCGTCGCGGCTAATAGTCCTCGTCGTCCCCGGGCGCGTCCGGAGGGATGTCCGTTGGTTCGCCCTCGGTGGCCATGGGGTAATCGTCCTGGGTCTGGTCCCGACCTTTCGGCTTCGACACGAAAGCGTAGTCACGCACGATTATTGATAGTCCCATGCGGGACTCTCCGTTGTTGGCGATGTAGTAGTCGGGCTTGAAGGAACCTTCGATGTAGATCCGGTCTCCTTTCTGGAAACGGTTGGCCACGTCCTCCGCGTTGTAAAACCAGGTCAGGTTGTAGAAGTCGCTCTGGTCTTCCTTGTCCTGACCGAGGTAGGTATTTACTGCGATTCTGGCCTTGGTATAGGGCTTGGCGCTCTGGCTGGCGTAGTTCAGCTCGGGGTCCTGGGTGAGATTGCCGAAGAAGGTTATTTTTGCACCGTTCATTGTTCAATCCTTTATGTTTTAGGTTCGGGAGTGTTTTGCGTCGCTGGTTGGTCTTCCTCTTCACCTCCTTTGGCGTTGCCGTCCGGCTTTTTTTCCTTTCGGGGTCTGGTCCGCCGCGGCGGCAGAAGTTCAGATTCTTCGGGGAGCCCGTTGATCAGGTATGCGAAGGTCTCTTGAGGTGTGTGGCGTATAACGCTCACCTTAGGGCTTGCCGCCATCAGCTCTTCGCTCAGTAGTCTGAGAGCTCTTCCCTGTGTCATCAACAGGGAAACCTGCTTTATTTCCTTCCTGGTTATAGTTCTCTGGATTCCGCCGGTGTAGGTGGCCCGTTGTGCCTGCTTAGCCGGGGCTTTATAGGTTGTCAGCACGGCAGGCAGGTCGCGGGCCCTCAGTAATATGTATATTCGAGGGTCGTCGGTCATTACAACCTTTTTTGCGCCCTCTCCCAGGTTGTTGCCGTTCAGGAGCTCCGGACGGCGGCCGTCCAGTCTTTTTATTCTGGGCAGCTGGCCAATCCATTCCTGTTTAGGCTGGGGTTCGAAGGCGGTCAGCCATGCGGTTCCCCCGCTGTAGTCCCGGTCTGCTATGGTGATGTAGCCGGGTGCCCAATCCCTGCGGTTTCCTGGATTCAGCAGAGGTGAGGCCTGGATGTCCTTTTCGCTGAATCCCTGGTCCCTCAGGTAATCTTCTATTCCTTCTCCGGGCGAGTATCCTATTCCCTTTGTTAGCAGCGCCTCCGGCGGGGTTCCCAGTTCTGCCAGTAGCCTCAGCGCCGGATAGTTTGTTTGGATGTTCGCCCTGAACCATCTCTCTGCAGCTGTGTTTACAGCGCTGTTAAGTGGACGGTGCAGCAATGCCCCGTTCTGTGGAATCTGTCGGTACGAATCGGGGTAGTCGGGTCTTGCCAGTCCGGCGTCCGGGTAGAGGTTCATCAGCATGTGGGCGTCTCTGACGGTGGTGTGCCACAGGCTGGCCATGAAGGTTGCCGGCATGCCGGTTATCTGGCAGTTATGGCAGGTGAAGCGGCCCCGTTGGGTTTCCACGAACAGGGTCCTGGCGCTTTCGAACTTTGTAGATTCGTGGAACGGGCATAGCCCGATCAATGTTCCGTTTCGGGATGAGCTCACCGCCAGATGGCACTCTGCTTCCTCTGCTGCTCTCAGCATTATTCCAAGGGCTATGTCCGTCGGTTTTCGCGTTTCTTCGCCGGCCATCGGTTGTTCCTTTTCTGGGAAGTCGTAATTTTTTACCCCGTTGTATAATCAGATTGTACAGGCGATTCTCACTTCATGCTTTTCTGTTTTGGGGGTTTTAATGGCAACTTCTGCAGGATTGTCCCGGGTATTCGGGAACCACTCCACTGAATCGGATACGACCATGTACCGGATTATTGGCGCCTCTGACGGTGGCTGGAGTCTTACTCCTATGGAGAATCTGTTGCGCGGCGTTCGGAGCGAGAAGGAGACCCTGGCGCTGGAGATCTATTCTTCGGACGGGGTCCTCAATTATTCCATCCGCAGTCAGCATGGTTCCGGGCTTGTGGGCATGCTCAAGAGCTATTTTCCGCAGGCAAAAGTGTCAACTATTGATGGTGAGGTCGATAATGAGGATGTTTCGAATGACTGGTTTGACCTGGGAGAGGTTGATCATGCGTTCGTTCAGACTCTCTATCTTCAGGAGGACAGTTATCTTCCCCTCCGCATTTATGACGATGCCGACCTTCGGCAATCGGAGATGGACCCCCTGGCGGGCGTCCTTGGGCTCCTGGGCAATTCGTCCCGAGGTGAGGGTGAGTTTCCCGGCTTCAGGCTCGGCGTGAGGCTCATGATCCGCCCTGCCAAGGAATCCTGGAACATGCCGTGGCGAAACCGGATGCAGGAACGCCGTGACGGTGACGACCGTCCGCGCAGTACGGCCGCGGAGGGCCCGCCTATGGGCATGGTCTTGCTGGGCCTGGGTGCGGCCGCCATTGGCGGCGTGAATTTCTATCTGTGGCAGGGTGATCATACCGGCTGGATGGTTCCGGTTAACATGGGCATGCTGGCCCTGGGGGCTGGCGGTCTTGCGCTGGGTCCCAAGTTTTCTCTGAAGCGGAAGCGTCCGTACATAGATGACAGTCTTATTGACGACAAGTTGAAGTCGCTGGCTTTTTATTGCGAGATGCAGCTCGTGGCCATTTACCGCCACGTTGGCGACAGTGACCGGGTCCGCGCGTCTCTTTCCGGTCTTATAGATTGTCTCAGGTCCTACGACCATCCTGTCGGTAACAGTTGGCGCCTGGGGCGTCTTACTGAATACCACGGCATGGATACCTTTGAGGCGAAGGAGGCCCAGGCTCCGATTTCTTACCCGTTTCGGGGTGGGCGTCTTAACATGGACTGGATGAGCCGGTCCGACGCTATGAAGACTGTTTTGTCAGCCCGTGAGGTGGCCTCTCTTTGGCATCCTCCTCTCGGTACCGACGAGATGGCCTCGATGGAGCGCAGCACCTCGGTCCAGTTGATTCCGTTTCTCGGCGCCTTGTCTAATGGTGTGGACGGCAGTGGCCCTCATGTGGGCGACGCCGGTGTTGCCCTTGATTCTCCGATTTGTCTTCCCGAGTCGGCCACGCGCAAGCATACCCTTATTCTCGGCAGGTCGGGCGTGGGCAAATCAACGATGGTTAAGCATATTCTTCAGCATAAGATGATGCGTAAGGCCCAGGGCCTGGATGATTCGGCCATTGTGGTCGTTGACCCCCATGCTGACCTGGTCCAGGATCTCCTTTACTCCGTTCCGCCTGAGCTGGTTCCGAAGATCCGTTTGCTTGACTTTGGGCGTCTGGACCGGGTTCCGGGCATCAATCTGTTGGATCCCGAGCTTTTCACTGACCGGGACCGGTGCGTTGATACCATCGTGACCACGCTTCGCTATCTGTGGGAAGCCTGGGGAAATCGCCTCGAAGACCTCCTCAAAAGAAGCCTTCTCATGCTCTATGAATACAATGCCCATGCTGATACGCCCCGCGACAGCTATATGACGATGATGGATATCCTCAAGCTGTTGGATGATGGTGTTAATACGGGCGGCAAGGATCAGGAGCCGCAGTTCTCGGCCTTTCAGAACCAGGTGATCAGCCGGGTCAAGGACCCGTCGCTCATCAGCTGGTTTCGCCAATATTTGAACTGGGGGCGGGAGACCAAAGGTGATGCCGTGGGCCCGGTTCACAGCCGGATCGGCGCCTATGAGTCAAACCTTCGGTCCTCGGTGATTATGGGACAGCGGGAGTCTACTCTTCTTTTGTCTGATGTTCTGGAGGAGGGACTGGTCCTTTTTGTGTCGACCGCTCAGGGCACCATCGGTGTCCAGCCGGCGGCTCTGATGGGTGGCACGATGGTAAGCCTTGTCGAGTCGGCCCTGCGTGATCAGGAGTCTATTCCGGCCGCGCAGCGAAAGCGTTGTATGCTCGTTTGTGACGAATTTCAAACTGTCACTGGGGCGAATTGGGAAGGGATGTTGGCCGAAGTTCGTAAGTATGGCGGTTCTCTGGTTCTGGCCACTCAGTCGGTGGTCCGTCTGGACCAGGGTGAGCGTCGGCTCAAGTCCGGTGTGTTGGCCAATACGGGCTGCATTATCTCCTACCAGGTCTCTGCTGAGGATGCTCACGTAATTTGCGAGGAGATGAACGCGGAGCGGGTGGCGGCTCACCATCTGGTTGATCTCGACCCTCATCATTGCATCGTTCGTATCAATTCCGATACGAAGTGCTATCAGGCCTTCAGCATGAAGACCAAGCCGCCACCGGAGGCTACAACCCGGTACGAGTCCAGTTATGAGGCGGTAATCAAGGCTTCCGACGCCTACACCGTTGACTGGGCCGAGGCCCGTAAGAGCATTGAGGCTGAGGGCATGCGGAAGCTTCACGGCGGTCAGCCGGCCGGTGAGCCTCCGGCCGGGGATTCCGGCCAGGGTAACCGGCGCGGTTCCTCCAGCAGCAACACCCAGGTAGACGTTTCCGCGGCGGAGCGGCGCCGTAAGGCGGCTGAGGCTCGTGAAGCTGCGGCTGCCGAGTCTGGCTCTGCTGGTGAATCGGCTTCAGGTGGCTCTGACGATTCTTCCGAACCGGGTAACTCGTCTGGTTCGGATTCAGGCGGCTCGCGGCGGCCTCCTCCTGGTCGTGGTCCTCGGTCGCCGGTGCCCCCTCCTTCGGGCGCTTTTTCAGAGACTGCGGCTCCAGCGTTTGGTGCAACCCCCTCTGTTTCTGCAGTTATGGACCGTCCAGCGGAGGTCGCAGCTTCCGAGCCTCCGGCGTCTCAGCCGAGTTCTGCGGATCTTGCCGTGGGTTCATCGGTGTCCGAGAACGGCGCTGCCGATGGTGTCGCCGTTGATCGGCCGGCTACCCGTTCCCGGCCCTCCGTTCCTCTTGGTCCTTTGGGCGGCGCCCCGTTATTTGATGAAGTTTCTTCTGAGCCTCAGAAGGAGGCTACGCCTGTCAGTGAAGTCTCATCTGATGATGTCCTTGTTTCGTCCGGTCAGGACAGCTCTCCCAATGTGGAGGTTCTTCATTCCGACGGGACTCTGGTCGTAGATTCAGACGATGATCTCATTCAAGATCTGGAGGCAGGCGGCCGAGGCGGCGTCGTTGATGGCTGTTTTGAGTCTCCGGTCGAAGCAGGCGCGGAGTCGCTTGCTGTTTTCTCCGGGGACGGTCGTGTTGCTGATTCGTTGAATCCTTCGATTGGTGTCCCTGGTGAGGGCTCTAAGGAACCCGATGGGGGAATTGATTCTGCTTTGGTTGACGCTCAGGAAGTGATTGAGATTGGCGGCATTACGATCCCGCTGGGCCAATTGAGTCTGGGCAATTTTTACGACGTTGTTGAGCGTGTTCGGTCGAAGAGCAGCTTTTCCGAGCAGTTCATAGCCGAGTTGGAGCGCGTTGGCCCCAGGGATCCTCTCATGCAGGTCTTGCTCAAGTCTTTCCTGGGGGACAGCTGGAGTTCTGTTCGCCGGCAGGCCGCGGAGTCTGCGAAGGCTGAGGTACGCCGGGAGCTCGGCCCGGAGCTGGAGGCTCGGTTTAAGGCCAAGTATGCCGATAGCTTGGATCGAGCGACGATCCGCATCAGGGAGCTGCACGGTCTCTTAAAGGCTGATTATGGTGTGGTTGATGTCGAGGACGTCCTTGAGACGTTTCGCAAGCGTCCGACGGTCGAAGACGTTGCCGCCAGGACTGACGTTCAGGTTACGTCTACTGTGAAGGAGCAGAAGGCTGCCTATCAATTCAAAAAGCAGCGTGGCAATAGCTGATTTTTTCTGGTGAAGTTTTGCTGAGTATGCAGTGGGTTGAGTCCCTTGGGTCCTCTGTTTCGGTCGGCCGGGGGTATTCAGAGATCATAGTTCAGTTGCTCTACTTTCTTCCGCTGGCTTCGGCTGCGGAACTGTCTGCTCTTTCCGGGGTTCCTCTTCGGCAGGTATGGCGAATTCTCAAGGAGCTCAGGGAGCGTGATTGTGTTTCCTGTGTATCCATTGGCTGGTCTCAGTCACCTGTCTTTCGTTACTGGTTGCTGCCCCCGGTTTTTGTGGACGGCGTTAGCCCTCCTGCTTTCTTCCATCTTGATGGGGGTTTGGAGCGCCTGTTGGATCGCCTTCCTCTCGTTGAGGCTTTTTATTCTGTCCTCCTTCGAGAGACTGAAAATTTGGGCTCCCTTGTGGATTTTTACTGGTTTGATGGCGTGTCATTCGACGCGGTCGCTCGCTTTGAACGCGGTTGGTTTTGCCTGCTTTGGAGCGGGCTTTGCCAATCTCACTCATTTTTGGGCGTTAGATTGTCTTCCATTGTTACCGACTTTCAACGGCTCAGCGAGGAACGGTCGGAACCGGTCCGTCCGGCCTGTCTTTATTTTGTCGTGTCTGACCTCTGGCAGGGCGAGATTGTGCAGCGAGCCGTGGGTGATTCCGGCCTGGCCGGCCTGTCCCGTTTTGCCTTTCTCCCTGAGTCTGTTTTTTGGGGGGAGCCCCTTGAGCCTGACAGTTCGACCGGATACCTGACCCAGGAATCCCGCTATCGGTCCAGACAGGACCCGAATTGGGCTCGTTTTGTTTCCAGGCATATCAGCTCTTCCGGACTTCGTCCGGACGTGTCCAGCTACATTCTCGACTACGTCGCACAGTGGCCCTCTGTAGAGTATCGGGAGTTGTTGCGCGCGTTTCGGTCCGTTGATGGCCGTCGTCGTGTGTCCTTGGAGAAATTTCTTTCCGGAGCGTTGTTCAAGCGTGAGGGCAATACCGTTTCTCTTTCCAGCCTTGGCGCTCATCAGCTCCGCCGGCGCGACGGCGTGCCCGATAATTTTTCTTTTGCAACGCTTGGGCCGCCCGTTGTTCCCAGGATGGTGCCACACGAACGGGGTCTTCGTTCCGTTATGTCCTCTTTCGCTGCTGACTTTTGTGAGACTGCCGTGGGCACGCGATCTTATGAGTCCCTGCCTGGCGCGGGTATCTCCCCGGACGGGCTGGTCTATTTCGGTGAATCGCCTTTTGGGCCGGGTTGGCATTATGTTGAGTACGAACGCCGGGTCCGTGGCGCTGCCCGGGTGGCCGCTAAGCTCAAGGGCTATCTTGCCAAGCCGGCGGCGGTGAGGTTTCCTCTTCTGATGGTTTGCCGTGATTCAGATACTGAGGCTCTTTTCACTCAAGTTGCATCCTCTGCTGAGCCCGGGTTCCAGATGGCCTTGACTACTTTGTCAGAGGCTACGGAGTCTGCCCGCAAGGGTCATACGGGAACCTGGCGCGTAAATGGTTGCCCTGTCACTTTCAGCTAGGCAAAAAGAAAAACCCCGGCCCGCCCTCAGGCGGTGGTTCCGGGGTTTTCCGATTGGCACTAGGCGTTTTACTGCCCGTTAGGGCCCTCTTTCACTTCCGTCGGCTATCTCTCGGCGGCGTTCCCAAGGTCTTGTTTCTCCCCTTGGATCCTTCTGCCAGACCCCGATTCTCATTTGCCTGGCGAACTTCTCCATTTCGGTGAGGCAGGTATGTCCTGCTGATTCTCCGAAGGGGTAATGATAGGCGGCGCCTTTCTCAACCAGCGTTGCGTTGACTGCTTTTTGGTCGCTGGTTTCGATCAGGCCGAGTATTCTGCCGTATTTGTCCAGGCCGTAGGCGTGGACGGTAATGGACTCATTTTCAGTCAGCTGCTCGAGCATTTTTTTTGCCAGCTGGCCTTGAGTTTGGTCCATTTCTGGAGCGTCAATTCCCCAAAGTCTTAATCGGGCTTTCTCTCCTTCGGCCAGGATTTCCAGAGTGTCTCCATCTATTACCCTGGTTACCGTGGCGTAGAATTTGTCCTGGGTGGTTGGCGTCCAAGTCTTTGGTGCGCAGGTCCTGTCCGTTGTGAATTCTGTCAGGCGCGGCTGAGGTTGAGGGGACCTCTCGGTGGTTAGCGTTTTCCCCGCCGTGAGGCTGTCCAGCACTCTTTCCTGTTCCGCGCCTTCGGTCGTCCACGTTCTGTCTTCCAGGCCCGCGGTCAGCAGCAGGAGAATTGTTATGAGAACTCCTGCGGCCAGTACGGCTTTGATCATCTCAGTTTCGGTCTCCTCCGGCTTGTGGCCGTAGTTTACGGGAGATTTTGTTGGCGGTGGCCGGGGCTCTTGGCTTCTGTCCCCGGCCAGCGTCTTCCTAGTCTCCGTTGTTCCCGCGTACGATCTTCAGAACCAGGCAGTCCGCCTGTTTCATCAGGTCGCTGTAGTCGGGGACGAATCCCACGACCTTGAGCGGGTATCCCTCGTAGTTTTGTGCGCTCGGTCCCAGCTGTGCCAGCGTTCTCTTTTCGTTGGGTGTGGCCAGGAAGAACTTTCGCTCTCCCTTCACGCTTTTGATTATTACCTTGCACTTCTGGTTGTTGTACAAGCTTTTCATCTGCGCTTCCACCGGAACGATGGCGCTTAGGGGGGTCGCCCCGGGCTGGCTGCCCTTGGCGTAGTAGGCGAGTTTTTCCTTTTCCGTCAGACCCTTTTCCAGGCTGTGGATGGAGATCTCCTCGTGTTCCTCGCCTTCTTCGTCAAAGCGGCTGCTTTTCGTGAGCGTCATTTGCATCCACGCGCTCATGAAGTCCCCGGGTCGGTAGTCCTTGGCCCAGGATGCCCGCAGCTGTGCCAGGCGGATGATGTCTATGTCCCGTTTCTTTTCTGCCTCGAAGAGTTTCTCGATCTCGTCTTCGTGGTTGGGACCACCTGCCAGGGCGATGGTGTCGCATTTTTTGAGGGTGATAGCCCAGTTCTTGTTTCTGGCGGTAAGCGCTTTGGCCGCCAGTTTAACTGTGCTCTCCGGCACTTCTGCCGTGAGTCGTGCCACCGGGCCATTTGCCATGTTAATGGCGTGTTTTACCTGGATCATCAGCCGGGTGATCGCGATGTCGGTCCACATCTTGAGGTGCGGGTCTTCCGAGTTGCACTTCAGGAAGGGCTTCGGCATCTTGGCTTCGTCTCCGTGGAGTTCCGCGTGTTTGTTTTCCATCAGCTTGGAGATTCTGCCGTAGGTGCAGGGGTCGAACCGCTTCCCGGAGGTTACCAGGTTGTAGATGTGCGTCTTCACTGTCTCCACCGTGGCGCCGGTGTCGGCGTCGCAGTTGATCATGTGGTCCACGCCATCGGTGCTGAAACGGAATTTCCACTCGGGAGTGAAGTGCCCTGCCCAGTCGAGGCTGCAAAGCATGTTGGTCAGTTGCCCGAGGTGGCCTCTCTGGGGAGAGACGTCGCACAGGAACTGTATGCCTTCCTCTTCGTTGTTGGTCCATTTGGGCGGGTTTTCGAACGGCGGCGGCTTCAGCATGGCCGGGTAGAGCTCTTCCCCGCTTTCGAGGTCGATCTCGTAGAGCCCGGGCCAGCGGTTGCCTGCCTGTTTTTTGTGAAAGTCGTATCCCAGGCTGGTCAGCCGTTCGGCTTCATTCTCGTACAGCTTGAGGCACAAGCCTCCGTCGATGCTCTGGGGTGTCCGCATTATCAGGATCTCGCTGACGCCCTCGTTGTCCAGCGGTATTCCGGTTACCCGGTCGCTGTCGAAGTCCAGCGTGTCCAGCCCTTGCGTGTTGCGCTGGTGGTCTATCCGGTTGAGGGCTATTCCTTTCCATCGCCTGCCGTTCCTGTTTCCGAACACCATGCGGGCGTATCCCGGTTCGGGTTCTTTCACCCCTGCGTAGAAGGGATAGACGGCGTAAACCGTTTCCCCGGACGCGAAGGTGGCTGGCGCCGGAGCGGCCTTTCGGTCGTGCCGCAGCCAGTTGTTCAGGGGCTTGGCCACGATTCTCCGCATCACTCCGGGGCTGGCTGCCATTGATTTGCCGGTGGTGGCGTATGCCAGGGCTCCGTCGTCCGCGGTGTCATTGAGCCGTGCGATTTGGGTGATGAACTCCGGGTTCACGTTCATCTGCGGCACCCGCACGAACTTGTCCGTGTGGTCGCTGTGTGCTGCTTTCTTCCAATGGTCCGCGAAAACCTTGTCGGCCAGGGTAGGCATTTTCTGGGCCGCCTCGCGGTAGTTGACGAACCGGTTGAACAGCGGAAGCTGGATCAGCGGGGTTACGAAGTGGTATCCCTGGTTCGTGACCGTGTGGGGAGTTACCTTGACGATGGTGAACTTCGTGTTGAACACCACCTTCTTGAAGGATTCGCTGTCCACCAGCATGTCGGTGGTCAGCGGAATGTACTCTCCGTTTTCCCCTCGTGTGGGGAAGCGCTGGTCCGGCTGTATGATCAGGAACCCTTTGAATGCGAAGTCCTTACCGATGGCGACGATGTAGAGCCCGTACATTGTGGGGCTGTAGCTCATTCCTGCGCTGCGGAGCAGCTTTCGGGCGAAGGATTCCTTGATAATTCCCCCGCCGTCACCAGCTCCCTTGGTGTCGTGGGACCGGATGATGCCATACTTCCCGTCGGGGAGGTTCAGTTTACCCTGTCCGTTTGACCAGGTGCTGGGCTCCGTGCTCAGGACGGTTCCGGCGCTCATTCCCAGGGCCCGCAGGGGCTTGGAAACCTTGCCGGGTATCGCGCCAGGCTCGAACGTAAAGCCTGAAATTGAGGATTGTTTCTCCCTGGGTTCGTCGATGTTTTCCGGCAGGTAAGTGCCTGCCTTTCTTTCAGCGACGTACATGGAGGTGTTGTCCCCCATGGTCCAGGTGTAGGCCCTTAGCCCGCTGGCTGTCAGGAAGTTTTTGACTTCCTCCACCCATACTGCCCCTGCTTCCGCCGTCGGCTCTTCCGGATTCTCCACGGTTACAATGGCCGGGTGTTCCAGGCCCATCAGAGATGCCATCGGAAACCAGTTTGCCCTGGTTCCGTTGGGTACCGTAACGTCTTTGGTTCGGATCTCCTTTTTGGTGATCCAGGCGGTGATCAGCCCGCATTCGAGGCCCTTGGTTACGATGCGGTCTCGCTTAGCGATCCACGCCTCTTTGTCCTGCTGCAGTTCCTCATCGACCTTGTCGTTGTCTTCCTCGGTCATGGTCTCGCGGATGTTTTGCAGCAGCTGGTCCAGCTCGTCTCCGAGCTCCTGGACAGAGCTATTAAATACCATAGTCATGATGTTAGCTCCTTTACCCTCCTCCTGATGGATTTGGGTGGTAAAAGTTATTTAGTTGTAAAGGTGCCTATGCCAACATAGGCAACACCGTCCTTGGCCTGAGCCTTGGACGGTGCTGGGTTTATCGGCCCCTACCCGTTTTCGACGAGCTGGGGGCCTTTGTTGCCTGTTAGGGCTTGGGGCCATCCAGCCTGGTCTTTCGGGAGGTTTTGGCGGTATTCAGTTGTAGGTTGAGGCTCGTCCGCCGGCTTTTTGGGGGAACCCCTTTGATGTGATCTCGGGGGTTCCCTTTTTTACCGGTGTAAGGCTAGCCTTCGACGCTCAGGCGAGGGGTCCGGCGAGTGCGGCCCTTGGGGGCTTCCTCGGTCTCGGGCTCCTGACCTTCTTCGACCGCCGGGGCATCCGTCTCGGGGGAACCTTCGCCCGGCTCTTCCTCGGATCCGGTGCTGCGGCTCATGCTATGCTGCACGGCCGATTCCCCGATGGGGGAGCCGGATTCGCTGACGAACTGGTCGATGAAAACGATCACGCAGCGGCGGGTCTTCTTCTGCATGTTCTCGTCCGTCTCGTTGTCGTCGTAGTAATCGACGTCGCAGAGCTGGGCGGCCTTCACGACGATCTTGCCGCCGGTGAAGGAACTCATCTCTTCGCTCTGGGCGAGGAGCTGGTTAACTTCGGCGCGGGAAGCGGCCCGGTTGGCCCGCATCGCGTCCTGCTCGGAAACCCGGGAAGCATGCAATTCCAGCTCTTCCCGCGTGGGTTCCTGGCTCTTGGGGACTTCCCGGATCGTGAGCCTGGTGGAAGCCTCGTAGGTCGCGCCAAGGACGGGCATCACTGCCGAGTCGCTCAGGCGCATGAAGCGGTTCAAGCCTGCCTTGCCGATGTAACCCATGTAAGCGCCGTCCTCGGAGAAGCCTACGTGGGATTCGGTGACGTTCCATACGGGAAGGGACTGACCGGAGTCGGAGCTGAAGGTGATCCTCTGTCCAACCGCAACGATCTTGCCAATGCGACCGCCGAGGAGTTCGGTGGTGTTGTCGGCTTCGATCTGGGCTTTTACGCTCTTGTTGACGGCGTTCAGAAGCATCCAGTCAGCGGCGTCCTTTCCGGTGTTACCACTGACAGAGAACAAACGGTGACCTTCGGGAGTGGTCTTGGGGGTGTAGTTCCTGAATCCGCGACCATTGTTCCGAGTACCGTAGCGGGAATTATACTGTGAGTTAGCCATGAGAGTTTCCTCCTTTTAATTTGGGTTTTGTCTTAATGTGCCCATCCTTAGTGAAAAGGAATGTATGAGGGCAGTTAAGCCTCTTTATTATCCTGTGGGCGGGGGTGTCCTGCAACTTCGTTTTCAGTGCTTTTTAACCACGTTCAGTGGTAACTTTTGCCCGTTTGTTTTCTTCCGCCTGGTCGTTATCCCCCCCTTTTTTTGACCGGTCTTGCCATTCTTATTTTTTTGGATTATTCTGGTTTGGGGTTATGAGTTAGCCTCATTGGGTTTTACCCCACCGCCTTTCAGGTGGTGGGGGTCCGTTAAATCAGAGGGGCCAGGAATTTCTTCCTGGCCCTTCTTCTGGTCTTCAGTTCGCGTAGCTTCTACGGGTAGGGGTCCGTCCGGCTTCTCTTGGTGCCGTCGTGGTTGAACATGCCCCCGGACATCTTCATAACCGATGTGAGGGCTTTTTCTACTTCGCTCTTCGGGTAACCGGCCTCCGCTGGGGTTCCGAAGGTCCCTGCGAACTGCTGTTCGGCGTCGTCCAGGGTTGCTTTCAGTTCCTGGGCCAGCAGCATTGCCGGCTGGTAGCTGTAGTCCCTAATGGCGCTGTTGGCGTCAACTTTTTCGTATGCTTCCAGGAAGGATTCCACTATTTCTTTTGCCGTGTCGTGCGCCTCTTCTGCGGTGGCGAAGCTAGTTTTGTCAGTGGTTAGGAAGTGGTATTCCGATTCGTCGGCAAAGTTTGAGTTATCAACCAGCGGCGCGTCCTTGGTTACATAGTCCTTAACTCTCAGATCGAAGTCCGCTAGGTCCAGTATCACGTCTTCGTAGGCTTTGTCTTTTTCTGGTTCGGTCATAGTTTTGCTGTCCAGCAGGTTCCTGAGTTTTCGCTCTGACACTGTTCTTGCGTAGCTCAGGTATTCCTCCAGTATGTCGTCTTTCTCTGAGAGGGTAAAGCTCTCGGCCCTTTCCTGCCCCTCCGATGTGTAAAAATCGAGGATTTTCTTCAGTCCTTCTTCCTTATCGTGGTCCGAGCGGTTCGCGTCGGACATCCACTTGTAGTCGATGTCTTCGGCTTCGGGAAGACTTATTTTGCTCGATTTAGTGTGCGATTCCCAGAGGTGGTAGAGATCCTCGCTGGCCTTCCCTGCGTCGTTGTTGCTCTCGTAGAGGGCTTCTGCGAAGTCGGCTCGCATTTTCTCGAAGTGGTCGGCGCTGGTGAAGCTGGGGCTGTGTTTCAGCAGCCGGTTCGCGCTGGCCTGGTCTTTGGTCTCGTACAGGAAGTCCGTAGGGTTGTCGTTGGCAATCCTGGTGCCGTCAGGCATGTCTATTTCCGCCTGGTAGGACAGTCTGGTTATGCCTTCTGTCTTTAGCTTGTCCGCCAGTGAGGGGTCAAGGTTGAAAAACTTGACCGCTTCGTCCACGTGGATTTCCTTCATTGTTTCCTGGTAAAAGGCGTCGGCGACATTCCAGGCGCAGTCGCGCCGGTCTTTGTCGCCGTCGAAGTCCATCTTGTTGAAGGAGGTTACCAGGGCGTCGGATACGGTCCGCTTTTCGTCGTTTGTGAAGTCCAGCATGGACTTTTTTCCGTCCAGCAGTTCAGCAGCCTGGGGGTCTTCTTTTTCCAGTTCCTGCAGGTAAGCGGCCTGGAAATTCTCGTTATTCCAATTGGTCGCGTACTGCGTCTGGTGACTATTGGAGTAACCTACGCTGTAGTCGGCCGCGGACCTTTGCTTTGTGGTGGTCATCTTCGTACTCCTCTGTTCCGGGACGGTGTTTATTGTCCGGCCAGGAAGTGTATGGCCTTGGCGGTAAAGGTGGCTTCCTGGAAGGTTTCGGCGTGCATGTCCTTGGCCTGGTTCAGGGCCCGGTCCCAGGGAGAATTCCCGTCGCCGGTTCCTATGTCCGTCATGGCGGCGGTTATGTCGCTGTACTCGGCCAGGGTGTTCCGGTCGTTGATCAGGTCGTTTCTTGCGCGGTTCATGATCTCTAGGACGTGGTGGTGAACCTTTTCGGCTCCGCTTTCAACCTTTTGTATGAACCCCGTTACGAATTCTATCTCCTTCTCTATGCCCTCGTGGCTTTCGATCGGCGGGAAGTCCGTCTCTGGCGCGTGGTTGGCGGATTCATCGGGGGTCAGCCCTTCCGTCGTTATGAACTCCATGACTTCTTCGAACCTGGCGTTGTCCCGGCTGTCGATGGCGTCAAGCAGGAGCTCCCGGGTGTAGGCTGCGGCGTAGATGCTTGCTTCGTTATAGCCGCTTTCTCCGGACCGTCCGGAGAAGTTCATGGTCTTGTTCCAGTTCTCCTCGTTGCACCTGGTAATCAGGTGGTCCTGCAGGTGTGGGTGCTCCGAGAAGTCATTTATTGTGGCGAAGGTAAGCTGCTTGTCCTTCCAGAACTCGGTCCGGTTCCAGTCTATTGCTTGGTCGATCAGCCTACCCGCGTAGCTGTCGTTCCCTTCCATTATCGCTGCGGCCAGCTGGTCTGTGTGGTGCATTTGCACCTCTTCCGGGCTCATTGCAGGGAGTCCTCCGTAGTTCTCCGCTGCGGCCGGATTGTTCGCTGTGGCGCTCTCGGCGATCCTTGCGTCATATATGGGTTCCATGACCGAGTGGGATACCAGTCTGGCCAGTTCGTTGCGGTGGCCGTCGGACTCGAAGTCCATCTGCTGGAAGGTTGTGATGATGGCCTCGCTTATCTGTTTGCGGTCGTCCTCATTGTAGCTGGCCATGTTGGCGCCTTCCTCGATGACCTTGGCTGCCTCTTTCCATGATGTCCCGTAATGGTTTTGTTCCAGTCTGTCTATGAAGCCGCTGGCTATGGCGTTGTCCGTGTTATGCCCCTCTATGGTGGTTACTTCCTCGCGGCTGTTCCTTGCGTCGCTGGTGGTTTCGTCGGAGAATCCGAGGTTCTCAGCGCCGGTGAAGGTTTCCCTGTGGTCATTCTGGGTGTTCCTGGAGGGGTTGTTTCTGTTCATGGTCAACCTCGCTTTTTGGTTGAATCTATTAAAGTGTGCCAGAATTTCTCGGTTATGTCTTTTTCGCAATTGAACTTTTCTGTTCCGTTCAGTTTGTCTTTTTTGCAATTGATATCTTTCCGGTGGGTGTCAAAATACCTGTCGTCACATTTGTGCTGTGTGTTCTAATTTTCTCGGGTCCCATTTTTGCACCCCCCTGGCAAAGCTGGCAAACGGGCGGATTTTTCCGCTTAACGTCATTGGTCTTCGGCCCAAGGTCAGTCTTCTATTTGACTCCTTCCGCTCAACGTCATTGTTCTTCCGCTTAACGTCATTTTCTGTTTTTCTGGCCCGGTCTCCGGTGCTTAAATGGGCCCGGAACGGCCCTGTTGGCAAAGCTGACAAACGGGCGGATTCTTCCGCTGAAGGTCATTGTTCTTCCGCTCAACGTCATTTTTTGTTTTTCTGGCCCGCTCCGCGGCTCTTAATTGGTCCCGGCAGGCCTTTCCTTGGCAAAGCTGGCAAACGGGTGGATTCTTCCGCTCAACGTCACTCTCCTATGTGAGCTTCTCCGCTCCAGGTAAGTCGAGGCTGGTTCATTTGTGCCTACTTTTGTATCTGACCCAGCTATAAAAGACTTCCGCTCAACGTCACATCTCTTCCGCTCAACGTCACAAATCTTTCGTATGTGGCTCAGATATAAATCCTTCCGCTCAACGTCAAAACGGCCGGTAGTACCCCCCTCGGGGGGGGGGATTGTCAATAGAAGTAGATACAAAAACTATGGAAATCTCTTCCGCTCAACGTCACCGCCTTTTCAGGCGGAAACCCGGGGGTTTTGGCGGCCCCGAAAAAGGGTGTGTGGGTGTTCTAAAAAAGCGGAGCGGGGACTCGGGGCAAAAAGGCGAAGGACGCCCGGGGACTTCAGGGGTTTACAATGGCGGTTAAGCCAGGGGCTGGGAGAGCCGGTCCTGGGGAATGGAGGTAACGAGATGGGGATAGGTGATACGGGTCGGATGGGCGACGATGGGGAGCTGGACGGGCTGGAGCCGACCTGGGAGAGCGAGAGCGAGGACGAGCTGGTAGAGCGGTTGATGGACGGGGACGGGGATGATGAGTTCGGGGACGATGATGGTGGGGGAGACGGGTACGGGGAAGTCGACCATGGGATGGTTGACCTGGAACGGGAGGAGACGGTGACGCTGTTCCGCGCGGTGGTGGCGCGGATGTCGGTGCAGGGCTTTCTGCGGGCGTGGCCTGGGGTGTCGGTAGAGCAGCTGCATGCGATGAACGATGGTCGTCTGGCGCCGTCGGCGCAGTTACGTGAGTGGCTGGTGGGGGAGGCGTGGGCGGCTCTGGACGGCGGGTTGGCGCTGGAGTTGGAGCGGTACCGGCCTGGGGTGGCTGGATGTAACGAGGTACCCGGGCTGGTGGAGGAGTTGTTGCCGGTGATCTCTCTGGCGCCGACTGAGGAGGCGTCGCCGGTGGAGGACAACGTACTGCATGCGGTGTTGGGCAGCGAGATAGAGCCTGGGGTGCCGGTGCCGTTGGACGGGTATGTAGAGCAGCGGGAGCGGTTGCGGTACGCGATGTGGCGGGGGCGTGGTCGGGCGATAGCGACCCAGTTCCGGCTGGACCTGCCGGTGGAGGACCATCTGGCGGCGATGGCGGTGGTGCAGCAGATCGAGTTATGCCTGATCATGCAGTTCAAGGACACGGTACCGGAGCCTGGGCTTGAGTGGGACGCTTACCGGTTCAACCGTGAGATCTACCGGCGTCTGACGCGGTTGCGGTGGGTACAGATCAAGCTGGCGGACCGGCGGCGTGGGTTGCGTGGCCTGGTGAAGTGGATGATGGGGGAGCGGAAGCCCTCGGGGAAGGAATTGTTCGAGACGATGATAGTGGACGCGGACGCGGAGTACGAGCATATGTCGGCGTCGGGCCGGAGCGTAACGGACATGATGTACGAGGAGTTCCAGTCGGTGATCCAGGACTACATTGAGCGGCGGCGCATGGAGCTGGGGCCGGTGTAGGTGCTGGGCTGGCCGGTTACCGGTGATCTGAGAGGGGGCGCTGAGGGATCGGCGCCCCTTCTGTCGTTGGGGCACAGGAGTTACTGGCGGCGCCCTCAAGGGGGCGTCGTTTTAGCTGGACGGTGTTGGTGACGGGGCGTTGGGATGGTGTGGTCACGGCGGCCTTGGTTGGGGCAGGCGGTGACGTGGGCGATTGGCGGGGGAGGCGACGGGCGCCAGCCGGATAATCAGGGGGGGATGCTGGTCTGGTCGGCCGGAAGTCTGTGGGGATGGGAAGTAGGGCCGTCGAGCCGACTGGCGGACGGGGGTGGGATTCGGGAAGGCGTCGTGGCGCCGGGGCAAAGAAACCCGGACCCTGGGCGGCGCCGAGACCGCTGTGCCGGTGTTGGGATTTGGCGCTGCCCTGGCGGCCCTCTGTCGGCTCTGGGCCTGGGCCTGGAGGGTTCTGCGGGCGTTGCGCCTGGAGGGCAGGGGGCCGTTGGCGGCGACGGCGGCCAGGTCCCGGCGCACGGTTCTGGGGGAGACGCCGGTGTAATGGCCGACGGCCTGCTGGGACAGGCCGAGGACGCGGTAGCGTGCTGCCTGGGCCTGCCGTTCGCTGACGCGGTGCTGCAGGTCTTGGAGCTGGGCGTAGCGGCGCTGTCGTTGTCGGTGGGGCGTGTGGTCGTAGGGCGATGGGGTGGGGCGGATGTGGGTCCAGGACCACTGGGCGATGGAGCGGGCGATGGCATCGGCCTCGGCGGGCGGGAACCCTGATCGGTCCCTGATGGAGCTGCGGGCGTTTCTGGCCAGTCGGGTTACGGCCTGCAGGAAGGCCGTGTAGGAATTGGGCTGCCGGTAGTGGCGTCTCAGGGCGTAGGCCTGGTGTCGGACGTGGTTAAAGGCGGCGTTGTTGCGATGGCCGGGGCTCACGTGGTGGAGGGACAGGTGTGCGGGGCGGTCGGGGTTGTCGTAGACGTCCTGGGCTTCTGGACCGGTCTGCCGCGGGGCGCTGTTGGTTCGTAGCAGGGGCACGGCGCCGATGGGACGTGGGGTAGGCGGTGAGAAGCGCTGTTCGTAGTCCAGGGTATCGGCGAGGCTGGCCATGGCGTCGTGCCAGAGGACCACGTAGGCGTTATGGCCGACGACCTGGCCGTTGCAGTTCTGTGTGCCAGCGCCGGTGACGGTTTGGAAGCGGAAGTCTCCGGGCCGTGCCGGGCAGTCCGGATCCGGGCAGCCGTAGCCGTTGGTCCTGTTGCTGCAGGGCGCGGGGTACCAGGCGTGGAGTCTTCCTGGGGAGAGGGAGCGGGCGACGAAGCGCGGGGGATGGCTGGCCAGCAGGGGTACGGGATCGCCCTGGTCGACGTCGAGGGCGGCGCAGTTCAGGGATGCGGGGATGACGCCGATGAGGCCGCCGGACTGGGCGTGGGTATTGAGCTGCTGCAGGGTGGGCCTGCGGAGCTGCCAGCGTTTCCAGAGGGGCCGTTTGTCCTGTTTGGGCTGGCCGCCGTCCTGGCCATCGTTGTCAGGGCGGTCTCGCGTGGCGCCGACGGGGGCGCAGAGGACCAGGTGGGCGCCGTGGTCGAGGAGGCGGACGATGTCGGGCAGGGCGTAGACCGGGCGTGGGGTGGTCGCTGGCCCGGGCCCCTCGCGCTGAGAGCCGATTTGCCGGTGATTCTGCGGCGGGGGGGGTGTTTCGGTGCCCGCGGGGCGGGAATCGGGGCGGGGCGGGGCGGGGGGGGCCGGGACGGCGGGGTATTGGCGGGGGGGGGGGCGGGGCGGAAAGCGGGCTGTGGCGGGCCGTGGGGGCCCGGAACGGCGGTTATTGGCCGGGGACGGGCCGGTTGGTTGGGCCGGTGTCGGGGGCCAGGGCTGCCTGGCCGTGGGCCGGCGCTTGTGGCGGAAGGCTCGCCCGTGGGGGTGTCCGAGGCGCCGGCATGAGAGCCGGGTTGCCGGAGGAGGTGCGCGGAGAGCCGATTTGCCGGAGATCCGGCGTGGGGGCTGGTGTCTCGCTCCCGGCGGGGGCGAAAACGGGCTGTGCGGCGGCCTGGGGGCCTGTGCTGGCCGGTTTCGGCTGGGGACGGGCCTGTCCGGCCGGGAGCCCTCTGGCGCCGGGCTGGCGCGGCGGCGCTCCACGAGCGCCGCGGTTGAGGGGCCGGCGGCCCTCCCTGGGCGCTTTCCCGGGCTGGCGGCCCCCCGTGGTCTCTTCCTGGGGCTGAGCCCCGGCAGTTTCCTCCGTGGTCTCCCGCGGGCCTCCGGCGGGGACGTCGACGGAACCGTTGGCCTGGGCCGGGCCGTGCTGCTCCTGGGGCCGTTCCTCTTCCGGGCCCTGAGACAGTTCCTGGCGTGGTCCTTGTTCCTGGCTGCCCTCTTCTGCTTGGACTGTCCGGTGGCGTGGGTCGTCGGTATCGGTGTCGTCGTCGTCTTCGGTCGCTGGCAAAGCGAAACCTCCCGCGATCGTGTTGGGCGCGTCGTTCACCCCGTTTTGGCCGGTTTATTGGCCTTGTGGGGTCTTGACCTGCGCCCGGCGGGAGGTTAAATTTGGTGGTGCTACGAAAAAGGCCGACGAGGGCCCTGCCCCTCTGCAAAGGGGATTTTTAAGGGGTCCGGCTGCTCAACCAGAAAGCGGGCAACCTGCGACCGGGGTTTTTGACTACTCCCGCTGGGCGCTGTGTTAACCGCAAGAAAGCGGCAAATCGGCCTGATGCGAATCCGGCCCCCGGGTGGTCTCAACACCCGGGGGCCTTCTGCGTTACGGGCCGTGTCCTATCTCACCGGCTCATCTCCCTGGTCCCCGAAAAGTGTCCCTGGCCCGTGCTGCGCCGGCCTGGGCCGGCCGGGCGTGCGGAAAGGGTACCCCGGCGCCGTAGCTGGCGGGTTGGCGGGGACGGTGTTTGGGTAACATTGAGGGAATGCCGGGCTGGCCGGCGCGGCCGGTGTGGGCGGCAATTGCGCCCGGTCCGCTTGCCAGCGGGCCCGGCGGGTTGGTAGGCTTTGGCTGCACATCGCTGTTAGGCCTCTGATCCGGGTTCAGCGGTGGAGCCCCGGGCCCTTGGACCGGCCCGGGGGAGGAGCGCCCCGTCAGGGTGACCTTAGGTGGTCGCTGACGACGGGGCGTTTCCTTGTGTGCGGGGATTATGTCCACCTGGGGGAGACGGTAGGCATCCGGGGGTGTGGTTGTCAAACGGAGGGGGTCTTTTCCCGGCACCGGGCGGGACGGCCGTATCCGGGGACGGCGTGGCGCGCCGGATTCGCGGGGGGTCCTCTGTTGGCCGGGTATCCCTCAGGAGGTCCCGGCCCGTTTCCTCACGCCGCCGGCTCCAGGAGGTCGGATTCCAGCATGCGGGGGTAGTGGGTCAGGGTTCCCCTGACCTGTTCCTCGGTGAGCCCCTCGAACCACTCGGTCAGCTCGGCGACGCTGGCGCCGGCGCCCAGGTTGTCGAAGATGGCGTGGAGGGGCGGGCGGGTGTCTCCCACCGTCCAGGCGCCGTTCAGGCGCTCCGGATCCCTTCCGACCAGGGGGCAGTCCTGCCAGCCCAGGGCCCCGGCCCGGCTCATCTCTTCGGTGGCCATTGTCTTTCACCTCCTGCCTTCCTGCCCTCTTGGGGCTGTGGCGTCCTGATTGCTTCTGCAGTGGGGGTATCGGCTGGATATTCCAGTTCCTGGCCTGTCAGCGGGTTTCCCTGAGCAGGGCGGTGAAGCCGGCCTGCTGGAAGTGCCGGTCGTAGGCCAGGGCCTCCCGGATTCCCCTCTGTTCCATGGCCAGGAAGCTGGCGCAATCCACTAGGCCCCATGCCTGGTCGGGCCGGGCGAGGTAGAGCTGCAGGGCATCGTGAAACTGCCGCGTGGTTTGGGGAAGGACGTTCACCCGGCGGTTGGCGGTCCACGTGGCGACGGCCTGGGCGGTCAGGCGTCGTTTGGCGGCTCCGGACCGGCTCTCGTGGTTCAGCAGCTCGGCGAATATCATCTCCGTGGTGACTATGGTCTCCCGCTGCAGGGCGACGCCCAGCTCCCGGGCTCGGGGGTGCAGCGGGTCGGCCGGATTGAGCAGGGCGATCCAGTACCCGGTGTCGGCGAAGATCTCCGCCATCAGCACTCTTCCTCCTTCGGGTGGCCGTACAGGTAATGTCGGTAATTTGCGGCCCCGTCGGGCGGCGAGCTGTCCCACGTCCCCGCCGGAGCTGAGCTGAGCAGCCGGTCCGTCGCCTCGAGCACGGTTTCCTCGGCTTCTTCGCTTATGTCCAGCGTGACTAGTGCCCCCTCCTTGAGGTCCAGCGGATCCAGGGGGACGAGGATGCCGTTGGTGAACTGGGCCCTGATGCCTATTGACATGTCTGGCCTCCTTGCCGTCAATTCGGTTTGTCCGGTTGCTGTTGCATTTTGCCGCCTCGTGCGCTGGCTGGCAACGGGTGGCAACGGGCTTATTCTCGCCAGTCAGGCTTCCCTGACGCCTTGGCTTCCTGACGGCAGAACCGTCTGTGCCTGCCGGTTCTTGAAGGCCGTCTGCCAGGGGCCAGGTGGTATCATCTGGCCCAAAAAAAGGGGAGTTTGACGTAAGCATGGCCTACGTGGTCTGGAAGATGATCCGCGGCTGCGGCCCCTATGCCTACCTGTGCGAGTCCGTGTGGTCTGACGGACGTTCGCGGATGCGCCACTTGGGGTATCTCGGCCGGTGGGGCGGTGAGGGCGACGACCGGGTGGAGCCGGGCATGGTGGTTCGCGGTCCGGACTTCAGCCCGTCGGTCCGGCGTCTCTTAGGTGGCAGGCTGGCCGCTGCAGCTGGGGACTTAGGTGGCAGGGCGGACCGGGCCGAAGCAACGGGAGCCGAAGCGGACTTAGGTGGCAGGACGGACGACGACGTTGGGGACTTAGGTGGCAGGACGGAGGACGGTTTGGCCACCACGGTCGAGGGCCAGGCTGCCACTCCGGTTGCGGACGCTGGGTCCGACGTTGGATCGGACGTTGGATCGGAGAAGTCGGCGCCGGTGACGGTCCGTCCCCACCGTCTGCCGGGCGGCGCCTGGGGTGTGCTGTCCACCGCGCCGCTGGCGGTGGGCGACCTGGTCCAGGTCAGGACCGCCTCGGGCAGCACCTGGACGGCGACGGTCTCCGAGCTGCTGGAGCCCACGCCGCGGGGCTTCGTGGCCCGGACGTCCGGGCGGCCGCGGGGACGGTTGTGAGGCCGCGTTGGTCAGCCGCTGTTGCGGGTGGCCAGGTACAGGACGTGGACGTCCTGGTCGATGGTGTCACGGCGCGGGACCTCCTGGATTTCCGGCCTGAAGAGGGTGTCTATTTCCTGTTCTACGGGTCTCCGTTCTCGCGGGTCCAGCGCCCTCGGGTTGAACCTGTCGGGTGCGACGATGTCCCTCTCGGGTCTTCCGTCAGCGGCCTTCTCTCTCCTGAGGCCTCGGGCCACCGTTTCTCTCAGGGTCTCGCATACTATTGCTGCCAGGCAGGGTGCTTCGGTCAGTTTCCTCATGAGTTCCCGTCGCCGGTCGGCTCGGGTCACGTCGTCCAGGTCTCCCGTGATCGAGGCCTCGATGATGACGTAGAGGTCGGTGTCTTCCCCTGCGTCGGCGTGACCGCGAAAGACCATGTCGGCATCGGTCAGTTCGGCCAGTTCTCCCACGGTCAGCTGGGGTGGTGGCGGCGGCGTGTTGTTCATCTCTGCCAGCGAGTCCGGGTCGTCGGCCTGGTAACGGTACACCGGCGTTGCCCGGCGTATGCCCAGCTGGCTGTAGAGCAGGTAAGGCATGTTGCGGGCGGCGTGAGTCTCGTAGGCCCGTCCCTCGGCGTTGCCGGTGCGCACGTCCACGCGGGTCATCTTGACGTCCAGGTCGTGCATCCGGCTCTCCAGACGGTCCATTCGGTCGTTCATATCCTGAACTCCTTCTGGCTTCTTGGCTTCAGTCTTGAGTATACCAGCAGCGCGGGTCTCTGCTACGGTGCGGCCGCGCCGGCGGCCCAGTCCTCCCAGCCCAGGTCGTGGAGCAGGCGCTGCTCCAGTTCTTCCCACCGCCTCTGCTCCGGGCAGACGTCCTCGGGGTCGTGATAGTGCCGGCATTCGCCCCGGTACTTCAACCGGTTCGTCCGGCGCCATTCCAGCCAGCTGGCGGACACCATCTCCAGGAAGGCATTGACCAGGGCTGGTTCCACTCCGGAGGGCAGTTCGCCGGGCCGTCCAGCCTCCTGGATCACTTCCCTGATCACCTGGGGATTCGTTGGCATGCCGGGGTCCCGGCGCTGGTGGAAGGCCAGCTCCATGTTGACGTAGCGGTTGGGGTCGATGTCCAGCCGGAGGCGGGCCTCGTTGCAGCTGTAGATGAACTCCTGCGCCTCCAGGGCCAGGTCCAGGTCCCTGGCGGCCGGCTCGAAGCCGTGTCGGCGGGCCTGGACGGCCAGCCCCGACGGGTCAATGGCCCATTGTGGCCGGTTCTTCAGTTGGGTAGCGGTCATCCTGTTCCTTCTCCTTCGCCGCTGGTGCGGCTGGTTTCAGTCGTGCGGGGCCTGCAGAAAGGGGGCGTAGCGCTCCAGGGCGTCCGCGCGGGACGTGCTGCCCTCCATCAGCTCGGGCGAGAGCCACTCCGGGCCCTCGGCGAAGAGCTGCACGTGGTCCATGAAGCGTTCCTGGTCGGATCGGTCCAGGTCGCCCCAGTGGGTCAGGGTGAAGCCCTCGGCCAGCAGCGCTGCGGCGATGGGGTCCTGGGCCAGCCCGGGCTCCCCCTCGCTGCCGTCGGCCTGGGGCATGCCCTCGTAGAACCTCTGCCAGTCGCGGACGGCCTCCTCCTCGCCCAGGGCGCTGGCGTAGATCTCGCTGACCCACACCTCGTAGCGGTCTTCCAGTCCGGCCAGCGGGCTCGGCTCGGCCTGGACGCGCAGCTTGACCAGGGCGCTGGACTGCTCGACCTTTGATTCCTGGTAGCGCACCAGGTACTCGGTGTCGTCGCTGCCGGTCAGCTGCAGCAGGACCTGGGACGCTTTGATGGACTGCAGGGTCTCCAGCACCGGCGCCAGGTGTTGCCGGTTCCGGACTGTGATCAGGATGTCGCGCTGGGTTCCGATTGCGCCGGTGGTCATCTCCTTCCTCCTTCTCGCCGTGGCCTCGGCCGGCAGGTTGTTGTCGTTCGGGTTTTCCTGGCTGTTAGCTGGCCAGTTGCAGCTCGGCCGCGGCGCCGGTGGTGCGGTCCGACAGGGTGTGCAGGGGTACCAGCTCGATAAGGCCGTCGTCGTGGGTGATCATGGCGGCCTTGCCGGCCAGGTGCTGGAAGGTCACGAACTCGGCGCCGCAGCGGACGGTCTCGCCGGGCTTCCACGGTGCGGTTGCTCCCTGGTGCTTGCTCATCATCATCGTGTCTACTCCTTCGCTGCCCCTCCTCGGGGGCGGGCATTTCAAAGTTGGGGACCCGGGCTTAAGGCTGTGCCGAAAGCCCTCCTTGGTCTTAAAATCCCTGCCTTCCGGGTGGCCAGCTCGGCGGCCACCTCTTGCCAGCCTGTACGGCGTCAGCCGTTCGGCTGGCCCACTGTCCTGTTCCCTCGGCTCTTGTTCAGCTCCGGTCAGGCCGTGGGCTGCAGGGCCGTGTGGATCTCCGGCTCGTCGTCAAACTCGTCGATGGGGACCGGCGGGTCGGCGTCGTCGTCGGGGTATTCGCCGAGGTAGTCGGCGCGGAAGGGCGAGTCGTCGCCGTGGACCCGGGCGCTGTAGCGTTTGAAGGCCCGCTCCAGGCAGTCGGCGACGGCGCGGCTGAGTTTGGGGCAGCTGGCCAGCTCCCTCCGGACCTCCTCGCGGAAGTCGGCCTGGTTCTCGTCGGTGACGTCGTCGATGGGCTCGCCGGCGGCGCTGTACCAGGAATCCTCCAGGAACCGGTCGGTGTCGGCCTGGGTGACCTGGTGGATTACCCGGCTGGCCGGCATGTTGGGGTTGGCGGCGCGCCGGGCGATGACCAGCTCCTCCACCAGCTCGTGGTGGCCGGTGTCGGTGCCGGTCTCGCTGTCCTGGACCTCGGTGGGTGGGCCGAACTTCAGCCAGTCCTCCACGTCGCGGCGGATCTCGTCGATGGTGTAGCGGGGCTGGTCCCCGGTCTTGCTGCTGTGGGTGCTCAAGGGTATATTCCTCCTCGGAGTCACGGTTGCGGGTCACGGTTGCGGGTCACTGACCCGGGCTGTGGGGAGATAACGCGGATGCTGGGACGGCTTGACCTCCTGACGCTCTGCCGTCCTGACGCCGTGGTGTATCGGGGTGGAGCCGTACCGGCGGCGGACCGTCGGCCTGGCCTGGCGTCGTGGCGTACCAGCGGCCTGACGGCGTAACGCCCTGATGGTGTAGCGTGCTGACGGCGTGACGCTCTAATTTCCTGAAGGTGTAACGGTGGGGTGTTCTAATGGTGTGGTGGTGTGGCGTAATGAAGGCCCGCTGGTGGAAAGGCAGTATGGCCGTATGAGGTACCATCCTGCCCTCTCTCCGGCATGACGCCCCCATGGCGTGACGGTGCGGGGCTCCTTTGCCTTGATGGGCTGACGCTCATCCACTCTGCCGTCTGGGTGGCCCAGTGTTTTACCATCCCTATTCCTCTCTGTCCTGCCGGCCTGACGGTAAAACGGCCTGCCGTGCCGATGTTCGGCCGCTGGGCCGGTCTGACGTTGGAACGTGCCGACGCCCTGCTAGCCGGACGGCCCGGTGTCCGGATGATATGACGCCCGGGCGCTCAGGCGTCGTGCCGGACGAAGTCCAGGGAGCCCTCGGCGGGGCGGTCGGTATCGACGGCGACGACCAGGGTGCCGGCGGGCACGGTGCACTCGTTATCGAAGTCCCGGATCCAGGTCCGGGCGGCGTACGTGTGCAGGAAGACGTCCTGCCGGTAGTCGCCGTAGAGCCGGGTCGAGTATTCGTCCACAGCCGGGTTGTCGTACCCGTGGAGCCACAGGGCCCAGGCCACCGGGCACGATTTGCGGTCGCTGGCGTCCCCGGCCTTGATGACCTGCTGGGTCAGCGGGAATGAGTGTGTGTACCGCAAGGTCTCTTTCACCTCTCTTCGTCAAATTCGGTGGGCCCCGACCCACGGGCCGGGGCTTCTCCTTTGCTGATCCGGCTAAACGGGCCGGCCGGTGTAGGCGTCCCAGATGTGGTCCAGGCTCTCGGCGGTTGGCGCGTCGTAGACGTCCTCCAGGCTGCTGTGGTAGACCTTGGGGTCCAGGGGCGGCGCGAACTCGCAGAACCCGGCCCAGGACTGGGCGATGCTGGTCACGCAGTGGGGGCAGGTGACGGCGTCCCAGGTCAGGGTGGTCTGCTGTCCGGGCTCCAGGGCGGTCCGTTCGCACTCCAGCAGGTCGGGGCCGGCCAGGTTGAGCATCCGGTAATGCACCCAGTCGTTGTGCTGGGGTCCGCGGTGGTCCAGGCTGCCGGTGTCGGGATTGAGGTGCCGTTTCTTGTGGGCATCCAGGCTTTCGTAGCCGTGGGGGATTTTGTTGTCGTTCAGTTCGTAAGCCATTATTGGGCCTCCTCTTTTATTGCTTTCGCATATTTGTGTTCTCCAGGTCCGGGGACCAAGCCGAGCTTTTCCTGAAAACTCTCATCAATGGGCGGGCGGAGGAGACGCCCGCTAAGCCGCCGCCCCGCAGAGCCGAGAGGCGGGGGCGGCGTTTCTCTTTTGCCGCCGACGGCGCGGCCAGGGCAAATGGCGAGGCCTTTGCCTTGGACATAGCCGACCTCTTCCGGGATACGATCCTGTTGCCGGCATCCTTCCAGTCGGCCCGAGATAATGGACCAGTCGAGATTGGATATCGAGCGGTATACCCGCAGAACCACTGGCGAGTTGTTTTGTCGGGAGAGGGTGATTTCCAAGATGATCGACCGGATCAAGGCCCTGTTTCAGAACGTGGAAGGCAGGGATCGGGGGGCCTCGCATCGACCATGCTGGAGATTGTTCTGGGGGTGTACACATCACCAGACATTACAGCTGGGATCAGGGAGTGGATATGGGATGTGCTGACGGGCTGGTACTTCCAATTTGGCCAGTGTTCCATAGCAATGACGTACCGGGACTCGGCGGCAGTCAGTGACCAGAGCATCCGTAAGCTGGGGGAGGCGCCGAAGGACATCGTAGATGGAGACGGTGTCTATCTGGTAGAGTATGAGTGAGGTAAGAAGGGGGATAATATAATAAAAGCAGGCTGGAAACATTGGTCAAATAGGGGCTGCCCCGCCAACGCGGGGATAGACCTGTTATAGGTACTCCGAGTTCCACAGAATAAGAGGCTGCCCCGCCAACGCGGGGATAGACCCGTAGTCGCCGGTTACTCCCACATGATCGACAAGGCTGCCCCGCCAACGCGGGGATAGACCCCCCGCCACATCAGGACGGAGCTGATCGACATCGGCTGCCCCGCCAACGCGGGGATAGACCGATCGGGGATTCTCTAGGGGTTCCGAAATTGACGGCTGCCCCGCCAACGCGGGGATAGACCTTTTCCGGAATCTTGTTGGGCGCCACGTAGACTGGCTGCCCCGCCAACGCGGGGATAGACCTCATCGCCGCCAGGCGCGATTACCTGGGCCTGTGGCTGCCCCGCCAACGCGGGGATAGACCTTCGCATGGGCGTGATCTTAAAAGCAGG
Organism: SAR202 cluster bacterium bin22; assembly: GCA_002238505.1. Classification (GTDB taxonomy): domain Bacteria; phylum Chloroflexota; class Dehalococcoidia; order Lucifugimonadales; family UBA3495; genus Bin22. Next base: position 59,655 of record MPMM01000013.1, on the reverse strand, counting down.
GGGGGGCTGCCCCGCCAACGCGGGGATAGACCTCCATGGTCAAGAGGACCTACGGAAACATGATCGGCTGCCCCGCCAACGCGGGGATAGACCAACTGCAGAGCCGAAACGGGCCTCATCTGGCGAGGCTGCCCCGCCAACGCGGGGATAGACCCTTTCCGGGGCTCTGTCTGCGTATTGTCCCCTTGGCTGCCCCGCCAACGCGGGGATAGACCGTCGAACAGGGCCTCCGTGCCATGACCAAAAGAGGCTGCCCCGCCAACGCGGGGATAGACCTGCCCTGGGTGTTTGAAGCAATGGCATCTTGCTGCCTGCCCTGCCCACGCAAGGCCACCGCCCAGGCCATCCTGGGCGGCAAGGTCCGTCATCTGACCTTCGTGAACGGCAACTGCTGGAATCAGATAGTCTGGTGAGGAAACGATTACCGGATAGACCGGTCAATGGGTCCCCGGCTGCATGCTGCCGGGGGCTTGTTGCGTGGGGCAGGGGACGTGCTCCCATCCAGTCGACGATCACGGGACTGGGCGGCGCAGCCACCGCCAGGCCCGCCATGTGGCGGCCAGGCCAACAAGCAGCGCCACCACGTGGACCCAGTCCGCCCACCACTGGAAGACAGCCCCATCCTGGCTCAGGTCAATTACATTGCTTACAAATATGAGGGCAGCGTAGGTTGCCGCAAACGCCATAGAGGCGACGCATCCGCCCCTGACCACTCTCCCAGGCAGCCCGCGGAGCGGGCGACGGAACACTGCCCAGAGCAACCCGGCCGGCATCGTCAGCAACAGCAGCAGGGCCAGTGGCAGGGCCGCTGCCACCGTAAAGCCAAACAGGACGCCGGTCACCATCTCCTGGGCAGATCCCTCCAGTATTCCACCGGCCATGGGAACCAGTAGGAGAACGTAGAAATAGAGGCCGTAGACGCCGGAGGCCACCGCGTACCACGGCAGCGCGGCTGCCAGCAGCAGACAGCCACGGGTGAGCGCGTCAGGCCGGTTGTCGGGGGACATGGACGGGATTCTCATGCCGGATGCCACGGCAATCCTCCGCGGCGAAATCAAAGATGTTTCTGAGCCCTCGGCTCCCCCTGGCGGGGTCCCATACTGTGGCCGTGGCGCGAATTCAGTTCTGCAGGTCCTGCAGGCAGGCCAGATTGAGCAGGGAACGGAGATCCCTCCCACTGTCCGGCCTCATATGCCTGGTAAGGCACAACCAATATACCCTCACCAGCCCAGGTGTGGTGCCATCGCTCGGACGGGATTACTGGAAGAACAGGGAAAGCTGAGGCTCAGGTGAAGACCTCCATCCGGGCCAGCAAGATCCGGTGGGGCCACCCTGCCAATGCCCTTGGTGGCCGGTGCCCCATGGAGAGACCACAGATTGAAAACATTGACGTGGCCGTGGGAAAGCCTGACCATATACGCCAACCACAGCTACAGCTACAGCTGAATTCCAAAGCGGAAGCGTATAAGTCAACGGACTAATGGCCGGAGGCGGGAGAACGTCTGGGTACAATCTGCGGACCCGACAATAAGCTTAGCCACCGGGTAGCCGCCCTCGGCAGAAAAGTAGGCCGGACCGTCGGCCGGATGTGGCCGAATTTTCAGGCTCCTGCGATAAACGCAATTCGTCACCACAGTTGACCGATGAAGCTAACGGGTTTCGACAACTTGGCGACGGATTCAAGCCGGGTCGGAGTCGGGTACCGAGTAGCGGAATTTTCTCAGGTATGGTGACAGGGCCTCGGTGCAGTTTGCAACAGTTAAGGCGGTGTCGGGGTTTTATGTAGTTTAGTCTGTTGATGTTCTTCGCTTCAGTTTGGACTGGTCTGTTTTGGCATTTCTGAAATTCTTGTGTGCTAGGTGGTCCAGGTATTCTAGGTTTCCTGGGTAGGGTCCCTTACCTCGTTCTGTGATGTGCTTAGATAGCCCTGCTATCAGCCGGTGGTTGATGTCTGCCTGGTTGTATGTGGGTATAGCTAAGTGTTCTACTACGTTGACCCCTAGGCTCAGGTTTGGGCTGTAAGCTGATACTGCCTGCGCTACGGAAGGAGCGTTCAGCATTCCGGTAAGATATGCGGCTTCGTCCTCGTTCCATGCTGGAACGAAGTAGACTTTGTGGTCGGGAATAAGTAATTTATTTCCCAATATGTTGTCCTTGAGGTTGCTGATATATGCGGCTTGGAAGCGGTTTCCTGACATCTCCTTCCATACCACTTTGTAGGGTGCAAAGGTATATGGACCTACGTTCCAAATTGACCAAAAAGGCTGGCCTTTTTGATACCTACGGTAGCTTGATCTGCCTTCCAGGATTGTCTTAAACCTAGTGAGGTACCGGTAAGTGTTGCGTGCTTCTCTCGGGAGCTCCGGGTTTCCGTGCATTGTTTTCTGAGGCAGCAGAATGAAATAATCTGGGTCCGCTGTAGCTTGGAATGCGCTGACTCCTTTTCCCCGGATTAACGGGAACACGTGGTCTGTCTCTACAGTTGCACGTCTCATTGCTTGAATGTCTGGTTTTCTTCCCAGAGATGGGTTGTTGCTGATTGAGCAGTATCCTGGTGAACGGTGGTCGGATACTTTGACAAAGAATATACCGTTTCTGTCTGTGCAGACCCCTTTGCGGGCTAGATAATTAGGTTCTTCGTCGGTCTTGAAAATTAGGGGCCATTGTTCGTGCTGGGAAGCTGTTCCTTTCAGCCAAGGCCCTTCGTCACTACCGTAGACGGGTCGGGCGAGTAGGTTTGTTGGGGTGGCTGCCTTCTCGAATTCTTCCCAAGAGTTAAAAGTTTTCTTTTTCGCTCTCCTTTTTTTGTCTTTGAGATTCCAGATGCGATAGCCGACTGGATAAATCGTCGGGCTTCCGTTGTGTATTGTGATTAAAGTCGGGTGGTTTGAGACGCCTTCAAAAGGCGAAATGGCTTTGAAGTCTTCTACTTCTTGTATGGACGCTCTCTGTCCTTGGTAGTATTGCATTTTTCTGAATCCCTGACTGGATTCATTAGAGAATATGGTTCCGGTAATATAGAAAGCGAGTTTTCCTTCTGGTTCAAGCCATTTCCTCATGGCTTCGAATGTTATTACCGTTGATATATCAGATTCTATTCCTCCAAACCAGGTGTCTTGACTGAAGACTCCGCTGCGTCGGCATTTTTCTTTTATGAAGTTGGCATATTCTGGCGGGAGGTGGCTCCACTTTACCCACGGTGGATTTCCTGCGATATGGGATACCTTTGGGATAGCACCCGCGGTAAAGCGGTCTGCTAGGATTGGACACCAGATGCCATCCCAGCTCTCAGCGTGGAGTTCTACAAGGTTCTTGATGGTTTCGGCGAATGCCTGGCTTTCTTTCAAATCCAAGTATTCCAGGTTGAATTCTCCCCGTATGGTATGTTCAATTTCTCCGTGGTCCATGTTTGTGTTTATTAATTCCATGATTGAGAGAAATATGCGGTGGAATTCCACACTGTTGACTAGAGAGGACGGTACTTTAAAAGTCTTCAGTCCCTTTTCGGTTAGTAACTGGTGCTCGAAGTTTTCACCTGTTCTCGTGGAGGAATTGATGGCGTCGGCCATCCATACTGGGATGGTGACAGGGTTTTCAGGAGTTATGTACGGCGATAAGAAGACTACGATGGATGCTCGGGCGGCGAGGACCGCTAGCGGATTGAGGTCCATTCCGTATATGCCTTCAAGGAGTTTTCTGGTGTCGGGTTTCCGTTCCTTGTCGTATTCTTGTGACATCAGGCGCCTTTTAATCGCCTCTAGGAGAAAGGTTCCAGTACCGCAGGTTGGATCCAGTAGCTGGTTATTGGGGTTCCATCCGATCTTGTCTAGGGCATGGGCTGCTAGCCAGTCGGGTGTGTAAAACTCTCCCATGGCGTGGCGGAGGGCTCTCGGCATGAATGTCTCGTACATTCCCTTGAAAAGGTCTCTCACTGATGACAGTTCTTTTCGCTCGATGTCGAAGTTGACGTGTTGAAGTGTGGTTAGTGTGGCTTCGATAGGCTGCTTTAGATCGTCCCAATAAACGTCGTCCAAATACCAAGCGAAGAAATCGCCTGCGAGTATGTTTACTATTCCTGCGTCTTGGAATAAGCTGCCGTCTTCTAAGTTTTTGAGACGCTCTTTAAGTTCTACTGCAGGGTCCGCTACATTGGTCGCGGCGTTTGGAAGAGAGAGTGCCGCTACTAGTTTTGCTACTAGTACCAGAACCAATCAGGATTGACAGGGGTAAAGGCGACGTAGTTTACCCCTTGCGTCTTGGGCAGTGAACTGCCAGTTGATGCCGGCTTGAGCCTGATTCCGTTCCAGCTCCAGAGCCTGGACCTCTCGGCAGAGGGATTCCTCGTCGGCAAGACGCTTCCTGAGGCAACTGCGCGAGAAGACGCTGAATTCGATCTCCGCCATATTCAACCAACTGCCATGCTTGGGGGTGTAGTGAAATTCCAGCCGTGTGGCGATGCGCCGGGCCTCCGCAGCGGGAAAGGTTTCATACAGCGACGCCATTCTGTGGGTGTTCAAATTGTCCAGAACCAGGCGGACCACGGGGACGTCGGGGTAGGCCTCATCCACCAGCCACTGCATCTGGCGGGCAAAGTCCTCTTTGGTGCGCCGCTCCGTTACCGCCACGTGGCGCCAGCCCGCCCTGGGCTCACAGGCCAGGAACAGATTGCGGGTGCCCTCTCGCCGGTATTCGTAGTCCTCCTGCCTGGGCCTGCCAGGCTTGGCCGGAATCGGTTCCCTGGTGTCGGCCAGCAACTGGGTGGAGGTCTCGTCAAAACAGACTACCGGCCGCTGGGGATCATGGGGCTCGGCATACAGATCCAGGACATCCTCCATGTGGGCCACAAAGTCGGCGCTCACTTTGGGGATGCACCACTCCTTCTTCTGCCACGGCTTGAGCGCGTTTTTTTCAACCGCAACCGCACCGTCTCCGGCGCTAGCGACTCCACCACTCCCAGCTCCACCATCCGGTCCGCCAGCAGCCGCAGGGTCCAGTGGTCGTGGCCCTCAGGCGCCGGACTGCAGGCCAGGGCGATCAGGTGGGCCTCCTCCAGGTGGTCTAGCTTCCGGTACCGGTGGGCCTGGACCCGGTCCTTCAGCGTCCCCTCCAACCCATCTTCGGCGAAACGCCGCTTGAGCCGGAACACCGTGCCTTCAGATACGTCCAGGCCTGGGCCACCCGGGGCGCCGACCAGCCCTCGTCGATCTTGAGCAAAATGCGGGCCCGAGTGGTAACCCGGGCGGAACTCTTCCCAGCCCGGACCATGTGCTCCAGTTGGTCGCGCTGCTCCGGCGTCAGCCGAACCGCAAATTTCTCCCTGACCACACCATCACCTCACAACAACACGTTCTATCAACAGATTAGCACTACCAGTCAATCACCCTTTAAACACTCAAACCAAGCTTGACAAGGTACTAGGTATTCCCGCGTTCTCAATTGTCTGGTGTCATCAGATCGTCTTTTCCGATGGTGTGAATTTGGGACTGGTTGGGCAGTTTACGGGTCCGTTTGGGGGCAGGTTGCTGTCGCGTACCCTCCGGCCCTCCGGCCGGTTTTGGGAGCATCTCGCATGCACTTCAGCCTCCCCTAGTGGTGTTGAATCGTCCGGGCTGCTCGGCTAGTTGGGGTGTGTCGCCGTCGATTTGCACCGGTTGGCGTTCTTGCCGGGTTGGATATGACGCATTGATCTTCTAATATTAATCGTCCTCAAATCTGTCTGTCTTGAATTCATTTGTATTCCTGCAGGGTTTGCAGTTGACGAATTCCGGTACGATAGTAACCTTGTCTTCGTTTTCAGATTGTCCGCAAACCGGTAGCATTTTATGGTGTGCCTCACTGTTGTCTGGTCTGACGTAATGAGTAATGACTTGCATCCTGACGTCCTTTCTTGTTATCTGTTCTGTTGGGTTTTCCGACGGACTTAATTCCTCGTTCCATCTTTTGCTGTATCCGCTCAGGGTTTGTGGTTGACTACATATAGAACAACGTCCACCGGCACGGCGGAATATGTCTTCATTCTTTTGGTTGACCATCTGGGCAATCCATCACCTCCAAGTCATTGATTCTTCCTGGGTGTTGCTACCTGCTTTGTTGGGCTTGGCCAGTATTGCCTTTTTGATAAAGGGAATGCAGTCCCGTCCGGTGCGCTATCCTGGCTGGGTGGGAGCCTGGTCTCCCAGCATTTTGGCGAGCAGTCGGCTAGTTACTGTTCGGGTTCCCATCCATGTCCGTCCAGGGCGGGTTGAAGACCCCCCGGATGGAGGGCCAGGGTCGTGTTATTAGCGGAGGGAGCGAGGACCGTCACGGTGATTACGACGGCCCTGTTGGAGGGGTCGCTTCTATTGCGGGCGGACAGGCACAAGCTTTGAATCTTCAGCTTGAACGGCAGCAGCACCAGCAGTTTTTTCTGGCCGGTGGTCAGGTATGCGGGTCTCCCGCACTTAGCTGGCATCGGTTCTCCGTTGCTCCGTTTTCAATGTTCGCGAGGTGCCCGTTTCGCATGATGAGGTTGGTGCTTCTTGGTTTTCCTGGAAAGTAGACCTCCGGAATTGGAGGCTGGCGCAGCAAGCACGGATTCTAACTCTACTTGGGACCGATTTACGAATTTGTCGGTGTCTTCAAGGGCGGATACCCTCAGGGAGGAGTGGGCTATCTCTTCCAGGTGACGCTGCTATTGGGATTTACTCGATTGTGCTCCCTGGAGAGGAGACGGTAGAGGTGGTCGACAGTTTCCCCGCTGTTGTCCCACATGATGCTGATGGGGTTTTCTTCGTGGACTATACCTCGTTGGTCGAAGACTACGACGTTCCAGTACTCGCCATTGGTGAGAACGGCTTTCATGTTGCGGGCATCGTCACAGTAGTCAGCGAGCTGGAGGTAGTGGTCTTTGGTGTGTTCCAGGAAATGTTTTGCCTCGATGATGATAACTTCTTTGCCGTGATTATCGAACATCGCGTAATCCACTCTGTAGGCGAAGTCCTCATAAGGATAGTACTCGGTAATGCAGGGTTTGCGGTTTCTCCGGCTCCGCTGCCCGTAATTGACAGGCCACCCGAGCGCTTTCAGCACGGGGTCGATAAGCTCACTTCGGGTTCTTTCTTCTAGTGGGTCGGTGTTGCTTTTCTCCCATGCCTGGATGGTCCTTTGTGCTGCTCTGACGGCTTGCTGCAGGTCTCTTATTGACAAGTCGGGCCTCCTTCGTTTGAGATAGCTTGGCTGTGTTTTGGTTTCCTCAAGAGCTAGCGGTCTGGGAGGATGGTTCGCTTTTCGCCAAAGCCGGCCTTCTTTCCAGTCGGGAAAGGGTTAGTTTTCCTCTGTGAGGGAGGACTTGGCATGGCTTGCCATGAATTTGCACAGGGCTGTCTGGTCCCTTGTCAGGAAGAGTTCCAGTTCCGCGATTGACCGTTGCTTTCCTGAGTCTGTCATGGCTCTTATTTCTCCCTGATACGTGGGTCGATATTCGGTACGAAGGCTCTGTCTACTCCTGAGATTTGGGCAGGTTCTTCATGGTATTGAGTGCCGGGAAATCAGCGGGGCGTCTGGAGGCTGGCGCTTTTCACCAGGTCCGCCGGGCGGTAGAGTTCGGTGAACGCCCTGATGCTCTTGGCCCTGGCCTGCTCTTCCGTTACGCAGGTCATGGCTGCGGGTTGTCCGGCTGCGGTAACGGCCAGGGTGAAAACGCCCGGCTGGTGGTCGACCGAGGGGTGCGTTTTTAGCATTTCGTCCATTTGGTCCAGGCCCGGGTCGTAGATGGTGGTTACTCCTTTCTGCACCGCCAGCTTTTTGGCGTAGCTCGCGAAGGATTCGTGTACGACGGTTATGAGGATGTCAATGGTCTGGGCATTTGCCCGGTTCTCGTCGAGCTGGAGATCCCAGAATTCCAGGGGGAAGATTACGCCTCCCCGCTGGCCCGCGCTAGTGTAGAGGGCGGTGTGGATGGGAACTGCCTGGGTCAGCGTCCTGATGTTTGCGTGGGGGGTGGGGGGCTGGTCTACCGGCGGCAGGATGAACCTCATCTGGTCGGGCCTGCCCTGGCAGTGGCCTGTGATCAGGAGGCCTAGGTCCTGCAAGTGAGGCATTTGCCCCATTTCCCTGAAATAGATCACGGCAACTTCAGTTTCCGTCCTGGCGGGTTTGCTTGGGTTTCTCAACCTTTCGTGCTGCCTGGTAAAGCAGTCCCAGGTTACGCATTCCCCTTGCAGGTGGTATCCATCCTGGTGCCCGTGGGCTTTTGAGGCTCTGATGGTCCACCCGTTTATTCTCTGCTCTGGCATGCTTGCTCCTCAATTATGACTTTTCACAATGAATCTTTTTGATTCCGATTCCTTGTGCAAATTATTTCCTTTTTCCTCATGGCTGGAAGCCCATCCCGTTTCCTTAAACGAAGTGGACTGGTGGCAGCGACTTAGGGAGTGTCGTCAAAATAATCTGCTCCAGAATGCCAGGGCGCGGATTTGGCAGATCGCCAGGAACGAGGCTTCGTTTTTGGCATATCGGGTAGCTACTGCTCTCCATTGTTTGAAGTATAGAAATGCGTTCTCCACCAAATGACGTAGTTTGTACAGAGCCTGGTCGTAATACCGGGGTTCCTTGCGGTGACTTCTCGGTGGTATTACCGGCTGTATTCCCCGAGCCTCGGCTTCAGCCACGATGGCATCGGTGTCGTAGCCTCGGTCCGCCAGCAGATATTCGGCTGAGATATCATCAATCAATGAATGCGCCTGGGTGCAGTCCGCTACCGTTCCCTCACTCAGGCTCAAACGTACCGGCATGCCATGAGAGTCTACCGCCAGGTGCAGTTTGCTGTTCAGCCCCCTTTTGTACGTCCTATGGCTTGGTTGCCTCCCCGGGCTCCAGTCCCATGGGGATGAACCTTGATGTAGCTGGCGTCGATCATCAGCCACTCAAAATCCGGATCGTCGATGACGGAGTCCAGCAACCGCTTCCAGACGCCCCCATCCCTCCAGCGACAGAAGCGTCGATGGGTATTCTTCCAATCTCCGTAGTCGGGCGGCAGATCCCGCCAGGGTGCCCCAGTTCGCAGAATCCAGAACACCGCGTTCAGAAACAGTCGGTTGTCCCGGGCCGGTCGACCCCTCTTGAATCCGTCCCCAGGCAAAAGGGGTCGCAACCTTTCCCAAACTTGGTCCGAAATATCGTGACGCCGATGCGCTGCTGCCATATCCCCACCCTTCACACTCACTTGCTACACAAAAATCTAACATCTTCCTACGATTTTGACGACACTGCCTAGGATTTTGTAGGTCAGAATGGACCCTGGATTTGTCTTTCATTGCTCTTATTGGACCTTCCAAACCGGGGCCCAGTAGAGCTGCGTTGGACCGGTCTGCAGGGCCCTCTGGGCCGCGAACCATTCGGCAACTTCGGCGTGTTGGGATGCTTTCAGGCAAAGGCATCCTTCGTGCTGTGCTTTCACGTTGAAGTAGGCGGGGTGCAGGATTTTTCCCCGTCCGTCGTAATACTGAAGCAGTTGGTGTTCGTCCTCCGAGTCCGTCTGCCAGTTGGTCTCGCTGTATTTGGCGAGCAGGCGCCAGAAGAAACGGCTGTCCCTGTCTGCCACGAAATCCGCGCTCTGGTGCCAGGTTACTATGTGGTCGTGGGATGCGATGGGGAAGTGGAACTGATAAAGGTCTGGGTCATCGAGGCAGTCGACTTCCGTTTCTACTTTGTTTGAGTTCTCGATGGCGGAGGCGCAGAGCTCCGGGTTTAGCTCTCCGAACCGGATGCGCCCTGACGGATGGTATGGGAAGGTATTGAGGCCATATGATGTGGATGATTGTTGATGGTGTTCTGAATACGACGTGGTCGGGTCTGGGCCTTCGACTGCAAGGTACTCCAGCCTGTAATTCTCAGGTATGTTCTCGGGCAGGGGTTCGTCCCGATTATTCCATACCTGGTAGAGCAGGGTGTGGTTTCCATTACTGACTGTTTGGATGTCAGTAAACCATTTTTTGATCCCCTCCTCTTTAGTTACAGGTGCGAAGAAGACGAAGAATCCTGTAACGAACTCATGGTAGTCGTTGTAGTTGGCGTAGTCTTCTTGGTCGGGTAGCAGGGATTGGTAATCCTTTCCATTTTCGGTCATTGTAATGGTCAGCGCACCGGCTTGGATCAATGCCTTCAGGTGAGAATCCTCCAACCTGTAGGTTCCGGACTGGTTGTCCTTTTTGTTGATGGCGTAGCGTAGGATCTGGCTGGTCCTCTCGCCGCTGCCTGGTATGTTGGGCATCGGTCGATGAGCGATGGGAGTCTGTCCCTGCCTGCCGTCGGTCAGTTCAACCTGGGTCTTTCCTTCCTGAACTGGGTCTGGCTGGTTGCCCTGCGGCATTTGCGTTCCTGCGGGCGTTCCCCTCTGAACCGCGGGCGGATCCAACGTTGCTTCGTTGCCCGCTCCGGGAGGGCCTGCGACCCCTCCTACCGACATCAGACCCATTCCTGTTGCGACGGTGCCGCTGCCGGTCTCGATGGATGTGGCGATACTGTCCGTTACTTCCTCCATCGTTGTGCCCAGGGCTTCGATGGACAGGTACACCATGCCGATCAGTGCCAGGAGCGCGAGACCCAGACCTATCGCTATCAGGCTTGCAACCTTTGTGAACATATTTTCCTCGTAAATATTGTAGGTTTCTTGGCCGTCGGCTTGCTCAACTCGCGTCGGTCACCGTCAGGGAGACCATGTTCTGGCCGTTCAGGTAGGAATAGGAGATGGACTCGGCCAGCTCGCGGGCCAGGAATATGTCCAGTCCGGACTCCGGCTCTTCCTGTCTGGGGCCTGTGGGCAGGGTGACCGGCGCGGCCTGCTTGATGGGCTCGAAGGGGGCGTGCCGTCATTGGCTATGACTATGCATGCGGGCCCGCCGTCCCTCCACGGCGATGCGAACATATTGCTGGGGGGTCCGGCCGGCGGTAGAAGCGGGTGGGGATCATGGGTTCGAAGTCCGACTCGTCGTCAACGAAGAGCGTATGACAGGGCTTCGTCTCGGCCGACTTGGCGGCGGGTTCGGGGGCATCCGGGGTGTGGGTTGAAATGTCGTTCATTGTGAGGGTCTCCCTTTTTCCTTGGTCCGTGGGTTGAAATTCTGTCAGCTGCCCCCGCTCCTGCAGGGCTTTCTGCTAGCTGTCTGCGATGGGGAGCAGCTTGTCGAATCCGCTACTGTTGAGGATCTTGTAGATGTTCGGCATGGCGTTGCAGAGGGCTAGCTGCTGGGAGCGGCTGCGGCACCGGTTCAGGGTGACGGCGATGACGCGCAGGCCCGCGCTGCTCAGGTACTCGATTCTGGCCAGGTCCAGGATCACCGCCTGGTCCTGGCGGTCGATGATGCTGCCGATCTCCCGCTGGACGCCGCCGGAGTTGCCGCCGTCGATCTTTCCGGTGGGCCGGATCACCAGGTTGCCGTTGTTGCGTTCCGCTTGCATGTCGCTCATGCTCTTGTCTCCTCCTCGCCTGTGTTGGGGAACATCATAATTCTCATTTCAGGAAGAGGTTCTCCTGGAAGGGAATTTCTGCAGACTTGGGTTGGCCATGTACTTGGGGTAGCACTTTGTGCAGAGAGGTCTTCCTGTGGTTGAGGGGTGGTCGTCGCCGCACATATGGCAACACTGCTGCGGCTTTGTTCGGTCTGGTCCCTGCGTTGCAGGTGTATAGCATCCCTGGCAGTAGGGCCTGGTGATGTTGAGCGCGATGGACGCCTTGCAGGCAATGCAATGTCCTTGAGAAGGGGCTCGCGAAGTTTGAGGTTTGGCCGGTGGCGTTGTGCTTTTTGCCGGGGCAGATGGCTGAACCTGTTGACATTCCTCTTCGGCTTCGACCTTCGCCACGGTTATGCGGATCTCTTCGCTGATGCGAAGCAGCCGGTTCACTTCCTGGTAAATGTCCTGGTACAGGTCTGGATCTTTCTCCCGGTCTATGAGGATGCCCATTTCCCGGTTGTTTACTTGGCTGTACTCGTAGAGGTTCATGGAGGTGATCAGGGCTTTTGCTTCGCTCATGTAGCACTTGGCGTGCAGGTCCTGGCAGAAACTGGTTCTGACGGACTGCAGAGACTCCAGCCAGCTGCTTTCCTGGGGGTTCAGCTCACTCTTCCCGTAGATGACTCTAATGTCAATTTTCCACCGGTCCTTCTCCTCCAGTAGTTCCTTGAGTCTTGGGTTTACCTTGAGGTAGGGACTTACGATGATGAGCCTTTCCGTGGCGTCGATGATAATCCCTTCCAGGTGGTTTGAAATGCCGGTGGTGGTGAGGAAATCAGCCATTTTACTTCATCACTGTTTCGCTTGCTGGTCTGGTTTGTATGTTAATCGGTATTACCAGGTTGCCGTTGCTGATGGCTTTGTCTGGTCCTCTGTTCCGCATATCTGCAGGTAAAAGCCGTTGCCGTCGAACCCGTCGGCGCCCGGTATGATGGCCTGGTATACGTCCTTCTTCCCGTCCTCGGTGATGGTTTTGACGCGGTCCTCGTCGGGATAGTAATCCCGGGGCGCCTCCAGCCGCTGCCGGTCCTCGGCCTGCTGGCTGTCCCGCTCCTGCTGGGTGTCCAGCCTGGCTACTGCCAGGTCCCTTTCCGTGAAGAATATCCTGTCTTGGCCGTTGGACGCGGCCCGGACGGGGTTCATTCCGGCTCGGCGCATTTGCTGGCAGATCAGGTTCGCTTCGTTCCGGTCTCCGGCGTCGCGGGCGTGGCCGGCCTGGCCGTAGATCCAGATGCTCTCTGTGGCGTCGTCGACGATGGCGTTGACTGCCTGTTCCAGCGTGGCCTTGCCTAGCGTCCTTAGCCCGTCGGTCTGGCCCTTCCGGCCGGTTATGCGGTGGTTGTGGAGCCGGACGGTGTCCCGCGGCTGAAGCGATCCGGCCTCCTTCCATTCCCAGGGGCCCTTCTCCTCCTTGGTCATGACCGGATGGTCCGCCGTTAGCTCAACGTAGTTGCCGTTGTCGGTTTCCAGGGTTACGACGGCGCGGCGACCGGCGGGGCGGAAGCCCTCCGGCGTTGAGGGGAATTCCCGGCCGTCGACCAGGCCGGTGAAGGGCTTTCCTACGAGTGACGCGGCGCGCTGGGGCCCTTGGTCGGTCTGGACCAGGGTATCGGCGGTGACGCAGTTGTGGGTCGGATCCGCGGGGTTGACAGGTGGCATGGTATCTTCCTCTCTTCTTCTTTTGTTTCGTGGTATCAGCAGGACTTGGAGCTCATCTGCCATGACCACTGGCGTCCTTTCTTCTCGGCGCCGTCGGCGTTCAGGGCCCGGACGCTGCACTCGTAGCGCACCTCGTCGGCGTCGCTGGTCTTGTCGGTCCAGGTCTACGCCCGGTTTTCGACCCGCTCTGCCTCCCCGTTGAGCAGGTTCCAGGTGACGGTCCGGTTCTCGTAGGCGTCCTCGTCATAGTGGGTGCGCTTCACGCGCAACCCGTCGGGCGCCGGCGCGAATCCATACGACAGGGAGTGGCCGCTGGTCCAGAACAGGTCGTTGGAGTCGTCCCAGTTGCAGGAGGCCTTGGAGAGCAGGGGGCGGCCGTGCTGTGCAGTACGCTGCCCACCCTGGTTACGTTCTGGCTCGCGGCCTGGGCTTCGCCGCCGTGGGGTTCCTGGGCGTGGCTGCTCTCCAGTCGGGGGCCGGTTGCGATGCCCGCGACGGCCGCGGCGGTCATGATGACCAGGACGGCGGCCGTGGTGACTTTTATCTGGAGGCGGGTTCTGCGGTCGAGGATTCGTTCCGGTCGGGATTGTTTCATTGGGCTAATCTCCTGTTTCGTCTTTTCTATGGAGGTGGACTGGATCCGGTTATGGTGCCCGCCTGGGCCCCATTCCGACGTTGTTCCTCTCCCCTTGTCTTGTTATTGTCCTGGGGCTGAACTTCTCGTAGTGTTCCACCGGCTGCTGCAGTGCCTCCTGGAATCTGGCCAGGTCGTCCCCGGTGCAGTTCTCGTCGAAGGAAAGGTCGCTGGCCATTACCCTGGCGATGTGCTTGGCCTCGAAGGGATGGAGGGATCTGAGGCAGCGTACGCACATCCGGAGCAGGTCGGGATCTCTGACTGCCAGGAGCAGTCCGGTGGGAGGGTCGGGGTCGTCGTCGTTGACGCGGTCGCCGCAGTAGTCTCCCTCCGGCTCCAGAACGTCCATGAAGTCTTCGATGGCCCTGATTACTGACCCGCTGAGGCTGCTGCCGTACTTGTGATAATCGTTGTCCGGGTCTTCGTTGGCGACCCAGCCGTCTTCCTCTTCCCGCAGGTAGGCTATTTCGTGGATCCGCTCTTCGATTCTGGCGAGAAAGTGGATCTCGCTCCTGATGCCCTGGATTTCCAGCTCCACCTGCCTAGGGGCCTGGGCCCTGAGCAGCCGCCGGACGTGGGCTGCGTTCCTTCTGATGCTCTCCCAGCACGCCTGTTCGCAGTCATAGGCCAGCGGGGATACCACGTCCGGCCGCCAGTTGGTGTAGGTGGGTTTCGGTTTGTCTCTTGCGTGAATGACGTAGGTCACCAGCGGCTCCTCGAGTTTCGTGCCGTGGTGGTAGTGTTCCATCGTCACCACCTGCTGGAGCACCGGCGCGGTCAGCCTGAGCGCCAGCACCTGCCCCAGGTACCTTTTTGTTTCCGCGCCTGTCCTGCGCCGTTGGGGCCAGCTCCGGACGGCCTCAATCAGCCTGTCGAGCTGTCCGTCGGTGTCAGGCTCGTCCAGCCAGGCAATCTGCTTCAACCGGATTCCCTTTCCGGGCGGTTCCGGCGGGGTGTCCGGATCCGGCGGCGCGGTCTCCCCGGCCCGGGTGGGCTGGGGTGTCTGGTCTGGTCCGAAGTTGTAGGGCCGCCGGGTGGCCACGTCGTCCGGCGTCAGGTCGGCGGTGAGCTGGATCGCCAGCTCCTTCTCCTGCCGGTCCAGCCAGTTGATGAGGCTGGCCAGGGCTGCGGCATGTTCCCGGGTGGCGTTGACCCGTTCGTCCAGCCAGTCAAAGGGCGTGTCGTCTTTGGGTGGGAAGACCAGGGCCTCGGCGGTCAGTAGGTCGGCTAGTGTTCCTGCTCTAGGTGCGGACGTTGTCATACGGTCTCTAACCTGCCTTTTCTCCGTGTTGTCGGTGACGTTGAGCGGAATAGGGAAGCGTGCTTGCCCGTCCTTTGTTTGCGCCATGGAGCGCCTCGTCTTATGGTAGCCACCTGGGGGATTCCTCGCCCGTTCGGGGTTGTCGGTCCTCCCGGGGGAATCCAATCGCTGTCGAAGGGAGTTGTCTCACCCGTCAGGGGTTGCTGTAACCGGGTTTCTGCCCCAACCGGTCGTAAGGAGCTTCCATGCCCGTCCTGGGTCACCCGCTGAGGGTGGTGTCTCAGCGGGGCCTTATTCGGAGCATCCCTGTCCTTCCGGGGTTACCCGAACGGCCTTGTCCACCGCCGAGTGCCAACCGGGAGCATCCCTGTCCTTCCGGGGTTACCGTGACACTCCTCGGCGCCGCTCTCGTCTATCAGGGAGCATCCCTGTCCTTCCGGGGTTACCCAGGATGAGCCCAACACTTGCAAAGTTGCTCACGGAGCATCCCTGTCCTTCCGGGGTTACCCTGGAGAGCGCTTTCCAACCCCTGTCCGCCAACGGAGCATCCCTGTCCTTCCGGGGTTACCCCTATCCATTTGATAGATGTTATCAGCCGGTATCGGACGGTAGTATTTCCACACGCATCGGCGACAATTCGCCGATTGTTGCCACATTCTGCGGCGTGTCGAGAGCAGGCCATAGGCCCTTTGCTCCGCTCTCGCCCTGGCCGAGGCCAAGGCGCAGAATGTTGACCGCGGCGTTGTGGGCTGCGGCGCCCTCCATCCCGCACTCGGCGCACCGGAAGGTGGTTCGAATTTGGGGCGAGGATCGCACGTAGCCACACCTGCTGCAGGCCCGGCTCGTGTAAGCGGGGTCAACCTCCACCAGCTGCCTGCCGGCCCATTCTGCCTTGTAGCTCAGCTGCTGACGTATCATTCCCCAGGTCTGATCCAGCGCTTGGCGGTTTCGGTCCGCCGTTCTCTGCACCTCCGTGCCGGGATTTTCGATGGTGCCGCGGGCGGTTCCGGTCATCTGCCTGATGTCCAGTTCCTCCACGGCGATGAATTCGTTCTGCCTTACCGCTGCGGTGGTGAAGCGGTGCACCGCGTTGCGGTTGCTTACCTGCTCCCGGTACTGGCATTTGGCGAGGGCTGTCGCCTTCTTGCGCCGCTTGTTTGATCCCCTGACGGCCCGGGACAGCTTTCTTTGCCGGCGCTTTATGGGCTTGGTGTCCCTTTCCCTCCGGTCCCAGTATTCGGCGTCGCTGGTGACCACCCGGGCTATGCCCATCCGCATGTCCAGCCCGACGGCGCGTCCGTTGGGCGGCAGCTCCTCCTTGGGGACCATGAAGCCCAGCGACACCGTGCAGCGGCGGCCGCGCCGGGTGATCATGATGGTGGTGGGCTTCTGACCCTCGGGCAGCCTGCGGCCCTTCAACTTGATGTCGAGGCGCGGGAGTCCCTTGATGGTGAGGGCGGCCCGGTCCCTGGGCAGGTCCAGCCGGAACATTCCCGGCTCGGTGCCGTGGGTGGTCAGGGTCTTGAACCGCTGGCGGGGCTTGAACCTGGGGTAGCCCGGGGTGTCACCGCTCTTGAACCGTCGGAAGAAGGCTTGGAAGGCCAGGTCCACGCGCTTGAGGGTACCGGTGGCGAGTCGGCGGTTCTGCTGGTTCCACTCGCCGTCGTCGGCCCGGACTCCGGTTAGCTCACGGCACTGGCTGTAGTAAGTGATCTGGTTCCTGCCCATCTTCCAGCCGTCCCGGCGTTCCTGCAGGGCGGCGTTGTAGAGGGTGCACTGCATGGCCAGGACGCGGTCCAGCTCCTCGTATCCCTGCCGGGTCGTATAGGCCCGGAACTGGTATACGGTGTTGAACAGCCGGGGCTCCTGGCCGAATGTGTCTTGCTGGGTCGTCATTGCCTCTGCCTCGCTCGTATCCGCAAGTCTGTTGAGTTGGGTTTGCCGGGTGGTCTCACAGCTACCGTCCGGCATTCTACCACCGGCCGGGGTCGGGCCGGCTTTCGCCGGCGGGTCTTTTTGACCGTTGGGTTTGCCTCAGCGTTCTGGGTGACCTCTGGTGGCCCAATCGGGTCAGGTCGATTGCGGCCTCGTCGCGGGTTCCGGCGCTCATGCGGGAACTCCGTCCAGGATTCTCCGGGCGTTCTCCGCCATCCGTTCCAGGCTGCTGTGCTGCCACTCCATTTCCCGCTCCTGGCAGGCGATGATGGCGCGGCCGATGATGTTCAGGGCGGTGACGGTGGGCGGCTGCTTCTCGCCGGGTATGGCTAGTGCGACCTCCTGAAGGTAGGCCTGCAGGACTGCCAGCCACTGGTTGCGGGCTTCGCCCGGCGTCTTGGCCAGGGTGGCGGAGGCGTCTCCGATCATGCGGATTATTCCGGCCGGCAGGCTGGCGGTGGCCCGGACGCCCTCCTGGCTACCGGCGTCGATGAGGGCCTGGCAGGCCGCGACGGCTTTGGTCCGGCGTTCCGCGTTGGCCATGGGCAGGGCGCCGGGCCGCAGGCTCTCGGGTTCCGGCACCCAGCCCTGGGCGCCGGAGGGGTCCCGGGCCAGGACGGCCATCTGCAGGCGCTTCAGGCCGGTGTAGCGCTCCACGGCCCGTCGGAGCTGGTCGATGCCCCTTATGCCCATATCCAGGGCCGGCAGGTGCATCATCTCCTCTGCGAAGATCCGTCCCTCCGGGTCGCCGACCCGCAGCAGGGAATCCAGGGCTTCCACGCTGCGGAGCGCGTTGTTGTGGTTGGCCACGTAGTCCGTGCCCTTGCCGTCGAACTTGTTGAGCAGGGCGCTGGCCTCCTGGGTGAAGAACTCGGTCCTGAGCAGGTTTACGGCCTGGTGGTGGGCGGCCTGCACCGCGTCCATGTCCTCGCCGGGCCCCGGGGCCATTATCCTGCGGACCACCATTCTGGCCTGGTCGTTCAGCGTCTTCTGCGGCGACGGCTGGTTCCTCTGGCCGAAGGCCGGCTGCATGAGCAGGGCGGTGGCGGTCTTGCGGTCGACCCGGCGGGCGGCGCGGGCGGCCAGCTCGGCCTCCACCAGGGCGCACATGTGGGCCTCGGCCCTGTGGACGATGGATCCCTCGCCGTTGCACCGTTCGGTGCCGGCGTGGCGGACGATTTCCACGGTCTCGTCCCGGCGCCTGTCCAGCCGGAATACGGCGCGTCCCGCCGGGCTGACGAAGAGCTCCAGCGACCGCTGGGGGGCCGTCCTGACCCGCAGGTAGGCGTATTTTTCGTATTTCTCCAGGATGGGCGGGACGTCCTCGGCGACGATCCGGTCGCACAGCTGCTGGAGCGTGTCCTGGCTCTTGTCGGTCAAATCAATTCCCTCTCTTCTATTTCCATTGGCCGGTCCGGCGCCGGTCTTGGGGCCAGGCGGCCGGTGTGTTTGTTCCATCTCAGCCCATGAAGCGGGCAGGTGACGTTTCCGCTCTCGTCCTCCTGCAGGCCGCCCAGCGGGGCTCCGCGGTGGGGGCAGACGTTTCCCTCCTGGAGGCGGTGGTTCCGGTAGGCCCGCTCCAGTTCCGGCATCCACTGGGGCCTGCCGTAAGGGTAGGGCGGATAGGTACGTCGGCAGCGCCGCCGCGCCTGCCGCATCCAGGTCCGGCGGGGCACGGTGACGGTCTCGCCGGTGTCATTGTTGGTCAGCTGCTGGCCCGGTCCCACCTCGTAGCCGTCCAGCGCCAGCGGTCTGAGGCCGGTGGGGCAGACGCTGGTGACGACCAGGTTGTAGACCGGGTGGATGATATGCTGGTCGGCCCTCAGCCGGCAGTAGTGTTCCATCTCCCGGTACAGGTCGTTGGAGATAAACCGGTAGTCGATGTGCCAGTGGCGGTCGCTGAAGCCGATGAACTCGGCGTCGTCGTGGAAGGGGCCGATGACGGGGATCCACTGGATGCGGTTGCCGGCCTGCAGGACCCGGGAGCGGATCTCGGTCACCTGGTAGATGCGGCCCACGACCAGGGGTCCGCTGGCGTCCTGGGGCCTGGGCGCTTGAGTTATGGCGTTGCTTCTCTCTCCCACGTCACTGTCCTCCGTTCCGGCCGCTGGCCTGGGCGGTGCGGCTGAAGGTCCGGTAGTTGGGGCCCAGCATGACCACGTATTTAACCAGGCTGACGTCGACCAGCCGGGAGGCGACCCGTTCGTTGATCTTCTCCAGCTCCGGCAGGGTGAATACGGTGGTGACGACGGTGGGGAGCCGGTGGTCGTGGCGGTGCACGATGAGCTGGTAGAGCTTCTCGTCGGTCCAGCTGGACTGGCTCTCGGTGCCCAGGTCGTCCAGCACCAGCAGCGGGACTTCCCTGATGTGTCGGAACAGGTCGTCGTAGCTGATCCGGCTGCCCGGGGCGTAGGTCTGGCGCAGGTGGTCCAGCAGGGCGGGCACGAAGGCGTGGAAGGTGTCCCTGCCCTGCCTGACCCATTCCAGCTCGATGCCGGCGGCTAGGTGGGTCTTGCCGCAGCCCCGGGGCCCGCTGAGCAGCAGCCAGTGGGGCGGCTCGTCGCCGGTGGCGAGTCTCCTGGCGGCTGTGTGGGCGGCCAGCAGGGCCTCCCGTTGCATCGCGGTCCGGCCGGCGTTTATGTCAAAGGCCTGGAGGCTCATGCTGGCCAGGTTGGCCAGCGGCTGGGCGCCCAGCTCCCGGGCCAGCCTGGAGCCGTGGTCGGCCAGGCTGAAGGTCCGGGCGACGCCGCCCAGGCCCTGGACCCGGGTTCGGACGTTCTCGGCCAGCTCCTCCACCGGGCCGTGGACGGTGATGACGGTGGGCAGGGGTCCGTTGAACCGGTGGTTGAGGATCTGGCCCAGCTTCTGCTCGGCCCAGGGGGAGGCGTCCCGGGTGGCCAGGTCGTCGAGGACCAGCAGGGGGACGTTGCGGACCTGTTCGAACAGGGTATCGTAGGCGACCTCGGCGTTTGGGCCGTAGGCGCCCCGCAGGTGGTCCAGCAGGTCGGGGGCGGCGATGTAGTAGACCCGCATGCCGCGTTCCATGCAGCGGTTGGCCACCGCGGCGGCCAGGTGGGTCTTGCCGCTGCCGCTGGGGCCGTCCAGGACCAGCCAGCCCTCGGGTTTCTCGGCGTAGGCTGCGGCGGCCTTCAGCGCCTTGGCGAACCGGGCCGGGTCGGCGGCGCCGCCGTTCGGCCCTTCGGTGCGGGTGTCCCTGAGGCTTATGGACTCCAGGCCGGCCAGGTTGCTGTACCGGCGCAGGACGTCGGCCTTCTTCCTCTCGGTGGGCTGCTGGCAGCTGCAGGGAAAGGCCTCGCCGAAGTCCGGGTGTCCCACCGCCACCTTTCGGGTCAGCCAGCCGGCGTCGCCGCATTTCGGGCAGGCCGGCGGGGGCGGGTTCTCCGGCGGTTCCTCGCCGGGCCCGGGGTCCCGGCGGGTCCCGGCGATCCGCTTCAGGATGCTGCCCAGGTTCTCCATCTTGTCCATTGCGTCAGATTTCCTCGATTAATTTCAGGCTTGTGTCGGCGTCAGCTCCGGCTCCTGCCACTCGATTTCGAACCCGGCGTCGGCCAGCGCCTGTTCCGCCTGTTCCCGCTCGTAGGCAGGCAGCTGGATCAGGCCCTGGAGGGTTTCCCCTCTGGGGTTGAATACATCGGTATAGCCGCTCCTGATCATTTCGAGCCAGCCGTCCTGGCTGTCGTCGCCGGTGGTTCCCGCGACCTCGCCCTTGTTCCACTCGAACTCGTCGTTGAGCATCTCCACCAGGCGCTTGGCCTGGTGGACGTCCGTCGGGATGTCCGTCGGTATCAGGGGTTTGAGCTGGTTTTTCTCCAGCCATTGGTTGGCTTCCTGGACGAACTCGGCCAGGCACCGGCCGTTCCAGGGGTATTCCTCGGGCAGCCGCTGAACGAAGTCCCGCTGTGGCTCAAGGTCAATGCCCTTTTCCGCCAGGGCCTCGGCTATTTCCTGCTCTCTTCCTTCGGGTACGGATAGTATGTAATGGTGGTGTCTGTTGGTCATCAACCTGCCTCTGATTTTGAGTTTGTCCGGCCGGGAGCCGGTTTGGTTCGGGCCTCCCGGGCCTCATTTTTGCGCCGATTCTACCAGCGTTGCCGGTGGCGGCGGCTTTCACCCCCGGCTCTCTTCCGTTGCCTCCTCCGGTTGGCGGTCCTCCGCCGCGTCGGCGGGCGCTGCGAAGAGTCCGGTCAGCGTGGGTTCCTTGGTCTCCTCTCCCTTCCGCTCCGTTACCGACGTATGGGTGCGGGCTAGGGCGACGGCGTCCCGGAAGGGGTTGGGTCGGCCGAAGCGGCCCAGCCGGTTCAGGTGGACCCAGATGGCCGCCCAATACCCAAACATCGCAAACTTATATCCGGCCAGGGCTTTCCAGGCCTTCTCCTCGGCCTCCTGCAGTTCCGCCTCCAGCCGCCGGCGTGTGTCGTTGGTCTCCTCTATTCTGGCGGTCACGGTCCGGCGGCTCAGTCCACCTGGCTGATGCGCTGGCGGCGCAGCAGGTCGCTGGTCTTCCGGTCCCGGATTTCCAGGGTGAAGCTGCGGGCGCCCAGGGGGAAGGTCTCGTGGTGGGCTATGGTGACGTAGACCGGCGCCGGGTCGTCGAAGTTGCGGGTCATCCAGTTGGGGCAGGCCTTCCGGCGCCACTGCGCCTCGGTCTTCCGGGCGATGCGGTCCAGGTCGGCGTCGCTGATCGTCATAGTGGTGCTGTTGCTGGTGGTCAAACCGTGTCTTCCTCCTTTTTCTTGGCCTGGCGGGCCTGGCGCAGCTCCTCGACGATGGCGGCCAGCTCCGGGTCGGCGTCGGCCTGCCGGTTGTGCTCGCCCTCGCGCTGCAGGTGTGCCACGGCGTCCTCGATCTCCTGGACGCTGTAGTAGAAGCCGGGCATGCTCATTGGTGTCTGTCCTCCTCGTTAGGTGTTACGCGGGACGTCAAAAACCCCCGCATTCCGGCGGGGGCGTACTGGCTCCTTCTGGGGTTGCCGCTGGATGCGGCTTCTGGTCAGGCTGGCGACGGTTCGGACCGGTAGGGCCCGGTAATGGTGTCGATCCGGTCAGAGGCCTCCAGGGCCTGCTCCAGCTCGGACTCCGGCGGCCGTCCCTCGGTCCACCGGCTGACGGCGACCAGCGTCTCACGGAGCTTGGGGACCAGGTCTGCTGCCTCGATCATGGCCTCGATGTACGCCTCGCGTATCGGATCGGCCCGGTCCCGGGTGATCAGCTCGCTGTGGAGTTCGTCGACGGCCTCCTTCATCACCAGCGGGTACAGGGTCAGCGCCAGGGTGACGCTGCGCTTGGAGTAGCGGTTTTCGGTTCCGAACCTGCGTAGGCTCTGGTCCTCGAAGCGCCGGCACAGGTCGTCCAGCTCCTCCGCCTTCTGGCGGTTGGCCTCGCTGTTGGGATGGGAGTAGGTCTCGCCCTGGGCCTCGGCCTGGGCGGTCAGCTGCGCGGTGAGGTCCTGCATCAGAGCGACGTTGGCGTCCAGGCGCTGGTAGTCGTCCTTGAGCATGTCGGTGATGGCCTGGTCCAGGTGCCGGTTGCCCGGGGTTGGCCGGTCCATCACCAGGTTTATTGCGGTCTTGCAGCGCCGGATTATCCCGTCATGGCGGGCTATGGCGACCTCCAGCAGGTATTCCGTTTCGTTCATCTATCCTCGGCGTTGGAGTTTTTGGGGGATACGGCGGATGTGTTTTATGTCATCCTGCCGGGACCGGCGCGGCGGCGGGCAGGCTGATGGTGAACTCGGCGAACTGGCCCGGTACGGTCTCCACGCTCACGGCTCCGCCGGCGCGGTGTATGACGTCGGCGGCGATGGACAGTCCGAGCCCGGCGCCCAGCGCTCCGTCCCGGGTGGAGAAGAAGGGATTGAAGATGTGGCCGACCACGTCGTCCGCAATGCCGGTGCCGTTGTCCCTCACCCGGACCTCGATGGAGTCCCCGGCGGCGGCGCTGGCAATCTGCAGCCGGGGCCGGTAATCCGGGTCGTCGCCCTCCGACTGGCGGAGCCACATGGCGTAGCAGGCGTTGGATACCAGGTTGACCACGGCCTCTCCGAAGTCGTGTTCCACCAGCGACACCTCGCCCACCGCGTCGTCCAGGTCGTACTCCACGTTCAGTCTCAGCTCCTTCCACTGGGCCAGGAAGGCCTCGGTGGCCACCTCGACGGCGCCCCGAAGTGTGGGATTCAGCGAGACCTGCACCAGGTCGCCGCCGACCACGCCCAGCCCCCGCATTCGTTCCACGATGGCCAGGGCGCGTCCTCCGTTGGTCCTGATGCGGCCCAGGCTGTCGGACAGGTCGCCCTTCAGTTCCTGGATGGAGGTCCGGTCCGCGTCGCTCATGCTGTCCTCGTAGGTGGCCAGGACCTCGCTGAGCTCCTCGTACATCTCCACCGAGATCTCGGCGAAGTTCTGGACGAAGTTGAGCGGGTTGCTGATCTCGTGGGCCACGCCGGAGACCAGCTCGCCCAGGGCGGCCAGCTTCTCCTGGGCCACCAGCCGGTTCTGCATGCGCTTCAGCTCGTCGTTGGCCTGCTGCAGCTCGCTGTAGAGCTTCTCCACCAGGTTGAGCCGCTGCACCTCCAGCGCCTGGGCCCGGAAGACCTCCAGCGCGTGGGCCAGGTCTCCGATCTCGTCGCGTCCCAGCCCGGGGACCGGGGTTTCCAGGTCGCCGTCGGCCATGCCGCGCATGCGCTCCGACAGCCGGGTCAGGGGGCGGACCAATCCGTTCCCCACCAGCAGCCACGCCGCGGCGGTGGCGACGCCCACGCTGACCAGGCTGATGCCGGCCAGCAGGATCCGCCCCTGGTCGAACTGGGCGACAGACGCCTCCAGCGCGTCGGCCGAGCCGGTTCCGGCCTCCTTCAGCAGGACGCTCAGGGCGGTCTCCAGGGCTGCGCCCGCGTCCTCTGCCTCGGTGGCCAGCTCGGTGGCGCGTTGGTCGACGGCTAGCTGCCGGGCTCGCACCTCGAATATCTGCTGGCCCAGCTCCACCGTCTCCGCGTCCAGGGAGCCCAGGCTGCTGAATTCATCCCACCGTCGGTCCAGTTCCGCCCCGTCGGCCGCGGTTCTCATGGACTCCAGCTCCGCCGCTGCCCCGGCGCCGGCGCTTCTTTCCCTCAGTTGGAGGGATTCCTCTGCGGCATCGTCGGCGGACTGTCGGCCGATGGCCAGGTTGTCGATGATGGTGGCCAGCCGGTAGGCCGGTTCCTGGACGCTTTCGGCCCGTTGGCCCAGGGCGGGCACGACGGTGACGGCCGACAGCTGCTCCTCCAGTGATTGGAGGGTCTGGTCGACCTGCTGGGGGGCCACCGGTCCGGCGGCGGCCGCGGCGGCCAGGCTGCGCAGGCGTTCTCCCTGCCGGGCTGCGGCCCACGACGCCTCCAGGGCCGGGACCGACTTCTCCTGTACCTGGAAGCTGGCGTCCCCGCTCTGCTCAAAGTAGTAGACGCCGACGGCGCTGGATACCAGGGTGAGGAGCACGGCGGCCCCGAGGGTCAGGTAGAGCCTGGCGCCGATCCGGCGCCATACGGCGGCGAGAAAGTGCATCGGGTGACGTCCTTAACTTGTCGTCTCGGGTTTGTTACTGCCGCAGGGACTGGAACTGTTCGTAGGCCTGAACCCATTCCATGGGGTCGCTCATGGCCAGGGCCAGGATGACGGCGATCAGGATCAGGCCGCCGGTGGCGATGGTGGTGGCGATGACCAGGCTGAACCCGCCGGGCGGGGCGTTGTTGGCCGGCGGCCAGCCGTGCTTCAGGTAGAACTCGCGCCGCAGTTCCTGCTGTTTCAGGGCTGATTCGCGCCAGCGTTCCTGCTGGGCGCTGAGCGCCTGTTTCAGCTGCGTGAGCATCGATCTCCGCTCACTGCTCGACGTATTCATCGTGTCGGCTCCTCCCGAGTTCAGGTTTGCGGCTTGGGCGTTCTTTCGCAATCTTCTGGCTGCGGGTCAGAGGGCGCCGGTGACCTCTTCGAAGATCTGCTGGAGCTGGTCGGAAAGCTGAGAGTTGTTGTTCTCCAGGAATCTCTGGACGTCTTCCTTGATCTTCTCCTGGATCTCAGGCTCCAGGTCCTCCCAGCTCAGGGAGCTTCCCTGGGACTCTGTCCAGGAGTCGAACTCGTGGTGCATGGCGCCGGCGCTGTAGGCGTAGATTTCCTCCATGCTGTCCAGCTCTTCCTGGCTGGCCAGGGCGATTCCCTGCCTGGCCTGGAATTCCGGAACTATCAGGCTCCGGTTTCGGTTCGTTTGATTCGTGCTCATGTGGGATGTTGCTCCTTGCGCTCCTCTGTTCGGGTTCAGGACCTGGATACTCTGGCCATTACCAGGAATATGGTGCCTATGCTGACGGCGAGGGCTGCCAGCGCGGCGCCCAGCGCGGTGATCAGCAGCACGGTGCTGGGGTTCTCCCCGTGGCGGCCGTCTGTTCCCGCGACGCCCTGGGGTCCTGCCGGCCCTTCGTGTCCGGAGGGTCCCTGCATTCCGGCGTTGCCGTCTGGCCCCGGCGGTCCGGCTGGGCCGCGCTGCCCCCTTTCGCCGGGGTTGCCCTGCGGGCCGGTCGGTCCGGCCTCGCCCTGCATTCCGGCGGGGCCGGTGGGGCCCGTCTCGCCCGGTTCTCCGGGCGGGCCTTGGGGTCCGGTGTCCCCTCTGGGGCCGGCTGGGCCGGGCGGGGCGGGCTCCTTCTTGGCCTCGGGCCCGCCCGCCGTGCGGGGGGGGCCGGGGGGGCCCGTCTCGCCGGGTTCTCCGGGCGGGCCTTGGGGTCCGGTGTCCCCTCTGGGGCCGGCTGGTCCGGCCGGGCCGGTCTCTTTCTGGCCCTCGGCCACGCCGACGGCGGTCAGGGTGTAGTCGGTGGTGGTGCCGGGGATCCAGCCCACCTGGGTCTCGAAGGACCGTATTCCCCCGATGTAGAAGCGCATCACGCCGGTGGGTTTCGTCACGCGCAGGATGAAGTGGCCGCCCTCCTGCACCAGGGTCTTGCCGATGGTCTGGCCCTCGGACTCGGCGGTGATCTCGGTGCCCTCCAGGGCGACGACGCCGTTGAGCACGGCCTGTCCCACGAAGACGTGGACCGGTTCCTCCGTGTTCTCCTGGGCCCACAGGCTGGCGGGCGTCAGCAGCAATGCGGCGGCGGTCAGGACGATAAGCAGCAGGGTGAGTTCCCGGCGGGCTGTTGTCATGGGGTTCCTCCGTTTGGGAGTTTGGGTTGCCTGCCGTTCATCTTACCAACCGGAGGGGGCCGG
This sequence comes from SAR202 cluster bacterium bin22, assembly GCA_002238505.1. Taxonomy (GTDB): domain Bacteria; phylum Chloroflexota; class Dehalococcoidia; order Lucifugimonadales; family UBA3495; genus Bin22. The sequence goes on along the minus strand of MPMM01000013.1, from coordinate 33,432 downwards.
GCAGCTTTCGTTTCGGGATTAATCGCCCTGCTGGGCGGTGCGGTGGGGGCAGCCGCGGGTGACGCAGCGGTCGGTGTGGATCAGGGTTCCGGCGTCGGCCTGTTCCAGGGCGCTCAGCTCGCCGAGGGCGGCGTACTGGGCCCGTATGGACCGGCAGGCGTAGGCGTTGTTGCTCCTTTCCCTCGCCTGTGCCCGCTCCTCGGGGGTCCAGGTGACGATGGCGTCCAGCCACTGGCACCAGCGTTTGCCGGGGCGGCTTCCCGGCCGTATTGGTCTGGCTGTCGTTGTCAATTGTCCTTTCCTCTGGCCCTGGTGGTGAATTTCGTCGGTTTGGCTGCTAACTTTCCGGCGCTACCTCGTCCTGCGCGTCTTCCGTCTCGGTCCGTTGCCACATGACCGCTATCAGGCGGGTGGCCTCATCCATGGTAACCGTCTTCTCGGTGATGTAGTCAAGGTCGCAGACCACCTCCCGCAGGGTGTCCGGGCTGATGGCCCGGCGGCACTCGCCGGTCTCGGCCAGGTGCGTCAGTCTTTCCAGGGCCTGCCGTTCCATCTCGGCGGTCTTCGCAGCTTCCATGCGGCGCGTCGCGTTGAGGTAGTTGACCTCGGCGGCGGCGACCTGCTCCAGACGGGGCTCGGTCGGGGAGGTCTCCTGGGCCTCGTCGAACATGGTCTTGATGTCCTCCAGGTTGCACCCGGGCTGTTCCGTCCCGGTGTCCGGCCCGCGGCTGAGCAGGACTATGCCGGTGGGGGCGTCCTCCTCGGGCCGGGTCCCGGCGCAGTTGGCGGTGACCCGTCCGTGCTGGTCCTTGATGAACTCCAGGCGGCTGCCGTCGGGCATCCACATGCGGCTGAGCTGGCTGAAGTGGTCGTTGTAGCCCTGGCGGCTGGCGCCCAGCCGGGCGGCCAGGTTCAGTGCTGCGGTGAGCCTGGGGCCGGATCCGGCCTCCTGGGCCCGTTCCATCTCCCTTAGCAGGACGTGGGCTATCGTGGTTGGCGTCTCGTTCATTGCGGGGTACTTCTCCCTATTCCTCGTCTTCGTCGTCTTCGTCCCAATCGTTGGGGTCCCGGGTGGTCAGCGGCTGCCAGGGAATCACGGTCCAGTTCCGACCGGCGGCGTTTCCCATCCGTCGGATGTGGTTGGCGGCGGCGCTGTAGCTTCCGTGTTTCACCCCGCAGCGCCAGTCCCGTTCGGCGCACTGCCACAGTCCACCGTCTTCCTGGGCTGGCGTGGCCGGAAGCAGGCTGCGGTCCCGGGCCATGATTCTCCCTTCCTCCTGGTTGATCAGGATTCCCGCCTGGATCCGGGCGTTGCCCAGGTGGAATTGGCAGTCCTGGCAGGGGTCCGGCGCGTGGGCCGGCGCGTAATCGTGCTCGAAGAGCCCGCCGATCAGGCATTCGAAATGGAGTCTGATTTCGTTGAGCTGCTTTGGCATTCCGGTCAGGCCTCAGTTCTATCGTATCGCGCTTGCGCTCTCCCCGGCTTTCGCCGGCGGTGAATTACAGCGGGTGGGGACTGCCGTCCTTCATCGAGCCGTAGTCGAAGTCCAGGGACAGGCATACGGACATGGCGGTGTCCTTCTCCCGGGCGCAGGCGTGGCATTTCATCATCACGACCTCGGCCTTGTGTCCCAGCTCCTGCAGGACCAGGTGTCCGCCGTTGGGGTCGTGGGGATTCTCGAAGGTACGCTCTCTTTGCAGCTGGTCGTACATCGTTACCGGCCGGTAGAAGTGGGGTTCGGTGACGATCATGCTGTGGTCGCGGGCGTCGTGGCGGCAGAAGGCGCAGGTCTCGTCCTCGGAGATGTCCTGCTCCCAGGCCTGCCGGAAGCGGGGATGGTTGGACGACGGGTCCCAGAAGCGGGTGCCCGGGGCGTCCCGCTCCCGTTTGCTGTTGATCAGGGTGATTCCTGTTTCGGGGTTGTACACGCTGTTCTTATCCTCCAGTATTGGGGGCTGCTGGCGCTTCAGCCCAGGCCGAAGATCGCCCGTACCTGGTCGAGCAATATGCCGTAGCTCCTGGTCAGGCAGACGCCGCAGTATCCGGCGAAGCCGGTGTAGCATTCGTTGTTCTCTGCCGGTATGTCGTACTGCCAGGTCCAGGCGACGGCCCGGTCGTGGGCTCCGTTCTCGTCGTTGTGGTGGATGCACCGCGCTCCGGAGCTGGGCATGTCCCTGGGCGGCGCCATTGTTCCGAACAGGAATGTGACCTCGTGGTTCAGCCGTCTGCGGTTGGCCTCGGTGACCGGATGGTCCTGTGTTACCTGCTGGCGCCAGGGGATCTTCCCGGCTTCCTCGGGGACCTCCACGAACCGGTACTGGACGTGGGCGGCCAGGTCGGGTCTGTCCTGCTCGCATTCCAGGAGGGCCTGGTTGAAGGGCGGGGGCCTCAGGCATACCTGGTAGCTGCGGCCGTTCTGGAAGTAGGCGGCCAGGTGCTCCCCGGCGGCGGCGTCCCTGCGCTCGGCCGTGAAGGTCGTCTCGGGCCACTGGAGCGATAGGGTCCGCAGGTCGTCATCCCAGTTGAGCCAACGGGCGCTGCACCTTCCGTGGATCAGGTCGGCGGCCCGGCTGGTGTCGGCCTCCCTGGTGTGGCCCCAGCCCTCGGCCAGCCGTCGGGCCACTTCGTTCGGGTCCGGCTTGTCTCCGTCCCAGGTGATGTTGAAGATTGCTTCGTGTCCCATATTCGGGGTTGTCTCCTTGATTCAGAAAATTCCGAAACTTGTTGCCTCCGGCCGGGGCATCCGTCTACGGGGTTGTCCCGGCCATGCGTGCGGCGCCGGTCACGGTCTGCAACGGTTCAGATGCGGTTGATGGCCAGGCAGGTGCAGGTGCAGTGGATCTCCGGCTCCTCGGAGCGGTCGCAGATGTGGTCCTCCAGCTCGCTGCCCAGCTCCTGGGCCAGGAATACCTTGCTGGCCGGGTCCAGCGAGTTGTAGTTGTCGTAGTAGAAATCGTTGCACGAGTCGCATAACATGTCGCGCAGGATCTGGGTGGGATCGCCGACCTCCTCGGGCTCTTCCACGGTTACGGGCTGCTGGCTTTCCTCTTCCTCTACAATAGCGGGGCTATAGGGCATGGTCATGGGTGCTCTTCTCCTTGATGTTTTCAGATCTAATGGTGTGGCGGTTCCCGTTCCTGGGGCGGTTCAGCTCAGTACCAGGGGCCGTTGGCGTGGCGTTCCGCCCGGTCCATGGCCAGGGCGGCCTCCTTCATACGGGCGCCGTGGAAGTCCAGCTGTCGGCTGTCGCCCTCGTATTCCTCCAGGGCGGTGGCGCAGGCGAGGGTCTTCTCCTTCACGTCGTTGAGCAGCGCCTTGGCGTCCTCGTCGTCGACGATGCTGACCTGGAAGGCGGCGGTGGCCAGCGGCTTTGCCTCGGCGATGGGATAGGCGCTGTCGTCGGTGGCCGTGATCCGTCCCTCGTACTGCCGTTCGGGCCCGGCGGCGCCGAGGAGGGGCTTGATGGTGACCCAGATCGCCACGGTTACACCGTGCAGGGCCTCGCTGGCTCCCTTCTGCCGGTCCAGCGTTTCGCTGGTGTCGTAAATAAACCAGTCGTCTCCCCTTCCGATGCCGCTGTAGCGTTGCTCCTCGATCCGGCTGAAGAACTCGGCCATGATGTCGTCGACGAACCGGGTGGGCATGCCCTCGGTCTTCATATCATGGAAGGAGACCAGGGTGGTTTCCCTCATGGCGCCGATGCTGCGCTCTATCTGGCGGTCGTACTGGACCTTGTATTGGCCTGCGTCTTCGGCCGGATCCTGCTGCTTGGCCGTGGTGTTGCTTGGCAATTCTTCTGCTCCTCGTTTTTGGTATCCGGCGCTCCGGGCCGGTCATTCTTGCTCGCTAGGGTTTGGGCTGCTACTTTTGCCCCGCGTTGTCGGCCTCGGCCAGGGCGTCCAGGACCAGGGGCACACACTCGTGGCAGTTCCAGATCTCGCAGCTTGCGTTACCCCAACAGGTGCCTTGGTGTTCCGGGCGCATCTGGCCGCAGTTAAAGCACCGGCGCTCGTTTTCCTTGACCCAGGGGAGCAGGTTTTCGGCGGGGGTCCCGCCGAAGGGCGGGTAGGCCCGGCAGCGCCGCCGCTGGACGTACTCCACGGTCCGGGCTATGTCCGGCGGGCGCGCGAGCAGCTCGCTGATCTCGTCGAAGGTCATCCTGTCGGTCATTCGTTTCTCCCTGGTAAAAGTGAAGGCCCCGCCGTTTTCTGGCGGGGCCTTTCCTTGGGTGTTCCTGAGGTTGTTGAGCTTTCTTCATTGAAATAATCTTGCGGGGTCTTCAGCAGTCGCCCTCCCTGTGGGCCCTTGCCTGGACCTCCTTGGCCCTTTCAATCAGCGCGTTCACGTCGTTCAGGGCGCCCTGCAGTCCTCCCTCCATTATGGTTATGGCCAGGTGGGGTTCCTTCCTGGTATATGCCTGCCGTCCCCGGTAGGACTGATATATGGCCGGGTCCACTGCCAGCCGGAAGTCCGCCATTTCCGGGTCTGCTCGCCTGAGCTGCCCCAGGAGCTGGCTTATATTGTGGTCCTCGCGGTAACGGTTCCGGTCGCTCTCGCCCTCAATCCCTTTCCAGGCCTCCAGGACGGCTTTCAGGCCGCTTTCAACCCCGGCGTGGGCCTGTAGGCCTACGCCGTTGTCCCGGGACGGTTCTCCGTCATTGGTCAACAGTTTTCCTTCAATATAATCCCTGTGTTCCTCGGCCTCTCCCAGCCGGTCTTCGTACCTTTCCCAGTCGTATTCGTCCGGTTGGTACTCTTCATTGAACTCCATGCCGGAGTAGTTTTCTGGGTTTCTGGGCATGAGGGTTCCCTCCCTGGTCGCCACCGTCTCCAGGCTGTTCCGGAACTTCCGTCGGTGGAGGTATTCTTCCGGTGTGATCCATACCAATTGAACCGGCACGGGTCTGCCGTATATCGACAGCGCGATCTGCTCTGCCTCCCAGGTGGCCTGGGTGCCGGGACCCAGGCTCCGGGAGTTTGGCGTCTGCATCACCGGCTCTTCGGTCCTATCCGGCGGCGCAGTCTTGGTGATCAGCATGAGGTCCACGTCCGAGTCGGGGTTGTAGTCTCCGCGGGAACGGGATCCGAACAGTATCACCAGGTCGGGCTGGTGTTTCTCCAGAACCGCCTGGGCGACTTCCAGGGCCATGCTGTCGGCTGTTTTCATCCTGGTTCCTCCCCGTTCTACCTGGCAGTTTCCTGTTGAGATTTCTTTTAATATTACTTTCTTTTCCGCACCAGTCCAAGCGGTGTCTCACGCGACGGTTCGGAGCTGCGTCAGCTCCCCGGCTGTTTCAGCTGGTTAGCATGTAAAGCGCCAGCGCCGCCGCGCCGGTCAGGCCGACCGCTGCGACCCTCAGCATGACGTGGCGGTTCTTCACCTTTGCCGTCCGGTCTGAGCCCTCCTGGGGCAGGTGGCCGTGGCGCAGCACCTGGTACGAGTTCCAGCCTATTAATCCGACTATGGTTGCGACGGTCAGGATGAAGAGCGGGATGCTTGCTGCGTGGAGCAGTTGTTCCATAATATCCGATTTACTCCCGGGGAATTTCCGTTGGCTGTTTTTCGTCTGCCGCTGTGCCCTCGGGACTCTCGCCCTTCTGGTCCCGAGTCTCTTGGTTGTCTATGACCTCCTCGATCATCCGTATGTAGCGGTGCAGGCAGTTGACGTTGTTGCACTGGCGGACCATGGCGGCGGCCATGCCGAAGGTCTCGTGGTGATAGCGGGCGCGGCCGTTGGCCGTGGAGCGGCTTTCGCTGTAGAAGTCCGGGTAGCTTTCCACCAGCCGGTAGAAGATGATGACGCCGGTGTTCGGGTCGATCACCGGCTGGTAGATGTGGTAGTGGAGCGCGCCCTGGTTCATTCAGAATCACCCTCCTGTCGTACAATTGTGCGGCACACCAGGCCTCTGTTGCTGTTAATCCTCCCGGCGGCCGTGTTCCTCGTCGCCCCGCATCTCGCGTACGGTGCAGACGGAGCACAGGGTTCCGAAGACCAGGCTGCAGAAGGGCCCGCTCCGGCAGCCGCAGCGGCATACGCAGGCGGTAATAGCGCATTCGTGGTCGTGGATGGCGGCTCCAATGTCCTCCCGGGATCCGACCAGCTCCCGCCATTCGTTGTATTCCGGGTGGGACTTCTCGTGTTCGTCCAGGCCCTTCCTGGCTTCGTTCAGGTCCAGGCCGTTGACGGCCCAGCTGCACAGGCGGCAGCTTAGCTGGACGTAGCGGGGCATCGACCGGCGTATTTCCTCCAGCCGGTCCATCCGCTGCCGGTTTCGCTGCCGGGTCTCCTCGTCAAGTTCGGGCATTCTCGCCCCCTTCCTCGCTGTTTTTGGGCTTTTCCGATTCGTTGCGGTGAAAGCCGACGTAGGCGGTCAGGACCAGGTTCCGGGCGGCCTCTCTGGGGTTTAGCCCGTCCCGCTTGTCCCAGGCGTACCTGCTGGCCCAGAAGAAGATCCGGCTGTGGTACTTCCTTTGTCCCGGCTGGGCCTTCAGGTCCGGGGGCTTGGGCCCCTGCTGGAAGTTGGGCCTGGGCCTGGCCTCCTTGCCGGTCTCGGCGGCGGCCTGGACCGCTGAGTTCTGCCAGTCGATGGCGGCCTTCAGGAGCAGGCGGGCCTGTTCCTTCACCTCCGGGCTGGTGGGGCCGTGTCCCGCCGCGGCCAGCGTCGCTACCTGTTTCGCCTGCTTCAGCAGCTCCCGCTTGGACTCTCTGGTGGCGTGGCCGGCGTCGCGCAGCTTGTACTTGTTCTGCCCGGGGGCCCCTGCGGTCTCCTCGGTTGCGTTTGTAGTCCGAGTAGTCAAGGTCGCGTTTCACCTCTCTGCTATTGTTGCGGCGGCCTCTTTGCGGCCGTGTTCCGTCAGTGGTCGTTAGTGTCGTCGTCGGCCCAGTCCTTGCGGCTGGCCGCGCTGACCGGTTCCTTCAGCCCGTCGGGGTGGAAGCAGGGCAGCCCGTCCCTGGGCGAGTCGAATTTCTCGTCCTGGTCGCGGGAGTTCCTGGCCGCCAGTATTATACCGGGCTGGTTCCTCAGTGCCAGGATGTCCCGGCAGGTGATCTCCAGCAGGGTTATGTCGCCGAAGTCGTAGGAGTGCTCCATGCTGTGGCCGGGCAATAGCACCTCGCTGATCTCGCTTTCCATGCTCACCAGCTCCGACAGGTCTATGTGGTTGACGTGGTTGGCGATGTCCTCCTCCAGGGAGTTGCTGATCAGCAGCTTGCCCATCTGGAAGGCGCTCAAGTGGCCGCAGCAATCGAGCCAGGTGTCGCGCAGGAAACGGTCCAGCTCATCCAGGGTCGTGTTCTCCGGAACCAGGATTTCCAGCCAGTGGGGTCCGGAACTCTTCACCGACAGGTGCCAGTAGATCTCGGCCACCTCTCCCTCTCGGATGGGCTCGCAGCCGTACATATTTATGTCCTTATGCCATTCCTCCAGGCACATGGTGAGGTGCTGTTTCATGGCGGCGTGGGTCTTGGTCTCCTTGTCGCAGCGGCGGCACTGGCCGCCCCGGGCTGTGCTCATGTGTGTCTGCTCCTTGTCTTATCGTGTCCCGAATCCGGGGTTTCAACCCGGTTGATTCCGGCCTGGTCTCAGCCGCTTTGTTAATCTGCCGGGCCCGGTGGAGGGCCGTCTTCCGGTTGCTGTTCCTCCACCAGCTGGTGGAGGCTGACGGGAACCTGGATCCCTGTGGCCAGCTCGTGGAGCCTGGTCATCTCGGCGTTGTGGTCGGGATGGTCCTCGTCGTAGTACCAGTCGCCCAGCGCCGGCCGCAGCCCGGGGGCGGCGAACCAGCCGTCCGGCGTCCAGGCGTAGAGCCATTCGGTCCCCGGCGTCCAGAAGCGGCCGAAGAAACCCTCGGTGCCGCAGTTGAACTTCGTTGCCGCGCCGGCGGCGATTATATTCGAGTAGCGGGCGGACAGCTCGGGGGTGTCCAGGACCCGGGAGACCCGTCCCAGGGCCATCAGGGCCCGGACGTCCCGTTCCCGCTGGTAGCTTGTTAGCAGCAGCGCTCCCAGGTCCCGCGGGTGGGAGCCCTGCCCGCAGTAGATGGCTAGGCCGTTGCCCCGCCGGTCGATGTGCGCTATGAAGCTTCTGGTTCCCAAGGTTGTCTGCTCCTCCTTCGTGCTGGCGCTTTCAGCAATACTCCCCGGCCGCGCTGCGCCGCTCCCTGCCCCCGTCGTGGTAAAGGTGGCAGTCCAGGCAGAAGGGCGCGATGCGGGGTACCAGGTATGTCTCGGGCAGCGCCTCGGTCCGGGCGATGCTGCGGGACGCGCAGAGGTCGCAGGGACGGCCCTTCAGGTCGTCGGTCATCTCGTTGCCGCAGTCCAGGCACCGGTACAGGTACAGCTGGGGCCGCTGGGGGTGTCCGCTCACGCCGCAGGGCTTGCGGTGGGCCGGTCCTTGGCTCTGTTGGTGGTCTCCGGGCCTCTTGCGGCGGCATTCGGCGCAGCTTTCCACGCAGGGTCGGCACAGCTCTATGTCGTTGAAGGTTACGGGCATCTGCATTGTGGCTTTTCCACTCCTTAGGCGTTCGTATTTCCGCTTTGCCCCGGCGGTCTGTTAATGGGCTTCCTGGAATACGCCCGGCGCTTTCTTCTGCAGTTCGTCCAGGCTCTCGCGGGGAATTCCGGATACCGACGTCCTCAGGCTGTGCCGGAAGGAGACCTCGGTCTGGTAGAAGTGCAGCAGCCGCTCCTTCTCCTCCAGCGACAGGTTGTGGGTGGCCAGCTTGAGCCGCCGGGGCTCGTCCGGCGCGTCCTCTTCGAGATGCTCGTTGGTCAGCTCCGCCAGCTCGTCCAGGTCGCCGGTGGTGAATACCTCGATCTCCCAGTTGTCCTGGGCCAGGACGAAGACGTCCCGCAGGGGATCGAAGCTCACGCCGGCGCTGGCGCAGGCTTTCTCCAACTCTTCCAGCCTGCTTGCCTCCACTTTGATAAGAAATCTGTGGTTTTGCATTCCTGTTGGGTCTCCTGCTGTGCTCGTATTTTATCTTTCGGCCGGTGGCATTTGGCTTATTGCTCCGGGCTTATTCCCGTGTCAGTGACTACTTTCCGGTCTGCCAGTGGTACCCGATACTGACCCAGCCCTTCTCATCGCCGCGGAGCACGATGGAGACGCCGTCCTTCAGCTCCAGTCCGGCCTCCTGGGCCGACTCTTCGAGGGCCTTCTTGAGGAAGGCCTGGCCTTCCCCGGTCATCTCGGGGTAGTCGTAGTCCATATCGGTGCCGTGGGGGTTCACCATCATGCTGTTGCCGTTCTTCTCGAACTGGACGCCCATCATGACGTTGAAGTGGCTGGGCTCACCGGGCCGGTGGATGTACGAATTCTGGATGGGCTCGTCGTCCCGGTTCTCGTACTCCGGGTGCCGGGCGGTCCGCCGTCCGGCGGCAGTGGCGGCCTTGACCATCATGTTCTGGATTTCCTGGCTGGGCTTCTCCGGCACCGGCTCCTGGTGGAGCTTCATCAGGTGTCCGGCGGCCTGCACCATCTGGCACAGGGCTTCCTGGCTGATCTCGGAGCGGGCGGCCCGCATGGCGTTGGTCCCCAGCGTATCCTGCAGCGTGTACGTCAGTTGCCTGGGGTCGCGGGCCCCGATCTTGTCCAGTCTGGCCAGGGTTTCGGCGTCAACCAGCGGGTATGCCGCCGGGTCAAAGGGTTTTTCCTGCTTGTCGGTCATTTTATCCGTAGCCTCCGGGGAATTCTTGGAATGTGTTCCGGCTCAGTCCGGTCTTAGGGGAAGCTGTAGGTGAAGTCTGCCACCTCGAGGCCGCAGGTGGCGGCCAGGTCGTCGGTGTAGCTGTCGCCCTGGTCCTCCGGGTTGCTGACCTGGGCGAACTGCTCCATGAAGTACCAGACGGCGCGGGGCGACAGGGGCTGCAGTTTGTCCGTGGTTGACAGGTCTCCCCAGGTCTCGCTGTCCCACTGTCCGGGGTTGTCATGAACCAGGTCGTCCATGGTGCAGATGCGCCCGGCGATCTCGTAGATGAGCCAGCTGTCGTAGGCCGGGTCGCCGGGGTGGACGTGGCAGTTCCAGCCCACGTCGCCCTCGCGGAATACGTGGGGATAGATGAGCTGGGGCCGGATATCGGTCTCGGCGCCGAAGAGCTCGTGGAACTTCTCCTCAGTCATCTCGGCGGTTATGATCCCCTTGATCGGCACGCCGTCCGGCGTGTCCTTGGCGTGGAGCAGTTCCTCCACCGTGGGCGCAACCAGGGGGATTCTGACGGTGTAGACCGGCATTTCTTCGGTCGCGGGGCTCATGGGCTGGGTGTCAGCGGTGGTCAAGGTCTTTCTCCTTTGTTTTTGAGTTTGCCCGGGTCAGGGCTGCGTTGTGGCGGCCTGCAGGCAGCGGTATCCCATGCACCATTCGGGGTGGCGGGTCACGCCGATGGCGTCCAGCCACCGGTGATCGGAGGCCTGCTCCTCGGACGGGTCCAGGACCTGCTGTCGGTAGGTCTGCTCGGGGAACTTTGCCAGCTGCAGGTTGCCGATGCGGTCGAAGAGCCGCTCTCCGGCCCGGCCCCAGGGGCTTAGGTTCATCCGGTCGACGCCGCCGGGCAGGAAGATGTGCAGGTGGTCCTCGGTATGGGTGTGCAGCAGCTCCATCGTGCTGCCGTCGGCGAAGGTGTGGCCGGTGACGGTCTGGACTACCAGGCTGGGGTTTGATGGGTGGCGGTATAGCCTCAGGGGCGTCGCGGCCGCGGCGGCCAGGGCGTCGCCCAGCAGGTCGGCGTCGGCCTCCCCGTGGTGCATTGAGTCGGCCCGGCCGGGGTCCAGCAGGCGGCAGGCGTCCTGCATCCACTGCTGGGCTTGGTTTTTCCTGGAGCTGGTCGCTGAGGGATCGGTGTCGGGCAATTCGTCTACTCCTTCGCCGGCGTCATGCTGCCGGCTTTCAGGTGGTTGCTGGCCTGTTCCAGCGCCGCGGCGGCCGAGCTGATGGCGTAGAACGTCGCGTTGTCCGTGTTGGAGGACTTGGCCATGGCCAGGCCGGTGGCCACCGTCAGCTCCAGCGCCTGCTGGAGGTTCTTGAGGAGCTGCGGGACGCTGGGCTCCCGGGGTATGTCCCGTCGTACCAGGTGGTACAGGTTCATATCCATATCGTCCCAGACGCTGTCCTCCGGCGGGTTGAGCGGATATCCGATCAGGGCGCCCAGCGCCTCCAGGGCCCGGGTTTCCTCCGGCCCGGTCGGGGAGTCCTCGGTTACGGCCAGCATGCCGGCATTGGCCCCGGTGGGGTCCGGGATGATGGCGCCGGAGGCCCCGTTGAAGTCGAAACGGGTCTCTTCGTGGTGTACCTGCGCCTCCCGCGCCTTCTCGTCGCCTTGGGCGATTCGTATGGCCCGCTGGGCGAGCTCCTGCAGGTCGATGGTTTCCTGGTTCTGGGTCATTCTGGTGCTGGTCCTCCTATCGGGTTTCGGCAACGCCCGGGAATCAGTTGTCGTCGACGCTTTCCCGCAGGTCGTTTTTGTCCAGGTACTGGTTGACGCCGTTCATGGCGGCGGCGCGGAACAGGTTGTCCATGCCGTCGACCGTGTCCTCCGCCTGCAGGGCGGCTTGGACCGTCCGCACCACTTTGGCCCGGTCCTCGTCGTCCAGGTCGTTCCATAGGGGCAGGTGGCCGAGGCCCTCTGCTTCCAGGGCGACGTCATAGACCCCGGACAGGTCGCCGGTGGTCCACCAGGCGAGGGCGTGGCCCTCGTCGGCCATCAGGACGTCCGGGTCGTCGTTGGGTTCGTCATGCTCTTTGATGAAATATGCGGTCATTCCTTTCCTTTTCCCTCGGTGAGGGTGTTGGTTTGTTCGGGGTTACGGCGCACTGCTCGTCGAGGTCGCGCTGGAGATAGATCTGGAGCCTGTCGTCCTTCGGGTGGTAGAAGCCGTCGTCCCAGCGCCAGCCGACCGGCGGGGCCGGGTAGATGTCCTGTTCCTCCACCTCTTCGCCCTCTTCCAGGTCCTCCGGATCGACCGGCGGGGGCAGGTCGGCGGGCCGGTTTATGAACACGAAGGCGGAGTCCACCAGCGGCGGCGTGCCGGCCTTGACGCCCTCGGCGAAGTCGTCCTCGGCTACCCGGACTGATTTCAGGGTTTCCAGAGTCCGCTGGGCGTCGGGCAGGTTGTTGTAATCGCTCAGGGTGATTTGCTCTCCGTCTGCTGGCATAGCTTCTCCCTCCGTTTTGGTGGTGGGTACAGTTCGCTTTTATCCTTCCGGCCAGGGCCGGGCTGCGGCCAGTTCCTCCAGGGTCTCGACTACCTTTATTGAGTTCCAGGCCCTGGCGGCCAGGTTGTCGGCGGTGGTGCCCACCCGGGCCGACGGGCTCATGCCCCGGCGGGCGGCGCCGTGGTTGTCGTGGCCGACCTCTATCTGCGTGAAGGGGCCGATGATGGCTACGGCGTGGCATGCGGCCGCGCCGGCGTGCTCTCCGGCGGAGCCGGCCCGCTCGGTGTGGCTGGAGGCCAGGTAATGCCTGACGTCGGGCGGGAGTGGGCCGGAGGCCTCGGTGTCCATGCACTGGCGGAAGATGGCCAGCCGTGCGATCAGCCGGCTCCAGCGCAATCCTCCGGCGGGGAGCTGGCTCTGGCCACGGGTTTCGGTAAACCTCTGCCAGTGGTCTCCGTGGCCCTGTTCCTCGGCCCTGGCCTGCAGGGCTGGTGCCACGGTGGTCCAGATCCAGCGGTCCAGCACATCCATCTGGGTTTCCGCCTGGTCAGGTCCGCTGGCGGCGCAGCGGGCGGCGGCGTCCAGCCAGCGCTCCGAGCGGGTCAGGGCCGGCGGCATCCGCTCTTCAATCGTGTCCAGCCAGTTGGGGGCCGTTGGGCTGGGCCACCTGGGAAACCCGGCGACGTGGGTGCCGTCTAGCACCCGGGCGATCCTGGTCCCGTTGCGTATGGTGGGGCTGATGTCGGTTCGCTGGAACTCCTCCATGATGCACCGGTAGAGCTGTTCCGGCGTTATGATCGGGTTGTGTTCCCCTGGCTGCCGCCTGCGGCGCCGGGTGGTCATCGTGCAGGCTCCGTGGCTTCCGGAGCCGGGGTGTCCTGGTTAGTGGCGACCTGCTCTGCCACCAGCCGGTCGTACATGTCGGCCGCGGCCTGCAGGTTCTCCATGCTCTCGGTCTCCGCGTCCCTCAGCGCCAGCTGGAATATTTCTTCCTGGGTCAGTTTCATTTGTCTGTGGTTCTCCCGAAAGTATCAGAATTCACTCGTCTTCCGGCGGCCGCTCGTCCAGGGCCAGCTGCGCCTTCGGCGGGAAGAGGGGTTCCATCAGGACGTTGGGATGGTCCGGCTCGGTGGGCAGCAGGGCCCGGGGGAGGCACTGGTTCAGCAGCCGGATGGCGTGGTCGTGGACGGCGCAGTGGAGCATGTAGGGGCCCCAGTCCCGGCTTGGGTCGGGGACGCAGTCCTCGAACATCAGCCGGTGGTAGTCGTGAATCATCGTCAGTAGGGGGAGTAGGCGAAGACGTCGCATTCCTCCACCGGCGCGGCGCCGAACCAGCCGTCGGCGGTCCAGGCGTAGGTGAAGGGCGGATATTGGTCGTCCCGGGGCACGATGCCGTCCAGGCCTCCCCTGAAGGTCTGGGCTGCCTGCCTGGCCTTTTGTTCCGGCGTAAAGTGGATGGTGTCCCGCATCAGAGACCTGGTCAGCTGGCCCAGTTTGTCGGTGCCGTCGTCGTTGATGAAGGCGCCCGGGTCGGGCCCGGGCCGGTTGCCCAGGGTGAACAGGTTGCCCAGGCTGATGAGCTGGCGCACCTGTTCCTCGGTCTGGTAATGGAGCAACAGGCGGGCTCCGGCCCAGGTGGGGTATCCGTCCATGCGCAGCTCGATGCGCTGGCCGTTGCCCTCGCGGTCCAGCATGGCGATGTAGGCGTCGGTGCTCAACTTTCCTCTTCCTCCGTGTCGGCGTTTGCGGCGGCGCCGTAGTGTTCGGGGTACATCTCGGCCAGCTGTTCGGGGCTGAGATCCAGCCCGCCGGTCCAGCTCTCGGTGTCGGGGTTGGGCGCGGCCAGTCCGTGGCGGCACTGGCCGGTGTTGGGGTCGATGTATTCCTTCACCAGCGGCCTCGCGCAGGTGGGACAATACTTGTAGGGGTTAATCACAGGTCCTTCCTCTGGATTTCTACTGGTATTCGGTTGTGGAGCCCTTCCGCATCTGGTGCTTCTCAGAGACCGACTTGAGGATGATCCGGTCGAGGCGCAGGTCCGACCTCTCGGTGGCGGTCTTGACCACCACGCCCTCGCGTTCGTGGTCTGCCAGCATCGATTGGCCTTGGGTGATCTCCTGCAGCTTCTCCTGGCTGTGGGGGCCCCGGTAGACCAGGGGCACGGCATCGATGCGGCCGTCCAGCAGGTCGATCATCTCCTGGTATTCCAGGAACCGTCCGTGTCGGTACTCGCCCAGGTAGACGTCGAAGACGCGGAAGTGCTTCTCAGGGCTGTCGTAGCCGAGGTCCTAGACCCCGCGGCCGTAGATTTCTCCGACGACGTAGAAGGTTGGATGGGGGCCGTCGGGCCGGCGCTGCAGGTCCTGGTTGATCTCGGCCAGGGCCTCCCGGCACTGCCGGGCCATCCTCACGTAGAGGTTGCCGTCGTTGCTTTCGTCCAATGCCAGCGCCTGGTTATGGGCGCCGTAGAGCTTGGAGCTGGCCAGGAACTCGCCGCGGTAGTATCCCATCTGGCACTGGGTGCCGTGGATCTTCTCAGTGACGATCACCTCCTCGCCCTCGATCAGGGCGTCGGGGTACTTCTTCACGTTCTCGATGTCATAGTGGACCGTCTGGCCCGGGGCGTGGTAGACCTGTCCCGTCAGTTCCGGCGGGACCGTCGGCACGTACTTGGTGACGCCGAGCAGCTCGGCCACCTCGTCGCCCTCGGCGGCGTCGGGCATGGGATAGACCAGCCCCTCGGAGACCACGCCCCGCAGCCGGACGGCGCGGATCCGGTTGCAGTCCGGGCCGGACAGCTTGCCCTTCAGGCCCATCTCCTCCAGCAGGCGGTCGGGGACGATGGACTGCTCGGGCAGGTAGGCGACCAGGTCTCCGTCCTGGAACTGGCCCTTTCTGACCACCGAGCGGTAGTCGCCGATCCGCATCAGCTCGATGGCGTCGGCAAAGGGGTGCTCCTCGATGCGGGCCCGGTATACTTTTACTTCAAATTCTGCCATTTTTGGTTGCCCTTCCTTCCTGGAGGTTTCGTGCCTCCATCAGACTGTTCGGTTTTGTTTGGTCTCGGCTGCCTTGTGTTTACCTCTCGTCCGGGGTATGCCGGTCCACGGAGCGCAGGACGATTATCTCCAGTGCGGCCAGCGCCGCGCCGGTCAGCAGGACCGGTACCATCACGCCCTGGCCAGCGGTCTCAAAGGCCCTTTCCAGCGTAACCCCGAAGGCGGCGCCGGCCGCGTTGGCCTGGAGGGTCATGGCGGTCAGCCGGCTTCCCTGGTGGAACATGCTGATTTTCAGGCGGGTGTACGCCCCGGCCACTGCAATTATTCCTATGGTGATGCTGATCGCTCCCAGCATTGCTGCGGCCTGGATCATGAGTCTTCCCAGGTGGAGCGGGTTGCCTGGCTCCAGGGGCCAGGGACCGGTCTGGTTCCACTGAAAGAGTATGGCGCCTCCGGTGAAGACCAGGTCTCCTGCCACCCAGCCAGATACGGCCGCCGCTGTGGCTATGATCATAAGTGCGTTCAGGGGCTCCAGCCCTTTTGTCATGCGCGTGCCTCTCCCGCTTTGATTGTAGTGTTTTGAACCTCGGCCCTGCCGTGTTCTCACGGCCCTTGGGCCTCTGGTGGGAAGTCTACCCAATGCTCTGGCCGTCCAGCTACAGGTAGCTGTCAGTGGGCTCTGGCGACCAGCCGGTCTCCCGGCGGCAGCTGGCTGGTGGCATTTCAGCCTTGTATTTCATCATCTGCTGGGTTTATCCCAATTATCCTGGCAGGATGGTGCGTGGCCTCAGCGGAAGTGGTTCAGCTTCCCCTCGTTTGTGCCGGCGAGTACCACTGGATAGCCCTGCTTTCCTGCGGCCATCAGCAATAGTGGCGACTTGGGCGTTAGCCATGCCGGTCTGTCTTCCAGGACGAACCGGATGATCGAGTGTCCGGTCGGTCCCACGCCCAGGTTGTGCGCCTGGGTGACATGGTAGCCCTGTTTGCGGTGTTCATCCGCCCAGAGGGAGGCCCGTTCCATTCCTTTGGGGTCGTAGACGAAGGCCCTTGACCTGTGAAGCAGTGGGTTGGTGGCAGTCTGGTTCATTCTTTTTCTCCTCTGGTTCTGCTTGTGTTTAGGCCAGGGCCATCACCCGGTCGCCCGGCGGTAGCTGGCCGGTGGCCTTCTGGTAGGAGCATCCGGCGCAGTTCAGGCCGCCCCAGCCCCACAGCCATTCGGTAAATTCCTCGCCGCATTGGCGGCATTGCCGGGTCTCGTTCTCCTGGCCGCTCTGCTTCATGACGGCCTCGGAGAAGCGCATGTACCAGCCGTCGGCGTACTGGAAGTCCAGGTGTTCGGGGCAGGGCCTCGCCACGCCGGTGGGCTCGCCGTCGGCGCCCTCGAAGATGATGGGGCCGCTGTATTCCAGCCTGGTCTCATCCTGGGATCTTTCAAGGCAGGACGGCTCCGGGCAGATTCCGCTGGGGCCGTAGGCCAGCTCTGCCAGGGTGGCGGTGGCGGGATGATCGAAATCGGGAACGTTGGTGGCCTTCCAGTCCTGGAACTCAAACAATGGTTTCATTGGTGGATTCCTCCTTCAGATCTGACTTGTTCCCGCCTCTGCCGCGCCAGCTTGCGGCGCGGTATTCCCGTTTTGTTTCCGACGGTCAATCTTGCTTCGGGAGGCACCGCCATCCTAGGTAGAGAGCGGTGGTGGCCGAAACGCCGGTGGACATCACCAGCCACAGGACGCTGCCAGCGGCCGGCACCCGGCCGTACATCGGCATGTGTATCAGTGCGAATCCCGCCCAGTGGCTTGGGAAGAGGTCGGCGGCGAGGTGGATTGTCAAGGCCACGCAGAGCGCGGCGCCCAGCAGGGGCATGATGAAGCTTCCCTTGTTGATCCGCAGGGCCAGGAATCCGGTCAGCAGCGCGAGCCACGGTTCGTGGGTCAATGCGGAGCGGTGGTGCAGGAAGCCGATCTTGAGGTCTGCGTCCGGGGCCAGCAGGCCTATTGTGAATGCAACGCCGGCGAGCGATATTGCGAACAGCATTTTCAACATGGGATGTTCCTCTTTCTTCTCCCTTGCTAACGGCTTGTCGTGTTCTCTGCGGTTCCGCAGGGACGCAGGGCGACGTCGCTGAAGAAGGGGTTCTCGATCACGAACTCCTCCGCGTCCCGGCCCAGCATGGAGTTATTCATCTGTCGCACGACCTCCTGGGTGAATTGCTCCTGCTGCTGGGCGCTCAGGTCGTCCCACTTCGCATGCTTCCGGTCCTCATCCCGGCATTTGCCTTGGCAGCGGTTCTGGCCGCTCATGTATTCCCAATGGTTGCGTATCGTGTACGGGGTCAGGACCACGCCGTAGACCTTCGGAATCGGGTCACGGTATTCCTTGATGTCAATTCCTGACAGGTTCATTATCCGTTCAACCTGGTCTGCTTCCAGGGGTTCCTCGGTCTCGAAGTAGTGGCCGTAGGGCATTGTCCTGTGCCTCCATGTTAAGGGTGCTTCCCTATGATAATGCCTGGGTGGCAGCTCCTGTCTTCCGTTTCGACGCCTTCGGTCAGCCGCTTAGACGGTGTTGCCACTCAGGAGCCGGTTAGACGCACTGCCGAAGCTCGGTTCGCACCTCTTCGGGATTCAGGACTTCGATTTTCAGGTCGACGGTGCATAGGACGTCGTCGGTATGGTTGACCAGGTGGCCCCGCAGGTTTTCGCTGCTGTGGAAGATGTAGCCTCTGCCGGTCAGGCAGGGGGCCTCGGCGGCGGGCTGCAGGCTGTCGTCGTCGATCACGATCTCGGTGCCGGTGATTCCCAGCGCCCGGTCGGTGTCGTGGTAATAGTCGCTCATGCTGTTCTCGGCCAGGCTCTGCAGGTCTTCCTCCTGGCTGAAGTATCCGAAGGCCCACTGCCAGTGCTGGAGGGGAACGTCGGCGCCTTGCGGGTTGCTGACCGTGATTCTCAGCCGGGTCTTCGGCGCGGTCTCATCCCCGCTGGCCAGCGTCCTGAAGCTGTGCTCGAAGCTGTGGCTGCCCGTCGGCCTGATGCCGTTGACGTCGGTTCCGGCCAGCAGTGCGGCCAGCGCCAGCAGGTCGTGGGCGTATTCCCTGGGGTCGTACCCCCGCATGAGTCCTTCCTCCAGGGCCTGGGCGTAGTGCTCCGTCATCTCGGCCCGGTGAAGGTTTGTGAACTGTTCCGACGCCTCGGGCCGGTTGGCATTGGCTCCGACGATGAGGGCCATCATCAGCAGGGTCCGCTCGCTATCCTGCTCCCCCTGGTTAGTGCTTTCCTTCTTCTGTCTCAGACGGCAGGCCAGGCTTCGGGCCTCGTCCCAGGTCTCCTCGCTGATGGCGGGGTTGTCGTTTTCGTCGTTGTCATTCCGGGGGTCCGTGGGGTCCTGCTTCGGGTCGGTGTCAGTAGTCAACCCGTTCCTCCTGTTTTAAGAACTCCGAGTGCTCCTCGGTCATTTTCTCGCTTCGTGTTGCAGTCGGTCCGGGTCTGTCAACCAATGTACCTTTTTCACGCCGTGCCAGCGCAGGACATCGTACAGGGCATCGGTCATCGGGCCCTGGTACTGCGCTTCCTCGGTGGCGGACCTGGCCTGGAGAATCCGGTCGCTGGCCACAATTATGCAGTTGCCCTGCCCCTGCTGCGGGTTGCCGATGATCAATGCCTCTTTCCCCTCGAACTCCGGCAGCATTGGGTGCAGACCAACCCAGTCAGGCAGACGGAAGAGCTTGCTCGCCCTCATGGCGACGTCGTCTCCGGGTTCCCTGTTGCTCAGCAGCGCGCCGATGTAGTCCTCGCTGCTTCCGTTGTTTACGATCCTGATCAGGGCCTCCAGGGTGATGTCCTCCATCTGGAAGAGCTTGCCCAGCTCGTGTTCTGCCCAGAGGTTGAAGACCTCGATTTCTTCCTTGCGTTCCAGCTGTCTGGCGTCCTCTTTGGCGACTCCACTTACGTCCTCCACCGCGGTTCTGCCCTCCAGCAGGTTAATTGCGGCCTTCAGCCTGCTTTCGCCCGGAGTTCCCGGCCAGTTGGCCATCTCCTCGGTCTTTACTGTTTCCTCTTTTTGGCTCATTCATCATCTCGACTTTTTCTCGGCCAGTTTCCCTTGTCGGCCCTCTGCCGGCCTAGCCCGCTTCGGCCTTCGGCTTCTCCGAGGCGTCTGCCATCCGGAGACACTGGTCCATCACGCCCTCTTGTTCCTGGGTGTCCGGGTGTACCAGCGTCAGGACTCCGCCGTAGCCCTTGAGGATCAGGGCGTTGGCTTCGGCCAGCCGGCATACTTCCTGGTAGGCCACTATCCGCTGCTGTCGGGTCAGTGTTTTCATCTAAAGTTCAACTCCGAGGTCCTCTTCGGACCAGAATGGATGCAGCCATTCCCGGCTGGCGCAGAAGGTCCAGTATATGTAGTCGCGCTGCGGGTGGCCTTCCGGGTTCTCGGCGTAGTCCGTCTGGGTGTCCATCAGGAAGGTGTGGATCCTCTCCCGCATCTGCGGGGACATTTGGTTATTGACGTGGACGTACTTGGCGCGGGGTCGCCCCGAGTCGTCGGGCCGGTAGCGGTAGATGTCTTCCATGCCGTCGAAGGTGCCCAGCTCGTGGCGGCTGGCGATCTCCCTGGCGGTCCGGTATACCGCGGGCGGCGCGTCGGTGATGCTGATGTTGACGCTGTCGCCGCCGGCGAAGGTTTTGCTTTTCACCGAATCGACCTTTATTCCCGCCTCCTTGAGTTCCTTCCGGATGGACGCGGCGGCCTCGGCCGCGATGGTCCGGCGCTTGGGGGTGGCTTCCGTTGTTTCGTTCATTTTTTCCTGTTCCTGTTGGGCTTGATTCCTGGGGGGAGTCGGATCCGGCCCTTGCTTTTATGTTTCGGTCCGCGGGCTTTCCTGCTAACTCGTCGCCGCGGCCTGTTCCGATTCCCAGCCGGCGGGATCGCGGCGGAAGTCGTTCAGGTGGGACAGGATGCTGGCGTGGTTCGCGTCCAGGACCGGTATCCGCCTGGTCCGCCGCCAGGATCCGTCGCTGAGCCTGGTCTCGGCGGTCATGTAATCGACCAGGTCGTTGTGCAGCATCACGATCCGCTGGGTGTCGCCCTCCTTCTGGTCAATGGCGTATCGGGCGCTGGTCTCCTTGCGGCCGTCGTGGCCGTCGTTTTCGCAGATGGCCATGAAGATCTGCGATTCGTCGGCCTGGGTCTCCCCCGGCGCCATCCGGCGTAGCAGCAGGACGCTGGTCTTGGCGGTGGCGGAGCTCCGGCTCTTGCGGGGCAGGGATATGACGCCCTCCAGCGCCAGGTGGTTCATCATCCAGTCCCGGGCGAAGCGGTCGCTGCTGTTGCTCAGCAGGCCGTCGGAGACAATGAGGGCGGCGCGGCCGTGGCCTGGGGCCAGCAGGTCTCTGACCCGCTGCAGCATCAGGATCTCGGAGTCCATCCTGGCCCGGCTGCTTTTGACGGTGTACAGGATGTCCTCCGGCTTTCGGCCGTAGTATCCGAACTGGTCTTTTCTTACCTTCAGGCCCAGGGGCAGGTTGGTGATCACGAAGTCCCACTGGCCGTCCTCCACGCCGGCCTCGTGGCATTCCTCGGGGTTCAGGCTGTTGGCCTGGGCGACGCCGGCGCCGGTGATGCCGTGGAGGCGTAGGCCGGTGGCGGCGGCCTCGGCCAGGTCCATGTTGCGTTCTATTCCCTGCAGGCGTCCGGTGATCGGGTTCTTTCCCGTCTCGGTCTGGCGGAGCATGTGGAGCCAGGCGTGTACCAGCAGGCGGCCGCTGCCGCAGCACAGGTCCAGGACCCGGCTGTCGGGCCCGGGGTTGGCGGCCATGGCCAGGAAGTCGGCGACCTGGGCCTCCGTGGCGACCTTGCCGTCGCGTCCGTCCAGCAGGTCCTGGTTCAGCAGGTACCGTTCTTCCTCAAGCAGCCGGGGGTCGGCGGCGGCGGTGTCCAGCGCGGCCAGTCGCTCGATCAGATCGTCTCTGAGGCCGGTCGCGGGTTCTCTGGCCAGCTGGGCCAGCTGCCGGGGCGTCAGGTCGGGGTTCTCCTGCCGCAGCTCGCGCAGGTTGGCCAGCGTTGCGGCGATCCTCCCACCAGCGGTGTGCCTGTGGTACCGGCCGTCCTCGGTGGCCTCGTGGAGCAGGGGCGTCAGCTGCAGGGCCGGGGCTGGGGTTGCCTCCCAGGTCATGCCTGGCGGCGGCGTTGGCAGCGGTCTCTGCCGATTCCCCTTGGCCGTGGGCGCTGGCACATCGACCGGAATTTCTACCGGCTCCTGTTCTTCCGGGCTGGACGGCTCCGGCGCCTCCTCTGGGAAGAGGGACATCTGGCCTGCTGGGCTGCGTGTTGTGGTGGCTTTCGGCAAGGTGAATATCTCCTTGTCAGGCGGCTTCGGCGGTTGCGGTTGGCAGCAGCAGAGCCGCAGTCGCTCACGGCGATTGCGGCTCTTTTTTCCTGGTAGTGGCGGGGGGCCGGTCGGTCAGAGCGCTTCGGAGACCGGCAGCGTCAGGTTGGGGATCAGCAGGGCGGTTACCGCCTCATCCTCGCCCGCGAGAGCGTGGGACCGGTAGCCGTCGTCGGAGGGGTGAATGAAGACGTGGATCTGCCGGTGGGGTATGTCGACCACCCACAGTTCGGCTATTCCGGCCCGGGCGTAGGCCCGGGCCTTCTCGCCCAGGTTGTATTCCAGGGAGCTTTCGGCAACCTCGATGGCCAGCAGGACGTCGTCCCTGCCGGGGTTTTCCTCTTCGGGATATCCGTCCTCCCTCCACCTGGCGAGAATGAAGTCGGGGTCGGGGGTTAACGCCTCGGACAGGTCTATGCTCAGCTGGCTTTCGACCACGTATTCGTCTCCGGCGTGGAGCACCAGCCAGGTGTTCAGCCTTCTCATGCTCCTGCGGTGGGCGGGTCCCATTGGCGCCATTGTGCGTATTTCTCCTTCGATCAGCTCGACCCGGTGCTCGGTGGTCAGGATCCCCGCGTCGATCAGCCAGCGGTACTGCTGGCTGCTGAACCTGCAGGGTGTCGTCTCCGCCTGGACTCGGGCGGCTTCGTGCTGTCGGGTCTCCGGCGTCGTTCTGTTCATCGTCGATTCATCCTCCCTGCGGTGGTCTGCCTTGCCCTGTTTATTCTACACCTATGGGTCAGGGGCTGGGCTCCAGCCGGCCGGTCTTGACTCTCCAGGTGAGGCCGTGAAGGGGACAGGTCAGGTTGCCGTTTTTCACCTCCAGCCCGCTCAGGTCGGTGCCCCGGTGGGGGCATTTCAAATCGGGCCCCAGGCGGCAGTCGGCGTAGGCCTTCTCTAGCTCCTTCATCCAGGGCAGCAGGTAGGTCGGATGGTTGGGGTAGACCCGTCGGTACTTCGCCGGCAGCAACTGGTACCAGCTCTCCGTGGGCGCTTGCAGCGGCTTCATGGTGTGCAGCTCGACCAGTTCCCCCTTCGGGGTCAGGCGGGCCAGGACGTCGTCGTCGATTTCGGGCGCCAGGGAGGCGATCACCTGCTGGTATACCCAGCTGATGGCGTAGATGGAGCCGGTGGGCACCAGGGCCTCGGCGTCGGCCAGCATCTGGTCGGTGACGAACCGGAAGTCTATATGGAAATGCTCCGGCTTGAAGTTGATTATCTCGGCGTCGTTATGCCTGGGGCCCAGCACCGGAACCCAGTTTGGGGTGTTTGCGGGCCAGACGGCCCGGACGTGGGGAACGGTGTACAGCCCGCCCAGCTCCATCGGTTCCGGTCCGGCCTGGGTCTCGGGTCTTGTGCTCAAGGTGTCTCTCTCTCCTGTCGGGGAAGTTTCGCTTGGCGGCGGCCGCTGGCGGCGCGGCGCGTGTAGTCTCCGGGCGTCTGGTAATTCCAGCCGGCGGCCAGGGCGACGGCCCTGTCGCGCTGGGGGTCGTCGCCAACGTGCAGGTGCATGGTGCCGGGCAGGAGCCTTCTGGCCCATTCCAGCAGCTCCTTGGGGATGGCGAAGTTGGGGCTCTGCCCCAGGGTCTCCATCAGCCTCAGCTGGTCCGAGGGCTCGCGGTCGGAGCAGGTTCCAGCGATATAGCCCAGGGCCTGCAGCCGGGAGATCTCCGCCGGGTCTATCAGGACCAGGCCCTCTTCGTCCTGCTCGCCGGTGGCCAGCGTCAGGTCGATGTCGAAGGACACCACAGATAGTCCGTGGTCTCGGGTCTTCGTCTCCGCCTGCTCCAGGCAGGCTTTCAGGGCCCGGTGGGCGTAGGGGGTTGCCCCGGGGAACATCAGGGTTCCGGTGAGCTCGTTGACGTTGGCGGCCGCCTCTAGGATTTTCAGGGCATGTTCAGCCTCCGGATGGCGGTCTCGTTCAAACCTCGTAAGGGGCTCCTGCAGGGCGGCGCCGTCGCCCGATGTAGGTGGTGTGGCCATTGCTGTTTCCTTTCCTGGTTTTATTGTTGCGGCAGGGCCTCGCCGTCCTCAGTCATGGTCCAGTGGCGGTTCGGGCGTTGGCGCTGCCGGATATGCTCCTCGATGCGGCTTCGCTCCCGTTCTACGTGGCGCTCGGCCCATTTGATAATCCCGTCCAGGTCCGGCGCCGTGGGCTCGTCCCACGATGGGGGTTGGTAGAGGTGTAGCCCGGTCCAGATGTGGCAGCGCCAGCCTCCCTTCCGGCTGGGGAAGACCTGGGCATCTATGTGGACGCCGTCCTGGGCGACGCCGGCGTACAAGTGGTCCTCGGGTCGGCCGTTGCGGATTCCCCATTCCAGGCGGGGCGCCGCGGCGGTTGCTTGCTCGTTGAGCATTCTTGGTCTCCTCTTGTTTAACTAATTGATTGGTATCCCCTCGGCGGCGGCCCGGTGGGCTACGTCGCCGTCCTTCTGGCGGCGCCGCTCGAAGTCGGCGTGGGACATGCTCTCGATGGATAGCCGCTGGTTGGCCTCACCGCTGGTCTCCATGAACCTTCTGGCGGCGGTTCTGGCCAGGTCCGCGGCCCCGTCGGGGTTGGCATTGCGGCTGATCACCAGCAGGTTGATGTTCGAATCGGGCCGGTGGTCTCCCCTGGCTCTGGAGCCGAACAGCACGACCCGGGCCGGGCTGACCGCGTTGGCGGCGGCCCGGGCCACGGCGACCGCGTGCGGGTCGGGTTCATGGCTCTCCTTTGCTCTTTCAGTAGTCATCGGCTTTGCTACACGGCCTGGGCCAGCGTTTCGACCTGCGGCGCGGCGGTCCATTCCTGCATCTGGAGGACCCGGCCCTGCTGGATCAGCCGGGCCACGTTTACGGCGGTGGCCTGCCGCTCGGCGCCCTGGTAGCCTGTGGGCATGGGTTCGTCGCCGTACAGCTCCCGGTAAGCCATCTGCATGGTCAGCTGGCAGCTCTCGTGGCGATGGAAGACCGCGATCTCCGCGGGCCTGTTCTCGATGGGCGTCTGGCAGACCAGGCACAGGTTGCTCTTCTGGTAAACTCCGGCGTTCGCGTCCAGGTACATCCGGACCAGGTCCTCGGGGGCCCATTCGAAGTCGACGCAGACCACCATTTCGTCCAGGTCTCCGCAGCCGTGTTCTACCAGGTCGTCGTACTCCAGCGCTTCCCATTGCCGGGTTGCCCTCACCAGCTCTCCGCGCTGGGCGAGGCGGGCCATCATGATCACCTCGGAGACCTCGTTTATGACCTCGTAGTGGCCGCTGGCCATCCAGGCCGGGCGTCGGCAGTATTCGCTGGTGATCTGCGTCGTTATCTTGCAGGACTGGTGCATGGGCAGGTCTAGGATGCCGAAGGCGGTGGAGCCGTATATCGGCTGCTCACAGACGAAGCAGGTCCGGTTTCTCCGGTCGTAGTCGTTGACGGCGTTCCAAACGCCGGACTTCTCGTGCTGGTGGCTCTTGGTGGGATTCATTTTTCTCACGCTCCTGTTTCTCAATCTTGTCGGCCCTGCACCGTACAGCCCGTTCTCCGCTCAGGGGACGGATTTCTGCCAGGGCCTCAAATGGTGGCAGGAACGCAGGCCTGCCTTTTTACGATATCTCGCGCCGTAGTTGCCGTCCCTTTTCAGTAGGGGTGTCTCGGGAACTCCTCGGCTGGTGGCATGGCGTCCAGGTCCGGGTCGATCAGCCGGGTCAGCTCGTCGGTCATGCTGCGCGGCGTGGTCCAGCTCTCGCGGCCGCCGCCCCTTTGGTTCATCCAGCTTCGGACGTCCTCGTCAACGGTGTAGTCTCCGTTCCGGTTCTGCCAGCGGCCCAGCGCGGTCCGGATGTCGGTGGGCCGGCGCTGTCCCTGGTCGTTGGTATAGAAGCGCTGGTGGACCAGCTCGATTATGTCTTCGGCGCCGGAGGCGGTGTCCCTGGGGTCTGGGTACCGTCTGGTGTGGGTAACGTAGCTTCGCGGTTCGCGGAATGCGGCGTCTATCTGCTCATCTCCTGGTTTCATGTTCCGGTGTTCTCTGTTACTCCTGTTCGGTGCAACCCTCGTCTTCCAGCATCCGGCCCAGCAGGAGGCCGTCGGGATCACGGCCCAGGGTTATGTCCAGCCGTACCTGTTCTACAATGTCCTCGTCCTGGTTGAAGGTGGTTACGGAGCCCTGGAGATCTTCGTGGGCCCGGTACCTGGTTGCCTTGCCCTGGAAGGAGAGCAGGCCTTCGGCGTTGCGCCGTCCGGGCTCGAACTGGAATGCGGTCCCGGTGAGGACGTGGTCGTTCAGGTCGTGGAAGTAGTCCCCGGCGTCGTTTGACAGCAGGTCGTAGGCGTCGTTCTCCGACAGGACGTAGTCCAGGGCCCGTTGCCAGTGGTCGGGGCCGGCGCCCTGGGGCCAGTGGTGGCAGACGACCTCGAGGGTGACTCCCCGGGTCTGCCTGGTGGCCAGCTCTCCGGTCTCCCCGTCGTCGGGACTCCACTCGGCCTGCTGGCTCCAGCGGGCCGGTCCTGCGGGCAGCAGGCCCAGCCGGACGAAGTCCACCGTGTCGGTGCTGTAGGTGATCTCCATCCCCTGTTCCTCGGGGAGGGCGTGGAACCGGACCTGCAGCTCGGCGGCTGCCTGGTGTCCCTGGTTCGCGGGTTCGGCCAGGTGGTTCTGCAGCGTGAGCTGGTCTGTGGTGGCCAGCCCGCAGGTGGCGCAGTGGTGCAGCCTGATCTGCACGTAAGTCCAGGGCTCGTCTCTGATGGTCATGTCGCTTTTTCTCCCGTTCCGGTCCGCCTGTGCGGCGCCGTGGCTCTGTCTGATTTCTGAAGCGTCTCCGCGTGGGTTACCGTTCCGGCGCGTTTCAGCCGAGGCCGAATATCTCGTGGACCTGGGGCAGCTGTATTCCGTAGCTTTCCTGCAGGCAAGGTGCGCGGTAGCCGGCGAAGCCGTCGTAGGGCTCGCGGCCGCTGGCCTCCGGTATTTCGTACTGCCAGGTCCACGCCACGGCGCGGCCGTGGGCGCCCTGCTCGTCGGCGTCGTGGATGCAAGCGGCGGCGGAGCTGGGGACCTGCTCGGGGGGTTGGTCTGCCCCGCAGATGAAGGTGACCTCCCGCCGGAGGCGCAGGCGGTTGGCGTCGGTCACCGGGTGGTCGTGGGCCATCTGGCGGCGCCAGCCCTCGGAGCCCGCGTCGTCGGGGATGTCAATGAACCGGTACTGGACCGGGGCGCCAGCGCAGCGGGCCCCGTTCTGGTCGGGCAGCATGTCCGGATCGAAGGGCGGAGCGTTGACCTGGAGCTGGTAGCTCCGGCCGTCCTGGAAGTAGGCGGCCAGGTGGTTGTGGGGTTCGTGGCTCCATCTCTCGACCGTGAAGACGGTGTCCGGCCAGCTCCGGGACATATCGCTGATGGATTCCTGCCAGCCGGGCCACCAGGCGGGGCGGGTCCCGCTGATGATCTCCCTGGTCTCGGCCTCCTGCCCGGAGGTTCTGACGTCGTACTCGTGGCTGGCCAGCTCGGCGGCGGCCTCCAGGATGGTGGGGTCGGGCCGGTCCCAGATTACCCGGTAGGTTGCTTCGGTGCTCACGTCTCTCTCCTCCGCGCCTGATTCGCCGGCGGCTGGTCATTTCTAGCCCTCCGGCGTGACGGCTGGGAATGTTGATTGGTTTCAGTCAATAAAAAAGGGCCATCGGAGCGCCAACCCCGACGACCCGGGCGGAAGTCCACCACCGCAAACGACCAAGTGACGGCTTCTCCCCTGTTGCGGTTCCGGAGCGCCGGAACCTGAGCGGCAGATCACAGCTGCGCTGGACTCTTTTACTCCTCGGTTCCTTTTTCTATTCGGGTAACTGTCCCACCGGGTTGCTGATTTTGGGCGGCAGCGGGCCGCAGTCGTGGGTGGGCATCCCGGCGATGCTCCACATTGTCCCGCAGAGCAGGCATTCAACCACGACGGAGCCGCCCTGGGCGAGGTGGACCAGGCCGCCGGCCCGCTCTTCCTGGCATCGGCAGTCAATGCCGACGGTGTCCCATTTGGTGAATACCCCGGGGTTTCTGCGGCCGTAGATGTATAGCTGCATCTCCCGGTGTCCCGTGGCCTGGGTCATGGTTGTCCTCCTCGGTGTGGTTTCGGGCCGTGTCAGCTTATCACCGAAGGGGCGGGGTCCGGCCTTTGTCTCAGATCAGCGCTCCCTGCATGGCCCCGTCGGCGGTATTCTCGGCGGCCCATTGGGCTAGGTAGACGCGCCGCGCCTCCCAGAAGGCCTGGCATTCGGGGCTTTTAACTCTTGGCTCTAATCTGCTGTTATCTGATGATACTTGGTAATATCTGACATTCTTCACGGCTCGAGTGGAGTTTACTGACAGCAGCTTCTTGCGGGAGGAGCCGGTCATTGGGTAGGCTTTCCCTATGCTTAAGTCCCACCGGATAGCGTTGAGACCAACGGCGGAGCAGGAATCCCGGTTCGCCCAGCACGCTGGCTACGCCCGGTTCGCCTACAACTGGGCGCTGGGCGAGTTCCAGGCTGGGTTGGAAGTTGGCGAGTGGTTGACCGAAAGGACACTTAGGCCACGGTGGAACCGTGTCAAGGGCATGATCGCGCCTTGGGGAAGGGAACTGTCCCAGAACGCGGCCAAGTACGCCATCATAGACTTCGGCCAGTCCGCGGAGAACTGGGGGGAGTACCGGCGGAAGGTGAAGGCCGGTCGGCGTCAGGGTCGCCGTGTGGGCTTTCCCCGTTTCAAGCGACGTAAACATGAGCAGGGTTTTCGGGCAGACAACGGGCCTGGCACGGTGAAAGTGGACGGCAGGGTGGTCATCCTGCCCAGGATCGGCTGGGTGGCGATGGTCGAGGAGCTGCGTTTTGCAGGTTCCATCCGCGAAGTTACCATCAACCGGACTGCGGGGACGTGGTTTGCGTCCTTCTGTGTTGAGGATGGACAGGAGTTGCCGCCGGTGAAAGAAGGTCCAACCATAGGCGTAGACGTGGGCGTAGGAACCATGGCCACCTGTTCCGACGGCATGGTGGTAGAGAACCCGAAGGCGTTGACCAGCGGTTTGAAGAAACTGCGGCGTGTTGACAGGGCGATTGCCCGCAGTCGGAAAGTTCATGGCAAGGGCAATCATTCCAAGCGACGCGAGCGGCTGCAGGCCAGGCGGCGGCGTCTCCACGCCCGGGTTGTTAACGTGCGGAATGACAACCATCACAAGGCCACGACGGCGATAGCCAAGTCGGCGGGCCGCGTGGTGGTCGAAACGCTGAACGTGACAGGGATGATCCGCAACCGGCGGCTGGCCCGGGCCGTTGCCGATGCGGGGATGTCAGGCTTCCTGACCAGGCTGGAGTACAAGTGCCTGTGGTACGGCGCCGAGTACGTGAAGGCGGACCGGTGGTTCGCGTCGTCTAAACTGTGCGCCCACTGCCGTTGGAGGAATGAAGACCTCACGCTTTCTGAGCGGGCGTGGTGGTGTGGCGGTTGTGGAGTTCTGAACAACCGCGATTACAACGCCGCTCTGAATCTCAGTAACTGGCCGGGTTTGAGCTTCCCGGTGACAGGACGTGGAGACCGTGTAAGACCGGCGGCGCCGGCAGTGGCCTGTGAAGCGTCAAGGGAACCTGGTCCTGGAGTCTGGGCTCCGGCAAAGCTGGAGTATCAGATTTCATCAGATTCTCGGTAGCGGCAGTATTCGAACAGGGTTCCGTTGGGCTCGTAGGCCCGCTTGCAGATGTGGCATTCGGTCATACCGCGCACCGGGCAGTCCTTCCGCCGGTGGCTGCGGTTGGCGCAGTCGCAGCTGATGGAAAGTTCCCAGTAGCGGTACTGGGGCAGGGCGTGGGGCGGGCCCCAGGGCCAGAGCTCCATCATCTTGTCGATGGTGAGGCGGCCCATCAGGGCCAGCTTGGTGGGTGGCCGCCGGCTGAGTCTCTCCCTGCGCCGCTCGGCGGCGGTGGCAGTGGCCGTGTTGCTCTCGGCTGGGTTGGCGCCGGTCAAATTCCCTCCCGCGTGGTCTGAGTTCATCCTTCCCTTTCTGCGGGCTGGCAGAAATAAAAAAGGGCCCTCGCCGTGCGGGGCCCCCTCTATCGGTGGCATCCTGACCCTGTTGTGTCGTTTTCAATAGCGGCGCAGCGTGACCGGAATCAGCCGCTGGTTGTTGGCGTCGACGCCGAGGGCTGCTCCCTCCAGCGCGGTTGCTCCCAGGAGCGTTGCCTCGCCCTGCTCCCCGAAGATTACGGGCGCATAGATCTCCTGTCCCTCCAGCCTCATTTTTGCCCAGCCGGCGTCGCTGTTGGTCTGTCGGCCGTCGGCCATCAGGGATACGGCCTGCCTGGTGACGGGGACTCCTGCCCGTTCCAGGATCACTCTTGGAATTGTGGACCAGTCGCTGCCCGTGTCCACGATGGCGTCCACCTCCTCGAAGGTCTGGCCGGTTACGCTGGTTACCTCTATCCTCACGCTGAACATTCCCATGGGGGTTCTTCTCCCTGTGTTCTCTCTTATTCTGATGGTGGACGGGCGGTTACCAGTCGATGTGGGTGATCTCATCGAATCTGGGGTCACCCTTCCTGGCCATTGCCTTCATTGCTGCTTCGAAACTGGCTGCCTCTTCCCGGGTGTCAAAGGGTCGGGAGGTCCAGACCAGCTCCGGGTTTTCGCCTGCGGTACTGGGTACTTCTCCTCTGAGGTGCTCCTCGTAGCGGCGCCCGACGTGGTAGGAATGGCCGACGTAGGGGCCGATGTCTGTGTCGAGGACGTAGACGTAAAACCTGGTCCGTCCCAGCGCCCGGTCCCTTTCCGCCTGGCCGGGCAGGTGCTCCGGCTCGATCCAGCGGGATCTTGTTCCCCAGCGGCTTCGGCGTCGGCCGGCTCTCGGTGGGAACACGCCGCTTCCTGGCGTCACTAACAGGGTGGCTACCAGTATGATTACCACGGTGATGATCAGGATCAGCGCTTCCATCGGCTATTCGGTGTCCTTCAGCTTGGCCCGCCCCGCGTCCACCGCTCTTCTCCGTTGCTTCCGTGCCTGTTTTCCCTTTGCTGCTTTAGTTTGCCTGGCCCCTTTTTCTCAGGTGCGATTATATCAAGTCCCCGCCGGGGGTCGCTTTCCTTGGCGTAGCCTGAAAAAAAATAGCCTGTGGCGGCCGGGCTGGGCCGCTGGGTTATTCACCGTCTGGAAGGGGAGTGGCGCCCTCGGTGGGACTCGAACCCACAACGTTCAGATTAGAAGTCTGATGCTCTGTCCGTTTGAGCTACGGGGGCGCGTGGCGCCGTGGTGATGGCAAGGCGTCCTGCCGCCGGTTAGTCTGGATTCCCTGACGGTTGGACGTGGTTATGGCGGGACGTTGTTATGGCGGGACGCTCTTATGTTGGGACGTCGTGACGGCTTTTAGCAGGCGCGGGCCGCGTCGGCTGCCGTCTCCTGGCGGCACAGGTCTTCCATGGCCTGGCAGAGCAGGTTTCGGGCCTCGCTTTCCTCCTCCTCGCTGAAGGTGTTCCGGTATGCCAGCGCCGCGGCGTGGGCCCTTCTTGCCGCCTGCAGGGCGGCCGCGCCGTGCCGGTCGTTGTGGGCGGCGGCGTCCTCGCTCCAGCGTTCTACCTTCTGTTCCATGACGATGGACAGGGCCCTGCGGTTATCGTAGATAGGCCCGAGCAGCGCCCTCATGTTCCGGAGCTGTCGCTCTGCCCTTTCGTCCAGCGCGGCCTTTTCGGCTGTTGCAATCGTGGTCATCCTCTGTTTGTCGTCTCCTTTCCCGCCGTCGGGCGGGTTATTTATTTCCCGTTAGGGCAATTCCTTGTGCCGCGCTGTTGCAGCTTTTCCGGTGACCAGTTTTCAGCGGCGATACAGGGAGATTGTTTGCCCGCACTGCAGGCAGTCGCCGGCCAGGTGAGTCAGGCCGGGTTTAAGCTGCTCGGCGTATCGTACTGTGATCATGTGGATATGTTGCTTCATTGGAGTCTTCCTCTACTCCCGCTTCGTGAGCCCGCGGTCGCTCAATTTTCCCTTCTGGCCCTGCGGGCTCCGGGGAGCCGGAACGGCAGTATTCTGGTCCAGCCTTTCCTCAGTGTCTCCTGGCCCTCCTCGGCGGGCTTCTCCCGCTCCAGTTCCTGAAGGTACTGGGTGGCCTTCCGGATGGTCCGGTTTCTCACCTGCTCCTCGGCCAGGGCTAGGATTTCCTTCAACGTTGCTGTCATGTCCGGGCCGTCGTCCGGCGTGGCCTCGCCGGCGCGGTTTGCCTTATCATCTATCAGGATCAGCTCCAGGTTTCCCTGGTTGCCGGAGATCCTGAAGTTCAGGTCCTCGACCCCCGCGATGTACTCGTTCCGTCGCAGGCCGTTCAGCCATCTGATTCTGCCCTCGCGGGATTTTTCCAGCAGGAGTGCGGCCAGCTCCTGCATCCTTGTGTCCGGTTGTGTATTTTCCAAAGTATCCTTTCCGGTGCGTGGTTTTTCGGTCTGCTCTTCCTTGGAGCCCCATACCGGGCTCGAACCGGTGTATCCTGGTTGGAAGCCAGGCGCTCTGCCACTGAGCTAATGGAGCTCGTAATTTTGGGGGCCCGTCAGAAGGGCAGCTCGCCCGCGGCGACGGGTTCCCGTTCCACCCGGCTGGCCGGCTGGAGCTGCCGGGCTGCCAGCCGGTTCCGTGCCTGCCGTTCGGCCCTTCGTTCTTCGGGGGTCTGCCAGATGCCCAGCTCGGTCCACCTTTTCACCAGCCGTTGGTGCTCCTCCATCTCCTCAGGGTCGTGCCACTGCATCGGCATCGTGGACAGGTAGGCGTTCATGCTTTCCTTCTCCTCGATGACCAGCAGGTCGTGGTCGCTGAAATCCTGGCAGTTGGGGCAGCCGTCGGTCAGCGCCGTTTCGAACCGGAACATGGCGGCCGGTAGCCGTTCCTCCATCAGCCTGATGTCCTCCAGCGTCTTGTCCGAGTCCAGGCTGCAGTTGCAGCGTCGGCACTCGGTCAGCGTTAGTACCACCGGGCCCTCCGGTTCGGTTTCCAGGTTGTATTCCAGCGGGTCGGCGGATATTTTCACCGGCTGGTCGCCCTGTGGTTCTCTCATCGTGGTCATGGTTGCTGGTTTCTCCTTTCTTGCCGGTATCGGCGGCGCTGGCGCCCTTCGGCTACTCGTCGTTGTCTTCCATCGGGTCGTAGGGTTCCCTGCTCTCTTCCGTTATCCAGCCGTCGCGGGAGATGGTCAGGCCGCTGAAGCAGCGTCCGGGCTCGGCGTAGCGGACCTCGGCCTTCAGGC
Organism: SAR202 cluster bacterium bin22; assembly: GCA_002238505.1. GTDB lineage: Bacteria > Chloroflexota > Dehalococcoidia > Lucifugimonadales > UBA3495 > Bin22. Next base: position 706 of record MPMM01000013.1, on the reverse strand, counting down.
CGGGGAATTCGCTGGTGATGCTCCGCAGCAGGCGCGCTCCGATGGGTTCCCAGGCGGTCCGGAAGTGGTATACCGCGCTGCCGTCTTCCTTGACGTCCAGGCAGGATATGGAGATCTCGCGGCCGGTGCCCCAGTTGATCATCCGCCAGTTGAAGGAGTCGGCGGCGCCGTATTCGTCATAGAGCCATTGCGATTCTTCCTCGCTCTGCGAGCTGATGTTCGCGTAGCGCAGGTCTTCGGGCATGGGCTTGATGCTCTGCAGGGACAGGTCGGTCTTGGGACCCCTTGCCTTCTCGATGAAGCGGGCCAGCTGTTCCGGCTCGCCGGTGATGTACAGGTTGTTGTCGCAGTAGTTAGCCATGATGATTTCACCTCTCTTATTTTGTCAGATTTGCCGGGCGTCACGCCTTTCGTCTTCTTGACTTTTGCCTGGCCCCGAACTTTCCAAAATTTCTCATCGACCGGACGGCCCGCTGTGCGGCCGTCTTCAATCCAGCGGGACGGCGCAAGCCGTCCCTGCTGGTCCGGTTCAGCCCGTCGGGCTTCCGGGGGCTTATGACTGCCGGCAGAAATCTACATTAATCTGTTCTAATGGGTACTAATCTATGACACTTGCTGGTTGATAACTGACAGTTCACCTGGGTACGATAGCAGCATCTGCCCTCCGGTTATGTGACTGCTTCCATTGCCAGGGCTTCTTTGCAGG
>MPMM01000033.1 GCA_002238505.1 SAR202 cluster bacterium bin22 | reverse complement strand
GAGAGGGGGGAACTTCGGGTTTGATGTTGGTTGCGGTTGGCTGGGCATGGGTTGTGGCATGGATTTTAGATCCTTCGGCTTCGCTCAGGATGACATGGTTTGGTGGGGGGCCCTCACCCCCGGCCCCTCTCCCATGGGGAGAGGGGGGATGTTTGGTATTGTCTTTTGATAGTAGGGGTGGGTTAGCCAGGGTGGGAAGGGGGTGGTGTCAGTGGGGCGGGGGAGTTTTTCCATGAAGGGGGACGCCCTTCGGCAGGCTCAGGACGAACGGGGGGAGTTAGTCCACGAAGGGGGGCAAATTTTCACGAATGGGGGATTGGTTGAAGGGGTGGGACACAGGGGTGGGGCACAGGGGTGGGACACAGGGCAGACCTGCGTGTCTGCCCCTACGGGGGGTTGGGGCCCTTCGGCTGGGCTCGGGGCGACATGATTCCATTGCGAAGAGACTGGCGAAGGCGGTAATGGAGTTGCCCTCGTCTTGTAGTGTGGCGGCGATTTGAGGCCCTTCGGCAGGCTCAGGGCGACATGATTTGTGGGTTGGGGGGTTGCCGCGTTCCGCAAACCTGCATTCGGACCCGCAACGGAAGGGCAGAAGGGTTTTGAGGCCCTTCGACAGGCTCAGGGCGAACGGAGGAGGTTAGGGCAAGAAGGGGGCCATCCTTCGACAAGCTCAGGACGAACGGGGGTTGGGGGAGGGGGACGTCCTTCGGCAGGCTCCGGGCGAGCGGGGGGTTGGGTGGAGAGGGGGATGGTATATACTTGAGGAAAGTAGCTGTTTTGTGATGATGAGGAGATGATCGCGGGATTACTGTTCCTGGTTGGACTGATTGTGGTGGTCTTCTTTATTGCCCATGATCCCAGAAGGGTATTCTGGCGGGACGCCCGCCGCCGAGACAACCGGGGATCGCACCTGCCTATCAGGTTTTTCTGGTGGTGATCCCGAGGCCTGATTAACCGGTCTTAGCTTGCCCCATTGTCTTACATCCCCGGCAAGGTAAAGGAGTCCCGTTGGTTTCCGGCAAGCTGAAGGACCTTTCGGCGCAACAGCGGAGAGTTATCCGGGCCTGGTGCATGTACGACTGGGCCAATTCGGGATACGCCACCGCCGGCGGGGCAGCCATCTTTCCCGTCTATTTTGTCTTCCTGTTCAAGGACGCCCTGGGCGAGTCGGTGTCCATTCTGGGAATCGACTTTACCGGAAGCTCCACGTGGAGCCTGGCGATTGCCTTTGCCACCGCCCTGGTGGCCATTTCGAGCCCGGTACTGGGCGTTATCGCGGACCGGGTTGCCATCAAGAAAGCCCTGCTGTGGATCTACACCATTGTCGGGGCGTCGGCCACCTGCCTGATGTTCTTTTCGGCCTACACGGGACAGCCGTGGCTGTGGTTTTTGGCAATGTTCATCATCGCCAACATCGGGTTTGCCGGGTGCCTGGTTTTCTACAACACATTTCTGCCCCACATTGCGCCGAGAGAACTGCTGGATGACGTGAGCAGCCGGGGATTTGCCTACGGGTACGTGGGCGGAGGTCTGCTGCTGGCAGTGCACTTGGCGATGATACTGGCGACCCGGGACACGCAGTGGGCGGACCTGGTTACCCGCATCGCTATTTCCTCGATCGGACTGTGGTGGTTTGGCTGGGCGCTGTGGACCTTCAAACTGGTGCCGGAGCCCCACATTCCGAACCCAATACACGGTCTTGGGCCAGGTCGGGCGATGGCGCTGGCGTGCCGGGAGCTGGCGCACACTTTCCGGGAGATCCGGGGATTCCGGGTGATTGTCATTTACCTGATTTCCTACCTGCTGTTCAACGACGGCCTTCAAACGGTGCTGAACGTGGCAGGGGCATACGGGGCCGATACCATCGGAATTCCCCTGGTGTTCAATATGGCGACTATATTGATAATCCAGTTCGTGGCCGCGTTCGGGGCGATGGCATTTTCCTGGCTGGCAGGGCGAATCGGCACCAAGGGGGCGCTGAGCGTGACGCTGGTGGGCTGGTCGGTGGCGGTGCTGTTCGGGGTGGCGGTGGCCCCGCTGGCGCCGGTGGACCACAAGGACTTTGACTATCGGCTGGCGTACCAGGGAGAGGAAGGGCGATACCTGGTGGAGGCGGCCCCCGAGGAGGAAGAGTCGGTGTCGGACCGGGTGTGGCGGGAGGAACTGGGAGCAGCCGGGCTGGCAGTTAATGCCGGCGGGGCCCTGAAGGCAGGCGACACCCTTTCCCCCGGGGAGGCGGAATCATTGCTGGCAACGGTCAGGAAGTCGGACCGGTCGCTGTACGGGATTTCGGTGGAAGGCGGGGAACTGGACGGCGAGACGGGCGTGGGGGCGCGGCACAACTCGAACCTGGGAAAGGGTCGAATTGACTGGTGGCCGAGGGAAGTCCGGCAACGGGTCTGGAGACCCCTGGGGCTGGACGCCCCCTACCAATGGCTGCTGCTGGGAGTGAGTGTGGGACTGGTAATGGGGGGCAGCCAGGCCCTGGCGAGAAGTCTTTTTGCCCAGATTGTTCCCCACACCAGGAGCGGCGAGTTCTTTTCCTTTTTCGGGTTTATGGGACGGGTTTCTACCGTATTCGGGCCGCTGCTGTACGTGGTGGTGACCGGGGTGGTGGATACCAGGGTGGCGGTGCTGTCGCTTTTGGTCCTGATAATTGCCGGTGGCGTGATGCTGAAGTGGGTGGACGCGGCGGCAGGGGCGCGGGCCGCCGACGAGGAGGACGCCCGACACTACGCGGAGGCGGGAGAGGCAGTTCCCGGTTGAGGCATGGCAGAGGCTGAAGTTAAACGGTGGGTGATGTACTACGACGGGGAGTGCGGGTTCTGCACGCTGTGCGTACGGGTATTGAAGGCGGGGGACTTTTTTCGCCTGGTTGCGTGGGTACCGTACCAGGACTTGTCGGACCCGCCGGAGGGGCTGACGTGGGAGGACCTGGATGCCGCCGCTTACCTGGAGGCGCGGAAGGGTGAGACCATTGGCGATGAAGGCGGTTCCACAATCCGGCTTTACCGGGGATTTTACGCGTTCAGGATGCTGACGCTGCGGCTGCCGCCGCTGTTTCCGCTGGCGCCGCTGATGTGGCTGCCGGGGGTTAACAGAGTGGGGGAACGGGCGTATGAGTGGGTGGCGGCTAACCGCTACCGCATAAGCAGGCGGTGCAGGTTGAAGGCGGGGCGGTAGGGGCGGGGGTGCTGTTTTCAAGAGACTGTTTTCGATGCCAGGGTCTTTCGATTGTAGGTGCCAACTCCTCGAGTCCGTTCGTGGTGAGCTTGGAGAACCATTCCGGGCGGCCCTTCGACGGGCTCAGGGCGAACGGTGGAGGAGACTCTACCACAATAATCGAAAGACCCTGATTCGATGCCAGGGCAGGGTTTCACTTCAGGGGGTTTGGCTGTTCGAACGGGGCAGACACATAGGTCTGCCCCTACTTTTTGTGGGGTGCAGAGCACCTGAAGCGGAATGGAGCCGTAGTCGGGGACTAGCGGAGGGAGCCGACGAAGAGGTGGCCGCCGTAGCCGCCTTCGAACCCGGGGAGGGAAACCAGTTCCGCGTCGAAGCCCGATTCCTGCATCAGCCGGAGCCAGGTGGTTGAGGGGAACAGGCCGGAGGTGTGACGGTCTTCCTCAATCTTCAAGCCGTCTTTGTCGTGGATGATGAAGAAGAAAATGGACTCTATGGTTGTGTCGGTGGGGTCGGGGTCGAAGCAGTACTCGATGACGGTAAAGGGTGGAGTGGCGCGGTCGCAGACCCAGTGGAGCACACGGGGGCCGGAGAAGGACTCCTGGAGGTAATCGGGGGTAAGCAGGAGGACGCCGCCGGGCTTGAGGTGCGCGCGGGCGGTGGCGAAGGTGTTACGCAGGTCTTGCTCGGTGAGGAGGTAGCAGACGGCGTCGTGGATGGCCACGGCGTCGAAGGTTTGGTGAAGGCGTACGGTGCGCATGTCCCCCTGGTGGTGGGGGATTCCAGGGTTGAGGTCGCGGGAGAGGGACAGCATTTGGGGCGAAAGGTCAACGGCGGTCATCTCGAAGTCGGAGGTCAGGTGGCTGAGGGTGTGGCCACCGCCGGAGCCCAGTTCCAGCACGGAGTGGCGGCCGGGGCCGAGGCGCTGGCGCAGGGCCTGGCGCCAGTGGTCCGCGTCGTCAGCGTAGTCCTCGGGGGGACTGAAGGCGGGCCAGAGGTGGGCAAGGTCGGTGTACAGGCGGTGAGAGGAAGTCACTATGCTATTATACGAAAACTCAAGCCAGATAGAGGGAAGGTAGCGGGAAAATGGGAAAACTGGATGGCAAAGTGGTGGTGGTAACGGGCGCCAGCCGGGGCATCGGAGCGGAGATTTCGGCCAGGTTTGCGGCGGAAGGGGGACGTATTGTGTGCGCCGCCCGTACCCTGCGGGAAGGGGACCATCCGCTGGAGGGTTCGCTGGAAAAGACGGTGGCCGACATCAGGGAGGCCGGGGGAGAGGCAACGGCGGTGGCGGTGAACCTGGCACAGGCCGAAGAGTGCGAACGCTTGATTGACGATGCGCAGGGGATTTACGGTCCGGTGGATGTGCTGGTCAATAATGCCGCGCTTACCTACTTCATTCCGGTTAAGGACTTTCCCACCAGCCGGTGGATCCGGTCGTGGGAGGTGAACTTCCACGCACCCTTCATTTTGAGCAAGGCGGCGCTGGGGCAGATGACGACTCGCGGTTCGGGGAGCATCGTCAATATATCGTCGGGGGCCGCAGTGGGGCCCGGGCGCGGGCCCTACGCCGACAGCGCGGGCCTGGCCGGGGGCACCTGCTACGGGGCGGAGAAGGCGGCGCTGGAACGGTTTACCCAGGGGCTGGCCAGCGAGGTTTACGAGTTCGGGATTTCGGTAACGTGCCTGTCGCCGTCGCTGGTGGTGCCCACACCGGGCACGGTCTATCACAACCTGGTTACGGGAATGGACGACCCGCAGGGGGAGCCGCCGGCCTTGATGGCGGATGCGGCGCTGCTGCTGGCCACGGAGCCACTGGACGCGGTGACGGGGAGGGTGACGTACAGCCAGCAGATTCTGCAGGAGTTTGGGTGGATTACCGAGGCGCGGGGGAGAGGGGTAACGACGCCGGGGACGGGGTTCAGTCAGATTTAGAGGTTTGGGGGGGTGGCACCCCCTTCCTGGCCTTCCCCCGTCGAGGGGGAAGGGATTTTTTGGCTGGCCCGTTGTGGCGGCTTTCCCACTGGGGAGTTTGGGCCCTTCGGCTGCGCTCAGGGCGACATGGTTTGGCGGGTGACGGGGTTTGTGGTGGTTGTAGCAATGTTGAATGTGGCGGGGGGGGGGTGGGCCCCCCCACCCTCCCCCCCCCCCCCCCCCACACGGCGGGTTTTGGGGTTGTTGTAGCAATGTTGAAGGTGGCGGGGGTTCCCCCCCATCCTAACCTTCCCCCTTCGAGGGGGAAGGGATTTTTTTGGTAGGCCCATGCCGCTGTTGGCCCGTGGAGAGGGGGAAGGGAGTTTCTTGGCTGGCCCTTTGTGGCGGCTTTTCCGCTGGGGGGTTTAGGCCCTTCGGCTGCGCTCAGGGCGACATGGTTTGGCGGGTGGCGGGGTTTGCCGGTGGCTGCGGCAATGTTGAGGTGGGGAGGCGTCACCCCCATCCTAACCTTCCCCTTTCGAGGGGGAAGGGATTTTTTGGTTTGCCCGTTGTGGCGGCTTTTCCGCTGGGGAGTTTAGGCCCTTCGGCTGCGCTCAGGGCGACAGGGGTTGGCGGGGTGGCGGGGTTTGTGGTGGTTGCAGCAATGTTGAATGTGGCGAGGCGTCACCCCCATCCTAGCCTTCCCCCTTCGAGGGGGAAGGGATTTTGGTTGGGGAGTTAGGTGACTATGACTACTTTTTCGCAGTGTTGGCGGGCGAGGTTCAGCAGGGTGGGGTGGTCGGTTTCGGGGTTGGAGCCGGGGACGCAGATGACGGTCCAGAGTCCGGCGCGGGCTTCGCGGGCCATGCGGGAGACGATTTCCTCGATGTTATCGGTGCGGATTTCGGCTTCCAGGCCGCGAATCCAGGGGCGCACCAGTTCCAGAGAGGCGGCGTCGCCGGCGGTGTAATCGGCGAAGGGGACAAGCTCCTGGACCTTGGCGGGGACTGAACCCGCGCCGTCATTGCCCAGGGCCAGGATGGTTACGGTCCTGTCGCGGGCGTTAAATTCGGCGACGTATTTGCGGGTCAATTCCACCTGGCGGGCGTGGGTACCGGCATGACCGGCGGAACGCTCGACCAGTTCCAGCATGGTCAGGCCGGGGAAGGAGTGGACGGGATTGGGCGGCGTCACCGGCAGGGCCAGTTGTTCCTCAGAAAGGCCCTCGATAACCGCCTGCAGCCGGTCGTAGGTAGCCTCCAGGTGTTCAATGTCTTTGCGAAGGTGGTCTTCGCGGCTGCTGAAGGGCGGCAGCATTTCCATTGCGCCGGTAGAGATCTTTTCCAGGGCGTCGACAAAGTTCTCGGCGTCCAAGTGCTTCAATACCTCCCAGACCGACCAGCGGGAGCCGAGGAAGGCGTCCTCGGGGTCGATGCCCTCCAGGGCCTGGCGGAGGGCGCGGCGACCCTCCTGGAGTCGGACCAGGGCGCGGTCACGGCGCTGCAATGGCGTAAGTTGCGGTTCTTCCGGCAAAATGCCCCCTTTACTTCTACCCTTTATTTCTACCCCTGGACTATTTCAGCTCCACGACGGTCACGCCGTCGTTGGCGCCCTCTTCGGCCGGGCCAGAGGAGGCGGTCAATGGATGGCCACGCAGGTATTCGCGGATGGCGCTGCGCAGGGCGCCCGTGCCCCGACCGTGGATGATGCGGATTTCGGGAACGCCGCTGAGAGCGGCTTCGTTCAGCAGGGTTTCGACCTTGTCGAGGGCCTCGTCCACCCGCTGGCCACGAAGGTCGAGGTCGGTTTTGACCTGGCGGGGCGAGGGTCGGCGGTAATAGACGCCGGCATCGCGGTTGTGGCGAAAGCGCACGCCGGGGGTGTTGGGGTCAATACTCCCGGGGGTGGCAGGCGCGGCGCCGGTTCCGGTGGGCGCGGGCTGGCGGTCGGCGCCACCCGCAGGATCGGCACCAGGTTCGAGGCCGGATTCGGCGGGGCGTTCCAACTGGTAAACGGGAATCCGGGCGCGCATGGTACCCAGCAAGACCTCGATGTGCTCGTCGTCGTCCTGGGGAGTAATGACCTCGACGGGACGGGGGATTCCGCGAATGTAAACCCGGTCGCCGCTGCGCAGGGCCTCTTGCCAGGGGGTGCGCTCGACTTCGATGGGCTCCCACTGGGTGGAGGTGAGTTCCTTCTGAAGCTGGGACAGGTCTTCCTGGTAGGCCCGGAAGCGCTGGGCGGAGGAATCGGGGCGGCGGGCAGGAGCGCCGGGAGTCGGGCGCATAAGACGGCGGGCGGCCTGCTCGGCCTCGGCATTCTCGGCGGCGCGTTCGGCCTGCTGAAGCTGGGCCAGCAAGCCGCCGATTCGAGCCTGAAGGTCCTGCCGGGCCTCCTCCACCAGTTCCAGGCGGGAGGCTTCCACGGTGGCCAAGCGGGCCTCGGTCTCGGCCTGCTGGGCGCGGGCCCGGGCCAGCAGTTCTTCGGACTCCTGGCGCAGCCGGGCCACCACCGCCCGTTCCTCCTGCAATTCCTGAACGAGGCCGTCGGTGGCGCGCTGGGACGGGGAAATGAGAGAACGGGCCTCGTCGAGGATTTCAGGGGACAGACCCATTCGGTCGGCGATGGTGAGAGCATAACTACGGCCGGGCAGGCCCAGGGTTATGCGGTAAGTGGGGTCGAGGGTGCCGGGTTCCAGGTCCACGCTGGCGTTGAGCATCCCGGGTTGTTCCTGGACAAAACGGGCCACGCCACGGTGGTGAGTGGTGGCAATGGTCATAACGTCCCGGTTGCGGAGGTGGCCAAGGATGGCCTGAGCCAGGGCGGCGCCTTCCTCGGGATCGGTGCTGGTGCCCAGTTCGTCGATGAGCACCAGGGAGCGGGGTGTCACCCGTTCCAGGATGCCACGGAGGTTCTGGATGTGGGAACTGAAGGTGGACAGGGACTCTTCAATGCTCTGCTGGTCGCCGATGTCGGCGTAGATGCCGTCGAGCAAGGGAAATTCGGCAACCTCGGCGGGGACGTGAAGGCCGGCATGGGCCATAAGGGCCAGGAGGCCCAAGGTCTTGAGGGCCACAGTCTTGCCACCGGCGTTGGGGCCGGTGATAACCAGTACCCGGTCGGCGCCTCCCATTTCGAGGTTTATGGGCACCACCCGATCGGTAAGGAGAGGATGGCGGGCGGCGGTGATGCGGAGGTGGGGGACGCCCTCATCCCCGGCCCCTCTCCCTGAGGGAGAGGGGAGAAGAGCGTTGTTGCTGGTTGTTTCTTCGTCCCGGTCGAGGGAAGGTGGCGGGGGAATTATTGAGGGGGTTACGGCGCGGCGGTCGGCGGAGTAACGGCCCTTGGCTACAGCCAGGTCGAGACGGGCGAGAAGGTCAAGGGCTAGCTGCAGGTCATCACCGGCGTCGCCAACCCGGGCGGCCAGGGAGCGCAGGACCCGTTCTTCCTCGCGCTCTTCGGCAAGGCGGGTCTCGCGCCAGCGATTGCCGGTCTCGATGGCGGGCAGGGGTTCAATAAAGACGGTGGCGCCGCTGTCGGAGACGTCGTGGACGATGCCGGGGATCTGGGACTTGTTCTCGGCCTTGATGAGGAGGACGAGGCGGCCGTTGCGCTGGGTGATGATGGGTTCCTGAACGACGGCGCGCTGCTGATAGCGGCGGAGACTGCGCTGCATGACGTCGTTAAGCTGCTGGTAGGCGGAACGGGAGTCGCGGCGGAGGTGGCGAAGCTCCGGGCTGGCGTCGTCGAGGACCTCACCGGCGGGGCTGATGGCCCGGCGGATGGACTGGGCCAGGCCCTCCAGGTCGGGGATGTTGGCGGCAATGCCGGACAGGAGGGGAAGGTCTTCGCGGTGGCGCAGGGCGTCGCGGCTGAAACCGGAAGCTTCGGCCAACTGGCGGACGTGGTGCAGTTCTTCTCCGCGCAGGACGCCGCCCAGCATGGCCCGCTGGACGTAGTCGCCCAGGTCGGCGTCGGGACCAAACTCCAGGCCGTCGCCGTTGTCCAGGAACTGGCGAGCCTCGTCGGTCTCCTGGAGACGGGAAGCAATTTCCAGGGAATCGCCCACGGGTTCCAGGGACAGACAGCGCTCGCTGCCGAGGGCGGTGCGGGCGTAGCCGGCCAGCCGCTGGCGGATCTGGTCGAATTCCAGCAGGTGCAGGGAACGATGGAAGCCGCCGAGGGGGGAGAGGCGGGCAGTTTCAGAATGGCTAGTCAAGTGTCACCAGGTTGTATTCACATGGATGGACTGGATGGACAGGATTTTAGATGTTCTTCTATTCAGGCTGTATTTGTCCTGCAGGTTTTTTCCTGGAAGCTGAAAATTTCAGGATCAGGGGCCAATGGGCCAGACCCGGGATTGGCGGAGCAGGCCGGATACGGTTTCGAGGGTGTCGTGCTTGGGGTCGCGGATGTTCAGGCGGCGGTCCAGGATTATATCCTGGCGGCGCTGCAGGTAGGGGCAGACCTTGAGGAAACCGCTGAGGGTCAGCTTTTCGCCGCCTAACAGGATGTAGTCCAACTCTCTTTCGTGGGGCGCAAACCTGCTGCCTACGACGCCACAAGCCTCGTCGAAGAGCTTGCGCATCTGGCCTTCGCGGATGCGCTTGAACCGAAGCTGGGAGGTGCCGCCGGCGTGGTGCTTGCCCTTGACGTAACGAGTGTCGGTCTTAGTTACGAGGGGTTCGGTACCACGGAACACCGCCACCAGGTAGCGGCCCAGGCGGAGGAGGACTACTCCCACGGTGTAATCGGTGGTCAGCAACCCGTTCAGGGGCGCTTCGTCCCATTTTTCGCTGACAAGTTCCTGATTTACGGGAAAGGGCGGGACCAGGGCAACACCCTTTTCGCCGTGCCGCAATACCACGAGGCCGGTGTCGGACTTGAGCAACGCGTCCCCGCCGGGGCCGTTAAGGGCGGGGGATACAAAGCGGTACCAGTCACGGAGGGATGCATCCCTGGATTGGGGCCAGCGGGCCAGGGATTCGGGAGCGAGGTAGAGGGACGCGCTGTCGGCGGCGTCTGATTCCGGGGACGGTGGCGCAATGCGCGCCAACAGGGGGGAGACGGCGTCCACTCCCAGGTACTGTCCGGGGGGCGGGCCGGCCTTTGAATCGGTGTTGACGGGAGAGCGGGCTTGGGTGGACATAGCTGGAGAAATTGTAACACAGGGGCGGGTGGTGGCTGGTGGGGGCGAGCGGGGAAGGTCAGGGCTATCGCGTTTGTTCGAGAGGGTATCAGGGGGTGTCGTCAAATCAGTCCTTCCTGCGGGTTGGGTAGCGGGTGCAAATACGCTGCAATACAAAGCCTTGTTACATCTCAGAAGTTATTACCCGTAATTAAGACGTTTCTGGATTCGGGCTTTCGCCAGAATGACGAGAATCGACTTTTGACGACACTCCCCAAGACAAGCAATGGCACCTTGAGCTTGTCGAAGAGTCTGAAGTCCTCGATGGCAGCAGTTACGTGGCACCAACAACTGGCTAAGGGGAGGGTTTTCAGGCCCTTCGGCTGGGCTCAGGGCGACATGACCTGTGGGTTGGCGGCAGGGCGGGTTTGAAACCCGCCCCTACTAGGGCATGGGGGTTGGGAAGGGGAGGGTGGGAGGTGGCCCGACACCGAGGGCACATGCCGGTCCACCCCCCTCGATCTGGCAGCTAGAAGCCCGCTGCCCAGGCGGCCCGCCCGTCTGCGATGGTGACGCTCGAGTCCGGCACGACCGAGGGTTCCTTGCCGTTGGCGGCGCACATCATCCCGCTATCTGTGACCACCATCACCCGGCGGTTGGTGTGTTGGAGCAAGGAATCCAGGCTGTAACCCCTCAGCCGTGCCAGCAGGCCCGGGCGCACGAGGGAAACGGGCAGCAGTATGAGGTCGATGTCCTCACGGTTTGCCCAGTCGGCCAGGTGCCGGAACCCGTGGGTGGAGGGCAGGATTGCTCCCGTGTCAACGCCTCGCGCCTGGATACGGGCCAGTTGACGAGCCAGGGGCGCTCTCCCCAGGGGCAGGAGATCCCGCCAGGAAAGGATGCGCTGCCACTGTTTCCGGTGGTCCTCCGGGTAGGGAGACACCAGGTAGGAGGCGGCGGACATTTCGTAGAGGACCAGCTGGCTGGCGTTGGCGATGGCCAGTTCGGTGGCCCAGCCGCGAAGGCCGTTGAATTCCGGCGAGCCGTGCAGGTCGGTAATGGCCAGGATGCGGCGGACGGGAGCATCGAGGACGAGGGAGGAATGGTCCCGTCCCATCATTACCGGCACCGCATCGTCTTCAACCTCGGTGAGCAGGCATTCGGGAAGTTCGCAGGGCGGGTCGGCCACATCGTCTCCGGGCTTGTTGGCGCCCTCGAAGACGTGGTCCAGGTATTCGACCAGGGCGGTGATGACCCGGGGGTCTGCAGTGACGAATCCCTCGAAACCCTTGCCTTCTCCGGTAATACCGCCCTTGCCAAAGCGGTCTTCGGGGGAGGTTTCCCAACCCACGAAGGCGATGGGGACCGGGTTGCTGGAGACCAGGAACCACTGGTTTACCAGCAGGCGGCGGTCGGGTTTGAGGGATGCCCAGCGAGCGTGGGCGCCTTGCAGGAAGTCGGGGGCCGCTCCCACACCGAAACCGGTCAGCCGTACGCCGGCATCAACTATCTGGCGGTACCTGATCCGCTCGCCGGCCAGCTTGTCGCTGTTCTGGAAGCCAACGTACAGGTCGGCGCCGTCGGGGTTGGCCAGGATTTCCTCTTCGATTTCGCGGCTGAAGCGCAGCATTTCCAGGGGGGAATTGAGGAACTGGAAGCCTTCGATGGGGGTGCCGCCGTTCCTCAGTTCGCGTTCCATTCTTTCAACGAAGCGGACCACTCCGCTTTTGTCGTCGTGCGACAGGTCTGACTTGGTAATCGCCCATTCCATTGACTTTTGCTCCCCTCGTTAAGGTTGACGATTGGCTCGAGAATATTCAGTTGATTTATGTATAAGCTATTCTCGATATATTAATATTATTACATCCTGAACGCCGATGTAAAGTATTGTGAATAAAAATTAATAAGGCCAGCCCACAGTAGTAGTGGGCTGGCCCCGAAGGTCCTGAGAGAGTTGCTTTAGATTCAGTGTACTTTAAGGTTACACCAAGCTAACCAATCGGTTTTGATATGGGGATTTACTCGAGGCCCCTGGCCACGCGTTCCATTTTGCCGATGTTTACGGGGGCAGGGCCCATTTGGCCGCGTTCCAGGCGCTTGACCATAGTGACTGCGGCGACGTTCATGGGAGTGTCCACGCCGCTTTCCCTGCCCTTGCGGGTTACCAGGCCGTTGATGTAGTCCACCTCGGTTTTACGGCCCTTGAGGATGTCCTGGTGGAAGAAGGAACGGGCCTCGCGTCCCTCGGCCTGGGAGGCCCTGACCAGGTTGTCCACCAGGGCCTCAGGGGACTCGGCGGCCTCTTCCATGGAAAGGCCGAAGACTGGTTCCATGCTGTAGCCCTGGGCTTTTCCGACCAGCAGGGCTTCCCGGCCCAGTTCCAGGCAGACGCGGATGCGCTCGGGGGCGTCGGTAAGGTGGGCAGGGCCAACGCCGGCCAGGGCGCAAACCGGGGCGACGATGCAGTTGAAAACCAGCTTGGACCAGCGGGTGCCCCACAGGTTGGTGGTCAATTCGGTTTTGCCGGCGGCGCTGAGGATGGACTGCAACTCCTGGAGGCGGGGAGTGACGCGGCCGTGGAGTTCGCCAAGTACGAAGGTAGTGCGGTCCATGGCGGTGTTGCGCTTGAGGTGGCCCGGCTCGAAGACCTCGGAGGACATGGTAAGGACGCAACCGATGTCGCGGGTGGGGCCGACGACGGGGGCAATCCACTCGTCGTTGAGGCTGTTCTGGGTGGAAACCAGCACGCCGTCGTCCTTGAGGTAGGGAAGGATGAGCTGGGTTAGCCAGAGGGTGTCGTAGGACTTGCAGGCCAGGAAGACGATGTCGAAGGAGTCTTCGAGGGTGCAGACCTCGTAGAGATGGAGGGCGCGGACGGGGGAGGTGAACTCCTCGCCGGCGATGGACATGTGGAGGCCGCTGGCCTTCATGGCGTCAACGTGGGCGCCCCACTGGTCGATCATTACGACGTCGTGGCCGGCGACGGTGAGCATGCCGCCGATAACGCTGCCGGTGCCGCCGGTACCAACAACGGCTATTTTCTTGCTGCTGGGAGTGGTGGTCATAGTGTGGGTCCGTCCTTATTCAGTCTGGGTGGGGGGTTGGGGACAAAGCAGGGGTGGCGGCGCCTGGCGGCAATTCGCCGGGGCGCCAGTAATACCGATGCGGTTACAAAGCGTAATGCTGAGTTAGATGGGTGTCAATTGAGGGTTCGGGAGGGACGAGGTTCAGGGCAATGGCGGTTTTGGGGAATTGTGGTTTCGGGAAGGTTGGAATTGCAAACACCGTCCCGCAGACCTGCTTTGGGGCCCGCAACCGGACTTCAGGCAGGTTTTTGGGCCCTTCCGCAAGCTCGGGGCGACATGATGTCATTGCAGAGAGACTACCGATGGCGATGATTGAGTTGCCCCTGACTTGTAATGTGGCGGCGATTTCAGGCCCTTCGGCTGCGCTCAGGGCGACATGACTTGAGCCTTCTAGAAGTGTGCCACATCCCGCAATCCGGCTCTCGGGTTTGCAGCCGGACAGGCAGGCTTTTGGGGCCCTTCGGCTGCGCTCGAGGAGACGTGGGGGAGAGGTGTCCACGAAGGGGCACGAATTGTCGCGAATCAGGTGGGTTGAATGGGCGGCAGCCAGGGCAGACACGCAGGTCTGCCCCTACGGGGGGTTGAGGCCGCATCCGGCAGAGCAGGTATCTGGCCCGCCAACCGGACAGTCGGTTGGGAGGGATTTCAGGCCCTTCGGCAAGCTCGGGGTGACGTGGTTGGCGCTCGGGGCGACGTGACTTGGGCCTTGCGGATACCTGCCTCCTATAGTCTGATTTTGTACGGGATTGCCCTAGCAGTTGCGGCCAATACCCAGGTGAACGAGGTAGAAAGTAACGGGAAGGTATGGTAGCGTGGAGATGAGGGCAGGATTTTTCAGGAGGTGGGGACGGTGATGGCCTTCTCTTACGTTATTTCCCGCAGTTTTTTCCGTGTTTTTTGCTTGATGCTGGCCGGGTTGGTGGCCGTGGCGGCCGTGGCCGGCTGCGGTTCGGAACCGGAACCGGCAGAGGTAGTCTCCGAAGCGCCAGTGGAAGCGCCGAGCACAGATGCTCCGGCCGTGGCCGCGCCGCAGGCGAAGACCGATATCCTCGACTTAGAGCAGCCCACAGAAATCTTTGACTCGGCCCCTGCCGGGCCCACGGCTACGCGGGTAGTGGTGGCGCCAGCACAGGGTGAGCCGGCGCCGGTGGTTGCCGCGGCGGAGCAACCAGTGGCCCCGGAGGCGGCGGGACAAACAACGGGAACGGACTCGCCTCCGACTGCCGCGGCGCTTTCCTACAAGGACATTGGACCGGATACCACCTGGGGCGATGTGTACAACAGTTTTTCCGACGAGGAACAAGAGTGCATACGGAGCCAGTTTGGCGGCGTTCCGATTGAACCCATCCTGGAGACGCCTTTCAATCTGGAGGCCATGACTCCGCTGGCCGCACATACGGTGGTGGACTGTATTTCGGAGGAATCCGCCGTCCAGATATCGCTGGCTGAAACCTCCCGCCAGCTTGGAGGCATAACTGAAGAGGAAGCTGCCTGCCTGGAGGGACTCTACGAGGAAATTCCAATTTCTGAACTTACCAAGGCCGAAACGGGTGAACCCACTCAGGAAGCCGCCATGCTCAAAATGTCCTATGCACTGGGGCTGCTGGGCTGCCTACCCAGACTGGCGGATGAGGCCTTCGCCGGGGCCACGCAGGGAGGTGGAGACGGCGGCACCGGAGGCGCCTTCCCTGAGGACCCGTCGCGGCTCTGGAGCTTTCAGACTGGCGGGTGGGTTGTAACAGCGCCGGCGGTGGCTGATGGGGTGGTTTACGCCGGTTCCGACGACGGGGCCCTGTACGCACTGTCGGCAGAAACCGGGGATATGCATTGGACCTTTGTCACGGGAGACGTTATCCGCTCCACGCCCACTGTCGCTGATGGAAAGGTGTTCTTTGGTTCCAACGATAATCACCTTTATGCCCTGGATGCCGCCACGGGCGCGGAGCAATGGCGGTACGACACGGGGGAATGGGTGCAGTATTCGCCTACGGTAAGCAACGGGATGGTGTACCTGGCAGCGCCTTCGGGCGGTGACCGGAAGGTCCACGGCCTGAACGCGGCCACCGGCGAGATGGTGTGGACGGGGGAGCATCCCTTCCCGACGGGGACCCAGCAGACTCCGGCAGCCACAGGCGGCAAAGTGTATGCCCCGGGTTCGGAGTACGGGCAGTTCTTCGCTCTGAACGCCGCCACGGGTGAAACGCTGTGGAGGGCGGAGGTGGGCGGTTACGTGGAGTCGGCGCCCACCGTTATTGACGGGGTGGTGTACTTAACCGTGATAAACCAGGCCTATGCCTTGAACGAAGCGACAGGAGAAATCATTTGGAGCTTCAACACCGAGGAATTTCCGGCGCGGGACTTCCCGGCCCTGGTTGTGGACGGCGTGTACTACCTGGCCCCCAGCAACAAGGTGTACGCCCTGGAGGCTGCCACCGGTAGCGAGTTGTGGAGCTACGAATCGTCCATGCTGTCCACGGCTCCGGTAGTGGCCGCTGGCGTGCTTTATGGAGCTTCGGAAGATGCGGGGCAAATCTTTGCCCTGGATGTTGCTACCGGCGAGGAGTTGTGGGCGGAGACCACGGGAGATTCCACCATCAACGCCCTGACGGTGGCGGACGGCACGCTATACGGCGAGCTGAACGATGGCCAGCTTATCGCCGCAGACGCCGGGAACGGAATTCCCGTGTGGGGCTTTGAAAAGGGCGGCTTCTCGGACGTTCGGGGTTACACCGTCAAGGACGGCGTGGTTTACTCCGCGGGGCCCAACAACAGCGTTTACGCGCACAGGGCGCCGTAGGGGGTGGCAGGAGGGGGCAGGTTGAGGAAAACCGATTTTCGCCAAGGCAGCCTGGCTATACTGGTTTACCCGGTTTTGGTTGGGCTGCTCCTGGCTTGCAGTGTACCGAACACGCCAGAGGCTATTCCTGAAGCGGTAACGGACGCCAGGAACAGCGGAGTTACTCCCCCTGTCTCCCAGCCCGAAGCCTTACCGGGGCCGACAGAGGTTTCTGAATTAACTTCGACCTCCCCTGGACCGACTATTTCCAGGCTTACGTTTGTGCCCTCACCCGAACCAAGACCGGTTGCGACGCCCATTATCCATCCAACTCGGGATCTCGCTCCTGCACCAATTATGGCGCCGACGCCCACTTTGCTTCCCGCGGCAATCCCCTCGCCGGCAGCAATGCCTACCGCCATACCGATTCCCACACAAACTGCTACGCCGCAACCCACCCCTACCCCTACTATTGCGCCCACGCCGACCAGGGCACCCACGCCGACTGCCACTCCACCGCCGACACCAAAGCCCACTCCCACCCCAACGGCTACAGCAGTCCCCCCGGCCACTATTAGTCCGGCCCAAGAAATAATATTAGAAGCGCTGCCCTGGGTTGAGGGGGGAGTCAGCTCTTTCGACGAGCGCATGTTCAGACAACTACACGTTCTCGCGAGAACAAGTCCTAAACTCTTTGAAGATCTCATCAACAAAACTTGGGTCAGGGAGAACAAGGATGACCCACACGGCGTGCAGATACTGGTCGTCCGCTACCTGATTCACATGGCCAACAGGGACGAATCTGCAGCTCTGAGGGTGGCAGAATTGCCTTTCCTGGACACCGTCGAGTGGGGAGACAGTGACAATGTCGAGTTCCTGTTGGGCCTTCTGGGCTCAGATCCGGAAGGACTGCAAGAATTGCTCGCCCATCCAGCCATTTATGAAGAGCCAAGAAGCGCGGAGGGGCGGCATATTTCCGTTCTTTACCTGGAATTAAAGAACGCTGCGGCTGCCGAAGAGATTTCAAGCATGGACTGGGTTCAGGATGGACTGGATTATTACGAGAACGAAACGGTGACCTTGCTGCAGCAGATGGCACTGAAGTCCCCAAACCTGTTCCGGGCCGTGCTGGACACCGAAAGGGAATGGATACCGGCGCAAACCAGTATAGACGAATCCACAATCAGGCGCCTGATCTCCATTGCAGAAACAGCAGAGCCTGCAGCTTTGACAGTAATCGACATGCCCTTTATGGAAACGATCGAAGTACCTGATGGCGACGCGATAAGGTTGATGGCTAACCTCTCAAAGACAAACCCAGGAGGACTTGAGGAATTACTTTCCCAGGCATCTTTCGGACAGGGAATAAGCGACGAGCAGGCAGTGGAGGTTTCGTTGCTATACCTGGAACTGACCGACCCAGAGGCAGCGAAACTAATACGGGAGTTGCAATGGGTGAAAGACGGAATTTACTACCTCGATTCCAGCAAAGTCAGCAACATTCGACACCCGGTCAACAAATTCGAGGGAAGTACCGTGCAAAGCCTGATAGATCTGTCAAAAAGGAACAGGCCCATGTTTCTTGCCCTGGTTAGCGGTCCGTGGCTAAAAGGAGAGTTCACTCGGGAGGGTTTTGAGGCCTTTTACAGGCTTCGCGACATGACGTCAAGATACCCCCGGGAAACTTCCCAGATTATCCAAATGCCCTTCCTGGCAAATATTGACAGGGAAGACGCCGGAACCCTGGAAATGCTGTTTGACCTGCTTAATCGCGACCGGAATGCATTCTCAGAACTGGTTTCTCACCCTGACCTGGAAGGTGGCATCACCGAAGAAGACCGATTTACCGCAGAATGGCTCTATATGTGTGAATAATCAGGGACTACCTACCAGAAAATCGTAAAATAATCAGGGTCATTAGGCCAGTTATTCAGGAACATCCAACCACTCTGAAGATCCGATCAGAGACCATTGAGGCACTTCAAGACGAGGT
>MPMM01000032.1 GCA_002238505.1 SAR202 cluster bacterium bin22 | reverse complement strand
AATCTATGGACACGACCAGGCTCCGCCAAGTTGGGCTCCCGCGTCCCGTATCGACAATGTAGCGACGCTGCATTACAGGGTCGCACTTGGTCCCAGGGAGCTTGCCCCAAGGCTGTACTCCAGGCAGAGCTCTAATCCTCCCCGACGCTCGACTCAGTGGCCACGGCCACGGTAGCCACCAGGTCCGGTTCCTCCGGCCCGCCACGGACAAGCCGTGGGGCCAACTGCCGTAACACCTAACGGGCAGGGGCCAGCCGTGCCGAAGGTGGCCACCGCCCAGCTCCTGGCTGTCCAGGACTGATGCCACCGCACCTGGGCGGCCGTCCTGCCCCAGGAGCCACGGCTCGGGGCCCCTCTGCTCGGCCTCACCCAGGTCCCCTGGCGAGGCAGAACCGGAGTGTCCGCCTGCCCCAGCCGATTCCCCTACGGTTTTCCCTCCTTTTCTATAACAGCCCCCCGACATTGCCGTGAGCGGCCGTTCCAGGCGAAAAAGAAACCCAAGCGTCTTTTTTTGTAGCTGGCGACCCCACCGTCCCTGGCTAGGACACTTCGGTTTCCGAGGTTTCCGCGCCGGACTCCAGTGTCATGGCCTCCTTCCGTGCAGCGCGAACCGCCTTTCTCAAAGCAGAGGACCAGCGGCCGAAAATCTTGCGGGCCCCCGGCCCTGAACTGGGGTACTCTTTCACCATTTCCTTAACGGCGGCGGTGGGGTACATGGAGGACTCCGACACCGTCAGCCACCTGACCCAACCGGCAGACCGGACCGCCTCCTGGTGCTCATCCTCCAGCCGGAGGCACAGGTCAACAATTCCCTTCACCCTGGCTTCATCCAACTCCTGGTCCACCGCAACGCCGTAGGTCACAGTTGCCATTACCAGTTGCAGGCACGCCCGCTCCACTGGAGACATTTCTTTGTCTCGTTGCACGCGACGTTCAGCAACCGCATAGGCATATTCCAACGCCAGGTTGATCCTGGAGAGGACATGCCTGCGCTGCCGAATCAGTTCCCACGGCATGGGAGCAAGCATGTCGTCCGGAACGGGACGGGCGGAGCGAGTCGGGGCAGCCGGGGGCCTGGTCGGCGCCAGCGCTGCCGGAGGCCGGGGCTGGACTTCAGGTGGCGTTGTAACCGGTTTGCTCCCTGGAGCCACGCCTGCCGCCACGGACCGGACCGGTGGCGAGGGATTTACGGCAGGCCAGGCCACGGACCTCTCTTCGCCCTCTTCGCCCTCTTCGACGGCAGGTCGGACCGGCTCCCCTTCCCAATCACGCCAACCCCAGGTCTGGGGGTCCTCCCAGATCAACTCCCGCTGAAATTGCTCCATCCACACATCCCCGGGAGGAGTGGAGGTATCGACGGTTCTGCCGGTCTCCTGCCGGAGGTGAGGGCGGTACTGCCCTGCGATACTGTGCAGGTCCACCGGTCCGCCATGCCGGCGCCAAACACTGTCCGGCCCCTCCCAGGCGCCCTTCCTGAAGTCGGCCAGCGTGGTGCTGAAGATTGTAAGGTCTCCCGCCAAGTCGTCAAACAACGCCGCCGCCTTCGGCCCTCCGGTGATGACCAGGAGGGGAAAATCCTGCTGTAGATCCCTGGGGGCCAGCCGGTACGAGCGCAGCTTTTCCGCCGATGAGAACTCCATCTCCACAGGGACCCAGGTTCCCTGCTGGCTGCCAGGCGCCTGGACCAGCACCCACAGGTCAGGGGCCAACTGGCCGCCCTCCCAGGCGACGACCCACCGCCAGCCGGCTGCCACCGCCAGGCCACGGGCCATGAAATAGGAGGCTGCCTCGGCCACCGCCTCATCGCGCCGCCGCTCCCGGACCGCCGCCGCTCCCGTCGGATCCTCGTGGGCAACCTCAACCAGTCGCTTGCCATCAATCCGGTCCCGGGCCGCCAGCAGCGCCACACCCTGCGCGCTCAGGTACAGGTGACCGTCAACAATTAGGACCAGTCCCTCTTTGGCCAGATTCCCTACGGCCCTCTTGACCGAGCCCCCGCCCATGTTGAAAGCCCGGGCCAGGTGCGAAGGCCTGGCCGCCCGGAACTGCCCGATGAAGGAGAAGACCCGGTACTCCCGCTTCCCCAGCTTCACTATTGCCGGGGCCTCCTCCATGATCGCAACTTCGGGGTTTCCCACCACCCTGTCCGACCCGCCAATTCCCGCCACGGTCCACTCGCTGTGGCTGGCCTCGGCAGCCCAGACCAGGCGCCCTTCCGGATCCATGGAACCCACCGACACATCCTCCCCGTACGCCCACCGTGCCCGCCATGCCGCGAACTCATCCACCCCAATGGCCACGACGGGCGGAGCTATGTCCCACCAGATATAGTCCTCGGGATCCCTGGGAGCGCGAATCACTTGAGACCCCAGGCGCAGGCTTCGCTTCTGATAGTCTTCCTGGGGCAACAGCCCCGCCCCGAAAACGGGCAGGGAGTAATACCGGGGGCGACGGCCAGGGCGCTGGAACCGCCAGGTCAGGACCGCGTGGAGCCGGCCGCTGAACACCCACCGCACCTCCGTCAGGGCGGGGATTCCCAGCCATACCAGGCTGCTGGTAGCCGGCTCCGCATAGGGGGACTCCCACTGGAAAGGCTGGGCCAGCCCGGTGGTCCAAAATTGCAGGATAGCCTCGTACAGCCCTTCGGTCGTCGTGAACCATTCCAGCTGCTTCAGGACTCCATCCTCAGTCAGTTGCCGGCTCAGAGGCAATGCCGGACGGGTGAGGCCTTCGTACTCGCAGGGCCTGGTTACGTGCAGGACGCCCAGCCGGGACAGCCAGAACCGGCGGATGCTGTCCCGGGTCACTCCCATCTCGCGGTAAGATATGAACCCCTGCCCCTCCAGGCTCGCACAGGCCTCGTAGATCCGCTTCTCGCCCACGCCCAACAGGCCCGAGATATTTGGAACGGACGCCCCGGGGCAATGGGCCAGGGCAACCATGACCTGCTCATCAAGAGGAAACAGGTTAAGGGGGATTTCCTCCGGAGCGGAGTCCGCATAGGGCTGGAAGGGAGGAACACCGGCAGGCTGTCGCATGGTCGTCACCTCGGCGAATATGTTTACGGTCAGTATACGACGCCAATCGCCTGGTCCTTTTGTGCGGAAATGCCGGCCAGTCCACAGGTGTATTTTGCCTTGCCACCATGTCCTATAATGTCAGAAGGGACTCCCTCCAGTATGAAGAACTGCGTGCTGGAGGCTGGAGAGTCATAGTTGTGTGGGAGTGCGAAATCAAGGAGTTGCAGGTGCTATCCAACCGGTTGCTCCAAGACCTCGGTCCCTCTGGGAGTGATTGCATTCAATGACAACAGAACTGCGGGGGATGCTCTTGCAGTTGAGCGGGAGAGAAACAATGACAACTCAGACAACCCCTTTGGCAATAAGGGAGTCAGGAATACCTTTACCTACCCGTGATGATGGTTATGCCACGTTGATGCTGGTAGGGACGATTGGAGCAGGGAAAACTACCGTTTTGCGCCGGATCATAGGTTCTGATCGATTTCCCTCTACTTCCACTGCCCGGACCACCACTGCGGACATCGAAATTATCGCGGCAGATGGTCCGTATAAGGCTATCGTTACATTCATGGACCCGCGCGAGGCCAGGGACGAAATCGAGAAATGCCTGCACAATGCCTGTCGAGTGGCAGCAACCAATGCCGGAGACAACCGAATAGCAAGTGTGTTGCTGTCCCCACCGGAGCAGCGATTCCGGCTGTCCTATTTTTTGGGAGCTTGGGAATCTGACAGGGACGGTACCGTGCCAAGCCAGGAGCAACTGCCGGAACTGGAAACCACCAGCGACGAGGAGAGAGAAGAATATCAGGAACGGCTGAGGGATTTCGTTTCCAGAATCAAGGAAATAACCCAGCGGGCTGCGGAACAGACAGACGCCACCGGGTCCACACTGGTCGATGCACGGAGGTCTGGAGAACGGGACGCGTGGCTGAACCTGTTCGAAGAGATTATTCAGGCGGAGCCGGGCCTCGGTGAATTGACAACCGATATTCTGACCGAAATCCGAAAGCGCTTCGACTGGATTGGGGAGGGATCATTCACCGAGGACGAGGATCGCTGGCCGCTGGCGTGGCAGTACGAATCTGATGAATGGGAAACCTTCCTGCCACAGGTCCTGAGATTCTCGGGCAATCATCGAGGACAGTTCGGCCGCTTGCTCACGCCGCTGGTCAACGGAATCAGAGTGCAGGGGCCATTTCTGTCCGACGACAACATTCTGGGTTCGGAACGAAAGCTGGTGATTCTCGATGGAGAGGGGCTGGGGCATACGGCAAGGTCGGCAACCAGCATCAGCTCCAGGATTACTGATCGGTTTCCTTCCGTGGACATCATACTGCTGGTTGACAACGCACAACAACCAATGCTGGCTGCTCCCCAGGAGCTGGTAAAGGCGGCAGGCAGCACAGGCTACGCCAGCAAGCTGGCATTCGCCTTTACACATTTTGAAAACGTTACAGGTGATGACATGTTCACCGTTGAAGACCGGATGGAACGTGTCCGAAACCCGGGGCGTGATGCGGTGGATACTATGCGGAGTGTGGTTGGAGATGACGTGGCTGAAGATTTGCTGGACCGCGTCGAGGATTACGCCTATTTCCTTGAGAGTATGGATAAGCCAACTACACAACTTCCGGGTCAAAGTTTAGACGAGCTTAGGAGGATGCTTGATGCGGTAGAGCAAGCAGCTCATCCTGAATCAAGGCCGACTGGAAGGATCAAGTTGTCCAGCAGGGATCTCGACATGGCAATCAGAGATGCCGTGGAGCAGTTTCACGAGCCATGGCAAGGCTGGCTGGGGTTTAAGAGGCACACGGACTATCCCAAAGAACACTGGACTAGAATCAAAGCACTGTCTTTGCGCATCACAATAGGGTTGAATGGTTACGACACCCTTCGCCCCGTGGACGACTTGCGCTCAAGGTTGCAGGAGGGCGTATCCCGGTGGTTGAATCGGCAGGCGACTCCATTCGAAGAGGACGTAACCCCGGAGGAACGTCTGGCAGCTTTGACGTTCATACGGCAGAACGTATATGGGCCTCTCCAGAATATGGCAGAAAATAGAATCGCTCGGCGGAACCATAACCCTTGGCAGCGGGCCTACGATCACAGCGGACCGGGTTCCAGCTATCGCAGGGCCGACGAAATCGATGGCATATACAACAATGCTGCACCGAGCATTGGCTTTGACAGGAGTTCGGACGCTCAGGAATTGATTAATCTAGTTTACATGGCCATACGGGAGGCTGCCGAGCAGGTTGATAGTCGGTTGGATTGAGCGATTTTGACGGCTCCGTCGGCAGATTGTTCTCCGCAGGCGTGAGCCTCGCCTCTTGAGAATGTAATGGTCCCCTATCAATTGACGGTACAAGCCCACGCGCAGCAGGTTCCTGTAAGGAGAAACTAATGAAAACAATCCCAACTCCGGAGCAAGAAGTTGCATACAGAATGGCGGAGAAGATCCAAGCTTGGGTAGACGAATTACCCAAGTGGCGGCAGATGCAAGAAGTAAACCGGAGCAAGGCGAACTTCAACAAGACAGTAGCGGCAACGCAAATCGCTAAGGCCGTCAGCAGGCTGATGAAAAGCACATCCGATGTGCTGAACGCAAACATCGACTGCGTCCTGGGACACCAGGCTAGAACTGCTTATGAGCTGTACTTCGACACTGCATGGCTGCGGATGAATGATGGGAACGGAAACTTGTCTGAGCAATTCATGACATGGCAAGCCGCAACCATGTTCGAGATTAACGGGACTCCCTGTTACGGGACGGATTTAATGCGGAAGGCGAGGGAACGATTCGGAGACAAACTGGACGAGAGCCCAGATGAATGGACAGCGGTAGAAGGGGAAAGAAGGGTCACCAACTCAAACAATAGAAGAGAGGCAGTAGCTATCAAACTAGAGGAAAGAGGACTCGGAGGAATGAGAGGGGGGACTAGAAGTATGTTTAAGATGCTCAACGCCCTCTCGCACGGAATGACCTCAACGGCACAGGGAGGAAAACCCGTGCTAACTGACAACATATTGACCGGTTGCTACCTCACCATCCAAGAATGCCAAGACTGGCTACTGGAAATAACCGATCAAACTTTCCCTGACGAGGAAACGGAAGCCGTAGCGAAGTCGTTATGGGAGTACGCAACAGAATGCTTAGTAGGCAATTAACCCGAGCTCACAGCCTCATCAAGCCAACACCCCCGCGCCAGAACTGGAACAACCCAAGCGGCCTCAATGCTGTATCGGACTGTACAACGTGACTCCAGGAAACCAGAATCCGCCATGCTCGGGATTCTTGAGGTTGGAGGCAGGCAGGAATTCATAACTTCGCAATTGTCCACTTCTACCGATGATTCCGCACTTTCGTTCTCCCCCATCTCCGCCGCCACCCTTCACCGAGCCGCGGGTGGGGGAGGAGTTACCTACCTGGGCCTGCGTCATCATCCCTCAGCCTGCGGCGCAGCCGCTGCACACGTCCCGCAGCAGCCAGCCTTCGCCCTTTCGCTCCGGCCCCCACAATCGCTGCAGCAGTCTGCGGGTCCGCACGTTGGGAGCCTGCACCGCCAACCGGTAGAGCACCGCGTACTTCGTGGCGTCAGTTTCACCTCAATACTTATGGGCCATGGACTTGGCTACGCCCCTTTGACGAAGGGCAGCCGCGCAATCGTCGATTCCGCCTCTAACAGAGGCTCCGGTACGATCCCCCAGGAGCGAGATAGTTCCCCTTTCATGCTTTAGAAAGCCAATCCTGACAACTATTCAAAGTAGGTGGGATTTGCCTGCCAGCCCCCATCATATTGACGAAACCAGGTAGCCAGAAAACCTCCTCACACCTGGTCTGAAATCTGGCTCAGGCCGGAATGGCGCGTTCCAAGGCCGGATCTCCTGTCAACTCCTATCTGTTACTGCGCCTTAGGTATCGTTGACAGACTCAGCTAAGATTGATAAAGTTAAAGGGTGATTTTCCCTGTTGTCCGCTTAGGCGCACATCAGGCCAGTATTCCTTGTAAAATCGGCACGGCTTGGTCCGTGCCGATTTCCCCTTTTTGAGGAGACCGAATGGCCAATCGGGTAGCCATTTTCATAGACGGCGCTTATTTGGATCACGTACTAAAGGATGAATTCGAGAATGTTCGCATAAACTACCGGCTCTTGTCCGAAAGGCTTGCTGGTGAATCCGATATTCTACGGACTTACTACTACCATTGCGCTGCTTATCAAGGAAACCCTCCAACTGCTGAAGAAAGCAAGAGATATGGGGCACAGCGAGCCTTTTTTGCTTCTTTGGAAAGGTTACCTAGATACAACGTAAAACTAGGCAGATTGGCACTCCGCTACGACAGAAGCGGCCAGAGGAGGTTTGAGCAAAAGCAAGTGGATATTCTCTTGGGTGTTGATTTGGTGCAGCTTGCAGCGAAGCAAAACATCCAGGAAGCCATATTGGTCGCGGGAGACAGCGACTTCGTTCCTGCCATTAGAGCAGCGAAGTCTGAAGGCGTATTGGTGAAACTCTTCCATGGGACCAAACCTCACAACGAACTCTGGCAGGAATCGGACGAAAGGATACGCCTTGACCGAGACTTGATGAATCAGGTGCTTAGACGCGGCCAACCTCCCCTTCCTTAACTGTTTCAGCTGAGGGTTCAAAATCCGGCAACATTGGACGGACGAAGTCACTTGATGGAAGCATTTTCGATTTTTGGGCTGCTCCTAAATGCCTTGTCACTAGGCAGATTTGCTCAATGGACGGTGCAAGCTTCCGCGAGGGACTTCATATACGTAAACGATGATGTAGAGGAGTTTGTGCCAACACTACGAGTCGAGGTATGTAATGTCGGCCGATATGGCATAACCCTGCACCCGCTGGAATACAGGATTAAGCAGAAAGGTCAAACATTGGTACCATACAATGTCAGGGCGTGGAGGGAATCCAACAGCAGTGAAGATACCCACGACCCGAGACTAGAATCGGGAGAGTTAAGAATATGCGAGACGCGGTTACCTGTGGTGCAGCCCAAGGAAACTCCCATGCTGACCGAGGTAATCGTCAAGACCCATTGCGGAAAAAGCGTCAGGAAAATAGTCAAGAACCATCCAATCGTGCTTAATGATATGGAAATCGTAATCGCGGATGGTCGCGACATCAAGGAATATTTCAGAAACGAATTCCCGAACTATCCAGTCTAGTACGCACCCTTCATCATTTTCCACTACTGGCGCCCGAAAATATTTGTCAGCGTGGCTCACGACGCGGCAAGGTTGTTGGCGACCACGCTGTTTGGCGCCTAATATAAAACCCAAATAGGTTCATCCTATCAGCCCAGGACGGACACTCCGCCAATCTGGTTGGGGTTTGTTCAGCAGACGCCCTTCATACACACCCGGGTCTGAACCACAGCAGCCTCAACCGCGTTGCCAATGGGCACTCTCCCCCGGTGCTTGACACACAGGACTTGTCCAAGCCTCAGTCACGGTTCCACAGGATAAGATGCAGGCTCAGCCAATAGGGCGGAACTCGGATATGCTGGTTGACTCGGGACAGGGACTGTGTCACACCGCCTTGGTCTCCCGTGTGGTAGTTGCCCCTCCGACGGTTCAGGCCAATACGATAAGAGATGATGTTCTCCGACTGTATTTGCGATTGGTAGTTGACTCCGGTGTCACTTGACCCCTAGTACTGAAACCAATCAGGATAGGCAGGGATAAAGGCGACGCAGTTTACCTCTCGCATCCTGGGCACTGAACTGCCAGTTGATACGAGCTTGTGCCCGATTCCGCTCCAATTCCAGGGCCTGGATCTCCCTGCAGAGCGATTCTTCGTCGGGGATACGTTGTCTGAGGCAACAGCGAGAGAAGACGCTGAATTCAATCTCCGCCATATTGAGCCAACTCCCGTGCTTGGGGGTGTAGTGAAACTCCAGCCGTTTGGCGATGCGCCGAGCCACTGGGGCCGGGAAGGTCTGGTACAGCGACGCCGTCCGGTGGGTGTTCAAATTGTCCAAAACCACTCGGACCACGGGGACATCCGGGTAGGCCTCATCCACCAGCCAGCGCATCTGGTGGGCGAAGTCCTCAATGGTACGCCGCTCCGTCACCGCCATGTGCCGCCAGCCGGCCAAGGGCTCGCAGGCCAGGAACAGGTTGCGGGTCCCCTCCCTTCGGTATTCGTAGTCCTGGCGCCGCGGTTTCCCCGGCTCCACCCCGATAGCCGGACGGGCGTCGGACAGCATCTGGGTGGAGGTCTCGTCAAAACAGACTACCGGCCGCTGGGGATCATAGGGTTCCGCATAGAGGTCCAGCACGTCCTCCATGTGGGCCACGAAGTCCGCGCTCACCTTGGGGATGCACCACTGCTTCTTCTGCCACGGCTTGAGTGCGTTTTTTTCAACCGCAACCGCACCGTCTCCGGCGCCAGCGACTCCACCAACCCCAACTCCACCGTCTTGTCCGCCAGCAGCCGCAGGGTCCAGTGGTCATGGCCCTCAGGCGCAGGACTGCAGGCCAAGGCGATCAGATGGGCCTCTACCCGCTCGTCCACCTTCCGGTACCGGTTGACTTGGGTACGGTGTCGCAGCACCTCATCCAGCCCTTCTTCGGCGTACCGCCGCTTGATGCGGAACACCGTCCGTTGCGACACCTCCAGCGCCGCTGCCGCCTGCGGCGCCGTCCACCCCTCATCCATCTTCAGCAGGATGCGGGCCCGCGCCATGGCCCGCGCCGACCCCCTGCCGCTCCTGATCAATTGCTGGAGCCTATTGCGTTCCTCCGTCTTCAGCCGGACCCCATACTTCTCCTGAGCCATGGTCACCACACCTCCCCTTCCTCACTGGCTCATAGTATGTGAATGTACAGAATCATTGACCCAGTAAACAGGGAAAATTGACAAGGTCATTGACCCCCTGATTTACAGGGTCATTGACCCACCCTGGGAGCCAATCGGCGACCATTGGGGCACTTCAGAAGTGAGGTGCAGCGATGGCGTACCGGGAGGTTACCAGAGTGCAGATACAGGAAATCATCCGGCGCTGGCAAGCAGGCGAGGGGTACCGCCAGATTGCATCAGGGACCGGTGTATCGCGGAACACGGTGCGCAAGTACCTGAGCGCGGCCAGGGCGGAGGGCATTGTCCGGGACGGCCCCGCTCCCACCGACGACCAACTGAGCCGGCTGGCGGCCATGGGCCAGTCGGGGCCGAGGCCAGCGGCGACGCCCAACGAGGAACTGCTGGCCCCGTGGGCCGACCAGATCCACCGGTGGCTCACCGGCGACCGGCTGCAGATGACCCGCATTCACGAGTTGCTGCTGGCCCGGGGCTGTCCGGTGACCTACCAGTCGGTGCGGCGATTCATCCTGACTCGGAACTGGCGCAGGCCCCGCCGGATCACGGTACGGATGGAGGACACGCCGCCTGGCGAGGTGGCGGAGGTGGATTTCGGCCGCCTGGGCCTGATCCACGATCCCGAGACCGGCCGTCGCCGGGTAGTGTGGGGCCTGCTGGTGGTGCTGGGCTACTCCAGGCACGGCTTCCTGTGGCCCACCTTTGGCCAGAAGCTTCCTGACGTCATCGCTGGCCTGGAATCGGCCTGGGCCTACTTCGGCGGCATCCCCAAATACCTGGTCATCGACAACTTCCCACCTGGGGTGGCCACCGCGGACCCCCTGCATCCCGTCCTCACCCGGGGCTTCCTGGAATACTCCCAGCGCCGGGGCTTCATCACCGACGCGGCCAGAGCCCGTCATCCCAAAGACAAGCCCAAGGTGGAACGGGGCGTCCCCTACGCCCGGGAGCGCTTCTTCAAGGGCGGCGAGTTCACTGACCTGGCCGACGTCAGGATTCAGGCCCAGCGCTGGTGTTCCCGGGTGGCAGGTCTGCGCATCCACGGCACCACCCGCCGCCAACCCCTGGTGGTCTTCCAGGACGAGGAGCGCCAGGCCCTGCTCCCCTGGGATGGCCAGCCCTACGAGATCGCCGACTGGCGGGAGGCCAAGGTCCACCAGGACCATCATATCCAGTGTCAGCAGGCCCTCTACTCGGTGCCTTCCTCTCTGTGTCCTCCGGGCCAGAAGGTGGAGGTAAGGGTGGACAGCAAGCTGGTGCGCATCTACCACCGGGGCCAATTGATCAAGACCCACGTCCGCCAGCCCAAGGGCGGCCGCGCCACTGACAATGCCGACTACCCCGCCGAGCTCTCCGCCTACACCACCAGGGCTCCCGACGGCATCAAGGCCAAGGCCGCCGAACTGGGTCCCGCCGTGGCTGAATTCGCCGAGCGGCTCTTCGAGGGCCCTCTGCCCTGGTCCAAGGTCCGGCAGGGGCACAAGCTGCTGCGCCTGGGCCAGCGCTACACTCCCCACCGGCTGGACGCTGCCTGCCGCCGGGCCCTGGAGGTGGACCTGATCGACGTGCGCCGTCTGGAACGCATCCTGGTCCAGGCCCTGGAGGAGGAGACCACGCCCCAGCCGCCCGAATCCCTGCCCGAAGGCCGCTTCGCCAGGCCCGGATCCGCCTTTGCCCAAACCGACAAATACCGCCGCAAGGCATAAGGAGACTACCCATGACTATGACCACCGAACTCACGCCATTGCTCAAGCAACTCAAGCTGGGCGCCATGGCTGACACCCTGACCGAACGCATCGCCCTGGCCCGCAGGGAGCAACTGGACTACGCTTCCTTCCTGGAGATCATCCTCAGCGACGAGGTCAACCGCCGCGCCCACCGGCGCGTGGAACTGCGCCTGCGGGCCGCAGGATTCCAGGAGACCTGCCGACTGGAGGACTTCGACTGGTCAGCGTCCATCACAATGGACCGCAGGCTCCTGGACGCCGTCTTCTCCCTGGAGTTCCTGGCCAGGCACGAACACGTCCTATTGGTGGGGCCCGCCGGTGTGGGCAAGACCTTCCTGGCCCAGGCCCTGGGCTACACCGCCGTCCGCGCCGGACATACAGTCCGCTTCCTCCACGCCGACGATTTCTTCAGGGCCATGACCCAGGCCCGGGTGGACAACTCCCATGAGCGGGCCTTCCGGTCCTTTCTCTCCCCGGATCTCTTGATCCTGGACGACCTGGGTCTCCACCGCCTTTCCGCCCAGCAGTCCGCCGACCTCTACGAGCTGATCATCGGCAGACATCGGGTCTCCAGCTTCATCATCACCAGCAACCGCGCCGTGGAGGAGTGGCTCAGCCTATTCGACGATCCCATCCTGGGGAACAGTGCGTTGGACCGCCTGGCCAACGCCAGCTACCAGGTCGTCATCGAGGGGGCCAGCTACCGTGAAAAACTGTCGCCCCACCGGAAGCTCCTGGGCGGCAAGGGAGGTGATTGACCCCCAGGCCAAAACCTGATATTACTCAATTCACCACGCTCCCAGGGTGGGTCAATGACTCTGTAAATCCCTGGGTCAATGATGCTGTAAATCGACACATAGTATGCTATCCCTCAGGCAGAACGTCTATATCCTGCCTTTCCTGATTGGTTTCAGTACTAGTACTACGTCAAATCAAGAATGGCACGGGTAGAGACGGTGGAGTTTGCGTCTGGCGTCCCTGACGGTAAAGTGCCAGTTGATGGCGGCGGCTGTGGCGTTGCGCTCGGATACGTTGGCATTCACCGCCCGCTCCAGGCTTTCCGCATCGGGATTGCGTCCGCGCAGGCAGGCTCGGGCCAGCACACTGGACTCCATCTCCGCCATGTTCAACCAACTGCCGTGCTTGGGCGTGTGGTGGAACTCCAGCCTCGGTGATGGTTCCGCTGCCCGGGGAGAACCGGCGCTTCGAACCTGAGTATGACCACGAAGAGGACTGGCAGCATATGGGCCGGCCGATCAGCGCCGTCGCCCCCCGCTGGTCAGGTTCTGGCACGAGTACGACTACGGCACGCCCACCGAACTGAGACTGGATCACGTGGCTTCCTTCCGGGAACTGGTCCAGCGGGTTAGCCCGTCCCAGCCCTGGCATGGGGACAAGATAGTCGTCCTGGCCCGCAACAATTCCCAGTGGGACTGCCTGCGCTGCGGCCAGCCGGCCGAGTGGAAACTGGCGATCGAGTACGGAGAGGACAAGGACTATGATGACGAACTGTACGAGGAAGCGGGCGTGCTGGGAGCTGACGCCCTGGATCCCGTCACCTTCTGCGGGGAGTGCGCGCCCTCGGAAGGGGACGTCATCCCGCTGGCCAATTCTCCCCGGGAGGGAGTCAACTGCTTCGACAACACGCACTCGTGGCGGACCTTGCAATTGGGGGAATAGGTCGGTTGCTGCAATCTGCCCGCTGATCTCGCCCGTCGCCGGTGACCACCCCGCATCCACGAGAGCCAGCGCCTTCTTAACCGTGGCCGGCGAACAACCCAGCACCCGGGCTATCTGCCTCAACCCTGTTCCTTCCTGCGCCATCCGCCGGCACTGCTCCAGCTTTTCTCCACTCAACGCCGGCGGCCGGCCCACCCGCTTCCCTTCAGCCTTCGCCCGTTCCAGACCCAGCTTGATCCGCTCGCTGGCCGAGTCCACCTGGTAAGCCCCCTGGGCCAGCATGGACCGCCGGAAGAACTTCGCCGCGGCGTTTCCCTCTCGGGTGTCTATGTTCTCCCTGACAGCCACAATGCCGATGTCCTGTCGAGTCAGGTCCGCCTGGATCCTCACCCCCTCCTCGAAGTTCCGGCTGAACCTGTCCAGGAAGGCCACCACCACCGTGTCCCCAGGCTGAATGACCGCCATCAACGCCTGCCAGCCCGGGCGCTGCGGGGAGCGGCCGCTGGCCACGTCGGTGAAGACCAGGTGGTCCCGAATGCCGTGTTCGGCCAGGATGCGCAGCTGGGTCCCCAGGTTTTTCGAGTCATCATCGGCCTTGCTGACCCGGGCGTAACCGTAGATGACGGGAAGTGTGTTCATGGAGAGCTCCGGAATGTTGGCGTTGAGAAATTGAAGAGACCAAAAGTGTTCAGAAAACGGGCGTTTTTGAACACCCTCAATCCCCGCCCCGCCTCAGCTTTGCGCAGGTGTTCAATAACCATGTTCAAAAATATCAACCGTTCAACAATGCCGTCAAGGGGTTGTTGGACGGGTGACACTCAGTTGTCGACAAGCCCAGCGACCGTCTTCTAGAATGTAGAGTATGAAACATGCCGAAGGCAAAGAAGATACACCAGTGTTCGTGGCCCAGATCTTTGCCTGGGCTAGCATCCTGTTGGGTGGAGGGTTGCCGCTGTCAATGGGCGCCCTTTTGGCTCTGAGTGGCTTGCTCCTGTATCCCCTTTCTGGAATGGCAGCTTGGGACCCGCTTTTCAGCTATATATCCGACTCCTACTTGCCGCTCGGGCTAACTTGGCTCGGGCTGACGGTAGTTTCTGTTCTCCTTTTCGCAGCTGCCCTTTTGGAAGTAAAGGAAAGCAGGGAAGACGACCGTTCAGAGCTGGAGCTTGCGTTCGGGCTGGTCCGGCGCTTCTCCAGGCCTGTAATCAGCAGCTTATCGCTGGCCTACCACCTAACTTTTCTTCGTTCCACCCACTGTCTCACCAAAGCCATTCTCTGGGTTAGGTCAGTCTGTAAAGAGCTAAATGTTCTGATAATGGCAGTGGGGCTCACAAGCATCGCACGCCGCCTGCAATAGCACGTTCCCTTCTGCACGCCGGCTAATCCAGACGAACTATCTGGATTGCCTGGTTTCCTTCGTTCTCTTTCTACGTTCACCCTTATTTTGCCGGTACAGATAGAGACTACCGCCAACGGGCGGAAGCCTTGTTACAGCATAACGCACTATATCAGTGCGCTAGTTCAGAAATCGAAACTCTAGACGATAGATCAAGGAGCTTCAAGCATGAGCGTAGACCCACACCTTGAAGATTGGGTTTCTCGAAAAATCAAAGTTGCCCATGAAGATTACAAGAGATGCGCCAATTGGCCTGTAATTTACATTAGGAAACTGACAGACCACCCAGAAGATCGGAGCCTGAGAATTGCACCTGCAATGCATACGATGGAGATCATCTATCAAATGTATTCCGGAGACGCGATTAACGAGTTGCGCGAGGTCGTTGCTAAGGGACTACTGGAATCTCACTGCAAAGAGGAAGGAGTAACATATTCCGAGACGCCCAAGACTTGGGACGGATTCCCCGATGGCATCGCCACCATAAACGGAAACTCCTTCAATTTGGAGGTTACGTCAATACATCCTCAGACTACTTCCAAGAAACCTATCCCGGAGTACATGCGGCTTATGGGAGCTGAGCATATATCCAAGCCTGTGCTGGCTCCTGTCAGGCATTGTATAACCGCCCCTTGCCCATCTCAGCAGCACATCGCACCAGAACACTGGTTTGTAGGTGGCAAGCACCCACCCGACCACACCTATTTCGAGGTATGGCCTGCTAGGCTCGCCGCTGAGTTTTTCCCTATTATTGAAGCTGGGAAGTATCCGCAAGAGGAACCCTACATAGTTACATCTCAAATCGACCACACCTCTTCTATGTTTGCCTCTCGATTGCAGACGGCTATGGACCATAAGGCGAAAATTATTGAAAAAGAGGGTAAAGACCGCAAGAATTGCCTAATAGTCTTGAGCGAAGCTATGATTCCTGCTCCTGACTGGTTACATGGAGTTTCGACCAGGAATTGCGAAGCTATTGACAGTATCATCCTTATAGCCTTGGACGGGTACTTGGGTATGATACACAACCACAACTGGGCAAAGAGTACTTTGACTGTGGTACTTAAGTGCGGCTTCTGTGAAAAAGACCAATGCAATCATGATCCATTGTATGGCACCTGCAACGAATTTATGGAAGGGCAGGTGCTGCCGCAAAGAGTTGCTTCCAGTCTTGTAAAAGAGGAGCAGATTTACGAAATGAACCGGTCTAAGTTGCCAAATTTGTAAACGTACAGAGCCGGGCATGTTGAAAGAGTCAGCCTGCTCGTGTATTTGGTGGTAGCCTGCAGTAGACTTCGGGCATAGCCTCTAATCAACCTCTAGCAGGGCGTGGTCAAAGGCTGACATGGGTAGATGTCAGAGGACGGATTAAGAATGCCCGCCGAGACCCGGGGGAATATTCTGCTCCAGGTTAATGGGGACCTCCAAGAGATGGGCGAAACCGGCGCCACCACCCGCTCATCTGAGGAGCCGCAGCCCCTGGCCGACCAGGTGGACCGGATCCACAGCGACGGGTGGCTCCGGGTGAACTCCCTCCACCATCCGCCCCGGGTGGTCCGGTGGGAGGGACCGGTAGATGTGGAGGAAGAAATAGGATGAACATGCTCAGCCTCTCCCCGGCGGCCGTGCCCGCTACCCAGGGACTGACCAGGAAGGATTTTAAAAGGGTCCAGGACTTCCTGCACCACAGCGTCTCCGCCAACACCCGGGCCATGTACCGCTCCGTCTGGACGACCTTCGAGGCCTGGACCCCGGCCCGGGCCCTCCTGGGCCTGCCGGCATCGCCCGCCCTGGTGGCGGCCTATCTCCCACCTGGCCGAGGAGCGCCGGCTCTCGGTGGCCACCGTGCGGGTCCACAAGGCCGCCCTGGCGGCCATCCACCGGGCCACCGGCCACGAGGACCCCATCGATAACGA
Source organism: SAR202 cluster bacterium bin22 (assembly GCA_002238505.1). Classification (GTDB taxonomy): domain Bacteria; phylum Chloroflexota; class Dehalococcoidia; order Lucifugimonadales; family UBA3495; genus Bin22. The sequence continues at coordinate 2,709 of MPMM01000032.1, read as the reverse complement.
GGGGGTCAGGCGCGTCCTGCAGGGGGATCTCCCGGGCCCACGGCAGAGCCCAGAAACAGGCCAGGCCCCTGACCGCCGAGGCCCTGGCCGCGGCCAGCGGCCGGCGCGCCCTGGGGTGCGAGGGCCGGCGCCGGGAGTCGGCCGAGAGGGCCTCCTGGCGGGGGAGGGTGGTGGACGTCGCCCTCCTGTCCGTCCTGCGGGACGGACTGCTCCGGCGCTCGGAGGCCGCGGCGCTGACCTGGGGCGACTTGGAGCTGCGGGATAACGGCACGGGCCTGCTGCAGCTCCACCGGTCGAAGACCGACCAGGAGGGCGAGGGAGTAGTCCTCTACATCGGGAGGGAGGCGGCCGCGGCCCTCAGGGCCATCCGACCGGCGGAGCAGCTGGTCGATCCGAAGACGCCGGTGTTCGGGCTATCGGCCAGGCAGATCGGCAGGAGGGTGCAGGCGGCGGCCAGGGCCGCGGGCCTGGGCGAGGGGTATACGGGGCACAGTGGCAGGGTGGGCATGGCCCAGGACCTGGTGAGGAGCGGGGTGGAGCTGCCGGCCCTGATGACTGCGGGCCGCTGGAAGAGTTCAAAAATGCCGGCAAGGTACACTGAACGCCAGGCCGCGGACCGGGGCGCGGTGGCCAGGTATTACCAGGAGGGCGGGGTTAATGTTACAGGAAGCTGCTGACGGCGTGGGTTCGAGTCCAGCATGGTGCAGGGCAAACGCATTCTAATTTTGCCGCCAGGGTTTGGCCGCAAGAAGGGACGTAACAACATCGGTTTGAAAGGTTCTTGGCATGATTCAAAGCCGAGTCCTTGTTGGTTTGCCTAGAAACCGGGCCGAAAAGCCCTGGATGGGGAGGGGGCTTTAGGCAGTAGAGCCGAGGCAAACAGAATCTGGGACCACAGCTGTCCCAGCCGGACCGCGCCAAAAATGGCCGCAGCATGGGCGGCAACACCGTGGGAAACAGCCTGGACATCATTGACATCACTGGGGACGGCGCGGTGGGTCTCTACGCCGCCTCCGACACTGTCCGACAGACCGATTTCCCCCGCCACCAGGGTCAGGTTGGCCACCGTGGCCGCCAGGTACAGCTGGAATTTCGTCTTGACTCTGCCAAAGTAGCGGGCCTGGCGGATGCCCAGGTGGACCAGTCGGGCCAACCGGTGTTCCACCACCACTCGGCGCCCTCGATATTCGTCATATCCGGCGCTCTGTTGCAAAGCCCGGGCCTGCTGCAACAGGGCTTCCTGAGGATGGATCAGCACCCGTCGTCCCTTCCTGCCTTTAGCTGCGATGCACTGAGAGCGCAGGGGGCAGGTCCGACATAGCGCCCCGTCGAACTGGAAGGCCCGCAAGCGGTGGACCCGACCTGCGGCATCCGTACGCCTTCCCGCTGGCACCATGGTGTGGGTGACCTGTCCCGCCGGACAGGTGCAACTGTCCGCCGTCAGCTCAATGACAAAGTCATCCTTGGGAAAGTGCTTCCGGTTGGGCCGACCGGGCACTCGGGCCACCAACCGCCGTCCCGCGTCGGCGAAGGTCTGCCTGGTAGCTCCGTCCCCATAGGCGGCATCGCCCAGGGCTTCTGCCACCGGCAAACCGGTGTTGGCCTCGCTCTCCTCCACCAGTTCCAGCGCACCCAGGTTGTCCGGGGCGTTGCCCGGCAATACGTCCACGGCGGTGATCAACTGGGTGTCGGTGTCCACGACGATGGCCGCCTTGTGCCCGTCGAAGCGCCGGCTGCTGCTCTTGTGCCCGTGGCGCATCTGGGGGTCGTGCACCGACATCATCCGGTCCCGACTCACCCCGTCCCTGAGACTCACTCCGTCATCGCCGTCGCCCTCTCCATCGCCATCTGGGCTCTGGAGCTCAATGTCCTGGAGCAGCAACTGCCCCAGCAGTTCCGCCGACGCCACGATCTGCTGCCGCTCAGCGCTGTCCTCCCCCAACTCTCCCTGGGCCTGCCGCGACAATTCCAGCAGCCGGTCCGCATCTCGCACAATCCCAGCCAGCAGCGCCTGACGCGCCCCTCTGTTGCTCCAGTCGATGGCCGCCTCGCCCTTGATGCTGGAGGCCAGGTACCGCTGGTATCCCTGGGCCTGGGCCCATTCTTTGACTTTGGTCTGCTCCACGGCTGCCAGCGCCCGCATCAATTTGACGATCCCGTCGGCCAACAGATTGTAGGTGTCCTTCACCGCGCCCCGGCCCAGGATGTTGGTCGTGTCCAGCGCCACCTTCATGCTCCGTCTTTTCAGGTAGCCCGACTCCCGGGCCAGCCGCAGGCTGGACTCGAATACCTCCCGCACCTTTTCGTGCAGGATCAGCTGGGCGCGGAACACCTGCAGCGTGCTCTTGGCGAAGGGCCGGTCCTCCACCTCAATCCCCAATGCCACCTTCCACCGGATGTCGAAGTCCGCCCGGGCCTTGGCCTCGGCGTCGCTGACCTTGTCGTGGGTCTGCAACAGCAGGGCCGTGGCCAGCAGGCTGGGCGGCACGCTGTCCCGCCCGTTGTCGACACAATAGAACTCGGCGAAATCCGCGTCCCGGAACAACCGGCCCCGCAGCGAGGCCAGCAGACCGTAGAAGGTCTCCCGCCCCACGTGGTCAAGGTACAACCGGTCCGCTTCCCACAGACCCCTCTGCTCCGAACGCTCTCCCAGCATCGTCTCGCTCCGCTAACTCAGTTCGCCCGAATTATAACCCACTGCCCAGTCAG
>MPMM01000031.1 GCA_002238505.1 SAR202 cluster bacterium bin22 | reverse complement strand
CATCCTAACATTCCCCCTTCGAGGGGGAAGGGACTACTGGTTGCCCCCCTGTCCGGGCATTCTCCCTTCGAGGGGGAAGGGACTACTGGTAGCACCTGTTCTGGCATTCTTTCGTTGAGGGGGGAGGGGCGATTGGTTATTTACACCCTCACCTGCCCCCACAAAGGGGGCAGGTGAGGGTGTGGGGGGCCTTTAGGCGGCGGAGACCCATTCCACGACTCTTTCGCCAATCATGAGGGCGGTGGGGTGGAGACCGCCGGAGCGGGGGATGTGAGGTACCACTGAGGCATCGGCGACGAAGAGGTTCTCGACGCCTTTGACCCGGCATTGCTGGTCCACAACGGCCATGGGGTCGGAGTCGGGGCCCATTTTGCAGGTGCCGGATACGTGGCGGGCAGTGCCCACGGTCTTGCGGATGTAGAGGTCCAGAGCATCGTCGTTGTTGAGTTCCTCGTCAGTGGGGGTGATTCGATAGTCCATCACGTCCCGGTAAACATCGGATTCCAGCAGTTCAGCGCCCTTGCGGATGCCCTCGCGCACCCGGCGCATGTCATCGGGGTGCTGGAGGTAGCGGTAGTTGAAGGTGGGCTGGACGCTGGGGTCGGCGGAGGCGAGGCGAACGAAGCCAGAGCCCTTGGGGAGGCCCAGGGTGCAGGACATGCGGGCACAACGATCCGGCGGGACGTCGGAGGTATTGTAGCGGGTGCGAACGCCACGGACCCGCTCTTCGCGTTCGTCCACTACCGTGTTGGTCCGGAGCAGCATGTCGTTGGTCTCATCGGAACTGTCGGAGGTGTAGTGCAGGCTGAAGTGAGCGCCGTCAAGGTTGGGCTCCATGCTGACGCCATCCTTGACCTTATAGTTGATGTGGGCGCTGAGGTGATTCCAGAGGCTTTGGCCCACGCCGGGCGCTTCCTGCAAGACCTGGATGCCAAACTGTTCAAGCTGGTCGCGGGGGCCAATGCCGGAAAGCATCAGAAGCTGGGGAGACCTGATGGCGCCGGAACACAGCACCACCCGCTCAGCGAATACCTGGAAGGTCTCACCGCCGCTGACGGCCTCGACGCCTACGGCCTTTCGACCTTCGAAGAGGACTTTCTGGACATAGACCTCGCCCCGGACCGTGAGGTTCAGCCGGTGGCGCATGGGGGATAGATGGGCCAGGGCCGCGCTCATCCGGACGCCGCCGAGGTTGTTGGTGGGGGCCACGCCCACACCGGTGGGGTTGGGACCGTTGGTGTCCTCGACAATGGAGTAACCGACGGACACGCAGGCGTCGCGGAAGGCTTTCTGAATGGGCGAAGGGTCGGAGGACTGGCGGCGTCGCACCGGGATGGGGCCGTCGGTGCCGTGGAAGTCGTCCTGAATGTCCAGGTCCCGCTCCATCTTGCGGTAGAAGGGCAGTACCTTGTCGTAAGACCACTCGGTATTGCCCTCGGAGGACCAGGAATCGAAGTCCTCGGGCAGGCCGCGCTGCATGGCCTGGCCGTTAATTGAAGAGCCACCGCCGATGACCTTGCCCTGGGCCACGTGGATTTCACCCTGCTCCTCGGTGATGGTGCCGCGCAGGGCCCAGTTGTGCTCGGACTCGGGGGACTCGGCATACCTAGTACCGCCGAACTTTATCTCGTCGGGAAGGTTTTCCGGGTCCGGGTAGTCTTTGCCCGCCTCCAGCAACAGGACAGAGGTGCCGGGGTCTTCAATGAGCCGGCTGGCCAGCACCGAGCCGGCGGCGCCACCGCCAACAATAATCACGTCGTATTTCATGCGTTCCTCCTGGGAAATGGGGATTGAGTTTCAGGCCCTTGGATTTGGGGACATTATAACGGGAAGCGGGAGATTTGGGGTACTGGGAGAGGGGCTGGATGGGGGCTAATTGGCCGGGGTTTTGCACTTGGATGATTTCACGTCGATTGTGATCTCCTGCGGGTTCGCAGTTTCCCGCAGGCGGGGGAAGAACGGGGCTTGTTCTGAAGTTGGGATGCGATTGTACGGAGGGGGCAACCAGATAGGGCAATGGCGCTTTAGGGCCATTTTCGTTGTGGAAGGATTAGAGAATGCAAACGCGATCCCGCAAACCAGATTTCGGAACCGCAACCGGACAGTCCGGAAGGGATTGAGGCCCTTCGGCAAGCTCAGGGCGACATGACATATGGGTTGGGTGTTTGCCGCATTCTTCAATCCAGGTTTCGGACCTGCAACCGGACAGTCAGGAAGGGTTTGAGGCCCTTCGGCAAGTTCAGGGCGACATGATCTATGGGTTGGGGATGTTTGCCGCATTCTGCAATCGAGGTTTCGGACCTGCAACCGGACTGGCAGGAGGGTTTTGAGGCCCTTAGGCAAGCTCAGGGCGACATGACTTATGGGTGGGGGGTGTTTGCCGCATTCGGCAATCCAGGTTTCGGACCTGCAACCGGACAGTCTGGAGGGCCTCGAGGCCCTTCGGCTTCGCTCAGGGCGACATGACTTATGAGTTGGGGTGTTTGCCACATTCTGCAGTCCAAATTACGGTCCTGCAATCGGACAGTCTGGAGGGTTTTTGAGGCCCTTCGGCTTCGCTCAGGGCGACATGACTTCGAAGCTATCTCAAGATTATTCAGGGCAGAGCATTGGGCAAGATGCGACAGCAAAAGAGATTGCTTTTCACCCCCATTCCTTCGGCAGGCTCAGGACAGGCTCCAACCTTCCCCCGTCAAGGGGGAAGGGATTTTGAGATAGTCTCTAATTGGCCGGGGTCTTGCAATTGGATAATTTCACTTCGATTGTGATTTCCTGCGGGTTCGAGTTTTGCGCAGGCGGGGGAAGGACGGGGCTGTGGTGGAGCTGGGATGCGATTGTACGGAGGGTCGGAAGGGTTCGATTCGGGTGGAACCGGAACATGACCAGGGCAGGCACGAGTTACTAGTGCGAGACCGGGGAGGTCACGCCGGAAAAAGGCAAACGAGCCGTACCAGGGCAGAGGCGCCGTACCAGGGCAGAGGTGCAGGGCCAGGGCAGAGCCGCCGCACCAGGGCAGACACATAGGTCTGCCCCTACAATTGGAGCATCCACATGACCTGAACAGGTAGGCCGGCCCTGAGGTCGATTTTCTTGACAAACGGGTGGGGCGCGCCTAATTTGAGGCAACGCTTAGAGGATTGAGAGGTAACTATGCCCAAGTACACATACGACCATATTCACCTGCGCACCAAGAATCCGGAAGAGATGGCGGCCTATTTCGAGAAGATGTTTGACGCCAAGGTAATCCATTCGGTGCAGTCGGACGGGTTTGTGCGGACAGACCTGGACATCGACGGGCTGATGGTGTTTGTCGCCACGGTGCCGGAAGAGGAGAACATGGACAGCAGCCCGCGGGAACCGCACCTGGGGCTGGACCATTTTGGTTTCCGGGTGGAGAACTTGGAAGAGACGGTGGCGGAACTGAAGAGTCGGGGCGCGGAGATGGCGCGGGAACCCCGTACCATCCGGCCGGGGGTGCAGGTGGCGTTTGTGCGGGCGCCGGACGACGTGCGGATTGAGTTGCTGCAGCGGGACTAGGGATGGCGGGGGCGAGATTCGCCCCCATTCCTTCGGCAGGCTCAGGACAGGCTCTAACCTTCCCCCTTCGAGGTCGAAGGGACTTTGAAGGGGCCCTCACTCTGGAATTCCCCTGTCCAGGGGGCCCTTCGACAGGCTCAGGGCGAACGGGGTTGGGGAAGGGGCTTTGGGCGGGAATGGAGGCTTCTGGTGGGGATTCACCCCCATCCTAACCTTCCCCTTTCGAGGGGGAAGGGACTATTCAGTGGCCCGTTGTTTGAGGTCGGCGAGGAGTTGCCACATGCGATGCCAGACCATGCGGCGTTCGGGGTCGGTGAGGGCTTCTCCCTTTTGTTCGCGGCAAGCCAAGACAGCCTGGCCGGCCAGGAAGCCCCAGCTACCGGGTTCATCGTTCATCCAGCCCAGGACCTTTTCGCGGTTGTCCCGGATTACGCCAAGGAGCCGGGCATCCAGGGCATTGGCGGAGACGCTCACCCGCCACCCACCGGACGAACAATCTCCAGGCTGTCGCCGTTTTGCAGGGTTACCTGGGCGAAGGCCTCTTTCTTGATAACTTCGCCGTTGTAGCCCACGGCAACAAATTGCAGATCCAGGCCAAAGGAAACGAGGAATGTTTCCAGGTCGGTGGAATCTTCCACCTCCCGTGGCTTTCCGTTGACTACCAGGTTGATCATCTCGGGCATTTTAACGCTAAGCCTCGCAGGGACTGGACATTGAGGTTTACCGGGGAATTATCGCACTTTGGGTTACGGTTAGTCACGGGGGCGGGGGCACTTCCAAAATGGCCTGACTATCAAGTGCGCAGGAGCCTGCCGGGACCACCCCTATTTCCCCTCATCTGAAGGGAAGCAAATCAGGGCGATTCCCTGGTAACACCGGGTTTGCGGCGGGCGGCCAGCATGGCTTCTTTCAGTTTACCGGCTGCGCCGCAGGGATTGGGGTCGGCCAGGATGCCAGTGATAACTGCCACGCCGGAGGCTCCGGCTGCCATTATCTGGTGGCAATTGTCTGCAGTAATACCGCCGATTCCGATGGCCGGCAGTGAACAGCGGGAGACTACCTGAGCCAGCAGTTCCGGTCCGGAGGGTTCTTCACCGGGATGGGAGCGGCTGGCAAACATGGTGCCCACCACGAGGAAGTCGGCGCCGTCGTCCACGGCCTGACGGGCCCCGTCCACCGAGTGGACCGAGCGGCCGATGAGCATTTCCGGTCCGAGGATGCGTCGGGCCGCCGGCACGGGTACGGCATCCTCACCGAGCTGGACCCCGTCGGAAGGGAGGGCCGCGGCCACGTCGACCCGCTCGTTGACCACCAGCAAGGCTCGGCCGCCTAGGGCGTCCCGCAAACGGCAGGAAAGCTCCAGGAGCTGGGCGCCGTGCAAATCTTTCTCCCGCAGCTGGACCAGGTCAACACCGCCCTTTACCGCGTCAGCTACGCGCTCAACCAGGGTAGCCTCGTCGCCCACCCGGCGGTCGGTGACCAGGCAGAGGCAGGGATCGGGCAGGGCAAGGGCCAAGGTACTAGCTGCCCGCCGTCACTGGCTGGGGCACCTCGTCGGTGGGGCTGCTGGCGGAGGCATAGGCGCGGGTAGGTATCCGGCCCGCCAGGTATGCGTTGCGCCCGGCCTGAACGCCCAGCTTGAAGGCCTCGGCCATCTGAGCCGGATTTTCGGCCTGGGCAATGGCAGTGTTAACCAGGACGGCAGAGGCGCCGATCTCCAAGGCCCTGGAGGCATCGGAGGGGACGGCGAGCCCGGCATCAACCACGACGGGAACGCTGGCCTGCTCGATGATGATGCGCACTTCTTCGACGGTGTGGATGCCCTGGCCGGAGCCGATGGCGGAGCCCAGGGGCATGACGGTGGCGCAACCCACTTCCTCCAAGCGCTTGGCCAGGACGGGGTCGGCGTGGATGTAGGGGAGGACGATGAAGCCTTCCTGCACCAACTGCCGGGCAGCCTCAAGAGTGCCCACCGGGTCGGGGAAGAGATACTTGGGGTCGGGAATTACTTCCAGCTTCACGAAGTCGGTCTTGGCCACTTCGCGGCCAAGGCGGGCCACAAACATGGCTTCCTCGACGGTGGCGCAACCGGCGGTGTTGGGCAGGATGTTGTACCTGGACCAGTCGATGTAGTCCAGGATGGTTTTCTGGGTGGGGTCGTCAAGGTTGAGGCGGCGAATGGCCACGGTGACCATCTCGGTGCCCGAGGCTTCGATGGCCTCTACCATTTCCTCGTTGGTGCGGTACCGGCCGGTCCCCACGACCAGTCGGGAAGAGAAGCTTTTTCCGCCAATTACCAAGTCATCGGACATCTCTGTTACTCCTGATGAGTCTCCAAAATAAGACAAAACCGCCGTGCAATTAACCGGCGGTTGCTTGAATTCCAGCGTCTTATCCCTGCGCCGGCATTATCCGGATCAGGTACAGACGGTCGGCAGCGACGTGCGGCTGCCCTCTCAGCCTGGCTTACCCAAGCTCCCGCCAGAACATTTCCTATTTGATTTAGGAGCCAACTTTAACACGCAGGAACAGGGTAGTCAAACAAAAGGGAAAGGGCCAGTATGTTTCTGTTTTGGGTGGGGACTGGCGAAGGGGCGGGCGGGAGGGACTCCAGACCCTTCGGCAAGCTCAGGGCGATATTCATTTCCAGTTGAAGAACCCTGCGCAGGCTACGACGAACTTATAATGCACAAGTTACGCGGACTTATAGTGCGATGGCCCTGTGACACAAGGCCGTGGCGACATCGTGGGTGACACGTTAATATACTTTTATGTTAAACGAACCTCTCTTCAATAACGTGCAGGCCAGTGATGTGCAAGGCAATAACGCTCAGGCCAATTACCAAGGATTTCGCGGCCGGCTGCTGAGGGGCCGAAATTCACCCCAGTTACGGGAAGCCCTATGGCAAACGGTCAAGGAGGCCAAGCAGGTCGCCCTGATGGCCCCGGTGACCGTTGTGTCCCCCTCCAGGTATGCCAGCCTGAGCCTGAGGCAGGAACTGGGACAGGAGGGATTCGTAAACGTCCGGTTCATCCAGATGCCGGTGTTGTCGGAGCTATTGGGCGGGGCGGCGCTGGCGGCGGAAAACCGGAAACCCCTGACTTCAACCCTCCAGAGCATTTCCCTGCGCCAGGTTTTGGCCGGCACAACCGGGGCGCTGCAACCGGTGAGCCATCATTCCCGAACCCAGTCAAGCGTCCGTGCCTCTTTCAGGGAGTTGCGCCGCCTGGATGAGGGAGAACTGACTGAACTGGAAGACCACGGCGGGGTGACAGGTGAAGTGGTGGGCCTGTACCGGGACCACCGACAGAAGCTGACCACCGAGTGGTACGACTCGGAGGACCTGACGTCGAAGGCCGCCGAGGTTGTGGGACTGGGGCAAGCGGCGGCGCTGGATGACCTGGGGCATATCGTGGTTTTCCTGCCGCGCACCGTCAGCCCGGCGGAGGCGTCTTTGATTGTCGCGCTGGCGCGGGATGGACGGTGCTCAGTCATTCTTGGGATTTGCGGGGACGCCCAGGCGGACGAGCCAATAGACAGCCTGTCCAGGGAACTGGAGATTGTTGTGGGGGATGCTGTTGCCATCGGAGACGCCGGAAATGGCCAATCGCTGCTGCCCGGGGATGCGGACCTGCACGTTGCGCCCAGCGCCCACGAGGAGCTGAGGTGGGTGATTCGGCAGATGGTGGAGGAAGCCGGCGGCAAGGGGACGCCGTTCCATCGCATGGCAGCGCTCTATCGTATGGAGAGTCCCTACGGCACATTGATCCGGGACGAACTGGTGCTGGCGAATATCCCCATGGCCGGGCCGGGAAGGGATGTGCTAGCCGAAACAACGGCGGGCCGAACCCTGCGGGGACTGATGGGGATGGCGGAGAAGGACTTTCTGCGAGACGAACTGATGGACTGGCTGACCAGTTGCCCGATAAGTCCGCCGGGGGGAAGGACGGAGCGGTTCAATCCGACGCTTTGGGATGCAGTGAGCCGGAGCGCGGGGGTTATTGGAGGCCTGGACCAGTGGAGTGAGCGGCTGGAGAACTATGCCAGGAGCACCATCGCCCGGGCCGACGAGGATGAGGCCACCGAGGCAATTTCCGAAGCGCGGGCCGAGGCCATGAGGGAATCCGCGCGGGCCGGACGGGACCTGAGACAGTTCGTGCTTGACCTGGCCGAGGCGGTAACCCCGCCGGCAGACGGCAGCAGGTGGGAAGTATTCAGCGACTGGGCCTTGAAAATCTTTAAGGGCTATCTTTCCAGCGCCAGCGCCGCCACCAATGCCGCCGAGCAGGAACGTTTTGAAAGAGAGACGGAGTCCGTCGAAAGAATTCTCAAAGAGATTGCATCTGCCGACGCCATCACCACGGATGCGACGGGTACGGGGGCCACGGCGGAGGAGTTCAGGCAGGTGGTGGAAGCATCCCTGCAGGTTCCCCATGGGCACCTGGGGCCCACCGGGCAAGGGGTGTTTGTGTCGAACTTCCAGAATGCGGTGGGGATGAGCTTCGACCGGATCTGGCTGGTGGGAATGATTGAGGGCAGCGTTCCGCCGGCCCTGCGTCCTGACCCGCTTTTGCCGGAGACTGCGCTGCCCTCAGGGACAAACCTGTCCCGGTCGCAGCGAATGGTGGCGCAGGAACGGTTTGAGTACCTGTCGGCCCTGGCGACAGCGCCCCGGCGTACTTTGTCATATCCGCTGGCCGATTCGGCGTCCCGACGGCAGGCCCACCCGTCGCGGTGGTTGCTGGAACAGGCCTCGGCACTTGCCGGGGAGCAGGTCCACAGCGGAACACTGGGCTCGTTCAGTAGCCATGAATGGCTGTCCATTACCCAGTCGGCGGAACACGCGCTGGGAGACCTGGACAATGGCCGGCTGGCAGACAGGCTGGACTTCCACCTGCACCGCCTGGTTCAGTGGAGTAGGGTAGGCTTTCCAACCTCCAGCCACCCCCTGGCAGTGGAGGGAACACTGGCCCGGGCCAACTTGTTGACCAGGAACCGCATTTCTCGCGGCTTTACCGAATTTGACGGCAACCTGTCGGAGACGGCCGCTGACGCGCGGTACGTTCGGAACCTGGGGCAGCAGGCAATGTCGCCCACGCGCCTGGAGGCCTGGGCGACGTGCCCCTTCAAGTATTTCCTCGGCAACGTGCTGAGGCTGGGAGCGCTGGAAAAACCGGAGGACATTACGGTGATCAGCGCGCTGGACCGGGGCAGCCTGGTCCATGCGATCCTGGAGAGATTTATAGTCAAGACCAGCGCCGACGGCACATTGCCTCCGCCCGGGGTGCCCTGGGGTGAGTCGGACCAAGTGCGGCTGATGCAAATTGCCGAGGAAGAGTTTGAAAAGGCGGAGGACAGGGGAGTTACGGGCAAGTACCTGCTGTGGGAAATGGCCAAACAGAACATTCGCGACGACCTGACCATATTCTTGGCAGAAGAGACCCAGTTGCGGGCAGCCATGCATACGGGCCAGGTATTGGCCGAGGCCAAGTTTGGCCTGGGAGACGACTCGCCGGAAGTGGAAGACGGGGAAACGGGGCTGCGTTTTCGCGGTGTAATTGACCGGGTGGACGTCAGCGCCGACGGAAAATCCGTGCTGGTGGCGGACTACAAAACGGGGTCGGTCAGACCTTATCGTGACCTGGACAAGGATCCCATTGACCACGGCAAGCGATTGCAGTTGGGCATATATTCGCTGGCGGCACAGAGAATGTTTCCAGAGGCGACCAGGGTACGGGCGGCCTATTGGTTCACCTCCGGCGGGGGAGGGTTCAAGCTACTGCCCTCTGATTATTTCGACATTGAGGACCCGGACACGGCCCAGCGATTCAGGGAAGGGGTGTCCACCGTGGTTGAGGGCATCCGGACGGGGGTATTCCCGGCCAACCCCGGCAAGGATAGCGAATACAACAACTGCACTTATTGCGACTTTAACAGCCTGTGCACATCCCGCCGCTTCGACACCTGGGAACGGAAGAAGACGGACGATCAGACAGCAATCTACCTGGGGCTGGCCGAGGACGCAGAGATGGACGCGCCGGGAGATGAGGAATAGATGACAGAGCAATCCACCAATACAGCGCCACTCCAGAAGCCATTTGCTCCCAGCGATGAGGCGGCGCGGCAGGTGATCACCCGCAATCTGGATGACACCCTGTTCGTGGAGGCCAGCGCGGGAACCGGCAAGACCACGAGTCTGGTCCAACGCATTGTCAACCTGGTGGTGACCGGCAGAGCTACGATGGACCGGGTGGCCGCCATAACCTTCACCGAAGCCGCGGCTGCGGAGTTGAGGGACCGGGTTCGGGAGAACCTGGAAAGAGCGGCGCTGGACGCGGAGAGGCCAAGTGGCGAGCGGGAGTTGTGCCGCCAGGGGACGGAGGATTTGGACCAGGCGAATATCCGGACGCTGCATGCGTTTGCCGGGCAATTGCTTCACGAGCGGCCGCTTGAAGCCAGGCTGCCACCGGGCTTTGAAACCTCGGACGAAATCGTGGCGGGAATAGCCTTTGACGAGGCCTGGAACGAGTGGCTCAACCGAGTACTGGAAGCTGACTCACCTATTGCTGACGACCTGGCCCTGGCGCTCTCGATGGGCATTACCCTGACCAACCTTAAGGACCTGGCGAGGGAGTTCCATGCGAACTATGCCGATCTGAATGAGGGAGGATTTCCTGTCCCGGACGCCAAAGCGGGCGCTTCTATGGAGGCGCTCCAGGAGCAGTGGCCTGAAGCGGAACGGCTTTGCCAGTTTTGCAAGAACAGGCAGGGCGATGCACTGTACAACTACGTTCGGGTCCGAATGCCGACGGTACAGGCATTGCTGGCTACGGAGCCGGGGACAACCGCCTATTACAATCAATTGGGCAGGCTTCTCCCGCTCAGAAGTGACAGGCGTGGCAACAAAAACAATTGGGATGTTGATCCAAAACAGGGAAAGGATGCCATTGATGTCCTGCGAGACCTGTTAAAGGGCCTGGACGGCGTGGTATCGAAGGAACTGGAACTGGCCAAGGGAAGGGCCTTCGGCAATATTTTGAACGCCCTGCAGAGATTTGTTCTGGATTACGCCGAGAAGCGGAGGAGAGAGGGCCGGGCCGAGTTCCAGGACCTGCTGGTCTGGGCGCGGGACCTGCTGCGGAGCAACCTGGAGGTCCGCGACCACTTTCGGCGACGGTTCTCCCACCTGTTGATTGACGAGTCGCAGGATACGGACCCCATCCAGGCGGAAATTGCCATGTTCCTCGCTGAGGATGTGCCCCTTGGTGTTGCCGAGCCTGACCGCGCCAGCAGTTGGGAGCAGGTGACGCCGGCCAGGGGGAAGCTGTTCGTGGTCGGCGACCCCAAGCAGTCTATCTACCGATTCCGGCGGGCCGATGTGGAGCAGATGTACCGGCTGCAGGAACGGATGACGGTCGCTGGCGGGGGCACGGAGAAACTGGTCCAGAATTTCCGCTCGCAGAAACCGATTATAGACTGGGTGAATCACGTCTTTTCCCAGTGGATGAGCGCTGACGACGATGATGCCAGCCAGCGCCAGGCGTCCTATGAAAGCATGACGAACCTCCGGTCGGCAGCCACGGAAGGGGGCATTGGGCCACGGGTGTGGGCGCTGGGCAACGAGGAAATGGACGAGAATATCGACACTGTCCGCAGGCATGAGGCCGATGAACTGGGGGCCCTGCTGCGACAGATTGTGGCAGAAGAATGGCTGATGCTGGACCCGGAAACTTCGAGGCCAGATAGCGGCGAAGAATACCGGCCGGTGACTTATTCGGACATCTGTATTCTCATTCCAACCCGGACCTCGCTGCCAGCCCTGGAAAGGGGACTGGAGGCGTTCGACATCCCCTACCGGCTGGAGAGCGCATCGCTGATTTTCGAAAGCCAGGAAGTTCGAGACCTGCTGAACTGCCTGCGAGCTATCGACAACCCGGCGGACCGGATAGCCACCGTCGCGGCGCTGAGGTCACCGGCGTTTGGATGCAGCGATGTGGAGCTATTGAGACATTACGAGGCGGGGGGGCAGTTTGATTACCTGGCCATTGGGGAAGGGAAGGGCGAAGCGGTGGTGGCGGAGTGCCTGGCAGTGCTGAAGGAGTTCCACCACCAGAGAGTTTGGGTATCGCCGGCGGCGCTGGTGGAACGTTTTGTCCGAGACCGGATGCTGATGGAGTCGGCCACCGACCACCCCCGCATGAGGGAACAGTGGCGGCGATACCGATTTATGGTCGAAAGGGCACGGCAGTACGCCGAGGCCAACGGCCACTCACTCCGGTCATTCGTGAACTGGATTGAGGACCAGATTAGCGAAAGGGTGCGCGTCACGGAATCGCCCGTACCCGAGTCGGATGAGGCGGCAGTCCGGGTGATGACAATTCACTCCGCCAAGGGACTGGAATTTCCGGTAGTAGTACTGACGGGCATAAACAGTAACCCAAATCGATCCACCGCACCCGCCCTCTTTGACCGGCAAGCCTCTTCGGTGGAGGTAAGCGTGGGCCCCAGAGGGGACAATTTCAGCACCCCCGGATACGAGGAGTTATCCAAGCGGGAAAAGGAAATGACAGATGCCGAAGAGGTGCGCAGGATGTACGTGGCCACCACCCGGGCGCGGGATCACCTGGTCTTGAGCCTGCGGAGGTCCTCGGGGAGGCGCAACACCAACTCAGTGGCCCACAGGATTTCCGCCCTTATGGCGGACAGTCCCGAAATGTGGGAGCCCGCGTTCGTGGGTGGAATAGGCGGGTACACCATTAACCGGCAAAGGGGAGGGCACGGTGAGCCGCCGTCCACGGAGTTCTTGGGGGAACACTCGGTAGAGGCCAGGGACTCGTGGGTTGACGAACGAGAGGATATGATTCGGTCCCAGGGCAAACCGTCATTTGTGTCGGCCACCGCACTGGGGCAGTCGGCCCGGGTGGAGAGGGAACGAAAGGACGAGCAGGAGTGGGGCCAGGGCGATGAACCCTGGCGTCGGGGCAGAGCGGGCAGCCAGGTGGGAAGGGCTGTGCACGCCGTGCTGCAGTCCATAGACCTGGCCACCGGGGCCGGGCTGGAGGAACGGGCGCAGGCGCAGGCGACGGCGGAGGGAATTCCCGGCCGGGTGGGTGATGTGGTCGAACTTTCACGGCAGGCAGTCAACAGCGACTGTGTCCGGCGGGCGGTGGCGTCGCAACGGCTGTGGCGGGAAGTGCCGGTGGCCGCGCCGATCGAGGGCGGATTTCTCCACGGGTTTATTGACCTGCTGTTTGAAGAGCCGGACGGGCTGGTTGTAGTGGACTACAAGACCGATTCGGTGGAGGAGGACAGGGTGGGGGATGCGGTCAGGAAATACAGGCTGCAGGGCGGCGCTTATGCCTGCGCCGTGGCCAAGACCACGGGAAAGCCGGTCAAAGAGGTTATTTTCAACTACCTGGCAGCCAGGAGAGAAGTTCCGCTTCCGGAACTGGCAGACGCGGTGACGAGGGCGGAGCAGAGCGCGCGGGAGGAGTTGGGAGTGGCGGGGGAGAGGGGGGGGGGGGGAAGGGGGGGGGGGGAGGAGTGGGGAGTGGCGGGATAGAGGCGGGGGCGGAAAGGGGTAGGGTCAAGGCCGTCGCACTTGGAGAAATTCACATCAGCCGTAATTCCATGCAGGTTCGAGGTTCCCGCCGGCGCGGGAACGACGCGCTGGCACCGTAGCTGAAACGCGATTGCCCTGGGGGTAAGGCCAGGTTGGATATGCAAATGGATTGAAATGGAACGCCCCAAATATCGCCCCAGTCCCTGTGGGATTGGGGCGATATTGAGGGAAGAACCCGTTTTGGCGGAGGCTTCAGGAGTGAGTGACGGCACTGCTCAGTGGTAGCCGCAAAGGACCCTTTCCAAGAGATACGTTGAGGTGTACGAGAGATGGGGATATTAACCGAGGATATGAAGCGAGTGGTGCGGCAGCAGAGGCTGGGGTTCGTGGCCACTGTTTGCCCGGACGGGACGCCCAACCTCTCGCCCAAGGGTACGGCGTCGGTGTGGGACGACGACCACCTGCTGTTTGCGGACCTGGCATCGCCGGGGACCATGGAGAACCTGCGTCACAATCCGGCGATGGAGATTAACCTGGTTGACCTCTACGAGCGGAAGGGGTACCGGTTCAAGGGCACGGCCCACATTGTGGAGAAGGAGAAGGAGCCGGAGCTTCACGAGGAAATATTCCAGGCGTACCAGCACGGTCACAGAGGGGTGCACGCGTCGCAGCTTCCGGCCAACGCTTATGTGCTGCTGAGGGTTGCACGAGCGCTGCCGCTGGTGTCACCGGCGTACGTGCCTGGCAAGACGGTGCGGGGAACTCGCGAGGAATGGGCGGGCTACTGGGACGGAATTCACCAGGCGCGCATGGCAGAGTTGGAGATAGGCGAGTAACCAGGGAGAGCAGACCAGGGGGTGTCGTCAAATTAGCCCTTCCTGGCGGATGGGTGTCGGGTGTAACCAGGCGATATTCCAGAGTCATGGCATATCGCGGAACATATCACCCATTCATATGACGGAACTGGATTCCGGCTTTCGCTGGAAAGACGAGAATCGACTTTTGACGACGTCCCCTTAGGCCAGGGAGCTTTGCGGGGCGGCACGGAAGAGAAGCGGAAGGTGGGAGCCTTTGGTGGATTTACGTCCGGGTGGTCGGGGGCATCAAATTGGGCCATTAGACAGGCTCAGGGCCAACGTGGCTATTCGGCGGGGAACCCCAGGTTGCTATGGCGCTGAGTCGGGTATTGGGCTGGAGAATGAGAAAGGGGCAGGCGGTTGGCCTGCCCCTTTGCTGGTTACGGCTGTTTTGAGGGTTAGCCCCTTTGTTCCATGGGCACATACTCCAGGTCCATGTCGCCGGTGTACTCCAGGAGGGGACGAATGAGGATGTTGTCCTCGAACTGCTCGACGCACTGGAGAGTCCAGCCGGGGATGCGACCCAGGGCGAAGATGGAGATGAACAGGTCGTCGGTGATGCCCAGCAGGTAGTAGATGCAGCCGGCGAAGAAGTCCACGTTGACGTGGATGCCCCGGGACCGGTAGGGGACCATGGCTTCCTCTTCGACGTAGCTGAGGATCTGGAACCAGTGGGGCTGGCCCATCTTTTCGCTGAGGGCGCGGGCCCGCTCACGAAGGTGGCGAGCGCGGGGGTCCTCGGCGCGGTAAACGCGGTGGCCGAAGCCCATAATGCGGCCGCCGCTTTCCAGCCTGGCCCGGCAGTATTCCTCGGCGTTCTCGGGCTGGCCGATTTCCAGCGACATTTTCATTACTTCTTCGGCAGCACCACCATGGGCGGGACCCTTGAGGGTGCCCACACCGGTGACTACGGCCGAATGCAGGTCTGAAATGGTAGAGGCGGTGACGCGGGCGGCGAAGGCTGAGGCGTTGGCGCCGTGCTCGGCGTGGAGGATGAAGTCCACATCAAGGAGACGGGTGGTTTCCTCGTCGGGCAATTCGTTGAAGAGCATGTAGAGGAAGTTGCCAGCGTGGTTAAGGTCCGGGTTGGGAGCCACGGGTTCCAGTCCCTGGCGCAGGCGATGGTGGGCGGCGACTATGGTGGGTCCCATTGCGGTGAGGCGGATGCCCTTGCGAATGGTTGCCTCGGCGGAATTGTCATTCACTTCGGGGTCGAAAGCTGACAGGGCGGAAAGGCCGGTGCGCAGCGCGTCCATGGGGTGACTGTTCTTCACCAAGTCCAGGACCTGGATGACCTCATCAGGGATACGACGGTTGGCCCGGAGAAGATCGTCAAATTCCGACAACTCCTGCTGGCCAGGGAGCCTGCCGTAGAGCAGCAGGTAGATGACCTCCTCAAAGGTGGATTGCTCGGCCAGGTCGTGAATATTGTAGCCCCGATAGAGGAGCTTCCCAACCTCACCGTCAATGAAGCTGGACGTGGTAGTGTCCAGGTAAACGTCCTTAAGTCCTTTCATGATCTCCGGGGCCATTGACTATCCTCCCTCCGAGCGTTGCCTATCCGAATCCTGCGCAAAGGCGACGGCACGGAACGCAAAATCGTATGAAAAATTGGGCAAATTCGTAGCGGGATTTTAGCATTGGGCTCAATATGCGTCAAGGAGAACGGGGAGGGGCGAGGCCGGCCGAAGGCTGGAGATTGCTGAATATTGAGGGGCTCCCAACCTCCGGCACCAGGCGCCGCAGGAGCGCTTTCTTGACTAGCAGGGTGGTTTGTTTCAGAATGCAGGCAGCTTGACAGAGCCTGTACGTCGCGGCGCTGGGCGGTACCGAAGGGTTTCGTGCTTCGTAGTTACAAAGTAGCGTATAAGCAGTCTAGTTTCGTCACCGATGAACGTAATCCACCACTTGATTCACAGCCAGGGAGTTTGCCAATGACTACGACAGAGAGTACCAATCGGACGATGATCGAAGTTGCCGGTAATCCGGTGGAGATGTACTCCGGCGGGAGCGGGCCTCCTCTGCTCTTTTTGCACGGGGCGGGCGGCAACGCCGGATGGCAGGCCTACCACGAAGAACTCGCCAAGTCTTACACCGTTTACGTGCTTTCCCAGGCCGGATTCAACGGCACCGAGCGGCCCGAGTGGGTATATACCATCACCGACCTTTGCCACTTTAACCATGCCATGGTGGAAGCCCTGGGTCTGAAGGACTATGTGCTTATGGGTTCATCCATGGGTGGCTGGGTGGCAGCGGAAATGGCAGCCATGTCCAGGGACCAGATCAAGGCGCTCATCCTGGTGGGCGCGGCTGGCATCAAGCCAGAAGAGAGCGAAATCGCCGAGATATTCATGGTTTCGGCCCAGACCCGCACTAACCAGCGTTTTTACGACATTTCCCAGGTGCCAAATCGTGAAGCCTACGAGAAGGACCCAACTCCGGAAGAACAGCTGGTGGCGCATTCCAACCAGGAAATGGCCTCGCGGCTTTGCTGGCGACCATACCTGCACAACCCAAGCCTGCCCCATTACCTGGGGCGAGTTGACACACCGACCCTGCTGGTATGGGGGCGGCAGGACGCCATAATCCCGGTGGAATGCGGCGAATTGTTTGAGGCCGCCATGCCCAACGCAACGCTGAAGGTAATTGATAACTGCGGCCATTCGCCGGCGCTGGAGAGACCGGCGGACTTCCTGGCAGCCGTTAAGGAGTTTCTGGCGGGGGTGTAGAGAGGGGGGCCTCCTGGAAGGGCGTCACCCCCATCCTAACCTTCCCCCTTCGAGGGGGAAGGGACTTTGAAGGGAGTCCAGATTAAGGGCGTCACCCCCATCCTGGCCGTCCCCTTTTGAGGGGGAAGGGACTTTGGGTTGGTTTGCTGGTTGGGAGGGTTCACCCCCATCCTAACCTTCCCCCTTCGAGGGGGAAGGGATTTTGGGTGGGGTTGCTGGTTGGGGGGGTCACCCCCATCCTAACCTTCCCCCTTCGAGGGGGAAGGGATCTTGAGATGGTTTGCTGGTTGGGGGGGTCACCCCCATCCTAACCTTCCCCCTTCGAGGGGGAAGGGGTCTTGAGATGGTTTGCTGGTTGGGAGGGTTCACCCCCATCCTAGCCTTCCCCCTTCGAAGGGGAAGGGATTTTGAGATGGTTTGCTGGTTGGGAGGGTTCACCCCCATCCTAGCCTTCCCCCTTCGAGGGGGAAGGGATTTTGAGATGGTTTGCTGGTTGGGAGGGTTCACCCCCATCCTAGCCTTCCCCCTTCGAGGGGGAAGGGATTTTGAGATGGTTGTTGGGAAATCTGCCGGAGGGATGACGGGTAGATGGGACTGGGTGGCGGCGGCAACGACGTAGAGAAAAGGAGCAAGCGATGACGGAAGTTTTCTGGTTTTCGGAACAGCCTTACGGTCACGTATCGGACGATGACCTGGCGCCCTACGAGTCGGGGCGAATGCACTTCCCCAATACCCACTTTGACCCGGAAAAGGCCCACGTTCTATACAACAACTACCACGACCAGTATGCGCTGGCCGACGAGGTGGGGTTCGACGGGATAATGTCCAACGAGCACCACTCATCCTACTGGTGCATGAAGCCCTCGGTTAACGTGGACGCGGCGGTTATCGCCAAGGTTACGAAGCGGTGCAAGATCGCCATGCTGGGCAACGTGATCGCGCTCAACGACCCGGTGAAGATGGCCGAGGAAATCGCCATGCTGGACTGTATTTCGGGCGGCCGCATAATTTCCGGGTTCGTGCGTGGGACCGCGGTGGAGACTCTCCACGCAGGCATAAGTCCCACGGAGAACCGGGACAGGTTTGAGGAAGCGCACGATTTGATCGTGAAGTGCTGGACTGATCCCGGCCCCTTCCGATGGGAGGGCCGTTACTTCCCCCACCGCATGGTGAATCCCTGGGTGGTGCCCATCCAGAAGCCCCATCCGGAAATCTGGTTTCCGGGTACAGGCAGCCCGGAGAGCGTAATCTGGGCCGCCAAGCGGATGTATCCCTACATGAACCTGGGTTCGCTGCTGGACCTGACCAAGCAGCTGAAGGACATTTACTTTGAGACGGCCAGGGAAGAGGGCTATGAGCCCGGGCCGGAGCACTTTGGCTATCTCATCCGGTGCCTGGTGGCGGATACGGACGAGCGGGCGCAGGAAGTGGGCCGAACCTTCCTGTGGACCGAGACGCATCGACAGCGAGGGCCTATAGAATTCAACGACCCGCCTGGTTACCAGTCCCGGGAGGCGCTGCGGATCAAGCAGTCCCGCCCGACCATCGGTACCGGCACTATCGGAAGGCGGATGGGTTATGAAGAATTGCAGGACGCCCACAACATTATCGTAGGCAGCCCGGAAACCGTTATCCAGAAGCTACGGTACATCAAGCAGACCCTGGACCCGGGGTACCTGCTCATCTACGGCAATGAGGGAGACATGCCCCACGAAGACGTGATGCGGTCTGTCGAGTTGATGGGGACCAAGGTAATTCCGGCGGTGAAGGAAGATTGACGGTGGGAGAGCTTTGTTTGTGGTTCGACAGGCTCACCACGAACGGACGGCCATTCGACTGGTCCAGGACCAAGGGGATATTTGGCAGTCACTCCAATAGTGGCAACCCTGTTGGGTGGGCCATCGCGTAGCGAATTTCAGGGGACGGTCCTTCAGGGGCCGTCCTCTTGGCTTTTTCGGGCACGGTATATAGACGCGGGCCAAGTGTCGAAGCAAACCAAAAGAATCAGGGGGCTGGCTCAAGGCGACATTGCTCCTGCTTGAGTTCACAGCCATAGTCAGGACGGGATTGGTCTGGGGAGTGTCGTCAAATCAGTCCCTCCTGCCGTTTGATGATCGGGTGCAAATACGCCGCAATAAAAAGCCTTGTTACATCGCGGAGGTTATTGCCCATAATTAAGGCGTTTCTGGATTCCGGCTTTCGCCAGAATGACGGAACTGGGCCGTTGACGACGCCCCCCCAGGGAGAAAACCGAGAAGCAGGACTGGTCGCATTGCTGATTCAGCGGTGGTGAGCTAAACGGGATGGGTGGGCGTGGCTGGGCTTCAGTCCCTGGCCAGCATTTGTTCCAGGTTTTCCCGGACTTCAGGCCAATCCTCTTCGATGATGCTGTAATAGACTGAGTCGCGGTTGGAGCCGTCGCGGTTGATGCGGTGGTTCCGCAGAATTCCTTCCTGCACTCCCCCGATACGTTCTATGGCCCTTCTGGAACGGGTGTTGGTGGTGTCGGTCTTGATGCAGACCCGCCGAGCGCCCAAGTCCTCAAAGGCGTGCTTCAGGAGCAGGTACTTGCACTCGGTATTCACGAAGGTGCGCTGGTAGTCCACGCCGTACCAGGTCATCCCCACTTCCAGGGTGCGGTTGGGGCGGTCAATGTCGAGGTAGCCGGTGGAGCCTATGGCCCGGTTCTCGCCGGCGAGAACCACGGCAAACTGGATTCTCGTGTTTGTCGCCAGGCGATCCACGCACATTTTCACCCAGGTTTGGGCGTCTTCCAGGCTGGCGAAAGGGGGCGTCAACAGGTACCGCCAGATGGCTTCGTCCTGACCGACCTTGTAAAGGTCGCGGGCATGCTGGGGGCCGATGGGTTCGAGGCGGACACGTTGGCCCGACAGGACTACTGGTTGAGGATCCATATAGGCTCTCCAGTTCACAGGGCTATGCAAAGTGGGTTTGGGTGGATTATATGCGACGTGGGCGGGAAAAGAAGCGGTGGGGTTCATTTCCACCCTGACCTTAACGGGTAGAGGGGGTAGGGACCCTGGCTCAGGGGTATCGCATATGGAGCATTTCACGTAAACCTTATTTCCCTCCAGGTGCGAGGTTCGCTAGACTCACAAACGAAGTGCAACACTTGGTTAGAGTGTTGCCATGGGAAATGTATATCAGCACCTCACCCTTGAAGAGCGGTGTAGTTTGGCCAGTTTACGTGAGCAGGGATACACT
>MPMM01000030.1 GCA_002238505.1 SAR202 cluster bacterium bin22 | reverse complement strand
CTTTCGCCACCATCGCCTATCCGGATGGGACTGTTGACAAGGTCCAGGCTCCGGAACCGCTCAGGCGCAGCCTCCGTTCCCTCAGGAGGTCCCAACGTAAGCTGGCTCGCCGCAAGGTGGGCAGCAACAACCGGGCCAGGCCCAGGAGGGACGTGGGCCTTCGACGTTGCTGGTGTGTCCTACCCGGTGCACACCAACTCCGACGGCTCCCCATGTGGTAATCTGCGGAGACGGGCGGACGAGCAGTCGAAATCTACCTCTGCTGGGAGCCTTCGGCGCTGGCCGGTTGTTCACCTCGCGTGCCGTCCCCCGCGGGCTCAAGGCGTAGTCTCAGCCCCAGGGCGCTTGTGACCTTAAGCAGCGTTGCCAGGGTGGGATTGCCATCGTCAGACAGCGCCTCGTAGAGGTTGCCACGGTTTAAACCGGAGTCTCGGGCAAGAGCGCTCATGTTTTGCCTCCGAGCGACGTGTTTGAGAGCAGCGCGGATCACAGTACCGTCGCCCGGGTCCTCATCCACAGCTGCACTGAGTAGCCCCCGGACATCCTCTTCGTTCCTGATGTAATCCACTGCGTCGAACTTTCGATATTCCTCAGACATTAGCTCCTCCATTCCGTCGCCATTCTCCTGGCCTGCCCGATGTCCCGCCGCTGGCTGTCCTTGTTGCCGCCACATAGCAGGACAATCAGCTCGGCGTCACGAATAATGAAGTAGATCCGGTATCCTGGTCCGTACTGAATTCTCATTTCGGACACACCGCCACCTACGGATCTCACGTCTCCGCAATGCCCATCTTCGGCTGCCAGCAGCCTGGCGACGATGCGATTCACCGCCTGGCGGTCCCGGAGCCTGTTTAACCACCGGTCGAACGCCGGGCTTCGCAGGATCGTATACATGGGTCTATTGTACGTTATATCATACAATATGGAGAAAATTCCGCTACTCCGCAACAGGGAGGCTTGATGCGAGCGATTTCTACTTCCTGCCTGTTGCTGATTCTGGTGGGCAGTCGGGCGGCAGCTTCTATCTGTATTGCAATGGGTTTGGACTGCAAAGCCGTGTGGACAATTAGCCGACACAAGGTCAGAGCTGTCTTCCCCCTGAGAGAGGCGATGCTGTTCTTCAGTTGTTCTGGAGGCCCTCGGACGTCGTCAGGGTCCTGAACTTATGCAATGGCTCATACGGTCTCGTGCGGAGAAACTTTCTCCGCCCTCTCTGATGAGACGGATAGATTCTGGACGTTCCCGCACCTTAGTGCAATCCTCTTCAGATGTGGTGAACCTGGTGGTTATCCTGGCTGTGAACGCCGTTATACGACGTCGTCTAAAAAGTGTGGACGGTATCTCCTGATGTGTCGGGGGAGCGCCTCTATGGGGTTTGCAATGACGTGACGCCCCTGTGGAGCGCGCGTTGCGCCGCTGAACGTCTGCTATCGAGTTCGCCGGTACTCAGGTTGCGATTGTAGAAGTGTCCGTGCAACTGGTCGGCCGCTGCTATCTCGGACTGCCAGGGTACTTCAGGTTGCTGTTCCGCCAGGCGTCTGGCCACTTCAAAATAACCACCATGTCCGTGGCACGGCCATCCGTTATTAGCTGCGAGCGCGATTATGGTATGTGCGACTGCTCCCCACAACAGTTCGGCGGCAATCATGTCATTGCCGCCGTTGTCGAATTCCTGGTCTGAGCGTTGAGCGAACTCCAGGCTGGTATCCAGCCGTTCTTTGGGTGTCATCGTAGCCTTCGGCCCAGCTGAACGGCCAGAGTAACAGCGGTCCTGGCAAACAGGAACGCCTCATCCTTCGTTCTGCCGGCCTCTTCATAGGCTCCGTTCCGTACGGCATCCGGTTGGCCCATTGCGGCCGCGAAGGCGCTGTTGAGGTCTTGGCCTTGCTGGGAGGCTGATTGCAACAGCTTGTATATGCTTTTACCCTCCTCCGGCAAGGAGCCGGTTGCCAGTGCGACCACGGTTCTGAGGTCGTCCTCTTGGTCTCGGTGGGGCCATCCCAACAGCGCGGCGGTGGCTGCAATTGAGCAGATTATCGCGCTGCACAGGCATTCCGTCGCTTGCTCGTCCTGGTTTTTCTCGAAATATTTTGAAGCCTTACGGAAGTATTTTTCGGCAGCTTCAGCTGCGGCTTCTTGAATGGCGTTGACCCATTGGTCGGAGATGGGAGTGGGGAATGTTTTCAATTCCTCTTCCCATCCCAGGTTGGCTATACGCCGTTGACGTTTCATGTCGGCGTTGGTTGCGATTGCTGCAGTCTGTGCAGCGTCGTTGACGTTCTCCAGCTCGTCCAGCAGATCCAGTATGGGAAAACGTCTGCTGTAGCGGGAGATCCTTTCTTCAAAGTTGGCTCTCAATTTCGCTTCGTCAGCTTCGGAGAAGCCTTCTGTGGTTTGACTGAGAACCCGTTGGGCTGCGAGCAGGATCACATCCTTGATTTCATTGCGTAGTTCCACTGGATGCCTCGCGGTCTGTTTCGGATGATTGGATTCGCTAATACTAATCAGCAGGGTTGTTGTTTGTCTACAAGAACAATGTCCGAAGGGGAGTGAAAAGGTCCTGCCACTCAGAGCTCAATTATGTTTGAATGTCCAGGGGCTTTTGTGTTGTGTGACTATTTTGCCCTTGCGTTGGTGTCAAGTTTTGCCCTATTCCTTCATTAGCGGAATTTTCTCAATATGTGAATGAGGTCCGAGTGCACCAAAAGGGAGCCTCTATGCTCTAACGAGACGCGGGGCGGGCGGTGGTGTCAACTACCAAGGATTGCGAGAGAAGTCCGGTACACATTAGCGGACTTTGGTCCAGCGTGAATCCGCAGCGGCATTGCCGAAACCCGTCTTGCCACTGTGGGCAACCGCCGTGACGCCTGCCTTTTTTCCGAAGAGTCGGGAAATTGGGCCAAACTCGCCCGATGGTCCGGCGCAATTCCTCTTGGAACTCTCTCGGAGGGAGAGGCAGATCCTCCGCCCTGGCAGCCATCCAGCGCATCAATGAGAGCCTGGACAATTCTGGCCAAGGTAATGCAACTGGCCATGGTTCTCAACTCCGACGACGTGGCTAGGACCACGTCCGCCAGCCCTGCCTCCACGAAACAGGTCCCCGAGGCCCAACCCTGCCCCTCCGGTGCTACCTGGTCGCTGCGCTGCCAACCGCCCCGGGTCTGAGCCGTCAGCCAGAAGATTGGAACCCTCCCTGGCTCTTCCATGTCAGGGACCAGTCCTACCTGGAACGGAACCGCAAGTCAGACCGGTTCTCCCGCTTCTTACGGCGCAGGCGACGCCAAATCAGCCAAAGCAGTAACAAGAGAAGCAGCAGCAGAAGCAAAAGGGCCCAGAAGAGGGGCGTCAGCGGGTCCAGGAGCGGGGGCTTATCTTTGCCGTACACCGGACCCAATGGCCCGGGAGTAGACTCTGGCGTGGGTTCAGGTGTAACCGTGCTGGTGGCGCCTGCAACCAGCGGCAATGCGGGTGTGCTGGTTGGCGCGGGCGTGGTTTGCCAGGTTAAACGGAGGGTCGGCCTGGGGAAAAGCCGAAGTTGGGGCGTCGCGGACTGCTCGTTGGTGTCGCCGTAGGCGTGTGCGTGGTTGTAGGTGTGGCAGTCGGCGAGGGCAGCGCCCTGGTTGGCGTTGCCGTTGGAGTAGGGGTGGGAGTTGGAGTGGGTGCGACTGCCGCCCCTCTTCCGGTTCCTTCGACCTCGTCCCTTTCGCTCGGTCTTGGCGTCGGCGTCCGCGGGAGGACCGGAGGGGGAGCCGGAGTCGGGGGAGGGGGTTGCCGTCGCCCCTGCTGTTGGTGTTGGCGTGGGCCGCATCGTTGGCGGGATCCCAGGGCCCGGGTTCGGTCCTGTGGTTGGTGCAGGGGCTGATGTGGCTGTGGGTGCGGTTGTGGGGTCCGGAACCCGCGTGGGCGCTGGCACGGTCGTGGGTTGGGGCAGGCTTGTGGCCGTGGGCGAAGGCCTGGCTGTAGCTGTAGGCGCGTGGGTGGGCAACACCCGGGTGGGCGTGGCCGTGGCCGTTGCTGTGGCCGTTGCTGTGGCCGTCGCCCTGCGCCGGGGCGAGACGCCGCCAACGGTGGTCAGAGTCACGGTGCTGGTATCCTGCTGCGGGCAGTGACCAACGGAGGATACCCCCGACACCCTCAGCCTGGTTCCGGCGGCACTGTTGCCCGCAAGTATTATGGCCAGGCCGTTGCTATGAGTTTTGCCTGGCTTGATGGTAAGCCGGGTGTCTGCTACTGAATAAAGCCCGGACGAGGGCGGCGGCTCCAGAGTGAGTAGTATCGTCGTCGTCGCCAGGGTTGGAACCGATATGGAAGCGGAGACGGTGGCCGAATCCTGTTCGCTTGAAAGGATGGAGTCCGGGTCAAGGGAAAGCGTTACCCGCGGGCCGGGGCAGATGTTGACGCCCGGAGCCGGCAGGATGGGGTCGGCCTGGCCGGTATTCAAGAGATTCCCGTTCTCTTGCGCGACCTGGTGGCCTGCCTTTGCGGGTTGTCCGTCCGCACCCCAGCAGGCAGCGTAGCCCTCGGGAGTAACCGCGCACGTATGATAGCGGGAAGCGGAAACCTGGACGAAGGTTGCGTATCTGTATTTTTCCGGGATTGCTACCTGCCCGTAGTCTGCGGTTGTACCGGCGACGTTGCCCCAGCAATAGACGCGCCCGATGGAGCTTAAACCGCAACTGTGGGAAAACATCACCGATATGTCGGTGAAGACCACGTCTGAAAGGTACTCTGGGACCGTGGACTGCCCGTATGCGTTCCAGCCCCAGCACTTGATGGTTCCCTCTGCTTGTTCGTTCTGGCCATCGAGAATCCCGCAGTTGTGGAAGAAACCTGCGCCTATCCTTGCGAAGGTGCCAGTTGGCGCTATTGCCTGGCCTGCGTTCTGATTTGCGGGCGGGCTTCCCCAGCATTTAACTGTGCCGGCAATCTGGTCATTCTGTCCGTCGAGCACCCCGCAGGTGTGGAGGACTCCGGGAGCCACCTGGCGGAAAGTGGTGGACTCAAGCTCCTGAGGCACGACGGACGGCCCCTGACCACGAAATCCCCAGCACCTGGCTGTGCCCTCAGGTTGCCCCGACTTCGCGTCCAGGATGCCGCAGAAGTGCACGTATTTGCCATCAATTCTTTTGAAGGTAACGCCGTCTGGCGGCGTGGCCTCCTGGAAGTTGTTGTTGCCCACACACTTAACCGTGCCGTCGTCCCTGAGTATGCAAGCCACGTCCGCAGCGGAGACGACTTGGGCCACGCCGGAGGGTATGGGCTTGAACGACGACCTCAGCCGCCCAAAACATACGGCGCCTCCGGCCCGGGTCGCGGCGCAAGTGCTGTAAACGCCCGAAGACAGCCCATGAGGGTCGGTCTTGAGTCTTGGCAGCGGGTCCCTTTCGGCAAAGGGCACGTGCTGAAAGGTGTCCGTGATGGCATGAGGAAGGACGCCGATGTCGGGTTCAAACAGGCGGGCCTCGTCAACCAGGCCCCAGCACTTTATCGCGCCTTCAACCTGCCCTCCTCTACCGTCAAGAAGCCCACAGCTATGGTATTCCTCCGCCGATATTAGGGAGAACGTGGCCGAACTTAAAGCGGCGGGTATCACCTGGGGCTTCTGGAAATTTGCGCCCCGGCCCCAGCAGACCCCCGTCCCGTCCGTGCGCACGGCGCAGGCGTGGTCCCAGCCGACGCTTACCGAACTGAAGGCGCCGGTGGTGGGCGCTTACGTGGCGATTGTGTCCTGGGGAGATGAGGCTGTGGTCCAGCAAGCAAGCTTTCCTGCATCCGGCGCGTCTCTGAGGACCGCGCACGCGGATGCGTTGCCGTTGGTGCTGATGTCCCTGAGCGGCGTATCTACCAGAGCCCCCGGAATGCCATAGGTGGCATCGGGGTCCAGGACGGTGGCGCCTCTGCCGAAACAGCGAGCCTTGCCGTCATCGTCCCCGCCTTCGATCAGGCCGCAGGTGGTGTTGCCCTCGGCAGATAGTTTCCCGAAGGTCAGCGCCTGAAGTTCGGTCGGCACCCGGGGGTCGGTTTCCGTCGCTGGCCAGCACTTGACCAAGCCCGGGGTTTGTCCGTTCCTGCTGTCGAGCAGGCCGCAGACGTGGTCTCCGCCCGCGCTTATGGTCGAGAACGTGTAGGGCTCACCGGCGCGGTCTCCGTCCGGAACCTTTGGCGGCGGAGCGGGTCCCGCTATCTGCCTATTAACCACCCGGTAGCCGTAACACTTGACGGCGCCGTTATCCCGCAACCCGCAGGCGAAATTGCCAGCGACGGCTACCTGGACATGTCCGCCCTCGTCGCTGCGGATGGGGCCGAGGAAAGTATCACCAAAGCACCGCATGAAACCCGCCTTGCTGGCGCCGCAGGTCAGGAAGGGCCCAGCGTCCATGTGGGCGAAAGTTTTGTCAGCCTCGCTTACGGGCGCGGTCTGTGCCCGTGCGTGCTGGTATTCAAGCACGGCTACGGCCGAGAGCGACAATGCCAGGACAAGGAGAGGGAGGGCTATTCGGGCCATTTCAGTTGTGCAGGGTTGTCAGGATGAACACTTCGCAAGCGGCAAAAGAGCCGCCAAATCTCACTACTCCGGCGCCGTGAATCTGGCAGTGGCCTTCTGGTCAATTTCTGCCTTATTTACGCCCCGTGCCACGACGCTATGAATCTCCCCGGGCTTGGGAACGTACAAATAGAGAAAGCAGGCGCGGGGATCCTGCCAGGCGCATTCGACCTTATGCCTCCAGATTCTGTCCTTCTTTAGCCGGTTGTTGTTGTGAGTAGGGGATCCCGCCCTTGTCCGGATTTTCCCATGCCACGCCCACCGTGCCGGTGCCGTCCTCCTCCATTTGCTCCTTGAAAAGCCTGAGGTTCTCGGCCTGAGCCATCTTCGCTCCCAGTCCGGCCCGACCCGGATGAACCGGTCCACGTAATCCTTCAGGTCTGCGGAGCAGGCTATCCGGTTGAGCAGAGTTTAATTGGATACCCTGAATACCGGGCAATCCCTTCAGCCGTAAGCGAGTTCCCCATCCCCACCGGTGCGAGTCTCCCAAACGCCCCTTTCTGGCCTCCCTTGATCTCAGGAGCTTCCTGGCCGAAGAAGGCCAGGAGAGGACCCCGGGACTGGGGATCCCAGGGCAAGGAGGCCTGCGTTCCAGAGCATCCCGTCTTGTCTATCTAGCTCCGCTGGCTCCAGAACCAGGTTGCTGCCCAGGCTACGCCGGAAGCTACTATCGTGATGAGCATCGGCACCACGAAGAAGTCCTCATCAAGGGCTCCCCAGGGAACCCGTACGGTTATCAGCCCCGATGACCACCACATGGATATGAAGCAGAACCCAACCACCGCGGCCATTGCTCCCAGGAGCAGGCCCGTGGCCAGGCCAGCGTCCTCCATCCTGCGACCGGCAAGGCCTCCCACCAGGGTGGGAAGGGCCAGGGGCAAGACCAAATAAAGGAACAACCCGATTGCGAGTTCCTCAGGGGTGAAGGCGACACCACTCATGTTTCGACTCCAACGATTCGATTAGTTGGCAGGAGGAGGCAAGAGCCAAAGGGCTATTGGCGAGACAACTGCGCAGGTTCAAGTTGCTGGCGTCGGCCCTTCGGCAATTGCGTACCTCTCCGCAGGGCTCTGCTGTAGAACACAGGATGTAGGGCTTTGCACAACGAATCCTTTTTAATTCTGATCTATTGTGCAGAGTTTGTTCTAATTCGTCCCAATTCCCATTCATTGTACAAAGTCCCTGCTCTCATTCTTCCTCTTTCATGTGCCAGTGTTTGCCCAGGGTGAGGCGGGTCGCCTTTTACGGCATATCCTGCTGCTGGTTCGGGTGGCTGGTGCGGTTGTAGCAGCTGGCAGGCTGTGTCTCCTGCTGGCTGAATGGGGGGCCCTTTACTGCAGGGACCCTGGGGGTTGTAGCGGTCAGATTTGCGGGTCCTGCTGGGCGCCGTTCTGCTCGTCGTCCAGCCAGCCATAGCGCTGGGCCAGGCGCAGCCAAAGGCGGCGGGTATTGGCGGCGTCACGGGTCACCTCTACCAGCAGGTTGGCGATTGTTTCCTGGACGGCTTCCAGGCGGTCCTGCTTGGCTTCCAGGCGGTCCTGGTTGGTCAGGACTCTCTCCAGCAGTTGGTCCTGGTGCTCGAGGATGGCGTCCAGGCGGGCTATGGTTTGGTCGTGCCGCTGGGCGGAAGCCTCGAGGGAGGTTACTCTATCTTCCAGTGGTTGCTGCATGGGCTCTTATCCTTGTGGGGGTTTACCGGGACGTCTGCCCGGTCAGTGTAGCAGGGTTCAGGGGTTGGCGGGAAGTCTGGTTTCGTCCGCTTTAGCGGCGGCTTTGGGCAATGAATTTTTGGGTTCCGATTCGTTGTGCAGAATCTGGTTTAATTGCCTTGCGTTCCGATTCATTGTGCAAAGCCAGGATGTTGCCCTGATTTATCTGCGCCGAGATGCGCTGTTTGTGCTGATGGCGAGGGACCGCTCGTCATCGCCCTCCGGTTATTGCCCCACCACCCGAAAGCATGACTGTTTTCGGATGGGGGGGTGGCCCTACTTTATTCGCTTTGGGCAGAGAAAAGGCGCAGGTCACTCGTGGGTGTATTTAACCGACCGCCACCTTCCATAGCAGTTGCAATCGTCGCTGTAGGCAGCGACCCTGAAGCGGTAATCGCCGGCCACCAGCCCTTCCACCGTGTGCTCGGTGGCGGTGATTTCTTCGGTGAGCTCAACCTGAGTCTTCTCGCCGTTGTCCGCCACACGGATTACCTTGACCGCGTAGTCGGTGGCCGCGTAATGCTTGCCGTTCTTGGTGCTTGGCGCGTTCCAGGTAAGGAGGGCGGAATCGCCGGTTTGGCCCTCGCCTTCGCCCTGGGCCGGCTCAGCGCGCAGTCTCCTAACCCGCTTGGGCGCGTGCTTCTCTTCCGGCTCGGCAGCGTCGCCCTGGTCTGCCGCCGTCGTGGTAAAGGTTGCGGTTGCGGGTTCCGCCGAATAGTCGTCGCAGGAGGCCGAGTAGGTGTAGATCTCAACCTCGTATGCGGTGGACGGGTCCAGGCCGGTAGCCTTCCACGGGGAGAGGACCTCGCTGCCCCAGGTGCGGTCGCCGTCAGAAACCCTTTCCACCCAAACTTCGTAGTCGGTGGGGGAGCAGGTGTTGCCCTCACCAACGCTCTCAGGGGCGTCCCACGAGATCGTGGCCTCGGTGTCGCCGCTGGACACCGATATATTCTCGGGAGCGCCTGGCTTGTCCTGGCTCTGGGCATAGGCAATAGAGGTCAAGGCGAGAGTGCAGAAGAGGGCCAATATAACCGGCGCCAAATAGAGGGTTCGGTTGCTGTACAACGGGTTCATGCTTGTCGCGTCCTTATGTCCGGGGGAAAAGCTCATCGAATCGAAACTCCTTCGTAAGTGGTATAGCTGCGGCAGCGCCGCCGGCGCCGTGGAATAAAGGTTCCACATCCGCCAGGTAGACAGTATAGGGAATTGTGAATAAATAGGGGGTAAAGGCTGTGGACGGTATGCTAAATACTGGCTAAACTACAGCCGCATTTGGCAAATTGGTTCCAGTGATGACCCTTCTTGGGGGGCTTTCCAAGGCTTCCGGGAGGTGCAAAGTCGCAGAATCTTTGCCGGCCGGCCCGGGAATCGAAGCGGCGGGACATCTCCTTGCAGTTCGTTGCGTAGGGGGGGCAGGCTCGTGCCAGGCTACGAGCACCTGCGGCTCGGCTGCCGCGACTCGTTGCGGCGCCGTCCCCGGCCGGAGGCATACCCGCCGCAGACCCGGCCATTCATCCCAGGCATCCTCCTGGCTGTTTCGTCTCTACAACCCGCCCGGTATCGGCTCCGTCTGCCTGGTGAACGGAATGGCGTAGGGTCCCCCGTTGGAGCATGTCTCAGAGCCCCACAGCACGGCTTGGACGGTCACCCGCTCCTCTCCACCCGCGCCCAGGATGTTGATCGCGCGGCTGGGAGTCAGGCCACTTGTGGTGCTTTCGTCCGGCTCCCGCACATACCACTTCGGTTCGGAGTAATCCTGCGCATTGTCTCTCACGTACTTAATCACGCCCTCCCGGCTGGCCCCATCTGCCAAACTGTCGTGCCTGGGATCCGACTCGCCCGGGGGTGTAGGAGCGTTGGAATGAAACCCGCCAGCGATCCACACGAAGGGGGCGGAAGCGGTGATCTCTGCCTCGTCCATATCAGCCCGGGCGAAGCCATATTCACCCTGCACCAGGTTGCGGTAGAGCCAGACGCTCCCGGCCTGGGTCCGTTTAGGGTGCCACGTTATGGTAATCTCCTCGTCGTTCACTTCTTGCGTGATGTCGCAGAGGCTGGTGGTCAGTTTCAGGTTCACCGTGTCGCCGGGGGACCAACTGAGACCGGTGTTTAACCACACTGCCGCACTGTAAACGGTGGCCGAGGCGTGTGCCCTGACTTTAGCGTCGGACAAGGGGTACGCCTGGCCGTCCACGTGCAACGTCAGCGTTTTAAGGTCTAACTCCTCAATAGGCTCGTAAAAGGTGAGGCGAAGATTGCCGTACAGGACGCGGACTCCTACAATGTCGTCTTCCTTGCCCATATACTTGAACGAGTTGCTGGTGAGCAATTGGCCCGGAACGCAATGCAGCTCCTCCTGGGACAAATAGCTGTCGCAACCGTCGCCGTGCTCTCCCGGGAGGTCGGCCACCGTCAGCGTGGCGGACCAGACTTCAACGTCCGTCATCTGCCCGGAGGCAGGCTGTGGGCCGGGCGCAAAAAATACCGTGAGTGCAACCAGCCCGGCGGCCAGCAGCAGGACCAGGGAGACGAGGCGCAGCGGCAAGGCCCGCATCACCCGGGTCCTACCGCGGCCTGCAGAGGTTGCCAGTCGAAGGGCGGTGCGGGGCTGGTATTTCATCATTCCTCCTTAACGTGCGGTAGTTTTTCCAGCGCCGTAGAGCGCACGCTCCCGGAAGTTCCTACTCGTCGCGGCTCCAGCCCGAGCCGAACACGTAGCCGTCGTAGCCCGCCACATATACCCGCAGGGTTTCCGATTCCACCCACTCTCCGGTTTCGGTGGCATGGCTGGCATCGAAGTGGGTAGCTCCGAACAGGTCCCCCGTCTCCCCGCCGATCAACGAGAGGTCCGAGTGTCCCGCGATCCTCCCGTCCGGACCGCCGATGAAGGCGAACCAGTGCCCGTCCACCGTTTCGGCGCTGTTGTAGTAGCCCACGGCCGCCTCCAGCCCGGCCAGGACGCTGCCCGGACTGGCGAAGTAGGCCATGGTCCCGTCCAGCCCCAGTTCCCGGTACTTGTCCACGGCGGCCGACACCAGCACCTGCGTGAAGGCGTCGG
Organism: SAR202 cluster bacterium bin22; assembly: GCA_002238505.1. GTDB lineage: Bacteria > Chloroflexota > Dehalococcoidia > Lucifugimonadales > UBA3495 > Bin22. The sequence continues at coordinate 10,059 of MPMM01000030.1, read as the reverse complement.
CATCGATGTACCAGCCCGAGGCGAACAGCAGCCCGTCGTGGCGCTTCACCCACACGTTCTTGAGCTCCACGTCATCGAAGCCGGACCCTATGCCCCCGCTCTCCGGATTGCGGTACACGTAGGACACCCACTTGCCCTCCTCCGTGGCCGAGAGCATATCGGGCCCGAACTCATAGCCGTTGGCATCGGTGCCCACCCAGCCCTTCACGTCCAGGCCCAGGCGCTCGGGTTCAGGGTGTGCGATAACCAGGTCGTTCTCGTCGATGATGAAGACGTACCACTGGCCGTCGATGCTCTGGGCGCTGTTGTAGTGGGCCAGGGTCGCGTCGAGGCCCCGGGTCTGGTAGCGGGCCAAGGCGCTGTCCACGAAGAACCTGGTGTAGTCGGCGGGGGCGGTCCGGCTGGGGACGGCGGCGATGGCTGTGTTGACCATATCATCAACCTCGTCGGCGGTGAGTCCGGGCCGGGGCTCGGGGATGGCGGCGATAGCCGCTGTGACGATCTCCTCGACCTCGGCCCGGGTCAGGGCCGGCTCGGAGGCGGGCCTGGCCGCCACATCGTTGTGGACGGGACCGTCCACCCGGACTTCCTCCGGCAGGTCAGAAACAGCGGCGGGAGCCGGCGCTGCGGCCAGTTCCTCCCGCACTATCTCCTGCACCTGGGCTTGGGTCAGTCCGGGGTCACTGCCGGCGCAGCCGGCGAGCAGGACGGTGAGGAGGAGCAGCCCTGATAGTGGAGCTATGCGTGGCATCATGCCCATTCCCTACAGCCCGCCGATGTCTTCGCGCGGCGTGGTGTGTTCGCCCTTGGTCCGCACCCACTTGCTGGATTTCTCTTCGCGCTCGCTCATGTTGTTGCGGTGCCCGACCATCGAGCGAATGAACACGCCCGTCGCGACGTCGTTCTTGAGGCCCGTGATCGTGTAGCTGGTCAAGCCGGGGTCCACCGAGAGTCCGTCGCTCTTGCCCACGGCCCTGGGGTCACGGGGGTTGTTCCACACGCCAGGCTCCTGGCTCCAGCGCAGAACGTGCCAGATCTCCGAGTCCTCGACCCCGTCGCGGGAGGAGACGTTCCAGGTCACCGTCAGCGTGCCGTTCCCCGGCACGACCTGGATGTTCCACGGCTCCGGCCCGTCCGTCGGCTCGTCGTTGTCAACGGTGTTCACCCAGGCGGTTACCTTTCCCGCCTCCGGGATCGAATACCCGGTGTCGTCGCTGGTCGCGGAGTGGGTGATCACAGACTTGCCCGCTTTCACGCCAGCCACCGTGAAGGACTGCGCCGTGTCCCAGTTCGACGGCGTGAATGTCCGCGAGGCCGGTGACACCGTTGCATACGCCGGGGTGCCTGATACCGGAGTGACCGTCACCGGCGCGTCCGGCGGGGAATCCAAAACGACCGTGTAGGTCGCCGACGAACCCTCAGGCACCGATACCGACTTCCGGTTCAGCGTCACCCCCGGCGGTCTGGTATCGACGTGGAAAGTTATCTGGTCAACATTCTTTTGCATATCCAGAGCGCCGAAGCAGAAAGTATTGTTGACCCTGTCCGGGAAGGCTATTTCAACCTGCTTGTTGCTGACCAGCCGCTTGCTGGTCGCCCCGTCGCCGGCGTCGATCCAGAAAAGGGATGTCCAGCCGTTTTCGTTCGGGCTGGCCGCAGCGCAGCCTTTTTTGATGTACCGGTATTGGAAAATCCGGGACTCGTCGGTTGCGGTTAGAGTCAGGGTGTTGCCGCTCATGTCCCCGGCCAGGGTGGGGGTCGCGTCATCCATGTAATAGCTGAACGCACGGAGTTCGCTCAGGCCTGCGCTGTCCCCCTCGTGGTGGAATCTGAGTCCGACGCACAGATGTTTACCGGTTGCCTGTTCAGCGGTGTGGTTGCTTAATGTCACCCAGCCGCCTTGCAGCGGTAGGGATTCCTCCCGAGGGGGGCTTGGGGCTGTCCGCACTGCTTGGGTAAACCACGGACGACCGCCATGGATTCTGCCGTCAGCAACAACGCCGGTGGGCCAATTGGTGACCTTGCATTCACTGGCTCGGTCCATGAAGGTGTAGACCAGGTATGTCTGCTTGTTGTTTCCACCGGCATCGCGCAAGTGCAGCGCAAGCTTGGTGTTCGTCGTCCCACTGGCGGCGAAAGCCCCAACCTGGACGTGGTGCGGCTGGCCCACGTAATCCAAAGCCCTGAGGTCTCCGGCGCTGTACCGGCCTATTTTGGTCCTCCGTAAATCAACCCTGAGCGGATCATCCACAATAACGATGTTTGTTTGCTTGGCGGGTGTGTTGGGGTTATAGGGCGGCAAAGCGTTATTGTAAGACTGGGCCTGGGCGGGCTGCGCGCCGGGCGCAACGAAGGCCGCCAGCACAACCAACGCAACCAGGGCTGCGGCCAGCAGAAGGAACGGGGAGAGGCGGAGGAAGGAGGCGGACCGCATCATTGGGGGCCTCCCGCGACGTTCAGATGCTGAGGGCCGGCCTGCGGGACTAGAACATTTATTCGGGAGGGGGCGGGTAACCGGCATGGCCGCCCTCAGCACGCGGCCCGCTTTCCTGCTCTTGCTGCTTGCGTCGAACATGGCGTACTCATCTCCTGTCAACGACGCACCGCCTTCCTGTCCGGTCCCGTGGGATAAGGGCGGTGGCGGCGCGGTTGCTGCTTTGGTTTGGCCGGCATTGCCAGCCGGCATCGGGTCCGGCGGGAGCTATAAATACCCAACAGATATTATAGCGATGCGTGTATAAATTAGGGGTAAAGGCCATTCTCAGGTTAGTATAGTATCGGTAAACTTACGCTCAAATGGAGGGACTCGACCCAATCAGGCCCGTTTCAGCCCGATTAAAGGCTGATTTTCCAGGGCCTTCAGGGAGGCGAAATGTTGGAAAACAACGGCCCGCCGGGTCTGGGAACGGAACCGGCAGGAGCTTGTCGCTCCCGGCTCAGCGGGGCCAAGCCTGCGCAGCAACGAGAGCGTGGGCGTGGACCTGTACACGGCCCTGCAGGCCGTCCTGACTATCGGCCAGGCCCAGGGCGAAGCGACCCTTGCCGGACGAGCGGTTCCCCGGCGGCGGTTCCCCGGCGGAGGAATGACTGACCCACAGGGAAAGCCCCTGCCTCATCGGCCGGTGCCTGGCAACTTCTCCGTTCGGGCGCAGTGGGGAAAACGGCCGATTACACCGCCACCGCCAACCTGATGTGAAAGGTTCTTGATCTTATCCAGTTTGGTGGGCCGAGGCGGAGTTCGCCTGCACCATCGGCTACGACCGCCGGGGCCGGCAGTCGGTCAACCACATCGTTGACGAGCGGGGCTACGGCGTGATGCTCAGTAAGTCAGAGACAGAGCCGGGAATAATACATCTGCCGGTGAGCCTGGCCATGGAAATGCAGGGAGGGAGCCGTGTCTGCTCCCACTCCCGGCCCAGCCCATCCGGGTATGCCGTCCCTCCTGGTCCTGCCCGCAACATGGGAGAATCATTCCATGGGGTGCATTCGGGCATGGCAGACCGGCCGCTGCGGTCATTGAAGGCCCCCGAACAGGCGGGTTCGCCGCAGTGGAACAGCCGGGTTCGCCGCAGTCATCAACGGCGGAGTTCCCACCGTTGCCCGGGCCAACCTACCTGGCAAGCTGCCTGGAAAACTGAATCACCTCAGCCACCGCGCTCTCCAGCAAGTCCCGCACCGCCGGGTTGGTGATGTTTCCCTCGCTGTCCATGAAGGTCTCGACCTGGGGAAGCAGCGCCCGGGGCTGGTGCAGCACCAACCCTCCCTCGGATTCCAGGCTGTAGGAGGCGTGGACGTGCATCCTGGCACACCCCGACCGGCCCGGGCTGGTTCCCATCAGGTAGAACACCCGCCCCCCGATGGAGTTCCCGCCCCGGGACAGCCACTCGATGGCGTTCTTCAGCGCCGCGCTCATGGACCCGTTGTGCTCCGGGCAGGCGATGATCACCGCCTCCCCCCCCTCCCGCAGCCTCGCCACCTGGGACGGCGTTCCGCTCCCTTCGTCATCCGGGTTGAACATGGGGACACCCTTCAGGTCGAAGATGTCGGTCTCCGCCCCCTTGCCGTCGGCGATTTCCAGGGTGTTCACCAGCAGCTTGCGGTTCCAGGACTCCTGCCGGAGACTGCCGCATATTCCCAGTATTTTCATCCGGCCTCCGCCCGGCCCTTACGGGCCCAAGTAATTCCAACCGTCATTCGATCCTCCCATGCTGGCTGTTTCGGCTTTCGTGCCCTGTTGGCAGTTCTGCTGGCGGCGTCACCGGACCGGCATGGGGTAACACCATGTGTCATGTTCAAGCCCCTTCAGTTTCAGCGCAGTCGCTTCCAGCTTTTTCGGCCTTGTCCCGGCAGACCTCCTATCTAACCGGTGAACGGGTGGCCCAGCCCATGGCCGGCGGCCAGCTTCAGGAGCGCCATCATGTGCTGCGCGTTGCGTTTTCCCAGTCCCTGCTCCCAGCGCCACACGGTGCGGAAGCAGGCCGCCGAGGCAGCGGGCGATCTCCGCCCACGGCAGGGCCGACCCCTCCCTGAACCGCACCAGGCGCTGTGGGATGTCCCCGGGTCAGACCTGGTGTCCCTGACGTGGTTGGTGCGCTGTCGCGGGATCGGCGACACCTCCCTTGAAGCCAGGCGGGGCAGGCCCGGTTCTTGTTGCCTCTGGCCTGGCGTCGTTCCCCACGCTGGCGGCCAGTCCCTTTGCAGGCCGCGCCGGGGCTATTGCCCCGACTGGCCGTCCTGCTGCTGCCCGTTCTCCGGTTCCCCCTTGCCCGCCTGGTTCTCTGACCGCACCCGTCCCGGTTAGCCGGCCTCGATCTCCGCCAGCGCCTCGGCCACCGGGTTCCAGCGGGATGCCATGTGCTTCCCAGCCATCTCCCGGGCCTCTGCCGCCGTCATCGGCGTCAGCGACGCGTCGGCCACCGTCTCCCCGAAGGCCAGCAGCGCCCGGTCCCAGCGATCGGTGTGGCTCTTGTTATTCACTCCGTTGGGGTCGTTGCGCCATTCGTACACCTGCGCAATGAGCGCCGCGTACTTCCTGACCACCACAACCTCGAAGGCGTCGCTGACCGCGTTGCCGTCGGCGTCCCGGGCCGTGACCGTGATTGTTGCCGTGCCCTCTGATACACCTGATACCGTGAGCGCGGATTGGTCGGAGGCCACGGTCACGGTGGCCTTGCCCTCGTCCGACGAACTGGCGGTGACCGTCAGGCTGTCGCCGTCGGGGTAGCTGAACACGCCGGACATGGAAACCTCGTGGGTCGCGTCAATATCCAGCTCGCTCACGTCGGCGATGGGCGCGGCTACCACCGGCGCGGCCTTCACCGTTACCGTGAAGAGTTCCCATACCGCGCCGCCGTTGCCGTCGGCGGCCTTCACCCCGATGATCGCCGTTCCCCGCGCCTGGGCCGAAACCGTCAGCGTCGAGTAATCGGCCGCCACCGACACGGCGGCTACGGCTGTATCCGAGGACTCGGCGGTGATGGTCAGGGCGTCCCCGTCAGCATCGGAGAATACGCCGGACAGGGAGACCTGCCTGGTCCCGCTCTCGCTGACGATGGTGGCGTCGGCGATGGCGGCGGAGACGGTGGGCGGGTTATTCACCTGTTGCTGCTGCGCGGCGGGGGGGTCCACCGTTACGTCGAAGGCGTCCTGCACCATGTTGCCGTCGGCGTCCCGGGCCGTGACCGTGATGGTGGCCGTGCCCTCGGCGTTGGCGGTCACCGTGACGGCGGTGATCGCCGCTGTTGCGCCGTCGATGGCGGCCGATACCGCCGCTATTGAGGTGTCGGAGGATGACGCCTGGATTGCGGTCACCACGTCCCCGTCGGCGTCGCTGAACACCCCGGACATCGAGATGGTGCGGCTGTCCCCGGCCTCCAGCCCGCTGATGTCGGCGATGGCCGAGGCCACCGTGGGCGCGGCCTTCACCGTTACCGTGAAGAGCTCCCATACCTGGCCGCCGTTGCCGTCGGCGGCCTTCACCCCGATGATCGCCGTGCCTCTGCTCCTGGCCGTCACCGTGAGCGTGGAGTAGTCGGCCGCGACCGACACGGTGGCCACGGCTGTATCCGAGGATGCGGCCGTGATGGTCAGGGCGTCCCCGTCGGCATCGGCGAATACGCCGGACAGGGATGCCTTATGCGTCCCGCTCTCGCTGACGATGGTGGCGTCGGCGATGCCGCCGGACACCGTGGGAGGGTTGTTCACCTGCTGCTCTCCGCCGGGGCGGGGCGTGGTGTGCTCGCCCTTGGTCCGCACCCACTTGCTGGACGCCGAGTCATGCTCGCTCATGTTGTTGCGGTGCCCGACCATCGAGCGAACGAACACGCCCGTGGCGACACCGTTCCTGAGGCCCGTGATGGTGTAGCCGGTCAAGCCGGGGTCCACCGACAGCCCGTCGTTCTTGCCCACGGCCCTGGGGTCGCGCGGGTTGTTCCACACGCCGGGCTCCTGGCTCCAGCGCAGAACGTGCCAGATTTCAGAGTCCTCGACCCCGTCGCGGGAGGAGACGTTCCAGGTCACCGTCAGCGTGCCGTCCCCCGGCGCCACCCGGATGTCCCACGGCTCCGGCCCCTCCGGCGGCGCCGGTGGCTCGTCGTTGTCCACGATGGTCACCACGGCGGTGTCCGTGCCCTCCGGGTCCACCGCCCAGGCCGGTTCGCCCACGTGGGCCACGCGCACCGTGAAAGGTTCCGCTGCCTCCACCTCCTCGTCATCCACGGTGGGGATGATGATCCGGGCGCGCTGTTGGCCCTCGGGCACCGTCAGCGTCGCGGTGAACTGCCCCACGTCCTCGGCGGTCGCCCCGCCGTCCGGGTAGTCGGCGGCCACCGTGAAGGAAACGCCCCCGGCGCCGGCCGGGCTGCCCAGGCTCAGCGACAGCGCGGCCTCCTCTCCCTCCGCGACCCGCGCCTCCGGCGTCAGCGTGTAGGTGCGCGGCGGCGGGTCGATGGCCACGACGTGGGTGGCCACCTGGGAGCCGTTGGTGACCCGGAGGTAGACGTAGGTCCACTTGGAGGCGGGGTTCAGCGCGATGGCCGGGGTGTAACCGCCGTTGCCAAAGGCCGCGAAGCTGCCGGTGACGCCATAGACGTTCCCGATGGCCCACGCCAGCGTGCTGTCCGGATGCGCCCTCACCCGCAGCATGATGTGGGTCGTCGTCACCATCCCCTGCTCCGGGTCGGCGCTGCCGAACGTGCCGGGGCGCTGCGCCCGCAGCTCCACGCGCCTCTCGAACGTCCCAGGGATCGTGGAGGGGTTGGGACTCGCGAGCCTCAAGTTGTTGAAGTTGTCCACCGGCTCGCCGTCGCGCATCTCGTCGTAGTGAACGCGCACGGGGTGCAGGTCCGTGTGGGGCGCGGGTGTGGGTGGGGCGGGCACGTTCTTGCCCACCAGGCTCACCGAGACCGTGTCGCCGTCCGACCAGTCCAGGCCCGTGCCGTACCAGATCAGCAGCACTGAGTCCTCATTGCGCGCGATGCCGTAGTTCTTACTGGCGTCCTTGAACTGGAACTGCCTGCCGCCCACGTCCAGCCGCGCCTGGTCCGGGTGCAGCGGGGGCTCCCGGTCCAGCCGAAACAGGAGGGTGCCGTTCCTGACCGTCACCGCCAGGACGTTGTACGGCCACGCGCCGTAGGTGAAGGAGTTGGGCGAGAGCCGGGCGGAGCACTGCTCCTGCCCGATGCAGCCGTCTCCACTGAGCGGGCCCAGGTCCCTCACCTTGAGCGTGGCCGCCCAGTGGGTGATGGAGACCGGCTTCCCCTTCACGGCTATCTGGACAGACCCATTATTAGTAGTGGTGGTCCATGCTGGCGCCCATGGCGGCGTGTTCTGGCTGATAGTAGAGCGTTGGTCCGCGATGCTCCATCCGTCGGCCGCTCCCGCGTCTTCGGCTGTGCTTCGCGTAATGTCCATTTGAAGAGTATTCGAGGAGAGGCTGCCGGTGGTGTAGATGACGAAGTGATAGGTCGTGTTCGCCGCCAGCGTGACGGTGATCCCATAGGAGGGCGCGAAGGCCACCGTATGGGTCCCGGTGGTTCCGGTCGGAATGTTCCGCGCCGACATATAGGCGACCCTGCTGCCCGGCGTCCCGTCGCTGTCGCTCCACACCTCCGCCCTGACCGTGGCGGCGTCCTCGGACGTGAGAGCATTGTTAATGAAAACGCGCGCCTCAATGCTCGTCAACGCGTAGCCGTCGACGTAGGGACCCGTGGTGAATCCCTGGCCATGAACCCAGTTGTCGAAATCAATAGAACCGTTCGTCTGCTGCCCCATGTTGCTGACCAGCGTGCCTTCCGTGCCGGTGGCGTCGGCGGGCGGCGCGCCGGACGGCTCCGCCATCGCCCGCATCACGGTCACCGTGTAGGTGTTTGTGTTGCTGCCGTTCTCGGCGGTGACCTTCACGGTGATGGCGTTCGCGCCGAACGAGAGCGCAATGGCGCCGCTCGGCTGGCCGCTCCTCACCGCCGCCAGGCTGGACCCCTTGCCCACCTCCACCCTGGCGTTGGAGTCGCTCGCCGTCGGGGTGATCTTCACGTACGTGATCGAGTTCCCCACCGACGCCGCGTAGGCCGTGGTCGCCGCCGCGAACGCGGGGCTCAGCGTCAGCTCGCTGAACGTCCCAGAGGCGCTCTCCCCCTGTGTCGCCGTCAGGCCGGACAGGGCGGTGTCGGTGGACGGCTGCCCCCGCGTCACCGTCACCGTGTAGGTCTTTGTGAAGTCGCGGTCCTGGGCGGTGACCTTCACGGTAATCGCGTTCGCGCCCACCGTGAGCGCGATGGCGCCGGTCGGCTGACCGCTCGGCACCGCCGTCAGGCTCGACCCCTGGAGGCCCACCTCCACCGTTGCCTGGTGATGGTTCGTCTGCGGGATGAGCTTCACGTGCGTCACCGCGTAAGGCGCCGACGCCGTGTAGGCGTAGGTCGCCGCCGCGAACGAGGGGCTCAGCGACAGCCCGCTGAACGTCCCCGAGGCGCTCGCGCTGCGCGTCGCCGTCAGGTCGACCAGGGCGGCGTCGGTGGACGGGGCCGTCGCCTGATGCGCCGCGGACCGCAGGGTCAGCCTTACCGTCCGGCCATCGGTCCAGTCCGTGTCCGGGTTGTACGACCAATAGATGACGCCTGCATCTACCGTGGCGGCGTTGATTCTAAGGGGGATGCCGTCCACATTCAGCGTCAAAGAAGTAAGGGCGTTCTTGGTCGCCTGACCCGTAACGTTGTCGATGTTCAAATAAAATCGATCATTATCAGATTGCCATTTCACTGCTGCTACGGTGTAGATGGCCCCGTGCCTGAATTGATCCTCCGTGAGGACGGTTGAGGTTGAGCAGTTGTCCTGATTTGCGTCACTGTTATCGCAGCCGAAATAAACGCCGTTCTGATCCGCCGTCAGCGTGGCCTCCCACAGAGCGCCGGGGGTGCCGGTTCCGAACACCCAGGCGCTGTTGCCGACGGAGTTCTTCGCGCGCACCCGCACCCGGTAGTCGGTGCCGTTGGTCAGGGATGAAATGGTCTGCGAGGCCGTAATGCCGCTGCGGGTGACCGCCACCCAGGCGGTGGCGGGGTTGCTGCCGGAGGCCGCCGCGTTGTTGCCCACGGCGCCCGCGGCCGCCGATGTGTAGTGCACGTCGTAGCCCGTCAGTGTGCTCGAGGGCGCGGTCCAGGACAGGAACAACTGCCTGTTGTCATGTGCGACCACGAGGTTGGTGGGGGCGGCGGGGGCGGCGTCCTGCCGCGTCACCGTGACGGTGTAGGTCTTCGTGGTGCTGCCGTCCTGGGCGGTGACCTTCACCGTGATGGCGTTCGCGTTCACCGAGAGCGGGATAGCGGCGCTGGCGCTGCCGCTGGTCACCGACGTCAGGCTCGCCCCCTTGCCCACCTCCACCGAGGCGTTGGAGTCGTTTGTCGTCGGCGTGATCTTCACGTGCGTCCGCGCGTTCGCCACCGTCGCCGTGTAGGCCGTGGTCGCCGCCGCGAAGGTCGAGGGGCTCAGCGTCAGCGCGCTGAACGTCCCCGACGCGCTCGCGCTCGTGCTCGCCGTCAGGCCGGACAGGTCCGCGTCGGT
>MPMM01000012.1 GCA_002238505.1 SAR202 cluster bacterium bin22 | reverse complement strand
TGGCGTAGTTCAGTGAGGGCGGCATTCTGCAATTTCAGGGAGAATTGCCCCTTGTGGCAGCCGGTGGCTGATCTCCGGTGGCGGATGAGGGCGTTCTGGAGGTAGCCCATATCCAGCAGTGCCTGGTCCAGCTGTCGGTAGCCGGTTCTGGTGGTGGTCAGCTTGTATTGCAGGCTGGTTGCTGGCATGGGCGCAAGCTCCTGGGTTGACTGTATGTCGGGTACTGTCAGTTGGCAATTAGCTGCTGTCAGTGGGGCTTGAAGAGTAGCGGAATTTTCTCCTCTTTGCCTCTGGCTTTCCTGATTTTCAGCGCGTGTGCTGCAGGATCAGCTCGGCGGTGTCGGAGTCCTTCAGGTCCAGGAACAGGGTTGTCGCCGTGGTCTCAGCGTCGCCGTCGTCTCCGGCGTCGTCCTCGGTGAAGTGGATCATGCCGGGTATGCGGTGAGGCTCAGCCGGCTGGCGGCTTGCCGCGTCGAACTTGATGCTGGCCGTCCCGCCCATGACCTTGATGGTGGCGCCGTCGTTTATCACGTCGGCCACGTCCTCCTCTCCGCAGCAGGTCTCGATGGCCTCGGTAAGCCGCTGGTGGTCCAGCGCTCCCGCGGGGTCGGGCGCGGTGAAGCGTACCTTGACCGGTTCGCCCTCTTCCAGGAGTTGGCTGGCCATCAGGCCGTCACATTGGAAGGAGCTCTCGGCGCTCGTCCCGCCGGTTACGTCTTCGTCCTTTGCTGACGCGGCTTGGCCGCCTGCCTGGACGTGGTTCCCCTTTTCCTGCGCGGCCTCGTGGCCGGCGTTGTCCGTGGTGTCGCCCTCCGGTTCCAGGTCCATTCTGGGTGTCCAGTCCGTGAGGCCCCAGGTGTCGTTGCCAACGGCGTAGAAGCGTTTGTTCTGGTCGCCGGACATGTGACTGCGGATGTTGTGCGGGGGATTCTCTCCGGGGACCAGTATTCCCTCGGCCTCCAGCCGGGTCAGGATGTCCTTGGGGTGCATCGCCCTTCCCTCGGTCTTGAGCACGTTCTCGATGTTGCTCTTCAGGACGTCGCCGGGGTTGCGGCGCAGCTCGCTGTCCTCGTCGGTGTTGGTGTAGAAGCTTATAACGCCCCGGAAGTGGTTGGCCAGGGAGTTCAGCCTGGTCAGCTCTCCCTCGATGCGCTGGAGTTGCTGTTTCATCTGCCTGATCGTGCCTGGATTCATTACTCTTGTCCTCCGGCCGCCTTCCTCGCGGCCGTAATCTTAATTTGGGGCCGCGGGGTCCTGGCTCGCGTCGTCTGTTCCGGTCCCGGGCGGCTTCTTCGATGGGTCCTTCTCCCGCAGCGCCGGGATAATAATGCGCCACCGGGGCGTCTCCACCAGGCTTTCGGCCAGTATTTCTCCTGCCGACATATCGAAGTAGTGGTCCCGTTCTGCCTTGTCGGTGTCCTGCAGCAGGTCTGCAACGCACTGCGGACAGATTACCCCGGCCCGGTGGCCGCCGATTTCCTTCCTGGTATTTTCAAGCTGCTGGCGTAGCTCCTCGCCGCCCTTCAGGCGCCGGTGGCAGCCTGCCGTTTCGCACTTTTTGTAGAACGTCATTGCCTTTTTGTCCCTTCCCGCCGGTCTGGTCAGGCGGTGCTGGAGCGTTAGCTCGTTGCGGTGTGCGGCACTACCTGCACGGCTCCGCCGTGCCATTTGACCAGCGAGGCCATCGTCGCTGCGCTGTCGCCTCCGCTCGGTGTCTCCTGGTTGTTGCAGCCGTAGTTGGGCAGGATGATCATCCCCTGCGCTCTCTTTTTGGATCTCTGGCGGAGCATGATCAATGCGGTTCCCCCGTTCAGCCGCCGGTAGGCGGGGTCGAAGCCCATCCAGCTTTTGTTCTCGGGTACCGTGGTCACGGTCATGGTGAAGTCTTCACCCGTCCTGTCGAGCGTGGCGATGACCAGCTCCTTCCGGGGGTTGAAACCGTTGCTGCTCTTTGCTGACAACTCGCCCAGGGCCAGGTCGAACAGGGCTGCCGGGGTCATGCTGCCCCAGCTGTCCGATTGCAGGGTCATCCTCAGGTTTTCGTTCCGTACTCTCTGCCGCAGGTATTCGGCGTCCCGCAGGGCTGTTGGCCCGGCCTCGTCGCTGGCGGAGGCGTTGCCTTGCTTTCTGGTCCCAGGCGAGTCGTCCATCTGCCGGAGCAGCGTGATCGCTCTTTCGATCCGGTCTGGTTCCGGGACTCCGGGCCATACTGCCATCTCGTTGTCGTCGGTTATGTATTCCGGCAGTTGCATTTGCTTTTATGCTCCTTTGTCTCGCGTTCCGGGCCCGGCCCGCTCCCCTGGCTTGGCCCTGCTTGGAGGAGGGGGCTTTTGCCTGGCGGCGGGCCGGGCCCTTTCTTTTGTTCAGTCTGCCAGCGCCGGCCCTTGTTCAGTGGCGTCTGGGCCTCCGTTGTTCGCAATGTAGGTCCTCAGGATGATCTCCGGCGCTATCCTTAGGGTGAAGTCTTCCAGCGTTTCCTGCTCACCGTCGTCCCTGGTCAACCGCGTGCTGGCTGCCAGCATGATGGGTCGTCCGAGGGCGGTTATCGTAATTGCGAAGACGGCGTCGTCGTTCTCTCCTTCCTTGGAGCCGCCCGGGCCTGTGCGGTCCGTTCTGGATCTCAGCTCTCCGGCGTTTTCGCTGTGCACTCTTCTCTGCTGTTCAGCCACGTTCTGGCTGGTGTCAGCCCTGACGCTGATGATCAGGTCCCCGACGGTGCAGTGGGCGTGGTGATCGTCGATCTGCCAGGCCAGCTTCAGTTGGCCCTCTGTCCGGCGCCGCGCGTCCCGGAACAGGCTGGGCGGTACCCGCAGCGCGAAGGCCTGCAGCGGCTGCGCCGCCCCGTGTTCTATCTCGTCCATGAGGCAGAAGTTGGTCATGCAGATCTGGCCGTCGATCCACCCGCGGATGATGATTCCCGGGGTATCGTCGTCGGGTTTATCCCGGGTGTGGTTCAGGGTACTGGTTGCCGCCTCGGCCGGAATTTCCATGCCGTTGCTGTGGCCGTCCTGTTGAAAGGACGTCTGGAAGGTGCCCCAGGTCCCCTCGCGGGCCTCCAGTTTCATTTCCTCTTCCTGCCAGGTCAGCCGCCCGGCGCGGGGCGTCCAGCCGTTGATCGATGGTTGGTCCCGTTCCGGCGTATCCCGATACATTCTTGTGTCGTCCTCGCTTTTTGGTGGCGGGCTGCTCTGCTTGGGCCGCCCGTCAGCTGAAGAATTCCAGGGCCTGCAGCTGGCTTTCCTTTCGGGCGATCTCGCCTTTCAGTCTTTCCTTCTCGCGGTCGCGGGCGTTGCTGGCGGCCTCTGCCGTGCAACCTTCGATGACCTCGTGTAGCCGGTTTACGGCCGCCTCAATGTCCGGGTAATTGTGGGTCGGGATTTCCTTCAGCTTGACGTTCTCCCGGCTGCGATCCAAGACGGAGAAGGCCATCAGCTGCCACTGGCTCTGCTCGGCTGTCACCACGGGTGTCATCGCTGTCTTGAACCGGATGTAATCGTTTACGCAGCTCGCCGTGATGTCCTCCTCGCTTGCCGGGTTGTAGCTGAGTCTCAGTCCGTTTTTGTAAGTCTTTGTTTTTTGCAAGGCGGTCCGTCCCCTGTCGTTTATTGGTTAGCTTAGCGTTGCAGCCTTCTGCGGCAATTCAGGCGGGGGGCTACTGGACGCAGCTTCGGCCGTTTATGGTAAAGCCGTCGATTTTCACGCCGGTTAGCAGTCGGGTGGCTGCTTTCTCGGGCTCGCCGGTCTCGTCCAGGTGGTTTTTCAGCGCGGTCAGCAGGCGGCCGAGGACGTTTGTGCCGCTGTAGCCGCCTGGCACTGGCCTGGCGCCCCAGAAGGGGTCCCGGTGCGAGTTCTCGACGATGTCCCGGTGTACTGTTTCCCGCAGCGCTCGCTCGAACTTGGCTGGGTGCTGCATCAGCTTGATTGCCAGGGTCAGCGCCATGGCCTGGATCCTCAGCTGGTCCCAGCCGGCCATGGGCTGTACCGGCTGGTCGTAGGCGGCCCGCTTGGCTTCCATGCCGGATCTGGCCGCTGCGATGCTTCGCTGGATCTCCGGGTGGTCGGGGAATTTCATTGCCTGGTACAGGCCCTCCGGCCCCTGGAAGGTTAGCCCGTTCACCTTGAGCGGGTATCCCCAGGTCATGTTGGAGAGCTGGCCGTAGGCGTCCTTGGAGCGCCGGAAGGCGGCTGATCCGGTTAACTGGTAGTTCCTGTGGGCCAGGTCCGATTCTATGTCTGCGACAGTTTCTATCTTCATCTTTGGTCCTCCTTCGGTGTCTTTGTTTTTGGTCGACTCCGAAGGGCGTGGGGCCTGGCGCCAGCCGGCCCTTATCCTTCCTCGTTGGCGGCTCTGGACTTTTCTTCCTTCAGCCTGCGCCGGTGGTCTTCGAACATACGGCTGATCGTTTTGTCCCTCTCGATGTCGGCCTTCATCTCCTTGGCCGTCAGGCCCCGGATGGTTGCTGGCAGCGCCTGGTAACCGTCTCCTGTCGGGATGTGGATCAGCCGTATTGGTTTGAAGCTGGCTACGTAGTAACGCGCGTAATTGTCGGCTGCAGGGGTTTTCCAGACCCGGTCGGGGTCGAGCCGGTTGAACGATTCCTCTTCTTTCGTGTTATGTTCCCGCCAGCTGGCGCATTGGAGACTTTCCTGGTCCTGGGCCATTGTGCCGTCGGCGTCGATTTCGACGCATGTGAGCGGGTTGTTTCGGTCCGCGTTGCTCCAGTGGCCCGGTGGGTAGCCGGTTATGAGTTTTGGCATTGGGGTTTCCTTCCTCCAGGTCTGGTGTCAGTCAGGCCGGTTCTTCGCTCAGGGCCCCCACCCACAGCAGGATGGTGGTCCTGACCTCGCCGTGGGCCTGAGCGGCCAGTTGCAGTCCGGTGGGGCCTGGCCGCTCCACCGCCGCGCGGTGCGCCAGCGCCGCCTCCGCCGTCCTCAGCATGAGCACCGCGGACCAGTCCATCAGTCCCTTCTGTGTAGCGGATTCGTCAAGAGTCAGGGTATGCGGCATGGGCTGGTGGGTGCTCCGGTACTGGCTGCTGGTGTATCCAAAGTGGTGTTCGACACTTTCGGCGTTGAGGTATACCAGCGCCAGCGCGTTGAGGAGCTTGTTGCGGCAGCTCCTGGCCTTTGGGCCGCCTCGTCGTACATCGCCGGCCTGTTCGGCGGCGCTGCTTGCCTCTGCGGCGCACCGGACGTTGTCGAAGGCTGTGTATATCCCCGGGCTTTTGTCCCTGATCCTCCGGCCGGACCTCAGGGCCTTCTGCCAGTCCTCGTTGTCGTCGGCCTGGGTGATGGCCTGAATCCTCTGTTCCAAGTGCTGTTCCTCCTCTGATTCACCTGCCTGGAGGCCGTGGCCGGCTTTCTTTGCCACGGCCCGTGGGCGGCTTCGGGTTGTTCGTTTGCCTCGCTGTTCGAGTCCGTCAATTTTCTATTCTCCTTGGTCTTCAGATTTCTCTTCGATCAGTTCCACGCAGTAGGGCGGGACCTTGTCGATGCGCGCTTTGATGTGGCAGGTGGCGCACCCCTCGGTTATGAGGGAGTAACCCTGGCGCTTGTTCTCAATGCGGCATATCGTGCCGGCGGGTATTTCGTACAGGCCAGTCCTCACTTTCTGCAGGAGTCTCACCCGGCGGCCGACGACGTCTTTTTTGCTGAGCTTGCGGTACTCCGTGTAGTTCATGGCGGCGCCTCTCGTTTCTGCTCTACCTTCTCTGTTCCGCGAGGGCCATTGCGTCGGCTCTCATCCGGGTGTGGTCGATGGTCAGGGTGAACGGGCTTTCCAGCTCCTGCTGTCCCAGCTGCCGGCGCTCGAGGCTGCTGCCGACGGTGAGGTGCCTCTGGCTGCCGTCGGGCGCGGTGCAGCTGAGGGTCAGGCAGGTCAGTTCCACGTTGGTGTAGCCTCTTTCCTCCATCGCCTGGTGCAATGCCGCCGCGCTGCTGCTGGTCGCGTCCGCGTTGATTGTTATCTTTTCGACTGCCATCTGCGGCCTCCTGTTAGTCGGTCTCAGTTTCCCGTTCGGTGCACCCGGCAGTGACGGCCTGGTGCCAGTTCTCCGCGTCCCGCTTGAGGCTTTCCAGGCGGCTGGCCGCCTTTCTCCGGCCGCCCGTGTCGTTTCGGCCGTGGGCCACGTCCATTTCCAGGTCGTGGAGCGCATCCACCGCGTGAACCACGTGGTTGTTGAGGTTCATCATGCGCTGTACGGCCTCTCCGTAGGTCGCGCATCTGCCCGGCCCAGGCATTCCGTCGCTGTCCGTCTTCGGGGCTTCCGCCGGGCCTCCCAGCTCGGTGGTCAGGTCGTTGGCCTGGTTGTAGAGCCGGGCCAGCGCTTTCAGGTATTGGCCGTGGCTGGCTCCCGAGCTATCCAGCTGTTTTCCCTCCCAGGCTATGTTGCGGGCTATCATGGCCGCGAACCGGTTCAGCGCTTCGGGCCCCTGGGGCGCGTCCCTTCGCGTCTCGGGCGTTCTTCTGGCCTCGGCGAGCATGGCCTCCAGCGGGGGCGGCGTGTATTCTTCCTGGTCCCGTCGCTGTTCGTACACGGCATTTCCTCCTTTGGTGTCGCCTTGGTCCCGCAGGGTTTCGGGCCCGGTTACTGCTGGCTTACCGTTAGAGCTCGTACCACAGCCCGTTTCTTGAGCTGGCGAGTATGGATCCGTCGGGCATTGTCCAGCTGGGTTGCTGTCCGTCGGTGTTCCGTTTTCCCGCGTTGTCCAGGTAGTTGTCGGTTACTTCGAACCGGGCCGGGTCTACGCCGCTGTGGAAGGCGGCCAGCGCTTCATGCAGCCTTTCGGCCTGTGTGTTGCGGACCGCGTCCGTGGCTTCGTAGGCTTCCTGTATCACCTTCAGGATCGTTGCCCGCCCGCACTCGGTCCGGTAATGCCGGCAGTGGTTGCAGCCGTCGTTCAGGCAGCTGAGGTCAAATTCACAGATGATTTCCCATGCTGTGAAGCTCTCCTGGCACTCCGGGCAGGGCAGGCGGAAGCAGTGGCAGTTCAGCACGCTGCGTTCTCCCTCGCAGGTGCAGTCGTCACTTTTCGGTATCGTCCAGGAGTTGTCGAGCAGATTAACCCAGACTTTCTTGTCCTGGCTGTTGAATTCCAGGCCGTCGAACCGGTAGATGGCGACGCTTATTCCCTCATGGTTGGTTACGCTGGAGGCGTTAGCTTCCAGCTCTTTCACCTGCGCTTCGCTCAGGGTGATCCGGTCGTCCAGGAAGTCATAGGGGTGACTCTTCGTTGTCTTCGTTGTCATCGTTGGGGTTAGTTCTCCTTACTGCGAGTCGCGTTTGACCGTGCATTGGGCCCGGGTCCGGCCGTCCAGGGTGTTGTGCAGCCCGAGGGCATCCTTTATCGTTGCCCGGCAGGCGGTGCCGTCCTTGCTGTGGACGGTGACCGTCTCTCCGGGCTGCGGCAGCGGCCGGTTCCAATCCCAGTAGGCCTGGATCTTGTTGATCCCTTCGGCCCGGTTCCAGGTCCAGTAACCTGGGGCCAGCTCCGGGCCTCCGCCTTTATGTTCGCAGTCGCCGCAGATTGTTTCGTCGGGCCGCGCCCGGAAGGTCCTTTGGCAGAGGGCGGATGCTTCACGCTGGCTGCGTCGGGTGTATTCCTGGTTCATGGCCGGATTTCGTTTCGGAGCATGGCCAGCCGCCTCTTGAAGTCCGGGAAGTCGCTGGCGTTCTCGGCCTCGTCGAGTATGGCGCTGAACAGCGCCTCGGCGCTTATACCCGGGCTGGCGGCCGGTTCCTGAACTTCCTGCCGGCTGGACGGCCTGTTGTCGCCTTCCTCGGTCAGTCCGCTGGGGTCTTCGACCATGCTGCGGGGGTTTCCCACGCTGAGCCAGTAGTCGCTGCAGGTCCTGGCGAACTGGGACTCCCGCACGGCCAGGCGGTCGGCCTCCTCGTTGAGCGGATTCCCGTCGTGGCCTCTGACCCAGGTGAAGCTGGCGTCCACCTTTTTGGTGACTTCGAGCAACGCCTCCCACAGGTCGCGGTTGAGCACTTCCTTTTTCTGGGCGGTCTTCCACCCGTTCCGCTGCCAGCCGGCCAGCCAGCCGTCGTTGAAGGCTTTGGTGAGATATTGGGAATCGCTGTAGACCTCCACCCTGGGCCGGTTCTCGCCTTCGATGTCCGCGATGACCTTCAGGCCTTCAAGCACTGCGGCCAGCTCCATCCGGTTGTTCGTTGTCTTCGGGTCGCCGCCGGTGGCGTAGATCCGGTCGCGGCCGTCTCTTATGATGATTCCCGCGAACCCGCCCGGTCCCGGGTTTCCCTTACAGGCTCCGTCGGTGTGTAGTTCGTAGGTTGCCATGTCGTTACCTCTCATGTGGCGCCGCCGGCGCCCTTGATTGAAGATCAGCGGGGGGCTTGTGTCCCCCTGCTTTTGTCGCTCTTCTCCAATCCGTCCGGCGCACTCTGGGCGCCGGATAATATTGTTCTCTATACCCTCGGGCAAGCCTGCTCTGTGGCTCTGGGTCTCCGGCTTTCTATCCGGCCGGAGCCGTTAATTCCGGGCTGCAGTGCAGCTCGAAGTATCTCTGCCAGCCGCCGCTGGGCTGGTAGGCCGGTTCCAGGTCAAGGCCCGTTTCTATCTCCCTGCGCAGCAGCTCGATGGTCAGCGTGCTGGGGCCCGCGCAGTCGGCGCCCCGATTGCGGTGGGCTTCGCACATGGGGCAAACGCACTCGCAGCCCGCCGGGTCATGCCCCCTCTGCAGGCCATCAGCTCTTGGATTCTCTTCAGCGCCGCGTGGTAGCCCTGACGGAAGCTTCCCTCGTCCTCGGCGTTGCTTGTGTTGTAGGGGTTGGGCACTTTTGCTGCTCCTCTGCCCGCTCTGGCGGCCGGCTATTCATTGTGGTTGTGAGACCTTGCTCCGCGCCAGTGGCACGTGGCATAGCGCCCTGGGGCGCGTCAGTCCTGGCTGCCTTCCTGGCGCCGGCTCCCGGCGCCGGCTTTTTCCAGAACTCCTCGTATTTTGCCCTTCTTCTGAAGATTAGAAAATTGCGAAACTCTCTGCTTTTGGCTGGGGCCTCTTGCCTGAGGGTTTTTGCGGTCCTGCGTGCAGCGCCGGTCACGGTCTGGAAGCTAACGCTTCCAGCCCTGCCTTATGCGCTTGCTTCCCCGTGGGGCTTCCGGCGGCACGTCCAGGCCGTCCCGAGGGACGGTTTTCTGCCCTGGCCAGGAGATTTAATCCCTGGCGCCGGATGTTTTCCGCCGCGTTGACGTCGGCGTTGGCGGTGTGGCCGCAGTCGGTGCATTTGAACAATGCCTGAGACCTGCGGTTCGCTTCGTCTATGGATCCGCATTTACCGCATAGCCGGCTGGTGTTAATTGCAGGCACTGGTACCAGGGAACGGCTGTACCACTGGCATTTGTACTCCAGCTTCTGGCGTATCCCGTACCAGCCCTGGAACAGGATGGACCGGTTGAGTCCGGATTTCTGCCGGACGTTGGTGCCGGGCTTGTCCACTGTGCCTCTGGCTGACCTTACCATGTTGGAAATGCGGGTGTCCTCGATGCAGACTACCTGGTGGTCTTTGACCAGTTGTGATGTAATCCGGTGCTGGAGTCCGGCAAGGGAGTCCTGGCGTTTTTGCTCTACTCTTCGGAGCATGGCCAGGGACTTGAGGTAGTTGTGGGAGGGGCCATCGGTCCAGCGGAATCTCCGCCTGGTCCGGCTGTTTGAGAGCTTGTGGGATACGAACCGGGCTCGGCCGTCCTTCAGGGCGGAGTCCCGCTGCCTTTGCATTTTCCGCCGCAGTCTTCGCATCACCTTCCGGTGTTCTCTGTCCTTCAGCCCGGGCACCTGGGCAACTTGTCCTGTTTGGTTCACGGCGGTCAGCAGGTGCTTGACCCCGGGGTCTATGCCCACCGACTGGTTTGGAGCCGGTTCCGGGGTTATTTCCTGGTTGAAGACCAGCAGGACGTTGTAGCGACTCGGAGTGCGGGTAATCCGGATTATTCTGGGCTGGACCCCTTCAGGCAGACGGTTATTCGGCTTGAATTGGAGTCTGGGCAGCCCCTTGATGTGGACGTAACCCTTCCTGCCGTCCTCGGACAGCTTCAGGTGGCCTACTGCTGGCTCGGAGATCTCCATGGTATTAAGCCGGTAGGGGCTGCTGGTGCGGGGCCTGCCGCGCTCGGGTCTCTTAAAGTATTCGCTGAAGGAGGTGTTGACCCGTCTGGCTGCTGATGCCAGCAGTCTGCGGGCGTAGCGGTTATAGACCGGGTCGTTCCGGTTCAGGTCCGTCAGGTGGGCATTCTGCAGTTTCAGTGACCACCTTCTCCTGTGGGAGCCGGTGGCCGTATTGCGGTGCCGGATGAGGGCGTTGTACAGGTTTCCCATATCCAGCATGGCCTGTTCCAGCTGACGATAGCCGTGGCTGCTGGCAGTGGCCCGGTATTTCAGGGTGGCGGTCTGCATGTACGCCTCTGCTGGGGAGTTTATCTGGCTAGGCTTGCTTTCAGCTACGGCCAACTGTCAGTTCCTCTGTTTTTCAGAGTTTCGCAATTTTCTGTGAAGATGGTCCTGGCGGTTATGTTGAACTTGGCGGCGGCCTCATTCACTGTCAGGCCCTCGGCCTCAATGCACTCCCGCAGGTCCCGGTCCTGGATCGGTTTGATCAGGGTGCTGTCCTCCAGGCGGCATACGGGAAAGGGGCATCGCAGGCATGACGGGGCCAGGTGGCATCCCTGGTTTGGTGGCGGGGTCCCGAACCCCGGGAGTGCGTCGATGGGGACCAACGGCAGGGTCCTGTCTTGGCTGGTCAATCCTGGCGCTCCTTGTGTCGCTTCTCGAGCCCTTGTCTAGGGCGGGGCCACGCCCTGCAGGCGGTCGCCGGGGTTTCGGAATTCGTGAAGCAGGGAGTCGATGTCCTCGAGGGCGTCGCCCACGCTGTTGTGCGAGCGGGTCTCGTAGTTGTCGGTGTCCCACGGCCGGTAGGCCGCCACCTTTATGACTTTGTCCTCTCGATCGGCGGTCGCCTGTCGACCGGCGCTGGTTGTGGTCACCTCGGCGATTCTCTGGCTGTGCTCCTGGTCCTTGACCAGGGCGTAGCCGTGCACTATCTCGTAGGCCAGGTTCGGCCCGGTAAGGTCGTGGACCCCGTCGATCAGCCTCTGGATGACGGGGCAGCTGGTTTCAGGTTTTTTGTTCAAGGCTTGTGATCTCCTTCCTCCCGGCCGTCCTCGGCCTTGCGGCGCAGGGCTTCGGCCCTTCCCTTTGCGGTAAGCTGCCAGCCGCCGTCCTTCTCGTAGGCCAGGCCGTTCTTTTCCATCTCGATCATGGTTTCCTTCACGGCTTCCAGGTTGTGCTGGTGGAGCCCTTTTTCCACCGTCTCGCCGAAGGTCTTGGTGCTCAGGGACTCCGGCGCCTCCGGGTGTCGGTCGCACCAGTGCTGCAGCTGTTCCGATACCATCTCGGCCATGAGTTCCCACTGGCTGGGGGCAACCTTGCTTATGTCCTTCGGGTTAACGGTCTCCAGCGCCCACGCCCATGCCCCCTTGGCTGCGTCGAGCGCTATTTCCTGGGCGTCGATGTATTCGGTTATATCCATTCAGCTTTCAGTCTCCGTCGATGTGGCTGAGTTTGTGCCCTGGCACCTGGTGGATGTGGAGCTCCTGGCCGCAGGTCTCGCAGGGTTCGGTCCGGACTTCGTATCCCCGGTATTTTGCTACCACGGTTACCACTGTCCCGGCTGGCATTTCCGTCCACGCCGTTCCCAGGGGGACGTTGGCCCTGAATCTCTTCCCCAGTATGGTTTCGGCTTGGCCGTCGGACTTTCGTTCGTCCAGGACGTTTGCTGCGTTCAGCAGCGGTCCGGCTCCGCTGGATTCCGGTGTCGGGCTGTCGCTGAGGTCAACGGTGTCCGCTTTGACCCGGGATAGTATGACGACCATGCCGCACGCGGGGCATGGGTCTGTCTTGACGCTCAGGCCGCTCTGCTTTCCGGTTACGGTGCCGGTGGTCCCTTGCTTCATGGTCAAGCCCCGGTTGGCTATGTCCTGGTTCAGCACTATCCGCACCGGACTGGTCCCGTTGGCCCTGATTTTCAGGTATGTCTTCTGGTCCACCGTCAGTTCTCCTTTTGGCTTGGTCTGCCCGCTGTGGTCAGCGGGTTGTCCGGGCAGCCGGTGTTGGTCCAGTATTCGCAATCCTGGAAAATTCCGCTACTGGTGTAGTGGGTTCGCACGTGCAGCGCTAGCCGTTGGGCGTAGTCTCAACTACGCCTTCCTGCCTGGTGCGCTTTTTTCCTTGGGGATTCCGGCGGCACGCCCAGGCGGTCCCGAGGGATCGTTTTCTGCCCTGGCCAGGAGGTTCAGCCCCTGGCGCCGGATATTTTCTGCCGCGTTGACGTCGGCGTTGGAGGTGTGACCGCAGTCGGTGCATTTGAATAGCGACTGCGATCTGCGGTTTCCTGCTTCAATTGAACCGCATTGGCCGCATAGGCGGCTGGTGTTTATTGCCGGAACCGCTATGAAGTCTCTTTCGTACCAGTGGCACTTGTATTCCAGCTTGGTTCTCACGCCGTACCAGCCCTGGAACAGGATGGAGCGGTTGAGTCCTGCCTTCTGCCGGACGTTGGTGCCGGGGTTTTCCACCGTTCCACGGGCCGACCTGACCATGTTTGATATGCGGGTATCCTCGATGCAGACGACTTGGTGGTCTTTAACCAGTTGCGAAGTAATCCGGTGCTGGAGACCTGCAAGGGAGTCCTGGCGTTTCTGCTCTACTTTTCGGAGCTGGGCCAGGGTCTTGAGGTAGTTGCGGGATGGGCCTTCGGTCCACCGGTATCTTCGCTTCGTCCGTCCGTTTCCCAGCCTTTGAGAGACGAACCGGGCCCGTCCGTCCTTCAGGGCGGAGTCCCGTTGTCGTTGCATCTTTCTGCGGAGTCTCCGCATTACCTTCCGGTGCTGGTTGTCCTTCAGCCCGGGTACCTGGGTGGTCTCTCCTGACTCATTCACGCTGGTAAGCAGGTGTTTCACCCCCGGGTCTATTCCCACTGAATTCTTTGGAGCGGGAACTCTGGCAACTTCTTGGTTGAAGACCAGCAGGACGTTGAAGCGCCTGGGGGTGCGGGTTATCCGGATGATGCGGGGCTGCTCCTTCGGGGGCAGCCGCTCGTCAGTTCTGAATGACACCCTTGGCAGTCCTTTGACGTGGATGTAACCATTCCTGCCGTCTTTGGACAGTTTCAGGTGGGCTACGGCCGGCTCGCTTATCTCCAGCGTATTGAACCTGTAGGGGTTGTTGGTACCTGGCCTGCTGCGCTCGGGTCTCTTGAAGTATTCGCTGAAGGAGGTGTTGACCCTTTTGGCGGTGGATACCAGCAGCCGACGGGCGTACTGGTTATAGACGGGGTCATTTCGGTGCATGTCCGTCAGGTGGGCGTTCTGCAGTTTCAGGGTCCACTGTCTCCGGTGGGAGCCGGTGGCGGTCAGCCGGTGTCGTATCAGGGCGTTGTATAGATAGCCCATATCCAGCATGGTCTGTTCCAGCTGGCGGTAGCCGTGCCTGCTGGCGGTGGCCCTGTATCTGAGAGTCGTTTTGACCTGTCGGTTATGGTCTGTCATTGCTTTCTCTGCTGTCGCCGGGAGTTTGTGCGAGTTAACCCGCTGCTGTTTGGTTAGAGTTTTCCGAGTAGCGGAATTTTCTCAATCCGGCTCGTGGTCGCTGCCGTCGAACCAGGTGGGGAGTCCCTCTCCGTCCTGCTCACATTCGCCGAACCCGTCGGTGCCGTCTGAGGCGGCGCGAGCGCCGCATCTGCTGCATGTGGGGGTCAGCTCTGCGCGTTCGGCTGTGATCCAGCTTTTCATATCCCAGTCATGGGGTCCCTTCGTTATCTGAGCGGGGTCGCTTATGTGGTTGCTCCCTGTCATTTTATCTTTGTCCTGCCTTCAGGCGGCTTTCGCTTGCGGCCGTGCCGCCATCCGTCTCTCCGCTTTGCTGGCTTCTTGGTCCAGTTCCTGGGCCAGCGCCTCCTGCTCTGCGAGGGCCTCGCCCGTGTTTGCTAGCCAGCGCTCGGCGCATCCCGTCAGGACGCTCCAAAGCGTCTCACGCCGGAGTTCGACCTGGGTCTGCGTCATCATGAGTCCGTGGCCCCTCTGGTCTGCTGCCAGCATCAGGTAGCAGTCGGCGTGGCCGGTTTCACCGCACATGGGGCACTGCGTGCAGGGACATCCTTCCTCGGTTTCTCCGCAGGTCTCGCATTTGAAATTGTTATCCGGCGGGCCGTTGCACCCCGGGGGATATCTTCCGTCAAAGATTGGACTGGTCACCGGTACGGGCTCCTTTCTGTAACTGTTGTCTTGTTTCCCCTAGGCTCAGGGCAGGACGTCGCTCATCAATTTGAGAACGTCGTCCACGAGACTTCTCAGGCCGGCGCGTATTTTCTCCTCGTCCCGTTCCTCCTGGAGGCCGTCGGCCCGGTTCCGCCACGCGCCCAGCAGGCGCGGCGCGTTGCTGTGGTTCATAATCAGGTTGATCCGTCTTTCGATGCGGCTGGCCATTCTTCTGAGCTCGTCCAGCGGCGCCTGATCGATGGAGTTGTGGTACTTCTCCTGTTTCTCCTGGTTTACGGGCAGTACGGTCATGGTCATGGCGATTCTCTCCTCCTTGAATCTTCGATTTGCGGGGCTTGCCGCCCCCTTGTCTACCGTGTCCGTGATTCGGCTTCTGTCCGTGCCGGTTGACTCAGTCCTATTTCCGGCCCGGTCCGCTTGCGGCCGGGCTAAGCGCGGGTGTCTGGCCCGCCCGCTGGCCGTCTCCTTGGGAGCGGTCTTTGGTCGGGGAGTTCCCGGCGTCAGCCTGCCTTCAGGCGCTCCAGTTCCTGGAGCAGATAATGTTGCGGTAGGAACTCGTGCATGTGTTCCAGGTACCACAGATTGAACGGGTTGGGCCTCACCTCACCGTTGGCCTGGTATTCGGCCGGGAGTTTCTCCCACAGGTGGCGGCCGTGGTGGCGCCACATTTCCAGCCCCTCGTTCCGTTGGAAGCTTTGAGTGCATTCCGGGCAACGTCTTTCCCCAGTTATCTCTTCGCCGGACTCATTTGCTGCTGTGGTTGCGGGTTGTGCCAGTGTTTTTGGTTCGTTCATTCCTTGTTCCCTGGTACCCTCCTTCTCTTGATCGCCCTGGTGTCGGCATGCTGGGCGTGATTCTCCGGGCTATACGGGTTCGTGTTTATGTCAAAACGAAGGGCCCCCGTTTGTCGGGGGCCTTATCTCCTTTTCTGTCCGGGTTTAGTTGGAGTGTTAGTTCGGGGTCAGCGTGCCCATCATGCTGCCGCTCAGCGTCCCTCCGGTCCTGGTACACGCTGTTGTGGTTGCGTTGCAGTCATTTCTCGCGGGCAGCAGCAGGACCATTGTGGACCTCGGCTGTCCTGCGACCTTTATCCGCCAGTGGGCGCTGTTCCGGTGGATCGGCCAGGCCTCGGTGACGCTGCCGTTGATGATCTGGAACATACCGTCTCTTGGATGGCCGTTCCCGACCCTAACCGGTTCGCTGAACGTGAATTCCAGGTAGGTCCCTGCTCCTGAGTTATGGCGGTCCGTTTTTTCGCTCCACGCGGCCGTCAGCGGCATCCTGAGCAGCTTGCTGCCGTTCTGGACTGAGATCTGGCTTAGCCTGGGGTCCGCGTGGTTGCCCGGGTGTCAATCAGGGACCATGCGTCTGGCGCCGTGTCGGGCTGGTACCTGAGGGTAACCGTGTCGCCTTTGTATATGGCCCGTTTCAGGTGGATCGTTACGCGTCTTCCGCTGTAGGTCAGGGACGTGGCCTGTATCCTCGCGTCGTTGACGCGGATCTGCAGGCTGTCGAGACCCCGCTGGTCCGGCGCCAGGGGTTCCATGTTGGAGCCGAAGCTCAGCCTTATGGCCTCGCCGTTGGCGGTTACGCTCTGCTGGTAGAGCCAGGGCTTGGTCGACTGGGCTCTGGCCCAGCGCTCGTTGGAGGGCGGTCCCGTTTCGGTTCCACTCTTTGCCTTGACCCGGACGCTGTAGCGTTGTCCCTGAACCAGATCCCGCAGGATGGCCACTGCTACCGAGTTTTCGGGCTCGACCAGGGTGCTATGCACCTGGGTCGGGTCGTTCCACGCGGCGGTTACCGGCTTCCATTGCAGGAGGTACCCGTCGATCTCGTCCTTCTTTTCCGTGGGCGGGTACCAGATGGCGTATATCGCGCCGGCGGCGGTTATCAGCTGCAGCTGTTCTGGCCTCCCTGGGGCGGTGGATGTCGCCGGCTCCTCACCGTCGTTGTCGTCCAGTCTTGCCCTTACCGTGAGTCCGCTTTCCCATCGGGCCAGCGTGTCGTAGGGCATTTCCGATTCCCAGGCGAGCTTGCTGCCGTCGGCTCCCTCCGCTTCGTTGAATTGCAGCGGCGCGTTGTCCAGGTAGAGGGTCCACGTCGCGTAGTCTTCCGTTGGGTCTGCCGCTGTCCAGCCTCCGTGGGCGTTTTGGCGGTAGAGCGTGGCTATTACCTGGCTGGTGCAGGGATCCACGCCGTGGATGCCTCCGGGGTGGTCAGCCGGGTTGCTGCTGGGCTTCAGGGTCAGGGTGTTGAGCTGGTAGGTCCTGCCCTCGTGGTAAAGGTTGTGTTTACCCGTCGCAACGGAACCGGCAGGGACTCGGCGTAGGTCAGCTTGAATTCGTCCCAGTCCTGCAGGCCGAGGTCCGCCATGGGCAGTCGCCGCACCAGAGGGTGCAGGGCTCCAGTGTTCTGACCTTCAGCTCTGCGCTCACGTTGGAATACCTGGCTCCCGATCCCTGGTGGGTCAGTGTTACGGTCTCGTCCAGCAGGTCTTCGTCCGCGGCTGCGTGGAGGGTGATGCGTTGTCCCGTTCTCCAGTTGCCGCTCGTGAAGTGTAGTTGGGTTGGCTTTACCCCCAGGTTTATTCCGCTGTGTCCGGCTATTGTGACGGTGGTCCCGCCCGTTCCGGTTCCCTCTGTCGTGTTGGTGGTGATTGTCCTGTGGGCAATCTTCCAGCTTGGTTTCCCCCTGCGGCACTTTCTGGTCCCTGGGAATGTGAGCTGGACTGAGGAGGGGCATCTTTTTGCTTGGCATATGATGCTCAGGAGCAAGTCTGAGGATGTGACCGTTATGGTTGAGCGGGATGACGGCTCGGTTACTTCCTATTCCCTTACCGATGAGGATCTGCCGGTTCCTCTTACCAGACGTCATCGTGATACCATTTCGGGCCGCGCTTATATAATGGTCCAGTATGCTCATGCGGTAGCGGAGCAACCCGGCGTTGAGGGTGTTTATTTTGACGTATGGGCCAGTCTCAACAGCCGTGAGTGGAGGCTCCTTATTGATCCGGAGGTGGATCTTTCCAAAGAGCCTCTTTTCTGGTTGGGTCATGCTCCGTGGGTTTTCCATGAGGATGAGGCGCTGAGGCGTGTTTATGCGGAGCCCGGGGGGTCCTGAAATTCTAACGTAGTTGGGTGGGTCTGGGGGGGCAAAGATGGTAATATCGGGGTGTAGTTATACCCCTCTGGAGGCTCTTTTCTATGTCAGTTGAGTGGTCAGTTGCGACCGTTGATATTGCCGTCGGCCGGGATGCCGACGGCGTCGATTACCTTATTTCCTGGTGTCCCGCCCGGGTGACCGTTGAGAGCGGCGAACCTTTCGGCTCCGAATTTTTTCCAATCTTTACCGGCGGTTCGTTTATGGTTACCAGTGAGGGCGAGCGGCTCGGTGTCTACGAGACTCTGGAGGCCGCCCAGGCCTCTATTCCTTAAACCTCGTAGTTGTTTTTTCCGCTGGGTGACTTTGTCTTAAATGATGGTCCCGTTGTACCGGTTCAGGGTCTTGCGGACGTCGTTCCGGGCCCAGGCCAGGTCGCGCCTGTAGATGTCCCGGTACTTCTGCCGGTGTTTCACCGCTCTGTCCAGCGTCCGGCGCCCTGCCTCCTGTGCGCTGATCTGCGCCACGCTGGTCATCATCAGGAACCATTCGCAGCCGTTGCCCCGGCCGCTGGCATGGTCGGCGACTACATTTGCAGCGCTGGTGGCGTTCAGGTATCCCAGGCTCTCGCAGATAAGGTATGCGGTCAGCAGCGGGTACCTGTTGAGCGCCTGGGCGCCGGTCATTGATTTGTGGTCCCTTGGCCTTGGCTCCAGCGTCGCTGTGGGCCTGTCAGTTCGATTTTCGTTCATCCTCGCTCCGGGTTCTTGTTTTGATTCCTTTCCGGTCGGCTGGCCTTTACTGGTAGCTGGCTGCGTTGTAGTCCAGCACCTTCTCCAGGAAGTCGTCCATTGCTTGGTCGGTGGTAAGGCCGTTGGCTATCGCGAAGGCGTAGCCTGCCGTCAGCGCGTCGCCCGCTCCGATGAAGTCGCTTCCGGCCGGTACTTTTATGGCCGGTAGGTGCCTCCTGTTTCCGTTCATCCAGAAGTCGGTCCGGCCGCTGGCCCCTTGGGTTACAAAGACCCGCGAGATTCCCATTTTCTGTGCGGGATTGTCGTCGGGGTCGAACCTCATTCTCCTGGCGAGAGCCTGTAGCTCGGCCTGGTTCATTGTCGCTGCGGTGATGCCTCTCATCCGTCCCAGCCTGGGTACCATTCCTTTCGTCGTTGCGTTGGCTATTATGTTACCGCCGGTTACGGCCAGCGCTGACAGGTCGTTGACGTCCAGGTAGAGGGAGCAGAGCACCATGTCGTAGTCCTTCCTAATGTCGCGGATTTCCTGTGCTATGCTGCCCGGGACTGGGAAGTGGCCCTTGGTGGCCGTCGGCTCCCCGTTTCTCACGCTTATGCGGGCCGTCCCTTCCCTGATGGCAGGTGGCCGTCCGTCGGCCAGTATCGCCGTTACTCCCAGGGTCGTTAGTGCTTCGTTCAGTCTTTCCTGCTGGGTGGGCGTTACTGGCGCCAGGAGTGTCACGTTGGCCTCTGCCCTGGCTAATTCCCGGGCCATGATGCCTCCGACGCCTCCGACTTGCTGTCGGGTCCTGCCGTCTTCCCTGGTTACGGTTTCCTCCATGACGTTGCCTACGACGAGGAATTTTGGTTCCCTGTTGGTGTTGGTTGTCATCCCGTGGTCCCGCCTCCTCTTACCAGTTCCGCTTGCGGTGGAGTTTGCTCTTCAGCCAATCGAGCCCGTCCGGTGTACCGCACTTCTCCGGCCATCCTTTCAATGTTTCTTCCAGGCTCTGGTAGAAAATCTGGCCCGGGTCGGCGGGCCAGTATCCAAGCACGGTGATCGGCTCATTTAAGCCGTGGGTCCTTTGGTATATTTCTTCCGTGTCACGTATGTAGGAGACCTCAGCGGTGGTTCCGAGCCTGTCGATGCGCCACATTACTCCGTACAGGCATTCCCTGCTTGCTCGCCTTCGCGGGTCGTCGTTGTAGAAGTCCTCGAGGCTGGCGAAATCTATCTCGGTGTTTTGGCTCATCTAGGCCGTCTCCTCAGGCCCCGCCGGTCAGGCGGCCATTTCGTTGTTGGCTCCGTTGGGTCTTTGGACTTCTGAGCTGTGGACGGTGAAGTTGTTGTAACTGTCGTCCTCGAGCACCAGGTGCTCCTTTCCCAGCAGCGTTATGACGTTATAAAGCCTCCCCTCGAACCGTACCGTCTGGCCGGTTTTATAGTCATGTTTTGGCAGCGTGCTGATGGGCTCCGCTGGAGGGGCAGTTGCCCTGCAGGGCTTTGCAACCTCTTGGTTGCCCGTTTCCTCTTCGTAGGTATCTTCGTCTGTTCGGGGTTCTGCCCGTCCTGTGTCCTTGCCTGGGTCGCTGTCACTTTCCGGGGCGTTGGCCGGGCCGATTTCCAGTGAGAACGCGTCGTCAGGCGCAGGCGCCGTTTTCTCTGTCGTCTGTGGCGTTCCCTTGGCGGCCCGCTGGCTGGGGGCTCTCCTTGAGGTCTTCTGCGCGGCGGCCTCTCTTGTGGTCGCCGTGGCTGTCCTGTTCTTGTGGCGCCGGTTGGCGGTTTTCTCGAAGGCCGGGACCTGGTTGATCACGGCGCTCTGCGCCAGTCTGAATATGGCTGCTGCCTCGCTGGCTGTGTATACGTGGCCGTCGTAGGTGCCTTGGGCCATGGCCGTGGCCCTCTGTATTTCCTCCGGGCTCAGGTAACGGCGCGGCTTGGGTAGCTGGTACATTGCTCCTCCTTCCTGTTCTCTCTGATTCTAGAAAATTGCGAAACTCTCTGCTGTTGGCCGGGGCCGTTGCCCTGAGGGTGTTCGCGGTCCTGCGTGCAGCGCCGGTCACGGTCTGGAAGCTATTGCTTCCAGTTCTCCCTTATGCGCTTGCTTCCCCGTAGGGCTTCCGGCGGCACGCCCAGGTGGTCCATTGGGACCGTTTTCTGCCCTGGCCAGGAGGTTTAATCCCTGGCGCCGGATGTTTTCCGCCGCGTTGACGTCGGCGTTGGCGCAGTGGCCGCAGTCCCGACATTGAAAGAGCGACTGCGACCTGCGGTTTGTCGGGTCAACCGAACCGCACTTTCTACAAAGCGGCTGGTGTTCATGGCCGGAACGGTTATGAAGTCTCTGTCATACCACCAGCACTTGTATTTCAGCTTCTGCCGGACGCCGTACCAGCCTTGGAAGAGGATGGAGCGGTTTAGGCCGGCCTTCTGGCGCACGTTGGTGCCGGGGCTCTCTGCCGTGCCCCTGGCCGACCTGACCATGTTGGAAATGCGCGTGTCTTCGATGCAGATTATCTGGTGGTCTCTGACCAGTTTGCTGGTAATTCTGTGTTGGAGCCCTGTAAGGGAGTCCTGGCGTTTCTGCTCTACTCGTCGGAGCGTAGCCAGGGTCTTGAGGTAGTTATGGGATGGGCCGTCGGTCCACCGGAATCTTTGCTTGGTGCGCCCGTTGGATATTTTTTGGGAAGTGAAGCGGGCCCGTCCGTCCTTCAGGGCGGAGTCCCGCTGCCGTTGCATCCTGCGCTTCAAGCGTCTCATAACCTTCCTGTGTTGCTGGTCCTTCAGCCCGGGGATCTGGGTCACTTGTCTTGATTCATCTACGGCGGTAAGCAGGTGTTTCACTCCGGGGTCAATGCCCACTGAGTGGTTGGCCGCTGGTACTGTTGGAATCTCCTGATTGAAGACCAGCAGGACGTTGAAGCGCCTTGGGGTGCGGGTGATGCGGATAATCCTGGGCTGTTCCTTGCGAGGCAGCCGCCCGTCAATTCTGAAGGACAGCCGGGGCAGCCCTTTGACGTGGATGTGACCCTTCCTCCCATCTTTAGAGACCTTCAGGTGATTGACTGCTGGTTCGGAGAGTTCCAGGGTATTGCACCGGTAGGGGCTGCTGGTGCGTGGCTTGCCCCGCTCTGGCGTTTTGAAGTATTCGTTGAAGGCGGTATTGACCCTTTTAGCAGTGGATTCCAGCAGGCGACGGGAGTAGCCGTTATAGACGGGGTCATTTCGTCGCAGGTCTGTGAGGTGGGCGGTCTGCAGCTTGAGGGACCACCTTCTCTTGTGGGAGCCGGAAGCGGCCATGCGGTGTCGTATCAGGGCGTTCCGTAGGTGTCCCATGTGGAGCATGGCCTGTTCCAGCTGGCGGTAGCCGTGGCTGGTGGTGGCTGCCCTGTATTTCAGGGTGGTGGTCTGCATTAACCCCCTCTTTTGTCCAGTGTATCTGGCCTTCCGAGCATTCAGCTACGGGCAACTGTCAGTCTCTCTGCTTTTCAGAGTTTCGCAATTTTCCCTGATTCGGCGCCGTCGCGCCGCTGTCAATTAGGTATTCGGTACTTCGGCTTCCTGCCGGCAGGCGTGGCAGCCTTTCTTTCTGCCGTCGCCGCTGGCGTATCTGTAGGGCCGGTGTCTTTCGGGGCAGTCGGGCATCAGTGCCTTGAAGTTTTCGTCGGAGCAGGTCCCGCAGGCGTAGAACAACACGCGGTCTCGCTCGAATATGGGTGTGGGCTGCCCGTTCTGCAGTTCGAAGATCAGCCTTGTCCCGCCCATGCTGGCGCTGTGTATGCGACACGGGGTGGCGGTTACTCCCCGCCTGCGCAGCAGGCGCGGTCCCTCTCCTTCTTCCGTGTTCAGCAGCGCTGGGGTTTCCCCTCCGGATCTGCCGGTAACTATTTCTGTCGTGTCGAAGGCTTTGTCCGTCAACGGGGTTTTCTCCTTTCGGGTGTCTCCGGATGCGGGCTGAACGGCGAAGCCGCCCGAGGCGTAGGCCTGGGCGGCTTGATTCTTTCCTGGGGCTGCGGGTTATGGTGGCCGGTCAGGCCATCTTTCCCGTGCGGAATTTCTTCTTGCCGCAGTCGGCGCAGACCCCGGTGACCGCGTCCCTCCCATTTTTCATGACGACCTCCTGGAGGTCGTTGGTCTGGGTGGGCTTTTGGCACTTCAGGCAAAATATTTCCTTGGTAGTCGTCACTGCCTCATCCTCCTTGCCTCGCCGGCGGTAATTTGTAGGATCTCCGGCGCTTGCGCCCCATTATACAAGCCTTCTGTATCTGGCGGCTTTCGTTTAAGGCTTTTTCGCCGATGTGGGGGCTCGGGCGGCCGTTATGGCCGGAGTTTTTCCCAGACTTGCCTCCACGGCCATCGTGGCCGCCTTGATGTGGCGCGATGCGATCTGCCATTCCTCTTCGTCGACCGCGTTCTCGGCCAGGCTCAGCTGCTCCTTCACCGTCCTGGCGCTCTGTTGGTGGGAATCTGTGTCCTCGACGGTCCCGTTCGTTGTACCCAGAGCCTTCAACTGGATTTCCAGCTGGCCTTCGGCGCGGCGCATGAAGGTCTGTGCCGGGCCGGCTGCCTTCTTTTCAACTGCCTTGTCGGCCATGATGAGATAATCCCAGCAGCATGCGGACAGCAATCTCATGTCGTCATCGTTAAACCTGTGGCCGGCGGTTGGGTTGTCCCCCTGTTGGGTCATTGTCTTCTCCTGCGGCTGCTTATTACCCTGTCGTTGGGCGCCTGCCTTGTTTATCTATTCGTAGTGGGGGCGGCAGCTTGGGTAGTCCCGGCCTGGGTGGGGCTCAACGAGTATCCTCCTCAATCCCGCGGACAGGACTGAGGTCAGGGGCCATGCCCCGCTGTTTAATTCCTGGATGTAATCCTGAAGCATGAGGGCTCGTTCGTCGGCCTCCTGCTTCGTCGCGTAGGTTCCCAGGCACCTGATGTAAATCCCTGCGTTGAAATACCAGCCGCCCTCCTCCGGTCCGCCGTAGGCCTGTTTCTCGTGGTATTCGTTGATGTGGTGAGCTGCCAGCGGTATCAGTCCCTCCACGCCCTGGTCGTTGAGTCTGTGCTCCGCGGTCCCGCTCAGGATGTATTCGGCTATCTGCCGAGCGTCCCTTTGCTCAGTTTCGCGGCACATCCATTGGTCAACCATCCGGTTGATCCCGTCGCTGGATTTGCGGTAGATTCTCACCTGCCAGCCGTCGCCCTCCTGGGCGGGTGTCAGCTCCATCTGGAGCCCTTCTTCGCACGTTGCTATCAGCTCGCGTGGGTCCTCTGCCTGTGCTTGCATTGCGGTTACTCCTTTGGTCTTCTTTGCTTTTAATCCTGGACGGTTGCCAGATCGTCGATGCTTACGCCCATCCAGCTGGCCCGGTCCGTGATTTCGTTTTCGTCGATGTCTTCGAGGTGGGAGATCGAGATCTCCCCCAGCTGGAGCAGGAATTCCGCTGCTTTCGGTGAGAGTTCGCTCATCTCTCTTGCGCGGTAGCCTGCTGCCGTCTTGGCCGGGGCCAGTAGTTCTATTGCCCTGGCTTGCCAGTTCTCTCTGATGCAGCCGTTGGTCGGGACCAGCGCCAGCTCCAGCGGGAAGTCTATTTCATGGCACTCGTAGCCTTGAGTGCATTCGGCCCGGGTTCCCATGTGGCTTATGATCGGGCTTTCCTTACCCATCAGGAGGTTGATGTCCCTTTGCGACGCGTTTCCCCTGACGGTCAGTGTCATGTTTCCGTGAGACTCGCGGCCGGTCAGGGCTCGGAAGGCTTCGGCGCTTCGTTCCTCGTCCAGGGTTGTATTTATGGAGTAGGTCTGCTCGTGGCCGGATTTCCTTTCCTCCGGGGTTGGATTTTCCTGGCTGGTCGGGCTGGTGGATAGCACGGCGAGGATCTCGTGCTGCGTCATCCTGGTTATGACGGCGTCGGCTACCTCGTCGGCGTAGTCCCACAGGTCCTGGCTCAGCTTTGGTGGGATCTGGAACCTCTTGGCGGATTCGTCAATCCGATTGCGTACCTTCTGATGGGCGTCGTATATTTCCAGCAGGTTTAATTCCCGGTCCTGGACCCTGCCGTCGGCGTCCTCTTGCTGCTCTCGTATGAAGGCAGCGATGTTGGCCAGCAGCTGGCCCCTACTCGGGATCTGGAACAGCGGTTTGTCATCGCTGTTTGCTACGGCGCCGCGCCCGCTGGGCTTCTTATTCCGCGTCGCGGTGTTCGGGTCGTGGGCCCAGTCCGGCAGTCCGTAAATTGGATTGACTGTGTCCTTGGGTTCCCACATTACCGTGCCCGTTAGGGGGTCGTCTCCCTGGAACAGCGTCGGCCTGGCTCCTGTGTTTGGGATTCCCCAGCCCTCGTCGATGCAAAGGATTGTGCTGTTGTCCGGTCCGGTGTGCAGCGTTCCTCTTTCCGGAGGCATCAGCGGGTCGACCTTCCCCGCGCCTGCGGCGTTCAGTGTCAGGATTGTCCTGAGCCGGTCCGTGGATCCGCTGGCGGTGGTTCTAACCCGGGCGTAGCTTTTGCCCAGGTATTTCTGTTGCACCGCGCTGCTGGCCAGGCTCCAGGCTTGCGGGTCGGGCTCTCCTGATTCGCCCTGCATTGAGATTCGGAGGTGTCCCTGGTCGTCGTAACCCTGTCCGGCCTGCATCGCCGTTCTGGTGCACCATAGAAGCTGGTCCCATGCCGGCTCGGTCGTTTCGACCAAGATCCTGCCGTCTTCTTCGGTGGCCGTCCACCCGAGTTCGCCGGCCATCTGCAATACTTTTTCTCTGTAGTTCATCCTGCTCCGTGGTTAATCTGTGGAATGGGCTTTTATGAGGTCTGTGGTCTTGAGGCCGATCTCTCCGGCCCGCCGGATGATTGTTGCGATGTCGACGTCGTAAGGTCGTGAAGGGTCCAGCCTGCTCAGGTCCAACAGCGCTCTGCCGGCCTCCAGGGTCAGTTCGTGGATTTTCAGCTTCTGCCGGTTATAGAGCCCTGACACCCTCCGGTCGGGGTCTTCGGCCGAGGCCAGCGCTGTGGCTGCCCGGCGCTGCCAGGATAAGCCTTCGCTGGTGGCATGTTGGATCGTCATTTGGACGTTTTTCCCGGAGCTGTCCAGTGTTTCTATTCCCAGGTGGGTGACCATCTGCTCTTGGTCGCCGAACAGCTGGCGGAATTCGGCCTCGGTGAGGCTCCCTTTCAGGGTCAGCACCGTGGTCTTGTGGTGTGGCTTTTCGGGCAGGAGCTTGGTGATAATCTCATTGGCGGTGGAGTTGGGAAGTGGGGCGATGATGGGGTAGCGGGGCTGGTCGTGGTCATCCAATTGCATGGCTCCTTGTGTTGCCAACGGCTGTCTTCAACGCCGCTGGTCGGGACTTCTGTCCTCCTGTTCAGGTGAGGTTGCCCCTTGGCGGTGCCGCGTCCGGAGGGAGCTTGCTGCCAGGATTCCCTTAATGATCAGGGGGTACAGCGCGGTTACGATGGTCCAGGCGGTGAGGTATTCCCAGGCTGGCGTTCCGCCGGTGGGAGTGCCTGTTTGGGCCAGGTCTACGAGCTCGGTGATCTTCACCGTGGCCAGCGTGGTCAGCGCCGGCACTATGGCCCAGCCGGCGGTTACCGTTTTCCTTGCCCGCATCGGCAGGTCCAGGTTTCCAAGCGGGTTGATGCGCTTGAGTCCTTCGGTCAGCCTTGTCCAATGTCGGGTGGCGTTCATTCCCTCGGCCTGATGGGCAGCTGCTCTGGCTCCAGCTCCAGCTTGATGGAGTTAAGGTCCAGGTACTCGTCGGAGACGTGTCTTTCCGTTCTGGTTCTGTCGTCCTCTACCGTCACTGTGTAGTTGAATTTGACCACGTAGTTGACCGTCACGGCGCCGGTGCCGGCGGGTAAAAGCCGGTAGGTGAGGTGGTTGGTGACCGTCCGGACTTTCTCTCCGTTCGGTCCGGTGGGTTCCTCTGTTGTGGTTGCCCTACGTTCCTCAGGGACCTGCAGGTTAAGGTCCAGGTTATGCCTTTCCATGAGGTGGGCTTGCAGCCGGTCTTCCATTAGCGGCGCTGCGCTGCGCCACCGTTCCGCTGCGATGTGCGCCGGCAGGGTTGAGATGCCCTGCCCGATCAGCCATAGGACTCCGAAGAGTATTGTCAGCGTCCCAGCCAGTGTGAGCGCTGTAAAGAGCAGGACTGAGAGGACCTGCCTGGCGCTGACATCAGCTGTGATCAGCCTCTCGTAGTGTGGGCTTATCAATTTGGCGCCTCCGGCCCTGGTTTAGCAGTAGAATCCGTCTTGGTCCTCGTCTTCTCCGGCTGGGGTATCCCAAGCCTCGTCGGTGGGACCCGTCTGGCTGGCCGTGAACTCCTCCTGGTAGGAGGGCTCCGGCCCAGGTTGCAGGGGTTCGTCCTGGAAGCGGAACCAGGGAATCAGGTCGTAGTCCTCCCTGGGTACCTCCCAGATTGTGTCTCGGCAGAGCAGCAGCCGGATAATTTTGGGCGTTTCGCTTGCCAGCTCTGGTGATTTCACGGTCTTGACCGGTCCGGTCGCCGGCGGCCCGTGGGGGTTGTCCAGGAGCTGGCAGCGGACGTAGTTCATGTCCTCGCCGGTGTCGGCCTCATACACTGCGGCCGTGTACGTTTTTTCGCCGATGGTCTTCTCGATTACGATTATCTTGTCGTCCACCGGCGCCGGCCAGGCTTCTCCTGGCTCGAGCTTGATCCGCACGTAATGGGGTTGGCAGCTTTTTTCCATCGTTTTTGGGTACCTTACTTTCAGTTTGGATTCCGGTGGCGGCCGTCAGGCCCGCATGACCTCGACGCCGGCGGCCCTGGCGCGCTTTATCATATCGTCGGTGCCCGTTTCGCCGGGGAAGGCTACCACCAGTTCAGGCTTGCCTTCGTCCAGCATCTGCTGGTTTCGGTCGAACCCTGCCCGGTAGTTTACGGGTCCGGCTGGGCCCTTGGGCCTCCAGTTGGCCGGATAGGCCCGGCATTCAATGCCATGCTCTTTGGCGTATCTTCCCCCGAGCCGGTCGGCTCCCTTGGCAGCGCCGTGAATTATGAATCGGGGTTCTATTTCGTTCAGCACCTCGGAGACGTGCTGGTAATTTCCGTAGTTCCTGCCTCCACACACGAGTATCTTCAATCCCTTTGCTGGCATGACTGCTCTCCCTCCTGCTTTTTCGGATCCTTGGCCACTCTGACGCGGCCTATCCGCAGGAAGGCCGTCATTTCGCCTTCATGCCTTTAGCCTGGCGCTGCACAGGTGGTAGTCGCCGATGGGGATGGCTCGTGCCTGCCGTATTACCAGTCCGTTGCGGTAACCGTGGATATGGCTGGGCTGGCGTAGCGCGATTCTGAGGAAGTCGTCCATTTCCTCCCGGTCATTGATCTTGCCGTGGAACACTAGGGGGACGGCACTCATGTTCAGGGTCTCGGCTAGGAGTTCGGTTTCCTCCCAGCTCAGGATTTTGTTTTCGTCCACTGCCGTGTGGAGGTAGAGATTGTCGTCGGTATCCTCGCGCCGGTACCGGCTGTTGGGTCCGGTCCGGAGCGCCTGTCCGTGGAGCGTCTGCTCCAGTCCCAGCGTTTTCCAGCCGTGGCTGGACTGGGCGCTTGTCAGCCAGGGGTCTCCTCCCGTGGATCCGGCGTCTACCGGCAGCGCCTTGCCGTCGGTTATCGCTATCCGGTTTCCGCTGAGGAGTTCGGTGATGATAATTTCCTCGTTGAGGAGATTTCTCGGGCGCAGCTGCACCACGTCCGTGGTGTTCTCCGCCCCGGTCAGGGGCCAGAGGGGTATGTGGGGCAGCTGGGTTGCTCTTCTTGATTGCATTGTCATGTTCTGGTTGTCCTGTTGGCCGGTGCACGGCCGGCCCTTCAGTTCTGGTTGCAGAACGGGCATAGTGTAGCGTGCCTGGCCAGTTTGGCCACGGTCTCGCTGGTTATCCGCATTTTTTGGGCAATCTCCGACCTTTTCATTCCCCCGTTTCTGCAGGCCAGGTATTCGGTCATGTCGAACTGGCTGTGGGTCCCTTCCATGAGCTTGATTTCGTTGAGGTAGCTGGTGGCGGTGGTCCTGTTCAGTTCCGTTGACACGGCTATTTCCTCGCTGGTCCTGCCGTCGGCCTGCATTTGGGCTATTACTGCCAGCCAGTATTTCTTCTGGTGTACCTTCTGGGTATTCTTTGCGCCGCTGAGGTTCAGGTTTTTCTTCCAGTCCTCGGCCTGGTCCTCCCGGTCAGTTACGTTCTTTGCGAAGTTCTTGGTGTCGCCGCAGTGTTTGCACTGCCCTCGGCAGAAGCCGTCTTCGTCGGCCTCCTTCTCGACGATCCAGTGATGGGCGCAGCCTTTCTTTGCCCTTGCCTGTCTGGGCTGCTTTTTTCTTTCCGTCGTCGCCGCGGTCTTGAGCATCGCTGGCCGCTCCTTGCGGTGCCGTGGCTGGCCCGCTGGTTTTCCCGTAGTTTACTACGAACTCTCGGGGCGGGGTTTTTCCGAACCGGCGATTGTCACTGACAGTTGCCGCTTGACGCGTGTGTCTGCGACGGTCTTAATGTACCCATCAGGTCTGTTGTATTAGCCTGCGAAATATGGGGGTGCCTGTGTCTGAGCGTTCTTCAATCGAGTGGACCGATTCCACCCTGAATCCGGTTACGGGTTGCACCAAGGTCAGTCCGGGCTGCGCCCACTGCTATGCTGAGGCTGTGACCCTGCGATTCAAGCGGGGCCCGGCCTTCCTGCCGGGGGTGTCCGAGGTAGTCTTGCATTCCGACCGCTTGCGGCTTCCTCTCTCCTGGCGGCGCGGCCGCCGCATTTTCGTGAACAGTATGTCCGACCTCTTTCACGAGGAAGTGCCTGACGAGTTCATCTTGGAGGTCTTCCAGATGATGCAGGCGGCTGACTGGCACGTCTTTCAGCTCCTGACCAAACGGCCGGAGCGTCTTCTGGCGATGTCTTCCGATTTACCGTGGCCGTCGAATCTGTGGATGGGGGTATCGGTCGAGAACCAGTATTGGGCCGACCGGCGGCTTCCTCTCCTCGTTGAGGTTCCTGCTGCGGTACGCTTTGTGTCCCTGGAGCCGCTGCTTGGTCCGGTGCAAATGGGTTCTTCCCTGTCCCGTCTTCACTGGGTTGTCGTTGGCGGCGAGAGCGGCCCGCGGTGCCGTAAGATGCAGGCCTGCTGGGTCCGGTCGGTTCGGGATGCGTGTGTTTCGGCGGACGTGGCCTTTTTCTTCAAGCAGTGGGGTGGCTTCGTACCGGCGGCCGGTGGCCGTGAGCTTGACGGCCGCGAGTGGTCTGAGTTTCCAGCCCCCTATCCTGGCTCAGAGTCTTCCCTTTAAGGGTCAGGTTGCTCTGCAGGGGTGCTTTGGGGGGCCCGTATTCGTGGGCCCCTTCTTTTGACCGGCCGGTCTTAGATGTCGATGTGGTTGAGCCGGATCATCTCCCTCTCGCGCTGGCTGTGGTAGCCGCCCATCTCGTTGGTGACGTGGGGGGTCGGAAAGGTCATGCTCTTCAGGTGGCTGGCCAGCTTGTTTATCAGGTTCTTCATGGTTCGAATCCTCCCTTTTTTTTGTTAGAATCTCTGTTTCGGGTATTTGCGCCTGGACTTAACGTTGGTGCTGGGCGCAGGGCTCCTCGTTCCAGTAGGCGAAGCCGCATTCGGGGCACAGGGTGCTGGCTTCGTGCAGCTGGTGCTCGGTGAGGATCTTCTGGCCGCGGGCCTGCTGTTGCTGCCCGGGCTGGGCTCTCACCTTTTCCTCGCTTTGCTGGGCTGGCGCCTGCGGCGCCATGAGGTTTGGTTCGGTCACCGTTTACTCCTTCTTTGGGGCGGGCGGTCCTTTATCTCAGGGCCGGTCTGCCCCGGCTGTTTTCAATTTCATGTAGCAGCTCACGCAGCAGTAGAGCTGGCTGGGCCCGTCGCTGGCGAAGTATTGCTCGCAGCCCAGGCACTGTCGGATGGCCGCGGTGTTGCGGCCCCGGGTCGTGGTAATCACCAGTCTAGGCTCCCCGGGCCCGGGACGGGCCGGCGGAAGCTTTGATTCTCTTATTGTTCTTCGGTCCTCGCCGTGCGGCAGGCTGGACCTGTCCTTAATTCCGGCGATGGATGGCCGTCTTTCTCTCGGCGATTCGAGGGCGTCGGTTGCCCTGTGGGGGTCTATCTCTCCAGCTGTGGTTGGTATGCTCGCTTCGCAGCGTTCTCCGTTGACCGGCGTTGCTAGCTCTATGGCTTGGTGGTCCTCGGTGGCCGTCTTCGGGCCGGCATCGCTCCTATCGACGTTCCTGGGCTGCAGCAGTTCCTTTTCCCTGCGCTGCTCTGCCCGGTTTTTGGCCCGTCTTTGGGCCGATTTGCTCTCTTTCTTCTTCACCTGGGGCTTTTTCATGGTGGTACTCCTCTTCGGGGTATGTGCTGTGGCAGCAGAATTCTTGTCATCTGTCTCCGTCTCTCCGTTCCGTATTCAGGTTTGGAGTCGCGTCGGTTCTTCGCCCGTCCGCTGGGCGGGGGCTTGCCCTTTTCCGGTTAATCTCTTAATGGGAAGGCGGCTTCCCGCCTTCTTAACCGGCCGTCTTTGGCCGTTTTCCTTGTGGCCTTCTGGCTAATTTCCGGTCCGCTGGATCAGTTCGGGGCCGTCGTTTCCGGCGTTGTTCACCCTGTTGCTTACCCGGTGGAATTGGATCAGCTCCGCCGGCGTCGGTTTGAGAAGCTTTGCCAGCTCCGCGCCGCGGTCCGCTCCGGCCTCGAGCCACATGTCTATCGTGTTGGCAGTGAGGATTGCCGGCATCCGGTGGTGGATCCCGCGCAGGTTTTCGGAGCTGTCGGTCGTGATTATCACGACTGAGATACTGTGCGGTCCCGCTGCATGCCTCTGCCTGACCATCAGCCCGGCCATGGCGAAGGTTTCGCCGTCCGCGGTCGATACGAAGTGGGGGCATGCCTTGCCCCGTTCCCTGGACCATTCGTAGAAGCCGTTGGCCGGTACGATGCATCGGCTGGCGCGGAAAGCCTGGCTGAAGGTGGGCTTGATGGTAAGCGTTTCGCTCTTGGCATTGATCAGTGGCTTTCCTCCGTCCCTGTTGGGGAGTCCCCAGCGACAGTTCTTCATGCTCCGACCCGTCGGGTCGCTATAGATCACGGGCACCAGCCGGTTGGGGGCTATGTTGTAACTGATGTAGGGTTCGTCGCTCTGGGTGCGGAATCCGAATCGGGCCTGGAGTCCATCGCTGTCTGCGGTCAGCACGTACCTACCGCACATTGGGCGTTCCTCCTGTTGCTGGCTGTGGCTTGACGGCCCGGGCCGTTATGGGCCCGGGCTTTCTCAATTCGATGCGGTTGCTGAGATTCTTACCGCCGGATCAGGCGGCCTTCATCCGTTCGAAGAACTCTTCCTCGGTTATGATGGGAATATTCAGGCTTCGCGCCTTGTTCAGCTTGCTGCCGGGCTTCTCTCCTACCACCAGCAGGGTGGTTTTGGCGTTGACAGAGCTGGACGTGTCCCCGCCCTGTTGGTGGATCAGTCTTTCAACGTCCACCCGGGTCATATTTTCAATCTTCCCGGTCACCACGACGTTCTCGCCGTCGAACCTGCCGTGCTTAACGGTCATTGTTTCCTCCGTTATCTTGATTTGGTTCGCCTCTTCTGTTTGGTCAGGGCTGACCAGGCCCTCGATTGCCCTGACGCCGCAGCGGCGCATTATTTCCACCGTTGCCCGGACCTCGCGGGACGTGAGTCCCATCCTCATGCTTTCGGCAATCTTTGGTCCTATTCCCTCCATGTTCAGGAATGTGCTCGGATTCTCCCGGATCACCTGGTCAACGCTCTGATAGCGTGCCGCCAGTTTCCGGCAGACGCTGCGCCCCATTCTCTCGATGCCGAGGGAGTAGAGGACGTTGGCTAGGGGCCGGTTTTGGGACTCGGCCAGGCGCTCCTGCAGGTTGCGGGCGTTCTTTGGCCCGGACCCGGGCAGGCTGGCCAGTTGGCTGAGGGTCAGCAGGTATAGCTTGGCGGCCGAGCGGTTTTCCGCTGGCCGTTCCGGGTCGTGTTCCACGTCCATGGCCGCGATGGCTTCGCACATCACGTCTCCGATCCCGTCGACGTCCATCGCGTCCCTGCCTACCAGGGATTTGATCTGGGCTGGCAGCCTCCCGGGACAGTCTGTGGCGGCGCACCAGTGTCCGGTTTCGCCGGGCTTGGTGGTTACCGGTCCCTCGCAGTCCGGGCAGTTTGATGGCATTTTGAATTCCGGCATGGTCTCGGCCTGTCGCGGCGACGCCGGCCCGGTTACCTGGGGTATCACGTCCCCGGCCCGTTCGATGACGACCTGGCTCCCGGCCCGGATATTCTTCTTCCGGACGTCGGTCTCGTTGTGGAGGCTGGCCCTCTCGATGGTTACGCCGCCGATGTGAACCGGCTCCAGTACCGCCACCGGGGTTAGCCGTCCGAACCTTCCCTGGCTTATTTCGATCTTTTGCAGCGTGGTGATTGCCCGTTCGCTGGCGAACTTCCAGGCGATGGCCCACCGGGGTTCGTGGGAAGTTGCGCCGGCGGCCTCCTGCTGCTTCAGGTCGTTGACCTTGAAGACTACGCCGTCGATGTCATAGTCCAGGTGGTCTCGCCGGTCCTCGATGGACTGGAAGGCCCTGATCGCCTCCCCTTCGTCGGCGCAGACCAGCGTTAGCGGGTTGGTCGGCAGTCCCAGGATGGACATCCAGGACAGGGCGTGCTCCTGGGTCTTTATCGGCTCGGGCGGATTTTCCAGCGTGTAGGCGTAGAAGAGCAGGGGTCTGCGGGCCGTCTCCGAGGGGTCCTTTTGGCGCACTGCGCCCGCCGCGCCGTTTCGCGGGTTGGCCAGCGGTTCCTCGCCCCGCTCTGCCCTTTCGGCGTTGTAGATGGCGAAGCCGCTGCGCGGCATGTATATCTCGCCCCGCACCGCCAGTACGGCGGGCACCTCTCCGATCAGCCGTTGGGGTATTGCGGGAATTCCCCGCACGTTCTCGGTTACGATCTCCCCGCTGGTTCCGTCGCCCCGTGTTGCGGCCAGCGCCAGGTTGCCCTGGTGGTACTCCAGTCTTATTGCGATGCCGTCGATTTTGGCCTCGGCGGTGAGCCGGCCCTGGCGGTTTACGCTTTTGCTCCGCAGCCAGCTCCGAAAATCCTTTTCGCTGGTCATGTTGCCCAGGCTCAGCATCGGCTCCGGATGCTTCGTTGTGCTGAACTGGGCGCTGGGCGCCGCGCCCACGGTCCTTGTCGGAGACGTCGGCTCCTGGTAGCCGGTCTTCTCTTCCAACTCCTTTATCTGGCGGATGATATCGTCGTATTCTTCGTCGCTGATCTCTGGCTGGTTGGCTAGGTAGTAGAGGTGGTTATGCCTTCGCACCTGGGCTTTCAGGTCCTCCAGCACCGCGTGGTCGTCATCGGTCCGGGTCATGGTCATGGGGTTGGCCCTCCGTTGCAAAATGGAGCGGGGCGCCCCGGTTGGGACGCCCCGCTTCTCGTGGTTGCTTATTCTTTTTTTAGGATTCCGTCAGTCCCTCTCTTTGTTCTGGTTCTGGTGGCATAGCCGCACTACTCCGGCGGTGCCCAGGGCTCCCAGTGAGCTTGCGGCGCCCATCTTGCTCCACGCGCAGACCAGGTCTATCCCGAACCGGGTGGCTTCGTGCTGTTCGGGTCCGTAGGGCAGCCCCATCAGCCACGCCCAGTGGAGGACTTCCCTTGTCGGTGCTATCAGCAGGTAGACCACCGGCAGCAGGCTCATGGTCACTGCCAGCCCGTACCATGCCCTGGTCAGGTGTTCCAGCGCTGAGCGGTTTTTGGGGCTGTCAGCTTCATCCCTTGCCCTGCCGGTCGCTGCGGCGCACCAAAGGAATATTCCGGTCGTAACGGCGCCGGTGGCGAGCATGAAATATACCGGGTGGACCGGTCCGATCAGGTTGTAAATCCACCTGGGATCGGTCGTGAGGCCTACGGTCACGCTTAGTCCAGTCAGGAGGCCCAGCTTCAGCGCTGTTCTGGAGAGTTCCGGAAGTCCGTCCCTCGGCGCGTTGCTCATGCCGAAGTCCTTCATGGCAGGCCCGCCACCTGCCTGGCCAGAGGTCGGAGGATGGTGCCCGTATCGTAGTAATCCCGTACCAGCTCGCCGGTGCTTGATTCGATGCAGGTCATGCAGCTGACGGAGGTTATCCGCGCGTCGCTTTCCCTTTCCTCGCTCCTGATCCCCGGGCTCACGTAGTGTTCGAAGGCGCCGGAAGTCTCGCTCATTGCCCCTTCGATCCTGTATTCGGCGTGGTTATCCGGCAGGTATATGAAGGCGTCGCCTCCCTCCTCGCTGAGGGCGTTGTTGCCGCACCGGCGGCAGTTCAGGATCATTCCCTCGAAGGCTGCGCCTATGGCCATGTGCCAGCCGCTCTCTGTCTTGGTGGCGCTCCGGCTGATGATTGACATCCCGTGGTTGCAGGAGTCGATGTCGGCGTTGATCCTGAATTCCTCCAGGGTGTGGAGTCCGGTGCAAACCA
Organism: SAR202 cluster bacterium bin22; assembly: GCA_002238505.1. GTDB lineage: Bacteria > Chloroflexota > Dehalococcoidia > Lucifugimonadales > UBA3495 > Bin22. The sequence continues at coordinate 67,966 of MPMM01000012.1, read as the reverse complement.
CGACCATGTTAAAGGTCTTTTCCCTCATCTTTTATTTTCACTTCCTTGGCTTCGTTCTTGTCCCGGCATGGCTGTATCCGGTCGCTCTTGAGCGGACCGGTCATGACGTGCCCGATCAGGGCTCTCCGGTAATAGCTCTCCCGGGCTGGCTGGTTCTTCCGGCCGAGCTGGATGCTGCCTCCTGCGCCCTTCATAATCCTGCCGAAGCGCAGCCATTCAGACTTGTTTTCCTGCTTGTAGGTTACGGTCGCGTCGAGCCGTTTTTCGTCTCCTTCCACTAGGGTTGCCCAGATGGTTATCCGGTCGGCTCGGCCTTTGCATTTCAGCTCGACGTGTTCGATCAGCATTTTACGAGGCTTCACTTTGGATTTCATTGCAGTGCTGCCCCCAGGTGCTGGCACCCGGCGTTTATCAGGCTGACTCCGATGGCTATCAGCGCGACCTGAAGTATCAGCCTGCCCAGCGCGCTTCCCTCCTGGGAGGGTTCCCTCTCTTTGTGGTCTTCAGGTTTGTAATCAGGTGTCGACGACATGACTCTGGCCTCCTAGACTGGCTCTGTTCCTGTCGCCCGGCAGCCCTGCTATGCGGGCTGCTTTCCCGATTTCTCCCCTTTCTTTTCTTTCTTTCTCCTAGCCGGGCTCGGTGAAGCTTTCCATGATGGCAATGGCGTCGGTGCTGTCCAGCTCCTCGTTGCCCCGGCAGATGGATATGGTTACGGCGTAGCCGCTTTCCTTTGCCGGGTGCAGCCGGGACCTTGCGAGCTGTACCCTGGCGTTTTCCCGGCAGCTTCCCAGGTCGATCTGTCTGAGGAAGCTCACCCGGATTACGTTCTGGCCGTTGGAGTAGGTTCCGTATGCGCTCTGCTGGCTGTAGGTGGTCCAGTCTCCTGCCTTGCTCAGCAGCTCCCGCTGGATGTATCCGTCAGCGAAGCCCGCCAGGGAGGTTCCCTTGCTGACGTCGTACCGTTGCACGGTTATCCGGGTCTCGTCCTCCAGGTCGCTGGCTATGGTCATCCGCTCATCCTCGGTCCAGCTCACCCAGCGGGTGGGCGCCTTTATTTCGAAGCCGAGTGTTTCGCTGACGTAGGTCTCCAGCTCTCTTGGGACCCGGGTGGGCGTAGGCGTAGGTCCCGGCGTGGGCGGTACTTGTGTCGGTATCGCTGTTGGCGTCGGGCGGCGCGTTGCCGGTGGCGGCGTAGTTGGTGTCGGAGCCGTTGTTGCCGTGGGCAGCGCTGTCGCTGTCGGTTTGGGGGTCGCCGTTGGTTCCGGGGTTGCGGTGGCGTTCCGTAGCGCCTCTGCCACCGTTGTTGCCAGTGAGCTCTGCGGCACGGTGTGCTTTGTCCCGGCGTCTGATTCCAGTTCCGCGGAGCGGCTGGTTACCGGCGGGGTAGTCCCTCGGTCCTCTGCCCTGGTACGGCTGTTCTGGAGCTCCTCGCGCCGTTCCTCCATCGCCCTTGCGATTTCGTCCAACCTGGTTTCCAGGTCGTCCGCGGCATCGTTTGGCGCGTCGGCTTGGTTTGTTTCAAGTACCGGCGTTGGCGGTTCGGGTGGCGGCACTGCGGTCGCCAGCGGTGGCAGCGGTACCTCTGTCGGCGGTTGCTCTGACGGCAGCACGTCTCCGTTGGAGCCCATACAGGCTGTTGCCAGCGTGAGCAGCGTTGCCAGGATAGCGGCCGTTGCTGCCGCGTATAGTCCTCTTGCCTGATCAGTTTTGGTTCGGGTATTCACTGGCGTCGCCTCTCTTGGTCTCCTGCAGAGCCCGGTGTAATGGGTGGTTGGTTGGCTGGTACAGGCTCCACCTCAGGCTGTGGATTATTTTTGCCCTCTGGGTTGTAGGTCGAGAGGCCAGCTCTGCCTTGAGGTCGGGCCAGGTTCCTGCGCCTCTTTCGCCGGTTACCGGATTGGTCCAGATGGCCCACTTTTCCTCTTCAGGCTGGGGTGTGTGTTGCATGTTCCACCGCCTTATCTTCGGTAGGCTATGGCTCGGCCCTGGGTCTCCAGTGCTTTTTCGCCTAGCTTGGCGGTCAGGGTCTGCACCAGGTCGGAGTGTCGGACAGTTACCTTCCTCGGTTTTATGTGGACGGTTTCGTGTCCGAGTATCCGGAGCTTCTCCGCGATGAGCAGGCTTCTGTGGCATTTTTCCGGATCCTTTTCTGTGCACATGAATGCGGTTAGTTGGTCAGCTGCGCTGAGCAGGATCTGGTTCAGCGTGGTGATGAACGGAGTCTCCTGGGCCATCAGTCCGTAGTCGGCCACCCCGTTGCGGTACAGCCGCTCCGTCGTGGGCCTCCCGCCCAGGTTTTGTCCCTCATACTGGTAGTCGATGCCCTTTCCGGTCAGGAAGGTCTCCAGCTCTTTTCGGTTGAAGTGGGGCACGTAGTTGGATTTCGGGTGGCTTCTTACGTCGATTACCCTGGCGATCCCGTGCTGGTTCAGCATGTTGAGGAAGCCCGCGGCTGTGTGGTTGGAGTGGCCTATCGAATAGAGCACGGCCTGACCCTCCTTTTCCTCGGGTTCCTGTGACTTCTGGTTCATAGTTCAGTTTTCCTTTTCGGTCGCTGGTCTCAGCATTTTATGTAGCGCGGGGGTCCGGTTGGGTCCAGGTTCTCGCCGGCCCGGTCTTCGAGGGCCTGGTGTACGCCTTTGATCGTTCTGACCAGGTATGCCGCCGCCCGGTGCATCAGGTCCGGTTCTTCGGGGTCCTCGTACAGGATCACCGTCCTCTTTCCGGTGGCGATGGCGTATCCGAGTTCCAGGTGGGCGGACCGGCTGCAGGGCAGCACGCAGATGACCGCTGTGGCTTCTTTTAGCGCGGTCATGTCCCGTTCGAATGTTTTGACGCTGTCCTGGTCTTCGAGCATTTGAATCACTTGCTCAAAGTCGATGCTTCGGCCGTGTTCTCCCTGCCCGTTGCTGTTCAGCTGCGCCCAGGCCCCTGGCTGATTCTCCTCGGTGAAGTTGAAGACGGTGTGTCCGTTCTCTCTCAGGCTTTTCGTCAGCTCTGTCAGGCGCCGATTGCGGCTGCTGCTTGCGATGTAAATCTGGTGTTGGTTGGGCGAGTTTTCTGTCATGGCTGGGAATCTCCTTTATCTGCTGGCAGGCCATAGTACCATTGGAGGGTGTCAGCGTGGTTTTTGATTTCGGGAAATTCCGCGATGAGGGCTCCTATCGCGCTCTGGGGGTCGTGGGCCCGTATTCTTTTCATTCCGTCGTAGAAGGGCTGGGCTCCGGCCTGATCTCTGATCTTTGCCAGCAACGCGGTTCCGAGCCGATAGTGGCACTGGGTTGTTGCGTTGTACCTGGGCCTTTGGGCCAGGGGCATTTCTTCGGCGCAGCTCGCGGCCTCTTTCCAGAAAGTGCCGTGCTGCTCGGACCCGGCGATCAGTTCAGCCATTCCTTCGGCCAGCCAGACCTCGGCGCCGTGCCAGTAATGGTGGGCGATTTCGTGGAAGAGTATTCTTTTCAGTTCCGCCCGGTCGGGCTGGTGTACAGCTCCCTGCTCGTCGTATCTCCGGTTGATCACGGTCGCCGTGTCGTAATTTATTCCTCCCACCGTTGGGTGACCGGTGTCTCCCATGACCAGTATTACTGTCTGGTCCGGCAGGGGCTCCTGGTTGACCAGCTCGTTGTGGGCCACGGCTTTCTTGAGGTACTCCATGGTCTCGCTGCGTCCCCGGCCGTAGGGTCTCACTATGTGCAGGGTTATCCGGCCGCTGTGCGCTGTTTCGATTGTCGTGCTTTCAACCGTCGTATTCTCCGGCTTCAGCATTTCGTGGAGGCGGGCCGGCTCGTGTCTGGATGCCGCGTACGCTGCCGCTATTACCGGGGTCCATGCATCGGATATGCCCGTGTCCTGGAACGTGGGGTGGTCCAGGACCTCTTTCAGGTCCTCCGGACTCCTGTGGTATAGCTGCGCGAGGGTTTTGACCGCGCTGCGGTCCTCCGGTTGCCAGGTCTGCAGGAAGGGCATTGACGCTATGCCTCCCGGCTCTTCGTTGTCATGCCGGCTTTCCAGCCCGGTTACGATGTCTACTGTTTCTCTTTGCAGGGCGTTGAGCTCCCGCCCGGTCCACGGCAGCTGAAGCGGCCTGATTATGGTTGCCGTGCCCGGCGCCCAGCCGTCGCTGTCCGGTTTCGTCGTATCTTGCTGCCTTTCTTCAGCGGTGTGGCTGTGGCTGTGCTCCGCGATCCGTGGATTGGTGGCGATATGCTCTGGAAGTTGCCACTCGAATCTTTCGCTCGAGGCAAAGGCTTCGGATCTCAGGTCGTTCATTCGCTGGCGCAGCTTCTCGGTCCGTTTCGGGTTAGCTCCGCTTTTGTCGGCGTGCCAGACGGCGTGGTGCATGCTCGTGAGTGCGGCCTTGGTCTCTCCCGCGAGGGCCTGGCAGTATCCGATGAGTTCGTGGCTTCTTGAGGATTCTGCGGCGTAGCCGTGTCCAAGCTTGAGCCTTGCGATGTGGTCTCTCGCTGCGTCGATGGCGCCCTGGCAATCGCCGCTTTCGGCCCTGTCTACGGCCGTCGTGAGTCGGCTGACGGTCCGGTCATAACCCTGTGGGGTCTCCGGTTCGGTGGCTTCCTGCTGTGGGGGAGGGCTCTTCAGGCTGGTCTGCGTCGGCGTCTCCAGGTGATCTGGGTTGTTGTTATCCTGGCCGGTATTTATGGTTATGCAAGCGGCCTGCGCGACAGCCGCTGTCAGCAGGGCGGCCAGCAGAATGGTGGTTGTTCGCCTATTTTTCATGTTAAGACCCAACCTTCAGGGCCAGGTTGGTCGTACGGCCGGGTGCTCTGCGCCGGCTTCCCTGAACGTGCAGCTCTCTTTGCACCTGGTCCAGGTACTTTGCGTCCTCGGCCTTCCGGTTGGCCTCAAGTCCGGCTTTTATTTCCGCTGTGGTCATTCCGCTTTCCGACATCGTAGCCCGGTAACGGTTGAAGGTCTCTTCCAGGGCGTGCTCCCCCTCTTCCAGGGTCTTGAAGTTCCTGATGCCGCGGATCGGCGAGCGGGGCAGGTCTCCGATGCAGCACCATCCCCTTGCTGAGGGCAGCTGTGACGGTCGCCGAGCCAGTTCTCCGTCGGGATGGTACTGGTCGCTCTTGTAGAGCGTAGCGTCGAAGTCGGGCCCGATGTATTCCACTATTCCGGGTTGAACCTGGATCCAGTTCTGGCTTTTCATTTTCCACACCTCGTTGAGCAGGTTGCGCGTTCTTCCGCTTACCTTCCGGCCTCGCTGCTCTGGCGCGAGGCTCTTCCCCACGGGGTTTGGTGGCCCTGTTGGCCGCTGTTTCTCGCCGGCCAGGCTTCACGGCGTCCTGGTGTCAGGATGGTATGATGGCAAAGCGCCCGGGTGACTTCCCGTCCTGGCCGCTCTCCTGTTGCAAGTCGTGGAGACTTGCCGGAAAACTGCTTTACCCGCCCACCGTTCTTCTGTTAAGGTTCTCTAACATCCTGGCGGCGAGCCGTCACGGCCTGTCGTCGATTTGGGGGGGTTGCAGTTATGTCTCTGTTCGTTGGGTTTGTGGGGTTCAAGGGCGGGACCGGCAAGACTATTCTCTGCTTTCAGATGGCGGAGCGGGCGCTGGCCGCCGGGCTCAAGGTCTGTGTCGTCGATCTCGACCCGGAGCTGTCGTCCCGTGATCATTTCCTCTGGCGTTCCCAGCGGGAGCTTTCTACCTGGGACCTGGAGGTCAAGGACGTCAGTCGTGCGCCGGAGCGGGAGATGTTTGACGGATCCTTGGATTCCTACGACATCGTCTTCTGCGATTTCCCGGGCTTTAACTCCGACCGGGTGCGTGAGTATATGGACCGCATGGACCTTATGCTTGCTCCTATCTCTGCCAGCCCGCAGGACCGGACGGTGAATACCTCTCTCGGCTTTCTTGGCCAGCGACGCTCGTGGCCACTTTATTTTGTCGTCAACCACGTTGCGGTCAGCAGCAAGCGGGCGCGGTCCCTGCTGGAGGACCTTTTCGCCGGCGAGTTCAAGATCTGTCCGGTCATGGTCTCCCGCTGGGTACTTTTCCACGAGTCGTCCGAATGGGGTTACGGGGTGTGTGAATACGCTCCTGAGTCCCGCGCTGCGGCTCAGGTGGGCCGCCTGTGGTCCTGGTTGGATGAAACCCTTGGTACTCTCGTTGAATCGCGGCTTGCGGCCGCAGTTTGAGGTGATGTTTATGAGTTCCCAGTCTTCAAAGCCCTCCGTGCCCCTTTCGGGTCGCTCGCACATCGAGGCTGCCCGCGAGCGCGACGTCAGCCGACAGCTGGCGGATTCTCCTCCGGAGAACGGTTCTGGTTCTTCGGATGCGGCCGAGTCCAGATGGTCCAACGTGGTTGCCAAGCCCCGCGCTAACGGCAAGGTCAAGACGACCATTCATATATTGGCCGAGCGTCAGGCCTTTCTCCGTCGCGCGAATTACATCACCGAGCGTAGCGTTTCCGACCTGGTGGACCAGGCTATTGAGCTGCTTGAGAAGGAGCTCGCCCTCGATGACTAGGGCTGTCCTGAAAGCCTGGCGTTGGTGGGCCCCCGCTGGTTCTGGTAATGGCTTCCGAGTTCCGGATGGCCATAGGGCCGCCGGGCTGGCTTGTCCATCATCATCAGCGCCATCTGCCCGATCTTCATACCTGGCCGGAGCCTTATGATGTGCCTGGCCAGGTTGCTTATTTCCAGCGTTAGATCTCCGCTGAACCCTGGGTCTATGAATCCGGCCGTCGCGTGTATTGCCAGCGCCACCCGGCCCAGGGTGCTTTTGCCTTCTATCCTGCCGACAATGTAGTCCGGCAGGCTTATGATCTCCATCGTGCTGCCCAGTACGAAGTCTCCTGGAAGGAGGAGGTATCCTTCCGGTCCTATGTCGACCTCTGTGGTGGGTACGTTGGTTCCTTCCTCTACGTCCACGATCCGTGACGGTGTCTCGTCGAATGTTCTCAGCTGGCCTGCCAGGTGGAGCTCCACGCTGGCGGCTTGCAGGTCGCGCTCGGTGAAGCCGCTTATTTTGATCTCGCCATCGTCGATCAGCTTTTTTATCGTCTGGTCGCTCAGCATCAGTCCTCCGGTTGGAGTATCTTCATGGGGCGTCCGGCCTGTCTTTTCCAACATGGTATATGTCCTCTCAGCCCTGGCTTCGGTAGACTTCTTCCTGGAAAAGGCTGGGGTGCAGGCTGGCCAGTTTGTCCGTTGCCTCTTTTATCGGACGCCTGATTGAAGCGTGGGCTTTCTCCGATGTCCTCAGTCGCAGCAGGTGGTAGCACTCGCGCAGGTTTACCGTGGTGATCATCCGCTGGATGTGCGTGTGGGTTACCAGGTAGGCGGCCGCTGGCGGGCAGTATTCGGCGATTTTCTGGTGCGCCCTCGCGGCCTGTTCCAGCGCCTCGTCGAACTCGTCGGCTGCGCCGGCTTCCTCTATCAGGTCCGGCATGGTCCGTCCCAGCGAGATGGTGGGCTGCTGGGGCAGCAGTGATTGGATCCGGTGGCGCCGGAACTCCCGCAGGGCTCCGTAGTCCATGGCCAGCTCCAGTGTGAAGTGGATCTGTTCCAGCTCCCTGGGCCCCGGGTCGTGGGGCCCCATCCTCTTCAGGTAGCTTGCGATCAGCTCTGCTCTTTCCTCTTCTCCGAGCGCCTGGGCGGTGTTCCTCGCCTGCTGGTAGCTTGTGTTATGTCGGTGGAAAAGGTAGGCGGCGGCGAGCCTTTCCTCGGCGTCCCGGTCGTCCTGTATTACCCGGGCCGCCGGCCCCTTATTTTTGTTTCGCGCCGATGCTCCGATGGTCATCTGCACCGGTCGGTTCAAGTCCTTCTGCAGGTAGTCGGAGGCTTCGGCGTACTTAACCAGCGAGGGGCAGATTTTGAGCGCTTCCTGCTTTAGTTTCTGTCCCAGCTCTCTCTCCTCGTCGAGGGGCGCTGACAGCAGCTTGCTGATGGCGTGTTCCATCGTCCTGGCGTTGGCGGTTAGGCCTACGTTTGTTGTTGTGGCCGCAGGCAGCAGGCCTCTGCTGGAGTCCATGGCTATACGTTCCAGGCGGCTGGTGAAAGCCCTTTCGGTCTCGCCAGCATTTTTGTCTGTGGTGGTTTTCAGGTGCGTTACGCACTGGGCGGTTATGGTCTCGTAGCTTTGCATCAGCTGGTTTGCCGCCTCCTTGAAGGCGGCGATTAGCTGCGGTTTCCCGGCCAGCTCGGCCGGTGTATGAAAGTTTCCTGGGATGATGGCCTGGTATCTGGAGGATTTTTCGGTGTAGGAGCCGAGCCGGTTATCCTCCAGCCGGTCCACGGCGAGCCTGGAGAAGTTTTCCACCGCGATGTGGAGGACTGCGTGTTCTGCCACTGACGCGTGGCCGTACCCCAGCACCCACTTTTCGTTGAACTCCTCTGCCCTGGTTGCGGTCACCTGTCTGGCGATGGCGTCGAAGGCTTCCGGGTTGCGGGAGGTCATTGCAAAGGTTACGGCTATTTCTTCTTCGGTGGTCTCCCTGTGGTTCAGCGCGTAGACCCGGGTTACCGGGTTGTCAATTTCCGGCAGCCGGCTTTGTGTCATTGGTTTCTCCATTCCTTCGCGGGGTACCGGCGGCGGTTTTCGTTCCCGTTTCCGGCGCCATTTTTCGTCGGTCTCGTGCTTCCGTTGCTGCTTTCAGCGTGGGCAGTCGGCAGGCGGTGACCTGCACCCGTTTCTGGGCCGCGTTGCTGTCCCATTTGTTCTCCCTCGCCCAGGCGTATTCCAGGCAGGCCCGCAGGTAACGGACGTTGCGGGTCTCCTCCATCCTGTAGGGGCCGGAGCACTCGCTCTGCCAGGGCCCGGCGGCTGGTGTAGAGTGAACCTCCCTGCCCTGCAGTTTCATTCGGGCCTTCCAGGTTTTCCTCCATCTGTCGATGGCTATCTGTATGTTGTGGAATCCCGCCTGGGCGTTGGGGTGGTCGTGGAAGTCCCCGCGCCCCTTCCTCATCTGGTGGTCGAGCCTCAGCTCCCGGTAGTTCCGGCCCTTGCGGAGCAGGTCCGTTACGGCCCTTGCTTCATCTTGTTTGCCGCTTCTGGCCGGCGGCGCCGTCATTCAGCTGCACCCTTTGGTTTGATTCCAGATGGTTCTCATCATCTCGAGTTGGTCGGCGCCGATGGCCTCTTCCATTTCCCTGTGGTCTACTACCGCGATCGGGGTCGCTTTTCCTCTTGCGAAGCCCAGTTCCGTGAGGACTCCCTTGCTCTCCTCCCAGCCGGGCAGGCAGAGCAGGACAACCCCGGCCGCCGCGGCCAGGAAGCTCATGTCAAGGGTGTACCATCCGTCCGGGTGGTGGATCCCGTCTTCCTCCAGTTTCACGGTGTAGGCTATTGGGGAAAATACTGCGTTGCCCTGTCCGATGATCGCCTTTGCCATTTTGGCGATTGCCTCGCGTCTCAGCGCCATCAGCTTCTTGTTTTCGCTGTAGTAGGGCGCTGCCAGGTAAACGTAGCCGGGTATCGGCCGGTTCAGGCCCTGCATGTAACGGTTGAAGTCGCCGTTGGGGCCTTCGATGTCCGGGGGAGTGTTGGGCAGTCCTTTTCCTGTCATTGGAAGCTTCTCCTGGTCCGTGGCTTCTTTTTTGGTGTGGTCAGCACTTGCTCCAGCCGCAGTAGTTGTCGACGCAGGAGAGGCAGCCCTCCTTGTAAATCACCTTGCCGTTGCAGTCGGGGCATTTGTTCTGCACTTCGTTCTCTACCGTGGTGAACATGGCTTCCAGCCCCATCTGGATGGCCTCCGGCGCCTTGACCTCTACCTGGTTGGTGGCCTGGTTTATCAAGGCCCGGGCCACCGCGTCGGGCGCCGACCGGATCTGGATGCCGTTGTCCCACGCGGGGCAGCAGGTTATTCCCAGCAGGTTGCTTATGATCTCGGTCTCGCATACGCCGGCCCGCAGGGCCATGGAGGCCAGCCGGCAGATGGCCTCCAGCTGCGCCGAGTCGCATCCACCGGCCTTTCCCAGGTTGGCAAATACCTCGAAGGGCTTGCCCTTCTCGTCGTCGTTGATGGTGATGTACATGGAGCCGTGACCGGTGTGGAAGCGTTCCGTTTTTCCCGACGTTATGCGGGGACGGTTCCGCGCGTAGAGCACAACGTTGTCTTCGTCAACGTCGGACTCGGCGGTGCCGGTGGCCCCGGTGCTCAGGACCTGGTTCTCCTTGCTGCCGTCCCGGTAGACCGTAATCCCCTTGCAGCCGGTCTCGTAGGCCCGCAGGTAGGCTTCCATTACGTCCTCGCGGGTGGCTTCGTTGGGGAAGTTGATCGTTTTTGACACCGAGTTGTCGGTGTATTTCTGGAAGGCGGCCTGCATCCTTACGTGCCAGTCGGGCGATATGTCGTGGGAGGTCCTGAATATCTCCTTGGCCCAGTCCGGGGCTTCCAGTTCCTGCAGCGTTCCCTTCTGGCTCAGCTGTTCCATCAGCTCGGCGCTGTAGAAGCCGTGGTGCCTGGCGACGGCCTCAAAGTAGGAATAGCCTTCGTACAGCTTGGTGTTGTCCATGACGTTTCGGACGTAGGATAGCGCGAACAGGGGTTCAATGCCGCTGGAGGCGTCGGCGATTATGCTGATGGTCCCCGTTGGCGCGATGGTTACCGGCGCCGAGTTGCGCATCTGGCGGGGGTTATCCCCGCTGTTGTAGAGGGAGTGGTCCCATTCCGGGAAGGTGCCGCGTTCGCTGGCCAGCTCGTGGCTGGCCTCGTGGGTCATGCGCTGGATGGCGCTCATCACGTCCTCGGCTATCTGCAGTCCCTCCTCGGAGTCGTAACGGATTCCGAGCTGCACCAGAAGGTCGGAGAATCCCATGATACCGACCCCGATGCGCCGGGTGCGGCGGGTCATATCCTCGATCTCCTTCAGCGGGTAGTTGTTCATGTCGATGACGTTGTCGAGCATTCTGACCGCTATGCGGGTGGTCTCCTCCAGTTTTTCGTAGTCGATCTCGGCTCCTGTTTCCGTGTAGCGGACCATCCTGGCCAGGTTGATGGAGCCCAGGTTGCAGGACTCGTAGGGCGCCAACGGCTGTTCTCCGCAGTTGTGCAGCACGAACCCGTTGCCGTCGAAGGCGTTCGCGCCGGGTATCTGGACGTCGTATACCTCCTGCGTTCCTGCTTCCACTATTGCTGTTACTGTGGTGAACCTGGGGGCGTGGAAGGCCGTTGGGGATAGCCCGTCGGCTATTTCCACCGCTTTGACGGCGCACTCGTTGTAAGCCTCTTCGTTCCAACGGGACACCTGGTGTAGCCAGGCCTCCAGTTCTGTGCTTCTGGACGTCCTGATCAGGATTTCCTTCGTCGCTACGTGATTGGCGTTGGTTCTGTCCAGCAGGACCGTTGCGGCCTGGGCTGGCAGTCTCTGGTCCCAGGAGGTCTCTTCGCTGCTGTTGTGTTCGTTGACTGCTAGAACGGCGTGGGAGAGCAGGTCTTCCAGTCGGTTGCCCCAGAACGGGGCTCTGTCTCTGGCCTGTTCCACTGCTGCTTGGCCGATGGCCCTTGGATCTTCCTGGTGTGCCAGCTCGTGGTTGTTCAGCTCGAGCTTGTCTCCGGGCCGTATTTCTCCGGCCGGTATCCATTCGGTGTGCCCGTTGCTGATTCTGCGTACCAGGTGGTCCCTGGTCAACGTGATTGCCGGTGTTCCTGGGTTCGGCGTTCCGACGATTTGTATGACTTCTTTGGCGCCGGTGGCGAAGAAGCCGTTGGGTCCCGACGGGTAGGGGGCGCCGTGGAGCAGCGCGTCAAAGTGGACGTCGACCAGCTCTCTGACCGGAATGGGTCCCTCGGTTGTCATAACCAGCGTGTCTCCGGTGACGCAGGGGTTGGTGCTTTCGATCCTGCCGATCTGGGGGTTGGGGTTGTCCCGGTTTATCCGGTCCAGGAAGACCAGCCCCGGGTCGCCGGTGGCCCACGCGTTGTCCACTATCAGGTCGAAAATTTCCCGGGCGTTCGCTTTTCCGGTGACCTCGCGGGTCGCCGGATTGATCAGGTCGTAGTCTTCGCCGGCCAGTGCGGCCGCTATGAAGTCCTCGCTTACGCCCACGGAGATATTGAAGTTCTGCAGGAACTCGCCGGTATTCTTGGCCTCTATGAATTCTCGGATGTCCGGGTGGGATATGTCCAGGATTCCCATATTGGCTCCGCGGCGGGTCCCGCCCTGCTTCACCACCTCGGTTGCGGTGTCGAATACCCGTATGAAGCTCACGGGCCCTGAGGCTACGCCGCCGGTGGTTCCCACCCGGTCTCCGGCTGGGCGGATTCTGGAGAAGGAGAAGCCGGTGCCGCCGCCTGACTTGTGGATGATGGCGGTGTCCTTGGCGCTCGTGAATATCGACTCAATAGAGTCGTTCACGGGCAACACGAAGCATGCTGAGAGCTGCTGGAGCTCGCGGCCGGCGTTCATGAGCGTCGGCGAATTGGGCAGGAAGTCGTGGCGGCTCATCACGTCGAAGAACTGGCCTTTCACGGCCCGTCGGTCCTCCTCGCTGGCGTTGTAGAACAGCTCGGCCTGGGCCAGGTTGTCGGCCACCCTTTCGTACATGTGGTTGGGCTGTTCGATGGCCTCGCCTTGGTTGTTTTTCCTGAGGTACCTGCGCTTGAGCACCACTACGGAGTTTTCCGAGGTATGGGCCTGGCCCATGTTTATCCGCTGGGCTATGCCGGCGGCCGTCATCGCGTCGGCTATTCGTTTCCGGTTCGTTATGGTGTCGTTCATGGTCCTGCGGGCTCCTTTACTTGTTTGGTTTTCAGATCAGGGTCGGCTGCCTGTCTTCGTCGTTGGGCGGCTTTCTGGGGGTTCTGACCTTCGGGTTTTCCTCGGCCGGAGGCTCGCTTCTTGCCTGCTCCAGTATGGCGGGCAGTCTCAGGAAGTCTTCCTTGGCCCATTCGTGGAAGTCTCCTCTCCTCAGCGCTGCGGCCGGGTGTATTACCGGATACACCAGCTGTCCGCCTACGTTGCGTAGCCGTCCCCGGGCTTTGCCGATGGGTTCCCCCGGCAGGAAGTGGGAGAGGGCGAACTGGCCCATGGTTACGACTAGAAGCGGTTCAAGCGTCGTCAGCTGCATTCTAAGGAAGCGGCTGCATGCTTCCTGCTCCTCCGGCAGCGGGTCCCGGTTTCCCGGGGCGCGGCATTTGATTATGTTGGTTATGTAGATGTCCTGCTTCGTCATTTCGACTGACGCAAGCAGCTCGTCCAGCAGTTTGCCGGCCCGGCCGACGAAGGGCTTGCCCTCCTCGTCCTCGTTCTTGCCGGGGCCCTCGCCCAGCATGAATATCTCTGCCGATTCGGGCCCGGTGCCGGGGACGGCGTGAATCCGCTCCCTGTGGAGCGGGCAGCGGTCGCAGTGGTGGATCAGGTTGTGGATCAGTTCCAACCTTGTCTCGGGCACCTTGGCCTCCGGCTCGTAGTCAACTCTTCTTTTCAGCATGGGTAGCCTCCTTTCGCCGTCATCGTCGGCTGTTACGGGTGCTTGGTCCATGCCTGTCCGCGCTGTGGTGGTTGTGGGTAGCCTATCCTAGCATGGAGCCTTTCTTTTCTTGTCGGGCTTGGCCTTTGTCGGCCTCGCCGGTTTTTCGTGCCGTTGGAATGCTTTTTGCCCTGTCACGCTCCGCTCCCCTTTCTTGCTTGGCTGTTGTAGTGCTCGACCCACTCGTTGAGCTGGGTTTTCAGGTTCCGGTAGGACGTCCATTCGATTATGTGGCCGTCCACGGCCAGCGTTGGTGTCCCCCTTGCGCCTATCCGCCGGGCCTCGTCCCGGTCTGCTTCCACGGTTGCCTGGTGGCGTTGGTCCCGTAGACAGTCTTCGAAGTCCTCCTGGTCCAGCTGCGTGTCTTCCGTTATTGCCATCAGGCCTTGCAGGTCCGTACTCAGGGTCCCGTGGGCCGCATTTGTATATAGGCTGTCATGGTACTCATCGAAGGCGTCCTGTTCGCGGGCGCATTCCGCAGCGTTGGCCGCGGCCCATGACCCGGGCCCCAGTATGGGTAAGTGCTTGTACTCGAATCTCATCAGTCCGGTGTCCAGGAACTCCGTTTTAATTTCGGGCATTATCAGCAGGGCGAAGGCGGCGCAGTAGCTGCATTGGAAGTCCCCGTATTCGGTCAGTGTTGGCGTCGGTTCCGATGGTCCCGGCCGTCGGGCGGCCTCTTCTTCCTGGCACGCCATTAGCGCTGCGGCCAGCATGATCAGGGTCGTGGGCCCGAGCATTTTTTTAAGTCGTTTTGTGAAAGTCACGTTCATGGCCCTGATGTTATCCTTTTTTGGGCCGGTCCTGCCTTTCATTTCCGGTTCTATCTTTTTTGGGCCGGTGGCCCTTGAACAGGGGGGTTAGCGTGCGTACTGAACATTCGGAGCAGGGTGGATTCCCGATGGTCACTGTGTGGCTCGATCCGGAGGAGGCGCTCATGGCGGAGCCTGGCGCCATGGTCTCCTGTCAGGGAGTCCGTATGAGTAGCGGTAAGGGTGGCTTTTTAAGCGGTTTGGAGCGGAAGCTCACCGGCGAATCCTTCTTTCTCAATTCCTTTTCCGGTGGTCCGTCCGGCGGCTGGGTGGCGTTGTCGCCCCCGGTCCCGGGTTCCGTTGCCGAGCTGTGGGTTGAGCCCTATCAGGAGGTGCTCCTTCAAGCTGGCGCGTTGCTTGCTTATACCGGCGATCTGAAGCCGGACGCTGACTTCCAGGGTCTGGGTTCCATGTTCTCGGGGGAGTCCGCGTTCTTTACCCGCATGCGGGCTGCCGGTGGCGGAGGCTTCGTCTGGTGCGGGGCTTACGGCGGTATTACTGAGGTCCGCGTTAGTGAGGCCGGCGGTGAGCTGGTCGTTGATACCGGGCACCTGGTCGCCTTTGACGGCGGCGTGGATTACAGCATCGGTAAGATGCCTGGTCTGGCCACTCTGTTGCTTGGCGGAGAGGGTGTTGTCCTCAAGTTTGCAGGCTCGGGCTCCGTTTGGGTGCAGGCTGGCAACTTGGACTTGCTGGAGCGGTTGGTCCGGAAGTTTGTTCCGACGGGCTGAGCTGTCTCCGGTATTTGCCCCTGGTTGGAGTCTCTCTGGCTCTGCTGCTTTTCCTAATCTGTCTTATCGCGGAGGTCTATCTATGGGTGTTGCGGTCCCTTTCCGTTACCCTTTGGTTTTAAGCATAGCCGTCGTCACTTTGTGTCTCTCGCTTCTGGTAATGGGATGCGGGATTGTGGTCAGTCAGGACGACGGGAGTTCGTCGCTGCCCAGCGCTTCTTCGATCATCCGGGAGGCGGACCGCCAGGGTGTCGATCCCTACGAGTTGCTTGCCCGGTATCGTGACGCCCGGGAGGACTCCCTGGAGGAACGGGCCTCCCGTCTTCGGGAGCGTGCTCCAGAGAATCAGAAGCGGAAGTATGATATTGAGCTTGAGCGCGATCTGTCGCTTTTGGAGCTTGAGTACGAGGAACGTACGGTTCAGCTGGACCGCAGGCTTTCTCCCAGTTAGCTTTTTTTCTGGCGTATCCAGAAGGCGCCCCGGTCCGGCGGGCCTTCATTCACGCAGGTTCTCAGGATGTCCAGGGGCACCTTTTCCTCCAGCTGCTGGCTGTCGTACTTGGGCCGGTTTCTTGGTTCGAAGTAACCGGCCAGCACTTCACCGGCGGCCACGGTCCTGCCGTCCAGGTTATCCGAGGTCTGTTGCAGCACCGCCTTGGCGTGCTCTGTTGAGGGCCTCGCCTCCAGCCATTCGGCGGCGGCGTCCAGCACCAGCTTTTCGTCGCTCTCTATTGGAGCCATTGCCGCCGTCCTCGGCGGCCTCTTTCCGCGGCACAGCGTTCTGAATTCGCACATGTTGCATTCGGTGGACCCCGCGTGGAAGGGCCGGTCTGGGAGATCACCGCTGTCGGCGGTCGCTGCGGCCTTGGCCGCCTTCTCCAGCGCCTTCTGTGCTGTGTCCGCCTTCCAGGTTGCCCGGTCTGGCGGCAGGCTGTTTCCGTCCCGGTCCATTAATCCGAACACGCCGTGGTGAGGATGCTCGGTCAATCCCATGCGGTGCAGTTCCTGGGCGTACAGGGCTATCTGTACGATATACCCGGGGTAATGGACCTTAACGCCGTGGGCCCTGACCTCCGCGCCGCGGCGTACTCCCATCGATTTACATTCCAGGTTGAGCCAGGCGTTTCGCGTGTAGATCTTGTGGCGGCACAGGCCGTCCGGGTGGCCGGGGATATATGTCTCGCCGTCAGGGAGGGGTATTTTGACTTCCAGCTGTCCTTCCGGCGAGCAGATCGTGTGTTTTGTTTCCCAGCCTGCGTCCTCCATATTCTTGATTATGAGGATCTCGGCCATGTTTCCCAGGGCCATCTTGTTGTAGTCGTCCTGCTCTGGCGGGTCGCTGACCGGAGTACCTCTGTGGATGTAAGCCAGCGCTCTGATGCAGTGGTGGAGTCCCGATGCTCTGAGGTGCTGCGGCTGCTCTGGTTCCCTCAGTTCCCCCATTACCATTTCCTGCCAGCTCTTCTCGGCCATTTTTATGTTGTCCTCCGCTATTTTGGTTGGCCCTGGGAAAGCTTCCTTCCTAGTTCTGGCTCCATTCCATTTCGGACGGGTCTCCGTGGTACTCCTCTGCTTGCGGTGCTTCTGGCCCGCTTGGCAGCGCTGCGGCGCCGTTGGCGCTGGCTGGCTCCGCCTGGGCCTTTGCCTCCCTCTCTTCCGGCTCGGCCACCGGCAGATTTTCCATAAACCCCGCCGGTGAGTCGTCGTCTTCGGGTATCACCAGGATGTCCTCTTCGGAGCTGGTTTCAGCGGCCTCTTGGCTGTTGGCCACCGCCTCGTCCACGGTTTCGGGGACGGCGATGGGCTCCTCGTAGAGAGGCTGCGCTTTGTCCAGCTGCTGGTCGCCCTGCCCTGCCTGGTTCAGTATGCCCTCTTCGATCCAGTCGGCGAACCTTCCGGCCGTGGCCAGGATCTGTTCCTCGGTAGGGTCCTTGATGACGGCATGCACGTGCTTCATGGCCAGCTTGAGGGCCGTCTGCCGCTGTATGCTCAGGTGCCGGTAAACCTCGTTGGGGCTCATTCCGGCGGGTCCGGTCATCCGGACGTCCGCCCTTTTGACCGGCGGATTCTTGACGTAGTATTCTTCCTTTTCCTCGTCGCTGGCCAGGCGGACGAACTGCCAGTTCCAGTTTTCCTGGAGGTCGGCCGACTTGCCGTGCTTCAGTGACCGAGCCAGCATCAGCATTACGCGCGTCTGGTTCAGTGGGAGCATGTGCTGCTGTTCCGGGTTCATCCGGTAGACGGTAATGGGGAACGTTACGCCCCATCTGGGGATGTCGAAGCGGGTGTAATCTGCTCCGTGCTCCAGGGGGGTTGCCTCCACTATCCGCATGTGGTTGTCTTTTTCTACCATATCGTGGGACTCCTTCGCTTTTTATTTTAGCGCACGCCGGTCAGCTGACCCGCACGTAGCTGATTTCCTTTTCGGTTACGAACTCCTCCTTTTGCTCGTCAGTGAGGAGCTCCCTGACAGCTTTGTCGCTGACCTGGTATGACGGGTAGCTGACCCGGCTGATGGTCCTTGCCTTCTTGTGGCCCTGCAGCTTCATCTTGCCCTGCTCCGTGGACTCGTACCAGGCGGCAATGACGGCCATGCTGGCTGCTTTCTTTTCGGTCTGTTCGTCGATGGCCACTGCCGCGTCCTCGTAGTCCAGGAGCGCCTGGGTGGCGTCCTCAATGTTCACTGTGTGGCGGGTTCCCTGGGGCTCAGCCTCCTTTTTCTCGCTGGCGTAGCACTCCGTCTGGAACGGGCAGTTTTGGCACTGGTAGTTCTTCATTGTGAAGTCGCGGCCCGGGGGCAGCTTCGCTTCCGGGCCGCTGGCCTTCAGCCGTTCGTGAAGCGGCGCGAGCCAGGCTACTGTGTCGTACATGGCGGCCTTCAGCCGGGCGTTGGCGATCTGCTCGGTGTCCCATTCCATTGTCTCCCGGTTCATGGTGGCTATGACCAGGTCTCCGGTCGGGTCCATCTGCCAGACGTAGATGGCGCCCTGGGATACTGCGTCCGGGGTGGCCAGCGCCGCTCCCCTTATGCTCCAGTTGTTGTACTGGGCGTTGCCCCGGACCTTTACCTCGATTACCGAGTCAGTGGCCGGTTTTTGGCCCTCCGGCGCCCGGCCGAAGGCGTCCCACGTTCCGGTGACGTATACGCCGGGCATCATCTTTATGCGGCAGGTCTCCGGCTGCAGCTGGCTGTTGTGCCTTATGTTCCAGCCCTCTTCCCTCATCAGTTCGATGAGCACCGGTTCCATCATCTTGCCGGATTCCATTCGGGCCCGGTCCTGGCGCGTGGGCGGGTCGGTGATTTTCACCCCGGTCACGGTGTACCACAGGGCGCGTCGGCAGCTTCGTGCTGCGGATGCTCTTATCTCCAGGTCGCCTTCTGCGTTGATGGTTGCGTTCGGCCGGTCGTACCACGGGTGGTTGGCGTTTTCGGTCATTCCTCTCCTTTCTTTCTTCAGCAGGTGGTCTGCCGCCTTTTTCCGGGCGTGTTGTGTCGCCCCGGCCTTGCGGCCGGGGTCTTTCTTCTCTTGGTGGCTTGTTATTTCAGGCTGCCTGGCGGCTGCGGTACTCGACCAGTGGCCCTCTGGTCAGCTCCTCGGCCAGGTTGTCCAGGCCCCGGTTCATGTGGTGGTCGTTGGCGTCTCCGGGTTCGGGGCTTTGCCACCAGGTCAGCCCGATGCTTCGGGCGAACCTCTGGCCGGTGGGCGGTATGCCTTCGTGGCCGCATTCGGGGCACGGCGGCCTTGGCTCCCAGGTCTCCTGGTCCCATTTATGGCCGCAGTCCGGGTATCGGCAGATGTACAGGTCGTGGTCCGCCACCACGATACCCTCCTGGGCTATTTTCAGCAGGTTTCCGGCCGAGAAGGCGACTATGATCAGGTCGTTGTCGCGTCCCATGACGTCCAGCGCCGCGCTTATTGAAAGGGCGGTGGCGTAGCCCTCGCAGTTCCAGGTTATCTCGGGCCTCTCTCTCTGTTCTAGGTGCATGCTTGAGCCGCTGCTCCGGCAGTAGGGCGGCTCGAAGAGCTTGGTACCGTCTTCTCTGATGCTCTGCACGGCGGTTATTGAATCAGCGAAATTGCTGTCGCCGGGTCTCGCCGACATCGGGAGTATGATCCGGCTGTTGAGCACTCGGGTTATCAGTTCCGGGAACCCTTTTTTCTCCAGGTAAGGGTGGGTCTCGGGTCTGGCGCTGCGGTATCTGGCCTGGGCTGTCCGCGCGGCGTTCCGCGCCCTTTTCTCGTTGAGCTCCTCGTGCTGGCGGCGCCGTTCCGCGATCTCTTCCTGACGGTTTTCGAACCGTATTGAGGCCGTGTTCTGAGGCCTCCAGCCGTTGTCTCTTGCGGTCCGGAAGAGGTGCCGCAGGTCGACGACCCCGTTGTCCTTGACCGACCGCCAGCAGGTCTGGGCCGCTTTTTCGCTGAATTTCGGGGACGTTCTGCTCCAGTCCATCCAGATGGCCATAGCCACGTCGCCGAAGTGTCTCTTGAGTGCGAATGCCATTCGTACCCAGGTCTCCCGGTCGTCGGCTGGGATGTGTCGGAGGGCCTCCTCTGCGCGTGTCAGCTCGTCCTGCATTTTCTACACCTCTGGCCGCCTTCAGTTGAGTATTGCTTCTCGGAGCGATTGGCGTCGGCCGGTGGCCATGTGTTCCACGAACCATTGGCCGTCTTCGATCCAGTAGTGCCAGTCATATTTTGACGAGATTTCGTCCCGGTAGTGCCGGTGACTTTCGTGCGGTCTTCCGCCAGCGTGCGCTGTCCCTTCTTCCATCTTCAGAATTTCGGCTATCTCGCCGGTCAGGCCGTCAGGCTCTCTGAGCAGGCGCCAGCCTGCTCCCTTGGGGTATCCTTCGTCGGTCAGCACCAGCCCTTCCTCGCAGTATTGTGCGGTGCTTATCAGGGCTGATTCTCTTCGTGCGGTTGTGATTGGGTCCTCTCTGTGGGATCCCCTCCCTTGTGCCTCTGTGGAGGGGCTCTGGTTATCTTTTAGAAGGGCGGCGCGAATCCCGGCTTGCCGACACCCAGTTGCGGCAGCATGCCCGCCAGCGTCGCCTTGCTGGCGAAGTATTCCTGCCGGTACGCTTTCAGCGCCTCGCTGTGCTCCAGGCCGTAATGCCTCTCCAGGTGTTCCGGCGCCCTGGCATCCGTCCCTCGGACGAATCTCACTCCCGGCTTTGCTGGGGCGTGGAAGTCCTGGATTATGAATCGCCGGCACCCCGTGTCCAGCAGTTGTTGGCCGAAGGCGGCGGCGTTCCTGAGGGGCAGGAGCGGCGTCATGGTGATGCAGGTCTGCACGCCCTGCCTGGTCAGGCTGGCGACGGATTTCAGTCTGGCCGGATTGCTGGGACAGCCTGGCTCGAAGTCCTTCCTGACTTCCTCGTCGTCGGTGGTCACCGTCATGTTTATCTGCAGGCGGCCGCCGCCTTGTACCAGCTCCTGGAAGAGGTCGATGTCTCTTTCCACCAGGGGGCTTCTGGTTTGAATCACCATTTTTACCCTTGGCTGGTTATCCACCAGGCATTCCATGACGACCCGGGTTGCCAGGGCCTGCCGCTCCAGCGGCTGGTAAGGATCTGTTGCGGTCGCCATGTAGATTGTCTTGCCGTTCAGGCTGCCCTTGGGCAATTTGTCGATCTGCTGGTAGATGTTAGTTTTGGCCGTCACCCACGAGCCCCATTCTTTCTGCATGGTCTCTGAGCTGGCGAAGTTGCTGGCGTAACAATAGGTACATCCGAAGGAGCAGCCGATGAAGGGGTTGATCACCCCGTCGTACCGGTCTACGAAGCCGGAGCCTCTGGTTATCAGCGTTTTTGGCTGAGCCCTTCCGACCGTGGTCCTGCCGATCCGGTCCGGTATGTGGATTTCCTGGGTCATTTTTCCTCCCGCGTGGCTTGCCTCATTTTTGTCTGAATCCATGCAGGGGTCCGGCCTGGTCAGGGCCGGACTGATGACGTTCTATCTGGTGATGGTCACTCCGAATATATCTTCCCAGCTTGCCTTCGTTTCTTCCGGGGTCTGATTTTCCGGCGGGGCTCCGATTCGGTTTACGACGATCTCCTGGTACTGGTGGGTATTGGTCCATTCCTGGTCGGTTATGAACCCCTCGTCCTCCGTGTCCTGGCGCTTTGCGTTCTCGAAGATGGTCTCCAGGTCGCCGACCGTCTCGGCCCCGTCCAGCACCGATTTGGCCAGCGCCATTATCAGGTTGTCGCTCTCGTCCTGCTCAAGCTGTGCCAGGCCGTCTTCCGGGAGCTGGCCCTCGACCATCATTGACTGGTTCATTTTCTGCGAAATCAGGCGCATGGCCGCCTCCTGCATGGTGCCCCGGTACGCCATCATGTATACGGTCACGTTCTGGTCCTGTCCGATCCGGAAGGAGCGCCTGGAGGCCTGCCGTGTCAGGTAGATGGAGTAGTTCATCTCATACCAGATTATTACCGGGAACTGGGTCAGGTTCAGGCCGGTGGCCACCAGCTGCGGGTTGCAGATAAGTACGTCGATGCCCTGGGAAAGTTTCTGCTTGATCCAGGTTTCCCGGTGCTGGGCGCCGCCGCCGTCTCCGGTCCGCATGCTGGCGCTATGGATGCCGGCGTCCCTCAGAACCCGCTCCAGTCTGGGGATTATATCCCGACGGTTTGTGTGCGTGACGTACACCAACGCCCTTCTTCCCGCCGCGCGTTCCTGTTTTATGGTCTTGATCAGGGCTTCCTCTTTCGGATAGAGCTTGTCTGCGTCCATCGGGGGCGCCACGATGTCCATGTGGACGTAGGTCCCGGTGTCCTCGTTGAGCTTGACCGGCAGGTGCAGGTTCTCGCCCTGGGTGCAGAGGTCCGGGTAGGTCAGCAGGGACTGGACGTAGGTTGATACAACCTTGGACATCAGCCTGGTAAACCGGGTCTTTACTATTGCCTTGAAGAGCATTTTCTGCAGGTTCTGGTAGTTTGACTCCTGGCTGCCGTTCGGGTCGAATCCCTCGGTGTGGACTTCGTCCTCGTACTGGTCGTCGTCGAGGTCCTCGACCTCCTGCCCGTCGATGCTGGCTCCCTCATTTTCCTGAACGTCTGTGTCTTCGGTTGATGCATCATGGTCCGCTTGGCCGCTGTCGCTGTCGGCGCTGGGATTCGTTTGGTCTTCCTGGCTTTCTAATTTGAGGTCCTCGTCGCTCTCCATGGGGACCAGGACCAGCTTTTCCTCGTACGGCGGCAGGTCGTCGGCGACGTCGTGCAGCCTTATGAAGACCGTGTTCGGGAGGATGTGGAGTATGGCGTCCGGGACCAGGCCTGGTTTTTCCTTGGGCGGCAGTTCCCGGTTGGACTGGCGCTTGCTCATGCGGCCGTCCCTCGCGTCTCCCTGTTCTTTTCTGATCGTCTGTTCGACGAAGCCGTAATTCTCGACCCAGCGGGGCATATCGTGGAAGCCGAAGTCGGTTTTTATCTGGCGGTTGAACCGGTACAGCAGGAAGAACAGGGTGCTTGAGTAACCTCCCATCAGGGTTCCGGTGAGCGTTATGCAGCTCTGGCAGACGCTGGCCAGGTTTCCGGCCGCTATGCCTTGAGCGGTCTTGCCCCCTTTGTATTCGTGGATCTCATCCACGATGATCATGTCGAACCAACGCTTCATCCTCTTGGTGATGTAGTCGGCGGTGGCTTCCTTGCGCTCGCCGTTGCGGTCTGCGCTCCATAGAGCGCCCTTGCACTTCAGGCAGTAGAGCCTGTTCGCCTCGAGTTCCGGAATTGTCCTGGCGTTGCCGTTGGCCTTGGTGACCGGCGCGTAGCATTCCGGGCAGGTGGCCCGGTAGTAGCCCGTTCCGATTCTGTCTCCCTCGGTGTTGAAGGTCCTCTCCTGCCGGGTTATGTAGGCCGCCTTCCAGCGGTAGTTTCGCTTGGCCACCTCCCGGCTCAGGATGAAGTATGCCGGCCGGTCGGGGGTTGTTCTCTGGAGGATATCCACCCTTTCGACGGTCCGCTTCAGGTCGCGGGTGTCCCTCACGATATGGCAGTAGGGATGGGGCAGCGTCTGGCGGATTTCTCGTTCCCAGTTCTCGACCAGGTGGGGCGGGCACAGCACCAGGACCCGTTTTTTCCCGAGGTACTCGGTGGCTGCTATGCTTATAATCGTCTTACCTATTCCCATTTCACCAACTACGTTGGCGCTGCCGTAGGTGTTTACGGCGTGGGATATGGCCTTGATGGCGTGGCCCTGCCCTCCTTTGGGCGTTCTCAACAGACCGGGCAGCAGCACTTCCCGGAAGTCCTGGGGCCGGTAGGTTGGCGGATAGCTGTTCAGGACCTTCTCCGTTATGCTGTTCCGGTAGGTGGTGACCCATTCGCCTACCTTTTCTGTCCGGTACTCCGGTTCCCCGATGTCATCCGGTTCTGCGTCCTGGGCCTCTTCTTCGTCATCGTCGACCCCAATGACGACGTCCAGGTCGTCTTTGTAGCGTGTCGTAGCCACCATTCTTTTTCGCTCCTAGTCTCGCTTTCGTGCCGGCTCCTAGCCTTCGACTTTGACCAGTTCCCCGGTCCTCAGGTTGATGTACATAATCGTTTTTTCGAGGCGTTCGCGGATGACGGTTTCCTGGGCATTGTCCACCTCGACCACCTTTTTCTTGCTGCTTTTGCCCTTGACCAGGATCTCCTGGTCCTCGTGTTCCAGCTTCATGTTGTTCAGCAGTCCGGCTGCTATGAGCGACACGAGGTGGCCCTTTCGCAGCGGCATCAGCGGCATGCTTTGGTGCTCAACTGCGCTGGTCATCAGCGCTGCGAACTCCCGGCTGGTGAGCACTCCGCGGTCGCGCGCTTCCTCCATCGCTGTGCCCTGGTCTATCTGGGTTACCTTCATTCCGATGGGGACCGGCGCCGCCGGCGTGATGTAGTAGTTTTCCCCGCTCTCACCGTCAAGCATGGGAGGCCTTAGGGTCGCGTAGCCTTGCAGTTCCCTCTCCTTCGTCGCGTCGAGACCGGGCTGGGTTCTCCTCGTCCCCATTACTATTACCTGCTTGAAGGTGGCGTACTCCGGGTCCTGCATGCTCCAGGTCTGGATCTGGCTGTAGTTCTCCGCCAGGGTATGGGCGGTCAGCTCCAGCTGTTGCTGCGGTATCAGGTAGACCAGCAGCCCGTTGGGCTTGAGGTATCGGTGGCACCGTTCCAGGAACGCTAGCTCTGCTCTCTTGCTCTCCGGGTCGAAGTCGTACGGAGGATTGAGGAAAAGTATGTCGAAAGCCTCGTTGGTTATGGCGCTGCCGAAGATGTCGGATGCCAGCACGTGGTTCATCCGCGTCGCGGCGTCCTTGGCTCGCCCGTAGTTGAGTTCGATGCCGTAGAGTAGCGTTGCGTCCCGGTTTCCGGCCAGCTGGGCCAGCTGGTCGACCGCCTTGCCCTGCCCGCAGCAGGGATCGAAGATGGTTATCTTTTCCCGGCCGGTGGCGTCGTCTTTGTCCTGGTCAGGCCAGGCAATGTCCACTTTGTCCGCGATTAGCTCGATGGTCCGCGGCGGCGTGGGGTAATACTGGCCGATGGCCTGTGAGGCTAGTCTGGGCATGCCTTAATCCTCCTTCACCGTCAGCTGTTTATTGGCGACCGCAGCGGAGATGTCTCTTGCCAGGTAACCGGGCTTGTAGGTGGCCTTGTAGGCCTTGATGTTGATTGTATGCAACTCCTCGATTTCCCGCATTTCACGGGCTCGCTTCCACAGCCAGTGGCTCCAGCTCTTGTGCAGCGGGAGGTGCGTGATCCTGGTGAGAAGCCGGTAGTAGAGTTCCTCTTCTGGCTCTTCGCTGTTCATCAGCATGAGCATCTCGTTTCCGGAGACGCTGCGCTCTTCCGCTATTCTCGGGTACATGACCATGTGGTAGCTGCCGGTGGCCGGCAGCTTTTTCATGATGCGGCGCCAGGTAGTCTTCTGCTTCAGCTCCGGCTGGCTTGCGGTGATGCTGAATCTGTAAAGCCCCTGGCCGTTCTGGTCCAGGGGCGTTATGATCGCCGGTTTGGGCGGCGAGTTTACCATTGCGGCCGATATGGCCTTGACCGCTATCTGCGGTCCGATCATCGAGAGGTAATATAGATGGTTCTCCTCGTCGAGCGCGTAGTCCTCCACGCCGGCTATGAACTCGTTGGCTTCTACCTGGTAGAACTGGGTGTCGTCCATATTTGGGTTCAGCTCTCCGTTAGTGGGGTTTGGTGGGCGTCCTGCCTCTCAGGCTGCTGCCAGCGCCGGCTCTCTGTCGGCGGTCGCCATGATTTTGTCGTCCTCGGCTTCCGTGTCATCGTTGGCCGGTCCGTCGGGCGGCGCGTTTGTGATCCAGTTGTACGCCTTCTGGGCCCTTTGGGCCGCGGTTATCAGGATCCCTGGATCCTCCCTTATCGTGTCTGCCCATGCGTGGATATAGGCTGCATTTCGCGTTATCGTCTCCCTGGGGAGGCCGCAGGCGTTCGACAGCATGGCGGAGGTCATCGCCGCTATCATTTCCTCGATGCCCCGGTCGTGAAGCTCAAATCTGCTGCTGTCGAATCGGTGCAGGCGCTTGGGGGCTCCGGTGGCGTGGGCCAGCTCGTGGAACCTGGTGTCGTAGTAGGATTCCATCCGGTTGTAGCGCGAGGTCTCCGGCAGGAATACCTGGTCTGTGGACGGGCGGTAGTGGGGAGCGTGGTCCGCCGTCGCGTAGTGGATGATTTCAGGCGGGTCGGCCATCTCGGCGGTGATCAGCTCTGCGGCGGCTATCGGATCGTGATCGACCGGTAGCGCTCTCTGGAGCTCCTTGAGGCGGCAGCCGGTGGTCTGCTCTACGTTGAAGACGCGGTAAGGCTTGCATATCGGCCCTCTCCGGTTTTGGCGCCTGGTTTCTTCGCCGTTGTCGGCGGCGTCGTCGCCTGCGTCGATTATGGGGTCGCTGTCGCGGCTCTCTGCCTTCGGGCTGTTGGGAAACTGCCAGAAAACGATGGTTGTGGACTTCTCACCCTTGATTACTTGGCCGCCAAGATTGTTGGCCTGCTTGAGGGTGATCCACCTGGGGTCCTGGTAGTTGTGGAGCATCTGGGACGCCATGGTGATCCAGATGTTGATGCCCCGGTACGGCTTATTGGTCTTGGCGTTGAGGGGCATTAGCCCGCTGCTGTTCCAGTCCTTCTCCCAGGGGGCGAGTCCGCCCTCCTCTATCATCTGCAGGATCTGGCTGGCGATGTTTTCCGCTAGATTTTTTTCACCATCGGCGAGTGCTACTCCTTGTTTGTTTTATTCGTCCTCGGATACTCCGTCTTCTTCCTCGGGCCACAGGTCCACTGCGAATATGGATATCTGTTTTCCGATTACCAGCTTCTTCTTGGCGCGCGTCATGGCCACGTAGAACTGCCGGTAGAGTCCGTTCCGGTCCTCCTCGTTCTTGCTGATCCATTCCTGGTAGCCCTTGCGGCTCAGGTCGGGGAAGAGGTACACCACATCGGTTTCGGCGCCCTTTACGGAGTGGATTGTTCCCACGATTACCGGCGGCCGGTCGTTAAGCGCTCCGATGCCGCTCTTCTCCACGACGCGTAGCGGGTATTCCAGGCTGGCCTTCTTCGATGGCATCAGGTTTTCCTTCAGCCAGTCGAGGTCGCCGGTGAGTCCCGCCTCTATGGCGGCCGGATTTATCAGTCTCTCGACGTCTTCCCAGTCGACGAAACCGTCGTCGCCGTTTTCCAGCTCTTTCAGCAATTCCCTGCCCTTGCGGGGCAGCACGTTTTTGACCGGCATTAACGCCGTCCAGTTGGCCAGGTCCTGGGCCGTCCACCCTCCCTCCGTGGAGAGACCCATGAAGGCGGTCAGCCGGTCGGCGGCCGTGACCTGGTTGGGTCTCTTCACTAGGGGGTTCCAGCCCCCGTTGGTTGTGGCCAGCGGGTTGTGGTATGGGACTCCCTTTTCTTTGAGCTCTGCGATCAGCGGGTCGAGCATGTAGGCGCAGGTGGTCAGGTACATCACCTGGTCGCCGTCGATCATGTGCGAGAAGGCTTTTTCTACCAGCTTCTCCTTATCATGGAAGGTTATTTCTTCGTAGGTTACCTCCCCCTCGGCGTCAGTCGGCGCGTATGAGATCCGGCGCCGGTTGGTGGCCTGGTTAATCCAGTCCATGGCCTTCTGGTGGACCTGTCTGGGCAACCGGTAGCTCTGGTTCAGGACCCGGATGTTCTCTTCCGGGATATTGGAGTTGGTGAACGCGTTGGGGTCTGCCCCGCGCCAGGTGTATATTGTCTGGTCAGGGTCTCCGACCAATACCAGGCAGCCGGCCTCTTCTCCCCACTGACGTAGCAGGGTTAGTTGCAGGAGGTCCAGGTCCTGCGCTTCGTCCACGAAAATTATGTTGGCGCCGTTGGGCGGCGGTATTTTTCTGAGAAGGACTTCCTCGACCATGTCCATGTAGTCGAGCAGGTTGTTCTTGGTCTTCCAGGCCTTCCACATCTGTCCGAATGTCTCGGCGTAAGCCTTGGGCGGTTCCATTCTGGCCCTGGCCCTCATGAATTCCGCCATCATGCGCTCTGCGCCGTCGCCCTGCGGTATATCGGCGGCGTTGCTGTCCAGGTTCCCCCGGGACGCTCTCGCGTTTAGCTGGTACCGTTCGGTGTGGGTTTCGTTCCAATCGGCAATCTGGAGTTCGGCAATCATTGGTCGGTCGAGCAGCCGGTGGCAGAAACTGTGGAGCGTTGCGATTTGTCCAGTGTCCAGGGGAAGTTCCCTGCCGATTACTTCCTGTACCGATGCCCGGCTGTAGCAGACTATTATGGGGTTTGCGCCTTCCTCAACCAGCCGGTTGACCTGGCTCGTGATCCAGGTTGTTTTGCCGGTCCCCGGTGGCCCGATGGTTTGGTATTCGTAGCTGTTTGCTTGGTCTGATTGTTCTGTGGGTTCCATTCTTACCTGCCTGGAACAGTCGGGGGCCGGTCACCTGCTTTGCAGCGGCGCCCGGCCCCTTTTGGGTCTGTGGTCCTTACCTGGAAATTCTACTGGAAAAGGGAGGGCGATTGCTCTGCCGGTTGGGCCTGTGGCCCGCCTTGGAACGGTTCACCCGGCGGGTTGGGGCTGTCTTCGTCCTCGGTCGAGACGTATTCGCGGGCGAAGACCTCGTCGTTGTGGTCCAGCATGCTGTCCCCGAAGGGGTCGTCCACGACCTTCGCCGGTTCGGCGGCGGGTGTTTCCGGCTGGCCAGCCGATGGCTGGGCTGACTCTTCGGTGGGAGCGTTATCGCCCAGCTGTTCCCAGGTTACGTCTTGGTTCTGGCTGCCTGCGGCCGGGATGGTTTCATTGGCCTGGGCCGCTTCCGGCGCACCTGGGGCGGTGGGCACCTGGACGCTCTCCACCGGCCTGTCTTCCTGTGGTGCAGGCTGGTGTTCGATGATCTTGTCCTGGCCTACTTGGCCAGGCTCCAGCTCCTTCCGGGCCGTGGCGGGTATTTCGCCCGGGGGTACCGGACCGTTCTGGCCTTGGCCTTCAGTCAGCGCCGCAGGCTCTTCCAGGTTTCCGCTCAGCAACTGGCGTTTCTGGTCGGCCTCCAGGTAACTGTTCAGCTCTTTGAGGCAGTAGTCCTCGTAGCGGCTCATGCCGATCTTTTCAAGATCGTTGAGCTCACCGACCTTGAGGAAGGTTGCTCGGGTGTACGGGTCTCCGGTGTCGTTCTCGTCGGCCTCTAGGCTGATGGCGGTTACGACGCGGCTCAGTCTTTTGAAGTCGGTGAAGAGCCGGGTCTTGTACGTGTTGAAGTTCGTGATCGACGTTACCGGCAGCTGTATGATCACCGGCATCATGCTGTTCTCGGTCAGGAGGAAGAGGGTTCTCTTTTCTGGACAGCGTTTGCTGCGTGATTCAGGCCGTTCCGGGTTGCTTCCCGGCTGGTTGAACTTGCAGCTGAAGCAGTCGGCGCCCGGTTCTCCCTTTTCAGGAACCGTTCCGGGAGGTTGGTGCCGGTAATTGCCTTTCTCGCCGTCCAGCGAGTAGCAATCCGGTGGTCGTGCGGGTTCCCCGTGCTTGCGCCGCTCGAACCACATGGCCCGCGGTCGGTTGTACTGCAGGATGATTCCCTTTATCGTTTCCGGGTGGGTAGTGCCCTCTGCGTTGGTCACCGTCCACACTGTGGTCCCGCCCGCCGGGAGCCGGATGCGTTCCAGGCTCCTTTCGTTGAACTCATCGTTGCCGATGTCCTCGCGGAAAACGTGCTCGATTTCCTTGAGGTCAGCCTCGCTGAGCTTCAGCGCGTCGAATCTGGCTTCCTCGAAGCCTTGGTCGACGGCCGTGGGCTCGTCTTTCACCGCTTGTTCCATGCTCATACGTTGTACCTACTTTTCAGTCGTTTTGTCTTTTTTCAGGCTGGTTGCTTAACTTAATTTGGCGGTTGTTGGCCGGGTTTCCGCCTGCCCGGTGGCGCCGGAGCCTTTTTCCGGACCGTTGGTTGCTTCTCCTGCATGGGCCGGTCAGCCCTTCTCGCTGTCCCGGAACCTGAGACGAATCACCTCCTCGATTTTTATGTAGTTTGATGCGGGATGTGGCATGCAGGCGCCCTTTTTAAGCAGCTGCCGGCCTAGTTCTTTCAGCTTGTTTCCGTCGATCTGGCTTCGCAGGACGGTTTCCAGCTTGCTGGCTCTTAGGGCCCGCTGGGCCTGGTCGGTGTTACCGTCCTCGCCGTGCTTTACGTGGGCTACGACCTCTCTCTGCATGTACAGCAGGTTGTCGCCGACTCGTAGTTGCCGGGTTTCGGCGTCGATCATCCGCTCTATCAGCTCCGTTTCCGACACTCCCAGTGCCGTGTTGACCTGGTGGAGCTCGTTCTCCAGTTGTCTCTTCCGTCGGACTAATTCCATGTGATAGGCCACCCTTGCGGGGTTCATTCTGTCCTCTCAGTCTGTTATTGCGCCTAGGTGGCCGCGCGGTTCCCAGCGGCCTGATAGTGTTTTGCTACCGTCAGTTAATTTTCTTGGGAGCCATAATATACCGGTATTTTAATACACTAACGGAAGCGGCCTGCAGGGTGCGTTATGACAGGTATTCTCTACTTTTTGAAGTATAATTTTCCGGTTCGATTACTTGCAATGAGGAAATGTCAGTAGTCTGAAAAACTTTCGTTTGTGAAAGTCATTACCCCGCTTGTTTGCGGTAGGCTTGGTTCTATGGATCAAATACTTGACCTTTTGGGCAATGCGACTACGGTCATGGTGGCCATCGGCGCCGCTCTCGGCGGCGTGTTCATTGTTTACTGCGGCTACCTTTTTATGAGTTCCCTGGGGGACCCGCACAAGGTGGCCCAGGCGCGAGGCGCGGGCGTCGGCGTGGTGATCGGTCTGGTCATTATGGGAATGTCATTCCTGATTCCCACTTTTGTCTCTGACACCATTGTTGAGCCGGCGGGCGGCGTTTCCGTTCAGTCCCGGAATTCTGTTGATTGTGATGAGCTCTTTCGGGATTTGCTTGTTGGCAATTCCACTATTAATACGCCTGCGCGTATGAATAATGCTATTGGCCAGATTCGCGCTTCTAACGATCAGTGTCCTCAGGAGCTCTGGGATCCTGATGTTTCTGATTCCGTGGTGGCGGGTGCTGAGTGCCAGGACAGCACTGGTGTGTTGAATGGCGTGACTATACCTACCTCCCTGCGGGAGGGCGGTCCTACCGGTGAGGTTAACAATGACACTTATCGCAGCCGTGGCGGAATGGTGATTTACTTCGGTCCCCTGAAGCGGCCTTCGGATGGCGCTCCCTGTTGGGTTTACATTGCTCGCCTTCGGACGTGGTTGAGTCATTACCGCTGATTTTGGGGCCGGTTCGGGCCCGGTCTGTTTAAAACCTTTAAGGAGGAGGAATTTCAATGGATGAATTTGTCACTGCGATCGGCGGGCTGACCCGTCTTTTGCTCATCTGCGGCGGCAGCATTTCCGGCGTCGCCGTCGTGTTTGTCGGTTATAACTTCATGCTGGGCCAAGGGGATCCCAGCAAGATGGCCCAGGCGAAGATGGGTCTGATCGGCGTCGTTGTCGGTTTGATCGTGATGGGCATGGCCTTCATTTTGCCGAACGTCGTTTCCGAGGCGGTCCTTGAGCCGGTTGGCGGCGTTGCTCTTACGACCGATTCAGGCACCAGTTGCGACGGTATTTTGCAGAACCAGTTGGTGTTCCAGCGCGGCGCTTCCAATGCCTCTAGGATAAAGCAGGTCATCTCGCAGATACAGGTTCAGCGGGGCGAGTGTGCTCGCGAGGTCTGGAACCCTGTCGTCATGACGACGGGTGTTAGTTCTACAGACGTCACTAAGTCGGAACGGAACCTTAGTAACTGCTTTGCCGCGGGTGATGAAACTGCCGCTCCGTCTGGGACTTTGAAGGTGGGTGATAATACTGTTCCGTCAGGGCTTCGATTGGAGAATGACCTTTCTAAGTGGCCGCGCCGCGCTTCTGGTCGTGACGGAGCAAATAATATCATTGTATATTGGTCTACTGATGCTGAAGAGAAACCGTCTGACGGCTCTCTCTGCTGGATGTATGTTGCCCGTCTCGGGGTTTGGTCACAGAGCTATTAGTCCATGTAAGGCGGCCCGGGACTTCACCCGGGCCGTTTCTTTCAGTCGATGCGGACCCGCTCGTATCGGTTGTCCGCTGGCATCCATAGTTGCCAGTCAGCCGGTCTTATCGGCTGCAGCGCGTCCTCGCCCACGGGTTCAAGCTCTATCTGCCCTTCCTTATTCCTCAGTATGTACTTAATCCCTTCCTGCCAGATCGGCTCCTCGGTGGTCCCCTCGTCGAGGGCTTTCTTTCTTGGGCTGTAGTATCTTATCCTCGTGCCAGGCTGGAGTACCCGCCACCAGCTGGTCTGTTCGTCCTGGCTCGTTGGAGCCTGTTGTTGCCTCTCGTCGAGCCATTGCAGGAAGAGCCGAGCGGTCTTCCTTTCTATGCGCTCCAGCTTTGTTTTCTCGTCGGTCGCAGACCTGAGCAGGCTGTCGGCGTAATCCCTCAGGTTTTCGAACAGGTGGTTCGTTAGCCCGAGCCCGCCGATCACATCGTCGTAAACGACTAGGGAGTTTTCGCTCAGCATGCAGCCTTTGGCGCTTTTCAGGAAGATGTTGTCGGCCACGAAGTCGATGTCGCCGCTGGCTATGCTTCTGCGGTAGCACAGATGGCTCTTGAGCGTCTTGGCGAGCTGTACCCGGTTGGCCCAACCCTGGCTGTCGTTACCCTGAAACCACTCGCTGTCAATGGTGATGTGCAGTCCGGTCGTCCCGTAGGTCCGTTGTTTGCGGCTCTTGCCCGGGTCTATGCGGGACAGGTTTTCGTACAGGACCGGAGGGTCTCCCGTTTTAACGAATCCTTCCACCGATTGGATAATGTTCATGGCGGTTCTCTGGTAGAACCCCCTTTCTTTCTCCTTCAGGTCCTGGCTGTTTCTGGTCTGGTCCAGGTCAATAACGGCGAGCTGCCGTTCCAGGCTATGTGTTCTCTCTCGGACCGAAGGGATTTGCTGCATCTTTATGCGCCCCTCTTTGCTGCTGCGGTTTCGGGCCCATTCCTGAACCTCGTAGCACTTCCCGTAATGTCGGTAGATGGCGCCGGGGTAAGCCTCGTTCATGGCGTAGGGAAGGCTTATCGTTCCCACTTTCCGCTGTTCCGGCTGGCTCTGTCCGTGCCCTTGGTCTACAGCCATCAGCTGCAGTTCTTCTTCTCCTGTACTTCTCATGGTGTGATTGAGCTGCGGCGGTCCGCTGGCCGGGGGCCTTATTGAATTGAGCCTTGGCGTTCGGCTGTGGGCTTCCCTCATCAGTTGCTGGAATCCATCCGGCCAGCGGCAGTTTTCCGGTGGAATCATGGCGTTGGCGCCCCTCGTTTCCAGTTCCTGTTTCAGGCACCTGGCCTGGTGGTATCCGATGTGTTCGTTGTTAATGTACAGGTTGGTCGCCTCGACGCTTTCGCGAATGTAATCCTCCATTGAGTCGCCGTAGGCTTCGAACTGGCTGCTGGGAGCGACTATTATGAACGTCCCCGGGCTGGTCCTGCCGATTCGGCCCAATCTCTGATGCAGCTGCTTGCGCGTCGTTGGGAGTCCCACGTTAAGGCCGTAGCTCAGGTCCGGCATGTCAATGCCCATTTCGAGGGCGGAGGTGCTTACCACGCCCCTTATGGCCCCTCGGCGGAGCTGGTCTTCGATGTCCTTTCTCTCGCTTCCCAGGTAGCCTGAACGGTACGGGACTATGTCGTCGGGTCTTCCGGCATACTGCACAATTCTTTCTACGCCTTGGCGTGAGTCATGGAAAGTGATGATTTGGGCGCTTGGGTCCGCGTTGATGATTGCGTTCATCAACCTGGCGGTGGTTTGTTCCAGGACGTGGCTGCCTCCGTCGGCGGGAACGTGGTGGATTTCCCTCGCCTGGCGCGGGGCGCCGCACATCTCCTGTGCAACGCTTTCGAAGTCCTGGCCGGTCAGGTTTTTCATGTGCTGCGCCGGTTCTAGTATTGTGGCCGTGGCAGCTATAAACTGGACATTCTTCCTGTGGGTCTCGGCCATTGCGGCGCTGATTAGCCTTCGGAACATGTACGCCGCGTTGGATCCGAACACTGAGTCGTAGGTGTGTGCTTCGTCAATGATTACCAGCTTCAGTTTTGCCAGGAATCTGGCCTGGGCTGACTGTCCCTGGGTTCGCAGCAGCCATGCGTGGCACACGTCCGGTGTCATCGCTACCACCTTTGCCCGGTCCAGGATGGCCGTCCGGTGCTGCATCTGGGTATCGCCGTCTATGCGGCCTATGGCGTTTCCGGGCAAACCGGCTGCCTGCGCGGCCTCCCTCCATTTTTCAGCCTGGTCATTCCCCAGCGCCTTGATCGGGTAGAGTACCAGCGCTGTTGCGTCCGTTTCCGTTGTTACCTGCATGGCATGGCTTTGGAAGATCAGCGTCTTTCCTGACGCCGTCGCCGTTGAGACTACCAGGTTGGCGCCGGTGCCCAGGATTTCCAGCGAGAGCGCCTGGTGGCTCCATATCTTTCCTTGGGCGTCAACCCTGTGGATCAGGGTTCCTGCGGCCCCATGCTGGTATTTATCGGGCGCGGCGCTCCGCTTTTCGGGCTCGGCCGGTACGGTCAGCGATTCCAGCGCCGCGCAGCCGATGCACAGGCTGAGACTCCCGTTAGGGTCCGTTCTGGCGGCTGTGGCCGGCTGGTGACACCTTGAACATTTTAGTCCTGTCGAGCTGGTCATCGGCGATATCCCCTTTGGTCTGTCGGTTTGCTCCTCTGGTTGATCAACGTCGTTGGACTGGAGGTTCCAGGAGAATTATCGTGCATTGTTCCAACCCGCTTAATCTGGTTTCTATCTCTGCGCGGACCGCGTTCCAGGGCAGTCCGCCGAGCCCGCAGCCCAGTGGCGGGATGGCAATTGATGCTATTGCCCTCTTGGTCAGCTCTTCGGCCAGGGTGTCCAGTCCTTCCTGGATGTATTCCAGTCTGCTGGGACGGCGGTAGTCGTTCTTGGTTGGGAAGTTAACTATCCACTCCGGGGTCTCCCGGCCGGTGTTGAACCAGTTGAGGCGCCCTGGCTTGATCAGCCCCTGGGCGCATTCCCTGCGGTATTGCGCCGTGTTGGCCGGGTAGCGGCGGCTGAATTGCTTCGCCAGTCCTGCTCCCATCGGTCCCAGGCAATTGGTGGGATTCACGATGGCCTGAGCCTCGGACTCGAAGATGTTCCCGGTGTGGTAGGCCAGCATCACCGCCTCCTAAAGCAGTTTGGGTCCTGACTGGGTTGTCGCCGTGTTCTTGGGCCGCGGCGCTGGCGGCGGCTTCTTGGTCGTGGTTGTAGCGGCCAGTGTACCCGCTGGCGGAGACGGCTTGGTCTTTGATTTCTTCGCGTCGTACTTGTTCAGCTGAGGCTGCTTGTCCCACTGGTCCTTCGCCTTGCGCACCAACCCGGCGATGGGCTCGCCCAGCGCTTCGATCTCACTTTCTTCCAACGTGTAGAAGACCGGGTAGGTCTCCTTGCCCTGTATTCCCACCGTGATCTTCTCGTCAAGCCGTATCACGATCTTCAGCTCCGGTTTGTCCGGCTGGGGGGTCTCTGATGCGGTAGCTTCTCCTTTTGGTTCCGCCTTTTCCCCTGGCGCTGTGCTGCCCTCTTCGCCTTCTTCCGCGTTCTCGTCGTCTTCGGTAAGTTCTACGGGTTCGGTTTCGTCCTCTTCTTCGGACAGGTCTATGATCCTGGTTTCGTCATTTTCCTGCGTCATGCCGTTGCGGTTCCTTCTTTCAGGATATTACTTTCTTGATGTTTTCCGGCGTTGCTGCGATTGTCGTGAGATTACCGAACTCCAGGTTCAGGTATTGGGCCATGTGGTTGCACCGGCCGGTCACCAACCGGTAGACCGTGTTGTTGGCCAGCGTGGCCATAGCGTCGTTAATGGCCGGGTCCTGTTCCTGCAGCATCACTGCCATGGCGCAGTCCCGGTCGGGGTTGTATTCTTCGACCGCGTCGATCAGCAGCCCTGGCTGCTGGGTTCCTGGCGTTGGCAGCTTTTGGATCAGGTTAATTCCTTCCACCTCGCGGTAATAGTCCGTGACGGGCTTTTTGCTATCCGCCGTGGCGTTCCCGATCAGCAGCTGCCCGGTGTTTTCGCTGTTCCCGACATCGATGTACCAGCCGTGGCCTCTCGGTAGTCCCGACCGGTCCGGCTTGTATAGCTCATCGAGCGTTCTTCTGGCCTTGGCGTTGTCGACGCAGCCTATGATTAACTCCGCTCGGTTGAGGTTGTGCGCTGAAGCCTTTTCGGGGATGGCCGTTACCTTTCTTCGGAAGTTCCTGGCCAGCCTCTCGGCCAGCGTCAGGGCTTTATTTTTGCCCAGGTCCTTCTCGTAGAAGCCTTG
The DNA here is from genome assembly GCA_002238505.1 of SAR202 cluster bacterium bin22. Classification (GTDB taxonomy): domain Bacteria; phylum Chloroflexota; class Dehalococcoidia; order Lucifugimonadales; family UBA3495; genus Bin22. The sequence continues at coordinate 32,148 of MPMM01000012.1, read as the reverse complement.
ACGGAGCAGGTTGTGTGGTTCCACCTCGTCGTGGTCGATCAGGATCAGGTCCACGGTTGTTCCGGTGAGCAGTCTCATCAGCTTTTCGGCGAGCAGGCTTCCTGTGCCGCCGCAGCCGACTATTGCGACTTTGTGGACCTTTGGGCAGCTGACTTTGCTTTCTAACGATGCCATTTTCATTCCTCGGCTATTTCAGTCAGTTTAATTCTTCGGAATACCCCGTAGATCCCCAGGCGGAGCTGGAACGCGTTGTGCGTTCCCGCTGCGGTCTTGCGGGTACCCGCGACGCCGTAGATCCTGAATCCCTGCTCGTCGGCGTTGTCGGTGCTCGAGAAGAACGGCTGTGACCTTCCGTGGGAGTGCAGTTCCAGCACAGCATTTTGCTGTTTGTCGTATTCCAGCGCGGTCGCCGTGCCACTTTGGCCCGGTCTGGCGGCTTTGTATGTCCCGGTCTCAGGATCCCATGTGATGCTGAACAGCCGTTCGGTGTCCAGGTCTTCCATGGTCCACAGGATTTGCTCTCTGATGGCTTTGGCCGGCAGCTTCCCGTTGGGCAGCGTTATACTTTCCTGCTCTTCATCGAGGCCTCTGATGGCCACGTCTGAGGGGGCTACCAGAGTCGTTGCCTCCAGTGATTCGCTGCTTGCAGTGATGAAGATCCCGTTGGCCGCGGTGATGTATGTGTAGGCCCGTCCTCTTGCACCTGAGTAACCGTTGCGGTTCTTGAAGACGTAGCCGGCGGGCAGGTCTGCCAGCTCCAGCTCACCTATTGTAGGTTTCGTTGAAGGTCCCATGGTATCTCAAGGACTCCTTGGGGAATTTTCGTTTGCCGTCGATGTCGCGCCACAGGCTGAGTATGCTGTCCTGGTGGCTGGCGAGCATGCCGGTGCCCTGGTGGGGACTGAACCGGCTCTCGAAGAAGGACGCCGGGATTTTGTCCGGCTGGGACGGGAATATGTGGTTTCCCGGGCACGATGTGCCGTTCTCGAAGCAGTTCAGCAGTGGGGCTTTATAGACGGCTTCGTCGCCTGTTTTCGGCCTGGCCAGGGCCGCGAAGATTACCGGCGGCCGGTTCGCTGAGCAGGTGAACAGCAGCCCCGGCAGGGGAATCTTTAATTGCTCGGGCTTGGTCGCGGCGCCGGTGACCAGTGTTACCGGCCAGGTCCTGGGCGGAACCCAGATCGTGAATTCCGGGCCGGCCTTGGTGTTCCGGTAGTGGACGGTTCCCTCTGGCAGCAGTGGCGTGCTGCTCTGCAGGTTTCTCTGAATCACGCGCAACAGGGCGTCTCCGTCCACGTGCGTTAGGGTGATACCATTGTCCAGGTACCTGGTCAGCACCAGGCCGCTCTCGTAGCAGTCCAGCCGGTGGGTTAGCTTTCCTTCGTCGGTCTGGAAGTCCAGCTTGTCGGGGTCGAATTCCAGTCCTGCTATCACGTTTGCATCTCCTCGGGTGGTCCCTCCTGCTTTTCTCGGTAGTCTATGAGAAGTTTCAGAATTCGGGCCATCTGCTTCTCAAGAACGGGTTCCCACGTTAAGCCCGCGTTGTGGGCCCGTCTCTGCAGCCGTTCTCCCTCTTTCCATTCCGCCGTGAGGCGCTGGACGTTTTCCCACGTCCACGGTCCGTTGTCGGCTAGTTCGAACCGGTTTTCAGTGTTCTTTCGGACGAATATGTTGTCGGGTATTGCCATGGCGTACTCGACAACCTCGGTGAATCGCTGGAATCTGGTTCCCGTAAGGGCCCCTCTGATTTCCTGAAGCTTGAAGGGTTTTTGGGGTATATCCTCGATTATCTCTCCGAGGTTGTCTCCCATTTCGAGCTCCTCGCTGTGCATGGCGCGCAGGGTACCTGCGTAGCTTTCTTCTATGATCTCGCCTGCGAACTCGGTGACGTCGCCCAGGATGTACGCGTAGGAGAAGATGCTGTGCTGCCCCTGTGTCGTGTACATGGCGTGTTCGGGATGGACTCCCATTGGAGCTATCCGTATGTGTTCGAAGTATTCCATCGTGAACTCGTTGTCTTCGTCGGTACCGTCCTCCATTGACTCGTCGAGGATGGTTCCCAGCTCCAGCGGAAAGAATCGCCGGTAGAACCCGGCCGCCAGCGTATACATGGCGCCCTGGTTCCGTATGCTGCCTTCCAGGCCCGGGAGGAACTCCCGTATCAGGCGGGTAACCCGGTTATTTACCTTGGTGGCGCTTAGCGCCTCGGCCAGGTGGTCGATTCGAATTAACATGGGTTCAAGCTTTTGGCACAGGTCCTGGAGCTTCAGCATTTGCTAACCTATGGTGTCGTTGATCATGGAGGCGACGTGCTGAGCCGATTTCAGCAGCGCGTCCGCTTCTGCGCTTGCCTCGGCAAGCCGTCCCTGGTCCAGGGCGTCGTAGACGTCTTCTCCCGAGACGTCAATCTCGGCCAACATCTTCAGGATCTTTGGACGGCAGGGCTTCAACTCATCGAGCGTTGCGGCAATGACTTCGGTCCCGTTCAGGCCCTTTGTTCCCACCTTTACGGTGAATTCGTAGACGGTTTCCAGCCCTTGGCTCTTCTCGGCGACGGTTGCGTTGGCCAGTTCGGGCATGAATTCGGCTAGGTGGCTCTTGACCTCCTCAACGCTCATGTTGGGGTCCGGGTCCGGGTACTCTGTTCCGTTGTAAAGAAAGACTCTGTTCATGCCTCTCTCCTTTGATGTGCAAGTGCCCGGGCCTTCACTGTAGGTCCGGGCATTGATTGTTCTTTTCGTAGTCCGCTGTTCTGTCCTGCGGCGGCGCTGATTTAGCCTTCGGCGCTGCCGGCGGCCATTTGTTCCTTCTCCGCTTCCTCGAAGTCTTCACTGTTGGTGGGTTCGGAGAATGGGTCCTCCGGATTGGCGTTGCTCCTTTCGAATTCGTTCTCCTCGTCCGGTTCGACACTTGCGGCTGGCTCCGGGGACTCGTTAGTGTCTTCCACCTGGATGACGTCGTCGTCTTCGCCGGCCGTTGGCTGGCTTGGCGCAGGACCGTTTGCGGTTACCATAATTGGTCCCTCGTCCGGCCAGCTCGTGAACATGGGCATGATGACCCTGTGGTAATGTTCACTTCCCGGTATTCCTATGACGACCGGCGTGTCCGTGCGGTCTATTCGGATTTCCACGTCGTCGCCGGCGACGTCTCCTATTTCCAGCATGTAGTCGCCGTTCAGGGCAACCTTGGCGTTGTCGCCCTCGTATTCCTTCACCCGGAAGGTGATCGAGGTCTCGCCTATCTGGTCTGAGCGGCCGGTCAACTGACCTACACCCGGGTCGGCCAGGCCTTCGGTCTTCTGCGTTCTCATTCGGATAATTTTGCTGTCGTCCTTGGCAAACAGGGCGGCGGTCTTCGCGGCCCGGTTGAAGTCCTTGGTGGCCACCACCATTCGGGCGCTGTAGGTTGTAGGTATCAGCTTTTCGGTGTTGGGAAAGGCTTGGTCAATGAGCTGGGTGAAGATCTTCAATCTTCCGATCATGAAGAGCGCCTGGTGCCGTTCGGGAACCATCAGGAAGCGCACCGGTTCGGTGGCGCCCTGGGCGTTCCGGATTATCTCGTGGATGGTGTTGGCTTTGATGATCACGTCCAGGTCTTCGGCCGGAGGTTCCAGCAGGTCGCCCTGGTCCACTGCCAGCTGGAACCCGTCGGCGGCTGCCACCTTGAAGGCGGGGCCGCTGGTCCTGATGTTGACTCCGGTCAGTGCCGGTCGGCTTTCTTCCTTGGCGGTGGCGCCTACGACCCGGTTGAGTGCTCTGCCGAATTCCTCGGCCTCTACGCTGCCGGCGATTCCCTCGTTGACCGTGGGCCGCGGGGGATAGTCCTCGGGGTTGGCTCCGTGGATCGTGGCGGTGTGGCCGCCGGCAGTGAAGATGGTGTATGCCTTTTCCTCTGGCGAGTCCAGGTTGATCGTCTCCTCTGCTATGGTTCCAATGTATTCGGCGAACAGCCGGTTGGGCAGGGTCACGCTGCCCTCCCGGTCGATGACCGCTGGAATTCTTGTCATGATCGTGGTTTCCAGGTTGGTGCCGGTGAGGAGTATCTGGTTGTCCTGGGCCTCCAGCAATATGTTGTCGCAGATTGGCAGCGTGTTGCGGTTGTTTATGGCGCGCCGGACCGTGGCGACTCCCTGGCGCAGGTTGTCTTTGGAGCAGGTAAGCTTCATGTTTCTCTCCTTTCGGTTTTAATTGGCATCCAAAAAACGGGCGCCTGTTCAGCGCCCGTTATCTTCCCCGTCTTGTCCCGGCTGTCCGGGTCATTGGTGCCCCGTGAGTATTTTTGTGCGGCGGTACTCGCCGCCCTCTGCTTGCTCGTAGAGGGCGAAGGTATTCGCCGGGATTCCGGCCGTCCCGTTGATCGCGGGTATGTGGACTCTGTGACTGTCCGGAGGGCATTGCTTTTCCTTTATCCACTCCCTGTTAGCCGTTGACGGCATGTGGCTCAGTCCTCCTGGTCCCACCTCCGGCGGCGTGTTGCCCTGGCACGTTGGACACTGGTCCCAGGTGGCGCCGCAGTTTGTGCAGGCCATTGCTGTCGCCTGGCTTTTTGTGCCGGCTTCAGCTTTGATTATTGCCCAGCTGTGGCGGCAAGTGGCCGCTAACGCCCCTGAGAGCCCGATTGCGGGATTTCGGGTGTTGGGAGACCTGAAGGGTCTCTTTTTCTTCCCTTTTTGTGGCGGCTTGGCTTCATTGTCGAACAGGCTCAGTATGAGGTTGCCTCCCTCGCGGGTCTGCGCGCCCTTTTGTGGTTTCGTACCGGCGCCGGTCCTGGTCATGGGACCCTCTTGAGGGTCTCCCGGTTTACATAAAGGGTATTATGCGAACCAACCTTGGGGCCGGCTTGTTTTCGGTGATTCAGGGGAGCTGCCGGGGATTCTCTGGCCAGTTAGGGACTAGGTGAATGGGGTTTAGTGGACTTCCATCTTACCCGGCGGTCCCACCTCTTGTCTTTTGTCTACCGTACGGGTTTTGACCGGTTTTCCAGTGTTGTTATTCCGGTCCCTCCGGCTGGTATTCGCCCTCGGGAAAGGCCTCCCACGCCTCGGTGTAGCTCCGTAGGATAATCTGCAGCCTCATGATCTCCCTGGCGAGGGTTTCGATGACCATGTAGCGTGGTAGCGCTATCTTCTGTTCCGTCGGGTTCAGCGAATTGTAGGCCTCCTGCCCTATCAGGTTCTCCACGTAGCTTTTAATGTTGTCCCGGTTGCTCCGGCCGAAGTAGTCGGTGAGGATCTGGTTATGGTCCTCCTCCCCGCAGGTCTCAATGAAGGCGACCTGCAGGTTTTGCTGGGCTTGGGCCAGGTCGTCGCTGTCGCTGTGGTGACACAGGAGGAGCGACGGCATGATCGTTTCCAGTTCCGGGGATTTCAGGCAGAAGCATTCTCCGTAGGGTGATTTCATTACTTGCTCCCGCAGGTCTCCTGCTGCAGCTCCTTGATGGCTTGGCTCAGTTTGCGGCCCTCGTCTACCGCCTCGGTGACTCTCAGGTTGATTGACGATGAGCCTGGGAACTTGGGCGTGCGGTCCAGCTGGGCCTGCCAGGCCTCCTCGAGGTCCTTGACTTGGATGTCGATGAGGTACTGGTTTTCATTTACCCGGGCGATCTCACCGGTCTGGTTGTCAACTTCTACCAGCTGGTTGACGAGGTTCACCGCGGTGCTCAGTTCGGTCATGGTCCTGCGGTTGTTGTCGACCAGTGCTTTGCAGCTGATTATTGCCATGTGGAGCATGGCACCGTGGAACCTGATCCTCATGGGCAGGTCCATTTTTGTGGTCTTTATGTCCATCTCTCCTCCCCTCCATTTGGGGTATTTTACACTGTTATGAAAGGCGCATGTCTTTCGTTTCGTTGTACTCTGTTTCTTGAGAGGTGCGCTCTTGGATTATAAGAAGATCGCGATTGCCGTTTGTATCGTCGCCGCCTTGGTGGGCGTTGGGTGGGCAGCCTTTGGGCTGATTTTTGGCGGCGACGCCGAGCTTGGTCTTATTGACTTCGGTGACGATCCTGTCGAGGAGTACGATTACTCATCTTCAGCTTCCAATGTGGCGTCTGAGTTGGACGCCTTTTATGAGATTCCTGACCAGGTCCTAATCGAGGTTGATTACATGTTTGCCCATCAGATTTACCTTGCTTTGTTGGTTCGTTTGAACCAGGACCTGCTGACTCTCACCTCCTATAAGTCGGAGTCCGAGGTTGATCTTGACTGGGTAATTGACGTCCACGACGCCACCTTGGAGGCTGAGGAGGTCTTTGCCCTTTTGGCGGACGTGCCTCTGCCTGGGACCAACCGTGAGCAGTATTTGCGTTACAAGCTTGGCATGCTTGAGTCTCTGCAGATCTCCGCTGAAGGGGCTACCCGTTTGCTGGCCGCGTCCATTCTCATCGGCCCGTCGGGCCGCGGCCTTCCGAATCTCTCGGTGGACGAGCGGGTTCAGTTTGATGGTCTGCTCAGGCAGGCGGCCTTCTATTTTGACCAGGCGGATACTTATCTTGAGGAAGAGCAGGAGGTTGTTTCTTCTGCGGTTTCCACCATATCTTTGAGGTAGTCACGCATGCTTGATTCGGTTAAATCTGTGGTTCCTTCTGACCTGCTTCGCAACCGGCGTGTCCTTCTCGCTCTGGCTGGATGCTTTGGGTTGGTGTTCCTGGTCAGCATCTTCTGCGCAGTTACCGGCGGGGATTCGGGCGAGGCGGCCGACGGAGAGGAAGCTCCCGTTGTGATGCTTCCCGAGACGGATGTACGCCGATTCGTCGAGGCAACCATTGTGGCGTACATTCCGACCCCGATTCCCACCGCCACGCCTAATGTGCCCGCCACTATTTCGGCCGATTTGGCTGCCCAGCGGGTTACTGCCGAGCGTGTCGTTTCCGTCAATCCCCTGGCTTTGGATTCCAGCCGGAATCCTTTTTTGACTGTTCCTGAGATGGAACATCTCAACTCCATGGGCCCTTCTATCTGGCTGAATGTCCGTCTCTGGCTGGTTCTCCGGGATCTGCTGGTCCAGCCGGGGTTAATTTGGGAGCGTGACGACCTTCTGGATGTCTCTCTGAATTTGCAGGAGCTGATGGATGAGCAGGAGCGGTTTCGGTTGGACCGGCTCAGCACCGACGTTGGCGATACGGTTCGGGCCTACACTACTGAGTACGAATCGGTCGTGGCTGATCTACACCGTGGGGCTACCGGAGTGCTGCGCATGCGGGCTCTGACCGCTTCTCTTGACGGTCGTCAGCTCGATCCGGAGGAGCTGGATAATCTTCTTGGTTATCAGACCGATGTCAACCAGGGCGTTCGTGTCTTCCATGAGTTTATGTCCAATTACGGATGCTCCATCTGTGGTGAGCTATTCCGGACCGTCGAGCCGTGACCTTGTTCGGCCGGCGGCTTGACGGTTCACCGTCCGATTCTGTACCGGATATCCTTTCGACGGAACGGCGCCGGTTCTGGCGGCGGACTGCCCTTGGGCGTCTCCTTTACTCTCGCTGGTCCTTCACCGGTGTGGTTATGGCAATCTTCGCCCTATTGCTTATTCCGCTTTGGCTTGGGGGCGGTTCCGAAGCTTCGCCCTCTTATTCTCCCGCGGAGCCGGTGTCTGATTCGGGCCGTGCTCTCAATCCCTCTGAGGTAAGGGTCGCTTCCTATTTTGGCTCCCCGGTGGCCTTGGGAGATACGGGCCGGCCCGTCGTTCGGCATGCCGTTACGGGCGAGGTTCGCGAGCTGACTGATTTTGAGCTGGCGTGGGATAGCGGCGCTGTTTCTCGTTTTACTGATGTTGAGAACATCGTGGAGGCCCCGGGCCCGCGGGGCCACGGCGTTTGGTGGCGCGACCAGGCTTCCCGCCGGGAGGCTATGAGCTTCCACGCCTTCGGTCGTCACGATTGGCGCGCCCGAGAGCAGGAGGAGCTGTCGTTTATGGCCGACACTCTTTTTGAGGCTTATGACGTCTTGTGGGCGTGGCATGGGGGTCCGGTCGCGGTCTCTTTCTCTGACCGCCTGGCCCAGGTTCTTGATCCTCTGCAGCAGCGGTATCCTTTCGTGCGGCGCGACAGCGCCTGGCCGCAGGTCCCTGGCCGCTGGCGATGCGATATTGTTACTGAGACTCAGCTGTCCCAGGGCGTTACGCCCGGGTGTCCTACTCCGGCGTACCTGGCTTTATTGGAGGAATCCTGGTCGTCGATGGGTCTCCTGCTGGCTGATATATACGAAGCACGGCTGATTCTCGATGCCATGGACCCTCTCGATTCTCATGCGCTTGCCGGGTCGGGATTTCTTCCCCAGTACCGGCTTGCTCTTCTGGACGTTGCCCGCTCCAGGGATCGTGTCCAGGCTGTCCTGAAGGGCCTGTGGGCCCGTTCCTTAGCTGAGGATCTTGTCATCTTCGTGGAGACGTCGCCATGATTCAGCGAATTCTTTTAGCCACCTTTTTGCTGTCTGTTTCCGCCTTTCTGGTGGCCTGTGGCTCCGCGGACGAGGTGGAACCTGTTCTTGGTGGAGACACCGCTGATGTCGCTGACTCTTCTCCTCTTTTGGAGGAGGACCTTATTGACGCGGGTCGTCTGGCCCAGCTGCAGTTAGATGAGCTGGGGCGGGTCCGCGAGCAGCATGCCTCTTTGATTCGTTCTATTCCCACGCCCACTTCGGAGCCTGGTCCTTCCGGCTCATCGGAGGTCGCTGAGGAGGCTGTCAGCCGTGTGGTTGCCTGGTCCGATGGCTTCCCTGTCCCTCCGCCTGCGGACGAATTCTGGTTCGACCCGGCCGAGGGCTTAACTTTCCTCAGACTTGACGGTGGGGATTGGACGTCGCGGAGCTTGCGGGCTTCGCACAGCCACCGGCACCTTTTTTACCGTTCTGACTCTCCGGAGGGGATCGTCTCCTTTGCTGACGGCAGCTTGCAGCGCGCTATCGCTTCTCGTTTAGCCTTCGGCGCCGCTGAATTCATGCCCATCTTGGGCAGCCCAACACCCCAGGTTATTGAGCTCTTTTCTCGCCGGTTCGGCTGGGAGATCCGCCACGCCGACGGTCCAGTGGTCAATGTCTGGACCGTCTATGACTTTCATGACGGTGACGCCGTCCAGACTTTTGCCGTGGGCGGCGTAATGGTCCTCCAGGTTAAGACCACTTCCCGCACCGGTTCCGTGGTCCATTACCTGGCCCCTGGTCATTGGCTTGGCTCTGTTGTGGTGGAGCGCTTGCGCTGAGCCTCATCTCTGTTGGTCCAGGGCCACGGCTACTATGTATCGGCCTCCTATGTTCACCCCGTTGGGGCTGCACCCGTCTGCTTCCTGCTGCCAGTCCTTCCACGTCCCGTTCTGCCACTCGCTAACGAAGAGTATGATTTTAGAGCAGTCCACGTGGGCCGGCAGCCTTGGCTTGTAGTGTATTCCCTGGCCGTTGGCCGTGTTCAGCGTTGTTTCCTTCTCGCTGTTTGGCTCGTAGAACCGGACGTCGGTGTAGTGGCTTGCCCGATATACCTCGGAGGGGAACATGTGGGGCACGTAGCCGGGGATTATCCCTCTGCCTTCGTCGGCTCCTTCCAGGCGCTTGAACCCTACGACTTTTCCGGTGTCATTGGAGTCCAGGTTGAACACGAAGGCCTGGCCGTGGGATGCCAGCGGCAACCCGTTCGGGTAGGGTTGCAGGACCCATTCTAGTTCCGTTTGGCTGCGGTTGATTGCCGTCTGCTGAAAGGGCTGGAATCTCACGTCGGGCGCCGGCCATTTCTCGACCGCTGCCGTGTAGGCTTCGGTGTGCTCCCTTACTGCGGCTTTCAGCTCGTCGACGGTATCGCGGTAGATTGTTTCTTCCTGTTCGATTTTTACCTGTACCAGCTCAGCGATCTGGCTTTCCAGTTCCGTTATGTACTGGTGGGTCAGGTTACTGAGCTCGATCTCGATCTCGTTGAGCAGCTCCTCTTTCTCCGTGGACTGCCTGGAGTCGATCTCGTCGACGTCCCTGCGCAGGTCCTGCAGCGCGGCGTCCAGGTCGCTGATGTCGAACTGGATGGTTGCCAGGGCAGTTTCTATGCGGGCGAAGGTGTCGGTGCCGCTCGCCGTGGGTTCCGTTGGGGCGGCGCTCGGCGCCGGCTCAGGCTCTGGCGGAGGCTGGGTTGGGATTGGTGTCGCCAGTGGCGGGAGGCTGTTCTCGGCCGCTGCCGCCGGCAACGGCTCGCTGAAGTCGACTAGCAGGTCCTGGTTGTTTTCGTCTTCGGCGCCGCACGCGGCGAGTGTTGCGGTTAGCAGCAGGGTGATCGTGAGGGTTCTTAGAAGTTTTTTCAATTGCTCCACCTCAGTAATGTTCGTCCAGGGCCCGGGGACGGGCCCTGGCCTTTATTTTATGTGGTGGAGCCGCCTTCCCGCCTTTCGTTTAATCCCATTCCGGGCTGAGGCCGTATTGTTCCCAGATGTTTGTCCCCGGTCCGGTCTCCCTGTTGGCCATGACATGGCCGGGTAATGGGAATCCGGGGTTGGGTGATTCCAGGTACGGTCTCATCTGGATGAAATCATAGATCGTGGTTGTCTCTGGGTTTTCTGGTGTCGTCAATTGCTCTTTGCTCAGGATTGGCCCGGGGGCAGGCCAGTGGTTGACTCTCGGCACTGCCGAGTAGGTGCCGGCGGCTAGTACGGTAGAGTCGTGGACAGTCAGGACCACGGGTCCTATCAGCGAGTGCTGCATGTAGTCGCTGGAGTGCCAGTAATTGGGCCAGTCTTCTTCCATCTCCGGGTCGAACGCGCCGTGCTTCTTTTCCCAAAAGCAGTTGCCTTTGTTGCATGGCAGGAGTTCCTGCCATATGTCTAGGTTGTCGTCGGGCGCTGACTCTACGTCCGGAAAGGGTTGGAGGTCCTCACCAAACCTGATGGCCCACCGGTTCGGGTCGTCAAAACTGGTCCAGCGATTCTGGAAAGCTATCACGAAGGCTACGCTGTAATGTGTCTTTTCAAAGAGGACCATTTTTCCGAGATATTCGTCTCGTCTACTGTCTGGTGTCTCGAGTGGCAGTATGTCGCTCACGTTGACGTGCACTTTCACGATCGGCAGGTCCGGGTCTACGAAGTCCCATTGTGCAATGGGCAACGTGTATGCTCCTCTGGTCAGTAATGGCTGCCTGGTTTCGCTTGTCAGGTTGACGAAGGGTCTTTTTATATAGCTCTCCAGCGAGTCCGGGTTGGTCAGCTCGCCTGTCAGCGGGATGGGCCTTCTTCCCTGTATGTCCCGGTCTGATTTCCATACGAGCTCTGCCGGGGTCGTTTCCGGCAGCTTGGCCTGGTCCAGCAACGCTCCTACGGTTTCCGCCAGGACTTCGCGTAGGCTGTCCTTCCCGAAGTAGGGGGGTGTCACGTCGGTTACGTCTCTATAGTATTCTTCAAAGACCCCCATGGTTCTTTGTTCCGTTCGTGACAACTCTTCTCCGGTCATTGGGTCGAACCAGGGGTGAGCGAGGAACTGTTCGATGCCATAGTTCTTCATTGCGCGGACGTCGTTTTCCGTTTCTCTGTAAATGTAGCCCGTTTCGTTGTACAGGTGGTGGGTGAAGGTCTTGGGGTGGCTGTCGCCGCTTTCGTCGGCCCTTGCCTGTACATCATCGATATGGGTCTCCAGCGCCGGGAACAGGTGCAGGTACGGGTGGTCCCGGTATTCCTCGAACGGTCTGTCAACCAGTCCGCCGGTCGGTCTCTGTACGGCTTCGTTGGGATTGAGCGCGTACCGGCTCGTGTCCAGTCCGGCGTAGATTTCCTGCAGCGTCGGCCCTTCCGAGAGTTGCGGGTTGGCCGGTCTTTCGTCGCTCGCCTGCGGCGTTGCTGTTGGCTCCGCTGGTGCTGGGTCAGTTGTGGTCCTTTGAATCGCTTGGGCCTCCGGCGCGTTCGTGACAATCGGTGTTCTCATTTCCTCTCCGCCGCTTTCGGCCCGCATAGCGGCTATTTCTTCCTGGCTGAACAGGCGGAAGGGCGTTGGCTTCGGCTCTGCAAGTCCTGCGGCAACGTCCCTTGTGCCTGTGCCCTGTTCTTCTTGATTTGGCTCGCTATTGGGTAATTGAGGTTGGGCTAACTGGCCCTGAAGCGTTGGCAGCGGTCCGTTGTCATCTGCAGTCTCTGCTGTCTCTTCGCCGCCGCTGCAGCCTATCAGCAGCGTTGCCATAATCAACGCTATCCAGTAATGGAACTTTTTCATTTTTGGTCTCCTTCTTATTACTTCACTTCGTGAAAGTGGTTATTCGATTTGCGGTGCTATAATTTCCGCCATGGGTAACTTTTTAAGGTTCTTTTGTGCCTTTTGGCCGCCGCGGCGCTGGTATATCTGTGCCGTGGCTTGCCTCCTTTTAATTATTTTCGTTCTCGTGCCGTCATCGACAGTGACGGCTGATACCGGTTCTACCTGGATGTGCTGGACGTCTCAGTGGGGTGACCCTTCGATGGTCTATGCCATTGATGAGCAGGATTACCTTCCGTATCTTCCAGGTGGCTCTGGGCCTGCGGTCACTCTTCCTGACAACAAACCTTGGGTCGATTTTGCTGGCAAGCACCCTCAGTCGCGTGCGGTAGCCCCTTTTGGCTCGATTGCGGAGCTGATTGACGTTGGCCATTACTTCCGGTTTGACACGGCTGGGGCGGACTTGAAGATCCTCTGTAATTATGACGCCCTGGCTCACCGCATGCGTCATCTCTTGACTAATCTTGACCCTTGTCAGCCAGGCGCAGATCCGTCGATTCTCAAGTCAGTGGGATCTGACGACTATTTCCCTCGTACTCCTTGGCATAAGACTAATGGCAATACGCAGGCTCATCGTGATCTTTATAACGCGTATCGGCGTGTTGGTCCGCAGAAGCCCCCGGATCCTGCTGCGGGTGACGCCAGCCGTCTTACTTCTTTCAACGGTCAGTGGCTGGACGTTGATAACCCGAGCGGTGGGGTGCAGCGTGACGACGCCCAGTTCCTCCATGATCTGGTTGCTGGTATTGCGGATATTACTATCGCCTCCCGGACTGCTGCTCATGGCGGAGGGCGCCGCATTACGCTCGTTGGCACTTTTCCAACGATTACCATCAGCAGCAGCACCACGGTTACCTGTGTTTATAATGGCGGTTCCTGTTCATCGTCAACCGTGACCCGGTCGGAGCCGGACTCGGTTGATCTTCACTTTGAGGGGACCGATATAAATAATGGGGAGTTTTTCGACACTACTTTTGTGGCCAGCAGCCAGGGGCGTGAAATACAGGTTCCGGTAGGTGATGGCACTTATACCCGGAATGTTATACCGGTTGACGTGAGTTACATCGGTAGCTCGACGCTTCAGGGCCGTGTCGGCAGCCTGGGGGCGGGTTACTCGTTTCTGAGCCAGCGCCAGGTTCCTGGGGGAGATGAGTTGCATGTCAACTTGACTCTGGATCCGACCCATCGCTCTGATTTTGGCTGGTACTTTGGGTCCATCGGCCCCGATCTGGCTGTGCTCCCAGCCTTTGGTACGAAACCGTGGTCTTATACCCAGCATGACCGTACTCTTCCTGGGCGGTACCGCGATAATCTTCCTGTGTCGGAGGGTCCTCACCGGGGCTTCCGCCGTCCGGTTCTTGATACCGTTTACCCTGAGTCTCAGTCGGGTTCTACCCATCAGGATCCGGCGCTCACCCGGGTACGCTGGCCTGCCAATTTCGAGGACTTGTCCTGGCAGATCTTCTCCCTTCCGGAGATCCAGTCAAACTCTCCGGATGATCAGCACTGGCTCCTGTTTAATTCTCCCCAGGGGTCTCAGGAGCTGGTCAACTCTGGGTTTACCACTCAAGGCGAGCCTGGTCAGCTGGCTACCAACTGCGGGTATAAGGGTTCTGGAGCGTCGCGGACCGATATTACCTGTGAGAATCTTGCTGGCGGCAATTTCTTTCCTTTCCAGCGGGCTGGCGGGGGGGCCGGATTCTCTTTCGCTTCGCTTCTCCTGGTCTCGGCTGGCGTTGCCTCCCCTTCCGATAATAACTCCGGGTCGCTGCGTTCCCTGAATGAGTTCAGTTTTGTTGTCAAGGAGAGTCGCGTCTTCTCTGATACCTTGGCCTCTTCGTCGGATCCGATTGCTGCTGACCGGCTTGGCGTCCCTCAACATCCTGAGGCTCGCGCCGATTATACCTCCAGCTGGCCGTGTGTTGAGACAACAGGTCTCTGTGCTTCTACTCCTGAGGATTCGGATCTTGATCCCAATGCTCCTTACCTGCTGGTGGTTGCTTTCTACGAGTCCCGGAGTCCTTTCACCTACGAAGACTCATCTCTTGATCTCACTTTCGACGGTCCGGCCGGAGGTTCGAACTTTTTCACTGTCCCGAAACGTCAGGTTCGCCGGGTTGTCTGCCGCCTTGCCGTGTTGCCCGTCTTCTATGCCGGTGCGGTGGATTCTGAGACCAATACTTTTGTTGACGCTCTGAAGAAGGTAGGTTCTGCCGTCGGCGCCGTCGCCTCGATTCCTGGTGCTGTGGCTGGCGCTGTGGGCGGCGCCATCGGCGAGGGTTTGGGGGTGCTGCTGTCCGGCATTTTCAAGGCATTTGCCCAGGGTGGCTCTGATGCGCCTCCGGCTGCTACCAAGGAGGTCTCCAAGGCCGCCTGTGGTGGCCTGGACGAGCTGGCCCGGGCCACCAACGGCGGTCCGGTCGAGTATGAGCCCCCGGTCACCGTAGAGGGCGATGTTCTTCATCATAATGCCGTGGCTGACAGTGTTGCCTCTGGCGTTGAGACCTGTCAGAAGGTTCGTGTCGAGGAACCTGTTGCTTGCTCCCCCAGTTCAGGTGTTGTCTATGGGTCTTCGTGTGTCACCCTTCCCTCGCTGGAGCTTCGCGTTGCCGATGTGGATTTCGTAAGTCTTGAGGGTGGTCGGGGCGATCTTCCGGCCGACTTGGTGCCTCTCGATCCGGCAGAGCGTGAGGGGCCGTCAGTCAATAACAAGCTTGATTGGTATAGCTTTCCGAGAAGTACGGAGGGTGATGATGACGTAGTTAACCGTCTAAGATTTGATCTCAATCGGCCCTTTCTCGGGGCCTCTTTTGGACAGGGTTCGTCAGAGTCCCTGGCTCAGGCTTATTCGTATGCGGATGCTGTAGGTGCGGATAATCGTGATCCTGGCAAGGTTGAAAATGCTGTCTTTGAGGAGGTTGTTGGAACGCCGGCCGATACGGAATTGCCGGAAGGTTTTAACCCGCATGCCTTTAATTCGGGTCTCTCGTTGGTTCGCGTCGAGTGGGACTACCGCTGGCATCAGGATGTTAGCCGCGACGTCTATGAGTCCATTGACGGGGTTAAGGTTTCTATTGCCGCCGGCACTCGTACTTCTCCCTCTGCCGGATCCGAGATTGCGGAGTTCTTTTTGCCCCGCGAATATACGGTCAAGTCTCTCCGTGGTGGCGATGACCACAATAAAACGTACATTTATGATCTTGACGGCTTTTGGTTCGGGTCCATGGGGATGCTTCCTGTTGACGGCGGTGTCAATCAGGAGTTGGATGGTGCAATTTACCGTTTCCCTCATTCTTTTGAGGCTGCTGAGCCTGGGGACCTTCCCAGTCAAGCTTTTTTTGAGCTGAAGGCCCCTGCTTCTACTGCGCGTTATGTCGATGGCGACCATCTGGGTCTTAATCAGCACGTTCTGGATATGCCCGTCGCTGACGGTTTCAATTATCGGATATGGGTTACCCCGTACGTCGGAACTCCTGGTAAGGAGGGAGATCCTCCCCGACCCGGGACTGCGTCGCAGCCTCTTCCCATTAAGGGCGCGACCATGGCCTGTTTGGCCCGCGATGAGAACGGCGAGTTTGAGGACCGCAGGATTCCTCTTCTCTATGAATGTCAGGACGGCGCAGCCGGGGCTTCGTATGCTCCCCCTGCCGATGTGCTTGCTGAGGCGTTTTCTGGCCTCACCTTGTTGAATTTAACCGGCACCGCCATTTGCACTGATTTTCTCACCGCGACTCCTTCAGCTCTGACCTGGGACAATAGTATCGTGCGCTCCATGTGGGGCTTTATGTGGATTCTTGCCGGTGCCGTTTTCTTTGTTCTTCTGGTCTGGCAGGGTCTCAGGATGACTTATGACTTTGGCCTTGATCCCCGTTCTTCGGTGGGTCTCCGTGAGTTCATTCCCCGGGCGCTGTTGGGTCTCATTCTGGCTGCCTCCAGTCTTTACATCATTCAGATGGTCCTTATCCTCGCCGGTGATCTTACCTGTCTGGTCGGTCAGTATACCGGCATGAGCCTGTGGGGGATCTGGGGAAATGTGTTCGGCCTCCTGCTGGACGCGCTGATTGCTTTTTTCCAGCACTCTGTCTCCAGTACCCAGGCCTTCGGAGATGCCATTGGGCTTGCGGTTGCCGGCTTCATTTTGGGCAAGATCACCCTGATGGCCATTCTTATCGTCGTTCTCTTCATTTTCATCTTCATTCTTTATGTTTTCGGAAAGGTAGTCTTTGGACTGTTGATTCGTCTGGCTCTGCTTGCTGTTCTCATAGTCTTCGCGCCGCTGGCCTTCGTCTTCTACAGCTCTCCTAATACCAGTCATTGGACCAACAAGTGGGTCACCATGTTCCTTGGCACGGTGTTCCAGCAGGTTGTCGTTGTAATAGTTCTGTTTGTAGGTCTGTACTTCGCCGAGGGTTATTTCAACAGCACCAACGCCGACTCGTTGATGGACTTCGTTATCGCTGTTGTCATGGCGTTCGCCATCTTTTTCCTGGCCGGGAAGGTGCCTGACATCGTTAACCCGGGTTCCAAGGGTGTCTTTGACGGATTTGGCAGTCTCCTTATGATGGCTGGGGCCGCGGCACTCACGGTTGCCTCCGCTGGCGTTGGCTTTGCGGCCGGATTCGCCGGCGCTGGCGGCTCGTCCTCTTCGGGGATGATGGGCATGGTTCGAGGGGGCGGGGGCATGCGGCCCCCTGGCGGCGGCGTCCGTGCGCCGGGCGGCGGTGGCGGTGGCGGTGATGATCCGCCAGGCGGCGGTTCGGTCAATAATGGCGGCGGTTCGGAGGGACAGTCTGGGAACGTCAGCACTACCGGTCGCCGGTCCTTCAGCCCATTTTCCTCGGTCCGCTCGGCTGGATTCAACCTAGGCCGCCGTATGGGAGGCAGCGTATCGTCTGAGCAGCCTCAGCAGCAGTCGGTTTCTTCCCACCCTGAGTCTGCTCAGGCAGAGTCCGGCGTGGTCGCCGGGCAGTCGATGCAGACACCTTCTGGCGAGACCGCGGGGCAGGTCAGCGGCGGTGAGCCTACCGCCCAGGCCGCTGTGGTGGCTCCTCCCCGCCCGGGGGCTCCTGTTACTGGAGGTCAGCAGCCTCCGGCAGTGGGCCGACCTGATGAGAGATCTGGTCAACAGGTGGCTCCTGGGCGCCGCAGCGCGCCTTTGCCCGGTCAGCGTGATCCGGGCTCTTCTCCGCCGCCCGTTGGCGGCGGCCCTGCTTCCGGCCGAGCCGGCCAGGTTCCGGAGGGTTCCGTCTCTCAGTCCGGGGCGTTGCCCGGCGCCTATGCTGGTGTGCCGGTGCCCGTGCAGGGCGAGTTGCCGGGCTATCCTGGCGGCCCGGAAGGGCCTCCTGCTCCTGTGGCGATGGGTCAGGATGTTGGCAACATTGGGTTCAGGTCCGCGAACCGTTTGTATCCGGACTCTGGCGACCGGAGGGGACGTCTGCTGGCTCAGCCTTCGTCTCTGGCCGGCCTTCCCGGCGCTCCTTACGGCCCGCATGGGCCCCCGGCGCCTGGTATGCCTGGGGGACCTGAGGGTCGCGGCCCTGACGGGTTGAATCGCACTCCGCCTGGTCGTATGACTCGTATGCATTCGATTGGCTTGGGTCTGAATCGCGACCGACTCGGTCTCTCTGATTCGGAGGGTCGTGTCAATCAGCCCTTTGATAACAACGCTAATGTTGATACCGCCCGTCAGCTCATGACAGGAGGTATCCCTGGCGCGTCTACCCGTGGCGCGTGGTCTGTTATGCGAAGTCCTGGCGAGTTTGGCGCGCTTAACCGCACCGTTGTCGCGGGGCGTCCTCTTACTTCTTCTGGGGCTCCTGTCTCCGGTGTTGGCCCGCGCGGCGGCATTGCTTCGGCTTCTGGTGTGCCTGATCAGGGTGTGGGTCCGAGCGGCGCTGTTGTTCCTCCACCTGCTGGGTCTCCTGCTGCGGGTCAGGTAACCGGCTCTGGTCCTGGTGCGAATCGTCCTTCTGGCGTAGTGGGCCGTGGTCAAGCGCAGCGCCCAGGTTCTCCCCGTAATGTTGTGTCCGGGGGTCCTGAGTCCGGCCGTGGGCGTGTAGGCCCTGCCTCTCCTGGTGATCAGTCGCCTTCTGGCATGGTCTCCGGCTTTCGTCCGGCGCTGCCCCCGGACGGTGGTGCGGATTCTCCTTCCGGCTCCGAGTCGGAGACCCCTTCTGCTGGCGAGCCTCGCGGTACTTTTGGCCGTAGGCCTGGCCCCAGCCTTTCTGATCGCTTCAACGCCGGGATGGCCGGCGGTCGTGCCGGTATAAGACGCTCCCAGGAGGTTAATGGTCGCATTCGTTCGTTGCTCAGTGGCAATTTTGCCTATCCTTCCCGTTCCCCGGGTGGCTCGGGCGGTCAGGGTGAGGGCGGCGGCCAGGAGCGACGTGGCCAGTCCTACCGCGGCGCACAGCAGCAGCGCCCCGATGCTGATTCCGAGCGCACCCGGGCCTTGACCAATCAGATGGAACAGATGAATGAGACTCTCAACAAGATTCTCGATTCCATGTAATCCTGTTTAACTTGAGGTTTTCTGATGCCCCTCGACAGTTACGACAGCCCTACTTTTCTTGGTTCCAAGGACAAGTATCTTTTGGGCCTGTCCCTCCCGGAGCTATTTACTGTCATCGCCGTGTCTTTGATCTGGCTGGTTATCTCGTTGATGTTCCCCTACGGTACCGTGGTTCGCCTGGCAATTGCCGGCGTTGCCACGTTGATAACCTCGATTCTGCTCTTTGCCCGCCTCTACGGGCTCAGCCTGCCGGCCTGCCTTTTTTATCTCGTTAAAGGCTTGTTTGTTAAGCCCTCGTATGAGGAAATGGCCGAGCTTCTCGTCGGGGGTAACCTGGTCTGGCTGGAACAGCAGGGGCGTTCTTCGAAGTGGTATCAGTTGGGATTCTTCCGGTCGAAGAAGGCCGAATATATTGACAGCGAGCAGGGCCAGGCGGTCCGGATGGAGGTCCAGGCGGAGGTTAGCCGGTCGGTTAACGACGGCGCCGTAGCGGTGGAACGGGGTTTTAAGGACGCGTTCAAGGCTATTTTCGGCCGGTGACGGGGATGGGCTTTCTCCTGCGCTTTGCAATTGTGTTGTTCGCGGTCGCGTCGGTTTTGTTGCCGGGGGATCCCGTCTCGGCGCAGGGTGTCGCTGATGAGTTGACACTCAAGTGGCTTGGCGCTACTTGCCGTGATAATCCGGACAGCGAGGTCTGCATCTGCGCTCCTGTGGCGGCGCAAACTGCCGTTCCAAGGGGCCAAATAATAGAGTATAGGGATTTCGGTGGCGTCTCAGTGCCTTTCCGTGCTGAGAAACGTGACGGAGTTGCTGTCGGTGGACCTGAGTTCGATGTGGAAGAGAGGCGGTGGTATGGAGTGCCTGAGGATCTTCAGGTCGTTGAGAATACCTGGTTCAAGCGCCACTGTGCTCTCGCTTTCTTTCGCGAGGATCTTACCCGTGCCTGGTACTTCGCTGTCGCACTGGGGGCCGGGTTCCTGTCTCTCAGTTTTGTTTTTGCCGGCGTCGTTTATATGCAGGAGTCCGCGGCAGGGTCCGACCTCGCTGCCAGCAGGTCTCGAATCTATCGGATCATCATCGGGATGATCATTCTCGGCATGGCCTACGTTCTTTATGAGGGTACCGTCACAGTAATATTCAACGCCACTGATGCCTGGAGTGGCGACCGCGCTATCTTTTATGAAGCTTTGGAGCGGGGCGGCTGATTATGGAACTCTTTTTGCAACTGCTCGTGATTGTTCTCATCCTGGTAGCGGTTTTTTTCATTGTGCGGCGTCTCGCCGGCCTTGTTTTTTCGATTATTGCCTTGGTCGTCGCCGTGGCGCTGGTGGCCTACCTGGTCCAATACTTTTCACCGGAGCTCGCGGATCGACTTGTTCTTTACTTTGGTGGCTTGCTCCGTATGGTTGGCATTGTTGTTTAGGGCTCCGGTGAATTTTTAATTTCACAATTCTAGGAGGTGTCTTCTTGCCTGGTTTAGGCTCAGCCGTTGTTGATTTCTTCAAGAAGAAGCCCGAGTCTCCTTCGGAAGTTGTTGGACCGGAGGATGTACCGGCCTTTGATGATTTTGAGTCCTTGGGCCAGTTTTCCGACTTCGGGGCTTTTTCGGACCCGGAGGATTATCAGTATTTTGAGTCGGGCTATTATCCTCCGGACCCTGAACCTCCTTCCGAGTCAGTTTTCGACCTGTCTCTTCCGGATCGCAGCCGTGGGTTTCTCGGCCGTCTCGTTCCCCGCCGGTTTCGTCGGGAGTCGGCGTTGCCTTCCATTAACATGCTGGTCCAAGTGCGGCGCGTCGTCGACGGCACTTTTGAAGACCTCTCCGGGCACCGCTTTGTGGTCTGGGAGGTCCAGGGCCGTGATTCCACGTCGGATAACGTCATGGCCGGCTGGATTGCCATGCTGAACAACATGGAGTTTCCGGTTCAGGTTCTGATCCGCCAGCATGCTCCGGATTATTCTGATGTTCGGCGCCAGTGGCGTGAGGCCCGTCCGGAGCATATGAAGGACGGTCCTATCAACCGGGTGGCCAACTCTCTGCTGGACTTTACCGAGGAACTCGAGACCTGTGGCCTGGTGGTTTCCCGTAAGTGGTATGTCTCGTGCGCTGCCGACCGTGAGATGGAGATGCAATCGGCTCTCACCCAGGCCCAGCTCAACGCGGACCGCATGGGTGATGAGGAGCTGTCGCTCCTTTTTCAGGCCTGTGTCAGCGGCATGGGGTACGGGTACCGCCAGGATTTCTACCAGGCCCGGGCTGAGAGTTCTTATCTTGAGCTCAACCGGCGCTATGTCTCCTTCCTTGAAGTCGACAAGTGGCCTAGGCAGATTTCACTGGATCTCATTGAAGGGCTGCTCCGGACCGGTGAAGAGCTGGACTTGTCCCTGTGGATATTTCCGATTTCCCAGCGGGAGTCTCACAGCCGTCTGCAGATGCAGCGGAGCCGCTTCGAGGGCGCTCGTATCGCGGCCCATCAGAGCGGCAAACTTGTTTCTCCGGAGGTCGAAACCGCCATCGATGATGCCACTCGGATTGCGGAGCAGGTGTCCAGGGGCGTCTCACGGCTTTACCGGCGGACCATTATGGTCGGCGTCTATTCTCCTGACCGGGACGGTCTACGGGTTTCGCTTGAGCGTGTCAGCTCCCATTTTCGCTCGCTGATGGCCTCGTCGCGTCTTTTGAAGTTCCGGCAGGGGGCGGCTTTTTCACGGATGTTTCCTCTCTGTCGTGCCGGTTTTACCGTCTCCGACTTCACCGACTCAGAGAGCATGCTCCGGCTTTTCCCATTTACTCCCCATGATCTGGATCGACGCGCCGGCACTTTGTTTGGAATGGACTTGCGCAGCCGTACTCCGGTCATGTTTGATCCTTTCGATGACCGAGCTATGAACGCTCACATGTGCATCATGGCTCGCTCTGGCGGCGGCAAGTCCTTCGTTACGAAGGCGATTGTTTCCCGGGAGGCGGAGCGGGATATTCCTATTTACATCATCGACCCTGAGGGTGAGTATGGCGTGATTACTGAGTCCCTTGGCGGCCGTGTCTTCGTGCCTGGCAGTCCCGGTTACGGGCTTAATCCGTTCGTCATTGGCTATTCTGATCCTGGGGATTTGGCCACCCGTATTTCGGGTCTCTGTTCATTGATCGGCGTTATGCTTGAGGGGCAGGTAAAGCCTGCTTTGAAGGCTTCCATCGACCGTTGTATGACGGCTTTTTATGAACAGGAGCTTGAGCGGAAGGGTCCCTATGCCCTTCTGGGCACCGGCGGTATTGCCGATTTTCATAAGTTCCTGTTGACCGACGAAGCCCGGGAAATGGGGGGTGTCGAGCTCCATCATCTTCTTTCGCCTTTTGCCACCGGCTCGGCCCAGTATCTTATGTGCGGCGACGCTCCTGATCTTATGACTGGGGAAGCTCCGGTAACGTCTTTCAACCTGAAGAATCTCGCTGGTCCTCTCAAGCCGGTGGCTATTGCTGTCTGTGCCCAGGTCGTCTGGGCGCTTGCGGTTACCAACCGGCGGCCCCGTCGCCTGATTGTGGACGAGTGCTGGACGGTTCTGGCCACCCCCAGCGGGGCTGAGTCTCTCCTAACTATTGTTAAGCGGGCTCGGAAGCATCAGCTCGGCCTTATTACCATCACGCAGGATGTGCAGGACTTCCTCGCTGAGGATACGTCCGCCGGTGTAATTACCGGCCATGCGGGTCTCGCCCTTTTGCAAAACAGCGCCACCAAGCTTGCATTGTCTCAGGATCCGGCCGCTCTCGATCAGGTGGCCACGGCTCTTGCCTTGGGTCGTGACATCAGGGGCTTCCTTTCCACCGCCATTCGTGGCCAGGGTGTCTTTATTGACCAGGATGGTGGGGCCTTTCCCCTGGAGGTCGTCTCCACGCCTGAGGAGCGTGAGCTGCTTCTTGACCAGTCGTGGCGGTTCCATGGTGAGAGTGATGCCACCCTCGCTGCTGAATTTGCCAATATGCAGGAGCGGTCTGGCGATGAGGGTCTTAGCATTGGCGCTGAGCTGTTGGCCGCTCGTCTGGCGGCCAGCGTTGAGCAGGAGCGTCGTATTGATGAGGTCTCTGCTGTTGTCAATTAGGATTCTTGTGTGTCTCTCCTTCCTGGCTGCGCTCGTCGTTGGCTGTGGCTCATCGGCGTCTGGCGCTGGTGGCGGTCCTGACGGGGAATCCGTCGGTTTTGGTGTTGAGGTTGCGGCTCTGCCTGCTCCTGATGACTTTCGTGTCAGCGCGTCGGCTGATCGGCTCGATTTTGACGGGATCGTGGTTCCTACTCCGTCGGTGTCCATTTCGTCGCGAGCTTTGCGGCAGCGTCAGACCCAGGTTCCAACCAGTACCCCGGTTCCTCGGCTAAGTTCGGTCCAGTCGGATCTCGATTCGTCCGCGGGGTGCGAGGCTTTGTTTCGCAGTCTCATTGTTTCCTTACCGGCCGAGCCGCTTTTTGGCGCTGAGGTTGTCTCAGCTGCAGTTGATACCTTCGCCCTGGAGTCACCTTCGTGCTTGGCTGAAGGGTGGGACCCTGTGGTTGGGCTTCAGCGGGTATGTCATGGCCTTCGGGTTGGTGGCTTGTTGCTGCCCGAGGGGTTAACGACCCTTCCCGAGTTTGGCGGTCAACGTTCCGCCGGTGTTACCGGCCGGGATGAGTCAGGCAATCTGCTTATTCATTTCGACGCTGTTCCCTTTGAATCGTTGTCCGGCTGTTGGTTTTACGATTCTTCTCGCGAAATCTGGGGCTGGTCCCTGTCGGACGGCCGCGAGGGCATCGACCGCGTCGTTCAATCTTCGTGTGATGAGGAGCTCCGGCGGTTGATTCTTCAACTTGACGTCGTAGATGCGGAGTTGGTCTCTGAGGTTATGCTCTCTATCCGTCAGGCGTATCCGCTCGATTGCGATGCCCGCGCCTGGTCTCAGTTTCCTTCTCTGTTCTCCAATCGTGATTGCCGCCATGATGGAGTGACCGGCCGCTTTGAGGACGGTTCCATTCTGATTAACTGGCTTCCTGGGTACCTGGCGTCTGATGGTTCAGTATGCTGGTATTGGGATCCGGAGGATGACCTTTGGCTCTTTTCGTTCGAACCTTCGTCCTGAGCGTCGTAGGTGGTTTGGTTCTCTTGGGTTGTGGCGGCGGCGCCGTTGAGCCTTCCGCGCCTGCTCTGCAGGTTCTGGCTGACGGGGATTCGCCCGTTGTGAGGGCGTCTGTTCCAACGCCGTGGCCCACTTTTACCCCGTTGCCGGTTCCGACGGCGTTGCCGGTTGTCGCCCCGGTTCTGGCTACTGCTCAGGCCGAGCCCACGCCTGTCTTGTACCCTACTCTGGTTCCAGCCGTACTGGCCCCTCCCGCGGTCCGTGTTCCGACTGCGGTCCCGGCGCCGACCCTGGCCGTGGTGGTTCCAACTGCTACTTCTGTCTCTGTGGAGACCTTCCAGCCTGTCGTCGTTGATGTGGTGGTTACCCTTGAGGCGCCCACGCCCACGCCTACTCTCGACAGTGATGGTTTTGAGGATCCGCCGGCCGGTGGCATCCTTTTATATCGTGACGGCGCCGCTTTCCAGAGGCAGTCTGTCTTTGTGATGCAGCAGGCCGAGCTTCCCGACTACCTGCAGGAGGGTGATCTCTCACGCCTTCCCCCGACCTCGGAGCGGATTCCCCACACAGCTCCTTTTATCTTCTGGTTTGTCGGATTCGATATGAGTCAGGCGGTGTCCGATTTTGAGATGGAGGTGACCCTCCGGTGGATGAGCCTTGGCCCTGAGGGTGTTGGCCTTGAGGGATTGGAGATGTATTCTGACAGCCGTGTTCTCACCCACGTTGAACCGTATTTTTACAGTGGCATTGGAGCGCCGGTAGGCGGGGTCTGGCCGCTGGGCGGGTATCGCCTGGAACTCTTGGACGACCGTGGGGAGCTCATCGGTTCTTGGGGGTTTTTCGTCATATGAAAGTACGTCGTAACTGGCTGAAATTTCTTCTCTGTGGGTGTGCCGTTGCCGGAGTCTTCGCTCTATTCGCGATTTTCGGCTCTTTTGTGGGGCGGGTTCATGCCGAGCCTTTCTATCCTGATCAACGCAGTAACTGTTCCCAGAATACGTGTGGGTCCTTCTGCTTCTGGGCTATCTGTACTCTTTGTGCCCAGCGGTGCGGGACGTGTCCTATCTCTGGGCCGTCGCGGTGTCCTCAGTTTGGGACTGGTTGACGCGAGGTTAACGAGCCACCGGAGGTGGAGCGAATTGTCTGCAACGACTGCGCTGGGCAGCTGGTGTGCCAGTGTCCGCCGTGTCTTCGTTGGTGGTATCACCTTTACGGCATTACCAGCAGTCGTACCGGCTTCATAGAAAATTACGTCGGCCCCCATCCGGCGCGCCGCAACTGGAATTATTCCACTCCCCGGGTTAGCCAGGCCGTGGACTTCGCCCTGCGGCTTCCGTTGGATGACATTGTATGTACCGAATCCCGGTCATTGCGGAATGTTCAGATTAATGTTCCGGCTCCAACTGCCTGGCCGCATCGAGTGTTCGTTGGCCCAGCGGCTGTTCCTGCACCGACTGTTTTTGCGCCCCGTAGCAGTGCCTGGAGCCACGCGGAGGGCATTCAGCCGGAGTTTAATGCCCTGGGGCCCCTGCACGGCCAGGAGGACCGGGATTTTGACCGCTATCCGCATGCTGCTGATATGGCTGTCCCGGTAGTCTATCCCGCGCCTGGCCTGGGTGGTCCCAGCATTAATTCTGTCCAGGTCCATCCGGTTACCGGGCGTATCCGCTTGGACTATTCCGGTGTTGCCGCAGGGCGGTCAGTTCATGTGCGGTACTGGCATGTTTCGGGACTGTCTCCCAGCGCTCCTGAGGCCGATTTCCGGCCCTATGGTGGGGGGTGGATCACCCCGCCCCGTTCGGGGTTTTACGAGTTTCAGCTCGCTGCGGTTCTTGACGGCTTTGACCCGTTGGTGTCCAACAGTATCCAGAGCTGGTATCGTGTTGAGGAAGTCTTCCACCGGCCGTTCGCCGAATCTAGGGCAAGGGTTCCTCCCTTGTTGGTGGCTCCGCCGACAACTACTCCGTTGCCTGTTGTTCCCGGCGTTCAACGGCCCGCCCGGCCTGTCATCAGCGTTCTCTCCCAGGACTATACGGAGGATGCCCCGGCCATCCGCGTTGTCGTGCCTTCGTCCCCCGCCGGGGCTTTGGAGTATCGGTATTGGCGCCACACCGGCCACCTGGTCCCGGAGGATCTAACGGTTTGGCACAGAACCTCTTCGAGGTCCTTTGTAATCAGGGACTTACCTGCTTTGGTGGTACCCTCTGAATGTTTTAGGGATGGCGCGCCTGCGGTGGTCCCCTGCCCTCTCCGGGTCCCGGTATTTTGGGATGTTCAGGTCCGGGTTACTTCAGGTGCCGTCAGCGACTTGTCGCCGGCCCGTTCGGTGCTTCTTCATAGCGTTGGCCCCTGACCTTATATAGCCTCGTCCAGGATCACTACGGTGTTCTCGGTTTCTTCTTCGGGAATCTCGTCTGTTGGGTCGTCAAATATAAGAGGCAGCTCCATCGTGAGCTGCCTCTCTTGTGTGGGTACCGTCCCGGCCCTGAATATGCTACGCCATCGGCGGGGTCTTCGGCGCCTGGTAAACGCCTCGTTTGCCATTTCCTGTCGGATTTTTTCCGGTGTCAGCGGTCCCCTCTGGCATCCGTGGTTGGCTCCTCCGCAGATGCACGTGCATTTGTGTCGCTGCGCGGTGTGGCAGCGGGAGTCGCATCTTCTCATTTCTTGCGGTTTACCTTTTATTTTTTCAGGAGTGCCAGCGCCAGCTCGAGCATCTCGGTTACGACGGCTTCTGGAGGTTGTGTCCCGTCGATTACTTTTATCTTGTCTTTATTTGCGGCCGCCTGGTCCAGGTAGCCTGCTCTCACCTTTTCGTAGAAGGTGTTGCTTCTCGTTTCGAAGGCGTCTTTTGAGGTTCCCCGGTCGCGGGCTATCTGTATTGGGACGTCTATGATCAGCGTCAGGTCCGGTTCGAGGCCGCCGGTTGCCAACTGGTTCAGGTTGGCGATTACGTCCAGCGGTACTCCGCCCGCGTACCCTTGGTAGGCTGTAGTTGAGGTCGTGTACCTGATGCTGATTACGTTGGTGCCCTTGGCCAGCGCTGGTTTGATTCGCGTTTCCACCATCTCGTGCCTGGCTGCTTCAAACAGCAGCGCCTCCGTGAGGGGCTGCATTCGATTCTCCTCGGTGAAGGCTTGCTTGACGTGGTTTCCGGTTTTGGTTGAGCCCGGGTCTTGTACCAATGCTATTGGTACATCCAGCGCCAGGAGTTTCTGCATCAGCTTTAATGCCGCTGTGCTCTTTCCCGACTTGTCGGTCCCCTCGACTGCCATGAAAAAGGGGTCTGGCATTTCATGCCTCCTTTCTGAGAGATTCGATTATCCTACCTGCAACGTCGGCGCAGCAGTTGCCCCATGTGGGGCCGTGGTCTGTTCCTCCGTCGGCTTCGGAGTGCCCCAGTTCGTGGACGATGATGGCGATCTGCTCTGCTCCTCTCCCTTGAAAGAAGTCATCGTCCAGGTGGTGGGTATTGAACCTCATTGTCGGGTTCCGGGAGTTCATTGTGCAGCATGCCAGTCGTTTGGCGCCGCTGTCCCTGACGTATTCAACCGTAACGCTAAATCCGGCCGCACTGGCCAGTTGCTTTGCCCACTTGGTGAAGCCTATTCTGGCGGGGTTTCCCTCCTCACTTTCCATTATTGCCGGCTCGTTGTTGGTCCGGTCTGAGAAGAGTGCGTGCGAGCTTTGCAGGCCGCCCTTTTGCCTCAGGTTTTTGAGTTCGTTCTGGGAAAGGGAACGCGGGTGGATTACCTGGTAGCCCTTGTCCAGTGCATCCATGTTTGATTGCGTATTGGAAGACCAGGTGACTACTTTGTCGCCGTAACGACTTTTGATCGTGGTCTTCACCGCGTCTTCGGTGATCTCCGGATCTTCGATTGCCTCGCGTACCCACGTTTCACTGAAGGATTCGGCTTCCATGTCCTCGTGGACCTGCGCCAGCACCAGGCTGTAGACCTTCTTCAGGTATGCGTCGCTGACTGTGTCCCGGTTGGGGGGCATGGGAACTTTCTGCAGGATGTTGACATCGTAAGGTACGTCGATTTCCTGAATGGGTATGCCCATCTCGTAGATGTGGGCGACGTCGGCGACGCGGTCGCTGATCTGCAGGTCTGTCATCCGGCGGGTTGTTTTCATCGGCCCGCCGTCCTCTTCCTGGACGATGGTGGGGAGCCTGGCCCGGGCTATGTGCTTCACCGGCGGTTTCGCCGGCTCCTTTCCATTTATGGTGAACGTGATGTGTTCGGGGGCCTTGAAGTAGGTCAGCCTCTGGGCCAGTTGTTCCGCGTCGCGGGTGTCCCAGGGCATTACTGCCTGGATTTGGGTTCCCTTTTTCCTCCGGTTCGGGGCTATTTCCCGCCCGCCTTCGGCGGGGAAATGGATGGTTGTCCCAACCGTTTCTATCTTGGCCTCGATGGCCACCGATATTACTTCCTTCTCACCGAGGTTGAATCGGCCCCTCTTGGTGGGGTCTCTTCTCTTGGCGGTCTCTCCCATGATCGTGTAGGCGTCGGCAACGTCTGCAAAACCGGCGCCGTCGTCGGTTACGGTCACCCTGATTCCGGCCAGGTCGGGCTCTATTTTGACCTCGCACTTGGTCGCTGTGTCCTCGTCGAAGACGTTTTGAATTAGCTCCTTGATGAGCTCGTGGGGTCTGCGGTCCGCGTGGAGGCTCCGCATTCCATTGCTGTCGACGTCGAATCGCTGGCTTGCTTTTGTGGTCAAATCTTTGCTCCTGTTCTTGCTGTTGTTGGTGTTGGTGCGCGGCTTTTCCATTTTAGCAGCGCCGTGTGGCCCAGCAGTCCTGCGCAGGCTGTAATCATCAGTAGCAGCCCGGCCTGGGGAATTGGTATGAGCCCGAGCCGCTTTATGTTCTGGTCGAAGATCGGGGTCTCGGCCGTCGCAATTACTAAGAACGGCATGACGATCAGGAAGATCTGGTGGGCTGTGGCTTCCCTGCCCTGGAGTGTCCTCCACGCCATCGTCAGAGTTACGGTTATCATCAGGGCCCCGAACGCCACGAAGAGGATTGTTCCCAGGGGGTTGGCCCCCATCCATTGTCCGAGCTCGGGGGAGGTTATGCCGTAGGTCAGCAACTGGCTTCCTGACATTCGGCCTTTCTCCCCTATGGGGAGCCATGGCAGCAGTATGGCGACTGCTGCTGCAGTCGCCACTATCATCCTTGTCCTATGGTGCCAGGCTTCCTGCTCGGCTTGGTCCCATTTTGTTCGCAGGTTGTCTGCGAACTCTTTTATTCGGTTCATTTTTACCCCCGGTTGAACTGGTTTTCGAGCTGTTCCGACCTCTGCCTGAAGAGGTCCAGCTCGGTATGGAGCGTGGATATGGCGGCCGGTATTTGGTGAAATTCCTGGTACAGCGTGGCGAAGTCTGCGGAAAGCGTCTGCTTGGTGATTTCCAGGTTGAGCTGGCGCAGCTCCAGCATGATGATGTTTGACTGGCCCAGTATGTCGTGGGCCTGGACTTGCCATTCGGTATAGAGCTCGCGCTCTTCCTGGTCTTTGGCCTGGTAATGGGCTTTTCGCGTTGCGTTGGGCATCCTGCTCGTCAGGTCGGTCTGCGTCCTGAAGTATTCGCCCGCCCTGCGGTCCGCCTGTTCTAGGCGCCAGCGGAAGCGTCTGTGTTGCGCTGTGGCCTCCTGGTACCTGGCGGTCCATTCGTTGTAAAAGGTTTCGACCGCGGCTGCGTATTCGCTGTCCTGGGCCTCCAGGTTGGCTCTCTGCTCTCGGCTTGTTCTCACTGCCTCCAGCGCGGCTTGGTCAGCGGGGTTTGTGTTAGTCTCATAGGGCGCTGGTGGCGGTGTGCTTTCTTCTACCGGAATCTCGCTGTCTGTGTAGGTACCTGGCGGTGGCGGTTCCCCTGGTGGTGACTCGTCAACCTCGGGCTGGTCTGGTTCCGGGTTAGCGGCCGCCGGGCTTTGGAGCCCTGGGGGAGCGGGAGGCATTATGTTGGTGTAGGTCCGGTCAAGGTCGCGGGCGCTTCTCTGCGTTCTCGCCACCTCGCTTTTAAGCTGGCTGCTGGGGGCGGTGTCCCTGCCAAATGTGTCGGAGTAGGCTTCGGCCGTGATTACGCCTCCTACCAGAATCAGCACTCCTATCAGTATGTATTTCAATTTCATGTTATCTCCTTTCAGGGCGGTCTCGGCCCTGTAACTTCGGTTTTGGTTTTTTCGTGGTCCTGGGGAAATTGCTTTTCGTTGGTGCCTCGGATGCAGTCGCCCAGAGCGGAGGACATTATTTGCCAGTTGGTGGCTGCCTCTCCGGACCCGTAGGCCGTCTGGAGCCAGGTCTCAATCTGGGGCGCTGTCCTGCAGTGGTTGAAGGTCTTCGCGTAGTTTTTCAGGTCGTCGTTGTTGCTCGCGGCTGCGAGGTAGCCTTGTGACGCGATCTCCAGCTTGATGGCCCCTTCGGGGCTGACTGATTTCCACAGCAGCGTGCTTGCCCTGCCCAGGTTTGTTTCCCATTCTCCTTCTGGCGCCGTCCTTTGGACGGCGCTTATTCGATTACATATGAAGATGTCTTCTATCGTTTTCAGGGTGGGCCGCTTCAGCGGCTCTCGGGCCGGGGTTTTGGGCCAGTGGCTGTCCGTGCATTCGGGCGTTGGTTCATAGCCGATCATCCTCTCGAAGAGCTGGGGTTCGCCCGCCGCGGCCGCGTTCATGATCTCCGCCCACGCTTGCAGGGTCATTTCTGCCCTGTACAGGTCCTCAACCTCGTATCTGTCCAATTTTATCGTGCTTCGCACGTTGACTGGCCCTGGTTCTTCAGCTGTTGCTGCTGGTTCGTTGTGGATCTGCAGCGCTAGTGCTGTGCCACCCAGCAGGCCGGTTATCGCTGTCACTGCGATTACTAGCTGGATTGACACGCCTTTTCCGTCGGTCATAGGAGGCTCCTCTGGATGCGGTTTATGAACCTCTGCTGGGCGATCAGGTCTGATGCCTCTCCCGCTGTCAAGTCTGTCGGTGCCGGACCGTCATTTTCAGTGAGTTTCTCCCAAGCTCTTTTCTGCTGGTCGCTGGCTGTCCTCAGCCGCCAGGCTGCCGTTCTTGCCAGCAGGGATGCCTTTCCTCCGAGCATGCGCCGGGTTTCGTTTGCTGCCTCGGCGGACGTCGCGAAAATTCTTTGCTTTCGCCTTGTTGGCGTCGGTCCTTTCTTCATCAGCCGTATTTCCGTGAATTTCCACTTGCCCCCGCGGGTGGGTTCCACCGTTATGTAACGTCCCACCTCACCGTCGTTGTTCCAAAGCGGCAGAGCCCATATGGGCTCTTTGGCGTAGGGTTGAAACCAGGGGTAGGTTATTCTTGCCTGGGCAAAATGGTTCAGTGTTCTGGGGAATTCTGTTGCCAGGGTTACCAGTTCCTTCTTGTTCAGGTTCCGCGGCTTTGGCTCTTCTTCGTCATCGCTTTCGGCCAGGTTCTGGGCGTCGTCAACTCTCCAGTAGTTGATTATGTCGTCCATATCGGGCCTGTTGGTATATTCAATCACCAGGCAGTCCGTTTTGGTCCCGAACGGACGGAGTCCGCGGCCTATCATCTGGATCACCGTGCTCTCCGACGCCGTGGTGCGGCCAATGATCACCGCGTCGATGCAGGGCAGGTCTGTGCCTTCGGTGACGGTCAGGTAATTTATTAGTACGGCGATTCCCGGGTTCTGTTCGAACCTTTTCAGGTCTGCTTTTCTCTTTGACGCGCTCATGTCCTGTTCCACGCCGTAGGCGGGGATTCCGGCCTGGTTCAGGGCATGCTTGGTGGCTGCTATGACCTTGCTTGGGCTGTCGTCGCCGTTGGCTGAGACGAACAGTACGATTTTCCGCCGGTTTCTGGAGATGGCATATTCGACCGTTCTCTTGTAGAGTGCGACCAGGTTGGTGGCCTGCCCGATGGGCTGCACTTCACCGTTCTGGTCGTAGACCACTGGTGATTCGATGATCGGGGGGCACAGCAGTCCCGCCTCGATCAGCTCTATTGGAGTTACGGGTCGGCGAACTTTCTTGAATGGTGTGGGCGACAGTGGCTCCCGGTCGTGTCGGAATGGGGTTGCCGAGGCTCCGGCCAGGTGTTCCGGGGCGAGTCGTTCAATACTCTGCAGCCATGTGGGGGCGGATGCGTGGTGGCACTCGTCCACCATGAGCAGGTACAGGAGGAAGTCCAGCGGTATTTCGGCTCCGTGGAGCGTGTCCTGGGCTATTATGGTTGTGAATAATCAGGGACTACCTACCAGAAAATCGTAAAATAATCAGGGTCATTAGGCCAGTTATTCAGGAACATCCAACCACTCTGAAGATCCGATCAGAGACCATTGAGGCACTTCAAGACGAGGT
>MPMM01000011.1 GCA_002238505.1 SAR202 cluster bacterium bin22 | reverse complement strand
CTAAATGTAACCCATCTCCCCAGTTGCACAGGGTGAGGGCTCCCCACCCTTTCATCAACCTGTCATCCACCCCCACCCACCAGCTACAAAACAACCGGAAACGAAAGGAAACAACAGGAAAAAACAATTTTCACCCCTCTCCCTATGGGAAAGGGGCCGGGGGTGAGGGCCCCACCCTTTCACAACCCTGTCACCCACCCCCACCCCCCCAGCTACAAAACAACCGGAAATGAAAGGAAATAACAGGAAAAACAAGATTTCCCCCCTCGCCCTATGGGAGAGGGGCCGGGGTTGAGGGCCCCACCCTGTCATAACCCTGTCATCCACCCTCACCCCCCAGCTACGAAAAAACTGGATATGAAAGGAAATAACAGGAAAAAACAAAATTCCCCCCTCGCCCTATGGGAGAGGGGCCGGGGGTGAGGGCGCCCCGCCCGGCTTTTGCGCCACAGGGGATTATGCTATAATTTTCCTTTCCGCTTTAAGTGGGCATACCCCCTTGTGCCATAGCGGACAGTACGAAACGGAGAGTAGTTCGGTGAAAGTTACAAAGGAATCGTCCAGCCCCGTCGAAGTAATCCTCAACGTAGAATTGGACGCAACGGACGAAGACCCGTTTATCGATCGATCTTACCGCCGCACAGTTGGCCGACTGAACATCCCCGGATTCCGCAAGGGTAAAGCCCCCCGCTCCATTGTTGAAAGCTACGTAGGGCGTGTCGCCCTGGTCCAGGAAGCCCTGGACTTCATGATTCCCGAAACCCTGAACCGGGCCCTCCAGGACGAGGAAGTCCAGGCCTTTGTTGAACCTCGAGTCGAGGTCACCGAGCTGGAACCCGTCTCCTTCAAGGCCACCGTGCCCCTGGAACCCTCCGTGGACCTGGGCGATTTCTACAGTATCCGCCTGGAAAAGGAACCGGTCGAAATTTCTGATGAGGAAGTTGACCAGGTTCTCGAGCGGATTCGCCGTGACATGGCTCCATGGGAGCCCGTCACCCGCGCCGTTCAGTTCGGCGACCTGCTGAACCTGAGTGTTGAAGGTGAAATGGACGGCGAAGTGCTGATCAATGACCAGGAAATCGACTACATTCCCGAAACTACCAACGTGCTGCCCTTCCCCGGCTTTGCCGAACATCTGGAAGGTATGGAGGAAGGCGAGCACAAGGACTTCACTGTAACGGTGCCAGAGGAATACCCCAGGGCCGAGTATGCCGGCAAGGACGTCGCCTTTAAGGTGGACGTCCTTTCCATTAAGGAGAAGGCCCTCGCCGACCTGGACGACGAGTTCGCCAAGGGTGTTGGCGAGGGGTTCGACGATATGGAAGCCCTGCGGTCCCACATCCTGGAGCGTGTGACCAGCGAGGCTGAAGCCCAGTCCAACTACGCTTTCCAGCAACAGAGCATGGAGTCACTGCTGGAGAGCGCCACCATTTCCGCGTCCGACCTGCTGCTGGAAAGGGAAATCGAAAACATGCAGGAAGAACGGGAACGGATGCTGCGCAACCAGCGCCTCGATATGGACACCTATCTCGCCTATGTGGGCAAAACCGAGGAAGAGTTTCATGAGGAACTCCGCCCCCAGGCCCAGGACCGCCTCAACCGCCAGTTGGTGGTCCGCCAGCTTGCCCAGGCTGAGGAACTGGAAGTGTCCGATGAGGAAATCCAGGAAGAAATCGAAACCATGGTTGGCGGCGCCACCGACGAAAACCAGGAAGCCATGCGCCGCACCCTTAACTCAGAGAGTATGACGGAGTCCATTCGGTCCTCCCTCATGAGCCAGAAGGTGATGAACCGCCTGATGGAAATAGTTCAGGGACTAGAACCGGGTGCCGGTGTTGCCGAGGCCGAGGCCAACACCAACACTGAAGAAGAGACCGGCGCTGAAGAATCAGATTCTGAAACGGAAGGCATCGCGGGTTCGGATGCCCCTGATGCTGAAATAGACAGTCCAGCGGGTCAGGACGACCCATCGGACGCTGAAGAGAGTAACGAAGGAGCTTAACCCAATGCTGTATAACCCGTCGCAATCCGCCAACCCGGAATATCAATCACTGAGCCCCGCAATGTGGCAAAACGGGCACTTCAGCCTGGCTGGCTCCGTGGATTCAGGACTGACTGTCCCCCAGGGGATTATTCCCATGGTCATCGAGACCAGCCCCCGGGGGGAGCGCGCCTTTGACATCTACTCCCTGCTCCTCAGGGAGCGCATCATTTTCCTCGGCACCCCCATCATGGACCAGGTGGCGAACACCATAATTGCCCAGCTCCTTTACCTGGAGCGGGAGGATCCCGACCGGGGCATCAATGTATATATCAACAGCCCGG
This sequence comes from SAR202 cluster bacterium bin22, assembly GCA_002238505.1. Taxonomy (GTDB): domain Bacteria; phylum Chloroflexota; class Dehalococcoidia; order Lucifugimonadales; family UBA3495; genus Bin22. The sequence continues at coordinate 103,072 of MPMM01000011.1, read as the reverse complement.
GTGGGTCCATCACCGCCGGACTCGCCATCTACGACACCATGCAAATGATTTCCCCCGAGGTCTCCACCGTCTGCGTGGGAATCGCCGCCAGCATGGCCACGGTCCTGCTGTCCGGTGGCACCAGGGGCAAGCGCTACTGTCTGCCCAACTCCACCGTCCACATGCACCAGGCCCAGAGCGGTACCCAGGGCGCGGCCTCCGACATCCAGATCGCGGCCCGGGAGATTACCCGGCTCCAGGACCTGCTCCGTGGCATCCTCCGCGACAATACCGGCCAGCCCATGGAGAACATCGTTCGCGACAGCGACCGGGACAACTACCTGACTCCCGAGCAGGCCATGGAGTACGGCCTGGTTGACGAGATTCTTGGCGTAAATCGGGGTGAAGAGGCCGCCGAGTCCACAGAGTCTGGCGAAAGCAGCGAAAGTAGCGAATAGCAGGCAGACCACGGGAGCCCTCGGCGCTCCACACAGGTTCCGGCGAGCTAAGAGCGGCAGGCGAGATTCATCGGCCCTTGGCGATCACTATCTGGCGGTAAACATCTATGGCGACTCCGGAAGGCAGGGATACTCGAGGCAGAAACGGCTCTCGGCCTGTGCAGTGCTCCTTTTGCGGCAAGGCCCGGGCCCGCACCGAGCTGGTTCTGGCCGGTCAGGGCCGCGCCTCCGTTTGTTACGAGTGCATCCGGGCCCTGGGTGAACTCATCCAGCCCCCTGCCCCTCAGGCCCCTGCCGCCGCCTCCGTTGATGGCCCCCTGGTTCCCCGCGAAATCTACGCCAGCCTGGATGACTATGTAATCGGCCAGGAGCGCGCCAAGAAGACCCTCAGCGTGGCCGTGTACAACCACTTCAAGCGCATCTGGTCCGGTGGCGCCGACTCGGAAGTGGAGCTTCAGAAGGCCAATATCCTTCTGATGGGTCCCACCGGCAGCGGCAAAACCCTCCTGGCCGAAACCCTGGCCCGCACCCTGGCGGTCCCCTTCGCCGTCTGCGATGCCACCTCCCTCACCGAGTCCGGCTACGTGGGCGAGGATGTGGAGAACATTCTGCTGCGCCTGATCCAGGCCGCAGACTGGGACATCAGCCGTGCCGAGCAGGGCATAATCTACATTGATGAAATGGACAAGATCGCCCGCAAGGAGGGCGTGAACCGCTCCATCACCCGTGACGTTTCCGGTGAGGGCGTCCAGCAGGAATTGCTGAAGATTATCGAGGGTTGCGTGGCCAACGTTCCTCCCCAGGGCGGTCGCAAGCATCCCCAGCAGGAGTTCCTGCAGATTAACACCCGCAACATCCTGTTCATCTGCGGCGGGGCATTTGAGGGCCTCAGCGAGATAGTATCCCGCCGTATCACCACCCACGGTTCCCAGCTGGGGTTCCTGGGTGGCTCCCGCAACCGGGCCGATGGCGAGGACAGCGTCCTGTCCCAGGTAACGCCCGAGGACTTGCTGGCTTTCGGGTTCATTCCTGAAATGGTGGGGCGCCTGCCCGTGGTGACCAGCCTGGACCACCTGGACCGGGCATCGCTGATAAGGGTGCTTACCGAACCCAGGAACGCCATAGTGAAACAGTACCAGTATCTGTTCAGCGTGGACGGCGTCGCCTTGGAATTCACCGACGGCGCTCTGCAAGCCGCCGCCGAACGGGCCCTGAATCACTACACCGGCGCCCGCTGCCTGCGCTACATTGTCGAGGAAACCCTCCTCGACGTAATGTACGAACTGCCCTCCCTTAAGAACATCGCCCGCTGCATCGTGGACCGCGACGCCATCGAGGGGCAGGGAACTCCCACCCTGCTGACCAAGTCCGGCGACGTCGTCCCCCTCTACCCCGAATTCCTCCAGCAGTCCGCCTGATTCACCCCATTCTCTGCCGCTCTCATGGCTCGGGTGACCGCAGCCCGCGGCCCTGGCGCCCTCAGTCGTCCTCCCCCCCCGTAAAGTGGCAGCTTGGACACCCGCGTTCCCGAGGAATAGTACCGCTTAACCCAGGCCATCCTCAGCCATAGCCCGCCCGATATCCCCGTCCAGGCAAAGGCCGGGAGTGCCGTCGCTCATCACCGGGTTGCCCTGCCCGTCCAGTACCGTTCCGTTCCCCACGCTTACCCGACCATCGGCCACCGCCCGCAAAGTCTCCAGAATCAGGTAAGGCTCCCGGACGTATTGAGCGCGGCGTATCTTCTGGAACAGGGGCAAATCCTCGCCCGGGCTTTCCTTTACCTCTGCCACGTCCAGCCCTTCCAGTTCCCGCCAGTCCTGGTCAAAGTCCTTGCCGACAATGGGCACCGTGCAGTAGGAAACCACTGGCCCCCGGTCCAGTTCCTCCGTGGCCAGGTGTATCATCGCGCCGGTGCGGGTGGCCCGCTGGCGAATCAACTCCCACGTAACGCTCTGCCAGGTGCCGATTGGGCCATCGGGCAGTGCAGGGTGCAGGTTAAGAAGTGAGAAGCGGCGGCACATCTCGCCGCTTACGATAAGCATATACCCCGCCAGGACGCAGATGTCCGGCCGGTAATCCCTCAAGTCTTCCAGAACCAGGCGGTCGTACTCCGGCCGCAACTCCTCCCAGGAAAGCCCGGCGGAACTGCGGGAGCGGCGGTGACGGGCGGAAGAACGGGTCACCAGGGGCAGGTTATAGCTGCCAGCCAGGTCAAAGAACTGGTCCGAACCTGTGGCCTGGCCCCGGTCCCGGTTGCTGAAGACAAACTGGATGCGGGCGTCCAGCAGGCCGCGGTCTATGTGTTCCTGGATGAACTGCAGCAGCCCCCGGGAACCTTCACCCCTGCCGGTCGAGAACCAGCCGATGTTCAGCATTGGCTAGTCGCCGTCGGGGAGTTCTTCATCGGGCTGCCAGTCCTCGTCATCGGGGGGCATTTCCAGTTCCGCCCAGGCCATGTTGTCCGGCGGCGGGGCCGCAGCAGGTCCGCCACCCTCCCTAATCTCGGCGATGCGCAATTCGGTTTCCTCGAGCAACTGGCTGCAGCGGCGGACGAGGGCCATGCCCTGCTCGAACATCTGGGCCGCCTGGTCCAGCGGAAGGTTCCCAGCTTCCAGGGTTGCCACCATTGACCCGAGGCTGGTGAAGGCATCCTCAAAGTTGAGTGACGCGGGATTGGGGGAGGACTCGTCATTCAGGTGTTCAAGCATGTAGGCCGTAACCATAGGCAGGTATAGTTGATTGCCGAATCAGTTTAACGCCCAGCACGGCCAAAGAAAAGAGAAGCGGCGTAAGGAGTCAGGACGTTAACCTTTCAACCCTGAGGTCAACCCACCTGCCGTCTCCCTCTTCGTTTCCGAATGCCTGACACGCCCCTCTTCCACCACTGGATAACCCGCCCCTACCATAGAATCATTGACTGAAACTCCACCGGCCCTGGCAGTTACTTGCCGTCATTAATTTTTGGGGTGATAAACCCTCGCGATGAGACCGGAAATGACCTCAATTTTGGGTCCTGTCCCATCCATCAAGGGAAAGGATCCAGATACAAAATGAGGGGAAATGACAGGAAATGACAGTGAAATACTTTTTTGCCTTTGCGCTGTTCTCAAAGCACATGGTGCTTTCGCCCCGGGCAAGGAGCGGCATCACAAATCATGCGGTCGGGGTCAACTCGGTGGACGGGACCAGATACCTTCTACAGGAGCCGGTCCATGGCGGGCGGTTCCGGCGGGCGGCGACGACCCCTTCGCGAGGGTCTGGCCGGCGGTACCTCCGGCGCGGCTTCCGAAGCGCTCTCGCTTGAAGGCGGCGTAGTGGAGGATTCGGGTTCCGCAACCACTGGTGACTTCATGGTTTCGGCCGAAGCGGTCGAATAAGCGGCCCCAGGGGCGACGCCCCCCGCCGTAGCAGGAAAGACCCCGTCAGCCACGGTAATCGTAAGTGCATCACCACTGCTGACCTGACCCACTCCGGATACAACCTGTCTGGTCCCACCGTGCTGCACCACGGCAAAACCACGCCGCAGCGTGGCGGCGGGATCCAGGGTGCGCAGTCTGCTTTCGAAGCTGCTCACTTCCAGCTTGCCCACATTCAGACGGGTCTGCAGGTTGTTCCCGAGCACGTCCGCCAGGTCGTCCACCTGTCGTTTCAAGTGGTCCAGGTCGGGCAATCCCGACTCCAGCCGGCGGGACAAATTGGCTACCTCCTGCCGGTTGGCCTCCACCACCCTGATGGCGCCCCGGCAGGCCCTGTCCGTCAATGCCCTTACAGTCTGCAAGAGGATTGAACCGTCCGGAACCACCAGTTCCGCCGCTGCCGAAGGGGTAGGGGCGCGCCGGTCCGCAACGTAATCCGCGATGGTAAAGTCTGTCTCATGGCCCACCCCGCTGACCACTGGAATGCGGTTCCGGAAGATGGCGCGGGCTACTAGCTCTTCGTTGAAGGGCCACAGGTCCTCCAGCGAACCCCCGCCCCGGGCCACAATAATCACGTCTGCGCTTCCGTCCGAATCCAGGAGATCCAGGGCTGTGGCGATCTGGGGCGCAGCCTCCAGACCCTGTACCTGCGTGGGCGACAACAGCAATCGCGCCAGGGGATACCGTCGCCGGACCACGTTCTGAATGTCCTGCCACGCCGCGCCCGTGGGGGAAGTGACAACACCCACGACTTCGGGAAACTGGGGGAGAGGCCGTTTGCGAGACTCTTCGAAGAGCCCTTCCTGCCCCAGCCGCATCTTCAGACGTTCCAGTTCCTGGGCCAGCTCCCCTTCGCCTTCGGGCAGCACCCGGTCCACCATGAAGTCGGTTGAACCCCGGGGCTCGTAGAAACTCATTCGCCCGTGGGCGCGAACGGACTTGCCGTTCTCCAGCATGCCGGCCCCGCCCTGGCCGCGGAAGAGGACGCAGTTCAGCGAGGCAGAGCTGTCCTTGAGGGTAAAGTAGGAGTGACCCGAGGAAGAGGCCCGGAGATTTGATACCTCCCCCACAATCCACAGGTCAGAGAGGAAAGGGTGACTCTCCAGCATCTCCCGCAGGTGGACAGCCACCTGGCTGACGGTAAGGACTGTCTGCTGCGGGAGTGTCAAAACGCTAGCTCACCCGTTCGGTGTATTGCCCCGTTCGGGTGTCCACCTTAACAATAGTTCCCGGGGTAATGAACATGGGGACATTGATTCGCAAGCCGGTCTCCAGGGTCGCCGGCTTGTTGCCTCCCTGGGCCGTGTCGCCCCTGAACGCCGGAGGGGTGTCGGCAACCTTCAGCTCCACGTGGGTAGGCAGGTTCATATTGATGGGCGATCCCTTGTAGAAGACCATCTCGGATATCATGTTCTCTTTCAGGTAATTCAGGTTGTCGCCCAACTGTTCTTTAGTCAGCTCGTACTGGTCGAAAGTCTCCTGGTCCAGGAAGTAGAAATAGTTGCCGTCGGTGTACAGGTATTGAGTCTCCCGGTTGTCGATCTCAGCCACGGTAAAGTCGGTGTCGTAGCGCTGGAAAGTGCGCTCCACCACCGCGCCGGACAGCAGGTTCTTCATCTTGATACGGGTCACGGGGGCCCGCTGCTGCATCTTGTGCCGCTCATAGTCCATCACCTGCCAGGGCTGCCCATCCAGTTCAATCACCATATTGCGGCTAAGGTCGCTAAAGTTAATGCTCATAAACCGTTAACTCCCGTAGTGGTGTGTCTAGCACCTGTTTGTTGGCCGGTGGTTCCGTTGCAACAGAGAAAAGTTTCGCTTGCGAGTCCCAATTGACCTTGCCCTGCGATATCAGGCCGCCAAGTACAGAGTAGGTCAGGTAATTCTTTTGGCGCCCCCTGAATTCAGAGCGTAAATCTAGCAAATCGGCTATTTCCGAGTTTCCCAGACCTTCTGGATGAGACTTAAGCAGTATCAATATTGCGTCCTCAATACGCCTCAGCCCGTATTGTGCCTGGTCTATCTCGGAAATGTTCGCATTCTTTTTGGTGAAGAGTTTGCTTTGCTGATTCCAATCCACCAGGCCTCTGGCTAACAGTCCCCCGAGGACAGAATAGGAAATATAATCCCTCTGACGTCCAGGAAAATCTGACCTTAGTTCCAGCGCACGGGCAACATCCACGTTTCGCAAACCTTGCGGATTAGCGTCCAACAACCGGAGAATGGCATCCTCGATGTGCTGGAGGCCCAATTGAGCCAGTTCCCTGGAATTCTGTTCAAGTACCATTCTCAATTGGCCGGATGAGCGATTCCCACATGTGTTTCTATGCATTCCCCGCAGGTAATCTCATCACATTCTATACATGCCTGCTTGCAGGCATCGCAGCTTTGCTGTTCACACACGTTGCAGAAGAAGTCGTATCTAGGGTCTAGCTGATGATTGCAGTAGTAGCAAACCCCAATGACTTCGTACTCCGCCACCAATTCTTCCCATGTTGGTTCTGGGCGCAACCTAATCTCCCAAGAAGAAACATCCTTCAATTCCAACTATCTTAGCTAGGTCCTGTGTCGGAACAGTACGAAAATTGCGAATGCTCTGCGCTGTCCTAGATTGGCAGCGTTTAACCTGCCAACGGCGTCTTCCGTTTCATCGATTAGCAGCCTCACCTTGTCTCTTGAAAGACGGAAATCAGGATCGTAGTCGGCTACTTGCCGGAACTGCTGCATTCGCACGAAATGCTCTCCAAATACTTGGATGCTAGTATCGAACTGACGCATTACAGCCAGATTGGCACATTGATTTCGCGCCAGCCCATGCTCCAGTGCCCGATAAGTTTGGTGCCACGCCTTTTGGCTCCGGTTTTCCCTTGTGCTACCTGCCAATATATCCGCACAGCAACGTGCCAAACTATGAAACATGGCGTAATATGCAGCACTTACGGCCCTGCACAATTCAGTCTGCCTAGGCCTGCCACTCGGTCCAACTGCCTCACCAGAAGCCAAGTTCCTTGCAATCCTAATCAGATGCGATGGGTTCATCGGCTCTAGGGTGCTGGCACCGGAATAGTTTTTCCCAGTCTTTCCTGGGTACGAATGAGTGGCTCGGCACTCTGGTGATGCCTAAGGCAAGCAGTTTTTCACTGAGTCGCATACCCATCTCGACAGTCCAGCTCGGATCCAGCTTTTCGTAAGGACCGTCGTAGATAATGAAGATATCCAGATATTCTTCACCTTCATTATCCACTATTGGTTGAACGACAATTGGGTCGAAGACCAATTCGTCCTTAAACCGTTCCCGCAACGATTGGCCAATCAGCTTCTGGACTTTGTCATTTACTTCAATGCTTATCGTCATAATCATACATCCAGGCTGGCGACTTAGCCTCCCCTACTTCCCGGCCTTGCTCAACACCGTGGCCCCGTCCTCGCCCAGAATGACTATGTCCTCGATGCGGACGCCGCCCCAGCCGGTGAGGTAGATGCCAGGCTCCACGGTGAAGACCATGTCACGCTCGAGGACGTTGTCGGCTCGGGGTCCCACCCTTGGGTTCTCGTGGACCGCCAGGCCCACGCCGTGGCCCAGGCTGTGGCCGAAGTTGTCCCCGTAGCCTGCTTCAGATATGACGTCGCGGGAAAGGGCGTCGCACTCTTCGCCGGTCAGGCCGGGGCGTACCGTGTGGATGGCCGTAAGCTGGGCGCCCAGTACGATGTTGTAAATCTTGTGGAACATCTCATCGGGTTCGCCCACCACCACGGTGCGGGTGATGTCGCTGCAGTAGCCGTCCACCTGCGCGCCCATGTCAATGACAATGGGTTCGCCCGTCTGGATCACCCTGTCGCCGGGCCGGTGGTGGGCCATGGCCCCGTTGGGACCGGTAGCCACGATAGTGTCGAAGCTGATATTATCGGTGCCAAACTCGCGCATGGCTACTTCCATTCGCCAGGCCACTTCCTTCTCGGTCATGCCCGCTTCGATGGTGGGACAGACCATTTCCATGGCCCGGTCAGACGCGTCAATGGCCTTCTGCAACTGAGCCAGTTCCTCTTTGTCCTTGAAGACCCTCAACTCGTCTGTGATGCCGGAAGTTGCGATGAGAGAAGTTCCCGACAGGTCTCCATCTTCCTTGATGGCATCCAGCGCCCTATTGTAGGAGGCGACCGTCATGTTGTCGCTTTCGAAGCCGACGCGCCTGGCGCCCGTTTCCTTCAGGGCATCCAGCAGCCAGCCGAGGCCAGCCTTCATCTGGATGACTTCAAAATGGGGAGACTGATTGCCCGCCTGCTCTGTGTATCTGGAATCGGTGAAGAGAATCTGTCGCTGGGGAGTAACCAGAAGGTAACCACTGGAACCCGTGAATCCCGAGAGGTAGCGTCGGTTTTCGGGGGTTGAGATAAGGATCGCATCCAGTTCCCGTTCCGACAACTGTGCTGCCATTTGGGCAGCGCGTTCATTCATAATGAACTTTCCTCTTCGATGATTCCGGCAATGATTTCCAAAGCTGAAGTATAGCTTCTCCAGCCAAAGCCTGCAATTTGGCCGCGAGCGATATCGGCCACCACCGAGTGCCGCCGCCACTCCTCCCTGGCGTGAATATTACCCAGGTGCACCTCAATCACCGGCACCACCGCATCAATCAAGGCGTCCTTGAGAGAATAACTGTAGTGGGTCAACGCCCCGGGGTTGATGACGATTCCGTCAATCTTGCCCCAGCTTTCCTGGATGAAGTTGATTAATTCCCCTTCCAGGTTTGACTGGTAGAAGAAGACGTCTATTCCAAGGGAGTCCGCCTTCTCCGAAATAAGGCGATTCATTTCGTCAAGAGTCTTTACACCGTAAATGCTGGTGTTGCGCCGCCCCAGCACGTTGATGTTGGGCCCGTTGAGAACCAGAATTCGTGTCATGGTGGGTGTTTCCTTTCGAGAAAACCTTCCGAAAGCCCCATCTGTTGACTCTTGCCGAGACTTTGCCGAGGTTCTTGTAACGCAAGGTAATGACTTGCTGCAGATCAAGTATATACTAAAGGACGAGCGGTTCAGGCCAGCATCGCCGAAGCCATTTCCCTGCCGGGTCAACCCTCCAGCCAACTCGGATGCAAAGCATGCTCACCCACGAACACGTACAAACCGCCCAGGAATTCCTTGAGAAAGCAGAAGCCGAATTTGAGGCAGGCGACATCCTGCAGGGCTCAGAGAAGCTCTGGGGCGCAGCTACCCACGCCATAATGGCCAACGCCCAACTCAGAGGCTGGAATTTCGGCAGCCACCGGTCCATGGCGCAGGCAGTGGACAGGCTGGCAGTAGAGGTTGGTGACGAGTTTCTCGAGAGTGGCTTTGGCGTTGCCGAAAAATGCCATGCCAACTACTACCACGATTTCATGGAGGACTATGAACTGATGAGAGCGAGAAACATAGTCCCCCGCTTTGTTAACAGACTCTTGGCTCTGTTGCCCAGCGAAAATGGCGCTTGATCCGAAGGGCGCCTGGCTTCCTCGAGAAGGCGGAAGCTTCGTTTAAGCACTTAATAGGGCCCGGAGATTAAATCCCCGGGCCCTTCGCTCTTCAGGTAAAACTCCCTTCAACTTTCCTACGGACTGTAGCCCGAATCCCTGGGCTTCTCCGGTTCCACCGGAACGTATTGAGTCATGTGGTCCAGCAGAAAAGTAAAGTCGTCGAATGCAGTCAGGTGGCCCAGGTCTGGTCCCAGGAGCCCCACTTTTTCCTTCAGTGACCACAGTTCATTGTTGAGGGTTGCATAGTCTCCATACCCGGGATAGGGCAGCGCGCTGTAGCGGTCTGCGGTCAAGGCAACCAGTGTGCCCAGCTTCAGAAGCGGGTCGCCCACTGCGTCAAAGTTCTGCCGCCAGTGTCCGAAGACGTTGGCATACTGTTCCCGCGACTGACCGGTATCCGGTTCCACCCAGCGAAGCTCAATGTCGCCCAGCTTGGCGGTGCTGGCCTGCCGCCGGTCCACCTGGTCGGTCAATTCCAGCTCGTAGAAGACGGTGGTCGCTGCCCCCGAGGGTATTTCTGCAAACTCCTTCCGGTTCTGGGTAAAGTGCTCATCGGGCGTCACCCGGTTCTCGTAACCCACGATCCGCCACGAGTAAACCAGGTCAGGGTTCCAGGTAATCTGGGCGCGAGTCTGGTCGGCAAAGGGAACGGCCAGGCTCAGCCAGTTTTCCCTTGAAAAGATCTGCTGCGCCTGGTTCACGTTGTCCAGGTACCGGTACCAGCCGTTGCCATACTGCGCCAGTTGTTCCAGCAGGTAATCGTTATAGTTGGCAATTCCCACGCCGATGGTGACCAGGCGGATGGGATTGTTCCGGTTGTAATCCCCCGCCGACTCCAGGATTCCAAAGGGATTGGTCGCGTCCACGTTGGCCACCCCGTCAGACATGAGGATGACGTAGTTGTAGGCGTTGGCGTGCTGCCTCCTGGCCTGGTCTGCCAGTTTCATCCCCAGATCCAGGCCCGCCTGAACGTTGGTGGCGCCGTTTGGTGCCAGCCGCTCAATCGACCTGCGAACGTCCCGGTCATCGGCGTTAGTGTGTTCAACCGTCAGGTTCCGGATAACCGTGTCAGTGAACTGCACCACGGCGATGCTGTCCTGGGGGCGCAGACTTTGCCGGATGCTCTCGGCGGCGGCCCGGGCAATCTCAACCCGGTTTCCGTCGGCCATGGACCCCGAGGCGTCCAGTACCAGTGTGACGTTTAAGGGCCTGGAGTCGTCCCTCAGCTTCGGAGCCTGAAAGGCTACCCGGGCAAGGTGCTTCCGGCTGTCCATGGGATGGCGGTACACGTCGGAGTAGATGGCAAATTCGTCATCCCGGGAAGGTGGAGCATAGCCGTAATTGAAGGAGTTAATCCACTCTTCCGCCCGCACCGAGTCCGGCTCCACCTCGTAACCCTGGCTGGCCCAGTTCAATGCCAGCCGGTAGGAAGTTCGGTCGGTGTCCAGGCTGAAGGTGGATACGGCGTCCTCGTAGGTTGAGACCGCTGGAATTCTCCAGTTGTCCTGGAAGGTGGTAGCTCCGGGCTGTGACGGAACGGGCCCGCCCCTAGCCGCTGTAATGGGCGTTTCTGTCGGTCCCGGGCGACCGAGCGTGAGAGATGACTGGCCCTGGGTCCCGTTTGGCCCCGGCTCCGCTGCTGCACTCGCTTCAGGGGCAGCCTCGGGCGCTGCCGGGTAGCCAACCGTCCCTTGTACCTGGGCCGTTCCGCTGGGTCCCGCCGGGCCCTGGGCTCCTGGGGCAGTTGTGGGACGGCTTAATGCGTAGCTTTCTACCGCTGCTGGTTGCGGCGCGGTTTCTTCCTTGGCCATTGCAGGGGCTTCCATCATCGCTTCCGGGGCTGAAGCAGGCTCGGCCGCCATTTCTTGCTCTGACGGAACAGGGCCTTCGTCCGTTTGTGCCCGGGTTGCATCTGTCTGGACTGCGGGCGCAGTCGGTGCGAGGGGAGCGTTCGCCGGTTCTTCCGCCGCGCTCAGGGGTTCCGCTGTGGGCACAGTGGCGCCAGGTGTTGAGGACTCGCTGCATGCGACCGCAGCCAGCGTAAAGAGGGCTACTGAAAGAACTACCAGGGTACGTCGTACGGGAAACATCTCGACCAAACCTCCTGACGGTGTGTTTGTTACACCCCTTATGACGCAGCCCCTCCTGATTTTGTTCCCGGAATGTTGGGATTGTTATTGATAATGATACACGTCCCTTTACCCAAAGCTGCAGGTTCCGGCCATGCCCCCAGCCAGGTCGAGCAGCCCTGGCCCAGGGTTGTTTGCTGGCAGCCGTTGAGTCTCCCTGGCGGGCCCCGGCAAAGGAAATTCAGGAATAACTGGGCTGCCCTTGCCGGCGCGAGGGGTGACCCGTGAGGTCAAATTGACTTCAGTAACCCCGACTTGGGCCACGTCCGGAAGATTTCCCGCCCGCATAATCTAGCCAAACGCTAAAATAGTTCTAATAAATAGACCAAAAGTGAGTTTTTCTAAAAATTGTCAAAAACTGGGCATCTCATCCGTTGACACTGTCTTTCGGCAATTGTTAACGTCAAGCCAGTGATTGTGGTGAGGGGTTTGTGGGTGGATCACATCTCCGTATCACTCTACTTTAACCACCGTTCGGGGCTGCTGCAGAGTCCCGCATCGGTCTCTGAAGACTCTCTCGAAGCTCCCAAGAGTTGGGAGAGAAGTCGATCAATCGTCGGACCGGGTACGGTCGAGTCGGGCCCCAGTGAACCAGGAAATGCCGGTTTACCGCTTACGTTTCCCGAAATCCTTGGTATTTCTACGCCAGGCGGCCCCGGTATCCCGCTCTACTTCCCCGGTTATCTGGACAGAGAACGGGGCGTCCCAAAGGAAGATCGTGTTTTCTCTGTCGGCGCATTGGCAAGGAATGTCCGGCCCGGCGATTCCCTCTTATCTCTTTCGCCAGCGGCCAGGAGCCCGGTAGGTCAGTTATGACAGATCAGGCAGAAGGGGCAGCAGTTCCTTTTCACCTTCCCGTGTTGTTGACGGAGGTATTGGGTCAGTTGGGAGTACGTCCGGACGGTGTGTTTGTGGATGCTACGGTGGGGGATGGAGGACACGCGTTGTCTCTCCTCCGGGCGTCCTCTCCGCGAGGGAGAGTGTGTGGTATCGACCTGGACCCTCGTTCTTTAGTCCGAGCTCAGCAGCGCCTGGTTTCCTTTGGAGTGAGATTCACTCCCGTACTGGGCAGCTACGCCGAAATGGTATCCCTGGTCCAAGGGATTTGGGGTGTGGAAGCGCGGGCAGACGGGGTTCTGCTGGACCTGGGGATATCTTCTCGGCAGGTGGACGCTACCGGCTTCGGGTTCAGTTTCCAGCGGGATGAACCGCTGGACATGAGGTTCGATCCAGAAGCGAACATTCCCACAGCGGCGGACATCGTGAACTACTGGTCTCGGGATGAACTGTCCGCTGTCATTCGGGAATACGGCGAAGAGCCGAGGGCCGCAGCCATCGCAGCGGCCATTGTCCGCCAGAGACCCGTTGGGACCACGGGAGAACTGGCAAGCCTGGTAGCAGGCGTATTGGGTTGGCGGGCCGCGAGAGGCTCGGGTAGAGGTGGTGGAAGAAGGCCCGCCAGAACCCATCCGGCCACCCGCACTTTCCAGGCCCTGCGCATAACGGTAAACGACGAACTTAATACCCTGAGCGCGGGGCTGGAGGCAGCGGTGGAATTGCTGGCCCCCCAGGGAAGGGTAGCGGTCATCAGCTACCACAGCCTGGAGGACCGGCTGGTCAAGAACTTTCTGGCTCGGGAAGCGGCACAATGCCTCTGCCCGCCGAGGATGCCGGTCTGCATATGTCAGCACTGGCCCAGGCTCAGCCTGGTAAACCGGCGGATCATTCGGCCAGGAGCCGAAGAGGTGGCAGCCAATCCCCGCAGTCGCAGCGCCCGGTTAAGGGTGGCCCAACGGCTGGCCGAGCAGGGTGGTACGGAGAATTAGAAGAAGGAACTTCTGCCCCACTTCGCTGAACAGGCGGATGTACCCATTCAGGAACTTTGGTTTAGGAACTCTGGTTATCAAAGGACGGCACATCTTGGCTAGAGAAACTTTCTACACGGCAGTGGATATAGGCAGCAGCAAGGTTGTCACCGTCGTGGCCCGGGTGGGCAGCGAAGGCGAGTTGAAGGTGCTTGGCACCGGAATCGCACCGTCCCAGGGGATGCAGAAAGGCTGCATCGACAATATGGAGGAAGTCAGGGAGGCGGTTCGCTGTTCCGTCGAGGAGGCCCAGCGCTACGTGGGCAAGGGCTACAACCCCAGCGCCTACGTGGTGGTAAGCGGCGGTCACATTCGCAGCACCAACCTCAAAGACGTAATGGATCATCCCACCGATTTGGGAAGCATTACTTCCAGCGACATGCACCGGTTCATCCAGTCATCCTTTCCCACATTGGGGGAAGGGCAAGAAATACTTCACATTATTCCTATCGGGTACTCAGTGGATGGACTTTCCGGTGTTCGCAATCCCATAGGTCTGCACGCCAATCAAGTCGAGCTGGTGGCCCACATCGCCGTCGGCGACGCAACGATTCTCAAGAATACGGTCAATGCCGTGGAAACCAACCGGATGCCGGTGAACAGTTTGGTCCTCCATTCCCTGGCATCTGCAGAAGCTACCCTGACCGCCGACGAGCGAGAAATGGGGGTGCTCTTCATAGACATAGGCAGCGGCACTACCGACGTCACGGTATTTCAGTATGGCAGCCCCTGGTTCTCTACCGTGCTGCCGGTAGGCGGCAGCCAGTTGACCCGCGACCTGGCCGTTGCCGAGCGAATTCCCTTCCACGTGGCGGAGGAAGCGAAGATCAGGCGGGGCAATGTCATGCCTGAACTGGTGGACCCGGAAGAGGAAGTTCTATTGTCCGGCGGGCAGGGCCAGCCCCAGAAGCTGGTGAAGCGCCACCACCTGTGCGAACCGCTGAACGCACGGATGTACGAAATTCTGCAGATGGTGGTGCAGCGCATGTCCCAGTCCGGGATCAATCGCCTGCCTGACGGAGGCGTGGTGTTCACCGGAGGTACCGCTGAAATCGCCGGCCTCCAGGAGTTTACCGAGAGCGTGCTGGGAGAACCCGTGCGTATTGCCTACCCCACGGGGGTGACGGGTCTGCCAACCCAGCTGCGAAAGCCAGGATTCTCCGCCGCGGTGGGCACCCTGCTCTGGGGAATCAAGCACCAGGGCGAAGGGCGCACCTATCGCGCCCCCGAGGACTCGACCAGGGGTTACAAGTCCCTGTTCAACATTTTCAAGCGCAACAAGGAAAAGGACGCGCCCAGGGTTGCGGTTGAAAGAGACTAGTTTCGTCCGAACCGGGTCGGCCCGGTATCACCGGGTAACCCGTCAGGGCAGGATATATCAGGAAAGCGGAATACACGAACTTTTGTCCAATCGTACTTCGGAGGAATGTGATTATGGTATTTGGAAGCTCAGCATCCTGGGAACCCGGCAGAGATAACAACGACAGCTACAATGCCATGCCGGAAATCGCTAGGGGCGTGCCCCTGATTAAGGTTATGGGCGTTGGCGGCGGCGGCAGCAATGCGGTCAGCCGCATGTATAAGGACAAGCTCCCGGTAGTGGAGTACTACGCTCTGAATACCGACGCCCAGCACCTCTTCCGGTGCGACGTTTCCCATCGCATAGCTTTGGGCCAGAGCTTGACCCGCGGCCTCGGCTCCGGCGCTCAGCCCGAACTGGGCCGGCAGGCAGCAGAAGAAAGCCGCGCCGAAATTGAAAAGGCAGTGGACGGCGCCGATATGGTCTTCGTGGCCGTCGGTATGGGTGGCGGCACCGGCACCGGCGCAGCCCCTGTCGTCAGCCAGATCGCCAAGGAAGCCGGAGCCCTCACCGTGGCAGTAGTCAGCCGCCCCTTCTCCTTTGAGGCTGCCGCCCGCCGCAAGAACGCCGATGAAGGCATCGAGCGGCTCAAGGACCACGCCGACACCGTCATCGTGATCCCCAACGACCGCCTGCTTGACCTGAATCAGGAAAAGGACCAGACCTTCACCTGGGAAGACGCCCTGAAAATGGCCGACTCTGTGTTGCACCAGGGTGTCCAGGCCATCGCGGAAGTGGTGACCGTACCCGGCGAAATTAACGTTGACTTCGCCGACGTAAAGACCATCCTCAGCAACGCCGGTCCCGCCTGGCTGGCCATTGGCCGGGGCAAGGGCGAGAAGAGGGCCGTTGAGGCCGCCAAGATGGCCACCCGCAGTCCCCTGCTGGACATCGCCATGGACGGGGCCAAGCGAATCCTGTTCGTCATCACCGGCGGTACCAACCTCTCCCTGCAGGAAGTGCAGGAAGCCGCCGCCGTGCTGGAAGAGATGTCTGACCCCGAGGCCAACATCATATTCGGCACCAGCCGCGACCCGCGCCTGGAAGACGAAGTAAAGATGACCATGGTAGCGGCCGCCTTCCCGGTACTCCAGGACAGCCAGCGGCAGCGCGAAGCCGAGCTGCAGCAACTGTTGCAGGACATCCCCCAGGACAGCATGGATGACCTGGACGTGCCCAGCTTTCTGCGCCGCCAGTCCGGCGGCAGCCGCCGCGGATTTTTTCGATAACCCGGAGGCCGGTGACAGTCCCGCCGGCCACCCAACGGGCCACACCAGGGACTTTGACGGTTTAGCCCGTCGCCAGGAACACCGGCCGAGAGTGTGGTCCAGGATTTGGCACAGGGGAAAGTCTTAAGAGGAAACATAAAACCCAGGAAAACCGGCAAGCTTTCCCCTTGCCGCCCTTTAAAACCAACTGGTAAGGTATTCACAAATTCTCCACTCGGAGGAATATTCTCGGAGGCTCCTAGCAGTAGTACATTTTATTCGTATCGCTGAGCATTTGAGCGCCGAGAACCTGCTTTAGGCCGACCCGAATTTCGGGTCGGCCTCCTTTTTTGTGCCGGCCGCCGGCCGGGCATGTCCCCTCCGGTATCCCTGCTTTTCCTCCCTCCCCCACCGAAAACTCTTCAGTAACGCTGCGTGTTTTTTCGCCAGGAAACCGGTCGCCGCCCGGGGCCGCACGTCCTTGTCCGGCAGCAAAATCCCGCTAGGCGCTTCCTTTGCTTTTCCTGTGCCGCCAATTCCGGCAGGCCATATCTTCGCTTCGCCGGCCTGTGCTGAAGAGTTCATGAAAACTCGCAAAAATCCGTTTTGCCCGCTCCAAAATGCCTTGACTCGACATTCGGGGTAAGAATAGAATCCTGCCTACCAAAAATGTTTAAGAACGGATACCATAATTGGTAGTTGAGACATGAAGAAATACCAGATAAGGTATTTTTTGAACAAGTCTTAAAAAAGTTTTAGAAATTGGAAAAGGATAATGCGGTGCCCCTACTGTGGTTTCTCCGATTCCCGGGTTACGGACTCGAGAAACGTGCAAAACGGCATTCGGCGCCGCCGGGAGTGCCTGGAATGCCTGCGCAGGTTTACTACCTACGAGCGCATCCAATCTACCGCGATAATGGTGACCAAGCGGGATAACCGCCGCGAGGAATTTGACCGGGAGAAACTGGCGGGAGGCATTCGCAAGGCCTGTGCCAAGCGGCCCGTTTCGGCCCACGCTATTGAAAAACTTGTAGAGGAGATTGAGGGAGAACTGCAGGGGCAGGGTGAGGTGGCCGCCAGCCAGATCGGCGAGGTGGTAATGGAACAACTGAAAAACCTGGACCGCGTGGCCTACATCAGGTACGCCAGTGTTTACCGGGATTTTCAGGATATCGAAAGTTTCGAAGAGGTCGTCAAGGACTTGCGCGAGGGGGGCGGTACCCAGCTCACCCTTCCGCACATACAACCGGGACCCAGCAGGCAACGCCGTGGCAGGGCCAGGTCTAGGAGTCGGCAGGAACGGGAGTCCGCTTCCATCGACTCCGGACCGGAAGCAGGGGAGTTGGGATTGGGGCAGGAACCACCGCCCCAGGGCGACGCAGAAACGGGAGATCTGACCGATCAGGGACCCGGACCGATGGGAGAACAGTAATCATCTCACCTGCCCGCTTCATCACGGCGGGTCCGGAACACTGAAGGAGCATTTCAAATGCCTAGCAGCGCCCAGGTTTCTGCCCTGACCCGGCTCTTGACCCTTAACACCCGAGTCCACGAACTGGAGGACCTGTTGCTCCGGTTGCCCGTTTCCACGGACATGGTCCTGGAGGACGAGGACTCCCTTGATATTGAATACGAACAGTACTCCAACCCCATTGCGGACCTGCAGCAGGATATCGACAAAGAGGTCCGGGCCAGCCTGGTGGCTTGCTGGTTCGCCATGCCCATGGAGTTGGACGATTTCAACCAGGTTTAACCAGGCAGCAGCTGTCGGGCAGGCCGTCGGCCTGCCCAGGAACACCAGGACAGGCAAGTCCACCGTAATATCCGGTCTTACTATATGCGGCAACAGATGGAATCAATAATCTGTCAAACCCGGCAATCAGGTACGCCAGCCGGCTCAGTGAGCGCCCCGCCGACGGTGCTGCTGACAGTTGCCCAGTGTAAAATTGGAACAAATGTGTTAAAACAGTGAGAGGAATCGGGCAAAATTCATGAAGCCCGGCTCCAGTGTGGCGGCGGCAGTAACTCCGGTTAACCGCTCCAGAACGGGGTCAAGGGTTGGCCCCGGCCTGCCACGGTAGGCTTTAATCGTCCGGTCAGGACGACTATCTGCAATGACGTTAAAGATGGGGGTGGACGTGTTTTCCCTTCGAGCTGAAGGGTGAACTACTCGGGGTGGTGTGAGCATTGCTGCTTAATTTTGGTTACAACAGTTATAGCGCACATGACGGGCGGCCATCGGGCTGCCCAGCCAAAGTCCATCTAAACACGGGAGCCGAACGAATATACATGACTGAGCAGATCAAATACCTGGTTCACGTTCAGTGCCAGCCCATGCCCGAGGGGCATGAAAACCAGTTGACCGCGGAATTGGCCCAGGCCTTTCCGGTGGAACGGTGCTGGACCGAACGAGACTGGCTGACCATCGAACTGGTATCCGGTCACAGGCTGGCCACCGGAGCGCTGAAGGACCTGGCAGATGCCATCCAGCTCTCCCTGTCCGGTAGAGGGCTGGAACTCAAGTCGGGCGTAATACACCGGATGGTGCTGGGCCCGGTGGCGGCAGCCACCAGGTCGGTCATCACCGCGCTGGAGCGCCAATCAGTGGCCAGGCCTTTCCTGGCCGGATTGCTGGGGCGAATGGCGACGAGAATTGCGGGCCCGGCGCGCTGGGTCCCTGAGATGTACTTCCACTGGGGTATTACTCTGGACTTGGCGCTGGCCGGAAGGGTCAAACAGACCTCAGTCGTCAGCTAGGCTGGCTAAAGAGAAATACATTTTTTGAAGTTAAGTGGCAATTGAGCGGCTTGAAGGGGTAGGGAAAAATGGCGACGGTCCAGAATAACGTAGAGATCTCAGGAGAGGAAATCAGGCGGCGCGTCCGTGTGGCAATGGTCGCCTCGGGAATCGCTGAAACCATTAACAGTCGGTCCACGGAGCTTACCGAAAACTCCGAAGTTGTGCTCCGGCGACGATACTTGTCCAAGGACAGGGAGGGCAATGTCCTCGAAGAACCGGACGGAATGTTCCGCCGGGTCGCCCACAACCTGTCCCTGGCGGAACTGAACTATCCGCCCGTTTCCGAGGAGGAACGCCAGGGGGTAGAGGACGAGTTCTACACCGTAATGCGCCGGCTGGAGTTTATGCCCAACTCCCCGACGCTCATGAACGCCGGCCGGGAACTGCAGCAGCTTTCCGCTTGCTTCGTCCTGCCGGTGGGTGACTCCCTTGACTCCATCTTTGAGCGCGTCAAGGAGACCGCCCTCATTCACAAGAGCGGCGGCGGCACCGGGTTCTCCTTCTCCCGCCTCCGGCCCGAGGGCGACGTGGTGGGTTCCACCGGCGGCGTGGCCTCCGGTCCGGTCAGCTTTATCAACGCCTTTGACGCCGCCACCGACGTGGTCAAGCAGGGCGGCACCCGCCGCGGCGCCAACATGGGCATCCTCAACGTGGACCACCCGGACATCCTCCGGTTCATCCACTCCAAGGAAGATGGCGAGCACCTGGTCAACTTCAACATCTCCGTGGCCGTCACCGAAGACTTCATGCAGCGGGTGGAACACGGCCAGTCCTACGACCTGGTCAACCCCCGCACCGGAGACGTAACCGGCCAGCTCAATGCACGGGAAGTCTTCCAGGAAATGGTGCAGATGGCCTGGCAGACCGGCGACCCGGGCATCGTATTCCTGGACCGGATCAATCGCGACAATCCCAACCCCCAGCTGGGCAGGATTGAAAGCACCAACCCCTGCGGCGAGCAGCCCCTTCTCCCCTTCGAATCCTGCAACCTGGGCTCCCTGAACGTGGCCCGCATGGTTAAGTACATCGACGACGACGTGGTGATGGACTGGGACCGCCTGGCCGGCGCCGTCCGCACCGGCGTCCGCATGCTGGACAACGTCATCGACATGAACAACTACCCCCTCGAGGAAATCGAGGAGATGAGCAAGAAGACCCGCCGCATCGGCATGGGCGTCATGGGCTTCTCCGACTTGCTGGTGCAACTGGGTATCCGCTACGACTCCGAGGAGGCCTTGGAACTGGGCGGCCAGGTCATGCGCCGCATCCAGGACGAGACCTACAAGGCCTCGATGGAACTGTCAGAAAAGCGCGGCACCTTCCCGTCCTGGGAGGGCAGCGTTTACAACCAGCCCGGCAACGTCCGCCGCATGCGCAATTCCGCTCCAGTTACCATCGCTCCCACGGGCACCATCAGCATCATTTCCGGCGCATCCAGCGGCATCGAGCCCCTCTTTGCCCTGTCCTACGTTCGCAACGTAATGGACAACACCCGCCTGGTGGAGGGCAACCCCTACTTCGAGGCGGTGGCCCGCAGCGAGGGATTCTACTCCCAGGAACTGATGGAGCAACTGGCCCAGAAGGGCACCCTCCACGATCTGGACGTACCCGAATGGGTGAAGGAAGTCTTCCGCACATCCCACGACATCACCCCGGAATGGCACGTGCGTATGCAGGCCGCCTTCCAGGAATACACCGACAACTCCGTATCCAAGACCATCAACTTCCCTACCAGCGCCTCCGTGGACGACGTGGCCCAGGCCTACCGCCTCGCCTACGAGACCGGCTGCAAGGGCATTACCGTGTACCGGGACGGCAGCAAGGCCGGCCAGGTCCTCAGCACCGGCGACACCGGAGCCCAGGAATCGGGTCAGTCCGGCGCCGTAAGCGAGACCGTCCGGGTAATGCGGCACCGCCCCCGCCAGATCCAGGGCGTCACCGAGCGGGTGCATACCGGCCACGGCAACATGTACGTGACCATTAACTTCCAGGAAGAGGGCAAGCCCTTCGAGGTCTTCACCACCCTGGGCAAGGCTGGCGGTTGCGACTCGGCTCAGCTGGAGGCCATTTCCCGCCTGGCGTCCCTGGCCCTGCGCTCCGGCGTAGGCGTTCAGGACGTGGTGGAGCAGCTGAGGGGAATCACCTGTTGCCCCTTCTGGGACGAGGGCACCCTGGTCCGCTCCGGCCCCGACGCCGTGGCCCTGGCCCTGCAGCGCTACATCGAGGGCGAGGCCGACACCACCGATCACGCCGAGTCCAAGTCAGTGCAGATGCAGTTCGTCCCCGAACCGGTGCACTACAACGGCAACGGAAATGGCAATGGAGCTAGTGGCAATGGCAACGGAAACGGCTACGCCGGCACCGTCCCCACCGCCCGCAAGTGCCCCGACTGCAACACCCCGGTCATCTACCAGGAAGGCTGCCTCATGTGCGTCTCCTGCGGCTGGAATAAGTGTGAGTAGGGGCGGTAAGACTGGTTATGCAATAAAGGGGGCGGAGACCGAAAGTCTCCGCCCTTCTTGCTTCTAGGGTTACTACAATACTGAAATGATGCCTCGTTAACGCCACACGCAAGCGTAGACTAGCTCAGCGGACGTGGAGGCGTTATGCCGTTCACAACGTAAGCCCCCCAAAAGCCCATGGTGAGCCGACACACCGCTTATTGAGGACAACGTCCCGTCAAGGGTTTGACTCAATTCAATGTAACCATCGTCTCCGTAGACTGGAGCAGTATTAAAGAACGTTTCCGATCGACGCCCAGCCCGAACCGTCACATCCAGATCACCGAAATCAGCGACATCAAATGCGGGATCGGCACTGACACCAACACACGGTGCACACCATTGTAAGGGAAATATCGCTATCCATAGGTTGGCCCTTTGTACAACTGCCAAGTCAATGGGAGTCGGAGCTATGGTAGGGGTGGCAGTTGGAGCACGCGTTGCAGTTGGTCTCGGTGTCGCAGTCGGTGCGAGAGTCACAGTTGGTGTGGGTTGCGGCTGCGGTGTATAGGTAGGATACGGCGTGTAAGTGGGGCGAAGAGTTGCAGTAGGATAAGGAGTGCTGGTTGGATAAGCGGTAGAAGTGGGGTAAGGCGTTTGTGTAGGCAGTGTCACGGGAGTAGGATAAGGAGTATAGGTAGGGTACGGCGTAGCGGTCGGAGCGGATGTAGGGGTCGGATATGGCGTGTAAGTAGGAAAGGGCGTGGCAGTCGGAACCATAGTAGTTACGCTTGGAGTCGTGCATGCCAGCAGCAAAACCGGAATAAAGACCATTGCAAAGTGGAGAAAACCACGGAAATTGTTCATATCGTACCTTTAGGTTGAGCCAGCGGACAAGCTCAGATATCTTACTAAGATAGATCAAAAGTTGCTAATGCCACACTGCTATACGTCTGCTGTACAGTCAGGAAGTAACGGCTGCATAAGGCTAAACACTGTGCTCAACGCTAGCTACTTGGCCTCCAAGAACACATTCCGATATTCAACCTTTGGCGCACAAGCTACCCGTCACCCCTCCTCCCCTGTATAAAACGCAGCCGTCCTTGCCGCAGCAGCCCGCGCCACCTCCGGCTCCGTCCCTGCCACAATGGCCTCCTGCCCCCAGGCTTCGCTGCTCCCGTGGATGAACGCCCGCCCTTCCTCCGAATACGCAAACTCCTCATCCTCAATCTTGGGCGCTGACGGGTCTGCCAGGTGCAGGGCCAGGCCCAGGAAGGCCATCTCCCAGCCCACGCCCACCGCGCCGGGGCCGAACTGGTCCCAGTGGGGTGAGAGCAGTGCAGTGTGAATGAGGACAAGCCCAACCTGGCCGGCCTCTTCCTCCCACACTTGGACAGCCACCGTGCTTACGTCCCCGGCAAACTCCCAGGTCAAGCCAAAGTGGGACTGGGACTCGCAGGCGAAGATTGTCCCGCCGGCGTTGCCCTCCACCTGGTATTGCCCGCCGGGTTCCAGGTTTCCGCTGACCGGCGCAAACCAGCGGGGGATGCGGTCGGCGTTGGTCACTGCGTCCCACAGGTCCTCCAGGGTCGTGGCGAAACTGCGGTAAAGGGAAACCGCACTGGCGGGCTGGCCGTCCTTCTCCAGGAAGGCTACCGTCCGTTCCAGCGCGGCCAGGTGGGTCTCGGGGCTGAAGTTCATGGGCAGGTTGTCCTCCTTGGGTGGGTGGCAGGCATAGCGTACTATGGTTGGCGGGAAACGAGGTTGTCAATGCCGGTTAGGTCATTGAGAATTGTCCGGACCACAAGTACGGACCAGGTTGCCTGATACCTGGCCTTACGACCGACGGCCGCCCATTGTCAAATGTCTGCACTCTTTTCATCACTTCCTTAAGGTCCATCTCCCTTACCCTTGGCCTTTTCCGAATTCTCTGGACTGTAAACCCCCTCCCCCATGCTATAATTTCCCCGAATCTTTGGCCTATCTGAACCTGGAGCGGTGAGAGTTATGGTTGACGTTGACACCCAAAAGCCGGCTATCGCCATCACCATGGGCGACCCCTGTGGCATCGGACCTGAAGTGGTGGTCAAGGCCCTGGCCGACCCCCGGGTTTACGATTCCTGCCGCCCCATGGTCATCGGCAACACCTACGCTATGAACCAGGCGGTCAAGGCCACCGGCCTGTTCCTTGCCATCCGTGAGACCGATGACCCCACCTCGGCCGGTGAAGATCCGCATACGGTGGACGTCGTGGACATCCACAACCTGAATCCCGAGGACATCCTCGTCGGCCAGCTTAGCGTCCCCTGCGGCAAAGCAGCCATGGAATGGGTCACCAAGGCCGGGGAACTGGCCCTCGCCGGTATCGTGGACGGCATCGCCACCGCGCCCCTGAACAAGGAAGCCGCCGCCATGGCCGGCTACGAGTCCATCGGTCATACCGAACTGCTTCAGGAACTGTCCGGTGCGAGAATCGTTCCCACCATGCTTATGGCCAAGAACCTGCGCGTCGTCCACCTGACCACCCACCGCTCCCTGCGGGTGGCCTGTGACTACGTGAAGAAGGATCGCATTCTCGACTTCCTTCAGTTGACCCACGACTCCTTCGTCAAGTGGGGTTTCCCCAGCCCCCGCATTGCTGCGGCGGGACTGAACCCCCACAATAGCGACGGCGGACTGCTGGGCAACGAGGAGGCCGACGAAATCGCCCCGGCGGTCCAGGCGGCCCGGGAGCGGGGCATCGACGCCGTCGGGCCCATACCGGCAGACAGCGTCTTTCACCAGGCCATCTCGGGTCGGTACGACGCCGTCCTGGCCATGTTCCATGACCAGGGCCACATTCCAGTCAAGGTCTATGGCTTCGAGGAGAGTGTGACTGCCAACCTGGGCCTGCCTTTCGTCCGCACCTCCGTGGACCACGGCACCGCCTTCGACATCGCCGGACAGGGCATTGCCCAGCACGTCAGCATGCTGGAATCCATCCGCCTGGCCGTCGAACTGGCCCGCGGCAACGGCCTGTCCGACTTCTAGTCGACCACCAAGTGTCCCCTTCCCCCTCGACGAGGGAAAGCAGGGATGGAGGTGAAAACTACCCTCATCCCCGTCATACCGGCAAGAGCCGGCATCCAGCCCTTATCCCTTTCTGGAAATGGGTCAGAATGGTGCCTTGGCCATCAAGATTCCTGGAATAGCAGCGGCCAAAGCATATTGAAGGCGCCCGATCGCCAAATGATATAATGTCTGCCGTTGCCCGGCGGCGTTGACGCCTTTCGCGCCAGCAGCACCTAACCTGTTCGGGGGTAAAGACCTTATGCGGTTAGCTTTCATCGGTGGCGGAACCATGGCCGAGGCCATTCTGGGCGGAGTTCTGGCCGCCGACCTGGCTGATCCCTCGGACGTGGCCATCGGCGAACCCGTGCCCCAGCGTCGCGACTACCTGTCCGAGCGGTATGGCGTACACACCCACCAAGACAACCTCAAGACCGCTGAGGGCGCCGACCTGGTGGTTATGGCCATCAAACCCCAGGACCTGCCCGTCGTCTTCGGTCAACTGGGTGGCAGGCTGGACCCATCCCAGGCTGCCCTTTCCATCATCGCCGGCGCGAAAATGTCCACCCTGTCCCAGGGCCTCCAGCACGACTCTGTCATCCGTGTAATGCCCAACACCCCGGCCCAGATTGGCTGCGGTATGACCCTGTGGACCTGCTCGGAACCCGTCTCGGCAAGCCACCGTGAAATGGCCCGGTCTATGCTGGGCACCGTGGGAGAGGAGATCTACGTCAGCGACGAGAAGTACCTGGACATGTCCACCGCCCTCAGCGCCAGCGGCCCGGCCTACGTCTTCATGTTCGTCGAAGCCCTCATCGACGCCGGCGTTTACGTGGGCCTCCCCCGGGACATGGCCCGCACCCTGGCCCTCCAGACCGTTTACGGCAGTACCCGGCTGGTAATGGAAACCGGCAAGCACCCCGGGGAACTTAAGGACATGGTGGTTTCCCCCGGGGGCACTACCGCCGAGGGTCTGCAGGCCCTGGAAAGAGGCGGTGTTCCTGCCGCCATTGTCGATGCAGTCAACGCCGCCTATCTCAAGTCCATCCGGCTGGGACAGGGCTGAGAATAAGGAGACGCAGCCTAAATGTTCGATCCCTTGCAGCTTGTTGACCTGCTCTTCACCCTGATCTACCTGTCCATTCTGGCTCGGATCATACTTACACTGGTCCTCTCCTTCATGACCAACGATCCACCGCCGATGCTGGTCAACATAACCCAGGTCTTCATCCAGGTCACCGAGCCCATCCTTGCACCCATTCGCCGGGTACTCCCGACCTTTGGAATGATAGACTTCAGCCCTCTGGTAGCCATTTTGCTGCTAACCGTAATCCAGCGGATTCTTATGGCTGTTCTCCAATAGCGCCGCTCCCCTGAAGCCGGCCGCGTGCCGGCTCCCCTTCTCCGCCGCACGGCAGATGCCTTTAGTCTGCTCTTATTTTCGGTATTCCTTCACCTGACCAGATTCCGGCTCAGCTTCAAAATGCATAGCAACCCGATTGCAACGGACTGCAAGATTATGTGCATTTATAACCCCTACAAACCTTGACGTTTTAGTTATAGTCTGTAATATATGCACTTAAATCAAACAAGGCTAAAGCGGCCTCAAACTTGAGGCCGCTCATAAGCCATTGAAGGATGCGGGATTGGACGGGTTGGATCAACTGCTGTTCGGTGATGCCCATACCCACCTTGACCAGTATGGCCCCGAGGAAATCCCCGGGATCCTGGATCGGGCCTCCGAAGCCGGTATTGGGTTTATCGTTTGCGCCGGCACCACCCTCGAATCCACCCGAGCCTGTATCCGCATGACCGAAGAGCACTCGGCCTTCTACGCCGGCGTGGGGATTCACCCCATGGAAGCGCACCAGCCGGTCGATGACGCGGTCTATGCCGAACTGGAATCCCTGGCCACCGATAACGCAAAGGTGGTCTGCATCAGCGAGATAGGCCTGGACTACATGCCCACCTCTCCCGACCACCAGGTTCAGGACCAGGTATTCCGGTCCCAGATAAGGCTGGCCAAAAGCCTCAAGCTGCCCATAATCTTCCACTCCCGCGAGTCCCACCCCGATGTTTTCCGCACCCTGCGGGAGGAAGACGCCGGTTCCGTGGGCGGAGTGATGCACTACTTCCAGGGAGACGAGGAAACCGCGCGAGAGGCCATTGACTGCGGCTTCTTTATCTCTATGGCTCGACCTCTGACCCGGTTGCCTCACCTGCAGGACGCCGCCCGTGCCATTCCCCTCGAAAACATGGTTCTGGAAACCGACGCCTACCCTCAACCCTTCAAGAAATACCGCCACAACTGGACCGAGCCGCGCCACGTAAGGGAAGTGGCCCAGTTCCTGGCTGACATAAAGGGCATTACCCTGGAAGAGGTTGCCCAGACCACCACCCATAACCTGGCGAATCTGCTGGGTCTCACACCTATAAAGGAATGGCTGGCCCGGGACTGAATGAAGAAATTGCAGCAGGACGGATGCGGGGGGGGAGCATGACTGCAAGCAGCATGTTTGGAATCCGTCCGGGCTGGGTGTCAGAACGACTCTTCCCCTTTGAGAGTCGCTTCTTTGACTCTCCTTCCGGCCGTATGCACTACGTTGACGAAGGTGAGGGGGAGCCCATCGCCTTTGTTCACGGCAACCCCTCCTGGTCTTTCGAGTTTCGAGGGGTGATCGACCGTCTGCGTGCCCGATTCCGGTGTGTCGCGGCGGACCACATCGGCTTCGGCCTTTCCGAACGCAGCCAGTCGCCCAGGGACTATTCCCACCAGACCCACGCAGATAACTTTGCCTCATTACTTGACCACTTGCAGCTACGGGACATTTCCCTTTACTTGACGGACTGGGGCGGCCCCATTGGCCTGGACTTCGCGCGGCGCTGCCCGGACCGGGTGCGGCGTCTCATTCTCGCCAACACCTGGTGCTGGCCGGTAAACACCGATCGCCATTTCATAATGTTCAGCAGGATGATGTCCAGCCCGGTAGGGCGGTTTCTCAACCGGCGGTTTAACTTCTTCGTTAACCAGGTAATGCCCCGGGCCGTTGGCGATCGCAGCGTGTTAACTCCTGAGATTATGCGGCACTACCGGCAGGCGCAGCCGAACCCTGAGTCCCGCCGTGCCTGCGCCGCCTTTCCGGGCCACATCCTGGGCGCTTCCCACTGGCTTGATTCCATTTGGAGCGCGAGACATTCTTTCATCGACAAACCTTCCCTTGTCCTTTGGGGACATAAGGATATTGCCTTTCGTCAACAAGAACTGGGCGTCTGGGAATCCGAGTTGACCAACTTCGAGACCCGGATCTTTTCCCAGTGCGGCCATTTCCTGGCGGAGGAATCTCCGGACAGCGTATCCCAATCTATCGCCGAGTTTATGCTGGGCAATCCCACAGACTGCGCTGGGAACGGGAGGAGACATGGTTAACGGGCCAGCCACAGGAACATTTCCGCAGCTCAAATTTTCATCTGGCGGCGGGAATGGGGGCGGGACGCTCAATTTCCACCAGTTGTATATTTTTTATGCTGTAGCTTCCCATCACAGCTTTTCCAGGGCTGCGGAATCCCTGAGCATTACCCAGCCGGCTGTCTCCATCCAGGTACAGGAACTGGAAAAATTCCTGGGCGCCGCCCTGTTCCACCGGCGTACGCGCGGCCTTCGCATCACCGAGGTAGGCGAGACGGTCTTCGCCTACGCCCAGCAGATTTTCTCCCTCTCCGGCAAGCTGCTGGAAACCCTGGAGGAGATTCATAACCTGCAAACAGGACGGCTGTCCCTTGGCGCCAGCACCACGCCGGGCGAGTACCTTTTGCCCATGGCCGTGGGCCGGTTCCGCCAGCTTTATCCGGGAATCAGCGTTGATCTGTACATAGCCAATACCCGTACCATTACCCAGCGCATCCTGAACCAGGAACTGGACCTGGGAATGGTGGGAAGTCATCCCACCGTTGGCCAGGACGAACTGGGGATAATCGACTATATGGAGGACGAAATCGTCTTGGTGGCCGCGCCAACCCACCCCTTGGCTCAGCAAAAGAGGGTCACCGCGGCCGATGTGGTGGAGGCCGGCCTGATTTTGAGGGAACCCGGTTCGGCCACTCGCAACACTGCGGAGGCATACTTCGTGCAGTTGGGAATTACTCCCACGGCGGCCCTGAGCCTGGGCAGCAATCAGGCTCTCAAGCAGGCGGCCATGGCCGGCGGCGGCGTAGCGGTCATATCCCGCATGGGTGTAACTGCCGAAACCCGGGCGGGTATGCTGGTTACCTTGCCTGTAGTGGACTGGGACTGCCGCCGGCCCCTGACATTGATATATCCGAAAGATCGCCAGCTTTCACCCAGCAAGCAGGCCTTCCTGGAATACCTGCAGGCGGAGCGGCCCAGTCCCTTGGCGTAAGAGGGACCCGTAACCTTCGCCTGCCAGTCCTGGAACGATTCGCTCGAACCCCTCTTCCCTTTGGCGGGGCGCGAGATATTACTGGCCGGCCCTTTTCAGCTACCAAATTCAACTGTAACCTGGATTCAAAACCGTATGGAACCACGCATCAGCATAGTCACCCTGGGAGTTTCCAACCTGGCCCGCTCCGTTGAGTTTTACCGGGACGGCCTTGGGCTGACCCTCTACGACGAAAATACCGAATCAATCGCCTTCTTCCAGAATAAGGGGACCTGGCTGGCCCTGTACCCCCGGGATGCCCTGGCCGCCGACGTAGGTATCTCAACCGATGGGGGTGGCTTCTCGGGCGTCACCCTGGCCCATAACCTTCGGTCCAAAGAGGAAGTGGATGAATTGCTGGACGTGGCGGTTGGGGCCGGGGCTACCCTGGTCAAGCCGGCTCAGGACACCTTTTGGGGCGGCTACTCCGGTTATTTTTCCGACCCGGATGGCTACCTGTGGGAAATCGCCTGGAACCCCTTCTTCTGGATCGAATAGCTTTAGCTTTTCCTCGCTCTTCAGGTAGAATAGTAGTGATATCCAGACTTCCCGCAAAATCACCTTGAGACGCTTACATTAGTATCATTTATCAAGCGGCACTTTGATATAATTGATTTGGGAGAGAAAGTCATGCTGCCAGACCGTTGCCAGATAGCCCTGAAGGAGTGGGCCATTACCGTCGAGGCTTTGGCACAGGGAGAGCAAATCCTGCTTCTGCGCAAGGGAGGCATCCACGAATCCGGCAAGGACTTCAGGGTAATTCACCCTGAGTTTCTGCTGTATTCCACTTACGAACACCAGCGTGAGGATTTGCTCAAGCCGGCCAGCCGGCCGGCCCTGGAGCAGTTGCTGTTGGCCACTCCGAGGTCAGAGTCAATCACCTTCAGTCACTGGGCCAGGGCCGAAGAAATCATCGAAGTAGAAGCCCAGGACCGGGTGGACGACTTGGCGCCATACCACATCTGGACCGACGAGTATGCCCAGTCTCGCCTGCGCTGGAAGCCCATGCTGCCCCTGTCAATTCTCCTCCTGCGGGTTTATCGCATGGAACAGCCGGTAACCGTTCCCTACATAAAGGAATACGGTGGCTGCACCTCCTGGGTAGATATATTGCCCCGAATAGATCTGGGTCAGCTTCAGCCGGTGCTGGACGACGCCGAATTCCAGCGCCAGGTGGACGCCATCAAGGGCAGCCTGGGACTGACGGTGGCTGCGGGCTAGGCATCCTGGCAGGAAACTCTCCCTCCCTCTTTAGGTTTCAACCTTACTCAACACTGGAGGGAGTGACCGTGTCTTATCGCAGTACGCCGCGCATTTCCCCGAATCTATGAATTGCGAGGCTGTGTTTCTTGGCCTTTGTCATCGTTGTTCGCCCGGCCGAAAGGCCCTTGGGCAGCGTACAGTCTTGGGCAGTTGCCCTTGTAGGCGGCATAACGGCAATTCCCGGCCTGATACTGACAATCATTGCCATCCGCGGCGCTGGGATTTATAACTGCATTTCCAGCCGCAAAAGGACCGCAGCCAACCTGGCAAAGTAAGTTCAGCGCTGTCAACTAAACGAAGGGGGCCGGTTAACCCCGGGTTGGCCGCCGCCATTGTTTCTCCCGCAGGAGTGCCCCTTATGCGTATCCTCATAATAGTCCTTGCGATCCTGCAGTTCCTTCTCGCCGGTTTCACCAGCGCGGTAGGCGGCTTTGCCGACGGGGGAGAAATCTGGGAGCGCGTCGTCCTGATGGGCATACACCCGCTGGCGGCCATAGGCCTGCTGGTAATGGCCTTCGTCCCTCGCCTGAAACCCACCGGCCTGCAAATTGTGCGGGCCCTCCTTGCCATTAACATCATCGCCGATGTAGTCCTGGCCGTCCTGATTTACACTGGCGCTACCAAGGGCGACTGGTGGCTGCCCCTCATCTTCTCAGTCATACCGGTAATAGGCCTGGTTTACAGCTTCGGAAGAAGGGTAAGGGGGTAGGGCCGCCTGCCACGCGCCTGGTTGGTTAAGCTCTCTGCTCGTCTAGTCGTCCTGCGGGACCGACTATTGGTCCATCTCTTGTGGTGGCGGGCAAGATTGCTACGGCCTATAATGGAGTGCAAAGCTTGGGCCCGCCTCAACGCAGTTGTATTCAGGAGTCCAGGCTTTGACCTGAAGCCTT
Source organism: SAR202 cluster bacterium bin22 (assembly GCA_002238505.1). Lineage (GTDB taxonomy): Bacteria > Chloroflexota > Dehalococcoidia > Lucifugimonadales > UBA3495 > Bin22. The sequence goes on along the minus strand of MPMM01000011.1, from coordinate 72,270 downwards.
CAATCAAAGGACTTTGAAGCTACCCCGAAAGCATTTGGGATAAGAGCAATTCAAAAGGAACAGCCAACCATGAAATACCGTCCCCTTCCCCGCACTGACCTGGAACTCTCCGAGGTGGGCTTCGGCGTTTGGACCGTGGCCACCACCTGGTGGGGCAAAATACCCGAGGAGCAGCGTGCCGCCCTGCTGGAAAACGCCGTTGAACTGGGCGTCAACTTCTTCGACACCGCCGATACTTACGGCGAGGGCTATGGCGAGGAAATCCTGGCCAAGGTGCTGGGCCACCGCCGCCACGACCTGGTCATCGCTACCAAGTTCGGGTACGACTTCTACGACAAGGTGACCCCCCGCGAGGGGCATCAGGAGCGGCCCCAGAAGTTTGACCAGGAGTTTGTCCGCTTCGCCTGCGAACAAAGCCTCCGCCGCCTCAATTCCGACTACATTGACATCTACCAGATCCACAATCCCCGTATAGATGCCCTGGAGAAGGACGATCTCTTTGAGGTGCTTGAGCAGCTTAAAACCGAGGGGAAGATCCGCTTCTACGGCGTTGCCCTGGGCCCCGACATTGGCTGGTTCGAAGAGGGCGAGGCGTCCATGAAGGAACGGGACGTCCACAGCCTGCAGATTATCTACAGTATCCTGGAGCAGGACCCGGCCAAGGACTTCTTCCCCATAGCCAGGGATTGCGAGGTAGGCCTGCTGTCTCGCGTCCCCCACGCCTCCGAGGCCTTGACCGGACGCTACACCGAGGTGCCCACCTTCGACGAAAGCGATCACCGCTCCCACCGCCGCGTTGAGTGGCTCCGGGAGGCCTTGCAAAAGGTGGAGCAGGTCAAGTTCCTGGCCGGCGAGGAGACGGGCAGGACCCTGTCCCAGGCCGCCATCAAGTTCGCTCTTTATCAGCCGGCTATAGTCTCGGTGCTGCCCAACTTCACCAACCTGGAAGAGCTTCAGGTTTACACTGACGCCGTGGACGTGCCCGACGTTACTGACAGTGAGCAGGCCCTCCTGGACGAACTCTGGGAGTGCAATTTCGACCTCCAAGAGGCCCCGGTTAACCTCACCGAGGTCTAGACTCGTTGAACATCGATGGACAGGATAGACGGGATTCTGTGGGTCGCTCCAAGACCTTATCGGCAGTCAACCAATTCATCCTGTCCATCCTGTGTATCCATGTAAATTATGCCCCGTATCATAATTGACACGGACCCCGGCGTGGACGATGCCATAGCCATTCTGATGGCCCTGGCCGCCCCCTCTGTGGAAGTCGTCGGTTGTACCGTAGTGGGTGGCAACGTCTCCCACGCCCGTGCCCTCCGCAATGCCCGCGCCCTGTTGGAATTCGTGGGAAGGCCGGAAATCCCGGTCCATCGGGGAAGCAGCCGGCCCCTTCACGGCAAATTCGCCAGCGCCCGTAACTTCCACAGTGGCAGTGGTCTCACTCGCCGTCTGCCCGAACCTTCCGTAAAACTTCCGTCCCAAGGCGCGGTGGACTTTCTCGCCGGCCAACTCTCGGAGAATCCCGGCGAAACAACCCTGGTTGCCATCGGTCCCCTGACCAATCTGGCGAGGCTGGAGCGGCAATATCCGGGTTCGCTTGCCCGTGCGGCGTCCCTGGTAATCATGGGAGGCGCAGTTGACTCCTCTGGCAACATAATGCCCCAGGCCGAGTTCAACTTCTACTGCGATCCCCTGGCAGCCCACGAGGTGATGGCGGTTGGTCTTCCGGTGACCCTGGTAGATTTGGCGGCCTGCCGCCAGGTTGCCATGAGCCGCGAAATGGCCTTTAGTCTCAAATCCCGCACCCCCTTGGGGCGGCTCGCTTTGCAGATTATCCAGAACTGGTTCAAAGTCGACGAACAGCGGGAAAACATGCTGTTCTACGACCAGATCGCCATGGCCGCAACCATTTGTCCCGACGTAATGACCACCCGCCAGGTTTCGCTGGACATTGAGGTGGAGGGACCCGAGGCCGGGGTCTCCAAAGTCACGGCTGGCGGCGGCCCGGCGGCCCTGGCAGACGAGGTGGATGCGGAACGGCTGTTTACCTTAACCAGCCAGTGGCTGGGGTGGGACGCAGCCTGAATCCTCGGCATTTCATTCCTCAGGTGTACTTGCCTGGTTGCGGCATTGCGGTTGCATGCTGCACACTCCCCTGACAGAATTCTGTAATTGCATTCAGCTAATTCAGGAGGCCTCATTGCGCGCTATCGACATTCACGCTCACCAGGAACCCCTCAGCTTTCAACGGGCCCTCGCCGCCGGCAATAGCTGGCACGGCCTGACCGCCGACAGCGACGAGGCCGACATTGACCCCATGGAGGAATGGACGCCCGAGCAGCGCATCGCCGACATGGACTCTCTGGGCGTGGACGTACAGGTGGTTTCCACCAGCGCCGCCTTCTATATGTACGACCGTGAACCCGCCGCCACCCTGGCTATGGCCCGGGAGTGCAACGACGGGGTCCACCAGCTGACCATAGACCACCCGGACCGGTTCAAGGGGTTCGCCACCCTGCCCATGCAGGACATCCCCTCGGCGATAGCCGAACTGGACCGGGCGGTAAATCAACTGGGCATGGTGGGCGCCATGATTGACGACAAGGTCAACAACGTCACCTACGATCACCCCCAGTTTCTTCCCTTCTGGAAGGCCGCCGAGCAGATGGGCGCCCTGCTCTTCGTTCACCAGAACGACCCCACAGTGGTAGATGCCCGCACCGAAAGCTGGCATCTTTCCAACACCGTTGGCAACCTTACCGACCGGGCCCTTACCTTCGGCTCCCTCGTCTTTGGCGGCGTAATGGATAAGTGCCCTGACCTCAAAATCTGCCTGGCGCATGGCGGCGGCTATACCTGTTTTGGCATTGGCCGCATGGACCGGGGATGGCAGGTTCGCTCCGACGTACGCTCGAATATCAAGCAGCCGCCCAGCGCATACTTGCGCCGCTTTCACTACGACTGTCTTACCCATTCCGAGCCGGCCCTCCGTATGCTGATAGACACAGTGGGCGCTGACAGGGTGGTGCTGGGCACCGATTGGCCGGCCAACATGCGCATTGACTGGCCGGTTTCCTGGGTAATGGGCCTGCCCAGCCTCACCCAGGAAGAGAAAGAGGCTATCCTGTGGAAGAACCTGGAAAGGTTGTTGGGAATTTAGGTTGGCGCGCTTTAATTGTTCTCGCAATTGCCCACGTCAAGGCTCCCATGATCACCGGACGGCGCCGGAAGCGGGAAGAGCGTTCCGAAATGTGAAGGGACAAGCCATGAAAACGGCAGGCGATATGACCGGAGATTACCCCGGGTGAGGAAGGCAGCGTGAACGACGTTAACATCGCCCTGCTCCGCGGCATTAACGTAGGCGGCAGGAACCGGCTTCCGATGAAAGACCTTGTCGCGATGTTCGTAGAGGCCGGCTGTGAGGAGGTTCGGTCTTACATTCAGAGTGGCAACGTTCTTTTCCGGAGTGAGCAGCCTCTGACTGAATCCATCCCGTCCCTCATCAGCAAGGCCATCCAGGACAGCTTTGGTTACCAGGTTCCCATAATTACCCGCACGGCCGCAGAGTTTGGCGAGGTAGTGCGGGCTAACCCCTTCGCCATCGCCAATCCCGACGGAGATCATCTGCACGTCGTTTTCCTGGCAAGTCAGCCCGACCCTGCCCTGGCCGAATCCCTGGACCCGAACCGGTCGCCCGGGGACGAGTTTGCGGTGCTTGGGCGCGAAATCTACCTCAACTGTCCCGACGGGTACGCCCGCACCAGGCTCACCAACAGCTATTTCGACACCAGGCTTTCGGCAACAAGCACCACCCGAAACTGGCGGACGGTACTAAAGCTGCTGGAACTTGCCGAGGCCACCGAGTCTTAGATCAGACTATAGGTGGCAGACTTCCGCCAGCCATAAGCCCATGTCGCCCTGAGCGCAGCCGAAGGGCCTCAAATCCTTCCTGACTGTCTGGCTACGGGTCCGAAAGCTGCTCTGCGTGGGATGCGGCAGCCCCCGGCAGCCATAAGCCAATGTCGCCGTGAGCGAAGCCGAAGGGCCTCAAATCCTTCCTGACTGTCTGGCTACGGGTCCGAAATCTGCTCTGCGTGGGATGCGGCAGCCCCTGCCAGCGATAAGCCAATGTCGCCGTGAGCGAAGCCGAAGGGCCTCAAATCCTTCCTGACTGTCTGGCTACGGGTCCAAAATCCGGCTTGCCGAATGGTGTCTGAATTTTCTAACCCTTGCTCTACAACAATTTCCCCGATGCGCAATTGCCCTGTGGACCCCTTTCCAGCCTTCCGACTTACTGACACTCTCCCCCTGTACCGACTGCGTAACCATTGCCTACTATGAGAGTGGGCAGTTACAGAGGCTGGCCCGTTGCAGTTGAGCAGACAGTTAAGGGAGCGAATAAACAATGGCTTGCCGGTCGCGCCAGAATTATCCATTTTGGCTCAGCATCTCCGCACATAGCTTTGAATTGGAGCAGGGAAAAGTGTCAAACCATGTCCACTGCTGATCGGCAAATGCCCATGCTCAGATACAAAATGGACACAAATGGCTACAAATCACGCAGAATTCACATTTTTCCTGGGTGGGTGCCACGGGTCAGCCTGAATATGCCGTCCCCGGTCCTCCCAAACAGGGGCGATCGCGTCCTGGTTCAATGCTACTCTGAGCGGAGCCAAAGAATCTGGACTCCCTCCCACCGGCCTGATTTCGGATGGCAAAGTGAGCATGTGGAAAGAATTCCAGACCCTTCGGCTGTGCTCAGGGTGACACACATTTATTGCCGCGGCTTCCTGTGTAATTTACGAGCAAGTTATAACGTGATTACCCTGCCGTCTGAGCGGATTTAAATGAAAAGCGGCCCGGTTTGTGCTAGTATCGTTAAGTTGTGTCTATATCCTGAAGAAGGTTTGATCCGCTTGGTTGACATCAAGGTTCATGGCCAGTAATTCCCCGCGGCAGGCAGCCCCGGTTGAATCGCCCCCCCGCAGAAGAGTCGCCGGACTCGACGCCATTTCCACCGCCAAACTCTACAAGGACTTCCGGTACATCTGGGCAGGAAACTTTGTTGCCATTGGCGCTCAGTGGCTTCAGCTTTTCACCATTGGCTGGCTGGTCCACCACCTCACCGACGGCAATGCTCTGCTTACCGGAACGGTCGTGGGTATTCGCACGTTGCCCGTATTGATCATAGGCCCCTGGGCCGGTGTTCTGGGTGACCGCGTGGATCGGCGCAAACTGGTTATGGTGACCCAGTCTGTAATGGCAGTTGCGGCCACCGGCTTTGCAGTGCTGGTCATTCTTACCGACCTGGACGCCGATGAAATAACCGGACCTCTCCAGTGGTGGCATCCCTTCGTCTATATGACCATTGCCGGTATTGCCCACACCATAATTCAGCCGGTGCGCCAGGCCATGGTAGCCAACACGGTGCCCCGCAACGCCCTGGCCAGCGCCCTGTCCCTCAACGGCATGGTTTACCCCAGCACTCGTATCATCTCGCCTGCCATCGGCGCCCTCTTGGTGGCTGCCCTGGGCTTCAAGTGGAACTTCCTTATCGAAGCGGTCCTCTATATTGTCATCGTCCTGTTGCTGATTCCCGTCAAGCTGCCTTATCGCACCGAACAACGTGGCGGGGCACATGGCTCTGCTTTTTCCAGCCTCGTTTCCGGCCTGCGCTACGTCAAGAACGAAAAGCGGATTATGCAGCTTATCGTGATGTCCCTGATACCCAACCTGCTTTTCCAGCCGGTAATTTTCTTCCTGCCCGTGTTCACCGTGGATGTGCTGGGAAGGGAAATCGGCGCAGGGGGAGCCCTGGCTGCGGCTGTGGGTATCGGAGGAGTAGCCGCGGCGGTATTTATTGCCGGTATCGGCTACCTGATGCGCAAAGGGGTGGCCGTCTTCCTTGGCCTGATCGGTGGTTGCGCCTTTATACTGCTGTTTTCTCTGTCCGACTGGCTGTGGCTCTCCTTCGCCATGCTGGCAGGCATGGGCTTCAGCCAGTATGTATTTCGTGTGGCCAACGGAACGCTGATTCAGACTGTAGTCCCTGACGAATTTCGCAGCCGGGTTATGAGCATTTACATGCTCGACCACGGCATTACTCCCTTGGCAACCTTCCTGATCGGCCTTTTCATCGCACTTTGGGACCCCGCCTGGGTATTTACGATAATGGCGTCGGCTGCGCTCTTTTTAGCGATAGTGCAGGCCGTGTTCTTCCAGAGCACCAGGCAGCTGGAGTAACTGGACCGGTTTTGAAGAAAGGATACGCATATGGTGATGCCGTGTTCGGGCCGGACGATTCCCTTCCCTGGTTTCCGGCGTTTGCCCGGCTTGCCGATTTGCAGGAAATAGATTCATGCAAGAAATAGATTCATGATTGTAGCCGTCCGGCAAAGTACACACTACAAGTGGTGGGCCTTTTTCGCGGTGGCCATCGGCACTTTCGCGTCGGTGGCAGACCAGGTTGGCGTCAATGTGGCCCTGCACCCCATTGCGGGCCACTTCAACAGCGATATTCCCACTGTCCAGTGGGTGGTGATCAGCTACACCCTCACCATCAGTGCCCTGCTATTGCCCATGGGCCGCCTGTCCGACATCGTCGGGCTGAAGAAGGTTTACATCATTGGCTCGGTGGTATTCGCCCTCTTCGGTATCGGCGCCGCTGTGTCCGATAATCTGGGCCTGCTAATCGGCTCCCGCGTCATTCAGGGGGCTGGGGCCGCAATGACCCAGGGGACGGGAATGGCCATCGTCGCCGCCTCGTTCCCTGCCAGTGAGCGTGGGAAGGCCATAGGCCTGGTTATGGGGGTAGTCAGCAGTGGGGCTATTGTCGGTCCGGCCCTGGGAGGTTTCCTCCTGGACCTGTTTGGCTGGCGGGCCGTATTCCTGGTTAATGTGCCGCTGATAGTCCTCTGCGTTGCCCTGTCCCTGGCGGTGCTGTCCGACCAGAACTCGGCTGGTCCTTCCAGCTCCGGGCAAAAGAGGTCAGGATTCGACTGGCAGGGAGCGACGCTGTCCACTGGCATGCTCCTCATATTCTTGTTGACCATCACCTACGCCCACCGCTTCGGCTGGACTTCTGCCCCCATCATGGCCGGACTGGTTGGTTTTGTAATTCTGCTGGCCTGCTTCATCTGGTGGGAACTGCGCACTCCCAACCCCATGCTGGAGCTTCGCTACTTCAGAATGCCGGTCTTCTCCTGCGGGGTGTCTGCCGCCTTCCTGACTTTTATGGGCGGTATTTCCATATTCTTCCTTACTCCCTTCTACCTGCAGGGCGTCCTGGGCTACAGTCCCACCCAGACCGGCCTTACCCTGGTGCCAGGAGCGGTATGCATGCTGTTCCTGGGTCCGGTAAGCGGCCGCCTGTCCGATCGTTATGGCTGGCGGGCGTTGACCGTCAGCGGCCTGGCTTTTACTTCGGTCAGTCTGTTCATCCTTTCCCGCCTGACCGTGGACTCTTCCCTTGCACTCATCCTGCCCGCGCTGATTCTGCAAAGCTGCGGTATGGGGCTGTTCTTCTCTCCCAACGCCAGTTCAGTCCTGAGTTCGGTGAGCCGGGAAAGCTACGGTGTCATTTCAGCTTTTCTGAACCTGGTTCGCAACGCGGGCAATGTGGTCAGCATTGCGGTGGCTACGGCGATCGTTACGGCCACCATGGGGTCAATGGGTTTCGAACCCAGCCTCTCCGCGGTGACGCAGGACGCTTCCGATGGGGTAGGGCACGCCTTCACTAGCGGCTTGCGCTATACCTACCTGGGCATGACCTGCCTGATGGTGGTGGCAATGGGAATATCGGCGCTGCGCGGCCGACCCAGGGAGGAATAGACCCCGGCCTGTTAAAAGTGGGTGCTATCAGGGAAAATTTGCTTGAGAGTCTCCCGAAGGCCCACCCTGACCCAATTGGCTGAGGTAGTACCAATATCCGGGCTCACTCCTGCGGCGTCGGCGTCGTGAAGACCTGACTGAAAAAGGGGCAGCCACTACGGCTGCCCCTGATGGTTCCAATACTGACTGCTCTCAGTCAGGCCCGGTAATTACTCGTAAGGTTGCAGTTTGACCTCGTGCAGGGCCGGAATGACCTCCTTGCCCAGCAGTTCTACGGAGCACATCACGTCCTTGTGGTTCATGTGCCCCTCGTTTCCGTAGATGTGCAGGTATCCGGGGCTCAGCCTCTCGATTACCTCCGTAAGTTTGCGGGTCACCGTTTCCGGACTGCCGACGATGATGTTGTTCACGTCCTGGAGTTGCTGGTAGCTAAGGCCCACTCCCAGTCCGCCGGCCCCCGCCACGTTGCCGGTGGGACGCTGAGCCTTCACCTCTACCGCTGCCCGCGACTGGTAGCCTGGCGGGTCGTTGTGCTCCATGGGGCCCCTCTGCCGATGCTCGATGGTCCACATAAACTCCCGGCCGATTTCGATGGCCTTCTCGTCGGTATCGGCCACCAGGCACCGCAGCAGGTATCCAAAGTGTTCCGGACCGGCCTGATAGCCTTCATCTTTCGCCGTGTCGATATACACCTGCCGCAGCCACTCGGTGGTGTCCACCAGGGCGCCCAGGTTCATGTAGGGATGCCGGTGTTTGGCCGCCCAGACCACGCTCTCCGGGCTGCCCGTCCCGGGGAACCAGATGTCGGGATGGGGCTTCTGCACCGGCAGCACCCAGGGATTCACCACGCGATACTTGTAATGCTTTCCCTCGTACCGGAAGGGCCCCGGCGTGGTCCAGCACTTGATAATCAGGTCATGGGCTTCTTCAAAGCGTTCCCGGTTCTCCGGCGGGGCTATGCCCGCCTGCAGCGTCTCCACCGCGGTACCCCTCACAAAGCCGGAAATTATCCGGCCGCCGGAGTAGCAGTCCAGCATGGCGATTTCTTCGGCCATGCGAATGGGGTCGTTGACGGCTATGACATTGCCCAGGATGGCTATCTTGACGTTCTTGGTGAGCTTGCTGATTACCGCCGCGTCCAGATTGACCGAGGGCTTCATACACCAGTAGGAGGCGTGGTGCTCGTTGCTCATAATGCCGTCAAACCCAACCTCATCGGCCAGGGCATATTGTTCGTGGTACTGGTTGTAAAGGACGTGAGCCTTTTCCGGATCAAAGTAGGATTTGGGAAACCCTAACCGCCCCGAGTCGTATTGTTCCAGGTCCTGGCTGGTGACGTGGCCGTAGGGTTGCTCCGAAAACCAGTAGATTTCCGCCTTGTCCTTGGGGCGTGCCAGTTGTTCGGTCATGGCTGCCTCCTTGCGAGATTCTGCTTTGTCGCGCCGGGTATTTGGGTACATCTTAAGGTGGCTCATCAAGAGTCGCAAGCAGTTTTCGGAAATACAATGGCAATGCAGTACATATTGGCGAAATATTCTTAACAGAAGTGATTGAATCGTTAATAATTATGGCAGTATCTGAAGCTTTCTTTAAGAACAGTATCCCGATACCTTCGTCAAAAGCTTGTTCTCCCATGGAAGAGGGCCGACGTGGTTGGTCTCGACGGTTGCCGCGGGCGCCGATACTCCAAAGGCAAGCCAGGGATGTATAATCCCCTCATTCCTTCGAGTCCACAGTTGGATACCCCAACCAATACGGAAAAGGGAGGTTGCGCAATGCCTGAATCGGGAGAAGTTTCCATGGAAGAGTTCAAACTGATGGCCGACCGGGCCGGGTTGGGCATGAGCCAGGAGGAGCTTGACGCGCTCAAACCTGTTTATGAGCTTTACGCCGCCTATGCCCGTGAACTGCACACTCTGAGCTTCGGCGCTGAGGAAATGGTCGTCGAGTTCCACCCTGACTGGCCGGAGGCCTGACAAGGGTTCACAGGTCTAACCAGCCAATTCAAGGAGGACTGCAACAATGTCAACTTCCGACGCTCAACTCCATTACCTGACCATTCGGCAAGCCGGCGAACTGATTCGAAAGGGAGAACTGTCTCCGGTAGAACTGACCCGCGCCTGCCTGGACCGTATCGAAGCCACCGACGAGCGCCTCCATTCTTTTATAATGCTGCTGGCAGACGATGCGCTGGCCCAGGCGCGTACCGCTGAGGCAGATATCCTTCGTGGGGCCTACAAGGGGCCGATGCACGGCATACCCTTTGCCCTGAAGGACCTGTACGATACCGCCGGTATCCGGACTACCTCCGGTTCCCAGGTGGACATTGACCGGGTTCCTACCGAGGACGCCACCACAACTGCCAGGCTCAAGGAGGCCGGTGGAGTCCTGCTGGGCAAGCTGGCTATGCATGAATTCGCCCTGGGCGGTCCTGACTGGACCACACCCTTCGAGCCGGCCTGCAACCCGTGGAACCTGGCCCACATAACCGGAGGCTCCAGCAGCGGCTCAGGCTCGGCAGTGGCGTCCGGGCAGTGCGCCGGCGCCCTGGGTTCCTGCACCGGAGGGTCCATTCGTGGCCCAGCCTCCCTGTGCGGTATTGTCGGGCTTAAGGCCACCTACGGCCGCGTCAGTCGCTTTGGCGTGGTGACGCTGAGCTGGTCCCAGGACCACGCTGGCCCCATGACCCGTACCGTGGAAGATACCGCCATCATGCTGCAGGCCATTGCCGGTCACGACCCCCGTGACCCGACTTCCAGCAAGGCTCCGGTGCCGGACTATTCCCGTTCCTTGCGGGAGGATATTCGGGGAGTCAGAATCGGGTTGCCTCGGCATTACTTCTTTGCCGACGACCCCGGAGTGAACCGCGAGGTGGTAACCAGAGTGGAACAGGCCGTAACCGTGCTGGAGGGGTTGGGCGCCCACATTGAGGAAGTGACCCTGCCCAGCCTGGACTACGTGCGTGCCGCCAACTCGGTAATCATGGTCAGCGAGGCCTTCGCCTACCATGAACCGAATCTCAAGACCAGGCCGCAAGAATTTGGTGAGATTGTTCGGGGGCGCTTCCGCATTGGTGGAATGTTGAACGCCTCCGACTACCTCCAGGCCCAGCGAGTGCGAACCTGGGCGCGGCGCGACTTTGCCCAGGTGATGAAAACAGTGGACTTCCTGGTGACCCCCACCATGACCCAGCCGGCAGCCGCCTTCGAAGGATATGACCCAACCGCAACGGTCCGGGGAAAGAGTTTCACCGCTCCCTTCAATGTTACCGGCCTGCCCGCCATCTCAGTGCCCTGCGGTTTCACCGAGGATGGTCTCCCCATCGGAATGCAGATCGCCGGCAAGCCTTTCGACGAGCCCGGCGTCATCCAGGCGGCTTACACCTACCAGCAGCATGCTGGCTGGCACGAAATGAAGCCACCAATCTAGCCGCTGTCCTCAAGGCGTACGTGGCGAAACCTGGAACAGCAACTCAAAAAGTCAGGGGCGGGATAAGACCCGCCCCTGTGTCGTTGATTACAAGCTTTCCAGGGACAGATCCTGTTACTTCGCTCGAGAAAACAGGGAGCCCCGTACTGCGCCTTGTTGCCCGCTAGACGTGGTAAACCCTCGCCGCCACATCGTGGAACATGTCGGCCCGTTCGCTGGCGGAGTAGCTCGCCGACAGCCGCTTGAAGGCGTTGTACAGAATGTGGTGCGAGTAGGAAACCTTGTCCACCGGGAAGTTGCTCTCAAACATGCAGCGGCTTGGCCCGAACTGCTCGATACAGTAGTTGATAATGGGCGCCATGTCACTGGCCAGTTCCTCTGACCCGATGGGCTTGTCGCGCAGGTGCCAGTCGAAGCCGGTGCGGGGCATGCCAATGCCGCCCAGCTTGCAAACCACGTTGGGGCATTCGGCCACGGCGGCAATGCCCTTGCGCCAGGTGTCCATTAGCTCCTCGCCCCCGTTGGCGTAGGGACCCACCCGCAGCAGTCCGCCGATGTGGTTCAGGATGATGGTCAGGTCGGGAACCCCTTTGGCGAAGTCGGCCATCTCCTGCAACTGGGGAAAGTATAGCCAGCCTTCCAGGGTAAGGCCCTTGGAGGCAAGAACTCTGGCCCCCTCGCGGAACTTATCGCTGGCCAGTTGGCCTGGCATGTTGTGGGCGGCGGTGTTTTCCACTTCGGGGTGCGGGTCCCAGGTCACCGAGTGGCGGATGCCCCTGAAATGGTAGGGGCTGGCATCGTGCAGGGCGTCCAGCACCCCTTCCACCTCGGCGCCCAGGTTCAGGTTTGCGTGGCCGATGATGGCGGCAGCGGCCCGGCAGGGACCGTACAGCCCGCTGGCGCTGGCCGCGCCCTGTCCCTGGACAAACTCCACCTCCCCTATGGGCCGCATCTCGTCTGGACCGTCGGCCCGGTACATTGCCCTCGCTTCAATAAAGACAGTGGAAACCATGTTGTGTCCGGCATGTACGTCGTCTGCCAGTTCCTGCAGCAGGTATCGCTGGTAAGGTATGCGCTCCGCTCGCTTGTCCCAGAAGTGGTGATGGGGGTCAATTATGGGAATCTCGGGTTCAAGTGTCTCTTCCTGGGTTAAAGCCAGCCAGTCATTGCCTCCGAATGGCATAGTGGCCTCCTTCATTATCGGCAGGATGGTGTGAGATACACAGTTGGAGCCGGCCCCATTATACCGGATTGTTCGGACCTTCTTGAAAGTAGTTTGGCGAACCAAACAGGGCAGGTCAGCCAGCCACTCCCTCTTGCCGTTTTCTAAAGAGGGGCTCCGGCGTGAGCGCTCTACTGCCGTGGTACAATACGCCAAATTTCTGGACAGTACTAAGGAGGGCCCGTTATGACATCCAGTAATGCAACTAACGTAGTCGTCTGGTACGACTATACTTGACCCTGGTGCTATGTCGGCCTGGTCAGGCTGGACAAGGCAGCGGAAGCCACGGGAGCCGCCATAGACCGGCGGCCATATCTCCTGGCCCCCGAGCGTCCCATTGAGGGTGAACCCCGGCCTCTGCGGGAAGGTGAGACGGAAACGGAGCTGAATGACGCCTGGAAGGAAAGGGCTCAGGAAGCAGGCATCGAAATGCGCCGGCCGTCGTTGAGCCCCAACACAAACATGGCCCATGAAGCCACGGCCTTTGCCAAAGCCAAGGGTGTGGATGGCGAGTTCCACCACGCTGCGGCCAGGGCCTACTGGGAAGATGGGGTTGACCTGGGCAATAAGGAAGTGCTGCTGGATCTGGGAGCCGAATGTGGCCTGGACCGGCAGGAGTTGTCTGACGCCCTGGATTCGGGGCAGTACCGGCAGTATGTCCTGGACGAGCACCAGGAGGCCAAGGACCTGGGAGTGTTCGGCACCCCCACCTACCGTATCAACGGTGGAGAGCCCGATTTTGGCGACAAGAGTGTCGAAGAAATGACCACCATGATTGAGGGCGGGGCGAAGTAGCCCTCCCCAGGATCAGATATGCATGAAGGGGTGGCTTCCACGCCACCCCTTTTGTTCTCGGGTTTTCTACGTCCGTGTAGTTGGTGTAAGAGTAGGTTATGACCAGGATATGGTTACGGACCTACTCCCCGGCGGCGTCCACCTGGTCCGCCTGCTGCTCCAAACAGGTCTTCAGTTCCCGCGGGCATGATGATTACTGACTGCGCTGCCAGACCACCCTCCTGGCTTCTGCTGCCAATGACCCGGACCAGGGTTTCGCTGGTGAGGGAATCCCGCGAGGATTCAGCTATCTGGAACACGGAAGTGGAATCTGAAAGCATTGCCGCCGTCTCGCCTCTCGCCGAAATCACGGTCAGGGTATCTCCCTCCAGCGAACTGACTGTTCCCACCAGACTGCTTCGTCCAGATGCCTCGCTGCTGCCTCCTGCACTGGCTTCATCCTCCATGGATGGAGTTGTCTGCGTAGCGGGGTTTCCTGCCGCCGCCGATTCCGGGGCGGCCGCTTCGTTCGCAGCCTGGCTGTCAACGGATTGACCTGTCCCGTCTCGCTGCCGTCCTTCCGGTTCGCTTACAGGCTGCACTTGGGCAGGTTGTCCTTCAGTCTGGTTGCCTTCTCCACCGCCCAGTTGCTCGGTGGCCGCTCCGGCCTGGCCGCCCCGGCCCTGTCTTCCGGAAGCATTGCCTGGTCCGGCGGGTTGAAGGGCCTGCTGCTGCTCTCCCGCTGCCTGCCCACCGGCAAAGCCGCCTCCTTGCCCCTGCCTGCCCAGTCCGCGCTGGCCCGCCGCCGCTCCGGCGTCGCCGCCCGGAAACTGGCCTGCTGCTCCCAGCCTTGGCGATAGCTCGCTGGTTTCGTCCTCCAGGGTTTGACCGTAAATGACGCCACCGATAAACGAGCCGCCAAAACCTGCGCCCAGGAAGAGGACCAGGACCAGCAGCATGATGAATGACCGGTTCATTTTGCCTCCCTTACTCGTAGCGAAGCGCATCTATTGGATGCAGGCTGGCCGCCCGCATGGCCGGGTAGATGCCGAAGAATAGACCTATTGCAGCCGACACCCCCAGGGCAAGGAGGGCAATGTCCCAGCTAAAGGCCGTCTGCATGGGGTTGTTGCCCAGCAGGGGGCGGCCGTTCAACAGGCCGGCGACACTGGCCCCCGCCATGACACCTGCCGCTCCTCCCCCGAGGCTGAGCAGGGTGGCTTCCGACATGAACTGCAGCAGAATGTCCCGACGCTTGGCGCCCATTGCCTTGCGGATGCCAATTTCCCGGGTACGTTCAGTAACCGAAACCAGCATGATGTTCATAATTCCAATGCCGCCCACCAGCAGCGATATGCCCGCGATGGCTCCGAGGAATATCACGAAGGTGCTGGTGGTCTCCTCCAGGGTCTCAATGGTCTGCTGTTGGTTGGTAATGACAAAGTCGTCATCGCCGGTGATGTGGTGGCGCAGGCGCAGTACCGTGGCGACCTGGCGCATGCCCGAGTCCATTGATGCAATGTCCGGCATCTGCACGTTAATGGAATCGACGCTGATTTCCCCGTGGGTGGTGCGCTGGGAATTTATGCGGTAGTAGGCGGTGGTTATGGGGACCAGGATCTGGCTGTCCAGGCTGCCGAAAAAGCCGCCCCCTTTGCTCTTCAGAGTGCCAATTACCTCAAACTGTCGCCCGTTGATCCGGATAGGCTGGCCCAGCGGGTCCCTGTTTCCGAACAGGGTCTCGTTGATGGTCGCTCCCAGAACGGCCACCTGGGAGTTGTTGGCCAGTTGTCCCGCCGTCACAAATTGCCCATCCTCCACGGGAGAGTTGCGTACATCCTCGTACTCCGGAGTAACTCCAATAATCTGTACGAAGGTGTTGTTGCGCCCCGCCGACACCTGGGCTGAGGCCCGGATTTCAGGAGCTACTGACTTGACCAGCGGAGCAAATACGGCATCTTCAAGAGCGTAAGCATCTTCCAGGGTCAGGGTCCCCGCGCTGCCAGCCCCCCCGCCAACACCTCCCTGGAACGAATCGCCGGGTTGTACGAAAAGGAGGTTGGTTCCCAGGGACTCGATGTTGGAAGTAATAGCCTGCTGCACCCCCTGGCCAATGGCCATCAGGGAGATAACTGCGGAAACGCCGATGACGATTCCCAGCAGGGTCAGGCCCGAACGCAGCTTGTTGGCGCCCAGGGAGGCCAGCGCTATCCGAAAAGTCGCCAGGGGATTCATGCGATTTCCCTATCGTCGGTCACCAGACCGTCCAGCATGGTAATCGTCCGGCGGGTGGCGGCGGCGATGTCGGGTTCGTGGGTTACGATTATGACCGTGAGGCCTTCCCTCCGGTTCAGGTCCTGGAGTATGGCGACCACTTCCTCACTGGACTGGCTGTCCAGATTTCCGGTGGGCTCGTCGGCAAGGAGAATGCTGGGCTCCTTCACCAGGGCCCTGGCGATTCCCACCCGCTGCTGCTGACCGCCGGAAAGTTCTACGGGCCGGTGTCCCACCCTTTCGGCCAGCCCCACCCGGTTCAAAGCCTGGAGTGAACGTCGCCGCCGGTTATGACCGTTGCCGTAAAGCAGGGGTAACTCCACGTTGGCCAGAGCCGTCAGCCGGGGCAGCAGATTGTAGGTCTGGAAAACGAAACCGATTTTGCGGTTGCGGATGTCGGCCAGGCGGTCGTCGCTGAGCCGGCCCACGTTTTCCCCCTCCAGGTAATACTCGCCGGCCGTGGGCACGTCCAGGCACCCCAGAATATTCATCATGGTGGATTTGCCGGAACCGGATGCCCCCATAATTGCCACCATCTCACCTGCCTGTATCGACACGGAAACACCCCGGAGGGCGCCCACCTCAATGTCGCCGATTCGGTAGGTCTTGGTAACATTCCGGAGTTCAATTGTTGCCGGATTCACGCTCTCGTCCTTGACCATTATTGCCGAAGCCCCTTTAGCGGCGTCCGCCTCCGCCTCCCCCTAGGCTGCCTCCGGTGGCGCGACGAAGGTTGCGGAAGCTGAATTCGCTGGCGCCAACATCTGCGGACTCGAAAATAATCTGGTCTCCTTCAGAAAGACCCGCCTTGACTGCTACCCAGAAGTCATCCCTGTTGCCCAGGTCCACCTGTTGCTCCGACACGCCCCCGTCGGTCAGGATTCTGACCAATGGCCGGTCAAAGGAACCGTACAGCGCCTGCTGCGGCACCAGCAATACATTTAGTTCCTCTTGCAGCACTATATTGGCCACTGCGCTCAGGCCCTCCCGCGGGCGCACTCCCTCGGGTACCTCCATCCGGATGCGAATGGGGAAACTGACTACCCCCTGTTCGTTATTGGCAATTTCCGCAATCTCGGTAACTAGGCCCTCCAGGACCATCCCCGGAAGAGCATCAAGTTGAACCTCGGCGGCCGTTCCCGTCTGCACCAGAAGCACGTCGATTTCGTCCACTATGCCGTCAATCTCAACAATAGTGGGATCGACGACTTCCATAATGGCCGCGCGCGCCTCTATGTTGTCTCCCTGCTCAACACTTACCTCGGCCACGTATCCGGTAAGGGGCGAAGTAACAATGGCGGCCCTCAGTTCTTCTTCCGCAGTGGCAAGCCGCACATTGGCCGCAACGATCTTCTTTTCTGCCAGGGCTACATCCAGTGTGTCCGGAGGGCCGGCGTGCTCCAGTACCAGTTCGGACAGGTTTTCCTCAGCCCGCGCCAGGGTGGCCTCGGCCAGCACAATCCGCTGCTGTCCCAGCGCCACCTCGAACGGGTCCGGCTTGAATTCCATGTCTTCCAGCAGTTGAGCGTACTCTTCCCTTCGTTCGGCCAGCGCAGCCACGGCCAGTTCCAGTTGCTGGGAATTCAACGCCAGTTCCAGCGTGTCCGGCGTCACTCCCAGATCCTCCTTGAGTTCCTCCAGGTCTTCAATGGCCTGGGCCAGGTTGGCTTCGGCCAGCACAATGCGCGCGTCCCTCAGGGCCAGTTCCTGTGGGTCAACCTCCGGTTGCTCCAGTTCGGCCAGATCCCGCTCCACCACCTCCTGGTTAGCGGTGACAGCTTCGACCCGGGCTTCCAGCGCGGCTCGCTCCAGCGCGTCGGGTCCCTGCTCCACCTCTGCCAAAAGCTCTTCTGCTTCCGCCAGGGCAACCTGGGCCAGGACCACGTCAGTCTCCAGTTCTTCTACTTCCGAGACGATGCCGAACCGGACCTGTTCCAGTTCCTCCTCCAGGTTCACCGCATAGATTTCCCAGCGGGTAATGTTGCTGGATAGCCCGAGTCTCCCCTGATCATAGGCTTCCTGGAGAGAACCCAGGGTTTCCCGGGCTGAAGCCAGGTCTGCCTCCAGGTCTGTCTTTTCGTGGCGGCGGTTGGTCAGGTTGGAGCCGTGAGTGTCAAGAAAGTCTTCCAGGGATTGGTTGGCCTCGTCCAGTGCGATCTGGGCCTTCAGCAGGTCTTGCCTGGCCTGGGCCAGTTCCCTCTCCGAGGGTTCCAGTTCGTCCAGAGACTGTTGAATTTCAGCCAGTTCCTTTTCCGCATCGGCCCGTTGCTGCAGGGCTTCGGCCAGTTTCATTGCATAATCGGGCTGCAGGTTCCGGCTGACCAGTTCATCCCGGCTGTCCCTTGCTTCCTGCAGCTTGACCCGGGCGTCGGCAATCAATTCCTCCTGGGCCTTGAGTTCCTGGTTGGATGGAAGCTCGGGGTTGAGAAGGTCTTCCATTTCTTCCTGGCGCTGCTGAATCAAGAACTCTGCTGCGGCAATCTCCTCTTTCTTCGCCTCAATTTCCAGGGGGCCAGGCAACTCCGGGTCCAGCAATTCTTCCAGGGCTTCCCGTGCCTGCTGTACTTCGAACCTGGCGGATGCCACTGCTTCCTCCGCCGTAGCCAGCTCCAGGTTTCTGGTTGCCTCGGAAGAAGGCTCTCGTAGAACGTCCAGGTCTTCCTGGGCATCAAGCACATCTACCATGGCCTGGGCCACCGCCTCCTCCAGGGTTGCGATGGTTGGCGCGTCCAGCCGAGCCAGTTCTTGCCCTGTGCTGACTGACTGCCCCTTTTCTACCAGAAGCTCCCCGATGGTCCCCTCTATCCCAAACCTCAGGGTTTCCCGCTCAGGGAAGGTTACGCTGCCGTTGGTGGATACCTGGTTGACAATGTCGCCGTATTGGACGGGAATCAACTGCTGGTTTTCGGCAAGTTCGGTGGTATCGGGTTGCGTTGCGTTGGTATAAAGAAAATAGACGGCAGCCGCCGAACCAAACATTACTGCCACCAGGACAATTATCTGCCAGACTGACAGGGTCTTCAGGGCGTTCCAAAGTGCTTCCATCTGTGTGTCCTCGCAGGGAAGGGGTTACGTCAACCTCCGCTCCGATTCAGCGGGAGCGTGAAGGTAAATGTGCTGCCCTGCCCTGCAATACTTTCTACGGTTATGGTTCCGCCGTGGGCCAGGACCAGGTGGCGAGCAATGGTCAGGCCAAGGCCGGCGCCGCCGGTGGTCCGGGCACGGGATGCGTCCACGCGGTACAGGCGGTCGAAGATCCGGTCCAGGTCTTCCGGCGCGATACCGGTCCCCGTGTCAGCGATGGACACGGCTATCTTCTCGTCTTCCTGAAAGGCGCTAATGGCCACCACGCCGCCTTCCGGTGTGTTCACAATGGCGTTTTCCAGCAGGTTTCCCACTACCTGTGAAATGCGGGTGCGGTCCAGTTCCGCGCTGGGCAAGTCATCGGACGCCGACAGCGTCAGACTAATGCCCTCCGCATCAGCCCGGGGGCGAAAGGCTTCGACGGACTCTTGCAGCAAGTCCCGCAATGATTCGAGCTGGAGGTGAAGCGCCAGGGAACCGGCCTCGGCCAGGGCCAGCAGCCGCAGGTCTTCCACCAGGGCTACCAGGTGGGCCGCCTGCTGACGCAGGGTATTTATGGTGGCCTCGTCGGCCTCAAGCAGGCCATCATTGACCGCGTCCAGGTATCCCTGAATATTAGACAAGGGTGTACGCAGTTCGTGGGCCACGTCGGCGGTCAGGCTCCGGCGCTGCTGTTCGGCCGTCTCCAGGTTTTCGGCCATGGTGTTGAAGGTGTCGCTCAGGTTGCGAAGCTCTGCGGGCCCTGACGACGGAACCCGCTGGGCGAGGTCGCCCTGGCCCAACCGGCGGGCAGCCCCGCTAAGGGCATGCACCGGAGCCAGAATGCGTCGGGAGACAAAGGACATAACCAGGATTCCACCGACAGCGCCAATCAGGCCCGTCCAAAGAAGGGACTTGTTGACAGCCCCCGTTATCCGGGAAATCGGAGGTTCATTTGCCTCCTCCAGCGGCGGTGGCAATGACACGGGGAGTTCGGTTGCTTGGTCACCGTCGCCCGGAGTATCGAACCTGCCCGGGCCAGAAACCAGGAACCCGACAGGATGTCCCTCCACTTCGATAGCCATGGAACTGGATCGGGAGTGGCGGCCCAATCCCCAACGTCCTTTGCCCCCTCGTTTATGAGAGTCGGCAACCACGGTTCCCTCCGAATTTGTAACGACGAAGCGGCGACCAAAGAATGAGCCGGCTTGTTCAAGAGAAGGCTGGATGCCATCCCATTCCCGGTTCTCCTCGTAGTGGCTGGCTATCATGCGGTGGACCCGACCAACACGGAATTCCTGGCTGCTGGTTTCGAAACGTTTGGATTCTTCTGCGGCTTGAAGGCTTACCAGCGCGCCTACTGAGCCCAGAGTCAGGGTCAAAGTTAGGGTAAAGGCCACAATTAGCCGGAACTGGAGGCTCTTAAACCAGCTAGGCATTGCCAAGTCTGTACCCCATTCCGTATATGGTGTGAATATATCTGACGCCTTCCAGGGGCTTCTCCAGTTTTCGGCGCAGGCTGTAGATGTGGGTATCGACCGTGCGGTCAAAGCCGTCAAAGTCCTGTCCCAGGGCTCGGTCGATGATTTGTTCCCTGGAAAACACGCGCCCCGGCTCACGCAGCAGGAGCACCAGCAGGCGGAATTCGGTTGGGGTCAGGGAAAGGGAAACATCCCCTGCCATTGCCTTCCGGTCGCGCAGGTTTACCCGAATGGGGCCGAAAGCCAGTTCTTCACCGCCTTCCGACTCATCCCTGCCACTCCGGCGAAGCACCGCCTTGACGCGGGCGGCCAGTTCCCGGGGCCGGAAGGGCTTGGTGACGTAGTCGTCGGCCCCCAGGCCAAGGCCGGTCAGCAGGTTGTCCTCCTCCACCCTGGCGGTCAGCATTACTATGGGCACATCGGACTCGGCGCGGATTTCCCGGCAGACTTCCCGCCCGTCCAGGCCCAGCAGCACCAGGTCCGGATCAATTGCCCTGGCCAGGGCCAGGCCTGCGGGACCGGTTGCCGCCGACAGTACCTCGTGCCCGTCGTTGGCCAGATACAGGCGCACCAGTTCAGTGGTGTGGGGGTCGTCTTCAATTATTAGCACTGTGTTGGGCAATTGACTTGTCCTCGCCGAAACCGGTTACGGGTTGTTGGGCGCCGCCGACAGCAGTACCTCTACCTGCACTTCATCCTTCACCTGGATCCGCCCCGGAATGTTGGGAGGCGGGATTTCCAGGTCTTGCCAGGTAAAGATGGTCCGGCCAAGTACGAACAGCTTGTCTGGATCCCTGCGTGCCTCCACCTGGAAGGTTACGGGCTTCGTAACACCCTGAATGGTTAGTTCGCCCATCACTTCCTGGCTTATTACCTCACCCTCCGGAAGAGGGTCGGGCAGGTCTCCCAGGTCGCTCACGGTGAATGTGGCAGTTTGGTCGTTGGGGAACATGCGGTTGCGGACGTAGCCGTCCCTCCGGTCGGAGTCGCTGGTCATCGAGTGGAGGTCCAATTCGATCACCGAGGGCTGTCCGTCTAGATAAATGGCGCCCGACAAGCCCGAAGTGCGCATAACCGCGTCATTGGGCAGGTCGAGCCACTCCAGTTTCTCATTGACGGTAAAAGTAGCCTCTGATCCCTCACCTATGGAAAAGCCCGTGCCGCCAGCGGCCTCCGGACCTGCCGTGGGCGAATCAAGCGGTTCGGTGGCAGGGCTTTCTGGCTCAGACGTAGCCAACGGCTCCGGAGTGGCCGTTGGGGCAGTTTCCGCCGGGGCTCCCTGGTCGGGTTCAGCCGGTCGGGCGGTAGTGGCTGTGGCCTGAGGGGCCGGGGCTGCTTCAGTCTCAGTAGCTGCTGGCTGGCTAGGTGGCGCACCCGAAGACGTCGGAGCAGCAGCCGGCTGAGTCGCCTGCGCGGGCGCTTGTGGCTCTGCCGGTTGGGTTGCGGGCTGCGAATCTCCCCCGCATGCTGTTAGGCCAATGACCAGAAGCATCAAAAGGGCAAACGCCGCCGGACCAACTGTCGCGTTGTTATGCTTCCTGGCGTTCAACGCATTACCAGGTTCTGCTCGCATTACTTCACTACCGCCTCAGTTTTTGATTCGGAAGGATTGGAATAACTTCGCCGTCAGGCCCCAAAGTCCCTGGAGGCTTCAGCCGGAAGACTATGGGAACCCGGTGGGGGAAGTTCCAGCCTGCCGCTCTCCTGGTCCGACTGGGTTACCAGCCCGAAGCCTGCCGCCAGCGCGATGCCTATGGCAGCCATCGCGTACCACCAGCGAAAGTCTGGCAACTTCCTGGCAATGGCAACGGTCAACAGCCCGGTTACCAGGTAAACGATGATGGCCAGGGGAAGGGCAAAGGAAACGAAGCCATCCAACTGGGATTGACCGAGAACCAATACGATTGCCGATGCTGGTAGGACAATGGCCGACCAGGCTGCCAGGAACCAGAGCGCCGGTCGCCCCGAGCCTCTTAATGCCAGCCAAAGCAGACCGGCCAGCGCCCCGGCCAGCAGACCGGCCAGGGCTACGGAGGCGCTGTTCAGCAAGGTATCGCTGGGCGATCGCAACGGCAGCGACACCAAAACGGCAACGACAGCGGCGGCAGCGCCGGCGGTCAGGCCGGCAAGCATGCGCCCTTCTGCCAAGAGTTGCCGCCTGACATTCCTTCGGCTCTCCGCGGGTGGTTATGGCTGTCGATTTCTCTACCTTCCACTACTGTCCGTAATTAATCAAATCGGCGGCTTACTTCGTCCTGTTGAAATTGACTGACGAAGAAGTTCATAGCCGGGATGGAGCCTTTGCGCCCCATCCCGGCCCGAGTCTTGCCCGGAATTACATCGAACTACCTGCAGAGCCACCCCCGCCGCCGCGCCCAAAGCGGCCGCGGAAGAAGGACCCTGCGCCGTTGTCACCACCGCCGTGCCCGTGACGACCACGGAAGCGAGTGTTGGCGCCGTCGCCGTCGCCGCGGTGATGGCCTAGACCCGAGCGTTCCAGTCCCTCGGGCAGATCAGGCCGATCGTCGTACCATGACTGGATGCCGTCGGACTGGGCCTGGGTAATTCGTTCCTTCTCCACCAGTCGCTCTAGGTGGCTGGTGACCGTGTCGGAAGAGGCCAGGCCAATGGTGCGAAGACGGATCAGATCCGAATAAGGATAGTCGTCGAACCAGTCCGTTATCTCGGTCTTGGTGTCGTCGTCAGCTTCCAGTTCGTCCAGCTTCGCTTCCAGAACATCATCCTGCCGGTCGGAAACGACACCGTTAAAGGCAGTCTGCACCTGCGCCTCTGTAATGTCATCGTCCAGACTCAGGGCCGCGTTAAGCTTTTCAGCTACTTTGGCGGCAAAGCTGGTTCCGTCGTTGCTTCCGCCCCCGCCGTAGCCGCCGTGGGCAAGGGCGCTGGCGGCGGTTGTGGCAAAGGCGATGCCCCCGGCTATGCCAAGCGCCGCCGCCCCTACTACCAGAAGAAGAAAAACCTTGTTGCGCAAAAACCTCAAATCTACACCTCCACTCTGCTGTTCTCCCTGGGAGCGGCCGAGGCTTCTTACCCCGGCCATCGACTGTCGCATTAAGGAATATAGAGGCTGACTTTCAAGAAACTATAAAGAATTCTACAACTTCTCTGGACAGTTGGGGCGGAAAGGGTTCAGTAAACCGGTCCACCGGTTAATTCAAGGGCGGCAAGGTAACGGGGAGCCCCTGAGCTTTAAAGGACTTGTACTGCCATGATTAGAGCTTCTGCTGGGCAGACCCTGTACCTCTCTTATCCCTTTTGCGAGACCAGCTGAATCGGTGTGCCTGTGGAGCCGATTGAAGGGGGCATGTCTGGCGGCACAGGTTGTGGCGGTGGACCCCGGCCTCATTGCGCCTGAATGCTGGACAGCACCGCCTGCTGCAGGACGGCGTACCGTGAGTAAGAGTGTTCGCAAATATGAAAAGATGCTACCAGGTCTTCTTTCGAGGACCTCATGAACAGTTCCGTAACCCTCAACACGCAGTAGCGGTCGGTAATCCGTGCCCGGTACACTATATGAGCTACCCGGTCTTGTTTTTCCCCGGCGTCATCTTCACGCTCGATGAGTTGAAAGCGGCCTCCGTAGAAGTTCAGGTGCTCCTGAACGACTCCATCAACCCATTCCTTCACCGAGTCTCCCGTCTCTTGGTGAACTGTGATGCTCAGGCCGGCAAATCCGTCGGCGCTGTCGAAATGGGTACGCTGGCGGTCGCCGTCGTCAATGCTCCATCCGTCTGGTATTTCAACTGAGTACCCGTGACTTCTGCTGGTGTAGGTCTGCCACCGCTGTGATGAGGGGGATGGGGCATCGGCGGCGCCAGGCCCAAGTCCCGGTACAATCTTCCTTGACCCGTTCATCATGTCGGGCAACAATTCCCGAATTGAACGTTCCGAGATGGCGAATCCCAGCCCGGCCGTACGGTTACCCCGGTTATCCTGGTTTTGGAGGAAGGTGGTAACACCCACCACCTCTCCCGTCGGCAAAAGCAGGGGGCCCCCGCTGTTGCCCGGGTTGATGGAAGCGTCGGTTTGAATTACCCAGGCCTTCATTCCAGGGTGGTAACGCACTGCCGAAACAATGCCCCTGGTAACCGTGGCGTTGCCGGTCAGGCCCAGGGCGTACCCAATGGCTATCACCTCGCTGCCGGCGCTGATGTCCGCGCTGCTGCTGAATTCCAGGGTAGAAAAATCGGCGCAGCAAATCTCCAGCACGGCCAGGTCCCTTTGCTGGTCAAACCCCACCACGCGGGCCCGAAATGTGCGGCTGTCGTCCACCAGAACATCGATGCGGTAGGAATCGGCCACCACGTGGTAGTTTGTCAGTACCAGACCCTTCTCCGTTTCAATATTCCTGATGATGATGCCGCTTCCCACGCCCCCGGGGGTGTTGATGCGCACTACCCCTGATTTCACCTGTTCCACCATCTCTGCCAGGCCGGGGGCAGTTGCGGATTGGGCTGGTCCAGAAGGCGGTGGGGAGGTCGCTTCGGGAGAAAAACCCAGTGTTTGCTGCGGTGATGAAGGCAGGGGAAGTCCGGCATGCGCCACCTGTGGAGTGGCGGTGGGAATGGGTGTGGCGGTTGGGGCCGGGGTAACGGTGGGAATTGCCGCCAGTTCTTCCCTTACCCGCATGGCAACCAGGGCTTCCACCGTAGCCTCAAGGTTGGGGGATGCCACGTGCACAGGGGTTGGCGGCGCCGGGTCCTCAGAGAATTGGGGAACACAGGCGAGGGTAAGGAGCAATAGCGTGGCCAGCGCAGCGAGTATTGGTGTGAGTGGACTGGTCATGTTTAAGACCGCGTTAAAGAAACTCGCCTTTTCTTTTGGCCAGAGCGGGCCAAGTCCAGTTTAAACGTAAACGGGCTGTTGGTTAAGTATAATTCAGCCCGAGTCCCATCTATTCCAGAAGCATACTCTTGACAATACGCTCGAGCGCGGGCATGAGCTCTTCCTCAAATTCTTCGCAAACTCTCGTTTCAACTATAAGGCTGACCTGCACCGCAGTCACAAACAAGTGGGAGCGCAGCGTGGTGCAAAATTCGGGGGAAGTCCTGGCCCGATATAAAATGGCTGCGGCCCCGTTCCCGTCTTCGTCTATTTCGATGAACTGGTCAATAATTTCGAACAGGTCTGCATGATATTCGCGAAGGCTCACGATCGTTTCCTGCACCCAGGCTTCCAAAGAGGCGGCCGGGGAGTCATACAGGAACACGTGAACCGCCGCGGTTCCATCGGGACTGACCAGGTCTAGTCGTCCTTCTTCCTGGCCGTCGATAGTCCAGTCGGTCGGAACTTCCAGGGCCAATCCGGAGTGGGAGTGACTATATTCATGCCACTCCGGTGCCGCCTGCGTGGGGAGAGTAATTTGATCTCCCTCTTTCAACCTGGGGAGGCTTTCTCGAATACTCTGACTGGATATGGCAAAGTTCACTCCCTCGATGGAGGTACCGTTGCGGTCGCGGATGTAGAAGGTGTTTATTCCCGCCACCTCACCGTTTGCCAAGAGCAGGGGGCTTCCGCTGCTGCCCGGGTTAATCGAAGCGTCGGTTTGGATAACCCAGGAACGGTAGTCATCGTCATAACGGTACGCGGAAACTATCCCCCGGGTGACAGTGGGTGAACCTGCTATCCCAAGGGGATAGCCGATTGCAATCACCTCTGTTCCCACCGCGATTGTATCCGAGCCCTGCAAGGTTAACGCAAAGAAGGTTCCGCAGCAGATTTGCAGCACCGCCAGGTCCTTGTAGGCGTCGTAGCCCAGGCGGGTAGCCGTGTATGTGGAAGCCTCTTCCCCTTCCACCTCTACTTCTTTCGCGTCTTCGACAATGTGATAGTTGGTCAGGACGTACGCCCCTCCACCCTCGGTAATTCCGACAATGAATCCTGTCGCCTGGCCCCAGTCCGTCTCGATCCGAACTACTCCCTTACCTGCCACTTCTATAATGTCCGCCAGGCTGGGCGTTGGAGTTGGCGCGGGCGTCGGTGTGAACGTTGGAGCAACTACGGAAGGTGACGTTGGCGGGGGAGCAGGAGTTGAAGTAGGTTCGGGAGTTGGCGACGGCGTTGGCGTTGCTATGGGACGCCTTATCGGCGTAGTTTCAGGAGTTGGCGGGGCGGTGAGCCCTGCAGTAGCGGCCGGTTGCGGCGCCGACTCAACCATAGCAGCAGGGGTTAGTGTGGGGGTTGGCGGCGTACCTGACGAGCAAGATATAACCGCCAGCCCCAGAATAGCTGCAGTTGTTGCCCAATAAAGGGCAAGGCGGGCTTGTAGTAGACTCATTCATCCGCAAGGACCATCGGCTGGGATGATTCTAACACGCCCTCAACTATTCCCTACAAACACCGCTCCGCCTCTTTCTGGATGTAGTCCCGGAAAGACTGGGGCAGTCGCGCCCCTTCGGCTGCCTGCGCGTTTTCCTGGATGCGCTCCGGTCGGGATGTGGTAGGTATTGCCGAAGTTACCCGGGGGTCGGAAATGACCCACGCCAGCAGGGCCTGGGCCCAGGTGTTGATACCGTAGTCCCGCAAGGGAGTCAGGTCGGGCTGCTGCTTGAGTTCCAGGACGTAGCGGCCCTTCTGCAATGGTTCCATAACCAGCACTCCGGTGCCCAGTTCTTCGGCCAGAGGCAAGAGTTCATCCTCTACGCCCCGGTTCAGTACGTTATATGGAATCTGGACGGCGTCCACCCGGCCCTGCCGCATCAGGTCCATGATGGTGGGGTAGGCATCGCGCACCATCGCCGATACGCCCACCATCCCGACTTTGCCCTCGTCCTTCAACTGTTGCAGGGTGGGTAGCTGGGTCTGCCAGTCGGTCATATTGTGGACCTGGAAGAGGTCAATGTAGTCGGTCTTGAGGTACTCAAAGGACTGGGCTATCTGCGCCTCGCCGGCCTCTTTTCCCTCGGTGCGGACCTTTGTGGCGATATAGAACTGGTCACGCCGGTTTTCGGTAATCTCGCCCACTACCGCCTCGGCCTGACCGTACCAGGCGGCGGTATCAATTAGGTTGACGTCGTTGCCAAGGCAGTTGTCCACAATCTGCCGGCGAACGGCTATCTCGTCGTTGTCAGTTACGTCGAAAGTTCGTAAGGTTCCCAGGCCAATGGCTGAAACGTCCAGGTTGCCCAGTTTTCGGTATTCCATTGCTTCCTCTCCGTGAATTGTGGTGGTTTCTGATTTTGAGGTAATTTTACCTTAAGTTTCGCAGTCCTCGCTGGGTTACGAGGATTATCGCGGTCAAAGCGATAAGCAGGCCCGCCAGGATGCCTATCGACATCTGCCCTCCCAGGAATTCGGCGGCCAGCCCGGCCGGCAGGACACCCAGGGGTATCAGGGCGAAATTAATCATAAACAGGCTCATGACCCTGGCCCGGTACTGATCGTCGCTTACCTCCATCAGGAGCGACTGGTTCAGGGTGCGGCGGCCGGCGTCTCCCAGCCCCAGCAGGACCATCAGCCACAGGGCTACCAGGTAGAAGGGCAGCAGAGCCACCAGCAGCAGCGCGATGCCGCTTACAAAGGAACTGAATATAAGCAGCTTTCCCCGCTGCCAGCTTCCCAGCCCCGCTATGAAGAAAGAGCCCCCCAGGGTGCCCAGTCCCATCATGCTGGTCATCAGCCCCATTGCTTCCGGTCCCCGTTCATAAATGTCCACGATGAAAATGGGCATCAGGAAGCGGAAGGGCATGGCCAGCACCGTGGAGGTGAGGCCAATGACCAGCAACGCCATTACCAGGGAATTGCCGCGAATATAGGAAAGGCCGGCGCGAATGTCGTTGAGCACTCCGGCGCGTCCGGTACCGGTGCTTTCCGGGAGCTTGGGCACCATGCCCGTGAGGATGATGGCGCCAACGCACATGGCTGCCACTAAGTAATATACCCCGTCGGGTTGAATAACGTTGTACAGGAACCCGGCAACCGCCGGCGCCAGCAGGGTGGTTGCGCTCATGGCCATAGCGTCCAGGGCCATGGCATTGGTCAACTGTCCCTGCCCCACCAGTTGGGGAATCATGGCCTGGCGGGCGGGCATCAGGAATGAGAAGACTGCCCCCTGCATCATTGAGGCGGCCAGCAGGTGGTACCAGGTAACGGTGTCGGTGGTGATGGACACCGCCACAAAGATGGCAATCAGCCCGGCGCCAGCCTGCCCTAACTGCACAATGCGGCGGCGCTCCAGTCGGTCGGCAAAAGCGCCGCCGAACAGGGCCAGCATCAGCATGGGAAGGGCAAAACCTGCAGAGACTATGCCCAGCAGTGCGGGAGATTCCGTCAGGTCATAGGTGAGATAGCCCCGGGCTATCATCTGCATCTGCATGGCTCCCATGAGCAGCAGCATGGCAAACCAGAGCATCCGGAAACTGCGGTTGGACAGTGAACTGAAGGTGTGGCGGAAATTCAGTGGTGAACCCGGGCGTCGCGAACGTGAAGTCGCCGCCCTGCCTGAATCCTGCGCTGTAGAATCGGGGGCTTGAGGGTCGGTTGCGGCTGAGGGATTTGAGGGAGGCCCGTCTGTCGGATCTGCCGACGCTTGCGACGGGTGCTGGGAACCGGAATTGCTCTGCGTGATGGGGCCTCCGAGTTGCTCGTGAATCAGTCCCTTGCCACCCCTGTCGGGGCCCAACTTCCGTTAGAGTGGGGGAGTCAGACCGGCGCCTCCGAAG
Organism: SAR202 cluster bacterium bin22; assembly: GCA_002238505.1. GTDB lineage: Bacteria > Chloroflexota > Dehalococcoidia > Lucifugimonadales > UBA3495 > Bin22. The sequence goes on along the minus strand of MPMM01000011.1, from coordinate 43,513 downwards.
CATCCGCCGGCGGACGCTATGGGGGACTTTGGGACAGCCAAATAAGTATAGCCCAGCGTTGGAGGGATAGCTAGCAAAGGGAGAGGTAATGCAGCGTTCCCTTGCTGGTGGTCAGGGCGCCCGCAGGGCCGGTTCGCGAACCGCCCCTGGCTTTGGACTACGGCACCAGGTCATTTACCTATTCGGGGAAATCCCTTCCTCCGTTTGCCATGAGAAGGTACAAAAAGAGTCGGGGATGGTTCGACGAGCTGTCCCAAGCCTGCTGTCAGGTTCAACGCCAAAGGTTTCCAGGAACTGCCCGACAGTAACCGAATGACCTGGCCGAGGCCGTGGGCGATTGACGGCCCCGGCTCCAGAACCTACTATCGCAGCAACGGTTAAGGCAACCACTAAAACGCCACATCCAGGAGGCAGGCTGTGAAGTACGACTACATTGTCATTGGCGCAGGTTCAGCGGGGGCAATCGTCGCCACCAGGCTCTCGGAAGACCCCGATACCTCGGTGCTGTTGCTGGAGGCGGGCCAGGACTTTCAGGACATTGACAGCCTCCCCGAAGAGGTCAAGTACGGCTACATGTCCACCAAGAGCGTGTGGGACAGCGACCACAACTGGCAGTACCGGGCCCGGGCCACCGACGAGGCGGAGATTGAAATTCCCCGGGGGAAGGTAACCGGCGGTTCCAGCGCCATCAACGGCCAGATCTTCATCCGTGGCATACCCAAGGACTACGACAACTGGGCCGAGTGGGGCAACGACGAATGGAACTTCGGGAAACTGGTGCCCTACTTCAACATGGTGGAGACAGACACCACCTACCAGGACGACCCCGGGGACTTCCACGGCAATAGTGGACCCATTATCTGCCACCGGTTCCCCGAAGACCAGTGGCGGGAAGGGAATAAGGCCTGGTTTGCGGCCTGGCGGGACAGTGGCCATCCCTTCTGCGAAGACCACAACCTGCCGGGCACCACCGGCGTGGGGCCCATTACCCTGAACAATCCCGAGGGCATCCGCTGGTCCACGGCCATTGGCTACCTGGGGCTGTCCCGCCACCGTCTGAACCTGACCATAAGACCCGGCGTGACGGTGAAGCGGATTCTGTTCGACACATCCGGGAGCCGACCCAGGGCCACGGGCGTAGAGGCAGTCTCGGGAGACGAGTCCTTCGTAGTGGAGGCTGGAGAAGTCATCCTAAGCGCCGGGGCCATCGGGTCGCCGCAAATACTGATGCTTTCCGGGGTTGGCCCCTCTGACCACCTTTCTGAGCACGGCATAGCGACGGTCATCGCCTCGCCGGGGGTGGGCCAGAACCTGGCCGACCATCCCCTGATTAACCTTCTGTGGGCCACGAAACCCGGATTGGACTTGACCCCCTTCCTTCCCAGCGCTCAATTGTTGGCAAGGTACACCGCCGAGGGTTCGCCCTTGGAAAACGACATGATCGTTTACCTGAACGGGGCCGCGGGAATGGCGCGCAACCGGGGCGGAATGCGGGGTGGGGCAGAGGGCATGGGCGCAGTAGTGGGTCTGGGCGCCAGCCTGGGGCTGAACTTGGCCCTGTCCAAGGGACAAATCAGGCTTCGCTCCGGTGACTACCGCGACTACCCCTACCTGGACTACAACATGCTGGACCACGAGGAAGACCTGCGCCGGTACCGGCACGGCGTCCGCATGATTGTGGACTTGGAGGACCATCCGGCTATGGCCGAGATTATCGAGAAGAGAGTCTATCCCGAAGATTCTGACCTGGAAACGGACGAGGCTCTGGACCGATGGATGAAGCGGTGGGTGGGTACGGGTCATCACGTTTCCTGCACCGCCAAAATGGGCCCGGGCTCAGATCCCATGGCCGTGGTGGACCAATATGGCAAAGTGTATGGAGCCGACGGTCTGCGGGTGGTGGACGCTTCCATAATGCCCGAGTGCGTTCGTGCCAACATTAATGTCACTGTTCTGATGATTGGCGAACGTATCGCGGAATTCATCAAGCATGGCAAGTAAGGACCGGAGGTCCCGGTTATCCAGGGCGTGACAGTGCCTTCAGCCGTAGAGCAGGAAATCAGGGGCCTGATTCGGCAGTATGGGCGAATTACTTTCGCCCAGTTCATGCAGATTTGCCTGTACTCGCCCGTTGGCGGCTTTTATTCCCGTCGCAAGGACTGGATTAACGCCCACTTCGGAACCTCTCCCTCCAGTCACCCGGTATTTGGCGCCCTCATAGCGCGCCAGTTGGAGCAGATGTGGCGTCTTCTGGGGGAGCCTGCCGTTTTCCATGCGGTCGAGGTTGGATCCGGCGATGGCGTCCTGGCTCAGTCCATTGTTGGTTACTGCCGGCGTATGACTCCACGGTTTGCGGATGCCCTGCAGTACGTTGCCGTGGACTATGTCCCCGCCCTGTCCCGCTCCCCAGACCACATCTTTGACTGGCCCCAGTCGCGTGAGGATTGGAACTCCGCCGGCAAGGCGACTCCGGACTCGGGAGTCCAGATCGTCAGAGGTGAGGGACTGGGAGCAATCCGTAATGTCTCCGGCTGCATCCTGTGCAACGAATTAATCGACAACTTCCCAGTCCACCGGTTCGTCATCCAGGACGGCAGGATAAGGGAAGTCTATGTCACCCTGGAAGGGGAAAACTTCACCGAAGTCCTGGCTGAGCCATCCACTCCACGAATTGAAGAGAGGCTTACGAGCCTTGACGTGTCCCTGCCGGAAGGGCACCGCGGCGAGGTGAACCTGGCCATGGAGGACTGGGCGGCCCAGCTTTCCATGGCTTTGGAACGCGGGTTTGTCCTCACCATCGATTATGGCGATCTGGCGGCTGGCCTTTACTCATCGCAGAATTCAGGGGAAACCCTTTATTGCATTGGACGGCATATCGTCGAGACAGACCCGTATCGGTTGCCCGGGCAGCAGGATATTACCTGCCATGTGGATTTCACGTCGCTCATGCGTTTGGGCGAGCAGCATGGGCTGAATCCCGTGGGCTGCATACAGCAAAGCCGCTTCCTGGAGAATCTCGGAATCTCTTCATACTTTAGGGAATTGGATAAGCTGGAACTGTCCGCCGCCCGAAAGGAACTGAACCGAATAGCCATGATGTCACTGGTGGACCCGGAGGATTATGGCGCAATCAGGGTGCTTGCCCAGTCAAAAGGAATGGTGCTTGAGGTTGGGCTTATGGGGTTCGGCGAGCAGGAAGGGTGACCTGCGAATCGGGTCTCGCCCTAGGCAAAGGCGCGACTGGCACAGGTAGGGGCGCACGGCCGTGCGCCCCTACAAGACTGGCATGTAAGTCGGGCACAAGGTACGCATGCCCCGCAACCTCACAAAAAGCGGATCCCCTTGCGGTGCAAATGCCTTCGCCGCCCCAAGGCGAGACCCAGCGTATCATAATGGACGATAAAAGAGGGATTTGGTACCTGTAGCGGCGCACGGCCGTGCGCCCCTGCCGGTTCTGACATCGTGGCATGCACCCTCAATTTTCAAGAACGGGCCCGTCTTGCCGGAATTCAGGCTGCCGACGCACTGAACCCTAACTCGGGTGCTTGCTCATCATCAGGAAACCGCAACTGTCGGGGGTGTTACAGCCGGCCAGGGCCGTTTCGGCCCGCACAGTTACCTGGCGCGGCCCTGCCGTGCCCCGAAGCTGCTCAATGCTGTCCGAGAACAGGACAGCGCGGTTGCGTCCCGTCCCATTGTTTCCACCACTGGAAAGGAAGGGGTGGGGACCCTCCACCCTGATGTCTTCAGCATAAAAGTCGTGGGCCTCGCCCCACTTGACGCCGTGCCACTGGAAACCTTCAAGGAACTGCTGGGTGAAGGTCAGGTAACCGTCGTAGGGGTTGAAGATATCAACATCGTCGGGGCCCAGGCCGGATCCCTCCCACATCTTTCGCGCCAGGCTGGCCACCGCTTCCTGATGCTCCTCCAGGGTTGCCATGGTGCTGCGGCCTGTCCCGTTGTTCTGGGCATGGTTAAGTACATAAACCGGCTTCTGCCTCAGGTCCTTTGCCCTCTCTGCCGTAGTGAATATGAAGGCCGCGCAGGTATTAACCGGACGGTCGCAATCGTAAATTACCAGGGGTTCCTCGATAACCCGCCCGTTCAGGTAGTCCTCCCGGGTAAGCTGGTAGGGCTCGTAAAGGGCGTAGTAGCCCCAGGGAGTCATCAGGCCATTCCTCCGCAGGTTCAGGCAAAGCGGGGCCAGACCGTCGTGGCTCTTGCCGTACTTCTGGCAGTACTGCTGGAAGACCACCAGGTTATTGAACATGGCGCCATTCTGGTAACCCCACGGAAGAGTAAAGGCGGAGGCCCCGGGAGCCTCCTGGTTGTTGTTTTGCGGATTGTTGTGCCCGTATCGGCCCTCCAGGTTAACCATTGGATACCATACCAGGGCTGTTTCGCAAAGACCGTCGCCCACCGCCTGGGCCGCCAGCCCCATCATCGGTCCGATGTAGGGGGCGTCCGAGTTGAAGTACTTGACGTTCTTCAAGCCCAGTTCCCGCTGTATCCATTCTGCCGACGTCTTGGTCAGCCCGTCCTCAGTGTCGTAGGGCGGGTCAAAATAGGGGCGAGGGGCCCACGTCTGTTCGGCGCGAGTCTCGGGGCTGGTGATCAGCCCGTCTATATCATCCAGTGAAAGGCCAGCGTCGGCAATGGCCTTCAGGCACGCCTCCTTGGTCAAGCCGCCACAACTTCTGTCCAGGGCCACGCCGTCCCAGCGGCGGTCCATGTGAGACTGGCCCCAGCCAACTAAGGCAACCTTGCCCCGGTGTTCCCAGACTCCCATGCCTTCCCGGTTTCTCATCCATCCCGTATTGCTAACCATCTCTGCTCCCTCAGGTCCTCTGCGCCAATGATGGGTCTCGTAGCCCCCGGACGTACTAGGCGACTACCTGCCACTCGTGAACCAACTGGCCGTTGCTGGTTTCTTCAAAAATCAGTTCCACCGGGGCCCCCACCGGCACTTCCCCGGGCGGTGTACCCGGAAGGTTGGACAGGAAGTTGATGCCCGGGTCCTCATCCAGGGTTATTACGGCAAAGTTAATGGGCTGCGCTGACCGGAACCCTCGGATACGAGAGTCGCGAATCACCATGTACACGTCAATGTGGCCCTTGCCTTCCACCTCTTGCCACTGCAGGTTGTCTCCCGAGCCACACCGGTTGCACCGTTGGGTGGGTGGATAGTGCAGTCTCTCGCAGGAGGTGCAATTCTGCAGGACAAGTCGACGCTCGTTACAGGCGTCCCAGAAGGGTTGGGTCAGTTCATTGGGGACCGGCGCCGGCCTCTCCAATCCTGGAATAGTGGACATGTTAATTCCCTCCTGCGGAACCCCTGTTAAAGCGTGTTGTCGCTAAAGGTACGTTCTGGTGAGGATTATAGGTAGAGCGCCTCGGTTGGTCAAAGCCTCTTTCCTGGATGGTCCATGGTGGTCTGAAACTGAGATATTCGGTGATAGGCAGGATCATCTTTGAGCCGCCCTCAATACGGATACGGTCAGGTCGTCGAGAGCCTGGCCGTATCCTTTTGCGGCGCCGGTCAGGCGCCCTCCGGATCCTCTTCCCCTTCCGATTCCTGGTCCACCTCGCGCATGGCCTCGGCAAGCTCGGCAAACTGTTCGTCCGTAAGCTCCGGCGCCCCCTCGTAGTCCAGCATCGAGGCCGCTTCCAGGGAGTCCCTCGTTACGTGCAATCTTCGTGTCCCATCCGGGAGTTCTTCTATCCAGTTAGGCATTATTACTTCGTTATCTCCATTTCCAGGTTGTTGATTTCCTTGATGAGAAAGGCGGTTGGAATGCAGGGGCGTGGGGGCGCACGGCCGTGCTCCCCTGCATTCCTTGTCCCGCGTGAATCGTGGATAAGCAAATTGTGCCTAGCTCTGGCTCGCCGCGCCGTTAATCCATGGTTCAGTGTGTCCGTCAACCATCCAAACGAACAGGAACCCGGCGGCCTCCGCCAATTGCTGGTCCATTTCCGTGTCACCGATGTGGTAATACTCGTCGGCCGGAAAGCGGGCCTTAACCTCGGGAAGCCCCTGCTTCGATGAGATAAAGCTTACTTCAATGCTGTACCTGTCCCAAATGGACTGCTGCACTGGGAGGGGGCGGTCGGATGCGCTGCCGATGATGCACCCGTGAGCCTGCGCCTTCCTGACCATACTGAAAGTGACCGGCCCTGGTGGGTCTCCGGCTTCCAGGGTTCCGTCAATATCGAAACTGACCAGAGTTGCCAAGAATTACCTCTCTTTGCTGACTGGACTGATTATAGGTGCGACGGTTGCCAGAATTGCCTGCCCCGCTTCCGCCACGACGGCCTATGGCTCGCCGCCGGCCGAAAGGTCCGGCCACTGCACAATGCCCTGCCCGCCCAGGGCTTCGATGTCATCGTCGCTGTAACCCAACTCCCGCAGCAGGGGCCTGGTGTGCTGGCCAACCTGAATTGATGTACGGTACAGACCCGGGGTCAGGGAAAATTCAACGAGCCCGCCGTAACGCAAATATTTGCCGATGTACGGATGTTCAACCTCAACGCTCAGTTCGTTGGCCCTGGCATGGGGGTGGTCGGCATAGAAATCGCCCTCCAGGGCTTCGTCGGCCTGAACGCACCCCACTTCTGCCTCGATGAGCAACTCTTCCCACTCGGCGGCGGTACGCCCCGCGAAAATTGCCGAAATTTCGGCAATCAAGGCCTCGTCGTTGTCCAGCCTTGCCTCCCGGGTGGAGTAATGATGGTCCGCCAAAAGGTCTTCCCGACCTACGGCGCGGCAAAAAGCCTCCCACTCTTCCTGAAACAGACACCCAAGAAACACCCACCCTTCGCGGCAGCGGTAGAGACGATATAGGGCATCGAGGCCGTGAATGTCTTCGTCCGGACGAACAATGGGCGGACGTCCAGCGTAATCGAAATACTCATCGGCGTTGGTCCAGGCGTTGGCGTTGAGCATGGTGACGTGGAGGGGTTGGCCCTTGCCGGTAATGTCCCTGGCTCGGAGAGCCAGCATAACTCCCGTGGCCAGCGCGGGGGAGGTATTCTGATCAGGACCCCAATTGGACTTCATAATCCAGCGGGTTGCTTCCACTGTTTCCTCAACATCCAGAACCTGTTCCGGAGGAGGCGGCATTCCCCGACCCATCTGCCGCAATGCGCCGCCCATAATTGCGCCAGGTATGGGGTGGGCGCCAGGCCGGCCGGAGTGCTCCCCGTGCTCGCCATACGTTCCCATCCAGACATGGACCAGGCGGGGATTAATCTTCTGGCAGGTCTCCCAGTCTATTCCCAGGCGTTCCGGAACGCCCAGGCGAAAGTTGTGTGACAGAACATCCGCCCTGGCGATGAGCTTGTGGATGATCTCCTTGCCCTCCGGGGTCTGGAGGTCTATCTGGATGCCTTCCTTGCCGGCGTAGGTGCGTGGTTCGGCTATTGACTGGGCGGTGGACCGTCGCCCTTCGTCCAGCCGACGGTCCGTAGCGTCAACCTTTATAACCCGCGCCCCCAGGTCCGCCAAAAGAGAGGCGCCGTAGGGTCCGGCCTGGATGGTCGCCAGGTCCAGCACCGTAATTCCTGACAGGGGATGCGGTGGAAGATTGCCGACATTTCCCGTGGATAGAGAGTCTTCCGCCGCCTTTTCCGGACCGCCCAAGTCACCCAGAACTTCATCGTTGTGCTGACCGGCAGCCGCGGCCGGGCCGCTGGGTTCCCCCGGGGTGTCCTTCAAATCCACAAGTGGGGCCAGGGTGCGCATAACTCCCACGCCCGGGTCGTTGATTGTCACTACCGTACCGTTGGAGACCACCGCCGGATGGTCCATGGCCTGAACACTGCTCCGATAGGGTTCAGCGGCAATATTGCCGTCCTCCAGATAGAGGTTCATCCACTCTTCGGCTGTCTGTTCCGACTGTTGCTTCAGGATCTCCCGCCGGAGCAACTCCCGGTTTTCCACGTCAATGGCGGGTACCCTGGCGAATCGTTCGTCCTCCAGCAGATGCTCCAGGCCAATAGCCTTGAGATGACCCTGAATGTGGGGGACTCTCTGGTTGGCGTGCTGGAGCCAGGCGCCGTCCTTGGTACGCACGGGAATGTAGCCTATGGTGGAGAGACCCCGGCTGGCGGCCCGCACGGGGTACCGCTCCGGGTCCTTCCGAGCGAGCTGCAGATTCACCAGGCCCCCGGCGCCGGCGTTGTTGTCATGGGGAGATGCCAGGGCCTGGACAATGCTGGTCTGGACCCACTGTCCGCGTCCCGACAGGTCCCGGACCCGAAGCGCCGCCAGGATTCCCCGGACCGCGGCCTGGCTGGCGTGCCAGCTTCCGGTATTGACTGCCGAGTAAACCGGTCCGTCACGGTCGGGCTGGCCCTGCATGTTCAGCATCCGGCCAGCCTTGGCAGCAACTACGCCTTCGTAACCCCTTACCCGGTTCAATGGCCCCTTTTGCCCAAAGCCGGTAATGGAGCAATAGACCAAGCCAGGGTAAAGCTCCGAGAGGTGGTCAAACGACAAGCCCCATTCTTCCATGTCTCCGGGGCGGGAGGACTCCACCAGCACATCGGCCTTGCCGGCCAGGCGGACGGCTGCGAGCCGGCCCTCCTCGCTATCCAGGTCCAGGACTATGCCCTTTTTGCCTCGATTCCAGGAAATCCAGCCTGGCTGGAAACGGAAGGGGTCGCCGCCGGGAGGTTCAACCTTAATGACTTCGGCGCCGTAGTCGGCCAGCACCAGGGTGCAGATGGCGCCCGGCATACCCTGCGAGAAATCCAGCACAGTAAGGCCGGTACATGGTCCTGCCACGATTCACCTCACGTCTTCGAAGTATGGATTCCCTGTTCAGCCTGGCGAATCTGAGTATGCAGGCCACCAAAGAAGGGGTCAACCTCTCTTGATGTACCCAGTGTAAACCAGTCACGTATTAGTCTTTCCGGATACGGCGCCTTTTCGCGAACTGGCGCTTGAACTGTTGGAAAACCGAATCGGGTCGTGGCTAACCTTGCCTGACCCCTCTATACTGTCGGCAAAAGGACACCTGCATTGAGACCTGAGAGTAACAGTGGGACGCAGCGTCAGCCCATCCTGCCAGGCAATCCTCATCTTGAGGTGAAACAGTATGCCAGCGCGAACCGGCGCCGAATACATTAAGGGACTCCACGACCGCCCACGGGAAGTATGGATCGACGGGGAACGGGTGAAGGATGTGACCACTCACCCGGCCCTGAAGAATGGCGTCAAGTCGGTGGCTGCCCTGTACGACATGCAGCACGACCCGGACCTGCGGGAAGAAATGACCTTCGCCTCACCTTCCACCGGAACGCCAGTGGGGCTGTCTTACCTGGTTCCCAATTCGGCGGAAGACCTGGTCCGGCGGCGGCAGATGATGACCAGGTGGGCCTGGGCTTCCTGCGGCATGATGGGCCGTTCGCCCGACTTTCTTAATACGATCTTCTCGGCATGGGCCGGCGCCTCCGGCTATTTCGCCCAGGACCGACCGGAGTTCCAGCGCAATGTCGAGGACTACCACGAGTTTCTTCGGGAGAACGACGTGGCCCTGACCCATGCCCTGGTCAACCTGCAGCGTCGCCGCACCTCCAACCCCGCCGACACCTTGAGCGAAGAGGTGGCTTTGACCCTGGTCAATGAAACGGACGCCGGAATCGTGGTAAGAGGCAGCCGTGTACTGGCCACCCTCGGCCCCATCTCCGACGAGATAGCCATCTATCCGGTGGCGTCCCACCGCCTTGCCGACGACGACGGCCGGCAGTCCTTCTCCTTTTCCATACCCTGCGACACGCCCGGCGTAAAGTTTCTGTGCCGGGAGAGTTTCGACCTGGGCCGCTCCCACTTCAACCATCCGCTGGGCTCTCGCTTTGAGGAGATGGACTCGGTGGTCTTCTTCGATAATGTATTTGTGCCGTGGGAGCGGGTGTTCCTGTTGCGAAACGTGGAATTGTGCAACGGCTACGCCCAGGGCACCAGTTCCGACGCCCATACCGGCCACCAGGTGCTGACCCGCTGCCTGGTCAAGGCCGAGTTCATGCTGGGACTGGCGGACCTGATTGTCGATACCCTGGGTTCGGGTACAATCCCCCACGTCCAGGAACAGGTGGCAGAACTGATAATCCAGCGCGACACGTTGTGGGCCTGTCTGAGGGCTTCGGAAGCGGACGCTGCCCCTAACCGATGGGGCGTAATGAGTCCGGCGCTTCCACCTCTAAGGGCGGGCCGCACCCTCTTCGGCCGGTCCATGTATCCGCGAATGGTGGAGATCATCCAGATGCTCGGCACCAGCAGCTTGATGGCTCTGCCCGCCGAGGCAGATTTCGACACGGACATCGCCGCCGAGGTTGGCCAGTACATGGCTACCGACACTACCAACGCCTGGGACCGCTCGAAACTGTTCCACCTGGCGTGGGACGCTTCCTGCAGTTCCTTCAGCGGCCGCCAGGTGTTGTACGAGCGCATGTTCGGCGGCAATCCGGTGCGTAACGCGCTGGCTTTATACACCAACTACGACAAGGAACCCTTCAAAGAGAGGGTGCGGGATTTCCTTGGCCTGGGCGTTTCCTAATGCTGCCCGGCCGGCCCCGAGAGCCTGAAGGAGGAACACGTCAATGCACTGTGGAGTGATGGTCACCGGCTATAACCAGGGTGACTGGCCCCGCCTGATGAAAGGCGATTATGGCCGCCCGCCGGCAATTCCCGACGCCCAGAATATGGATGACACCCTCTACATGGGTGAACTGGTAGAACCCCTGGGGTTTGACTCCATCTGGGCAACCGAGCACTACGGTTCCGCCTACTCGATGCAGCCGAATCCACTCCAGTACCTGGCGTACTGGGCGGGCCGCACCAGTCGTGTGGATGTGGGTACCGCCGTCATTGTCGCCCCCTGGTGGAATCCGGTACGGCTGGCCTCCGAAATCTCCATGCTGGACATCCTTTTGAAAGGCCGGCGCCTTCACCTGGGAATCGGCCGGGGTATCGCGCCCCATGAGTATGCTTCGCTGGGCTATCCCATCGACCAGTCCCACAAGTACTTCTACGACGTGATCAACGTCCTAAAGGCCTCCGACGGCGCCGAGCGGTTCGAGTTTAAGGGCGACGTTTACGACATCCCGCCGACCACAATCCGACCCCAGGCACGCCACAAGGGTGAATTGACCAGGGATATCAAGGTAGCTTTTACCACCGAGGCGTCGGCAAGAATGGCCGCGGAGAATGGGCTCGGGCAAATGTTCGTCGCTGGCGACAACGTGGACGAGATGACCGACAAGGTACGGAGGTTCAACGCCATCCGCAGGGAACTGGGTCTTCCCCCAGACCAGCCCACAACCCTGCTCTGGATGTACTGTGCTGAAACCTCGGAAGAAGCCGAAGAGGGCTGGACCTACTTTTTCAACCAGCTTACCGCCGCCCAGCGCCATTACTTCGAATGGAACAACCCTGGCTATGAAGGGATTGCCGGCTACGAAGAGTACCTGCTGCGCCAGCGCGCCGATGTAGGTACCGCGGAGGCCGGTTTTGCCGCCCGGCGCTCAACCCAGCCCATTGGCACTCCGGATGAGATCATTGAGAAGATCAGGGCGATGCAGGCTACCATCAGCTGTGAAAAGCTGGTGGTCCACGTCTTCTACGGTGGAATGCCCAGGGACAAGGCCGAGAAGAGCCTTAAGCTGTTCGCCGAGAAAGTGCTTCCGGAAGTACAGGCCATGCCTACCCCCATAAACCCCAAATCCCTGGGTTAGGCCTACCCGCTAGGGCATCAGAAAAGTCCAGGTGCGGCTACTCTAATGTCCAAACAACAGTCCATGCCAAAGGCAGCGGCGCTTAGTGAACCGCCCGTGCTTGCAGCGCGACCAATTGAAAGGCAACACCGGTGCTAACTACGGGAGTGTTATACCGGGACTAAGGTAGCGGGGTGAAGATGCATCTTCACCCCGCTCTTGTTTCCCTTGCCACAGCCACAGCATGTGACCGCTGTTGGCTAGAACTCCTCCACCGGTCGGGTGGCGATGCCATACGTCCCGTAGAAAAAGTTGGCGTAGTGGGTGGTGCCGCCCGTGACGAACAGCAGGTACTGCTCCGGATTCTCCAGCATGGGGATGGTGGCGTCCGGATCATTTTCCAGAGCCTGCAATTCCGGGTGATGCAGCCACTTGCCGTTTTCATCCTTGGGAACGCCTCTGCTGCCGATAGCCTCTTTCAATGACACCCGGCAACGCTCGTGCAGCCATTCCTGGGCGTCCCGCTTGCTGAACCCGGCCTGCGCAAGAATTACTGCCCGGGAAGGACTGAGCATTACCGGGTGGTAGGGACCGGGATATGACACCCGCTGGTTGGTGTGCCCTACCTGCGCCGATTGCCAGCCGCGAATCCAGCTGCCGTTGCCCGAGCCTGGGTAGTACATCAGCTGGGCGATGTTGTTCAACGTGTCCTTGTGGCTCCTGGAACCCGAGTCCAGGATGTCGCCAGGGCCCGTAACGGTTACCACCGTCACCGCGCTTTCGTGGGGCTGAAAGCCCTGGTCCACGTGGTACGGCTGCCAGGGGCTGAGTTCCTCGTTCTCAGCGATACACATGCCAAACTTCGTGGGCAAACCAATGAAGTTGGGGTCCCCCGTCCCTGCCTTGCAGTAGCCGATATTGATGAGGCACAGCCGCAGCGCCCGCCCGATAGCGGTGTTGGCGCTGTTTACCACGCCGGGACCCATTGCCGACGTGCCGCAGTTAATGCCGGCCCGCTGGGCAATGGGCCCATTGACCAGGATCAACGGGGCCTCGGTGTGGCCGGACACCTGCATATCCCTGTGGTTCATTTCCGGCTGGGCCAGGCAGTCAATGGCCGCCAGCAGGATCGGGAACTGTTCGGGGCGGCACCCGGCCATCACGGCGTTGATCGCCACCTTCTCGACGGTGGCTACCCCAAACCCGGGCTCCATAACCATCAGCACGTCCTGTGGACTTCGGCTGGTGCCAGCCAGCATACGTTCCACCAGTTCGGGAGTGGGAGGCACCACCGGAATGCCATCGCTCCAATCCCGTTCGGCCAGGAAACGGTTTACCGCGTCAATGCCCTCGGGGGAGGCGTCCATCTCCACCGTGAAAACCTCGGTGGCCCCGCCGGTCTTCTGGGCGGTGATCGGCCCGCGAGAAGTCTGCACGGTGGTGAGGCCCTGGATTATGGCGTCAACCTGCTCGTCCACCATGCTGCGAATAAAGTCGGGTTGCTGCCCCGTAGTGGCGTGGGGAATGATGACATAAGCGGATGTGGGCTGTCCCCAGCCGTCCACGCAGGACTGCCACGCCCGCGCAAAGCTCTGGGCCGCGATGGCCACGGTGGGAATCCCCGCCTTTTCCATGGCAACCATGTCATGGCTAAGCCACGACGTGCAGCCTCCTCAATGGGCCGTAGCCCCCACCATGGCGTCAACCTCGGTGGCAATGCGGGCAGCCTCCTCGTCGTCGATATGGACGCCCCGGCTTAGTACCGGACGCCCCTCGCGCAGGTCTCCGCCATAGCGCTCGAATTTGACGCTGGGATACCGGGTCCGCAACTGCTCGGCGAAGCGTTCGACGGCAACGTCCGCCCCGCCGGTCACGTTGTTGTACAGGCCAATGGTCTTGCCCTCAAAGGACGCAAGTCTGGGGGCAGGGGGCACCTTGAAATCCACGCGGTCGGCTGCGGGGGACATTATCTGCACTTTCATACCGTATTCCTTCGCAAGTCGGGGTGATTAAAGGGCTTTTGCCGCCATCGCCTCGTGGGCATCGCGGGGCGCCTCTTTTAACTTGAGCATAGTTGCAGGCTTCGGCAACGTCAAGCTGTTGGCATGGTTCCTTCAACCGTGTCTGACCCGGCTTTCCATTACCCCCGAAACGACAGATCACCCCCGGCGATCGCGCCTTCGGCACAGGGATAACCCCAGCTCACGATGAGGGATAGTCAGCTTCCACGTTCACGAAACTTTGCCAGCCGCTGCTTCTGTCGCTAAAATGCTGTGGGTAACCAGGGACGGTGCTGTAGCCACTGATAATTTCCGGGGAAAGTCCTGGCAGGCGATGTGTGGAGGAGGGGAAGTATGCTGGGAGTCTGGCAATTTGGCAGCCGTTCTGTGGGGCCCTTTGCCCGAGGGTATATCCTGGTGGCCTTGGCTGCCCTGGTAGCCGTTTCCCTTCTGGCTTGCCAGCAAGACGATCAGGAACCAGGCTCTTCGTCCAGTTCCGCACCGCAACCGGGTGCCCAGGTCCCTGCTGTTGCGCCGTTTCCGTCACCAGCCCCAACTTTGGCGCCGCCCATTCCCGCCTATGTCCCGACACCCGTTCCCCTGACTCGTAACGTGACCATTCCCCGGCAGCCGGTTTTACCTGAAACCGGGCCCTTGCCTTTGTCTTTGCCTTCGCCAACACCCACACCGGCGCCAACTGCCACACAAACACCAACACCAGCTCCTGCCGCCACTGCCACACCCACCCTGGCGCCGACAGTGACTCCGGCACCGGAAGAAGCGCGGGTTGTTTCCCCCACCGCGACTCCCTCTGCCGAGGAACTGCAGGTTTCTCTGACCGAAAGAGCCCCCGTTTTTCCGGAGCCAACGTCCACTCCCATCAACGTTCAGGCCGCATCTACGGCCGAACTGACCGAGATGGTGCCGTGGTTTGCCGACCCCCAGGGGGGCATTCACAGAAGAGCCGCAAATGTGCTGCTGACAATCCGGGTAGCCGACGCGAACCTGGGAAGAGCGGTCGCCGGGTTCCCGTGGGTTGTAGATGGAATGAGCTTGAATGAGAGCTTAGCCCTGGAGATTATCTCCAACCTGGCCTTCTTTGATGCTGACCTGGCATCTCGAATAGTGGGTCTGGACTGGGTTGCTGACGGGGTGGACCTGGATGAGGTTGACTCAATGCAGTACGTCTTCGGAAATATGAGCCGAGATAGGCCTTCCAGCCATGTCCTCCTGGACTATTACTGGGTGAGGGACGGGTTAACTGTGAGGGAGACTTGGGGAGCCGCCGCCATTACGGAGATGGCTATTGAGTCTCCAGAAATCTCTCTCCAGTTGGTGACGCTTCCCTGGTTTGCCGACGGACTCACCAATGCGGAAGCAGAGGGTTTCAGAGACCTGCGGCCATTTTTCCTGAGAGGGCCCGATGTCGCTGGCCTTTTTCTTGACATGCCCTGGTTTGTAGATGGAATCAACCAGGATGACGCCGGGTTGGCCTATTCTTTGAACAGGCTGGTGGGCGCAGACTTCGACCTGGCATTGACTGTCCTTTCTCATCCCTGGATCTCTGAGGAAACGACTCCATCACACAACCACTGGGACCCCATTGACGATCTGGTCTTTGTGGCCAGTGAGAACCTGCCCATGGCCCGGAGAGTGGCCGCTTCCCTGGTGGCAGGTTCGAGGACGGATCAACAACAGCGGATAGCCAGCCTCAGGGCCATGTTTCGAAGTCACAAGGAAGCCTGGGAGGAAACCAAGCTGCAGGAGTGGTACTGGGATGGTGTTGACGCTGACGAAGAGGCGTTCCTCGTGGTTGCTCCGGACATCCTGATTAACGCTCCCGACCAATTCTACGAAATGCATGGGAATCCGTATGTTGAACCCCGTTCTGTTGACCTTCCTCTAAGCGGCAGGGTCGAAATCCGTTTGGTCAATAATGGCCCGCTGGCTGAGGCTGAGGCCCTCTTTTTCGACATTGAGATGGCTCTCCTACAGCTGGAGAAACTCACCGGCCTGGGCTTGCCCACCCAGGAGGTGATAGTGTCCATAACCCGGGTAAACTCCCGATCGGAATTCGAACTGTCCAAGTCCAACCTCAGCACGGACTGGCCGAATGGAGACCATTTGGGAGCCTTTATTCGGATACCAAGATTCGGAAGTGAACCGGTGTTCAGGGAGACTCTTTTCCTCCAACTGTCCCGCTACTATTTTCAAGGATTGCCCACCTGGTCTATTGAAGGCGCCGAGGAATTTGCCGCCAGTTACATATCGGCCAACGGAAATTATGGTTCGAGGAGCCAGTGGAGAAGCTCCGTCGAGGATCGCATCGGCGAGCGTTGCCAGGCCGGTGCAGGAGACTTGAGCAAGATGGCCGAGCCCGTCCTTTCCGACCGGCCTCAGCTATACGGCGGTTGCATACAGGGATTGGGGAATCTGATCTTGTCCGCCCTGTATTTCTCTCTGGGTGAAGAAGTGACGTCCGCATCCCTGAAGGACATCCTAACCTACACCTACAGCCGGGATGGAGGGCGGCTTACGGACAAGCTGATTCTCCATTTCTTCCGCCAGAATGTTAAGCCTGGTCAGCGGGATGAACTTGAGAACCTGTTCCGAAGGTTGCATGGCGGACCGATTACGGTACCCATTCCCTCCGGACCTGACGACCACTCAGATGAGCAGTCCCGAGCCTCGGGTCTGCCCGCCGGCGTGACGCGCCACGGAGTCCTGGACCACGCCTGGGATACGGATCATTTCCGGACGCTGGCCGATGGTGGCAAGGCGTACCGGGTGACCATAAACCATCAGGTACGAAATCGCGCCCTCTACTCCTACCTCAGGGTACGTATATTGGATGATGATGGCAATCTAATCAGATACCTCCTGAGGGCTGGACCAAAGCATTTGGGGGATATAGAAACCTATTGGATAGCGCCCGAGTCCGGCGCCTACTACTTAGCCGTGGACAGCCTTTATGGATACTCCGGGCCCTATTCTCTCTACATGGGGTTTGTCAAGGATGACCAGCACGGCGATTATCCCCAGGAAGCCACGCCCGTTGAGTACGGTAAAGAAATAGCCGGCGCATTGAACTCTGCCGGCGATGTTGATTATTTCAAGCTGGAAACAATAGCAAGGTGGGGTTACGCGGCCGTTGTAGAAAACGTAACATTGAACCTTTCCAAGGTGGAGAGTTACGATTCAGACGGGGAATTCGTTGAACCGATCCACTGGCAATGGGGACTAAAGGGGTCTGAAATATCCTTTCGCTCCGCCGGTGATGGCACGTATTTCGTCAAGGTTTTTTCCCCACAGGGGGATACCGGCGAATACAGGCTGGTTGTGGAGCAACAAATACCCAGCAGAGACCCGCACGACGACAAACCATCCTGGGCTACTCCCCTGGAGGTTGGCCAATGGGTGAAGGGGCAATTAAACGAAGACACGGACCAGGACTACTTCCGGTTTTCCGCTATTGCGGGAGAAACTTATCACTTCAAGGTGAATTACCTGGATTTGTTCGATCAACCACTGAAACTGCTCGATACTGATGGTGAAACCCCTCTGGGTCCTACCAGACCCTTCGGGCTGGAGAGTTACGGGTCAATCCTGTCCTGGGTGGCTCCCAAAACGGACGATTACTTCGTGGTTATGCACAGCCCCGACGGCGACCTTGGGAAGTACGAGCTAAAGATCATTCCTGGTGTCCGAGGCAGAGACGACCACGGCAATATTCAGTCAACTGCAACGGATCTTGAAGTAGGCGTACCTCTCGGGGGCAGCCTGGACCATGCAGATGACTTCGACTTTTTCGAGCTGAATGCCACAGGCGGCAGGCGATACGAAATCCTGGTCGAATACGCCCCCAGCGCTCTGGACGAGACATTGCTATCGTTCTATGACGCCAGGGGTTACACATCCTATGCTTGGCACAGGGACGGGGAGCGCGAGGGCGGCAAGTACCTGACCTGGCACGCAAGGTATGGCGGAAATTACTACGTGATAGTCTGGAATCCCAGGGGGGAAACCGGGAAATACACACTAACCGTGAACGACGGGCCCATTCCCGATGGAGCCAAGCCAACACCCTGATCAGCAGATGGCAGCCGCTGTATCTGGGGCGAAAGTCGTGGGTAATGCCTCTTGAGGTTATTGCTCAGACAAGCGACGCAGGTCTTCCCGGTTAACCCCGTCATACACCGATTCAGCCATTGCTCTGGCGGTGGTCAGGTCCGTCTCGGCCTTGCGTTCAATTTCCTGCAGCGCCCGGCTTTCCAGCGGGTTAATCCCGTCAATAACCCACCACGTCCTCGATAAGTTTTCCGCCAGTATGGCATCTTGTTCCATGATGTTAGTGAGCGCGTCCAGGGCATCGTCAACCATATAGTCCTTATTAACATTGGTAATCCAGGTCAACGACCCCAGGAAGCGTCCTTCTGGCCGGTGGTGGGTCAGCAGCCCCACCGCCCGCGAGAAATGGTCTTGTCCGGCATATTCAGGCCCGAGGTAAAACCAGGTCGTTTGAAGCAGGGCCGCCACTTTCTCCGGGTGGTCTTCCACGTAATAACGGAAAGCCCGCAGCGCAGAACTGAGAGTTGCCTCTCTCTCAAATTGCTGCCCTGCCCACGGCAACTGTATCAGCGCCTCCAGTGCCTCCAGTGCCTCCAGGTCGTAGGCGGATATTCGCTCCAGGTGTCCAATCTGGTAAGCGGAGCTTCTGGTTATTGGCCCATCGAACCAGTCCAACCGGGATATCTTCCGGGCCAGTCTTGCATCTCGGTTGGCGATTGCTTCCAGGTTTCCCAGAATATGAAGCTCTTCCCCGACAATCCCGTCTTGAACCCAGTCCTTGGCGGCCATTGTTTCACCCAGGTCCGGGTCCAGAACCCATAACGCCACCAGTTCATCGGCAGCGCTGTAATGGAAGTGGTCTGGCCGGTTTCTCCACCAGGGTACCGTTTCTGCAAACAGCGCGTTGGCTACGACGGCCGGTATTGGAGTAGGAGTAGGAGTCACCGTAGGCGTAGGCGTTGGCGTCGGAGTCGGTGTCGGAGTCGGAGTCGGTGTGGATGTAGGGGTAGGCGTGGGCGTAGGCGTGGGCGTAGGCGTCGGCGTCGGCGTCGGCGTCGGTGTAGTGGTGGGCCGGATAACCGGTCTGGGTGTCGGAGTATGGGCAATACCTGCGCCTGGGGGCGCCCCAGGTGGATTGGGTTCTGCGTTCAAAGGCGAAGGGGGCTGAGGCACAATTGCGTTCGGCGGCGCCGGCAGGTTTGCCGTCCCCGGCGCTGCGGAATCTGCAGGCGCGGATGACTGACCTTCCTGGTCGCAGGCCAGGCTGACAGCAGGCCACAGGAGCAGGAGCGCCAGAGCCAGGAATGACAAGAGCCTTCTTGTCCCCGTCAACTCCCCTCCCCTCCACATGCCAGCCAAATGGCTCGACTTGTTGCGCGCGATAACAGCGTCCCCTGGTTTGATGAAGCCCTTCGGTAACCGCCCCAATTACTCGAGCAATTCCCGCAAGACCCCGGGCGCAGGAAGGTAGATTATCGGCAGGTTGCCCCCGGAGAGTCAACTGGCGAGAAAATTCGGCAAAGCGATCGTATCTTCCACGCCAACACCCTCTGCCTCCCCCTCTGGTTATGACTGGCTGACACTTCCCCCTTTCATGGTTGGGTAGCCTGTGCCTAACCTAAAAGAGTGCTGAAAGATAATTCCGCGAATCTCTGTCTGCCGCTTTTGGTCAAAGCTTCCTGGCAACAGGCGCTGCAGGAGTCATGGCGGATAATCCCTTCATCCGGCTGCATTTTCCTGTCAACTGGGAGAGAGCCCCAGATACAAGAAGACAGGAAATAACAGGATATGACTGGAGAAATCAATTTTCTTCGCAGGCCATTGGCAATGGTGTCTGAAAGGGCGGTTGGCCTGGATTCTCATAATGGAAATGAGGGTCGTGCCTGAAGCTCCGGCACCAGCGCCTTTGTTACATAGAGTTAACCAATGTGTAATTTTGCGGAAACATACCCGCACCAGACTGGAATAGTACCTCAACACCCGACCGCCCGGCGCTGCCCCGAGAAGGGTCCGGGCAATTTTTGGTTATTCTTGCTGTCGAAGGGACGTCGTGACAGTTTCAGGATTCGGGACGCCCACCGTCGCCGAGAGGGTGCTGCTGATTGGCAGCCAGTGGGATTCACTAAGCGCCAACCTCAAATCCCTGGCAGGACAGGGCGAACTAACTTTTGTCGGTCCCTCGGACCACGGTACTCCGGAGATCGTGTCCCTGGTGGATCCGACTGTAATAATGGTTGGCCCGGGTTGCGACTCCGCCCGCGCCCTTCCGCGGCCGGATTACGAGTCGGGAGATCCGGCCGACATGCCCCCGGTGCTCGTCTGCGTTACTGCGGATGAACTGGAAGATGGGGCCGCGCTGTCTCAGGGCGAAGAATTCGCGGACTTTCTCGTCGTTCCCTGTTCCGTAGCCGAACTGGCCTGGCGTCTGCGGCGCCTGGTTCGCAAGAGTTCCACGGGGCCGTCGGGCTCCATCATTGAGGTGGGCAGGATTACGCTTGACCAGGACGCCTACCAGGTGCGTCTTGCCGGCCGCGTGGTGCCATTGGCATGGATGGAGTTCCAGTTGCTGAAGTTCCTCATGGAGAACGTGGGCCGGGTCTTCACGCGGGGCGTTTTGCTTTCCAACGTCTGGGGGTTCGACAGCCTCGGCGGCACCCGCACTGTGGACGTTCACATCCGCAAGCTGCGGAGTAAGTTGGAAGTCCACGGCGAACGATACTTTCGCACAGTCAAGAACGTCGGATACGGCATGGTGGTTCCTTCCTGACAGCTATTCGTCACTAATTCCGGTCTTTGACTACCCTGCTGGCCCCACGTACCATGCTCCCCGCCGGAACCCGCTGATGCCCGGTATTTCAAGCGCTTCCCAGGGGGTTACAAGTGCGGCAACACGCCGGGTGGCCTGGGCAATTGGGAAAATCCTCGTGCCTTCCCCAATGCAGAAATGCCTAAACGCCTCGCTCGCCGTCACTGCTCGGTAGCCCATTGCCCATTCAGTCACCGCCGCCGGGGAAAAGAGTATCCCAGGGAAAGTCCCCTGCCGACTCCAAAAACCGGGGGAAGCATTAATTTACCTTGGGAATCGAGGTAAATGGCCCCGGAATCCCGTTCGGGGTATTCCCCTTGAGTTCGCATATCATTATTATTGGTTGACGCGGAACCCCGTTTTTCCCGGTTCGCGGGATTTGATTCGTGCCCTGACAACTTTGTCAGCTGAGAAATTCTTAGATAGACCGGACTTTGACACGCCCCATATCGCCCCAAAGTTTCGTGTCGGTTAGCGGAACAGAACTAAATTGCGCTGGCCGCGTTAACCTGAACTAACTTTTCCAAACACCCTGGTGGAGGTTGACCCTTGGTGGATTTTCCCCTGGCTCATTCTGGGGCTCTGGTGGACCAGTGGCTTACGGAGCAGGGTCGGACCAGCGTTATTGCCGGATCGGAGCCGTTGTGCCGAGAGGACGTGGAAGGGCTCATTTGTGCCAACGGCGGCACGGGTGAGGGCCTGGACCTGTCCTTTCGCAACCTGAACTCTGCGGACTTGTCGGGACTGAGACTCAGGGGGGCGGTGCTGCGCGGCGCCGACCTGGGCCATGCGGATCTCCACGACTGCGACTTGTTTGGGGCGGATCTCCGGGAGTCGGACCTGTTCCGGGCCGACCTCCAGGGGGCATTTCTGATGCGAGCCAATCTGGAGGGGGCCTTCCTGCTGGCGGTGCGCATCAATGCCCAGACTGAACTGGGCGCAGTCCACTGGGGAAAGGGTTATATCAGCGAATGGGAACGCATGGGCCTGTATGACAATGCGCAGTCCACCTATAGGCAGCTGCATGTCTGGCACAGGAACAGCGGATATTCCGATCTGGCCGGGGAATTCCTTTACCGGGAGTGGGTCTGCCGGCGCAAGGCGGCATGGGCCAAGGCTTCTCGAGGCCTGAACTGGTGGAAGCCCTGGCTATTGCTGAAACCCGAGAACTGGAATGGTCTGCTTCATTTCCTGTTCCTTGTGAGCTTCGAATCCCTTTTCGGATATGGAGAGCGGCCCTTCCGAATATGCTTTGCGGCGGGTGGGGTAATCCTGGCCTTCGCCGTCTTTTACTTTTTCTGCCCAGACCCTACTGGTTTGTGGTCCGAAAATGTTCTCTCGAGGCTGTGGGGCTGCTTCTACTTTTCCCTGGTCTCCTTCACCACCCTGGGTTACGGAGGCTG
The DNA here is from genome assembly GCA_002238505.1 of SAR202 cluster bacterium bin22. Lineage (GTDB taxonomy): Bacteria > Chloroflexota > Dehalococcoidia > Lucifugimonadales > UBA3495 > Bin22. Next base: position 21,524 of record MPMM01000011.1, on the reverse strand, counting down.
GGTTGATCACCCCAGTCCCTGGGCCCGGGGTATTGGCGGGATCGAGTCCTTCATTGGCCTGTTCATCACGGCCATGTTCCTGGTCACCTTTACCAGGAAGTGGAGCAGGTAAGAGAACCTGCTGTCGGCTTTCCGCAACTGTTCTTGACGTTCACACTTTCGATTACCGCCTTTGATCGGCAGAGAATACAGGTGGATGCCGTGAGAGAGTGTCGAAGCAGCGCAGGTTGGGCCAAATGCATCGTGGAGAGCAAAAAATGATTTTCCCTGTAATTTCGCCTCATTTGCGCTCATTTTGTATCTGGGCAAGTGCCCATGCCGGTCAGCAGTGGGGTCGGTTTGACACTTTTCTCCGCTACCAATTCATAGCTATGGGTGGAGATGCTGAGCCGAATGGAGAATTCCGGAGCGGCCGGCAAGGCATAGTTTATTCACTCCCTTAACTGTCTGCACAACTGCAACGGGCCAGTCTCCGTGAAAGGGCCTGGTCTGCAGGGCAAAGGCGCTTTGCCGATTGCGGGACAAAGAGCTTGAATGACCGGATAACAGGGGCCGAAGGTGGTGCAGTTTGCCCCAAATCGGGCGTTCCCGTCCTTCGGTTTAGCATCAACCGACGCTCCCAGCGCACCCTCAATGGTGATTCGAGGGTTTTCGGACAGCCGAAATGGCCCGAACATGTGGGAGTGTGTCGTTACGACTTAAAAGGCGCTGGCCCTGAAAGTTACAGCGCTACATTGACAGTCTTCCAATTCCGGTGGTAGTTTAGCTCGCACCCAATTCCTGGATATATCGTTATGAGAGTTGCCCAGTACATTAATAATTCCCTTTCGCGGTCCCATGACCTGGGCGCCGGCTGGAATTTGGCTGTCTTTTTTGTACGAATACATTGGCGGGGGAGCTTATTTCTGAATTAGAGATTTCTCAAGTTTTAGTTGTTGGCCACGGCGGGAAGCTCTATTTCAGGACCAGAGCTTCCCGCCGATTTTTTTGGTGGGCTGACTTGCCGGTGGGTAGCAGGGTTTCTAAACCGTCGCCCGGCCCGGCGTGATGACCCGCTTGTGTTTCTATCGCGCAAGCTAATCTACGACGAACTATCCGGGAAACCCTGAAAGAGGGTTGGAACTGAAAATGGGCTATGTGTACGCGTTCAGAAGCGCATTCTTTGAACAGATCAAGAACGATATGCAACTGGGAGAGGTCCTGTTTTTCCTGGTGGTCAATATCCCCCTGGCCGTGGTGCTGGCATGGGTCGTCAGCAAAGGTTCCAGCACAGTCCCCATAGATTATCTGCTCGTGGGCGTACTGCTGATGTCCATCTGGAACCGGGTGTCCATCAGGCTGGGGTGGACCATCACTGGTGACATACTGGTGGGCACGTACGATTACATCGCCACCGCTCGCACACCCCTTGCGGTAGTAGTATTTACCAGGGCGCTGGCCATCAGCGTGCTGGGCATCCTGTCCGGGTTTTTGCCGGTTCTGGCAATCGTCTGGATTTCAGGGCAATTTATCCAGGTTCACGAACCTCTGCTGCTGGCCTTCGGCGTTGGGGCAGGGGCGTTCAGCGTGTTGTCCGTATCAATTATCTTTGCGCCCCTCTTCCTGCTGGTACGTGGCCGCGAGGGCTTTTTCAACGTGATCAGGCCGATAGGCGTGGTCCTGGGTGGCTTCTTCTACCCGGTGGCGTTCCTCGCCCCTGGAGTAGAGGTCGTGGCCCGTATCCTTCCCGCGGCCTGGGCCATGGACGCGGTTATCATTGCCCTGGAACCAGAAGGTAACGCTTTGCAAGGCGCAAGGGACCTCGCCATAGCCCTGGCAATTTCACTGGCGTATCTGTTCCTGGCCTATGTGTTGCTGATAAAGGTTGAGCATCGTGTTCGAGTCGAAGGGAACATGAGAGCATTCTAGGAAGGCCCGGTGAGAAACTTCTTCATTCAGTCCTATTTAACCTATCGTGCCCTGTTCTTCTGGTTGAACTGGCCGGCTTACACCGGGAACGTATTCCTGGTGCCGGTGCTGTATATCACCATGCTGATGCTGACTGGCAGGTTCGCCAACAGCCCCCTGGATTCGGATTATTACATCAAGGGAATGGCAGCCTACTCCACTCCCTTCATCCTGATCTGGGGAATTACCCAGTGCAACTATTACGAGCGGGTAATTGGCACCCTGGGGCACGTCCTGGGGTGCTCGGGAAACCGGTGGCTGATCTATTGGAGCCGGGGCACGATGCATTTCCCAAACGGAATGTTAACGCTGGCGACCAGCCTGACCTTCGCCGGTGTGTTTATCGGCCTGGACTTTTCCAGTACCAACTGGTTAACCCTGGTTACCTCGATACTGCTAATCGGCTTCTCCTCCATGGCCTTCGCGCTGTGCATCGGGGTTCTCGCCATTGTCGTTCGCGACTGGCTGGTCATCAGCGCCGCGGGATCGGGCCTGTTAATTGTCTTCACGGGGGTAGTTATTCCGGTGGACGAACTGCCCTTATTCCTCCCTTACGTTGGCGATGTCCTCCCTCTGACGCACGGTGTCGCGGCCTTCCGCGAAGCCTTTGACGGCGCTGACCTGGCCTCTGTGGGAACTCACCTTGCGTGGGAGTTGGCGGTTAGCATCTGCTACGGTCTGTTGGGGTACCTGTTGTTCCTGGTCGTAGAGGCGGACGCCAAACGAACCGGAGCCTACGAAACGTCCATACTTTAAAGCCCTGGTACACGGGGGACTAAATGGTTGCTGCGATTTCTAATGCCGTTGAGTGCATAAATTTGAACCGCGTTTATAGCTCCCGAAACGTCGTGGGCAGGCGGCGGGATTTTACCGCGTTGAGGGACCTCAGTCTTGAGATACCCACGGGCGCCGTCTTTGGCCTGCTGGGGCCCAACGGGGCTGGCAAGACAACCACGGTGCGAATTCTATCTACCCTGCTTACCCCCACTTCGGGAACCGCGAGAGTCCTGGGGTACGACGTGGTGTCCCAGTCCAAACAGGTGCGGAGGAACACGGGCTTCATCCTGGGTGGAGAGCGAGGCCTTTACGGGCGTATCACCGGTGAGCAGAATATGAGATTCTTCGCCGCCCTGAATCACATCAATCCCAACGAGGCCAGGCGCCGGACGGAGCAACTCCTGGACCGGGTCGGTCTTAGCGAGCATGCCAGGACGCCAGTGGAGAACTACTCCCGGGGCATGAAGCAGAGGCTGCACATTGCCCGGGGCCTCTTGACCGACCCGCCGGTACTGTTCATGGATGAGCCAACTATCGGCATCGACCCCATCGGGGCGCAGGAGCTAAGAAACTACGTGCCTGAACTGGCCAGCGAGGGCAAGACCATCTTGCTGACTACCCACTACATGGCCGAGGCGGACATGCTGTGCGATACCATCGCCATAATCGACCGGGGGGAACTGGCGGCTTCAGGCACCCCCGGAGAAATCAAGCGCCAGTTCAGCCAGATCGGAATCGTTGAAGTAACTGTGAATCGACCGAGGGAAGATCTGGTGGCGAGAACCTCCGAGCTTGAGGCTGTTGAACGAGTGGAATCATCCGGTGAGGGTCCTTTCCAGAAGCTGACAATATCGGTCAGCTATGGTGTCGATCTGCGTGGCAGAATCGCAGAGACCGTCGGCGCGGACAACATTGAGAGCATGGTGTCCCGAGATCCAACCCTGGAAGAGGCCTACATAAACATTCTGAAGCGATGAGCTTGCCTTGAGCCATCGTGTGTCCGCCCATGGTTTCTCTGCTGTCTAATGATTTCTTGAGGATACTGAACGCAGGGTGAAGGGCCTGGATACCAGAATCCCGCATGGTGGAGTCGCCCGCCACGTTATGGTTTGTGTTGGATAAAACTATATTTGCCGAAACCAGCCACGTACAGGATACGAACTGGGCGCCTGCTGCTGGTGGGGAATTGCGACTTGCGCCTCAGACCTGCTCCCAAGCGGCGGACAGTCCCAATCCGGCGTCACAACACCACTTGCGCCTCCCATTTCCGGATCTGAATGCACCCCCGCCACAGTCGCGCTATACTGGCCTCAAAGTCACCAACTCCTGACAAAGCGTGGTATTTGCAATGCAGCCACTGAGCGATATCCGAGTGCTGGCCGTAACGGTATTCCTGGCTGGCCCGTACCTGAGCATGAACCTGGCGCGCCTGGGGGCCGAGGTTATCAAGGTGGAGATTCCGGGGCGCGGAGACCCTGTTCGGGGCAATGGGCCCTTTGCGGGGCCGGAGGGCGTCCACAACACCCCCCAGACCGACCTGGATATCTCCACCCGGTTCCTCAAGCGCAGCCAGGGGGTCAAGAGCGTCACCCTGAACCTGAGGGACCCCCGGGGACGGGAGATGTTCCTCGACATGGCCCGCCAGTCCGACATTGTCCTGGAAAACCTGGCTCCCGGGTCCATGCGCCGGCTGGGGCTGGGCTATGACGACGTAGCCACGGTCAACCCGGGCATCATCTACTGCTCCATCGCCGGTTACGGCCAGACCGGCCCCTATTCCGACCTCCCGGCTCACGACCCGCAGATCCAGGGCATGAGTGGTTTGATGGACATTAACGGCGACGCCGACGGGCCCCCCACCAAGGTGGGATTCTACATCGGCGACCTGGTAACGCCCCTGTTCGCCGCCTACTCCATCATGGGGGCGTTGCGGGAGAAGGAGAAGACTGGCAATGGGCAGCATCTGGACGTTTCCATGATGGATACCCTGGCGGCCCTGATGTTCATGGAAAACCTGGAGGAGGATGTGCAACTGGGCAACCCCCTGCGCACCGGAAACACCAGCCGGGGCGGGCCCACCGGCCTGTACCACGCCTCCGACGCCGACCTGATAATTACTGCCGCCAGCGACGACCAGTGGCGGCGGCTTTGCGAAGCCCTGTCCGCCCCGGAACTCCTGGATGACCAGCGCTTCACCGACTACACCTCACGGTCCATCAATGTCCGCGACGCCCGGGCCGAAGTCCAGAGACGTGTCGGCAATATGACGCAGACCGAAATCCTGGCGCGGCTGGAGGAATCCGACGTCCCCTGCGGCCCGGTCAGAACCGTGCCCGACATCATGGACGACCCCCATTTCTACAAGAGGGGAACGCTGCAGCCCATGCGCCATGGGGGCATGGATGCCCCAGTGCCCGGCGGGATAGCGTCGGGATTTCCGGTGGTGTTCTCGGGCGAGCCAGTGCCAACCCTGCCCGGCGCGCCAACGCTGGGGATGCACAACGGAGAGATTTACGGGAAGCTTCTGGGGCTGGAGGAGGCCGACCTGGAGGGATTACAGTCCGGCGGGGTGATCTAATCCAAAGCCAGGACGGAAATACGACGGCAACCCGTCCAACCAACCAATCTGCGAGGAACACATGAGGTTCAAAGCCAAACCCCTGCGGTCGGTGATGTTCGTTCCCGGGAACCGGGAAGACTGGATGCGCAAGGCCCACCAGTACGGATCGGATGCCCTGATCCTGGACCTGGAAGACTCGGTGCCGGAGGCCGAAAAAGAGAAGGCCCGCGCCATGGTGGCCGGAATGGTCGAAGAACTGGGGTCGGCCGGACAGACCCTTTTCGTCCGTGTCAACCGCCTGGAAACCGGGCTGACCGGTTTCGACCTGGAAGCGGTGACCAGCCCCCATCTTTACGGCATTCTGCTTCCCAAGGTGGAGCGACCCGAGGACGTGGTTGAGGCGGACACGCTCCTGAGATTCTTCGAACGCAAGGCGGGGATGGCCATTGGGTCGATCTGCATTGACCCGGGCCTGGAAACTGCCGACGGAATCCGGCAGGCTTACGATATTGCCATGGCCTCGGACCGGGTGGCCCACATGGGCGGCAGCGGCGGAAAGGGCGGGGACACGGCGCGGTCCATCGGATTCCAGTGGACGCCGGAAGGAATGGAGACCCTGTTCATCAAGTCCAAGGTGCTGGTGGATTCCCGCTCGGCCGGAATCGAATTTCCCATCAGCGGCGGTTGGTTCGATATCCACGACCTGGACGGCCTGCGCGACCTGGCCAACCAGTTGAAACAGCTGGGATATACCGGTATGAACCTCATTCACCCGTCCCACGTTCCCGTAGTCAACGAAGTATTCACCCCCAGCGCCGAGCAGGTCGCCCACTGGAAGGGTCTGCTGAAGGCCATGGAGGAGCAGAGGCAGGCCGGCAGCGCGGTGGTAACCTACGCCGGAGACATGGTGGACATAGCCCACGAGGAAACCGCCCGCACCATGCTGGAGATGGTCCACCAGTGGGGGATTGATACCGGAGATGCGGGGGGCTGACGGTTAGGCAGGCTTTGGGGACGGTGGGAATACCCCGTCCCGTATTCCGAGTCCCACACCCCGTGGAGGGACGTAACGGTGGCGGCAGCACAGCAATTGGTCGCCGATGCTCAGCATTATTCCCCAACGTGGTCTGATTTAACTCTGCAGATTACAAATTGTGGCCATTAACTTAGGAAGGCAATTGTGCGAATCGCTGAACCTATAGAAACTAGGGGATTCTTTTGGATTCCGAACAAACCAGAAGAAGAATTGCCCGGCCTATTGAGGATAAGCGAGACTGGCAGGGTGACAGTTGAGTTATCTGGACACTTCGGCGACGAACGTGCGGCGTTCCAGAATATTGGTTTTACAGTAGAACCTCCTTTAGGAGAAGACGAAAATCCAAGATCGAGTAGGATTTCCGGAAGAGTGCTCGATGGTGGTTTGTTAACCCTGGATGTGTGTGACTACTGGGTGCAAAGCCTTACGGGGGATGGATTATCTACTTCGATGATTCATCCACGCTATACGTTTGTCGGTGAAGAATACGGGTCAGATGAAGCAATCGAGTTTACAGAGTTAAGTTTTGAATTGGAGGGTCTAATCACCTGGCTGTGGACAACAGGCATAAGTGTAGAAGTATCAAGAGACGTAGATGCAGGAAATATCAGAGGCTCAGTGCGGCTTCGCCAACCTGAAGATATAAGCTTGACACTTTCTAATGGTGACGAGTTCAAGTTCAGATTCGGCTTTCCCGCGCCAACCAGCTCGCCACTTGTAACCGAGATGACAGTAAAGCAGACAGCCTGGGTCCACATACAATGTGTAGAACCTAAGCCACTCAGTTATTTTGCGGCTCTCGCAAACAAATTTTGCAATTTTCTTTCTTTGGCGCTGGACGAAAACGTAAGTATTCAATCGCTGACCGGCTATTCGAAGCTCGGGACCCCTGAGGGACGAGAATACAGGCAGGCCATTCGAATATATGGCATGTTTGCTCCTTGGACAGATAAGGCCCCAGACTTTCGGCGGGGTCGAGCGCTATTCCGCTATCCTGCGGTAGCCGAACAAATAGAGAAAGTGATACCCCATTGGTTCGATAGCTATGACAAATTCGGTCCTGCCCTCGGCTTGTATTTCGCCTCCAGGACCCAAGATTCCGTTTTCTTGGAAGCCAAAATTCTTTGGTTAGCTCAAGCCTTGGAAACGTTTCACAGCCGGTGCTCGTCTGAAACTGAACTACCTGTCGGTCAATTCCAAGATCGGCTAAACCAAATAAATCAAAGCGACTTAGACGAAACTACAAAAACATGGCTCCTCAATGTACTGAATAATCGCCCCACCCTCAGGAAGCGAATTAGGAGACTCGTTGATCCCTTTAAGGCTTACTTCGGAACACAAAGGGAAAGACGTAAATTTGTAAACCAAGCCTACGACACCAGAAACTATCTGACTCATTACGATGAAAGTACGACGGAATCTAGGGCCAAGACTACTGATGAGCTATTCGAGCTGCATGGAAGATTGGAGGGCTTGTTTCAGTTGCAACTCTTAAAGCTGATCGGAGTCGACAGCTCTACCATCGACTCCATTGTCGAGAATAGCGCCTCTCTCGGGCGGAAGCTGAAAGGAAGAAGATAGTACCAAAATAGTGGACACCAACTTCCATTTCGTTATATCTCGACATTAAGACATAGAGCTGATGCGAATTCTCTAACTCTGGGAAGCAGGACGCTTCACCTGCGGCACCACAGGCATCAGAAACCCTCGCCGCCGTTAATGCCCATAGCTATGGAAATGCTGATGGCCGAGCCGATAACGTCAACTTCCACGTCGCCGATCAGGTGGCCCGACCCGCCAACTAGTCCCTGCCCTACCCCGCTACCTGGGGTGCTTGGCCAGGAAATCGTCCGCTATCTCTTCCATGGTTACGAAGCGGACGCCTTCGTGGGAGCGGATGTATTCTGCTATCCGCTCCAGCATCAGCAGTACCTGGGGCCGGCCGCTGACGTCGGGGTGGATTGTTATGGGGAACACCGCCTCGTCGTATTCGCGGTAAACCCAGTCGAACTGGTCCCTCCACATGGATTCGATGTCCCTGGGATTCACGAAGCCGTGGCTGTTGGGCGACGCCTTGATGAACATCATGGGCGGCAGGTCGTCCAGGTACCAGTTGGCCGGTATTTCTACCAGGTCGGTCTCCTCGCCGCGCTCCAGGGCGTGCATCCAGTGGTCCGCCGGCATGCCATAGTCAATCTTGGTCCAGCGGTCTCCCACGCGGACGTAGTAGCACTCGAAGTCGCGGTGCATCAGGCTGTGGTCGTACATGATGCCATGCTTCAGCAGCAGTTCGTTGGTGACGTGGCTGAACTCCCACCACGGCGCGACGTAGCCCCGTGGGCGTTTTCCCGAAACCTCGGTAATCAGGTCGATGCAGCGCAGCAGCACCGTTTCTTCCTGTTCCGGCGACATGGAGATGGGATTCTCGTGGGAGTAGCCGTGCATTCCAACTTCATGCCCCTGCTCCACGATCATCCGGCACTCGTCGGGAAAGGTCTCGATGGAGTGGCCGGGGATGAACCAGCTTGTCTTGATGTCCAGTCGTTCAAAGAGTTTCAGCAGCCGGGGCGTTCCCACTTCTCCAGCGAAGATGCCGCGTGAAATATCGTCAGGCGAGTCCTCCCCGCCGTAGGAACCCAGCCAGCCGCCAACGGCATCCAGGTCAACCCCAAAGGCGCACAAAATTTGCTTGTCGGCCATCTCAAATCTCCTTGCAGCGTACCTTCGCCAGCGTTCGCCCCATCATACACCCGCCCTTTTCGCGCTACAATTGTTCCGTCTCTTCATGGCAACTGCCGGTGTCACAGAGGGACTTATTCACCACAGGAGCGGGTAAGTGAACTGGCCCCACCCCTGCTGAAGTGGCAAGATAATTCAAGGTCGTCAAACCGGACGCCTGGAGCCCCTCTGGCTGGCAATGGCGACAGAACTGATGCCACTCTTAAGAACAGTGGGTGGCGCCTGGGACGATTGCGGTTCATCGCGGAACCGGAAGGAGGCTGGATGCGGAGAGCCACCAGGCATTCATACCTGACCAAAGCCAGGGATGATTACGACGCTGCCTTCTTCATCACTTCTTGCGGCCAGCACTTGCCGGAAGATTCAAAATCGGCCCTTTGGATCGAAGAGTTCGAGGCCAGATGGGAGCAACAGAAGCGTTCTGACCTTTGCCTGAATTGCGCCACGGAAATGCGCCTGGAGGGTGCGAGTACTGACAGGAGAATTGACGCTTGAATAACCGGTAATCAGGGCCGGAGCCCCAATCTCTAAAGCTGGGCGAAACGAGCCGTGATCCTGTAAAGCGATTGTTTATCGCCGGTTATCCACTGAATCGGCTTGGATTCGGGCTTCCGGACATGGTGGATGCGGCGCGTTTGCAAAATTGCCGGACGTAACGCAGTATGTAGTGGTCTTATGCCGGCAGGAGGTATCGCAGCATGAAACTGGGAACGCGGCGGCATTCTAAATCCCGATCGGAAGAGAATCCGACCAAGGACGGTCGCGTTACGGCCGCCGAAATGTACCAGGTGCAGGACTCATACGTCCGGTTTAATCAGAAAGACCATATGGGCTCGCAGATGGTCTGGGATGCCTATTACAAGGCTGAAAGAGACAAACTTAAGGACAAACAGCGCCTGCTAATGGAGAAGGGACGCGTCGGATATGAGTCCACAGCCTGGGGGCTGGACTCCGCCGCGGATTCTTTGCTCTCGCTGATGGACTTCTCCAAGAGCCAGCCAGACGCGAAGGCTACCGCATGGCAATCGGAATTGGAGCCCTCGCCGGTGGGCCGTCCGGAAACTTCCCCCAAAGAAGCCTCCCAGATCGTGCGAAAAGCTGCTGAACTCCTGGGGGCGGACCAGGTAGGCTTTGCCGAACTTGACCGTCGCTGGGTGTATTCCCATTACTTTGACGCTGAGACTAAAGAAGCTTTCCCCATCAAGTTTTCTGATGAACCCGGGTACGAGCAGCACGACCGGCCGGTTCGCCTTGACGACGGCACCCGGGTCATTCCCAAGGAGATGAAGTACGTGGTGGTGATGCTCCACGAGTGGGGCAAGGACCTGGACGGCACGGAGCATGCGCCGACCCTGCTTGCCGAGGGACTCAGCACGCTGGCGTACGCCCGCATGGCCCCTACCCTTTGGATGGTGGCTGAATTCATAAGGGGGCTGGGCTACAACGCCATTCCGGCAGCCAATGACACCGGCCTCAGCATTCCGCTGGCTATTGATGCAGGACTTGGCCAGGTGGGGAGACACGGAATGTTGATCAACCCCAAGGTTGGGGCACGCTGCCGCATATCCAAGATTTTCACCGACCTTCCGCTGGAGCCCGCCGGGGCTGTGGATTCCGGCATCACCGAATTCTGCAACGCATGCCTGAAGTGCGTACCGAAGTGCGGCACAAAAGCAATTACTACAGGCGGACGAAGCTTCGATGCCATTGACGAAAGCAATGCGACCGGGGTGCTTACCTGGAAACTGGACGCAAAGAAGTGCATGACTTTCCAGAACCGTGTGGGAAGCACGTGCAGCACCTGCGTGCGCCGGTGCGCCTGGACCAAGCCACCCAGCAGGAAGTATGCCATCCCGCGTTTCTTTATCAGGAACTTCCGGTGGATATGGTTGAACAAGACCTGGATTTGGCTGGACGACCTGGTGGGAAATGGAAAGTTTGACAAGAAGTCAAACGACTTCTGGGTAAGCAGCCGCTAACTGGTACGCTGTCACTGGCAGGCAGAACCAGGCGCCTTCCAGGTTGTAGTTGTAACTCGGTCAAGTCTTGCCAGACCCTCCAGCGAAATGCCCCATATTGGACGCGTTAAGGATGACAAGGCCGCCGCCACCATAGTTCTTTGCCTCTGACTGGGTCTGGATTTGCGTCCGAAGCATCCACATGACTGGCAAGCCGTGGGTTGCCACCGGGGTTAAAGCCCCTGACAGGTCTTAAGGCTGACAATTGCCCCACGGCTTAAGGGGAAGTCTGCCTTCCGCTTTGCCTTTTCGTCTTCAGGGGCTCCCAGGCCAACCAGGCATGCCCGGGCAGGGAAGATGGGGTCGAGTTTTCCGCATCCGCGCAATAACCGTGCCGTGTTGTCGCAATCGTCAAAGGGACCTTGTATCCTTCGTTGACATCCGATTTGGCCAAACCTAATATGTTGTGAACAGGCTCCTCCCCTGGTGTTTCAGGCTCGAAAAACGGAGAGGTGGTAATGTCCCACCAGGAAGACATTCGATTGATGGCCCACTTGATGAGACGCGCGGGCTTCGGCGATGCCCGCGAGGAACTGGAGGAGCGTGTCTCCAGGGGCTACGACGCTGTGGTCGAAGAACTGTTGCATCCGGAGCGGCAGCCGGCCATAGACGAGGAACTGCTGTACCGTTACTTCCCGGGATATGAGGGCGCCGGTGCGCCTCCAATAAACCAGGCCAACTGGGTTTTCCGGATGATCAATACCAGGCGGCCCCTGGAAGAGAAGATGGCCCTCTTCTGGCATCAGTTGTTCGCCACCGGCAACTCCAAGGTGGACAATCCACCGGAGATGACTCGCCAGATAGCTATCTTCCGCGAATACGGGCTGGGCGCTTTCCGCGACCTGCTGGTGGAGGTTGCCAAGTCGCCAGCCATGATCTTCTGGCTGGACAACCACGGAAATCGCGACGGCGCCATCAATGAAAACTGGGGGCGGGAGCTGTTGGAGCTATTCTCCCTCGGAGTCGGCAACTACTCAGAGGATGATATCAAGGAAGCGGCCAGGGCCTTTACCGGATGGACTATTGCCCCGAAGATTCCCCGCAACCCTTACGGCCGTTTCCACTGGGAGTTCGAGTACAAGCCCGAGGATCACGACGGTCGGGAAAAGACTTTCTTGGGGCATACCGGCAACTTCAATGGCGAAGACATCGTGGACATTATTGTGGACCAGCCGGCTACGGCCCGGTTCCTGGCCCGCCACCTGTACAGGTTCTTCGTCGCCGACGAGCCCCATGTCGCCAGTTGGAACATTACGCCACCCGTTGACCCTGAAGCCATCGACTTCCTGGTAGATGCCTACAATGAATCCCGCGGCGACATACGGTCCATTTTGCGAGCGTTGTTCAACTCGGAGTTCTTCAAGAATGCCCGGTTTGCCCGGGTGAAATGCCCGGCTGAGCTGGTCGTTGGAACTGTGCGTATGGCCGGCAACTATAACGGCTTCAAGCCGGGATTCAACAACCTGGCCCTGGAGTGCGGCTGGCAGGGACAGGAGCTTCTCAATCCTCCCAGCGTGGAGGGCTGGCACATGGGCTCCGAATGGATCGACCCCGGCGTCTTGATGCGCCGGGTGAATTTTGCCGCCAGGATATTCGGGGACATTTCACTGCCTGGCGTTCAGGCAATCTTCAAGCAGGTTATGGTTACGGTGCATGGGGACAATTCCCCCAAGGCGATAGTGGCCGCTTGTCTTGATGCCATGGGACCGCTGGAAGTGGGTGAGGCGACCTACTCTGAATTGATGGCCCACGCTGAGAAATGTGGCGACCTGGCCTGGAACACTACCGACGAGCTGATTGCGTCACTGCAGAGCGTAAGCAGGATATTGACCTTGATAGTCTCCTCGCGAGAGTATCAGTTTGCCTAGCCAAGTGCATACAGTTGATGTAGAGGGATATGAATATGGCATCAACCCATAAAGACCCCGTATTGGTGGTAATGGAGCTAACCGGGGCCAACGATTACCTCAATACCATCGTGCCCTATAGCAACCCTCTTTACTGGGACAACCGGCCCAAGGTTCATATCTCTGAAGACCAGGTTCTGCCCATAGATGACCAACTGGCATTCCGGTCTGACACGGAGCCGTTGAAAGATATCTACGACCAGGGCAACATGGCAATCATCCACGGCATCGGGTTCGAAAACTCGCCCCGTTCCCACTTCCGCGCCATGGACATCTGGCATACCTGCGAACCAAATTCTATCGGGACTGACGGCTGGCTGGCCAAGGTGATTCGGGACCTGGATCCTGCCGGCGAGAACGTCCTTAAGGGAGTGAGCCTGGGCCAGGGTTTGCCTCGCGCGCTGGCCATGAAGGGCGTTCCCGTTACTTCCGTCAATCATCTTCCCACCTACGGTGTGCTCTCATCAAATCCGGGGATCACGTCCGAGCAGGACAGGGACCAGTTATTGGAGAGCTTTGCCAGGATGTACGCTCCCGCCATCGGCGCCGGGCCGACCATGGAATACCTGGGACAGGCGGGACGGGATGCCTTGAAGGGAGCAGACATCATCAGGGTTGCTCCCGAAATCTATTCTTCAAACGTGGAGTATGCCAACAATCCCATCGCTAGGCGCCTCAGAGACGTGGCCCAGGTACACCTGGCGGATCTGGGTACCCAGGTCTTTTACACGGCCTACGGGTCCTTCGACACCCACTATGACCAGATGGGCTCCCATACCAAGCTTTGGATGGACGTATCCGCCGCCATACGCGACTTCTTCGCTGACCTGCGGGAGCACGATGCCTCAGACGAAGTGGTTGTTATGTTGTTCAGCGAGTTTGGGCGCCGCGTCCGCGATAACGGCACTGGTACCGACCACGGTGCTGCCGGGGTGGCCTTTGCCATCGGTGATCGGGTGAATGGTGGAATGTACGGGACTTATCCGTCGTTGAAGCTTGAGGACCTGACCGAGGGAGACCTGGCGCCAAGCTACGATTTCCGCGGCTTCTACTCCACTTTGGCGGAGAGGTGGCTGGGACTCGATCCGGTGCCCATCGTCGGTGGACACTTTGAGCAAATGTCTTTCGTGTAGCTTCAGGCCCCCGAATTCGTTCACGGGAGAAGGGATATGCTGACCACAGTCGCCGCTGGCCGGGTATATGACTATAGTTACTGCATTGGCATGTACAGCCAGTCGGGCCGGGGATTTTGGGCTCCCCAGGATTTTGTCCTGGGGCCAAACGGTCGAATGTTTGTGTTAAGCCGCGGCGTGGAGCAGTTGGGCCAGCGTGTCAGTAAGGTTACCCTGGACCACGAGTTTCAAGGCCAGTTCGGCTCTGTCGGTGCAGAGGATGGGCGCTTTGTCTGGCCCCGGTCAATCGATTTGGACCGTGACGGACGAGTGTTCGTTTCGGACGAGCATCTCAACCGGATCACCGTTTACGATGACGAGGGCGCTTACCGGTACCACTGGGGCAGGTCCGGCAGCGAAGACGGGCAGTTGAACGGACCGTCAGGAATCGCTTTCGATTCATGGGGAACCATCTGGGTGGTGGACAGCCTGAATCACCGGGTGCAAAGTTTCAGCCAGATCGGTGAGTTTCGGTCTCGCTTCGGGAAGCGCGGCAGTGGTGACGGAGAACTGGAAATGCCATGGGGCATCTGCCTCGACCGCTACGACAACATTTACGTGGCGGACTGGGGAAATAACCGGGTGCAGAAATTCGCCCCTACCGGGGAGTTGCTCCTTAAGTTCGAAGGCTCCAGCGCAGGGGTGGGGTCTCTAAAGGGTCCTTCCGGGGTAGCAGTGGACTCGGATGGGGATGTTTACGTAACTGACTGGGGGAACCACCGTGTCCAGATCTATGCTGCCGACGGCCAATACATTACAGCGCTGGTCGGCGACGCCCAGGAGCCCTCGCCGTGGGCCCAAACTTACATCGATGCCAATCCGGATATCATCAAAGCCAGGCGTCGAACAGACCTCGAACCTGAATGGCGGTTCCGGCGTCCGGTGGCCGTCAATGTTGACGCCGCCGACCGGATCATAGTCCTGGAGTCGTACCATCACCGGCTCCAAATTTACAACAAGGTCAAGGACTACGTGGAGCCTGCTATAAATCTGTAGGTCCGCTCACGACCGCCTTCGCGCCCATGCTCGGGCGCTTCTCCACGATGCATGTGGCGCTGAGGAGCGTCGCTGCGCTGCCCTCAATCGTATCCAGACTGACCTGCCTTCGATGTCTGTTCCACTTTAGACTCTTCCAACATTCGCTGCAGTTGCCCCGCTTACCGCCGCCATGGATCTGCCGGCAGCGCCCGCCCGAGCGGCCCACTTTGCCTCCGCCACTTGCACCCGCCGCTTGTTCGCTCATGGTTAGAGGCTGGTATGAACCCGTCTCCAGTCAGGTACTTTTTCAGTACCGTACAAGGTACTGTTATAGACCTTGTGTAGCATTCATTAGCGATACTTTTGTGGTTTACTTGCCAACAGAAATTCCACCTTATATTGTATGCCGAGGTATTCGGTAAACAGAAAAGTCGGGACAGTAAGCTCTTGCAAGTCAACGAGCGAAGATTGGGTACCCTGCGACAGGATTGTGAGGGCAGAAGTTGGGGATCATGGCAGGTAACGTGGACGAAGCCGCTGTATCAGCAGACATCAGGATTGGAATTGTTCACCCATTTCGGGTTGTACGGGAGGCTCTTGCCTGGTCACTGCTAGGGGAACCCGGCATTTTCGTCGTAGATGTTGCATCAGAGTCACGATCTACACCGCAGGGGCACATGCCTATAGAGGCGGACATAGTACTAATTGAAGCCACTCCTGAATTTGAAGCTTTCGAAGCCCGAATCCAGGGCGTTAAAAGGCGCTATCACGGCGCTAAAGTCGTCGCATTTGGGGTAACTAACTCCAGGAACGACATACTCGTCTGTATTGAGGCAGGCGCGTCGGCATACACGCTGTCCGATGTTTCCCCGGGTGAACTGGCAGATACTATGCGCAGCGCGCATCGGGGCGGAGTTGTTTGTCCTCCTGAAATTTCCAGCTATTTGTTTGAACGACTGGCCACAGTCAGGCGGGAATTGGGTGTCAAGCAGGAAGGCAAGCAGGAGCAATTTACCCGACGGGAATCCCAAATCCTTCAACTGTTGGCTGACGGATTAAGTAACAAGGAAATAGCTTCTCGCCTTGATCTGGAACTCCAAACTGTCAAAAACTACGTGCATAACATCTTGGAGAAACTCCGGGTACAAAACAGGAGAGCTGCCGCAGCCTACGCGCTGAGTGTAGGCCTGGTAGAAGCTGGCTCCGGTCGAAACTAGAAAACCTCTCTACCCGGCAATCTATACAACCTCTTACTACACCCTACAAAGTGTCTCCAAGTAACACTAACCCCCTTTATTCCGCACCCTTTGTTGCCGACGGACATGCATTGGTCGCGGCAGAACCAACTCGGAACTTGGATATCTTCAGTTTCCCTCCCGGGAAACCAGTATCTGCGGAACCGTGCCCAACAACCCAGAGTTACCGGTACCTGCTCCAGTACTCTTTGAGTCCTTTGGTTCTCTCCCATTGGTGCAATTTCCATGTTCTGATTGTCATGTATGGGTCCCAATTGCAGTTATTGGGAGCAAGTATGCCTCGATTGAGAATACTCCTGGCCTGTCCCCGAATGGCAGACAGCGAGACTGGGTCGACACACTTGCACGTGACACCGACATCGAGCTGGTTGAGGCTGCCGATGGGACCATCGATGCCCTCTTGAAGGCGGGCAGCACAGAGGCCACCGTAGTGGTCGTCGACCTTCCAGAGTCAGGGCAGGACCCAGGCCTGACCGGACACCTTCTAGACGAATACCCTCACATTAAGGTAGTTGCCGTATCTGAAGATGGCAGGAACGCTCTCAAGTACGAGGCTGGAATCATAAAGGAAGCCCTGGGTGACCCATCAGTTCATCCCCTCAAAGAGCTATTTCGTTCCCTTTGGAAGGGAAGGGATCAGATATTGAGGAAGTAGCGACTACATGCTTCGTAGTTGCATGTCTGCAACAGGAGGCGTGCCCTCATATTCCCCGTTTCACTCGCGCTGCCTCTACCAGTTCAAGGTGCCGTAATGGAAAAAAACACTGTCAGTTCGAATAACACCATACCGGCCGGCTTTGTGGCAGACCTCGGACTGTTGAACTCGCGGCTCTGTCGGGAAATTCGCGAGCATTAGCTTCGATACTCAGCCGTTGACCAAGATGTGGTAGAGGGTATGGAAGGGCTTTTTCTTTCGGATACTCAGATCGAGTCCACTTTGGAATGCTATCAATCCGATGACAGCAGTCCTGCGGCAGCATCACCGTCATTCCAAATCAAAGATACCTCTTCGAAAGCCGGTCCAGATTCGCCAGGGGCATTGGATCTGAGTGGTTGCGAGGGAGTCCGCTTGAAGAGGTTGAGGCAAGCGTTGAAGCTCAGCGACTTTGACGTGGGCGTGATCGTCCTGTGCCTCGCTCCCGAACTCGACAAGACCTATGAACTCCTTTACGCCCTTCTCCAGGATGACGTCGGCAAGAGTCGTCCCACCGGCCAATTGGCACTGCAGATCCTCGCCGACAGCCTGGAGGACAGAATCCGGTGCAGGCAGTCATTTAGTCCTGGCGCCCCCCTGCTGAAATACGATCTCGTACAAATGACTACGGACCCGTATTGCCAGTCACCAGGGAGTCTCTCCAAATCTCTCAACCTGGATCCACGAGTGCTGGGTTACTTGCTCGGGGTCGACTTCCTGGACGATCAGTTGGGTCAATTCGCCAGTATCTGGGAGGGGGAGCAGTCCTGGAGCGATGTCGTGCTACCCGCTGAAACAAAGAGCAGATTTCAGGAATTGCCAGTTCATATAGAGCGGCTCACCGAATCAGACCGGACTGTCCTGCTTCAGTTCTTTGGTCCTGCAGGTTGCGGCAAGCAGACGGCATCCCGGGCTGTCTGTCATGCCCTGAACCGAAGAATGCTGACGATAGACCTGGACGTACTCTTAACCTGCGGCCAGGATATTTCGAATCTCCTCCACCGTGCTCATCGAGAAGCGTTGCTCCAGGAAGCCATAATATTCTTCCGAAACAGTCATCATCTCTCTGGGCACGGTCCTCAAGAGCGAATGCTGGCCCAGGCCATGGAAGTCCTGATGTCGGAACGACGCGAAGTCACCATCATGAGTGGTCATACTCCGTGGATTCCCTTTGGGACGGCCCCGGATCTGGCGTGACTGATTCTAGAGATTCCGGCGCCGGGCTACCCTGAGGGTAAGCTCCTGTGGGAACAGCATCTGCCGTACGAAAGCTCCGCCATTTCCGATGAGGAACTTGACCTTCTGGTTGGCAATTACGGCTGCAGCGGCGGACAGATTAGGGAGTCTACCGATTTTGCCTCATCCATGGCCAGGTGGCGTGGGCCCGACAATGCAGAAGTAACGTTCGACGACCTTGTTGAATCTTTCCGCTACGCCTCGTCCCGTGGGCAGGGTAAAACGGCAAGCGATTCCCGCGCCCGGCGTTCCTGGGACGACCTTATCTTGCCCGATGACCGCAAGCGTCAACTCCTGGAAATCTGCGCCTGCTTCCGAAACACATCCCTCGTCTACGGGCAGTGGGGATTTGATCCCGACAGTTCCGGGGGAAAAGGCCTGAACCTGCTCTTTGTTGGTTCGTCGGGCACCGGAAAGACCATGGCCGCGGAATTAATCGCTTGTTCACTGGATCTTGACCTGCATCGAATCGACCTCTCCAACATTGTCAGCAAGTATGTAGGTGAAACCGAAAAGAACCTGGAAGCAATTTTTCGGCGGGCCCAGGAGGCCAACAGAATCCTGCTCTTTGACGAGGCCGACGCCCTCTTCGGCAAGCGCGCCGAGATTCGGGATTCCCATGACCGTTATGCGAACCTTGAAGTCAGCTACTTGCTGCAAAAAATGGAGGAGTACCAGGGAATTGCCATATTGAATACCAACCTTCGCAACAACCTGGATGATGCCTTCCTTCGCCGGCTTCACTTCGTTGTGGAGTTCCCTTTTCCCGATGAGGAACAGCGGCTGCTAATCTGGCGCCGCGTATTTCCCGCCGAGGCCCCGCTCCAGTCCGATATTGACCTGGCATTTATGGCCAGGCAGTTCCGGCTGGCCGGAGGAAACATAAAGAATATCGCCCTGGCTGCCGCATTCCTCGCTGCTTACGACGGGAACAGCATCGAAGTGAAACATCTCACCCGGGCAACCCGGCGCGAATACCAGAAGATGGGAAAGCTGCTGACGGAGCAGGAGTTTGGCCCCTATTTTGAAATGGCCATGGCCTGACACTCACCTGTAATTGCGGGCTGGAAAATGTTTGCGGAATTGGACGAAACAATCAGGCAGTTGTTGATACAACGGAGCAATATTGACTCCGGTGAGGTTGATATTGCCTTCCAGATGCCCACCAGGCAATGGGCTGCCGGTATTTCCCGCCCTACTATCAATCTTTATCTGTTCGAGATACGAGAGAATACCGAACTAAGAAACCCGAACCTGTGGGTCGTCCGTCGAGGACCTGACAATACGGCAATTAAAAGCAGGGCGGAAGTCCGTATGGACCTCACCTACAAGGTGACCGCATTCGCCAATACAGTTGAAGACGAACACCGGCTCCTTGCCCGAGCACTGGTCACCTTTCTCAAGAACCCCCTGATTCCTGACGAAGTAATGCACAGCTCGTTAGCCGGTGAGGAGATACCCACCGAGGTGGCTTCCACCAGTCCAAACCAGGGGCTGGCCGAATATTGGGGGGCCATGAGCAACGATGCTCGGCCTTCCCTGGACTACCGCGTCACCACAAGGATCGACTTGAGCCAGGAGATTGAGGTGGGTCTTGCCCTGACGTCCCGTTTGATCTCACGGCAAGTGGAGGGACCGACCGCAACCGGACATGTGGAGGTTTCCCCGCTGCGCATTGGTGGAAAGCTGCATCGGACTGGAGACCCGGACGCGGGGATAGCCTCGGCCCGCCTGACCCTTGTTGAACGAGGCCTCGATACCACTACCGATAGTTTGGGCCGGTTTATCTTCTCGGGAGTTCCGGCTGGTACTTACACGGTGAGCGTTCAATCCCCGGACATTTACGAAGAAATCCGGACGACCCTTCAGGTGCCAGGACAGAATTACGATATCGCAATCTAACCAAACTCTACGAAGGTAAACCACTTTTGAGAGACGCAGTTGTACGCCCTCGAAGGCAACAGCAATCAATTTATTGGAGGTAAAGCATGCCCACATATCTTTCCCTGGGAGTTTACGTCGAGGAGGTTGACGGAGGCAGTAAACCGATTGCCGGAGTTGGGACTGCGGTAGCTGCATTCGTCGGTTTCGCGGAAAAGTGACCGTTCAACGAGCTTACCCTGGTTACCAACTGGACCCAGTTTGTGGATCAGTTCGGTGAATTCACCGAGGGTTCCTATTTGGCCCACTCGGTATATGGTTACTTCAATAATGGTGGTGGACGCTGCTACATCATGCGAGTCGGCGGGTCTGGCGGCGAGGGCAACGGAGTAGGAAGCGCCGAAGCCTCAACACCGGTCGCTCTTCTGCCCGCCAACACTGCCACCGAACTTCATACCGTCAGCATATCTGCCCTGGTGTAAAAGGCGGAGGTAAAGTGGACCACAAGGGCGGGTCTGCTGGCTGATTTATGGCGGCGGGAAATCGTACCGTCCACCGCCTTCCGTAAGGCTGAGTATCAGTCTTTGGAAGGTGTTATGGATGTACAACGTGGAGCTTTACGCGCGGGTTCGCCGGGCCTGCATGGTGGAGGGGATGAGCGTTCGGGAGGCCTCCCGTGTTTTCGGCCTGCACCGGGACACGGTACGCAAAATGCTGGCCTACTCGGCACCACCAGGTTACCGGCGCCAGGACCCACCCCGGCGTCCCAATCCTTCGACAAGCTCAGGATGAGCCCTTCACCGGGGTGATTGACGCCATCCTGGAAGCTGACCGCCAGGTTCCCAGGAAGCAGCGCCACACGGTCAAACGGATCTTTGAGCGGCTGCGGGACGAGCACGGGTTCACCGGGGGATACGCCACGGTCAAGGACTACGTCAGGGAGCACCGGCGGCGGACTCAGGAGATGTTCGTGCCCTTGTCCCACGCACCGGGCCACGCCCAGTGCGACTTCGGCGAGGCAGTGGCGGTCATCGCCGGAGTGGAGCGGAAGGCGCACTACCTGGTGCTGGACCTGCCCCACAGCGACGGCTGCTTCATGAAGGCCTATCCGTCGGAGACCACCGAGGCCTTTCTGGACGGTCACGTATCGGCCTTTGCCTTTCTGGGCGGGATTCCCCAGAGCATTCTGTACGACCACACAAAACTGGCGGTGGCCCGGATATTACACAAGAGCCTGGGGGACGGCCGAAGACAACGTACCCGTTCCTTCACCGAGCTGCAGTCCCACTACCTGTTCGAGGACCGGTTCGGGAGACCCGGCAA
>MPMM01000029.1 GCA_002238505.1 SAR202 cluster bacterium bin22 | reverse complement strand
GGTGCCATCCGTATTGACCGCGCCGTTGAGTTCGCCCCAGATGTCGATGCAGACGTTGCCGTCCAGGTCCCGGATCCTGGTGCCGGTGCGCTCAAGAAGGACTGCGAGCCCGTAGAACTCATCCTGGGTGAGCTTTCCGGCGAGCGTCTCCATGAGTACGGTGATGACCGCATCGGTAGCCGGGTCCGGATGACGTTCACTATTGATTATAGAATACAGCTCCCTGTACGCTGTTTCGTAACCAGAGTTGTGGGGATTGTTTGCTTCGACCATTTTCGGTCCTCCCGTTTGTTGAATTCGACACTGACTCGGTGTCAATGCCTATGAATCCATCAAATCACGGGAGAATATCCCTCAAAAAGTATTTTGGGCGTTTGCCCCCAAAATGAAACGCGACCTTCTCCATAAAAGGAATGTGACATTTATGCTGGCCTGTTAGCCTGGACCTTTTTGCTGGACGTCGACACCCAGGAGGTACACTTTTCCTCCGCCCTTGTATCTTGGATTGGAGTTGGATAATTTCCCCTCTTTAAGGTGTGCGGGGTGCGGCAGACCGGTCCGCCCTGGGTCATAGAAGACCGTTGTCAAGCTTGGGTCGCCGCATCCTTTTCAGAACAGAGCCCGAACAGTTGCCTGGGCCTACTAAGCCCGCATCTGGCAAGGATGGGCCGACGGTTCTCAAGGAGGTTCTCATGGAGCAGCACAGCATTTACGTAGGGATAGATGTGGCCAAGGCCAGCGTGGATGTGGCCATCCGTCCTGGAGGAGACAGGAGTGAGGTCTCCAACGACCAGGCCGGGATCGCGGCGCTGGTGGTCCAGATGCGGCAACTCAATCCAGTGGCCCTGGTGATGGAGGCATCGGGGGGACTGGAACTGCCCCTGGTGGCAGCGCTGGCAGCCGCCTCCCTGCCGGTGGTGGTAGTCAACCCTCGCCAAGTGCGGGACTTTGCCAAGGCCACTGGGCGGCTGGCCAAGACCGATTCCCTGGATGCGGCGGTCCTGGCTCACTTCGCCGAGGCCCTTCGTCCTCCCTTGCGTCCCCTCCGGGACGCCGATACCCAGGTCCTCAACTCGCTGGTAGCCCGCAGACAACAGGTGGTGACCATGCTGGTAGCGGAGAGGAACCGCCTCTCCAACGCCGCCATGACCGTCCGGCCCAGTATCGAGGCCCACATCGCCTGGCTCAAGCAGGAGCTGGACGACCTGGACCAGAACTTGCGGCAGACCCTCCGCCAGAGTCCGGTATGGCGGGAGAAGGACGATCTGCTGCGCAGCGTACCCGGCATCGGAAACCAGATCTCTCTTACCCTGCTGGCATACCTGCCCGAACTGGGCACTCTCAACCGCCGTCAGATCGCCGCCCTGGTGGGCGTGGCTCCCTTCAACCGGGACAGTGGCACCCTGCGAGGCAGACGCACCGTCTGGGGTGGACGGGCCAGGGTCCGCACCGCCCTCTACATGGGGGCAATGGTAGCCAGCCGCTTCAACCCGGTCATAAGGGACTTCTACCAGCGCCTCTTGTCTGCTGGAAAGCCAAAAAAGCTGGCTCTGACTGCCTGTATGCGCAAGCTGCTGATTATCCTCAACTCCATGCTTAAGTATGGCTCGTCCTGGAACCACCCAGACACCAAGTCCCTCACCCAATCCCATTGACTTTCAAGACAGTTGCTTGACAGGGTTGGTGGAGTCACTGGCGCCGGAGACGGTGCGGCTGCGGTTGAAAAAACGCGCTCAAGCCGTGGTGGAAGAAATAGTGGTGCATTCCCGAGGTAAGCGCCGGCTTCGTGGCTCATATGGAGGACGTGCCGGTCCCCGTATCCAGTACGGGGAAGGCTCTTTACACCGAGCCCTACGACCCCAGAGGCCGGTGGTCTGCTTCGACGAGAGTTCCACCCAGTTGCTGGCGGACACCAGGGATCCTGTGCCAGCCGGTTCAGGTAGTCCGAAACGCCAAGATTACGAATACCGGCGGGAGGGCACCCGCAACCTGTTCCTGGCCTGTGATCCCCAAAGGGGTTGGCGACATGTGGCCATCACTTAGCGGTGCGCCAGGAGGATTTTGCCCACCAGATGCGGTGGCTGGCGGACGAGGCCTAATTGCCTCAGGGAGCGTCTCCCCGACGAGGAATCTCTCTGCCGACAGGTCCAAGCCCTGGATCCAGAGCGCAACCAAGCTCAGGCCCGCATCAACTGGCAGTTCATTGCCCTGGACGCAAGATACAAACTGCGTCGCCTCGATACCGAGGGTTTTGGTTCTGGTCGGACGCCTCGAAGTCTCAAGTTTCCGACAAGGCTGCGGGAGAAACCAATTGAAGTATCCGAAATATGGCCATAGCAGTCTTTGCCTGACTTCCCTTCCTAGGTCTACTTGAGAAGACCCCTGAGGTTCTCGAAACTCTGCTGGAGTATCGCGGCACCGGCGACTATTGCTTGTACTCGCTCAACGACATGCTTGGTGTGATCGTTGGAGCGCACGACCTGATATTCCTCGTCTGGCAAATTCTGGACGATTGACGGCAAAACCGCCGAAATAACATTGCGCCACGCCTCTATGGCTTCCGCGCTGTCGGCTGTGATTGCCTTATCCTTCATTACGAATTCTCGAGGGTGAAGTATGCCCCTCCCGGAGATTTCCTCTCTAAGGTCCCCCATTACTCGTATCACGAATTGCTTTGAAGCAGGATACGCTAACAAATTAAGCTGGCCTTGTTCTAAACCTGTCAAGGGTGTCGAAGCTACTTTCGCTTTTAAGTCTTGCCTTATACGGTCGTAGGCCCAACCTAATGCCTGGACGGCGAAAACGTGACCGATAACGAGTGTACTGGGGAATACATCGTTGTAGATTGTATCTTCTTCGAATATGGATGCCTTGGACCGAATGGCGGTTTGGAGATTTCCACCGAATGCACACAGCATTTGCCCCGCCTGTTCTGCAAAGATTGAGTTCGCGGGCTTCCTACTATTATCCCTCCTATGCACGTATTCGATTCCCTTGTCGCCAAACTCCTTACGTAGTCTAATCTGAACAGCGTTATTGCTTCTTCTATCCCATGCAACAATTGCATTTTGTGTGTTATTGGCGGTTACAACCTTTGGAATCATTGCTTCGTCATCAACCACAATTACCCTTGCAGCGACCGACAAGTTGCTTGCCTTGTCGCGCCCAGCAGCATGGATAGAACCCGTTGTCTGTGCGCCGTTTACGACTGAAATGCCCTGAATTTTAAGAGTTCCATCTTCGTGATCCGCTTTGTTGGATACGATAGTAATGCCGTTATTATAGATATAGAAGAGTCCGGATGCTGACTCGGCTGCAGTCTTTATGGTGTTGTTGACGTTTCTGGCGCCTCCCTTTGAGCCAAGAAAATCACGCAGATTCGCACTGAACAAGCTCTTGTTGTGTTTCTCATAGAGGTCAAAGAGTGTAGCGCCATTGATCGAAATTGAAAACGCCTTCCACCCCTGACCCTTCTCTTCAATGTATTGGCCAGCGGGAAATTGGATTTCCTCCTTGACACGTATCGAACCACGAGACGAGAGATAAAGCGCCTCTATAGCGGTCAGGCCAAGCTCGACAACTTCTACGTCGCACTGCTGGCAAATCTCAAGGGCACTGACAAGTCGTCGAGTTGCATGTAACTCCCTAGCAACATTCTCTGATTCTAGAGAATTATGGGCGTATGCAAATGTCAGTCTTGTTATTCTTTCCTGGGAGAGTCCATCTCTCAAGAGATTGGCATGCCCACGAATCGCCTCAGGAATCACATCAATTGGTTGTTGTAGAAGCCATGCCGCTGCAGTATTGAGGTCACTAGCCTTATTCGCTTGAGCCTCGGGTTTGCCCCAATCTGCTGCTGTCGTTCCCTGAGCGATGCAGGCGATTCCTTCTGCTTCATTTATGTAAATGATATCGGCCTTCTTATCGTCGGGACCATCCGTCAGACTATCGGTCGCAAAGGTCGCCAAGTCTTCGACTCCCAAGTGGAGTCCTACGGCGAACAACGGAAGCGCGTTGTTGCCGTAGGGCTCGAGAATTGTCTCAGACTGAAAAGCTCCAATAAAGGAGTAGCTCCCTTTAAGATCGTCAACAGTGCTCATTGGTCTAACTCTCCCAATTCTGAGACTACATACTGAGTGGATTAGGTCCGTGCAACCAGTGAAATTCTAGACCCCCGGATACGCTGGTGCAATATGAGGAACTTCCTCAAAATTAGTGTTACTTTCGGAGTGGTTTAAGGTGGAGCATGGGCCAGCAGCCACAGTCGTTCCAGTTCCTGGTTGATGTCCTTAAAAAGTTTGACCGGGTTGGTTCTCTGGTACTCCTAGTCCAGTCGCTTTTTCTGCTCTGGATCAAGGAGTCCTTGCTCCAGCAGGCGGTGGTAAGGAGTCCTGGGAGCATCATACACCTTGCGGACCCGGGCCCCTTGACGATGTTTTTCCTGCAGTTGCATCACCGGCTGGAAGAAGTTGACATAGCGTTCTACCAGGGATAGAGGCGGTTGAGCTGAGCGAGAGCTTCCTGGGACCGGTAGCGGTCATAGCCGATGAGGCGGCGCACTACCGACCAGTTCTTCTGCTCGATGCAGACATGGACATTCTTCCAGTAGGGTCTGGCGGGGTGAAGGTGATGCCCTTCTGATGGCAGAAAGCGTAGAGGTGGTGGTTGATGAACTCGCTGCCGTTGTCGGAATCGATAACCCGCTGGGAGAAGGAGAGGTTCTGGCCGATGTGGTGGATGGCGCCGCCTACCCGTTGCTGGCCCTTGCCCAGGACCCCGCGGCAGGCCACCCAGCCGGTGGCGATGTCCACGGCGCTGAGGGTGTTGAGGTACTGGCCTTCGGTGCTCTCCCCACAGTGGGCCACCAGGTCTATTTCCAGGAAGCAGGGCTGGTGTTCATTCCATTCGGTGAAGGTGCGGATGGGGATGGCGGCCTTGAGCAGAGTACCGGGCCTGGTGGTGGAGAAGGGTCTCCTCAGTTCCGGCAGCCGGTAGGTACGGAGCAACCGGTCAATGGTGGCGGCGCTAATGGCGCATACCTGGTCCCTGACTTCTTGCTCCAGAACTAGTTCCCCATGGCGTTCCAGGGCCCCCAGCAACTCGGGCAGGAAGGGTTGCAGTCGCTTGGCACACACCCGGTCGCTGGCTTCCCAAAGGGTCTTCAGGGCAGTGGCTGCTTCCAGACCATAGCGTTTGGGGCGTCCTGCTTTGCCACCGGCCGTGAGTCGCGGTGGAGTCCGCAAGGCCCGGATCAAGGCCTTGCGGTGCAGACTGGTGACCTGCAATGCTTCGTCCAGAAGCCGACTCTTTTCCTTGCGATCGCCATGAATGTATCGGTCCCGAATAGCGTCCAAATACTCTTTCATCCCGCCTCGCGTCATGTCACCTTCCGGTAACATCAATTACGAGGCAACGATACCCTCCCCGGTAACATTATTTATGAGGCAATTCGTGAGTTGGCGCCAGGGTAATATAGACAGGTACAATCTCTATGTAATGCAGGTTGATTGCAGCAATTTGGCTAAGCCACAGGTATTGAGCCCAGAGGGCTGGCTTATGCAACGCCACATGTCAGTTCAAATATCGCTTCTTATGAAAGGGAGATAGGTATGCCTCGAATTAGTGATCCGACCCCAAAAATCCCTTATCCAGGCACTCTGACATTTGAACAGGCAGATAACACATCCGTGGAGGTGTATTACGTCCCCTCCCCGGAACGCCTCCGAGAAAGACGTTCTCTTTCGGAAGACATAAGCAACCCTCGTGCGAAGTTGCTTCAATTCGATGCAAAGGACGGAAAACTGACGATTTTTCCTATTAAGACCAAGACAACCGTTTTCGGGAATATCTTAGAACCCAAGTACAGCAAGATAGAACGAATTACGGTCGCCAGCCGAAAGATGCTCGACATTGACTTTGGCAAAAAGCTGCCTTCATCCGAGTACGAAGTAATGGAAATACTTGAGGAATTGCCATCTTGCTTTGTGAAGGATTTTGATTTCGGTTTGGGCATGACTCAACGTCATAGGTATATGGTTCAAGCAGCAGAGGAGCTTACTGACTGCAACGAAATACTAATTTCCGACATGCACGGAATATCCGAAGATACTGTTCGCGGGGTGCTGGTTATTTCAAACGATGATTTCGAATGGATGCGGACGACCGTTAATAAGAACAATACAGACGGTTTGTCCGACATCCGTGATGTCAGTTACGAAAATATTAGGAATCACGTTGCGAATGAGTTGGGACTATCTCTGTTGTTACCACGGACGAGGGCGTTGCAACGAGTTAGATCCGGGTCTTCAGATTCCCGCTCACGCTCTTTTTCGGAAAGTGAGCACGGGGTAGTGCTTGAAAGAGTAACTGAACACTCTCGTTCCATAGCCCAAGATAGTCCGTCCGAATTCGCTATCTTCCAAAGAGGCCTACAGGTAGTCTCCTTCGACAGCCTGATCGAACACTACGAAGACATGATGAGCAAAACCAGACTTCCAGAGGGCGCCTGGCAAAAGTTCCTGGAGGCGAATGATTTTGCTTTGAGTGCGGCATTTGGTTATCCGGTCGTTCAAGTTCATGCTCAACCAACTGTTGGCGGGAGAGGCTTCTCTGGCACAGGTGATAATGTTGCGGATTTCCTCGTCAAGAACAGCTTGACCAACAACGCAGCAATTGTCGAGATCAAGAAGCCAAGCACAAAGCTCCTGAACGAAAAACAATATCGTTCAGGAGTCTATAGCCCATCCAGTGATCTATCAGGGGCCATCAACCAGGCGCTTATTCAAAAGTATCATTTCGAGCAAGAAATAGCTCAATTCAAGGAGAACACAGGGGAACGCGATATTAGGACATATTCGGTCCTTTGTTTCCTACTTGTTGGAACGATGCCTACGGATTTAGAGCATATTAAGTCGTTCGAGATTTTCCGCGGCAACTCCAAGGACGTAGTTGTGATGACTTTTGATGAGCTGTTGGCAAAGATAAAGCAAATCAGGGAATTCCTGACGTTGCGGGAAACAGAGCTTGAATCGGGTTAAGGGCTTACAATTCTCGTTCCAGAGTATGACGCTGGCAATACTCTCACTCTGGCTGGTACGGAAAATAGCTCAAGCCCAGCTAAAGGCACTTATCGGAGACTCGAAGGTAGTATCATAGGGTATGGTTCTCTCCTGACTTGACCTAGGCTCGTGGGCACCAGAAGAATGTCCTTGACATGGTAAGATATTTTTAGTAGATTTCTGACAGAAAGAGCGACTGAATGGCAAGGTGTAACAAAATGACTCCCATTGCCCACAAGATCATGGAGAGGGTATCAGAGCACGATACAGGGAAGTGGGTATTCACACCTAGGGACTTCCTGGATCTCGGCAGCCGTGGGGCCGTCGATCAAGCGCTGTCGCGCCTCGTCAAAGCAAACCAACTGCGCCGGGTCGGTCACGGGCTATACGACATGCCCCGGATGAGTAGCGTACTGAAACGGTCTGCGCCGGTTGACTGGGATGCCGCGATCGCAGCATTAGCACGGCGGGACGGTGTCCGAATTATCCCTGACGGCATGGTGGCTGCCAACCAGCTCGGTCTCACCAACGCTGTGCCCGCGAAAGCCTCTTATGTGACGGACGGCCCCACAAGGACGCTCGAGATCGACGGGCGCACAGTCTGGTTCCGACATGCGAGCCCCAACGTCATGCAGTGGGCTGGAAAGCCAGCGGCTCCTGTAGCGCAGGCACTCCGATGGCTTGGCCCCGACAATGCCGCAGATCCCTACGTCATCTCGACTCTAAGGCGGCGTCTCCCAGACGCGGTAAAAGACGACCTAATGCAGAATAGCGGGGGTTTACCCGGCTGGGCATTGCCACTAGCGCAAAGTATAGCGGCTGACCGGGCTGTTGCGGTATGAATGGAACCCTTGAATCGTTTGCGTCGTTTCTCGCTCTTGGGGAGCAAGACAAGCGGGATGTGTTCGACGCTGCGGCTCGCCGATACGATACGTTGCCCAGTTATGTAGAAAAAGACTTCTGGGTCTGTCTTGTCCTCGAGCTGCTCTACAATCAGATGCCCATCGGACATCCAAGACTGCTTTTCAAGGGCGGAAGCTCCTTGTCTAAAGCTTTCGGGCTCATTCACAGGTTCTCGGAAGACATCGATATAGTCGTCAACCGTGACGACCTAGGCTTTAGGGGCACCTGCGACCCTACCGCTGCGGACAAGCTCTCAAGAAAGGTACGGGATGCCCTCTTCGATAAGCTGAAGAAGGCGTGCAGTAGTTACATACTAGGGGATCTGAAGAATGAACTAGCTATATTGATGGATCAAGTATCAAGGGGATGCCGGATCGAACCAGATGATAATGATGGCGACAAGCAGACGTTATTGATCGAGTACCCCACCCAATATCCGAACAGCGACAGTGACTACGTGATCCCGAGCGTGAAGATCGAGGCGGGAGCGAGATCGGCCCTGGTTCCGGCCTTAGCCTGTAACGTCATCCCTATGCTGGCGGAGGAATTGACGGACCGATCCTTTGAGGTGTGCAATGTTAAAGTGATTGCACCGGAGCGCACTTATTGGGAGAAGTTGCTGATTCTGCATGGCTTGCATTGTGGATACCGCGACGAGCAGCGTTTGCCATCGGACAGGGACCGAATCGCACGACATTATTACGATGTAGCGATGATCACGGCAACCGAGGCTGGAGAGTCAATTCTGTCGGACATAACCCTGTTGGATGCCGTGCGTAATCATAACCTCATTGCATTCCGGCAGGCCTGGAAACGGTTCGAAGAAGCTGTTCCCGGATCACTCAAACTGGTGCCACAGGCTGGACTTCGGAATGTCATCGAAAGCGACTACTTAGCCATGGAGCGTATGATTCTCGGAGAGGCCCCAAGGTTTGAATGGGTCATGGAACAAATTCAGTATGCCGAAGCTATAGCAAACCATCAGGTGTTAAGTGGAGGGTCCGAGAATCCAACATAACGGTTAGGCTATAGCAGTGAAAGTGTTCTCCACCTTTCAATGTACGCCGTAAACCACAGCCCCAAAACGGGCAGTCAAATCCTCCGGAAACGAAGCTAGGGGCCATAGGAGTGCTCATATTGGAGCACGCTTTTAACACTTACTTGACTGGGATCCTTGCGGCAGGGCCCCCCACCCAAGATTTTGCAATACGGTACCTTCAGGTCTCCTGACTGAGATGGATAGGAATGTGGGCAGTGATGTTCCTTTCCCGCAGCATTTCCCGCAACGAACCCTAGCTGTAGCCGGTATCGGCGGCCAGAGACACCGGTGGCAGGGGCAGCCGGTCCAGCCGCTGGGGAACCGCTTTAGACTCCCGTTCCGAGGCGTGGGTGACCCCACGGGACAGGATGAATCCGCGCCCAAATCCACGATGGCGTTCCCCTGGTACTACAAACCGGGGGCCTTGCCTATCCTGCTGGTGTGCCAGCGGGCTTCGGTATCAATCGGGCCCAGCGGCATCCTTCCCTCGGGGCTCTGAAAGTACCTTACTTCCTCGTGCTCAACACCCTCGTCGTCCACGGTGGTATCGGTGAGCTTGAACAGGCCGTTCTCCTCGATGGCCTGCTCCTTGAACTCGGCCACGGTCAGCCCGCTGGGCGCCAGCCCGTATCCACTGACGTCAGCCTTGACCAGACTGGAGTCCACGTACATCTCCAGTGACATCAAGCCCATTCTCAGCAAATCCTGATTCTGGCCGTCGAAGATGGCCTGGAACCCCTCCCTTCCAATGCCGTTGATGAAGTGGCTGATAGTGGAATGGTCGAACACCGGGTCGTCGATGGTCAGGAAACAGAACCAGCGGTAGGCCAGATTTTCCGATATGGAAGAGCAGAGTCTTTGGAAGGAGAAGATGTTGTACGGGGAGCAGATCAGCAGCGCCCTGACCGGGACCTTGGAATGGATGGCCGGCCGGAAATATTCGGGTCAATAGGCCTTTTCCAGGCATTCGTCCATTTGGATGAAGAGATGGCTGGGGTGGATAAAATCCCGCAGTTGTTTGGTGGTGAACTGGAAAAGGGTGGAGTCCCTGCGGCAACTAGAGGCTCGAGCATGGGTGCCCCGTCAAGTACAGGCTAAGCCCGGATTGTAGCTGATACAACCCCCAGATTCACGAGTAGGCTGGCTTTTTCAGCGGGCCCGACCCTGAAAAATGACATCTTGAAGACGCCACAGTCCAATCAGATGCCATCTCAACTCATTCCGTGTTTGTGAAGTTCTTGATCCGCTCGGTATTCCCTCTCTGTCAAGAGATTAGCTCGACATCGACCCATGTTATACCGTCCTTCCGTCGAACGCCTCAAGCCTCAATTTCCCGCAGTAGGTTTTCTGGATTCCACATACGCTCTGCAATCTTTTCGTAGAGTTTGCTGCGTTCGTCTAGATCCGCCCTCTTGAACTGCTCATGTGGACGGAACGGGAGTCCACTTTTTTGCATAAAACTCCTGAATCCGGGATTATGCTCATAAGTTTGTGGATGGAGCGAACGGGCGAGCAGATTTTGGGAGTTGTAATGTGGTAACTTCTCCTCGTAGGGCAAGTCACCGTAGCTGGCGTTGAAGCTCTTTGGCAACAACAACAACCCTCCGATTCTATTGCGGCGTTCCCCGAAATCGGATTGGTGAGAAAACTCGTCCTCGTGCCTTTCAGGGCGGTTAGCCCAGATGTGCTCTACCTCATAGCGTAATCTGCCGTTGGCGACGTACTCGGAATACCGCGAGGGCTGTCCTGACTCTTTTTCCACGTAGTCAGTCATCCTGGCGAGAATTCTGTGCAGAGCGTACCTATTCTGCTGATGCACAGATAGCCGACCATTACTTCGGAACGTCTCGGTTTCCCTCGAGAGGCGACGATGTAGGCTATTGGCTAGGACTTCGGGGGCGGCACCGCGGATTTCCCGCATCACTAGAAACATTGCGTATTGCATTGTGGAATAAGCTATGGATCGGAAATTCCAAATTCTCCATGCGATGAGAATGTCTACAAATTGAGCCACAATTCTCATTTTGAGCATGATGGTCTGCTCAGAATCCTCAATCTCCAACGGGGAGAGGAGAAGCAAATCCTGGAGGGTGAAACCGTGACCAGCGTTGTAGTAAATGTGCTCCAGACCACCCACAATGCTGGCCTGTGCTTTTCTGATTCGCAAATACTGTCGGCTATAAAAGTCGAAATCACGTTGGACGAACCTGAAGAAGTCAAAGGGTTGTTCCAGCCCTATGTCCTCACGTTTGTTTCTTAACCATCGGTGGAACTCGGTACCAATTCGCTCGAAGTCTTCAGCGCTCGCTCCCTTACGTCTTTCGCGAATTTTCTCGGCGTACTGGCTCCGAAGCCACGTCTTGAAAAAGTCCGAGCCGTAGTCGTCTCTCCCGGTTCTCAATTCAAGAACTCGCGAGCGCCAGAGTTCGTTAGCCCTGACACGATGATCCTCCTCCATATTGGCCAACAAGTACCCCTTCAACATCTCCGTTGGGCTAAGGGAGAGTCCCCTGTCGTTCATCGTCTCGAAGATTGTGTACGCCTCGTCGTCGGTATAAGCAATGATTTCAACTAGGTGAACGTTGTCAATTAGCCAATCAGTGAAGTACGGGAGCACCTCCTCTCGCAACTCTTCGGGGAAGTAAGACATCATGTCTTGGTAGCGGTCATGCAAATTCTGAACTGATTCTGACTGCTCACTAGGATCGTAAGGCTCGCCCTCAAATAGAGCCTCCATACAAGATGCTCGCTCATCTACTGAAAGATTGAACGTCTTCCGCCCGTAGCGTTCTGAGAAGATAAGCTCGTCGAGGTTAACCTTGTCGCCGCGGTCCCGTTGCAGACTCCTCAATAGAATGAGCAGCAATGTAAGACTAGTCAATCGCTGTTGACCATCTACTATGAAGCTTTCCGTTTCCCGCTTGCTGATGATAATTGAACCCAGGAAATAGTGACGAAACTCCGCAACTTTGGCCCGGGGCAGACCTGGCTCGTATTCCTCCAAGAACATATCTGAGAGGTCGTCTATCAATTCATGGACTTGTTTTGCATCCCAGCGATATTCGCGCTGATAGTAGTCAATAGAATACTTCTTGCCACCTAATAGATCGCGAACGCTGCGAGCGGTGCTGTCAATCGGTCTCATTCCATTTCCTTTCAGGGGAGCATGGCCAACACATTTATTTTGCCCTGTTCAGAATTTTAAGGACATTTCCGTACAAAAGTGCTTTCTAAGGTTCGAGCCACCTGGGATACCACCAACTGAACTGAAATTTGTTTACATCCTGGGTCGTTAGCCGAACCTATGTTGGGAGGACACATTGGGGGATAGGATGGGTACGGGGTTGAGTGAGAATCCTTGCTGTCTCAACAGTAAATCGATCCCCACCACCGGTGATTAACTCCTTCTGTAAGCAGCCTCAACTACGGTCCCGTGCTATTTGCTGAATGCCCCTTCTGGTGTCTGGCAAACCAGGGCCTGATGGTTTATCCCATCCAGACCGCTAATAATGGTCGTCTTGACCGGCAAGACTAATTGTCGTTGATCAGCTAAAGAATGGAACTGAGAGTTCAACCCACCCACCGATTTCGCTGTTCAAGCTGGGCGTTCTCTGAGTGGAGGATCAACTGTGATTTTGGTTTCTTGCCCATCCACCACCAAGAATACTCTCATGTGGCACAGGAAGGAACCATTCTTCAACTGCAAACATCTCCATGTGTCAGAGGTTACGACCCGCACAGCGTCAGCAAGAATCACCTTTCCAGTTGCTCGCGACAGCCCCATTTAGCCCGATTCTCCCTTACCATCTCCGTGATATTCTCGGAGTTCGTGGTCTAACCCACTGTGAATAACCGGGAACTTTAGGACGGTAACCCGCGAGAATGTTGCTGTCCAGCGACTCCGTCCCCAGTTTTGAAAAGCCAAAATGCCACCTTGGTTAATCAGCGGCCATCTGTATTTGGGTCAGGGCTTCAGCCTTGGCCTTTACCTTGGCGCCCATGAGTATCCGGTGGGGCGAAAGTCTTGCTCGGTTGCTTGCTCTTTCTAAGACTATCTATTCGCTGGGATTGGCTCGGCGGTCCAGGGCGTTCATCCTCAATACAGGGTCATCGAAGGCGCTGAGCTATTCCTCCATCGCTCGGTTGAGAATGGAGACTCGATGACTGGCGATGATCAGCTCGTAGATGTCGGTGGACTGACACCCAGTGTACGGCGCCGGCAACGTTGCTCCTCTTTAACTGGCCCACCATCAATAGCGCCGGCAGTGTCAATTTCTCAAGCCGCACCTGCGACGCCTGACTCCCCCGATTCTCAGTTGGTTCGCACAAGGCCGGTTCTGTCCGGTTCGTACAAGAGCCATTCTTTCAACTCTACATAACGGTCGGCTCCGTTTGCTTGCAGGGTATTGCTATTCTAAGATTCCCATTTGAGCTTTGGGATTACGTTGCAAGGCCCCTTATACCCTAAAAGCAAACGGAACCATTTCGATGGAGCGACCTAAACCACTATTCCCCAGGTATGAAACCCGCCCGTCGCGCTGACGGCCACTAAAGTCCCCTCCCCTTTTCCTCGTACATAACGCTGTATGTTACGGTTCGGGCCCGCTGGCTGGCTCATTCTTCCTCCGTCAGTTCCGTAGTTTCCACCTTGGATTCTCACTGTGCGGCTGATGGGACTTCCTATTTTTCGCCCCAGGATTCAGGTCATGCAGACGTCCATCACGGTAATGAGTCAACGGCAACCCGAAGCCAGACCTCCAACCCACGATCCTGGCTGAGTGCCGGAGCCAGCCGCTCCAAGCCCGAACAAACGCTGCGGCCAGAGAGAAGATGCTTGCAGTTCCACGCGTATCTTACCTCTGAGTGTGGCACCTATGCACTCGGGACCGCTGGCGATGGAAATGATGAATACAACCAGATCCGAGAAAAGCTTCACCCATGTATAGGCGGGTAACTGGCAGACCAGTTCAGCCAGGGGGAGTTAAGCGCCAACATGGCTGATTTCGGGGTTTTGGTGTAATGGTCTCACTGTCTGAATTGTCGAAACTCTGATGAAAACCGGTTTCCATGGCCCTTCCGGCCCGAAACAAAACATGTCATATAATTGCCTTTATTGGCAATGTTGTCCTGTCCGGAAAAAGGGGTGAATTATGCCCGTCGAGCCTTCGTGAAACATCCTTCTCCAGGGCTAGTTGGCGACAGCCACTCACGCCGCCGCCGCCCTAACCGCGAATTCTCGCATTGCATTCGAAGGCCATTAGGCACGCGATGAAGCGGTGGGAAGTACGGTAGACTGATTGTAGCTGCGCGGTATCTTGCGCCGCCAGTTGTGTCCAAGGCGGGAGCCTCTCTGTATGCCCTACCGGCTTCGGACTATAAACAACCATTGTTTCTGAGCAGCAGCAGAAAATCGGCTGACGCAAACAACTATCCCTTCCTTTTAGGAACCAAAGACCCTGAGAAATCGGTTCAAACTTTCCGGTCTCTTGTTGGCCACTCTTATCCAGAATTTCTTGATT
Source organism: SAR202 cluster bacterium bin22 (assembly GCA_002238505.1). Taxonomy (GTDB): domain Bacteria; phylum Chloroflexota; class Dehalococcoidia; order Lucifugimonadales; family UBA3495; genus Bin22. Next base: position 13,109 of record MPMM01000029.1, on the reverse strand, counting down.
TCCCAGTTTGCACACTGGCCCGAGTTTAAGGCGCTTCTTCTTGTAACCATCCGCTCGGCATTGCAAGTTTGACACCGCAGGGAATGGAACTTAGGAGTGTTCAAGGTAGTCGAGGGTCCACCGCCTATTGGCCAGACTTATGTGTTGTGTGATTCCTGAATGGTGGGCCGAGCCCTGCCAAGATGGTCAACCAGACAGGATGAGGCACAGCCAAGCACCTACAGTTAACACTCCACCCAAAGAATAAGCAGCAGTTGACTCGACTTGACGAAAAAGGCCTGGTAGATAGCGCACTACTCCACTCTAGCCCTTTTAAGGATTTTAGAACGGCCACCACTTGATGCCAGTGCACGACTTTTCCTGTATCTGCGGGCTTCCTTGCGGCCGTAGCGCCTGGCCACGGCTCCCCGCCTCTCGTTTTCTGCCCCGGTGCGATGGAATGGCATAGTTGGGGGATTCCCACCTGCCAACACCCCATGTCGCGAGACTTCGAAGGTGACAAGCACCCACTGTGATATAATCCCCCTGCTACCAAATATTGACCTAAAGGCGTAAAGAGCGAGGTGAGCAATCCCTTGCAGCCGCCACCAGCGGAATCAACGCACGAACAGAAAGCGACTCCTTCCCACTCTTTCCCGCTCCTGAACAGATGCCTGTCCCTTGACATGGAAATCTCCCTGAAGGGATGCCAACTCCAGTCGTTAGCCGGTTACCGCCCGGATACCGGCGCTGAGACTCGAAGCGTCATCCCTTCCTCCGGCCCAGGCCCCGCCCTCGGCAGACTGGACCAAACGGCCCAAGGAACAGACTTCCTGCTGGGCCACAACGTCATCCGATTCGACATTCCCCACCTAAGGGCCCTGAACCCATCACTGGCACTGTTGAAATTGCCGGCCATCGACACCCTGTGGCTCAATCCCCTGGCCTTTCCCAGGAACCCATACCACCACCTGGTCAAACACTACCAGGAGGGCCAGCTAGCCAGGGGCAGGATCAACGATCCCTACCTGGACAGCCGGTTGGCGCTGGAACTCTTCAACGACCAGATCATCGCCTTTTCCGAGGCTCCGGCGGCCCTCCTGACCGCGTGGCACTATCTGACCGGACGAGGCCCTGAAGGCAGAGGATTCCACCTGCTTTTCAGGCAGCTCCGCGGCAAGTCCGTGCCCGACCCTGCCGAAGCCGTGAAATGCGTCAAAGACCGGCTGCAGGGACAGGTCTGCGGTGAAGGGCTGAAGACCCTGCTGAAGGAGCTGGACAATCACGGCTGGCCCTTGGCCTACGCCCTGGCCTGGCTGTCGGTGGCCGGCGCCAACTCCGTACTGCCCCCCTGGGTGCTCTACCAGTTTCCTGAGACTCTTGCCATTCTCAAGCTGCTCCGGGACACGCCCTGCCGCAGTGGCGCCTGTAACTGGTGCCGCACCAGGCATGACGCCCGACAGGAACTGGAACGGTGGTTTGGTTTTTCCTCGTTCCGACCGAGGCCGGCCGGACCCGACGGCCAATCCCTGCAGCACGAGATCACCCAGGCGGCCATGGCCGGAGAGCATGTCCTGGGCATTCTGCCTACCGGCACCGGCAAGTCCATCTGTTACCAGGTGCCGGCCCTGTCCCGATACGACCGCACCGGCGCACTGACTGTGGTGATTTCACCCCTGGTGGCCCTGATGGCCGACCAGGTGGCCAGTCTTGAGACCCAGGGCATCAGCTCCTGCGTTGCCATCAACGGCCTGCTGTCCATGCCCGAACGGGCGGAGGCCCTGGACAAGGTGCGGCTGGGGGACGCCTCCATTCTGCTGATCTCGCCGGAGCAGCTGCGTAGCCGCACCATCCGGCGGGCCCTGCGGCAGCGGCACATTGGCTCCTGGGTACTGGACGAAGCCCACTGCCTGGCCCGTTGGGGCCACGATTTCCGGCCCGATTACCTCTACGTCAGCAGGGTCATAGGCCAGCACCGGGGCCCCGACGGCGAAGCGGCGCCGGTGCTTTGCCTCACCGCCACCGCCAAGCCCGAAGTACGGGAGGAGATGATCGGCCACTTCCGCGAAAAACTCGGTCTCGAGTTGCGGCTAATCGACGGCGGCGCCCAGCGCACCAACCTGGACTTCGTGGTGGTCAGAACCGACGGCGGCAACAAGCTGGACCACCTGTACCAGATTATCGAGAGTGACCTTCTCTCCCACGGGTCTGGCGGCGCCATAGTCTACTGCGCCACCCGGGCCGGCGCGGTGCAGGTGGCCGGTTTTCTCAAGGACAAGGGGCTGCGCGCCGACCATTTTCATGGCACGCTGTCCGCCGAGGTCAAACGGGACGTACAGGCTGCCTTCATTGACGGCGACCTGCAGGTGATCGCGGCCACCAACGCCTTTGGCATGGGCATAGACAAGCAGGATATCCGATTGGTGCTTCACGCGGACATTCCCGGATCGCTGGAGAACTACATGCAGGAAGCGGGCAGGGCTGGCCGGGACAGCCAGCAAGCCAAGTGTGTCCTGCTCTACACCGACGAGGACGTGGAACGTCAGTTCGGCATGAGCGCCAGGAATCGGCTGACCAGGCCCGAGATCAACGCAGTCCTTAAGGCGCTGCGCAGCCTGGACCGCAGGAAGAGGACTGAGGGCAAGGTCGTCGCCACCGCCGGGGAAATACTCCTGGAGGAGCAGGAGGGGGAATTCCGCCGGGACAGCGCGGGGGACGATACCCGGGTCCGCACGGCGGTGGCCTGGCTGGAGGAGGCGGTGCTGCTCAGCCGCGAAGAGAATGAAACAACCGTGTTCCCCTCTTCTCTCCAGGTAAACAGCCTGGAGGAGGCCCGACAGAAGCTGGTAAACAACAACCGGATCCGGTCTGACTACCGGAGCCGACTGCTGAAAGTGGTTGAAAGCCTGATCCAGGCGGACCCCGACCATGGCATCAGCACCGACGACCTGATGCAATCGGTGGGCATGAGGCCCGAGGCCGTGGCCCAGGCTCTCCACGACCTGGAACAGGTGGGCATCGCCACCAATGACACCGTGCTGACCGCCTTCGTTCACATGGCCACTCCCCATAGTTCGCGCTCCCGCCTGCGTCGTACCGCTCAATTGGAAGAGGACCTGATCGAGATGCTGATGGGAGAGGGCGCCGACGTCGGCGTCGGGGATCAGGCGCCCTTTCACCTCACCCGGGGCACCCATGCTTTGAGAGAAAAGGGCAGCGGCCATGCCACTCCTGACCTGGTCAAGCGGCTGGTGGAAAGCATCGCCGCCGACGGCCGTGAGGACGGAGAGGGACGGGGGAATCTGCGCACCCGGACCCGGCGCAACGAGTACGTGGAGATCGTCCGTCACCGGGAGTGGCGGGACATTCGGGAGATGGCCGAGCGACGACGCGAGGCGGCTGGGATACTGTTAGCCCACCTGGAAGGCAAATTGCCCCGAGGAGCTCGGGGGTCCGACCTTCTGGCCCAGACCACCATGGGCCAGCTTGCGGGAGTGATCAGGTCGCACCAGTTTCTATCCTCTAGCACCGCCAACGTCAACCGCCTGGTACACCGCGCTCTGCTCTGGCTTCACGAGCAGCAGGTTATCCGGCTGAACAAGGGCCTGGCCATCCTTAGGCCCGCCATGACCATTCAATTGGCTGACGGCCGCCGCCAATTCCAGACCTCCGATTACGTCCCGCTGGAGCTTCACTACGACGAGCAGACGCTGCAGATCCACGTGATGGCCGAATATGCCCAGCAGGGGCTGGACCCCCTGTCCGACGCCGTGCAGCTGGCCATGGACTACTTCGCCATGCCCCAGGAGGCCTTCCTGGACAAATGGCTGGCTGACCGGAAGGAGGAGCTGAAAAGACCTACCACCGCCCACTCTTGGCAAACCATTGTGGAGAGCCTGGGTAACAGCGACCAGCGCCGCATCGTCACCGACGACCGGGATCAAACCAACGTGCTGGTGCTGGCGGGCCCAGGCTCCGGAAAGACCCGGGTGCTGGTGCACCGGATAGCATTCCTGGTGCGGGTCAGACGGGAGGACCCACGTTCCATCGTAGCATTGGCCTACAACCGGCATGCCGCGGTGCAGATCCGCCAGCGCCTGCAGGAGCTGATTGGCGATGACGCCCGAAGGGTTACGGTAATGACCTGCCACGGCCTGGCGATGCGGCTGGCCGGGGTCAGCTTCGCCGGCTCAGCCCACAGGACGGACCAGGGCTACTTCGACGACGTACTCAGGCAAGCCACGGCGTTGCTGAATGGAGAGGGAGCGGACCCCGACGAAGCCGACGAACAGCGGGACCGGTTGCTGGCCGGCTTCCGGTGGATCCTGGTGGACGAGTACCAGGACATCAAGGAGGGGGAGTATGGCCTGATCTCAGCCCTGGCGGGAAGGACTAGGAACGACCCTGACCAGAAACTGACCATATTCGCTGTGGGCGACGACGACCAGAACATCTACAGCTTCAGTGGCTCCTCAACCAGGTTCATCAGGCAATTCCAGGAGGATTACCAGGCTCGCATTTTCTACCTCACCGACAACTACCGCTCCACCGGCCACATCATCAACGCGGCCAATGCCCTGATGGACCCCGCCGCAGACCGGATGAAACGGGATCACCCCATTCGCATCAACAGAAGCCGTGGGCGGCAGCTGTCCGGAGGTCTCTGGGCCACAAGGGACCCGGTCGGTCAGGGACTGGTCCAAGTCCTGCCCGCCGGGGATTCCCCCATCAGCCAGGCCATGGCAGCCATCCAGGAGCTCAGGCGACTTGCGGGCCTGGACAGGCACTGGGACTGGAGCAAATGTGCCGTCCTTGCATACCGGTGGCGGACCCTGGACCCGGTACGCTCCCTCTGCCAACTGCAGGAGATCCCGCATCAGCTAGCCCGGGAGGACTTTTCCTTCACCTGGCAGTTGCGGGAGACCCAGGCGCTGCTGGGCTGGCTCCAGGGGCGGGAAATGCCCCTTGTATCCGTTGCCGATCTGTCCGCCTGGCTGGCCGGGCAGCCCACCGGTCCCTGGCATGACCTGCTGACCGAGGCTGTGCTGAATTACCGGGTCGAGAGAGGCGAAGGCGAGCTGCCGTTGGACAGTTTCCGGGAGTGGTTGGGGGAATGGGCCAGGGACATACGGCGCAGGCAGCGGGGGCTGCTCTTGGGCACGGTGCACCGGGCCAAGGGGCTGGAGTTTGACCATGTTGTCCTGCTGGACGGCCACTGGCGGGGATCTGGGGCGGATGAAGACTCGGACGCCGCCAGGCGCCTGTATTACGTTGCCATGACCCGGGCCAGGGAGACCTTGACCCTGACAGACACAGATACCGGCAACCCCTACTTGAGCGAATTGAGAAACTGTCCCTCGGTGAGAAGTCGACCATCGCCCGGCGGAATCCCGCAGACGCTGCCTGAGCTTGGCAGGTCCTACCACCAGCTAGGCTTGAGGGACGTTCAGTTGAGCTATGCCGGTTACCGGTCGCCCCGCCATCCCGTGCACCAGGCCATCGCCCGGCTCCAGCCAGGCGACCCCCTGCGGGTGAACACTGACCTGCAGCCGTGGGTTCTGGAGGACGACCAAGGGAATACCGTGGGCAGGCTGTCCCGGGGTTTCCAGGTTCCCGCGACCGGAGAAGAGGTCACGGCCTCGGTTCTGGCCATCGCCACATGGGATCGTAGCCGCTCAGAGCCTGATTACCAAGCTACCCTCAGAGCGGAACGCTGGGAAGTTGTGATTCCTGAAATAGTGGTTGAGGCTGACTCCGGGCAGTGGCCAGTTCCTGGATAAACGAGATAGGAAAATGACCTGACTATACCTTGAATCCTTGATCAGCCCTGCTGGGAACTGCAACTCCGGTCGGCCGCAGGCCGTGTCGGCCACTCAAACGCCCCAATCCCGAGCGCTGCGGGCCGCAAAAGCAATTTGGATAGCCTGCCGTCGGGCTTTGTTTTTGGGGAAGATGGCAAAGCTCCGCATGATAGTGGCCTGGTACCAGCCCGTCTCTCCCGGAACTACTACCCCTTAATCTCGGGCTGGTTAAGCCCCCGAATTGTCGGTGCAATTACTAACCGGTTCGCGATGCTGTCTGACCGCCCTGGCTCAGGTTGTCGTAGAACAGCAACTGACCCGCGTAACCTGCGTGGTCACCGAAGTAGGACCGGGCCCACCTCAGCAGTCCTACATTCTTCGCCCCGGGCGTGTATTTCCTTCCGTATAGCTCGAGCAGGGCGCCGCCAATGTGCCGGTCCACAGGAAAGGCCTCAGCCTTATCCAGGGAGAAGAGGCACACGCAGTCGGCTATCTTTTGTCCGAGTCCCTGGTAGCTGATCAGCCGGTTCTTGGCCTCCACATAAGGAAGTATTCTCAGCGAATCCAGGTTCAGCTCTCCGGAGACAACGGCCCAGGCAAGCTCGTACAGGCGGCTTCCCCGGTTCAGGCCCAGATGCAGTTTGTTAAGTTCAGCCTCTCCAGCCTCCACAAAGCCCTGGGGCTGCGGAAAGCTATTGAGGTGAATGCCATCCATAACCATGGGAGCTCCATAGCGTTCCGCCAGCAGTCCCGTAATTTCAGCTATCCGGTGGATGGAGTTGTTTTGCGAGCAGATGTAGGATGCCAGGCACTCCCACGGGTCCTGTCGCAGCAGACGTAGGGCGCCGTATTTATCCACAAGCCTGCTCATGGTGCTGTCCACCCGGCGAAGGGAGGCATGGACGCTGTCCATTTCCTGTTCCAAACGAAAGTAATTCCTGACGTGATTCTCCAGGGATTCTTCGGGCACGTTGCTGAGGAACTCCAGGCCGCCCTGAATGTTGCGTACCTTTACCAGGTGGCCATTGATGGCGCCATAGAACCATCCGTTGTGTTCATGCCAACGAAACGCCTGCGACCGCAGCCAATTGAGTTCCAACGTGAACGGCTGAATGGCCTTCAAAAACATTTATGCTCTACTCCATTCGGAACCAGGAGTTTTCCCGCGCCGCGAGGAACTGAGGGACCGAGTAATGTCAGTTTACAAATCTGACCCTACCCTTAAACGTCAGTCCCAGAGTTAAGTTTGGTTATCGGGCGGCAACTGATCCATCCCTCAGTCTATTTGGATGCGTTGATTTCCGATCGCATAGCCGGCCTCTTCCGCCACGACCAACAGTTGGTTCATCGCTGAGGGCCCAGTGCGTTGTTGGGCTTCCACATATTCCGACCATATTGCTTGCTGGCCGTTGGTGGCTTGAATCGGTTGGCCCCACCAAATTGGTCGATAGACCACAGGCAGCAGCAACAGTGGTTTCGAAGTTATGTGGCCCCCCTGGTATGCTATTGCTTTAACTCAGATTCGCGAGCTCAGCCAGTTCTGTAAACCTGGCGTAGCGCTGCTCCAGGTGAGCGGCCGCGGGATGGAGTGATTTTCTGGCAGGCAACAGCATGGACTGGCCATGGATGCCCTGGATGGCGTGTCGCAGGGTGGGTCCATCTTCTTCCTGGAGGATATCTGATCGGACTTCAATGATGAAATCCGGCCTGATGGCGAGAAAGAACCTGTCGAACGCAGCGTGATGAAGCCGGCAAAGGGAGATGCCATTGGGAACTTCGGGCTCCCCCAGTTCGTCGGCGTCGGGAATTATGTGGGCTGCATCCAGCAGCTCAGCGTGCCGCAATCGGCAGAGGGCGCACTGATTCTTGTAGGCCTCCAGTACCCGCTCTCGGAAGACCCTTTGATGCAACCGGTGCCTGGCCTGAGTTGTGACATATCGCCTTCTCAGATGGACCTGCTCATCAACATAGTTGTCGAGGTCCTCAGACTTGCGTGAAGAAACCGCATCGTCTACTGCTACAGTGAACGTTAGTTCTTCGGGGCTGTCTCCGACAATGTACACGGGCCAAAGGGACATATACATACTAGGGACTATGCCGTGAAAATAAACCAGCGGCAGATTGTTCAGCATGGCGAATCGCAGGCCCCGGTTGTCGGGATGTTCCGGATTTGTGCCCCGGTAACTGTACCGAAGAAGGCTGTCCGGTCCGAAGTGATCGCCGTAGGGCCCTCTGGGTGACGTGGTGATCGAAAGAGGCGCCTGCATAATCGCTGGCTTGAAGATCCCCTGTGGGCTTACCAGTCTCACCCTTTGTCCGCCGAACTCAAACCCCTGGGCCAGGATTTTCCTTGGCAATACCTCTTCGTGCAAGTCAGATTGCTGCCTGAGCCAATTGAAAGCGGCTTGACGAATGTTTGCGTCGTTATTTCGATCAAAGTCCAAAGCTTACCCTTACAAAACCCGAATCAAGCAATACCGTTCCAGCCCTTGCCGCTGTCAATTCGCCTACGTAACAATGACTGGGTAATTGGGCGGACCCCAGCTGATGTCCGGATTCTCCAGCATTATGTCAATAAAGACAGGGACAAGAAAGCGCAGAATACTTGCCCCGTCCTGGACTTGCTGCCGGTTGACGCTACCATTCCATGTGGCGCCCCCATGTATCAGCTGGTTTCTAAGTACATACAACCTGTCGAAGAGGGTGTTCAGGATCAGAGCCGTATCTTGACGTGCCAAACCTTCGTGGATTCGGAATTTGCCATTTTCAAATCGGGCTCGCCAGTCGTGGTTTCCGGGCAAGCGGTTGTGGTGATTCCAAAACGGCTGGAAAACAAACTCATTATCGAGCAAGAGTCGGATGGGGCCGGTAAACCTTTCCCACAAAGCTTCGTAAATCAGCCTGTTTCGGTCCACAGCAATTAGCTTTTCAAAATACTCCGCAAAAATAGTGCGTTCCGTCGAAGTAGTCTCAGTTCCTGAATCTTCGGCGTATGCGGCGTTGAAAGCGATCCAATAGAAAATGAAGGCTGCATCCTGATCGTCTACTTCTTTCTCGGCCCTGTTTAGCCAACTGAGTGATCTGCGCACGCGCAGATTTAGTTCGTCTGGGAAGGCTTGGTGAGAATTGGTCCACCTGTGGGTAAGACTTTTCGAAGAGAGTCCTCTGTCGGGGATATTTCTCATGTATTTTTCTCCAACCAGCTCATGATAGCTAGCCACTGATTTTGTTATCAGAAGAGCAGCTAATAGATTGAACCTCACACTTCTGGCCTTGTGTCCAGATGACTAACAAATGGTCTCTTGTGAAGTACCACATCATCCCGGGCCGCGGCGTTCTTCCATGTGCTACAGTCCCAAATACTGTTCGAACAGTTGGGGTCGGCGTGGTAGTCGGAATAACGCCTGAACCAGCTCCGTATATTTTGAAGACAGTATGAATCCAGCTATCGAAGGGACCGATCAGAACTCCGAACCAGGGGGAATAGTGCAAGGCAGACCCGTCCGACCTGCCAATCGGGCAAATCTTTTGGCCTTGAGCTACGAGGAATTAGCCAGGGGAGCGATCCAGACGATCCACTTTGTCAACGTCGCTCATAAACGCATTTATCTACACGTCATCCGAAATTGTTCGATGGGTGTTGGCTCCGAAGTGAACTTGGTGTTTCCCAGGTTTGTCAATCAAGGCATATATATTTGACAAATACCTTGCAAGACTTATTATAGAAGGAGGCGGGCATCAAAACTGCCCGCAGGGCCAGAAGACCCTGCGGACCGCCCGTCCAGCGCAGTGGGACCTGCGCCGACCGTAGCACCAAGGAGTCGTGACCTCCTATGGTACGTGAGCCTAACTATAACACTGCGCCCGGCTCCGGGTGCAATAGCATAGCTAAGTTCTTCCAGAGCGCCCAGGCGTCCTGGATACGGCAGTCTGCGTTGGAAGCCCCACGCCTCCCTGGCGTGGGGCATTTCGTTTTGCCCGCCTCCTTTGCCCTCCTGGGATTTTGCTGGCATCTACCATATAAAGTGGCCCAGCAGCACCAGGCAATCGGGACAGTATTGCGACTTCCCGTGAATTGGCAGCACGTCAGGGTTTCAGGACAATTGAACAGATTGAGGGTAAGAAATGGGAACGGAAAACGGGTTTGATTTGCTATCTGATGGCGAAGACCAAAATAGGGATGCCGACTATTCATACTTGGAGGAACAGTTCTGGAACCTGGTCGAGTCCTTCGCAAATGAGGGGATTAAGCGCCCGGTTGAGATTAGCGATCTGATCAGGGCGGCTTGCGCCATGTATGCCCTCGGTTTTGGTCCATATGAGGTCAAAATGACGGCATACCGTAAATTGGTTCCCCATGTGCTTTGGCTACTGGAACAGTTCGTTGAACAGCTTGAAGAGAACCCTTCGACCCGGGAAATTCTCCGTAAGATGGCCATTGACCGCTTGAAGCACGAATTGGGCGACGGTACCGCCGATTTGGACGAATTTCAGGGATTGGCAAAAGGCGATGTTTATCAGGCCATGGATTTCAATTGCGAGCATGAAGGGACAGGAAAAAGGCAGCATGAACTAATGAAGGTTTCGCAGGGACATCTGGAACTGTTGGCTGTCGTCCACCAGGCGGAGTGGCTCTACGAGATGTCAAGGGTTGAGGCCTATGTTCAGGCAGCCTACGATCTGTTGGCGGCCGGCTATAGCATGGGAATGGTATTCTGGGTAGCCGAACCGGCTATACACTTACAGTATCATGAGTCAATTTTCGAGCAGTTTGCAGTTATTGATAAGGATCCCAACCTGAGGCAATGTCTAAAAGTGTCGGCCCAGAATCGCCTGAGGCTGGCCCTCGCGGCAATTTAGTAGGACGATGCAGATCAGTGACGTGTGAATAACCAACTTCCGTCCAGTCCATTCAATTGACTTTCGCCGATGCAAACGGGAGTCCCCTGGCTATCATTGAGGTTTTATCCTCAGAATGTCAGAACCACTGACAGTTGCCCCTTGTGCAACAGGATGACCCATCTCCAGTATGGGATAAGGGCATGGTCTCCAAGCCGGGGCCAATTGCCAAGTCTCGCAGCCTGGAGGCTTGTATGGCTGTATTGCGCAGGGGCGGTCCCTATATCTGGATCACCTGGCTGACCAAACTGCTGGCTGGAGAGGTCAACTGCGAGTGGGCCTCCTGGTTCAAGTCCCAGCATGAGGGGAACAGCTGGGAAAGGTCGTCCTCCGGTTTCGACCTCGTTCGGTGGCAGGTCGGCCATACTGACATGCTGCGCCGGTGCGCCCAAGAGCACCGGCAGCAGGGCTACACCGTCACCATGGAGGGCCAGAATTCCTTCACCCTGCAGGGAAAGACGGCCACGCTGGCCGGCAAGCCAGATCTTGTCGTTCACCGGGACAACCTGGTCACCGTCATCGACATCAAGACGGGCCGTCCCAGGGCGTCGGACCAGGTCCAGGTGATGCTTTACATGCACCTGCTGGCCCTGGTACGCCCCGAGTTCCAGGGCTGCGCCGTCACCGGTCAAGTGGTCTATAGCAACCACGTTGTGGACATACCTAACGAAGCGGTCGATGATTCCTTCGTGACCTCAGCGAGGGATCTGATCAGCCGCGTGGCGGCCAGGGAGTCGGCGTCAAAGGTGCCCAGCTGGAGCGAGTGCCGGTATTGTGAAATCACCTCAGCAGACTGTCCTGATCGGATGGAAGCGCCCGCCGCGGATGCGGCCAGGACCGACTTCTTTTAGTCGGTCAAATACTTGCAGGCGGGACCGCTCGGGCATTGGGAATCACTCCAAATGACGTTCAGGTACCGCTGGCTTCCCGCATGCCTGCCACTGGACCGTCATATTAACCTGCCGGCGCCCAATGCTGCGTGGACAGCCCAGTTTGGGAAATCCCATACCGTGAAGACCAGGGTTCTTCCCTTTGAGGTACCAGCGGGAGGGACTGTGCCCGTTAGCCACCGCCCGGGTTCTCGTGGTCCTCCTGCAGAGTCCAGTAACCACCTCCCAATTTCTGGAAGATGTATTTGTCCCAGTTGAGCCTGTCCCGAAGTTTCTCTCGAGGCGGTCGATTGCCGGGGAACTTCAGTCCAGTCGAGACTACTCTTTCGAGGAGCACATCTATATGGAGCGGCCTTTCCAGCAGCAGTTCCGCGCTGGCCCGCTCTCTGAGAATGGCGGTAAAGCTCTTACCTTGAATCCGGGGCCTTTCATCTGCGCTGGGCGGCGCCTCGACTTCCCTAAATTCCTCTTTGGCAGAGAGCCCAGTGGGGTGACATGACGGGTCGTAGGCACAACCCAGTAGCTGGATGGCGTGGATGGCGCAGTCAACGCGCTCTAATTTTTTCAGGAGAAGATCTCGATAGGCATTCAGCCAGGCCAGGGTATTTTCACAGTCGGACCCCAGGAATAGGTCATCTGACATCGCACTTCCCTCCAATTCGGGCAGAAATTTCTGTTGCCCTGTGTCAGGTGTGTAACCTGCCAACGGATTGCCTTCGCCTGCCGGAATTGTCTTAACGGCAAGCGAGGGTCAGGGCACGTCACTTAGTGACGCCCGGGAGCGTGCGTTCGGGCTGGTGTGAGTGTTTCGAGTCGACTGACCGTCGAAAACAAATATTGCACAGAGATCCGGAGCCGGCAATCCTAGCAAGCCTATGTATCTTGGCCCGTGAGCGTATTGAGCTATAATTTGTTCCCCCAGGACACAATAACGAAGAACAAACCTCCAGCGTGAACTGGTGCAACGGGAATCGGCGGTTGCGCGGGAATGACCTGGAGTCCCTGGCCGGCTCGCTGAAGACCCCTTTAACCAACTGCGCCACATTTTAGCGGCTGTACAGGGCCAGCCTGACCCCGCCAGCCCTGCCGGGTGAGGAGACATAGCGCGGCGGGTTGGTGGCAGAGTTGAAGGGCAGGACGGTCGGGCTGGTGACTGTACCAGCGAGCATCGGTTGGGGACTGGCGGAGGCCGGGTTTGGGCTTGTGCCTGGACTCAGCCCCGGAGGAACAGTCAGGGCAATTGCCGGGCCAGCCTACGCCCCGGCGTGTCGGGGCCAAGGTCTGTGCATCGCCGAAGGTTCATGAAAGAAAGACTGAGGTCGAAGGACTGTGAGGCCCCCAGTGACTGAAGAAAGCAGGATAGACATCCTCCCGGAGGACCTGATCCCCTCCCTGGCCGGCGGGAGTTCGGCGAGCCGGCGCTACGCCGCGCTGATGCTCGGCATTGACTGGCCGGAAGATCTGGGCTTCTTCTTCATGGAGGCCATGGAAAACGGCGCCGTCCCCGTACGCCAGGCCGTGGCTGAGACCCTGGGCAAGC